>NZ_JANCNT010000002.1:0-49921 GCF_022576075.2 Erythrobacter sp. LQ02-29 | reverse complement strand
CGTAAAGCCGCGCAGGAAGGCGCAGAAAGTCGCGGGTTCGGTGCGCCGCGCGAAGTGCCCGATAATGTCGAGCGCGCTAGGATGACGATCGACGGGCCGAAGGAAATTATCGAGGAATACAAGCGACTTTGTAAGCGCAAGCGGTTCGCGCAGTGGGAAGGATTGCTGGCGTTCATCGAGCAAGAGACGGGCAGGGTGCCCGAAATAGGTCAGGAAAGGCCGTAGCAGCCTCGTGAGAGGCGTTTGACATATTCAGGTCAAAACCTGCCAGAATTGAAAAAGGGCGCGCTCCAGCGGCCTTCTAGGCCGCTGTCAGGCTCTATCGGCTTTGCCGACCGAACCCGCTTGCAGCGGTTTCGTCCCATTCGGGTAACGATCCTTAGCGTGGATCGCCGCCGCAGCGGCTCCGAAAGCATCGCCCAAGGCGATTCAATATTCATCTCAGGAAGGGGCAGGGCGCCGCCCTTTCCCCTTCCTCCCAAGCCAAAACGACATGACCGTGTTGATCGCCAAGCGCGGCTAGACCGGCGAAGATCCGCATAGCGGATTCTCGCCGGCAAGCCTTCCTATGGCTCCTGCCCGCACCACTCACATCGTTTTGGCTTGGCCCATCCCCAATCCCGCCTTCGCCAGGGGGCAGAAGGCCATGAGCGCATGGCCTTCGGCAGCGATTGGAAAAGGAAAGGGCAAGACGATGAGCAACACCAAGCAGACCATTCACGAGCGCGTCACCGAAACGATTATTGCCGCCATCGAGCAAGGGGCAGGGACGTTTCAAATGCCGTGGCACCAACAGGCCATCGGCTTGCGGAACATCGCCAGCGGCAACGCCTATCGCGGCGTAAATGTGCTGACCCTTTGGGCTGTGTCGATGAATCGCGGCTATAACGGCGGCGCATGGGGCACGTTCAAGCAATGGAAGGAACGCGGCCAATTCGTGCGCAAGGGCGAGAAGGGCGCGCCCATCGTGTTCTATAAGATCATCGAGGGCACCGACAAAGAAACGGGCGAGGAAACGAAACAGGTTTTCGCGCGCGGTTCGACCGTTTTCCATTCAAGCCAGATCGACGGTTACGAGGAAGAAGCACCGCAGGCAGCGCCCACCACCGAAATCGAACGGATCGAGCGGGCCGAAGCCTTCGCGGCCGCGACCGGGGCGCTCATCGAGGAAGGCGGACAGCGCGCTTGCTATCAACCCGCAACTGACCTTGTGCGGATGCCCGAAATCGGCCTTTTCACCGGCACCGATACCATGCCCGCGCAGGAGGCCTATTATGCCACGCTTTTGCATGAGCTGACGCACTGGACCGGCCACAAGAGCCGCTGCAATCGCGAAATCGGAACGGGCAGGGCGTCCTATGCTTTCGAGGAACTTGTTGCCGAGCTGGGCAGCGCATTCCTTTGCGCCGAGCTGGGCCTTTCCCCGGCAGTCCGCGAAGATCATGCCGCCTATATGGAAAGCTGGCTGAAATGCTTGAAGGAAGATAGCCGCGCCATCTTCCGCGCATCCTCGCTGGCGACAAAGGCGGTCGATTATCTCAACGATCTGCAACCCACCGAAATGAGGAAGGCGGCATGATCCGCCACGTCTATAACGATGGAGGTCGCGCCGCCGCAGGGCGGCGCGGCGATGCTAGAGATTGCGCCGCACGCGCAATCAGCATCGCCACCGGAATCGGCTATAATCAAGCCTATGTCCTGATAAATGAAATCGCCAAGACCGAACGCGGATCGAGGCGAAGGGGAGGGCGCAGCGGCGCGCGCAATGGCGTTCGCGGCGCGACTATGCGCCGCATCATGGGCGCCCTGGGCTGGCAATGGGTGCCCACCATGAAGATAGGGGAGGGGTGCCGCGTCCACCTTTCGGCCGACGAGCTGCCCGCAGGCCGGATCATCGTCAGCCTGTCCCGTCATTATGCCGCCGTCATCGAGGGCGAGCTGCACGACACCCACGATTGCAGCCGAGACGGAACACGCTGCGTCTATGGCTACTGGCGCGCGCCTAGCGACAATGCAGATTGAGCGCCCCGCGAATGCGGGTCGCGCCCCATCAAAAATTCGCCTAACGTGATTTCTTGCATAAATCACGTTAGGCTTGGATGAGGCCCCAATGGATTACCGCCTGCCCCTTTTCGGTGTTGCCTTTGTCGTCGCGCTTGGTGCGCTGGTCATGCCCGAAAAGTTCATGACCGTATCAGGCCCGGCCTATGCCATCGACGGCGATACGCTCGCTTTCGAAGACGACCGCGTGCGGATTGTCGGGATCGACGCGCCCGACGCGCCCGAGGCCTCCAAAGAGGTCAGCGGGCGCGTTCTGCAGGGCCTCGTCAACGACAATGGCCCGATCACCTGCACCAAAGCCAAATTCAAGGCGTGTCGCAATCCTGCCCGCAGCTACAGCCGGCACAATCTGGAATGCAGATTTGCCAATGGTGACAGCGTGGGCCTCACCATGATCGCCGCTGGCTACGCCGTGGATTACCGCATGTTTTCAGGCGGGCGCTATCAAGAGGCCATGAAAGAGGCCGCAAGGGCGCATCGTGGCCTTTGGCGCACCGATTGGGAACATATGGTCGCGCTTGCCAAGCAGCGTTCGCAACTGGATAAAGGGTGCTAGAATGGGACTGGCGCTAGTCACTCGTCGGGCGGAGATTGAATCAAGTTCCGCCCCCGGCTATCCCTGCGCGATGAACGGGGAATATTACTATCTTAAGGATGGCCTAACGCTCCAAAATAAGCTGCGCATCACCGATCGCGCGGAGCTGGACGCTGCCGTTCAGAAGGCCGAAGACGCCGCGCGCGAACGCGTGCTTGCACACGGCGATTACCCCGGCCTCAAAGGTTTGCTGGCCATTCATAAGCAAACTTATGACAAGCTGTTCCGCTGGGCCGGGAAGTATCGCACCGCCGACATAACCGCCCCGCATCCCTATTACGATCCCGCCGCCTTCGTTCAGGCCAACCTCGAATATATCTTCGAGCGCTACGACCAGGCCAAAGCGACCAACTCACTGGATCGCGGCTTGCTCGGTGAGCTGTTATTCTATCTCGCCACCGCGCATCCCTTCTGGAATGGCAGTCGCTTCACCGAAAATCTCTGGCTCGAAGTCAATCATCCTACCGTGCTCGAACGCCCGCGCGCCTTCGAAACCGCGCGCGACAAGGCTTTGCTGGATCGCACAAGCGACCCGCTTTGCGAGTATCTGACCAAAACCACGATCTAGCGGCCCCGCCGCCAAGGTTCGGGGTTTCAGATACCGCGACCCGCTGCGGACATTAGATACCGCGCCCCGCTGCCTCGCTGCGGACATTAGATACCGGGGTGGCGAGAAAGGCCCGAAACCCTAGGGTTTTCGAGCCTTTTGCGACCTGATCGAGGATTCGGACATTAGATACCGGGACGCGGCAGGGCAGGGGAAACCCACGGTTTTCTAACACTTTTCGAGCTATTGAAGGGCAAGGGCTTTGATTTTCGCGCCGCTTTTCCTGTCACCCGAAGGATTCGGACATTAGATACCCACGCGGCCAATGGCTGGAAAACCTACGGTTTCCGCCATTTCACCCCGCAACCGGGGATTCGGACATTAGATACCGCCCCCCTCCTAGGGGCGCCCCATCTTTGCAAAGCGTGCTTTGCAAAACCCTACAAAAGCCGCATCAACACTCTTTACGCATTCGCCTCGGTCGGCCGCATACACGCGCCACTCGTTCTCGAGCGCGTAAACGTCCCAACCTGGTGCCGCCTTGCGAGCCTTCTCATAAGTCGATTGTTGAAGCATCGGCAGGACGCCGCCAGCAGGAGAGCCCGCACCCTCCTTATGGTCGCGATCGAGGGGCATCGTTTCTCTGTTCATGAAAACGACCTGATCGCCCGCCGCGCGAAATTCCAGCTCATAATCGGGCATATTGTTGATCTTGCAGATTTCCTTCACCCTGGAACGAAACAGCTTGAGCGAACCCGTCGAGCCCGACTTTTCAAACAGCGTTTTCATGTATGGCGACCAGCTCGCTTGCTGCCCGCAGTGCCGCCGCGCCAACTCGTAGATTCGCCGTTCCAATGGCTTGGCGAGGCGGAAATAATCGGGGTGTAGTGTCAGAACTTCGTGATGCCGAATGGCATTGAACACAAAGTCCGACAGCTTGATTTCAACCCACAATATGCGCCCGTTAAGGCCATCCTTGCGGCGCACCGTGCCGCCGTCGATCAGTCCGAAAGCATCGAACTGTTCTTCGTCGCCCGTCTTGATATTCGTGGTAATTCGCGTACCGTCCAAGCGCTCTATCGCATCGCAGATCGCTTGATAGTCCTTGCCGCCTTGCCCGCGATTGGCGAACATCAGAAAATCGCGGCAGTTGATACGAACCCGCTGCTTTGGCTCCGCTCCATCGCGGATCGCGGCGACGAGCTGCGACACTGCGTAGATCAGAAGATCCTTATCGTAGATTGTCGCCATGCCCTTTGCGCTGGGGCTGACTTTGAGCCAGTTGTCACCGCGCCGATATATTCTCTCGGCCATCATTGGCTTCTTCGAGAGCGAATAAAACGGATGCTCCAACGTGGGCATCAAGTCTTTCAATACCGCATCGGCAACATCGCAGGTGAAAAGGTCAGTCGGTCCACGCTTGTCAGCCGTCAGGTTCGACGGATGCAGCACATCATCCCGTGATTTTTCCATTTTCGACGCCATGCAGAACACTATTCGGGGTTTCAGATACCAATGCAAGCATTTTCGGGGTATCAGATACCGCCACGTGACCCAATTTAGATTCGGACAACAGATACCGAGATTCGGACATTAGATACCGAGATTCGGACATTAGATACCGGGAGCGCGAAAATCGTTCTTTTTTACGCTTACTTTCAATGGCTTACAAAACCACTGATTCGCTTAACACCCTTTTTAACACCTCTATTAACACCACGGTGCCCTGTGGATAACTTCGCACTCAAATTGAAAGTTAGGAAAGAGAGCGCCCTTGCGGGCGCAAAATGACCGGCCCTAGACGGGCCGGGCTCATGGTCTGGAACCAGTCGAAAGGGCTGGATATGAGCTGTGATTTACCGCATAAATCACGGCGTAGTGATATGACGTGGAAGGAATAAGCACTTGTCGATGGACGCCGAACAACGCGCGCGTCAGATCGTGGCCGACATGGGGGGGCGTTGGCACGGCTCCTATGGAATGGTCTGTTGCCCCGCCCATGATGATCGTAATCCGTCGCTGCAAATCTCGCCTGGCAAGAAAGCCGTGCTCGTCAAATGCTGGGCCGGGTGCGATCGCAAAGACGTTCTTGCCGCCATGCGCCAGCAGCGCATCGACGGCCGCACCAACGGGCAGATTCATGAGCCACAGCCGCGCCGGTCAAACCGCCAGCTCGCGCTTTCGATATGGAATGAAGGAAAGCCCATCGCTGGAACCCCTGCCGAAACCTATCTGCGTTCGCGTGCCATCGACCCGGCAGGCCATAAGCTACGCTATACCGATCATTGCGTTGTCGGCACCGCCGAGGAACGCGAAATCCATCATGCCTTACTCATTCCCTTCGAAACCGACGAAGGAATAATCTCGCTGCAACGCATCCTGATTGACCCACGCACCGGCCAAAAGGTTCAACACGGCGGCAGCGGCGAATCCAAGCTGGCGCTGGGCCTGATTCGCAATGCTGCGATGCGCATTGGCGGATTGCCGCGTGACGGAGTGCTGCGCTTGGCCGAGGGCTTCGAGGAAGCGGTTTCGGTCATGCAGCTATCGGGTGGCCGCTTCAAAGTGTGGGGCGCTGGCGGCATTGAGCGCTATGGCCTTATCAGCATCCCCGAAAGCGTGCACAAAGTCGTCATCTATTCACAGCATGGCGAGGAAGCCGCCAGCGCGATCGACCGCGCCCACGATCATCTGACCGAGAACAATCGCGAGCTGAAAATCATTCCGCCGCCCGGCAGGCCCGATCAGGATTGGAACGATATTTTGCAGGAAAAAGCCGCCGCTTGAGCGCGCGCCTAGCGCTCCCGGCGCTGCCATGCGCACCTGTTACGTTCCTTGTCTGTTCCGGTATAGCGTCGGGCATGGCCGCCAACTACAACCGCCCAAAGCCGATTGACCCTATCTGGTATCGGCGGAGCTGCGTCTTGCGCATCACATGTCCATGCGGGCGGCATGAGAAGATCCAGCTAGGCGAGTTCGCGCGGATGCGCGGCATTCCCGAAAAGACCCTGCTTTATGAAATGATCGCGCGGTTGCGCTGCCGCCAGTGCCGCCAGCGTCCTTATGCCGATGTGGTGCGCGGTCCCTACTAAGGCTAAGCTGCCTTAGCGCGGCCAAGGGCCGCAATCGTAATCTGCGCGGCATTCGCCGCGCGAGCGGAAACACCAAGGGCGCCGCCCTTTCGTTTCCCCGAAGCAAAATCGACAGGACCGTGTTGCTCGCCAAGTTCGGCCGAGCGCGCGCATTCGCGCGCGGGCCTCTCTAGGCGCGCTGCCCGCACCACTCCCATCGATTTGGCTTCACCCTTCCCCATCCCGCCTTCGCCAGGGGGCAGAGCCGCAGGCCGTAGGCAGCGGCTTCGCCTTAGAAATTGAAGGAGTGAAAAACGATGACGATCCAGACCATTAAACTGTCGAAACTGGCCCTTTCCCCGCTGAATGTCCGCACGGTCGAGCCGAGCAAGATCGAGGCGATGGCAAGCGACATAGAAGCGCATGGCCTTTTGCAAAATCTGATCGGCCACGAGAAGGGCGGCAAGGTGCTGATTTGCGCCGGAGGCCGCCGCTATCGGGCTTTGAAGCTGTTGCAGAAGAACAAGACCATTACCGGCAGCTATGAGGTGCCCGTTGATATTCGCGACGAGGCCGAGGCCATCGAGCTTTCGCTACCTGACCAAACATTGTGACGCGGATCAGCGCCTTTGTTCTGGCAAACGCTCCAAACAACGAACTCATTTGCATGAGGGGGGCGCGCTGAAATATTTGTGTTGTTGCCATCGAGGCAGCCTTTCAACTCGATAGCGGCGATCTTCTCGTTTTTAAGAACGACCGAATAATCATGACGATTGGCATTGCCCGCCTCAAGCCACGATTTGATGAATCCCTGATCTTCCAGATGGTTGAGGATATGGGCTACAAACTGCTTTTTCTCGGCCATCGAGGCCGAGATTTGTCCTCGGACCCGCTGAATTGAGCCTTCAAAAATCCCGCTGTCGTAGAAGTCCTTTTCGGTCATCCCGAATGGATTGATTTCATGCGAGCGTGTTTTGAGGGTTTCAGAGAAAACCTCGATTTTGCGCGCTAGATCAGGGTCTTTCTTACACGGTATCGCATCGCTCATGCAGCTATCGTTTCTTCGGTTCGCCTGTTTGCCACTAGATTAGGTTCTAGAATGTGCTGGGCAATATGTCGAACGACTGGCACCGCCACCCCATCCCCAGTCAGGTGATAGGATTCATTGTAGCCGGCGGGAAGCTGATAACTATCAGGCAAGCCCATGAGGCGCGCCGTTTCGCGTGCGGAGATCAGCCGAGATCGGATGCGATCGCCTTCCACTACGATAATGAGCTGCCGCGATGAGCCGCCCGCAGGAGTGCGCAGGCATCCTGCAATGTCGTCAAATCGAACCTCGGCGCGTTGGACCTTGATCCCGTGGTGGAAACGTGTCCGCTTATAGACACCCCCAACCATGCGGACACCCGAAAGTTTGGCAGTTTCGACTTTGGCAAGATTAATTTCGCTCATCATTGAGAGAAGCTCGCGCGTCTCTTTCGCAGAGTGCCACGCAACGCTCTCGGGATTATCTTCGATCAGGTCGCGGAAGTTTTGCTTGCGCTTCGGAGGCTTCGGCATGTTCCACCACATCCAGTTTTCCGCCAAGCGCGTGGGAAGCTGGTCATGAGCACGACGCAGGGCGCTAGTATGCCACGGTTGTTGTGGGCCTTGCCCGTATTGGCTGGGTGTGAGGTCTGACCTGATAGCGATCACAAAGAGGCGGGGCCGCGACTGTGGGACGAACAATGATGCATCTGCTACAAGGGCACCGAAACGATAGCCGAGGCGGTTGAGGGCATCGCAAATTGCAATGAAGTCGGCACCCTTATGCGATGTAAGGGTCCCGACGACATTTTCTAGTGCGATCATCTGGGGCGCTCGGCCCTCCCCGATGAGGCCTTGAATGACCGTCATAAAGGGCCAGAAGGTGCCAGAGCGGTCCCCCTTCAAGCCCGCGCCGCCGCCTGCAAGAGACAGGTCTTGGCAAGGAAACGAACCCCAGATCAAATCTGCATGGTCAGGAAGCGTATTAGGGCCGATATGGCGCACGTCATCTACGACGAGCGCGCCCTCGCCCCAATTTCGTTCATAGGTCGCGCCCTTCTTCTTGTCGAAATCGTTGGCAAACAGACAGCGCCACGATTGCCCCAGACCAGCGCGCGCCATCCCGCCGCCTGCGAAGAACTCATAGAACGAGAAGGAATCGACGTTTTTCATCATGTCGCTTGCCGCCCTAACATGCAGTTTGAGAAAGAACAAATATAGAACGGCTTAAAACCCACATTTGCACAATACATCATTTGCGGGTTAGTCCAGCTTCGCTTTCCAGCTCGGCAGTGCGTTCTTCGATATACGCAACCAGCTCGCTCACCATTTTGCGGCCTGTGGCGCTGCAAGCGGTCTTAAACCGCGTGTGCATAGATTGGGGCAGATCATCGGGTGGCTTGGTAATGCCATTCCTCTGCGGCAGCACCACAAGGATACATTAGCCCCGAACAGCGATAATTTTCGCCCAGATTTTCACCGGTAGTCCTTCCTTCGGATAAGCTGATCGTTAGCAGCGCCAGTGATAACTCGCAAAATGCGTCAACAAAGCGGTGGTTTAGTTGTCAGTCAACCTATCGGGAAGCCGCTGTTTGTGGGATTCATGGCGTTTACGCGATGCTCGATAGATCCGTTGACGGATCGACGGGCACGCCGGACTGCTGACGCTCAGAGTATCGATCAACTAGCTGGTCAGAGTGCGGTCGCAGCAGGATTGTGAAGCGGACCAGTTCCTCCATCACATCGACAATCCGGTCATAATAGCTTGACGGCTTCATGCGCCCGGCTTCGTCAAACTCTTTGTAGGCCATTGCCACCGACGACTGATTGGGGATGGTGAACATTCGCATCCAGCGGCCGAGAAGGCGTAGAGAGTTGACGGCGTTGAACGACTGCGAACCGCCAGACACCTGCATGACCGCCAGTGTGCGGCCCTGCGTCGGCCGCTTCCCCTTCATCTCCAGCGGCAGATGATCGATCTGAGCCTTCATCATGCCAGTGATCTGACCGTGCCGTTCCGGGCTGCACCACACCTGGCCCTCCGACCACAGTGCCAATTCGCGCAGTTCATGAACGGCGGGGTGATCGTCTCCCGCCACCTGGTCGGGCAGCGGCAGTGTCGATGGATCGAAAATGCGAGTTTCCGCGCCAAACAGACGTAGAAGCCGCGCGGCTTCCTCCACGGCGAGACGGGAGAAGGATCGCTCGCGCAGACTGCCATAGAGCAGCAGAATGCGCGGCGCAGGATCGAGTGCGCCCAGCCCCAGGGCGGGACGCTGGTGGACATAGGCCGTATCAAGCGCCGGGAAATTCTCGGCGTCGTGGAGATCGCGAAGAGGCATCAGGCGGTCCTTGGTCCTAGCAGGATGACACAGGTGCCAATGAGGCAAAGGGCGGCTCCGCCGACGTCCCAACGGTCTGGACGTACGCCTTCCACAACCCATAGCCACGCGAGGGACGCACAAATGTAGATGCCGCCGTATGCAGCGTAGGCTCGCCCCGCTGCGTCACTGTCCACGCGGGTCAGAAGCCATGCGAACAGCATCAGCGACACGACACCCGGCGCTAGCCATAAGGGGGACTTATCCAATCGAAGCCATGCCCAAAAAGCAAAGCAGCCGGCGATTTCTGCGATTGCTGCGCCAAGATAAACGAGCGCCGTCATGCCATGCTGATCCTGATTGCAAGAGCTGCGAGCGTCACCAGTAACACCGGAACCGTCAGCGTTACGCCGACCTTGAAGTAATAGCCCCAACCGATGCGAATGCCTTTCTGCCCGAGGACATGAAGCCAAAGCAGGGTGGCAAGCGATCCGATGGGTGTGATTTTGGGGCCAAGATCGCAGCCGATCACATTGGCGTAGATCATCGCTTCCCTCGGATAGCGACACAGCGCCCGCAAGCAGCGCCACGATCGCCCCGCCCATCGCGCTCCACCCGATACCGAGGCCCTTGGGTTGCCAGATGACGAGCGTGATCGTCGCGATGAAGATCAGAATTGCTGGCAGCATCAGGCGATACGCTGGCTCGAAGCGTCCACGACCTGTTCGCCATCTTCCTTTGCAAATGCGCCGAGCTGGCCTGTCGGCAGCAGATCAAGCACCGCTTCGGAAGGACGGCAAAGTTTTACACCCAGCGGTGACACAACGAGGGGGCGGTTGATGAGGATCGGATGCGCTATCATCGCGTCCACCAGCGCGTCGTCCGACAGCGATGTGTCGTTCAGGCCCAGCTCCACATAGGGGGTGCCCTTCTCGCGCAACAGATCGCGCGGGGTCATGCCGGCGCGGTGGATCAGTTCGACCAGCAAGGCACGCGCGGGCGGTGTCTTCAGATATTCGATCACATGCGGTTCGATGGTCGCATTACGGATCATCGCCAGCGTGTTGCGCGAGGTGCCGCAGTCCGGGTTGTGATAGATGATAATGTCGGTAGCCACAGTATATCCTTCAGCAGCAGGTGAGTTCAGCGACAAGCGGTTCGCAAAGTTCGGCACGGCCCTGGCAGCAGTCCTTCGCCAGAAAGAGCACGAGGCCTTTCAGCGCGTTTATGTTTGCCCGCTGAATTTGCTGGCGGCCCCGCTTCTCCGGAAGGACAAGGCCGGCTTTCACGAGAACAGCCAGATGCGTTGAAAACGTGCTTTGTGTTTGGCCTGAGGCATCAACGAGCTGGCCTGTCGATAGGCCGTCAGGTTCGTGGCGGACGAGCAGCCGAAATGCGTCTAGGCGCGTAGGGTGCGCTAGAGCGCCCAAGATTGCGAGGGAGGCTTCGGGTTCCATGCATCGGAAATATGCGATGAATAGCGCCCCCGTCAACATGCATCGGGAATTGGCGATAGATCGCCATCCATGACGGTTCAGTTAGGGTATACCTTTTGAGGACCGGCGTCCGTCCGGTCTTATTATTGTCATTTGACAACGTAAAAAAGACTGTTCAAAAAAGGACTGCCTTAAAGAGACCGCCCATGTTCGTTCGTGCTTATCTTCGTGCCTCAACCTCGCAGCAGAACGCTTCTCGGGCGAGAGGTGCCCTTGATGCGTTCGCGGCCGAGCGAGGCTTGCGCATCGCTGCCCGCTACATGGAAAACGAAAGCGGGGCGAAGCTGGATCGGCCCGAGCTGTTTCGTCTTTTGGCAGATTGCGAACCTGGCGACGTTCTTTTGGTCGAGCAGGTCGATCGGCTGTCTCGCCTCACCGCTCCGGATTGGACGAAGCTGCGATCCGAGATCGACACAAAGCAGGTTCGGATCGTGGCATTGGACCTGCCCACGTCATGGAGCCTCGCTGCCCCTGGCGACGAGTTCACCGCGCGCATGTTCTCTGCCGTCAACAACATGATGCTCGATGTTCTCGCTGCTGTGGCCCGAAAGGATTATGATGATCGGCGTCGCCGCCAGTCCGAAGGGACGGCGCGTGCCAAAGCTGCGGGCTTGTACAAAGGGCGGCCCGAGAACAAGGCGCGGAATGCTGCTATCGCATCCATGCTTGGCGACGGGCGCACATGGCGGGAGGTCATTGATGCCACTGGATGCAGTCGGACGCTCTTAGCAAAGATTGCCCGGGAAGTGCGACAGCGACAGGCGGGCACCGGCGATGCCGCCGCGCGCGCATCGAGGATGCCGATAGAACGCGCATAGGGTCGCAGAGAGCAAAGGCCCGGAGGATCGCGACAAGGAGGGCGGCGGCGCATCGTCGGAACGTCGCCTTCATCCTTGCGGTCACACCACCAACCACGGCTCCATAAATGGACAGCCAGGCCCCGGCGAACGATTCAGCGCGCCGTGCATCCTCGCCCGCTGCCAAGATCATTTCCTTCTCGATAATCGCTTAGCCGAAGAGCCGCCTAATGCGGGCAAGCGAAAAACCGGCCTATCGGCCTGCGGTTTCCACGCCTGCGGCGCCGACCCTCCCCTTTTTCGCTTGCCCGCGTCGGCTCCCCGGCACGCCCGAGATTATCGGGAATGATCCCGGCAGCAGGAGATACGAAATGCAAAATGTAGCTGAATTTGAAGTTCGCGGCCGCGTCGGCAAGACCACCATACGCGAGAAAGTCGCTTACGTTTCGGTGGCGGTGAATAAGAACCGCAAGGACGAAGACGGCGAGTATCAGCAAACGACCACCTGGATTGACCTGATCATGTTCGGCGCCAATATCGCGTGGGCCAAGAAGCTCAATAAGGGCGACCTCATCAATGCGCGCGGCGATATTCAGACCTCGAAGCGCGAGCAGAACGGCAACACCGTTTATCCGACCGACCTGATTGTCGATCGCGCGGCCGTGCTCGCCAAGGGCGACCGCGACAGCGACCAGTGACTGATCGCTAATCCGGGCCAGCAATTGCTGGCCCGGATTTCACCCCGTAAATCACGACGAGGCCGAATGACGCAAGTTGCCTTGTTCAGAATTGCAACGCATTAAAGCCGATGACGAGCTGGCCCAGCAGGCAGTTGATGCCATTGAGGGCATATCGCCATGAAGATCGCAGAGGCCAACGCCCCATCCTCGCAGAGCTTAGAAAGCTGCAATGGATGATCGGCTTGGTTTGGTTATCGCGGCCGTCACAGCAGCCGGAGCGATAATCAACTGACCGCCTCCTCCATCGACAACAACGCGCCCGCGCCGGAAGATCGTAGCGGGCTCTTTTTTGCCCTATAGGCCTACTATCGAGCAGGACCGTTCGCGTAATCCGAAGCCGGAACGATTGCAGAACATTGTCTGTTGATGTATCGTGGAATATGGCCCCTTTCCACGTGAGCCATTGGCGCACCGTCCTTGGGTTCATGGGCCGGTGAAACCCAAGGAGCTAACGCCATGGAGAATCCGTTCGCATATATCGCTGACCCGCTCGGCATCCATTGGGGCTGGATCGCATTCGGCACCTGGTTAGCGCTCTATCTGATTGTCCGCAATTTCATCGGATGGATCATGGTCGGCTTCATTGCTCTTGGCCTCATTACGTCAATCGGCGGCTATATCATCGAGCCTTCGGTTGCCTCGATTGGGGAGCGCCTAGGAAGCTGGATTCGGCTTTTCCTCATGCTGGTTGTCGCGGCCTATCTTCCCCATTTGCTTTTGGCGCTGTTGGGGCTTGCCGGTGATGGTGTGCGAGCTGGCGACTATGACGGTGACGGTCATTAGATTGCTGCATGTCGAGGACCAGGACGGCGATAAATCCTTTCCGTGCCTTCAATCTTCCGCGTCTGCCCTGCCCTGAAATTCAGCTCAATTTTGAGCCTTTGAAGGCCGCTCGTTTTCCTCGATTTTCATCTTCTGCGTCTTTTGATGGCTAGCCTTGCTGCCTGAAGGGAAATGGGGTAGTGAAAAGCAATATTAAGGGATGGCAGGATAGGCCAAATGGCTCTATTGTCGGACAATGGGCATTTGGCAGTCCGCTGCACGGGGCTTGGGAGAAAGCAATTTCCAGAGTGACGATTCGACTTGATGACAGCCTTTCCGCGGCGATCGACGCGGCGGCAGAGCGCGCCGGATTGTCCCGTAGCGCCTTCATCAAGCGCGAACTGGCAGCCGCTACAGACGCGCGAGCCGACGATCGCCGCGATGGCGGGAGCGATGACAATGACCGCGTTCGGATTCAGGTTCGCATCGGCAAAAAGCAGCATCGAGCGCTTGCCGAGGACGCAGCCAGGCAGCATCTTTTGCCGAGCGATATTGTCCGCAAACTGATCCACGCGCGCTATTATGACGGCGGCGAAAGCGCCCTGTTCTACTCCAAGGATGTGCGCGAAGCGGCGTTCTCTATCCGGGCGGAAATCAATCCCATCGGGCGCAATGTGAACACAGCGGCGCGACACCTAATGGCCGCCGTCAACGATGGCGATCCGCGCGAAATGATCGAGTGCGCGCAAGAGCTGGACGCGACCCGCGGCGCTGTCATGAGCGCGGTCGAGAAAGGCCAACGCGCCATCGAACAGATGGCGGCGGCAGACAGCCTTTATTGGCGCAGCGTGAAATGAGCTACTTTTCTCCCACTACGGCAATCGAGCTTTCCAAGCTCATGGGCCACCCGGTCAGCGGCAAAAAAGGCTCTGCCGATCGCGGCGCGAATGCGCGCGTTCCCGGCCTAGGAGCCGTTCGCGCTGGCGGCGGCTGCAAGGGTGGCGGGCAAGGTAGCGGCGGCGGTCAGACGGCGCTCTTGAATGCCGTCAGCCGGACCGCGAGCCGAACGCCGGAGGTCATGGTGAAGGTGACGGGCACGCAGAGCGGCGCGTCACATACCGGGGCGAATATGGTCTATATCGCCCGCGAGGACCGCGACGAGGAACACAAGTTCGAGCTTGAGGACGAGCGCGGCGAAAAGCTCCAAGGCATTGAAAATATGTATGAGCGCGCCCGCGAATGGGAGGCGTTTGCCGTATCGGGCGACGACCGGAGAAAGGGGGCTGTTTCACGCTCCATTACCTTTTCCATGCCGAACGGGACAGATCCCGAAAAGCTAAAGGACGCGGTAAGGGCGCTGGCGAAAGACGAGTTCGCTGGGCACCGATATGTCATGGCGGTGCACACCGACACCTACAGCCCGCACGTCCATTTCACCTATGCCACGCGCAACAGCGACACCGAGCACCGGCACTATCCGAAGCGCGAAGACTTGCAGCGCTATCGTGAAAAGTTTGCGGCCGAGCTGCGCGATCGCGGCATTGACGCAAACGCCACGAGCCGGAAGGCGCGGCTTGCCGAACGACCGACCGAGAGCATCAAGGCGCGCAAGATGAGGGAGGCCGGCAAGCCGCTCGACAAGGAAGGCCGCGCGCCCATGGCCGAGGCCACCCGCGATGGTGTCCTTTCGATCTATGCGAAAGCCATCGAGGACTTGCACGAGAACGGTTCGCCGGAGGCGCGAGCAGCCGCTTCGAGCCTTGCTCGCTTTGTCGCAGACAAAGCCGTCAGCTATGACGCCGGAAACGCTGGCAAGGCCGCTGCCGACAGACAGGAACGGACGCCGCAGGCGACCGAGCATAGCGAGGCTGGCCAACGGCCCCCGTCCACGGCCCCGACCGATGAAGCATCGGCCGCCGAAGGCGCTACGGGCGAAGCCCGTTCGGGCGAGAAAGCCCCGGCCCAGGACGACAAGCAATTGCAGGAATTGCAGGACATGCTTGGCGGCCTGCGCAACGAGCGTGAGTTGCGCGAGATGCTGGCGAAGATGCGCGAGGGTCGCCAGTCGGATCGAACGGGGCGCGATGGAGCGCAAAAGCCGGCGAAGCCCGAGACAGGCAAATCGGCCGATCAGAACGACGCTGGCAAGTCGCTGCGTGAAATGCGCGAGCGCCTGCGCGACATGCGCCAGGATAAGGATCGAGGCCGATGAGCACCAAAGAAGACGTGATGATTGCGCTATTGCGCGAAGTGCTGGCCAAGCTCGAAGACACCACCGGAGCCGCTGACAGCGGCCCACCGGCCTTAGACGCGATCGAGCGCGAGATTGAGAGCATCAAAGAGGGACAGAGGATCATTTTTTCGGCCATTGGCGAGGTCTTTGCCCGCCTCGATGCCACCGACACGCTGCCGGCATATATGCTCGAACATGAGACGGCCGAGCTATTCCGTGAAAATTACCCTGAACACGGACCGCAGCCAAGAGCGATGGAAGCGCTCGCCACCGTTAAGGAACGCCTGGGATCATATGAACCCACCCAGCTCCGAGAGCTTGGCCAATTTTATCGCGAGAAAATGGAATCCGGCGACCCTTACGCGCATCAGGCATCGGAAGCGCTCAAATTGGTCGAAAGCGAGCTATCCCGGCGCGGCGCTAGCAAAGAGCCCGGCCCTGCACAGACAGCCGTTAGAGACGCTTAGGACCCGCACGAGATCGCCAATTGTGGGCGTGCCGGGTCCCTCGCCCTAAGAAAGAGCCCCGTAGCGCACCCTCCATTCAACGAGCGGCCTAGGGGCCCCACTTCAATCTCTCTGACACTTGCCACATTTGATCGAGCGGCCTTGCGGCGCAGCTGCATCATACCGGAGCAAGGGCCCCCAAGATGCGGCATTCCGTAACCGATCCTCCCACCAACGCGCCACGCTGGCGCCTCGCACGCTGGATCGCGCTCGTGATCAACGTAGGGATATTCCTGGTCAAGCTCGTGGCGGGCGTGACAGCGGGATCGCAGGCGCTGCTTGCTGACGGGCTCGATTTCCTCGGCGACGCCGCAAATTATGCGATCAGTCTTTGGGTCGCAGGAATGGTGCTGATGTGGCGTGCGCGCGCCGCGCTGCTCAAGGGAGCAACGCTCGCCGCCCTCGGCCTTTAGGTGTTGGGAAGCACTGTCTGGTCGATCTGGAATGGCGCGCCAGCGGAAGCGCATGTGATGGGCGTGGTCGGCGTTGCCGCGCTCGTTGTTAATGGAGCCGTCGCCGTGATGCTCTATCGCTTCTGCAGCGGTGAGGGCCTGTGTCACCGTTTCTCATGCGGTGGCTGCGGCGCTTTCTTCGGACTGGACATTGCGTCCATGCGGGCCATACGGCGTCCCGTGGCCCGTATCTTCGCCGAAGGCGACGATCATTTCCAATTCTTCCTGATCTCCATTGCTATGTGGATCGCCATCCTACCGCAGTGCTGTGGATGATGCGCAGGATCGGGTTTACAGAAGCGCTAGTTCTTTCAAGGTCCGAGCATTGTGCCGTTCGAAGTTAGTCAGTCTGCTGCGACACGGCGACGATTGACCGTAAAGCCAACGATGAGTGCAAGGAGGACGAGAATCTGCGCCGCGACCGTCTGGAGCGTGGGGAAAAGTCCCAAGATCGAAAGTCGCGGCACATAAGAGACGGGCGCGATATCGATCCAGCCCGCTTCCTGCAATGCGGCGACACCTTTGCCCGCCAGCACCACTGTCAACGCGGCCATCAGCCAGGAGCTGTAGCGGAAGAAGCTGGCGATCGGCAGCTGCCGGCTGTACCGCAGCATCGCCAACGCGAGGCCGGCGAGCACGAGCACGGCGGCGACAGTTCCAGCGAGCATCGCCGCTCCGTTGCCCTGCGACCACAAGGCGGCAAAGAACAGGATTGTCTCGAATACCTCGCGGTATACGACCACGAAGGCGAGGCCGAACAGCAACCATCCCGACTGGCCGCCAAGCGCCCTTGCGAGCTTTTCCTCAATATACCGCTGCCATTGGCCGGCCTGCGCCTTGCCGTGCATCCAGATGCCCACCGACAGCAGCACGACCGCGGCAAACAGGGAGCCGAACCCTTCGGTCAGCTCGCGGCTCGCGCCGCTAATGCCGATCGCATAGGTGGCCACCAGCCAGGTCGCTCCTCCGGCAACGAGAGCGCTCGTCCAGCCGCCGTGGACGTAGCGCAACACGTCTTTGCGGTCGGCCTTTTCGAGGAACGCCATCATCGCCACGACAATGAGCAGCGCCTCGAGGCCTTCGCGCAACAGGACGGCAAAGGCGCCGGCGAAGGTCGTGACGGCGCTCGATGCGCCTGGAGCAAGGGCGCGCTCAGCGTCATCGAGGAGCGTGTCGATCGCTCCTGCCTGCGCCGCCAGGGCATCGGGCGCGATGCCTTCGCCGATCGCTGCCCGGAATGCGCCCATGCGCGTTTCGAGATTGGCCATCAGTGCAGCGTCCTTGGCGCTGAGCAGCGGCTCAAGGGGTTCGAAACCGTCGAGATAGGCCGATAAAGCGAGCGTCTTGGCCTGCTCAACGTCTCCGGAGCGATAGGCGTCCACACTCGCCGCGAGCTTGGCGCGAGTCGTAGCCATGGCTTTGCCGGCATCGCCCGAAGCCCGCGCCGTCACAGCTTCGGGATTCACGCGAAGATAGGCCATGACGGCGTCGGCCCGCGCCTGCCCGATCTGCTCGCCCAGCGTTTCGGGGGTGGTCGTGACCAGAGCCTTGAGGTCGGGAATTCTCGCGCGAATGTCGGCGCTGCTTTGCCACAATTTCTCGCCGCGGCGCACGTCGGCCTGAGAAAAAGCGAACTCGCCGGCGCGGAAGGCGAGCGCCCAGCGATCCTCGGGAGGAAGGTCGCGAAAGCTCTGCATCGCGGTGCCGTCGATCCCTTGCGAGATGACCTGCTCCAGTGCCGCGAGGCTGCGCTTGCGCGCGCGGGCTGCGTCGGTGAACGCAACCGGCGGCGTTTCGAGCCCGGCAGCATCGGGTCCCTTGCCGTTGCCGCTCGTGCCATGGCAGGCGGTACAGTTATCGGCAAAGAGAGCCCCACCGCGCGCGACGTTTGGCGCTTTCGAAGGCGCGACCGGGACGGGATAGGCCTCGAGCAGCACGCCGGAGATCGTGTGGGAGGTCGAAGCTATCCGCGCCGCTGGAGCTTTCGCGGCGATCTGGTCGCGCAGGACGCGCGCCTCGCGGACGAGCTCGGCCTTCTTCGGCCGGTCGGGCAGTGCACCGATCTCGTCTGCGATCGTGGCCGCGAACTCCTGCATCTCGGCATATTCGCCGTCGCTGGTGACCTTGCCCTGCGACACCGCGCCCTCGTAGTCGACCGCGATGTAATCGAGGAGCTTCCAAGTCGTGCCGACCCGTTGCGCGGTCGCCGGCTCGAGCGCCTGGGCTGCCGCAGGCGACGCCACGAGTCCCGATGCTACGGCAAGGAGCAGGACTGCCAGAAATCCGCCCAGCCGGCGCATAATGCGATTCGATCCGAGATTCGTCATGTGGCGCGCATACACCCTGAAGCCGCTACAGGGTCAAGGCTATTGCGAAGCATTCTTAAAATGAGCCTTGGCCGATGTGCCGGACGAACGTGACGCTTCGGCGAGATCGCGCAGTGCGTGCCTCGTGATCTGCCACCCGCCGGACAGGCCGAGCGCCGCCATGATCGCGGCGACGATAAGATCGGGCCAGGCCGTGCCGGTCCCGAATACACCTGCGGCAGCGGCAACCACGGCGATGTTGCCGATCGCGTCATTGCGCGAGCAAATCCAGACCGAACGCCGGTTGGCGTCGCCCGTGCGAAAACGATACAGCATGATCGCCACCGCGCCATTGGCGATCAACGCGATGACCCCCACGACCCCCATCAGCTCGGCCCGCGGCACGGTTCCGTTCATCAGCGCGATACCGGTCGAGACCAGCACGAACAGGCCCAGCAGCGCGAGCGTCGCGCCCTTGGCGAGCGCCGCCTTCGCGCGCCATGCAAGGACCGAACCGGCAACACCGAGGCTGATGGCGTAATTGGCTGCATCGCCGAGAAAATCCAGGGCGTCGGCCCGCAGCGCTTGCGAGCCCGAGATCAGCCCCGCGCCGATTTCCCCCACGAACATCGCCAGATTGATCGCCAACGCGATCCAGAGCGCCCGGCGCCACTGGGGATCGTCGGCGGGTTCATCGCTCGGCGTGCAATCACATCCTGCCATTGGTGTACCTGTCGGTGTTGGAATCGGTCATGGTTCCACCATATGCACCCTGAAGTCACTATAGGGTCAAGGGGCCGGATCAATGCGCATCGGTGAACTGGCACGTCGGACAGGCGTCCGTGTGGAAACGATCCGCTGGTACGAGAAAGCGGGGCTGCTCGAAGAGCCGGGTCGCAGTGCCAGCAACTACCGTGAATACGACAGGGCGTCGCTCGCAAGGCTCACCTTCATCAAGCGAGGGCGCGATCTGGGTTTCTCGCTCGATCAGGTCAGCCAGCTGATGAATCTCACGCGTAGCCCCGGGGAAAACTGTGCCACGGTCGATGCGATCGCGGTTCAGCATCTCGCCGCGATCGATCGCAAGATCGCCGATCTGACCGCCTTGCGACGGGAGTTGACCGGGCTCGTGGACTCCTGCGCCGGCGGTTCGATCGGCGATTGCGATATATTGCGTGCGCTTTCTCCGGGAAGCGATCACGAATGAGCCCTGATGGAATCCATAGGTCAGCTCTCGAGAACAGGGCAGCCGAAGAACGCCATAAGATAACAGCCGCAAGGCTTTCGACAGGAGCGTGGCCACGGCCCAGATCCTGGTTCTGACATTCTTTGCGATAGTCGAATCTGTACTCTATGCGGGCTCCGAGCAGCTCGCAGGTTCGATAGACCAAGCACCACGGAAGCCGATTGCGAATGCGCTGGAACCAGCGCGTAGACCCACGAAGAAATTTGCCGCCGTCCTACTCGAAAAGTGAAATGAGCCGTCGCATCACGCCGAGTTAGATAAGCAAGTTGGTGGAGGCGATCAGGACGGCGATGGCATAGCGGGAGGAGCGCCCTTCACCAGCACCCAGAAAGCCTGCCACAGCATTCCTGCGCCGGTTCCGAAGACATCCAGCAATCGCTGCATTCGCACTCCTCGTTTGTGCTATCGCCTGAATAGCGCTCCCACTCCGGCGATGCCTCGGCTCAGGCTTAGCGCAGTTCGCCGCAAGCCTGACCGAAGACTTCGATGCTTTCCTAAACGGCCGGGCCCACCATGGCGGCCGCAGTGAGGTCTGGCCATGCACGGCCTGTTCCGAAGACACCCGGCGCTGCTCCCAGGACGGCAACACTGCCGATCGCGTCCTTGCGCGAGCAGATTCACACCAAGCGCATGTTCGCGTCCCGGTGCGAAAGCGAAACAGCCGCACCGCAACCGTCAGGTTCGCCAGAAGAGCCGCGCTGCCGATAATGCCCATCGTCCCGGCATCCGGCGATGCGCCTTCAGGGAAGCCCAGATCGCGGAACCCAGCACCCAGACGCCGAAAGCGAACATAGTCGCGGTCTTGGCAAGCGCCGCGCGTCTTCGCCAAGCGAGCGCCATTCCGGCCACTCCGAGGCTGATGGCGTAGTGCAACATTTTCCCAGAAAGTCGAGTGCATCGGTCTGCAGGACGCGCGAATCCGCCATGCCCGCTACGATTTCGACCCCGGACCTGATGGCATTGATTAAAAGCGCGATCCAGAGGGTGCGCTGCCATACCGGACTGAAGTGGATTTCGCCGACTTCGTCAGGCCATAGCAACGCAAGCAAGCAACTAGGAGAGCGGCGATCAGCGAATATGCTGGACGGTGAAGGCGTCGGGCAGATATCGGTCGTGAATTAGTGCCTGTTGCGCCAGCGGCAATTGTTGTTTGCTCATCGTAACGCCTCTAGGATGAGGCATCGGCTGATGCCGAGATAGATTATGCCAGCGAGACCGACCTTGGCAGACGCAACGACGATGTGGAGTCCATACTGCGGTGCCGCGCCCGCGCCGGGCGAATGGCTTGCGCGCTGGAATGGCGATCCGCTGCTCGGCCTGGGATTCGTTCTGGCAGTCGCGATGTGGTCCCGCTGGGGCGATCACGAAGCGAAAAAAAGCGCGACAGGCGCAGGCCTGACCGCGCTGTTTCTCTTTCTCAGCCCGTTCTGCGTGCTTGGTTCTGCTCTGTTTACCATCCGTGTCGTCCATGACGTTATCCTGGTCGCGCTGCTCGCTCCACTGGTCATGAAAGCCTTCGCACTGGAGCGTCGTGCGGTTCACGGCTCGCTCGCCCTTTATACTGCGGTGCATGCGCTGGTGTTTCTGGTGTGGCACGCACCCCCGCTTTACGCGGCGGCTATGAGCTATGATGCGGTATTCTGGGCAATGCAGATCACGATCACCGGCACGGCTGCGATCTGGTGGGCGCAAGTGGTTCGCGCGCCCGCAGCCGCGGCAGTTGGCGCGCTGCTTGCAACGATGGTGGCGATGGGGCTGCTCGGCGCACTGCTGACCTTCGCCCGAACGGCTCTTTACGCCCCGCACTGGCTGACCACCCAGGCATGGGGCCTTTCGCCGCTTGAGGACCAGCAACTCGCCGGCGTGGTGATGTGGGCACCCGCCTCCCTGATCTATCTGTTGGCTGCACTGACGATCCTTTACCGATCGTTTTGTCCCGAGCCGGCGCGATGATCAGTTCCTTGCGCGACTGGGCCGAGCGTTACCGCGGGCGGGGCAAGTACACGCCGGTGGGGGTCGCCTTTCATTGGGTCATGGCGGCGGTCGTGATCTATCAACTCGGGTCGGGCTGGCTGATGCAGCGCTACATGGTCGGTCCGGACAAGCTGGAGGCTTATCGCCTTCATTCGGAGATCGGGCTGACGCTTCTCCTGCTGGGAGCGCTGCGGCTGTTGTGGCGCCTGATGGTGCCGGGCCCGATAAACGCTGCCGATAATCAGGGCTGGCGATCGACTCTGGCCTACGCTGTAGAGGCAGCGTTCTACGCGCTCTTCGTGCTGATCCCTCTTTCGGGCTGGGTCCTGTGGTCCGCGATCCAGCCTGCGCGCCCGCTCTCGCTGGCGGGACTGGTCCCGGTCCCGGCGATGCCGTTCCAGGATCTCACGCCCGAATGGCAATACTGGCTGCTCGACCATGCGGAAGATGTGCACGTGATAACCATTGTCGCGCTGTCGCTGTTGGTGCCGTTGCATGCGGCCGCGGCAATCAAGCACCACTTCTGGGATCGCGACGACGTGTTGGAGGGCATATTGCCCGAGGTTCCCGACGCCCGTTCGCATCCGTCAGGTGTGCGCTATACTCCGCAAGCGGCACCAGCTCCGCCGCAGAAAGCAGACGGCTGACATGCGTCATCGCATCAAGCGGATCGCCGTAGCGCTCGCCCGAACGCCAGTTTTCCAGCTGGCGCACCAGGTAGGGCGCTGGTTGTCCGGCGAGCGGCGGGTTGCCTGCGCCCACGCCCCGCGCGTTGGCGCCATGGCACACGGCGCAGGCCTCGATCTCGCGCACCGCATCCCCTTGCTGGTAGAGGCGGGCTATGGCGGGCGAGCAGGCGGCGACCGAAAGAAATTCGCCCTCCTCCTCCTCCGGCACCGGGAGCGCGGCGTAGTGGTTCGCGACCTTTACCCGCGCGCGCCAGTCCAGGCGCGCGGCAATCCAGCTCATCTGCGGATGGCGCCGCTGACCTGCGGAGAAATATTCGAGTTGGCGCGCGATGTACCCGGCATCGAGTCCGGCGAGCCGGGGCGACAGGTTGCCGTCACCCCGCCCTTTCAGTCCGTGACAAGTGACACAAGCCCCGGCCGCACCCGCGTCTCCGCCCGAAAGAGCGATCAGTTCTCCGGTCGTCTCGAACGCACCCGGAGCGGTCGGTTCGGGTTTGTCGCAAGAAGCGAGCGCCATAAGGGCCATCGCCGCCAGCCCCTGGCAAGTTCGTATGTTGCCTGTATAGTTCATTCAGCCATCAAACCTACGGCCAGACAACTGGCTTTCAAAGCAGCATGAGGATCCCGGCCACATTTTTTCGCGTCGACGCACGACAAATCTTTGGCCTCCTGGCGCTGACGGGTGGAGCTCTTACGCTCACCGCGTGCAAGCAACCGCCGCAATCGCGCTATACCTTCCCTCCTGCGCAGGAACAGCGCGGTCTGGCAGCGATCAGCAGGGTTGGCTGCGGCGCATGCCACACGATTCCCGGCCTTGCCTGGCCACAAGGCCGCACGGGGCCTTCGCTCGAGGGCTTCGACGACGCCGGTCTCATAGCTGGGGCGCTGGCCAACACGCCGGAAAACCTCGCCGCCTTCGTGCGCAACGCGCCAGCGGCGAAGCCTGGATCGACGATGCCGCCAATGCCGCTGAACGAAGCCGAGGCGCGCGACGTGGCGGCGTACCTGTACGGCTTCGACGATGATTGAGGCGCTCTGGGGCTGGCCGCCGCCGGTACTCGATCCGGCCGGACCTTATGCCGAACGGGTGACGGTGCTCGCCTGGGCGCTGCTTGGCATGGGGCTCGTCGTTACGGGCGTCGTGCTTGTTGCGCTCTGGGTGGCGATCAAGGGTCCGCCGCAGATCAAGAGAAAGCTTGGCGGCGAGAGGACCGTCTGGATCGGCGGGATTGCTTTTCCCGGGCTTGTGCTGACCGGGCTGCTGGTCTGGGGGCTAACGCTAACTGCTGCACTCACCGAAGACATCACCGGAGACGAGATGCGTATCCGGGTGACGGGCGAAATGTGGTGGTTTCGGGTCGACTATCTCGATTCCGCCGGCAATGTGATGTTGCGCGATGCGAACGAAATCCATCTGCCGGTGGGGCGTCCGGTCGTGTTCGAACTCAAGAGCGCGGACGTGATTCACAGCTTCTGGGTTCCGCACCTTTCGGGCAAGAAGGACATGATTCCAGGCCGCACCAACCTGCTGCGTGTCCAGGCTGACAAGCCAGGGCGATACGGCGGAGTGTGCGCGGAGTATTGCGGTGCGGCCCATGCACTGATGGGTTTTGTCACCGTGACGCATGAACCGGCCGAATGGTCCGCCTGGCTTGCGGCGCGCCGGGCGGGCGGGACGGCACCCACGCTGCCGGAGCCGGCGGCGGTGATCGACGGCGAGAACCAGCCCGGCCTGCGCCCTGTACGCTCGCCAGTCGGGCGCAGTAACGCGACCGCGGCTGGGCGGCAAGTTTTCATGGATAGCGGCTGTGCGGCGTGTCACCGCGTCCAAGGAACCGAGGCAAATGGCCTCGCCGGACCGGATCTGACGCATGTCGGCAGCCGATTAACTCTGGGCGCTGGGATTTTGCCTAACAATCGCGGAACGCTGATCGGCTGGATCGGCGACAGCCAGTCGATCAAGCCCGGAAACCGAATGCCGAGCTACCCCACGCTTTCGGCCGAAGAACTGGGCGCGATCGCGATCTGGCTGGAAACGCAGAAATGAAGTCGGAAACAGGCTTCGACCACCATCTGTACCGGCTGTTCCCCACGCACCGTCCGCGGCCCGAAGGCGAGGTGGAGGAACTCGAGCGAATCTGGGCCAATCCGAAGGGATGGGGCCTGCTGACGGTCGTCAACAACAATTATATTGGCTTTTTCTACGTCGCGACCGCGTTCCTGTTCTTCCTGCTGGCGGGCGTGCTTGCCCTGGGAATGCGCGTGCAGCTCGCCGCACCGTTGCAGAGCTTCCTGGCGCCGGAAACCTACAATCAGTTCTTCACCATGCATGGCACGGTGATGATGTTCCTCTTTGCCGTGCCGATGGTCGAGGCGTTGGGGGTAATGCTGTTGCCACAAATGCTGGCAGCGCGGGATCTGCCGTTCCCGCGTCTGTCGGCCTATGCCTTCTGGGCATATCTGGTGGGCGGACTGTGTTTCTTCGCTTCGCTTTTCGTAGGGCTCGCCCCCAGCGGCGGGTGGTTCATGTATCCGCCGCTGACGTCGATCGCATACAGCCCCGGCATCAACACCGATTTCTGGTTGCTCGGCATAGGGTTCATCGAGATTTCGGCGATCGCCGGCGCGATCGAGATCATCGTCGGCGTGCTACGCACCCGTGCGCCGGGCATGACGCTCGATCGGATGCCGATGTTCGCGTGGGCCATGCTGGTATTCGC
This sequence comes from Erythrobacter sp. LQ02-29, assembly GCF_022576075.2. Classification (NCBI taxonomy): domain Bacteria; kingdom Pseudomonadati; phylum Pseudomonadota; class Alphaproteobacteria; order Sphingomonadales; family Erythrobacteraceae; genus Erythrobacter; species Erythrobacter sp. LQ02-29. The sequence continues at coordinate 24,379 of NZ_JANCNT010000002.1, read as the reverse complement.
GGTGATGATCGTAGTCGCCTTTCCGAGCGTGATTCTGGGCACCTTGCTGCTCGAACTGGAACGCGCCTTCAACTGGCCATTCTTCGATCCCACCCGCGGCGGCGATCCACTCTTGTGGCAGCACCTGTTCTGGTTTTTCGGTCATCCCGAAGTCTACATCATCTTCCTGCCCGCCGCGGGGCTGATGAGCATGATGGTGGCGACCGTGGCGCACACCGAGCTGGTGGGATACCGGCTCAACGTGCTGGCGCTCGTGGCGACGGGGTTCATCAGCTTCGGGGTGTGGGCGCACCACATGTTCGCCACGGGAATGCCGCGCGTTTCGACCGGCTATTTCAGTGCGGCAAGCATGGCGGTCTCGCTCCCGGCGGGCATTCAGGTCTTCTGCTGGATAGCCACACTCGCTTCGGGCAGGATCCGTTGGTCCACCCCGGCCCTTTTCGTCGTCGGATCGATCGTTATCTTCGTCATGGGCGGCCTGACCGGGGTGATGGTAGGCATGGTGCCGTTCGACTGGCAAGCGCACGACACCTACTTCATCGTCGCACACCTGCACTACGTGCTGCTAGGCGGTATGGTCTTTCCGATGTTCGCGGCGTTCTACTACTGGAACGGCATGACATCGAGGAACCCGCTGTCCGAGCGGCTGGGTAAGTGGGTATTCTGGCTCATGTTCACCGGACTGCACATCACATTCCTGCCGATGCACCTGACCGGCTTCATGGGTATGCCGCGACGCGTCTATACCTATCTGCCCGAACGCGGTCTCGATATGCTCAACCTGACCTCGACCGTAGGCGCATTCGTCATCGCCCTCGGCGTGCTGCTGTTCCTGCTCGATCTGCTGCGCAACTTCCGCTTCACCACCGATCACGATGCCGGCAACGTCTACGACGCAGGGACGCTCGAATGGCTGCCCACGGGCATGTACTCCACCCGCTCGATTCCCCTGGTACGGAGCCGCGAGCCGCTGTGGGATGATCCCGGCATCTGCGACGACGTGAAGGTGGGGCGGTACTTCCTGCCCAACAGTGCCACCGGACTACGCGAGACGATCATTACCTCGCCGGTCAATGCCGAACCGCAATATCTTCAACTCATGCCGGGACCTTCGCCCTGGCCGGTGGGAGCGGCTGTCTTCACTGCCGGCTTCTTTCTCTCGCTGACTGTGCAGGCCTATGGCTTCGCCGTGTTCAGCGGCGTGATCGCAGTGGGATGCGTCTTGCGCTGGTTATGGGAGACCGACCGCCCAATTGCACAGAAGATGGCCGACATCGGGGCTGGAATTACCGTGCCGATCGCCATCACAGGGCCGTCCAGCCACGGCTGGTGGGCCCTGAACGTCCTGATGATTGTCATGGGCATGATCGGCTTCATGGGCCTGTTCAGCTATCTCTATCTGTACGGCATTCATCCCGAGGTCTGGATCGGGGCTCCGCCACTGGGCCAGACAGCCGGGATCGCGGCGCTCGAATTGTTCGCTGCGGCCGCAGCGTGGGGAGGGCGGCGACTGCTTGCGGCCCGCACTCCGGGATCGTTCGCGGGCCAGCTACCCTGGATGACGGAGGCATTCTCCGCCGCGCTGCTCCTCGCTGCGCTGGGCTGGGATGCAGCCGGTTGGCAGAGCGAGGCTCTGGCGCCTGCCGCCACCGGGCAGGGGGCGACCGTTTTCGCTCTGCTTGCCTTTGCAGGCTGCGTTGCCGCGATCGGCGTGCTCATGGCGGCCTATCTGGGATACCGCAGCGGGCGCGGACTGCTGACAACCCCCGCGAACACAACGATGGAGGTGGTTTCGCGCTACCTGTTCTTCGCCGCACTCATGGCGTTGGTCTTCACCCTCGCCCTGCGCCTGTTCCCGGGCTGACGCGATGGCGGCCGACTTTCACAATGATCACGACTGGTGGACCGCGACGGCCGCACTGGCTGTCTGGGCGGCGCATTTCGGACTTGCCTGGTCGGTAAGCTCGGTGCTGCCAGGCGATCCGGTGGTGTTGTGGATCACGCTTGCGCTGACGCTCGCTGCATTCGCTGCGCTCGCGGCCTTGTGGCGCTGGAAGCGTATACGGTCGATCGTTTCCGTTGCCGGACTCGGTATCGCCCTTGCCGGGGTCGCCGTGCTGTGGGATTTTCTGCCCGTGCTGATGGCGTGATAGACATCATTCTTGGTCAGGGACTTAGGCCCGACAGATCGATCGAAATCGAGATTGATATCGGGCGGCCACGACCCGAAGATCTCTGCTATCCGGCCAGACCTTCTTCGAGCATCAGCAACGCGAGGAATCCGACGAAGAACATCGAGGTGACGATGGGTCCTTCGGGTGCCTCATGCGCCTCGACCAGGAGTTCTTCGGTAACCAGGTAGAGCAACGCAACCAGGCCGAACGCGAACAAACCCGCCAGCATGGGCGCGGGCAGAGCGGACGCAGCCGTCCCGAACAGCGCTCCAATGGGCAGGAGCAAGCCCACGGCCGCCATCGTCCCCAGCATTTTGGCGCGCGACCAACTTCGTTGCTGGAGCTCGAGAGCGAGCGCGACACCAATGAACATGACTTCCAGGGATAGCGCGATCGTAAGCAACAGACCCGTTTGCAGCGCAGCGACAAAACCAATCCCCAGCACGAGCCCATCGATGAACAGGTCGACACCGATCAAAACGGTCAGACCAACCGGCCCTTGGTAATTCTCGCCGACTCTCCTGATCAGCAACATGAGCCCAACGCCGACCAGGCCGCCAGCCAATACCGCGACAGGGGACTGGGCATGCTTGAGGTCGGGAAGGATTTCGCCGGCCGCAGCAGCAAATACGACCCCTGCCGCAAGATGCTGCACGCCCGCCGTGAACGCGGCTCCCGGTTTGCGCAGGATCGCAAAGGCGGCGCCCAAGATTATCGCGGCAAGAGGGATCAGCGTATAGGCAAGAACTGACATCCCGATCACCTAAACTCCTGGATCGCAGCGCTTGAACGCCCCGACAAATCACCCTTGCGGCAAACCGCTAATGTCCTTCACCGTGTGAATGCATGCCAGGAGACGGGTGTTCAGGAATTAGCGCTCGCTCGCACTCGCTTTCCTGACAGGGTTCCAGCGTTGCGTGATGGATATGAAAATCGATTGCGAGATGCTCCTTCACACGGTTCTTCAACGTTTCAAACAGCTTCAGAGTATCGGCCTCGAGAACGACATGCGCTTCAAGCGCGCGTGCATGCTCACCCAGATTCCAGACGTGAACATGATGAACGCTGAGAATGCCGTCCTGATCCTCCAACGCCTTGACGATGCGCTCGAATTCGATCTCGTCTGGCACCGCGCCCATCAGCAGCCGCACAGTCCTCGGCATCAGCGTGACGCCCTGCCAGATGACGTATCCGGCGATAATCAGTGTGATGACCAGATCGGCGACATAAAGGTCGTAGAGCAAGATCAGGATGCCCGCGACGATCACTCCGACCGACGCCAGTGCATCGGAGACGTTGTGCAAGAATGCCGCTTTCATGTTGATGCTGTCATGCGAGCCGCGATAGACGATGAATGCTGTGACCAGGTCGATCACCAGAGCGATGCCGGCCACTCCGATGACCGTCCAGCCCTCGATAGGCTGCGGATCGGCGAAACGGTTGATCGCCTCGACGATCAGGTAGAAGCCAATGATCAAGAGCGTCGTCAGATTTATGAGCGCGGCGACAACCTCGCCCTGCGCGTATCCGAAGGTCATGAGCTTGTCAGCCGGCCTGCGCCCGATCCGGCGGGCGAACCAGGCAAGCCCGAGCGAGGCTGCATCGCTGAAATTGTGCAACGCATCGGCAATGAGCGCCAGCGAACCCGATACAATTCCGCCGACGATCTGCGCGACGGTCAGCAGCATGTTGATCGCTACCGCAAAAATCAGCTGACGATCGCTAAGGTTCTCTTCGCCGTGATTATGCCCGGCGTGGCCGTGAGCTTTTCCCATTATCTTTTTGCCCCGCTTGCCTGTTCGGCGCCCAACGCGCCTGTGGATTGCTCTTTAGGATGCTCCAAACCCGTCTGGGGGATTTTAAATTCCTTGAAAGCTGTCGCGAGCGCCGCAGTGAAAAGCGCGAAGGTTGCGAACCCAACAATAAAAGCGAGGAGCGACTTTCTGTGGTTTTCAGACTTTTCGTCATCGTGCTCGAGCAAGGTCTTGGCCGATGCCGCAAGGAGAAACCCTGCAAGGAAAATCAGGGTCCAAGCCTGGTCAATTGCGTTCCATCCGTGCAAACTCCAGAACACGAGGAGCGCGACGCTAATGAACACCAATGCGAACAGAACCAATATCGCAACCCCGTCCATGCGTCTCAGATCTAGTAGATGATATCCAGCGAAAGTTCGACGAGCCCCAGAAATATTGACCAGAATCAATGCTGTGGCCACCATAATCGCGGAAGTCGCGGAGGCAGCTGCGGCCGCTCCAAGCACAAGACCGTATCTCATAAGATCAATAATCGCGGCCGCACTGATGGTCCCACCCGATGCTTTTCTGACGTCCCCCGGAACCTTGCAGCTTTTGACCCAGCGATCTTCGATGTAGCGGGAAAGTATGCCGAGCAGCACATAAGCCGCACTGCCGAACAAGAGGAGCAGAGAAACAAGCCAAGGGCGGGAATCCGCCTGCGCAGATGGCATTACCCCAACTGCAACAAGGGCAAAGAGGACGCCCGCCGCGGCGGGCGCAGTTAGGTCGTTCTGGTTCGGTTGATATCGGCTATACTCGGCCCAAACCATCCCAGCGATCAACCCCACACTCGCGAACATCGCCAGAAGCAAGACGTGTGAGAGGTCTTGCGAAGAAAATAGCGATTCGATGAGCGTCAATCTTTGTCCTCGTCGTGAACGGTTCCGCGCTCCTCGTGAGTATCCTGGTGGGCGTCGCGCAAGATATCGATACCGCCATACAGCGCGATACCTGCAACCGCGATGCCGACGACCAGATCGGGCCAATTGGCACCGGTCACCATCACTACGATCCCGGCAACGATGATCCCGCCGTTGGAGACGAAGTCGTTGAAACTGAAAGTCGTCGCTGCACGCAAATTGACGTCCTTGCCTTTCAACTTCTTCAGGAGATAGAGGCACCAGAGATTGATTACGCCGGCCAAGAGCGCCATCCCCATCATCATGAGGCCGCCCGGCTCGGATCCCTCGATAAACCGGCGTATGGCATCAGCGATCACACCGCCGGCGAAAACCAGCAGCATGATGCCAGAAAAGCGTGCGGCCCCGCGCTTCCACTTCTGCGATCGGGTCAAGGCCAGGAGACTAAGCCCGTACACTATGGCGTCGGACGAGTTGTCGAGTCCGTTGGCAATGAGCGCGTTAGAGTCGCCAAGATAACCCGTCACAAAGAAGCCAACCGCAATGGCCACGTTTAGCCAGAGCACGATCCAAAGCGTGCGCCGCTTGTCCGGCGAGCCCAGGTTGAAATCGGCGCCGCTCACGACTTTCGACCCCGGCTTTTGTTGCGCGCCCAAGCTTCAGCCTCGTGCATATCCGCCAGCTCGAAAAACTCCATCTCTCCGAACGGGAAGAGCGAAGCGATGAGATTAGTTCCCCATTTTTCCCACTCCTTCAGGCCGACGATTGCCATTCTCCCAAAGGCGTCATGGTGCCTTGCGTCAAACTTCAGGTCGCGCAACAGACCGCCGACATCCCAACCGGAAAAGTCGGACGCAAGCTCGATGATCATGGGGATCCTACCCGGTTTGCGTCCGGACACGCTTTCGAAGACGGGGACGAAGCGATCAAAGTCCGAGCCCGCAAGTGTTCCGCTTGCCCGTATCCGGACCAGGCCATCGTCTTCGGCTATCTCAAGCATCTTGCTCTCCCGGCTCCGACCTCCGAAGCACCTGCTCTCTCTTAGTCATAGCAGCCGAGCCCTTCCGGACGAAAAATAGAATCGGCGCGCCCATCAGGCGGCGATAGCGAGGGTACTCCGTCATACCGATCAGAAGACTCTTTGCAAGACGACATAGCGGTCTACGGGTACGATAGTTGGCGCCTATTATTGCTTACCTTTCCGAAGGGAATGAGTACAGAGCTGATGGGACTATAAATGTGTGAAAGCAAAAGCCGTATGTGACCGTATATCATACAAGCCGCTGCGGTTCGCAGACAATGATTTGAACACAAATACAGTTTTCTCTTCCCTTGCGCATTCCGCAAGGCTAGGGGGTCCCAATGAAGAGGTTGCTCTCTATCATTGTCAGCCTTTTGCTCGCCTTCGGATTGTCGGCGGGTGCGATGGCGCATGTCGCTGAGCCGGGCCAAAATTCGAGCACGGCGGTCTCGATTGATTGTTGCGAAGGCCTTTCAAAGCAGAAGGACGATGGCCAGTCCGATCCCTCCAAGGCGTCAAACAATTTGCACGGGTGCCACGGTCATCAGATCGGAATTCCGATGATGGCCAATGCAGAATCGGAGCCTGTAGCTGCGTCGAAGCCCGTTCCGGTGCGAAACAGCGTGAGCCTTTCGCTGGCCGCCTGCTCTGATATCCTCAGACCACCAATGGCCTGACAACTGATAGCTCGCCCGGTCCTGTGCGGGCGTATTTCGGTTTGTCGGGAGTTCTTGATACATGCATGCCAATTTTGCGGCCGTTGTGGCTGCGGCGCTCGTGGCTGCGTCGGCCACATCCGTCGCGGCCCAGGTGGATGATCAGCCGATTGTCGGCCCCCCAGCGCCCTTTGTTCCGCCCTCGGTTCGCACAGAACCTTTGCCCCCCGTCCTTACGCTTGCCCAGGCGCTCGAGGAAGCTGAGGCGCGGTCCCCGGCGGTGGTTGCCGCTCGCGCTGAGGTCGAAGCCGCTCGCGGACGACTGCAACAGGCCGGGCTTCGATTCAATCCTAGCCTGAATGTCGATGTCGAAAACTTTGCAGGCACTGGCCCCTATTCGGGATTCAACGGGACGGAAACCACGGTTTCCGTGAATCAGAGGCTCGATCTCGGCGGAAGACGGCGGGCGCGCATGACGCTCGCCGAAGCCCAACTCGCTGTCCAGGAGTACCGCTTCGCGATTACGCGCGCCGATCTCGGTTTGCAGGTTCGCCATCTCTTTGCCTTGGGCGTAGCTGCGCGTGACAACTTGGCCCTTGCCCGCGAGAATGAGGCAAGGGCACGCGAAGTCTCGCGTGTCGCACGCGCACTTGTCGACGCGGGAAAAGAGCCGCCGCTGCGCGGCTTGCGAGCCAACGCAGCGCTCGCACAAGCAACGGCGGCGCTACGCGCCGCAGAGGCGGAGGAGGAGGCCGCCCGCCGTTCACTTGCAGCGCTTTTCGGAACGGATATACCGCCGGCCGAACTCGTCGGGAGCGATCTCCTCCCTCCGCCTCCCATCGTTAGCGCCTCACAAACACTCGACGTGCGCCTCGCCGAAGCCGAGCGCGCAATCGCCGACGCTCAATTGCGCCAAGCTCGCGCCGAAGGCCGTCTCGATCCGTCTGTCGGCGTCGGCGTGCGGCAGCTTCGCGAAACGGGCGATCGCGCGTTGGTCGCGAGCTTGTCTGTGCCTCTTCCGTTGTTCGATCGCAATCAAGGTAATGTCGCGGCCGCCCGGTCGGACATTCAAGCGGCCGAAGCGCGGCGAAATAGCGTTTTGACCAACACGCAAGCGGCGATTGCAAATGCGCGAGCCGCGCTCGATGCCGCTGATGCCCGCGTCGCGGCTTTGGCAGGCAGCGCCATCAACCAGGCACGCGAAGCCTTGCGACTTGCCGAACTCTCGTACCGGGCCGGCAAGTCCTCGCTGATTGAGCTCCTTGATGCACAACAGGCGTATTCCGAAACGCAGGCTGAGCTCATCGCCGCACGCCGCGCCAGAGCGGAAGCGCAGGCGACCCTGGAACGTCAGGCCGCCGCTGTGGGAGATATGGAGGCAGCGCAATGATCTCTTTCTTCGTGATCGATATTGAGCACACCCCATTGTCTGCGGCTTGCGGGCCAATGACTTGCTTGACCGCACGCAGTCCTGGGCTCGGTTGCAGTTCGCAGCACGCGCAAGGAAACTTTCTCGGTGGAGCTCTTTCGCCGCTTCACATTCTTGCCCTCGCGGCTTCCGGCGCTGGAACTCCTCGCGCGGCCAGGCCCCTGATTTCCGGAGATGTTCAATGATCCAACCCAATAGGCGAATCCTGGGCGGAGCGGGTGCGGTGTTGCTCGTCGCCGCCGGAGCTGTCGCGGTATCGCAATGTACCGCAGACCCTGTCGTTGAAACCGGCAATGAGGAACAGGCCGAGGAAGCGGTCGCTCCTATGGACACTCTTGCGATGACGCCGGACGCGATCCGGGCGGCTAATATTGCTGTGGAGACGGTTCAGTCGGGCGGCCTCGGTTCGGAGGTTCTTGCTCAGGCTACGGTGACCGCTTCGCCGACCGGCGAGGCAATTGTCACGGCCTTGGCCAGTGGGGCTGTGACCCGCGTGTACAAGCGGCTCGGTGATCCGGTCCGCGCTGGCGAGGCGCTCGCCATCGTCCGAAGCCGGGACGCGGCCCAGATCGCAGCCGCGAAGACCGCCGCAGAGGCGCAGGCGGTTCTTGCTCAGCGCAATCTCGCTCGCGAACGGCAACTTTACCAACAGCAGGTATCGGCTCGCGTGGATTATGAGCGGGCGCAAGCCGAAGCTGCTGTCGCGGCCGCCGAGGCCCAGCGCGCGCGGCTTGCGGCCAGGGCAGCCAATGTCACGGGCGATGGCAGCGGCTCAGTCGTTGCCAGTCCCATATCCGGTCGGGTGACCAGCGAAAACGTCAGTCTTGGCGCATATGTCCAACCCGAAACCGAGTTGTTCCGAGTGGCGGACCCGTCGAAGGTGCAAATCGAAGCTGCGGTCGGGCCAACGGATGCGCAGCGGCTCGTTCCGGGCGACCGGGCGGTCGTGGAGTTACCCGATGGACGAACAATCGAGGCACGCGTCCGCGCGATTACGCCCGGTCTTGCCGGGGAAACGCGTTCGGCAACGGCCGTGCTCGACGTTCCGGGAAGCCTCCAGCCAGGGCTGCCGGTGCGGGTCCGCTTGCTGCCGAGCCGCGGCGAGGTGTCGGACGCGATCGTAATTCCCGAGGAGGCGCTTCAGACGCTGGAGGGCCGCGATGTCGTCTTTGTGCGAACCGAGGACGGATTTCGCGCGAACAATGTCACGGTTGCCAGGCGCAGCGCCGGACGCGTGGAAATCGCTTCGGGGCTGAAGACGGGTCAGATGATCGCCACCACGAATGCGTTCCTGCTGAAAGCCGAGCTCGGCAAGGGCGCAGGCGAGGAGGAATAGCTCATGATTGCTCGACTTATCGCACTGTCCGTCCGCGCCCGCTGGATGGTCCTGTTCCTCTTTCTTGCAATCGCTGGCCTCGGCATCTGGCAGCTGACCAAGTTGCCGATCGATGCAGTGCCAGACATCACCAGCAACCAGGTGCAGATCAACACTGTCGATCCGCGTCTGTCGCCGGTCGAAATCGAAAAACTGGTTACCTATCCGGTCGAAATCTCGCTCGCTGGCATTCCAGGACTAGAGACGACGCGCTCGATTTCGCGCAACGGATTTAGCCAGGTTACAGCGATATTCTCGGAATCCACCGACCTTTACTTCGCACGACAGCAGGTCGGAGAGCGGCTAAGACAGGTGACCGAGGACCTCCCCGAAGGTGTGCAGCCGCAAATCGGACCCGTGACAACGGGCCTGGGCGAAGTGGTCATGTACACCGTCGGCTATACCAATCCGGACGGGAAGGGCGCGAAGAAGGTCGCCGGGCAACCTGGCTGGCAACCCGACGGAAGCTATCTCACGCCCGAAGGCGACCTGCTCACCGACGAGGTCGCCAAAGCCGGCTATCTGCGCACCGTGCAGGACTGGATCATCGGACCCCAGCTGAAGGCAGTGCCGGGCGTTGCGGGCGTCGACTCGATCGGTGGCTACGCCAAGACGTTCGTTGTCGAACCCGATCCGACCAAATTAACCAATTTCGGCATCTCCTACAGCGAACTAGGGGAGGCTCTGGAAAAGGCCAATCTTGCCGTAGGTGCCAATTACTACAATCGCGGCGGCGAAGCTTATCTTGTTCGCGTCGATGCGCGCGCACGTTCCGTCGACGAAATCAGGAACGCCGTTGCAGCCACGCGAGGCGGCGTTCCGATCACGATCGGTCAGATCGCCAACGTCAAGATCGGCGGCGATCTCCGCACCGGCGCGGGAAGTCTGAACGGTAAGGAGGCGGTGATCGGCACCGTGCTCATGCTTATCAACGAAAACAGTCGGATCGTTGCCGAGGACGTTTCGGCGAGGATCGATCAGGTATCGAAGACGTTGCCGCCGGGCGTAGAAGCCAAAATCGTTCTCGACCGCGCCGAGCTGGTCAGCGCCACCGTGGGAACCGTCGAACGCAATCTCACCGAAGGCGCCCTGCTCGTGGCGGCGTCGCTGTTCCTGCTGCTGGGAAACTGGCGCGCGGCGATCATCGCCGCTCTGGTCATTCCGTTCTCGTTCCTTATGATGGCGATGGGAATGAATTCATTCGGCGTGCCGGGCAACCTCATGAGCCTTGGCGCACTGGACTTCGGCCTCATCGTCGACGGCGCCGTAATCATTATCGAGAACTGTCTCGCGCGACTGGCGCATCGGCAGGAACATGAAGGTCGGCTGCTCTCGCTTCGAGAACGGCTTGAGGAGACAATGCACGCCTCGCAAGAGATGATCAAACCGACGGTATTCGGTCAGGCGATCATCCTTCTTTCCTTCGCGCCGCTCCTCATGTTCACAGGCGTCGAGGGCAAGACCTTCTCGCCCATGGCAATCACCATCATGCTGGCACTCGTCTCCGCATTTATCCTTGCGATCACACTTGTGCCTGCGCTGGTAGCGATCGTCATTCGCGGACGTGTCGCCGAGAAGGAGGTGTGGCTGATCCGCAAGAGCAAGGATCGGTATCTGCCTCTTCTCGACAAGGCGCTTGCACGGCCACTCCCGTTCATCGCCGGGGGCGTCGCTTTCTTTCTGGCGGCCGTTCCGGTCTTCGGGCTGCTTGGGTCGGAGTTCATACCGCAACTCGACGAAAAGAACTTGGCGGTTGCCTCCACCCGGGTGCCTTCGGTCAGTCTCGAACAATCGCTGGCGATGCAACTCAAGGTCGAGGAAGCGGTCGCTAAGTTGCCGGAAGTGGAACTGATGTTCTCAAAAACGGGGACGGCCGAAGTCGCAACCGACCCGATGCCGCCGAACGTCTCCGATGGTTTTGTTATTCTGAAGCCAGAGGACGAGTGGCCGGATGGCGTCCATACCAAAGGCGATGTAGTTGAACGCATCGAAAAGGCGGCCGGCGCTCAGCTCGGTCAGCTTTATGAAGTCAGTCAGCCGATCGAGCTTCGCTTCAACGAACTGATTTCGGGTGTCCGCGGCGATGTAGCGATCAAACTCTATGGGGACGACCTCGACAAAATGTCGCAGACGGCAAACGAAATGGTGCGGGTGCTGCAGACTATCCCGGGAGCAAGCAGCGTAAAGGCCGATCAGGTCGGCGGTGCGCCCGTGCTCGATGTAAAACTCGATCGCGCAATGATCGCTCGCTACGGCCTGACAGTCCAGGAAGTGGCCGATACTGTAGCCGCAGCTCTCGGAGGGCGCGAATCCGGCCTCCTTTACGAGGGCGATCGGCGCTACGACATCACTGTACGCGTGCCTGACGCAACGCGGGTCAATCTCGATGACATCCGCTCACTTCCTGTGCTTTTGCCTGAAGAATCCGGCGAACTGCGGAAGCAGGTTCCTTTGGCACAGGTGGCGCAGATAAGTCTCACGGAAGGCCTCAACGAAATCAGACGCGAGAACGGCAAGCGCCGTGTCGTCGTGCAGTTGAATCTGGAAGGGCGCGACGCAGGTTCGTTTGTCCAGGAAGCGCAGGCAAAGATTGCTCAGGTAAAGCTGCCTGCTGGATATTATCTGGAATGGGGCGGACAGTTCGAGAGCCTGCAAGCCGCGACATCACGACTTTCAATCGTGGTCCCGCTTGCCTTTGTCGCCATCTTCGTGCTGCTTTTCGTGGCCCTTGGATCGGCCGGACGAGCAACTGCGGTCTTCCTGACCTTGCCGCTGGGCTTGGCCGGCGGGATTTTCACCCTCGCCCTGACCGGTATCAACTTCTCCGTCTCGGCAGCGGTCGGGCTAATTGTGCTGGCCGGTGTTTCGGTTCTTAACGGTCTGGTGGTGATGACCGCTATTCGAGAACGTCAGGAGCACGGGATGCCTTTGATCGAGGCGATCCGGGAAGGCATGGCCGAGAAGATGCGTGCAGTCATCATGACCGGTTTTGTTCCGGCGATCGGCTTCATTCCGATGGCGATCGCTACAGGGACCGGGGCTGAAGTTCAGAAGCCGCTCGCTGTCACGGTCATCGGCGGGTTGATCGCTGCAACCGTCCTCACCCTTCTGGTGTTGCCGTCGATTGCGAAGGTTGTGCTCGGAGCAATCGAAAACCGCCAGCGCAGGAAGGACGAGAATGCCTCGCCCGTTGCACCAGAAACGGCGTGAAGGAGGAAAATCATGCCTGAAACGACAAAGTTGCTGCGTATCTACACCGACGAAGGCGCTTACCTGGGCGACCGCAAGGTACTGGAGGTGATTGCATCGCGCGCGCGCGATGCGGGATTGGCGGGCATCACCGTTCTGGATGCCAGGCTGGGTTTCGGCAGATCGGCGCATATCCATCGGCGTCACGTTTTTGAAAGCGATCGCGCAGTCGTCATCGAGATCGTCGAGAAAGAGCAGAGGCTCCGGACTTTTGTCGATGGCCTCGCAGACATCCCGGACATTGGCTTAATTACCCTCGAAAAGGTAGAAGTCATTGGCGGCAGGGGCCAGAAAACGATTGCGGAAGAGCGCGAATGACAGATGCTCTCGCGTTTCGGGCAAAAGATGCCGAACGCAAGACTGCGCGGGCAACATCACGTCGCCTGCCGCAACGAGACCTCCCCTTCGCCTCGCTGGCGGAGGGGAGGACCACCGCTTCCGAACTGTTCGCCTTGTCGCGCACCGCGGCTCCGATCCATCCGAACAGGCATTGCAGACACCTCCTTTACTATGGGTGGTTTCTTCTAATCGGCCCCCGCGCGCGTTTCGGTCCTTCAAGCACTTTGCTGGCCATCGCGTGACCGAGAAGGGCCACGCCGTGGGCGCTTGCCCCCTGTGGCGCCCACGGCGACCAGTTCGTGTCGCAGCCTCAATCGGAGCCCCAGATGATCGATAGGCCGACGAGCGCAATCCTTGGCCTCCTGGCCGCCTTGGCCAGCTCGGGTTGTTCGGCTTCGCCAGAAGACCGGGACCACATCCCCGGCTCCGATCCCGATGCCATCGGACGCCATGTTTATACTTGCAGCGACGGGAAGGCCTATTCCGTCGATGTTTTCGAGGGCGGCCAAATGATTGACCTGTCGCAGCCAAACGACCAGCCCGTGCGGCTCGCGGCTTTTTCGCTTGAACCGACCTATGTCGGAGCCGGGATCACCGCCCGCGTTACGGGACCGAAAATGTCTATTGAGCGCTCCGACCGGCCAGCGCTTCAATGCCACAGGAGGTAGTTGATGACGCTTCTCCTCTCCTCACATCCTGCCAGCACCGGCGCCATAAGTTGAACGGGCATCTCGCCTTGCAAGGCGAGAGGTGCTATGTTTGATTGCATGAACGCTGAACGCACCCTCTACGAAGATCCCGATGCGCTCGAATTGTCGCGCAAACGTGCGTTGGCCGATATTGCGGCAGGGCGAGTGGTGCCAAATGCGGCAGTGACAGACTGGCTCAAGACCTGGGGCACAGCCGACGAAGCGCCCATGCCGCCTGAATGGCTCAAGTAGTCTGGACGCGCGAGGCGCTTTCGGACCTCGCCGCAATTCGCTCTTATATCGGACAGTTCAACCCGGAAGCAGCGGCCCGCTTCGCTGAGCGGCTGGTGGAAGCTGCCGAAAGCCTTGCCGATTTTCCCGACAAAGGCCGGAGCATCGGCCAAGGTTTGCGGCAATGGTCGCTTATTCGACCCTATCTCATCCGCTATTTGGTCGATGGAGTGCACGTCTACATCATCGACATAGTTCATGGTGCGCAGGAAGAATAGGCACTTTCGCTTTCGTAATCGATCAGGCCTGCGATGTTCCCAAATTGTTCCCTTTGGCGTACAGACGCGATGGCTGCCAACTACCATCGCCCGAAACCGGTCGACCCGATTTGGTATCGCCAGAGCTGTTACCTCAACATCCTGTGCGTGTGCACGGCGCTGACAAAACCAGCCACTGGAACGCCTGCATTTTGCTGAGCGAGGCGGTGTAAAAACCGGCCATTGGTTAGGCTGCTGCTTTTTGGGGGGCGGCCGGGGATGTATGCCGTGAAAGTCTACGCAGCGGTGCGGCGGTTTGTATTCATCGAGGGGAAGAGCCAGCGGGAAGCGGCGCGGGTGTTCGGGCTCAAGGGCAACGATAAAGGCAAAGTCGAAGGGTTGGTGAAGCATGCCCGCGCCAAGTTCATGACGCCGATCGCGCAGGCGGCGAGCTTCGACGACTTCAATGCCGAACTCCTCGAGCGTTGTTGTGCCCGCCAGGGCGAGCGGGCTGGATGGCACGCCGCGACCATTGGCGAACGGCTGCTGGCGGACCTGACGGCGCTGCGAGTCTTGCCGGCCGGGACGTTCGAGCCATGCGAGACGCGCAGCGCCGGCGTATCGTCGAGCGCGCTCGTGCGCTACCGGACGAACGATTACTCGGTCCCGACCCGCTATGGCTTCCAGGACGTCGTGGTGAAGGGCTTCGTCGATACAGTGGTGATCCTTTGCGGCGACAGCGAGATCGCGAGACATCCGCGCAGCTATGGCACGGGCGAGTTCGTCGCCGATCCGCTGCATTACCTGGCGCTGATCGAGACCAAGCCGGGCGCGCTCGACCAGGCCGCGGCATTGCAGGACTGGGCTTTGCCGGCATATATGCTAGAACACGAGGCGGCCGAGCTGTTCCGTGAAAATTATCCTGAACACGGACCGCAGCCAAGAGCGATGGAAGCGCTCGCCACCATCAAGAAACGCCTGGGATCATATGAGCCCACCCAGCTCCGAGAGCTTAGCCAATTTTATCGCGAGAAAATAGAATCCGGCGACCCTTCGCGCATCAGGCGTCAGAAGCGCTCAAATTGGTCGAGAGCGAGCTATCCCGGCGCAGCGCTACCAAGGAGCACGGCCCCACGCAGACAGTCGTCAGAGACGCTTAGCTGTCTCGCTCGCTTCCGTTGATGTTCGCTCGCCCGCGGCGAACGGAGGCGGCGGCGTTAATGACTGTGACGGCGTCCGGGGAAGAGTCTTCGACAGCATCGACAAAGCCGAATATTTCCACTCGCCCGCCCATGTTGTAGATGCACCCCGCGACGGTGCCATGAATGATCGCACGGGTCCGGGGCTCGATTGTCAGGTCCCCGCCGATCGTGCCGTGGAGAACCAGCTTGGTCCCGCTGTGCAGCGTCGCGCCAATGGTGACGAGGCCATAGAGGGCCAGATCTTCCTTGATCGCTAACGGGCCTGCGATATTCTCATGTACGGCCCGCATTCCGGTCGCCTCCATAACTATAGACGTTGGCGCGGGCGCAGGAGTTATGCGGCGGCCTCGATATCTGTCAGGGAAAAATCATTGCCTTTGAACAGCAGCGGCTCGCCAGTCGCTTTGGCGAGCGCATAGGAAAAGCAGTCGCCGAAGTTCAGCCCCGCCTTGTGACGGCCCTTCCCGAAATCGAGAAAGGCTTGCCGCGCCAGCTCGCCATGATCGAGCGTCACCGGCTCAATCGTGATGCCGGCGCGCCGGAAGAAGGCTTCGGTCTGGCGCATCCCTTGGGGGCCGAGCTGGCTTTCAATGACCATCGACAATTCAACATGGTTTGCCACGCTGATGCGGCAGGTATCAGCATCGTGAATGCGCCGCGCGAAAGCCTCCGCCTCGGGTTCCCGATAGAGGATCGCAACCAGGGCCGACGTATCGAGGATCATTTCGGCAGGCCGCTTTCGTCATAGAGCAATTCAGCATGGTCAACATAGGGGCGCTTCACATGCGCGGCGGCCCGATCGGCGATCGCCAGCAGCTCCTGCACGTTCGCCTTGCCCCTGCGGCGCTCAATCCTGGCGAAGCGCTCGCGCAGGGCGTCGGTCACCACGCGGGTCATGCTCTGGCCCGTCGCCTGAGCAATAGCCTGGGCGAGCCGATGGGCTTCGGGGTCTTTGACATTGAGGCTCATGAGGAGCGCCTTTCTAGAAAGAACTCCTCCTTTCTACCATACTGCACCTTGAAGCGGAAGAGCATATGATAAGAGACACTTCTCACATGTTGTACGGGGTGAGAATCCCATCGCGCGCCAGAAAGGAGGGGAGGTCCCCACCCCTATTAGTTTTCCGGCGATGCCCGCACCATCAATCGTAGAATTAGCACATTAGGGTTGTGCTTGTTGTATTTTGCGCCTTGGCTTTCGCGTCTAGCGGTCCCTGTCGCCATCGCGCGGGCGCGCGGCTTCCTGTTCTTGCGGACGTTCGCGGCCCTGTGGCCTGGGAACCATCCCCTCCCTTTCAGCGCGACCCATTGCCTTGCTCGCTTCCTTCATAAAGTTTGCGGCACCGGTCCGATCGCCGGGAAACTTCTGTGCGGCGGCCTGTTCGAGCTGCTGCCGAATAATCTCACTTCCGCTTTTGCCACGGCCCGCATCGCGGCCCTGCCCCGCATTCACCCCTGCACCCTTTGCAGCATCCCTTGAGCTGTCAGCCCCTTCCGCTGGACTTTGGCCACGCCTTCCAGCGCCATTGTTCGCGTTGCTACCAATCACCATTTTTCTTTTCCTTCCGGGACTTCATAAAGGTTGGCCAAGATCCAGCTTTGCAATTCCGCGCCCCCGTTCGGAACCTCATCGGGATCGAACGGCAATCCGGCGGCTGACGGCGGCGCTGGTGCCGCTACGTGTGTGTCCACACCGGGAGCTGGCCGCCGCAATTGCAATGCTGGAGGCGGAATCCCGGACAGCTCTTCCAGCTTGGGAATCTCGTAGAACCGGAGCTTGTCGGCCTCGATCGCCGGCGTAGCGGCGCGCAAGATGAGCAGTTTATTCTCGCTCATATCGGTAATTTCGCGAGCGTTGCGCAATGAACGCCGCTGGTCCGAAACGGTTATCGTGCCCTGAAATGCGTCCCAAGGCTTCCGGCTTTTTGCCCGAGCCTTGAACGTATAGGTGCCGATGCGCGATTCCAGCTCGCGGGCAATGGCATCCTCTTTCACGCCGAAAATGACTTCCACGCCGCAATTGGTGATAATCTCTCTGGCGACATGCTCGCCATAAATATCCTTGAGCTGCGAGCGAGATTGAATGACCGGCATGAGCCGAAGGCCATAGCCGGCGACGAATGAGAACGCCTGGGCCATCATCTTGGCCGATCCGAGCCGAGCAAATTCGTCCATCAACAACAGCACCTGATAGGGATGCTGTTTCTTGTTCGGCAGTTCGGCAACATTGCGGTCGATGACCTGTTGCAGCACCAGATTGTAGAGAGGCATCACCCGTTCGATGTTCTCCGGCGAGGCGCACAGATAGATCGACGTTTTGAAGCTGCGAAGCTGGCCGAGGTCGAAATCGCTTTCGGACGTGGCGCGGTCAACATCGGCCGAGAGCCAGAGATTGATACGCGACGTGAGTGTCTGCCGAATGCTCGAATGGGTGTTATCCGAGCTGGAAATATAGTCAGCCAATGCGTTGACGCATGGCCCCGACAAAGGCGGAATAGCTTTCGCCGTCCCCGCAACGATCTTGGAGAACCACACTTTGCCATTCGCGCGCGTGGCCTGGCGATAAACCTCCCCGATCGTGAAGGGGAGATAGCCCCCCGGCCCTTCCTCGTCATGATGCGCAGCGACATAGGCGCCGAGTCCGATAAAGGCTGATCGCGCACTATCCATCCAGAAGGTATCGGCGTTTTTCGGCTCCGGGTAGAGCATCGTCCCGATCTTTTGCAGCTCGTTAATGACGCTCTCGCCATCGGAGCGGTCAATATGCGCTAGCGGGTTGAAGCGAGCCGAACGAGGATCGAGCGGGTCGAACATGAAAACGGTCTGTTCGAGCCCTGCCCGATAGCCCGCCGTCAGCTTCCAGTTCTCGCGCTTAATGTCGAGAATTACCGCCGAATCCCTCCATTGGAGAAGGTTCGGAACGACGATGCCCACGCCTTTACCGGCGCGCGTTGGAGCCTCGACAAGAACATGCTCCGATCCGCCCAGCTTCAATATCTTGCCCTTGTAGGCCGCGAGCAGCAGGCCCTCCGGAGCAAGAAGGCCCGCCTTCTTAATATCCGTCATCGTCGCCCAGTGGGCATCGCCATGCAGCTTCACCGGCTTGCGGAGAATCAGAACCGCCAGCAGCGCGGCAATGACGGCCGAGCCGCCCGCGCCGATCAAGAAGCCTTTTCGCACCGCATCGAAATGCCAATTGGTGATGACAAATGAAGGGATGCCGAGGGGGTTAATGTCCGGATCAAAGGCCCCCGCTGCGATAACAGCGCCGAGGCCAGCAATGAGCAGCCACAGCGGGAGGCCCACGCAGATCGCAAGCCAAAGCCAAGGGCTACTCGCTTTCGACCGCAGGGCCATACCAAACCTCCGTTATCATGAATTGGCCATCCTGTTTTTTGCACTGGACGACCACATCAACGAGCAGCTTGAGCAGCGAGCGAATATCATCGCGGGCAAGATCAGAACCGCCCTCGCTTTCCTTCACCAGCAGGGTCAATTGCTCGAAAGCGAGCGCGGCGCTGTCAGCATGAACCGTGGTGATCGACCCCGGATGGCCTGAATTAACATTGCGCAAATAATAGAAGGCCGTGCCATCGCGCAGCTCTTGCAGCAGAATCCGGTCGGGCCGCATCCGCAAGCTCGCTTCCAGCAGCTCCTTAGCCGACAGCGCCGCCTTGCCCTGCCCGCCCTTCGAATAGAGCATGTGGACGACATTGCGGTGCGGCGCGTTCAATTCGCGCGTGTCTTCGATCGTCAGCAACCGTTCTTCTATCGGAATATGCGCGATGAGCGCCTTCGAGAGTGTGGTTTTGCCCGAGCCGGTCGCACCGCTGATGAGAATATTCTTGCGCGCCACCACAGCGAGTTTGAGAAATTCGGCCCATTCCCCCGCTTGATACAGTTTCAGCAGCTCTTTCTCCGCGTCCGATACCTGTTCGCCTGGCTTGGTTACGGATGCGAACAATCCGCCTTTTTCGAGATCGTCCATCGAAAAATCGACCACCGAAGGCTTGCGGATCGTCAGCGAATAACAGCCCGCTTCGACAGCGGGCGGCGCTACCACCTGGACGCGCTCGCCGCCCGGCAGCATGGCCGAAACGAGCGGTCGGCTCGCATCGAGCTTCTGATTGGTCGAATTGGCGATCAATCGGCCGAGATTGGTCAGCCCCGTATCGGTCAGGTCCGGCACATCATGCCACGCCCATCCGGCCTTGCTTTCGACCGCGACTTCCCCCGGCTTATTGACCACAAGTTCGGTTATCCCGTCCGCCGCCAGCAGGCCGGCAATAGGCTTGAGGTGCGCGTGAAGAAGTCGCGGATCCGCCTTCCCCACCGGATAGGTATGGAACGGCGCCAGAGCCGCGAAATTGCGCGACGTAATAAGCGCTGGACGCGGGCGCAGGTTGTAATTGGCTGGCAGTTGCGACCAATAGGCCGCTTCGAGCGCCAAATCTTCGCGCGCGGCCACCATCCCGCCTTCGCTCATAATCGCGCGCGCCACGCTCAAATTTTCATTCAGCCGCTTTACGTCAGCGCCAAAAACCATGAGCTGCATCGAATGCTCGCCCAGGACAAATTCGTTCGATTGGAGACTGTCCTGCGCTGCCGCCAGCTCGTCCGTCTGACTGATCGCCACATCATCGGTCGAAACGAGTTGCGCCATTTTCTTGCGCGCCTGTTCGGCGGCGGCAGGCTTTGCGAGGAAGCCAAACGACTGCGAAAGAATGCACTCGAAATCACCGCCGAGAAGGCCGTTCAACATGCCCGGAAAGGTTACGGCTGCATGTTCACGCACGCCGAGGATGCCGGCAAATCGTGAGCCGCCCGCTTCGCGCAGCTCGATAACCTCGCTGCCGAAAATGATCCGGTCAGAAAACAGCGCCCCCGAAAGGTGCCCGCGAACGAGCGGAAGCGCACGATCGCGCCCCGTCAGAACCTTGTTCAGGAACTCCAAAACTTCGGAGAACTGCAAGCCGTCGCGCTCATAAAGCGACAATAGGCGCGGCTCGCCAGCGCCTAGCAGCTTAGCCAGGTCGCGCAGCGTTCCGTTGAAATCGTCTATCCGGTCCGAAAGATCGCCATCGTCTTCGCGCTGTTTGGAAAACAGCGCGGTCAGCCGATCGCTCGCCTTACCGGCACTACCGACCGCGCGGCGCTGGACCACCGCAAGATACAGCTCATTGCTATACATGCGCTTGCCAGCAAGCGATTCCCGATAGGCATCGTTCAGCTCACGCTCGAACCCTTCGGGAAACTCGCCGCCTGGATATTCGCTGCGGGCGCGGCGGACCATGTAGGAATGAACCGCAAGTCGCTCATTGCCGACCGAGCGAAGCGCAATGTTGAGCTTGTTATGCCAGTCGTTGACCTCCCAAATATCCATCGTCTGGAAGGAGCGCCCTTCAAGGCGCATCACCGCAACCAACTCGCCGCGATCGCAGAGAATCACATTCTCCGTGACATGCCCCTTGAAGGGCAGCAATTTGCGCGGATTGGCGTCGCGTTGGGCTTCCTTAACTTTCGGGAACATTGGCAAAGCCCTTTCGCTTCAACAGTGGTGAGGCCAGCGGCCCGTAGCTTGACCCTTTCCAAATGCGACCATTCGCCGGCAGGCCCTTGGTCCGCATCCACAGCGACAGCACCCGGAACTGGTTGTAATCTTGCTTGGCGACGAGGCGCGCGGCGAAGAACAGGCCACCGCCAAGGCCAAGGCCGTAAAGCGGGTTTCCGGTCGCCAAGAGCCCGAAGATCCCGATCAGGATGATATAAACCGCGCCTTCGAGCGGAACGCCCCAAAGCATCGCGGGCCGCGTCAGCGCCAAGAACAGCGTATCATCGACTAGCGGTTCGTCTTCCGGCCTCATTTGCGCCCTTCCCTATTCCGCGTCATCGCTCAAAACCCCGCCAGCTCGGCAATTGCGCTTGCCGAGAACACCAGAATGAGCCCGGCGAGGATCGGGATTAAAATCTGGAAAGACCCGCGCCCGGTCATGTATGAATAGCCCGCCAGAACGAGCACCAAGGGGAAGGCAGCGGCGGCCACCCCAACCAGTCCCGCGCGGAAGACCGATGCAACCGCTGTTGCATCGCCGCCCGTAATCGCGCTGACTATCGCTCCGTAGGCACTAAGGCAGGCGATGGCGCAAATGCCCGTCACGGCCATTTGGCTGGCCCCGCGACCGGCCCAAAACATGAGGCCGACGACGATGATCGCCAGCGTCACGAAGACGGTCATTCCGCCAAGAAGATAATCTTTGATCGCGTTCGCAACCGCCGCCGCGTCATTCGCGAAGGCCGGTGCAGGGAGCGCGGCCAGCAGTGCCACGCCCCCCAACCCAAGCAGCGGAGGAAACCGCTTAGGCAATGATTTGGTCCACGATCCACGCGCTCGAAAAGACGAGCACGATACCGATAAGGACACTCCAAATCATCGTTGAGCCGCGCCCGAACGCAATGAGGAAGCCGCAGAAGATCAGCGCAATAATAGCAATTGCGCGGGCGATGCCCCCTGTCAGGAGGTCGACAAGCCCGTTCAACAGATTTTCGACGTTCGAGAGCCCGCCGCCCGTCGCGGCCGCGAAAGCCGGCGAGGTGGCAAACGATGCAATCAGCGCGGCGACTACGCCGCGCGCAACAAACTTATTCATACGAAATTTCCTTCCCTACTTGATTGGCGTCCGCATATTTCCGCTCCCACGCGGCTTTCCCGAACACATCCCATGCGGGAGGGCGCGCGGGCACTTCTTCGACTTGGGGAGCGCTCGCCAGCGCGATTGCCTCGCTGGCTTCCAAGGGAGCGTTGTCCCCCTGGATGAGAACGGGAGCGGTCGGCGCGAGCGTCAAAGCCCCCTGCCCGCCATTGCGCATGACCTTGGCAACATATCCGTTGCGCAGGCCGCGCGTGAAACTGCCCGTGTTATAAGCTGAAAGGGCCGCGTGCAGCGGCCGCTCAATGCCGGTGCTGACAGCCCGGCGATAATTGTCGGTCAGGATATAAGCGCCCGCTCGCAAATTGGTGCACGGATCGAATACCTGTTCCACGCTGAGCTTGAGCCAAGACAGATTGGCGCTGTTTATCTGCGCCAGCCCCATATCGATGTTCCGGCCACGCGCGATCAGATCACGCGCCACCCGTATCGCTTCATCCTGGGAGCTAGGTTGTCTGACGCCTGCCGCGCCATTCACGCCTATCGCCCACGGATTACCTTCGCTCTCCGTCTGGACGATAGCCGCCATGGTATCAGGCGATACTTGGGGGGCGCACTGCGCGAGTAACGCCGCCAAGGAAACGGATGCTATAATCACGAAGGCCCCCTAAGTGAAACATGATAGAAATCACGTTACACCTTCGAGAGTCAGGGCGCAACCAGCAATGCGATTGCCCGGTTCGACCCAAATGCTTGCTACGTCTGAAAAGCTATGAAGGGCACGCCTTACAGCGCCGAGCATCGTCGGATATGTTCGGGCCTTCGGCGCGTCCGCACATGCCAGAATATAAAGGGTTTCTGCGATTTTTACCGTAAGCGTCCAGGCTCCGTTTTCGCACGGAACGATCTCCAATCGAGCCTTCCCCTGCACCTTCGCCAAGCGCGAGTGCAACGCATTAGCTTTCAGCAATTGGATACCCACGGCGTAATCCCTTCGACCCGGAGACGTGAATTACCACCGGAATCACATGGGGGGGTAGGCCGTCAACCTTTAGCAGTCAAACGCGGCGGCAGTTTGCCGCTCTAAATAACCGTTTGAGCGTGCCTGCCTTCGACTGGAATTATTTGAATGGAGCCACCGTAATCGAGACTTTCGAGGACTGTTGAAAGGCAAGTTCCAAGCCGCTTAAACAGCCTTACTCGCATCCGATCATACAGGGCCAAGCTCATTTCCTGCCCATCGGTCCAATCGCCAATCACGTTGATGAACCAAGAGCCGTTGTCATGTTGCACAATCCGCGCAAAGATAACTTTGCCGCCCTCGTCCAGCGCTTTTTCAACGTCGCGCCCCAACAATCCTGATCGCTGATACTTTGCCATGGTTCAGCTATACCGCTGAGGCCATCCGATCAACATTCATCGAGCGAACAGCGCTCGCAGCGCTTGCCTCCGCAATATTACACCAGCCTACACCAGCCTACACCATTACATTGCAGTGCAGGCCGGTGCAGTATGCGCAGCAGCGGGCTTGCGCATAGCGCCGCAT
The DNA here is from genome assembly GCF_022576075.2 of Erythrobacter sp. LQ02-29. Taxonomy (NCBI): domain Bacteria; kingdom Pseudomonadati; phylum Pseudomonadota; class Alphaproteobacteria; order Sphingomonadales; family Erythrobacteraceae; genus Erythrobacter; species Erythrobacter sp. LQ02-29. The sequence continues at coordinate 909 of NZ_JANCNT010000002.1, read as the reverse complement.
GGCGCTATGCAATGCCCTTGGCAACAATGCTATGCTACGCTGCGGAGGATGGAATGCCGGTAATCGTGATGATGAACCCGAAGGGCGGGACAGGCAAAACGACAAGCGCGCTTCTGCTCGCGCAAGCTCTGTCGAAGCATAGCCAGGTCGCAATCGTCGATTGCGACCGCAACGAAAATATCCTGCGCTGGCAGGATAACCGCAAATCGCTCGATCGGCCGATGCCGTTTGCCGTTCTATCGGCTCCGGCAGATGACGCAGAAAAGGTCATGGACATCATAATCGAGGCCGAGGACGGCCACGATTATGTCATCGTGGACCTTGAAGGCGTCAAAACCCAAACGGCCACTTTTGCGCTCGGGCGAGCGCATTTCGTGCTCGTCCCCATAAAACCATCCTCCATGGAAATCTCGCTTGCCGGCGTTGCGGTCCAACACATCAAAGGCACGTCGAAAGTCTTTCAGCGCGAAATCCCGTTCGCAATTCTCCTGAACCGCACCAACGCTGCGTTCGCGACACATCGCGAGCGCGAATTGAGAAGCCAACTGGATGAGGCAGGCGTGCCGATGGTGCCAGTCACGATCATGCAACGCGAAGCCTACGCCAATATGTTCGAGGACGGAGAAATGATCGAGGAAATGGACTTAAACGATACCCCGCGAACGAAAGCCTTGGATAACCGGGACGCCTACGCAGACGCGGTAATCGCTATGATCCAGCAGATTGAAGGGAAATAAGTCATGGGACGAAACGCGTTTATGGATGACAGGCCGGACCGTGAGACGATCCGTAAAGCCGCGCAGGAAGGCGCAGAAAGTCGCGGGTTCGGTGCGCCGCGCGAAGTGCCCGATAATGTCGAGCGCGCTAGGATGACGATCGACGGGCCGAAGGAAATTATCGAGGAATACA
>NZ_JANCNT010000001.1:67500-2868620 GCF_022576075.2 Erythrobacter sp. LQ02-29 | reverse complement strand
TTCCTCGCCGTCGCGATCGTCGCGCATATCCTGACCTGGATGGCGGCACCCTGGGGCATCTGAGCCCTCCGGTCGCTTTCTTAAATTAAGGAGATTTCGCCATGAAAATATGGCTCATTTTCGATCCGCGGCGGGCCCTGATCGGTCTTGCTGCATTTCTACTGGTGTTGGCGCTGCTGATCCATTTCGTGCTGCTGGGCACCGACAAGTACAACTGGCTCGACGGCGATTTCGGCAGGACCGAGCAGGTCGATGTGGTGGTTCCGGTGATGCCGGCGCAGGGCATGCAGACCGCGCCCGGCCCGATGGCCCCCGGCGCGGCAACGGATGCGCAACCGATGCAGCAGGCACCCGGCATGGCGGCCTCTCCGGCACCTGCTCCCGCCGTGGCCCCTTCGGATGCGGTGCAGTAACGCAGCCGAATTCCTTTCGCACGGGGCCGGTCGCTGCCGGCCCCGGCGGTTACATTTCCAAGATGCCGCCCGCCTCGCGAACCGCGTGCGGCACCAGATGACGTTTCGGCAATGAGGGTGAAAGGTCGGATGCGATGAGCATGCTCAGTTTCGAACCGAAATATCGTGTCCGCGGGGGGACGCTGATCGGCGGAGACCTGTTCGATTTCTGGGTCGGGCCGTTCTATGTCGGCTTCTTCGGCGTGACGACGCTCTTCTGCGCCCTGCTCGGTACGCTGCTGATCATCTACGGTGCCTCGATCGGCCACGCGGATACGATCTGGCAGATCACCATCGCGCCGCCACCGCTCAAATACGGGCTGGGCATCGCGCCCCTGCGCGAAGGCGGGCTATGGCAGCTCATCACCGTTTGCGCGATCGGCGCCTTCGTGTCCTGGGCGCTGCGACAGGCCGAGATCGCGCGCAAGCTGGGCATGGGCTATCATGTGCCGATCGGCTTCGGCTTCGCAATTTTCGCCTATGTCAGCCTAGTCGTGATCCGCCCGATGCTGCTGGGCGCATGGTGGCACGGCTTCCCCTACGGGATCATCGCGCATCTCGATTGGGTGTCGAACGTGGGCTACCAGTTCTATCACTTCCACTACAATCCGCTGCATATCGTGGCGGTGACCTGTTTCTTCACGACGACGCTGTTCCTGGCCATGCATGGCGGGCTGGTGCTGTCGGCCGTCAACCCGGGCAAGAACCAGGAGGTGAAGTTCGCGGAGCATGAAAACGCCTGGGCGCGCGATGCGATCTTCTATTCGGTCGGCGAGATTGGCATCCACCGTGCCGGATACCTGCTGGCGCTCAGCGCCGGGTTCTTCAGCGCCGCGTGCATGATCATCAGCGGTCCGTTCATGGTCCGCGGCTGGCCGTATTTCTTCGACTGGTACCTGCAGCTGCCGATCTGGAACAATCTGGGCCATTTCGGCTGAGGAGCGCACGATGGGTTTCAACTATTCCTATTACGAGAGCTTCTACAGCCAGATCCAGCTGCGCGGTGAGGTCGCGGGAGAGCCGGCGATGCAGGGCGACAACGAACCGCGCATTCAGAAGCACTTCTTCTCCTATTGGCTGGGCAAGATCGGCGACCCTCAGCTGGGTCCGTTCTATCTGGGTTGGGAAGGTATCTTCTCGCTCATTTTCGGGTTCGCCGCGTTCGAGATCATCGGGCTCAATTTCGCGGCGGCGAATGGCTGGAACCCCATCCGGTTCGCGAAGGGGATCATCTGGGATTCGGTCGATCCGCCGGCCGCCTCGAACGGGCTGCACCTCTTTCCCGCGCTGAATGAGGGCGGCTGGTGGCTGATCACCGGGTTCTGCCTGACGGTTTCGATCCTGCTGTGGTGGGTGCGAATCTATCGCCGCGCGAAATCGCTCGGCATGGGCAGCCACGTGTCGCTCGCCTTCGGCTGCGCGATCTTCCTCTATCTGTCGCTGGGCATCATCCGCCCGGTGCTGATGGGCGATTTTTCGGAAGCGCCGCCGTTCGGGATCATCCCGCACCTGAACTGGACCGCCACGGTCTCGGTCACCTACGGCAACTGGTACTACAACCCGTTCCACATGCTCTCGATCGTGTTCCTGTATGGTTCCACCTTGCTGTTCGCGATGCATGGTGGCACGATCCTGGCGACGGCCCGCTACGGTAGCGAGCGCGAAAGCCGCGAGATCGTGGACCGCGGCACCGCTGCCGAGCGTGCGGCGCTGTTCTGGCGCTGGACCATGGGTTTCAACGCGACGATGGAATCGATCCACCGCTGGGCGTGGTGGTTCGCGGTGCTGACCGTGATCACCGGCAGCATCGGCGTGCTGCTGACGGGCACAGTGGTCGACAACTGGTATTTGTGGGGCATGAAGCACGGTCTGGTTACCGATTTCCAGTACCCCTACGGGCCCACGCCACAGCCGGTCGATCCGGTCATGACAGTGCCAGCGCCGGGAGTGGGGCAATGAAATACGGGCCGGTCATTTTCGCCCTGGCGCTTGCCGTGCTAGCATTCGTGCTGCTGGTGCCGCCATGGATCAGCCCAGCCAATGTCGGCACGACCCAGATCGGGCCCGACGCTTCGGCCATGGGGCTCTATATCGACGAGCGCGAATCGGCGAAGCCTGCGGTGCAGCCCGAGTTTATGCTCGCGAGCCTGGAAACGAGTTCCGGCGGTCAGGGTGGCTACACTAATCTGCAGGTCCTGAACGGAGAGGCACCTGCCGAGATCGACCGCACCATGCGCGCGCTGACCGCCTGGGTCGCGCCAGAGCAGGGCTGCGGCTTCTGCCATGGCGGGCAGAGCGGGCCGAACGCGAACTGGGCGGCAGATTATCCGCGCAAGGAAGTCGCGCGCCAGATGCTGCGCATGGTTCGCGATGTGAACAGCCGGTGGACCAACCATGTCGGCAGCCAGGGCGTCACCTGCTTCAGCTGCCATCAAGGCAAGAACGTGCCCGAATACAAGTGGTTCATTACACCCAAGCCCACACCGCCGCTGGGCGGTATGGCCGGCAAGCCGCAGGAGTGGCACACCAAGGCGACGACGATCCGCGACTTCTTTCCCTCGACCCCCGAGGAGCTGTATCTGCTGAAGGGCGAACCGGCCAAGCTGGTGCAAGCGCGCCAGCCGTTGGTAGGCGGACCGGTGCCGCAAAATCACAATCTTGAGGCCGGCGAGAACGTCTATATCCTCATGATGCAGATGTCGCAGGGGATCGGGGTGAACTGTACCTTCTGTCACCAGAGCCGGGCGCTATTCGACTGGTCGCAAAGCCCCCCCAATCGCCTGAACGGTTATTCCGGTATCAAGATGACCCTCGATCTCAACCAGCGTGTATTTTCGCAGTTGGGGCCGATCGCCTCGACCGAGGCGAAGGGTCAGCTTGGCGACCCGGCGAAGATAAACTGCGCCTCATGCCATAATCAGCACCAGAAACCGGCAGGTGGCATGACCACGACCTATTATCCCGCGCTGGTGGGTCCCGCGGTTCCCGCCCCGGCCAATCCCGTCGCCGCGGCCAACCCCGGGATCTGGCAACTGGCGCGTCATCCGCGGGTGGGGCCCGTGCAAGAAGCACGGCGGTAGCGCCGCTTCTGCCGCATTGCGTGTACCGGCATTGCTTTGCTATCGGCCCGTGCAATGGGAAAGCATCCGTGGCTGGGGGCTAAGATGACAACTAAGAACGTGGGCGAGCTCTCACACGAGCTCAAGAATGCCGAGCAACAGATCGTCGCGCTCAAGAGCATCGTCGGCCGCGCCGCCGACGCACTCGATACGCTTGCGGAGGCGGACTGCGACGAGGCGGCGGTCGCCAATGCCGAGAAGCGGGCGGATCAGCTGCGCGATATCGCGCGGGGCTGATCGTATTCTCCTTCGCCTACAGCGCGGTCAGGGCCGTTCGCGGTCCCTCGGCGCGGTGCCGTCAGCTGCCCCGCCGCGATGCAGGACGAAGGCGGCGATCGACAGCAACAGAATGGCCGACGCCTCGAAGACTATGTTTTCGGGCGCCATGTCCTTGCTTTGCAGGACCACCAGGCGGGCCAGCGCTGTGATCGCGATCAGGATCGGATAGGTGAAGGTCGCGGTGCGGCCGATATAGAAGACCGCGACCATCGCGATGACTTCGGTAAACAGGAACATCAGCAGGATGTCCGCGAGCGTGATCTCGCCGCTGCGCACGACATAGAGGATCAGTTGCGCCGCCGCGACGAAAGTCATCGCGCCGGTGGCGAGCAAAAGGATGCGGGCGGTCCATCGGAAAAGCCCGGTGACCAGCCGATATTCCATGCTGTCGGGATGCGGGTCGGGTTGGTGTTCCGACCGTTCGCTCGCCAGCGCATCGATACGGTCCCCGGTCATCGCCCTGAACCTACGCGGCCTGCTCGACCCGGGCGAGCGCACACTGGCTCCATAGCTCGCTCAGCGCGCCCACCAGCGCATCGATATGGGCGCGGGTGTGGAACGGCGAGGGAGTGAAGCGCAGGCGCTCGGTGCCCCGCGGCACGGTTGGGTAATTGATCGGCTGGACGTAGATGCCGTGGTGTTCCAGCAGCCAGTCCGACAGGCGGCGACATTTTTCCGCATCGCCGATCATCACCGGCACGATATGGCTCTCGTTCGCCATGTGCGGAATTCCGGCGAGATCGAGCTTGCGGCGCAGATAGGCGACCTGTTCGCGCTGGCCCTGCCGCTCTGCACCGCTTTCCTTCAGGTAGCGGATGCTGGCGGTCGCACCGGCGGCGAGCACCGGGGGCAGGGCGGTGGTGAAGATGAACCCGCTGGCGAAGCTGCGGATGAAGTCGCACAGACTCGCGGAGGCGGCGATATAGCCGCCCATCACGCCCACCGCCTTGCCCAGCGTACCTTCGATGACGGTCAACCGTTCCATCAGGCCGCGTTCTTCCGCCACACCGCCGCCGCGCGGGCCGTAGAGGCCCACCGCGTGCACCTCGTCCAGATAGGTTAGTGCGCCGTGTTTTTCAGCGACGTCGCAGATTTCGTCGATTGGGGCGATGTCGCCGTCCATCGAATAGACGCTCTCGAAGGCGACGATCTTGGGGCGGGTGGGATCGAGCGCGGCCAGCTTGCGGTCGAGATCGTCGGCGTCGTTGTGCTTCCAGATGATCTTTTCGGCGCGGCTATGGCGCACGCCCTCAATCATGCTGGCGTGGTTCATCTCGTCCGACAGGATCACCGCATTGGGCAAACGGGCGCCGAGCGTCGAAAGCGTCGTCCAGTTGGACACGTATCCGGAACTGAACAGCAGCGCCGCTTCCTTGCCGTGCCAGTCGGCCAGTTCGCGCTCCAGTTCGACATGGGCGTGCGTGGTCCCGCTGATATTGCGCGTGCCGCCCGCGCCCGCGCCGTAATGTGCCAGCGCGGCCTGCATCGCCTCCAGAACCATCGGGTTCTGTCCCTGGCCCAGGTAATCGTTAGAGCACCAGACGGTTACGTCCTTCGGCCCACCGGACGCACCGTGGTGCCTCGCCTTGGGGAAATGCCCCGCCTCTCGCTCGAGATCGGCGAAATAGCGGTAGTTCCCCGCCTCGCGGAGCTGGTCCAGCTGCTGGTCGAAAAGGGCGTCGAAATTCATGGGTGTCTCCGGGAAAGCCTGTCGCGGCGAACGGGTCTCGTCAGCGTTGGGGGTGATGGCCGGCTGGGTCGCAGCTCTAGCCATGGCGCATGGCGGGGGCGGTCCGCGGGCCGAAAGGACGCGCAGGCCCGATCCCGCGGTTCGATCCGCGCCCGACAATTCCGGCGGTGCGCCGCTCTGCTTGCGCGCTTTGAGTGCCACGGCCCACAAGCCCAACAGCGGATTGGGCAGCACCATCAGCCAGTGTTCCAGCACCGCCAATGCCATCATCGCGCTCAGCGCGGCGTAGCCGGCCTGCTCGAACGGTGTCGCGTCCGCTGCGAATGCCATTTCGCCGACATAGACGGTCATCACAGTCGATACGGTGACGGATACCGGGAACAGCAGATTGACCGCGCGATCGCCGAAATAGCTGCCCAGATAGGCCATGTGATCGGGCAGCAGCTCCTGGTTCAGATTGCGCACGCCCAGATAGACGTTGAGCTTCGCTGACAGGTGCATCCACCACAGGACCAGAAAGGTCCATGTCCCGAACTGGTTCGGCTGTCCCCAGGTGAGCGCGACGATCACGGCCGCGCAGGCGAGGATCGCGAGTTCGTGCCACAGGCAGGTGCCGACCGCTTGGCCGAAATGCCGCCACCCGCGCTCCTTCGCGGTGCAGGCAGTCTGGCGCGGACCGGTGATGAGGCCCAGGTAGAAGGTGATCGTCTGCCACGCCCAGGCCAGCAGCCCGCACAGGAACGCCAGATAGGCGGTGGTTACCGAAGTCTCCCCGGCCGTCGCGTGCAGGCCCCACAGGCTCGCGCCCAGCAGTACGGTGGCACCGAAAGCGCTGTATTTGAACGTGTGCCGCTTCAGCCCGTCCAGATAGAGAATCGCGGCCGTGGAAACCCACCACAGTGCCAGCGAGACCAGCAGGGCGATCGCGATCGTCATGGGCGGGGGGCGCGGCGCATCACCACGCCGGCTGCAACCGGCTGGTGACGGGCGGGGTGTTGGACACGGGGCGCATCAAATAAAGACCCGCAAATTGCGCGGCGGCGCGCGCGGCGAGCAGCGGCAGCTTCGCTTTCGCAAGCCCGCCTTTGGCCCGCGCCTCGTCCATGGCCTCCGAAGTGAGCCGCAGCGCCTCGAGCTTGCGCCAGAAGCGCGGATCGTCGCTGTCCGGGACGCTCGGGAACACCTGTTTCGATACTTCGCTGGTGATCCCGAAGACTCGCCTGGCGTAATCCTTCGGATCGATGCCCAGCGCCGCGAAGAAGGCGGGTCGCTTGTGGTCGCGGATATACATGGTCGCGTAGACCGCGAGCTGAAAGAAGCGCGTCCAGCGGGCGTTGATTCCGCTGGTAAGCTTCGGGTCGGACCGCATCAGCAGCGCGAATGCCTCGCCATGCCGGAACTCGTCGTTGCACCACTGTTCGAACCAGTTGAAGATGGGGTGGAAGCACCGCTCCGGATGGCGCTGGAGATGGCGGTATATGGTAATGTAGCGTGCGTATCCGATCTTCTCGGAGAGATAGGTCGCGTAGAAGATGAATTTCGGCTGGAAGAACGTGTATTGCTTCTCGCGGGTCAGGAAGCCGAGGTTCACGCCCAGGCCGTAATCCTTCAGCGCATCGTTGATGAAGCCGGCATGGCGGCTCTCGTCGCGGGCCATGTACTGGAACAGCGCGCAGATGTCGGGGTTGGAGCCGCGCCGCTTCATTTCGGCGTACAGCACGCAGCCCGAGAATTCGGCGGTCAGCGAGCTGACGAGGAAATCGACCAGTTCTTTCGCCAGTTCGGGGTCGAGCTGGCCCAGCGCCTTGGCATCCCAGTCGGCGATGCCGTTCTCGCGCTTGAAATGGCGCTTGTTGCCGTCTTCGGCCAGTTCGGCGAGCAGGGCGTCCCATTCGTCGCGCACCAGCGACACGTCGGTCGCATCGAGCTTGTCGAAATCGGTGGTGTAGAAGCGCGGATTGAGCAGCGTGTCGACCTGCGCCATGCGGGTGGTGTCGTTGGCATGCTTGGGCTCGATGCGCGACTGATAGGTCATGCGGGTTCTCCCTCAAAACCGACTTCGTAGAGTTCGGTAAGCTCCCACTGGCGGACGTAGCGGGCCCAGAAGGCGCGCAGCGGCCCAGCGCGGCGTATCGTCGCGGTGCGCCTCTCGCGGTGGCTCTCGCCGTAGGGCACGACGATCGGCGCGCCGTGCACCAGCACCCGGTCGCCGGGGTTGAGAGCGGTTTCGCCATCAAGCACGACATGCGCCCCTAACGCTTCGAAGCGGTTCTCCACCTCCACCGTGCAGCCAATATCGAAGCGGCGGCTCATCGCGCGCCCGCCGGCAGCAAGGCGTCGAACGCATGCCCGTTCTCCCCGCCGAAGGCGGAGAGGCGGATGGTATAACCGGTTTCCGGATCGACCAGCATCCGCTGACCGTCATCGCCCATTTCCATCCGGATCGGGAGGCCGAGATCGACTCCGCGCCGGGTGCGCATGGTCAGAAGGCCGCGAACGATCAGGCGCGGGAACAGCTCCTTGCCTTCGCCCGCCAGCACCACGCGCTTGCCATCGGCACGCGTGGCGATCAGCGCAGGCACCGGATCGTCGCCGATATGGCCCGCCCCCGCCACAGTGAAGCTGGTGACGGGGTGCAGCGCGGCGACGTCTTCCTGCGTGATGCCCATTCCGGTGGCGCGCCCGGCGATGATCAGCGCGAGGCACAGCGCCAGGAAGCCGATGGTCATGAAAACGACCTCGCGCGGCACGCGGATCTTGTCGTGGTCGTGATGGTCGCCATGCTCCGGCGCAGGCGCTGGCGCGCGCGGGAGAGGGGGGAACTGCGCGTTCATGCGCCGACGCCGGCGAGCTTGCGCGGAGGCTGCATCGCCGGCTCGCGCACCGGTGCGCTAGCGGGCGCGGAGGTCTGCTCCGCCGCGGTCTGCGGCGTGCGCGGCGCGGTGTTGAAGGCAAACAGCGCATCGCCGATCCGCTCCGCCACCATGGCCGCATCGGGCAGCGCGCGCAGCGCGGGCTGGGGCGTAGTCAGGCGGAACGCGCGCGCATGCGGCCACAGATTGATGTAATGAAGCCCGCCCACATCCTTTACCACGAAGGCGATATCGCCCACCCCCTTGCGTCCGCGCGGGCGGATCGAGGCATCGATGATGGCGGAAAGCGGGATCGAGATCGTGCGGTCGTAGGCAATGCCGATATGCATGATGATACGCCGGTCGGTCAGCGTGTAGGTGCTGGTCCTCGCCATCAGCAGGCCGATCAGCGCCAGGATGCCGAGCCCCACCATCCCGACCGGGATCGCGAGCATCGCCAGCCCGATCGACTGACCCATCGGCCAGCCGCTGTCGCGCAGGCCCCACACGGTCATCAGCACCAGCAGCGCGAGATATGCCCAGACGAAGCGGAAGCGGAAGACGACCGCGCCCATCGCGCGCGGCGACGGGTGGCCCTGCCACAGGATCTTCTCGCCGGGCGGCAGCGGGCGATCGAGCCCCGCCTGGCGTTCCAAGTCGGTGCGGTTCATGCGATCGGCTGGTTTCATATCAGCGGCTCCGAGCGTTCGGGGGTGGCGAAGCGGATGCCGCCGCCGAAATAGGCGCGGATTCGCTGTTCTTCCTGCGAAGTGACCATGGTGTCGGACTTGCGACCGGGAATGTTGGCGAATTGCGCACCGGTGATCGCGGCACTGCGCACCTCGCCCGCCTTGCGATTGACGCCCACGAATTCGATCGGGACCAGCACGCGGAATGGCGGGGGCGGGGTGGCGCGTTCGGCCTCGTACTGTTCGCCACCCTTCGAATGGCTTGGATCGCTGCCCGCGCGCCGCGCCGCTTCCGCGACGATGCGATCGGATTCGGTCGGGGTGCGTTGCGTTTCGGTTTCAGCGTAGATCACGTCCACTTCGGTGATGTCGATCGACCGGGTGGGGGTCTCGACATGCTCTTCGGTCACGATTGCGGCGACCGGTTCGAGCTCGGTCTCCCCCACATCGTCGTAGGTTGGTTCGGCCACGCTGCGCGTCTCGCTCATGGCCGGAGACAGTGCGACCTCGAGGAAGCGGGCATGATGCTCCGCCCGGTCGGCCCAGATATCGACCACTTCGCCCGCGACCTGCTTGTCGCAGCCCAGGATCGGCATCCCGCGCGGATCGGCATCCAGATGTGCCACGGTGAAATTTTCGAGCCAGCGCAAGGGCCGGAACACCGGTTGCCCGTCATAGCTGAGGTCGGGATGGTCGGCGCGTTCGACCCAGCTCGCCGCGCCGGTGCGCGACAGCAGGGGGTCGCCGCGCGGCACCAGCGGGCCACCCATGCCGCCGATCCAGTCGCCGTGCACTGGGTCTGGCGCGTCGGGGCCGGGCGCGTACTTGTCGGGCAAGCCGTGCGGCATCCGGAACAGCTTGGGTTTGGGCAGGCCGGGGAAGCCGACGATATCGACCCGGGGCCGGGCGCGATCGCGCGGGTCCTGGACCAGCGGATAGCCCTCGCGCTTGTCCTCGCGGCGCAGGTAGAACACCAGCCCGAGAAAGAAGATGAAGAACAGGATGACCAGCAGCAAGGGCAGGTCGAACCCCGAAAAATACCCGCCGTCGGTAAAACCGCCGACGCCGCCAGTGGCTATCATCATCACGGCCTCCTCTGTCGTACTGGAAATGTCATGCCGGGAATTCCTCTATTCCGAAGCCCCGCCGTGCCCCGCGCGTCCGGCTGACCAGTGGCCCGAGCGCCACCAGAGCGCAGAACAGCAGCAGGATTTCGAGGTGGTAGACGAAGCCGTAAGCCAGATCTGGGCGCCCGCCGAACGGGGCCCAGGCATGGACGAGATCGCGCAGCGCCCCGCCGAACCCGACCGCCAGGCCCACCGCCAGCGCCTGCGCGGTCCCCCACGCGCCCATGGCAAAGCCAAACCGCTCGCTTTCCGCCAGCGCGGTCGCCGCGGCCAGCAGCGATACGCTCGCCAGTCCACCGCCGAGCCCGATCAGCGCGACGCCCGCGACGAAGATCGGCGTGCTGACCAGCGGCCCGGCGAAGATCACCAGGCTGAAGGCGGGAATTCCGATCAGCACGCCGCGCGTCGCCAGCAGACAATTGTCGACCCCGCGGCTCATCGCGCGCGCGGCCAGGCCGAAGCCGCACAGCGTCGCCAGCGCCCAGATCGCGGTAAGCAGCGTCGTCTGCGACACGCTGAGGCCCAGCACCTCGCCGCCATAGGGCTCCAGCAGCACGTCCTGCATGTTGAAGCCTGCGGTCACCAGCATCACGCCGACCAGCAGGCGCCGGGCCCGTCCGCCGCGGTCGAAGGCCCGCCATGCCTCTCGCAAAGTGACCGAAGGGGCCTCTTCCGGCGCGCTGCCGCGCTGTTCCTGCTTCCACAGGGCAACCGTGTTCAGCGCGACGACGAAGATCGCGCAATAGCCGACGGTGGCGAACAGCGTTCCATAGGTGAAGTTCGACAATGTCGCCCCGAAGAGCAAAGATCCCGCCGCCATGGCCAACAAAAGCACCACGTAGAGCAGGGCGACAACGCGCGGGCGCTGCTTGGCCGGGGCCAGATCGCAGGCGAGCGCCAGACCGGCGGTCTGCGTCACATGAATGCCCATGCCGATCAGGAAGAAGGCGAGCAGCACGCCGATCCGCCCGGCGATCGCCTGCGCCACGGTGCCGGTCAGCAGGGTCAGCGAGATCGGCGTCAGCGCCAGCCCGCCGAACAGCGCCATGCTGCCGAACCAGATATAGGGCACCCGCCGCCAGCCGAAGGCCGATCTGTGCTGGTCGGACTTCAGCCCGAACAGTGCCCGCAGCGGTGCCAGCAGCAGGGGCAGCGCGATGAACAGCGCGACCTGCCAGGTGGGAATGCCGATCTCCACGATCATCACGCGGTTGAGCGTGCCGTTCAGCAGCACCATTGCCAGTCCCACGCTGACCTGGATCAGCGAGAGGCGGAACAGACGCGCGCCGGGCAGGCCGCGTGCGGCATCGGCGAACGGCATCCATTCGTGCGGGATGGCGCGCCAGGCGCGCACCGCGAGGGGAAGGCGGGCCCGCCCGCTCACCGCCGGACCAGCTCCTGCATTTGGCTGGCGTAGAACCCGCTCGCGACACGCTCGCAATGGCCCTGCCGCCAATCGCCCAGCTGCGGCGTGCGCGCGATCGCCTGGGCCAGCCGGTCGGGCGCGATGGGCGAGAGGGCCGGTGAGCGGTTGCCGCGCGGGAACAGTTGCCCCGCCGCGTGCATCGCCGCCAGCAGCCGGGTGCGCGGCGCGATTGTGAAGAGGATCGAGCGTTCGATCCGCGGCGCGAGCCGGGCCAGCGCGGCGACGATATCGTCCCGCTCGTAATGGATCAGGCTGTCCATGAAGATGGCGTGGGTGAATTCGCCCAGCTCGGGATCGAGCATGTCGCCCGCCAGATATTCGATCCGGTTCGCCACCCCCGCCTTGAGCGCGCGGTCATGCGCGACCTCGATCAGGCGCGGGGAGACGTCGATCGCGGTCACCGCCGCGCCGCGCTGCGCCGCCTCGATCGCCAGAGCGCCGGTGCCGCAGCCCGCGTCGAGCAGGCTCGTGCCGGTCAGTTCGTCAGGCAGGAGAGAAAGGAGCAGCGCGCGCATCCGGTCGCGGCCCGCGCGCACCGTGGCGCGGATGCGACCGACCGGCGCGTCGCTGGTCAGCGCTTCCCACTGCGCGGCGGCGGTGGAATCGAAATAGGTGGTCAGGTCCGCCTTCTTCGCTTCGTAGCGGGTGTCGGAAAGAGCATGGCTTGCCATCGGTCTGCCCCCCTCAATCGAAGCCGAGAAAATCGAACAGGTCGCGGTCGCGCATCGGCCGCGGCTCCAGGATGTCCACCCCGGCGACCAGCTGCTCCGCCAGCCGCAGATATTCGCTCTGCACGGCCACGATTTCCGGCTCATCGCCCATTTCGAAAATGGTGCGCTTCTTCAGGCGGGACCGGCGGATCGCGTCGAGATTGGGGAAGTGGGCCAGCCGCTTCAGGCCCGTCGCTTCGTTGAACCGATCGATCTCGTCCGTGTCTTCCGAGCGGTTGGCGATCACGCCGGCCAGCCGCACGTCGTAGTTCTTCGACTTCGCCTTGATGGCCGAAATGATGCGGTTCATCGCAAAGATGCTGTCGAAATCGTTGGCGGTGACGATCATCGCCCGGTCGGCGTGCTGCAACGGCGCGGCGAAGCCGCCGCAAACCACGTCGCCCAGCACGTCGAAGATCACGACGTCGGTGTCTTCGAGCAGGTGATGCTCCTTCAGCAGCTTCACCGTCTGCCCAACCACATAGCCGCCGCAGCCGGTGCCCGCCGGAGGGCCGCCCGCCTCCACGCACATCACGCCGTTATAGCCTTCGAACATGTAGTCTTCCGGCCTGAGCTCCTCCGAGTGGAAATCGACCTGTTCGAGCACGTCGATGATGGTCGGGCACAGCTGCTTGGTCAGGGTGAAGGTGCTGTCGTGCTTCGGATCGCAGCCGATCTGCAGCACCCGCTTGCCGAGCTTGGAAAAGGCGACCGAGAGGTTGGAACTGGTGGTGGACTTGCCGATCCCGCCCTTGCCGTAGATGGCGAAGACCTGCGCGCCCTCGATCTCCAGCTCGGGGTCGAGCTGGACCTGGACCGATCCTTCGCCATCTCCGGGGGTATCGAGCCGGTCGATCGTGCGGTCGAGTGTGTCGAGGGTCATGCGGCGATACCTTCCATACGGTCGTTCAGTTCGTCGCCCGCTTCTTCGAGCGCGGCGAGCGTGGCGGCGTCGGGCGTCCAGAAGCGGCGATCGCTCGCTTCCAGCAGGCGGTTGGCCATGCGGGCCGACGCGGTGGGATTGAGCTGCGCCAGACGGCGGCGCATCGCCTCGTCCAGCACGAAAGTCTGGCTGATCTTTTGATAGACCCACGGTTCGACTTGGCCGGTGGTGGCCGACCAGCCGAAGGTGTTGGTCACCGACGCCTCGATATGCGCCACGCCTTCGCGGCCGTGCTCCAGCATCGCCTCGTACCAGCCGGGGTTGAGCGCGCGGGTGCGGGTTTCCAGCGCCACCTGCTCGGTCATGGTGCGCACCTTCGCCTCGCGCCCGGTGCGGTCGCCGACATAGACGCGGGCCGGGCGAGCCCGGCCACGCCCAGCCGCCCGGGCCATACCGCCCAGGCTGTCGAAATAATGGTCGATCGTGGTGATGCCGAGCTCGGCGCTTTCGAGGTTCTGGTAAGCGCAGTCGACGTTCTGGAGCAGCGTGCCGAGGAGTTCGGTGTGTTGCCGTGCGCGCCCGTCGCGGCCGTAGGCGAAGCCCTTGCGCGCGGCGAAGGTGGCGGCGAGCTCGTCCTCCCCTTCCCACAGGCTGTTCTCGACCAGATGATTGACGTTGGCGCCGTAAGCCCCCTCGGCGTTCGAGAAGACACGCAGAGCGGCGGTTTCGGGATCGACCCCAGCGGCCACCTGCGCCAACGCGTGCTTGCGGATGAAATTGCGCTCCACCGGCTCGTCGGCCTGCGCGGCCAGCCACGCGGCCTCGGCGATCAGCTTCGACTGGAGCGGCAGCAGGTCGCGGAAGATACCCGACAGGGTGACGATCACGTCGATGCGGGGCCGGTCGAGATCGGCCAGCGGGATGAGCTCCGCCCCGGCGAGACGTCCGAACCCGTCGAACCGTGCCCGCGCGCCCATCAGCGCCAGCACCTGCGCCACCGGTACGCCACCCGATTTGAGCGTGTCAGTACCCCACAGCACCATACCGATGCTTTCGGGCAACCTGCCATCGTCGGCCAGCGCGCGGTCGAGCAGCAATTGCGCCTGTGCCGCGCCCTCCGCCGCCGCATGCGTGGCAGGCAGGCGGAAGGGATCGAAGCCGTGGATATTGCGGCCCGTCGGCAGCATGTCGGGATCGGCGAGCATGTCGCCGCCCGCAACCGGGGCGACGTAGCCACCGTCGAGCGCGGTCAGCACTGCACCGAGTTCGTCGTTGGCGAGCAGGCGCTGCGTGATCGCATCCGCCTCACCGCCCTGTGCCTCGGCCATCAGCGCGGCGAGGTCGGCGGCAGCGTCGGCGGGCATGAACCTGCCCACCACATGCAGGCCACGGGGCACCACCGTCGCTTCCATTTCGGCCAGTTGCGGCCCGAGTGCGCAAATCGCCGCGTCGGGGTCGGTCCATTGCGGCTCTGCAGGCGCGAGATCGAGCGATGCGGCCTGCGCCTGGATCGCCTCGGCCAGCGCGGGCGAAGGCCGCTCGTGCCAGCGTTCCAGCGACGCCTTCAGCTCGCGCCATTCGTTGTAGAGCCCGGCCTGCGCCAGCGGCGGGGTCATGTGGCTCAGCGTGACCGCGCCGCTGCGGCGCTTGGCGATGCTCGCCTCCGACGGGTTGTTCGCCGCATAGAGGTAGTAATGCGGCAGGTCGCCGATCAGTCGGTCGGGCCAGCACTCGCCGGTCAGGCCTGCCTGCTTGCCGGGCATGAACTCCAGCGCGCCGTGGGTGCCGAAATGCAGCAGCGCGTCGGCGCCGAAATCCTCACGCAGATGGCGGTAATAGGCGGAAAAGGCATGGGTCGGGGCGAAACCGCCTTCGAACAGCAGCCGCATCGGATCGCCTTCGTAGCCCATGTCGGGCTGCACGCCGACCAGCACGTTGCCGAAGCGCGCGCCGGTCAGCAGGATGGCACTGCCGTCCGATTGCTGGCGACCGGGGGCGGGGCCCCACTGGCTCTCGATCTGTGCCAGATGCGGCTCGCGCGCGATGTGATCGGCGGCGGGGACGCGGGCGAAGACATTGGCGGGTGTGCCCAGCTGCGCGGCATTGCCTTCCAGCACCGCCTTTTCCAGCGCGGCGCGGTCTTCGGGCAGGTCGACCGCGTAGCCGCGCGCCTTCAGCCCGGCGAGCACGTTCCAAAGGCTTTCGAACACCGACAGGAACGCGGCCGTCCCGACCGCCCCGGCATTGGGCGGGTAGGAGAACAGCGTGATCGCCAGCCTGCGATCGGCCACCGGGGTGCGACGCAGCGCGATCATCTTCGCCACCCGCGCGGCGAGCATCGCGGTGCGTTCCGGATCGACGGCCATCGCGCCGCCTTCGCTGTCGCGCCCCCCGACCACCACCGGCGCGATCGCACCGTCGAGCTCCGGAATGGCGAGGCTCATCACCTGCTCGACCGGCGTCAGTCCGGTGGGCGAGGC
The DNA here is from genome assembly GCF_022576075.2 of Erythrobacter sp. LQ02-29. Classification (NCBI taxonomy): domain Bacteria; kingdom Pseudomonadati; phylum Pseudomonadota; class Alphaproteobacteria; order Sphingomonadales; family Erythrobacteraceae; genus Erythrobacter; species Erythrobacter sp. LQ02-29. The sequence goes on along the minus strand of NZ_JANCNT010000001.1, from coordinate 2,852,913 downwards.
GCGCCAGTCGCCCAGCGTCTGGAATTCGCTCACCTGGCCAGCGACATAGGGCACGTCGAGCCGCTTCAGCAGCTCCACCGCCGCCCCGGCATCGTTGTAGGCGGGGCCGCCGACCAGCGAGAAACCGGTCAATGAAACGACCGCGTCGACGCTCGCCGCGCCGTTTTCGTCCTGGAAGAAACGCTCGACCGCGGGCCGCGAATCCAGCCCCGCGGCGAAAGCGGGGACGACGTCCAGCCCGGCCGCTTCCAGCGCGGCGATCACGCCGTCGTAATGCCCGGTGTCGCCCGACAGCACGTAGGACCGCATCAGCAGCAGCCCGACCCGCCCGCGCGCTCTATTCGCCCGGGGTAACTTCTTCGCCTCGGTCCCGATCCGTTCGGGCAGGCGCGGGTGGTAGAGGGCTGTTTCCGGATATTCGCGCGGCAGCGGCGGTTCGCCCACGACGCCGCCCGCGTAGCGGTGCAGGAGGTGGCGCAGCAGCCCCTCCATGTTGATCGCCGACCCGGCGAGCAGGTAGCCCAACGTGAGGAGGTAGGCCCGAAGATCCTGCGCAGTGCCGGGGATCAGCCGCAGCAGTTTCGGCAGCCGGCGCAACATGCGCATCTGCCGCTCGCCCGAAGTCGCTTTGCCGGGGCGGCGCGAGCCCTTGAGCCGCTTCAGCCACGCCATCGGGCCTTTCGCTTCGCCCGGACCGGCGCGGAACCCGCCCAGCTTCGTCAGTTCGACCACCGGCCCGGCGGACAGGCAGCCGACCAGCGCGGCGCAGACGTCGCGCCGGGCGCGCAGGGCGTCGATCACGGGGAGGTAATGCTCCTCCATGAACAGCATGTGCGCGACCACGATGTCCGCGCGGGCGATCGCCTCGTTGGCGGCTTGGGCGCGGGTCGCATCGCCAGACCACCCACTGGCGACGAACACGTCCAGCCGGAAACCGGGGAGGTCGCGGCGCACCGCCATCGCCGCTTCCTCCAGCGCGGCGCGCAGATGCGCGTCGAGCGTCAGCACGACCATCCGGGTGGCGGTCTGGCGCGCGCTACCGGCCATAATGCGCCTTCGCCTCGTACAGCGTGTCGAGCGTAATCGAGGCCGCGCCGCGCTCCGCCGCGAAGGCCTCGGTGTTGCGCCGCGCCTTGCCGCGCACGAAGAACGGGATTTTCTTGAGTTCCGCCTCCGCGTCGGCATCCCAGCACGGAGCGCCATCGGGCTCGGTCTTCGGCTCGTCATTGGCTGGCGCAGCGACGGTCGCCTTGCCCAGATGCGACGGGCCGGCCGCGTCGTGGAACTCGCTGTCCTCGCGGAACATGGCGAGGAGGTGCTCCTCAAGCCCCATGGTCAGCGGGTGGACCCAGCTGTCCCACAGCACGTTCGCGCCCTCGAACCCCATTTGCGGGGATCGGCGCGCGGGATAGTCCTGCACGTGCGCGGGGGCGGAGATCACGGCGCAGGCCATGCCCAAGCGCTTCGCGACATGCCGCTCCATCTGCGTGCCCAGCACCATCTCGGGCTGCGCGGCACGGATCGCTTCCTCGACTTCGAGGTAGTCGTCGGTGACGAGCGCCTCGAGCCCGTATTCCTTCGCCGCGGCGCGCACGGCGCGGGCATGGGTGCGCGAATAGGTGCCGAGCCCCACGACCTCGAAGCCGAACTCGTCGCGCGCGACGCGGGCGGCCGCGACGGCGTGGGTCGCGTCGCCGAAGATGAAGACGCGCTTGCCGGTGAGATAGGTGCTGTCGATGCTGCGCGAATACCACGGCATGCGGCACTGGCTTTCCAGTGCTAGCGCGGGCGCGGGATCGACACCCGCCAGCGCCGCGACCTCGGCGATGAAGTCGCGCGTCGCGCCGACGCCGATCGGTACGGTGCGGGTGCGCGGCTGCTTGTGCGTACGCTCCAGCCAGTCGGCGGCGGTATCCGCGATCTCGGGATAGAGGACGACGTTAAAGCTCGCCTCGCCGATCCGGGCGATGTCGGCGGGGGAGGCCCCTTCTGGCGCGACCACGTTCACCGCGATGCCGAGCTGGGCCAGTATCGCGCGCACCTCGGCCACGTCGTCGCGGTGCCGGAAACCGAGCGCGCAGGGTCCCAGGATGTTGCAGGTTTTCGGCGCGCGATCCTCCGGCGCGACCGGGCGGTGCAGCCCGCGCACGAGGCGGTAGAGCGTCTCCGCCGCGCCCCAGTCTTCCTTCTTCTGATAAGCGGGCAGTTCCAGCGGCAGCACGGGCACGTTCAGCCCCAGTGTCTTCGCTAGGCCGCCCGGATCGTCCTGCAGCAGCTCCGCCGTGCAGCTCGCGCCGACCAGCAGCAGGGCCGGTCTGTGACGCTCGACCGCCTGGCGTGCGGCGTTCTTGAACAGCTCTGCCGTATCGCTGCCGAGATCGCGCGCCTGGAATGTGGTGTAGGTCACCGGCGGGCGGGCATCGCGCCGCTCGATCATGGTGAACAGCAGGTCGGCATAGGTGTCGCCCTGCGGTGCATGCAGCACCAGATGGGTGTCGCGCATCGCGGTGGCGATCCGCATCGCGCCGATATGGGGCGGCCCCTCGTAGGTCCAGAGCGTGAGTTCCATCAGACCGCCAGCCTTTCGCGCCGACCCAGCGGGCGGGCGAACAGTTCCGCGAGGTCTCCCGCCTGCTCGAACCCCTGGATGGGGCTGAACACCAGCTCGATCGACCACTTGGTCGCGAGGCCTTCCGCTTCCAGCGGATTGGCAAGGCCGAGGCCGCAAACGGTCAGGTCGGGGCGGCTGGCGCGCACCCGGTCGAGCTGGCGCTCGACGTCGCAGCCCTCGTGCACGGTGCTCTCGCCGAGCAGTTCCAGTTCCGGCCCCATGATCCGCCGGTTGCAATAGGGCGTGCCGATCTCGCCCACCCGCATGCCGAGTTCGCGCGATAGAAAGCGGGCTAGGGCAGGTTCGAGCTGGCTGTCGGGGAAGAAAGCGATGCGCCGTCCGCCGAGCGCGGGGCGATAGCGCTCCAGCGCGCGGCGGGCGCGGGCGCGGGGGAGGGCGATGGTGTCCTCAAGGCGCGCGGGATCAACGCCGAACGCCTGCGCGGGGGCGCGCAGCCAGCCCTCGGTCCCTTCCGCGCCGAGCGGGAAGGGGGCGGCGATGTGGCGCGCCCCGCGCTTCTCCAGTGCCGCGAGCGTGTCGGTCAGGAACGGTTGCGCGAGCAGCACCTTCGTGTTCGGGCCGACCGGCGTATCGAGCACCACGCGGCGCGAGGGCAGGAACTGTACGGGGATGCCGAGCTGCTCGAACAGGCGGGCGAACTGATCCTCCACCACGTCGGCCAGCGCGCCTACCACGAGCAGTTCGGGTTCCGCGCCGACTTCGGCGACAGGAAGCTCGTGCACGATGCTGGCGAGGCAGGCGTCCTCGCCCTGAGTGAAGGTGGTCTCGATCCCGCTGCCCGAATAGCTCAGCACACGGGTGCGCCCGACATGGTCGCGCGAGAGGCGCTGCGCCGCCTTGGCGAGGTCGAGCTTGATGACCTCGGACGGGCACGACCCGACCAGGAATAGCGTCCTGATCTCCGGCCGCCGCTCCAGCAGCCGCGCGACCACGCGGTCCAGTTCCTCGTTCGCATCGGCCATGCCCGCCAAGTCGCGCTCGCCCAGGATCGCGGTGGCGAAGCGCGGTTCGGCGAAGATCATCACGCCCGCCGCCGACTGGATCAGGTGCGCGCAAGTGCGGCTACCGACGACGAGGAAGAACGCATCTTCGATCTTGCGATGCAACCAGACGATGCCGGTCAGGCCGCAGAACACCGCGCGCTGGCCGGGATCGCGGACGATCTCGGTTGAATTGCCTTCGGCGGCGCAGGTCGTGGGGGCGTTCATGCGGGCATCGCCGCAGTCTCTCCCTCGCGCCGCGCCATGCGCAGCTTGAGCAGGAACTGACCCGCATTGATGCAATAGCTGGCATATGCCGCCAGCGCGAGCAGGGCGAGGCCGGTGGGGGAGAGCAGGTTGGCGAACAGCGCGACCAGATAAGCGGTGTGGAGGGCGATCACGCCCATGCTCACCACGTCTTCCCAATAGAAGGCGGGGGCGAACAGCCAGCGGTCGAACACGACCTTCTCCCAGATCGAGCCCGTGACCATGATCGCGTACAGCACCGCGGTCTTCAACACGACCGAGGCGGTGGCGAGAGCGTAACCCTCGCCCGTCAGCAGGAACCGCAGGACGAGCACGCAGCTGACGATGAAGACGAGGAACTGCAGCGGGGCGAGCACCCCCTGCACCACCGTCCACGCGGATTCGTCTCGGCGTTGGCGTTGGGCTGGGGTGTAAAGCTGCAAGGCGGTTGCTCCTGAATCGATTGAGCGAAACGGAAACTGCGCCTCACAATGACCAATGTCAAATAATATGGACGACAACAAAAATTGACAAACCGGCGGCTGGCGGTATTTCGTTGACTCCTCGCCGCGAGAGGTATTCCCTCGTATTTGGAGAAACCCGATGGCCTCGCTCAGTCAGGGTTACGCGCGCAGCCCCATCGACGGGAGCCGCTCGGCGCGTACCGGCTCGGCGCGGCGGGAAAGGCGGAGGGTGGCTGACTTTCGTATCGTCGATGACCCTGCTTCACGAAGCGCGTCGGACCCGGACACCGGAACTTTCGAGATCGCGAGCGACACCTGCGGGTGCGACGTGCGCGAACAACTGGTCGGCGAATTCACGCAACTGGCGCTGGCGGGCGAGTGCGACTGCGACGACCTGCTGCACTACGTCGATGCCCATCGCGATCGCTACCAGGATATCGCCGCCGTCGTGGACGATCTGCTGGTGCCGGCGGTGCGCCTGCTGGGGCAGATGTGGTGCGACGACGATGCCGATTTCGTCGCTGTGACGCTCGCTTCGCACCGGATCAGTCTTGCCCTGATGCGGCTGGAGGAGGACGAGGGCTCCATCACGACCCGCCGCGGCCGGGTGCTGCTGGTCAACGCACCCGACGATCAGCACGGCTTCGGCCTGCTCGTGGTCGGATTTCACTTGCGCCGCGCCGGATGGCAGGTGGAAATGGCCGAAGATCCGGCCGCCCTGTTCGCATGTCTGCGGGATCGGCGCTTCACCGCCGTGGGTATCTCGGCGGCGCCTGACAGTTCCTTGGCGAGCGCGGGTCGTTTGATCACCGAACTGCGCCGTCGTGCACCGGCGGACGGTTTGCGCATCGCCCTGGGCGGCGCGTCGGTCACCAATGGCGAAGCGGTGGAGATCGGACGATCCGCCGACCTCGCGACCGAGGATCCCGACACGTTCCTGCGCTGGTTATCCGAAATCGGGACTGCGCATAAATCGCGGCAGGTGGTGGACGAACGGGCGCATCTGCCCCAGTCAGATTGACTTATGGCGAGAGTAAGAGACTTCAGCCACCCGCACGAGCTGATGGGACGGGAAGGGGCAGAGTTCTTCGGCCGCGTCCTTGCGCTCATTTCCGATCTCGCGTTCGTGGTCGATTCCGCAAGCGGCCAGGTACTCGACATCGCCTGCGGCTTCCCCGGCTTCGATCGGGTGGTGGCCCACCAGGTCGAAGGGCGGTCCATCTACGAGCTGGTGACCAAGGAGTCCCAGCCCAAGGTCCGCGACCTGCTGGTCAACCGCACGCCGGGCAAGTGGCGCCAGGTCAACTTCGCCGTGGAGGGTGGGGCGGACCTGCCTGTCTCCATGCGATCAATCGAACTGAGCGACGATCGGATGCTGCTAGCGGGGCGCGAGGATAGCCGGCTGGCCGACGCGCAGCGCAGCTTCGCCGCCGCCCAGCGCGAACTGGAACTGACCTTCGCCCGCCTGCGCCGCGCCGATACGCGCTACCGCTCGCTGCTCAACCTGCTCGATATCGCGGTGTGTACGCTCGACGGACCGCTCAACCGGATCGAGGAAATCTCCGATAGCGCAGCCGGGATCGTCGATGGGGACGCGCGCAAGCTGCATGGGCGGCAAATCCTCGACTATTTCGCGGAAGAGGACCGGGATCGGCTTGCCAGCCTGTTCGAACGTACCAGGGCGGGATATCGGTCCGCCGCGCTGGCCGTGCGTATGCGCGACGGCAGCGAGCAGACGATCCGCGCCGCGCCCTATCAAGCCGGGTCGGGCCGTCAGATCCTCTTGCATTTCGCCGAAGGAAGCGGAGCAGTCGAAGAGGCCGGCTCGTTCGAATTCCTTTCCGGCCTACCTTACGGCGTCGTCACCACGGACCGCGAATTCATCGTCACCCAGGCGAACGCGCCCTTCGCCCATATCGTGGCCGCTCCTTCGCCGGAGGCGCTGATCGGTCGACCGCTCGACGACCTGCTTGGTTCGCGCGGGCTCGACATCGCCATCATGGGTGCCGAACTGCGCGATCACGGCGCGTTCCACAATTTCGCCAGCCTGGTGCCGGTCGACGGTCACGACCCGATCGAGGTCGATGTCGACGGCGCGCGCGTGATGTCGGGCGGCGAGCCCGTCTTTACCTTCCTGATCCGTCCCCGGCTGATCCGCTCGACCGCAGGCAAGAAGCCGGTCAACGAGGATGCCCTGGCGGTCGATATCCAGGAAAGCGTCGGACGGATGCCGCTGAAGGCAATCGTGCGGCAGACCACCGACATCATCGAACGCGCGGCGATCGGGCGGGCGCTGGAACTCACTGCGAACAACCGCGCCGCCGCCGCCGAAATGCTGGGCGTGAGTCGGCAAAACCTCTACGACAAGATCGATCGTCACGGGATCGGCTCCGACAACGGCGAGACCTCGGACGACGGCTGACGTCGCTACTGTCCAATCTTCCGACACGGATAATCGTACAGCGAAGTTGACAGACCGTGGGGCGGGAGTAGTCTCTCCTCATGGCGCAGACGCGACTCCCGAGCCACCCAGACGTTGCGTATCCCGGCGCCGCCGCAGCCCTCGAACTTATCAAGCCGATCACCTGGTTCGCGCCGGTATGGGCGCTGCTGTGCGGATCGGTGGCGGCAGGGGGCTCAGCTTCGTCATCCTATCCGTGGCTGGCCGTTCTGGGCGGGGCGATCCTGGCCGGACCGCTGGTGTGCGGCGGTTCGCAGGCGGCGAACGACTGGTTCGACCGGGACGTCGATGCAATCAACCAGCCCGACCGGCCGGTTCCATCGGGCCGCGTGCCGGGCCGCTGGGCGTTGTGGATCGCCATCGGCATGGCGATTGCGGCGCTCCTGTTCGGGCTCGGCCTGGGGCGGGGCGTCTTCGTGGCGACCGTGCTCGCGCTGGCGCTTGGCTGGTCCTACAGCGCCCCGCCGTTCCGCTTCAAGACGGAAGGGTGGCTGGGCGCTGCGGTAACCGGCGTGGCGTATGAGGGGCTCGCATGGCTCACCGGAGCGCTGATCGTGGGTGGGGAAGCGGTGCTGTCGCGCCCGCTGATGGTGCCCTTCGCCGCGCTCTATTCGCTTGGCGCGCTCGGCATCATGGTGCTGAACGATTTCAAGGCGGTGGAGGGCGACCGGCAGATGGGGGTGAACTCTCTGCCGGTCAGGTTGGGCGTACGCCGTGCCGCGCTGACCGCCTGCGCGGTCATGGCCGTACCGCAAATGGTGGTGGTGGCGCTGCTCGCGCTGGCCGGGCATCCGATCTCGGCAGCGCTCATCGGCGCGCTGGTGATCGGCCAATTCGCGCTCATGCGCCGCCTGCTGCGCGATCCGCAGCGGTTCGCACCCTGGTATAACGGCACCGGCGTAACGCTGTTCGTCGCCGGCATGATGGTCGCGGCGGTCGCGCTGCGCCACGGGGCGGGCGGATGAGCGGGGTCGCACCCGCAACATTCGGCTGGAGCGCGATCGTGCGCATTGGCGTGGTGCAGGCCGCGCTCGGATCGATCGTGGTTCTCACCACCTCGCTTATCAACCGGATCATGGTAGTCGAACTGGCACTGGCCGCCAGCATTCCCGGCGCGCTGATCGCGCTGCATTATGCCTTGCAGATCCTGCGCCCGCGCTGGGGCCATGCGTCGGACGGAGGAGCGCGGCGCACGCCCCATGTCCTGCGCGGCATGGCGATCCTCGCCCTGGGGGGCGCGCTCGCCGGGCTGGCGACCGCCCTGTCGGCGACCCAGTTCAGGACCGGGCTCGCGCTCGCGATATTCGCCTTCACCCTGATCGGCATCGGCGTGGGGATGGGCGGCACCGCGCTGCTGACCCTTTTGGCCGAGCGGGTGGAGGATCGCCGTCGCGGCCCGGCCGCCGCGCTGGTGTGGTCGATGATGATCGCCGGGTTCGTCGTCACGACCGTCGCTGTCAGCATCGCGATCGATCCGTTCAGTTTCCGTCGCCTCGTGCTGGCGAGCGGGGCGGTGTCACTGGTGGCATTCGGGGCGGCATGGCTCGCGATGCGCGGCCTCGAGCCGCGCGGGGCCGCGCTGCCGCAGACCGCGAAGCCACCCTTCAGGGAGGCGTTCGCGGCGGTCTGGGCCGACCGCGAGGCGCGCGTCTTCACCGGTTTCATCTTCGCTTCGATGCTGGCCTACAGCATGCAGGACCTGATCCTGGAGCCGTTCGCGGGCAGCGTGTTCGGCCTCGAACCCGCTGCGACCACGGCTCTCACATCGGTTCAGAACGGCGCGACGCTGGTCGGGATGGGTATCGCCGCCTGGCTCGCCCGGCGGGCGGGCGGTTCTGCCCGCGCGCTCAAGATCGTGACCTTCGCGGGCTGCGTGCTGTCGGCCTGCGCGCTGGCCTCGCTCGCCGCGACCGGGTTCGCGGGCATCGAAGCGGGGCTGCGGCCCGCGCTCGCCGCGCTGGGCCTCGGCAACGGTATTTTCGCCGCGAGTGCGATCGCGCTGATGATGGCCCTGGCGAAGGGCGGGGACGGCGCGGGCGTGCGCATGGGCATATGGGGCGCGGCGCAGGCCGTGGCCTTCGGTGGCGGCGGGTTCGCCGGTGCGGTCCTGTTCGATGTGGGGTCGCGGATCGGTACGCCGGTGGCCGCCTACGGCGCGGTGTTCGTGCTGGAGGCGGTGCTGTTCGTCGCCGCGCCGCTGCTGGTGTGGCGGATCGGCGCGATGATCGGGCCGGTCGGAAAGGTGGTGCGCAATGGCTGAGCGGTTCGATGTGGTGGTCGTGGGGGGCGGTCCGGCGGGAGCCACCGCCGCGTGGGACCTGGCGCGCGAGGGCACAAAGGTGCTGCTGCTCGACCGGGGCGACCGGATCAAGCCGTGCGGCGGCGCGATTCCCCCGCGCGCGATCGCCGATTTCGAGATTCCCGACGACCAGCTATGCGCCCATATCGACGCCGCGCGCTGCGTCGCGCCGTCGGGACGCACGGTGACCATGACCATCGCCGACAGCCTGCCCGGTGCCTATGTCGGCATGGTCGATCGCGCCGCGTTCGATCCGTGGCTGCGCGAGCGGGCCGCTTCGGCCGGGGCGGACCTGCGACACGGGCGGTTCGAGAAGCTGGAAGAGCTGGCCGACGGCTCGCTTGCGGTAAGCTACCGCACGGGACGCGACGCCGAACCGACGATCGTCGAGGCGCGCTATCTGATCGGGGCCGACGGCGCACGGTCGGAGGTCGCGCGGCAGGCGCTGCCGAAGGAGCGCAGCCGCTACGTCTTCGCCTATCACGAGATCGTCTCCGCCAGGGGACCTGACGCGGTCGCCCCCGATTGCTGCGACGTCATCTATCGCGGCGACCTGTCGCCCGATTTCTACAGCTGGGTCTTCCCCCATGGCGACACGGTCAGCATCGGCACCGGCACCGCGCGCAAGGGCTTCTCGCTGAAAGGCGCGGTGGCGCAGCTGCGCGACGAGCTGGGGCTGACCGAGGATGTGGTCACGACCGTGCGCCGCGAAGGGGCACCGATTCCGTTGAAACCGCTCAAGCACTGGGACAATGGCCGCAATGTGCTGCTGGTCGGCGACGCGGCGGGCGTGGTCGCACCTGCTTCGGGAGAGGGCATCTACTATGCGCTCACCTGCGGACGCATGGGCGCGGCGGCAGTCGCTACTGCGCTGGCGACCGGCGATGCGCGGCATCTGGCGGGCGTGCGCCGAACCTTCCTCGCCGAACATGGCAAGGTGTTCCGCGTGCTCGGCCTGCTGCAGGCCTGCTGGTATCGCAGCGACTGGCTGCGCGAGCGGTTCGTCGCGCTGTGCAAGGATGCCGACGTGCAGCGGCTGACCTGGATCGCCTATACGCAGAAACGGATGGTGAAGGCACAGCACGCGGCGCATGCGCGCCTGCTGCTGACCAATATCGCCAATCTCGTGCCCGGCTGGTGGAAACGCTGGCGCTCTTCGGATGCCGAGCAGGACAACGATATTACGGCCCGGGCGGCCTAGCCTTCGCTCGCTTGCTGCGAGGGCTCGGCCATCGGCTCGCCGCGGCCCCTGTTCACGTCGATCGTGTCTTCCGACCAGCCACCTCCCAGCGCCTTGAACAGCGCGGCGGTCTGCTGGCGCAACTGCGCGTCGCTGGCGACCAGGTTCTCGCGCGCTTGCAGCACGCGGGCCTGCGCATCGAGCAGCGGCGACTGGGACACCAGCCCGGTGCGATACTGCGCCTCGACCGCGCTTTCGGAGCGCATCGCGTCGGCCACCCCGCTGCGCAGCGCGGCGTTACGCTGGCGCTCTGCGGCGATGTTGGCGAGGGCGTCCTCGACGTCCTTCAGCCCTTGCAGCACCGTCATCTGGTACTGGTAATAGGCCTGCGTCCGGTCTTCCTCTCGCGAAGCCACGGTCGCCTTGCGCGTGCCCCAATCGAGCACCGGGAACATCGCCGCCGCGGTGCCCTGCAACTGTACGCTGTCGGTGCTGAAGAGAGATGAGAGGCTGGTCGAGATCAGCTCGGCGATGCCGGTCAGGCTGAACTTGGGATAAAGGTCGGCCACCGCCACGCCAACCTGCGCGGTCGATGCGGCGAGATTGCGCTCCGCCGCGCGGATATCGGGGCGACGACGCAACAGGTCGGACGGCAGGCCGGTGGGCACGGTGGGGACGGGTGCGAGTTCGGGTAGCGGTCCGGCGAGCTCGCCCGAAACCGCGTTCGGCCCCTTGCCGATCAGGATACCCAATGCATGGACGCGCACGCGCGCATCCGCCTCCAGCTGCGGTACGCGGGCGCGCAGCTGGGTCAGGCTCTCGCGCTGGCGGACGACGTCGATTTCGGGGGAGAGGCCGACCTGCGCGTTGTGATTGGCGATCTCGATCGCGCGTTCCTGGCTGGCAATCTCTTCGTTCAGGATGGCGATCTGCTGGCGATCCATCCTGAGCGCGAAGTATGCGTCCGCGACTTCGGCCACCAGCGTGACGGCGGCGTCGCGCGCGTTCCACAGCTGCGCCTCCGTCGCCGCGACAGCGGCTTCCGCGCCGCGCTGCCCGCCGCCGAACAGGTCGAGTTCCCACTGCGCGTCGAAGCCGACGGCATAGGTGGTGATACCGCTGCCGGGCAGGGCGATCCCGGTGGACGGCGACGATCCGTTGCCGGTGCTCCCACCCGACTGGTCGCCCGAACCCCCGCCGAACGCGCGGGCGAGGGAAGACAGGCCCGCATTTTTCGAGAATTCCAGATGGCTGACATTGCCGGTGGCGTTGACGGTCGGCTTGCCCACCGCGCGCGCCCTGATTTCCTCCGTCCGGGCCTGCCGGATGCGCGAGGCGGCGACGGCGATGGAGGGGCTACCGTCGAGCGCGCGGTCGATCAGGCTGTCGAGCTCGGGGTCGCCGAACGCGGTCCACCAATGCGCCGGGTCGACATCGCTGCCGACCGCCGGCGCGGGCTCGGCAAAATTCGCGGGCACGTCGAGCCGTGGCGGATCGTAATCGGGGCCGACCGTACAGGCGGCGAGCGCCAGCGGCGCGGTGGCGGCGAGAGCGAGAAATTTGCGCATCAGTGGCCCATTCCTTCCCGTGCGGTGGAGGAGGTCGCCGGGCGCATCAGCCAGACGAACGGGGTCACCACCAGCACGATGACCATGAGGGTTTGGAAAACGTCGATGAAGGACAGCATCGCCGCCTGTCGCTGCATCTGCTGATACATCACGGCCAGCGCGGTGGTGCGATCGCCGAACATCCGCTCCGCCTGGGCCAGCCAGTCGCGATAGACCGGGTTGAGTGGATTGAGCGAATAGCTCAGCTCCGCCTGGCGCAGCTGCAGATGGTTCGCCAGCGTCGTCTGCGAGATCGCGATCCCCAGCGTGCCGCCAAGGTTGCGGGCCACATTGAGCAGGCTGGATGCCTGGGCGGTCGCGCGTTGCGGCAGGCCGATATAGGCGACGGCGTTGATCGGCACGAACAGGAAGGGCAGCGCCACCGCCTGGTACATGCGGCCGGTCGCGGCATCCCAGAAGCTGATATCGGGCGAGAAGTGGGAGAAGTGCCACAGCGCCCCGGCCTGCACCAGCAGCGCACCGCCGATCAGGAACCGCACGTCGACCTTGCCCACCAGCCGTCCCGCGAAAGGCACCGCCACCAGCGTGGCGAAACCGCCCGCGGTCAGCGCCAAACCGGCGTCGAGCGCGCTGTAGCCCATCACCTGTTGCAGCATTTGCGGGATGATCTGGGTGGTGGCGAACAGCACCAGGCCGGTCATCAGCATGACCACCAGCGTCATGGTGAAATTGCGGTTCTTCAGCAGGCGCAGATTGATCACCGGGTTGTCCACCCGCAGCTCCCAGATGACCAGCGCGATCAGCGAGGTCGCCGAGATGATCGCCGAGGCGGTGATCAGCGGGCTGGAGAACCAGTCGAGCCGCTCGCCCCGGTCGGCGAAATATTCGAGGAAGCCCAGGCCTAGGGCGACCAGCGCCACGCCGACATAGTCGATCTTCAGCCCGCCTTTCAGCATCTGGCGGCGATCTTCCTTCACCTGTTCCGGTTCGTCGACGAACAGCCAGACGAGGATGACCGACGTGATCCCGACGGGCACGTTGATCAGGAAGATCCAGTGCCACGAGATATATTCGGTGATGTACCCGCCCAGCGTCGGGCCCAGCACCGGCCCCACCACCACCACAATGGCGAAGGCGGCAAAGGCCATGCCGCGTTTTTCGGGCGGGAAGGTATCGGCCAGGATCGACTGTTCGACCGGGGCCAGTCCGCCGCCGCCTATGCCCTGCAACACGCGGGCGATGACCAGCGTCTGCAAATTGGGCGAGATCCCGCAAAGGAACGATGCGGCGGTGAACAGCGCGATGGAGATGAGGAAATAGCGCTTTCGCCCCACGGCGTTGGTCAGCCAGCCCGAAATCGGGATGACGACCGCGTTGGCGACGAGGTAGCTGGTCAGCACCCACGTCGCCTGGTCTGTGGAGATCGACAGCCCGCCCGCAATGTGATCGAGGCTGACATTGGCGATCGAGGTGTCGAGCACCTCCATGAAGGTGGGGATGGAGATGATCGCCACGATCAGCCACGGGTTCATCTTCCCCGCGGCGGACCGTGTCGGATCCCACCCCTGGCTGGCGGCGGCCTCGGCCACGGCTCAGCGCACCTTGACCGTCGGAATTACCGACATGCCCGGGCCGATCGGATAGTTGCGCGGATCGGGGCCGTTCTTCGTGTCGAACACGATCCGCACGGGAACGCGCTGGACTACCTTCACGTAATTGCCGGTCGCGTTCTGCGGCGGCAGCAGGGCAAAGGCCTGGCCCGCACCGCGCTGGATCGAATCGACATAGCCGTGAAATTCGACGTCCGGATAGGCGTCGACCTTGATCGACACCGGCTGACCCGGCCGCATCAGGGCGAGCTGCGTTTCCTTGAAGTTCGCTGTGACCCACATCTTGTCCGGGATGATCGCCATCAGCGGGGTGCCGGGCGAGACGTAGGAGCCGATATTGACACTGCGATTGGCGATCTGGCCCGCGATCGGCGCGCGCAGTTCGGCATCGCCCAGTGTGGATTGCGCCTGCTTGATCTGCTGACGCCGCGCCTCGACCACGGCCTGCGCGGCAGTAACCTGCTTGCGCGCGACGGCGATCTGTGCATCGGCGGAGGTGACGTTGCGGCGGGCGGCGGCGGCCTGCGCCGCCGTGCTGCGCGCCTGCGCCTGCGCCTGGTCGAGCTGCTGCCCGGCGACCGCTGCGGGATCGATCTTCTGCAACTGGCGATAGCGCTGCAGATCGGCCGCGGCCTTCGCGGCATCCGCCTGCGGCGCGTTCGCCTGCGCGGCCTGCTGGTTGCGGGCGGCGATCGCGCTTTCGACCTGCGCGCGCGCCTCGGTCAGCTGCGCTTCCGCCTGGCGCAGATTGGCTTCCTGTTCGCCGACCATCGCCTGCTGGCTGTCGGCGCTGATTACGGCGAGGAGCGTGCCCGCCTTCACATGCCGGTTGTCGGCATCGATCACCTTGTCCAGCGTGCCGCCGATCTCCGGCGCGATCTGGACGATATGCGCCTCGACATAGGCGTCGTCGGTGGATTCGTATTGCCGGGCGTGGAGCCAGTAGAGCAGCCCGCCGCCGATGAGGACGACCGCGACGATCGCGAAGCCGATCCAGAACAGCGGCCGCTTGAACAGCGGACGCTTGCCGTTGTCTTCGTCGCTCCCGGTTTCGGACTTGGACGAATCCTGTTCGGAGCTGGATGTGTCCTGCTCCGACTGCGGCGCATCCTGCTCGCGCTGATCTTCGGTCTGGTTCTGGGTATCTTCACTCATGCGGCCTGCTCCCGGCGACTGGTGAGAATGGCCTTTGCATTGGCCACGATTTCGGATTTGATCTGTTCGATGACATCGGGGTCGGAGACGGGGGCCTCGATCAGCCGCTCGAACCCGGCGCGCATGGTCCGCACGACGATCGCCTGGCCGAACAGGGTCAGTGCGACGATGCGGCATTCGCGTTTGGCCGGGCGATCGATCACGATCCGCACCAGTTCGGTCATCTGGCTCCAGAACCGGCCCATCTGGGTTTCGTATATGCGGTCGAAGGCCTCGGTCGGGTTCATCTGCTCGCGCACGATGAACATGCCCTCGGCATCGGAGTGGGTGACCTTGTCGACCATACGGCAAAGGATTTCGCACAGCATATCGGTCGCCGCATCCGGATCGGCGGCGGCGATCGTATCCTCGATGGCGAGGTCCTCGATCAGTTCGCCCATTCGCTCGGCCAAGTGGTCGGCGGCGGCCAGATAGAGACCGTCCTTCCCCCCGAAGTGGTAGGTGATCGAGGACATGGCGGTACCGGCGGCCGCGGCGATGTCGCGCGTGGACGCGCCATCGCGGCCTTTTGCGCCGAATTCGCGGATCGCGGTCTCGAGAAGACGATTCTGAACCATTGCGCGGCGCAGGTAGTTCGTTCGATCGAACAGTCAAGATGGGGCCGCGCATTTTTGCGCGCCCCTTGGCCCCGCGTAACCGCCGCCCTAGAGATGTGCGACGCAGATCGAGAGGATAGAACATGACCCGCTCCGCCCCCGCGCTCGCCGCCCGTTCCTGGCTCTTCGCCCCCGGCGATAGCGAGAAGAAGATGAACAAGGCGCGCGACGGGGAGGCGGATATCGTGCTGCTCGATCTCGAAGACGCGGTGGCGGAAGGCGCGAAGGCCGATGCCCGCGCGCTGGTCGCCGATTTCCTGGCCGACAACGCGGCGCAGGCAGAGCGGCTGTGGGTGCGCGTCAATCCGCTGGACGGGCCGCACACGCTGGACGATCTGGTCGCGATCATGCCCGGCCGCCCGGGCGGCATCATGCTGCCCAAGGTGAACGGGCGCGCCGACGTGGAGCGGTTCGACGCATACCTCACCGCGTTCGAGGCGGCGAACGGGATCGAGCGGGGCAGCACGCCCGTCGTGGTGCTGATCACCGAAACCGCCGAGGCGATGTTCCATACCGGCGACTACAAGGGCGCGCCGCGTCTCGTCGGGCTGACTTGGGGCGCGGAAGACCTCGCCGACAGTGTCGGGGCGGCGAGCAATACCGAACCCGACGGGTCCTATTCCTTCACCTTCGAACTCGCGCGCAGCATGACATTGTTGGGGGCCGCGGCGGCGGGTCTGCCCGCGATCGAGACGATCCACGGCGACTTTCGCGATCTCGACGGGCTGAAGGCGCGGGCCGAGAAGGTCCGTCGGGGCGGCTTCTCCGGAATGCTGGCGATCCACCCGGCACAGGTTTCCGTGATCAACGCGGCGTTCTCGCCGAGCGAGGAGGAAATCGCCGAGGCGCGCGAGATCGTGGAGCTGTTCGCCGCCAACCCCGACGCCGGGGCGATCGGCTGGAAGGGCGGGATGCTCGACCGCCCCCATCTGTCGCGCGCGCAGCGGCTGTTGCAACGCGCCGAGCGGGACTAGCGCTCAGGCGGCGGCCGGAGCCTCTTCCGCGCCATCGTCGCGATAGCGGCGGTCGGGGCGGCCGCGCAGCACCCACCACACGATGCCCGTGGCGACCGCTCCGCCGACGACGTTCGCGGCCAGCTCGCCCGCATAGATCGCATCGGAGCCCCAGCTGCCGCGCAGCAACCAGGCGAACGGCATCATCACCAGGAACACCCGCGCGAAGCTCTGCGCCAGCGCGAGCCCCGCGCGGTCGACCGCGTTCAGCACGCCGTTGCCCACGATCAGCAACCCGTACCCGGCATAGCCCCAGGCGGCGATCGTCAGATAGCGCGCGAATTGGGCGATCACCGCAGGCTCTTCGGTGAAGATCCCGGCGAACCAGCGGGCGGAGGACCAGAGCAGCACAGCGATGGCGAGCCCGTAGCCGACGCAGAACGCGCCCGCCCCAATCGCCGCCTTGCGCGCGCGGTCGGGCTGATTGGCACCCCAGTTCTGTCCGACGATCGCGCCGATCGAGCCAGAGAGGCCGAGCAGGGGCACCACGGCGAAGCTCTGCAACCGGCCCGCCGCGCCGAACCCGGCGACTGCGGCCTGTCCCTCCACCGCGACCAGCGCGGTCAGCACCGACAGGCCGATGGGATTGATCGCGTTGGAGAAGGCGGCGGGCGCGGCCACCCGCGCGATCGCACCCAGCGTCGCGCCGATGTCGCAATTCTTCAGCAGGGTGGGATCGAGCTTCAGCGGGGTGCGATGCACCAGCCACGCCGCGACGACGATGGCGATGGCCCAGCCGATCAGCGTCGCATAGGTCGCGCCCGCGATACCGAAGCCGTCGAAGCCCAGCGCGCCCGAAATCAGGATCGGGTCGAGCACCCAGTTCACCACCGCGTAGGTGAGCGAAAGATAGCTGGTCTTGCGCGCCTCCCCCTGGCCGCGCAGCACGCCGTTGAAGCCCATCATCAGCAGGAGCAGCGGCAGGCCCAGCGCGTAGGGTCGCATATAAGCGCGGATCAGCGGCAGCGTGGTGGCGTCCGCATTCATCAGCCGGAACAGCGGGTCGAGGATTGCGAACAGGCTCAGGCCCAGCGCCACCCCGATGCCCAGCGCCAGCGCAATGCCGAAATTGCCCAGTCGCGCGGCCTTCCGGCTGTCGCCTTCGCCCAGCGCACGCGCGACGACCGAATTGATCCCGACCATCACCCCCACGCCCAGGCTGGAGAGCGCGACCGTGATCGGGAAGATGAAGGAGATGGCCGCCAGCTCCGCCCCACCGAGCTGGCCGACGAAATAGGCGTCGATCAGCCCGACCGACATGAGCGCCGCGACCCCGATCACCATCGGCGCGGTCTGCCCGACGAGATGGCCGGGAATGCTCCCGCGGGTCAGCTTGGCCGTCTCGCTCATGCGAGCGGCCCTAGCGCGGGGATGGCGGCGGGCAAAGCGCCGTCAGTCCCGGCGGTCGCTGTCGAGATTCTCCTGCGCGATTTCCTCGGGCATCGCCGGGCGGCCCGGCACCGCGTAACCATCGTTGAACCACTGCGCGAGGTCGCGGTCGCGACAGCGTGGGGAGCAGAACGGCGCGTGCTCGTCGGAGCGCGGCTTGCGGCAGATGGGGCAGGGCTTGGGCGAACTCATCGCTCGACAAGCTGGGCATGACCCGCCTCGATCGCAAGGGCGGGGGCGGTCTGCACCCGCACCTCGCGGCCCGTGCGGCGGGCGAGTTCGGCGAGCCATTCGGGCTTCAGCTTGGCCTTTATCGCGGGGTGGCAGGTGACCAGCGTGGCCCCTGCGCCCTCCAGCCGCTCTGCCCGGCGCAGCAGGATGCGCGCGGCGGCCCCGATCCGCGCCCGGCCGATTCGCTGCAGCAGCGAGGGGCCGGTCAGCCGCGCGACCAGCTGGACGAAGCCAAAGCCGTTGATCGCGGTGCGCTCGTGCGGCCAGTCGGCCAGCGCCTCGGCCAGCGCGCGGTCGATCGCCTGCCGGGCCGGTTTGCCCTCCGGCGTCGGGAAATCGATGCCGATCACGCCGCCCATGTCGAACCGGCGCAGCGCGCTGGCGATGGCGGGTATGGCTGCCTGGGAGAGATCGCGCGTGTCCCCGTCGATATCGATCAGGGTCATCGCGGGCGTATCGGCGAACAACAGAGAGCCGCCCGCGAAATCGACCGCACCGCTCCATGCGTCAGCAAACAGCGCGTCCCAATCGCCTTCGGGAAAGTGCCGGACGGTTGTGACGGAATGCCCTTCGTCGCGCAGCCGCCCGGCGAGCGTCGGAGCGGGGCGAAGAGGCTCGTCCGTCGAACGGCCCTGAGCGCGCTTGAGCCGTCCGCGCTCGGCGATCGCGGCGCGGCTTATCGCCACGCGCACGCTCGCCCCTTCGCTGGCGTCGCGGGGCAACCGGTCGAGCAGGATGTCATCGCCGCGATCGGTCTGCGCCATGCCGCGCGCCGAACCGACGCTGCGCTGGACCAGCTTTGCCTCGATCACCTGCCCGGCCGCGAGCCGCCCCGGCCAGTCGAGCCTGGCGGCGGCGATCTCGCCGTTCTCCACCCGGATCGCGCGGTGCTCGCCGATCCCCTCCTCGACCAACCACTCAGCCAAGGGCGAACCCTGCGGCCTTCAGCAAAGCGCGCGTTTCGTACAATGGCAGGCCGACGACGCCCGAATGGCTGCCCTGCAACCAGCTGACGAGACCCTCCGCCGCGCCCTGGATCGCGTAGCCGCCCGCCTTGCCATGCCACTCGCCGGTGGCGAGATAGGCGGTTAGTTCTTCGTCGCTCAGGCGCTTGAACTTGACCTGCGTCTCGCTCACCCTCTCACGGATCGAGCCGTCGGGCGCGACGAGGGCGATGGCGGAATAGACGGTGTGGCGGCGGCCCGACAGCAACGTCAGGCAGTCGCGCGCGGTCGCCTCGTCCTCCGCCTTGGGCAGGATGCGACGCCCGGCGGCGACCACGGTGTCACCCGCCAGCACGAAGGATGTGCCATCGGTGCAGGCGAGCGCCTTCTCATGCGCCATGCGCAGGGCATAGGGGCGCGGCAGCTCGGTGCGCTGCGGTGTTTCGTCGATATCGGCAGGATTGACCGCGTCCGGCGCAATGCCGAGCCGGGCGAGCAGGTCGCGGCGGCGCGGACTGGCGGAAGCGAGGACGAGCCCGGGCTGCGTCGCCAAGGCTTATTGCGGGCCCGGACCGCCGCGGCCGGGCATGAAGCGATAGGTGATCCGCCCCTTGGTCAGGTCGTACGGCGTCAGTTCGACCAGCACCTCGTCCCCGGTCAGCACGCGAATGCGGTTCTTGCGCATCTTGCCGGCGGTATGGCCGAGGATCTCGTGGCCGTTTTCGAGCTCGACCCGGAACATCGCGTTGGGCAGCAGCTCCACCACCTTGCCGCGCATTTCGAGGAGTTCTTCTTTGGCCATGTAAGTCCCGGTTCATCCTGTGATCACTAGTCGGAGCCGCGCCCTTAGCGCCGCCACCGTCAAATGGGAAGCCTCGGGAACGCATCGCAAAGATGGGTGTAACGACAAACCGATACAAGGCATCCGGTTGTCACGCGCCGATCGCCCCGCCAGATGCGGGTCAGGGGCAGGGCTACAATTACCAAGGAAATGCAGTCTTGACCCGCATGCTCACTTTTTCCGCGCTCGCCATCGTTCTTGCCGCCCCCGCCATGGCGCAGGAAACCGCGCCGGTCGCCCAGACCGATACCGATGGCGGCGCACCGGGCGGGGCTCAGGACGATGCGGCTGAGGACGACACCAACGTCATCGTGGTCACCGCCCGGCGCCTGCGCGGCGAGATCGAGACCGATGTTCCGCCGATCGCGGAACTGGACGAAAACGACATCAAGGCGACGGGCGCGAGCTCGATCGCGGACCTCGTCAGCACGCTCGCCCCGGCCAGCAATTCGGCGCGCGGGCGCGGCAGCGGCCAGCCGGTGTTCCTGATCAACGGGGTGCGCGTCGCCAGTTTCCGCGAGTTCCGGTCCTACCCGCCCGAGGCGATCCAGAAGGTGCAGGTCCTGCCCGAACAGGTCGCCCAGCGTTACGGCTATTCCCCCGACCAGCGGGTGATCAATTTCATCCTGAAGGAGAATTTCTCCAGCAAGGAAGTCGAGCTGGAATACAACCAGCCCGATCGCGGCGGCAATTCCCGCAACGAACAGGAACTGACCTATCTCAGGATTCTCGAAAACAGCCGGCTGAACGCCAATCTCGAACACACCGGCACCTCGCTGCTGACCGAAAGCGAGCGCGACATCGTGCAGGAGGCGGGCACGCCAGCGGGTGCCGGGCTCTATCGCAGCCTGGTCAGCGCCAGCGACGATTACGAGGCGACGCTCAACTGGACCAAGCCGTTCGAAAGCAACGGCGCATCGCTCAGCCTCAACGGCACATTCGAACGCAGCGACACGCGCGCGCTGGCGGGCTACGACGCGGTGCGATACCTGGCGGACGGCACGCTGAGGGCGCTGGAGCGCGATGGCCGCAGCGACAGCTATTCCGCCGCTGCGACCTATACCAGTCCGCTCGGCCCGTTCCAGTTCACCGGTACGGTCGATTCCACGCTCGGCAATTCGCGCACCTTCGTCGATCTGCCGGGCGGCGGCCGCGCGCGCGCCGACAGCGATACCTTCGCGCTGGTGAGCAAGGCGACCGCGCAGGGCAACGTCCTGCTGCTGCCCGCCGGCGAGGTCGGGCTGACGCTGGACGGGGGTTACAAGTACAACCGGATCGACAGCACCGACACGCGTACCCAGACCGATACCGAGCTCGATCGCAGCCGCCTGAGCGCCAGCACCACACTGGTCGTGCCGCTGACCAGCCGCCGCGAGGAATTCGCCGATGGGCTGGGCGATTTCTCGCTCAACCTGCAGGGCGGGGTCGACCGCCTGTCGGATTTCGGCACGCTGACCGAATGGAGCGCGGGGCTGAACTGGAATCCGACCGAGCGATTGTCGTTGCAGGCGACCTATATCCGCAACCAGGAAGCGCCCAGCCTGACGCAACTCGGCGCGCCGCAGATCACCGAGTTCAGCCAGCCCTATTTCGACGTTACCACCGGCCAGACGGTGCTGGTCGACGTGCTGACCGGCGGCAATCCCAACCTGCTGGCCGAAACGCAGAACGACTGGAAATTCTCGGTCAACTGGCGCCTGCCGACGATCGCCGAATCGCGCATCAACGTCGATTACGTGCGCAACCGGTCGAGCGATGTGACCGCATCCTTCCCCCAGCTTACCCCCGCGATCGAGGCAGCCTTCCCCGGGCGCATCACGCGCGCTGCCGACGGCACGCTGGTCGCGATCGATGCCCGGCCGGTGACGTTCGCGGAAACGCGCGCCGACCGTCTGAGCATCGGGTTTTTCATCAACGGCGCGATCGGCAGCAAGCCGGACCAGCCGGAGGGCGAAGGCGGCGGTCGCCGTGGCGGCGGCAATCCGTTCGGCCGGGGCAACGATCCGCGCCCGCGCTATTTTCTCAGCCTGTCGCACAACATAGAGCTGAACAACGAGATCCTGATCGCGCCCGGCGTGCCGATCCTGGACCAGCTGGACGGCGACGCCACCGCTTCGCTGGGCCTGCCGCGCAACACCAGCCAGCTGGAAGCGGGGCTGTTCTTCCAGGGCTACGGCGTCCGCGTATCGGGACGGTACACCGGCAGCGCCTTCGTAGGCGGCAGCACGCTGCCGGGCAGCACCGATCTGTTCATCGACGATCTGGCGACGGTCGATCTGCGCCTGTTCGCCAATCTGGGCGAGATCACCGGCAAGGACGAGGGCTTCCTGAAGAATTTGCGGGTCAGCCTGCGCGCCGACAACCTGTTCGACGGGCAGCGCGTGGTGCGCGATTCGACCGGCGTGATCCCGCTGCGGTACCAGCCGCTGCGGCTCGATCCGAACGGGCGCTATCTCGGGATAGAGCTGCGCAAGGTGTTCTGATCGGCGGATAAGCGGCGGGCGGACGCGTTTTCAAACGCGCCCCGACGCCCTATCTAGCGCGGCATGGCTCGCACCCCGGCAGGCACTCCCCACGATCCGCGCGGCAAGGAACGCTTCAACGAGGAGCGCGCCGCCTACACCGTCGCCAGCGCGCAGCCCGACCTGGAGGCGGGCGTCACCGCGATCCGCGAGACGGTGAAGACGCTGAAGCCCAAGCCGGGCGTCTACCGCATGCTCGATGCGCGCGGCGACGTGCTGTATGTCGGCAAGGCGCGCAGCCTGAAGGCGCGGGTGGCGAACTATACGCAGGTCCCCGCGCTTTCCAGCCGGTTGCAGCGCATGGTCAGCCAGACCCGGCGGATGGAGATCGTCACCACCAACAGCGAGGCGGAGGCCCTGCTGCTGGAGGCGCAACTGATCAAGCGCTATCGCCCGCCCTACAACGTGCTGCTGCGCGACGACAAAAGCTTCCCCTTCATCCTGCTGCGCGCCGACCACGACTTCCCCCGCATCCAGAAACACCGCGGCGCGCGCCGGGCGAAGGGCAATTATTACGGCCCCTTCGCCAGCGCCGGGTCGGTCAACACCACGATCAACGCGCTGCAGAAGCTGTTTCTGCTGAGGAGCTGCACCGACAGCTTCTTCGCCAATCGCGACCGGCCCTGCCTGCTCTACCAGATCAAGCGCTGCTCAGCCCCGTGCACCGGGCGCATCGACGAGGCGGGCTACGACGCGCTGGTGAAGCAGGCGAAGGATTTCCTCGGCGGCCGGTCGAGCGCGGTGCAGCAGGACCTGGAAAAGCAGATGGCGAAGGCGGCGGCCGACCTCGATTTCGAGACCGCGGCGATCCTGCGCGACCGGTTGCGCGCCGCGACCTTCATCCAGGGCAGCCAGGCGATCAACGCCAGCGGCGTGGGCGATGCGGATGTGTTCGCGCTTGCGGAGAAGGGCGGGCAGATCGCGGTCCAGGCCTTCTTCGTGCGCGGCGGGCAGAACTGGGGCCACCGCGCCTTCTTCCCCACCCACACGCAGGAGGTCGAGGCGGACGAGGTGCTCGCCCGCGTGCTGGCGCAATTCTACGAGGAGGTGCCGCCCCCCCGCACCGTGCTGGTCGATCGCGAACTGCCCGAACAGGAGCTGCTGGTGGAGGCGTTCTGCGAGCTGGCGGGGCACAAGGTCGAAATATCGGTGCCCCAGCGCGGCGACCGGCGGCGTCTGATGGAACAGGCGAGCCGCAATGCGACCGAGGCGCTGGACCGGCGGCTGGCCGAAAGCGGCACGAAGGCGCGACTCAACCGCGAGCTGGCCGAATTCCTCGAACTGGACGAGCCGCCGCAGCGGATCGAGATCTACGACAACAGCCATATTCAGGGGTCGAAGGCGGTCGGCGCGATGGTCGTCGCCGGGCCGGAGGGGTTCGAGAAGGGCCAGTACCGCAAGTTCAACATCAAGAGCGCGCAGACCAACGACGATTTCGGCATGATGCGCGAGGTGATGGGGCGACGGTTCAGGGCGTTGGCGGAAATCGATCGCGACGATGCAGACCCACCCCCGGCCCCTCCCGCAAGCGGGAGGGGAGCGAGGCTTGACGAGCCGCCAGGCGAGGCTAGCCGCAGCGGGGTGGGCAGGCGCGGCCACGAAGCGATCTGGCCCGACCTCGTCCTGATCGACGGCGGCAAGGGCCAGATGACCGCGGTGCGCGAGACGCTGGAGGAGCTCGGAATCGAGGACGTGCCGCTGATCGCCATCGCGAAAGGCCCGCATCACGGGCGCGAGGGGCGCGAGGTATTCCACTTCCCCGACGGGCGCGAGAAGACGCTGCCGGTGAACTCGCCGCTGCTGTTCCACCTCCAGCGCCTGCGCGACGAGGTCCACCGCTACGTCATCGGCGCCCATCGCGCCAAGCGCAGCCGCGCGATCACCGCCAGCCCGCTGGACGAAATCCCCGGCATCGGCCCCTCGCGCAAACGCGCGCTACTGCTGCATTTCGGCACCGCGGGGAAGGTCCGCGCGGCGGCTCTGGAAGACCTGCAACGCGCGCCGGGCATCAGCGCGGGCGTGGCGCAGAAGGTGTACGATTTCTACCACGCGAGTGGGTGAGGGGACGTGGGGGGCGCCGTGGAGAACCGTAGAATTTTAGGCCTCCATTCGACGCTTTATTGTCGTCGCTATCAAGAACAACCCACCCAAAGCACCCGTGAAATAGCTCGCAGAATGCGCCCACAGAGCGAAGGCAAAGGCGGACCATTTGTCGCTGGGAATGATGGTGCCCGAATCGCCAGGCAGCTCTATTACCTTCATAGCAACAAGCGACGCGCCCGCAATTCCTGACAGCAACGCCGCGCAGCCTGACAGCGCCATCAGGAGCATGATCGGTCGCCGTAATTGCGTGAGTCCCAGCTTCGCCTTTCGCCCGATACGTGCGGCCGCAGCCAGTAAGACGCCGAGTGGCAGGCCAACCCACCAAGTCGCAATGATACCCCAGCCCAAGGCAAGCAGAAACGGGGACTCTGTTGGGAACACTGGAGGGTGAGCGATAGTGAAGTATTCGACACACACATGCGCGGTGACTTGATCGTGTAAGATACCGTAAATCACCGCAGCCAAAGTGGCGAACCCGATAATCTTAATCGCCTCCAAGCTCTTGGCCTCCGCCTCTTCACTGCGGATACGCGGTAGCCTGTTCTGTGTCCGCTCGCTACCTGCTTTCCCGCCATGCCGTCGCCCCGGACTTGATCCGGGGCGGTGCTTCTTGCGGCGCGACTTTGAGATCACGGATACCGCCACAAGTCCAGTACCGGCCGCGGATCGTGGTCCGGGGCGACGTGCCATCAGGTCAGCGTGTCGTAGAGGTCGTTCCAGTCCGGGTTGGCCCTTTCGACCAGGGCGAATTTCCATTCGCGTCGCCAGCGCTTGAGGCGTTTTTCGTGGGCTATACACGCGTCGATGGGTTCGCCGAACTCCGCCCAAACCAGGCGGGTGAGGCCGCGCCGGGTGCAATAGTTCGAGCCGCTGCCGCTGCGGTGTTGCGCGACGCGGCGTGCGAGATCGCTTGTCACGCCGACATAGAGTGCGCCGCGATAGCGGTTGGTCAGGATGTAGACCCAGCCGCCCTGTGTTTCGCGATCCATCGGCGGAGTTGGAAGCAGCACCGACCCCGGGTCAAGCCCGGGGGGTATAGTGAAGAAGCCTATAAGGTCGACAACTGACCACAGCGGTTGCCCCTAACTTCCCTAAATAACTGTAGAATTGGAGATACAGGCGCCGATCACAGAGGAGACGGGGACAGTATCAACGGGCATTCAGATCGCTCTTGGAAAATCCACTGATACGCAACAGGACAAGCCTCGGATGAAGTCTCAGAATGGCAAAGGACGTAATTAATCGGCGAATTCTCCAAGTCTTTCTTAGAAACTCGCGCGAGAAGGTTTCTGACCTCCTGCTCACCAAAATATTGCACGCTCGCGAGCTTTGCATGGTCGCGCTTATCAAAATTAGGTTTAAGTTCTCCAACCCATATTTTCTTATCTTGTAAAGCGAGCATATCTGGAAATATAGTTCTAAGTGCCCCCTTGACCACGAAACTTAGACTATACGGCGCCTGTCCTCCCGGCGGCACGAGCTGTATCACTTTGAAATCTCTAACGGTCAAGTAAGAACGGACAGCATTGAAAATGTCTATTTCCCGCATTATGCGTTCATCAATATAGCATCTTCATACGCGATGAGATCAGCAATTTCACCGTAAATACGAATAGGTTTGGATTTAAGCTTACGACATCCGTCTCTCAGATAGTAGGAATAATGTCGAGCATTAGAGGGCTTATAACCCTTGCTGAATAGGCAAGTATTATCATTAAATTTTTTCATGCGCTCGGTCGTCTCGCTTAATTCGACACCCTGCGCGTAGGCAATGAGATTAAAACGCCGATCTCGAGTGCTTGGCCCGGTCCGACAAAATGCGATATCGTAGTAGGTCATCATCCCGACATATGGGTCGCCCGCATGATCGGAAATTCGCGTAGGGTAGAAAAGCAATGATTGCTCACGTGCGCGGAAGTAGTCGGGCAACTGCGAGATCGAAGTAGCCGTTGCCCGCCCTTCGGTCGTCAAACGATGGATTACATCTGATGTAGCGCATAGATCGAGCTTGACCTGAGCATTCGTCCCTCCTCCACCGGGACGGGCAATTGTTATGTTGCCGTTTTTATAAGCGTTCATTCGCGTCTGATCAGTGAGAAACTGGGTTTGCGGGAGCCTCGCGAGCGCACCTAGATAGTCCACCTGAGCAAACGAAGTGAGGCAGTCTCTCAGATAAGACCCCAGATCCGCTATCGATTTTGAGTTTAACGGAGGCAAGCCATCCGAGCCTTCGTAGAGCAGGATCCCATCATCATCCGGCCAATCGATCACCAGTGCCGGTACATGAAAAATATCCGTAAGGCGCACGGCGCCGTAATCCGCCGCCACACTGCGCTGATAGGTCGATTTCCCATCATTAGAGCGTTTACGCAATGGCATTATCAAAACCGTAGGACAGCCAGAGGCAACCGAAGCGAGAAGGCGCGGGAATCTCTGGAGCGCGTGTTGAAATTGGGGCGTGCAGGCCGCCAATTCAATTGAGAAGATAGGCTTCTCATGAATTCCGTCATTCGATCCGGCAATTATAATATCTGGCTTATCCAGATAAAGGATATCAGATATATAAGACGGAAGCTCGCTAAACGAAGAAGAGCTGTTTTGCGAAGGAATTTTGCGAAACGTAATATCAGATCGGTTTAGTAGCTTCGATACCCAATCGCGAGTCGAATCGGCGCCCTCAAAATAAACAATAACTTCCATCACGCGGCTATCTTCCAACTATCTGAATTAAGAAGACCTTCACGATCGATGAATGTCTTCACGGCGCTCGCGATTGCACCACTAAGCTTAGGTGGGACTGCATTGCCAATTTGATAGTATTGAGCAACCTGCCCTCCAGCGAACTTATAGTCGTCTGGGAAAGTCTGAATTCGTGCGCACTCTCGAGGCGAAAGGAGGCGGTCCTGCTCAGGATGAACAAAGCGTCCACATGTTATCTTATCTATACCCGCCACGATTGTGCCGGAGGGAGCCTCCCAATCCATCCTCCCATAGATATTTTTAACATGACCGCCGCTACCATAGGCTCCATCAAGCATTTTACATAGATGGGGCGTCAAAAGCTCACGTGGGACATCCGGCAAGCCACCCAACGGTGGTACCGATTTCAGGCGCCTAATCAGCGCCTGCGAATGACGCATGGCCTTATGGTTTGATAGGGGCAGCCCGCGAGCGTCGGTACTGCATTCCTCGCCATTGCCAAGCTTGGGGAGGTCACCAATTGCCATTCTGAGCGTCTTAGGCTTTCCGATGAAAGCTCTGCTTAAATATGCCCAAAACCTCTCAATCGCTTGGGGATCCGTCATCAGATCAGATCGAACTGCGACCATAAACCATCGCACTCGATTTTGGGGCGCTCCGAATTCCAACGCGTTGAGCATCCTAGATGTCGTAGTGTATCCGCCGCCATTTTCGGTTTCGAGACACTGCTTCAGAGCGTTGGCATAAGTGCCATACACAGGGTGTTTTTTACTCTGTATACCCCGAACATTCTCAACAATTGCAATTTTAGGCCTCGCGCGGGTTACGATTTCCGCAAATACCTCGACCAACGAACTTCGTGTATCGCCATCCCGTCGCTTCCCCAGTGTACTGAAGCCTTGGCAGGGCGGCCCGCCAATTAGAATGTCGCTGCTTTTTAATTCATCTACTATTCTATCCAACCCTTCAGGGTCGGATAGATCCGATTGGATTGCCCCAATGGATGGCCGGTTCAGCCTGATAGTTTCGAGCGCTTTATCCCACGAGTCGATAGCGGTCCGAACCTCAAAGCCCTCCTCCTGATCGAAACCGAGGAAAAAGCCACCACAACCTGAAAAGACGTCCGATACTGCAAGCGGGCTCATTGGATAGCCGCCATCACGCTTCCAGCGATCTCCGATGCCAGGAGGGGGGGCACAGCATTGCCTACCTGAACATATTGCTCACGCATATTCCCGACGAAGGTGAAGTCGTCATGAAAGCTCTGCAATCGCGCCGCCTCCCGCACCGAAAGGGTCCGATCTTCCCAAGGATGGATGTACATATATCCATCCATTCCTATGTGAGCTAGCACAGTCCATGATGGCTCATCTTCCCTCAGGCGCTTCAATCTATCCTGAAATATGTCCTCTCTGAAAGGCAGGATTTTCCGCACTTCTGGATCAAGATCCATATATCGGTCGCCTTGTCGCATGTGCTTGAAAACTCTTTTCGCCCGGTCATTTGAAACTCGACAAACGTTGTTTCCCACGACTCCCCGATCCGAGCGGACCTGAAACTGAAACTCAGTTCGAGCCTCCTTGCTGTAGGGCAACTCACCTAATCGACATCCATCATAGATAAGTGGAAGATCCTCCAGTGCCTCCCCGACAGTCCTTACTTTTGAGTCATCGTATTGGGAAGGAACTAGCTGCCCTCCCTGAACAAATGGCTTCGGAAAGCTAAACTTTACGCCAGCCTTATGACCTACAATAAAAAGCCTTTTACGATTCTGAGGGACCCCGTAATCCGCCGCATTCAAGACAGAAAACTGGACTTGGTATCCAAAAGACGACGAAAGGTCGATAAGCCTATCGAATAACACGCCCCCAAATCGAGATTTGAGTTGCGGGACATTCTCCATTACGAATATTTCGGGTTCGAAATATTTAACGTAATCCAGATACCTTTGAAACATGTAGTTTCTCGGGTCGCTCTTGTCACAACCTCTCACATGCCGGATTTTGGCTCGACCGATCGTCGAAAATGTCTGACATGGTGGACCGCCAATGATCACCTCTGGCCGGCGAGGCAAGGATACCCTTTCTGCGAATACGTCGGGCGGTAGCTCGCTAGCATCTGCCGTTATGGTTTTGCATTGAGGGAAATTCTGCTCATGCGTCTGGGCGAATCGACTAACTGACTCGAGGGCAGCCGCAACCTCGAATCCCCTACGTTGAAACCCAGCGGAAAGTCCCCCTGCCCCTGCAAAAAGGTCGATGCACATTGGTTTCAATTGGCCAACTCTCTTCAAACTCTGACAGATTCGGCTAGAGGTGATAGGGCATTTTTTCTGCTGAGAACAAACGTGAAACAATGGCGAAATGTGGAAAATGGCTTGGGCAGCCAGCTCCGTGCGAAACGCAATCATCTGAACCTGAGCCAAGAGGAATTGGCGTTTGAAGCTGAAGTTTCGCAAACCACAGTTAGCCGTGTTGAAAGGGGGGTGCGCTCATCGCGCACTGCGGCGAAAAAAATTGCCGCAACTTTGAGTCGCCTTGAGCTTAGCGATAAGGGGGGCTCAACTCAGCTTCCTCCGGAGATTTGATGCGTCAACTCCTAGCTCACGCGCCGCTCCTCGCAATCCCAATCTTCTGACCATTTGACTGAGGCAGAGCAACTCCCGCTGCCGATCAGCACAGACCAGTTCCGCTTTTGGCTTAGCGGTGTGGATGCGCCTGAAGAGGCTCCGCACGGTCGCGTCATTGAGAATTACGTCGCCAGATTGAATGGCGCGAAGCCGCCTAGGAGTAAGCCGCAAGGCCTTCGCGGCCCCGGAGTTACCGAGAATTTTCGAAAGCTCCGCCAAGTCAGACTTGAGCTGTTTAATGCCATCGGCAGCCAGACCGTAATCGGGGTTTAGCTCACTATCGACCCCGAGCATTTGCTGCTTGTCCAGCTCGTTGGCTTCCTTGCCAATATGATGAATGCCAGTGGCGCGGTTGTGCCGTCGCCGCGTCGTCCCCCGGTCGACAAAACCCCCGCCCAAGAATTTGGATTCCGGGTGTAAGTGATACTGAGCCACGACCTCCACATAGGATTGCAAGGCATCGGCAGAAACAGGCTTGCCGCTCGCACGGTCAAAGGCGGTCGCTGCCACCTTGGCCAAATCCCGGTCGAACAATGCAACAGGTTTGGGCAGCTCCACCTTTGGCGGACGGCCTTGCCGGGGTTGAAAGAGCACCGCCTCGCCCGATTGCCAATTCCGCTTGGCGCGGAGGGCTAGCAAGAAACCGAACGGCTTGACCTGATCGCGATAGGAGCGGTTCGCATTATGGCCATTGAACCAGCGCAGCAGCTCCGGCGCTGTGGCCCCGTAACGGCTGACTGCCGGGGCATTCATCGCCGGGTGGAAATCAATTCGGGGCATATCCGGCTTTGCCCCAAGCCCCGCTCTGACAATCTCGAACCACAAATCGCAATGCCAGCGTTCAACGCCACTTCGCAACACGCTTTCATGAGGCGCGGGAATGTTGGTAGGATAATTGTCAGCCGGGTAAGGCGGCAAAAGGTGGCCCAGCCCGTGCGCCGATACCTTCCGCAAAACCGGGTTGCCATCGCTCGCAAGATTGAAAAGCGCATATCGCTTCGATGACACTGCCCAGCAAAAGAGCGGCTCAAGCTCACCCGTTTCCAGCCCAAAGTTCTCGCCTTCGATTTTCAGGATCGAGCCGGAAAACTCATAAGGATTGAGTGCGGCAAACCAGTCTGTGATTTCGTGGACCCAGCGGCTGAAGTCATCGTTGGCCATGCCCTGGGGCTTGGCAATCGCCATGCTATCCGTATCGCAGAATGCCCATTCTAAGCCTTTCTCTGCGATCAGCCTTTCCGTGATGGCCAACATAAGGCGCGCTGCACCGGTAATGAGCGATCCGAGAAGCGGATGAAAATACTCGCCCGGCTTTTCGGCCTTGTCGCTCTCTCGCTCGAAGGGCTCACCATCATGGCCAAAGATTGTCGCCTCAAACCGTCGCTTCTTTCCTCGCGATCTTGACCTGCCGACACGCATCCTCCTTTTGGACGGGAGCGGTACGCTCTCATTCGAGGTGCTATCATGGCTTGCAGATCAGGGCGTCGCGCTCGCTCGCATCGGGTCGTCGGGCAAGATAGTCACCGTCACGAGTGGCACCGGCTTTTGTGCTGACAGCGAAAAGGTGGACTGGCAGCGGGCAACTAAGGCCGACGCTGCGAAACGCTTGGCATTCTCGGCGGACTTAATCCGACGTAAGATCGAAACGAGCGTTCCGACGCTGGCTGATCATATCCCCGCGTCCCGATCACGCGACATGGCGCTGGCGAAGGCTGCAGAGGGCATTGCACGGCTCTCGCGCGAGACCTTCGACGACCTCAACACTGTTTTCGCAATCGAAGGCGAATGCGCATCGTCCTACTTCCGAGCCTGGCATGGGCTTCCAGTGCGTTGGAAAGGACTGAACCGCAGGCCCATTCCGACAGAATGGCACGCCTATAACTGGCGCAGCTCACGCGCGACGGGGGTAAAGCCAGAAAATCGCAATGCCTCGCATCCCGTCAACGCGATACTCAATTACGCTTATGCGGTGAAGCTCGCACAGTTGAAAATCGATGCTATTGCTCAGGGCTACGATCCTACGCTTGGCATAATGCACAACAGCAAGCGAGGTAGTCCGGCATGGGTGTTAGATATGATAGAACTTGAGCGGTCCGGTGTGGATGCGAAGGTTCTGCAATTCGTGCGCGATACGACTTTCACAGCAGCCGATTTCGTTCTGCGTAAGGATGGGGTTTGCCGATTGTCGCCTCAGCTGGCACGAACTATCGCAACAAATATGCAGACGTAGGGTGATCAATGGGTAAGGTATGGGGCATTCACATGCCAGAATGGGTCGGTGATGATCCTATCGAAGGGAACTACGCCTGCTTAGGTTGGGCAAAGGTTGGAAATATCTTCGAATTCCCTGCTGATCGCGAAGCGTACAAAACCGCCATACAAAATGCTTATCCGGAGAAAAAGCCTGGCGCGATCCCGGTGGATGCTGGGACACTTTTCCGGTTTGCTCACGAGGTTCAAGAAGGCGACCTTATAGTCTATCCCTCAAAACATAATCGTATGGTCAATCTTGGCCGAGCGACCGGTAAGAAGTGGCATCGGCCTGGGAACACGAACGCTGGTGAGGATTATCCCAATTTCATTGGTGTAAACTGGATCGATCAGTTTCCACGAAGTGATTTCAGTCAAACCGCGCTTAACGAGATCGGCTCGTTTATCACGCTGTTTCGCGTACGGGAGCACGGTCAGCAATTTGAAAACAAGCTGGAACCTGGGGGAAAGACTAATACCGAGGATGCGGCGGCTGACGAAGCGCTTCCGGACGATCTTGCCACTCAGAATGCATCGCAGCTGGCAGTTGATAACACCCAAGATTTTGTCGTTCGACGGATCACTTCAGGATTGTCGGGCTTCGAATTTGAGCATTTCGTTGCACACCTCATGGAATGTCTGGGGTACACTGCACGGGTTTCCGAGAAATCTGGCGACGGGGGCGTGGATGTCATTGCCCACACTGACGAGTTGGGATTCCAGCCTCCCATCATAAAGATCCAATGCAAGCGTCAGACCGGCTCAATCGGCGAGCCGGATGTTAGTCAGCTCTTGGGCACCTTGGGCGAAGGAGAGTTTGCGTTGTTCGTCACGTTGGGCTCCTATAGCCGTCAGGCTAGGGTGCGCGAACGCAACACACCACGCCTTCGCCTGTTGGACGGCGAGGAGTTGGTTCAGCTAATATTGGAACACTACCCTGAGCTTTCGCCGCGCTATCGAACAATGATCCCGTTGCGGCAAATCTATGTTCCCGACTTCATCTCTGACTGAGGTACAGTGCAATGAAATTCAATTTGCCTCTTTAGGGATAGGAAAAGACCCTTTGGAAAACTTACTTTCCGGTTTTCTCACCATCGGTGGGGTAGGTGCCTTCGCATGGTTCGTGGCCAGGCTGACTGCGGACACTCGCGCCAAGCAGTGGCTTCAAAAGAACAAGGCGGTTCTCGACCGTGAGACAGAAACGCATAAAGCCGATCTGGCGAAGGAAGCCGATAGAAAGCGGCTACTTCTGAAACGGCAAGAACTGTTTTTTGCCGAAGAGGTGGAGGCCGTCAGAGCGTTTCTCCAAAGCTACCGATCCATCATGCCTGAACGTCGGACACCACACGAAGATTGGTCGGATGCACGAACTTACATCGCTAAAGACATCGATAAGATAGATGAAGAATTGCGCAATTTGCTGAAATTACACGAAGCCGGGCTGAGCGAAAGTGCCATAGATGCGATATCATCGGCAAGAGACTCGGCACAGACTATCATCTACGACATGTATGATCAGTACCAAGAAACCGAGCATGAAATCCATCTTGGCCCTGATCTGGAGCGAGAGATCGATCGGCTTGTCGACCATCTCAATAAGGCCAAGGCACGAGTTCGCAAGGATTTGAGGCACGGTTCTATGGCTATCGACACGCAACCCTCATCAAAAAAATGTACGTAACGAGTGTGGTCCGATAAGCGTATTTCGATGACGTTCGCTATACCCCCCGGGTCAAGCCCGGGGGGACGAAATCTTCGGGCTTCCCTCTCCCCTCGTCGCCCCGCCCTCCGAGCCGGGGCGGTGCTTTCTGAGGATGCAGCGCTGGGTTGGGACGTCCGACCAAGGTCAAGCACCGGCCCCGGATCGGGGTCCGGGGCGACGGAGAGGGTGGGCAATTCGCTTTCCTACTGGCTCCGGTTCGTGGCTTATCCTTTCGGATGAAGCATTTTTGTCCGCATACGATACGACCGCGCGGCGCAACGCCATTCGCGGAAGGTCACACATGGCGACCGCGCATGACCCTTCGAGACGGGCGGGTGGCGGGTCGGGAAGCATGAAGGGTACTGTTCCGAGGCGCGGCAAAAACCTAGCAATTACGCCCTTTTCGCGCTCCTTGCCCCGGCGCACCATGCCGATGACAGAACAGCAGGACGGGCGAAAGTCACACTTTTCAAAAACGCGTTCCGCGTTCCATCCCATCGGATCAGTGCAACCTCGTTTGCCCTCCGCGCCCCTGTCGAACCGGTGCCTCCGTCGGCGCGGGCTTTCCACACCCCATGTTAACCACTCTCGCCTATGCCGTAAGCGATGACCCAAATTGCGGATCTCTATCTCGACATTTCGAGCGTGGAGTCGGGCGCGCTGCCGGCGGAACTGCAGGAGAGCATGGCTCGCCATCGGCGCCATGTCGGCGATCTTGCGGAAAAGATGCGCGCGATAGGAATGGACGACGACGCCATAGAGCTCGGTATCACCAGCCTCATGGAAAGCTATCGCAGCGAACTGTCGGCAGCCCTGCGCCAGATGAATGGAGCTTCGCTGTGATACACGTAAAGTTGGGCGACGAGGTCGCGCGCCAAGCTGCGCTCGATCGCCTCGAGGTGCTCGACACCGGGCGCGAGCAGCAGTTCGACAAGATCGCGGGCCTGGTCCGCGCTGTATTCGAGGTGCCGATCGTTACCGTCTCGCTGGTCGATCGCCATCGCCAGTGGTTCAAGGCGAAGATCGGCATCGGGGCGAGCGAAAGCGCGCGCAACACGTCGTTCTGCACCCAGACGGTAGAGCGCGCCGAGCCCCTGGTGGTGCCCGATGCGCTGGCCGACCCGCATTTCGCGGACAATCCCTCGGTCCTGGGCGAACCGTACTTGCGTGCCTATGCCGGCGCGCCGCTGCGAACGTCCGATGGCTACAATGTCGGGGCGCTGTGCGTGATCGACACGCGCCCGCGCGCGTTCACCCCGCAGCAGATCGAATTGCTGAAAAGCTTCGCCAGCCTGGTGGTCGACGAGCTGGAACTGCGCCAGATTGCCCGGTCCGACCAGCTTACCGATGCCCTGACGCGGCGCGGCTTCCTGGCGGAGGCGACCAAGGAAATCCAGCGCTTCCGCCGGCATGACAGCATCGGCACGGTCGCCTTGCTCGATATCGATCACTTCAAATCGATCAACGACGCGCACGGCCATCCGGCGGGCGATGTGGTACTGCGCGAACTGGCGGACCGTATTCACGGCGAGTTGCGGCCCAACGATGTGCTGGGGCGGATCGGTGGAGAGGAATTCGCGGTGCTGTTGCCGCAAACGGCGGACGAGGCGGCGATGGCCGCGGTGGAACGCCTGCGTGTCGCGGTCGCCGAGCGGCCGTTCACCTTGCAGAGCGGCGTCGAACTGCCGGTCACCGCGAGCTTCGGTGTGGCCAAGCTCTCCGACGCCGTGGCGACGCCGGAAGAATGGCTCGCGCGCGCCGATGCGCCGCTTTACCAGGCCAAGCGCTCGGGCCGCAATCGCTGCGTTTCCGCCGAGGCAGTGGAGCGTGCCGCCGCCTGACGGCCCTCAGTTCCCGACCCGCTTCAGGTCGAGGTCGTGGAAGTCGTAGGAGAAGTCGGTCAGGTCGCTGATCGCCTTCATGGTCATGCCCGTGACCTTGCCGCCCGCGACCGTGAAGTCGACGAAGGCATCCGCCTTCAGCGAGCTGTCGGGCCAGAATGCGGCGAAGCGGTCGCCGTTGTAATGGGTCAGGTCGCCGTCGAGGATCTCGCTGCGGCCCATGTCGATGAACAACCCGCCCGCATCGTTCATCCGCACGCGCACCTCGCCATACCACGGGTCGCGATAGGTGCCGACATAGGCCGACAGCGGCAGGCTGGCAGGCTTCGCGTCGGCGGGCGGGCTGGCGGCGGTGTCGGCGAGCAGCTTGGTCCCCTCCGCCTCGCGCTTCGCGAAGGCGCCGCCCCATTCGCCGATGAAGTCGTGGTCTTGCTGACCCAGCAGCTCGTCCGCCATCGCGAAGTTGAAGGTGGAGGGCGCGCCGCGATAGTCGTTGGTGGCGCTGAACAGCACGATGTTCTCTTCCGGGATGATCATGAAATTGCTGACCACCCCCGGCGCCCCGCCACCGTGACTGACCAGCAGCTGGCCTTCGAAATCCTGGACGTTCCAGCCGAGCGCGTAGAGCTCCAGATGCGAAACGCCTGCCTTGCGCAGACTGCCGCTGACGGTTTCGGGGGTGACGCCTTTCCACACCTCTGCGGCCTGCTTCTCGCTCAGCAAGCGCTTGCCGTCGGCGGTGACGCCGCCATCGAGCCAGAAGCGGCCCCATTTCATCATCCCCTCGGTGTCGCACCAGATTCCGCCCGCCGGGTTCCAGGTTTCCGAGAAGGCAAGGCGCTCGTCGATCGGCACGCCCGCATCGGCCCCGGCGGCGCGCTCGTGCCCGATGACGAAGGGTTCGCCCGCCGGGATCAGGTTCTTGCTGGCGACGCACTCGCCCATGCCGACGGGCTGCAGGATATTGGCCGTCACGAAGTCCGACCAGCTCTGCCCGGAAACGCGCCGGACAATCTCGCCTGCGACCACGTAGAGCAGGTTGTCGTAGGCGTATTCGGCGCGAAAGCCGGTGGTGGGACGCAGCAACGGCAGCGCCTTGATGATATCCTCCGGCTTCGCGTCGCCGTCGGGCCAAATCAGCAGGTCGCCCGCGCCCAGCGGCAGGCCGGAGCGGTGGGTGAGCGCGTCGCGCACGGTGAAGTGCTCGCTGACCCAGGGATCGTACATCGCGAATTCGGGGATGTAGGTTCGCACCGGCGCGTCCCAGTCGACCTTGCCCTGGTCGACCAGCATGGCGAGCGCGGTGGTGGTGAAGGCCTTGGAAATGCTGGCGATGGGGAACAGCATGTCCTGCGTCACCGGGCGGTTCGTGCCTTCTTCCGCCAGCCCCCGTGCGCCCTGCCACACGGTCTTCCCGTCGATCGAGACGGCGGCGACCATCCCGGTCGAATCGTAGGCCTGCATCGTGCGCTGGAGCGCCGCGTCGTAATCGGGCGCGGCGGCGGCGGTGGCGACGGCCGGCGGCGTGGGCGGCACGGGCGGCGTCGGGGTGTCCAGCTGGGTATGCGCGCAGGCGGCGAGGGCGGTGGAAAGGAGCAGCGCTGCCCCGGTTCTGGCGAAGGTCATGGTCGTCGGGCTCCCGTTTATCGGACGCCCTTATGCAGGCTTTGGCAGTGCTGGCAAATCGCCCTATCGCTTCTCGCGCGCGCGGCGGATCATACCCTCCTGCGCGACGCTGGCGACCAGCGTGCCATTGCGATCGAAGATCTGCCCCCGGTTGAAGCCGCGCCCGTTCCCGCTCCACGGGGAATCGGTCGAATAAAGCAGCCACTCGTCGGCGCGGGCCGGGCGGTGGAACCACAGCGCGTGGTCGAGGCTGGCGCTGATGAGCTCGCCCCGCATCCACGAAACGCCGTGCGGCATCACCGCCGTGCCCAGCAGGTTGAAGTCGCTGGCGTAGGCGATCACCGCGCGGTGCAGTGCCGGATCGTCGGGAAGTGGCGCGACGGCCCGGAACCAGACCTGCGTTCGCGGCGGCTGCGGCTCGCTGGAGGTCCAGTGCATCGACCCGACCGGGCGCAACTCGACCGGGCGTGGGCGCAGGAAGAAGGTGACCTGCGCCGGCTTCAACCGGTCGCGATAGTGCTCGACCACCTTCTCGCGCGCCTCTTGACCGGTGGGCAGGTCCTCGGGCGGGGGCACGTCGGGCATTGCCGGGTCTTGGTGCTCCAGGCCCTGTTCGGGCCGCTGGAAACTGGCGGCGAGGTTCAGGATCGGGCTGCCGTCCTGGCTGGCGACGACGCGGCGATTGGCGAAGCTGCGCCCTTCGAACTGTCGATCGGTGGCAAGGTCGATCGGCACGCCCTCGGTCCCGCCGCGCAGGAAATAGGCGTGCAGCGAATGGGCGACCTTGTCGTCCTCGATCGTCGCTTGCGCCGCCTGCAGCGCCTGGGCGATCACCTGTCCGCCGAACACGCGGCCAACCCCGTCCTTCTTCGGCGGGGCCTGGAAATGATCTGCGCCCAGCCGCTCCACCGTGAGCAGGGTCACGAGGTCTTCGACCAAGGCTTGGGGCGTGGGTTCGGTTTCGCTCATGGAGATGCGCATTGCGTGGCTGCCGCGCGCCGGTCAAGTCGCGGCGCCGGCCTCGCTCAGGGCTTCGCCGGGCCGAAGGTGCGGCGCCATGCGCGGTATCCCAGCGACTTCAGGCGCTTGCTCGCCGGCCAGCGCCCCGGCGGGGCGGGAGCGACCTTTGCGCGCCGCAGCAGCCGGTTGAAGCAGCGCGCATCGGGTTCGGCATGGCTCCATTCGCTGCGCCAGGTGATAGATAACGAGATCGAACTCTCCGGTCCGTTGCGCACGAAATGCGGCGCCATGACCGGGACATATAGCGCCTCCCCCGGACCGAGCGGGAATGCGCGCCCTCCCTCCAGCAGGTCGTCCGACCAGTGGAGCTCGCGCGGGCCGCGCAGGTGATAGCTCTCATGCGTGCGGTCGGGGGCATAGCGCGGATCGCCCGCCGGGAACTGGGTCATCACCTTGCTGCCGAGCGTGAGGAACTGGTCGATCCATTCTTCGATACCTGTATCTTCCTCCCGGCGCGCGAAGGCGAGCATGCCATTCGCCCAGCCGTTTTTGCCTGACGGCGCAATTCCTAGCGCTTCTTCGCGCTCATCGCCTGCTCGAAATATTCACCGGGCGGACGGTCGGAGGCGAGCATGGCGCGCTCCCCCTCCCACACTCTGGCGGCGGGGCGTGTGTGATCGGCGATGGGGCAAAGAGCGCGATAGGGGGCCCCGTCGTGGGGCAGGGCGGGGCAGTGAAGCCAGGGCGCGAACCCCGCGCGTGTGTCGCACCAGCCCAGCAGCGCTTGCCAGAACGCGTGTTCATGGCCCTCGGCGATCAGCGGCGCTCCGACGAAGGCGTTGTCGTGCAGCCAGATCGTCCAGTGCGGCAATGTGCGCCCGTAATAGCGCGAGGCTCGCCGGAGCGGCGCGAGGCCGACGAGTTCGCCATCGGCATGCAGCGTTGCGATCTTCACGCTGCCTTCGGGGTCGAATTGCGCCAGCGCAGGGGCGAGTGCGCAGCCTTCGAAGATGGGATTGGGATCGCCCTCCTGACGCGCGAGTTGCGCCCACTGCGCCGTATCCACGCGTCCCAACCCCTCTCGCGCCAGCCGGGCGCGTCGAAGACCAGCGCCGGCGTGCCGGGGTTCTGCATGCTCGCGGTTTCGCTGCGGCTCACTTCGCTGGTCCTGGCAGCGCCGGACATGACGCCTCGCACGCCGCCCTAGCGGGCAAGCTTTGACAAGCGGTGAAAAATGCCTGACCGCGCGGTGCGCGCCGGACGCGAAAAACCCCGCCCGAATTGCTCCGGACGGGGAATTTGCGCGTTATCTCGTGGGACTTGGCTAGATGCCCGAAATTGACAGGCGTTTCGCCATTTCCTGAGCCGCCGGATCCAGCTTTTTGGGCCGGTCAGCATAGTCAGCGTCGCTTGGTATATAGGCCGGATTCCACTTCGCAGCCCAAGCCGTGGCGGTTCCGAGCCATTCGACCCGGTTCTTCGTGTATGGCAGGTGATGGGTGTTCATGGGCTGCTCCAGATAGACAAAATCCTTACCTGCAACTTTCCCGGCGCTCTTGAGCGCGCCAACCAACGCATGGGCCTGTTCCGGTGGAACACGCTCGTCACGCATTCCCTGGACGATGGCGATCGGAGCCCAGCGACCGTCGGCGTTCTCGGCAGGGCTCACCGTATCCAGATCGACCGCTCCTTTTGCGAGATAGTTGGAGCCAAACTTTCCGAGATAGCCCGTGTCATACCGCTTCATCAGCCCGAGATCATAAACGCCTGCCCCGGCAATCGTACACTTCCAACGGTCGGGATCGCGTTGCGCCGCGCGCGCCGCGGCGTAACCGCCATAGGACCAGCCCATCATGCAGGCTCGGTTCGGATCAATGATACCGTTCTGGGCCAACGCATCGATAGCGTCGTTGAGATCATCCTGCATGCGTAGCCCGAAACCGTCGTTTCTACCCATTTTGATCCATTCCGCGCCGTATCCGCCCGAACCGCGATAGTTAGGTTGGACGACCACGTAGCCTTGTTCGGCCATTGCCTGGTTCCAGCCGAAACCATCATAATCCGCGCTGTCACGCGGCCCGAACGGACCGCCATGCGTGATCATCATGACAGGAAGATTTTTTTCGCCCCTTCGGTGACGGGGCATGGTAACGATCGCTTCAATTTCCGCCCCATCTGACGCTGTGTACCGCATGGCCCTAACCGGATTGAGCTCAGCGTTCTTTAGCCGGTTGTTGGTCCAGCCGATGGTCTTGAACGAACCATTGGTCGTATCATAAAAATAATAGCCGCCGAGTTGATTGGTATCAGCCACGCGAAGTACCATCTTCTTGCTATCTTCGCTGGTTGAGATAATCTGAGCGTTGCCCTTGCCGAACGTAGGATCGAGCACCTCTTGCTTTACGGTCTTGAGAAAGGGATCGGTGAATTCGATCCTGCTACGATCATCTTGATAATAGTAACCTACGATCCCATTATCTTTTTTGTTGGATATCGCACCCCCGACATCATAGCCGTCGACTGCGAATAGTTCATCGCCAAGTTGCATTGTAGAGAGATTGGCCTTGTAGACCTTCTTAAAGCCATCCTTGTTGCTGGTGACGATAGCCATATCGGGCTCTTCTAGGAAAACCTCCGGCGTAATCCCTTCGCCGGTAAAGCTTTCGTCCACCACACTCTGCACCGTTCGAAAATTGCCGCTATCGTCAGAGCGATAGAGAGTTCGGGCTTCACCGGTATCGCCATCGTAGGATGACCCCATTCGCACGACACCCTTTCCGTCGGCAAACCACTGATTCACGATCAGGTTGGGCCTTTGTACCCGCTCGAACTTGCCCGTCTCTACGTCGACACGCACAACTTCCGGACGACGCTGGTCCGCACCGCTCTGGTAGCCCAGGTTCGTGCGCTCAAGCAGGAACTCTCCTTTGTCATTATCGACGTAGAGAATGCGGCTCGCGTTGCCACCGCTGTCGCGCCAGACCAGAGGCTGAGCCTTGCCTGTATCAACGTTGTAGCCGACCAGTCGGCCGATATCACCACGCTGTCCGAAAATATTCTCGCGGCTTACCAATTGGAACACGATGTGGTCGTTGCCTATCCATCGATAGGAACCGACGGTACGATCGCCGGCATTCCGAAATTCGCCCGCAGACGCGAAGATCTTCGGCTGTGGATCTTTGTCGGAAAGGTCCAATACCGCATAAACTTCCTCTCCGTCCCGGTTCATGGTCAGGGCAAGGCGATCCCCGTTCGGCGAGAGACTCACCTGTTGGGTGTTAGGAATGGCGCCTATTACCGATAGAGGCACGATGGTATCGGCCGTAACGACAATCTCGTCCCCTGTGGCTTCCTCTTGAGCCGAAAGCGTTGGCGTAACGAAGGGAAGTAGGCCGACACCGGCGATGCCGAAGGCGAGCGCACTGACGCTCCTGAAAAGATTTTTGCTTTTGAGCATGGTAAATGTCCCGTCTGATTGCGACCAGTGAATCCAAGGCGGCCATTCACGCCTCGGACCCCTTAGAACGAAGCGCGCTCCCCACGGATGGTTCATAATCGCAGCCTAAGGATGTAAGAACCTACCGCAAGTAAAAACCCGCCAGACTCCCTCTTGCGAAACTACTATATGCGAGTGCAAAACCCCGCCCTGATCGCTCCGGACGGGGGCTTTCGCGCGATCTGCCGCTGTCAGCCGACACCGCTGCCGGCCAGCGCGGCCAGCAGCAGCAGCGCGACGATATTGGTGATCTTGATCATCGGGTTCACCGCCGGGCCTGCGGTATCCTTGTACGGATCGCCGACCGTGTCGCCCGTCACCGCGGCCTTGTGCGCTTCGGAGCCCTTGCCGCCGTGATTGCCGTCCTCGATGTATTTCTTGGCATTGTCCCACGCACCGCCCCCGGCGGTCATGGAGAGGGCGACGAACAGCCCGCCGACGATCACGCCCAAGAGCAGCGCGCCCAGCGCCGCGAAGCCGTTGGCCTGGCCCGCGATGGCGGCGATCACGAAATAGACCACGATCGGCGCGAGGACGGGTAGCAGT
Source organism: Erythrobacter sp. LQ02-29 (assembly GCF_022576075.2). NCBI lineage: Bacteria > Pseudomonadati > Pseudomonadota > Alphaproteobacteria > Sphingomonadales > Erythrobacteraceae > Erythrobacter > Erythrobacter sp. LQ02-29. Next base: position 2,810,869 of record NZ_JANCNT010000001.1, on the reverse strand, counting down.
GAGGGGACGATCATCTCCTTGATCGCGGCCTTCGTCACCAGGTCCACGGTGCGCGCGTAGTTCGGCCGGCTGGTGCCTGCCATGATGCCGGGATCGGCGGCGAATTGGTCGCGCACATCCTTCACCACGTCGCCCGCCGCGCGGCCGACTGCGGTCATGCCCATCGCGCCGAACAGATAGGGCAGCAGCGCGCCCAGCAGCAGGCCGACGATCACGAACGGGTTCTTCAGGCTGAAATCCACCGCCAGCCCGGGGAAGAACTCGGTCAGGTCGGTGGTGTAGGCGGCGAACAGAACCAGCGCGGCGAGACCCGCCGATCCGATCGCGTAGCCCTTCGTCACCGCCTTGGTCGTGTTGCCCACCGCATCCAGCGCGTCGGTCTTCTCGCGCACGCTGTCGTCCAGGCCCGCCATCTCGGCGATGCCGCCCGCATTGTCGGTGACGGGCCCGTAGGCGTCGAGCGCCACCACCATCCCCGCCAGCGCCAGCATCGCGGTCGCCGCGTAGGCGATCCCGATCAGCCCCGCGAGGCCGTAGGCGATGATGATGCCCGCCACGATGACGAGCGTCGGCAGTGCGGTGGATTCGAGGCTGATGGCCAGCCCCTGGATAACGTTTGTGCCGTGGCCGGTTTCCGACGCCTTGGCGATCGAGCGGACCGGGCGGTATTCGGTGCCGGTGTAGTACTCTGTGATCCAGATGATGAGGCCGGTGATGGCCAGGCCCAGCATCGCGCAGCCGAACAGGTCCCAGCCGGTGAAGCCGCCGACCGTGGTGGTTTGCGTCGCGACGGCCACCCCGCCCGCCACCGGCACCGCGACCGCCTCGGCCAGCATCGCCCCGCCGATCGTCGCCGACAGGTCGCCCAGCGCCAGCGTCATCACGAACCATATCGCCGGGATGGAGAGGATCGCGGTGACGAGGAAGCCATTGTACATCGCGCCCATGATCGACTGTTTCGATCCCAAGCGGACGAAATAGGTGCCGATGATGCTGGTGACGATGCACGCGCCGCCGATCAGCAGCGGCAGGCTCATCATCGGTAGCAGCAGGTCGCCGAGGCCGGTCAGCAGCAGGGCGGTCAGCACCATGGTCGCGCCCACGGTAACGACGTAGGTTTCGAACAGGTCGGCGGCCATGCCCGCGCAATCGCCGACATTGTCGCCCACATTGTCCGCGATCACGGCAGGATTGCGCGGATCGTCCTCGGGGATACCCGCCTCGACCTTGCCGACGAGGTCCGCGCCGACATCGGCCGCCTTGGTGAAGATACCGCCGCCAAGCCGCGCGAAGATGGAGATCAGCGACGCGCCGAAGGCGAGGGCGACGAGGGCGTCCACGACCTCGCGGCTGTTCGCCTCCAGCCCCATCGCTCCGACGAGGATCCAGAAGAAGACCGCGATCGCCAGCAGGGCGAGGCCCGCCACCAGCATCCCGGTGATGGCCCCGGCGCGGAAGGCGAGGGTCAGACCTTGCTGCAACCCGCTTTGTGCCGCCGCGGCGGTGCGTACGTTGGACCGGACCGAGATGTTCATCCCGATATAGCCTGCGATGCCCGACAGGATCGAGCCGATGAGGAAGCCGATGGCGGAGATCGGCGCGCCGCCGCGCGGCATGTCGAGGAAAACGAAGATCAGCACCGCCACGACCACGCCGACGATGGCGATGGTGGTGTATTGCCGGTTGAGATAGGCCTGCGCGCCTTCCTGGATGGCACCGGCGATTTCCTGCATTCGCTCGTTGCCGGCGCCCGCGCCAAGCACCTGCCCACTGGTGACGAAGCCATAAAGAATGGCCAGAAGTCCCAGCACAATCGCGATCAAGACCAGATCCACGTTCCTCTCCCCTTATTATTATTCGTTTTTATGGCATCGGGCGGCTCTATTGCGAACGACCCGTGCAACGACATGGCTATATCGGAGCCGTCTTGCGCGCAAGCCTGTGTGGACCGTGGCGGAGTCCCGTGTCCTGCCGAATACCGTAGCTGCGAAGAACAGGGGCAGGTTCACCGCCTTGCCGGTGCCGCGGCATCTTGGTAAACAAATCGTTATGCAAGCCGCCCTGACCCGTCTGTTCGCGATCATGCCGCTGATCTTCGGCTTCGGCTTCGTCGCGCCGCTTGTCGCGCAAGTAATGGCGGTCGCCGGCTGGGATGCGCCCTTCGGGCTGGAACGGATCGTGTTCGGGCTGATCGTCGGCGGGGCGTGGGGGCTCTACGCGCAGATCAGGGGGCGCTGGCTGTGACCGATGATGCGACCGTGCGCGATTTCGATCTCGATACCGACGATCTCGATCCGCGCGACCTGGCGGCGGGCGATGCCCCCGCCATTTCGCTGGCGGCGGACGATACGCTGGACAGCTACACCCGCGCGGATCTGCGCAAGGAAGAGCTGGAGATCGCGCGCGGGTTCGAGAACGGGCCGCTGTGGTTCTACCCCGCCTGGGCGGTCGTCGCGCTGGTCGTGTGGATCAGCCTGTTTCCGCTCACCATGTCGGGCCATCTCAACCTGTTCGTCGCCTGCGCCATCGCCAGCTTCATCGCCGCGGGCGGCTTCGTGACCGGGCACGAGGCCTATCACGACAACATGGTAAGAGAGGGCGGCAAGTATCGCTGGCTCAACGATTTTACCGGCACGATCTCGTGCATTCCGATCCTGCTGCCCTATTCGGTCGGCAAGCTGACGCATATCCGCCACCACCGCTTCACCAATCACCCGGAACACGATCCCGATTACGAGGATTGGGGCAACAATTTCTGGCACGCCGCCTGGCGCAGCTGGCTGGGGCGGCAACCGCGCGGGGCGGGGTCGTTGGCCGCCTATCGCCGGACCTTGCAGGCGATGGACACGCCCGCCTCGCGAAAAGCCCTACGAGAAGGCGCGATCTTTCAGCTGGTCTATCTCGGCACGCTCTTCACCATGGCGTGGTCGGGCTACGCGCTGGAGGCGGCGATGGTGTGGTGGATCCCGCGCCATGTCGGGCTTTGGTTCATCCGCCTGTCGCTCAGCTGGGCCCCGCATCACCCGCGCAAGGACCAGTCGCGCTATGGCAATGCCCGGATCATGAAGAGCCCGATCGGCAATTTCCTTGCGATGGGGATGGAAGTGCACATGATTCACCACCTCTATCCGAAGATCCCGCACCACCGGACCAAGCCCGCCTATTTCGCGCTGAAACCGGTGCTGGAGAAGCGCGGCGTGGACTGTTCGGCACTCTAGTGCGCGCGGCGGTGCTCGTAGCCGGGCGCGCCCGATACCGGTTCGCCGTCCAGCAGCACCGCGTGTTCGCCGCGTTCGTGCACCACGCCGATGCGGTGGGCGGGGATGGGCAACTCCACCTCAGGCGAGACGGTGAATAGCAACTGGTAGTCGTCGCCCCAGCGCAGCGCCTCGTCGCGGCGATCCTCCGGCGCGGCGATCGGTATTGCCGCGCGGTCCAATGCCAATGTCACGCCGCTTGCCTCCGCCATCCGGCTGGCGTCGAGCAGCAAGCCGTCCGATACGTCCATGATGGCGCTCGCGAGCGGGGCCAGCGCGCGCCCTTCGGACAGCAGCGGGGTAGGGCGACGATAGGGTTGCGTGACGCGGCGGTTGTCGGGCGTGTCGCCTTCGTCGCGCAAGCTCTCGAAACCGATCATTGCGCCGCCGACCGGGCCGGTGATGCACACCGCGTCGCCCGGCTTCGCCCCGCCGCGCGAGGGTACGGGCCGATGCTCCGTCTGGCCGATGGCGGTGAGCCCCAGTGTGCGCGCGCCGCCGTGGTGGCTCACCGTGTCGCCGCCCCACAGGGGCGCGCCCAGGGTGTCGCTCGCCTCCTCCAGCCCGGCGAGGAAACCCGCATCGTCCTCGCCCAGCGTATGGCCGACCAGGATGCCGAGCGGGGTCGCGCCCTTCGCCGCGAGGTCGGACAGGTTCACCGCGACCAGCTTCCACGCAACATCGTGCATCGCCTGGCCGGGGAGCCAGTGCACTCCCTCCACCATCATGTCGTGGGTCAGGACCAGCGCGCGCTCGCCCATGTCGAACACCGCGCAATCGTCGGCCAGACCGCGCGCGGCAGGCGTGCCGGCGATCCGGCGCAGCGCCTCGATGAAGGCGCGCTCGTCGCTCAGCCTCGCGCGTCCTTCGCCACCGCGTCGAGGATGCCGTTGACGAACTTCGCCTCGCGATCGTCGAAGAACGCCTTGGCGACGTCGACATATTCGCTGATTGCGGTAGCCTTGGGCACGTCGGCGCGGGCGATCAGTTCGTAGGCACCGCAGCGCAGCACCTGCAGCATCGACTTGTCCAGCCGCTTCAGCGTCCAGCCTTCGGCCAACCGCTCGCTCAGCCGCAGGTCGATCTCCTCGCGCCGCGCGTCGACGCCGCGGACGATATCGTCGAAGAAATCGACCTCGGCATCGGCGAACTGGATGTCTTCGATCTCGCGGCCGAGGCGGTGCTGGTGGAATTCGTCGAGCACGCGCGCCACCGCGGTGCGCTCCATGTCGATCTGGTAGAGCGCCTGCACGGCGGCGAGGCGGGCGGCGGAGCGGGCCTTGGAACGGGGGGCGGCGGTGTCGGTCATTGCATACGCTTTTCGATGGAGGCGGCGTGGGCGGGCAGGCCCTCGGCCCGGGCCAGCGCGATCGCCGCGGGGCCGATGGCGTCGAGCCCGGCGCGGTCTGCCGAGATGAAGCTGGTCCGCTTCATGAAGTCGAGGACCGAGAGGCCGGAGGCGAAGCGCGCGCGGCGCCCGGTGGGAAGGACGTGGTTGGGCCCGGCGATATAGTCGCCGATCGCCTCGGGCACCATACGGCCCAGGAAAATGCTGCCCGCGTGGCGGATGCCGGCCATGAAACGCTCGGGATCGTCCACCGCCAACTCGACATGCTCGGCTGCCAGCCGATTGGCGAGGGGGATCGCGTGGTCGAGATGCTCCACCACGACCAGTGCGCCGTGCGCGTCCCAGCTCGCGCGCGCGGTTTTGCCGCTGGCGAGCATGGCGCATTGCACGTCGACGCGGTCCTCGACTTGCTCCGCGAAGGCGGCGTCGTCGGTGATGAGGATGCTCTGCGCGGTCGGATCGTGCTCGGCCTGGCTCAGCAGGTCGGCGGCGATCCAGTCGGGATCGTTCTTCGCATCGGCGATAACCAGGATCTCGCTCGGCCCCGCGACCATGTCGATCCCGACCACGCCGAACAGCTGGCGCTTCGCCTCCGCCACCCAGGCATTGCCGGGGCCGGTTATCACGTCGACCGGCGCGATACGCTCGGTACCATGGGCGAGGGCGGCCACCGCCTGCGCCCCGCCGACGCGCCAGATCTCGTCCACACCCGCGATATGCGCGGCGGCAAGCACCAGCGGATTGGTCTCGCCATTGGGAGTCGGGGTGACTACCACCAGCCGCTCCACCCCCGCGACCTTGGCGGGCAGGGCGTTCATCAGCAGGGAGCTGGGATAGGCCGCCCGTCCGCCGGGAACATAGAGCCCAGCCGCGTCGACCGCACGCCACTTCGCGCCCAGCCGCACCCCGGCCTCGTCGGTATAGTCGCGGTCCTGCGGCAGTTGCTCCGCGTGATAGGCGCGGATGCGGGTCGCCGCGAGATCAAGCGCCTCGCGCAGCTCGGGGTCGAGCATCTCATAGGCCTCGCGGCACGCCTCTGGCGCGATCCGCCAGTCCGCGTCGTCCGCCAGTCGATGCTTGTCGAACCGCAGCGTATATTCGGCCAGCGCATCGTCGCCCTTCGCCCGGACGCGGGCGATGATGTCGGAAACGTCGCGCCCGACATGCTCCGCGCTTTCGCGCCGGGCGTTCACCAGCCGGTCGAACCGCGCCTCGAAATCGGCATCCCCGCTGTCGAGCCGCTGCATCAGGCCGCCTTCCGCTTCTCGGCATCGGCGCGGAACGCCTCGACCAGCGCGGCGACACGCGGGTCGGTCTTCAGCGCCGCGCGGTTGACGATCAGGCGGGCGGAAATGTCGAGGATGCGCTCGCGCTCGACCAGCCCGTTTTCCTTCAGCGTACGCCCGGTGGACACGAGATCGACGATCCGCCCGGCGAGGCCCAGCGAGGGCGCCAGCTCCATCGCGCCGTTCAGCTTCACGCATTCGGCCTGGATGCCCTGCCGTTCGAAATGGCGGCGGGTGATCTGCGGATATTTGGTCGCCACGCGCAGGTGGCTGGCGCCGTTCGTCGCGCCCTCGGCCCCGACAGGTTCGGCGACTGCGAGGTGGCAGTGCCCGATATCGAGATCGACCGGCGCGTAGAGGTCCGAATAATCGAACTCCTCGATCACGTCGGAGCCGACGATGCCGACCTGCGCCGCGCCATGGGCGACGAAGGTCGCGACGTCGAAGGCGCGAACGCGGATCAGCCGCATGTCGTCGCGCGTGGTGGCGAAGGCGAGCGCCCGGTTGGCCTTGTCGTGAAAGCCCTCTTCCGGCACCACGCCCGCGCGCGCCATCACCGGCAGCGCCTCGTCGAGGATGCGCCCCTTGGGCACGGCGAAGGTGAGCTGGCCTGTCATTGCGCGCGCGACTTAGGATGCGGGCGGCGAAAGGGCAATGTGTATGGCCGAAAAGCAGGCGGTGATGGAGATCGCATCGGTGCGCGAGGCGATCGAGTGGCAGGCGCGCCATGCCGAGGAGGCGGGTATGCCCAATACCGCGCGCGTGATCCGCGGCCTGTTGCCGGTGGTGGACGGTGACACGACCGTGGGCCTGCGCTTGGCGAACTGGCACGGGCTGACACTGCGCGACGCCATGCCGCTGCGGATCCATGGCGGCTTGCATCACCTGCTGCTGACGGGCGAGGACAAGCGGCTGGAGCCGGTCTATGCCGGGCTGACCACCGACCAGGGGCAGGTCGACGACATCGTCGTGGCGCTGGTCGAGAAATACGACCACCAGCTGCTCGCCTGGCTCGACGGGCCCCCGCAGACCAACGAGGCGGGGCGCTCGGCCAGCCTGCTCGCCGGGCTGCTATGGCTGGGCCAGCGGGTGCCGCCACGCTTCGAACTGCTGGAGATCGGGGCGAGCGCGGGTATCAACACGATGATGCATCGCTTCCGCTTCGACCTGGGCGGGGTGCTGCGCGGGCCGCCCGACAGCCCGGTGCAGCTGACACCCGAATGGCGGGGCGACCCGCCGCCCGAGACGAACATCCAGATCGCATCGATCCGCGGCTGCGACACGGCGCCGATCGACCTCGCCGATCCGGTCGAGGCGCTGCGGCTCAAAAGCTATGTCTGGCCCGAAGCGCGCGGGCGGATGCAACGCGTCGATGCCGCCGCGCGGCTGGCGCAGGAAAGCCCGCCGGAGGTGGTGCGGATGGACGCGATGGAATTCGTCCGCAGCGCGCTCGCGCAGCCGCAGGAGGAGGGCACCACGCGGGTGCTGTTCCATTCGATCGTGTGGCAATATCTGCCCGATTTCCAGCAGGAGGCGATAGAGAACGCGATGGCCGAAGCGGGCGCGGCGGCGAGCGAAACCCGCGCGCTGGCCTGGCTGACGCTGGAGACCAATCGCGAGACCTTCCGCCACGAACTCCACGCGCGCTACTGGCCTGGCGGAGAGGAGCCGGTGCTGCTGGGCCACGCGCATCCCCATGGCGAATGGGTGGAATGGCTGGGGGTGGGGTGAGCCGCCGCTTGCGGCTCGTATGACATTGATTGCTCTACTCCGCTCGTGCTGAGCTTGTCGAAGCACCGTACTTTTCTTCGAGTGCCGCGCTCAAAGTGAAGGACGACCCTTCGACAAGCTCAGGGCGAGCGGAGTTAGTTTACGCAAAGCTCCACGGGAGGATTGGAGGCTAGAGGTCCGTCCGCTCCAGAAACGCATCCATCGCGGCGCACACCTTTTCCGGCGCTTCCCACGGAACGAAGTGGCCCGAACCCGCGATTTCTGCGATAGTCAGGTCGTCCACCACCGCGTCCAGTCCGCCGAGGTTCTCCGGCGGCAGGGCCAGGTCGTCCATCCCCCACACCACCAGCGTCGGGATGGTCAGGTTCGGCAGGGGCGGCGGGCTCCAGCCCTCGGGCAGCTCGAAGGGCGCATCCATCGGCGGGACCACGACGGGGCTCGCGCGATACCAGTTGAGCATGCCGAAGGCGGCGTCGCGGTCCTGCCAGTCGGACACAAGCGCATCGCGCTCCTCCGGCTCCATCGCGCTCGGGCGTTCCCATTTCACCTCCTTGGCAAGGATGCCGGCGAGGCCGTGCTCGCGCACCAGCTCGTCGTTGGCGGTGTCGCGGAAACCGCGGATATACTGGCTCGACTTGCGCTGATGCTCGTTGGTGTAGAGCAGCTTCTGGAAGACGCCCGGGTGGGGCGCGTTGGCGATCACCGCGCGGGTGACGCGGCCGTTCGTCTGCCCGCCGAGCGCGATGCCCCAGGCGATCGCGCCGCCCCAGTCGTGCCCGACGATCGTGAATTCGCCCACGCCCAAAGCGTCGGCGAGCTGGAAGATATCGCCGATCAGCTTGTCGGGGGTGTAGGCATCGACCTCCTGCGGCTTCGCGCTGCCGCGATAGCCGCGCTGGTCGGGCGCGATGCAGCGATAGCGGTCGGAGAAATGGGCGATCTGGTGGCGCCAGGTGCGGTGACTTTCGGGAAAACCATGGAGGAAGATCAGCACCGGCGCGTCGCCCCCGCTCTCTGGCGGCCCGGTATCGACGCAGTCCAGTTCGATCCCGCTCGCCAGCTTTACGCGCTGCAATTCCATGGTCAGTCCTCCGCCCGCATCTTGTCGATGTAACCTTCTTCCACCATCCGCGCGACCTGGTCCAGCAGCTGGTCGGGCGTGCGGCGCATCTCGCCCATCGCCTCCTCCATGCCGCGCGCAACCACGATCTCGCGCTGGCCGAGCGCGATCGCGTCCAGCATCGCTTTTGCCGCCTCGTGTGCCGGAATCCCCTTCTCGATCGCGCTGTCGCTGCGCCCCCGTGCCGAACCGTCGGCGGTGAGCGCGTTGCGCGAAACATCGGTAGCAATGGAGCCGGGCACGACGACATGTACCTCCACCCCGGACCCGGTCAGTTCCGCCCGCAGCGCGTCGGCATAGCCGATCAGCCCGGCCTTTGCCGCGCAATAGCCGGTGCGCATCGGCACCCCGACCTTGCCCGCGACCGAGGAAATGAAGACCAGCGCGCCGCTCCCGCGCTCGACCATCGGACGGACCAGCCCCTGTGCGAAGGCGATCTGCTGCGTCAGATCGACGGCGATGATGTCGCGATAGATCTGCATGTCGGTTTCCAGCGCGATGCTGCGCTGGGACACCCCGGCATTGGCGAAGGCGAGGTCGATCCCGCCCTGCCAATCAAGCGCCCGGGCGGTCGCGTCGGCCATCGCAGCGTCGTCGCGCACATCGAAAGGCAGGATCAGCGTGTCGGTCGCGCAATCGTCCGCGACCTCACTCAGGCGCGCCTCGTCCCGCCCGGACAGCACCATCCTCGCGCCTCGCCCCGACAGATCGCGCGCCAGTGCAGCGCCGATCCCGCTCGACGCGCCAGTGATCCAAGCGGTCTTTCCGTCGAATTCCATCGCTCCCTCCATCGTCGTGTCTAGGGGTAGCTGACCGTTTTCGGCGCACCCTCGGGCAGGGGGATGAACTCCTCCTCGTCGCCCGGCACCTTGGCGAAGCGACCGGCCCGCCAGTCCTCCTTGGCCTGCTGGATCCGCTCGCGGTCGCTGCTGACGAAGTTCCACCAGACATGCCGCCGGGTGGGGAAGGCTTCGCCGCCCAGCAGCATCACACGCGCGCCGTCCTCGCTCGCCAGCGTCATCGTGGCACCCGGCTTGAGCACGGTGAGAGCGAACAGGTCGAGCGGCTGCCCATCCACGCGCGCCTCGCCGCCGACCAGCATCACCGCGCGCTCGTCCGCCTCCGCCTCGAGCGGGATCGAACCGCCGGGGCCGAGCACGATCTCGGCGTAGATCGTCTCGGCATGCGTGGTGGTCGCGGCGCGGCGACCCCACAGCTCACCCATGACCACGATCGCCTTCGTACAGCCGTCCTCGACCACCGGCAGATCGGTGATCGCCTCGAACGCCGGGTCGATCTCCTCCCGCCCATCGGGCAGGGCGAGCCAGGTCTGCATCCCGTAGAGCGAGGGGCCGCCTTTGCGCTCCTCCGCCGGGCTGCGCTCGGAATGCACGATCCCGCGCCCGGCGGTCATCAGGTTCACCTGACCCGGGCGGATGGTGGAGAAGGTACCCAGGCTGTCGCGGTGGTCGATCGCGCCCTGGAACAGCCAGGTCACCGTCGACAGGTTGATATGCGGGTGCGGCCGCACGTCCATTCCGCCGCCGATATCGAGCTGCGCCGGGCCGAACTCGTCGACGAAGACGAACGGGCCGACCATGCTGCGCGCCTTTGCGGGCAGCGCGCGGCGGACGGTGAAATCGCCCAGATCATGGGTAACGGGGGTGACGACCTGTTCGATCATGCTGCGTCGAGCTCCGGATAATGGCGGAAGATACCATCCTCGTTGAACGCGATCCGTTCTTCGGAGTCCAGATAGCGCGTGACGCCCTCGATCTTCGCCACGGCATCGCGGCAGGCGACGATGCGCGGATAGTCGCTCTCGATCGCCGCCATCCGCTGCGGGAAGGCGTAGCGCAGCCCCTCGACCAGCTGGAACAGCGAGGTGTCGACGTGGCTCCATGCCTCGCCGAGCATATAGGGCCCGTTGCGTTTCCCTAGCGCTGTCTCGAAGTGGTCGAAATACTTCGTCACCCGTTCCTGGCGAAAACCCTCCGCCGCGCGCTTCGCCGCATCCTTCTGATCGTCGTAATAGAGCCCGCCGGAGACCGGGTGATGGACGTTATGCACTTCGGCGACGATGTCGGTGATGGTGAGCTGCAGCTGGATCAGGTGCAGGTCGGTCTTGAGGTCGCCCGTGCCGCGGTCGTGCCGGTCGGTCAGGAACGCCAGGATATGCGCCACCTGCGCGATGGCGAAGCCTGCGTCGTCGCCCTCGCGCACCACCAGATAGGGCGGGGCGTAGGGCGCGAAATCGTCGCTTTGCTCGCGCGCCTCCATGTCCTCCATCAGATCCTGCGCGTCGCCCGTGCGCGCCCGGTCGCGCCACGCGACGCCCAGCGCGGCCAGGTAGAGGCGTACGAACTCGCCGCGCCCCTGGATGGAGGGCCAGTACCACAGGTCGTAAGGCGCGCTCATGCCGCAGGCTCCGATGCCTTGATCGCCAGCGCATGGACCCGCTCGCCCGGCAGATCGCCCAGCGCGGCGTTGACCATCCGTTGCCGCTCCAGCCGCGACTTGCCCGCGAAGGCCTTCGCTTCGACGATGACCGTGAAGTGCGATTCGCCGCTGCCGTCGTCGCCCGCATGGCCGCTATGCGTCGCGCTGTCGTTGACGATCTCCAGATGGGTGGGGTCGAGCGCCTCCTTCAGGCGCGTCTCGATTTCGCGTTGGACCGGGCCGGACATGGGATTCTCGCCTTTGCAATTCGTGGGAAGCGCTCCCATTCTAAAGGCCGATGCGCACTACAAGGTTCCATGGAAGACACGAGGCGGGCGAACGGCAATGCGAGGCCCCGGGCTGCACCGAACCGGGCGAGTTCCGCGCGCCGGCCGACGGCGGGCACGGGTTCGACGGGCCGGGCCGGTGGCGCTGGTTCTGCCTGGAGCATGTGCGCGAATTCAACGCCGGGTACGACTGGTTCGACGGCATGAGCGCGGAGGAAATCTACGCCGCGCAGTCGCCGGGCGCCGGCTGGGCGAGCGAGACGCGTGCCTTCCGCCCGACCGCGGGCATAGACGGCATGCCGCGCTGGGCCGATTTCGACGATCCGCTGGATGCGATCGGCGCGCGGGCGAGCGGCATCAAGAGCCGTGCCCGGCGCGAGGCGGAAATGGCGATGGACGGCCGCTTCAGCCGCGAGGAGGCGCAGGCGCTGGAAACGATGGGGCTGGGGTCCGATACCGACCGGCGGCGGCTGCGGCGGCGCTATTCCGAACTGGTGCGCCGCTACCACCCCGACCGCAATGGCGGCGACCGGCAATACGAAAAGCGCCTGAGCCGCGTGGTCGAAGCCTACCAGGTGCTGCGCAAGTCGAACGCTATCGGGTGATACGTCCATCTTGTGGGGCCGAGTAACTTATCGTTGAGCACCCGATTCTGATGTCGAAGCGGACGTTAGCGAAATGTTCGCCGGTCGTTGGCTAGGAGCTTGCCATGGTTGTGGACGGGCAGAAGTTTTACCCTGGCGAGTTGGCTTCGCCCGAGTTGATCGCTCAGCTTGCGAACGAATACAGGTTGGCGGCTGCAGAACTGGCTAAGACTGGGCGCAGGGGTGAACCACTTTCTCGTGCTCCCTTTCGAATGGCGGCCATTCACGCGATTGAACTGTACCTCAACGCCTTCTTGACGGCGGCGGGGCGGCCAGCAGTTGAGATCAGAGGAATGCAACATGACCTTAGCGTTCGAACGGAGTTGGCGCTCGCTGCAAAACTAAATCTAAGGAAGCGCACTGTGAGCCATCTGAAGGCACTCACGCGGAGACGGGAGTACTTGCTCGCACGATACGATCCGGCTGCCTCAAGAGCATCTGAATTGAACCGACTAGAAGCAACACTTGCAGAATTGGCTGAGAAAGTCCCTGCTTGGATCAGTTCTCATGTCGATGGCAACTAAGGTCTGCAATGGGGTCGTTAGCTGACTGACGCATTCTAGGTCGAAATGCGGATGACCAGCGTGTCGGCTTAAAGGAGCCCCTTCCAAGTGACCCTGTGTCCGCAATTGGGGTGGGGAGCGGTCTGGCAGCTTTTAAGCAACCAAGGCTCGAAGCGGACGCAATTCTGCCGATCCAAACAGGGCACATTAGAGCATAAAGGGCATGCCGAAGGCGGATCTCGCCCATCCGCGCTTCAAAACCGTTGCGTTCATAGCACAATGTAAAACGATCGTTTTACATTGTGCTAGAAGCCTTCTACATCGCGTTATGCAAAAGAACCACGCACTGATCGCCGCCGCCGAGCGGCTCTTCGACACGAACGGCTATACCGCTACGGGAATGGATAGGCTGACCCAGGCTGCCGGCATGTCGAGCCGGACTCTCTACAAACATTTCGGAAGCAAGGCAGCCATCATGGGTCTGGTGCTCGCGGACCGCGACCGACGGTTTATGGAAAGTATAAACCTGCAAAGCGTTGATGCGCTCTTCGCCGCTATCGAAGACTGGGTGCGGAAGGAGGGCGCGAGAGGGTGCCTATTCCTGCGTTCTCTGGCGGAGACCGGCGGCGAGACTTCCGAGATTGCTGCGGCTGTGATCACGCACAAAGCGGCGTTCCGGAAACGAATTAGCGAGATAATCGCAGCGGACCTTGGCCATGACGATCCGGTTCTCGCCGAACAAATGCTCGTTCTAGCCGAAGGTGCGATTCACGCCGCGGTGTATCGCGGCGTCGCTGCCGTAGCGGCGGCTCGCTCCGCTGCAGCTCTCCTGATGGACGCGGCGAGATGAACCCGGCTCTTCGGATTGGAGCGACCGGCTTTGGTCTGATTGCGCTGTGCTACGGGTTCGCACGCTTCGCCTTTGGCCTGTTCCTCCCGCAGATCGACGCCGAGTTGAACCTCGGCCCATCGCTGAGCGGCGTCATATCGGGTGGGGCATTTGCGGGTTATTGCATAGCCATCGTCGCAGCGGCGACCCTGACAGAGCGGTTCGGCGCGCGAGCTGTGGCGATGGCGGCGTCAACCCTGGCTGCGATCGGCATGGCCGGGATCGCGCTGGCTTCGTCTCCCACCCTTATGGCTTTTGCTGTCATCGTGGCCGGATCTAGCACGGGGCTTGCGTCCCCGCCGATGGCAGCTGCCGTGGCAGCTGCCGTGCGTGCCGACCGGCAGGATGCGACGAACACGATCATCAACGCAGGAACGAGCGCGGGTGTTGCACTATCCGGCCCGATTGCTCTCGTAGTGAATGGGCAATGGCGCACGACATTCGCAGTCTTCGCAGGCATGGCGGCTGTCCTCACCATAGGTGCCGCTCTGGCCCTCCCGTCGACACGTGGCAGCCGCCACTCAGGCGGTCTACCAAAGGTCGGCGGACCGCTTAGACGCTTGATGATCGCCACTTTCCTGGCTGGTATGGCCAGCACCGCGATATGGTCGTTCGGCGGTCAGCTCGTTTCGCAAAGCTTGGGTCGAGGGCCGACCGGAACCGCGATTTTGTGGAGCTGCATCGGCGCAGGCGGCATTGTCGGCGCATGGGCGGGCACCCTTGTGTTACGCTTCGGCCTTGGGCGCGTGCATTTGTTATTTTGCGGTGTCCTGGCTACCACCATTTTCGCGGTAGGGTCAGGTGCGGCAACCGTCGGCATGGTCTTGGCGAGCGGAGCGCTTTTCGGAGCCGCTTATGTGACGTTGACCGGCGTCTATCTTGTCTGGGGCGTCCGTGCTTTGCCGGATCGACCTGCGACCGGGTTGACGATAGGCTTCCTAACACTTGCCATCGGCCAGACTGCTGGTGCGCCGCTCTTCGGCCTGCTGATGGGGGGGGCTGGTGTGCAAACCGCGATCATCGCCTTTACCACCCTCGCGCTGCTAGCTGGAGTAGTTCGAACGGGGTTCGGCGCCGCTCCAAGCCTAAGCGCGACGCGTTCTATCAGCCAATGATCGGTGTTTCGCGTCGTCTGCTTTTGTAACGGTATTCCGAATGAATAAACGACCGCGATGGGGTCGTTAGCCGACAGGCAGCTTTTCCAACGAACCTGGGAAAACCTGCCGTAGAATCTTCGCGGCCATCCCATGGCACCGGGAGTGCACCATGCGCGATCCAGAGCTTTTCGGGTAAAGTTGGAAAAGTGATGCCCATACAGCGCGAGCGTCACCAGCGGCCTTCCGCCATCGCGGCCCGGCGGGCGATCTCGCGCTCGCTTGAGGCGGGGTTTGGTGCTTCGTCGGGGTAGGGAGGGAGAGTGCCGCCGGGGCGATAGGTTGCAATAACCGTGCCTTTCGCGGTCACGCAATGGTCGGTCATCTCGAGGCGGTCGACCGGTGTGCCTTCGCCGAACAGCCGCTTGCCGCGTCCGAGCGTGACGGGGTACGTCATCAGGATCAGCGTATCGATCAGCCCGGCCGCGAGGAGGCCGGGATAGAGCGTACTCGACCCCTGGATCACCAGATCGGGTCCGTCGGTTTCCTTCAGCCGCGCGACATCTTCGATGCCGGTCAGCCGATGACTGTTCTGCCATTCGAGCGGCCGATCGCCGCGCGTGAGGACATATTTCGCGGCCCTATCGAAAGCTTCGCCCATCGGTTTTTCCTCGCCCTGAACATAGGGCCAGTAGGCGGCGAAGATGTCGTAGGTGCGTCGGCCCAGCAGCAGGTCGTATTCGCCGGAGAAGAGCGAGCCCAGCGTGGGTTCGATGCCCTCGTCCCACATTTTGAAGACCCAGCCGCCTTCCTCGAAACCGCCCGTGGGATCCTCGGTCGGCCCGCCGGGTGCCTGCATCACGCCGTCGAGCGAGAGAAAGGCGCTGGCTTTTATGAGGCGCGCCATGGCCTCAATCGCCCCGCCGGGCGGCATCGATAGCGGCAACGTCGATCTTGCCCATCGTCATCATCGCCTCGAACGCCCGCCGGGCCTCGTCCCCTCCTGCCTGCTGCGATTCGAGCAGCGTGCGCGGGGTGATCTGCCAGTTGAAACCCCATTTGTCCTTGCACCAGCCGCAGGCGCTCTCCGCGCCCCCATTGGCGACGATGGCGTTCCAGTAGCGGTCGGTTTCCGCCTGGTTCTCGGTCACGACCATGAAGCTGACGCTCTCGTTCGGCTTGAACATGTCGCCGCCGTTGAGGCCGGAGAAGCTGCGACCCAGCACGGTGAACGCGACCGTCAGCGCATCGCCCTTCTTGCCGCTCGGAAAGTCGGCCGGGGCGCGGAAGATTTCGCCCACCGCGCTGTCGGGAAAGGTGTCGGCATAGAAGCGCGCGGCCTCCTCCGCGTCGCCATCGAACCACAGCACCGTGGTGAGCTTGTCGCCGCTCACTTCTGCATCTCCTCGATCAACTTCTCGTCGATTGCCTTGGACTTCCGGTAGGCCGCGCGGCCCTGAAGTCGTTCGCGATAGGCGGCGAAACTCTCCCGTTCGGGCAGGGTGCCGAAGGTCAGTCCCCAGTCGATCTGGCTACCGACATAGACGTCCGCCATGGTGAAGCGATCGCCGCACACGTATTTGCGCCCTTTCAACATGGTATCGAGGGCATCTACGGTGCGGTCGTAGGTCCCGAACCCGGGCATCGCCTGCCGGTCGTCGGGAACGTCCCAGCCCATCGCCCTGGCCGTGACGGCCTGCTCGACCGGGCCGGCGGCGAAGAACAGGTAGCGGAAATAATCCGCCATCTCGACTGCCTTAGGGAGAAGTTCTGGTGCGGTCTGTTCGGCCAGATAATGGCAGATCGCCGCCGCTTCTGTCACCACGTGATCGGCTCCGGGAACATGGTGGACGATGGTCGGCAACTTGCCCATGGGGTTCGCATCCAGCAGCGCTTGCGGCTTCGCTTCCTAGTCGACCATCACCGGCTCGTAGTCGGCCCCGGCCTCGTGCAGCGCCCAGCGCGCGATCTGCGCCCGGCTTATCGGGTGGAAGAAGAAGGTGTAGTCCGCCATGATCAATGCTCCTTACGCGGGCCGACCAGCCCGAAGGCCGCGCCCTGCGGGTCGACACATACTGTACTGAATTCGCCGCCGGGGATCTGGCTGGGGCCGTGAACCAGCGTGCCGCCGCCGCTTTGCACCGCCGCCACCGAGGCGTCGATATCGCGTACGCCGATCGAATAGACCCAGTTGGACTGCGGCATGGCGGGCGGCTTTTCCATCACGGCCCCGATCATCGTACCCCCGTGATGCAGGAACTTGTAGTCGCCCATCTCGCCCATCGGCATCGCCCCTTCCTGCGTCCATCCGAACAGGTCGGTGTAGAACGCGATCGCCCCGTCCTGGTCGGTGGTGGAAAGCTCGTTCCAGCGCACATGCTCGGCCTGATCGGCGGAGAACACGTCGCTGGTCGCTTCCGGATCGCCCTCGGGCGGGGTCGGGGTCATGACGTAGATCGGTGCGCCTTGCGCGTCGGAGACCAGCGCCATCCGACCGACGCCCTGCATGTCATGCGCGGGCATCCATGCCTTGCCGCCCGCATCCTCGAACCGCTTCACCGCGGCGTCGACATCGGGGACGTGGACATAGCCATACCAGGCTGGACGTGCCCCGCCTTGCTCCATCTCATCCGTTAGTTGCAGCACACCGCCCGCGAAGCCGCCGTCGCTGCGCCTGATCATGCGATAATCCATCTCGCTGTCGCCGCTCGGCTCGGCATCGATGGTCCAGCCAACGACGTTGTCGTAAAACACCTTCGCCGCATCGGCATCGGTGGTCATCAGCTCGTACCAGATGAAGGTTCCGCGATGGTCCGCCATGGCTCAGGCTTCCTTCTGCACAATGGTTTCGAACCCGCCATAGACCATGCGCTTGCCGTCGAAGGGCATGTCGGAGAACGCCTCCATCCGCGGGTCCTCCATCATCTTCGCCTCGCCTGCGTCGGCGGTGGCTTTGTCGGGCCAGGTGACCCACGAGAAGACGATCTTCTCGCCTTCCTCGGCCTTCACCGCGCGGCGGAAATCGGTGGTCTGGCCGTCCTTCACGTCGGCTTCCCAGCATTCCACCTGCGACAGCGCGCCGTATTCCCGGACCAGCGACCAGAATTTCTCGGCGATCTCGATATAGGCCGCCCTGTTGCCCTCGGGCACGGCGAGAATGAATCCGTTCACGTACATCCTGTTTCTCCCATGGTCTGTCCTTGTTTCTTCTGCGCCGAATAGTTACCTTGGGCAACTATGAAATTACAAAATGTAACTGATACGAGTTCGAGGCTTCACGGTAAATGGTACGACGATGCCTGCGGCACCGCGTTCGGGCTGGAACTGGTGGGCGAGCGCTGGTCGTTGCTCATCATGCGCGAACTGATGTTCGGACCGCGGCGCTTCTCCGACATTCGCGCCGGCGTGCCGGGCATTTCCGCCAAGGTTCTGACCGAACGGCTGACTACGCTTGAGGCGAATGGCGTCCTGACGAGGCGGATCGTAGAGGAGACCGCCACGGTGCAAGTCTACGAGCTGACCGAATGGGGCTACGCGGCGGAGCCGGTGATCCAGGAACTGGGGCGCTGGGCGGTCGCTTCCCCGCTGCATGATACGACCCTGCCGTTGTCTGCCGCATCGTTCATGATGTCGCTGCGCACCATGTTCGATGCCCGGCTGGCGCTGCTGTTCGAGGCGCGGATCGGTTTTCGGATCGGCGACGAGAAGTTCCTCGCCAATCTGTCGCATGGCGCGCTCTCCATCGCGCGCGACAGGCTGGACCAGGCGCAGGCGATCTTCTTCGCGCCCGAGGCACCGCCGCTGGCCGCGCTGTTCTATGGCGGGGTCCCGTTCGAGGAGCTGGAGGCGCAAGGGGCGGTGGAGATTTCCGGACGGCGCGAACTCGCGCTGCGGTTCGCGGAGATTTTTACCCTCCCGGATAAGGTCGGCTAGGACTGGCGGAACGCCCAGCGCAGCGTGCGACCCATGGCGCGGGTCGCGACGCTGGCGGGCAGGGCGGTCAGACCGGGGCGCTCCAGCCCCAGCATCGACCGGGCGAAGGGGGGCAGCAGCCCGACCGCCTCCGCCCCCAGCATCGCCTGCAACGCTGGTGGCGCGCCTTCGGGGCGCTGGTTCAGCACCAGATCGGCGACCTCGCGCGCAGCGGGCGAGGTGCCCAGATCGCCGCGCAACTCCCGGAATATCGCTTCCGCCCCGGCCCGATCGACCGGCACCGGATCCGCACCCAGCGCCCGGGCGACGACAGCGAACTGGCGGTAATATTCGTCCTGCTCGTGGCCCGGCATTCCGGGGCGCACGAGCCGGAGATAGGCGGCGAGGAAGCTTGTCGCTTCTGCCACATGCACCCAGGCCAGCGTGCGGGGATCGGCCGCGGCATAGGGCGAGCCGTCGGGCAGGGTGCCGGTCACCTTCGCATGGATTCGGTTGACCCGCGCGATGGCGTCGTGCGCGTCGTCGCAATGGCCGAAGGTGGTGACGCTGATGAATCGCGCGGTGCGGCGCAGGCGGCCATGCATGTCGGCGCGAAAGTTCGAATGGTCGAGCACGCCCTGCAAGGCGTGTGGATGAAGCATCTGGAGCAGCAAGCTGCGGATTCCGCCCACCATCATGCCCACGATGTCCGCATGGACCATGCGGATCGGCGAATCGCGCTCGAACAGGGCATCGTCGCTGGGCGGCACCGGCTGCTGGCCGCCCTCGACATCGTTGAACAGCGCCCGGACACGGCCGACCAGTTGCTGGCGCAGAAACTCGCTGGGCAGGGGGCGGCTGGTCATTAGGGGAATATAGGCTGCCGCGCCGTGAAGAAAACGTCGCGCCCGCTATCGCTTGCCAGTTGCGGGCGGGAACCTTAGGTCGCACAACGAAATGAACGACATGACCGACAAGAGCTTCGACCCCAGCGCCAAGACCGCGCTCGCCGCCCCGGATACCGAGGTGAACGTGCGCGAGACCTTCGGCATCGATATCGACTGGACCGTCCCCGCCTTCAGCAAGGCAGACGATCGCGTGCCCGACGTCGATGAAAGCTACGTGTTCGATCCCGACACGACGCTGGCGATCGTGGCGGGTTTCGCGCACAACCGGCGTGTGATGGTGCAGGGCTATCACGGCACCGGCAAGTCGACCCACATCGAACAGGTCGCCGCGCGCCTCAACTGGCCCTGCGTGCGGATCAACCTGGATGCGCATATCAGCCGCATCGACCTCGTCGGGCGCGACGCGATCGTGCTGCGCGACGGGCTGCAGGTGACCGAATTCCGCGAGGGGCTGCTGCCTTGGGCGCTGCAACACCCGGTGGCGCTGGTGTTCGACGAATACGACGCGGGTCGCCCGGACGTGATGTTCGTGATCCAACGCGTGCTGGAACAGCAGGGCAAGCTGACCCTGCTGGACCAGAACCGCGTGATCCGGCCCGATCCCAACTTCCGCCTGTTCGCGACCTCCAACACGGTCGGCCTGGGCGACACCAGCGGGCTCTATCACGGCACGCAGCAGATCAACCAGGGCCAGATGGACCGCTGGAACATCGTGGTCGGCCTCAATTACCTGCCCGCCGAAACCGAGCAGGAGATCGTGGCGGCCAAGAACCCCGACACCGATCCCAAGGTGCTGGCGGACATGATCAAGGTCGCCGACCTGACGCGGCAGGGTTTCATCAACGGCGACATCTCGACCGTGATGAGCCCGCGCACGGTCATCACCTGGGCGCAGAACAACGCGATCTTCCGCGATATCGGCTACGCCTTCCGCGTCAGCTTCCTGAACCGCTGCGACGAGGCGGAGCGGATGCTGGTGGCCGAATACTACCAGCGGGTGTTCGGCGAGGACTTGCCGGAAAGCGTGGTTTCCTCCGCCGGATAGGCGCAGATGAATTCACGCTCGCGCGGACTGCCTTAAGCTGGTAATACACCGGGATGAATATTCCTTTCATCGGTCGATCGAAGCGGCGATCCGAAGAGGACGAGCCGCGGCGCCACCGGGGATATTACACGCTGCACGAATCGCAGCTGCCCGATTGGGACGATGACGACGACGAGATCGCCTATCGTTCGGGCCGGCCCGCCGCCGAACCCGATTACAAGGCGTGGGATGCGCGGCTGGCGGCATTCGACCGCCGGGCCGCCGATGCGCCCGGCCATGCGGGTGCTATCGAACGCGCTCCGACGAAGTGGTGGCAACCGGCGCATTGGCGGGACCGGCGCAAGCGCTGGTGGGCGGCGCGGATCGTCGCGGGTCTGCTGCTAGTGTTCTTCCTGCTGATCGCGTGGCTGGCGGTCACCGCGCCGCTATCCAAATCGCTACAGCCGGTGGTGCCGCCGCAGATCACCCTGACCGCGACCGACGGCACGCCGATCGCGCGCAAGGGCGCCGACGTCGCCGCACCGGTGAAGGTTTCCGAGCTGCCGCCGCATGTGATCGAACCTTTCCTGGCGATCGAGGACCGCCGCTTCTACGAGCATTGGGGGATCGACCCGCGCGGGATCGCCCGCGCCGCGTGGACGGGGCGGGGCGGGGGCTCCACCATCACCCAGCAGCTTGCCAAGTTCACTTTCCTGACGCCCGAACAGACACTGACCCGCAAGGCGCGCGAGGCGCTGATCGCGTTCTGGCTGGAAGCGTGGCTGAGCAAGGACGAGATCCTCGAGCGCTATCTCTCCAATGCCTATTTCGGCGACAATACCTACGGGCTGCGCGCGGCCAGCCTACATTACTTCTATCGGCAGCCGGAGAAGCTGCGCCCCGAACAGGCGATGATGCTGGCCGGGCTGGTGCAAGCGCCCAGCGCCTACGCCCCGACGCGGCATTGGGACCGCGCCCTCGCGCGGATGAAGCAGGTGAAGGGTGCCATGGTCGATGCGGGCTATCTGACCCAGGCCCAGGCACGCGTCCTGCCGCTGCCCCGGCTCGACGTACGCAACCGGGCCGACGTCCCGACCGGCACTTACTTCGCCGATTGGGCACTGCCCGAGGCACGCGAGCGGGCGGGCGGCGGCTACGCGCAGCAGACGATTGAGACGACGCTCGACGCGCGGCTGCAGAATATCGCTCGGCAGGTGATCGCGCGCGCACCGCTGGGCCGCGCGCAGGCGGCGCTGGTAGCGATGCGTCCCAATGGCGAGGTCGTCGCGATGATCGGTGGCAAGGATTACGAGACGACGCCGTTCAACCGCGCCACGCAGGCGCGCCGCCAGCCGGGCTCAACCTTCAAGCTGTTCGTTTATCTCACCGCCCTGAACCAGGGCTGGTCGCCCGAGGATCGGATCGACAACTCGCAAATTACCGAGGGTGGCTATCGGCCCCAGAACGCCGCGGGGCGCTACTCTGATACCATCGCGTTGCAGGATGCCTTCGCCCATTCGAGCAATGTCGCCGCCGTTCGCCTGTTCGAAGAAGTGGGAAGCAAGGCGGTCATCGCAACCGCTCGCGATCTGGGCGTCACCTCGCCCATCCCGGAAGGCGATCCCAGCGTCGCGCTCGGCACCGCCACAATGAGCTTGCTCGAACTCACCGGCGCCTACGCCGCGATCGCAGGCAATGCCTATCCGGTCGAGGCGACGCCGTTCGCCCGGCAGGAACAGGGGCTGATCGAGAAGCTTTGGAACGGGCCGGACAGCTTCTCCCGCCGGACGCACGAAGGGATGCAGGCGATGCTGCGCCGGGCGGTGAACCAGGGTACCGGGCGCGCGGCGATGCTGCCGATCGCCAATTACGGCAAGACCGGCACTACGCAGGACCACCGCGACGCGCTCTTCGTGGGCTTCGCGGGCGATCTGGTCGTCGGCGTATGGATCGGGAACGACGACAATTCGCCGCTCGATCGCAAGATCAGCGGCGGCGGGCTGCCCGCCCGTATCTGGCGCGACTTCATGCGGCAGGCTTTGACGATCGACGCACGGCCGTCTCCCGCGCCCAGCAAGAACCCGCAAGGCGCGGTGGAACCCCTCGACGAGCCCGATCCTGTCGAGGACGGGAACTCCAGTCTGGATGTGGACGAGGATGGCGTGACCATCCGCACCGGGCCGGACGGCATGCCGGTCGACATCCGGATCGACCGGTCCGGTGGTGTGCAGGTCCGCTCTGACGCGATCGACGAGGCGCGGCGACAGGCGGAGCGGGCGGGCGAGGAGGCGGCGCGCCAGCTCGAACAGGCGCAACGCGAGAGCGGGGCGCGTTAGCCGCGGTCGGCCACGAGGACGTTCATCACAGCGGTGGCGCGTGGCCGGGAACGGTCATCCTGCCAGCACTCGACCGCGACATTGGCGTTGCGACGCCCGAGCTTGGTGATGCGCGCCTGCGCGAACAGCGGGTCCATCTTCGCGGCGGCCAAAAACTGTACCGTGATATTGATCGGCTTCAGCTTCAGGTCCGGCCCGCGCTCGCTCAGCGCGCTGCGCAACGCGGCATAGCCGGCGGTTTCCATCAGCCCGCTGATCGCGCCGCCATGAAAGTGGCCGGGCCGACCCTCGATCGCCTGTTCGGGATCGACGACCAGAATGGGCGTGGTATCCGCTTTCGCGTCATGTTCGTGGATACGGATGCCGAGCGAGCGGGCGTATGCGGTGAGGAGGTCGCTGTCAGGCACTCAGCCGCGCCCCCAGATTGCTCGGTCCGTTGATGGTCATGAAAACCGCGGCGACATGCGCCACCGGGTCGGCCGGGTCGCCCTCGTGCGCGATGCCGCGCACGAATGCGGCGGAGCGGGTGGCGGCATAGCATTCCGCCCGCCCGATCACCTTGCCGCGCGGGCGTGCCGGGCGCTGGTAATCGACGCGCAGGTCCAGCGTGGCGACCGGCTGGAACACGCCGTGACGGGTCCAGATCGCCATGCCCCCTGCCATGTCCATCATCGAGATGATCGGCCCGCTGGCCAGCACCTCCGCCTCGCTCTCGCCGACCAGATCCTCACGCCAGGGCAGTTCGAGTTCGATCCAGTCGGTTCCGTGGCCGACATAGCGCATGCCGAGCCATCCAACATGCCCGCTCCTCAGCAGGAACGGCCCGGCGGTATCGGGATCGAATGGGGGCAGCGTGTCGCTCATTCCGGTCCCCGTGCCTGCAAACCGGGGGAAGAGGCAAGAGGGTTGTTGGGGTGCGCGGTAACCTTCGCCACCGGTGGATGTCAGCCGAAGCCGGGCCCGGACAGCGCGTCGATTGCCCCCTGCAGGAACACCGCGGCCGCGTGGCTGTCGATCCGCTCGGCACGTTTCGCGCGGCTGGTTCCCTGGCCGATCATCGCCATGTCCGCGCTCTGCGTCGACCAGCGTTCGTCCCACAGCAGCACCGGCAGCTCAAGCGCTTCGGACAGGTTGCGGGCATAGGCCCGGCTCGCTTGGGCGCGCGGGCCCTCGCTGCCGTCCATGTTTCGTGGCAGGCCGATAACGATGCCGGTCACGCCCCGCTCGCCGACGATCTTCTCCAGCGCCAGCCGGTCGCGGCTGAACTTGCCGCGTGGCAGCGTCTTGCCCGCGTTGGCGAAGCGCCAGCCCGCATCGCAGGTGGCGAGACCGATCGTCTTGGTGCCGAGGTCGAGCGCCAGCAGCACCCCGCCATCGGGCAGGGCATCGGCGAATTGTGACGCGCTGTCGGTGATCAGGCGGGTCGGTTGTTCGCCCATGCAGCCACGCGGCGTACCACGTCCTCCTGCAGGTTCCGCCAGAACAGCGGAATGTCGTAAACATGGTAGTTGTCGCCGGGCAGCACGGCGGACCCCATTTCGGGGGGCGAACCGATGCGCAACAACCCGCTCGCATCGCAGCGCGCAGGGACGGAGCCGCGCAACAGGCTGGCCGAACGCAGGTCCGCGCTGGGCACCAGCGTGCCGAGGTTGGCCGATGCGGGGGCCTCGCCGTTGATCGTGCCGGTGATCGGATTGACGCACAGGACGGGGCCGTCGCCGCGCGCCTGCCCGTCAAAGCCCGGCGTAGCTTCATACCGCTCCATCAGCATTTGCGGATCGCCGTCGTCGGCGAAGCTCTCGTAGCTGACGATGCAATGCGCCTGCCCGGCGGTGGCGCAGGCAGGCAGGCCGAGGGCGGGGAGATCGTGTTCGACTGAGATCGGCCAGCCGATGGCGTAGACCGCGGCGATCCGCTTCTCCAGCGGCGTGCCTTTCACCTTACGCTGCAACAGATAGAGCGTCAGCAGCGCGCCCTGGCTATGCCCGGCGAGGACGATCGGCTTGTCGGGATCGACGCTGGCGACGAAATAGTCGAACGCCTGCGCCACGTCGCGATAGGCGGCGTCGATAGCCTTGGTCGCCTCGGGCTTGTCGGTCAGGAACGCGCCGACCGCCGCTTGGCGGTATTTCGGAGCCCAGATTTCGTCCGCGCGGTTGAACGCGCTGGCCATGCCTTGCAGGAACAGGCGAGCGCGGTTTTCCGCCTCCTGATCGCCGAGCGAGGCGTTCCAGTTCACCTCATCGCGCAGATTGACCGGGATGTAGCTGGTCGGGTGGATGAAGAAGACCGCGAAATCCGGCGTGGCGGCCGGGTCCGCCGGTTCGCCCGCATCGGTTGCGGTCTGCGCGGCCCGGGATTCGAGATCGGGCTGACGCAGGGTCCGCTCGGCGGCGGGATTGTCGGGCGAAGGGGTCTCCCCCGTTTCAGGTTCGGCCTGGGCCACGGCGGGCTGGTAGCGCGATGGGTCGGAGATACCGATGCCAGGCCGCGAATACCACATCGATGGGTCTTCGTAGGCGTTTTCGGCCAGCGCCGCCTGTTCGGTGAATGCGCCGCGCGGGACGAAGGCGTATTCGGTGGCCTGCCGCGACCAGATGACAAGCGCGATGCCCGCCGCGATGACGAGGGCGATGACGATCGCCACGGCATACAGGAACTTACGCACCATGGGCGGGGGGCTCGTTCGCTACCGGGGTATGGTCGAGCAGACGCTCGGCATCGCGCGCGGCGCGTTCCTCCGCATCGGTCTCCTCGGCCCGGCGTTCCAGCATCACCTTGATCATCGCCAGCAGCGGATCGGCGAGGAAGAGACCGAGAATGCCGAACAGGATGCCCATTATCAACTGCATGCCGAGCACCAAGGCCGGGGCGAGGTCGACCGTCTTTTTGGCGATCATCGGCACCACGACATAGCCGTCGAAGGTCTGCACGAAGAAATAGACAGCGATCGCGTAAATGCCGGTCTGCATATCGACGGAGAAGCCGACCAGCGCCATCAGCAGGCCCGAAACGACCGCGCCGATATTGGGAATGAAGGCCAACAGGCCGGTCAGGATTCCGAGTAGCGCGGCCATGGGCACGCCCAGGATCGACAGCGCGATGTAGGTGAAAACGCCTTCCACGAACATCCCCAGCAGACGGCCCGCCATGAGGCGGCGCATGGTCTGCGCCATCCGGTCCATCGTCACGCTCAGGCTGGAGCGGCGGTGGCGAGGCGCCATCCATTCGAGGCCCCGCTCGTAGAGATTGGGTTCGAGCGCAACGTAGACGCCAATGATCAGGATCAGCACCACCGTGGTGAGTCCGCCCACCAATCCCGTGAGCGCGGCAGTGACGGTGCCCACGCCGCTCATCAGCTGGCTGGAATAGGATTGCAGGTCCTGCGCCTGGACCGACAGGCCGTTCTCCCGCGCGAACTGCACCAGGCGCGAAGTCTGGGTCTGCACGATGTCCGGTAGCGCCGCGGCTTGCTGTGCGATCTGGCTGCCCGCGTAGTAGGTAAGCCAGACGAAGAACGCGACCGCGAGGAGCAATACCAGCGCGATGCGCCACATACGGCCTATCGGCAGCACCTTTCCGATCAGGCGCGCGCCCCCGTCGATGATCGCGGCGAAGACCAGTGCGCCGAAGATCACTAGCAGGGATTGGGAGACGTAAACGGCAAGGATCACCAGCCCTGCGACCACGGCCCAGATCATCGCCCGTTGGGCTTCCTGCCGCATCAACGGGTTGGAGATGAAGGACGGACTTGCCCCCATCGGCTGGTCAATCCCGGTGTCCCCCTGCTGCTGGTCGCTCATCGGGTCTCGGCCTTGTCGACCTTGGCCGGGCGTAAGGTCGTCCATGCGCGGCCGTCGCGCAGCGCGCCCCACCATGTGAGCGGGTTCCAGCTCGCCGTCCCGTCGAAGGAGAAGGTGATGAACTCGGCCCGTCCGCCTAGGTTTTCCAGCGGGATCGGTCCGCCCAGGCCCATTTCGGCGATGGTCGCGCGGCTATCCGCAGAATGATCGCGATTGTCGCCCATGACGAACACCGCATCCTGCGGCACGGTGATCGGGCCGTAATTGTCGAGCGGCGCATCGGGAATCGAATCGATGACCAGGTAGGTCGCACCGTTCGGCATGGTCTCGCGATAGACGGGCACGCGGCAGGCTTCCTTGCCATCCTTGGTCCGCACGCGTTCGAAATCGGCGTAGTCGCAATTCATGTTGGCATCGAGCGGCAGGTCGAGCGGGGGCTCCGCCTCCTGCGGCACCGGCTTGCCGTTGAGGACGATCTGCCCGTTGCGGACCGCGATCGTATCGCCGGGGCGGGCGACCACGCGCTTGATGTAATCCTCGTCACGCTCGGGATGGACCGGGATCACGATGTCGCCATATTCGGGCGTATGGCCGAACAGGCGCCAGTGGCCGCGCGGGAGCAGGTGAAAGCTCGCCGAGGCCCAGCTGTAGCCGTAGGGATATTTGCTCACGATCAGCCGGTCGCCGACCAGCAGGTTGGGCATCATCGAGGGCGAGGGGATATAGAACGGCTTCGCGACCAGGCTGTGGAACGCGAGCACCGCGAGCAGCATCAGCGCGAGCCCGCGCAGTTCCGCGAGCCAATTGACCTTCTCGCGGCCCTTTTCGTCTTGCTTGGGTTGGGAGGTGTCGCTCACGGTGGTACGGGTATCCGAAGTCATAGCGGGATCGCCTCGATGATCACGTAGGCCTGGGCCCATGGGTGATCGTCGGTGAGGGTCAGATGAATGCGTGCCTCATGGCCTTCCGGCACCATTTCCGCAAGCCGCTCCGCCGCGCCGCCCGCCAGTTGCAGAGTCGGCGCACCGGACTTCGCGTTGACGACGCCGATATCTTTCATGAAGACACCACGCCGGAACCCCGTGCCGACCGCCTTGCTGAACGCCTCCTTCGCCGCGAACCGCTTGGCGTAGGTGCCAGCGATGGTGAAGGGCCTGCGCCGCGCCTTGGCCCGCTCGATATCGGTAAAGACGCGATTCTCGAAACGCTCGCCGAAGCGGTCCAGAGAGTTCTGGATTCGCTCGATATTGCACAGGTCGGAGCCGAGGCCGATGATCATGACGGCTCCCCCAAGCCGTCACCCCGGACGTGATCCGGGGTAGTGCTCTTTTGCTGCGCCGTGCAAACCGGAGCCTTGCCTCGGCTCGTGGGCCGGGGCGACGAAACGGAAAGGCCGTGCCTCACCGCGCTTCATCCATCAGATCGCGCATGCGGCGCACCGCCTCCTCCAGCCCCACGAACACCGCCTCGCCGATCAGGTAGTGCCCGATATTGAGTTCCGCGATCTGCGGGATGGCGGCGATCGGCTGCACGTTCTCGTAGGTGAGGCCGTGGCCGGCGTGCGGTTCGATCCCGTTCTTCGCCGCCAGCGCCGCCATGTCGGCGATCCGCTTCAGTTCAACCGCGACCCGCTCGCTGTCATCGTCGAGCCCGGCATGCGCGTATTCGCCGGTGTGGAATTCGACCACCGGCGCGCCGAGGCGTATCGCCGCCTCGAGCTGACGCGGATCGGCTTCTATGAACAGCGAGACGCGGATGCCCGCATCAGTGAGGCGGCTGACCACGGGCGCAAGCTGGTTGTGCAGCCCCGCCGCGTCCAGCCCGCCCTCGGTCGTGCGCTCTTCGCGCTTTTCCGGCACGATGCAGGCGGCATGCGGCGCATGGGCAAGTGCGATCGCCAGCATTTCCTCGGTCGCCGCCATTTCGAGATTGAGCGGCAGGCCAGTCGCGTCCTGAATGCGCTTCAAATCGCCGTCGCGGATATGGCGCCGGTCTTCCCGCAGATGGGCGGTGATTCCATCGCCCCCGACCGCCGCCACAATCTCTGCCGCGCGGACCGGATCGGGATGGTCGCCCCCACGGGCGTTTCGGATGGTCGCGACGTGATCGATGTTCACGCCAAGGCGCAACCTGTTCAAAGAGGGGCGCTCACCCATTACTTGCGACTGCCGGGCTTGGTCACCGGTACCGCCGCGAGTTCAGGCGGAATTTCGTCCTCGGCGTAGGTCGGGAAGTTGATCTCGACCAGAGGGAAGAAGGGGACGCCCAGATCGGCGGTGCCGCCGCTGCGATCGACCAGTGCGGCCTCGGCGACCACTTCGCCACCTTCACGCGCCACGGCGGCGATCGCCTCCCGGCTGGAGAGCCCGGTGGTGACCACATCTTCCACCATCAGCACCTTCGCCCCCGGATCGAGCCGGAAACCGCGGCGCAGGTGGAACGTGCCCTCGGGCCGCTCTAGAAAGATCGCGTCCTTGCCCAGCGCGCGGCCCATCTCGTGTCCGATGATGAGGCCGCCCATGGCGGGGCTGACCACCGTGTCGATCCGGCTGCGGATGTCGCGCGGGATCTTTTGGCACAATGCGACCGCCAGCCGACCGGCGCGGTCGGCATTCATCAACAGGCGCGCGCATTGTAGATAGAATGCGCTGTGGCGGCCCGACGAAAGCTTGAAGTGACCCTCCAGCAGGGCGTCGCAACTGCGGAATTCGGCGAGGACTTCGTCGTCTGTCATGGGATTTTTCTGGCGGGCCTTACGCTGCGGCAGGGGTGCAAACGCGCGTGCTGCGCGCAAAAAACTCCCTAGAAGCGCTTGAGACAGGGGGCAAGCATGCGTATAGGCCCGCACGAACCTCCGCCTGGGCGGGATGGTTGATGCCGCCGTGCGTGCGGCTTTCGAGACAAGATAATGGGACTCGCTGACCGATGATTTCCGCCTCCTGGCTTCGCGACAACAACCGCCTTACGGCCGGCCGGATCCTGGCCATGCTGTGCGCCGCGATCCTGCTCGCCTTCACGGCGCAGGGTGCTTACGCGGCCCCTCCCCAGGCCTCGGTTCAGGCCCCGGCGGCGCAGCCTGTTGGCGAAGCCACCCCGGCACCGCAGGCGAGCGACTCCGCCGCAGCGGACCATGTCGCCGCCGATACGGGCGAGGCAGCTGAGGCCGGTTCCTACGTTCCGATGGGCCCCGACATGATCAAGGGGCAGCCGACCTCCTACGAGGAAAGCCCGCTCGCGAGCATGCATTTCCAGAAGCAGTACAGCGACGATGGCGAATTCGCGCTGTGGATGCACGATGCGATCCTGCTGCCGGTGATCGTGGTGATCAGCCTGTTCGTGCTGTTCCTGCTGCTGTTCGTGGTCGCGAAATATCGCCGCCGCGAGAACCGCGCGCCTTCGCGCACCACGCACAATACGCTGATCGAAGTGATCTGGACGCTTGTTCCGGTGCTGGTGCTGGTGGTAATCGCGGTGCCTTCGATCTCGCTGCTGGCGCGCCAGTACAAGAGCCCGCCGAAGGACGCGATCACGATCAAGGCGACCGGCTACCAGTGGTATTGGGGTTATACCTATCCGGACCAGGGCGGGTTCGAAGTCATCTCCTACATGCTGAACACGCCGGGCGAGCCGAAGGTGAACCCGACGACCCGCATGAATGGCACGGAACCGTGGGACGGTCCGACCCATCTCGAAGTGGACAACCGCATGGTCGTGCCCGTGGGCGTGCCGCTGCGCATCCAGACCACCGGTGCCGACGTGATCCACTCCTTCGCCGTGCCGAGCCTGTGGTTCAAGCTCGACGCGGTTCCGGGTCGCATCAACGAGCGCCTGCTGACGATCAAGGAGCCGGGCATCTATTACGGCCAGTGTTCGGAACTGTGTGGCGCGAAGCACGGTTACATGCCGATCGCGATCGAGGCGGTTCCGATGGCGCGCTGGCGCCAATGGGTGCTGACCAAGGGCGGCAGCTTCCAGACGGAAGAGCCGGCTGGCGGAGCCGCGCAGGGCGAGGCAGGCGAATTCGAAGATACGCAGACCCGCAATCCGCCGAGCGGTACCGGGGTCGAGCCGCCCGCCAATAACGAAGACAAGCCGCTGGAAAACCAGCCCATCGCATCGCCCGCGGTCTGACCCGACCGAACGCATAGCGCTGACAGATACCCAAACGAAAGAGCATCATGGCTACCACCGCTGAAGGCTTCCAGGCACATACCGAGGATCACGATCACTCGCACGCCGATCATAAGCCGTCCTTCTTCGCCCGCTGGTTCATGTCGACGAACCACAAGGATATCGGCACCCTGTACCTGATCTTCGCGATCTGCGCGGGCATCATCGGCGGCGGCATCTCGGGCATCATGCGCGCCGAGCTGGCGGAGCCGGGCATCCAGTATCTCGGCTTCTGGGTAAACGCGGTGGGCGGAACAGCCAATATCGAGGCCAATCTGCATATGTGGAACGTGCTGATCACCGCCCACGGCCTGATCATGGTGTTCTTCATGGTCATGCCCGCGATGATCGGCGGTTTCGGCAACTGGTTTGTGCCGATCATGATCGGCGCGCCGGACATGGCCTTCCCGCGCATGAACAACGTCTCGTTCTGGCTGACCGTCGCTGGCTTCTGCTCGCTGATGTTCTCCATGTTCGTGCCAGGTGACGCGACCGGCCTCGGTGCCGGGACCGGCTGGACCGTCTACGCCCCGCTGTCGACCAGCGGTTCGACAGGGCCCGCCGTGGATTTCGCGATCTTCTCGCTCCACCTTGCGGGTGCGGGCTCGATCCTGGGTGCGACCAACTTCATCACCACGATCTTCAACATGCGCGCGCCGGGTATGACGCTGCACCGCATGCCGCTGTTCGTGTGGTCGGTGCTGGTCACCGCCTTCCTGCTGCTGCTCGCGCTGCCGGTGCTCGCCGCCGCGATCACCATGCTGATCACCGATCGCAACTTCGGCACGACCTTCTTCGACGCAGCCGGTGGTGGCGATCCGATCCTGTACCAGCACCTGTTCTGGTTCTTCGGCCACCCCGAGGTGTACATCATGATCCTGCCGGGCTTCGGCATGATCAGCCAGATCGTGGCGACCTTCAGCCGCAAGCCGGTGTTCGGCTATCTCGGCATGGCCTACGCCATGGTCGCGATCGGCGTCGTCGGCTTCATCGTGTGGGCGCACCACATGTATACGACCGGCCTAGACGTGAACACGAAGATGTATTTCACCGCGGCTACCATGGTGATCGCGGTCCCGACCGGCGTGAAGATCTTCAGCTGGATCGCCACCATGTGGGGCGGTTCGATCGAGTTCAAATCGCCGATGGTGTGGGCTCTGGGCTTCATCTTCCTGTTCACCGTGGGCGGCGTGACCGGCGTCGTGCTCGCCAATGGCGGCATCGACGACAACCTGCACGACACCTACTATGTGGTGGCGCACTTCCACTACGTGCTGTCAATGGGTGCGGTGTTCTCGCTCTTCGCGGGCTTCTACTACTGGTTCCCGAAGATGAGCGGCCGCTGGCATTCGGAAGTGCTCGCGCACATCCATTTCTGGCTGTTCTTCATCGGCGTGAACGTGATCTTCTTCCCGATGCACTTCCTCGGCATGAACGGCATGCCGCGCCGCTACCCCGACTATGCGGAAGCGTTCGCGCACTGGAACCACGTCGCCAGTGTCGGCTACGTGATTATGGCGGTGTCGATGGGCGTATTCTTCGTGAACCTCGTCTACGCCTTCGTCGCCGGAAAGCGCGCGGCGCCGAACTATTGGGGCGAGGGTGCGACCACGCTCGAATGGACGCTGTCGAGCCCGCCGCCGTTCCACCAGTTCGAGACGCTGCCGGTGATCGACGCCGACGCGCCCCGTCAGGACCATCGTTCTACGGTCGCCTGATCCGAACCCGGTCCTTCGCCCCCGGCGAGTGGCCGCA
Organism: Erythrobacter sp. LQ02-29; assembly: GCF_022576075.2. Classification (NCBI taxonomy): domain Bacteria; kingdom Pseudomonadati; phylum Pseudomonadota; class Alphaproteobacteria; order Sphingomonadales; family Erythrobacteraceae; genus Erythrobacter; species Erythrobacter sp. LQ02-29. The sequence goes on along the minus strand of NZ_JANCNT010000001.1, from coordinate 2,778,363 downwards.
CGAAACACCAGTGACGGCCCGGGCTGACCGCTCCGGGCCGTCGCTCTATTGACGGGGCCGCCGCGCAAGCCGACCGAAACGCATGACCACAGCCGCTCCTTCCTCCACCCCGATGCCTGCCGACTGGCGGGATTTCTTCGCGCTGACGAAGCCGCGCGTCATGCGGCTGGTGATCTTCACGGGCCTGTGCGGCCTCCTCGCCGCGCCGGGTACCATTCATCCGATCATCGGCTTCACCGCGATCCTGTGCATCGCGCTGGGCGCGGGCGGGGCGGGTGCCCTGAACATGTGGTGGGAAGCCGAAATCGATGCGGGGATGAAGCGGACGGCGGGCCGCCCTTTGCCGGCCGGGCGGCTGGTCAAGGGCGACGCGCTTGGCTTCGGCATGCTGCTGTGTGTGGGCTCGGTCATGGTGATGGGCCTGGCGGTGCATTGGCTCGCCGCCGGTCTGCTGGCGCTGTCGATCCTTTATTACACGATCGTCTACACCATTTGGCTGAAGCCGCGCACGCCGCAGAACATCGTCATCGGCGGTGGAGCTGGCGCTTTCCCGCCGCTGATCGGCTGGGTCGCGGTGACGGGTCATATCACGGCGATGCCGCTGATCCTGTTCGCGATCATCTTCATGTGGACGCCGCCGCATTTCTGGGCCCTCGCGCTGTTCGTGCAGAGCGATTACGCCAAGGCGGGTATTCCGATGATGCCGGTCGTGCGCGGGGCCCGCAGCACCCGCCGCCAGATCCTGATCTATTCGATCCTGCTGGTGCCCTTCGCACTGGCACCGTGGTATATCGGCGGAGCGGGTGCGATCTACGGCGTAGTTGCGCTCGTGCTGACGCTGGCCTTCGCGCTGCTGTCGATCCCGGTCGCGTTTCGCGATCCGTCGGTCCCGGACGCGATGAAGCCGGAGAAGCGGCTGTTCGCCTTCAGCATCGTCTATCTGTTCGCGCTGTTCGCCGCGCTGGTTGTCGACCGCGTCGCAGCGCCTTATCTTTGAGGCCGACATGACCCCCGAGGAAGAAGCCGAGATCCGTCGCCGCCAGCGCAGCCGCAACTACGCCCTGGGCGGCGTGCTGCTGTTCTTCGTGGTCCTGTTCTACGCGATCACGATCGTGCGGCTGGGGGACTGAGCATGGCGGGCGCGGCCACGACTCAGAACCGCAACAAGCGGGTCGGGATCATGATGTTCGCGATGGCCGCCGCCATGCTGGGCCTGGGATTCGCGGCCGTGCCGCTCTACAACCTGTTTTGCCGCGTTACCGGCTTCGCCGGCACCACCCAGGTCGCGACCGACAACGATGCCGTCCTCGCCGAACAGATGGCGAAAAGCGCCGGCCTTCCGCAGATATCCATCCGTTTCGACGGCAGCGTGGCACGCGGCATGCCGTGGGAGTTCGGCCCCGAACAGACCACCGATACGGTCCAGATCGGCCAGCGCGACATGGCGTTCTTTTACGCCCGGAACACTTCGGATCACGCGATCACGGGTGCCGCGACCTATAATGTGGAGCCCGAGCAGGCCGGACCCTATTTCAACAAGATCCAGTGTTTCTGCTTTACCGAGCAGACGCTGCAGCCGGGTCAGGAAGTGCGCATGCCGGTGCTGTTCTACGTCGATCCCAAGGCGCTCGACGACCCCAATATGAAGGGCGTGGAGCAGATTACGCTGAGCTACACCTTCCACGAGGCGAAGGATCAGCCGTCCTGACCGGGGCGCGGTCGACGATTCCCTGTTATCGGGGGTCTGGACCGTTCGGCAAAGGCGCACTAAGGGCAAACGCCAGACCTTATCCGCCACGCTGACAGGACAGACTTCATGGCCGGCGCCAAGAACCACGATTACCACATTCTCGCACCCGACATCTGGCCGTTCATCGGCTCGGTATCGGCGGTCACGTTTACCAGCGGCATGGTGCTGTTCATGCACGACATGGCCGCGTGGCACATCGTGCTCGGCCTCGGCGTCGCCGGTCTGATCGCGACCTTCTTCAGCTGGTTCTCCAACATCGTGAAGGAAGCGCAGCGGGGCGATCACACGCCGGTGGTGCAGCTGCACATGCGTTACGGCATGATCCTGTTCATCGCGTCGGAGGTCATGTTCTTCGTCGGCTGGTTCTGGAGCTGGTTCGACTTCGCCCTTTTCCCCAGCCAGATTTCCGAGGTCGTAGACGGCGTCTGGCCGCCCAAGGCGATCGAGGCGGTGATGAACCCGTTCGATCTGCCGCTGCTCAACACCCTGATCCTGCTGTGTTCGGGCACAACCGTGACCTGGGCGCACCACTCGCTGATCAACGGCGACCGCGAAGGTCTGAAGATGGGGCTGTGGGCCACTATCATCCTGGGCGTGATCTTCAGCTGCATCCAGGCTTACGAATATGCGCACGCGCCGTTCGCCTTCGGTGGGAACACCTATTCGAGCGCCTTCTACATGGCGACCGGCTTCCACGGGTTCCACGTCATTATCGGCACGATCTTCCTGATCGTCTGCCTGCGCCGCACCTATCTGGGCCACTTCACCCCGCGCCAGCATTTCGGCTTCGAAGCCGCTGCCTGGTACTGGCACTTCGTCGACGTCGTGTGGCTGTTCCTGTTCGTCGTCGTCTATGTCTGGGGTGGCTGGGGCGCCGAAATCCACGGATGACCCCGGGCGAGCCCGACAACCGAGCAACCGATCACCAAGGGGGGCAGCCCGCCATGCGCGAGGCTGCCCTTTTGGGTCTTTGCCCGCGCTGCGGGGCGCGTACGCTGTTCGATGGGATCGTGCGTTTCGCCCCGCGTTGCCGCGCGTGCGGGCTTGATTTCTCGCAGTTCAACGTGGGCGACGGCCCTGCCGCGTTCCTGATCCTGATCGTGGGGTCGCTGGTCGTGGGCCTTGCCGCATGGCTGGAGGTCGCGGTTTCGCCCCCGTGGTGGGTCCATGTGATCCTGTGGCTGCCGCTCAGCATCGCTCTGACGCTCGCCGGGCTTCGCCTGGCCAAGGGCGCGCTGATCCGGAACGAATATCGACACAGCGCCGGTGAGGCGGGGCGGCGCGAGCCGTGACGGGCCGTGTGCCAGTAATCCCGACGATCGTGGTCCTTGCCGCCGTCGCGACGATGATCGGCCTGGGTTTCTGGCAGTTGGGCCGCTTGGACGAGAAGGAGGCGCTGCTCGCCACCTATCGCGACGCTGCGACGATCAGGGAGCCGGTCTCGTGGCCGGAGAGCGATGCGGCGGCGAAGCAGGCGCTCTATCGCCGCGCCACCCTGCGATGTTCGCGGGTCATCGAAAGCAGCGCCCGGGCAGGAACATCCGCAAAGGGTACGCCGGGCTGGGCACAGACCGCGCGCTGTGCGTTGCCGGACGGGGGCGAGGCGCTGGTGCTGCTGGGCTGGACCCGTGCACCCGAGGGGCCGAGTTGGGCGGGCGGTACGGTATCGGGCATCGTAGCTCCGGGACCGCGGCTGGTCGCCGATCCGCCTGTCGCCGGGCTCTCCCCGCTCCAGCACCCCGACCCGGGCGAAATCCCGAACAACCACCTCGCCTACGCCTGGCAGTGGTTCTTTTTCGCCGCCACGGCGCTGGTGATCTATCTTCTCGCGCTACGGCGGCGCAGCATTCGCCCGAGGGGCGAGGGCGAGAGCGAAAAGGATGAGGCCGATCTCGCGCCGCCGCAAGACTAGCTTTCTTGTGCGCCCCGATTCGCGCCGCTAAGCCCGCGCCACCATGCGCTACGTCTCTACCCGCGGTTCCGCCCCCGTGCTCGATTTCGAGCAGGTGACGCTGACCGGCCTCGCGTCCGACGGGGGGCTTTATCTGCCCGAAGAATGGCCGCAGTTCTCGGCCGCAGAGATCGCGTCCTGGCGCGGCCTGCCCTATGCGGAGCTAGCCGCACGGGTCATGCATCCTTTCGTGGGCGAGAGCCTGAGCTTCGAGGAGCTGCACGGGCTGACCCGCACCGCCTACGCCCGCTTCGCCCACAGCGCGGTGGTGCCGCTGGCCCAGGTGGACGAGCGGCATTGGCTGCTGGAACTGTTCCATGGCCCGACGCTCGCGTTCAAGGACGTCGCGCTGCAATTGCTGGGGCAATTGTTCGAGACGTTTCTGGCACGGCGTGGCGAGCGGCTGACGCTGGTCGGCGCCACCAGCGGCGATACCGGCAGCGCGGCGATCGACGCGGTGGCGGGGCGCGACGGGGTGGAGATATTTATGCTCCATCCGGCGGGCCGGATCAGCGACGTCCAGCGCTGCCAGATGACCACGGTGCTCGCCCCCAACGTGCACAACATCGCCATCACCGGCAGCTTCGACGACGGGCAGGCCGCGGTGAAGCGGATGTTCGGCGACAGCGCGCTGACCGGCACCCTTCGGCTGGGGGCGGTCAATTCGATCAACTGGGCGCGGCTGATGGCCCAGGTGGTGTATTATTTCGCCGCCGGACTCCAGCTCGGCGCGCCGGAGCGCCCGGTCGCCTTCAGCGTCCCGACGGGCAATTTCGGCGATGTCTTCGCAGGCTATGTCGCGGCGCGGATGGGCCTGCCGATCGAACGCCTGATCGTCGCGACCAATGTGAACGACATCCTGCACCGCGCGCTGTCGTCGGGCGACTATTCCGCGGGCGAAGTCACACCCACCGCCGCGCCGAGCATGGACATTCAGGTCAGTTCCAATTTCGAGCGGTTGCTGTTCGATTGCGGCGGGCGCGACGGCGCGGCGCTGGCGGCGCAGATGCACGGGTTCGAAGGCAGCCGGGCCATGCGGCTCAGCGATGCGCAGCGCGGCGGGGCGGCGGCGCTGTTCACCAGCGTTCGCACCGATCCGGACGCGATGGCGCAGGCGATGCGGCGGGCGTGCGAGCACGCCGCCCAGATCATCGATCCGCATACCGCGATCGCCCTCCATGCCGCGCACGAGGTCGACCTGCCAAGCGGCGTGCCGATCGTTACCCTCGCGACCGCGCACCCGGCCAAGTTCCGCGACGCGGTGGAGCGGGCGACCGGCGTGCGCCCCGCGCTGCCCAGCCGGATCGGCGACCTGTTCGCGCGCGAGGAGCGCTTCGTGGAGCTGTCTGCCGATTACGACGCGCTGATGGCGTATATCCTCGACACCGCGACCCCCAGCGCCTGATGGCCGAGTTTCGCCGCGAGCCGGTGCTGATGGCTGGCGAGGGGTGGGACGATTACCGCCTGCTCGACAGCGGGCACGGCCGAAAATGGGAAAGCTTCGGCCCCCACAGCTTCGTTCGGCCGGAACCGCAGGCGCTATGGACGCCGCGCGTGGCGGTTTGGCAGGCCGATGGCGAGTTCGTGCCCGGCGCGGACGAGGACGGCGGCGGGCGCTGGCAATTGTCGCGCGCGGTGCCGGAGCAGGGCTGGCCATTGGCCTGGCGCGAGGCGCGCTTCACCGCGCAGTGCACCCCCTTCCGCCATCTCGGCTTCTTCCCCGACATGGCTCCGGTGTGGGACTGGATGCGCGGAACGCTGAAGGGCAAGCCCGATGCGCAGACGATGAACCTGTTCGGCTATACGGGCGTCGGCACGCTGGCGCTGAGCGAATGCGGCCCCGTTACCCATGTCGATGCGAGCAAGAAATCGGTCGCCCAAGCGCGCGAGAACGCGCTCGCCTCCGGCATGGAGGATCGCCCGATCCGCTGGCTGGTGGACGATGCGGCCAAGTTCGCCGCGCGCGAGGTCCGGCGCGGCAACCGCTATGACGGAATCATCCTCGACCCGCCGAAATTCGGGCGCGGGCCGAAGAACGAGACGTGGCGGATCGAGGAGGGGCTCGGCCCCCTGGTCGCCGATTGCCGCCGGTTGCTGGATCCCGACAGCCGCTTTCTGTTCCTGACCGTCTATGCCGTCCGGATGAGCAGTCTTGCACTCGGTGGCCTGTTGGCGGAGCTGTTCGCAAACATGCCCGGCGTGGTCGAGCACGGCGAGCTGGCGGTTCAGGAGCAGGGCGAGGATGCCAGACTGCTGCCCACGGCGATCTTCGCGCGCTGGCGCAATGCGGGCTAGAAGCCACTGATGGCCGATTCGCTGACCCTGCAATTCGACGATATCGAAACCGATGTCCTGACCGGGATCTATTCGGAGGAGACGGGCAAGCCGCAGCCGCTGCGCATCTCCATCGCGGTCGATTACAAGGTAGCGGATCGCTACGATCCCGACACTCCGCTGGCGGACAGCAAGAACTACATGGATCTGAAATTCGCCGCGACCGGGGCGCTGCCTGAGGGCGTGCATTTCAAGCTGATCGAAGCGGTGGCGGATCATATCTGCGAGACGCTGCTGCTGCAGGACCAGCGGGTGAAGGCGGTTACGGTGAAAATCGTCAAACTCGCCATCGCCACCGCGAACGAGAAGATCGGCATTACCCTGACGCGCGAGCGGCGTTGATATGGCGGACGCCGTGGTCATGCAGGTCGGCATGCTGGGCGAACACGCGCTCGATGCCGCGGCCCGGTTCCATGGCGAATGGGCCGCGAAGGCTCGCGCGGAACTAAGCGGCGGGGCGGGCGCTCTCACCATAGTGCTCGCTCCCGCTCCCTTCGATCATGCCGACTGGCGCCGTGCCGCCGCGCGCGATCTCGCCCGCGCTTATCCCGATACGCGGGTGAACATCGTCGCGGGCGATGATCCCGCCGCGATCGATGCCGCCTGTGCCTTCCTCGCCGACGCGCCGGGCATCACCGGGCAGTATCTCGAGCTTGACGGCTTCGGGGCGGGCAACCCATCTGGTCTGAATGGCTGAACCCGCACCCCTGATCGACACCTTCGGCCGCCGCATCACCTATCTGCGTCTGTCGGTGACCGACCGGTGCGATTTGCGCTGCACCTATTGCATGCCTGAACGCATGCAGTTCCTGCCGCGCAAGGACATCCTCAGCCTGGAGGAATGCTACGATCTGGCGCGCGGTTTCATGGAACGCGGCGTGCGCAAGATCCGCCTGACCGGCGGCGAGCCGCTGGTGCGGCGCGACGTGACCGATCTCGTCCGCGCGCTGGGCCGTCATGTCGGGGCGGAGCTGGACGAGGTGACGCTCACCACCAACGCGACCCAGCTGGCCGACAAGGCGCAGTTGCTGGCCGATGGCGGGGTGCGGCGGATCAACATTTCGCTCGACACGCTCGACCGCGAGACGTTCCAGCGGCTGTCGCGCCGCGACGCGCTGGCGCAGGTGCTGGGCGGGATCGCCGCGGCCAAGGCGGCGGGCCTGAAAGTGAAACTCAACACCGTCGCCATGAAGGGCGTGAACGACGCGGAAATTCCCGACATCGTCGCGTGGGCACACGGAGAGGGGCACGACGTCACCCTGATCGAGACAATGCCGCTGGGCGAGGTGGATGAGAACCGGGTCGACCATTACCTGCCGCTCGCTGCGGTGGAGGATCGGCTGGCGGAGCGGTTCACGCTGACCCCGTCCAGCCACACCACCGGCGGACCCTCGCGCTATTTCGAGGTGGCGGAGACCGGCGGGCGGATTGGGCTCATCACCCCTCTCTCGAACAATTTCTGCGCCGGATGCAACCGCATCCGCGTGACCGCGACCGGGCAGCTGTTCCCCTGCCTCGGCGGCGGGGAACGAGTCGACCTGCGTGCGGCGCTGCGCTCCGACGATCCGCAGACGCGGCTGGCCGATGCGCTCGACACCGCGATGGCGATCAAGCCGGAGCGGCACGATTTCCGTATCGGCGAAGGCGAAGCGCCTACGCTAGATCGCCACATGTCGGTGACCGGCGGCTGAGATGGCGGTGACTGTGGTGTTCCTCGGTCCCTTGCGCGACCTGGCAAGGGAGCCCGAGCGGCAGGTCGACGCGCCGCTAGACTGGGAGCGGCTGCTCGCGATGGTCGGTCCAGAGATCGCCGGGCAATTGCGCGACGACCGCGTCAACGTCGCCTGCGCCGGGCGCGTACTTTCCGACAAGACGCAGCTGAACGCGCAGGACGGCGACGAGGTCGCGTTGCTGCCGCCGGTCTCCGGTGGCTAGGCTCTCTATCGCCACCCCCGCCGATGTGCGCGTGCTGAAGAAGGGGCTGTCGGTCGGGGAAGCGCTGGCGGGCTTCACCGCCGCGCACCCGGACGCAGGCGGCGTCGCCAGCTTCGTCGGCAAGGTGCGACCCGGCGAGGATGTGAAGGCGCTCGAGCTCACGCATTACGAGCCGCTGACATTGGCAGGCATGCAGGATCTCGCGGCGCAGGCGCTGGAGCGGTTCTCGCTCGACGGCCTACTCGCCTGGCACCGCGTCGGCATGATGCGGCCGGGCGAAGCGATCGTGCTGGTCGCCGCCGCCGCGCGGCATCGCCGCGGTGCGTTCGAGGCGGTCGATTTCGCGATGGACCATCTGAAAGGCGCGGCATGGTTCTGGAAGCGCGAGCGGCGCGGCTCGGGCGAGGAGGGCGGCTGGCACTGGATCGAACCGCGCGATGCCGACCATGCCGATCGCGCCCGCTGGGATAATTCCTGAACGGATTTGATCGGGATCAAACACGGCGCGGGACAGGCGCGGCATAACCGTCTCCGGACAAAGGAGAACAGGTCATGTCGAAACGGATCGAACAGCAGCTTCTGCAGGGTAACGCGCAAATCGTCGCGCCGCCGCACGCGCCGACGGTGGTCGATCGCAGCTTCGAACTGCCGCGCCGCCTCTACATGGCGACGGTGGGGCTCTATCTCGGGTTCCTCGGCGTGATGGCGACCGGTTTCGCGAGCCCGCAACTGGCGATCCCGATGGCGATCTTCGCCCTGTTTATCGTCGCCGGGTTCGCGGTTCCGACCATCTGGACCCGCCTCGCGCCGGACGAGAGCCGCACGCCCGCCCTGCGTTGGCGCCAGTTCGGCGATCGCGGGATCATGACCGCCACGGGGCGGCTGAAGGCACGCGACGCGACGATCCAGATGCTGATCCTGCCGGTGCTGATCGTGGCCTGGGGGCTGACCGTGGTGACGATCGCCGCGTTGGTCTAACGCCCGGCTATCTCGGCAAGTTGCGCGGGGTCGAGCAGTTCGATCCCGCGCCGCCCTTCGCGCCGGATCGACCCCTCGCTTTCGAACGCGCCGATCTTTCGGCTGACCGTCTCGATCGTCAGGCCCAGCAAATTGGCGATGTCCCCGCGCGACAGGGGGAGGTCGAACCGCTCCGTCCCGTGACAGGGCGAATGACTCGCTGCGGCGGCGAAATCCAGCAGCAGCGCGGCCAGACGGGCCTCCGCCCGGCCTTGGGCCGTCATTTCCAGCAGGCTGCGACTTTCGTGCAGCGCGGCTTGCGAGCGGCGCAGCAATGCGCGGGCGAGGGCGGGGTGGTCTTCGATCGCGCGCTCCATCGCGCCGCGCCCGAACACGCAAAGCCTGCTTTCGGTCAGTGCGACGATGTCGTGGCTGGCGAAGGGCGCGAACATCTCGCCCACGAACCCCGCGGGGTGGATCAGTGCGAGGATTCGTTCGCGCCCTTCGGGATCGACGGAGCGAACCTTCAGCGCGCCTGACACCAGCGTGGCACAGGCGGTGTTCTCGTCCCCGGCAGCGAAGACCGTCTCGCCGCGCTGCGCGGTCAGGTTGCGGCCGCTGCGCGCCAGGGCCTCGCGTTCGTCCTCTTCCAGCACCGCGCAGGCGGCGCTTTCGCGGACGGGGCAGTGTATGCAATCGGGCATCAGGCGCCCCCGCCCGAAAGCTTCGCCAGCGCCGCATCTTCCTGCGCAATCAGGTCGGTGACGGTCGCGCGCGCCTCGACCACTGCATCGCGCAAATCGCCGCGCACGGCCTCGTCGGTGTAGAGGATGTCGATATCGGCCAGCGGCACCGCGGTGCGGGTGCGAATCGATTCGAGGTCCGCGAGCGCGACCAGCGCGTCACCGCGCGCATCGGTGCCATTGGCGGCGCGCAGCCCCGCTGCGATGCGTCGCTTGGCAGCGGGGAGCGCTTTCGTGAAATCGGTATGCGCCGCCTGCGCCTGGTCGACGATCTGCGCCAGCCGCTGCGTCATGTCGGCGCTGAGCGGTGCGGGCAGCGGCGGCGGTGGCGCGGGTTCAGGCGCCGCGAATTGCCCCTCCGCCCGCTCCGCATCGCGAATCGCCAGCGAGGGGAAATCGCCACTGGAGGCGCAGGCGGACAGTATGAGGGCGAGGCTCAGGGAGGTAGCGAACTTGCGGATCATCGTGCCTCCCCATATCATGCAGGCGCGCGGGTGCCAGTCGGGAGCGGTGCGCGGTGGCGGATTTTTGTCCGGCAGATCCGCCGCAGGCGTTGACTTCGGCCGATGCTTCCCTTAACGGCACCCATCTTTCGGGGTGCCTGCCTGTGGCTGGCCCCCGGCCGCGCCGTTTCCGAAGAGCGGGATCGGCACAGCAATACGATTGGAAGTTGAAACCCATGTTCGCAGTAGTGCGCACAGGCGGCAAGCAATACCGGGTTGCCGCCGGAGACAAGATCGCGGTCGAGAAGCTCGCTGGCGAAGCCGGCGACACCGTTACGCTGGGCGATGTCCTGCTGGCCGGCGACGGCGAGCAGATGTCGGAAGCCGGCAAGGTGACCGTGTCCGCCGAAATCATCGCGCAGGCGAAGTCCGAGAAGGTCATCGTCTTCAAGAAGCGGCGTCGCCACAACTATCGCCGCAAGAACGGCCACCGCCAACAGATGACGCTGCTGCGCATCACCGCGGTCGGCGATTCGAAGGCGGAGAAGAAGGCCGCGGCGAAGCAGGACGCGGCTCCGAAGGCCGAGACCAAGGCCGCTCCGACGAAGGACACTTCGGAAGAGAAGGCCGCGCCCAAGGCAACGAAGGCCGCGCCCAAGAAGGACGCCGCCCCGGCCAAGGCCGCAGACGACAAGGCGCCTGCCAAGAAGGCCGCGCCGAAGAAGGCCGCCAAGCCGGCCACCGACGAGAAGTAAGGAGCAGCAACCATGGCACATAAAAAAGCAGGCGGCTCCTCCCGCAACGGTCGCGACTCAGCCGGCCGTCGCCTCGGCGTGAAGAAGTTCGGCAGCCAGGACGTGGTTGCCGGCAACATTATCGTGCGCCAGCGCGGGACGAAGTTCTATCCGGGCAGCAATGTCGGGATGGGCAAGGACCACACGCTGTTCGCGCTGACCGACGGCATCGTCCGATTCCATTCGGGCAAGCTCGGCCGCAAATTCGTATCGGTCGACATGCAGGCGGAAGCCGCGGAATAACCGGACGGTTCGCTAACGGGATCGTCCAGACGGGACGGTCCCAGCCGGGCTGATGCACCGGCAGACGAAGAGGGAGATGGGGCCGACCCGTCTCCCTCTTGTCGTTTCTCCCTCTGTTTCACCGGCTTGCAACACGCAAGCCATCACGAGGTAACGCCGCCGGAATAGGAGCCCGGTGCGCGCACGAGGGAGTACGAGCGATGTTCCACCGGACGAGCAGGCTGTTCCTGCGGCCGACATTTCCCGAAGACTGGCAGGCGCTTCACGCAGCGATTGCGAACGAATCCATCGTTCGCAATCTGTCGACTGCGCCATGGCCCTATCGCGGGGAGGATGCGCGCCGCTTCGCCATGCGCGTACCTGGGTTCGTCGTCCAATTGCCGGGCGAAGGGCTGATCGGCGGGTGCGGCCTCGGCATCGAACCCGATACGGGCGAGGTGCAACTGGGCTACTGGATCGCGCAGCGGCATTGGGGGAAGGGTTACGCCCCCGAGGCCGCGCGCGGCGTGCTCCAGGTGGCGCAGATGCTCGGCCACCGGCGCATCGTTGCGGCGCATTTCCTGGATAACCCCGCCTCGGGACGGGTGCTGGAGAAAGCCGGCTTCCGGCGTACGGGCGAGCTCGGCAATACCGCCTGCCTCGCGCGGGGGCGCAGGGTGCCGACGCGTCGCTACGCCATCGAGCTTTCTCCGATCGGCGCGGATGAAGACGGCGACCCGACCGTCCAGATGCGGGCCGCCGCCTGAGACAAAAGCCGGCGGGGTGTTACTCCGCCGGCATTAACGCGGCTTCGTAGTCGCCTTCGTACTTCCCGATCAGCGCGCGATCGTCGTGATCCCACGGGTGGAACCCTGGTTTGAAATAAGCGAGCCAGGCCGGGAAAATCCGCCGGATCACGCCGGGCTTGACCAGCAGGTATTTCAGCAGGCCGCTCTTGGCCCGCCATCCGGTGATGCCGTCCTGCGCCAGCAGGTCCATCGTGTCGATCCAGCGGTTCTTGAAGAAGCGACCGGTGACCATCAGCATCACCAGCGACCGCACGCGCCAACGGCGCCAGCCGCTCCAGTCGCGCGTTGCGTGGTTCCAGGTGTCGAACGCCACGCCCTTGTGCTCGATTTCCTCGACCGCGTGCCATTGCCACATGGCGCGCACCTCTTCGTCGGAGTCCGCGAAATGCTGCGGGTTGGCGAGGAATTCGTGCGCCATCATCGCCGTGTAGTGTTCCAGCGCCATGGTGACGGCGAGGTTGGCGATGGCGGGGCGACCCTTGGTCAGGGCCAGCAGTTCGCCCGTTCGTTGATCGATGCGCGCCATGTCGTAACCGGAATCGGCCGCGAGGCGGTTGAAGGCGACGTGTTCGCGCGTGTGGTTGATTTCCTGCTTCACGAAAGCGCGGATCTCGGCTGCCAGCTGGGGATCGGCCCCTTCGCGAAACCCCTTCACCGACTCGATGAAGAAGGCCTCGCCGCGCGGGAAAGTGCCCGACAGCGCGTTGTGCCAGGTGGTGCCGAACGGTTCGCCGGCCCACCAGCGCGAAGGCTTGCTTTCGCGATTGAACCGCTCGTCGCGAACGGTGATCGTGTGGTCTGTGGCAAAATCGTGTGTCTGTGCGTTCATGGTTCGAAAACCCTTTTCCGTTTCCATGTAGCTAACCCTTACTTACATTAATGTCAATAGGGTGAAGCAGCATCCGCACGGCGCGCCGCTTGCGAGCGTTCGTTCGTCGCACTACCACCGCGCCCCATGAGAAACCGCAAACGCCTGACGCCCGAGGAATCGCGCGCGACCGCGCTGGAGGCGGCGCGCAGCCTATTGATCGAGGCGGGGCCGCAAGCTGTCACATTGAAGGCGGTGGGCGCGCGGGTCGGGCGCACGCATGCCAATCTGCTGCACCATTTCGGCTCGGCGGCGGGTCTGCAGCGGGCGCTGGCGCAACATCTCGCCGCGACCGTGTGCGAGAGTATCGCAGAGGCGGTACATGCCAGCCGCGCCGGGATCGGCTCCCCGCGCGAGATCGTCGACCTAGCCTTCGACGCTTTCGACCGGGAGGGCGGGGGCGCGCTGGTCAGCTGGATGCTTGCGACCGGGCACGAGGATGCGATCGAGCCCTTCGTCGAGACGATCCACGCGCTGGTGGACCGGGTGGAGCCGACCGGCAGCGCGGATGGCGGGTCGCAGGCCGCGCGCGCGGCAACGCTTGCGGTGGTGCTGCTGTCGCTGGGCCATTCGCTGCTGGGCGAACCGCTTGCCCGCTCGCTCAAACTGCCGGAGGGCACCGCGCGCGATCTGGCCGAAAGCTTCGTCACCGCCTCGCTGGAGCAGGCGAAGCTGGAAACCGAGCGCTAGCCTCCGGGCGCTTCCAGCGTCATCCAGGCAGGGACATGCTCGCGCGGGATATCGTCCACGCGCAGATGGGCGACGGCCAATTGCAGGTCGGGATAATCGGCCTTGACCCGCTTCTCCTCGACCGAGCCCGAGGGCACGACGACGAGCCGCCGGTTGACCTTCTGCCGCCAGTTCATCCGCGCGGTATTTTCCTGCCCGATATAGCAGCCCTTCGCGAAACTCACGCCGTGCAGTTCGACGGCATTCGTCTCCAGCCACAGGATGTCGCCGAGTTCGGCTTGCCCCTCCGGCACGCCCAGCGACAGGCGATGCGCGCGCCATTCCTCGTCCGCCGCCTGCTCCTCGCCGGTGATGGGGGACAGCCAGCGTTCGCCCAGATCGCCCAGTCGCGGGTCGGGCGCGCCGCCATCGCCGAGCTGCTTCTGCCAGTGGACCCCCACTCCGTCGTCGCGGGCGATCGCGATCTTGCGGCGCAGGCGATAGAGCGACAGGCGTTTGACCAGCTCGTCCGCCTGGTCCGCCTCGCAATCGAGCAGCAGTTCGCCCGGCTTTCCCGGCCACACGATCATGTCGAACATCGTCTTGCCCTGCGCGCTCAGCAGCCCGGCATATACGGGCAACGCGCCCGACAGATCGTTGGTCAGCAGGCCCTGGAGGAAGCCGACGACGTCCTCGCCATCCTCCTGCGGGGAAACGCGGACCACGGTGCGATGCGACAAATGGCTTGCAGGCATGATGATCAAGCTGGCGTATCCGCGCCGCAAATCAAGCCCGGACCGCGCGCCGCCTGTCCTACCCGCGCCGTTTGTGCCATGGGGGCGGCCATGTTTCGCGCCGGTCCAGCCCAGCAGACGACACCGTTCCCATGCGATCGGACCGGCGCGCGCTTGCCCTGTTTTCTCGCCCCAGGACACTGTTCCATGTGTTCCATCGTGTAGGATTAGCATGTCCGATTCGAACAGCCTGACGATCCGCCGCCCCGACGACTGGCACGTCCATTTGCGCGACGGCGACATGCTGCGCGGCGTGGCCGAATATACCGCGCGCCAGTTCGCCCGGGCGATCGTGATGCCCAATCTCGCCCCGCCGGTCACCACTGCGGCGCAGGCAGCCGCCTATCGCGACCGGATCATGGCCGCGCTGCCCGCCGACAGCGACTTCACGCCGCTGATGACGTGCTACCTCACCGACGCGACCGACGCAGGCGAACTGGCGGCGGGCCACGCCGAGGGAGTATTCACCGCGGCGAAGCTCTATCCCGCCAACGCCACGACGAACTCCGCCCACGGGGTGACGGACATCGCGCATCTGGAACCGGTGTTCGAGCGGATGGCTGCGATCGGCATGGTGTTGTGCGTTCACGGCGAGGTGACCGATGGCGAGATCGACGTGTTCGACCGGGAGGCGGTGTTCATCGAGCGCGTGCTTGCGCCGCTCCACGCGCGGCTGCCCGAACTGAAGATCGTGTTCGAACACATAACCACGTCGGACGCGGTCGATTTCGTGATGGGTGCGGGTGAGAGCGTGGCTGCGACGATCACGCCGCAGCATCTCCACATCAATCGCAACGCGATGCTGGTGGGCGGTATCCAGCCGCACAATTACTGTCTGCCGGTGGCGAAGCGCGAGACGCATCGGCTGGCGCTGCGCAAGGCGGCGACCTCGGGCTCTCCGAAGATGTTCCTCGGCACCGACAGCGCCCCGCATGCCCGCCATGCGAAGGAAAGCGCCTGCGGGTGCGCGGGTATCTTCAACGCGCCCTTCGCGCTCGAAAGCTACGCCGCCGTGTTCGAAGAGGAGGGCGCACTTGATCGGCTGGAAGGCTTCGCCAGCGAGCACGGGCCGCGCTTCTACGGCCTGCCGCTGAACGAAGGCACTGTCACGCTGAAGCGGGTGGCAACCACCGTACCCGACACGATCGAGGCGGGCGGGGAGGCTCTCGTCCCCTTCCACGCGGGCGCTACGCTCGGGTGGCGGCTGGCCTAGCCCGGCGTCCGCGCGCCCACATGTCCCACACGAACAGCGCCAGCGCGACCCAGATCAGGCCGAAGCTGGCGGCCTGCGCCGGGTGCAGCTCCTCGTGAAAGACGGTGAGGCCTAGGATGAAGACGATCGTGGGGGCAAGGAACTGGATGAAGCCGAGCGTCGAATAGCTCATCCGCCGCGCCGCGATCGCGAACATCAGCAGCGGGATCGCGGTCAGGAACCCGCCGAGAATGATCGACAGGCTGAGCGCGGGCGTGCGCAGGAAGCTCGATCCCTGCGGCCCGAGGCCGTAGAACAGCGTGACGCCGACGGCGGGGATCAGCAGCAGCGCGCTCTCTATGGTCAGGCCGGGCAGGGAGCCGACCTCCACCCGCTTGCGGATCAGGCCATAGGTGCCGAAGCTGAAGGCGAGCGTGAGGCTGACCCACAGCGTGGTGATCGCCCCCGCCGCGAGGATCGCGACGCCGCATCCGGCGATTGCGACGGCAATCCATTGCAGGCGGCTCAGCCGTTCCTTCAGCAGCAGCGTGCCCAGCAGGACGTTGACCAGCGGATTGATGTAATAGCCCAGGCTAGCGGCATAGACGTGCCCGATCTGGATCGCCCAGACATAGGTGCCCCAGTTGATCGCAATCAGCGTCGCGCTGGCCAGCAACATGCGGATGACCCGGCCGTCCCCCATCGCGGCGCGCACGTCCGGCCCCTGGCGGCGGAACGCGACAATGGCGAGGCAGATCGGGAGGGTCCAGACGATGCGCCACGCGACGAACTCGAACGGCGGGACGCTCTTCACCAGGATCAGGTAGAGCGGCAGGAAACCCCATATGATATAGGCCCCCAAGGCGGCCGGAAGGCCGGAGGGAGTGGGGGTGTTTTCCTCGCCGTTCATCGCCGCGCCCTAGGCAAGCGCAATTGTCCGCGCAAGCGAATGAAATATGAACGGGTTAATCGAACTTCGTTAAGGAAGGTGCCCATATACATGAACATCAACGGCGGGCGGTCGCTTGTGCGATTCGCCGGTCGCCCATCTGCGGTCCCGTCTCGGCGGGGACGTGGCGCGGTACCCCACCAAGCCGCGGGAGGTGTCCTCGTATCCTTCGGGAACGGGGGCACCTCCAAACCTTTGGGTGGCATCGAAATCTTCTCTCTCGGCGGGTACTGGCGGGCCGATGCGCTTCGCCCCGCTCCTGTTCGCAGCATTAATGGTCCTGCTCGGCCGGAAAGCGAATCGCATCGCTGCCCTGTTCGCGTGGACCGATTCGGGGGGCATTATCCGCGGCGAGCTGATCGTCGGCGGGTTCGATAGCGCCTCGGCACCGCTCCGCGACTAGCTGTCGCGAAAACCCACGCCGAGCGAGGCGCGCGGCTGCTCCATCTCGCTGCTCGCGACCGGATAGGCGCAGTAATCCGCCGCGTAATAGGCCGCCGGGCGGTGATTGCCGGACAGGCCGATACCGCCGAACGGTGCCTTGGACGACGCGCCGTTGGTCGGCTGGTTCCAGTTGACGATGCCCGCGCGGATGCTGGCCCAGAAGCGATTGTAATCCTCCGGACTGCCGCCCACCAGGGAGGCCGAAAGCCCGAAGCGGGTGTTGTTGGCCTCCGCGATTGCCGCATCGAGATCGGGCACGCGGATGACTTGCAGCAGCGGGCCGAACAGCTCCACGTCGGGCCGGTCCTCCACCGCCGTGGTGTCGATGATCGCCGGCTTCAGGAACGGCAGCGCATCGTCTGGCCGGACCATGTGCCGGATCGCCCGGCCGCCATTGGAAAGAAGGAAAAGGAAGCTCTCGACCAGCTGGTCCGCCACCCGGTTGTCGATCACGCAGCCCATGAACGGCTGCGGTTCGGCGAAGGGTTCGCCCACGATCAGCCGGTCGGTCGCCGCCTGCAACGCCTCGATCAGCTTCTCGTACATGCTGTCGACGACGATCAGCCGCCGTGCCGCGGTGCAGCGCTGCCCGGCGGTGGTGAAGGCGGACTTGATTATCAGCGCCACCGCATCCGGCACCAGCGGGGTGTCGGTGACGACGATGGGATTGTTGCCGCCCATCTCCAGGGCGACGATCTTGCCCGGATTGGTCGCCAGCTTGCGATTGATCGCGATGCCCGCCTGCGCGCTCCCGGTGAACAGGATGCCGTCCACATCGTCATGCGCGACCAGCGCCTGCCCCTCTGCCGGGCCGCCATGCAACACCTGCACGACGTCCTCCGGCACGCCTGCGCGGTGCATCAGCCGGACCAGCATCTCGCCCACCGCCGGGGTCTTCTCGCTCGGCTTGAAGATCACGCAATTGCCCGCGATCAGGGCGGGCACGATATGGCCGTTGGGCAGGTGCGCAGGGAAGTTGTAAGGGCCCAGCACCACCATCACGCCATGCGGCTTGTGGCGCACGGCGGCGGTTCCGTTGAGCGCGGAGTCGAATTTGCGCTGCGAAGTGCGATCGGCATAGGCCGAGATCGACACTTCGACCTTGCCCATCACCGCGTCCACCTCGGTACGGGCTTCCCACAGCGGCTTGCCCGTCTCGCGGGCGATCAGCTTCGCGAAATCGTCGCCGGCGGCGCGGACTTCGTTGACGAAGCGGCGCATGAACTCGATCCGGTTGGCCAGCGGCTTGGACGCCCAGCCGGGCCATGCCGCGCGCGCGCTCGCCACCGCGCCTTCGACGTCCCCAGGGGCGCTACGCCACAATTCCTCTCCGGTCGCCGGGTTAAAGGAAACGATCGTGTTGTCCGACACTCGCGGTCCGCCCTTCTCTCACATCCTGCCGATTTGCCCGGTCCGAGCGACCGAGATGGTGCTTCTAGCGGGAACTTCACCCGCGTCAAAATAGCCCAACGGCAGAGGGGTCATGTGCGATCCCGCCTGATGTGACCGACGGGCACCGGCGGCTCGCCATGTGCCGCGCCCATCCGCCGGATCGCGGCGATCTTGCCGGTCAGCGCGGTCCAGTCGTCGTGGCGGTCGATGGCTGCCCAGATCCGTTCGACTTCCTCGATCACCATCGTCTCCGGCCTGTCGTCGGACCAGTATTCGGCCTCGTCCTCGACTGCGGCGTAGCCTTGCAAAGCTTCCGCCAGTTCATCGTTGGCGTTGCGCCCGCCGCGATGGCGATGGAAGAAGGCGTCGGGCTGCGATCCATCCTCGCGCATGGCGCGCTCGCACGCGGAAACGAGACGCGCGTCCGCATCTTCGCCGCGCGGTGCCACGCCCAGTCGCCAGCACCACCGCTTCGCCAGGGCGGCAGTGTAGAGCGGACCGAATCGATCCAGCGCCGCGACCAGCGGCTTCGCGTCGCAAAGCGGGCGCAGCGCGATGGCGAGCTGGCCGAGGTTCCACTGCACCGCCTCCGGCTGGCGGGCGAAGGCGTACAGCCCCTGCTGGTCGAAATAGGCGGCGGTGAAGCCGGGCTCCCATTTCGGGAGGAAGCGCCACGGCCCGTAATCGAAACTCTCGCCCGAGATATTCATGTTGTCGGTGTTGAGCACGCCGTGGACGAAGCCGGCGACCATCCACGAGGCGGCCAGATCGGCGAGCCGCTCCACCACTTGGTGCAGCAGCCGCACCGCCGGATTGTCACGATCGGGCGCGTCTTCGGGCGGGGTAGGGCCGGGAAAATGCTCGAGGCAGTAATCCACCAGCCGCTGGGTGTGATCGCGTTCTTCCAGCACCAGCAGGCGCTGGAAGGTGCCGATGCGGATATGGCCATGGCTGAGGCGGGTCATTACGGCGGACCGGGTAGGCGACGGTTCGTCGCCGCGCACCAGTTCCTCGCCCGTCTCGACCACGCTGAACGTCTTGGAGGTATATACGCCCAGCGCCTCCAGCATTTCGGTCGCCAGGATTTCGCGCACCGCACCCTTCAGGGTCAACCTACCGTCGGCGGTGCGGCTCCACGGCGTGCGGCCCGAACCTTTGGTGCCCAGGTCGAGCAGCCGGTCGTCCCCGTCGCGCAGCTGCGCGAAGAGGAAGCCGCGCCCATCCCCGATTTCCGGGTTGTACACGCGGAACTGATGGCCGTGATAGCGCAGGGCCAGCGGCTGGGGGAGATTGTCGGACAGCGGCGCGAACCGCCCGAAATGGTCTACCCATGCCGCGTCCGACAGCTCCGCCAGCCCGACCGCCCGTGCCCAGCGGTCGTTGCGAAACCGCAGATCGTGACGCGGGAAGGTCGCAGCCTCGACGGGATCGCCCAGCCACGGTGCCAGGGGAAGGATGGCGGGATCGGGGCGATAGCTCGCGGGTTGCGGATCGAAGCGCATCGCGCGATAGTGGAGACGGGCGCCCATCGGCGCAAGCGACGATCCGCGCAAGCGAAGGGCACGACAACGCGATGGACCACCCCTATGCCGATCGCTTCTGGACGAGCGACGACGGGCTGAAGCTGCATTATCGCGATTATCCGGGGGACGAAGGCAAGGTTCCCGTCCTGTGCCTGCACGGCCTCACCCGCAACGCGCGCGACTTCGCCGGGCTTGCCGACGATCTGGCCGGGGGACGCCGGGTCATCGTGCCGGATTTCCGGGGGCGCGGGACCAGCGCCTATGCCGAAGATGCGGGGAGCTACCAGCCGCTGCGCTACACGCAGGATGTCGAGCAATTGCTGGAAGCGCAGGGGATCGACCGCGTCGCCGCAATCGGCACGTCGCTCGGCGGCCTCGTCACCATGTTCTTGGCCCAGCGCAATCCGGGCCTGATGGCGGGCGCGGTGCTGAACGACATCGGGCCCGAGCTGGAGCCTGCGGGGCTGGAGGCGATCCGGGGCTATGTCGGGCAGGGGCGCAGCTTTCCCACCTGGATGCACGCGGCGCGTGCGCTGCGCGAGCTGCACGGCGGATCGCATCCGACGTTCGAGACCGAGGACTGGCTGGCGATGGCCAAGCGGACCATGGTCCTGCTGCAGAACGGCCGCATCAGCTACGATTACGACATGGCGATCGCCGAGCCGTTTCGCGATACGAACGAGGCGGAGGGTGACCAGCCCGACCTGTGGCCAGCGTTCGACGCACTGGGCGATATCCCGCTTTTGTTGGTGCGCGGCGGGCTCTCGAACCTGCTTTCCGCCGATACCGCGGCGGCGATGGCCCGGCGCAACCCCCGGCTGGACGTAGTGACGGTGCCCGATGTCGGGCATGCGCCGCTGCTCGACGAGGCGGAGGCGCGCGCCGCAATCGACCCGTGGGTGGCGCAGGTTCCATGAGGCCGCCCTCCGTGCCCAGCCTGCCGCGCGTGCTGCATCTTCATTCCTCCTTCGCCGCCGGGGAGAAGGAGCTGCGCAGCGTCCGCCTGATCAACGCCTTCGGCCCGAAGCTGCGGCACACCATCGTATCCGGGGTGCCGGGCGAACTGGACGCTGCCGGGCATATCGCGCGCGAGATCAAGGTCGATTTTCCGGACGATTTCCCTTCGTTGCAAGGCGCGCCAATGCCCGGGCGACTGTGGGCGATCGCGGAGGAGATGAAATCCTTCGACCTCGTGCTGACCTACAACTGGGGCGCGATGGACGGGCCGATGGCCCACACGCTGTTTCACGACCGGCTGGGTCTGCCCCCGCTGATCCATCATGAAGACGGTTTCAACGAAGACGAGCGCAAGCGCCTGAAAACGCGGCGCAACATCTATCGCAAGCTGGCTCTGGGGAAGACCAGCGGACTGGTGGTTGCGTCCGAAGTGCTGGAAGGGATCGCGCTGGAGCGGTGGGACCAGCCGATGGGGCGGGTGAAGCATATCCCCAATGGCGTGCCGGCCCGTGCCTTCGCGAAGCGCCCGCGCGCCGATGCCTTGCCCGGCGTGATCAAGCGCGATGGCGAATTCTGGGTCGGCACCATGGCGGGGCTGCGCCCGGTCAAGAACCTGCCCCTGCTGGTGCGGGCCTTCGCCGCGCTGCCCGACACCTGGCAGTTGGTGATCGTCGGGGACGGGCCGGAGAAGAACGCGATCCGTGCCGAGGCGGAGCGGCTCGACATCGGCCATCGCCTGCACATGCCCGGCTTCGTCCCCGAGGCGGAGAAGTATGTCGGCCTGTTCGACATCTTCGCGCTTTCATCGGACACCGAGCAGTTTCCTCTGTCCGTGGTCGAGGCGATGGCGGCGGGCGTGCCGGTCGCGGCCCCGGCGGTGGGGGATATTCCCGTGATGGTGGCCGATGCGAATGCACCCTACATCGCACCTGCCGGGGACGAGCCCGCGCTGGTCGGGGCTCTGTCGGCGCTGGCGCGGGACCCTGCGCTGCGCAAGTCGATCGGTGCCGCCAATCGCGAGCGCGCTCAGAAGCAATTCGACGAGAAGGTGATGATCGACGCCTATCGCCGCCTTTACGGCAGCGCGATGGGGGTGGAGCTCTGAACCTTCCTTCACCCGGCGTTCACCGCGCGGTCTATTGAATTGCCGCCACCATGCTTTAAAGACGCCGCGCATTCCCCCAAACCGAAGAAAGACGGACAGCGAGTGGCTCTCAGACCCGATCGCAACAAGACCGACGCCGACAAGCGGGCGCAAGCGCAGGCGGCGCAGGGCGACGCGCTGATGCGCGAGGTCGACGACGCCGTGCGGCAGGACCAGTATGCCAATTTCGGCAAGCGGTATGGCATACCGCTGATCGCGGCGATCGTCATCGGCCTAGTCGCCTTCGGCGGCTACCTGTTCTGGCAACACCGGCAATCGGTGGACCGGGAACACAATTCCGAACAGATGACGCTGGCGCTCGACCAGTTGCAGGCGGGCAATCTCGATACCGCCGCGAAGAATCTCGACCCGCTCGTCACCGAAGAAGGGGCTGGCCCCGCATCGGTGGGCCGGATGCTACAGGCAGGCATCGCGGCGGAGCAGAACGATCCGGCGAAGGCGGCGAAGCTGTTCGACCAGATCGCCGACAATGCCGACGCGCCGCAGGCGATGCGCGATCTCGCCACCATCCGCAGCGTCGCGGTGCAGTTCGACACGCTGCAACCCGGAACCGTGATCGCGCGGCTGAAGCCGCTGGCGGTGCCCGGCAACGCCTTCTTCGGCAGCGCGGGCGAGATGCTCGCGATGGCCTATCTCCAACAGGGCAACCGCGCCGAGGCGGGCAAGCTGTTCGCGCGCATTTCGAAGGACAAGGAGGTGCCCGATTCGCTACGCTCGCGCTCCCGCCAGATGGCCGGCGTGCTGGGCGTCGATGCGATCGAGGACGTGGACGAGGCGATCGCGCAATCCGGCGTCATGGCCCCCGGCGGCCCGGGTGGCCCCGGCGCGGCGGCACCGCAACAGTAAGGATGAATTGCATGAAATCGATCAGGCCCGTTGCGCGGCTGGCGCTCCCCATCGCCCTTGGCGCGGTGCTCGCCGGATGTTCGCTGTTCAAGGGCGGGGACAAGGCGGGCACGCCGACTCTGGGCGAGCGGGTGCCGGTGCTGTCGCGGATCGAGGCGGGGGCGAAGGTCGATCCCGCGCTGCAAGGCGTCTCGGTCGTCCTGCCGCCGCCGCATCTGAACCCCGACTGGAGCCAAGCGGGCGGCAGCGCGGACAAGAACGAGGGCCACCTCGAACTGGCCGATGCCCCGTCGGTGGCCTGGACCGCATCGGTCGCGGGCAGCAGCAACAAGGCGCGCCTGGGCGCGGCACCGGTGATCGGCAACGGCAAGCTGTTCGTGGTCGATACGACCGGCACGGTCACCGCCTTCGACACGCAGAGCGGCGGTCAGGTCTGGTCGCACCGGATGGACGTCCCCTCCGACCAGCGCAAATCCGCGTTCGGCGGCGGCGTCAGTTTCTCCAACGGGAAGGTTTACGCCACCAGCGGCGTGGGCGAGGTCGTGGCGCTGAACGCCGACACGGGCGAACAATTGTGGCGGGCGAAACCGGCGGGGCCGCTGCGCGATTCTCCGACGGTCGCCTTCAACCTCGTCTTCGTGATGACGCAGGACAACCAGATCTTCGCGCTGG
The DNA here is from genome assembly GCF_022576075.2 of Erythrobacter sp. LQ02-29. Lineage (NCBI taxonomy): Bacteria > Pseudomonadati > Pseudomonadota > Alphaproteobacteria > Sphingomonadales > Erythrobacteraceae > Erythrobacter > Erythrobacter sp. LQ02-29. The sequence goes on along the minus strand of NZ_JANCNT010000001.1, from coordinate 2,754,954 downwards.
ACGCGAACACCGGCGAGGTGACGTGGCAGGAATCGGGCGCCACCACCCAGGCGGGCGTCTTCGGCGTCGCCAGCCCGGCCGCCGGGCAGGGCACCGTCATCGCGGGCTACAGCTCGGGCGAGCTGATCGCGTATCGTTACGAGAACGGCCGCGTCCTGTGGTCCGATGCACTGGCGCGCACCTCGATCTCTACCGAGGTGGGTTCGCTGACCGATATCGACGCCGATCCCATCATCGACGATGGCCGCGTCTATGCGCTGGGCCAGGGCGGCCGCATGGCGGCTTACGAGCTGGTGACCGGCCAGCGCGTATGGGAACTGAACCTGGCGGGCATTTCCACCCCAGCGATCGCGGGCGAGTGGATCTTCACCCTGACCAGCGACGCGCGCCTGCTGGCGATCCAGCGTTCGACCGGCCGCATTCGCTGGATCACGCAGCTGGCGCGCTATCGCAACGAGGAAAAGAAGAAGGACCCGATCTTCTGGATGGGTCCGGTGCTCGCCAACAATTCGCTCTATGTGGTCAGTTCCGAAGGCGAGTTGTGGCGTGCCAGCGCCGGCGAAGGCGCGGCGCAGATGGTGACGAACCTGAAGGCACGGGTCAGCTTGCCCCCGGTGGTCGCCAACCGCACGCTCTACATCCTCGACGACAACGGCCGCATCACCGCGTTCCGGTAACGGAGCAGAGGCACGGCGAGGACGCCAAGTATCGCGAATACCATGCGTGAATGGACCGGCACGGCCTCATCACCGCGCCGTTGACCCGGCTGCGCCGGATGATCCGCCCGCGCGGGCCGGTGCTCGGCCAGCCCGCGGAATAGCTCAGAAGCTGTATTTGTAGACCCGCTCGATGTCGCCGTTCCACTCGCCGTGGAACTTGTCGAGCAGCCGTTGCGCCGGAACCTTCCCGCTTTCGACGATCTCGTCGAGCGTCGAGAGGAACCCGGTCTCGTTGTCGCCGCCTTCGCCCAACCGCGCGCGCGCGGACAGGCCGGCGCGCGCGATCTTCAGCGCGTCCTTCGCCAGATCCTGCAACCGGCCGCCGCCGGGAATGGGCGCATCGAGCGCCAGCTTGGGCACCGCGTCGCGCAGCGCCTCGCGCTCTTCCATCGACCAGTCCTTGACCAGATCCCATGCCGCATCGAGCGCGGTCTGATCGTAGAGGAGGCCGACCCACAGCGCGGGCAGGGCGCAGATGCGGCTCCACGGTCCGCCATCTGCCCCGCGCATTTCGAGGAAGCTCTTCAGCCGAACCTCGGGGAAGGCGGTGGAAAGGTGATCCCACCAGTCGCTCTCGCGCGGCTTCTCGCCGGGCAGGATGGACAGCTTGCCGTCGAGGAAGTCGCGGAAGCTGAGGCCCGCGGCATCGATATATTTCCCGTCGCGGAAGACGAAATACATCGGCACGTCGAGCATGTAGTCGACCCACCGTTCGTAGCCGAAGCCTTCTTCGAACACGAAGGGCAGCATGCCGGTGCGGTGGGGGTCGGTGTCCGACCAGATATGGCTGCGATAGGACAGGTAGCCGTTTGGCTTGCCCTCGCTGAAGGGGGAGTTCGCGAACAGCGCGGTGGCGAGCGGTTGCAGCGCCAGCCCGACGCGAAACTTCTTCACCATGTCGGCCTCGCTCGCATAGTCGAGATTGACCTGGATGGTGCAGGTGCGCAGCATCATGTCGAGGCCGAGATCGCCGACGCGCGGCATGTGCCGGGCCATGATACCGTAGCGCCCCTTGGGCATCATCGGCAGCTCGGCCCGGGTCTTGTCGGGCCACATGCCCAGGCCCAGGAAGCCGACGCCGCAGCGATCGCCGATTTCCTTCACCTGCGCCAGATGGCGACCCGTCTCGTTGCAGGTCTGGTGCAGGTTTTCGAGCGGCGCGCCGGAGAGTTCGAGCTGGCCCGCAGGCTCCAGGCTGATCGCCCCGTCCTCGCCCTTCAGCGCGATGATCTTCCCGCCTTCCTCGACCGGTTGCCAGCCGAAATCCTGCATAGACAACAGGATATCGCGGATACCGCCGGGTTCGTCGTAGCTCGGTGCGTGGAAATCGTCGCGCTTGTAGACCAGCTTTTCGTGCTCGGTGCCGATGCGCCATCGCTCGCGGGGCTTCTCGCCATTGGCCATCGGCGCGACCAACTGGTCGCGGGATTCGATCACGGGATCGTCGGCTTTGCTGTCCTCGCGCGTGCTCATTCGCCGCGCGTTACGCCGCCGGTGGGTTGCTGAAAAGGATTAATCGCGCCAGTCGCCCGCGACCGCCATCCAGAGCGCCGTCGCGGCGAGCGTGGCGGTTTCGCCCCGCAGGATTCGCGGGCCGAGCGAGATCGGCACTGCCTGCGCCAGTGCCCGGACCGCCTCACGCTCCGCAGCGTCGAAGCCGCCTTCGGGCCCGGTGAGCAGGGCCGCGGGACCGGACGAGGCGGCGAAGGCCCGGGCGGCGGGCTTGCCGCCTTCCTCGTCGGCGAAGAACAGCGTGCGATCGGCGGGCCAGTCGGCCAGCAGCGCGTCGAGCTTCACCGGTTCCTCCAGCGCGGGCAGCGCGGTGCGAGCGCACTGCTCCGCCGCTTCGGTGGTGACCGTGCGGGCGCGATCGAGGTTCAGCTTGTCCGCCACGCAGCGGCGGGTCACGATCGGGTGGATCGCCGCGACGCCCAGCTCGGTCGCCTTTTCCAGCACCAGATCGAACCGGTCCTTCTTGAGCAGCGCCGGGCACAGCCAGAAGTCCGGCACCGCCTCGCGCCCGCGCAGCTTCGATACCGGCTCCAGCGTGACGCTGCGCTTCTCCGCCGCGACCACGCTGGTCGCCCATTCGCCGCTGATGTCGTCGCACAGTATCACGACGTCGCCCGGCTTCACCCGCATCACGCGCGAGAGATAATGCGCGCCCGTCTCGCCGATGGCGACCGGCTCGAACGCGCGGATTTCGTCGGGCACGAACAGGCGCGGCGCGCTCTTCGGGGGCCAAGCGGGAGTGGCGGGCATGGGTAGGCAGGTGGCACGGCGCGCGGTAGGGCGCAAGGCGATGAGCGATACCTCAGTTTCCGACACCGTCGTCCCCGATAGCGAGCATCGTGGGATGGTTGCGCGCCTGCCGCAATTCCCGCGCGATCTCGCGCAGCTGGCTCGGTTCGACCGCCCGATCGGTTGGTGGCTCCTGTTCTGGCCGTGCGCCTGGGGCGTGTGGCTGGCGGGGGCGGGGTGGCAGATCGGTCTGCTCGCATGGATGCTGCTGGGCGCGATCGCGATGCGCGGGGCGGGTTGCGTCTATAACGACATCGTCGACGCCGATCTCGACCGGAAGGTGGCGCGCACTGCCAGCCGCCCGGTCGCAAGCGGGCGCGTGTCGAAAAAGGCCGCGTGGGCGTGGCTGGCGGTGCTCGCCGCGGTCGGGCTGGTGGTGCTGCTGCAACTCAGGTGGCAGGCACAGCTGGTCGCGCTGGGCAGCCTGGTGCTGGTCGCAGCGTATCCCTTCATGAAGCGGATCACGTGGTGGCCGCAGGCGTGGCTCGGCCTCGTTTTCACCTGGGGCTTGCTGGTCGGCTGGGTCGCGTTGCGGGGTGATCGGATGGACGTGCTCGCCGCGCTCTATGCCGGGGCGATCTGCTGGTGCATCGGCTACGACACGATCTATGCGCTGCAGGACCGGGAGGACGACGCGCTGGTCGGCATCCGCTCCAGCGCGCTGCGCATGGGCGAACATGTCCGCGCGGGCGTCGCGCTGTTCTACGCCGGGGCGGTGGCGCTGTGGGCGCTCGCCTTCTGGCTGCTGCGCGAGGACTGGGTGGCGATCGTCGCGCTGGTGCCGGTCGCGCTGCATCTCGCCTGGCAGGTGCTGACCGCCGACGGCGCGGACCCTGGCAACCCGCTCCACCGCTTCCGGTCGAACCGCATGGCGGGGTTCCTGATGGCCGCGGCATGCTTCGTGGTGGGCAATGCCGGGGTCTAGCGCCGCGGCTCCTGTTTACTTTTCGTTCCGCATTCATCATCGCTGAGCGTCATGGCGGCGATCCCCCTTCCGGCCCTCCATGCCAGCCACGCGGGCTGCTGGCTGGCGGAGCCCAATAGCGATACCGGCGGGCGCGAGACGCGCGGCTGCTCCAAGGGGGAGGCGATCAACGCCGCCGCCGACACGCCGATGCTGATGATCAACGCCCCGCTGGTCGCGACCCGGCTGGGCTACCCCGATCTCTCCGGCCTCGACCTGCTGGAGCTGTTCGCCTTCGTCCACCCGGCGCGCTTCTGCGTGCCGACCGCGCGCGGGCTCGCTCATGCGCTCGACCTGGCCGAGCCCGAGGACGATGCGGCGATTCCCGCTTTCCTGCAAGCGGCGGCGGGCGCGCTGATCGCCCATTGCGAAAGCGACGCCTGGGCCGAGCGGGAGGGCGCGTGGAGCACGCTGCAATCGCTCATGCGGCTGCGCTGGCCGTGGGCCCAGGTGCTCAGCCCGCATGTGCGCAAGCCCGAGAAGCCCGAGAAATGGCTCTTCTCGCGCTTGCCCGAATGGGAGGACGCGCCCGAGCGCCCGCAGCCCGCGCAGGTCCTGATCGAGGAGAACGAGGCCGAGGGACATCTCGCGCGCCTGACGGGCGAGGGGGCGGAGCGGCGCGAGGGCCAGCGCGCCTATACCCGCAGCGCCAGCGGCGTCTTCGCCCCACGCGAAAGCCGCGGTCGCCCCCATCTGCTGCTGGCGCAGGCGGGCACCGGGATCGGCAAGACGCTGGGTTATCTCGCCCCCGCCGCGCTGTGGGCGCAAAAGGCGCACGGCACCGTCTGGGTCTCCACCTACACAAAGAACCTGCAACGCCAGCTTCGCCGCGAAAGCGCGCGTGCCTGGCCCGAACGGCGGGCCGACGGCACCCCGCCGGTGGTGGTGAGGAAGGGGCGCGAAAACTACCTCTGCCTCCTCAATCTGGAGGACGCGTTGCAGGGCGGGTTCGCGGGCCGCCCCGCGATCCTGGCGCAACTGGTCGCGCGCTGGGCCGCCTACAGTCGCGACGGCGACATGATCGGCGGCGACCTGCCCGGCTGGCTCGGCACCCTGTTCCGCAAGCGCGGCATCGCGGCCCTGACCGACCAGCGCGGTGAATGCATATATGCCGGGTGCCCGCATTACCGGAAGTGCTTCATCGAACGCGCCGCGCGGGCCAGCGCGCAGGCCGATCTGGTGATCGCCAACCACGCGCTGGTGATGATCAACGCCGCGCGCGGTCGCCATCATGGCCCCGCGCCGACGCGCATCGTGTTCGACGAGGGGCACCATGTCTTCGACGCCGCCGACAGCACCTTTGCCGCCGCGCTGACCGGGCAGGAGGCGATCGAGCTGCGCCGCTGGATCGTCGGCCCCGAACGCAATGCGCGTGGCCGCAGGCGCGGGCTCGCCGCGCGGCTCGCCGATGTCGCCTCCTACGACGAGGCGGGCGGCGAGGCGGTGGAGGATGCGGTCGAGGCGGCGGGGGTGCTGCCGTCCGAAGGCTGGCTCGGACGGCTGGCCGAGGGGATGCCGCAGGGCCCGGTCGAGGAACTGCTGGGCCAGGTCCGCGCGCTCACCTACGCCCGCGACGAAAGCGGCGGGCAGGAGGCGGGCTACGGCATAGAGACCGAGATCGCGCAGCTTCCCGGTCCGCTGATCGAAGCGGCGCAGAGCGCGCAGCAGGCGCTGGCCGCGATCCGCAAGCCGCTGCTCACGCTCGGCGTGCGCCTTTCCGCCATCCTGGAGGACCCGCCCGACTGGCTGGACGGGCAGGGCCGGGCGCGGATCGAGGGCGCGCGCCACTCGCTCGCCTGGCGCGTCGATCTGGTCGCCGCGTGGGAAGCGCTGCTGGGCCGGCTGGGCGGGCCGACCGATCCCGATTTCGTCGACTGGTTCGCGGTGGACCGCAACGATTCGCGCGAATTCGACATCGGCGTCCACCGCCGCTGGCTCGACCCGATGCAGCCTTTCGCCAAGGTGGTGCTGGAACCCGCGCACGGTGTCATGCTGACCAGCGCCACGCTGACCGATCGCGGCGAAGCGGGCGAGGATTGGGAAGGGGCCATCGCGGCCAGCGGCGCGCCGCACATCGCGCTCCAGCCCAAAACCGGCAGCCATGCGAGCCCGTTCGACTATGCCGCGCGGGCAGAGGTGCTGATCGTCACCGATATAAAGCGCGGCGATCTGCCCGCGCTGGCGGGTGCCTATGCCCGGTTGATAGAGGCGGCGGGCGGGGGCACGCTGGGCCTGTTCACCGCGATCCGCCGCCTGCGCGCGGTCTATGGCCGCATCGCCGACCGGCTGGCGCGGGCCGGGCTGCCGCTCTACGCGCAGCATGTCGACCCGATCGACACCGGCACGCTGACCGATATCTTCCGCGACGACCGTTCGGCCAGCCTGCTCGGCACCGACGCGCTGCGCGACGGGGTCGACGTGCCGGGTGAGAGCCTGCGCTGCGTCGTCATGGAATCGGTGCCGTGGCCGCGCCCGACCATCCTCCACCGCGCGCGGCGCGCCGCGAATGGCGGCGGTGCCTATGACGACCGGCTGATCCGCGCGCGCATCGCTCAGGCGTTCGGCCGACTGATCCGCACGCGCGAGGACGCGGGCCATTTCGTCGTCCTTTCCGCCGCTTTCCCCAGCCGGTTGCTGACCGCCTTCCCGCCCGGCACGCCGATTACGCGGGTAACGCTGGACGAGGCGCTGGCGCGGGTTGCAGCCGGGCCACCGGGTGTGCAAGACGCTACGGAAACCGGCACCCTCAACGGACACCTATCCCCGCCATGAAGAAACTCGGCCTGCTGCGCCACGCGAAGTCCGACTGGGACGATTCGGACAAGCGCGATTTCGATCGCGGCCTCAACGACAGGGGGCGGCGCGGCGGGGGGTTGATGGGCCGCTATATCCGCGAAAACGGGCCGGAGTTCGACTTGCTTCTCGCCAGCCCGGCGGAACGGGTGAAGGCGACGCTGGCCGCCGCGCAGCTGGGGCTGGAGCCGGTATTCGACCAGCGGCTCTACCTCGCCAGCGCCGAGACGATCATCGATGTCGTATCGGAACAGGCGGGCGATGCGGACGCGGTGCTGGTCGCCGCCCACAATCCGGGTTTGCAGGACGTGCTGCTGTCGCTCGTGGCGCCGGATCGCGAGAATGCGCATTTCGACGAGGCGGTGGTGAAATATCCGACCGCCTCGTTCGCGTTGCTCGATCTGCCGATCGACGACTGGGGCGCGCTCGGCGGGCAGGACGGCGCGATCGCGGACTTCCGCCGCCCGCGCGATCTGGATCCCGAACTGGGGCCGGTGGACTAGGCTCGGGCTTACGAGATGTTGCAGCGCTTAGTGTAGAGCTGCTGTCCTACGCGGCCCGCCGGGGCTATCCCAGCGCGCATGTTTCCAGCCGCCAGCCTGTCACAATCAAGGTCGAAAATACCTGCGCACCGGGCCTTTTGTCGCGCCAGGACACTGTTCCATGTGTTCCATCCTGTAGGATTTCTACGCGAGCTGAGGCCACCCTTCGCTCTTGCAACATAAGCATCTTCGCGCGAAGGCGAGCGCCATGAGCATGGACGAACTGATCGCCGCCGCGCGCACATCGAAGGCCTGGCCGTTTCAGGAGGCGCAGCGCCTGCTCAAGCGCTATCCCGACGGGGCGAAGCCGGACGGCTCGCCGGTGCTGTTCGAAACCGGCTACGGCCCTAGCGGCCTGCCGCATATCGGCACGTTCCAGGAGGTGCTGCGCACCACGCTGGTCCGCCGCGCGTTCGAGGCGCTGATCGGCGCGAAGCCGGAAGACGGCAGGACGCGGCTGGTCGCCTTCAGCGACGACATGGATGGCTTGCGCAAGGTGCCCGACAACATCCCCAATCGCGATCTGGTCGCGCAGCATCTGGGCAAGCCGCTCAGCCGCATTCCCGACCCCTTCGATGCGGGGTACGAAAGCTTCGCCGCGCACAACAATGCGAAGCTGCGCGCCTTCCTCGACCGGTTCGGCTTCGATTACGAATTCGTCGCGGCCAGCGATCGCTACAATGCCGGCGCGTTCGACGATGCACTGCGGCAGGTGCTGCGCAAGAACCAGGACATCCTCGACATCATGCTGCCCACGCTGCGCGAGGAGCGGCGGCAGACCTATTCTCCGATCCTGCCGGTCTCGCCCAGCAGCGGGCGCGTGCTGCAGGTTCCGGTCGAGGTGGTCGATGCCGAGGCGGGCACTGTGCGCTTCGCGGACGAGGATGGCTCGACGATCGAACAGTCCGCGCTGGGCGGCATGGCCAAGCTGCAATGGAAGGTCGACTGGGCCATGCGCTGGTACGCGCTGGGCGTCGATTACGAGATGTACGGCAAGGACCTGACCGACAGCGGCGTCCAGTCGGGCCGCATCGTGAAGGTGCTGGGCGGCAAGAAGCCGGAGGGGCTGATCTACGAGCTGTTCCTCGACGCCAATGGGGAGAAGATTTCCAAGTCGAAGGGCAACGGCCTAACGATCGAGGAATGGCTGACCTACGGCAGCGAGGAGAGCCTGGGCTTCTACATCTTCCCCAATCCCAAGAGCGCGAAGCAGCTCCATGCCGGGGTGATCCCGCGCGCGGTCGACGATTACTGGCAGTTCCGCGAGCGGCTGGCCGAGCAGGACCTCGACAAGCAGCTGGGCAATCCGGTGTGGCACCTCGCGCGCGCCAATGGCGGGTTCGAAGGGGCGGAGGCACCGGGCGCGGGGGAGAGCCTGGCGGTGCCCTACAGCCTGTTGCTCAACCTCACGAGCGTGCTGGGCGCGGAAGCTACGGCGGAATCGGTCGCCGACTATCTGGCGAGCTATACCGGTCAGCCGGTCACCGATCCCAAGTTGCGCGAACTGATCGGCACCGCGGTCGCCTACAACCGCGATTTCGTGGCCCCGCATCTCGCCAAGCGCGCGCCGACCGAAACCGAGGCCGCGGCCTTGCGCGAGCTCGATGGCGTGCTGGCGGATGCCCCGGCGGACATGTCGGCGGAGGATCTGCAGACGCAGGTGTACGAGATCGGGAAGCGCGAGGAATACGGTTTCGCTTCGCTGCGCGACTGGTTCCGCGCGCTCTACGAGACCCTGCTCGGCAGCGAGCAGGGGCCGCGCATGGGCAGCTTCATCGCGCTCTACGGGATCGCGAACACCCGCCAGCTGATCGCGGAGGCGCTGGCGCGATGATCGCGCGCACGGCGGAGGAGCTGGCGCAGGAGCTGCTCGACCGCAAGCTGACCGAGCTGGGACCGGAAGAACAGGCGGTGCTGGGCCGCGTCGCGGGCGGGACCTATATCGGGCCGGATGCCGACGAGGCGGCGCAGATGCGCATGACCTTCGGCGACCGGCTGGCCGACCGGGTCGCGGCGGTCGGCGGCAGCTGGGGCTTCATTATCTTTTTCGGCATCGTGCTGTTCGGCTGGATGCTGATCAACAGCGAGGTGCTGGTCGATCTCGGCATCAAGCCGTTCGACGCCTATCCGTACATCTTCCTCAATCTGATGCTGTCGATGCTGGCGGCGATCCAGGCACCGGTCATCATGATGAGCCAGAACCGGCAGGCGTCGAAGGATCGGGTCGCCGCGCGGCACGACTACGAGGTGAACCTGCGCACGCAGCTGGAAATCCTGCGCCTGTCGCGCCGGGTCGACCGGATGGGCCATGCGCTGCTCGATCGGCTGGAGGCGATCGAGCGGACGGTCGGCGGGGCGGAGAACCCTACGCGCTGATCACCCCCATTTGCGGGTGCGATACCACTTCGTGATGACGTATTTCGCGCCGTCGATCACCGGCGTGCCGGCATGGAGAGTGTGGAGGTTCGGCACCCCGTCCGGCCCCGCATTGTTCCACATCAGCAGCACGCCTTCCTTCGGCGTGATGGCGAGCTCGAGCTTGGGAAATTCGGTTTCGCCGCCCGCTGGCACATCGTTCAGGAACAGCATCGCGGTCCAGCTGCGCTGCCCGCCGCGGCGCCGCTCGTCTTCCCAGTAGGACTGGCCGGGGAAGAAGAAATCGTGGTGCGGCTTGAACTGCTGGCCGGGCAGGTAGCGCTGGCCCTGGATGGTCTCGCCCAGCGCCGATTTGAGGCCCAGCGTATCGTCCATCCGCCGCGAGATCGCCGCGACGAACGGGTCGCGCGAATCGAAATTGCCGGAATAGGAGGTGCGGAACCCTTCCTGCTCTGTGCCCGCGTACAGCGTGCTTGGCACGGCCACGACGTCGATCATGTGCATCAGGCGCTGGCATTCGTTCGGCGTCGCGAATTCGCCCAGCGCGAATATCTCCGCATCGTCGGTCGGGATCTTGTGCACCCGCCGATCCGCCTTCAGCCGCTTGCGTACCTCGCGACCCACGCGGGCGAGTGCGTCCTTGTCCGGAACCATGGTCTTCGTGTCAGACATGGGCGGACGGTAGCAGCGGTGTCCACACGCTGCTAGACCCCAGCGGACGACAACAGGAGAGGATCACGCACATGGAAGTATCGAGCGCGAAGAAGCGTTATTCGACAGGGGCGATGATCTTCCACTGGCTGATCGCCGCGCTGGTGATTCTCAACTGGTATCTGGCCGAACGCGCGCACGATGTCGGCGGGGCAGCGGCGGGCGAGCTGTTCGGATATCACAAGGCGATCGGCATCTCGATCCTGGTGCTTACGCTCGCACGCCTGGCGTTGCGGTTGACCACCCCGCTGCCGCGCCTGCCGCAGAATTACGCCAGCTGGGAGCGGATCCTCGCCCGAACCACCCATGTGGTCTTCTACATCCTCCTGATCGCGCTGCCGCTGGGCGCGTGGATCGCGAATTCGCTCGGCGGCAAGGCGATCGACATGTTCGGTCTGTTCACCATTCCCGCGCTTCCCGTGGGAGCGAACAAGGAACTGGGCGGCCAGATCTTCGAGCTTCACGCCACCGGCGGCAGTTTCCTGATGATCCTGGTGATCCTGCATGTGCTGGGCGCGCTGAAGCACACCTTCTTCGACCGGGACGGCGGGATTTTCCGCATGCTGCCCTTCGGCCGGGTCTGAGCGGAGACGAAGAACCCCGCCGGCGCGAACCGGCGGGGTCTCGGGTGCCTTGTCGGCTGCGTCCTACCAGAAGAACGAGTAGATCACGTCCACCACCTGGCCGGTGTAGGTGTTCACCAGCAGGGCGTCGTCGTAATACCGCACCCAGCGATAGGGGCCGTAAGCGGGCGGCAGGCGGTAATAGGACGGATCGTTGATCCAGTAGCGGCTGCCGAAGAACAGGCTGCCGAGCCGGAACCCGATGTTCAACCGGCGATAGGAGTAGCCGCGATAGGGCGCGTAATAGCGGCCCAGCCGATACTGGTTGCGATGGGCGTTGCGATAATACTGCCAATTGTACCGCCGGTCGGAGCGCCAGCCCCGGTTCCAGCTGCGATGGTCGCGATCGTAACGTCCGTCGCGCCGGTCGTTGCGCCAGTCATGGCGATTGTCGCGCCGGTCGTTACGCCAGTCCCGCCGATCATCGCGCCGGTCGTAGCGGCCATCCCGCCGATCGTCGCGGCGTTCCGCCCGATCGTCCCGGCGGTCGTTACGCCGATCGTACCGGTTGTCGCGCCGATCCTCACGGTTGCCGTATCGCGCGGTACGCTGCTCGCGGAACCGCTGCTCGGCGGGCGTGACCTGGCGCTGGCGCGCCGCTTCTTCTCGGTCGCGCCGGGCGTCGTAAGCGTCACGGCGAGCCTGGACCTGCCGGACCGGGTTGTAATCTACGGAGCCGTTGCGGCGGGGGGCGACCCCCACGGGGCGCCCGCGGTCGCCCGCACTGCTGCGCCGCACCTCGACGCGGTCGACGGTCGTACGCGAAGGGGAACGGAAGGTCGGGCGCTCGGGCGCCTGCGAAACCCGCGGGGTCGCCCGCGCGCCCCGATCGGCGCGCACCTGCGGTCGGTTCGGCGCAGCCCGGCGCTCCACTCTCTGTTCCAGGCGTTCGCTCGGGCGATCGGGCCGGTCCGCGGCATGGGCCGTCGAGGCCAGCCCGGTCAGGGACACGGCAAGGGCGAGGGCCGATGCGCCCACGGTATTGGTCAGGAATTTCAGGCTCATCATACGTATCCCTTCGCTCTGCCAGCCCACCCTGCGCCGTCTTCGATGGTCATCAAACTATGGAAATCCAAGTGACCCGAAACTGAACCGTGCGCGAGGGTATAGTTCAGGTTTGGATGCTGTAAGATGAACGATTGCGCAACTTGGTCGCGGTTTGCTTGACGTTTCCGAACCGACCGTACCGTCCCTTCGATCGCGGGCGATATGGAACGGTTCTCACGGGTGGACGACCGCCCTGCCGGGGCATAAGGGGGGCGCGCATGAAACTCCCCCGGCCCTTCGATACCGAATTCAACGCGAAGGTGCCGAGCGAGCTGATCCGGCCCGAAGACTGGAGCCGTAGGGCCGCTACGCTGGTCAGCGCGGTGCTGATCGCACTGGTCGCGATGGGCTTCGCATGGGCAGGCGACTGGGCCAATCGCCTGTTCACCGAAGCCACCAACCATTCGCGCTGGGTCCATCTGGTGCTGACCCCGGCGATGTTCGTGGGGATCGCGGCGCTCACCTTCCGCTACGCCCCGCAGGCGCGGGGATCGGGCATCCCGCAGGTGATCGCCGCCAGTCGCAAGCCGCTGCGCCGCACCTCCCGCCGGCTGGTGTCCCTGCGCACCGCCCTGGCCAAGGTGGTGCTCACTTTGGGCGCGCTGCTGGCTGGCGGCTCGGTCGGGCGCGAAGGCCCTACGGTGCAACTGGGGGCGGCGATCATGGTGCAGGTGCATCGCTTCTTCCGCGTTCCCTCCACCTCCGGCGTCTATATCGCGGGCGGCGCGGCGGGCGTCGCGGCCGCGTTCAACACGCCGCTGGCGGGAATCGCCTTCGCGATCGAGGAACTGGCGGTGGCTTACGAGCAACGCGTGGCGATCCTGGTGATGGGTGCGGTCATGATATCGGGCCTGACGAGCCAGGGGCTGGCGGGCAATTACGTCTATTTCGGGCAGATCACCTGCGGGCTGCCGCTCACATCGGTGCTGATAGCGGCACCGGTGGCCGGGGTGATCGGCGGGATGCTGGGCGGGGCGTTCTCGCGTTCGCTGCTCGCCCTGCGCGGGCCGGGCGGGCGCTTCACGGCGCGGTTCGGCAAGAAGCCGCTGACCACCGCACTGGTCTGCGGCGTGATCGTGGGCGTGCTGGGTTTCGTTACCGACGGCGTCACGTCGGGCACAGGGTACGAGCCGACACGCATGCTGCTGGAAGGCGGCGCGGGCGAATACTGGTTCGGTCCGGCCAAGTTCATCGCCGCACTCGCGACCAGCGCCAGCGGCATTCCGGGCGGCATCTTCGCCCCGTCGCTGGCGGTGGGGGCGGGCTTCGGAGAGCTGCTGACGCCGCTGTTCCCGGCGGACAAGGCGGGGATCATCGTGCTGATCGGTATGGGCGGATACTTCACCGGCGTCGTGCGCGCGCCGCTGACCGCGGTCATCATTCTCAGCGAGGCGACGGGGACCAGCTCCGCCATTCTGCCGCTGTTCGCCACCGCCCTGATCGGCGACTGGGCGGGCGGCATGGTCTGCCGCGAACGCCTGTACCACGCGCTGGCGAAGGGATTCGCGCCGGTTTCCGCCCCCGCGCGATAAGCGCTCGCCATCCGGCCAAACCCTACAGGATGGAACACATGGCACAGTGTCCTGGGGCGGGAAAACAGCCCTCGGATGCGCGCCTTCCGATAGGGTTCGGGACGCGACCGAAAATTCCGCTAGGCTGAAGGGTGACGGGGCCATCCGGTGAGACTAGCCCGTGGCGGCGTAGTAGGAAAACGTGCGGAGATCGGGCTCAGCGTCGTTCGAACGTCGCCAGCCCCTCCTCGTCTGCCGCGCTTTCTTCGATCCGGTCGACCTTCGCGCGGGGCGGGCCGGCATGCATCGCCTCGATCATCCGACGGATCGCGTCGGGCCCGCCCTCCAGATGCGCCTCGACCGTCCCGTCTGAGTGGTTGCGGACCCAACCCACGAGGTCCAGCCCGCGCGCCGTCTCCACCGTCCAGTCGCGGTAGAACACCCCTTGCACCTTGCCGTGCAGGACCACGCGGCGCGCGGTCATAGAGTGTCGCCCGGGGTGACGCCGCGAATGACATGCTCCAGCGTCATGTAGACCACCAGCACGGTGGCGGCGAGCAGCGCCACGGTCAGCACCGTGGCTGCAAACAGCCCTTCGTACAGAAGGCCGTACCAGTCGGTGGGGAGGGCATCGAACTCGCCCACGGGGAAGACGAAGGCGAGCAGCATGATCAAGCTGCTCATCAGCGTGATCGTGGACATGCGCGCGATCAGGATGACGCGGGTGTAGGCCTCGGTATCGAACTCGGTCTCCGCCCGCCGGATCATCCCGACCAGCGTCAGCATCAGCGCCAGCGTGGTGGCAGAAGCCGTCGCGACCGCCGAGCCGAGATAGAGCCCGGCACGCGACAGCGCCTCCAACAGCTGCGCCGCGTCGGCTCCGCCATAGACGGTGCCGATAGCCTGGCGCGCCCCGAAGCCAAGGCCGCAGATGAACAGAAAGGCCACGATCGGCCAGATGCGATACTTTGAGAAGAAATGCCCCATGCCCGAGAGAGGCGGCGGAGAGGGGGATGGTTCCGAGGCTAACTTCCGTTGGGTCGAGCTAGAGGGACAACCTCTCCCCTTCGTCATCCGGGCCAGCGAACGGGGATGAGGCTCGCTTCCGGCATCGGCAGGACGAAGCTGGACCCCGGATCAAGTCCGGGGTGACGGGAGGGAAACAAGCTGACCCCGGATTTCTCTCGACAGTAATGGGGCGCGCCGGGCACGCGCCCGTTGAACCTCACCGCGTCAGCTTCTTGTACTGCAACCGCGTCGGACGGTCCGCCGCGTCGCCCAGGCGGCGGCGCTTGTCTTCCTCGTAAGCCTCGAAGTTACCCTCGAACCACTCGACGTGGCTGTCGCCTTCGAAGGCGAGGATGTGGGTGGCGAGGCGGTCGAGGAAGAAGCGGTCGTGGCTGATGACCACGGCGCAGCCGGCGAAGTTCTCGATCGCTTCCTCCAGCGCGCCCAGCGTTTCCACGTCGAGGTCGTTGGTCGGCTCGTCCAGCAGCAGGACGTTGCCGCCGTTCTTCAGCATCTTGGCCATGTGCACGCGGTTGCGCTCGCCGCCCGACAGCTTGCCGACGTTCTTCTGCTGGTCCTGCCCCTTGAAGTTGAACGCACCGACATAGGCCCTGGTCGAGACGTCGTGGCCGTTGACCTTCATGTAGTCGAGGCCGTCGGAGACCTCCTCCCACACGTTGTTCGACGCGGTCAGATCGTCGCGGCTCTGGTCGACATAGCCCAGATGCACGGTGTCGCCGATTTCCAGCTTGCCGCTGTCCGGCTCCTCCTGCCCGGTGATGATGCGGAACAGGGTGGACTTGCCCGCGCCGTTGGGACCGATCACGCCCACGATGCCGCCCGGCGGCAGCATGAAGGACAGGTCCTCGAACAATAGCTTGTCGCCATAGGCCTTGGTGATGTTCTTCGCCTCGATCACCTTGCCGCCCAGGCGCTCGGGCACCTGGATGACGATCTGCGC
The DNA here is from genome assembly GCF_022576075.2 of Erythrobacter sp. LQ02-29. Classification (NCBI taxonomy): domain Bacteria; kingdom Pseudomonadati; phylum Pseudomonadota; class Alphaproteobacteria; order Sphingomonadales; family Erythrobacteraceae; genus Erythrobacter; species Erythrobacter sp. LQ02-29. The sequence goes on along the minus strand of NZ_JANCNT010000001.1, from coordinate 2,739,398 downwards.
CTTCCCCGGCTTGCGATCGTTGGCACTGTCCTGCAATTGTTCGAACTTCCGGATACGCGCCTTGGACTTCGTCTGGCGGGCGCTCGGCGTCTGCCGAATCCATTCCAGCTCGCGTGCGAGCGATTTCTGCCGCCCGCTTTCCTCGCGGTTTTCCTGCTCCAGCCGCTTCGCCTTCTTCTCCAGATAGGTCGAATAATTGCCTTCATAGGGATAGTAAGAGCCGCGATCGAGCTCGAGAATCCAGCCCACCACGTTGTCCAGGAAATAGCGATCGTGGGTGATCATCAGCACGGCGCCGGCATATTCGGCGAGGTGCGTTTCGAGCCACTGGACGCTTTCGGCGTCGAGGTGGTTGGTCGGTTCGTCCAGCAGCAGGATCGACGGCTTCTGGATCAGCAGGCGGGTCAGGGCGACGCGGCGCTTCTCACCGCCCGACAGGTCGTTCACCGGCCAGTCGCCTGGCGGGCAGCGCAGCGCCTCCATCGCGATTTCGAGCTGGTTGTCGAGCGTCCAGCCGTCGACCGCGTCGATCTTCTCCTGCAGCGTACCCATCTCTTCCATCAGGGCATCGAAATCGGTGTCGTCCTGCGGGTCGCCCATCTCCGCGCTGATCGCGTTGAAGCGGTCGACCATGTCGGCGACGTCGCGCGCGCCGTCCTTCACGTTTTCGAGCACGGTCTTGCTCTCGTCGAGCTCTGGCTCCTGCGGCAGATAGCCGACGGTGATGTTTTCGCCCGGCCATGCCTCGCCCGCGAAATCGGTGTCGATCCCGGCCATGATCTTCATCAGCGTCGATTTACCCGCGCCGTTGGGCCCGACGATGCCGATCTTCGCGCCTTGGTAGAATTGCAGGTTGATGTTCGCCAGCACCGGCTTGGGGGCACCGGGGAAGGTCTTGGTCATGTCCTTCATGACATAGGCGTATTGCGCGGCCATCGCAGGGGTCCTTCGGATTGGTTTGTCGCTGGAAAGGTTTGCCGCGCCAGATAGGGGGCGAGAGGCGCGGGGGCAAGCATGCGTGCACTGCCAGGGAGAATGCGACGGTGCGGAACGAAGCGCGATGATGCTCATTGCGGATTCCGGGGCGGAGGAACCGGAGACATCGCGATGAAACAGTCACTTGCACTCTATCTGATGACCGGCGCTGCGGCGCTTTCCCTTGCCGCCTGCGGCGATAATGCGACCACGGATACGCCCGTTGCCGATACCACGGCTACCACCGGCGCGATGATGGATAATGCGGCCGCGCCCGCCACCACTGCCGAAACCACCGGCATGACCGCCGATGCGCACACGACCCAATTCCTGACCGACGCGATGAAGGGCGACAATTCCGAGGTCCGCGTCGGCAAGCTCGCCGCCCAAAAGGGCGCGACCCAAGGCGTGAAGGATTTCGGCACGATGCTGGTCAACGATCACGGCGCGCACATGGACAAGGTGGCGACGCTGGCGAAATCGATGAACGTGCCCGTGACGCAGGAAACGAAGGCCGAGGCGGACGAGGTGTACAAGCGTCTCCAGGGTCTTTCCGGCGCGGAGTTCGACAAGGCGTTCGTCGATGCCATGGTGAAGGATCACAAAAAGGACATTGCCGCCTATCAGGAAGAGGCGAAGAGCAGCGATCCCGCCCCGGTGACCGGCCTGGCCGAGCAGACGGTGCCGACGCTGCAGAAGCACCTAGATACGGCGGAGAAGCTGCAGAAGAGCAGCTAGGAACTTGGCAAAGCGCGCGGTGGGTCATAGCACCGCGCGCTTGGCCGAAAACCTTTCGGCGCTCCGCTGGTCTGCCGAGAACATGACTGTGTGGAGCCAGGTGGTCGGAATTCCCTTCACCAAGCCGGGACCTATCGGCATGGCTGCGGATTGATCTCCTGAAACGGGAGAACCTACATCTTTGTATCCGATCCAATCTGGGACCTGGTCCTGCGCTCGCTGGTGCTCGCTTTCGTCGGGCTGGTGTGGGTCGTGGTGCTGGTCCGGCTGAACGGGCTGCGTTCGTTGTCGAAGATGACGAATTTCGATTTCGTGATGACGGTCGCCCTCGGCTCGCTGCTGGCGGGCGCGGCGCAGGCGACCGAGTGGAAGGGCTTTGCCCAGGCATGCCTGGCGATGGTCGGGCTGTTCCTGACGCAGGCCACTGCGGCATATCTGCGGCGGTCGCACGAGAAGGTCGAAAGCCTGATGCAGAACGCCCCCACGCTCGTGATGCGGGACGGCAAGATTCTCCACGACGCACTGGCAAAGACTCGCATGGCGGAAAGCGATCTGATTGCGAAATTGCGCGAGGCGAATGTGCTCGATTTCGGCAAGGTGCGTGCGGTCGTGCTGGAAACGACCGGCGATGTGTCGGTCCTGCACGGCGATACGCTGGACGAGACGCTGATCGAGAACGTGACCCGCGTCGATCGCGGCTAGCGCGCGAACCCCCGGCGCAGCAGCCGGGGCAGTAGCGCTGCCTGCAGCGCCGCCCGCAGCGCCAGGAACAGGCAGAAACTCAGCCACAGCCCGTTATTACCCAGCGGCCAGCTCAGCCACAGCGCCAGCGCGTACCCGGCGGAGGCGCCGACCATCGACAGGAGCAGCGCGCGGGTCCAGCTCGCGCCAACGAATGCCCCGTCGAACACGAAGCTGGCGACCCCGGCGAAGGGGATCACGATCAGCCATGGCGCGAGAGCGTGCGCGGCTACGGTGACCTCATCTGTGGCGGCGAAACTGGCCAGGATCGGATCGGCGAGAAAAACGAAGCCGAGCGCGACCAGTGCCGCCGTGCCGAAACCGCGGATCAGGATCGCCCGCAGGGCGGCGGCGAACCCTTCGCGGTCGTCGTCGCCCGCCCGCTCTCCGTTCAGCACCTGCGCCGCGTTCTCGAACCCGTCGAGCAGCAGCGCGGTCACCACGAAGAGCTGGTACATGATGCCGTTCGCGGCCAGCGTCACCGCGCCGCGCTCCGCCGACAGCCGGGTGAGGGCGGCGAGCGCCACCATCAACACAACCGTGCGCAGGAACAGGTCGCGATTGACCGAGAGGAACCGGCGCATCGCGTCCCATTGCAAGACCGACCTGTCGCGCGCCTGCGCCACCAGTACCGGGCCGCCCATCCGCGCGAAGACGAACCCGCCGACCGCCACCAGCTTCACATATTCGGCAATGAGGCTGGACCAGGCGATCCCTTCGACCCCCCAGCCGAGCGACAACACGAACCACAGGCCCAGCGCCACGTTGACGAGATTGTAGCCGACTTCGAACAGCAGGACTGCGGTCATCCGCCGCCGACCGACGAGAAAGCCGACCAGCGCGAGGTTCAGCATGACGCCGGGTGCCGCCCAGTATCGGATCGACGCATAGCTGCGCGCCGCGACAAGCACCTCTCCCCGAGCGCCGAGCACGTCGAGCAGCGCAGGCAGCAACAGCGGCTTCGCCAGCAGCAGCAGCAACGCGATGAGGAGGCCGATGGTTAGCCCGCGCAACAGGACGGCGGCCTGCTCGCGCTCGCCGACCCGCGTTCCGGCCTGCGCGACCAGACCGGTGGTCCCGGTCTTCAGGAAATTCATCACCGTGAACAGCATCGCGAACAGCCGCGCGCCGATGTCGACCGCCCCTTGCGTCGGTGCATCGCCCAACCGCCCGACGATCCACATGTCGCCCACGCCGATCAGCGCGGTGGCCACATTGGTGACCATCGCGGGCAGCGTGATCGCCCAGATGGTGCCGGCTCGAAAGGAGGGGGAAGATGCGCCGGTCATCGCCGGCCAATATGATCATCCGCGAGGCTAAACAAATATTTGTTCGGGAGAGATCGCCGGGGCCACCCGTTTCTAACCGGCATTTTACCGGGGGACACCGTTTGCACATCGTATCGCTGGCATTGGGCGGTTGCCTCAAGGGGGAGCCGGTTCGTTACGGAATTACCGAAGATACCGGGGGCCATATCGCCTACATTCTGGGCGAGATGTCGGCTCTTGCCCGCCGCGCAGACGTCGACCTCGCCGAAATCGTCACCCGAAGGTTCGATGCACCCGAACTCGGCGGCATCCATGCGAGCGGCGAGGAATGGCTGGGGCCCAAGCTCGTCGTCCGGCGGATCGACAGCGGTAACCCGCGCTATCTCGCGAAGGAAGCGCTGGGCGCGGATCGGGCCGCCTTTACCCGCGCTTTCATAGCCGACCTGCGCGGGCGCGAGCGGCTGCCCGATCTGATCCACGCCCATTTCGCCGACGCCGCCGATGTCGCGATACAGGTGGAGAAGGAACTGGGCATCCCCTTCGTCTATACGGCCCATTCGCTCGGCATGGACAAGCTGAAGGCCACCGGTGAGCCGTCGTCCGCCCTACAGGGCCGGATCGTGGAGGAGAACCGCGCGATCGCGGCGGCGAGGGCGGTCATCGGATCATCCTGCGACGAATGCGAGCGGCAGTTGACGGTCTATCCCGGTGCGCGCGTGGGCCGGATTCACCGGCTGATCCCCGGCATCGATCGACCGAGCCCGAGCGATGAGGTATCCGCCGCGCTCGATCTCGTATCCCCGCAATTGCGCGATTTGGCCAAACCGATGGTGCTCGCGATCGCCCGGCCGGTGCGCAAGAAGAACCTGGTCCGGCTGGTGGAGGCTTTCGGGCGGTCGCCGTATCTGCGCGAGAATTGCAACCTCGTGGTCCTGGCCGGGCTCAGGTCGCACTTGCGCTGTGGCGAACCGGAACAGGCAGGCGTGCTGGGCGACATCGTCAACGCGGTTGATACGCACGACCTTTACGGCAGCGTCGCCTACCCGAAAACGCATACCCGCCAGCAGGTAGAGCAATTGTACCGGCTCGCCGCCCGGACCGGGGGCGTGTTCGTCAATCCCGCCTTGACCGAGCCTTACGGCCTGACGCTGGTCGAGGCGGCGTCGCACGGCCTGCCTGTGGTGGCGACGCGGAACGGCGGACCGCAGGACATTCTCGCCGAACTCGATCACGGCATTCTGGTCGATCCGCGCTCGACGGAGGATATCGGTGCTGCGATCGAGCGACTGGTTTCGGACCACGCGCTGTGGGCGCGTTATTCGCACAACGGTCGCACCAATTCGCTGGCGATGAACTGGGATGCCTATGCCGCGCGGTTCGTGGACCTCGCCCGTGACGTCCTGCGCCAGGGTGAACCGCGCAGATCGCGGGTGCGGACACGGCTGGTGGTGAGCGATCTCGACAATACGCTGACGGGTTGCGGCGAGGGGGCGGGGCGCTTCTCGCGCTTTCTCCATCGGCGCAGCGATTTCGGTTTCGTCGTCGCGACTGGCCGGTCGATCGTCGAAGCGCGGCGACTGGTGCGGGACTGGGCGCTTCCCCGCCCGGACGCGTGGATTACCTCGGTCGGGACCGAGATATATTTCGAGCGAGCCGACGGCGATCTCGTGCGCGACGAAAGCTTCTCGCGCGAGATAGAGGCGGACTGGGAACCGGTGGCGATCAGCTCCGCGCTGCGGGATATCGAGGGTCTTGCCCCCCAGGCCATGCACGAACAACGCGATTTCAAGCGCAGCTATTACGCCGCGGGTGCGGACTTGGTGCAGAAGGTTCGCGCTCGGCTCGACGAGGTCGGCCTATCGGCCCGTGTGGTCTTCAGCCACGAGCGGCTGCTGGATATATTGCCTGCGCGCGCTGGAAAGGCGGCGGCGATGCACCATGTCGCCAATCGCCTTTCCATCGACCCGCTGCAGGTCTTCGCAGCAGGGGACAGTGGCAACGACGCCGACATGCTGACGGCTTGCGCGAACGCGATCCTGGTCGGCAATTATGCCCCCGAAATCGCTGAGCTGGCGGACCGGGCCAATGTCTATCTCGCACGCCGTCGGCATGGTGGTGGCGCACTGGAAGGCGTGCTGATGCAATATCGCGCGAGAAGGCGTGGCGAGCGCGACCGCGAAATCGCGAGGGAAGTGGCATGAAGGGTGCACGGCCGGTCGGCTATTTCGTCCACCACCAGGGACGCGGCCATGCGGAGCGGGCGGCGGCAATCGCCAACCGGCTTATCGACCTGCGTCCCGTCACCCTGTTCTGTGCCCGCGACGACATCTTCCCCGAATTGAAGAGCGGTATCCGCATAGAGCGCATTCCGTCGCTGTTCGAACCCTCGGGCCGCGAAGCGCCCGCGATGGCCTCGCTACCGATGCCCGAAACGGTGCATTGCGCGCCGGTCGGTTGGCCGAACATCACGCAAGCCTTCGCGCATATCGCCCGGTGGTTTGCGGAAGAACGGCCTGCCCTGTTCGTGACGGACGTGTCCGCCGAGCTGGGGCAGTTCGCCCGGCTGTGCTCCGTGCCCCATGTCGCGGTGCTGCAGCATGGCGAGCGCGGCGATCCGGGCCACATGGCGGCATATGAAAGCGCGGTGGGGCTGCTGGCCCCCTATGCCGCCAGCCTGGAGCAGCGCGATCGCCCCCAGCGGCTGCGCGACAAGAGCCATTATGCGTCCGGCGTGGGGGTCGATTGCCGACCCTTCCCGACCCGCGAGGATGCGCGCCAGCGGCTGGGTATCGACCTGGACCGCGAGATGGTTCTGGTAGTCGCGGGCGGTGGTGGGGAAGGCACGCCGACCGCGCCGTTGACGCTGGGTGCACGGGCCGAACCCGATACGCTGTGGGTGACGATCGGCCAGGTGCGGAGCGAATGGCACGAGACGCCGCCGGGCAATCTCGACCATCGCGGCTGGGTCGACAATCCGCGCGACTGGATCGCCGCTGCCAACCGCGTGGTTTCGTCCTGCGGCAATACCACCGTTCACATGATCCTAGCCGCAGGCAAGCCCTGGATCGCCGTGCCCGAATGGCGCTATTTCGACGAACAGGTCTGCAAGGCTGAAGTGCTCGACCGAGAAGGCTTGGCGGCGGTCGCGCGCCATTGGCCCGCGCACGCGGCGGGGTGGGAGAAGTTATGGGCGGCGGCCCGCCTGATCGATCCCGAGCGCCAGCGCGCGGTCATCGCCGACGATCCGGCGGCCGACGCAGCCGCATGGCTCGACGAGACGGCGCAGCGCCTGTGGCGCGGCGCGCCACCGCATCCGCCGCTGGAGGTGGTGGCGTGAAGATATCGGTCTGTACCCTGGCCCATGGACGGGCGGAGCACTTGCGCAATCTTGTGCAGGGACTTTCGCGGTCGCGGCGTGCGCCGTGCGAACTCCTCGTCGCGGTCATGCAGGACGAGGCCTACGATCTCCCGAAGACCGATTTTCCGGTGCGGCAGATCATGCTGGGAGAAGGCGGCATCTGCCTGGCCGAAGCGCGCAATGCTGCGGCGCGAGAAGCACGGGGCGAATTGCTCGTCTTCGTCGATGTGGATTGCATCCCCGATCCCGAACTGGTGGCGGACTATGCCGCGGCGGCGGAACTGCGCGAGGGCGTGCTGATGGGGGAAGTCGGCTATCTGCCCAAGGGTGCCACCGACGGCGGGATCGATTTCGAGCGGTTCCAGCGGGTGGCGGTGAAGCATTCCGAAAGGGCCGGCCCGCCGATCGCTCAGCTGGGCGAATGCCGGGATTACCGCTGTTTCTGGTCGCTTAATTTCGCGCTGTGCGCCGCTACCTTTGCGCAAGTAGGAGGGTTCGATCCGCGCTATGTCGGTTATGGGGGGGAGGACACCGATTTCGGGCGCACGCTATCGTCGCGCGGGGTACCGATATGGTGGGCGCGCGGGGCCAAGGCCTATCACCAGTATCACCCCCATCACATGCCGCCGGTTCACCATCTCGACAGCGTGCTCGCCAATGCGGCGGTCTTTGCGGACAAATGGGGCGAGCCGACCATGCAGCACTGGCTACGCGCATTCCGGCTGATGGGCCTGATCGAGCCGGATGGGCGGGGCGGCTGGGTCAAGCTGCGTGAGCCGAGCGCGCATCATCTGGCGCTCACCCGGCAGCAGGAGGATCAACCCTATGCGAGCAGCGCGTTGGTCCTCGGCCAGTTGGAGGACCAGGCCAGCCGGGGCAGCGATACGCGCCGCGCCCCCTCGATGGCGGCGGTGTAGCACTCTTCGTAGCCGGCGATCATCGCGGCGATGGAAAATCGCTCGAGCACCCGTTGCCGACACGCGTCGCGGTCGATCGACTGCAGTTGCGTCATGGCATGGGCCAATGCTGCTGTGTCGCCACTGGCAACCAGCACGCCGCAATCCCCCACTACCTCGCCCAGCGCACCCCGGTCGAACCCGGCGACCGGCGTGCCGCACGCCAGCGCCTCCGCCGCGACCAGGCCGAACGGTTCATCCCAGAGCGGGGTGACGAGCGCCCCCTGCGCGCGCCCGACCTCGGCTCGCAGGTCCTGCATCGAACCGTGTCCGTGATACTCGATTCCGTCGGACAGGAACGGCTGGACCCGGTCGGCGAAATAACCGGCATCCTCGATCGGGCCGAAGATGCGCAGCTTCGCCCCGGCGATCCGCGCCGCCGCCACCGCTTCCGCAAGCCCCTTGTTGGGCACGATGCGTCCCACCCAGATAAAGTGATCCTCGCGCGCCGGGCCGGGCTGCCAGTGGTCGACGTCCACCCCGTTCGACACGACGTGCAGGCCCGCACACCCGCGCGATTCCCACAGGGCGCGCTGGTGATCGGACGTCACGGTGATCCGGGTATTGGGGTAGCGCACCACTTTCTGCACGGTATCGAACATCGCGCCGAAGGGGGGGACATGCTGCGACGTGACGCAGGCGATCCCGGCATTGGTGCACCAGGTCATGATGTCGGGAAACAGCGAGTTGTTGTGCACCACGTCGAACTCGCCCGCCATGATGGCGAGCAGCGCACGCTCGAACGCGATGCGCTGATACGCGGCCAGCTCGCTCGTTCCGCGATAGCGTGCCCAGGGGAGGACCCGGTCGTAGGGAGCGGCGCATATCTCGAACAGCCCCTCGTCCTGCGATCCGCGCGCGCCGAACAGCACAACCTCGTGGCCCGCATCGCGCAGGCCGCGACACAGCAGGTGACAATGCGCCTCCATCCCCCCATTGAACGGCTCGGCGATGGCATTACGAATATGGGCTAGGACGGCGATCTTCACGGGTAGCCATGGTTATCGAACTGCATATGTATCGAACGACCGGTGACGCTGGCCGGCGACCAAGCTAACATTCATGTTCCGCGACAGGCATGGGCGCGGGTTTGCAGGAGAAGCGCGAGATGGATTTGCAGGGGGAACTGGCGCGATACCCCAATACCGGGCGGTTTCTTGCCGGCCGATTGCGCCACGATATGTCCGAGGAGGAAAAGCAGCAGCTGGAAAGCCTCGTCGGCGATACGCGCCAGGCGGAAGATGGCGAACGGATCATCGCGCGCGGCGGCCAGTGCGAACACTCCACGATCCTGATCGAAGGCTTTATGCTGCGCACGCTCGAAACCGAGGGGCGTCGCTATGCGGTCAGCTTCCATGTGCCCGGTGATTTCGTGGATTTGCATTGCTTCGCGCTGAAGCGGCTCGATCATAACATCGACTGCATCGGGCCGGCCAAGATCGGGCGGGTGCCGCATCAGAAGATCACGCAGGTGATGCAAGAAAACGCGCATCTGGCGCGGCTATTCTGGTTTTCCACCCTGCTCGATGCGGCGATGCATCGCGAATGGATCATGAAGCTGGAACAGCTCACCGCGCCCAAACGGATCGCGCATGTCTTTGCGGAGGTCTGGCGCAGGCTGGAGATGGTGGGGTTGGGGCTGGCGGACGGCTTCAGCACGCCCCTGCGCCAGACGGACCTCGCGGACATGTGCGGTGCCACGCCGATCCATACCAATCGCGCGATTTCGGAATTGCGCAAGCACGAGCTGGCGAATTTCCAGCGGGGCGAGGTGCGTATTCCGGATCGCGCGCGGCTGGAGGAATATGCGCGCTTCACGCCCGACTACCTCTACGGCGAAGGCGAGCTGTCCCTCAGGGACGGGATGTAGGACCGGGTGCGCTCGCGCTTCGTCTTCGTCGCCGGGCTCCACCGAACGGGAACGAGCCTGATCGCGCGGGCGATCGCCTCCCATGCGCAGGTCAGCGCGATAGAGGGCTCGCCCGCTCCAGAAAACGAAGGCTGCTATCTGCAGGGGGCAATCCCGCACACCGCCCTGCATGGCGTTCCCGGCAGCTTCGCCACCGATCCGCGGGAGCGGCACGTGGAGGGCTCGCGCTACGACCGGCTCGAGACGCGCGAGCGCCTGCTTGCGGACTGGGCGCCGTGGTTCGATCCGGCAAAGCCGTGGTGGCTGGAAAAATCGCCGGTCAACCTCACCCGGATGCGGCTGTATCAGCAGCTCTTTCCTACCTGCCAGTTCGTGATCGTCCTGCGTCATCCGCAGGTCATGGCGGCGGCGCTGGCCAAATGGACCGATACGCCGACCGATGAACTCGTGCGCTACGGGGTGGAGGCATACGAACGGCTGTACGACGATCTGCCCTTCCTCCATTCCGCGCTCGTCCTGCGGTACGAGGATTTCGTTCGTAGCCCCGACCGGTGGATGCGCGCTTTCCTCGCCTTTCTGTCGCTGCCGGGCAAATCGGATCGGCTGGATGTCAGGGACGGCAACCGCGATTACGCGGTGCCGGTCGCGCTCGATGCGGACCTCGACCACAGGATGCGCCGCTGGGGTTACCGCGCCGGAGGAGGGGTCGAGAACTTCCTCCCTCACATCGCCCATCCGCTGCGGCATGTGCGGGAGGAGGTCTTCGCCGTTCTGGAGAAGCCGGACGACGCGAGGGACGACGATCCGGCGGAAACCGGAAAAGAACAGAAAGCTAACATCCGTCTATAGACCGAAATTGCTCCTCCCGCTTATCGCGCCTGCATGGAGTTAGTGAGCGGTAACAGGCCAGATATGGAATTTCCGCGAACGGGCGATTTTCTCAAGGGGCGTCTTCGCGACAATCTTAGCCTCGACGACCTTCGCTATATCGAGGATCTGGTCGAGACGGTCGAACAGCATGGGGACGGGGCCCGTATCCTGGAACGCGGTGCGCCGACCGAACGCAGTACCATCCTGATCGACGGCTATATCTTCCGCTCCATCGACAGCGAGGACGGTCGCTTCATCGTCGGGCTGCACATACCGGGCGATTTCGTCGATCTGCACGGCTTCGCGCTCAAGCGACTGGATCACAACGTGGTGACAGCTGGCCCGGTCCAGGTGGGATGCGTCAGCCACGAAAGTCTGCGGGCCGTGATGCGGGACCGGCCCGGCGTGGCGCGCGCCATGTGGTTCGCGACGCTGCTCGACGCGGCGATCCATCGCAAATGGATCCAGGTGCTGGAACAGCTCGACGCGCCGCAGCGGATCGCGCATCTGTATGCAGAGCTTCAAGCGCGCCTCGCCCTGATCGGCCGCCCGGTGACGCGCGCGCTGAGGACGCCGTTCACGCAATTCGACATGGCGGACATGTGCGGAGTCAGCGCGATCCATGCCAATCGCGCGGTCGGCAAGTTGCGGGAACTGGGCATCGGCGAAATCCGGCGCGGCGATCTTTATACCGACGACTGGGACCGACTGAAGGCCTACGCCCGGTTCGATCCCGATTACCTGTACGGCGAAGGTCCGTTGAAGATGAAAGAGGACTGGAGCTGAGGCAGGCGGCACTCCGCTGCCGCTACGCTACGCTAGCTTTCTTCGGTGTCTAGCGTTCCACCCCTGTCCCATCTTGCGACCGAGGCCGTCACGGTCAGGTTGGCGCTGGCGCTGGCCACCGTGCGCGTCATGTCGAGCAGGCGGTCGAACGGCAGGACGAAGCCGATCACGAGCGCGGTCTGTGCGGTCGAGACGCCGACCGAGGCAAGCACCGCCGCCAGCATGAACAGCGAGGCCGAGGGTATCGGGGCCGTCCCGAAAGCGGCCAGCGATCCGGTTAGCAGCACGATGCCCAGCATGGGGAGATCGGGTGTCACGCCCAGCGCCTGCAGGCTGAAGACGCTGAGCAGCCCGACATACATCGCCGTCCCGTCCTTGCCGATGCTCGCACCGATCGGAAGCACGGTCGAAGCGACGCCGCGATCGATGTGCATCTTGTCGATCGCGATCCGCAGGGCGACGGGCAAGGTCGCGGCCGAGGATGCGGTGGCAAAGGCCACGGCGAGCGCGTCCACCGCAGCGCGGTAGAACCGGCCCACATGCCGCCTGGCGACCAAGGCGAGCAAGGGCATGTGAACGAGCGCCATCTGCGCGATCACGCCGATGACCACGCACAGGGCCAGCCAGCCGATGTTGGCAAACACCGCCACGCCGTTCTGCGCCACCGCCACCGCGATCAGTGAGAAGACCCCGTACGGTGTGAACTCCATTACCAGCGCGACAAGGCGGAACAGGATTCGCGCGGCCGATTGCAGCAGCACGGCGACCGGTCGCCCTTCCTCGCCCGCCAGCACGGTGGCGAAACCGAAGGCGATCGAGAAGAAGATGATCGCGAGCATGTCGCCAGAGACCAGCGCCTCGACCACGTTGACGGGCACGATCCCCATCAGCTGGTCGTAAACCGACACAGGTTCGCCCAGCTGATACGCCTCGCCATTGCCGATGGCTGCGCCCGCGCCCGGCTCGATCAGCAGGCCCATGGCCATCCCGATCATGACCGCGCAGGCGGTGGTGAAGGCGAACAGGGCGACCGTGCGACCGCCGACCGCGCCCAGTCTGCGCGGATCGGCGAGCGCGGTGACGCCCGAGGCGATGCTGATGAAGACGATCGGCACCACCAGCATGCGGATCAGCCGCACGAACAGATCGCCGAGAAAGGCGATATAGGCGGTCGCCGAGGGAGCGAGCAGGCCGAAGGCGATCCCGGCGACGAGGCCGACCAGCACGCGGCGCCACAGCGCCATCGCCTGCCATCGCCGCAACCATCCCCCCATGCTCATCCCTCCTACCCTGACGCGCCCCAGAATCCGGCACGAGGCGCACGCAGCATGCCGTCTGCCAGCGAGACACCGTCCGGGCGATCTTCGGCCAGCCAGAGCGGGCCGTCCAGATCGACGAACGCGCTATCCGCAGCCAGCGCCAGGGCAGGGGCGATCGAGAGCGACGAGCTGACCATGCACCCGGTCATGAGGCCGAGCCCGCGTTCGCGCGCTCCGTGCGCCAGCTCCAGCGCCGCGGTGAGCCCGCCCGACTTGTCGAGCTTCACGTTGGCAACGGCGTACCCGGTCGGCAAGCTATCGAGATCGGCGGCGGTGTGGATGGATTCGTCGGCGGCGATCGGAATGCGCGAGCCGAAACCATCCAGGCCCCGATCCTCTCCCGCAGGAAGAGGTTGTTCCAGCAGGTCGACACGCAAGTCGACCATCAGATCCTGCAATCCCTCCACCTCCCGCATCGACCAGCTTTCATTGGGATCGACGATCAGGCGCGGATGCGGTGCAGCTTCGCGGACGGCGCGCAATTGCGCGGCGGGATCGCTGGCATCGACCTTGACCTTTATCAGCACCGCATCGGCCAGATCGCGCGCCGCCGCGCCCATCGCATCGGGCGTGTCGAGGCCGACGGTGAGGGCGGTTGGGATCGGTGCCAGCGGTTCGGCGAGGCCGAGCGCCGCGAAAACGCTCTTTCCCGCCAACTGCGCTTCGAGATCCCAGAGCGCGCAGTCCACCGCATTGCGCGCCGCGCCGGCGGGCATGAGGTCCAGCAGTTCCTCCTGACCGACCCCGGCCTCGATCGCGGAACGCTGCGCTTCGATCGCCGCGAGCGCGCTCGCCACGCTTTCGCCGTAACGCGGGTAGGGCACACCCTCGCCGCGCCCCACGGCACCGTCCTGCGCGATGGCGACCGTCACCACGTCCGCCGCCGTCTTCACCCCGCGCGAGATGCGGAATGGCCGGGCGAGCGGGAGGCTTTCGTGGCGAGCGGAAAGGGTGCGCGGCGGTGTCGCCATCAGGCCCGCTCGGCCCCTTCGATCGGCCCGAGCAGCGCGTCGAGGATCGGCTCCACGCCCATGCGACGCGGATCGATGCACGGCAGGCCGTGTTCGTCCTGCAAGCGCAGGCACAACGCCAGCGCTTCGTTGGCATCGAGGCTGGAGGTGTTGAGCGCGATGCCGATCATTCGCACGTCGGGGCTGGTCAGCCGCGCCGTGGCCAAATTGGCTGCAATACATTCGCCGAGCTCGGGCGGCGCGCGGCGGGTCAGCCCGCGCATCACCCGCCGCGTGGGATCGTGGCACATCACCAGCGCGGCGGGCTGGGCACCGTGCAGCAGCCCGGTCGAGACGCCTGCGAAGGAAGGGTGGAACAGCGATCCCTGGCCCTCGATCAGATCCCAGCCATCGTCGTGCCGGGCAGGTGCAAGTTGTTCGATCGCGCCCGAGATGAAGTCCGCTACCACGGCGTCCAGCGGGACGCCCGCGCCCGCCACCAGTATGCCCGTCTGACCGGTCGCACGAAAATCGCACGCGACGCCGCGCGCCTCCATCCCGCGTTGCAGCGCCAGGGTCGTGAACATCTTGCCGGACGAACAATCGGTGCCGACCGTCAGCAGCCGGTTGCCCGCCCTCGGCTCACCCGATCCCACCACGAGATCGGCAGGCGGGTGGCGCACGTCGTGGAGCTGGCGTCCGGTCCGCTCCGCCGCTTCCACCAGTCGAGGCTCGTCCTTCAATCGCCGGTGCAGGCCGGATGCGATGTCGAGGCCGGCCTCCATCGCCGCGATCGCATCCTCGACTATATCCCGGTCGAGCGTGCCCCCCGCATTGACCATGCCCAGCACCATGGTCCGCGCACCTGCCGCCGCGGCCTCCGCGAAGCCCATGCGCGGCAGGTCGAGCGTCAACGTGCAGCGATCGGTACGGAATTCGCCGACGCAGCTTTCCGGTCGGAAGATCGCCAGACCGCGCGCGGTCTTGATGGCGTAGGGATCGGTCGCATTGCCGAGATACAGAAGATAGGGTGTCGCGATCATAAGTTGCTCGAAAGCCTAAGGGAACGCGATCCTAACCGTCCGGAGGCGGCTTACCCAGCTTGTGCATGACACCGCAGGCATAGCGTCCGGCTATACCGCGTCGATGACGTCCGCGAGCAGATCGAGGAAGTCCGCGCCCGCGCGCGACGGGGGCCGGGTCTGCAGATAGACCGCATTGATGTTGAAGGTGAGCGCGGGTTGCAGGGGGCGGCTCTCAAGCCCCGCGGCCAGCGACGACTCAGCGGTAAAATTGTCCACGATCGCCATGCCGAGGCCCGCCCGCACCAGCGCCGCCGCGATGTAATAGGTCCGGGAAGAGGCGCTCTCGGTCAGGGTCACGTCGAGCCGTTCCAGCTCGCTGCGTAGCGATTCTCCGATCGGGCCGTTCTGGATCGGGCTGATGAAATCCCGGCCCACCAGATCGGCGAGGTGCAGGCGCGATGGTGCGTCGGGCAGGTCCTCGGGCCGGAACAACACCACCAGCTCGCCCTCTCCAATCACCTGGTGGGCGACCGGTGCGGCGGGGGGAACCTCGAAACTGATCGCGATATCGGTCTCGCGCTCGTAGAGTTTGCGCACGATCTCGTCGTGATGGAGCGTCTGGAGATCGAAGCGGATTTCGCCGCGCTTCGCCGTGAACTGCGCTACCGCCTCGGGCAAAGCGCCGAGGCCCAGCGAGGGCAGGGCGGAAATGCGCAGCAGGCTGCCTTCGCCCTGGCGCAGGTTCTGGCACGCCTGGCGCAGCGAGCGCACGCGGTCCTGAATATCCGAGACCTCGCCGAACAGGGTGCGGGCATCCTCGGTGGGGATCAACCGGCCCTTGGTGCGCTCGAACAGGTCCAGCCCGAGCGACTTTTCCGCGTGCCGCAACACCTTGGTGACGCTGGGCTGCGAGACGTTGAGCGCGCGCGCCGCGGCGCTGACCGTTCCGTGAAGAAACACGGCGTGGAAGACTTCGATCTGGCGCAGATTCATCGGCTGGACGACCTCCTTGGACGGACACGCATTCGCCGGGGTTATACGCCCGGCAGGCGCGGGATGGCAAAGGGGTGGACGGATCGGCGGCGATCGTAAATGCCTGTCGTACGCGGATACGCCGTATCATTCCGATGCGGGCCGCATGCCGCGCGCCAGGAGGAGCTTTGCCCATGTCCCGAACCAACAACCGGAGCCTGACTTCGCTCATGGCGCTCGCATGTTCGCTGGCGCTGGGGGCCTGTGCCACCACCGCTCCTCCACCGGTCGACGTCGTGATCAAGGGCGGCACGGTGTACGACGGTAGCGAGGATGCGCCCTTCACCGGCGACGTCGCGATCGCCGGCGACCGGATCGCTTACGTGGGGCCGCCGAAGTCCTTCGCGGCGAAGCGGGTGATCGAAGCGGGCGGCATGATCGTCGCGCCCGGCTTCATCGATCCCCACACCCATGCGGACATCTTTCTGCGCTCCGACGATCCGGCCGAGCGCGTGAACGCGGCGTGGCTGGCCCAGGGTGCGAGCACGGTCGTCATCGGGGTCGACGGCGGCGGCACGCCCGATGTCGCCGAGGACGCGCGCAAGCTCGCCGCATCGGGGATAGGCACCAACGTCGTGCCCTTCGTCGGGTTCGGTGCGGTGCGCAGCCGCGTATTGGGCGATGCCGCGCGCGCGCCGGACGAGGCGGAACTCGCCCGGATGAAGGACATGGTGGCAGGCGCGATGTGCGCGGGCGCGACGGGATTCTCGACCGGCCTGTTCTACGCCCCGCAAAGTTTCGCGACCACGGAAGAGGTGATTGCCCTTGCGCGCGAGGCGGGGAGCCGCGGCGGGCTCTACGACACGCACCAGCGCGACGAATCCTCGTACACGATCGGATTGATGGACTCGAGCCGCGAGGCGATCCGGATCGGCGAGGAAGCAGGCGCGCCGGTCCATTTCGCGCATATCAAGGCGCTGGGCGTGGATGTGCAGGGCAAGGCGCCGGAGCTGATCGCGCTGATCGACGCGGCGCGCGCGCGCGGCGTCGACGTGACCGCCGACCAATATCCCTGGCTCGCTTCGGGATCGAGCCTGGATGCCTCGCTGCTGCCGCGCTGGGCGGTCGATGGCGGCGGCCAGGCACTTCTGGCGCGGCTCGGGGAGCCGAAGACGGCGGCGCGGATCCGCAGCGAAATGGAGGAGAACCTGCGGCGCAGGGGCGGGGCGAAATCCCTGCTGCTGACCGCACCCGGTCGCCCATGGACGGGCCGCACTTTGGCGGAATACGCGGCGGCGCAGGGCACCGACCCGGTCGACACCGCGCTGGCGATCATCGCACAGGTCGTGCGCGAGGGGGGCAGCGGGACCGAGGTAGCATCGTTCAACATGGCACCGGAGGATGTCGAGCTGCTGATGCAGCAACCCTGGGTCGTCACATCGTCCGACGGGTCGCTCGGCCACCCGCGCATGTTCGCCACCTATCCGGAGAAATACCGGACCTATGTGCGCGAGCGGGGGACGATCGACCTCGCGCGGTTCATCCGCCAGTCGACCGGCCAGGTCGCGGATATCTACCGCATCGCGGAGCGGGGCTATCTGAAACGGGGGTATTTCGCCGATGTCCTGGTGTTCGATCCCGCGAAATTCGCGCCGCGCGCGACCTATCTCGATCCGCGCGAGCTTAGCGTCGGGGTCGAGGCGCTGTTCGTGAACGGCCGGTCGGCGGTAGAGCACAGCCATATCACCGGCGAGGCGGCGGGACGCGTGTTGCTGCGACCTCAACCGGAAAACTGCCCCTAAAGCAAAAGGCTCGCCCGCGGCGCGAACCGCGAGCGAGCCTTTTCTTTACCCTTTACGCCGACCTTAGAATTCGAGCCGGACGCCGACACGGAACGAGCGGCCCAGCAGGTCGCTGTACGTGCTGTTCGCAGCCAGCCCGGTTTCGGGCAGGATGATCGGATCGGCATCGAACAGGTTGGTGATGTGGATGAACACCTCCGCATCCCCGCCCATCGTCTCCGCGATCTTGGCCGTGGCGTTGAGGTCCACGTAGAACACCCCGTCGATGCTGTTGTCGCTGGTGGTGCGCGCCGTCGGGGTCGTTGCCGGACAGGATGAGGTGCATCCGAAGCGAGTGGCCGAATACCGCCCGCTGCTGACACCCCGACCGACCGCGGTCAGACCGAAATCGGGCGTCTGCAGCGAGATCGAACCGCGGTAGAGCCAATCGGGCGGGCCGCTGCCCGACAGGGTGCCGAGCGAGCTGATCGGTTCGCTGATACCGTCGTCGGTGATGCTTTCGAGATAGTGCGTCGCGACCGCGCGGAACGAGAGCGAGCTGTCCGGCATGGCGAGCAGATCGTTGAGCGGCAGGCGGTACGACACGTCGAAGTCGATGCCTTCGTTCTTCACGACATTGAAGTTGAAGAAGCTGGCGCGGAAGAACAGGTCGCGCACCCCATCGGGATCCGGGCCGTAGGCGTTGCAGAACTGCTGCACCCCTTCCTGACAGCGGTCGAAGACCGCCTGCGCGCCGTAGGCACCGATCGCTCCGTCGATCTTGACCCTGTAATAGTCGATCGACGCCATCAGCCCGGGGATGAACCGCGGGGTGAGCACCACGCCACCGGTCAGCGCCTTGCTGATTTCCGGCTCCAGATCGAGATTCCCCGACAGGACCGCGCGGTAGCTTTGGCCGTTCTCCAACGTGCTGGTGTTGGAGCTGCCCGCCTGGAACAGCTCGTTGAGGTTGGGCGCACGGATGTCGCGCGAATAGGTGCCGCGCAGCTTGATGTCGTCGATCGGCTGCCACGTCGCACCGACCTTGTAGGTCGTGACATAGCCGGACGTCGAGTAATCGGTCGCGCGTACGGCACCGTTGAAGGTGATGCCGAGACCCAGCGGTACGACCGTTTCGAGATAGGCTTCCTTGACGTTGTAGTCGCCGAAGGTGGGCACATAGTTGCCGACCTGGAACCCGCCCTGGAATTCTTCGGGGACGGAGCCGGACACTTCTTCCTTGCGGTACTCGCCGCCGACCGCGAGGCTGACGTCGCCGGCCCAGAGGGTGAACGGAGTGAACGACAGGTTCACGCCCGCCACCGTCTGCTGGAGCTTCTGGTCGCGGTAGGGATCGCCCAGGAAGTAGTCGAACGAAGCGGGGTTCGCGACGCCCTGGCCGAACACGTTGAGCGGAATGCATCCGTTGCCGGGGTTGGTCAGCGTGCTGCGGCAGACGATCGTACCGGCCGCTACGCCCGCCGCGTTACCGGCGGGCGCGAACACCGCATCCACCGCGTTGGCGAACTCGGTATTCTTGATGATGTCGCGCAGCTGTTCGTGCGAGTTCGTCTCGCCGTACTGAACGTAGGCGTCCCAGATCGCGGGTTTGCCGGCGATGTCGAACGAACCCTCGAACCCGCCGACGTAGCGCTGCACGTCGCGCGTATTGTTGAGCTTGCGAAAGGGTACGTCGGACAGCGTGGTGCCGATGGCGACCGAGGTCACGTCGGCAGGCAGGAGCGAGCCGAGCGCCTGCTGCAGATACGCGTTGTCGCGCGGGATGTTCGCCAGCGGCCCCGACGATGTGCTCGTGAAAAACTGCGGACCCGCGTTGAAGAGGGTTTCCTGCCAGTTGTACGACGCTTCGACGAAAGCGGTCGCCCACGGCGTCACATCGAAGCTCAGGCGGCCGAAGACGTTGCGGCGGTCTTCCTCCGCGCCCAGGCCGATGCGGCGATTGGTGTCGTCCACCAGGTAATCGCCGTTGATCGTGATGGTGCCGGCGTTGGGATAGGTGCCGTAGTCGTAGCGATTGATCGACCCGCCCGGACCGAAATAGATCCCCTTCAGGCTGTTGGGCGTGCCGCCGCGCGAGGCGTTGATGATGCCGCCCGGTGCCGAATTGTTGCGGTTGCCGGGGCCGACCACGAGGAACTGCGGCTGGCCGTTCGTCGCGGTGTAATCGGGGTTGCCGATGATCTGCGGCACGCCGAAGTTCCAGTCGCGGTCGACCGAGAAGATGCCGTCCTGGTGCGACAGCTGTCCGCTGAGGAGCAGGTGTCCGCGTCCTTCGGCGAAGGACGTACCGCCCGCAGCGCTGACCTGCCAGGTGAAGCCGTCTCCCTCGTCGGTGATGCCGGTGTTGGCGCTCAGTTTCAGGCCCTGGTAGCGCTTGTCGAGGATGAAGTTGACCACGCCCGCATCCGCATCGGAGCCGTAGGCAGCCGAAGCGCCGCCGGTCACGACCTCGACCCGGCTGATCAGCTGCTGGGGGAAGGTGTTGACGTCGACGTACCCTTGCACGGTCGAGGGCACCGTGCGCCGCCCGTCGAGCAGGACGAGCGTACGCTCCAGCCCCAAGTTGCGCAGGTTGATCGTGTTGATGCCCGAAATGCCCGAGCTGATGTTCAGGCGCGAGTTCGACAGTTGCGAGCTGCCCGCGACCGAGGGAAGCTGGTTCACGAGGTCGAACAGGTTGTTGGTCGGCGCTTCCGACTGGATCTGTTCGGTGCTGATGACCGTCAGCGGCGTCGGGCTGTCGAAGCCGAGGCGCGCGACGCGCGACCCGGTGACGATGATCTCTGTCGAAGGACGCTCGACCGAATCGACGGTACGCGTGACCGGGTCCTCGTCGTCATCGGTAGCGACGGTCTGTGCCGCAGCCGGAGATGCCAGAAGGCCGATCGCCGCCACACTGGCGAGCGCGTTGCGCCGCGCGAAACACGAGCGCGAAAAGGCGGAAAGCGTACGAGTCCGCAAAGAAGAGTTCATCGGTAAAGCCCTCATAATTCATCGGGCCGATCGATGCTGCCGCGTGGACCAACCGTTAGGGTTGCGACGCTACGAAGCAGGACCGGCCCTCTTCCCTCGAATGCCAGGGCCGGTTCGCCCGGACCTGGTTTCACGATCGTTCATGATCGGCGGATCGATATCCGTCCGTGTTATGAACTTGCGCGCCTCTTGCGTGAAAACGGCCAATTATTTTTGGTTTGTGCCTTTCCCCGCAGGATCGAAACTACCGGCAGCCGCGTTCGCGTCAATATGATGACGTGATTGACCTGTGTAGTAGTGTATAAACGCAGGGTATAGGCTAGAAGGAGCCAAGGCGAGCCACCCGGTGCGAGATAGCCCCAGGTTATGGCAGGCGGGCACAACGATATGCATGTCGTCCCGCTCCCCTTCTAGGATCGGGCCTAGTCCTTTTGCAGGCGGAGCAGCTCGATTGACAATTCACTTGCGTCTTCCCGAGTGACGCGGCGGGCGATCCTCCTCGCCTCTGCGGCCCTCGGCATTTTCACGAACCTGCCGGGTGCGGTTGCAGCGAAGTTCAAACCGGGTTCCCGTCGTCCGGGCAAGGGGCTGCGGGACGGGATCGAGATTCTCGAAGATCGCTTCGGCATTCCGCATGTCCGCGCGAATTCGATCCACGATGCCTATTGGGCGCAGGGCTATCTGGTGGCACGCGATCGCCTGTTTCAGCTCGATCTCGACCTGCGGCGGGACATGGGGCGGATGGCGGAGGCGTTTGGCCCATCCTTCGTGCCCGCCGACCGCGCCGCGCGCCTCTTCCATTTTCGCGGCGACCTCGATGCCGAACTGGCCTCGATCCCGCCTGATGTGGTGGATTGCGTGCGCGGGTATTGCGCCGGGATCAATGCGCGGATCGACGAGATCGCGGGGCGGCCCGAACTGGCGCCGCGCGAATACGCGATCCTCGGCATCGCACCGCTGCGCTGGTCGCTCGCCGACTGCGTGCTGCGCCGCGGTGCGGGCAGCGACGATGCCGACGAGGAAATCCGCCGCGCAATGCTGGCCGCGCGCGGACTGATCGATTTGGAACACTGGCGCGAACCGCTGCGCTTCGACTGGGACTTTACCGTTCCCGAAGGCCTCGACTGCGCGGCGGTGAGCCGCGACGATTTGGGCATCCTGGGCGATCACGATCGCCCGCCCGCCATCGAACCGGCGCTGGTCGCCCGGATCGACAGCGCGCTCGATCGCGAAGGGCGGCGGATCGACCTCGCCGCGCAGGGCAGCAATGCGTGGACCGTCTCGGGATCGCACACGCCCACCGGACGCCCGATCCTGGCCAACGATCCCCATCTGGCGATCGGCGGCTTCAGTCCCCGCCATATCGTCCACCTGACCGCGCCGGGCCTCGACATCATCGGCGCGGGCTATCCGGGCCTGCCCGGCGTCATGCAGGGCCATACCGACCGGTTCGCCTTCGGGCGCACGAACTTCCACATCGACCAGACCGACCTGTTCGTGCTGGAAACCCATCCCGACGATCCGGACCTTTATCGCCATAACGGCGAATGGACGCCCTTCGACGTGGTCGAGGACACGGTCGAGGTCGAGGGCCAGGCGGCAGAGCAGGTCACTCTGCGTTATGCCGATGGTCGCCCCGTGATCGCGCAGGACCGGGAGCGGAACCGCGCGATCGCCTTCGCCACGACGACCATGCTGCCCGGCGCCAATATGCGCTTCGCCATCGTGGCGATCAATCTGGCGAAGGGGTGGGACGATCTACGCGAGGCGTTCCGCCTGCACGTATCCCCTACCAATCTGCATTATGCCGATATCGAGGGAAATACCGGCTGGCACGCGATCGGGTTCGCGCCGGTGCGGCCGCGTCATGACGGCCTGTTCCCCGCGCCCGGCGACGGGTCGTTCGACTGGACCGGGATCCTGAGTGTCGAAGAGATGCCCAGCCTATTCAATCCGGCATCCGGTCGGATCGCCTCCGCCAACGCGATGAACCTGCCGGCGGACTATCCCTTCGCCGAACGGATCCTGAGCTTCACTTGGTCCGACCCGTTCCGGCAGGACCGGATCTATCAGGTGCTGGGCGAACAGGACATCCATTCTCTCGACGACAGCGTGGCGCTGCTCCACGATACTCTCGCCATTCCCGCCACCGAGCTGATCGCTCTCCTGCCGGAAAATCCCGCACCGGAAGCGCGCGAAGCGGCGGCGATGCTGGCGGGATGGGACGGCTATCTCGGCGCGGACAGCGGGGCGGCCCTGCTATACGAAATGGTGATCGCGGCGCTGTCGGAGCGGTTCCACGCAGCCATCATTCCACCGGAGGCGCAGGATCTCATCTCGCGCGTCAATCTGGACGCGATGCTGACCGCGCTCACCACGCTCGATCCACGACTGGGCAGCGATCCGGCCGAAACGAGAAGAACGCTGATCGAGGGCGCGCTGGTCGATGGGTGGGCAAAGGCGGTCGAACTGGTCGGGCCCGATCCCTCGCAATGGTGCTGGGGCGACCTGCACCGTGTGAACATCGCGCATCCCTTGTCGGACATCGCCGCCATCGCTTCGGACTTCCCGCCGATCGAAGGTGGTCGTTCGGGCGGAGATGGCACCACGGTCATGGCGCGCGGAATGCGTGCGGGCGGGGGCTATTCCGTGCGGCACGGCGCAAGCTTCCTCTTCGCCGCCGATGTCGGGAATTGGGACCGGACGCGCTTCCTGCTGCTACCCGGCCAATCGGCCGATCCCGCCTCGCCCCATTACCGGGATTTCTATGCGCCCTGGCTCGCGGGGGAGATGGTCGAATGGTCCTTCAGCCGCGCTGCGGTGGACGAGGCGGCGGTGAAGCGCTTCACGCTTTCACCGCACTGAGATCAGTTCGCGGCGGCGACCGCTAGAAGCGCGGCATCCATGGCGCCTATGGCCGCGCCTTCGCCGCCGGGCGGGATGTCGTTGGCAAAGGCGGAGAAGACCAGCACTTCGCCGCTTGCCGCCACCATATATCCCGATAGCGCGCGCGATGCGTTGAGCGAGCCGGTCTTGGCGAAGATGCGCCCGTCGAGCGGGGTTCCGGCGAAGCGCCGTGCAAGAGTCCCGTCCACGCCGCCGACGGGGAGCGTCGCGCGCCAGTTCTTCCCCCAATCCTCGCCCGCCGCCCAGGCAAGCAGGCGTGCGGTGACGCGCGGGCTGACCCGGTTGTAGCTGGACATGCCCGACCCGTCGGCCAGCACGAAGCCGTCGCGAGGCTGGCCTGCGGCGGTCATCATCTCCGCCAGCGCCACTTGGGCGTCGGCGATCGACCCGCTGCCCCGCAGCTTCGCCACCCGCCGCAGCATCAATTCGGCATGGAGGTTCTGGCTCTGCTTGTTGATCGTGACCATGTCCGCAGCCAGCGCCTCGGGCGGCAATTGCGCGAACATCGTCTCGGGCGTTGCGTGGGTAGCGGGCATTCCCCCGCGGTTTTCGGGATCGTCGTCCGGCGATAGCGGGCGATAGCGCCCGGCGATTTCTCCCGAAACAGCGACGCCGCGTGCTTCCAGCAGGCGCGCGAAACGCCAGGCGGCGCGGCGCGCGGGATCGTCTACGCCGAGGCGGTACTGTTCGGGTTCTGCATCTTGGCCGAGCGTTCCGTCCACCACCAGCGTGTCGCTGCCGGGCAGGCGGCGGATATCGAGCGCGTTATCCGCCCCCGCGACCGTGCGCGTCCGGTTGTCGATGCGGTAATAGCCATCGCTCTCGATCCTGGCCGGAGCGCCGACACTGCCGGGCATTACCGAGAGAGCGAATTCGTTATCGTCCACCAGCAGCGCAGCGGTGGCGGTGCCATAGCGAAAGGGAATGTTGTTCCAGCTCATCCCCGCGCTCCAGCGCTCGTCGGGATACCAGGTCGCATCGCCGATAACGTCGTGGACCCGGCGCGTGCGCGCGGCCACTGCGTCTGCCAGCGTGGCGAGGCACTGGACCTGGCAATCGGGTGCGCTCGAAAGGGTCGCCTCGCCGCGCCCTTCCAGTACGATATCGAAGCTTCCGCGCTTCGCGGGTTCGAGACGCACGCCGGTTCCCTCCGCCGTTCGTTGCAGGGCCGGCAGGTTCCGGTAGGCGGCGAGCGTGGTGTAGATCTTGGTATTGGACGCGGGCATGAACCGCGCATCCGGCGCGATGGCCAGGATCTCGGTTCCATCGGGCCGTTGGACGACCAGGCCATAGCGTGTCCCCGCGGGCGCTTCGGACAGGATCGCCTGTATCGAACCCGCAAGCGAGTCGGGTACCGCAGTCGACGCAGTGGCTGGGGGCGAGGGCGAGGTCTGCTGCGCCATGGCTGGCATGGGCAGGGACAGGGCGAGCGTGCAGGCGAGGATGAAACGCATCAGCGATGCTTAGCGCGTGAACGCCGCCGCAACAGCATCTTCCTGCGGCCTTGCGCGCTAGTCCATAACCTGTGGTAATGGCCGCCCTATCGTCATTCCGCGCATCGTCATGGTCATGCGGCTAGGGGAGGGTAACTGCGATGCGAACTGGAGGGCAGGCGATGGTGCGATATTATCTCGGCTTCGATGTCGGCGGCAGCCGCACCCGCGCCCGCTTGATCGACACGGACGGAACGGTGCTTGGCTCGGGTGCCGCCGGGCCGGGCAATACGCGCATGGGGCTCGACGGCGTGCGCGGCGTGCTCGACGAAGCGGGACAGGAAGCGATCGCCACGGCCGGGCTCGACGCGGACGAGATCGGCCATGTGGCGATGGGCGCAGGAATCGCCGGGTTTTCGCGCACCGGTGCGCGCGCCGCGCTCGAGGCGATGGAATTTCCCTACGCGACCACCGCGTTCGCCTCCGACGGGGTGATCGCCAATCTCGGCGCGCATGGCGGACGCGACGGGGCGATCCTGATCATCGGCACCGGCAGTTCGGCCCATCTCCTCCATGACGGCAAGAGCTTCACGATCGGCGGGTACGGGTTTCCGATATCCGACGAAGGCAGCGGTGCCGCGCTGGGCCTCAGCGCGATGCGGCATGCCCTGCGCGCGCTCGACGGGCGGACCAAGCCCACGCCGCTCAGCAGCGCGGTGACCAAGCGCTTCGGGCACGAAACCCCGCGCGCCATCGCCTGGATGGATGCGGCGCAGCCCGCGGACTACGCCAGCTTCGCACCCTTGGTGATGGACTTTGCGGAGGCAGGGGACGAGATCGCCTGCTCGATCGTCGAAGATGCCGCGCAGCATATCGAACGCTTCATCGAAACGATTTTCGAACGCGGTGCGCCGCGCTGCTCGCTGGCCGGCGGTCTCGCGCCGCGCATCCAGCCGTGGCTGAAGGCGCGCACCGTGGCGCGGCTGGTTCCGGCCGAAGGCGATCCGGTCGACGGCGCCCTGTATCTGGCGGGCTATCGCCGGCTGTAGTCGAACAGCCGCCCGCCGATCCAGACGCGGCGAACCCGTAGCGTGTCGTCGAGATGGACGAGGTCGGCGGCCATGCCGGGTGCTATCGCACCGCGCAATGCCTCCATCCGCAGGAAGCCTGCGGGATTGGCGCTGGCGAGGCGGGATGCGTCGGACAGCGACAGGCCGAGCATGTCGATGGCGTTTCGAAACGCCACATCCATGGTCAGCGCGCTGCCCGCTAGCGTCCCATCGGCACCGCGCAAGCTACCTTCGTCGACCGCGATCGCACGCCCCTGAAGATCGAACCGCGCCATGTCGGTTCCCGCAGGCGGCATCGCGTCTGTCACCAGCATCGCCCCTTCCAGACCGCGCGCGGCAAGCGCGACGCGCAGGCTGGCGGGATGGACGTGATGCCCGTCCACGATGATCCCGAACTGGCTCGTCCGGTCTTCCAGCGCCGCCCCGACCATGCCCGGCTCGCGCGATCCGAACGGGGTCATGGCGTTGAACAGATGAGTGAACCCGTCGAGTCCCTCTTCCAGTGCACGGCGCGTCGCGGCGTAATCGGCGGTCGAGTGCCCCGCCGCGACCAGCAGCCCAGCCTTGCGCAGGCGCGCGATGGTTCCGGCGGGTACCATTTCGGGGGCTAGCGTGACGAGCCGGACCGCTTCCGACTCGCGCGATAGAAGTTCGAGCTCGTCGTCGGTTGGCGCACGCACGAAGCGTTCGGAATGGATGCCGCGGCGTTTGGAATGGATGAACGGCCCTTCGATATGGATGCCCAGAATGCCGGGCACACCCGCTGCGATGGCCGCATCCACCGCTTCGATCGCGCACTGCATCTTCGCCAGATCGTCGCTGATCAATGTCGGCAGCAGGCCGGTGGTGCCGAACCGGCGATGCGCATCGGCGATGGCGGCGATCGTTTCGACGGTGGGCGCGTCGTTGAACAGCATTCCACCGCCGCCATTGACCTGCGTGTCGATGAAGCCGGGCACGAGATAGCCGCCTTCGAGGTCCAGCGAGCCCGAGGAGCCCGCGCCATCGGTAGAGATTTCGTGGATGAAGCCACCGTCGATCGTCAGGACCGCGTTTTCGTGCACGCGGTCCGGCGCGACGATCCGGGCACCGGAGATGCGGGTTCCGCTCATCGCGTGCGGGTCACTTTGGAAAGATGCGGTGGCTTGTCTGGATCGAGCCCGCGCGTGCGGGCAAGCGCCTCCACGAAACGATAGAAGCTCTGGATCATCGCGATCGCATCCACCGCCGGATCGCTGGACCGGGCGACCGGCAGGGGCACCGCGCTCTCCTCGCTCCCGGTGCACAGGATGGTCGCGCCTCGATCCTTCAGAGCGGCAAGCCGATCGGCAAAGCCTTCCCGTGCCGCATCGCTCGGCGCGAAGGCGAAGACGGGATCGCCGTCGCGTACCAGTGCCATCGGCCCGTGGGCGACTTCCGCACTGCTGAATGCCTCGCCCTGGAGTTGCGCGACCTCCTTGAACTTGAGCGCCGCCTCGGCCGCGATCGGCAGGGTCGAGCCGCGCCCTAGGACCAGCAGGCGCTCGATCCGGGCCAGCGGTTCCAGTGCGGCGCTCCAATCCGCGTCCCAGGCGCGTTTCAGGACCGGAGCAAGCTCGTCGAGCGCCCGCTCCAGCCGATCGTCGGACTGCAATTCGGCGACGAGGTCGGCGATCGCGACCAGCGAGGCGATGTAGCTTTTCGTCGCCGCAACGCTCTTCTCCTCGCCCGCATGCAGCGGCAGGAGGATATCGGCCTGCTGTGCCAGAGGCGAAGTCTCGTCGTTTACGAGCGCAACCACGAGAGCGCCTGCTGCGCTGGCGGCGGCAGCGGTCTCGATCAGATCGGGGCTGCGTCCGGATTGCGAGATCGCGATCGCCAGCGTGCCGCTCAGTTTCGGCGAAGTCGCCTCGAAAAGCGTTGCCAGCGAAGGGGCCTGGCTGAGCACCGGTATGCGGAGACGCGTTTCGAACAGATATTTGGCGAAGCTGGCCGCATGGTCCGAGGATCCCCGTGCGATCGTGATCGCGAATGGGGGATCGAGCGTGCGGATGCGCTGTGCCGCCGCCCGCCTTGCGTCCCGGTTTTTGTCTCGCTGGAGCGCGATCCGTTCGGGCGCTTCCGCCGCTTCGATAAGCATTTGCGACATTGAAAAATCCCTCTCGCTCATAGCCGCGTCCTATAGGGCTGCGGTGTCGATACAGCTTGGCAATGGGCGATGGTACGCGATACGCCGCCGGGATGAGTACAGAGAGCATCGATCCCGACCTGCAGGAAATCGACCGTTGGCCGCTGGAGCGCGCGGTCGCCGCGATCCTTGCCGGTCAGGGCAGGGCGGTGGCTGCCGTCGTTCGAGTGGACGAGGCGATCGCACATGCCGCGACGGCTGCGGCGGCGAGACTGGGGGCGAGCGGCCGGATCGCCTATGCGGGCGCGGGCACTTCTGGCCGGATCGGCGTGCAGGACGGGGTGGAACTGACGCCCACATTCGGCTGGCCGGAGGATCGGCTCGCCTTCTTCCTCGCCGGTGGACCCGATGCGATGATGCGCGCGGTGGAAGGGGCTGAAGACGACGAGGGTGCGGGACGTACCGCGGTGCGTGAGGCCGGATTGGGCGGGGTGGACGTGCTGATCGGCCTGGCGGCGAGCGGACGTACTCCCTTCACGATCGGTGCCGTGCGGGAAGCGCGCGAGCGCGGAGCGCTGACCATCGCCGTCGCAAACAATCCCGGCAGCGCCCTGCTGCAGGCAGGCGAGCACGCGATCCTGCTCGATACCGGAGCGGAAGCGGTCGCGGGATCGACCCGGTTGGGTGCGGGCACCGCTCAGAAAGCGGCGCTTAACGCGCTCTCCACGGCGATCATGCTGAAGCTCGGTCTGGTTTATCGCGGTTTGATGGTCAACATGCGCATCAGCAACGCCAAGCTGGAAGGCCGGGCGATCGCGATGATCGAACGCGTCGCGGGCGTCGACGCGGATCGCGCGAAGGATGCCCTGGCGACGGCCGAAGGCGATATTCGCGTCGCCGTTCTCATCGCGCTCGGACACGATCGCGAAGCGGCCCGGCGCTCGCTCGAAACGGGTGAACCGTTCGACGCCACGGTCGATCGGCTGCGCGGCTAGCGGCTCAGTAGAAACGCACATCGCTCAGCTCCAGCCAGGCACGCCCGCCAGGCTCGCCGGTCAATTCGAAGCGGAGCGCCCGCAGACGGTCCAGTTCGAGCTGCGCCTCGCCCGCCGTGGCGAACGCAGCGAAGGGCAGGCGGATTGTCTGCTCCTCGGCCCCCGCGGTGAAATCGGTCCGGAACCATTCGCTCCCGTTCAGGCCATAGCTTTCAAGGCGCAGGCGATAGGTCCCGGCCCCGCGCGCGGTGAACTCTATGCCCGTGAACCGGCTGGCATCGGCGGGCAGAACCGCGCCCTTCGTCAGAGGCAGAACGAGCTGTGCAAAAGGCTTCGCGCTGGCACCGAAGGTCGCCAGGCTGAAGATCGGGTGCTCGCCGGTGGGGCCGTCGCGATGGACGAATGCGATGTCGCTGTGGTCGTTGCCCGCATCGGTCGAATCGACCGGCAGGGTGTCGAGATCGGTTCGTCCGTCCGCGCGCGCGCCGGTGAGGATCGGGCCGGGCATGCGGACCGTCGGCAGCGGCGTCATCGCCGGATCGTCGCGCCGGGCGCGCAGCTCGGCCAACGGCACTTCGCGGCCCGCTTTCCACACCCGCGCCACTTTCCAGAGGTCGGCGATGTCCTCGTCCGGTCGTCCATCGACCAGCACCAGATCGGCGCGCTTGCCAACCTCGATAGTGCCATGATCGTCACCCTGGCCCATGATCTGCGCGCTGGTGCGCGTGGCCGCGATCAGCGCCTCGGCGGGAGTAAACCCGAGCTGGACCAGCCAGCCGATCTCGCGGAGCGTGGCGCTGCCGTGATAGACGCCGCTGATCCCGGCATCGGTTCCGATCCCGATCGGAATGCCAGCGTCATGCATCGTCCGCAGATTGGCTTTCAGGACGCTCCATCGGCTGGAGACTTCGGGATCGACCACGCGATTGCCGCGCGCCGCGCGGGCCGCTTCGCGCGCGCGTTCCGGAGAGGAGAGCACCGTTTCTTCCGCGTCCGTGATCGTGCGGACATCGCCCGGCTCGTACACGACCAGCGTCGAAACATAGGCCGTGCCCTGTTTGCGCATCAGGTCGATCACTTCCCGGTCGGCGGGCCTGTCCCCGATCCCATGGACGACCGCGTCGACCCCCGCCGCAGCGGCAACCTTCGCGCCTTCCAGCGTCACCGTATGCGTCACCACTGGCGTGCCGCGCGCATGGGCATCGGAAACGATCGCGGCGAGTGTTTCGGTGTTCATGGAATTGAGATCGGGCCCGCGATTGTAACGCCAGCCATCGGCGAACACCTTCACCACGTCGGGCCGATAGGGCAAGGCGCGATCCATGATCAGATGCGCGGCGCGCGGGCTCGCGGCCTTCATCGTGAAGAAGTCGCCCCAGCCGTATTCGGTCCCGTGCCCGCCCGGTACGCCTGCGCGGACGGCGAGGTTCAGATGCGGTGCCCAGATCGCGTCCGGTCCGCTCGTGATCGCGCGGATCGGCTCGAGCATTTCGGCGGACAGCGAATAGTCGTTCACCGTGGTGATGCCATTGACGAGGTAGCTCGCCCAGGCCTTCGCCATGTCCTCCGGCGCGGAATAGGCGGGCGAGCGCAGATGGGTGTGGAGATCGTGCAGGCCGGGGATCAGCGTCCGGCCCTTCGCATCGACCACGCGCGCGCCGCGCGGGCGCCGGATGCGCGGCGCGACCTGCGCGATCGTGCCGCCGCGGATCAGGACGTCGCCACGAAAGGCGGGGGTGCCCGTGGCATCGAAGATTCGGGCGTTGCGGATCAGCGTCACGTCGTCCTGCCGGGCGTCGGCGGGCAACACGGTGACGCCGATTACCAGCGCCGCGATCAGGGCGAACAGGGCGCGGATCATCGGGACGGTTTTAGCTTGCGCTGGAAGAAGTCGCCCGACGCATCGAGCGCGGTCAGCCAGCTGGCGTAGCGGAAGAAATCGTGGCGTTCGTTCGGCAGCGCCAGTTCCTCGAAGGGGACGCCGCGCGCGGTGAGTTCGCGCGCCAGCAGCAGCGATTGGCGATAGTCGACATTGCGATCGTCGTCTCCATGGACGATCAGGACGGGGGAACGCCATTCATCGATCGCGCCCATCGGCGAGCTGTCCCATTGCAGGCGTTGAATGGCGAGCACCTCGTCCGGCGGATAGGAGTCGGAGACCGAGCGCACCATGGCGTGCACGCCGTGTAGGTCGACGCCCGCTGCGAACAGGTCACTGTCGCGCGCCAAGGCGAGCGCGGTGAGATAGCCGCCCCAGCTTCCGCCCCAGATGCCGATCCGCGCTGGATCGACGCCGGGCCGCGCAGCGAGCCACCGCGCGCCGGCTAGGATGTCCCGATATTCCGAGGCCCCATCGCGCCCGGTGCCGGGCGCTTCGCGGAAGGCGCGACCGTAATTGGTGCCGCTGCGGTAATTGACCGACAGGACGTCGTAACCCGCCGCCGCGAATTCCTGATTCCGGATATAGGTGTTGTGGTAATAGAACAGCGGGTGGAAGGCGGCGACCATCTGCCGCCGGGGGCCCCCATGGGCGAAGATCAGGGCCGGGCGCGGCCCGTTACCCGCGCCCCGGAAATATTGGCCATGGACGACCGTTCCGTCCTCCGCGGTGAAGGTGACGTTTTTCGGTGCGGGATAGCTTGCGATGGTCGGCTTGCGGCTGAGCGGCTCCATTCCATCGACAAGAACCATGTGCGCAGGGGACCGGGCGTCGGTGACCGTCGCGGCCAGTCGCTCGCCGCCATAGGTGGGGAAGAAGGAGTACTGCCCGTCGCCGGTGAGGCGCTTTGTCCGTCCGCTAGCGATATCGGCTTGCCATAGGGTGCGGCTGTCGAGATCGCCGGGGTTCGCGGAGTATACCACGCCCTGCCCGTCCGGGGTGGGCAAGAAATTCTCGACCTCGTTTGCATCCGGCGTCAGGTCGCGCGCTGGGCCGCCCGCCGCGGGCAACGCCAAGACATGGAGCCAACCGCTGCCCTCGTACGGGAACAGCAGATGGCCGGACGCGGTCCAGAACAGGTTGCGCCCGCGCGTGCCGTAATATTGACCGCCTTCGCCTTCGGGCGCGGACCATGCGGTGCGAACCGCTCCGGTCTCGATGTCGGCCAGGCGCACCGACCAGAAGGACTTGCGGCTGTCGGCGAAGCGGGCGGGCGGATCGCGGAACTGGACGAAGGCGACCGAACCACCGTCGGGGGAAAAGACCGGATCGCTCGAATAGCCGAGCGTCGCGCCCAGATAGCGCAGGGTGCTTTGCGCCACGTCGATCACGCCGACGACGCTGTGGCCGGAGCGCGATTCGCGGAACAGGACCTTCGATCCGTCGGGCGACCAGCTGAAATCGCCTGCATTGCCGCGCAGATCGGCGATCCGCCGCGCATCGCCCTCGCCGCCCCGGACCATGATCGACCCGGCGCGGGTGAACAGCAACTTGCGCCCATCGGGGGAAAATACCGGATCGTGACCCTGCCCGATCGGGCTCGGCGGTGAAACGGAAGAGAGGTCGGCGACGAACACGGTCTGGTTCGGTGCCTCGACGCGTTGGGCGGTGTTGGGCAGGCCGTCGTCGGGGAAGGAGCTATCGCCGCCGCGCACGAAGGCGAGCCGCGCTCCGTCCGGCGAAAGCGCGAGGCCGTAGATTTCGATCCCGTCGTCTTCGCGATAATCGGTCACCTGGCGCGGCGCTTCACCGGCCCGCGCCACCATCACGTTGCGCACGCCGCGCGTATTTTCCACCCACGCGAAGACCGGTGCCAGCTCCGCGCCGACGAGCCCCGAGGCGAAGGGTATGGCAAGTCGTTCCGCCAGCAGATCGGCGCTCTGGGCGTGCGCTGCTCGATCCGGCACATCGACCTGCGCCAGTGCGGGGCCGGGCGACAGGAGCAGCGCCGTCAGGACAAGGAAAAGCGATCGCATGACGGCTTGCCTAGGGCGCTCCATAGGTTCGTGACAAGCGCAGCGATCCCGCCGCATGCCAACGGGTTATAGGCGGGGGCAAAGGGCGCATGGAACGTCCGAAGCCCGGTTATTTCCGGCCATCCCATGCTTCCAACACCGCGCGCCCGATCGCCGGTCGCAATTCGTGGATGGCTCGGTCGCGATGGCGGGTGGGATGAACGCGATTGGTCAGCAGCGTCCATGCCATTTCACGCTCGAAATCGATCCATAGGCCGGTGCCGGTGAAGCCGGTATGCCCGATCGTCGTGCGCGAGCATGCTTCCCCGCCCGACCAGCCGCCATAGGGCAATTCCCACCCATGCGTGCGGTGGTGAAATTGCGAGGTGCGGATAAGGCGTAGCGATTCAGGCGACAGCACCTCGCCCGCCATCAGCGCGCGCGCGAATTCCAGGACGCCGTCCACCGTACCGAACAGTCCCGCATGGCCGGGCGCGCCGCCCAGGGCCGCAGCGTTCTCGTCATGGACCTCACCCTTCAGGATGCGGTTGCGCCAGGTGCAGAATTCCGTCGCGACCGCTGGTCCCGGAGGCGGCCCGTAGGACAACCCGTCGCCGAGTGGCCAATCCGACAGCGGTGCGCCCGTGATCCGTTCCACCGCGATCCCGAGCAGGATGAAATTGATGTCGGAATAGACCGGCGAGCCGTGCTCCCACGCGCGTTGCAGGACGAAGGCGCGCATCCGCAAGGGGTCGTCGCCATAGGTATAGATTGGGAAAACGGCGGGCAGGAAGGTCTGATGTGCGAGACATTGGCGAAAGGTGATCCGCCGTTCGGGCGCATGCTCGACATCGTATTGCCGCAGGTCGGGGATCGCGCTCGTCAGCGGCGCGTCGAGGTCGAGGCGGCCTTGTTCGGCTAGGGTCAACACCATCGTGGTGGTGGCGATGGTCTTGGAAACCGAGGCGAGATCGAACCAGTGGCCCCGCGTGAGGGGCTCGATTTCTGGCTCGATAGCGGCGTTACCGGCGAACGCGACCGCGCTCGTGCCGTCCGCACCGATGACCCCCAATGCGGCGCAGGGCATCCGCCCTTCCTCGACCATGCGGCGGGCGGGGGCGAAAGCGTGTTCTATATCCATCATGCGGCCTCCACCGGCCCGGCGCTGGGCCCGCGCGAGCAAATTCGCGCGAGGAAGGGAAGGAAGACGATAGCGGCAATACTCGCCGCGCCCGTCAGAGCGAAGAACCCATCATAGCCGATCACCTGCTGCATTTCGCCCGACGTGCCAGCCAGCAGCCGCGCGAGCAGGAAGGCGAAACCCGACAGGAAAGCGTATTGCGCCGCCGGGAAGCGCGGGTTCACCAGCATGGAAAGATAGACCACGAAGACCGCCCCGGCGAGCCCGTTGCCGAGCTGGTCGACGGCTACGCTGGCGTACAGCACCCAGCCTTCAGGTCGGTGCCACCACAACCAGACATAGACCCAATTGCCCAGCGCCGCGACCAGCGCGCCTGCCGCGAGAGCCCAGGACAGGCGCCATCTCGCGGCCATCCAACTGCCCAGAGCGACACCGATCATGCTCGCCGGCAAAGCGATTGCGCCATCGGCGATGCCGATCTGGTCCAGCGAATAGCCACGCGCGTCCCACATCGGATGCGACAGCGTCAGTGCCAGCACATCGCCCACGCGGTAGAGCGAAACGAATCCTAGCACGACCAGCGTGGCGAAGCCGTAGCGCCAGAAGATGTCGACGAAGGGCCCAAGGGTCGTCGAGCTTAGCAGCGGCGCATCGCTCGGCAGGCGCTTGATCCGCGGCAGGGCCGCCGCGAGCAGCGCGAAGGGCGCGAGAGCGATCGCGATCACGGCAGGGGTCAGATTGGTCTCCGGATCGATCCCCGCGCCCGCCAGCATGCGCAAGGCGAGCCAGCCGACCACGGCGACGATCGCGCAGGACCCGGCGAGGATCACCGCCCCGATCGCCACGCCCGTCCCGAGCGCATGCCAGCGCGCACCGTCGGTGCCGGGCTCGCGACCGGTCAGCGCCAGCACCGGAAAGGGAGCAAACGCGGCCAGCGCGATCGCGAGATAGGCGATCGTCCAGTCCGCGCGCGCCGCGATCAGCACCGCGCCGCTGCCCGCCGCGACCATCGCGCTGCGATAACCCCACAGATTGGCCGCCACGATCGGGGCCTGCGCTTCCTGGGTCGGGGCCAGTTCGATACGCCATCCATCCGCCGCGACCTCCAGCGTGGTGGTCCAGAAGGCGAGCAGGATTGCGAACAGCGCGACCAGGGCGAGATCGGTGTCGTCGCTGGTGAAGGCCATGCCCACCATCGCAGCGAAGATGCCGAGCTGTGATAGCATGATCCATCCGCGCCGCTTGCCCCAGAACCGCGAGAACCCGGGCACCGAGAACCGGTCGAGCAGCGGCGACCAGAGGAACTTGAAGGTTGGCAGCAGCGCCACCCACGCGAAATAGCCGATGGTCACGATGTCGATGTCGCGCCGCGCCAGCCTCAGCAGCAGCACCGCATTGAACATGAAGAAGGGCAGGCCGGCCGAAAAACCGAGCAGGAGATAGAGCGGCAGGATGCGGCTGCGAAGCTTGCGCCCGCCATCGTAATCGGTGGTCACGTCCAAACGATTTGCTCCCCAGGCTCGATATCGCTGCTGGCCCTTACCTGGCACACGCTTATCGATTGCTGCGATCGATGGGGAGGGGGGAGCGATAGATCGAAGTTATAGTAGCCTTGCAGGCTCGATCGTCGGCGTGACGCTGAATTGGTCGGGGAGACAGGATTCGAACCTGCGACATCCTGCTCCCAAAGCAGGCGCGCTACCGGGCTGCGCTACTCCCCGACCGGGCGCTCGCCTTAGGTTCTCGTAGGGTTGGAGGCAAGGCCGAACCTGTCGGCTGCGGACCGCATTTGTTCAGCGAACGGGCCGCGCGATAGCGAGTTGTTTCTCGACGGGATCTGCGGGGAATCCCGTAAAGACGACAGGGGATGGTGAAGGCATGCACGCCCCATGGAACTCCTGTCGGGATCGACGGCGATCGGCCGTATCGAGAGATTTCTCACCAGGGCTGCTGCCTCTGCCGGCGGTCTTGCCCGGCGGGGGCGTGCGAGCGCGCGCTATCGGTGTCCGGATTTCGAACCTTCTTGCAGCATGGAAGACCCATGCCCGAACTGCCGCGCCGACGAGCAGTGGTAGCCTGAACCCCTGCCGTTCTGCAGCTTCGCGGCGGGCGGCACCGTTTGCGATCGAAGGGGAATGCACGCGCAGCGCCGTGGTGGGCCCGGCAGGATTCGAACCCGCGACCTAGCCGTTATGAGCGGCCAGCTCTAACCGCTGAGCTACAGGCCCATGCCCGGCACGCGCGTGCCGCGCGCAGGTAGCTTGCCGGGTAGGGAAGGGCAAGCGTGGCGGAATTATCGGTCCATTTTCGCGGCGAGTTCCGCGACCGTCAAGATTCCTCTTCGGTGTCGACCGTCAGAAGGGCGCGCGGCTTCGAACCGGCAGGAAAGCGGACGCAGGCGTCGCCCGGCGGCGGTTCGCGCATCGATCGCATTTTCGGTGCCGCGCCCCCTTTCGCCCCGGTGGAAGGTCACGCTCCGTCAGGCTCCCGCGACGCCCTCTCGCATCGGGTCCACCCCAGGTTCGCCCTGGGACCGGGTCGATAGCGGCAGTTCGAGCACCAGCTTGGACCCGGCCGCGTGAAATGCGCCGTGCGCCGCCTCTGCTTCGGCGCGTGCCAGCCGCAGCGTGAAACCAGCCCCAAAAATGCCCGCGCTGACGGGGCCGCCGGCGGTTTTCGCCTTGGCCTCGAATATCGTTTCAGCCGCATTCTTCCGTCCGGGAAGCGAGCATTTCAGTCGGGCCATATGCTTCTTGCGCTGTAGCGAAACCCGAGCGCGTTGACCCGGTGCTAGCGATCCCGCCAGGGTCGCCAGGACCCTCCACACCATCGCCTCGGCTTCCTCGCGCCCGATGGCGACGGAGAGGTCGGGGGCTATGGTGATATCGAGCCCCGCATCGCGCCGCGCCAGAATCGTGTCCAGCTGCCGTCCCTGACCCTCCACGATGGACGAAAGGTCGGCTTCACCGCTTTCCAGGGCCTGCTCTCCGCCCTCGAGCTTCGCCAGTCGGTCGAGTTCGTCGAACCCGGCCAGAATGCGCGCGCCATCGCCGGCGATGCTCGCCGCATGGGCTCGGTATTCGTGCGGAACCGTGCCGAACATCTGCTGCTGGAGTATCTCGGCAAAGCCCTGGATCGCGTTTACGGGCGTGCGAAGTTCGTGAAGCAGCTGACGCAGCCGATCGCTCCCGCTGTCGCTCTCCGTTACCGGCGACACGCCGTGAATGGGGCGACGGAAACGCCCCGCATATCCTTCGAAGCTGCCGTCGTCCGGGGAGAAGCGCGGGCGGGCGTCCAGAATCCATTCCCCCCCCAGGGCCGGGGCCCCCGGCAGCTCCAGTTCGATCGTATCCAGCGCCCGCCGACGGCGCGCCAGATCCCGGGCCGCTATGGGGAGCAGGCGATCGAGAGTGGCATACTGAATCATCGGTGCGGCGCGATCCTCGGCCCAGTCGATCGCCAACTGCGCATCGGTGGTAAAGGCGAAGCCAGGCAGCGCAGCGGTCTCGCGCCCCTCGTTGTTTTCGCCCAGAGGAAGCCGAGGAGTGTCCGCGCGTTCGTTATCGCCTGCGACATTGCGCGCGGCGCGCGATTGCCGGAAGGTTTCGATCCGTTGCCGCAGGGCGCCGATCTCGCTCGCATCGCGCAGCGGCGGATTGGCGTCGTTGGCGGCGATCGGCTTAATCCCCGATCCCGCAGCCGGTTCGCGCAGGTCGGGTTCCGCGCTGGCCGCCGGAGGTTCGGGAAGCGGGGGCTGGGGCAGCGCCCGGTCGTGAATGCCAAGCCGATCGAGCAGGACCATCGCCCGTTCCGGCAAGCCGCGCCGCAGACGCAGGAACCCACGCGCGCGCACCGGCAGGCGGGGGATCAAAGCCTCCCACCCGGACGAATCGAGCGCCGCTGCTTCCAGCGCGGCGGATGCGACCCCCGGCTCGTGCCCCGCCAGGTGGCAAACGATGCGGGGATGGGCCAGCCGGGTCCCAGGCTCGCGCAGGATCGCGGCGCGCTCCTCGGCAGGGATCGATTCGGCCAGCTGGTCGAGCCGGACCCAGGCCGCGTCCAGCTGCGACGGTTCCGGCGCGGCGTGCGGGCGCGACAGCAGGTCGACAAGCTGGCGAAACTGGGTGCGCGCGACTGCCCCGGCCCCTGCGCTCTGGCGCAGTACGGTGGCGAGACGGTCGTCGAATTGCATAACGGGGGCGCGGGTCCTGCGGGGATGGCGAAGCGCGCT
This sequence comes from Erythrobacter sp. LQ02-29, assembly GCF_022576075.2. Lineage (NCBI taxonomy): Bacteria > Pseudomonadati > Pseudomonadota > Alphaproteobacteria > Sphingomonadales > Erythrobacteraceae > Erythrobacter > Erythrobacter sp. LQ02-29. Next base: position 2,701,017 of record NZ_JANCNT010000001.1, on the reverse strand, counting down.
GGCCTCGTCCGGTCAAGATTAAAGCTCTCTTTACCAACCAACGTTCCGCGATGGCAGCGCGTAAACTCGCCGCGTTGCAAAGCGGGACAATTGCTTGCATGTATAATTATATTATGCTGGGATGTTGAGATCGATTGGGATCATTTCCCAGTGTGGAAAGCAAGATATCAACAGGGGAGGGGCGCTGGGCATGGCAACGCTCGACGATATCGATCGCCGTTTGCTGGACGAGCTCCAGTCGGAAGGGCGCATCACGAATGTGGAACTCGCACAGCGCGTCGGGCTGACGGCGCCGCCGTGCCTGCGGCGGGTGCGGGCGCTGGAGGAGCAGGGGGTCATCCGCGGCTATCATGCCGAACTGGAGCCGTCCAAGCTGGGTTTCGCGATCACGGTGTTCGCGATGGTGAGCCTGAAGAGCCAGGCCGAAAGCGCGCTGCGGGAATTCGAGGAGCACATGCGCGAGCTGCCCGAGGTGCGCGAGTGCCACATGCTCAACGGCGAGATCGATTTCATCCTGAAGATCGTCAGCCGCGACCTGCAAAGCTTCCAGGAATTCCTCACCAGTAAGCTCACGCCCGCGCCGAATGTGGGCAGCGTGAAGACCTCGCTCACCATCCGGACCAGCAAGCACGAACCGGGGGTGCCGCTCTAGACCGAGCCACGGGCGCGGTCGGCAGCCGGTACGGCTCAGCCGACTTTACCCTTTCGTGTCGCGAGAACGCTTCGGAACCGAAAACCTGATCGTGGCCGTGCACCCGACGCGCGGCGCGTCGGACCGATCAAGCCGCGCTCGCGGCAAGAGAAGCATGGCAGCTTCGCCGAACGCCTCGGCGGGCTGGCTCTCCACGACCTCGACATCGCCGATCTGGCCCCACGGCGCGACCGAGAAGCGCAGGAGCGCAATGCCTTCGATCGAGCGCTGGGAAAACGCGCGCGGAAAATACGGCCCGAGTTCCGGCATGTAGGCGAAATGCAGGTCCGGACATTCTTTCTTCATCGGGCCGGGATCGAGCGGTGGGGGCGGGAGGGGGCTGCGCGGCGCGCTCCAGTAGCCATAGGCGCATCCCGCGCGCGCCTCCCCCGGCTGGAAGCGCCACTGCGCCATCACGCGCTTGCCCACCTGCGTGAACGCCGCATTGCCGCTGGTGAAGCGCGCTTCGATATCGCGCGGGCGCCCAGCGGAATCGACGGAATAGGTCATGGCGACGAAGTCCAGCGCACCCGGATCGACCGGCACCCGATCGAAATCGGGTTGCGCGCGGACCAGCCATCTCGGCGGTTCTTTCTCGCAATTGCCGTCCGGACCCGCGATCAGAGCATGCGTTTCGAGGCGAGGACGATCGCGGGTCGGTATAGTCCAGTACCGAGCGGCGAGCGCGCGCGGAATCTGATCGTGGGGATAGTACCGGGCCACGATTCGCGCAGTGCACGCCTGTCGGGGCGTCCCGGCAGCGAAGCGAGTGGCGGCGAGGGCGGGGGCGATGTCGTCGCCATAGGTTCCATCCGGCAGGCGGATCGAAATCGTGCGACCCTGCGCATCGATGGCGAAACCGACGGTCTGGACCTGGCTGTCCCTCTCTAGCGAAACTTCCGGACGCATCGCGATCGGCAGGATCGCGGCCTTCCGAACCGGCGTCACCGCAGTGCCTTCGCAGCTGTAGCCTTCGGCCTCGAAATCGATCAGTCCGCGGGTGTCGACCCCGTCGCTGGCGACAGCCACCGGGGGCGGAGGCGGAACGGATCCCAGCAGGGCCGCAAATAGGGGAAGCAGCATGGCGGTCCTCCTGTCGTGTCGAGCCGGGTCAGGTGACCGGCGCGCCGACCAAGAGGTTTAACGCTCCTTCAGCCATTCCTCCAGCCATTTGATCGAATACGCTCCGTCGAGCACGTCGGGCTGGCGCAGCAGTTCTTCGTGCAGGGGGATGCTGGTCTTCACTCCCTCGACCACCATTTCCTCCAGCGCGCGCTTCAGGCGCATGATGCAGCGTTCGCGGGTGCGGCCATAGACGATCAGCTTGGCGATCATGCTGTCGTAATAGGGCGGGATCGAATAGCCGGCATAAAGCCCGCTATCGACGCGCACATGCATGCCGCCCGCGGCGTGATAGGCGCTTACCTTCCCCGGGCTCGGCGCGAAGGTGAACGGGTCCTCGGCGTTGATCCGGCATTCGATGGCGTGGCCTTCGAAGCGGATGTCTTCCTGCTTGCAGGACAGCTCCTTGCCATCGGCGATGCGGATCTGTTCGCGCACCAGGTCCATGCCGGTGATCATCTCGGTCACCGGATGTTCGACCTGCAGGCGCGTGTTCATCTCGATGAAGTAGAACTCGCCGTTTTCCCACAGGAACTCGATCGTGCCCGCACCGCGATAGCCCATGTCGCGCATCGCGCTGGCGCAGACCTCGCCCATGCGCGCGCGTTCCACGGCGGAGATGACGGGGGAGGGGGCCTCCTCCAGCACCTTCTGGTGGCGACGCTGGAGCGAGCAGTCGCGCTCGCCCAGATGCACCGCGCCGCCGCGTCCGTCGCCGAACACCTGAAATTCGATGTGGCGCGGATTGCCGAGATATTTCTCGATATAGACGGTCGCGTCGCCGAAGGCGGCCTTTGCTTCGCTGCCCGCCTGCTTCATCAGCGTTTCGAGCGTGTCCTCGCTCTCGCACACCTTCATCCCGCGGCCGCCGCCGCCGCTCGCCGCCTTGATGATGACGGGATAGCCGATCTCGGCCGCGATGGCGCGCGCCTCCTCGACCTCGGACACGGCCCCGTCGCTGCCGGGCACCAGTGGCAGGCCCAGCTTGCCGGCGGTGCGCTTCGCCTCGACCTTGTCGCCCATGGTCCGGATATGCTCGGGCTTCGGCCCGATCCAGGTGATGTCGTGCGCCTCCACGATCTCCGCGAACTTCGCGTTTTCCGACAGGAAGCCGTAGCCGGGGTGGATCGCGTCGGCATGCGCGATCTCGGCCGCCGAGATGATATTGGCGATGTTGAGATAGCTGTCGGTCGCGGGCGGCGGGCCGATGCACACGGCATGGTCGGCCAGCCGGACATGCATCGCGTCAGCATCGGCGGTGGAATGCACTGCCACCGTCTCGATGCCCATCTCCTTCGCCGCGCGATGGATGCGCAGCGCGATCTCGCCGCGATTGGCAATCAGGATGCGGGAAATGGCCATGGGTCTTCCCGCGTCAGCCGATCACGACCAGCGGCTGGTCGAATTCGACCGGCTGGGCGTTCGCGACGAGGATCTGCTTCACCGTGCCGGAGCGGTCGGCGGTGATCGGGTTCATCACCTTCATCGCCTCGACGATGACGAGCGTGTCCCCTTCCTTCACCGACTGGCCGACCGAGATGAAGTCGGCCGCACCCGGTTCGGCGGCGAGATAGACGGTCCCGACCATGGGCGACTTGACCGCGCCGGCGATGTCCGCCGCCGCAGCGTCGGCTCCACTTTCGGCAGCCTGAGGAGGCGCGGAAGCCGCGGGAGCGGCCTGCGGCGCGGGTGCCATCGGCGCAGGAGGCGCGTAGCTCTGTACGGCGCCGCCGCGCGCGACCCGCAGTTTGCGATCGCCGTCCTCGACCTCGATCTCGCTCAGCCCGGTTTCGGCGAGCAGCTCGGCCAGTTCGCGCACCAGGTCAACATCCACATCCATGCCGGGCTTGCGGCCGGAAGAGCGCTTGGTATCAGCCATGTACGTCCTTCGATTACTTGGAAGCGCCCGCGTATGCGCGGCACCGCTCTCGCTTGCAAGGGGGGTCAGAGCGTTGCGGCATGTTCCAGCGCCTCGATATAGCCATCGCCCCCGCGCCCCTGAATGGTTTGCACGGCCCCCATGCCCACATAGGAGAGGTGGCGGAATTCCTCGCGTTGACGGGGGTCGGAAAGGTGAACCTCGATCACCGGGACGCCGATGGCCTTGATTGCATCGAGGAGGGCGATCGAGGTGTGGGTATAGGCCGCGGCATTGAGGATTACGGCCCGTGCCTTCGCCTCGCGCGCCTCGTGCAGCCAGTCGACCAGCACGCCTTCGTGATTGGTCTGGCGAAAGTCCACGGCGAGGCCGAGCCGCTCGCCTGCCTCGTGACACCGCGCCTCCAGATCGGTGAGCGTCTCGTGCCCGTAGATATCGGGCTCGCGCGTGCCGAGCAGGTTGAGATTGGGGCCGTTGAGGATGAAGACAGTGTCCATGGTGGGGGCTTACCCGGTCCGGCGCGGGGTGCAAGCGCCGGACCGGGAGGCCGCTCCAAAATCGCAGGCGAATCCTACACGATGGAACACATGGAACAGTGTTCTGGGGCTATTTCTCGACCCCCTTCACCTTACCCCACTGGCGCATGGCGGTGTAGCCGAGATAGCCGGTGCCGAAGAGGGCGTAGAGCGGTTCCGGCAGGCCGTTGAGATAGGCGTTCATGCCATCCGCAATGGCCCGCGTGGTGCCGGGCGTAAACGCCGCGAGTATGCCCATCGGCATGGCGAAGAGCAGGAGCGCGTACATGACATAGAGGAAACTCGGCCGTGCCCGGCTTGTCCACGGATCGTGCGAGTTCGCCTCCGCGACGATCGCCGACAGCTGCGCCTCGAACACGCGTAATTCCTGCGTGCCCTGCAGCTGGAGGAGTTCAAGCTTGGCGCGTTCGCGCGCGTCCTTGTCGGGGATGATGCGATCGATGATGGACGCGACCGGACCGATGAGCGATTCGATGATCGGCATTGCTTCAACCTTTCTCTGGTTTCCAAGGGGTCGCCGGAATAACCAAATAGGTTGGTGTAGGAAAACGGGGTAGGAAACGACGGGCAGGTTCGCCGCGCGCACGAAGTTCGGCCATCCCGCCGTGCGGTGGGTGGCTCTCGTGGTATCGTAAGGGGAAATCCACTGGTCGGGACGACTGGATTCGAACCAGCGACCCCCACACCCCCAGTGTGATGCGCTACCAGGCTGCGCTACGTCCCGAGCAGTGGAGGCGCGCCTATAGGGGCGGGTTCTCGGCATGGCAAGCGCTGCCTCGCATTGGCGCGCGGTCCCCCCTTCACGCCCCCCACGCACGGACAGATTGCTACCGTGCGGCAATGTTGCTAGGCGCGCGGCGTCGAACGGCTTTCGTATCACGCGGGGGCCAGCGCGGGGCCCGCATCCGAGATAACGGGGTGGGGGGCTCGCGCCGTTTTGCATACCGTCACAGGCTGAACACGCGAATGTCCTTTCTTCTCACTGCCGCAGCAGGCGCCCCGCCGGGGTGGATGCAGTTTCTCCCCCTCGTCGCGATGGGCCTCATCTTCTGGTTCCTGATCATCCGTCCGCAGATGAAGCGGCAGAAGGAGCATCAGGCGAAGGTTCAGGGCCTGAAAAAGGGGGACCAGGTTGTGACCGCGGGCGGTCTGCTCGGCCGGATCGTGAAAGTCGACGACGACTATGTCGAAGTCGAACTGGCGCAGGGCGTGCGGGTCAAGGCCGTGCGCGCGACCATCGGCGATGTGATCCAGCCGGGCGGCAAGCCCGCGAACGACTGACGGACGGACCACGCCAATGCTCGAATTTCCGCGCTGGAAGAAGATCTGGCTATGGGCGATCACCATCCTGGTGATGCTCGCCGCGGTGCCCTCGCTCGCGTCCCTCACCGGCACGCGCTGGCCCGCCTCGCTGCCGGACCCGACCGTCAATCTCGGCCTCGACCTCGCGGGCGGTAGCCACATCCTGCTGGAAGCGGATGCGAAGCAAGTCGCCCGCCAGCGGCTCCAGAACATGGAAGAGGCGGTGCGCACCGCGATGCGCGATGCGGAGCCCGCGATCGGCATCGGCGACGTCTCGACCCAAGGCGGCCGGCTCAGCTTCATGCTGGAGAACAGCGCCGATATCGATCGCGCGCGCGAAGTCCTGACCCCGCTGATGAACGGGCAGGGCATGACCCGAGAATGGGACCTGAGCGTGGTCGACACCAGCCGCGTCGTCCTGACCCCGACGGAATCGGGCCTCGACAACGCGGTCAGCCAGGCGATGGACAGCGCGACCGAGGTGGTGCGCAAGCGTATCGACGAACTGGGCACGCGAGAGCCGACGATCATCCGGCAGGGCGATACCCGCATCGTGGTGCAGGTGCCGGGCCTGCAGGACCCGGCGCAGCTCAAGGCGCTGCTGGGCCAGACCGCGCGGCTCGAATTCAGGCTGGTCGACCAGAACGCGAAACCGTCCGACATCCAGCAGGGCATCGCCCCGGCAGGCAGCCAGATCGTGCCCTTCGCCGCCGGTAGCGCGCAGGAGGGGCAATCGCTCGCGGTGCGTCGCCTGGGCGGCATTCGCGGCGACAACCTGATCAACGCGCAGCAGACCTTCGACCCGCAGACCAACGAACCGGTCGTCAACATCCAGTTCGACCAGCAGGGCGGGGCGCGCTTTGCCCAACTGACGCAGCAGAACGTGGGCAAGCCCTTCGCCATCATCCTCGACGGGCAGGTGCTGTCCGCACCGAACATCAACGAGCCGATCCTGGGCGGTTCGGCGCGTATCTCCGGCAGCTTCTCCGTGGAAAGCGCGGCGGCGCTGGCCATCTCGCTGCGTTCCGGCGCGCTACCGGTCGATCTGGCGGTGGTGGAGGAGCGCACCGTCGGCCCCGATCTGGGCGCGGACTCGATCCGTCAGGGGCTGGTCGCGATGGGCATCGGCTCGTTCCTGGTCGTCGCGCTGATGATCGTGACCTATGGCCGGTTCGGCGTGTATGCGACGGCGGCGCTGGTTCTGAACGTCGTCATGATCCTGGGCATCATGGCGGTGCTCAACACCACGCTGACCCTGCCCGGCATCGCCGGTTTCGTGCTGACCATCGGCGCGGCGGTGGACGCCAACGTGCTGATCAACGAACGCATCCGGGAAGAGCGAAAGCGGGGGCGGCGCGTCGTCGCCGCGGTCGAGAACGGCTACAAGGAAGCGAGCCGCGCGATCTACGACGCGAACATCACCAACTTCATTGCCGGCGTGTTGCTGTTCATCTTCGGCTCCGGTCCGGTCCGTGGCTTTGCCGTGGTGCTGATCATCGGCCTGTTCACCAGTGTCTTCACCGCCGTCACGATGACGCGCATGTGGGTCGCCGGCTACATCCGCAAACGTCGCCCGACCGAGCTGTACGTCTGAGGGCGGGAGAGAACCGATGAAACTGCTGAAACTCGTCCCCGACAACACCAACATCCATTTCCTGAAATGGCGCGTGCCGTTCTACGTCGTCAGCCTGATCCTGATGGCGGCGAGCTGGGCCTTGGTGCTGACCAAAGGCCTCAATTACGGCGTCGATTTCGCGGGCGGCCAGGAAGTGACGCTGACCTTCGAGCAGCGCCAGCAAGCCCCGATCGGCGAGCTGCGCGATCTGGTCGGCGGGCTCGGTTACGGCGATCCGGTGATCCAGCGTTTCGGCGAACCCAACCAGGTTTCGATCCGCATCCGCCTGCCCGAATCGGTGGAAAACACCCCAGGCGGCGCGAACGCGGTGGGCGAGCAGGTGATTGCCGCGATCGGCAAGACCTATCCCGGCGTGCGCCGCGACGGCAACGACACCGTGTCGGGCAAGGTCGCGGGCGAGTTCCGCGAGAAGGCGGTCTATGCGCTGCTCGCCGCGATGCTGGCCATCGCGCTCTACATCTGGGTGCGGTTCGAATGGCAGTTCGGCGTGGGCGGCCTGTTCGCGCTGGCGCACGACGTTTCGCTGACGCTGGGCATGTTCGCCCTGTTCCAGCTCGAATTCAGCCTGCAGATCATCGCCGCGATCCTGGCCATCATCGGCTATTCTCTGAACGACACCATCGTCGTGTACGACCGCATCCGCGAGAACCTGAAGAAATACCGCAAGATGCCGTTGCCCGAGCTGCTCGACCTGTCGGTGAACGAGACGCTGGCCCGCACGGTAATGACCTCGCTGACGCTGCTGGTCGCACTGATCCCGCTGCTGATCTTCGGCCCCGCCAGCCTGTTCGGCCTGACCGCCGCGATCACGCTGGGTATCTTCGTGGGTACCTACAGCTCGATCTACATGGCCGCGCCGATCCTCATCTGGCTGGGCGTGAACAGCAACAGTTTCGTTCCGCAGGAGGGGACGGCGGACAAGCAGGAGCGGCTTGCCCGCGAACGCGGCGCCTGATCTTCGATAGTGGGTTGCGGGGGATAGCTATCCCCTGATGATCCGGTCGTAATAGGCGGCGTGTGGAAGGGCCGGCGCAGCGATGCGACGGACGAGCGGCAGAGGACCGCGAGGGCCATCAGCATCGGGTTCCAGCGCCCGCCGATGCCGGGCAGGATGCGGAACTGGGGTCGATGGACTTCACACCGGGCTCTAAACCATCGGTCGCGCCGCGCGTCTGTCCGCGAAACCTGCCGAACAGCACCGGCGGCACCGGCAGCGGGCTGACCACCGTGACACCCCAGTCGCCGCGCGCCGTCAGCCCTTCGAGCGAGCGGGCGACGAAGGGGGCGAAGCGCGGTAGGGAACTGCTGGGATCGAGTTCGGAGAGCGACAGGACCCGCTTCACAGTTTGCGAACCAGCGTCTCCGCCACTGCGATCCACGGCGGATCGTTGACGACTTCCTGCTTCTCCCCGGCCCCCGGGGGCAACAGGCCGACCAGTCCGCCCTGTCGGTCGATCAGCCGCCCGAACGCGAAGCGTCCACCCTTGCGCGGCACCAGCACGTCGCGGTTGATCGCGCGGCTCGCGTCCTCCGGCGCCAGCTGGCGCAGCCAGATCTGGTCGCCGGGCAGATAGGGTCCGACTGCCGCGTGGACCGCCAGGACGGTGAGCGGGCCGTCGCCGCCGAGCGTTCCCGCCTGCACGGCCTCCCTCGGCTGGGCCAGCGCCTCCGGCCCCCGCGGGCCGAGCTCGGCCACGATCATCGGCGCGTCACGCCCCTCCGACCGTACGAGGGTTTCGGGATCCACGCCGAGCGCCTGCGCGATCCGTTCCATCCAGACGAGGGAAATGTTCCTGGTACCGGTCTCTAGCCGACCGATCGTCTGCGCCGTCGTCGGCGGATCGCAAGCCGCCGCCAGTTCCGCCAGCGTCCAGCCCTTGTCCTTGCGAATGGCGCGAATACGGTTGATCATAGCGCTGTCCCCTAACCGTTTTGGTAAAATCGCTTTCCTACACACGGATCGCTTTGGCAAGGGCGCGCCGGTTGGACCCCACAGGAGAACGCTGCGCCATGAAACGCCACATCGTCGAACGAGATCTCACGCCAGAGGGTCCGCGACGCGGCGGAGCGGCCCGCGCCGGTCGGCGCAGCGTCGCGGTCAACGCTGCGGAATCGCCGCTCGCCTGGCTGCACGCGCGCGGTCACCTCGACGACCGGCTGTTCGACGCGGGCGAGCGGCTGCGCGCCGATTACTAGCGCGCGCAACTAGCGCCCTCGGTGACGATGCGCTGGGACCCGGTCCGTATTCGGGGCGGCTCCGATGCCGGCCTGTCGCCAAGCGAGCGCCAGCTGGCGGCGAAGCTGCGGTTCGACGGTGCGATCGCGCGAGCGGGCAGCGGTTTGGAGGATATCCTGTGGCGGGTGGTATGCGCCTGCGAGAGCCTGCCCGATGCCGAACGGGCGCTCGCATGGCCTACGCGCAGCGGGAAACTGGTGTTGCGGCTCGCGCTGGAACGCGTCGCGGACTTCTACCGGATCAGCGGGTAATCGCGCCCACACGTTCGCGGTGATCGCGGCGCGCAAGCTTGCGCGCAGTCACCGCGAGCTGGACGAGGAACACCGCCATCATCAATCCCGCCACGCCGATGGCGACAAGGTCGAACAGGCTGAGAGGCCCCAGGACGTTGGCCATCGGTCCGGCGAAATACATGCTGATGGTCAGCGCGACCAGGAACACGCGGATTTCCGTCGGCCCGATCCCGCCATGCGTAAGCTCGAACTCGCCCCCCGCCTTCGCCAACAGGAAGGTATAGGCGGCGAGCAGCAGGTAACCGATCACCCCCAGCAGCGCATAGTTCATCGTAATGTAGGGGCTGAGGCCCAGCCCGCCGACCATCAGCAGCGAGCCTAGGCAATCGCAACTGTGGTCTATGAAATAGCCGTAGCGAGGCCGCTCTATCCCGCGCCATCGCGCGACGCTCCCATCCAGGGAATCGCCGAACCAGTGGACGAAATACCCGCCGACTGCGACCCACAGCCAGGCCGGGTCGAAGGTGCTGAGCGCATAGGACACGCCGATCACCAGCGCGGAAAAGAGCGCCAGCCAGGTCAGCACGTCGGGCGTTACCCATTGCGGCAGGCGGGGGCAGAGCCAGTTCAGCACCGCGCGTTCCGACCGGGTCAAGACGGATTGCTGGATGCGCGTGACACCCCCGCTTTCGGTTGTATGCCGTTTCATGCGGTCGCTACATCGGCGCTGCGGGCGGTGGGGGCAAGGGGTTTGTGACGAAAGCGGGGCGGTCAGGTGGCCGTTTGGAGACACTCGGCGACCCGTTTCCGTAGTGCGGGGAGCACTTCGCCCTCGAACCAGGGATGCTCGCGCATGAACAGTGTGCTGCGCCATGCGGGGTGGGGCAGGGGAATGTAGCGGGGCAGGAATTCGCGGAACCGCTCCACCCGGTCCGCCATGCGCCAGCGCCTCGTTTCGGGGAGATACGCCGCCTGCGCGTGGGCGCCGACCAGCACGGTCAGTTCGATGTTCTCGAGGGTACGCCACACGCGCTCGTGCCAGGTCGGCGCGCATTCGGGGCGGGGCGGCTTGTCCCCGCCGCTGGCCTTGCCGGGGTAGCAGAAACCCATCGATACGATCGCGAACAGCGCCGGATCGTGCAGCGTCTCGAACGAGACGCCGAGCCATTCGGCGAGCCGAACGCCGGACTTGTCGTCAAAGGCGAGGCCCGTTTCGTGCGTGATCCGCCCCGGGGCCTGCCCGATCACCGCGATCCGGCTGGTGGCGGAAAACTGCACGATCGGCTTTGGCCCCAGCGGCAAATGCGGGGCGCACAGGGTGCACGCGCGGATTTCGCCCGTCAGCTGTTCGGCCGGGTCCCCGCTCACGCCTCCTCGACCTGCTCCGCCAGCATCAGCCAGCGTTCCTCGGCCGCGTCCTTCTCCTGCCGCGCGTTCTCCACGCCCTTGGAAATATTGGCGAAGCGCTGTGGATCGCTGGTGTAGAGATCGGGGTCGGACAGGATCGTCTCACCCTTGGCGATCGCGGCTTCCAACTCCTCGATCCGCGCGGGCAGGATTTCGTAGTCGCGCTGGTCCTTGTAGGAGAGCTTGTTCGCAGCCGGGGCCGGTGGTGGGGGCGGGGCGCTGTTCCCGGAGGTCGACGGTGCCGTTTTCCTGTTGGCGGTGACGCGCTCCTGTCGCTTGCGCTCCCAGTCCTCGTAGCCGCCCGCAACGACATCGACCTTGCCGCTGCCGTCGAGGCCCAGCGTCAGCGTGACCGTCCGGTCGAGGAAGTCGCGGTCGTGGCTGACGATCAGCACCGTGCCCTCGTAATCGGCAATCACCTCCTGGAGCAGGTCGAGCGTTTCGAGATCGAGATCGTTGGTCGGCTCGTCCAGCACCAGCAGGTTGGATTTCCGGGCGAATTCGCGGGCCAGCAGCAGGCGGCTCTTCTCCCCGCCCGACAGGATGCCGACCTTGGTATCGACGATGCCGGGGTCGAACAGGAATTCCTTGAGATATCCTTGGACATGTTTGCGATTTCCTCGCACATCTATCCAGTCGCTGCCTTCGGCCAGAACCTGGCGCACGGTGCGGTCGGGCTCCATCACGCTGCGCTGCTGGTCGATCATCACCCCGCTGAGTTTATTGGAGATTTCGACCGTCCCGCTGTCGGGCGCGAGTTCGCCGGTCAACAGTTTCAGCAGCGTGGTCTTGCCCGCGCCGTTCGATCCGACGACACCGATCCGGTCGCCGCGCTGGATGCGCAGGTTGAACGGTTTGATGATCGTGCGATCGCCATACGACTTGGTGATATTCTCCGCGACGATGACGGATTTCGACTTGAAATCCTCCTCCACCGCCAGCTTCAGCTTGGCGGCCCCCGCATCGGAGATCATCGCGGCCCGTGCCGCGCGCATCTTGTGCAGCGCCTCCAGTCGGCCCTGGTTGCGCTTGCGCCGCGCGGTGACGCCGCGCTCGAGCCAGTGCGCCTCGATCTTCAGCTTCGCGTCGAGCTTCTCAGCCGCGCGCGCTTCCTCGGCATAGACCTGCTCTTCCCACGCCTCGTAGCCACCGAAACCGACCTCCTTGCGCCGCATGGTGCCGCGATCCATCCACAGGGTAGCGCGGGTCAGGCGCTTCAGGAATGTGCGGTCGTGGCTGATGACGACGAACGCGCCCTTGTAGCGGTCGAGCCAGCTTTCCAGCCAGTCGATCGCCGCGAGGTCGAGATGGTTCGTCGGCTCGTCCATCAACAGCAGGTCGGGCTCCTGCGCCAGCGCCTTCGCGATCGCCGCGCGCCGCCGCTCCCCGCCGCTGGCGCCCGCTGCCTTGCGGCTCATGTCGATGCCGAGCTGGCCGGCGATTGCCTCCACCTCGTGCTCGGCCGGGGCATGTTCGCCATCCAGCGCGAAATCCATCAGGGTGTCGAAACGGGCGACGTCCGGGTCCTGCTCCAGCAGCACGATGCGCGTGCCTGGCTTCACCTTGCGGATCCCGCGATCGGGCTCGATCCGGTCGTTGATCAGGCGGAACAGCGTGGTCTTCCCCGCTCCGTTGCGCCCGATCAGCGCGAGCCGGTCGCGCGGACCGACATGGAGCGACAACTGGTCCTGGCTTGGCCCGCCGAACAGCCAGCGACCGCCCTGTTGCAGGCCGATTTCTTCGAGCGAGAGAATGGGGGGCTGTGCCATAGGTGGCGCGAGGTAGGCGCGCTGCCTTCGCGGAACAAGCCGGTTCAGCCGCGCGTAATCGCCGCGCGGCTCTTCTGGCCGCATCAGTTTTCCAAGGAGACGACCCGATATGCGCTATGTTCTGCCCCTCGCTGCCGCCGCGATGACGGTTGCCGCCGTCGCTCAACCCGCCGCCGCCGCGGACGTCACGATCCAGACGACGAACCCGGTGATAGAGCTGTCGGTTTACGAGCAGGTCGAGGTCGAGCCCGATATCGTCACCATCGGCGCAGGGGTCTCCACGATGGCTCCGACAGCGGTCGCCGCCCTGCGACAGAATTCGGCGGACATGAAGAAGGTCATCGACCGGATCAAGGCGTTGGGCGTGGCCGAGCGCGACATCCAGACGACCGGCATCAATCTGAACGCGCAATACGATTACGATCAGCAGAACCAGCGACAGGTGTTCCGCGGCTATCAGGCGTCGAACCGCGTCAGTGTGAAGCTGCGCCAGATTCAGCGCGCGGGCGAGGTGCTGGACGCGCTCGTCGCGGCAGGGGCGACCGACCTTTCCGGACCCGATTTCTCGGTTGATGACGACACGGCGGCGAAGGCCGCGGCGCGGAAAAGCGCACTGGAACGGGCGCAGCGCCAGGCGCTCGAATACGCCCGCTTCGCCGGCTATTCCAACGTCCGCCTGCTGCAGGTGAGCGAATCCATTACCGGCAACGGCCCTCAGCCGCCGCGCCCGGTGATGGCGACAGCCAGTAGGGTAAGTGCGGAAAAAGCTCCGGTTCAGCCCGGCGTCGTCGGTACGGGGGTGAATGTCAGCCTTACCTATGAAATGGTGAAGTGAGCGGATCGGGCGCAAGTGTGAACGCTACCACTTGCGCCCATTCACAACGTATTCAATGCGTGTAAGCTAGCGCGGCAGAACGATGAAAATTGTCCTCTTCCTCTCGCTGGTGGCCGCGCTTGCGCTCACGTCGGTCGCCCCTTCGTTCGGTGCCGAGCCGCCAAGTGCGCAGGACGAGGCGCGCAAGGAAATGCGCGCGGGCAATATCCTGCCCCGGCGAACCCTGGAAAACGCCGCCTTCGCCGCGATCGGCAAACCGATCTGCCGGCGACGGGACGAGAGCAAGGCCGACAATTGCGTGGAGTATCTGGCGGGCGATTACGATTCCAGCGCCATGGCCTATCGCTTCAAGTTCATTCAGGACGGTCATGTCATCTTCGTGGATGTCGACGCGCGCACAGGCCGGGTGTTGCGCCGATCGCGCTGAAACCGGGCCGCGATTGACGCGTTGTCCGAAAGAGCGCCAAAGGGCGCGTCATCGTAACGGGGGACCTATCCGCATATGCGCATTCTGATCGTCGAAGACGAACCGACGCTGGGCCAGCAGCTCAAGAGCACGCTGGAGCAGACCGGCTACGCGGTGGACCTGTCCACCGATGGCGAGGATGGGCATTTCCTCGGCTCGACCGAGGATTACGATGCCGTGATCCTCGATCTCGGTCTGCCGGAGATCGACGGGCTTACCGTGCTGGGCATGTGGCGCAAGGAAGGGCGAACCTTCCCGGTGCTGGTGCTGACCGCGCGCGACAGCTGGAGCGACAAGGTTGCCGGGCTGGACGCCGGGGCGGACGATTACCTCGCCAAGCCGTTCCAGACCGAGGAGCTGATCGCGCGCCTGCGGGCGCTGATCCGCCGCGCCTCTGGCAACACCTCCAGCGAACTGATCGCAGGAGACGTACGTCTCGACACGCGCTCGGGCCGGGTCACGCTGAAGGGCGAACCGGTCAAGCTGACGGCGCAGGAATACAAGCTGCTCAGCTACCTGATGCATCACAAGGGCAAGGTCGTCAGCCGCACCGAGCTGATCGAGCATATCTACGACCAGGATTTCGATCGCGATTCCAATACGATCGAGGTGTTCGTGACGCGCATCCGCAAGAAGCTGGGTGCGGAGGTGATCACGACCATCCGTGGGCTGGGTTACAGCCTCGACGATCCCCAAGACAGTCCGCGCGCCTGACCGAGGGTGGTCCCGCGCTTTGGCTGCAGGAGGCGATAACGGGGCGATGACATCGTCGGGGCCGCGAGACGCGGCCAATACGGGCAGCCTTGCCCAGCGCATGATGCTGATCTCCGCTGCGTGGATCGTGGTCCTGCTGCTCGGCGGCGGTATCGCGCTGGAGCGCACGCTGACCAGCCAGGTCCAATCCAATTTCGACGAGCAGTTGGAATATGTTCAGACCGCGCTGATCGCCTCGGCGGAAATCGATCCATACGGCGATGTCCGGTTCTACCGTACGCTGGGCGACCAGACGTTCTTGGAGCCCGATAGCGGGCGGTACTGGCAGATTTCCGGACCTGGCAAGGAAAGCTACCCCAGCCGCAGCCTGTGGGATCGCAATCTGGAGGTTCGCGGCGGGCAGCCGGGCGACGATCCGGTCTTCTACAACAGCGATCAGTTTCCCAACGAACCGCTGCGCGTGGTGGAACGTCAGGTGGTGCTGCCCGACAGCGATACGGTGTGGACCTTCGCGGTCGCTTCGGCGCGCAACGATCTGGACGCGCAGATTCGCCGCATCCGTTCGATCCTGGTGTGGAGTTTCGCGGTGCTGGGCCTCGGCCTGTTCGTCATGGCCGTGCTGCAGGCCTATTACGGATTGAGGCCGCTACGCCGGGTTCGCGCCGCGATCGCCAAGATACGTTCCACCGGCAGCAACCGTGTCACCGAACCGCTGCCCCTGGAGGTGCAGCCCCTGGTTGACGAGCTGAACGCGTTGCTCGCCCATTCGGAGCGGCAGGCGGAAGAGGCGCGCACCCACGCCGGCAATCTCGCCCATGCGTTGAAGACGCCACTGACCGTGATCAACAACGCCGCGACCGCGCAGGCACCCGATCTGGCGCAGACCGTCGTGCGCGAATCGCGCACGATGCGCCGCCATGTCGACCATCATCTCGCTCGCGCGCGCGCCGTCGGTCGGCGGGCGGTGGGGCATGCGCAGACCCCGGTTTGCGAAAGCGCCCAGGCGGTGTGTCGCGCGGTCGAACGGCTATACCCCGATGTCCGTTTCGATCTGGCCGGGAACAAGACCGCGCGCGTGGCGATCGAGCGGCAGGATCTGGACGAGATCATCGGCAATCTGGTCGAGAACGCGGCCAAGTATGGTGGTGGCAGCGTGTTCGTTACTCTCGATGCGGAAGGGCCGGGCGGTCCGTGCGTGGTATGGGTCGAGGACGATGGAATGGGCATCCCGGAGGCCGGGCGCGAGGGCATCTTCGATCGCGGCGCGCGGCTCGATACCGGCAAGCCGGGCACCGGCCTCGGGCTCGCCATCGTGCGCGACGTGGCCGAAATCTACGGCGGTTCCGTGGCGCTTGGGGAAAGCGAAGACCTAGGCGGGCTGCTGGTCCGTCTCAGCCTGCCGCGGGCCTGAACGCTCAGCCCTTATGCTTTGCGCTGGCTACGGTCAGCCGGAAGAAGCGGCGGTTGGTACTGGCGCGCGCTTGCGCTGCCGGATCGTCACCCAGGTCGCGGCCGTCCAGGTCCTCCAGGAAGCGCACGGCAATGGCATCCTCCTCGTGGCGGATCACCTCGACCAGCATATCCAGGATATCGCATTGCAACAGCGCGTAGTCGCCCAGTTCGAGCTCTTTCTGCGGGGTAAGCAGGGCCCCTTTGGCAGACATGTTGTCGATACGGCACAGGACCGTTCCGGTGCGGGTAACCAGCTGCGCGGCATAGTCCAGCGATACCCGGACCGATCGGCGCGCCTCGACGGATAGGAGCGTTTCTGAGGAAGAGGTCATGACAGCTCTGCTGTGGGGAATAAGCCGCTTTCGAATTGTGCCGCTCCCCCTCCGGGCGATGTCGGGGGTGGCCGTTAGGGAACGCTCAACTTTGTAAGGTGTTATTTGTTAAAATCTCATTGAAGTCGTGCAAGCGGCCCGGAAGCGAGAAGAAACCTATGACCCGTCCGATCATCACGGCTACGCTGGCCGCCGCCGCTGCACTATCGCTGGGCGCCTGTTCTACATACGATCGCTATGGCTATCAGGGCGGATACTACTCTGACGGCTATTATGGCCGGGGCGGATATGACGACCGTCGGGGCTATGACGATCGTTATGCTCAGACCCCGTATTACGGATACTACAGCGGCTATTACTATCCCGGTGCCGGAGATCACGTGTACGACAATCGCGGACGCCGATACCGGTGGAACGATCGCCAGCGGGATTACTGGATGTCCCGCCGCCCTCGTGGAGACTACCGATATCGGGAGAACTGGAGCGACTATCGCGGGCAGCGGTCCGACCGTCACCGCCACGACGATCGCCGGTACGATCACCGCAACCGTACCTATAGCGACTGAGTTTCCCGGCAGCGATACCTACGGTCGCAGGGGGTGCGAAAGTCGCGCTTCAGACGTTCCGGTCGCGTGCCCGTTCGTGGTGGCGGATGACTTCCTCGATGATGAAACGCAGAAATTTTTCCGAAAATTCCGGATCGAGATGAGACTCTTCGGCCAATCTACGCAAGCGGGCAATCTGATCCCGTTCGCGGCCGGGATCGGCTGGCGGCAATGCGGCGCCTGCCTTGTACTCCCCCACCGCCTGCGTGATCCGGAAACGTTCGGCGAGCATGTGGATCAGCGCTGCGTCGATATTGTCGATCGACCGGCGATAGCCCGCCAGGACCGGATCGGGCTCGGCGGCGGGCGCTTGCGGCGCAGCGGTGTCGGTCGGGTTTCTGGCCATGTCGCCCCCTTGCTAGCAGCAATTCGCACCTTGCCAAGCGGCCACGCGCAGCCCATTGCCGCGCTGCAATGAGTGCCGAGATAATTCCCCTGCGCCAGCCCGATGGCGAGAGCGCGCCGACACTCGATCCGATGCTGGCGCTGACCGCGAGCGGCATGAACGCCGTCAACGCCGTCATTCTCGATCGGATGCAGAGCGAAATTCCCCTGATTCCGCGCCTTGCCGGACATCTGATCGCCGGTGGGGGCAAGCGGTTGCGCCCGATGCTGACGCTCGCGGCTGTCGAACTGGTCGGTTATCAGGGGAACCGGCATCACAAGCTGGCCGCCGCGGTCGAGTTCATTCACACGGCGACCCTGCTGCACGATGACGTGGTCGACGGCAGCGAGATGCGCCGGGGCAAGGCGGCAGCCAATATCATCTTCGGCAATCCCGCCACCGTGCTGGTCGGCGACTTTCTCTTCAGCCGTAGCTTCGAGCTGATGACGGAAGATGGCAGCCTGAAGGTTCTCAAAATCCTTTCCGGCGCAAGTGCGGTCATCGCCGAGGGCGAGGTCGCACAGCTTTCCGCCCAGCGCCGGATCGAGACGAGCGAGGAGCGTTACCTCCACATCATCGGCGCGAAAACGGCCGCGCTGTTCGCCGCCGCCAGCCGGATCGCCGCCGTCGTTGCGGAATGCGACGATGCGGAGGAGCGGGCGCTGGACGATTACGGGCGCAATCTGGGCATTGCGTTCCAGCTGGTCGACGACGCGATCGACTATGATTCCGACGCGGCGAAAATGGGCAAGGATCGCGGAGACGATTTCAGGGAGGGCAAGATGACCCTGCCGGTCATTCTGGCCTATTCGCGCGGCAACGAGGAAGAGCGCGAATTCTGGCGCGGCGCGATTCTGGGTCATCGCAGCTCGGATAGCGATCTCGACCATGCCGTGTCGCTGATCGCAAAGCACGATTGCCTGATCGACACGCGCGAGCGCGCCCGGCATTTCGCGCAGAGGGCAGCCGATGCGCTGGCGATTTTCCCCGACGGGCAGGCCCGTCGCGCGATGATCGAGGCGGTCCAGTTCGCAGTCTCGCGGGGCTATTGAGGCCGCCTCCCACGCCGGCGATTCGCGTATGAGCGAACTCCCGATACACACCGTACTGCCCGAACTGCTCGCTGCCTTGCGCGATGGTCCGAACGCCGTGCTGGTCGCGCCACCGGGGGCGGGCAAGACCACCGCGGTGGCACCCGCGCTGCTTGGGGAGCCGTGGTGCGACGGCGAAATCCTGCTCCTGAGTCCCCGCCGGGTCGCGGCGCGCGCGGCGGCGGAGCGGATGGCCGAACTGCTCGGCGAGCGAGCGGGCGAGACGATCGGCTACGCAACCCGGCTCGACACGAAGCGCTCCGCGAAGACGCGCGTAACCGTCATGACCGAAGCGATCTTCGTGAACCGGATCGTCGACGACCCCGAACTGCCGGGCGTCGCTGGCGTCCTGTTCGACGAAGCGCATGAGCGGCACCTCGACAGCGATCTTGGTCTTGCGTTGGCGCTCGAAAGCCAAGTCGTGCTGCGGCCCGACCTGCGCCTGCTGGTGATGTCCGCCACCATCGACGGCGCACGCTTCGCAAGCCTGCTCGGCGATGCACCGGCGATCGAGAGCGAGGGGCGTAGCTTTCCCCTGCGGATCGAATGGCTTGGCTCGGATCCTTCGCAGCGGATCGAGGAGGCAATGGGGGGTGCGATTGCGCGAGCCTGGCGCGCAGAGGAGGGCGACATTCTCGCATTTCTTCCGGGCGTTCGTGAAATTGAACGGGTGCGCGAGCGAGTGGAGATGCGGCTGAAGGATGCCCTTGTGCTGCCCCTGCACGGGCAGGTGGAGCCTGCGGCGCAGCGGGCGGCGATCCGGCGCGATCCCGACGGACGGCGGCGGATCGTGCTCGCAACCGCCATTGCCGAGACTTCGCTCACGCTCGATGGTGTCTCGGTCGTGGTAGACAGTGGTCTCGCGCGCCGGGCGATGTTTGATCGCGCGGCGGGAACAACGCATCTGGAAACGGTGCGCGCAAGCCAAGCCGCGTCGGCGCAGCGGGCTGGGCGGGCGGCGCGTCAGGGACCCGGCATCGCCTACCGTGTGTGGGAAGAGGCCGGACATGCGGGGCGCCCAACCTTCGACGCGCCGGAAATCGAGACCTCCGACCTGGCGCCGATGGTGCTCGATCTGGCGCGCTGGGGCTCGGTCGATGCGAGTGCGCTGCAATGGCTCGATGCGCCGCCTGCCGCCGCGCTGGAAGCAGCGCGCAAGCAGCTGGCGGAGTTGGGTGCGCTCGACGCCGAGGGACGGATAACGTCGCTGGGTGAGCGCATCGCGCAATTACCGCTCGACCCGCCGATGGCCGCGGCCGTGCTGCACGGTGCCGAAATGGGCTGCCCCGAGGATGTCGCGCGGCTCGCCCTGCTGGCGCAGGAACGCGGGCTGGGCGGACGCGGCGAGGACTTGGCTGCCCGGTTGGCTCGCTGGAACGGCGAGCGGGGCGGGCGCGCGGAGGCGAGCCGCAAGCTGGCGGCCCGCTGGGCGGCGCTTGCGAAGCGGCTGGTCGAACCCACGCAGGCAGGAAGCCCGGCGCTGGCCTTGGCTCATGGACTGGCGGACAGGGTCGCGAAGCGGCGCGATCCATCCGGCGAACATTGGCTGAGCGCCGGCGGGCGCGGCTATGTGCTCGACCCTGCATCGCCGTTGGCGCGCGCGGAATGGCTGGTGGTGTGCAATGCGCAAGGTCAGGCGAAGGGCGCGCGGATTACCGCAGCGCTTGCGCTCGAACCCGTCGATGTCGAGCAGGGACTGGCCCATCGGATCGAAACTCGCCGCATCCTGCGCTGGAATGAAAAGGAAGGGCGGATCGAAGCAAGGGTCGAGAGGCGATTTGGTGCGATCGTGATCGCAAGCGGTCCCGACGAGGCACCCGATCCGAAGGCCATGGTGGATATGCTTGTGGAAAAGGCAGTGGAACGGCTGGGGACGCTGTTGCCTCCCGATCTGCTCGCCCGCGCGAAGTTCGCCGGTGTGGACGCCTTGTCCGATCAGGCTCTCGTAGAACAGGCGGATCTCTGGCTCGCTCCGCTGCTGCATGGCCGGCGGGACTTAAAGGTGGGTGCGGGGCGATACGCCGAGGCCGCGCTCAGTCTGCTCGACTGGGATACGCGCCAAAGGCTCGATCGGCTGGCGCCGCGCGCGTTTTCGTCCCCCGCCGGGACCAGCCACAGCATCGATTATACCGGCGAAGACGCGCCCTCGGTCGAGGTTCGGGTCCAGGCGCTGTTCGGGCTGGAACGACATCCCATGATCGGCGACACGCCGCTATTGCTTAAGCTGACCAGCCCGGCAGGCAGACCGATCCAGGCGACCCGCGACCTGGCCGGCTTCTGGCGCGGAAGCTGGGCCGATGTGCGCAAGGACATGAAGGGGCGCTATCCCAAACACCGCTGGCCGGACGAACCCTGGGCCGAGAAGCCGAGCCTGAAAACGAAGAACGCCTTTTCAAAAACCGGCGAATGACTTACCGGAAGACGGGTCACCGCAGGGGACCCGCCAGCGCGACCGCGCGGCGCGGCCACTGCTGCGCAGCCAGCGGGCCGGATGGCCCGCGCCCGGCGATTGAGGGTCATTAGACGAATGTCAGCACGTATCTTCCAGCGACCGAAAAGCGCGATGCAGTCGGGCAAGGCCCGGATCAGCGAATGGGTGCTCGAATTCGAGCAGTCGGAGGCCCGACGGCCCGACCCCCTGATGGGCTGGACCGGCAGCGGCGACACGCAGGCGCAGGTTCAACTGACTTTCCCGAGCAAGGAGGAGGCGCAGGCCTACGCCGCGCAGTACGGCATCCCCGCGCGTGTGATGCCGACCCCGCCCAAGCGCCTCAAGCTGCAGGCTTACGCCGATAATTTCAGGTAGGCCCTGGATAGGGGCCATGCGTGCGCTCGCGCTCCTCGCTGTCGCGCTGGTAACCAGCGCCTGCGTCGACCGGGAGATTGCCGTGCAGCCGGAATCGACGGAGAATGCAACCGCAGCCCAAGCCCGGGCGCAACTTATGGCACTGGAGCGCGCGAGCGGCGGTCGCCTGGGTGTAGCCCTGCGCGATCCATCCGGCGCGGTACTGCTGGCCCATCGCGGTGACGAACGCTTTGCCACCTGCTCCGCATTCAAGACGCTGCTGGCCGCACGTGTGCTGGCGGGCGATACGCCGCTGTCGCTGGACGACCGGCTCGATTTCTCGATCGCGGATGTCGAGGGACACGCCCCCTTTACCCGATCGCGTGCGCAGCAGGGCTGGATGAGTGTGGCGGACGCGATCGAGCATATCGTTACTGTCAGCGACAATGGTGCGACCAATCTGCTGCTTCGGTCCACCGGCGGCCCCACCGCGCTCACCGCGTGGGTGCGTACGCTTGGCGACGATACCACCCGGCTCGACCGCTACGAACTGGCGCTCAACGAAAATGCCGCGGGCGACCCGCGCGACACGTCCAGCCCGCTGGCCTTCGGCGAAAGCTATCGCGTGCTCGCGAACGGTGCGGTGCTGGAACCGGACGCTCGCGACCGCCTGCTCGGCTGGCTGCAGGGGGCGACGACGGGTCTGAAGCGGCTGCGCGCCGGCCTTCCCACGGATTGGCGCGTGGGAGACAAAACCGGCTATTGCGCTGCCCCCGGCGCGTTCGAGATCAACGATGTGGCGGTGTTCTCTCCCGATGGACGCGGTTGGTACACACTGGTCTATTTTCTCGATCGTCCCGCCGATGCGGAGCAGGGCGATGCGATCGGTGTCGAGGTCGCCCGGATCGCAACAGACCTGATTGGTGCGCGCGCACCCTCTTGAGTTTACCGTGGATCGCCGCCATATGCCCGCCCGGGAGTCGGGTGGACGTTTGCGTTCGCTCACCGGGTCAGGTCCGGAAGGAAGCAGCCCAGGTGGATTGCGGCGGGTCGCTCGGCTCCTTTTTCATGTCAGTATCGGGTGATAGGCAACGCGGGATCGAATTCCGTGGCGAACCGTGCCCCCATGCATGACAAGCGGGCGGGGAGCGCCTAACTCTTGATGCATGGGTGATTCACCGGACGATACGGGCGCGCCGCCGTGGGAGGCGGACGAAGCTCAGGACGAGGGTCCGAGTGCCGAGGAGCTCGAGGCTGCGGGGCAGTCCGCCATGTTCGGCGATGCACCGGCCGACGACGTGCCGCCACCGCCGGTCGATCCCAAGCCGGAGGCACCGACGGGAACGCCCGCGCAGCCCTATCGCGTGCTGGCGCGCAAATATCGCCCCCAGACCTTCAGTCAGCTGATCGGTCAGGATGCGATGGTCCGCACGCTCGCCAACGCGATCGAGCGGGACCGGCTTGCCCATGCCTTCCTGATGACCGGCGTTCGCGGAGTGGGGAAGACCTCGACCGCGCGGCTGATCGCGAAGGCGCTCAATTGCATCGGTCCGGACGGGAACGGCGGCCCGACGATCGATCCGTGCGGCGTGTGCGAGCCCTGCGTCGCCATCGCCGAAGGGCGCCATATCGACGTGCAGGAGATGGACGCGGCGAGCCATACCGGCATCGACGATGTGCGCGAAATCATTGAGGCGGTGCGCTACGCCGCCGTTTCCGCCCGCTACAAGATCTACATCATCGACGAGGTTCACATGCTGTCGAAGGCGGCCTTCAACGGGCTGCTGAAGACTTTGGAGGAACCGCCGCCGCATGTGAAATTCCTGTTTGCGACGACCGAGGTCGAGAAACTGCCGGTAACGGTCCTCAGCCGGACCCAGCGTTTCGACCTGCGCCGTATCCCTACGTCAACGTTGCAGGAGCATTTCGGCTGGATCTGCGAGCAGGAAGGGGTCGAGGCAGAGGACGAGGCGCTGGCCATGGTCGCCGCCGCGGCGGAAGGTTCGGTGCGCGACGGGCTATCCATCCTCGATCAAGCGATCGCCCATGCCGATCTCGACGCCGATGGCAAGGTGACGGCGGCACGGGTGCGCGACATGCTGGGCCTGGCCGACAAGGGCGCGCAGCGGCGGCTGCTCGGTACGGTCCTGAACGGCGAGCCGCGCGCGCTGTTGGCGGCGGTGGCCGACCAGTATGCGCTGGGGGTGGAGCCACTCGCGCTGATGCGCGCGCTGATGGAGGTGGTGCATCGCATCACCGTCGCGCAACTGGGCGAGGATTTGCCCGATGCCACCAGCGAGGAGGAGCGGGCCGATCTGGTCGCTTGGGCGGGGCGTCTTTCCGCCGGTCAGCTCCACCGGATGTGGCAGATGCTGCTGAAGGGATACGAAGAGGTGCGCCTCGCGCCCGATCCTCTCGTCAGCGCGCAGATGGCGCTGTTGCGCCTGCTTCATGCGCAGGAGATACCTGATCCGGGGGAGCTGGCGCGCCGGTTGGAGACGATCGCTAGCGGCGCGGCTCAGGCTCCGGCAAATCCCGCTTCGGACGGGGAAGGAAGTGCTTCGGCGGAGGCCGTCCCGATCGCGCCCGCCGCGATCGACTTCCCGCAGCTCGTTCGCCAGGTCGAGGACGCGGGCGATCAGCTGGTCGCCAGTTTCATGCGCCTGCAGTTGCGGGTGATCGAATGCGTGCCCGGCCAGCTGGTCTTTTCGCGCGCGGAACATTTCACCGACGATATCGCCCCGCAATTGCGGGCCGCGCTCTATGCCGCGACCGGGCAGCGGTGGCAGGTCGAGGAGCGCAGAGGGGTGGACGCTCCACCGAGCATGGTGGAACGCGAGGAAGCCGAGGCTCGTTCTCTCAAGGACGAGATCGAGCGCAATCCCCTGGTGCAGGCGGTCAAATCCGCTTTCCCCGGCGCTGAACTCATTACGGAACAGGATGACGCACCCTCGAACGGGCGCGCGCAATGGAGTGCAAACGCATGAAATCGATGGAAGAAATGATCCAGGCTGCGCAGCAGGCGGCGGAAACGATCCAGAGCCAGATGGGCGAAGCGCAGGCCAAGCTCGACGCGATCGAGGTGGAAGGCACCGCAGGCGGCGGCCTCGTAAAGATCCGCTGCACCGCGAAGGGCCGTATCCTTGGGGTGAACATCGACGACAGCCTGATGAAGCCCGAAGAAAAACAGATGCTCGAAGACCTCGTGACCGCCGCTTTCAACGACGCGCGCGGCAAGGCGGACCGGGTTTCGAACGAGGAAATGCAGAAGATCCAGAGCGGCATCGGCCTGCCACCGGGATTCAATCTTCCCGGCATGGGGTAATCTTCGCTTACCGTTCGTCGGAGGAGAGTTTCGATGGCTGTTCTGGGAATCGGCGGGGTGTTTTTTCGGGCGCATAATCCGGAGGCGCTGTCGGAATGGTATCGCAAGCACCTTGGAGTAGGGCCGGGTTGCTCGGCTGACCCGGAGGCCGCGGCGGACGAGTGGATGTGGCAGGCGCAGGGCGGTCCGGTGGTCTTCGCCCCATTTGCGGCCGACACGGACTACTTCGCGGCGGAGAAGCAGGTGATGCTCAACTTTCGTGTCGACGACATCGCCGGAATGATTTTTGCGCTTGAGAATGCCGGCATCGCGGTCGAGACGCGCGCCGAATGGGATCAGCCGGAAACCGGGCACTTCGCCCGCATCCACGATCCCGAAGGCAACCCGATCGAACTGTGGCAGCCGCCGTCCTGCTAGCTCCACAGCTATGCACCGGGTAGCTGTTGCGGGCTGCGGCGGCTCTCCCCATATCCTGTGAAAGGCGCCGCCGGAGAGCGGCAGCCATGGACGGATATGACGAACATGAACCAGCTTTTCCCACTCCTTCCCCTGCGCGATATCGTGGTGTTTCCCGGCATGGTCGTGCCGCTCTTCGTGGGCCGCGACAAATCGGTGGCCGCGCTCGAGGCGGCCATGGAAGGCGACAAGGACATCTTCCTGCTCTCGCAGCTCGATCCGGGCTGCGACGACCCCGCGCGCGACGACCTGTACGACATGGGCGTGATCGCGCATGTCCTGCAATTGCTGAAGCTGCCCGACGGCACCGTCCGCGTCCTCGTCGAAGGGCGCGAGCGCGCGCGGCTCGAGGCATTCCATATCGAAGGCGACATGGTCGTTGCCGACGTAGCCACGGTCGATAGCGAAACCGTTTCGGGCAGCGAAGTGACCGCGCTGATGCGCACGGTGACCGAGCAGTTCGCCGATTACGCGAAGCTCAACAAGAAGCTGGGCGACGAGGCGAGCGAGGAACTGGCGGAGATCGACGATGCGGGCCAGCTTGCCGATGCGGTGTCCGCGGCGGTCAATGGCAAGGTTGCGGACAAGCAGGCGCTGCTGACCGAGCCCGATCCGCGCAAGCGGCTGGAAATGGTCCTCTCCTTCATGGAAGGCGAGCTGTCTGTGCTGCAGGTGGAGCGCAAGATCCGCGGTCGCGTGAAGCGGCAGATGGAGAAGACGCAGCGCGAGTATTACCTCAACGAGCAGATGAAGGCGATCCAGAACGAGCTGGGCGGCGGCGACGGCGAGGGCGACGAACTGGCCGAGCTGACCGAGAAGATCGAACAGACCAAACTGTCCAAGGAAGCGCGCGAGAAGGCGAACGCCGAGCTCAAGAAGTTGAAGGCCATGCAGCCGATGAGCGCGGAGGCGACCGTCATCCGCAATTATCTCGACGTCCTGCTCGGCCTGCCTTGGGGCAAGAAGAGCAAGCTGAAGAAGGACATCGCCATCGCGCAGAAGGTCCTCGATGAGGATCATTACGCGCTCGACAAGGTGAAGGACCGGATCGTCGAATATCTTGCGGTCCAGGCGCGGACCAACAAGTTGAAGGGGCCGATCCTGTGCCTCGTTGGCCCTCCCGGCGTGGGCAAGACCAGCCTGGGCAAGTCGATCGCCCGCGCGACGGGCCGCGAGTTCGTGCGCCAGTCGCTAGGCGGCGTGCGGGACGAGGCGGAGATCCGCGGCCACCGGCGCACCTATATCGGCAGCCTGCCGGGCAAGATCGTCAAGAACCTGACCAAGGCGGGTAAGTCGAACCCCCTGTTCCTGCTCGACGAGATCGACAAGCTGGGCCAGGATTTCCGCGGCGACCCGGCCAGCGCGCTGCTGGAAGTGCTCGATCCGGAACAGAACGCAAAGTTCCAGGACCATTATCTGGAGCTCGACATTGATCTGTCGAACGTGATGTTCGTGTGCACCGCCAACAGCCTCAACCTGCCGCAGCCGCTGCTCGACCGCATGGAGATCATCCGGCTGGAAGGATATACGGAGGACGAGAAGGTCGAGATCGCGCAGCGTCACCTGCTGGCCAAGCAGGTCGCGGACCACGGGCTGAAGCCCGAAGAGTTCGAACTGACCGAGGCCGGTCTGCGGGACCTCATTCGCTATTACACCCGCGAGGCCGGGGTTCGTACGCTGGAGCGCGAGATCGCGCGCCTGTGCCGCAAGTCCCTGCGCCGTATCCTCGAAAGCGAGGCGACAAGCGTCACGATCACGCCCGACAACCTCTCCGAGTTCGCGGGCGTGCGCAAGTTCAAGCACGGCATGGGCGAAGAGGAAGCGCAGATCGGCGCCGTGACCGGTCTCGCCTGGACCGAAGTCGGCGGCGAGTTGCTCACCATCGAGAGCGTCACGACTCCGGGCAAGGGCGAGATCAAGACCACCGGCAAGCTGGGCGAGGTCATGAACGAGAGCGTCGCCGCCGCCTTCAGCTTCGTGAAGGCACGGGCCCCGCATTACGGGATCAAGCCGAGCATCTTCCAGCGCAAGAACATCCATATCCACCTGCCCGAAGGCGCGGTGCCGAAGGACGGACCGAGCGCGGGTGTGGGTATGGTCACCTCGATCGTATCCACCCTGACCGGCATCGCGGTGCGACCGGATGTCGCGATGACGGGCGAGGTAACCCTGCGCGGCCGTGTCCTCGCCATCGGGGGGCTCAAGGAGAAACTGCTCGCGGCGCTACGCGGCGGGATCAAGCTGGTGCTGATTCCGGAGGAGAACGTGAAGGATCTTGCCGAGATACCCGAGAACGTGAAGGAAGGTCTCGAGATCCGACCAGTTTCGCATGTCGACCAGGTGCTGGAGCTGGCGCTGACCGCGCAACCGGTGCCGATCGAATGGACCGAGGCGGACGATCTGGCCAGTCAGCCCGCGGCGGGCGGCGGCGTGGGCGAACTCTCTCCGACCGCGCATTGAGGTGCGACGCCCGATGTTGCATGCGTTCGGGCGTCCGCCGCACTTTTTGGCCGTTCCAGCGGGTTTTGCTTTGACAGCGTAGGGCAAAGGGTCTCCAATCCGCGGTCTTCGCGCAAGCGATTCCCGTGATTCAAAAGATGCACACCATACGAAAGAGGGGGTTTTCCGAATGAACAAGAATGAACTCATCGGCGCCGTCGCCGATTCCAGCGGTCTGTCCAAGAACGACGCAGCCAGCGCTGTCGAGAGCGTGTTCGACACGATCCAGGGTGCCCTGTCGAAGGGCGACGAAGTTCGCTTGGTCGGCTTCGGTACGTTCTCCGTGGCGAAGCGCAAGGCTTCCACCGGACGCAACCCGCGCACTGGCGAGCCGATGACGATCAAGGCTTCCAACCAGCCGAAGTTCAAGGCCGGCAAGGGTCTGAAGGACGCGGTCAACTAAGACAGCGCGTTCGTATCCGCAGGCCGGCAGGTGGGACCGGCCGGATGCGATAGAAGTTTCGGCCCCGTCCGCGTGTTTGCGGGCGGGGCCTTTTCTTTTTCTGCGCTATTCGGTCGGTTGGCGCGCGCTTATGGCGTAAAGAGCGACTGCCGCCGCGTTGGACACGTTCAGGCTTTCCATTGCTTCGGCGATCGGCAGCCGGGCGAGCGCGTCGCAATGTTCGCCGATATTGTGCCGCATGCCTTCGCCCTCGGCACCCAGCACCAATGCCACACGGTTACCGGCGGGAAGCGCCTCCGCCAGCGTCATCTCCGCCTCGCCTGCCAGTCCCACGCGCCAGTATCCGGCGTCCGCCAGTTCATCGAGCGCGCGGGCAAGATTGACGACGCGCACCCAGGGAACCAGCTCCAGAGCGCCCGACGCCGACTTTCCGACAACGCCGGATTCCGGTGGCGCGTGCCGGTCTTGCGTTACCAGCGCCGCTGCATCGAACGCCGCCGCGGAGCGCAGGATCGCGCCGACATTGTGAGGGTCGGTGACCTGGTCGAGCACCACCACCGGTCCTTCGCGCTCTTCGAGGGCGTCCGATAGGTGGAGGTCGGGCAGGGGCTCGCATTCCAGCACCAGACCCTGATGCGGCGCGTCGCGGGCTACCAGACGGGCCAGATCCTGGACGTCGGCGTGTTCGACCGGGAAATCGGGCTGCAGTTCGCCATCGAGCGATTCGATTCCTTCGCGGGTGGCCCATAGCTTGCGATGGACCCGGTCCGGGTTCTTCAGCGCCGCCTCGACAGCGTGTCGGCCCCATAGCCGGACATTGCCGCCGCCAGCCCGCCCGCTGCCGCGCCCGTTCTGATTGCGCCCCGCGCGTCCGCGCAGCGCCCGCTTGCGCTCACCTTTGGCCATGTTCGTGTCCACCATGTCGTATCATGCGGCACGCCCTGCCAGCGCAACCATTGACAGGCAAGCGAGCCTTCGCCAAAGGGGCGCCTCTCGGCAAGCGGCCGCCCCCGGGCATGCCGCAATTCCCGCGGAAACCGTGCAGTGGACAGGTGGCCGAGTGGTTAAAGGCAGCAGACTGTAAATCTGCCCGCGCAAGCGTACGCTGGTTCGAATCCAGCCCTGTCCACCACGACTTTCCGCAGCTGTATATCTCTTTCTACTGAAGCCCCGAAATCGTGGATTAGCGTGATTCGCTGGTGGGTCACGCAATGAGCAGCGAGCTTTTTCGCGGTCTTATTGCGCGCCATAATCGGCTTCGCATGCCTGCTGCTATCCACTCGTAGAAGTTGGCGAACCAGCCAGGGCGCTCCTCCCAAGTTGTGCTATTGACATTCATTCGCAGCACCGGCAACAGCGGCGATATGGGATCGGAACCTGACAGGGCGGCCTTCGCGGGCGGGGGGAGTGCGACCGCTGGGCGTAAGCGACGCGGCTTCTCCGCCTTCTGGACCCGGCAATTCCACACTTGGCACTGGATGAGCAGCGCCATCTGTCTGGTCGTGATGCTGCTGTTTGCGATCACGGGCATCACGCTCAACCATGCTGGCGATATCGAAGCCTCTCCGCAGGTCGCATCGCGCGAAGCGACCATGCCGGCTTCGGTGCTCAAGACCTTGCGGCAGCGCTCGAATGAGAGCGTCCCGCCGGCCGCGATGCGGTGGCTGGACGACGAATTCGATGTGAATCTGGCTGGCCGCATCCCGGAATGGAACCCGGACGAGCTGTATGTCGCCCTGCCGCGACCCGGCGGCGACGGCTGGGTGTCGGTCGATCTGGCGACCGGGCTCGCCATCCACGAGGATACCGACCGGGGCACGATCGCGTGGCTGAACGATCTGCACAAGGGGCGGGATACCGGGCCTGCCTGGGCCTGGTTCATCGATATCTTCGCAGTCGCCTGCGTCGTGTTCTGCGCAACCGGATTTTTGCTATTGCAGCTTCATGCCCGGCGGCGCCCCTCGACCTGGCCGATCGTCGCGGCGGGGGTGGTGATCCCGATGTTGCTGCTCGTCTTCCTGATGCACTGAAAGAAAGAGAACCGGCCGATGCGCAAAATTGTGCTCTTCGCTCTCCCTACCGTTCCGCTGCTTTCCGCCAGCCCCGCACTGGCGGGAGAGATGGAAATCTCGCTCGAGATACCACGCCTGCGGGTTGCGGAATATCACGAGCCCTACGTGGCGATATGGATCGAGAACGACGCGGGCAAGGCTGTCGCCACGCTCGATGTCTGGTACGATACGGATCAGAAGGGCGAGGACGGCCGCAAATGGCTTTCCGACATGCGCACCTGGTGGCGACGCGCAGGCCGCAGCATGACGATGCCGGCCAACGGTATCAGCGGACCGACGCAGGCACCCGGCCGCTACAATTTGCGCTTCACCGAAGGCACGCGCCCGCTCCCGCGCCTGGCCGCCGGATCCTATACCTTGCGGGTCGAGGCGGCGCGCGAGGTCGGAGGGCGCGAGATGCTGAGTATTCCGTTTCAGTGGCCGCCGCGCAACGTGCGTTCCGGCAGCGCGACCGGCTCCCAGGAACTGGGCACGCTGCGCTTCACCATCAAGCCCTGATCGATGACCGGAGGAAGACCGATGCTTGCCAGAAAATGCCTGTTTGCCGCCGCCTGTGCGGTCGGTCTGTCCGCTGTCGCGGCGACCCCCGCGGAGGCGCATCGCCGATGGCTGCTGCCTTCCGCCACCGTGCTGGCGGGCGACGAGGAAACCGTCAGCGTGGATGCCGCCGCATCCAACGGTCTTTTCGTTTTCGAGCATCGACCGATGGGACTGGACGATCTGACGATCGTTGGCCCGGACGGTCAGCCGGTCGATCCCGCGGTCATCGGCACCGGCGCGTATCGCAGTGTGTTCGATGTGCCGCTGAAGCAGCAGGGCACCTACCGGATCGCGGTCGTTTTCGACGGTATGATGGGGTTCTACCAGGTCGATGGCGAGAGGCACCGCTGGCGGGGGACCAAGGCCGAGATGGCGACCGGCATCCCGGCCAACGCAACCGATGTCCGGGTGAGCGAGAACTCGGGACGGACCGAAACCTTCGTGACGCTCGGTGCCCCTAACGAAACGGCCCTGGCGCCCACCGGCGTCGGGCTGGAGATGATACCGGTCACCCATCCCAACGATCTGTATGCCGGAGAGCCTGCGCAGATGCAGTTCCTGGCCGATGGCAAACCTGCCGTCGGTCTGGAGCTCGAATTCGTCGAAGGCGGGACGCGCTATCGCGACGATCCGGGTATCCGGAAGCTGACCACCGACGCGAACGGTATGGTGACGCTGAATGCCGACGAACCGGGGATGTATTATCTCGAGGCCGACTTGACCCAGGGGCAGGGCGGCCCAGGCGGCGAGGGGACTGCTCCCGCCGAAGGGAACGAGCCGCGCGCGGGCGAAGCCGGCAATCGGCGGATGTCCTACACCGCGGTGCTGGAGTTCCTGCCGCTCTGACCGACATGAGGAACGGGCCGGGCATAGAGCGTGCGGAGGATGGTGAACTCCTCCTGCCGCCAGCCCTTCCTCCCGGATCGGCTCGCCCGAAGGAACCGGCCGCTAACTCTCGACAGATGAAGCTGACGGGAGAGACCATGGGGACGGTCTGGTCGGTCGAGCTGTTCGCCCCGACCGGTATCGAGCCATCGCATGTCCGAGCAACGCTGGAGGGCGCGTTCGAACTGGTCATTTCGCAGATGAGCCAATGGCGAAGCGACTCCCAGCTCAGCCGGTTCAACACGGGAGCTGCGGGGAGCGCCCACCGGATCGGCGCGCAGTTCCGGCAGGTGCTGGCGGCCGCGCTGGCGATTCGCGATGCAAGCGAGGGCGCTTTCGACCCCGCGATCGGCGCGGCGGCGCGACACTGGGGTTTCGGCGCGGAGACCTTTTCCGGGGTAAGACCTGGGAACGGCGAGCCTGGGGATAGTAGCGCGCTTCGGTTACCGGAGGATGGCGAGCCGCTGATCCAGCCGGGCGGAATCGAACTCGATTTCAGCGGCATTGCGAAGGGATTCGCGGTGGATGTCGGTATCGCGGCACTGCGGCGCATCGGCGTGGCGTATGCACTGCTCGAAATCGGCGGAGAGCTGCGGGGGATCGGTCTCCAGTGTGGCGCACTGCCATGGTGGGTCGATCTGGAGGTGCCCCCGGGGAGCAAAGCGCCCAAGACACGTATAGGCTTGGTCGATTGGGCAGTTGCCACGTCCGGCCATTGGCATCGCCGGCGTTCGGCGGGGGGATCGTCGTGGTCGCACTCGATCGATCCGCGAACTGCGGCTCCGGTCACGGACGTGATCTTGTCGGCGACCGTGCTTCATCCCGGCTGCATGCAAGCGGATGCGCTGGCAACGGCGATAATCGTGCTGGGCGAGGAGGCGGGGGTGGTATTCGCCGACCGGCACCGGGTGCCTGCCCGCCTCGTTACGTCCGATAGGGTTATCGAAAGCGCGGCGTGGAGGGTATGGCGGGGGGGAGGAACCACGGTCAGGATGATGATGACAAAGGACGATAACGACGAAACTGCGTCGCCGTGCCGCAAGGTCTGCCAGATGTCCGAAGACCGGCGGATCTGCATCGGATGCGGTCGAACGTTGCAGGAGATCGCGCAATGGTCGTCCTTGTCGCCGAACGAACGTCGGCTGGTGAACGATGCGGCGGCCCGCCGTCTTGCGCGGCTCGAAGCCGGATAAGTGCTGCGAGCGCTGCCATCGCCCAACTAAACCAGACTGCTGAACGTCATGCTGGCTGGCGGATGCATTGAAATATCCCCATCGTACCCGGCCTTTAGCACCAGGACATCGTGTCAGCAGGAAATGCCCCGTTCCGCAAAGGCCCAGAACAGCGCCATCTGTGCATATTCGGCACCTAGGTCGGCACTGGTTTGATGGCCCGCCTCGAGATCGAGCGAGAGAACGGCTGGCGCGTCGCTGGTGGTTTGCCGGCGCACCTCGGCGACCAGCTTCCACGGCTCCCAGTACGATACGCGATCGTCCTTCAATCCCGCGGTCGTCAGCAGCGGCGGATAGGCGGCTTGGGCGACGTTTTCGTAAGGAGAGATCGAGGCGATGTAGTCGTAGGCCTCGGGATCGGCCAGCGGATCGCCCCAATCGGGGCGGAACAGCGGCACCAGCGGGTGGTCGGCATCGCTCATCGTGTTGAGCATGTCCACGAACGGCACCTTCGCCACCACCGCGCCCCACAGATCGGGCATGAGGTTCGTCGCCCCGGCCACCAACAGCCCGCCTGCGGACAGCCCGAAGGCGGCGATGCGGCCAGCCGCGGTGTAGCGCCCCCGAACCAAATGGAGTGCGCACGCGATGAAATCGGTCATCGAATTGCGCTTGTGGAACCGGCGCCCGTCCAGGAACCAGCCTCGCCCCTTTTCCGACCCCCCACGCACGTGAGCGATGGCGTAACGCGCCCCGGCATCGACCCAGGCGGTAGCGGGAACGGAAAAGACCGGGTCGCTCGATACGCCGTAGGCTCCGTAGCCATATAGCAACAGAGGGGCCGATCCATCGCGCGGCGTATCGCGGCGCGACAGGACGGTGAGCGGGACCATCGCCCCGTCGGGTGAGCGGGCCTCCAGCCGCTCCACCACGTAATCGTCCGGGTCGTAGCCGGCGTAGCGCGTTTCCCCCGCCAGGGTGCGTTCACCGTCGGCCAGGGCGACATCGAAGAAAAGCGGAGGCTGGGCAGGGGTCTCGTAAACGAGGCGCACGCTCCGGGCGTCGTAATTCTGACCCTCGGCCAGGGTAAGCGCATAGGCGGGGGCGTCGAACGGGACCGCGATCCGTGCACCGCCCGCGTGCAGGATCGAGACATGTTGAAGGCCGTCCGCGCGCCCCATCATCACCAGCCCGCCTGCAAAGGGCAGGAGCGTTTCGATCAGGCGACCGGGCACATGCGGCACCAGCGTGCGATCGGGTTCGAGAGTCTCGAGATCGAGAGCGACCAGCTTGTTGTCCGTCGCTCCGTCCGCATTGGTCAGCGCGACCAGCCCACCGTCCCACCCGTGGACGGTGTAGCGCAGCCCCTCCCGACGTGGCGCCACTATCCGGGGCGGTTCGGTTTCTGCCCCCGCTGCGATCAGCCGGACTTCGCTGGTATCGGGTCCGGAGAGATCGAGCACGACGAAGCGGTCGTCTGCCGTGCGCGAGACCTGCATGAAGATAGCGGGATCGTGTTCCTCGTATACCAGCTCGCTGGTCCCGCCTGCAGCAGGCACGCGGAGCAGCTGTGTCGGGCGGTTGCGTGCGTCGCGCTTGATCCAGAACAGGTTGCGTGATTGCGCGCCGAAGACGAGGCCCCCGTAACCGTAGGCGTCGTCCGGCACCACGATCCGGGTCCGACCGGTCCGGGTGTCGAGTATCGCGATCCGGTGCCGGTCGTTGCCAACGATATCTTCCGCCCAGGCGTAATAGCGATTGTCGGGGCTCGGCTGGAATGCGGTCGCACGGTAATAGGCGTAGCCCCGGGCGCGCGCGTTCTCGTCCACCAGCACCTCGCGCTTGCCCGCGGGCGTGATGCGGTAATGGACGGGGCGTTCTTCGCCCTCCGGCACTTCGCTTTCATAGCGCCAATCGCCATGGGGCAGGGGCGGCGGAGACCCTTGCGCCCGGCGCGCCATCATCGCGGCGAAGAAGCTCTGGCGTCGGTCCGCCAGCGGGGCGAGCACGGCGTCCGCATAGGCCATTTCAGGCTTCAGGTTGTCGCGCACGATCGGGGGCACTTTCTCGAGCGTGCGGGTCCCGGTCCGTGGCACGAATTTCATCCATGAATATGGATCGTCGCGAACCCGACCGAGCTGTTCGATGCGATGCTCGATGCGCGGCGGCGCGGGTGCGGTGATGTCCGGCCAGCATTGCCCGCCGGTGGCGGACGCCTGCGCCAAGGCGGTGCGCGCGCCGCTCGCAACCGCGCTCAGCCCGATGGCGGTAGTGCCCATCAGCACGGTGCGCCGCGTCGCCATAGTGGTAGTGATGCTCATGATCGGTTCCTCGCTTCGGACCGGAGACTATGCAACGCGTCCCGCTCGGTCCGTCTGATTAGGGCCGGGCATCCACGAGATCGGGCCGGAAGACGTGATCGGATTGCGGCTTGGACGCAACACTACGCGGATCATGCGCATCATGGCCCATTCTAGCAAGATAATGACCCGCGCCGTTTCTTCGTGCCGGTCACGCGCTGATAGCTCAGGCTTGAACGCATATCCCGGAGGAGATCGCTCATGAGTATCCGTCACACAGTCGCCACGCTGGCCCGTACCACCGCCCTGGGCGCGTCACTTTGCGGCATCGTCGGTGCAGCGCCGGTGCTGGCGCAGGCCGGGGCGGGTCCCGATAGCGACGAGCAGGCGACGAACGTGATCGTCGTCACCGCGACCAAGCGGACCGAGCCGCTCGACGATATCCCCGCCTCCGTCAGCGCTGTGACCAGCGAGGAATTGCAGGACTTAAACGCGCAAAGCCTTTCGGACTATATCACGCGCATTCCTGGGGTGGTCTTCAACGACTATCAGCCCGGTGTGTCAGAAGTCGTCATCCGCGGGATCGCCTCGACCACCTATCACGAGGCGAACCAGGCGACGACCGGGTACTATCTCAACCAGATTCCGCTGGTCGAGCCCGGCTTTCCGATTGCGATCCCCGATGTCGACACCTTCGATCTGTCACAGGTCGAGGTGCTGCGTGGCCCACAGGGCACGTTGTTCGGCTCGTCCTCGCTCGGCGGCGCGGTCAACTACGTCACCAACGAGGCGAAGGCCGATGCGATCGACGCCGGCTTCGAAGGGTTGATCGGTTCGACCCGTCGCGCGGGCGAGGCGAATTACGCGGTGAAGGGCATGGTCAACATACCCGTCGTAAAGGACAAGCTGGCCGTGCGCCTGGTTGCCCTCCAGCGCTTCGATGCCGGGTATCTCGACAACACCGGCACCGGGGTCGACGGCAGCAACGATCTGCGCGTGCGCGGCTTGCGTGGATCGATCGTGTTCACGCCGACAGAAACCACGAAGATCACCGAACTCAGCATGTTCCAGGAATACAATCTGGACGACCAGACCTATGTCGAGTTCGGTGCCGATCCCAATGAGCCGACTTACACGCGCAACACCAACGTGCCCGAATACCAGGACACGCAGTTCCAGCTGCACAGCCTGCGCCTGGAACAGGAACTGGGCGGTTTCGCCGACCTGACCGCGATCGGCAGCTATATCCGCAAGGAAAACGATCTCGCCTTCGACGATTCGATTTTCGTCGGTATCGATACGCGTACCGGCACCCCTCAGCTTTCGGCCTCCGTCGGCAAATCGGAAACCTATTACGGGGAACTGCGCCTGACTTCTTCCGGCACCGGGCCTTTCACCTGGCTCATAGGGGCCAACTATACCAAGCTGAGCGCCGATTCGACCGACCGCGTGTTCATCGAGGGGATCGGCGACTATATCGACGCCAATCCGGGGGAGTTCGACAACCAGTCCGCGAGCACAATCGCGCCCGGTGACTTCGTCCAGCGCACCCAATCGACCAGCGATGTGCGCGAGATCGCGCTGTTCGGCGAGGCGTCCTACACTTTCCTCGACACGCTGACGCTGACACTGGGCGGGCGGGCGTTCGAATACCGGTCCGATCCGCGGTTGCAGTTTCTGCCCAACGCGAACCTGATCCCGGCATTCGATTACCAACCCGGCGAAAGGAAGGAGAGCGGCTTCATTCCGAAGGCTTCGTTGCGCTGGAAGCCCAACGATCAATTCATGGTATACGGCCTCTACTCAGAGGGTTTCCGGCTCGGCGGAATCAACGTCTATTCGGTCGCCTCCGGTGCGCCGCTCAATTTCGACAGCGACTCGACCAGGAATTTCGAGATCGGCACCCGTTTCCGACCCGTCGAGGGCATGTCGTTCGACATCACCGCGTATCACATCGACTGGAACGACATTCAGGTTCGCCTGTTCGCTCCACCCGATTTCAACGCCTACACTACGAATGGCGGTGGGGCGGATATAGACGGCGTCGAGTTCCAGCTCGCTTTCCAACCCGCGCGATTCATGTCGTTGACAAGCAGCGTCAGCTACAATGACGCACGTCTGTCCGAGCTCCTGCCCGACACTTACGCCCCCGGGGGCGGTTATGCGGCCGGATCGCGCCTGCCAGGTGCAGCGGAATGGACCATCGCCAACCAGCTCGAATTCAGCCTGCCCGATTCTCCACGCAATCCGAGGCTGGGTATCGCGCATCGCTATCTTTCCGACGCGCCCGTGGCGTTCGGTGCCGCGCTGCAGAAGGGCGATTACCACATCGTCGATCTCAATGCCTCGATCGAGGTGGCCGACGGGTTGGAGCTGGGCGTGTTCGTGAAGAACCTGTTCGACGAATACGCTATTCTGAACGCCCCGTTCTCCTTTGCCGGTTCGGTCACTCGGCCCCGTACGATCGGTGCCAGTTTGCGGTTCGACCTGAACTGACCGGTCGCCGTGCGCGGGGCGGTGTTGGACCGCTCCGCGCGTTACGGCTTAGCCGCCTGCTTCGTGGAAGGCGCGCATCCATTGCGCCAGATCGCGGTCGGGATGGCCGTTCACGATCTCCTCGAACGCATCCGCCTGTTCGCCCTGACCCAGTTTGAACGCGGGCACGAAGCGGCGGATATGCGCGCGAAACGCGACGATCGCGCGCAGCATTCCATGATAGCGCTCCCCCAGCTCGGCGGCGGTCCAGCGGTCTTCGCCCAGCCCCTGCATGTGTTCCAGCAGACGGTTGATAGCTTCTTCCGTCTCGTCCTCGACCAGTTCGATTTCGACTTCGAACCGGGCGGCAGCATAATTCCAGGTGGCACCCCAGTTGCGCTCCGACACGAGATCGTTCGAAACGAAGCCGTCCGGCCCGCTGAAGAGGATCAGCCCGGCGGGGTCGGACGCGAAATCCTTCACGAGTGGATTGCGGCGGCCGCAATGGCCGAGCAGGGATACCACCTTGCCGTTATCGTTGCGCTCCGCCAGCAAGGGCAGCGGGCTGGCGCTGAACGCGCGCGAAATCACCCAGGCCAGCGGATATTCGTCGATCAGCCGGCTCGCGGCCTGCCAGTGGAAGGCCTCAGGCGTCGCGGCCATCGTCGATCAGATCCAACCGTTCACGCAACCAGGCCGAGGCCTCGTCCAGCGCCGCGTTCGCGATCGCGGCGATCGACATCGCTTCCAGGAAGCTATGGGTCGCTCCGCGATAGGTTCGCTCGGTAACCTCGCCTCCGGCCGCGGCCATGCGCGCGGCCAGCGCGTAATTGCTGTCCGCCAGGATGTCGCATTCGGCGATGGCGAAGAAGGCAGGGGGCAGATCGCGAAGATCGGCCAGAGCGGGCGCGACCAGCGGATTGGTC
The DNA here is from genome assembly GCF_022576075.2 of Erythrobacter sp. LQ02-29. NCBI lineage: Bacteria > Pseudomonadati > Pseudomonadota > Alphaproteobacteria > Sphingomonadales > Erythrobacteraceae > Erythrobacter > Erythrobacter sp. LQ02-29. The sequence goes on along the minus strand of NZ_JANCNT010000001.1, from coordinate 2,662,488 downwards.
AGATCATCCGCATTGGCCACATAGCCTTGCCAATAGGCATCCATTTCCGCAATCTCCAGCGGATAGGGCGGCTCGCCATAGCGCGCGTAGCTTCCCGTCGGTTGTGGATCGTAGGCCCCGTAATTCAGCAGCATTGCGGCCAGGGGCGCGTCACCCTTCGCACGTCGTAACAGGCAGGATGATACCGAAAGGTTCGCGCCCGCGCTGTCGCCGCCGATTGCGATGCGGCCAGTATCGAGGCCCAATGCCTCACCTTCGCGCTCCAGCCAGGCAAGCGCGGTCGCGATCTCCTCCAATGCCACGGGAAACCGGTGTTCGGGCGCGAGCGAATAATCGACGCCGACCACCGCGATCTGCGCGCGCGCCGCGTATTCGCGCATCAGACGGTCGTGTGTTTCGATGCTGAACAGCTGCCATCCGCCACCATGGATATAGAACAGCACCGGCAGGCCCGGCTTGTCGACGGGCCGGTGCAGTCGCAGTCGCACCCCGTCGGCGTCGAGCTCGCGCGTTTGGGCCATCTGCGGACCGCCCAGCCGCCAGCGTTCGCGCACATCCTCCGCAATGGCGCGGCGTTCCACCATGGGCAGGGTATCGCTGGCCCCCCGGGCCGCGTTGTCTTGCGCCATCTGCTCCAAGAACCGTGCGATATCGGGATCGAGCGGCGCGGCCCTCCGGGCGTCAATCGTTTCCATCGGCCGCTCTCCTCCGCTGCTAAGTCGTTCGAGCGATGTAGTGTCTTGTCCGATCCGCCTCCACGAAGAAGAGGCCAATCACCCCCATGATCAGGCCGCGCACTGTCATCGACACGAAATATTTGATAGCGCCGCCTGATCCGGAGGGGCTCGTCCACCCTGTGGGAGAGTGGGGTTGAAGCATAGTCACGACGTCTTGGCACTTGACCGGCCGGTGGTCGCGCTCGTCGACGAATATCCAGCCGGGTTCGTCGATCCGATGCATCGCCACAATCACGTGCAGGTTCTTTACGCATCGGCCGGGGTGATGAGCGTGCGAACGCGCGGTTCCAGCTTCGTCGTGCCGCCACAACGGGCGGTGTGGATCCCCGCGGACGTGGAACACGAGGTTTCGTGCCGCGGCGATGTCTCGCTGCGCACGCTGTATCTTACGTCCAAGGATGCGCTGACCCGCGAGACCGGCGAATGCCGGGTGTTCGAGGTGTCGGAATTCCTGCGTGCCCTCATCCTCGAAACGTCGCGTCTGGATCCCGAGTACGATCAGGAAGGTCGTGCGGGCCGGATCATCGCCTTGCTGCTGGAGGAGATCGGGCGGATGCCGGAAACCCCCTATCGCGTCTCGATGCCGTCCGACCCCCGACTGCTGCGCGTGTGCGAGGCGCTGCTCGCCGACCCTTCCGATCCACGCGATCTGGACGATTGGGCCCGGCTTGCCGGCATGGGTCGACGCACCCTGACTCGCAATTTCAAGGCGGAGACCGGAATGGGCCTGGCGGTCTGGCGTCAGCAGGTGCGGTTGATGGAAGCGATCGCCCTGATGGCCACCGGCATGTCGATCACACGTGCGGCGTATGAAATCGGCTACGACAGTCCCAGCGGATTCACGGCAATGTTCCGCCGAGCCTTCGGCTACGCGCCGAGCCACCGTGACTGGTGAGGCATCGAGCGGCTGATGGGTAACCTTATTCTTAGGGCGCTTGCAAAGAGGATGCGCTTACGGGACTGCCGCAGTGGTAACAAAGCAATGCTCCGGTCCAGCAGGAAAGGAATCTGTCAAATCCTGCAGCAGGGGCCGCAAAGCGCATTCTTTAGAAAACTATCCGCCTGCTAGTCCATGACGAGGATATGATCCGATCGCAGCCATAGGGGCGGAAGGCAGAGCGGAGTATCCGACAGGGGCAGCACGGAATCCGCTATCGCTACACCCAATGTGTCGGTCAGGAACTGCCGCCGCGCCGAAATGCGTTTCCAGACATCGGGATATTGTTGCGCCAGATCGTCCCGCAAACTGCGATCCGCGAATACTAGGCTGTCTTCGCAATTGAGAGCCCAGCCGTCGCGCATAGGCGCAGGAATGATGTCCACCTGCATATGCATGCCTGAGCGGATACGATCGGAGGACCCAGGACGGATGGGTGTGTGCGACCATTCCTCATGCCCGGTCAGATGCCCGGGGTTGAGAAGCGAACGAAGCCCACCGTCCGATAGAACGCCCGTAACCTCGTCATGAATGAGGCCCCCTTCCACATCGATATCGGCCGTGGCGTACCAACGTACCAGTCCAGCGAAGTAAGCGGCGGCGACCTCTACGAATGCATCGTCGTGGTCTTCGACCAATCCGCCCCGGGCTGTCAGACCGCCCCAGAGACCCACCGCGGTGGAAACGCCGTCTCCCTTGTTGATCCGTCGCCAGCCTGGGCTTTTCAGGCCGATCAGCGGTCCACCCGCAGCGTCGCCCGAAGCCAGCATCGGGTGGGCTGATACGGGCTCGCCGCGATAGTTCATACGCAAGGCGGCATCCCGCTCCGTGTCGCCGGGCCGTATCCTGCCGATAACGTTCCAAACCATTTGCGAGGTTCGCGCCGCAGCCCCCTCGAACACAGCGATCTGATCAGCGCTGATGATAGATCGCTGCCCGTCCTGCGGATGTAGCAGGACCTCGGTGCGATCTACTACGCTGTCTGCGCCGACCGTCCGCTGGAGCGCGGCTAGGTAAGGAGCGGGGAGGAATGGGGGGCGAGGTTCTTCGGGCCATTCAGCAGCTTCGAGGTACTTCCAGCCGATCACTCCCACGCTGTCGCCTCTCTTCAACCCGATTTCGCTCAAGACGTGATCGAGCCGGGGGGCAGTCGTTCGATCCTGACCAGGCAGGCTCATCGTCTGCGAAAGGAAGACTTCGAGGTCGGGTAGAGGAGAAACCGAGGTGTACGATACGCACTCGTTCCCGGTAACGATGATCCGCCTTCCTCCGGAACCCAGCAGGAGCAGGGCTTCTTCGAACCTCGGCTCGAAACCCGAAAGGTACATCACATTGGCGAAGTGCTCCCGGTCGGCATAGACGTAGAGCCAGTCGGTGCCTGCCGTCCGTAGCGCGGTGTCGCAGCGTTCGGCGTAACGCTTCGCAGAGATGGGCGCAGGCGCACCGATCGGGCCAAAATCCGGGATGGCGACATGGCGCAGCGAAATGGACAAGGTGATCTCCTGTAATTCAAATCCGCCGACGGGACTTGGCTTGCTCAATTATATATGATTTATAGTGAGAGCAAGAGCTTGGTGCGGAGGGAAGTGACGATGGGGGGAAAGTGGTTCGCAGGTTTAGCGGTGAGCGTCTTTGCGCTCGGCCTTTCTCCTTCGAGTGCGAAGGACGCACCGCGGTCGGAGCGGGTCACCATCGTGCGCGACGGTTACGGCATTGCGCATATTCATGGTCGTAGCGATGCCGATGCCGTTTTCGGCATGATCTATGCTCAGGCGGAAGACGACTTTCCAAGAATAGAGCGCAATTATCTAACCGCGCTTGGACGGCTTGCCGAAGCGGAAGGTGAGAGTGCGGTGTGGTCCGACGTGCGCCAGCGCCTGTTTCTCGACCTTGATAAACTGAAGGCGGACTACCGGACCTCTCCCGATTGGCTGCGCGATCTGATGGATGCCTGGGCGTCGGGCCTGAACTACTATCTTGCCACCCATCCCGACACCCATCCCAAAGTTCTGACCCGGTTCGAACCTTGGATGGCGCTCGCCTTTTCCGAGGGCAGTATCGGCGGCGACATCGAGCGCGGCGTTGATCTTCGCGCCTTGCAGGCATTCTACGACGGGCCCGATCGCCAGGCGCGCCCCGACCTTGTCGCTCTGTTGACCAGCGAAGCTGGCGAGATGGTGGAGCCCAAGGGGTCGAACGGTATTGCGATCGGGCCGTCACGCAGCAAAAGCGGCAGTCCGCTTCTATGGATCAACCCTCACACCAGCTTCTTCTTTCGCGCGGAACAGCAAGTGTCGAGCGATGCGGGCCTTGATGCCTATGGCGCAGCGACCTGGGGCCAGTTTTTCATCTATCAGGGCTTCAACCGGCATATCGGCTGGATGCATACCTCGAGCGGCGTCGACAACATCGACGAATTCGCGTTAGAAGTCAGGCGTAAGGGCGGTCGCCTGCAATACCGCTACGGCACCGACTGGCGACCCGTTCGCAGCCGAACCGTATCGCTCAAAGTTCGCCAGCCGGATGGTACCAGCAAGCTTCGTCGCTTCACCCTGCTTTCGACCCACCACGGGCCGGTCATCCGGGAAGAGAACGGCCGCTGGATCGCGGTGGGCATGCTGAACAACCCGCGCGCGGCGCTCGAGCAAAGCTACCTTAGGACCAAAGCGCATTCACTGGACGGATATCTCGAGGCGTCGAGCCGGATGGCGAACAGTTCCAACAATACGATCTTTGCTGCCGACGACGGCACGATAGCCTATCTTCATCCTCAGTTCGTTCCTCGCCGTAACGATCGCTTCGACTATACCCGACCAGTCGATGGAAGCGATCCAGCAACCGATTGGCAGGGCCTCCACGATCTCGACCAGCTTCCCCAGGTCATCCGGCCCAAAAGCGGTTGGGTCGTCAATACCAACAATCACCCCTGGAGCGCGGCGGGTGAAGACAGCCCCGAGCAAGGGGATTTTCCGCGTTACATGGACCAGTTCGGTGAAAACCCTCGCGGACGCCATGCTGTCGCCCTGCTGTCGGGTCAGCACATGTTCGACGCAAAAGACCTGACGAGGGCCGCCTTCGATAGCTTTCTTCCCCTGTTTGACGATCAGATACCGGGATTGAAAAGAGGCTTGCTTGCGCTGCCGGATGGCGATCCGAGAAAGGAGAAGCTCACCGCGCCCGTTGCGATGCTGGACGGGTGGGACCGGCGCTGGAGTGTCACATCCGTGCCCACGGCGCTCGCTGTTTATTGGGGGGAAGCCTTATGGTCTGCTGAGGGTCCGAAAGCCTACGCTGCAAATGTGCCCCTTTTCACCTATTTCCGAACGCAGACGACCGACGCGGATCGCCTATCCGCGCTGGACACTGCGGTCGACAAGATGGTTCGCGAGCAGGGGGACTGGCGTATCGCCTGGGGTCGCATCAATCGGTTCCAGCGCATCGATGGCGCAATCGAACAGGACTTCCAGGACAAGGCGCCGAGTTTCCCCGTTGGCTTCACTTCGGGCAATTTCGGCTCGCTGGCTGCGTTCGGTGTGGTCCGGCAATCAGACGACCGATGCTTCTATGGCACCAGCGGCAACAGTTTTGTCGCTGTGGTCGAGTTCTCACCGGAGGGCCCACACGCCTGGGCGGTATCGGCGGGTGGAGAGAGTGGCGATCCGCAATCGCCGCATTTCAATGACCAGATTGTTCGCTACGCTACAGGCGCCCTGCGACCGGTCCCCTTTGCTGACGCGGATTTGCAAGCGCTGACAGGTCCGCGGTATCATCCAGGGATGGTACACGCGGAGGTCAAGTCGCCGCAGCCGGTCCCCGGTAGCAGTCCTTGCGGGCAACTGAATCCGGCGGGATAACAAGGGGGAAAGCGACGGGGAGCGCGTATCCGAACCGCCTACGGGCGGCCAGGGTGGTTTCCGGCAGTCAGCAAAAGGTCGAGTGCGCCCCGAATGAGCTCGCTCATGCGTTCGGAGGCCTGCAAAGCATCACCCTTTATAAGCGCATCGGCGACCCGCTTGTGATCCTTGGCGCTGGCCCTCGGCACACCCTTATACTCGTTTGTCCGCCGGATGGAGAACCGTAACGTGGTTTCGGTCAGGCCGGTGAACTGGCGCATGAAACGATTGTTGCTCGCCTCCAGGACTGCAATGTGAAAAGCGATGTCGGCTTCCAGCGCATCACCCTCGCCGCCGTCGGCTGCGAGCATTCGATCGATCGCATCCATGATCGCGCGGCGCTGAGGACCAGTCGCGGTATGGGCCGCGAGGCTCGCCGCGCGGGGTTCGATCGACATCCGGATTTCGGTGAAGTCGATGAGCAGATCGATCGAGAATTTGCGTTCGAGCATCCAGCGCAGAACATCGGGATCTAGGAGATTCCAGCTACTCTCGGGCTGGACCACGGTACCTGCGCGCTTGCGCGGCAGCAGGAGACCTTTGGCGGTCAACATTTTCACGGCCTCGCGAAGCACCGGCCGACTGGCGCCATAGCGCTGCGAGAGTTCCGCTTCGGTCGGAAAGCTGCGGGTCGAACTGTAGTGCTCGGTAACGATTGCGAGCCCCAGATCGTCAACGATGCTCTCGGTCAGGTTGCGTCCGTCCTCTGCTCCGCGCGACGTGGCAGAACTGGGAGCCGGTTTGCGGAGCGGGGCAGCGTTTTCGATTGTCACGATAGGATGTCTATTATCCCCTCGACTGCCATTCGCCAAGCCAGGCAGTAGCTTAGCCGGCATAGGCAGGGGTAGGAAGCCCGCGCACTCCTGGCTCGATTTCGAACAATGCGCCATCGTCGGGTGACCCTGGGGAGCCAAATTCCGCCGACGTCACGAACATCCGATCGAGGTTCGGGCCGGCGAAGGCACAGCTGGTGATATTGCTGGCGGGGAGCTGCACGCTGCGCATCAGTTTACCGGCTGGATCGAAACGGCTGACCCGGCCACCTGCCCAGTGCGCGATCCACAGCCCACCTTCGCTGTCCACCGTCATCCCGTCGGGGTATCCGTCCTCAGTCGCGAAGCGGATCCATTCCTCGCGCTCGCCTATGCCTTCGTCTTCCAAGCGCTCGAAGCGGTATACAACGCCGCGCCCGCTGTCGTTATGGTAGAGCCAGCGACCGTCAGGGCTGAATGCCGGACCATTGGTGACCTTATAACCATCGTCGACCATCGCGACCGACCCGTCTTCCGTCATGCGGTATAGCGCACCGCTCGCCTCCAGATCGCGATCGTCCTTGGAGCCGAACCATAGATTGCCTTCGGCGTCGACTTTCGCATCGTTCAGGCGGTTGTGCGGGCGATCTGGTTCGACCGGACAGACCAGCTCGGTCCGGCTTGTTTGTGGATCGAAGCGCGCAATGCTTTTGCGCAGGCCGACAAGGAGATCGGCATAATCGCGCCGCTCGACCGCCCAGCACACCATGTCGGGCATCGCGTGGCTCCGCACCACGTTCGTGTCCGGCTCGAGCGTATGTAGATGCGCGCCCAAGATATCGACCCAGTAGAGCAACCCGTTGCGGGCCGACCACATCGGTCCCTCGCCGAGCTGATCAACCCCGTCTCTAGGCAACACGCTATAATCGTCCATCAACAGGCCTTTCCTTGATTATAAATATGATATATAGCACCCGCAACGATTCATCCAGCGCGTTTGATCAGCGAACGCGGCGGAACAGGGAGGGGCAGAAACGATGGCGCTATCGCGGCGAAGCGTGGTTGGCACTGGCTTGGTGGGCAGTGCCGCTCTGCTTTCGGGCTGTACGCGTGCCCCCGCGGATATTCGCATCGGCTTCGTCGTCAAAATGCCCCAGGAACAGTGGTTCCAAGACGAATGGCGTTTCGCGAAGGCGGCGGCCCGTGATTTCGGGTTCACTCTTATAGAAATCGGCGCCGAGGATGGCGACCGGGTTCTGTCGGCCTTGTGGACCCTGTACGCGCGATATGCCCAGGGCTTCATAATCTGTGCGCCCGACCCCCGGCTCGGCCCGGCAATTGCGGAATATGCCGACCGGACGGGAATGAAAGCTCTCGCCGTGGACGACCGGCTAAGCGCTCCCGACGGCACACCCATCTCGCACATGCCCTATGTCGGTATCTCAGCTACCGCGATCGGAAGGTTGGCCGGCGAAGCGGCCGCAACGGAAGCGCGACGGCGCCAGTGGGACCCGGCTTCTACCGGAGTTCTGCGGCTGGCCTTCGACAGTCTGGAGACTGCGCAAGAACGCACTTCTGGCGCGATCGACGCGCTTGCCAGCGAGGGTTTCTCACAGGTGTTCGATGCTCCGCAACGCACCAGTGACACGGAGGGCGCTTTTACCGCAGCAGCCCCGGTGATCACTGCAAACCCGGCAATAGACCAGTGGATCATCATCGGACTGAACGATGAGAGCGTGATCGGGGGGGTACGCGCGGCCGAGGGGCTGTCGATGACCTCGGGCGATATCATCGGCGTCGGTATCGGCGGATCCGAGGCTGCTGTGTCGGAACTGGCAAAGCCTACCCCGACCGGCTTTTTCGCAACGGTCCTTCTGAGCGCCCGCCGTCATGGATACGACACCGCCGCGGCCATGTACCGGTGGATAAAGGATGGTGTTCGTCCACCGGCGGTTACCCTGACCAGCGGCACTCTCATGAACCGGGGCAACTTCAGGCAGATCCTGGCGCGCGAGGCGATCGCATGAGCGCGCTTCTGGAATATCGCGGCATCGGCAAGGTATTCCCGGGAGTGGTCGCGCTCGACGGGGTCAGCTTCGCGGTTGAGAGTGGCGAGGTGCGCGCACTTATCGGGGAGAACGGCGCGGGAAAATCCACCCTCCTGAAAATCCTGTCAGGTCAGTATCAGCCCGATAGCGGAGATTTGCTGGTCGACGGGCAGCCGCGCCATTTCACGTCGCCGCGCGAGAGCCAGGATGCAGGTATCGCGATCATCCATCAGGAATTGCAGCTTGCGCCGGAACTATCGGTGGCGGAAAACCTGATGCTCGGCGCGTTCCCGGCGCGGGGTGGGTTCGTAGATCGCCACGAACTGCGGGCCCGCGCGACCGAGGTACTCCTTCGCCTGGGCGAGCAAATCGATCCCGATACCAGGCTAGGGGATTTGTCGATCGGCCGACGCCAGATGGTTGAGATCGGGCGTGCGCTTTTGCGCGATGCGCGGATCATAGCCTTCGACGAGCCGACCAGTTCGCTCAGCACGCGCGAGGTCGAACGCCTGATGGAGATCATCGGCGATCTGCGTGGGGAGGGGAAGGCGATCCTCTACGTCAGTCATCGAATGGAGGAGGTCTACCGCCTAGCCGACACTGCGACTGTCCTTCGCGACGGTACCCATGTGCTGGATGCCGCGCCTGTCGGCCCTGCTGATGCCGACCGCCTCGTCGGGGCGATGGCGGGGCGCAAAATTGAAGATATCTATGGCTTCCGCGCGCGTGCTCTGGGCGGTCAATCCATTGCTCTGCATGGGGTAGAAGGTCACGGTTTGCGCCAGCCGGTCGACCTGTCCGCCTCTCGCGGCGAGATCGTCGGTCTTTTCGGCCTGGTGGGCGCCGGACGTTCGGAGCTCTTCCGCCTGATCTTCGGAGCCGAGCGACGCACGGCAGGTACGGTGATGATCGAGGGACGCGATCTGCCTCCCGAAAATCCGCGCGCCGCTATTGCGGCTGGTCTGGCATTTTGCCCGGAAGATCGGAAACGCGAAGGTATCGTTCCGCTAGCGCCTGTCCGGGAAAACCTGGCTTTGGCTTGGCGAAATTTGCACACCGCAACACCCTTGCTGCGGCCCTCACGGGAAGCGGCGCTGGCGGACGAGCAAATCGATGCACTGCGAATCAAGACCGCGAGCGCGGAGACGGCGATTGAAACGCTGTCGGGCGGTAATCAGCAAAAGGCTGTCATAGCGCGCTGGCTGATGGCCGATGCGCGGATCCTGCTTCTCGACGAACCCACGCGCGGCATCGACGTCGGGGCGCGCAGCGAGATCTACGACCTCATCTACAAGTTCGCGGAAGGAGGTGGGACGGTATTGTTTGCCTCGTCCGACATGCCGGAGGTTTTAGGGGTCGCCGACCGCATCGTGGTGATGCGCGAAGGAAGCGTGTCGGGTGTGGTCGCACGTGCCGACGCGACATCAGACCGGTTGCTGCGCCTCGCTCTGCCCGAAGCGAGCCCACCCATGTCCGACAATGGCGAGAAGGAAACTGTGCCCGCATGACCCGTCTACATCTGATGCGCCAAGCGTGGCCCGTGATCGTCCTGCTGGTCCTGCTCGCAGTGCTCTCGCTGGCAGTGCCCGACTTCCTCGGCATTCGTAACCTGCGCGGACTTTTGCTTTCTGTGACCCTCGTAGGGACGATCGCTGCTACCATGATGCTGGTCCTCGCGATGCGCGAGGTCGACCTCTCCGTTGGCTCTATCGTAGCATTTTCCGGGGTTCTTACCGCCGTCGCGATCAACGCCACAGGCAGCGTGCTGCTGGGCGTGCTGTCGGGTCTGGCTGGAGGCGCCGCGGTTGGTCTGTTCAATGGAGCGGTGGTCGCCGGCCTGAAAGTCAATTCGCTCATTGTCACGCTGGCAACGATGGAAGTCGTTCGCGGCCTCGCATTCCTTGTGTCGGGAGGCGAAAGCGTCGCGATACCGGTGCAGTCCTTCTACGCGCTGGGATCCGGGGGCTTCCTGGGTGTTAACTGGCCGATCTGGGCGATGATCGCGAGCTTCGCAATTTTCGGGCTGCTGCTCAGGCGCACCGTATTTGGACGCAACGTATTGGCGATCGGCGGAAACCCTGAGGCCGCGCGATTGGCCGGGGTGCCGATTACCCGGATCCGCATTACCGTCTTCGCCCTGCAGGGGCTCATTGCCGGACTGGCCGGGATTATCCTGGCCGCGCGCATTACCAGCGGGCAGCCCAATACCAGTGCAGGCCTGGAATTGGCTGTGATCTCTGCCTGCGTCCTGGGCGGTGTATCGCTCTCCGGCGGAGTTGGCACGATGGCCGGAGTGATCATCGGTGTACTCATCATGGGAACAGCGCAGAATGCCCTCAACCTGCTCAATGTCCCGACCTTTTACCAATATGTCGTGCGCGGCGGCATCCTACTGCTGGCCGTAATAGCCGATCGTCTGCGTCAGAGCGGGCGTCTCTCCGAACTTCGCCTGTGGCCATTGGCCGCTCGCACCGCTCTCGATCGGACCCGATGATGTCTAAAATCGTCTCAATGGAGCATTTTCTTGTTCCGCCACGCTGGCTCTTCGTGCGTATCGAAACAGACGATGGAGCCGTCGGGTGGGGTGAGGCCAGTTTGGAAGGGCATGGGGAGGCTGTAGCCGGCGCGCTCGACGCAGCACGTGATCGCTTGATCGGCCACGATGCTGATCGGATCGAAGACGCCTGGCAGATGATCTATCGGCTGGGGTTCTATCGCGGCGGGCCTGTTCTGATGTCTGCTCTGTCAGGTATCGATCAGGCGCTATGGGACCGCAGGGGCCGGGTGCTGAATGCTCCAGTATCCGATCTGTTAGGCGGGCGCGTGCGCGACCGGATCAGGGTTTATGCTTGGATCGGGGGAGACCGACCAGGTGACGTTGCCGAAGCTGCGGCTATGCGGCGGGAACAGGGCTTCGACGCAGTAAAGATGAACGGGACGGAGGACATGGCCTGGCTAGCTGGCCCGTCGGCGGTCGACGATGCGGTCGAACGGTTGGCTCAGGTTCGCGAAACCGGCCTGGACGTCGGGGTCGATCTGCATGGGCGCGTTCATCGTCCGATGGCGCGGCAAGTGGTTCGCGCGCTCGAGCCGCTCGGACCGCTCTTCATCGAAGAGGTGCTGCTGAGCGAAAATCCCGAGGCGATCGCGCAAGTCGCCGCCCAAACTGCGGTTCCACTGGCGTTGGGAGAGCGCCTCTTCAGCCGCTGGGATTTCAAGCCGTTCTTCCAGTCAGCTGCGATCGATATTGCCCAACCCGATCTCAGTCATGCAGGTGGCATTTCGGAAGGACGCCGAATTGCCGCAATGGCGGAAACCTACGACGTGGCGCTGGCACCTCATTGTCCCCTTGGACCCTTGGCTTTGGCGTCTTGCCTCCAACTCGCTGCAACGTGTCCCAACTTCGTGATCCAGGAGATGTCGCTGGGAATTCATTATAACCAGGCAGATGCCGATCTTCTTACCTACCTCCAAAACCCCAAAGTACTCGACGTGAGCGACGGATCCGTCGCCGTGCTCGAGGGTGCAGGGCTAGGAGTAGAGATCGACGAGGAACGCGTTCGCCACGCTGCGCGCCAACCTCATCGCTGGCGTAACCCGGTTTGGCGTGGACCTGACGGATCGCTGCGGGAATGGTAAGCGCCGAACTGGAAGGAAAGGTCGCACTGGTAACGGGCGCGTCCGGCGGGATCGGTGCGGCGACTGCGGCCGTCTTCGCACGTGCCGGTGCGCATCTCGCACTGGTCGATAAGGCGCTCGGCTCCGAGCGGAACGCAGAGCAGGGAACGGTCGAGCGTATCGGCTGTGATCTGAGTGATGGGAAAGCGGTAAGCATGGCGTTCGAGAGAACTCTCGATCGCTTCGGCCGGGTCGACATCCTGGTGAACATCGCCGGTATCATGATATTCAAGCCGCTGGAGGAACAGTCCGAGCAAGACTGGCACCAGCTTCTGGCGATCAATCTGATCGCGCCCGCGCTTCTCAGCGGCTTGGTACTTCGGCATGGGGCGCCCGGCAGTTCGATTATCAACATTGCTTCCGTGCATGCCCGGCGCACATCTCCCCTCGTGGCATCCTACGCCGCGTCGAAGGCTGCGCTGGTCAGCCTCACCAGAAGCACGGCGATCGAAGGGCGTGAACGCGGTATTCGCTGCAATGCCATCCTTCCCGGGGCGATCGACACACCCCTGCTGCAACAGAGCCCAGCCATCCGTTCCGGTGAGGAGAGCCTCGATCCCGCGGACATAGGCCAACCCGATGATATTGCGCAGCTGGCCTTATATTTGGCTTCTCCCCGTGCCCGTTTTATCACCGGCGAGGACATTGTCGCAGATCACGGTCGGATGGGACGGCTCTGATCCGGGCTTGGGATCGCGCTGAAGCCGAGCCGCGTATGGGACCGATAGGTTTCACCGGGCAGCAGCCATGAGGGTGGGAAATGGGCATGGTTGACGCTGTCCGGAAACTGCTGGGTTTCGAGGCAAAGGCCCTGCCGCCTGCCAAAGTGTCCGGCCAGGCCGTTTCCTGAATAGAATTGCAGGGCAGGCTGATCGGTCTCGATTGCGAGCCGCCGACCAGAGTTCGGGTGGAAGAGCACTGCGGCTGGGCCGACCCTTTCGCGCCGCAGTATGAAAGCATGATTATAGCCGTCGCCCGCTCGTAGCTGGCTGTCCGGCATGGCGATCGCCTCGCCGATGCGTCGTTCCTCGCGAAAGTCGAAGGGTCCTTGTGCAACGCCACGTATTTCTCCTTGAGGAAGCTGGTCGCCATCGATCGGAAGAAACGTATCGGCAGCAATCTTCAGCACGTGGTCGTCGATTGTCTGCGCGCTGGTGCCCGATAGGTTGAAGTAAGGATGCGCAACGAGATTGACGGCTGTCGGAGCATCGGTAACGGCGCTGTAATCTATCGACAGCGAACCGGACTTCGCGACTTCGAACTCCGCGCGAGCTCGCAGGGTGCCCGGCCAACCTCCTTCGCCAGTGGGGCTAATGAGCTCGAGGCGGAGGTACGTCGAGGAAGCGGCTTTGGCCTTCCAGATCCGATGGCTGAAGCCCACCGGCCCCCCATGCAGCTGGTGAGGGCCTTCGTTTGCTTCTAACCGCACTAGGACACCGTCCTTGCGATATTGCGCGTGGCCTACGCGATTGGCGAAACGGCCGCAGGTCGCGCCGAGATAGTGATCGGATCCAGGTGCCCCCGCAGACGGGTAATGTGCAGGATCGGGATAACCGAGCAAGACATTGGCGATAATGCCGTCGCGATCAGGTGTTTCGATCCCCAAGATGGTCGCGCCGAGATCGGATATGATCACGCGGAAACTGCCGGCGGCGAGAACGAATTTCCGCGCGATACGGCCATCCGGAAGATGGTGAAGTGTACTGTTGTCCAATGGCCTCGGGGCTTGTTTTGGTGAAGAACGGGCTGCGATCCCTATTCGGAGACCGCAGCCCTGTCAGTGTCAGAAATTTGCGCGCAGGCCGACGGTTATGCGACGGCCCTGGTCGGAAACCGTGATCAGTCGCTCCTCGTACCGGGAATAGCTGCGGAAATCCTCGTTCGTCAGGTTCAAGACCTCTGCGAACAGCGACACACGATCGTTGAACTTGATCGAGCCGCTTAGGTCGATCTGGTCGTAACCGAAGATATTCTCCGGCTGGCTCTGCGGTCCGAACGTCTGACGAAGAAACGGCGCGCGCCAGTTGTATGCGCCCCTGATCTGGAAGGTATCGTCCTCGTAGAACAGGATCAGGTTGGCGGTATCGGACAGCCCTTCGACATTGAAAGTCTGGTTGCTGAGCGATGGATCGAACCGGATGGAGCTTTCGACCTTCGTGTAGTTGGCGGTTACGCCCATATTGTTGAACGGCGCCGGCAGGAAATCGAAGGTCGTCTGAACTGCTGCTTCCAGACCGTACACCTCGCCGTCCTGTGCGTTGTAGGGCCGGTTCGCCGTAAAGGTCAGGCCGAAATAGTTCTCGAACTGCTGTCCAGAGATGATGAAATTCTGCAGTTTCTTGTAGAAACCGGTCAGGCTCACATAGCTCGTGCGGCTGAGATAATAATCGATTGCCGCATCGGCGTTCCAGGCGAGGAACGGCTTTAGGTTGGGGTTGCCGCCGCTGACGGTATTAGAGTTCGGCGGACGGAACACGAAGCTCTGCGACAGTCCAAGCCGGCTGAGCGTAGGACGCGTGAGCGTGCGTGAACCGGCGAGACGGAATACCAGGTCGTCGGTCAGGTTCAGGCGAAAATTGAGCGACGGAAGCAGGTAGGTATACTTGTTGTCGGCATCGACCGGGATCGTCGGGCTATAGACGGGAACCGCCGCCGTCGGATCGGCCGGGTTCTGGATCACATCGAGCAATGTGACAGAATAGCCGGTCACATGGACATCGGTATGAACCAGGCGGCCGCCCGCGAGAAGGGTGTAGGGCATTTGGCCCAAAGTGCCTTCCGCGGAACCCTGGAGATAAGCCGCGAAGGTGTTTTCGCGCACGGTACCCGACCCGCGGTCGCGGTCGATCGGATCGAGGCTGTTATTGTTGCCCTGGTAGACTGCGAGAAAACGCTCGCGGGCCGCAATCGCCTCGGGGGAGTTGCCGCCTACTTGGTTTACCGCCGCGGCGGAGCCATAAAACTGGACGAGCGCGTCGCGATCGTAGGTGAGCCACGTCAGATCGCGTCCCAGCACATTGGCACTGAAATCGCTGAACAGGTTGGAAGGCGCAACTGCCTGGTACCCGCAGTAGAAGCAACCGAGAGGTTCGGGAGATTCACGCGAGATCGTGGTTTTCTTCCGATTTGTGAACAAAAGCCCGCCCTGGATCCGGTCGAGAAAGCCGCTGAGGTCCCAGGTCGCATCAATAGTCCCTTGATTGATGGTGTCCGAATTCCGCCCCCCGCGTTCCGAGCAGCAGTGGAGTCGGGGCGCCGATTTGTCGTTCGGGGCAAGCACGTTGGTCATTGTGGGCAACCCGTCCGGGCCATCGAGAACGAAGGTTGGCGTAACCCCGATCTGTCGCGTGCCAACGACGTAGAACAACTGGTCTGCTCCGCTCCGGGTGTTCGAATGCGCCGCGTCGAATACGATCTCGAGATCGTCGGCCGGATTCCACTGCGCGTTGGCCGCAATCTGATAGGTGCGCGCATCCTCCGGATTGGTCGCCAGGATATTGTCAGACGCGAGGCCCGCGGTTGGGGTTGCGGGCAGCACCGTAAACTGCGTCGCGGTGTTGTTCTGATTGATCGTCGCGCTCGTGATACGTCCCGGATCGACATAGTAGCCGAGCTGATTTGTCACGCTGGACGTCTTTTGCTGGGTGTAAAGGGCGTCGAGTTCCAGCCGCAGTGTGTCCGAAGGCGCGTAGTCGAGCGCAAACGTCCCGCCGATGCGTTCGCGGTCGTTATGGGTAGAGGTGAAGTTGAGCGTTCGCGGCAAGGCGACCCCGGTCCCCGGGCCCGAGGCGGTATCGTTCACCCCGTCTCCATCGCTGTCGATGTTCTGATTGATGATCCAGCCATCGGTGGAGATGTTGGATAGGGTCGAGATGCGTTTGTCGTAGACAAAGCTGGCAAGGATGCCGAACGTCTGGTCGTCGTTGGACTGGCTGATGAATCCAGAGGCGAACGGGGTTATCTTGTCTGCCGTGCTGTCATGCTGGCCAGCAATGCTTCCAGCAAAGTGAAATCCTGCACGATCCGTAGGACGAGCGGTTCGAAGGATGATCGTAGATCCGATTCCGCCTTCCTGGAGGCGTGCTTCGGACGATTTGTAGACCTCTGCGCCCGAGATGAGTTCGGAGGGAAGGATATTGAACGAGAACGACCTGCCGCCGCCAGTTGTCGAGAGCAGACGGTTGTTGAGCAGCACGGTGTTGAATTCCGGTCCCAATCCGCGAACCGTTACGCCGCTGCCTTCGCCGTTTACCCGGTCGACCGCGACCCCGGTTATACGCTGGAGCGACTCCGCGATGTTGGCGTCGGGAAAGTTGCCGATGTCTTCTGCCGAGATCGCGTCGACGACGCCGATGGTCTCGCGCTTCAGATCAAGCGCATTGCCGAGAGACGCCCGGATGCCTGTTACAACAATGACGTTATCATCCGCCTCGCCAGCGGGAATTTGCTCTCCGGTCGGCTGCGTCGTGCTTCCGGTTTCTTCGGCATCACCGGTGGTAGTGGTTCCTGCCGGCGGCTGATCATCGGGTGACATCGCGGCAGCGGATGCCGGAGCCACGATGTTCAGCGCCACGCCTGACAGCAGGCTGGCCAGCGAAAGTTTTCTAGCGTGCATTGTTATCCTCCCCCATGTGGTTCGACACCAAATTAAATATGATATAATGAAGGGCTTGTCGAGGGCTTTTCTTCGGTCCACAACCGCTGGTGGATATATAATCCGTATGCCCGTCGCCACCCACAGACGGACCGCACGCGGCAATTGTATGATTTGAGGGAGGGAAGAATGCGTTTCGCGCTGTCCGCAATCGGGTTCGCAATGATTCTCACGCTGCCCGTGGAAGGGGCCCAGGCCGAGGCGAGCTACGACGCCGAACGGCGTGTATTTCGTCTCGACGGAGGTGACGTAACATACGCCTTCAAAGTGAGTCGGGACGATCTATTGCAGAGCGTTTATTGGGGCGAACGGCTCGAGGCGGAAGATCCGATCGACGGCCCCGAAATTGGCGGGCTGTCGGGTTTCGATGTTACTGCCAACGTCGTTCCGCAGGAATATGCCGGGTGGGGTGGGGGACTCTTCGCCGATCCCGCGCTCAAAGTGGCATGGCCGGACGGCAATCGCGATCTGGTGCTGCATTATCGCTCGCATAAGATCGAGCGCGATGCAGTCACGGTCGAACTGCAGGATATTCAGCGCCCGCTTACGGTGATCCTTCATTATACGATCGATCCCGATACCGGAGTGATCGGTCGCTCGGCATCAATCCGCAACGATGGGGACATGAGCGTTCGGATCGATCGCGCCGCCGCTGCCGGATATACGCTTCCAGTCGATGAACGCTATCGGCTTCATTATACGACCGGACGATGGGCTGCCGAATGGCAACGGGGCGACGCGCCGGTTTCGGCCGCCGGGACCGTGCTCGAGAGCCGCCGCGGATCGACCGGTAGCGAGAACAACCCGTGGTTCATGATAACGGTCGATGGCGAAACAACGGAGCAGTCGGGCCCTGCCTGGATCGGAGCGCTCGCCTGGAGCGGGTCCTGGCGGATTGGCGTGGCGCGAGACGTCGCTGGGCGTACGCGGATTACAGGTGGCTTCAATCCGTTCGATTTC
Source organism: Erythrobacter sp. LQ02-29 (assembly GCF_022576075.2). NCBI lineage: Bacteria > Pseudomonadati > Pseudomonadota > Alphaproteobacteria > Sphingomonadales > Erythrobacteraceae > Erythrobacter > Erythrobacter sp. LQ02-29. The sequence continues at coordinate 2,644,829 of NZ_JANCNT010000001.1, read as the reverse complement.
GCCTACTCGCTTGCGCCGAGGGAAACCCTAGAGACCCCGGTTTTCTACGCGGGTTACTCCGATGGGGGGATGGGCGCAGCCTCGCGCGTATTTCATCGCTTCCAACGCCAGTCGATCCTGCCGCGGCATGACGGTCGCTTACCGCTCCGCCCGGTCCTCTACAACAGCTGGGAAGCCACCGAATTTGCGGTCGACGAGGCCGGTCAAATGCGCTTAGCCGACCTAGCGGCGCGAATCGGCGTAGAGCGCTTCGTGATGGACGATGGATGGTTCGGTGAACGCAATAGCGATCATGCTGGGCTGGGCGATTGGCAGGTCAATCCGGAGAAATTTCCAAATGGACTCAAGCCCCTGATCGATCATGTTCAGGCGCGGGGAATGGAATTCGGATTGTGGGTCGAACCAGAAATGGTCAATCCGGACAGTGAGCTCTATCGCGCCCATCCTGACTGGGTGATCAACTTCGAAGGCAGGCCGCGCACCGAAGGACGTAATCAGCTCGTTCTCAACCTCGCGAGGCAGGATGTACGTGATCATCTTCTCGGAGTACTCGACGACCTTTTGTCGAAGAACGACATCCGCTTCCTCAAGTGGGATTATAACCGCAACTGGTCGGAACCCGGTTGGCCGAGTGTGCCCGTGGATGAGCAGCAGGAGATTTACGTACGCTATATGCGCAATCTCTATTACATTCTCGACGAGTTGCGGCGACGCCATCCGGGGGTGGAGATCGAAAGCTGTTCGGGAGGCGGCGGCCGGATCGATCTTGGTATCATGCAGCGAACCGACCAGGTCTGGACGTCGGATAACACCGACCCAGTCGACCGGCTTCTTATCCAGGACGGTTACACCCAGGCCTACGACCCGGGGGTTATGATGGCGTGGGTCACCGACAGTCCGAATTGGGTCAACCGGCGGTCGACGCCGCTTTCTTTTCGCTTTCTATCCGCCATGCAGGGCGGACTGGGAATCGGGAACGATCTGACGGAATGGACGCAGGAAGACTTCGCTACGGCGAAGCGCTACGTCGCCGCTTATAAGCGGATCCGCCCAACGGTGCAGCGAGGAGATCTCTACCGGATCGACCGGCCTGAAGAAGGCGACGTAAGGTCGACCACACTTTATGTGGCGCCAGATCGAAGTCAGGCCGCACTCTTCGCCCTCGTCCAGGGGACCCACCGGCTTGATCCGCGACGACCGATACGCCTTCAGGGTCTGAACGAAGATGCCCGGTATAGCGTGGAGCGTATGGATGGCGAACCTCTCGCATCTGCGACACCAACGGAGGCGAGCGGTGCCTACTGGATGCGTCACGGAATTGATGTTCCGCTCCGAGGGGATTTTCAGGGAGTCGGCTTGATCTTTACCCGTCAATGATCGGAAGCGGATTTTTCTAATCGTCGACGAATGAGGAGCAAAGTCGCAGGCGCGCATCGGTTACCGTTTCCGATGTTTCGGGGTTCTCATCCAATGCGGGGCGAACGCTGCATGGGAAGGGGCAAATCGCATACCTACGCCGCCGACATGCTGCATCCGGACCGGCGGTTACCCAAAAGGCCGAAGCATACTCCTGGCTTTGCCTCGGTGAGGTGCCGCGATCGATTCACCCTGACCGAAAAGGGTTGCCTGCCCTTGCGCCGCTTTCGTATGGCGGGTGTCCGCCCATAAGGTTCGAGACCCTTGCCAGAAACTTTCGTGAAGCGGGAAGTCCGCGATGCATCGGCCGGATGGCCCGTCGTCGGTCTCCTGTTAGGAATCGGCTTCTTCGTCATCAGCGCGATCGCCTCGTATTCCAACGTGCTCGACATGCGGGATAACGAGACGCGGATCCGCAACACGCACGAGGTTCTGACGACGCTAGACGACCTCATGATCGCCATGCTCGACACGGAAACCGGCCAGCGCGGTTATGTTCTGACCGGACACGATCAGTATCTCGAACCCTACCACGCAGGGGTTGCCGCTGCGCGGGAGGAGTTGTCCGCACTCGCGGCTCTCACACGAAACAGCGCCGTCCAACGCGATAATCTCGACAGGCTTCGAAACACCGTCGCCACCAAGTTCCGCTTTTCCGAACTTGCCATCCGGACGCGTCGCGAAGGCGGTATCGAGGCGGCGATCGCACTGACCGACAGCGACCGTGGCAAAATCGCCATGGATGCCATCCGTCAGCAAATGGCGCAGATGACCCGCGAGGAAACGGGCGAACGAGAAAAACGGATTGCTGAACTTGCCGCTGCCTAGCGCGCCGCGATTCTCAGCGCCGTCATTACCAGCCTGATCGGGATCGGGTTGGTAATCGCGATCTTCATCCTCGTTTTGCGAAACAACCGCGCTCGCGAGCGGCAACGCTGGCTCCAGACCGCGCGGGTCGATCTGAGCGAGGCGATGCGCGGCGAGAAGACTGTTTCGCAGCTGGGCGAGGCAGTGCTGTCTTTCCTCGCCGAACGAACCGGTGCGCAGGCGGGTGCGCTGTTCAAGGGCGAGGGCAGCGTCTTCAACCGCGTCGCCATGCTCGGCGTCCCCGACAGCGCTGCGGTGCCGGAGGCGTTCGCGCTGAATGAAGGGCTGCTGGGCAAGGTCGCGGCTGATTCGCAGGCGACCGTCGTGTCGGACATTCCGGACGGATATCTCAGGATCGGCTCCGCGCTGGGCAGCGCCACGCCGCGCCATCTCGTGGTGGCACCGGCCTTCAACGAAGGATCGGTGAATGCCGTGGTCGAACTCGGCTATTTCGACGATGTGGACGATCGCGTGCGCGAACTGCTCGATGCGGTGGCGGGCTCGGTCGGCGTTGCGCTGCGCTCGGCACGTTTCCGCGAGCGGCTGCAGGATGCGCTGGAAGAAACACAGCGGCAGGCCGGCGAACTCCAAGCCCAGAGCGAGGAACTCCGGGTTTCGAACGAGGAACTGGAGGAACAGGGCAACGCGCTCAAGGAGTCGCAGGCCCGGCTGGAACTTCAGCAGGTCGAACTGGAGCAGACCAACACCCAGCTGGAGGAGCAGGCGCAAACGCTGGAAGGGCAACGCGACGAACTGGCCCGCGCGGCGGCGTCGCTGCAGCTGAAGGCGCGCGAACTGGAGCAGGCCAGCCAGTACAAGTCGGACTTCCTCGCCAACATGAGCCACGAATTGCGCACGCCGCTCAATTCGCTGCTGATTCTGTCGAAGCTGCTGGGCGACAATGCCGATGGGAACCTGACCGCCGATCAGGTCAAGTTCGCGCGGACCATCGAGTCCTCCGGCAACGACCTCCTGACCCTTATCAACGACATCCTAGATCTGTCGAAGATCGAGGCGGGTCACGTCGAGATCGAGGCCGCCCCGATGGCGACCGAGCGGCTGGCCGCGGACCTGCGCAAGGTATTCGAGCCGCTGGCGCAGCAGCGCGGGCTGGAGTTCGAGATCGCGCTCCAACCCGATGCGCCGCGATCGATCGAGACCGACCGCATGCGGCTGGAACAGGTGCTGAAGAACCTGTTGGCGAATGCGATCAAGTTCACCGAGCAGGGCAGCGTGACACTGTCCATCTCCGCACGGGAAGGGGGAGCGGTCGATTTCGCGGTGGTGGACACCGGTATCGGCATCGCCCCCGCGCAGCGCGAGGCCATATTCGATGCGTTTCGCCAGGCCGACGGCACCATCAGCCGCAAGTTCGGCGGCACCGGTCTCGGCCTCTCGATCTCGCGCGAGCTCGTGCGTCTGCTGGGCGGCAGCATCCAACTGGAGAGCGAGGAAGGGAAGGGGAGCACCTTCGTCGTAACGCTGCCGGCGGTGTACGACCCCGCCACGGTCGCACCGCGCCAAGTTCCGGTGGCTGCCTCGGAAAACAATGTTCCGTCGCCCGCGCCAACCGCATCGCCATCGCCCACTTCTGCACCACCGGCGCCCGCTACGGGGAGTTCCGCGCCGGTGGACGACGACCGGGAGGCCCTGTCCGAAGGCAAGCGCCTTTTGCTCGTCATCGAAGACGACCGAACGTTCGCAGGCATCGTGTGCGATCTTTCGCGCGAAATGGGCTTCCAGTGCATCGTCGCGGGCACGGCGCAGGAGGCGATCGATCTGGCACGCGAATACCGGCCGAGCGCGATCGTGCTCGACATCGGCCTGCCCGACCAGTCCGGCCTGACCGTACTCGACCGGCTGAAGCACGAAGACGGCACGCGGCATATCCCCATCCATGTCATTTCCGGATCGGACCAGGCGCAGACCGCACTGGCGCTCGGCGCGATCGGTTTCCTGGAAAAGCCCGCGCCGCGCGAACAGCTGGCCGAAGTGCTCGCATCGCTGCAGAACAAACTCGCAACACGCGTACGGCGCGTGTTGATCGTGGAGGACGACGAGGTCCAGCGCGAGGCGGTGGGCCGACTGCTGGGAACGCAGGACGTCGAAACCGTCGGCGTCGGAACCGCTACCGAGTGCCTGGAGGAACTGCGCGACGGGCAGTACGACTGCATGGTGCTCGACCTCGCGCTACCCGATGCCTCCGGCTTTTCGCTGCTGGAGACGCTGAGCGAGGAGGGCGAGAGACCGCTTCCGCCGGTCATCGTCTATACCGGTCGGGACCTGTCGGCCGACGAAGAGCAGCGCCTGCGCCGCTATTCCAGCTCTATCATCATCAAGGGTGCCAAATCGCCCGAGCGGCTGCTGGACGAGGTTTCCCTGTTCCTGCACCAGGTCGTATCCGATCTGCCGCCGGAACAGCGGCAGATGATCGAGAAGGCGCGCCACCGCGATGCGGCCCTGGAGGGGCGTCGGATCCTGATCGTGGAAGACGATGTGCGCAACGTCTATTCTCTCACCAGCGTGCTGGAGCCGCGCGGGGCGCTGACACGGATCGCGCGCAACGGGCAGGAGGCGCTCGATGCGCTGGAAGAGGCGGCCGGCGATTCAGACAAGGCGATCGACCTCGTCCTGATGGACGTGATGATGCCCGTGATGGACGGGCTGACCGCCGCGCGTGCGATTCGCGCCGACACCCGCTGGAAGAAGCTGCCGATCGTCATGCTGACGGCGAAGGCGATGCCGGACGACCAGCGCAAGTGCATCGATGCAGGTGCGAACGACTATATGGCGAAGCCGATCAACGTCGACAGGCTGCTGTCGCTGGTTCGGGTATGGATGCCGCGGTGACGGGCGAGAGCATCGAGGACATCGAGATCCAGCTGCTGCTGGATGCGGTCTATCGCCACTACCACTACGACTTCCGGCACTACGCCCGGGCATCGATCAAGCGGCGGCTGCTACAGGCGCGTAGCCAGTGGGGCTACGACAGCATCTCCGACATCCAGTCGGCGGTCCTGCACGATGAGACCATTCTGCCCAAGCTGCTTAATTTCCTTACCGTGCAGGTCAGCGAGATGTTCCGCGATCCCTACTATTTCAGGGCGCTGCGCGAAAAGGTCGTGCCGCATCTGCGCACCTATCCTTCGCTGAAGGTGTGGATCGCCGGGTGCAGCCACGGCGAGGAGCTTTATTCGCTGGCGATCCTGTTCGCGGAAGAGGGATTGGCGGATCGCACCATTTTCTACGCCACTGACATAAATCCGGTGGCGCTGCGTGCGGCGCAGGCCGGGGTCTATCCGCTCGACCGAATCCGCCTGTTTACGGAGAACCATCGCCTGGCCGGTGGGCACTCCTCCCTCTCCGACCATTACACCGCCGATTACGACAGGGCCGTCTTCGATAAGTCGTTGCGGGAGAGGGCGGTGTTTTCCGACCATAGCCTGGTAACGGATGCGGCGTTCGGCGAGATGCACCTGATTTCCTGCCGCAATGTTCTCATCTATTTCGACCGCGAACTGCAGGACCGGGTCGTCGGCCTTTTCGGTGAATCGCTCGCTCGCGGTGGCTTTCTGGGTCTTGGGTCGAAGGAGAGCCTGCGCTTTTCCACCCATTCCGATATGTTTTCCGAATTCGTGCGGACGGAGAAAATATACCGGAGGAACGCGCGATGAGCCTGGAGGCCGTGGTCATCGGCGCGTCCGCAGGGGGCGTTCAGGCGCTGTCGCAAGTGCTGCCTGCATTGCCGAAGGACTTTCCCGCCCCCGTTCTCGTGGTCGTTCATATTCCGCCACGGCGTGAAAATGCACTGGTCGATCTGTTTGCAGGAAAGTGCCGGCTCCGGGTGAAGGAAGCGGAGGACAAGGAGCCGCTCGCGCCCGGCACGATCTATTTCGCGCCGCCGGATTATCACCTGCTCGTCGAAACCGACGGGACCATCGCCCTTTCGTCCGATGAACCGGTCAACCATTCGCGCCCGGCGATCGACGTGCTGTTCGAAAGCGCGGCCGATGCCTTTGGGGCGGGGCTGGCCGGGATAGTCATGACAGGAGCGAACAGCGATGGTGCCCAAGGTCTGCGGGCGGTATGCGCGGCAGCCGGTCTCGGCATCGTTCAGGACCCGGAAACGGCGGAAGTTGCGACTATGCCGATGGCTGCCCGTGCCGCGTGCCCAGGCTCGCGAACGATGCTCCTTGAGGACATGGGACCTGTTCTGGAGGCGATGATCGCGCGATGACCGATCCTGTCAAATTCCTGCTGGTCGACGATCTGGAGGAAAACCTCCTCGCGCTCGACGCCTTGCTCGCGCGCGACGGGCTCGAACTGCACAAGGCCCGCAGCGGTGAAGATGCGCTCGAACTGATGCTGGCGAACGAATATGCGCTGGCGCTGCTCGACGTGCAGATGCCGGGCATGGACGGGTTCGAGCTGGCCGAATTCATGCGCGCGAACGAACGGTCGCGGCACATCCCGATCATCTTCCTGACCGCCGGCAGCGGGGATGCCACGCGCCGCTTCCGCGGGTACGAGGCCGGCGCGGTCGATTTCATCCAGAAGCCGATCGAAGCCGACATCCTGCGCTCGAAATCGAGGGTGTTCTACGACCTTTTCGTCCAGCGGCGGCAAATCACGGCCCAGCGCGACGAGCTGGAGGGGCTTACCGCAGCACTGCAGGCGGCCGATCACCAAAAGAACCGTTTCCTGGCGGTGCTCGCCCACGAACTGCGCAACCCCTTGGCGGTCCTCACGGCGGGGCTCAACATCCTCGAACGGAAGTCCGACGGCGCTGCCACGGATACCGTGCGGAAATCGATGCGGCAGAACCTCAGTCACATGATCCGACTTGTCGACGACCTTCTCGATATCAATCGTATCGAACGCGGCAAGATTTCGTTGCGGCGGGAAAAGGTGCTGGTGAGCGAAATCATGCCGGCGGCGCTGGAGGTTGCCGGGCCAGCGATCGAGGCGGGACATCACGCGCTCGACGCGGTGCTACCGACAGACCCGATCGAGCTGGACGTCGATCCAGCGCGGTTCATCCAGATCGTCGGGAACGTCGTCGGCAACGCGGCGAGGTACACACCGAAAGGAGGGCGGATCGAGGTCGCCGTCACCGGTAACGCGACTAGCGTAAGCATAGCCATATCCGACAATGGGGTTGGCATCCCGGCCGATCAGCAGTCGCGGATCTTCGACATGTTCGAGCAATCCGATGCAGGAATGGGTATCGGGGGCGACGGACTTGGGATCGGGCTGGCCCTGGTCAAGCAGCTCGTCGAACTGCATGATGGCACGATCCAACTGCTGAGAAGTGCCCCGGGTGCGGGAAGTACCTTCGAAATACGCCTGCCCATTGCGCGCTGATACACCGGGAAATCTACTCCTGGGGAGAGAGATTTTCAGACGCAAACGAAGCGGTGGGTTCTAGTTCGACCCACTCACCAATGTTCGTATTATAACCGCTTATACGAGTTCGAATAGGCCTCGGGCGACCGGCGACGCGACTTGTTGCGATAGGTAGCTCGTAACCTGTTCGCTGGTTAACGGTTCGCTATAGAGATAGCCCTGGAGATGGGTGACGCCCAGCTTGCGCAGCAACCTCTGCTGAGCAATAGTCTCCACACCTTCGGCGACGACATTCATCGAAAGCTGCTCGCCCAGGCCGACCACGGCGGTGACGATCGCCTTGGCAGCGCGCGAATCCTCGACTTCCCCGATGAACGACTTGTCGATCTTGACCTTGTCAAAGGGAAACGTCTGAAAATAACTTAGCGAAGAATAGCCGATCCCGAAATCGTCGATCGAAATTTGAATACCGTTCTGCTTAAGTAGTGCGAGCTGCGAGAAGGCCTCCTCGGCGTTCTGAATGACGAGGTTTTCGGTCACTTCCAGCTGCAGTCGATCAGCCGCCAGGCCCGTGTCCGCCAGCACGGCAAGGACGGTATCGACCAAGCGTCCCGAGAAGAACTGGCGCGGGGAGAGATTCACCGCGACCTTGATGTGTTCGGGCCAGCTTTGCGCTTCGCGACAGGCGCGCCGCAATACCTGTTCTCCCAGCATCTCGATAAGGCCGCAGTTTTCCGCCAGCGATATGAACACGTCCGGCGGCACCGGGCCCCGATCGGCTTCGGTCCAGCGCGCAAGGGCTTCGCACCCGGTTACCTCACCGGTAGAGGCATCGACGATCGGCTGGAAAGCGACATCGATGGTATCTTCCTCTATGGCCGTGCGCAGATTGGTTTCGAGCTTGCGCCGATCACGCTCCGCCGCATCCATCGCATCGTCGAAAAAGCATGGTTCGCCTCTGCCATCCTGCTTCGACCGATACATTGCGAGATCTGCATGCTGGCGGAGCGTTTCGAGAGAGTCGCCGTCATCCGGATAGACGACGACCCCGATCGATGCTCCGATATGTGCGGTGATCCCGCCGACGGTGATTGGCGAACTGACCCCGGCCATCAAGCTTTCGGAAATGAGACGGGCACGTTTTCGCAAGGCCTGGCCGGTCAGAACGCATACGAACTCGTCGCCCCCTATCCGTGAAACATGCGTCTCTTCGTCGGCGAGCATCCCGATCCGCTGGCCCACGAGTTTCAATACCTCGTCGCCGACGACGTGGCCGAACTGGTCGTTGACCGATTTGAACCGGTCGAGATCGACATTGAGGATGGCGAAGCGAACTCCATCCGCAATCAGCTTGTCGACCTGTTCGAGGAAACTGGCCCGGTTCAACAAACCCGTCAGGGTGTCGTACCGTGCGAGCTTTAGGCGTTCCGATTCGGACAGCCGGATTTCGGTTACATCCTCCGACAGTCCGAGAAGATATTGGCCCGGCCGATCCGGACCGTCGACTAGGACACGCGTGGTCCTGATGTCGACCATGGAACCATCGTCCCGCTCGAACGTGGACTCCGCCTGCTCCGGCTTGCCGCTGGCAACGGCCCTGGCATCGTTCTGCTTGAATGCTGCACCACGGGAAGGGAAGAGCTCGGCATCGTGCCTACCGATCATGCTTTCGGCCGATCGTCCGACGAGTTCTTCCGCCTTCTTGTTTAGCAGAAGGTATCGATGTGTCTGAGAATCCTTGACGAAGAGCATCGAGGGGAGGTTCGTAACCACCGCATCCAGGAACTTCTTGCTGGCGTCACGATCCGCCTGAAGGGCTTTCCTCTTGGTGATATCCCGGACCACCGCTGCATATCCGCCGTGATCGTCGTCGCCCCAGGCTGCAGGCGAAAGCTCGATCGGAAAGTTCGCGCCATTCTTCGTCCGCGCCTCGAGTTCCACGAACTTGCTCACCCAACGGGTAGGACCGTTGTTGACGGGGGCTTCGACCCTGTCGGGAAGGTCGTCGCGAAACCAATCGGGAATGATCAGAGTGATGTCCTGGCCCAGCGCCTGATCCAAAGGCCAGCCGAACATGCGTTCTGCCGCGTCATTCCAGAAAACGATTTGTGCTGCGCGATTGGTGGCAACAACAGCGTCAGGTGTAGATGCGACCACCTCCGCCGCGATGTCGGCCCGCGAGCGCGCCTTGCGCGCCTCGATCAGCTCTTCGACGATCGATGCGAGTTCCCGCAGAAACTGGAGTTCGGCATCGCCGAAATTGTGATGGGGGCGATCGTCGAGGACGCAAAGGCTGCCGATACAATGGCCGGACTTCAGGAAAAGCGGTACGCCGGCGTAAAAGCGGATCCGAGGCTCCGCGACGACTAGCGGATTGTCACGAAACGCCTTGTCTTCGAGAGCGTCGGGAACCACCAGCGGGTCGCGCCGCGCCACGACCTGATCGCAGAAGGCGATGTCACGGGGCGTCTGCGTAAAATCGATCCCATGGCGGGACTTGAACCACTGCCGGTCCCTGTCGATCAGGCTGACCGCTGCACTGGACACGCCCAGGACCGACGCCGCGACCCTGGTGACCGCATCGAATTCGCGTTCGGACTCGGTGTCGAGGATCGCGAGATCGGCCAGAGCCGCCAATCGAGCGCTTTCCTCCAGCGCGGTAGGATGTGCAGATGCGTCCACGCGCCGCGAATAACGAGCAAGTCTTATCAATCGATTTACCGAATCTTTTTGCGATGCCCGGTCGCGCGAACCTGCCTTGCTGTCCGCTCGTTCGAGCGATCCGCCGAGAGAGCAAGCCCGCGAGAACGCACTCATGAGTTGCAACACAGGAGATACTATCTCATGGGAGAAAAATGCTCGCTCACCCTTGCGCAACCCTCTCTTCGCCATAAGCGTGAGCGAGAGAACCTTGCGGATGGCATGACGACCGACGCGTCCTGTGCGATCAACGCCTCTACTGGAAAGGATGTCCCCGATGAAGCTAACCAACACGACGTTTCTCGTCGCCGCCTCCACCTTCGCGCTCGCTGCCCAACCTGCGCGGGCCGACGAAGGCATGTGGACGTTCGACAATTTCCCGACCGAGCAAGTGAGGGAAGCTTATGGCTGGGCGCCGAACCAGCAGTGGCTCGACAAGGTGCAAGCCGCCGCGGTGCGCCTCACCGGGGGCTGCTCGGCCAGCTTCGTTTCGGGTTCGGGTCTGATCCTGACCAACCACCATTGCGTTGCGAGCTGCCTGTTCGACAATTCGAAGCAGGGCAGCGACTATCTCAACGACGGCTACATCGCCGACCGACGCGATCTCGAGCTCAAATGCCCCGGGCAGCAGGCCGAGGTCGTGACCAAGATCACCGACGTTACCGGTGACGTCACCGGGGCGATCGGATCGCTGACGGGTGAGGCGCTGACCAAGGCGCGCGATGCGAAGATCGCCGCGATCGAGACGGCCGGCTGCCCCGATACCGATACGACGCGCTGCCAGGTCGTGACCCTGTTCGGCGGCGGGCAGTACAAGCTCTATACCTATCGCAAATATTCCGACGTCCGGCTGGTCTGGTCGCCCGAGGATCGCGCCGCGACCTTCGGCGGCGATCCCGACAACTTCAACTTCCCGCGCTACTCGCTCGATGCCAGCTTCCTGCGCGCCTACGAGAACGGCAAGCCGGTCAGCACACCGCAGCATCTGAAGTGGAACCCGACCGCGCCCGAGGAAGGCGAACTGACCTTCGTCGTCGGCAACCCCGGCTCGACCAGCCGCCTCTACACGCAAAGCCAGCTCGCCTTCGAGCGCGAGGTGCGGCTGCCGATCACCGTTACGACGCTTTCCGAGCTGCGCGGCCGCCTGATCCGCGGGATGGAAGAGAGCGCGGATCACGAACGCGAGGGGCTCGACATGCTGAACGGCATCGAGAACAGCCTGAAGGTCTATATCGGCCGCCAGAAGGCGCTGAACGACCCGGCATTCACCGCGACGCTCGCGGCGAAGGAAGACGAGCTCAAGGCGAAGAGCGCGGGTAATGCCGCCATCGGCGATCCGTGGAACGCCGTCGATGATGCGGTCACCGCCTATCGCTCGCTATACCTGCCCTATCGCTTCATCTCGCCGTCGAGCGACCTTTACGGTTATGCGCAGGCGCTTGTCATGGCGGCGCAGGAGCGGACGAAGCCCAACGCCGAGCGTCTGCCCGGCTTCACCGACAGCGCGCTGCCGCTGACCCGCAAACAGATCCTCGACGAGAAGCCCGTCTACAACTGGCTCGACCAGCTGTCGCTGGAATGGAGCCTGTCGAAGGCGCGCGAATATCTCGGCGTCGACGATCCCGATTCCAAGCTGCTGCTGGGCAAGGAAAGCCCCGAAGCGCTCGCCACGCGGTTGGTCGAAGGCAGCAACCTGGCCGACCCAGCCTATCGCCAGCAATTGTGGGACGGCGGTATGGCCGCGATTGAAGCTTCGGACGATCCGATGATTCAGTATGCGCTACGGCTCAACCCGCGCCAGCGCGAGCTGAAGCAGCAGGTGGACGAGGCTTATGTCGGCCCGCTGACGGTCGCGGGTGGTAAGCTCGCCGATGCGCGTTTCGCCGCCTATGGCGACACGCTCTACCCTGACGCCACCTTCACGCTACGCATCAGCTATGGCCAGGTGAAGGGCTGGGTCGAGCGCGGCAACGAGGTGCCGATCGCGACCACGCTGGGCGGGACCTTCGAGCGGGCCACGGGCAGCCCGCCCTTCGACGTCGCACCCGCCTTCGCCGCCAACAAGGCGAAGATCGACATGGACACGACCTACGATTTCGTGACCACCAACGACATCATCGGGGGCAATTCGGGTTCGCCGGTCATCGACAAGGCGGGTACCGTGATTGGCGCAGCGTTCGACGGCAACATCCACTCGCTGGGCGGCAATTACGGTTACGACCCGACGCTCAACCGAACGGTGGTGGTGTCTACCGCCGCGGTGCAGGAAGCGCTCGAGACGATTTACCCTGCACCCGCGCTGGTGAAGGAATTGAAAGCGCGCTGACGACGCAACTTACCCGAAGCCTTCGGCCGCGCATGCTGCGGTCGGAGGCCCAGGGGGGGCGCGTCCTGACGCTGGCGCCCGCTGCGCCATTCGGACTTAGCGACCAGTCGTTATCCGAACGCGGCCAGCGGACCGGGTGCCATCTGGCACCTTTCCCGAGACCTTGTAACATCGCCCTCGGACGGAAAATCTGGAGGGTCTCGATGACGGGCGCATTATCGCGCTTCCGCTGCCGTGCGGAGCGTATCTATCTTAAAACGCGGGCGATTTTCGCCGCTTCCTGCATCCTCGCACTGGCCATCGGTCCGGTCGCGGCACAGGCCGGCCATCTGCAATGCGTGCCCTATGCGCGCCAGGTTTCCGGCATCCAGATTCATGGCAATGCCCTCACCTGGTGGGGGCAGGCGGAGGGACACTACCCTCGCGGCGGCGACCCGCAGGTCGGCGCGGTCCTCGCATTTCGTCCGACCGGGGCAATGCCGCTGGGCCATGTGGCGGTCGTCTCTGCCATCCTCGACGATCGGCGCATCCTGCTGGACCACGCCAACTGGTCCGGTCCGGGCGTGATCGACAGCGGTGTGCTTGCAGTCGACGTGTCGGAGGAAGGCGACTGGAGTTCGGTGCGCGTGTGGTACGATCCGATCGACGCACTTGGATCGCGCAGCAATCCGACCTTCGGTTTCATCTACAAGACGGCGCCGGAGCCAGATCCCATTTTCGTACAATTGCCGGCATTTGGCCAGGAGCTGGCTCTTTCCCGGCCACAGATCGGGATCGATGCAACCGAGGCGGGAAATTCGGCAACAGGTGGGTGAAACGAATGCCGTGATCGGCGGCTTATCCAACCGGGTTGCGGACCGCTCCAGCGTCGTTGAGATTGCCATTACGCGAAGGCGACGATCCTCGATCGGATCGCGATCGAGGATCGAGCCCGCTGCCTGTGTGGCCTTCAGGTGTTTAGAAGCGGTAGGAGAGGCCGGCACCGATCACCCACGGATCGAGCTTGTGCTCCGTCTGTATCGCCAGCGTATCGCCCGCGAACCAGCGGGCCGTCGTATCGATGAAATAGCGCTTGGCGTCGACGCTCAGCCCCAGTCCGCGATCGTTCAGCGGGATGTCGGCGCCCACCTGAAGCGCGAGCCCGAATTCGTTCGACAGGTCGAAATCCGTGACGCCCAGCGGGATCGTCGCCGAACCGGGCTTTTCGTCGATGAAGATGAAATAGGCAGGGCCGGCTCCGACATAGGGTTTCGCGCCGCCCAGATCGAAATGATATTTCGCGGTGACGGTCGCCGGAATGAGCTTCGCGTCCGAGACGAACTCCGCCCCCGGAAGCCCGGCTGTGCCATCCACGTCATGCTGGGTCAGGCAGCAGATCGTCTCGATCGAGACGTTGTCCGAGACGAAGTATTCTATGGCGACGGTCGGAACGACATTGTCGTTCGCCTCGGTTTGCGTGTTTGCGGGCAGGCCCACGATATCGGTTTCGACGTCGGTGATTTTGCCGTCGGGCAGAACCGCGGTCACGAAACCCTTGATCTGGACCGACCCGGCGCGTTCCTGCGCCATTGCGGTTCCCGGTACGACGAGGGTTCCGAGCGCGATCGCGCCCATCAGGACTGACAGTTTCATCTTGCTTCTCCGCGATGCAGCGGCCACCTCGTGCGGCCCAGGCTATTGCATCGCTCGCATCCCGATGCGGAAGACCGCCCGCGCATGCATTGACGCAGATCAATGATGGTCGTGCACGGACCGGGCATCACCGGGTCATGCAACGCCTTCTCCATTGCGAAGCCTTGTCCGCGGTCGATCCGTTCGATCGCTTCGCGACCGCCATTCTTCCGCCGAAACTGCCGGAGGCGCTACGTCGCCGGTTCCAAGCCCTCGCGCGCTCTACGACGGCTGCGGCTGGAGAGGCGGCCATCGCCGACGACGATGTGGCCCAGATGGTGTTCCTGGCATCCGGAGCGACGAAGCTCGTGGCCCATGCTTCCCAGGGACGGGAGCAGGTGGTCGCCTTTCATTTCACGGGGGACCTCGTGTCCGTCCCTGCACGGGCCGCCCACGCCTACATGCTGTGTGCGCTGGTGCCGTCCGAATTCGTGACCTTCCCGCTCGACGCGTTCCTGAGCCTCGCGCGCGGGGAAGCGGTTGTGATGGACGCTGTGCTGGGCCGGGCGATGACAGCCTTGGCCCGTTCCCGCGAGAAGGCCATCACGCTCGGCCGGAAAACGGCGCAGGAGCGGGTTGCGAGTTTCCTGGTCGTGATGGCCGAACGAACAGGCAAGAGGGGCGGATCGCCGCGCGGCAGTGCCTGCATTCTCGACCTTCCAATGTCGCGCCGCGATATCGCCGACAGTCTGGGCCTGACGATCGAGACCATCAGCCGCCAACTCGGCGAATTGCGCGATGAAGGGCTGATCGAGACCTCGGGACGCTCGATCGTCCGCCTGCTCGATCTGGCGCAACTCGATGAACGCGCCGGGCATCTGCCCGCGACTGGATGGAATTTTTCCCAATTTGAGCTGGATCAATGAAGCTTGCCGACACGCACCCTAACGCCCTGCCAAACGGACGGAGACTCTAATGCAAGCGGAAGCTGCGCTGGGCCGGGCAGGCCTGTGGTTCGGGATCATGCTGCTGTCGCTGGTCGTCGCGGCGACGGCGGCGGACAGCGGTTTCGCCGTCCATGCGACGATCGTCGGGCTCGTCGCATTCGTGCTGATGTGGATGAACGCGGCGCGCTTCGATCCGCTAGGCCGGGCGCAGGGTTTCTTCAAGATGCCCGCAGGTCCTTCCCGCTATGACGACGACCCGGTCCGCTGGGCGACGCTGGCGACCATGTTCTGGGGCCTCGTCGGGCTGCTGGTAGGCGTCTTCATCGCGCTCCAGCTCTCCTTCCCCCAGCTCAATTTCCAACCCTATCTCAATTTCGGTCGCGTGCGCCCGCTGCATACCAGCGCGGTGATCTTCGCCTTCGGCGGCAACGCGCTCCTGGCGACGAGCTTCTACGTCGTTCAGCGCACCTGCCGCACGCAGCTGGCCTTCCCTTCGCTCGCCCGGTTCGTATTCTGGGGCTACCAGCTATTCATCGTGCTCGCGGCGACGGGCTATCTGATGGGGGTCACCCAGTCGAAGGAATATGCCGAGCCCGAATGGTATGTCGACCTGTGGCTCACCGTCGTCTGGCTGGCCTATCTCGCGGTATTCGTCGGCACGCTGCTGAAGCGCAGCGAACCGCATATCTATGTCGCCAACTGGTTCTACCTCGCCTTCATCGTGACCGTGGCGATGCTCCACGTGGTCAACAATCTGGCCGTGCCGGTCAGCTTCCTGGGATCACGCAGCTACAGCGCCTTCTCGGGCGTGCAGGATGCGCTGACGCAATGGTGGTACGGCCATAACGCGGTCGGTTTCTTCCTCACCGCGGGCTTCCTGGGCATGATGTACTACTTCGTGCCAAAGCAGGCGGAACGGCCGGTCTACAGCTATCGCCTGTCGATCATCCACTTCTGGTCGCTGATCTTCCTCTATATCTGGGCGGGTCCGCATCACCTGCATTATACCGCGCTGCCCGACTGGGCGCAGACGCTGGGCATGGTGTTCTCGATCATGCTGTGGATGCCCAGCTGGGGCGGGATGATCAACGGGCTGATGACGCTCAACGGCGCGTGGGACAAGGTCCGCACCGACCCGATCATCCGGATGATGGTAATGGCGCTCGCGTTCTACGGCATGAGCACGTTCGAAGGGCCCATGCTCTCCATCAAGAGCGTCAACAGCCTGTCGCACTATACCGACTGGACCATCGGCCACGTGCATTCGGGCGCGCTGGGATGGAACGGACTGATCACCTTCGCCTGCGTCTATTTCATGGTTCCCCGGCTGTGGGGACGGGAGCGGCTGTACAGCCTGCGCATGGTCAACTGGCACTTCTGGCTCGCGACGCTGGGGATCGTCTTCTACGCCGCCAGCATGTGGGTGGCAGGCATCACCCAGGGGCTGATGTGGCGCGAGTACGGGCCCGACGGCTATCTGGTGAACAGCTTCGCCGACACCGTCGCGGCGGTGCATCCGATGTACGTGATGCGCGCTTTCGGTGGGGCGATGTACCTGACCGGCGCGGTGGTGATGGCATTCAACATCTGGATGACGCTGGCCGGTCGCCTGCGCGACGAAGCGCCCCTGACCGATGCATCATACGATCCGCAGGCCGATCGCCCGATTGTCCAATCACCTTCCGCGCGCCCGGCGTCCGGTGCCGCCGTTCCCGCCGAATAGGATCATCCAGGCATGACCGATCTCGCCGTCAAGGAAACCGTGAAAGGCCACAAGCGCCTGGAACGCAATATCACGCTGCTGGCTATCGCCACGTTCTTCACCGTCGCCATCGGCGGTATCGTGGAGATTGCGCCGCTGTTCTGGATCGACAACACGATCGAGAAGGTGGAGGGCGTGCGGCCCTATACCCCGCTCGAGCAGGCGGGTCGGGACATCTATATCCGCGAAGGCTGCTACAGCTGCCACAGCCAGATGATCCGTCCGTTCCGCGACGAGGTGGAACGCTACGGGCATTACAGCCTCGCCGCGGAAAGCATGTACGATCACCCGTTCCAGTGGGGCTCCAAACGCACCGGGCCTGACCTGGCGCGCGTGGGCGGGCGCTATTCCGACGAATGGCATGTCCAGCACCTGCGCGACCCGCAAAGCGTGGTGCCCGAAAGCGTTATGCCGCAATACGGCTTCCTCGCGGAGACCGACCTGCACGTCGCCGATCCGGCCGCGATGCTGACCGCGCTGCGGCGCGTCGGCGTGCCTTATTCCGATCGCGATATCGGCCAGGCGTTGGCCGACATGATGTTGCAAGGCGATCCCGAAGCCGAGGGCGACATGGCCGATTTTCTCGCCCGCTATCCCAAAGCGCAGGCGCGCGATTTCGATGGTGATCCAACGCGCCTGACGGAGATGGATGCGCTGGTCGCCTATCTGCAGATGCTGGGCACGCTCGTCGATTTCGAGAGCGCCGCAGCGCATGAGGAACTGGCGCAGGAGAAGGGCCGGTGAGCTTGTACGACCAGCTGCGGCATCTGGCCGACAGCCACGCCCTCGTCGCGATCGTGGTGGTGTTCCTGATCCTGTGCGCCTGGCCGTTCCGCCCCGGTGCCGGCAAGCACAACCGCGCCGCCGCGAAATCCATTTTCGAGGATGAGAACGATGGCGAATAAGCGCATTGACGAGCCAACCGGCACTCAGACAGTCGGGCATGAGTGGGACGGTATCGAAGAGCTCGATACCCCGCTGCCGCGCTGGTGGCTGTGGACGTTCTATCTCACCATCATCTTCGCGATCGGCTACGTCATCGCCTTTCCTGCGTGGCCGATGCTGGACCGTGCGACTTCCGGCCTGCTCGGCTGGTCGAGCCGGGGCCAGCTGGCCGAGGAGGTCGACCTCGCCCAAGTGGCGCAGCAGGGCATGCGCGACACACTGGCCCGTACCCCGATCGAACGCTTGCCGGATGACAGCGCGCTGATGGCGCAGGCCGTGGCCGGGGGACGCGCTGCCTTCGCCGTCAACTGCAGCCAATGCCACGGCTCAGGCGCGGCGGGCAGCCAACGGCTCGGCTATCCCAATCTGAACGACGACGACTGGCTGTGGGGTGGCGACCTGAAGGCAATCGAATACACGATCGTCAACGGTATCAGGCAGCCTGGCCATCCCGATACGCGAAGCAGCGTCATGCCCGCGTTCGAGGGTGCCTTCGAACCGCAGCAGCTGGAAGCGCTCGTGTCGCATGTGCTCTCGCTCAGCGGCAAGGGGCGCTCGACCAGCCTGGGCGCGCAGACTTTCGCCGACAATTGCGCGGCGTGTCACGGCAACCAAGGCCAGGGCAATCGGGAAGTCGGTGCGCCGCGCCTCAACGATGCGATCTGGCTGCGTGGGGGCACCGCGGAGGACATTCGCAGGCAGGTCCTTCAGCCGCGCATGGGGGCGATGCCAGCCTGGGGCGATCGGCTCGATCCGGTGACGATCAAGATGCTGGCAGCCTATGTCCACTCGCTCGGGGGAGGCGAAGACTTCGTAGAGGTCGCCAAGGACCCCGAGGTAGAGGTCGATGAGCAACCCTGAAGAACCGCATCCACATGATGGCCGAGCGCGATCGGCGGTCATCGAGCGGGGCGTGGCGAAAACAAACCGGCCGGTAAGCAGCGCCGTCGCCGCGCCGGGCGCCGCCACGAAGCGGCACGAACCGAGCGAGCCCGATCGCGCCCACTTGCGCGAAAAGCTCTACGAACCGCGCAAGCAGGTCCACAACAAGCGGATCGACGGGCCGTTCAGGCGCTTCAAGTGGTTCGTCATGCTGGTGACGCTCGGCATCTACTACGTCACCCCCTGGCTGCGCTGGGACCGCGGGCCGTACGCACCCGACCAGGCGGTGCTGGTCGACGTCGCCCACCGTCGCTTCTACATGTTCTCGATCGAGATATGGCCGCACGAATTCTACTTCGTCGCCGGTCTGTTGATCATGGCCGGGGTGGGGCTGTTCCTAGTCACCAGCGCGGTCGGCCGGGCCTGGTGCGGCTATGCCTGCCCGCAGACCGTATGGACCGACCTGTTCCAGCATATCGACCGTTTCGTGGACGGCGACCGCAATGCGCGCGCGCGGCTGGATGCTGCGCCCTGGCGCTGGAGCAAGGTGCTCCGGCGCGCCTTCAAATGGACGATCTACGCTGCGATCGGATTCGTCACGGGCGGTGCATGGATCCTCTATTTCGCCGATGCGCCGACGCTGTTTCGGGAGTTCTTCGCCGGGGAGGCGGCCCCGGTCGCCTATATCACCGTCGCGATCCTGACGCTGACCACGGTGACGCTGGGCGGCTTCATGCGCGAGCAGGTGTGCATCTACATGTGCCCGTGGCCACGTATCCAGAGCGCGATGCTCGACGAGAAATCGCTGATGGTCACCTACAAGGACTGGCGCGGCGAACCGCGCGGCAGCGTGAAGAAGGCGCGCCGCGATCCGGAGCATTTCGGCGACTGTATCGACTGCATGCAATGCGTGCAGGTCTGCCCCACCGGGATCGACATTCGCGAGGGGCCGCAGATCGGCTGCATCACCTGCGCGCTGTGCATCGATGCCTGCGACAAGGTAATGGCCGAGGTCGGCCGTCCCCGCGGCCTGATCGATTATGCCACGCTGGAGGATTGCGAACGCGAAGCGAAGGGCGAAACGCCCCGGTCGCCCTGGCGCACCCTCTTTCGCCCGAGAACGATCGTCTATTTCCTCGTCTGGGGTGGGATCGGGGTCGCGCTGCTGTTCGCGCTAGGCACGCGCAGCCGCACCGAACTGACGGTCTCGCCCGACCGCAACCCGCCCTACATGCTGATGAGCGACGGGTCGGTGCGCAATGCGTTCACGCTCAACCTGCGCAACATGCAGAGCCGCCCGCGCCAGATGGAGATCGCGGTGGAAGGTCTGCGGGATGCCACGATGTGGTCTAGCACGGTCGGTCGCGCCGATGCCGCGCCCACGCAGGTCGTGACGGTCCCCGCCGACCAGACGCGCAGCGTGCGCGCCTATATCGCCGTGCCGCCGGGCACGCCTGCGCAGGATTTCACCTTCCGCATCACCGCGCAGGACGAGGAGGGCGAAAGCGACAGCGTGAAAACCCGCCTGTCCGCACCGGAGGACGCCCCGTGACCGGCCGTACCAGACGCAAATTCAGCGGGCGCGACATGGCGATGATCCTTGTTGGTGGCTTCGCCGTGGTCTTCGCGGTCAATTTCACCATGGCAGCGCTCGCCACGCGCGGCTTCGGCGGTGTGGTGGTCGAGAACTCCTACGTTGCGAGTCAGAACTTCAACGGCTGGCTGAGCGCCGAACGCGCGCAGGAGCGGTTGGGCTGGTCGGTCGAGATAGGGCGAGGCGACGACGGGAGATTGGTGATCGAAACCGTTGGCGCGCCGCAAGCCGCCGATGTTTCTGCCCATCTGCGGCATCCGTTGGGGCAGAAGGACGAGGTCGATCTGACCTTCCAGGCTAGCGGGAAGGACCGCTACCGCTCCGACCAGCCTATGCCGGCGGGACGCTGGATCGCCCGCGTCACGATCGTTTCGGGCAGCAATCGCTGGGTCGGCGAGCAACACGTCGAATGAACGCGGCGGTCGCCATCGAACCCGCATCGGGCGAGCGCATGCTCGACACGCGCCTAACCGTACCGGGCATCAAGTGTGCAGGGTGCATCGGCAAGATCGAGCGCGGCCTGTCCGGGTTCGAAGGGGTGGAGGCTGCTCGCGTCAATTTCTCGGCCAAGCGCGTGGCGGTGCACCATGTGCCATCCGTGACGCGGGACGCGCTCGTTGGCGAACTGCGCCGCCTGGGCTTCGACGCGCAGCCGGTGGAGGCCAACCCGCTGGCGCAGGACGATGCCGAGGGCAGGGCGCTCCTGCGAGCGCTGGCCGTCGCCGGTTTCGGCATGATGAACATCATGCTGCTGTCGGTCAGCGTGTGGTCCGGCGCGGGCGGGGCGACGCGCGAGTTGTTCCACTGGCTCTCGGCGCTGATTGCCCTTCCGGTCATAGTCTATGCGGGCCGACCGTTCTTTGCATCGGCGGCGATGGCGCTACGCCATCGGCGGACAAATATGGACGTTCCGATCTCCATCGGTATCCTGCTGGCGACAGGTCTGAGCCTGTACGAGACATTGTCCGGTGGGCAACACGCCTATTTCGACAGCGCGGTGATGCTGCTGTTCTTCCTGTTGGCGGGCCGCGCGCTCGACGCCACGATGCGCAACCGCACGCGCGCCGGGATAGGGGCGCTGCTGGGGCGGATGGGGCGCGAAGCCGGGGTGGTACAGGCCGACGGATCAATCGTGCGCGTCGTTGCGGACCAGCTTGCGCCCGGGATGCTGATGGTCGTGGCGGCGGGGGAGGCGCTGGCGGCGGACGGCGTGCTGGAAGACGCCGGGGGCTCGATCGACAACTCCATGCTCACCGGCGAAAGCAATCCCGAACGGATCGGGTGCGGCGATCTGGTCCATGCCGGTGCCATCAACCTGCTCGATCCGATCCGGGTGCGCATCACGGCGGCCGGCAGCGATACGGCCATTGCGGAAATCGCTCGGCTGATGGACGAAGCGGGCCAGTCGCGCAGCCGCTATGTCCGTATTGCCGATCGCGCGGCGCGCCTTTATGCGCCCGCCGTCCATTCGCTGGCGGCGCTTGCCTTCGTCGGCTGGATGATCGCGGGAGCGGGCTGGCACCAGTCACTGGTCATTGCGATCGCCGTCCTCATCATCACCTGTCCTTGCGCGATGGGGCTAGCGGTCCCCGCGGCCCAGGTGGTCGCCTCCGGCGCTTTGATCCGCAA
The DNA here is from genome assembly GCF_022576075.2 of Erythrobacter sp. LQ02-29. Taxonomy (NCBI): domain Bacteria; kingdom Pseudomonadati; phylum Pseudomonadota; class Alphaproteobacteria; order Sphingomonadales; family Erythrobacteraceae; genus Erythrobacter; species Erythrobacter sp. LQ02-29. The sequence goes on along the minus strand of NZ_JANCNT010000001.1, from coordinate 2,622,804 downwards.
AGGGCTGCTGGTGAAAGACGGCAGCGCGCTGGAGCGGCTGGCCGAGGTCGACACCGTCATTTTCGACAAGACCGGCACGCTGAGCCTGGGCGAACTGCGCGCCGATATCGAGGATTTCGATCCGCGCGAGCGCTCTATCGCGCTCGCCCTGGCGCAGGAAAGCCGACATCCTCTCAGCGTGGGCCTGGCAAGGTCGCTCGCTGCGCATGGGGTCGTCCCCGCCCGGATCGACGGTGTCGCGGAGACCGGAGGTGTGGGCATCACCGGTCGGTGCGAGGGCCTGACGGTCGCTCTCGAACGGCCATCCGAAACCGATCGCGCAAACGGTGAAACGCCCAGCGTCTCCTTGCGGATCGGCTATCGCAGCCGCCTGATCGCCTTCGCAGACCGTCTGCGGCCCGACGCCAAAGCAGCCATCGCTGCCTTCGGCACGCTCGGGCTGGAAGCGTCGGTCCTGTCAGGGGACGGGCCGGCGGCAGTAGCGCGCGCCAGCTCGCAGCTTGGCATTGCGGGGAAGGGCGGGGTCGATCCGGCGGGCAAGCTCGCCGCACTCGAAGCGCTGAAGCGCGCCGGTCGCCATCCGCTCATGGTGGGCGACGGGTTGAATGACGGCCCCGCGCTGGCCGCCGCACATGCATCCATCGCGCCGGGCACCGCGAGCGATGCGAGCCAGCAGGCGGCGGATGCGGTGTTCGTGGGCGAAAATCTGATGCCCGTAGCGCTCGCCGTGCGTGTCGCGCGGGCGACGATGCGGATCGTGCGGCAGAACTTCGGGTTCGCGATCGCTTACAACACGCTCGCCATCCCGCTCGCGCTCGCAGGCCTCGTGACCCCGCTGATCGCGGCGGTCGCCATGTCGGCAAGCTCGCTGGTGGTGGTCGGAAACTCGCTGAGGCTGGCCCGCGCTGCGCGCAAGTCGATCGGATGAGCGTGCTGGCCTATCTCATTCCCATCGCGCTGCTGATGGGCGGGGGCGGCCTCGCCACGTTCTTCTGGGCGATGCGGGACGGCCAGTTCGAGGATCTGGACGGCGCGGCCAACCGCATCCTGATCGACGACGACGACGATGATGACCGGCAGGAGCGAGACGAATGAACGGCAATTTGCTTCTCGCGCTGACAGCCCTGTTGCCACTCGCGCTCGGCACCAGTCCCGCCAGTGGAGACACGATGTCCGTGACCATCTGTTCGGGAACCGAGAGAAGAACCATCGAAGTCCCGATCCCGGGCAAGCCGCCGGCGATACCCGGCCATTGCGCGGCCAAGGCATGCCACGCAGGCTGTAACCGCAAGGAATTTGATCCAACGCAATGACGGCGCGGTCGGATCGGCCGAAGGCGTCCGCATGTGGCATTATCATCCAGACCTGCTGGCGGTACCCGTTCCGCGGTACACCAGTTTTCCCACCGCCGCCGAGTTCGGCGCGCTTCAGCCCGCCGATCATCGCAAGGCGATCGAGGCCGTGTCGGGCGATGTCTCGCTCTACGTCCATATCCCCTTCTGCGAGAAGATCTGTTTCTACTGCGGGTGCAACACGGGTACATCCGGTCGTCAGGCGCGGCTACACGCCTACCTCGATGCGCTGCATCGCGAGATACAGACCGTATCGGCCCTGCTGCCGTCCGGCACCCAGGTCAGGCGCGTGTCTTTCGGAGGGGGGAGCCCGAACGCCCTTTCGCCGATGGACTTCGCCCGGCTGGTCGATGCGCTGACCGCCCAGTTCGGTCTGACCGACCCCATCTTCTCCATCGAACTCGATCCGCGCAGCATGTCGGACGAATGGGCCGGGGTGATCCAGGCCGTCGGGATTGAGCGGGCCAGCCTCGGCGTGCAGACCTTCGCCGCACATTGCCAGCAGGCGATCGGCCGGGTGCAGGGGGAGGATTTGATCCTGCGCACGGTCGACCAGCTGCGCGATGCCGGCGTTACCTCGCTCAATTTCGACCTCATGTACGGCCTGCCCGATCAGACGCGCGAGGATCTGACCGACACGCTGCACCGCACACGCGTGCTGGGGGCCGACCGCGTGTCGCTGTTTGGCTATGCGCATGTTCCCCATATCGTGCCGCGCCAGAAGGTAATCGACGGCGATCGCCTGCCCGATCAGGAAGAGCGGTTCGCGATGGCCTCGCTAGGCTATGCCTACCTGTGCACGCATGGCTACACGCCCGTCGGCTTCGACCATTTCGCGAAGCCCGGAGGCGACCCGCTGGCCCATGCAGCGCTCGGGGGCGGGCTGCACCGCAATTTCCAGGGTTTCACCGACGACGATGCACCCAACCTGATCGGGCTGGGCGCGTCCGCGATCAGTTCCTTTCCCGATCTTCATGTGCAGAACGAGAAGAACGCCGGGCGCTACCGCATGCGTGTTTCGCAGGGGGCTCTGGCGACCGCGAACGGGGTCAGGCGCACCGCTCAGGATCGCTATCGCGGCGCGGTCATCGAACGGCTGCTGTGTCACGGTCACGCCCGGATAGGCGCGTGCTTGCTGGCGGAGGTTCATCCGCGCCTCGCCCCCTTCATCGAACGCGGCCTCGCCAGTGTGGACGAGGGATGGCTCTCCATCCTGCCGGACGGCCTGCCCTATGCGCGGACAATCGCAGCGTTGTTCGATACCTACCGGCAGGATTCGCAGCGTCGTTTCAGCTCGGCTGTGTGAGGGCCAGATGCTCGATACGGTCGAAACGGGTGCGGTAAGGATGGTGCGAGGGGCGTAATCCTGCAATGGTCGACCGGCATTGCTGCGGCGAAACGGAGATCGACCATGCGCATACTCACGAGCCTGTCCGCTCTGGCCATCGCATTTTCGGCAACGTCCGCTACCGCTGCGCCCCCGGAGGATGGGGCCGCTGTCGCTTTGGTGCGCACCGATACGGGCGCGGTTCGGGGCATGGTCGAGGACGATATCGTCAGCTGGAAAGGCATCCCCTTCGCCGCGCCTCCGGTCGGGCAGCTCAGGTGGCGCGCCCCGCAGCCCGCCGATCCGTGGGACGATGTGCGCGATGCTACGCGCTACGCCAGCGACTGCATGCAGAAGCCGTTTCCGAGCGATGCGGCCCCGCTGGGAACGCAGCCGGCCGAGGATTGCCTCTACGCCAACATATGGCGACCGACCGATGCGCCTGTGAAACTGCCGGTGATCGTGTGGATCTATGGTGGCGGTTTCGTGAATGGCGGATCTTCGCCGCCCACCTATTCCGGCGCGCCGCTCGCGGGCAAAGGCGCGGTGGTGGTCAGCTTCAATTATCGCGTCGGCCGGTTCGGCACCTTCGCACACCCCGCGCTCACTGCTGCCGACGCGGACGAAGGGCTGCTGGGCAATTACGGTTATATGGACCAGCTTGCCGCCTTGCGCTGGGTCCAGCGCAATATCGCTGCGTTCGGGGGCGATCCCGAAAACGTCACGATCATGGGCGAATCGGCGGGTGGCATGTCGGTTCATAATCTCGTGACCTCCCCGATGGCGCAGGGTCTGTTCGACAAGGCGATCGTCATGTCGGGTGGCGACGGGGGCGGGATGGGCGAAGGCGATTTCGCAACTGCCGAAGCCATCGGAACACGCTTTGCTCAGGGGAAGGGGATTGCACCTGAAGATCCCGATGCGCTGGCGAAGCTGCGGGCGCTTTCGGCCGAGCAGGTCACCGACGGGCTGAACCTCGCCACCATGTTCCAGGCGCGGTCGGGCAACGCGCGCACATTCGCCAGCCCCTTCGCCGATGGCAAGTTGGCGGTCGATCCCGCCGCCGCCTATCGCAGCGGAAACTTCGCGCATGTCCCGGTGATGATCGGGGCGACCAGCGCGGACATAGGGGGGCCCACCGGCACCATGGTTGCGGGTGCGCACCGTATCGCAGGAGAACTGGCCGCGCAGGACGTGCCGGTCTGGCAGTATCGCTTCTCCTATGTCGCGCAATCGGTCGGCTCCGAGGGCGCGCAGCACGCGAGCGATATCCCGTTCTTCTTCGACACGGCGGGGATCAAGTACGGCGCACAGACCACGGATCGGGATCTGGCGATTGCCGACGTGATGAGCAGCTATGTCGTGGATTTCGCCAAGACCGGCAACCCGAACGGCTACGACCTGCCGCAATGGCCCCGCTATGACAGCGGGTCGGACATGATCATGGACTTCTCGGAATTGGGCAAGGCCGAACCGCAGGTCGATCCGCTCGGGGACCAGCTCGACGCCACCCACGGTAGCTAACGTACGTCCTTGTGGTTCGGCGTCGGCCGGCGGAGGTTCTGAGCCGCTTCTGCCGTCAGCTAGGGTTACGCGACGCTTCACTCATGCCGCAGGGCATCGATCGGATCGAGTTTGGATGCTCGCGCGGCGGGGTAGTATCCGAATGCGATCCCCATGAAGGCCGAGAAGAGAAAGCTTGCGACATTGATAACCGGATCGAAGACGAACGGTACGTCGATCACGCCGGAAAGACTCCACGATAGCAGAAGCGCGAGGCCGATCCCGACGAGCCCTCCGAAACAGCAGAGCACCACCGCCTCGGTCAGAAACTGCATCCGCACCTCGCGCGATAGAGCGCCGATGGCGAGCCGGATGCCGATCTCCCGGGTTCGCTCGGTCACCGACACCAGCATGATGTTCATGATGCCGATCCCGCCCACCAGCAGGCTGATCCCAGCGATCACGGCCACCATCGCGGTCAGCGCGCCGGTGGCGCTGCCGACAGCTTCATTGACCTGAGCGGTGTCGATGATGTTGAAATCGTTGTTCGCACCCTCCTGCAGCAGGCGACGTTCGCGCAGCAGCGCGATCAGCGAATCCTGGATCGAAGCGCTGGAATAGGCCGCGTCGTACTTCACGACGAAATAATGCAGGTCGTTGCTACCGGTGAAGCGTCGCTGCACCGTTTTCAGCGGCATCATGACCGTATTGTCCTGATCCTGGTTGGGACCGCCCCCTTCGCCGCGTTCCTTCAGCACGCCCACGACCGTGCACGAGACTTGGTTGACGCGCATCTCTTCGCCCAGGGGACTGGTACCCTCCACGAAGATCGCACCGAGCACTTTGGCCCCGATCAGGCAGACATCCTTGCCGGACGCCATCTCCTCGTTCGTGAACATGCGCCCCTCGGTGACGTCGATCGATTGCGCACGCAGGAAATCGTTGTCCACGCCCTGGACGGTGGTGGCCCAGTCCTGCCCGTTGTGGATCGCGGTGGCATTGGTCGAAACGCTGCCTGCCGCCTCCCGAACGCCGCCGATCTGGCGGGCGACCGCGTCGACATCCTGCTGCTTGAAAGGCCGCGGCGCGTCCCGGTCGCCCTTCGTGGGAAATACGATGAATACGTTGGAGCCGAGCGAGGAAATCTGGTCCTGGACCGATGCCGTCACGCCCTTGCCCAGGGTGACCATGGTAATCACCGCCGCGACGCCGATGATGATGCCGAGCGTCGTCAAAAACGAGCGCAGAAGATGGCGGCGGATCTCGCGGAAGGCGAGGAGCAGAGTGGCGCCGAACATGCCGAGCATCAGGCGTGCTCCATGGGTTGCGGGCGGTGATTGCGGTCGATCCGCTCGACCAGGCCATCGCGGAAATGGACGATGGTCCGCGCATATTCCGCCATTTCGGGTTCGTGCGTGACCAACAGGATGGTGATCCCCGCGGCGTTGAGGCGGGTGAGCAGTTCCATGATTTCGATCGAACGCTCGGTATCGAGGTTTCCGGTCGGCTCGTCCGCAAGCAGCACATCGGGTTCGGTCACCAGCGCCCGGGCGATCGCCACCCGCTGTTGCTGTCCGCCCGAAAGCTCGGCCGGAGTGTGGTCCGCCCATGGAACGAGGCCGACCTGATCCAGGGCATGCAGCGCAGCTTCCCGGCGAACCGCACGCTTTTCCCCGCGATAGAGCAGCGGAAGCTCCACATTTTCGATCGCCGTAGTCCGGGCCAGAAGGTTGAACCCCTGGAAGACGAAACCGAGATAGCGCCGCCGCAGCAGGCTGCGCTGGTCGCGGGTGAGCGCCTGGACCTCGACCCCGCGGAAGCGGAAAACGCCGCTGGTCGGTATGTCGAGGCAACCGAGGATGTTCATGGTCGTGGACTTGCCCGACCCCGAGGGGCCCATGACCGCGACGAAGTCGCCGCGGTCGATCGACAGGTCGATGCCCTTCAACGCCTGGAATGCGGCTTCACCGGTTCCGAAGGTCTTCGTAATGCCTTGCAGCTCGATCAGCGCCTGGTCTTCCGGGGTAGGGCTGTCGCTCACTGACCTTCGGCCTTCTTCCCCGTCACGACCTTCATTCCGGGCTTCAGTTCCTTCGAAGTCACCACTGTCAGTCTGCCATCGCTCTGGCCGGTAACGACTTCGATCGGCTTTAACGTACCGTCCGCTTGCGCCACGTAGACGCGCTGGCGGCTTCCGATCCCGATCGAGGCCTGCTGATCTGCCTCGGTCAGGCCGATTTCCGGGTTGAGAACGCCGCCGCCCTGCTTCTCCTGAGCATCCGGCTGGAACCGCAGGGCCGCGTTGGGCACGAGCATCCGCTTGCCGGTGCTCTCGGTGGCGATGGTGGCGGTCGCGGTCATGCCGGGGCGCAGCAGCCCGTTCGGGTTGTCGACCGACAAGCGCGCCTCGTAATCGACCACCGAGGACGCCGCACCCGCGGCACTCGCCTGCTGGCTGGCGGTGGCTGCGGTATTGGTCGAGGCCTGATCCACGCGCTCCACACGGGCGGGAAAGCGTCGGCCGGGATAGGCGTCGACGGTGAACGTGGCTTTCTGCCCTTCGCGCACCTGCCCGACATCGGCCTCGTCGATATTGACGCGCAGCTGCATGGCGGAAAGGTCCTCGGCGATGATGAAAAGCGTCGGCGTGCTGAAACTGGCCGCGACGGTCTGTCCCGGCTCGACCTGTCGCGCCAGGACGACGCCGGAGACGGGGGAGCGAATGACCGCCCGGCCGCGGTTGGTCTGAGCGGTAGAGAGCTGCGCCTGCGTCGCCTGCACATTGGCCGTCGCCGCGGCAACGGCGGCGCGATCGCGCGCGACCGACGCTTCCGCCTGCTCGAGCTCGACCTTCGACGGAACCTTGCCACCCGAAATCTTGTAGACGTTCTGCAACCGCGCAAGTTGGGCGGTGTCGACATTCAGCGTCGCCCGGGCCTGCGTCACTTGCGCGGTCGCGGCGTTGAGGTTGGCACGGGCCTGCGCGATCTGATCGTCGATCACGTCGGTGTTGATCTGCGCCAGTACCTGGCCGCGGGTGACCCGATCGTTGACGTCGACGAATATCCGATCGATCCGCCCGGATACTTCGGAGCCCACCTCGACCTGATTGGTGGGACGCAGATTGCCCGTGGCGGTCACGGTAAGGTCGAGTGAGCGATCGACCACCGGTTCGGTAATGTAGTTCGGCGTGTCGCTCCCGCGCGAGCAGGTCGCGACGGCGAGGACGAGTGCCAGCACGATCACGCCCGGCAGCCAGAATTTCATCCAGCGCCGCCAGCGTGGCCGCGGCTTGGTGCCCAGGAAGTCGTCGATCGAACCGGCGCTGCGGTCGGTGGTGGCCTCGCTCACGGCTGTGTGTCCTCGCCTATAGAAGTAGTCTGTTCGATCGGTCGCGTCGGGTCCCAGCCGCCGCCCGCTGCCTGTTCGAGCGCGACGAACGCATTGGCCCGCTCCGCCTCGGCGGCGGCGAGCGCATTGCGCGCGCTCAACAACTGGCTTTCCGCCGTCAGCAAGGTCTGGAAGTCGATCAGCCCGGCCTGGTACTGGCTACGGGCCAGGATGGCGGCATTGCCCGCCGCGTCGCGCGCGGTGGCAAGCTCAGCGACCCGCTGCCGCGCCTTGGAGAGCGCGATATTGGCGTTCTCGACATCGGTCAGGGCCTGCAGGATGGTTTGCTGCCAGGCGGCGAGCGATCCCGCCGCGACGGCGCGCGCACTGTCGATCTGCGCCCTGGTCCGGCCGCCGTCGAAGATCAGCTGGCTTACGCCCGCAAACAGGCTGCCGGTGATGGTATCGAACAGGGCGGAAAGGCCGAAGGAACCGGAGCCTACATTCCCGCTCAGGCGAACGAGGGGGAGCAATTGCGCGCGCGCGATGTCGATGCGCGCGGTGTCGGCAAGCAGGAACGCCTCCGCTTGCCGCACGTCCGGGCGCTGGCGCAAGACTTCGGCGGGTAGGGCCAGGCCGACCGAGCCCGGCGGTTGCGGTATGGTAGGGGCGGCTTCCTCGAGCTCTGCCCGCACCGGGCCGGGCGCTTCGCCGAGCAGCGTCGAGATGGTGTTCGCGGCCTGGGCGAGATCGCGTTCCAGCGCCGGGATTGACGCCGCCGTCTGTGCCCGTTGCGCGCGCGCCTGTTCGACATCGAGACTGGAAACCAGCCCCGCCTGAAGCCGCCATTGCGCGATCTGCAGGTTGTCGTCCTGAATCGCCAAAGTCTCGCGCGCGATCGCCAATTGCGTCGCCAGTGTGCGTGCCGATATCGTGGTCTGCGCGACCTGGCCCACAATCAGGCGTTGCAGGTCGGCCAATCCGTATCCCGCCGCGGCCAGTTCCGCCCGCGAGGCGGCCACGTCGTTGGAAATGCGCCCGAACAGGTCGATCTCCCATTGGGCGTCGGCGCCGACCGAGAACTGGGGATCGGTATCGACGAAAGAGCCGAAATCGCGCTGCACTCCTGCCGTGCCGCTGATCTGGGGCAAGTAGCTGGCGCGGCTCGCCCGCACTCCGGCGCGCGCGATCGCGACGCGCGACGCGGCCTGCGCAAGGTCGCGATTGTTCTCCAGCGCCAAGGCGACGAAGCGGTCGAGCAGCGGATCGTCCAGCGCCGTCCAGTAGGATACCGGGTCGAGAGCGACCGAAGGCGCAGGATCGCTCCACCGTTCGGGCACAGCGATACCGGCGTCCGGGGTGGCAAGCTGGCCGGACGTGCTGCACGCCGCGAGCGCAAGCGCCAGGGCGCCTGCCCCTAACCCTTTAAAATGAAACAACCCGACCCCCACCTCTGCCGTCACGCGATACTGACCAAGGTGCGCGACTTTGCAAGGAGATATTTACTAGATTCGAAAGCAGTTCGAGAAGCCGGGCACGACTGGCGAAGTTACGCGAGGCGAAATCTTGAAGGGCGAGACACCCTACAGCTCACAACGGGAGAGCAGGCCGACGTCGTCGCTCACCCCCGGTTGAAGCCCACGCGGGGCACGGCGGCCCAGGTGGTGTCGTTCCGGAAGAAGCGTTGGATGCCGCGCAGCCGGTACCACAGGTTCATCTGGCGATAGCCGAAATTCTCGAGCACGGCTGCCTGCCCGATGCGATACAGGTCGCGCGCATTGGGCGTGCGGCGCAGCTGGTTTTCCTCCAGCGCGAGGGTGCCCACGCTAAGGCCGCAACCGAACACCACCGAAACGAAGAAATAGGCGACCGCCATCACCGGGTCGAGCAGCCCCAAGAGCGCTGCGATCGGCACTATCAGATAGCCCACCAGTTCGGCCGGCGGGCCGATGATGTCTTCCAGCACGATGTGCGGCATGGCGAGTATGCCGACCCTGCCGTAGCCTGGGTTGAGGATCATGCGGCGGTGGCGTTGCAGGGTCTCCAGCGCGCCCTGCTGCCAGCGCGCTCGCTGGTTCTGCAATCCGGACAGCTCGGCGGGTGCCTCGGTCCAGCATACGATATCGGGCACGAACGCGATCCCGTAGGGGCGCTTTTTCTCCCGCATATGGCGATGGAGGCGAACCACCAGTTCCAGATCCTCGCCAACGGTATCGTGACGATAACCGCCCATCTCCACCAGGGTGGAACGACGGAACAGCCCGAACGCGCCGGAAATGAGCATCAGGGTGTTGGTATGAGCGTTGGCGACGCGGGCGGTGAGGAAAGCGCGGAGATATTCGACCACCTGGAAGCGCGGGAGCAGCCCCTTCGCCACGCCGATTTGCTGCAGCGATCCGCCCTTGACCGTACAACCGTTGACGATCCGGATAGCACCACCGACCGCGACCAGTCGCCCATCGTCGTGCATGAATGGTTCGGCCGCGCGCAGCAGCCCGTCGGGCTCGATGATCGAATCCGCGTCGATCACGCATACCAGCGGCGTGCGGGCGAAGCCGATGCCCGCATTCGCGGCATCCGCCTTGCGTCCGTTCTCCTTGTCGACCACCAGCAGGTTGGCATATTTCTTCGAGCGGTAGGTCTTGTGAATTTTCGTCTGCTGCAACTGCGCGATCTGGGTCCGCTCGCACTCCTCCATGTCGAAGGATCGCAGCAGTGTACCCAGCGTATCGTCGCCCGATCCATCGTTGACCACGATCACTTCGTGATCGGGGTATTCCAGGGCCAGCAGCGCCTTCGTGCTTTGAACGATGGACAGTTCCTCGTTGAACGCCGGGGCGATCACCGTGATCGGCAGCGCAAGGTCGGCGTAGCGTTCCCACAGTTCCCGCGCGCCCTCGCTCGGTTCAATGCGCGTGGCGAAAACCCACCAGGCGATCCCGAGCTGTATCAGGCTGATAACGTTGCGCACCGCGACCACGATGAAACAGCCGAAGGCCAGCCATATGATGACCTGTGCGACCGCGTTCAGAAGGTCGGTCCAGCTCATGCTGCGTCCCTTTCCGCCGCGGCACCCGCCGTAGGCACTTTGTCGCGCGAGACCGTGAGCCTTTCCAAAGCGAGTTCGGCGCGCAGGCGAACCCAGAGCTGGGGATCGGCGCGCATCTCGCGCAGCTTGTCGCTCGCTTCGCGCAAGCCCAGCGCGGCGCAGGCGTTCACGGCCTGGACCCTGACCGAGGTCACCTCGTCGTCGAGCGCACGCAAGACCCAGGATCGCGCACTGGGGTGGCCGAGTTTTGCCGCAGCTCGCAGCGCGGCGCAGCGGATCTCCGGATCGTGATAGCGCGCTGCGTGCTTCAGCAACCCGATCACTTCCATGTTTCCGCTCCAGCCAAGCGCGTCGATCAGCTCCGCGCGCCATTCGCCAGACAGATCGTCGTCGAGCAGCAGGACCAGCTGTTCGCTGTATTGGGGTGAGCTCGTGCGCAGCAGCGCGACATCGAGCCGCGAGGGACGGCGGGCCGGCATCCTCAGCAGACGCATGATCTCGCGCGGAGGGGGCAGGGCATGCATCGCCGCCAGCGCGAAGGCGGCTTCCATCCGGACCCGCTGGCTACGGTCGCGCGCCATCAATGCCCGGATCCGCGCGATGCACGCCTCGCTGCCGAACCGCTGGAGCAGCCGGATCGCGTTGATGCGTTCCGCGCGGCGCCAGCTATGCGACCGGCGCAGAGTGACGGCGAGCAATCCGTCGAGTTCCGCCATTTCCATCAGCCGAGCGCGTTCGCCCCCACGCAGCAAAGCCTGGACATGCGCCACGGCGGCCATTCGACGCGTGTGGGTCCACCCGCTGTGCTCGCCCTCCTCGGCGTAGCCAGCGACGCGGCGCAGATAGCTGCGCGTCACCGCCGCCTCGACATGCCGGTTCTTCTTCTCCGAAAGCTCCGCCAGATGGCGGCGCAGCAGGAGCAGCAGGAATATGGCGATCACCGCCCCGGCCAGCGCGGTCGAACCGATGATGACGGTTTGATAGATATTCATCGGTCACCGAAGCGAAAGCCGAGAACCAGATTGGCGGACAAGCGGCGATAGCTGTCCTTCCGGTCGTCGTAGGCACCGATCGCGGTCAGCGTCAGGCCTGTGTTCAGCGGAACCACCACGCCGAGCGCTCCGCTGCGCAATTGCCGCACCTGGTCCGCCTCGACATCGGGATAGCTTGCGGCGCTGGCGAACACGCCCATACGGCCTTCCGGCCGATAATCTAGCTGCAACGCCCCGCCGAGGCGGTAGTCGTTGCCACCGCCGAACAGATTAATGGCACGCGCCGAGAGGGCGACATCGCGAGCCAGCGACAGCCGTATGCCCGGCTGAGCAACGAACACGCCGCCGGTGCCGTAATCGGCATAGCGCAGATCGAGCAGGGCGGTCGCGCGCCCGCCAAGCGCATATTCGCCACCGGCACCCATGCTCCAGCTCTCGCGGAAATCCGCGTTCGGGACGACACTGCCCGACAGGTAAATGAAGCCTTGGTCGATACGGCGATCGATGCGAGCGGACAAACGCGTGTCCGTACTCGCCCGCTTTTCCCGTTCCACCGCCAGCGCTGCCGAAAGGTCGTCGCTCAACCGCGCGCCTGCGGCCACGCTTTGCGAATACCAGGTCTGTCCGTCGCGATTGTCGAACGAGATATCGGAGAACCCGGTGACCACGCTGAGCGCAACGATGCGTGGCCGATCGCCAGCTTCGGCACGCATCAGGCGCGCCTGGAGCTGGTCCAGCTCGGGATAGTCAGGCGCGACGGCGACCATTGCCGCTGCCTGTGCGCGCGCCTGGTGCGTCTGGCCGCGCCACGACAGGATGTTTCCGCGCGCCAGCTGGATATCGAGGTCGTCGGGCGCGAGGCGCAGGGCGCGGTCGATAGTCGCCTGGGCCGCATCGAGATCGTTATCCGCCGCTTGGACAACTGCAAGCCGGCGCAGCAAGCCGGCATCGTCCGGCGCATCGGCGAGCAGGGCGGAAAGAATGGCCCGCGCCTGTTCGAAATTACCCTCGGCGCGCGCGCGGTCCGCCTGCTCGATCCGCTCGGTGCGCGGCATTTCCGGCGTTTGCGCGGCGAGCGGCGCTGCGACGGCAAGCAGCCACCAGAACAAGACACGGCGGAATGCCGTCATGCGTTCGGGCCGAGGATCATTTCGATACGCACGAGAAGCTCCTGCGGGATGAACGGCTTGGTGAGGTATTCGGCGGCACCCGATTTGATCGCGTTGACGATGTCGTTTTCGCCCTTGCGCGCAGTGAGCATCAGAACGGGGATGGCTCGCGTTTCGGGGTCGGCCTTGATCGTGCTCAGCACTTCGGGTCCGGAGACGATTGGCATCATCGAATCCAGCACCACCAGATCCGGCATTTCCGCTTCGATCTTCTCCAGCGCCTGTTCGCCGTTCTCGGCGACGATCACCTTGTGTCCGCCCCCTTCGAGGCGGAACCGTACCAACTCAACCAGGATCGGGTCGTCGTCGGCAATGAGGATTCTAGCCATTGTTCGCTCCAATTTTGCCTTAAGAATTGGGCGAATAGGTTTAATATCTGTTGAAGACGATCATGATGGTTCGACCGGTTCCCGGCCCAGTTGTTCGCCGATCGCGGCCAGCAGTTCGCGCGTTGCCGAGGGGTCCGAACTCGCCAGAAGCTCACGCTCGAACGTGCGGCATCGCTCGCCCAAATCGCTCTGGCCGAAATATCCCGCGACGCCTGCGATCTGGTGGAGCAGCCCGGCGATTTCGGTTTTCGCTTCGTCTTCGACCTCGCCGCTTTTCAAAGCGGCCTCGATTGCCGCGATCGTCGCTGCTTTTCGATCGGCGAACATGCGCTGCAGGCGTGGGTTGGTCTCTTCCTCGATAGCCGGTTCCGCAGGGGCAGGGCGGTCGGGCGAGCGGGGCGACCAGCGGCAAATGGTCTGGCGCAGATCCTTCACGCGCAGCGGCTTCGCCAGATGCGCCTGCATCCCCGCCGCGCGGCATTGCCGGATGTCGTCGGCATAGGCGTTTGCCGTCACCGCGATGATCGGCAGGGTCGCCGCGCTCAAACCGGCCTCGCGAATGGCGATCGATGCGCCGAGGCCATCCAGCACCGGCATCTGCACGTCCATCAGAACCATGTCGTAGGGGGCGCCGTCCCGCGCGGCTGCCACCGCCATGTCCACCGCCTGGCACCCGTTGCCCGCGAGGTCGCACTGATGCCCGGCCTGCGCCACCATACCCAGTGTAAGCTCCTGGTTCACCGGATTGTCCTCCGCCACCAGGATGCGCAGACCGGACGCGGGTGTGCCCTCGTTGCGTTCGACGGGCTCCTCCGCCTCGGCATCGGTGGTTGGGGCCGCGCATTCTCGCAGTGGCAGGGTGAGGGTGAAGCAGGAGCCTACGCCCTCTTCGCTTTCCACTCGCAACTTGCCGCCCATCAGTTCGGCCAGCTGCGCGCTGATCGGCAGGCCCAGGCCCGTGCCGCCGAACTTGCGGGCGGTCGTTTCGTCGGCCTGGGTGAACTTCTCGAATATCTGGCCGAGCCGATCCTCGGGTATCCCGATGCCGGTATCCTTCACCGCGATCGCCATGCGCGGGGCCGCATCGGACTTGCCTCGATCGATCGTCAGCTGCAGTCCGATGCTACCTTTCTCGGTGAATTTGAGCGCATTGCCGAGCAGGTTGAGCACGATCTGGCGCAACCGCATCTTATCGACTGATACGCGCGGCGGCAGCGTTTCGTCGATCCTCAGCTTCAACGCCACGCCATTGCGCTGCGCCACCGGCTCCATCAGCCGCACGCAGCTGCGCAGCGTATGCCGCAGATCGGTCGGTTCGTTCGAAACCGTCATCTGGCTGGCCTCGATCTTCGCGAAGTCAAGCAGGTCGTTGAGGAGGCGCAGCATGGCGTTGCTCGATTCCGCGATCATCTGCAGGCGCCGTCGCTGATCGGGATCGTCTTCCTCGCTCAGCGCGAGATCGGTGAAGCCGATGACACCGTTCATCGGGGTACGGATTTCGTGGCTCATATTGGCGAGAAAGCTGCTCTTCGCATTGTCAGCAGCGCGCGCCTCGTCGCGGGCCTGGGTCAGATATTCGCGCATCGTCACATCCTCGGTGCGATCGATGATCACGCCGAACACGGCCGTCGCCACTGCGTCTTCATTCCGGTCGACATGTCCGATGACCTCGACATGGCGCAACTGGCCATCGCGATGAACCAGGCGCGCGGTGAAGCGATAGGATTCACCCGTCGCGATAGCCTCGTCCAGGGAGTCGGTTACAATCTTCCGGTCATCGGGGTGATAGAAGTCGATTGCTTCCCCAAGCGGTGGAGGTTGGCCCGGCGAAAGACCATGCAGTCGGAAGACTTCGTCGGACCACTGAATCGCTTGCTCCGCCAGATCGAGATGCCAGTGGCCGACATGGGCGGTCGCCTCCGACAGGTTCAGCATGCGGTTGCGCTCTTCCAGTTCGGCGGTCGCTTCGTCCACCTTCCTCACGACCAGCGCCTCGCGCCGGGAAAACGCGATGAGGAGGATGCCGAGCATGACGGTGACGACGAAGCCGCTCAGGAGGACGAGCAGCGGCTCTTCCGACACGACCCGGCGATCGAACGGGGGCAGGCTCCGCCAGCGCAAGGTCATCGGCTGGCCGGCCAGTTGGATGGTCCTGGTAAGCTCGAAGCGTGCCTCGCGCGATGGAGAAGCCGAGTTCGCGAACATCAGGCGATCGGGGTCGATGTCGCGCCCGCTATAGACCTCCAGTGAAAAATCCTGGCCCTGTCGCGGGGTCAGCCTGGCGAGAAATTCCGCCGCGACGAGCGGAGCGTAGATCCACCGGCGCGCGCCCGTATCGGCTGTTTCCACTATGGGTTCCATGAGGAGGAAACCGCCACCGCCGTTTTGCACCAGCGCGAGCGGTTGGGTCATCGCGATGCGACCCGTGCGCGCGGAGCGCTCGACCGCCTCCTGGCGGCCCTCCTCGAATGCGAGATCGAGGCCGAGCGCCACGAGATTGTCCTGGAGAGGTTCGATCCGGTCGATGATGAAATGCTTGTCCCCCGGTACGTCGGGATGGACTGCGAAGCGTTCCCCGTATTCGCGATAGAATTCGCGGCGATAGGCGGGCAATTCCGCGCCGCTTACTTCCCGGAAGATGCCCAGCCCGCGCATGCCCGGATAAGCGCGATCGAGGTCTAGCCGATCGACATAGCCCTTCCATTTGGCGGGAGAGATTCCGCCCTCGATAGCGGCAAAGGCGGCCCCGCCATCGAGCGCGCGATTGTATGTCTGGAGGCGGTATTGCAGCGCCTGCTCCGTATCGGTGGCCAGGGCGAGGAAGCTGGCGGTCGACTGTTCGTACTCCCGCTCGGCGGCGTAGCGCCAGGCATAGAAGGTCAGGAGCAACGTCAGCGACAGGCAGATCGCGATGGTGGAACTGGTGCCGCGCACCACCTTGCCGCGCCACAGAACGGGGATCGGCGAAAATCGCGACAAAAGGAGGATCGGCAGCACGAAGGCGACGCCCAGTACATCGCCCCCGGCCCAGGTCAGCCAGTTTTCCAGTACCATTTCGGGCTGGGCGGCCCCCGTGAAGAGCAAGGTTCCCACCCCGATTGTCGGTGCGATGAAGCAGGGAAGCACTACTACCATCAGCGCGAAACACGGCAGTTCGCGCGGACGGGTTACATCAATGCCGGTCTGGAACCATCGGGTTGTGAGCAGACCCGCCAGTGCCTGCATTACTGCGCCCGTGGCGATGACTGCGGCAATGCCGACTGCCCCCCAGAGCTGGTCCGGATCGGCGCTGCCTTCCAGCCCGTTCATGAGGTTGATCGATGCGGAGCCGAGCCAGATTCCAGGCCAGATGGCCCTGTTTCGAAGCATCAATGCGCTCAGAGCGACACCGGACGCGGGCCATATGATGGTCGCGTATCCCGGGGGCACAGCCATTTGCAGTCCGACATACCCCGCGAAGAAATAGCAGGCGGCCAGCGCCGTGACATCGCGCAGCCAGAGAAGCGCCGAGGTCGCTCGAACCTGGGGCGCCTTCATCGCCGCGTCGAATTGTGCCCTGTCGGGATTGCGCATGCCTCGGCCTCGGGTCCTCGTTCTCCGTGAGCAGGGGTACGCGAACTCGGTTAACGAGGATTAAAACCGGTCTCGGCGCGCAGACCAGACGGCACCAAACGTCGTCCAAAGGAAAGGGGCCGCCGTCCGCGTGGACGACGACCCCTTTCGAGCACTGCAAGCCTGCGCGTCTCCGCGTTAGAATTTACCGCGAAGGGTCACGCCGTAGGTCCGCGGCTCTGCCAGATAGGCGGAATAGGTTTGCTGCGGCGCGATGAAAGGCGTGTTGAAGGCCACCTGCGTGTAGTCCGTGTCGAACAGGTTCTGGGCCCACAGCTCGACCGAGAACCGATCGGCGATGTCGGTCAGGCCGACGCGCGCGTTCACCACGGTGTAACCGTCCTGCTCCTTGCCATAGAGAAGGTCGGAACCGGTGTTGTAGTCGCCGACCATGCGGGCATTCACGAAGACCAGGCCACGCATCCCGCTGGTTCCGATCGGTGGAGTCCAGCTGAACGAGGACGTCGCGGTGATCAGGGGAGCGTTGGAAAGCTGGTCGCCCGGCAGCAGGCGAAGCGCCGGGTCGAGCGGGACTCCGGTATCGCTGCCGATCAGATCGTCCTTATAGCGGGTGTCGGAATAGGTCAGACCCATGTTCAGACCGACATCCCGGATCGGGTTCAGCGACGCTTCCAGTTCGAAACCCTTGGCGACCACGCCCGGTGCGACATCGTCGGCCGAGCAGGTGCCTGTGGCCGCGTCAGCATCGCTGTCGGCCGCGCCCAGATCGGCGTCGCACCCGTTGATGTTCTGGACCAGGAAGACCGAACCGTTGAAGGTGTTGAGCTGGAAGTTGGAGAACTCCTGATAGAAGCCCGCGAGGCTGAGGCTGAAGCTTCTGGTCGCGTACTTCATGCCCACTTCGAACGCGTCGACCGTCTCCTGGTCGAACTGGAGATTGTCGACACTGCCGGCAAGGAGCGGGCCTAGCACGATGCCGGTGGCGGAAGTGCCGGTTAGCGCCGAACGGTCGAGGTTGAAGCCCCCTGCCTTGTAGCCGCGGGAATAGCTGCCGTAGACCAGCAGGTCGTCGGTCGGCTTCCAGCTGAGGATGGCGGTACCGGTGACCTCGTTCTCCTTGCGGGTGTCGTTGGGATTGAGACCGTTCAACTCCGCTGTGGAATTGCCCTGGCACGCCAGCGTGATGAGGCCCCCGGCGATGGCGCGAGTGAGCGGGTTCGCGCTCTGCGTGAGAGACAGTAGTTCGGCGCGCTGCGTGGGGCAGATCGTATTGTCGTTCTGGAACGTCGCGTCGAATTGCTTCTTCTCGTGCGTGTAGCGTGCGCCGAGCGTGAGATCGACGGTATCGGTCACATGGAAGATGTTGTGCGTGAAGATCGCGAAGTTCTTGCTGTTCTGGTTGTAGACGTCCTGCACCCCGCCCACGTCGTTGACCGTGTCGAGGCGGTTGAACCCGGCCACGATCAGCGCGCCTTCGTTCCGGGCGGGAACGGTGGGGTCGTTGAAGGGCGAGAAGGCGGGTGCCTGAAGGATCGGCGCCAGCGCCGGATTGATACACCCGGTCGAACCCGGCGAGAAAATGTTCGCCAGCGGCGTGCCGGCAACCAGCGGCGCGAGCGAGGTGCCGACCACGCGGCAGGTGGCAAAGCGGCCATAATCATCGCCGAACCGCAGATTGTCGCGCACCGTCAGGTCTTCGTTGGCGAAGTATCCGCCGACGAGCCAGTCCAGCCGGTCCTCGAACAGCGAGCCTTGCAGGCGCAGTTCCTGGCTGAAGGTCTTGAATTCCCGCGCAAGAGCGTCGGGTCCGGACGCACGATACAGCAGATCGAGCGAGGTATAGTCGGTATCCGATCCCTGGAAGTTCGAATACTCACGATAAGCCGTGATCGAAGTCAGCGAGACGCTTCCAAGTTCGTAATTGATCTCTGCCGAAACGCCGTAATCCTTCGTTTCGCCTTCGAAGCTGCGACCCGGAGTGACATAAATATCCCGATCGAACGTATCCTGCGTCAGCGCGCGCGGGTCCTGGCCCAGCGCGAGGATGACGGGGATGATGGGGTTCCCGCTCCCGGTCAGGGCGGTCCCGGCGGCGGTCGGCCGATTGAACTGATCGAAGCCGGGGCTGGTCCGCGCGAGTGGCGCGAAATCGGGCTGTACGAAGGTCGCGGCGCAGCACGCTTCGTTCTTCTTCGAGTAATCCCCGACGATCCGGACCGAGAGGTCGGAGTTGGGCTCGAACAGCAACTGGCCGCGCACGAGGTAGCGGTCGCGATTGTTCACGTCGGTATCGTTCAGCACGTCGTGGTAGAAACCGTCGCGCTTCATATAGACGCCGTCCACGCGCGCGGCGAGCGTCTGGCTCAGGGGCGCGTTGACGCCGCCCTCGATACGATAGGTGTCGTAATTGCCGTAGGTGAAGTTGCCATAGCCCGATAAATTGAACTCGGGCGGCGCGGTGTAGATGCTGATGAGGCCGGCGGAGGAATTGCGCCCGCCCAGCGTACCCTGCGGTCCGCGCAGAATTTCGATCCGGTCGATGGGGCCGAGTTCGCTCAACGCATTGCCGGACCGCGAGCGATAGACGCCGTCCACGAACACCGCGACGGAGCTTTCCAGGCCGGGATTGTCGCCGACCGTGCCGATGCCGCGAATGCGGGCAGAACCGTTCGCTTCGTTGCCCGTCGAACTGACGAGCAGGGAAGGTGCCACCGCGTTCAGTTCGCGGATATCGCTGGCACCCGTTTTCTCGAGCAGTTCGCCGGAGACGGCGGAGACGGCGACCGGCACATCGGCCAGGGGTTGCTGGCGGCCCTGCGCGGTCACGATGATGACGGTATTGCCCTCATCGACGGCCGTATCGTCCTCCACGCTCGCGCGCTCGGCCTCGGTCTCCTGGGCAGGGGCGGTTTGCGCGTGGGCGATACCGGGGATTGCCAGGGCGACCAGCGAGGCGCCGAGGGACAGGGTCGCTCTGCGACGCGACGACGATTGGCACACAGTGCGCATGAATAACTCTCCCATGTGTATTCTTGTTGCAAATTTGTACGCCGAACGGCGGCATTCGCTGCGGCATAAAGGCATCGAAATATAGCGTTTTGTCAAGCTCATAACGGTTCGAATGCGCGGTTTTCCGGCGTTCCTGTGGCAGACTTGACGTTCGGGTAAAGTGGTTGACGGTACGGCATGGCGGGTTTCGTCTGCGCTTGTCGATCCCACCTGTTGCGCCTAGGCAACGGCGATCATGGTCAGCCAATCTTCGTCCGCGAATGCGGACACGCACATTCGCCCCGTCATTTCCGCCACCGGCCTGTACACTCCGACCGATGTCATCACGAACGAGGAGCTCGTCGAAAGCTTCAACGCGTTCGTAGAGCGTGAAAACGCTGCGAACGCGGGCGCGATCGAAGTTGGCGAAACGGAGGCGCTGCAACCGAGTTCGGTCGGCTTCATCGAGAAGGCGAGCGGTATCAAGGCGCGGCATGTGGTGGACAAGGAAGCGATCCTCGATCCCGCGATCATGGCACCGCGTTACCGCGAGCGCGGCAATGACGAATTGTCGCTGATGGCGGAGATCGGCGTGGCGGCCTGCCGCGAAGCGCTGGCGATGGCCGGTCGCGATCCCGAAGATGTCGATGCGGTGCTGTGCGCCGCCTCCAACATGCAGCGGCCCTATCCCGCGATGGCGATCGAGATCCAGCAGGCGCTGGGTACCGACGGTTTCGCCTTCGACATGAACGTCGCCTGCTCTTCGGCCACCTTCGGTATCCAGACCGCGGCCGATTACGTCCGCGCGGGCCATGCACGCAGCGTGCTGGTGGTCAGCCCCGAAATCACCAGCGGACATCTCAACTGGCGCGACCGGGACAGCCATTTCATCTTCGGCGATGTCGCGACCGCCGTGCTGGTCGAACGCGCGGACATGGCCCCGGCGGAGCATTGGGACATTCTGGGCACCAGGCTGAAGACCGTGTTTTCAAACAATATCCGCAACAATTTCGGCTTCCTCAATCGCGCCCATCCCGAAACGGTGGGCGCGGCGGACAAGCTGTTCGTCCAGGAAGGGCGCAAGGTCTTCAAGGAAGTCGTGCCGATGGTCGCCGAGATGATCCTGTCGGAAGCGGAGCGACTGGGTATCGACCCCACCTCCTTGCGGCGGTTGTGGTTGCATCAGGCCAATGCCGGCATGAACCGGCTGATCGCGCAGCGCGTGCTGGGGCACGAGGCAAGCGAGGACGAGAGCCCGACCGTGCTCGACAGCTACGGTAATACCTCCAGCGCGGGCTCGATCATCGCCTTTCATCGGCATCGCGCCGATCTCGCCCACGGGGATACTGGGCTCGTCTGCAGCTTCGGCGCGGGCTATTCGGTAGGCGCGGTGTTCCTGCGCAAGGTCGGCGCCTGACTGCGGTGCCACTCGCCGGTTTTGCTTGTGACGGCGAGGACCAGCCCCTAGGTTGAACCCATGGCAGGAGAATTGTTGGACAATCGGGGACGGGGCGAAGCGGGTTGGAACTGGCCCGCGATACATCCCGAAGGGCGTAAGTTCGGATTGATCGTCGCGGGTCTCGCGCTGGTCGCCGCGCTGTTCGCGTGGGAAACCATCGCCTGGCCGCTCGGCTTCCTGTCCCTCGGGGTGCTGGCCTTCTTCCGCGATCCGGAGCGGGTGGTGCCGCAGGGCGACAAATGCATCATCGCGCCGGCGGACGGGCTGGTTTCGCTGATTAGCACCGTGGCGCCTCCGGCGCAGTTGCAAGGGGCTGACCAGAACGGGCAGGAGGGCTTGCCCCCCGGCGAGGTCATCCGCGTGTCGATTTTCATGAGCGTGTTCGATGTCCACATCAATCGCGCGCCGGTGGGCGGCACGATCAGCCGCCTCGCCTACATTCCCGGCAAGTTCCTCAACGCCGATCTGGACAAGGCGAGCGAGGAGAACGAGCGCCAGCATATCCTGGTCACGCGCCCGGATGGGGTGCAGATCGGCTTCACCCAGATTGCCGGGCTGGTGGCGCGCCGGATCGTGCCCTTCGTGCAGACGGGCGATATGGTCGCGGCGGGGCAACGGGTCGGCCTGATCCGCTTCGGCAGCCGCGTGGACGTGTACCTTCCGGCCGGTACCGCACCTAAGGTGATCCTGGGCCAGAAGGTCGTCGCCGGGGAGACGGTCCTCGCAGAAATCGGTCAGGCTCCCGAAATAGAGGGGCTGCTGCAGTGAAGGTGCGGGGGTCGCGGCTTGGCCCCAAAGCCGCTGAAGACGAAACGTCGCCTGAGGCTGTGCGGGGGTCAGGACAGGGCCTCTCGCTTCGGGCCGTTCTGCCCAACGCAATCACCGCGGCGGCGATGTGCTCCGGCCTGACCGGAATCCGCTTCGCGATCTCGGGTGACTGGCGCGAAAGCGTGCTCGCGATAATTCTCGCGGGGCTGCTCGACGGGATCGACGGGCGCATCGCACGCCTGCTGAAGGCGCAGAGCCGGTTCGGGGCCGAACTCGATAGTCTCGCCGACTCGCTATCGTTCGGCATGGCGCCGGCCATCGTGCTCTATCTGTGGTCGTTGCAGGCGCTGCCCCGGCTGGGATGGATCGCGGCGCTGGCATTCGCGATCGCCTGCGCGCTGCGCCTGGCGCGTTTCAACGCACAGATCGACATGGACGAACAACCGCACAAGAGCGCGGGCTTTCTTACCGGCGTTCCCGCCCCGGTGGGCGCGGGGCTGGCGTTTCTGCCGGTCTATCTCTGGCTTGCGACCGGGTGGGAAGAATTCCGCAACGCGTGGCTCGTCGGGCCGTGGATGGCGCTGATTGCGTTCCTGATGATTTCGAACATCGCCACGCTCAGCTGGACCTCGATCAGACCCCGTCGAAACGTCAGGCTGGAGCTCATTTTCTTCGCCGGTCTCATCTTCGCCGCGCTATTGATCGAGCCCTGGTGGTCGTTGGCGGCCATTGCCTGCGGCTATCTGGTGTTGATGCCGCTGGGAATCGTCCGGTATGGACGGATCAGGCGGCAGCGCGCGGAAGCACGGCAAGCGGCTCGCCCGCTCGAAGCCGACGATCCGCTGCAATAATACGCCGCGACCGTGGCAAAGGCTGCGGATAGCGAATCATTTTCTTTTCCTGCTCGAGTTCGCCGCGCAGGGCCAGAAAGGCCCCGCGGGCACGCACCGCCGCGTCGGCAACGGTTACGAGCGATATTACCGCGACAACGGCAAACAGGGTGAAAAGGGCAAAACCAACCATGAGACCACCTTCCGTTCTTGATCCGCAAATGTCCGTCTGTTGACAAGTTGTGGAGAACAGGTGGACAACCTCGATGGAGCACACCTGTTCCGGATCGAGAGGCCATGTTCTCTATTTGTTCTCGCGGGTCAAGTGCTTTTCGCGCCGGGCCGATATACGGGTGCGGCGAATGGGGGCTGGATTTCTCCGGCGATCGTCGCTAATTGCCCCCGCGTCGCGCGGGACTCGGCTACATCGGTCGGGTATCGCACGGCAAAATCCACATGGAAGGCGCTGACATACCGGTGCCGCGCGCGGGTGATCCGCAACGCGGTTCCTGCCTTCCAGAGGTCAAACCGGAAAGGAATATGATTATGGCGGCTCCTACCGTCACCATGCAGCAATTGATCGAGGCCGGCGCGCATTTCGGCCACCAGACCCACCGCTGGAACCCGCGGATGAAGCCATATATCTTCGGCAACCGCAACGGCGTTCACATCATCGACCTGTCGCAGACCGTGCCCCTGATGGCGCGTGCGCTCGATTTTGTGGATGCGACCGCGCGGGCGGGCGGCAAGGTCCTGTTCGTCGGCACCAAGCGCCAGGCGCAGGAACCGATCGCGGAAGCCGCGCGCTCCGCCGGGCAGCACTTCGTCAATCACCGCTGGCTGGGCGGCATGCTGACCAACTGGAAGACGATCAGCCAGTCGATCAAGCGTCTCAAGACACTGGAAGAGCAGCTTTCGGGCGACACCCACGGCCTGACCAAGAAGGAAATTCTCCAGCTCACGCGCGAGCGGGACAAGCTGGACATGTCGCTGGGCGGCATCCGCGACATGGGCGGTATTCCCGATGTCATGATCGTGATCGACGCCAACAAGGAAGATCTCGCCATCAAGGAAGCCAACGTGCTTGGCATTCCGGTGGTCGGTGTGCTCGATTCGAACGTCGATCCGACCGGCATCGCTTTCCCCGTCCCGGGTAATGACGACGCCAGCCGCGCGGTCCGCCTCTATTGCGAGGCGTTCGGCGAGGCCGCGAAGAAGAACTCGGGTGGTGGCAAGAACGTCGGCGAGATGGAAAATCCGCCGGCAGAGGCTGAAGCCGCCGCCTGAACCGGCGAATGAACCGCCGTCACCGGCGCTTCACAAACAGACATTAGCCGCCCGGGTCGCACGCTCGACCCGGGCGCATTGCACTATCAAATTCGAGGAAACGAGACATGGCTGCTTTTACCGCCGCTGACGTGAAGAAGCTC
Source organism: Erythrobacter sp. LQ02-29 (assembly GCF_022576075.2). Lineage (NCBI taxonomy): Bacteria > Pseudomonadati > Pseudomonadota > Alphaproteobacteria > Sphingomonadales > Erythrobacteraceae > Erythrobacter > Erythrobacter sp. LQ02-29. The sequence goes on along the minus strand of NZ_JANCNT010000001.1, from coordinate 2,598,705 downwards.
CGCGAGAAGACCGGCGCGGGCATGATGGATGCCAAGAAGGCGCTCGAAGACGCGAACGGCGACATCGAGGCCGCGGTCGACGCACTGCGTGCCAAGGGTCTTGCCACCGCGCAGAAAAAGTCCAGCCGCACCGCGGCCGAGGGCCTGGTCGGCGTGGCCGTCGAAGGGACCAAGGGCGTCGCGGTCGAGGTCAATTCGGAAACCGACTTCGTCGCCAAGAACGACAAGTTCCAGGACTTCGTGCGCAAGACCACCGAAGTTGCGCTGGGCGTGGACGACGACGATGTCGAAGCGCTGAAGGGCGCGTCCTACCCCGATGGCGGCACCGTGGGCGACAAGCTGACGGATAACGTTGCGACCATCGGCGAGAACCAGCAGGTCCGCCGCATGAAGACCGTCAGCGTCGATAATGGCGTGGTCGTTCCTTACATGCACAACGCCGTCTCGCCGAACCTCGGCAAGATTGGCGTGCTCGTCGCGCTGGAAAGCGAAGCCGACGCCGACACGCTGGAAGCGCTGGGCAAGCAACTCGCCATGCACATCGCCGCCGCGTTCCCGCAGGCGCTCAACGCCGAGGGCCTCGATCCCGAACTGATCGAGCGCGAGCGTGCGATCGCCAAGGAAAAGGCGGCCGAGAGCGGCAAGCCGGAGAACGTCCAGGAAAAGATGGTCGAAGGCGCCATCGGCAAGTTCGCCAAGGAGAACGCCCTTCTCAGCCAGCTGTTCGTGATGGACAACAAGACCCCGATCGGCGACGTCGTGGCGAAAGCTGGCAAGGATGCCGGCAAGCCCATCGTGCTGAAGGACTATGTCCGCTTCCAGCTCGGCGAAGGCATCGAGAAGGAAGAAAGCGATTTCGCAGCCGAGGTGGCCGCTGCCGTCAAGGGCTGAGCGGTTCTCGACCGAAATCTGGGGGCGGCGCGCCGATGGGCGCGTCGCCCCTAATCGTATGCGCGGCCCTTCGCCGTGACGATTTCCATGAGCGCGTCCCAGCTAACCGGTTCGCCTTCATAGCTATGGATGTATCCGGTCGCGATACGGGGGAAGGCGCGGATCGCCCTCTTGTGCGCGCCGCGATAGGCGAAGGCGCGCATCGCGCCCGCGTTTTCCCAGGTCGTGATCGTGCAATAATGATCCCCCAGCCGGTCGACGCCGACCGAGAGATTGCCGGGCGCCTTGCGCGGTTGGGAGAGCGAGCGCAGCGTGTGCCACCAAAAGCGTGGCGCGTTTGCCGGACTTCTCAGTTTCAACGCGGTCAGAACGGTGTAAACCATGGGCGAGCGCCTCTGCCGGGACATCGCCCGACATCATCCGGCTTTCCCTTTGCGCGTTCAAGCCCTTGTCGCTAAGGACCGCCGCGACCCGCCCTCCAACCGGACCACCCCTGACTATGACCGCGCCCGCCTATAAACGCATCCTGCTCAAGCTGTCGGGCGAGGTGCTGATGGGCGACCAGAGCTTCGGCATCGATCCGGCCTTCGTCGCGGAGCTGGCGCAGGAGGTGAAGGCGGCCAAGGATACCGGGCTGCAGATCTGCCTCGTCATCGGCGGCGGGAATATCTTTCGCGGCATGGCCGGGGCGGCGCAGGGCATGGACCGCGCGCAGGCCGATTACATGGGCATGCTGGCGACCGTAATGAACGCGCTCGCGATGCAGAACGCGCTCGAGCAACTGGGTGTGCAGACCCGCGTCCAGAGCGCGGTGCAGATGGATCAGGTGTGCGAGCCGGTCATCCGACGCCGCGCCGAGCGGCACCTGGAGAAGGGCCGCGTGGTGATCTTCGCCGCCGGGGTCGGGGCACCTTATTTCACCACCGACAGCGGCGCGGCGCTGCGCGCGGCGGAAATGCGCTGCGACGCGCTGTTCAAGGGCACCAGCGTCGACGGGGTGTACGACAGCGATCCGAAGAAGAACCACGCCGCGAGGCGTTTCAACACGGTCACTTACGACCGCGTGCTGGCAGACAACCTGAAGGTCATGGATGCCTCCGCCGTGGCGCTGTGCCGTGACAACGCGATCCCGATCGTGGTCTTCTCGATCCGCGAGAAGGGCAATCTGGCCCGGGTGCTGGCGGGCGAGGGCGTGCAGACGATAGTGAAAGAGGAAGCCTGATCATGGCAAAATACGACAAAAGCGATATCGAGCGCCGGATGCAGGGCGCGGTGGACAGCCTGAAGGGCGACCTGTCGGGCCTGCGCACAGGTCGTGCGAACACCAGCCTGCTCGATCCCGTGGTGGCCGAGGTCTACGGCGCGATGATGCCGCTGAGCCAGGTCGCGACCGTCTCCGCCCCCGAGCCGCGCATGCTGAGCGTGCAGGTGTGGGACAAGTCGAACGTCAGCGCGGTGGAGAAGGGGATCGCCAAGGCTAATCTGGGCCTCAACCCGATGACCGACGGGCAGACCATCCGCCTGCCGATGCCCGACCTGACGGAGGAGCGGCGCAAGGACCTGGCGAAGCTGGCGGGCGAATATGGCGAGAAGGGCAAGATCGCCATCCGCAACGTGCGCCGCGACGGGATGGAAGCGCTGAAGGAAGACGAGAAGAAGAAGGAAATCTCCGAAGACGACCGCAAGCGGTCCGAGGACGAGGTCCAGAAGCTGACCGACAAATACGTCGCCGAGACCGATACGGCGGTCGAAAAGAAGGTTCAGGAAATACTGAACCAGTGAGAGGCCCTGGCGGTCCCTCGCGAAAGCCGCATCATGGCATCTGAATCCGCATCGGCCCGCCATGTGGCTATAATCATGGACGGCAACGGGCGCTGGGCGAAGCGGCGCCATCTGCCCCGCGCGCTCGGCCACAAGCGGGGGGTGGAGGCGGTGCGCGAACTCGTGCGCGCGGTGCCGGCCATGGGGATCGAGTGCCTGACGCTCTATGCCTTCAGTTCGGAGAACTGGAAGCGGCCGGAGGACGAGGTCGGGGATTTGATGAACCTGATGCGCAAGTTCATCAAATCGGACCTGCCCGAATTCATCGAGAACGGCGTGCGGCTGCGGATCGTCGGTGATTGGCGCGCGCTCGATTCCGACATCGTCGCCATGCTGGAAGACGCGCTGGAGCGGACGGCAAACGGTACGCAGACGCTGGCGGTGGCGCTGAATTACGGATCGCAGCAGGAAATCGCGCGTGCGGCGACCCAGGCGGCGCACGAGGGGGAGATCACGCCCGATACGATCGCCGCGCATCTCGATACCGCCGATCTCCCGCCGCTTGACCTGCTGATCCGCACCAGCGGCGAAGTGCGCCTGTCGAACTTCCTGCTGTGGCAATCGGCCTATGCGGAAATGATTTTCGTCGATACGCTGTGGCCCGATTTCACCCCGGCGCACCTGCGGGACGCGCTGGCCCGGTTCGCAGCGAGGGAGAGGCGCTATGGCGGACGTTGACGACGATGTGCGCAAGCGCGACCGGCTGAAGGCGCGCGCGCAGCGCTACCTCCCGGTGCCGATCTCGGTCCGCACCGGCGATCTGCCGCGCCGCGCGGCCAGCGCGCTGGTCATGGTCGCGGTCGCGGGCGGGGCGCTGTGGATCGGCGGCTGGCTGTGGAGCGGGCTCGCGCTGATAATCGGGCTGTGGGCGCTGTACGAATGGACCGCGATCGTCTGGCGCATGACGCAAAGCGCGGGTCGCCGCGCGGCGGGTTTGGTCCTGGGCCTCTGCTATATCGGCTATGCCACCTTCGTGATCGCGGCGCTGGGCAACGACCAGATTCTGGGCAGCGCCGGTGAAGGCCGGATCGGCGGCCCGCTGATCGCGCTGATCGCCAGCGTGATCGCGACCGATACGGGGGCCTATTTCGCCGGGCGTATCATCGGCGGGCCAAAGATCGCGCCCAGGATCAGCCCTTCCAAGACGTGGGCTGGTCTGGCGGGCGGCATGGCGGGCGCGGCGCTGGTACTGGCCCTGTTCGCATCGGGCGGACGGCTTGCCCTCTCGGTTCCGGCGGCGATCGTGCTGGGCGGGGTGGTCGCGGTGGTCGCGCAATGTGGCGATTTTCTGGAAAGCTGGATGAAGCGAAAGGCGCATGTGAAGGATTCGGGCTCGCTCATTCCTGGACACGGGGGCATTCTCGACCGGGTCGATGGGCTGATCGCGGTATCCTGCGTGCTCGGCTTCGTGTTCATGGGCACGTTGATGCAGGCGACCGACCTCTGACCCGCTCGATCACCATTCTGGGCGCGACCGGTTCGGTCGGCACATCCACGCTCGACCTGCTGCGGCGCGAGCCGGGTGAGTGGCGGGTCGAGGCGCTGACCGCCAATTGCAGCGCGAAGGAGCTGGCCGCGCTGGCCCGCGAATTCGATGCGCGTCTCGCGGTCGTGGGCGACGAGGAGTGCCTGTCGGAGCTGCGCGCGGCACTGGAAGGTAGCGGGATCGAGGCGGCAGGCGGCCAGCGCGCTTTGTGCGAGGCCGCCGCGCGCCCCGTCGACATCACCATGGCCGCCATCGTCGGCTGCGCCGGGCTCGCCCCGGTCATGGCCGCCATCGAGCAGGGCGGCACCATCGCGCTCGCGAACAAGGAAGCGCTGGTTTCCGCTGGCGAGGTGATGACCACCGCGGTGGAAAAGCACGGTGCCACGCTGCTGCCGGTCGATTCGGAGCACAACGCGATCTTCCAGTGCCTCCATGGCAACGACGTGGCTGAGGTACGCTGGATCACGCTCACCGCCAGCGGCGGGCCCTTGCGCACCTGCTCCGCGGAAGAGCTGGCGCGCGTCACCCCGGAACAGGCGGTGGCGCACCCCAACTGGAGCATGGGCGCAAAGATCAGCGTCGATTCGGCGACGATGATGAACAAGGGGCTGGAGCTGATCGAGGCCCACCACCTGTTCCCGGTCGGGCTCGATCGCATCCGCATCGTGATCCATCCGCAAAGCGTGATCCACTCGATGGTGGAATACCGCGACGGATCGACCCTGGCGCAGCTCGGGCCGCCGGACATGCGAGTGCCGATTGCTTCGTGCCTCGCCTGGCCGCGGCGGATGGAAACGCCGTGCGCGCCGCTGGACCTGCCCGCGATCGGCGAACTCAGCTTCTTCGCGCCCGACGAGGTACGCTTTCCCGCCACACGGCTGGCGCGGGAAGCGGCGGAAGCGGGAGGGGCAGCCCCGGCGGTCCTCAACGCGGCGAACGAAATCGCCGTCGCCGCGTTTCTGAAGGGTCACCTTCCGTTCACGCGTATCGCGCTAGTGGTGGAAACCGTGCTGAATGAGAGCAACCTGCCGCCTGCGCCCGAAAATCTGGAGGACGTGCTCGCGCTCGACGCCGCCACGCGTCGGCGCGCTGCCGCGTTGCTGGAGACCACCTGAATGACCGGCTCGCCGCCTTTCTGGATGTATATCGTCGGGTTCCTGCTGCTGCTGGGGCCGCTGGTGACGGTGCATGAGCTGGGGCACTACCTCGTCGGGCGGTGGTTCGGAGTGAAGGCGAAGGCGTTCTCCATCGGCTTCGGCAAGGAATTGTTCGGCTGGACCGACCGACGCGGCACGCGGTGGAAGGTCAGCATGCTGCCGCTGGGCGGCTATGTGCAGTTCAAGGGCGATATGAACCCCGCCAGCGTGCCGGATGCGACCGGCCATGACGGGCTGACGGCGGAAGAGCGCGACGGCGCGTTCCAGTACGCGGCGCTATGGAAACGGGCGCTGATCGTGTTCGCCGGTCCGGCCACCAACATCATCGTCACAGTGGCGATCTTCGCCGCGTTCTTCACGATCTTCGGCCGCCCGGTCGCTGCCGATCCCGCCGAGACGAACGTGATCGCGAAATTCGCCGAACAATCCGCCGCGCGAGAGGCCGGGTTGCGGGTGGGGGACCGGATCGTCGCCATCAATGGGGACACGGTTCCGGAATTCTCCTCGCTGCAGCAGAAGGTACTCATGTACCCGGGCCAGACGCTGCGCTTCACAATCGAGCGTGACGGCGCGCGGCGAGAAATTCCCGTCACCCCTAGCGATACCGTGGAAACCGATAAGTTCGGCAATCAGTCTCACGTCGGGCGGATCGGCGTCTATTCCAGCCAGATCCGCATTGCGGAGGTCGGCCCTCTGGAGGCTATTCCGCTGGCCGTGCGGCAATCGGTCGACGTAGTCCGGCTGATGGTCACCGGCATCGGTCAGATCGTCACCGGGCACCGCTCGGTTCAGGAACTGGGCGGACCGATCAAGATCGCCAAGTATTCGGGCGAGCAGCTGAGCCTGGGACCGATCGCGTTCGCGAACCTTGCCGCGCTGATCTCGATTAACTTGGCATTCATTAACCTGTTGCCAATTCCCGCGCTCGACGGCGGGCATCTGGCGTTCTATGCGGCGGAGGCGGTTCGCCGCAGGCCGGTCGGCCCGCAAGGGATGGAGATGGCGTACCGCACCGGCTTCGCACTCGTGCTGATGCTGATGCTGTTCGTGACCTTCAACGACTTGGTGTCGTTGCCGCTGTTCGGGTAACGGCGGCGATCGGGTGGGATTATCCCACGCGGTCGCTTGATCGGGGGGCACGCATCGGGCAATAGGGCGCGGCTTGACCGACCCCTGCCGCCGCGATGCGTGACGATACGAAAATCCGGGGGCGGGTGGACGAACTGGACGGGACTTTTTCCGAATATGAATGGCAGCACTTTCGGGCGCGAAACCATTTCGCACAGCCATGGGCGTTTTATCCTCAGCCTGCTGGGGGGCTCCATACTGGCTGGCCTGCCGCTTCCCGCCTTGGCGCAGGAAACGCAGGACGGTGCCGATGCGCCGGCGACTTCCGAGGCGCAGGCTCCGCGCCAGGACGTGATCCGCACGATTTCGGTGCGCGGTGCCCAGCGGCTCGAGCCGCAGACCATCCTCAGCTACATCAATCTGCGCCCGGGGCAGGTCTATACCGCCGCCGCCGCCGACCAGGCGCTGAAGGATCTGGGCGCGACCGAGCTGTTCTCCAGCTTCTCCATCCGTAACGAGAATGGCGATGTCATCATCGACCTGACGGAAAACCCGGTCATCAACCGGATCATTCTGGAAGGGAACAAGCGGCTCAAGAACGACAAGATCCTGCCCGAGATCAAGCTCGCGCCGCGTCAGATCTTCACCCGGTCGAAGGTGCGCGCGGACGTTGCCCGCATCATCGAGCTGTACAAGCGGCAGGGGCGCTTTGCCGCCACCGTCGAACCGCAGACCGTCCAGCTGAGCCAGAACCGCGTCGACCTCGTCTTCGAGATCAACGAAGGGCCGAAATCCAAGGTCCGCCAGATCAACATCATCGGGAACGAGAAGTTTTCCGATGGCGACCTGCGCGATCAGATGGTCACCAAGCAGACCGGTTTCCTGAGCTTTTTGAAGGGGAATACCAGCTACGATCCGGACAAGCTGGCGTTCGACCAGCAGAAGCTGCGCGAATTCTACCTGACCGAAGGGTATGCCGATTTCCGCGTCGTTTCCGCGGTCGCCGAGCTGACGCCCGACAAGGAAGACTTCATCATCACCTACGTGGTGGAGGAAGGCGAGCGCTACAAGTTCGGCGACGTCAAGGTCGAAAGCCAGATCCGCGATTTCGACAGCGAGGGCCTGACCAAGAGCCTGACGATCAACAAGGGCGACTGGTACAACGCCAAGACGATCGACGACGCGGAAGAGGGCCTGACCGAACTCGCCGGAACGTTCGGCTACGCCTTCGCCGATGTCCGTTCGCAGGTTCGGCGCAACCCCGAAACCAAGACGATGGACATCACGCTGGTCATCAGCGAGGCACCGCGCGTCTATGTCGAGCGGGTCGACGTCAACGGCAACACCCTGACGCAGGACAAGGTCGTGCGCCGCGAAATGCGCTTGGTCGAAGGCGATGCATTCAACACCCTGCAGGTGAAGCGGTCCAGCAACCGGATCGCGTCGCTGCGCTACTTCCAGGATAATTTCGAGATCGAGCAGAAGGAAGGGTCCGAGCCCGACCGGATCGTTCTCGAAGCGAACGTGGAAGAACAGCCGACCGGCGAGCTGCAGCTTTCGGCGGGCTTCTCCTCGCTCGAACGGTTCCTGCTCGCGGCATCGATCAAGCAGCGCAATTTCCGCGGTCGCGGGCAGACCGTCGGCGCCTCGGTGCAGTGGTCGCGCTATTCGCGCAGCTTCAACCTCAGCTTCTCCGATCCCTACGTGTTCGATCGCAACCTGTCGCTCGGCGTGGATGTCTATCGCCGGGACTTCAACAGCTTCAATTTCATCGGCAGCAACCGGCAGACCACGTACGAGCAATCGACCACCGGTGCTTCGTTGCGCCTCGGCTTCCCGGTCACCGAATACATCTACGCCATCGGCAGCTACACCTTGAACTTCGACGACGTAAGTGTGGACGAGTCGACCTATTTCTTGGACTTGGACGGGGACGGGATTCCGACGTGCGAACCGCTGCTGGCGGGTCGCTATCTGTGCGATGCGCTGGGCAAGCGGACGAGCTCCATCCTCGGGATGACGCTCAATTACAGCACGCTCAACAACTCCTACCATCCCTCGCGCGGCAATCAGGTGACCCTCACTGCCGAATATGCGGGGCTGGGCGGTTCGGTGAAGTTCGCGCGCGTACGCGGCAGCGCGTCCAAGTTCTGGCCGGTTCTCAACAACTTCATCTTCTCGCTGCGTGCCGAGGGCGGGTATATCAAGGGTTTCGGCAGCACCAACGGGGTCGACGACGTCCGGCTGACCGACCGTTTCCAGCTCGGCGAACCGGAATTCCGCGGGTTCGACATCCGCGGCGTGGGGCCCCGCGTGCTGCGTCAGGCCTATGACACCACGACGGGCGAGTATATCACGGAGCGCGACCGGCTGATCGGCGACGACGCGCTGGGGGGTAAGGCATACTATCTCGGTCATGCGGAGCTCGAGATTCCGCTCGGTTCGGGCGCGAAGGAACTGGGGCTGCGGCCGTCGGTGTTCGTCGATGTGGGCGCGCTGTTCAATGTCGAGCGCCCGCAAACGACCACGCTGACCGAAGACCTCAAAATCTACCAGCAGACGTATAACGGGGTGACCTCGCAGACCACCAATGCGACCGCCCCGGACGGTACGGCCAACATTCCACTCCGCACTATTCCGGCGTTCCGCGAGCTCTTCCTGGGCGACACGGCGAAGCCGCGTGTGACCGTGGGTATCGGCGTCAACTGGAACTCGCCCTTCGGTCCGTTCAGGATCGATTTCGCCAGGGCCATTACAAAGCAGCCCGGCGACGACACCAAGACATTCACCTTCAACGTAGGGACGCAATTCTGATGAAAACAGTTTTCAAACCTCTCCTCGCCCTGGGTCTCGCGACCGCTTCGGTCGCCGCTCTCCCGCTTCCCGCTGCCGCGCAGGTGGCAAAGGGCGTAGGGGTGGTGAACCTGCCGGCGATCGTGGCGAACTCGCAGGCGTTCCAGACCGCGCAGCAGCAGCGCCCGACGACGTATGCCGCGCAGATCCAGCAGGCGACCACGCGCAATCAGCAGATCGAAGCGCAATTGAAGCCGCTCATCGACAAGTTCAATGCCGACCGCCAGGGTGGCAGCGTTTCCAACGACGCCCTGCAGGCGCAGGCGGCGCAGATCCAGCAGATCGACCAAGCTGGCCAGGCCGAAATTCAGCGTATCCTGGCACCTGTCGCGGCTAGCCGTGCCTATGTTCAGGAACAGATCCAGGACAAGCTGGAGGCGGCCATCCAGGCTGCGGCGAAGAAGAAGAACATCACGCTGGTACTGGATTCGTCCCAGGGTCAGGTGGTCTTCGCCGAGCCGTCATACATGCTGTCGCAGGACGTGGTGAACGAACTCAATACTCTGCTGCCGACCGCGCAGCTGGTGCCGCCGGAAGGCTGGGTGCCGCGCGAAGTTCGCGAACAGCAGGCGCAGCAGGCTGCGATGCAGAACCAGACCGGCGGCCAGCAGGCGCCGCAGCAGCAGATCGAAGGGCGCTGAGCCGCAGGTGATGGCCGAGATGGAATCCTACGACATCCGGCAGGTGCTAAAGGCGCTGCCGCATCGCTATCCGTTGCTCCTCGTCGATCGGGTCAAGTCGATCACGCTCGGCGAGGAGATTCACGCGGTGAAGGCGGTGACCTTCAACGAGGATTTCTTTCAAGGCCATTTCCCGGGCGCGCCGATCATGCCCGGCGTGCTGCAGATCGAGGCGCTGGCGCAGGCTGCGGCGATCCTCGGTATCGAGACGCTGGAGCTGGCCGGAACGGGCAAGCTGGTTATCTTCATGGGGATCGAGAACGCCAAGTTCCGCAAGCCCGTGGAGCCGGGCTGCCTCCTCGATCTGGAAGTGCAGTTCCTGCAGAAGCGAAGCCGGGTCTACAAGTTCAAGGGCAAAGCGAGCGTCGAGGGAAATACGACGTGCGAGGTCGAATTCACCGCGATGATCGCCGACCCGCCTTCCTGAGGTGCGATAGCTGCATCTAGGGTGGCCGGCCCTGCTTCTTGCCAAATGCCTCGCGCGGCGCTAAGCGCGCGCCTTTCCCGATTACAGCTGGCCCGGTCGGAACCGGGCTATTGCTACGAAGGACCGATATAATGAAATCCGAAGCGCATCCCGACTACCACACCATCACCGTCAAGATGACCGATGGTACCGAGTTCCAGACCCGCTCCACGTGGGGTAGCGAGGGCGATACGCTCGCGCTTGAGATCGACCCGACCAGTCACCCGGCCTGGACCGGTGGCAAGCAGCAGCTGCAGGAAGGTGGCCGCGTCGCTGCGTTCAACAAGCGGTTCGGTGGTCTCTCGCTCAAGAAGAAGTAAGCGCTTCCGACCAATGGGTTTCGAAAGGGCGGTCCTGCGGGCCGCCCTTTCTCGTTCGGTTCCTATTCCCAGCCCCACGGCCGCTCGCGGTACCATCGCGTAATCACGTATTTGGTGCCCTTGCGCACTTTCATCCCATGGTGGAGCGTGTCGGGATTGGGGGCGCCGTCCGCTCGCATGTTGTTCCACGCCAGGGCCTTGCCGGTTTCGGGCTGGAAAATCTTGCGTGCCGCTTTGAACCGTGTGCCGCCGCCCGCCTCGACCTGGTTCAGATAGATCATCACCGTCCAGGTGCGCTGGCCCGCGACGGAGCAGTATTTGTCGTAATCCTGTCCGCCCGGCTCGAAGTAGTCGGTGTGCGGTTTGAACTCCTGACCCGCCGCATACCGCTGACCCTGCAGGGGTTCGCCATGGGCTGGATCGATACCGGTCCATTCGTGCAGCATGGCGTTTAGCTGCCGCGTCTCGAGTGCTTCTTCGGGCAGATCGCAGGTTTCGCTGGTGCGGAAATAGGCGTCGCCGTTGGGATCGGCCAGGGTCGAGGGGCGACGGCTCGCGTCGATCATCTCGATCAACCGCTTGCACAATTCCGGATCGAGGAAGCCTCTTCGCTGGACGAGTTCCAGCCGGTCCGAAGGCAGTTTCTGCGCGCGCTCCGCGCGCAGCAGGAACTCGATACTGGATTCGCCGAGAGCGGTCATCGACGATGCGAATACCCATCGCAGCATGCTCCGCCAAGCCCGGGTAATTTTGTTTCGCGAGACGCCCGCTCAGGTAGATTTTCCTTTGCAAATTCGCCTGCCTGTGTAACAGGCGCAGCCCGAACATGGGCGGCCTTGACGATGCTGCCGATGGGCGTAACAGCCCCGCCGTGCGCGGGTTTCCTCACCGGGACACGGGGCATGTGGCGATCGTAGCTCAGTTGGTTAGAGCGCCGGTTTGTGGTACCGGAGGTCGGGGGTTCGAGACCCCTCGATCGCCCCATTTCTCCCACGCGCATCCATTCTTATTCCCCCAATACAGGCGGGCGCGCGAGACATGACGGCTTTCTGGACCGAACCCGATTACGACGATCACGAACTGGTGGAACTGGTTCGCGATCCGCATAGCGGGCTCACCGCCATCATTGCCGTCCATTCGACGCATCTCGGCCCCGGCGCGGGCGGCACCCGGTTCTGGCACTATGCCGAGCCGAAGGATGCGATGCGCGATGCGCTCCGCCTCAGCCGCGGCATGAGCTACAAGAACGCCATGGCCGGACTGCCGATGGGCGGGGGTAAGGCCGTCATCCTCGCCGACGAGGACGGGACCAAGACGCCCGACCTGCTCGCCGCCTTCGGCGACGCTGTCGAGGCGCTGGGCGGGAAATACGTCACCGCGGAGGATGTCGGTATCGGCGAAGCGGATATGAGCGCGGTGGCCGAGCGAACTTCATACGTGTCCGGCCTGCCGGTCGAAGATGGCCAGGCGGGCGGCGATCCCGGGCCCTTCACCGCGATGGGCATCTATCTCGGCATCAAGGCGGCCGTTGCGCACAAGCTGGGCAAGGACAGCGTGGAGGGCGTCCATGTCGCTATCCAGGGCACCGGCAGCGTCGGTGGTGGTGTCGCCCGGCTGCTGGCGAAGGACGGCGCGAAGCTGACCCTTTCCGATATCGACGAAGATCGCGCCGCGCGGATCGCCTCGGAGCTGGGTGCGGACACGGTTTCTCCGGACAGAATCATGGGCGTTGCCTGCGACGTATTCAGTCCCAATGCGCTGGGCGCCATCCTCGACGATGAAGGGATCGCCCGGCTCGATTGCGCGATAGTGGCCGGCGGGGCGAACAACCAGCTCGCGCGGGCGCATCATGGAAAGGTACTGGCGGATCGCGGCATCCTCTATGCCCCCGATTACGTCATTAACGCCGGAGGCATCATCTCGGTGACGCTGGAATATCTGTGCCGGACCGAGGGGCAGCCCTGCGATATCAACGAGGTGCGCAAGCGCATCGCGCAAATCCCCGAGCGACTGATCGAGATCTGGCAGGAAAGCGAGCGCAGCGACCTTTCTCCGGACGTGGTGGCCGATCGCATGGCGCAGGAGCGCATCGGGCGCCGCTGATCGCGGGTGTTTCCTGCCCGACAATCCGAAAGGCCGCTTGCCCGCGTCGCGTCGCCCTGCCAATGCAGGAGCGGATCGATCTAGCATGCACGGTTTCGCCAATCCCCGCCGTTTTTTGAGCCTTGCGCGCTGGCTGACGCCCGTGCTGTTGCTGTCGGGCCTGTTCGTAACGGCAGCGGCACTGTGGTGGGGTCTGACACGCGTGCCGCCCGACCGGCTGATGGGGGAAACCGTGCGCATCCTTTTCCTGCATGTGCCCGCCGCATGGCTCGGGATGGGCGGCTGGACCACGATCGCGATTTCCAGCCTGGCCTTCCTGGTCTGGCGCCATCCGCTGGCCGCGATCGCGGCGCGCGGGGCGGCGGTGCCGGGCATGGTCTTTACCGCGATCTGCCTCGTTACCGGATCGATCTGGGGCCGACCCGCCTGGGGCGCATGGTGGGTATGGGACGGACGGCTGACCAGTATGCTCGTGCTTCTGTTCCTCTATGCCGGTTACATCGCGCTGGCGCAGGCGGTGGAGCGCGAGGGTGCCTCCGCCCGCATTCCGGCAATCTTCGGGCTGGTCGGCGCGATCAACATCCCGATCATCAACCGCTCCGTCGTATGGTGGAACTCGCTGCATCAGCCGCCCAGCATCACGCTCGGCAAAAGCGCGATCGATCCGGTATTCCTGTGGCCGTTGCTCGCCGCTACGCTCGGCTTCTCCTTGCTATTCGGCGGCGTGGTGCTTGCGCGAATGCGCGCGCTGTTGGCCGACATGCAGGCCGAAGCGCGCCTGCGGCGCCGGGCGATGGAGGCGGCCTGATGAAGGAAGCGCTCGACCAATGGGATTTCGTGGTCGCCGCCTACGCGATCGGCGTCGTCGGAACGCTGGCGACGGTCGCATGGAGCTGGTGGGCGATGAAGCGTGCCGAGGCGCGCCGCGAGAAGGCACGACGCAGATGAGCGCGCTCAAGCCAAAGCACCAGCGGCTGGTCCTGGTGGTAATCGCAATGGTAGCGCTGATCGGCGCGGCCCTGCTGGCCGCATGGGCGCTGCGCAGCCAGGCGAATTATTTCTACCTACCCGACCAGATGGAGCAGAACCCGCCCGCACCGGGCCAGGCGGTGCGGCTTGGCGGTATGGTACAGCGCGGTTCGGTGAAGCAGATGGCCGACGGGGTCTCGATCACCTTCACCGTCGGCGGCCGCGGGGCGATCGTACCGGTGCGCTACAGCGGCATTGTGCCGGACCTGTTTACCGAAGGCTCGGGTGTCGTCGCAGAGGGCTCGCTCGGGCGCGATGGAGTTTTTACCGCGACCAACCTGCTCGCCAAGCATGACGAAAACTACACGCCCCGCGAGATGCAGGGCCTGGATGATGGCACCGCGTCGAAGATGGCGCGCGACACCACGGTCGGCCTTTAGATGATCGCCAATCTCGGTCTCGCCGCGCTATGGCTCGCGACGGCGCTGTGCGTGTTGCAGCTCGTGACCGGTGCGCTGGGTATGCGGGCGGAGGGAGACGATATCGCCCGGCTCGTGCGCCCCGCGGCGATCGTGCAGGGCGGGCTGGTCGCCGTGGCGTTTCTCAGCCTTATCTACGTTTTCGCGATTACGGACCTCTCGGTCGCGCTGGTGGCGGCGAACAGCCATGCCGACAAGCCGATGATCTTCAAGCTGGCGGGCGCATGGGGCAATCACGAGGGCTCGATGCTGCTATGGGTCACCGTTATGGCGGTGGCCGGCGCGGCGATCGCGGCGTTCGAGTATCGTCTGCCCGAACGGACCATGCGCGCCACGCTGGCGGCGCAGGCCTTCGTCGGGCTGGGCTTCTACGCCTTTCTGCTGCTCAGCTCCAATCCGTTCGAGCGGCTGTCGCCCCCCGCCGTTACCGGGGCGGGCCTCAACCCGTTGCTGCAGGACATCGGTCTCGCGTTCCATCCGCCCACGCTCTATTTCGGCTATGTCGGACTTTCGGTCGCATTCAGCTTCGTCGTCGGCGCGCTGCTCACCCGCCAGGTGACGCCCGACTTCGCCCGCGCGGTCCGCCCATGGATCCTGGGGGCCTGGGTGTTCCTGACCGTGGGGATCACCGCGGGGAGTTACTGGGCCTATTACGAGCTCGGCTGGGGCGGCTGGTGGTTCTGGGACCCGGTCGAGAACGCCAGCCTGATGCCGTGGCTGGCCGGTACGGCATTGCTCCATTCGGTCGGTGTCCTCGCCGCGCGCGACGCGCTGCGGACGTGGACGGTGCTGCTGGGTGTCATCGCCTTCTCGATGAGCATGGTCGGCACGTTCCTGGTGCGTTCGGGCGTGTTGACCAGTGTGCACGCATTCGCGGTCGATCCGGAGCGGGGGGCCTTCATCCTCGCACTGCTGACAATCTACATCGGCGGGGCATTGACCCTGTTCGCCCTGCGCGCGGGCAGCATCGCGGAAGGGGAGCGGTTCGCGCTGGCGAGCCGGGAAAGCGCGCTGGTGATCAACAACGTCATGCTCAGCGCCATATTGGCGGTGGTGCTGGTGGGCACGCTCTATCCGTTGCTGACCGAGGCGTTCGGCACGCGGGTGTCGGTCGGACCGCCCTATTTCAACCCGGTCAGCGCGATCTTCGCCGTGCCCATGCTGGTGGTGATGATGGTTGGCCCTCTGCTGCGCTGGCGGCGGGACCGGCTGACGCGCATCGCGAAACCGCTTGCGCTCGCCGGGGCCGTCACGCTCGTAACTCTGATCGTGTCGATCGCGATGGGCGTGGCGCTGCTCCCGCTGCTCGGGCTTGCATTGGGGCTGGGACTGGCGGTGGGGAGCGTCTTGCCGCTGTGGCGCAGGCGACTGACCCGCACGCCGCTGACGACCTGGGGAATGGTCGTCGCGCATTTCGGGATCGCGGTCGCCGTTCTGGGGATGGCCAGCGAGAGCGGTTTTTCGAGCGAGCGCCTCGTGGCGCTCACTCCGGGCGCGGATACGACGATTGCCGGCTGGACCGTCCGGCTGGAGGGCGTCGACCCCGTCGCCGGTCCGAACTGGACGGCGCTGGAGGGGCGGATGATGGCACAGCGTGCCGATGGAGCGGTTCACCCCCTGCGGCCCCAAGCGCGCAGTTTCACCGATCCGGTGCAGTCAACGACCGAGAGTGCCCTCCTGACGACGTGGGACGGGCAGCTCTACGCCGTGCTGGGGAATGCCGCGGGTGAGGGGCGGTGGCAGGTGCGCCTGTGGTGGAAACCCTTCGTCACCCTGATCTGGCTCGGCGGGCTGCTGGTGGCGCTGGGCGGCTTGCTTTCGATCGCCGGGCACCTGCTGGTGCGGCGGCGCCAGAGCGCATTTCGAGTGCGGCTGGCACAGCGGCGCGCGGATGTCGCGGAACTGGCGGCATGAACCGGCTGGCTTTCCTCGTCCCGCTACTGCTGTTCCTGCTCTTCGCCGGGGTTGCGGGCTATATGCTGACCCAGCCGAAGGACGAGACGGTGAAGAGCGCGATGATCGGACGTCCGCTTCCCGCGTTCGACCTGCCGGGCGAGAGCGAGGACGCGCCGCGCCTCGCCAGCGCTTATTTCGCCGATGGCACGCCGCGGCTTCTCAACGTATGGGCGAGCTGGTGCGTGCCGTGCGTGGCGGAGGCGCCACAACTCGAGGCGTTGCAACGCGCCGGAGCCCCAATCGTTGGCATTGCGATACGGGACACGCCGGAGGATATCGCCCGCTTCCTCGCCCGAAATGGCGACCCGTACATCCGCATCGCGCGCGACGACATATCCCAGGTGCAGCTTGGCATCGGATCTAGCGGCGTGCCCGAAACCTTCGTCATCGATGGCCGAGGTATCATCCGTTACCAGCATATAGGCGACGTTCGGCCGGACGACGTGCCTGTCTTGTTGCGACAGTTGGAGCAGGCGCGGTGAGGGCGCTATTCGTCTGTCTCGCGCTGCTGATATCGGTTCCTGGTCCCCTGCTGGCGCAATCGGCAGTTCCGCCTGCACCCTATGCGAATGCGCAGCTCCCCGATCCCAGGCAGGAAGCCGAAGCGAAGGAGCTGATGGAAACGCTGCGATGCGTTACCTGCCAGTCGCAGTCGATCGCCGACAGCGACGCCGCGATGGCGGGCGACATGCGCCATCAGGTTCGCAGCCGGATCGCCGCGGGGGAGGAACCGGAGGCGATCCGCCGCTCGATGATTGCGCGTTACGGTGACTATATCAGTTACGCCCCTCACATGGACGGCGCCACCTGGCCCCTCTTCTTGCTGCCAGTAATCCTCCTGCTGGCCGTGGCCTTGCTGATCTGGCGGCGGCTGGGCCGGGGCGGGAAGCGGGACGCATGAGCTGGGTCGCAGCAATACTTCTCGCGGGGCTCGGGTTCCTAGGCGGCGCGACGCTGCTGAGGCGCGAGCGCGGGCTGTGGACGCTGTTCGCGGCGGCGCTGGTGTTCGGTCTCGCGGGCTTCGCCTGGCAGGCCAGTCCGGCATTACCCTCCGCCCCGGGCCAGTCGATGAAGGATACAGCCTCCGCCGACACGCAAATGATGGAGGCGAGACGTGAATTCTTCTCCGCCACCGATCCTCGTAGCCGCTATGTCCTGACGGCC
Organism: Erythrobacter sp. LQ02-29; assembly: GCF_022576075.2. NCBI lineage: Bacteria > Pseudomonadati > Pseudomonadota > Alphaproteobacteria > Sphingomonadales > Erythrobacteraceae > Erythrobacter > Erythrobacter sp. LQ02-29. The sequence continues at coordinate 2,581,292 of NZ_JANCNT010000001.1, read as the reverse complement.
GATGCTTTCGCCCGCCGCGGCCGGTCGGACGACGCCGCGGGCATGCTGCACAATGCGGTGCAGGAAAATCCGAGCGACGGGGAGGCCTGGCTCGCGCTCGCGACCGTTTTGGTCGAGCATGCGGGCGGCCGGTTGGCGCCCCCTTCGCTTTACGCTTTCGAGCGAGCGCAGGCGCTGCTTCCCGGCAATCCCGGCCCCGCCTATTTTCTCGGCATAGCGGCCTTACGCGAAGGGCGGTTCGAGGACACACGTGAAATCTGGGCGCAAGGTGTGGCGCAGGCGAAGCCCGGCGCGCCGGGGCGCGACCTGCTTGCGATGCGCTTGGCGCAGCTGGACGAGATCATCGCCGCCATGTCCGCACGGGGCACGGACGCGTTACGACCCTAGCGAAGCGTTGCGCAGGTTCCGGCGTGCTGGTAATCGCGCGCCTCGCAATATGCGCTTGAGCGGAGTCGCCATGATGACCAAGCGCCAAACCACCGGGGCCCCCATTCCATGAGCGAAGTCTCCCTCGACAACCATCGCACGTCCGAAGGTGGCGGCGGCGGCCATCATGGCAGCAATTCCAAGTGGAAACTGGCCGCAGGCGCGATCGGCGTCGTCTTCGGCGATATCGGCACCAGTCCGCTCTACGCTTTCCGCGAAACCTTTGTCGGTCCGCACCCGCTGGCGATCGACCGGCTGCACGTTTTCGGTGTCGTCAGCCTGATCTTCTGGTCGATGACGCTGGTCGTGGCTGTCCAGTACGTTTCCATCTTGATGCGCGCCGACAACAAGGGGCAGGGAGGCAGCCTCGCTCTCGTCGCGTTGATCAGCCGGACCATGGGGCGCAATCGCTATGGCTGGCTGGTGGTACTGCTCGGCGTGTTCGCGACCTCGTTGTTTTACGGCGACAGCATGATCACGCCCGCCATTTCTGTCCTGTCGGCGGTGGAGGGTCTGACCGTCGTCAATCCGGCTTTGAGCAATCTCGTCATTCCGATCTCGCTGGTCCTGCTGATCGGCCTGTTCATGCTGCAGAAGCGCGGCACGGCGGCGGTCGGCGCGCTCTTTGCGCCGGTGATGATCGTCTATTTCACCGTCATCGCGGTGCTCGGGGTGATTTCGCTGGTCCAGCATCCGGAAATCCTCCTCGCCCTCAATCCGATGTACGCGGTGCAGTTCTTTATCAGCGACGGTACGCTGGCGTTCCTGGCACTCGGTTCCGTCGTGCTGGCGGTGACCGGTTCGGAAGCGCTCTATTCCGACATGGGCCATTTCGGTCGCGGGCCGATGCGCCTGTCATGGTTCGGCTTTGTCATGCCGTGCTTGCTGCTGAACTATTTCGGTCAGGGTGCGATGATCGTGTCCTTGAGCGCGCCCGAAGCGGCCGAGGCGATCAAGGCACCATTCTTTACCCTGGCACCGGAGATGCTGCGCCTGCCGCTCGTCTTCCTCGCGACCGCGGCGACCTTCATCGCTAGTCAGGCGGTCATTTCCGGGGCGTTCTCCATCACCCAGCAGGCGATGCAGCTGGGCTTCATCCCGCGTTTGTCGATCCGCCACACGAGCGAGACCGAGGCGGGGCAGATTTACATCCCGAGCATCAACTGGGCGCTGATGATCGCGGTCATCATCCTGGTCCTGTATTTCCGCAATTCGTCGAACCTCGCCTCCGCCTACGGCATCGCCGTGACCGGGGCAGTGACCATCGATACCTTCCTGATGGCCGTGCTGCTGACCGGGGTGTGGAAGTGGAAGTGGTGGATCGCAGCACCCGTGGTGCTCGTCTTCCTGATCGTGGACGGTGCCTATTTCGCGGCCAACCTCACGAAGGTGCCCGATGGTGGCTGGTTCCCGCTGCTGATCGGTTTCATCACCTTCACCCTGCTCACCACCTGGGCGCGCGGGCGCACGCTGATGCGCAACCGGATGAGCGAGATCGCGCTGCCGATCGAGATTTTCGCGAAGTCCGCACATAACAGCGCCACCCGCGTGCCGGGCACCGCGATCTTCATGGCCGCGAACCCCAACGGCGTGCCCTCGGCGCTGCTGCACAATATCAAGCACAACAAGGTGCTTCACGAGCGGGTCGTGATCCTGACAGTGGAGATTGCCGACATACCGTATGTCGAGCCGGACCGCCGCTACGATTACAGCGAGCTGGGCGAAGGCTTCTATCGCCTCGTCCTGAATTACGGCTTCATGGAAGAAACCGACGTGCCGCTGGCCTTGTCGCAGATCGATCGCTGCGGCGGATCGTTCGACATGATGAAGACGAGCTTCTTCCTCAGCCGCCAGACGCTGCTCCCGGGGGACCAGCCGGGCATGCCGATCTGGCGCGAGAAGATTTTCGCCTGGATGTTGCGCAATGCGGCGACCGCGATGGAATTCTTCCGCCTGCCGACCAACCGGGTCGTCGAACTGGGCAGCCAGGTGCGTATCTAACTAAGCGTCAACCGCCGGTCGGCGGTTCTTCGCTGACCGCCTCGTCGGTCGCTTCGCTGCTCAACCCGTGGCGCAACAGCATGGGGATCTGCGCAAAGGTGAAGAGGAAGCTGAGCGGCAGGAACACCCAAAGTTTCGCCGCCAGCCAGCTGCCGAAATCGAGGTTCCAGCGCAGCGCCTCGTTCAGCGCCGCGAGGAACAGGAAGAACACGCCCCAGTTGCGGCTCAATTTCAGCCAGCCTTCGTTCGACAGTCCCTCGAAGGCAGCCTCCAGCAAAATCTTCAGGAGTGCGCGTCCGCGCCACCACCCGATCAGCAGGGCGACCCCGAAGATCGCGTAGATGATCGTGGGTTTGAGCTGCACGAAGACCGGATCGCCGAAGAAAACCGTCAGCGCGCCAAAGCCGACGATGAGCGCGGTGGAGAACCATAGCATGGGCGAGATGCGCCCGAGCCGCCATTTGGAAATGCCCAGCGCAACCACCGACGCCGCCATGAAGGCGAGGGTCCCTTTCACGACGGCCGCAATTTCCATCACCGAGGAATGGTCCGCCGGTGCGAACCAGCGATAGGTTAGGAAGAAAACCAATAGCGGCCCGTAATCGGTGACGACGCTGAGCCAACCGGAGCCCGGTTTCTTTTTGTTACTGGTGTCTTTCATCACGCAACCCCGGCGATCACGCGCGCGATCAGATCGGGGTCGAACGGTCGCAAGTCGTCGATCTTCTCGCCGACGCCGATCGCGTGAATGGGAAGGCCGTATTGCTCCGCCGCGGCGACCAGCACGCCGCCGCGCGCGGTACCGTCGAGCTTGGTCATGACAAGTCCGGTCACACCGGCGACTTCCTTGAACACATCGATCTGGCTCAGCGCGTTTTGGCCGTTGGTGGCATCGAGGACCAGCACTACGTCGTGGGGTGCCTCGGGGTTCAGGCGACCGAGCACGCGGCGAATCTTGGCCAGTTCGTCCATCAGCTCGCGCTTGTTTTGAAGCCGTCCGGCGGTATCGACCACCAGCGCGTCGATCCCCTGGTCGGTCGCTGCCTTAACCCCGTCGAACACGATGCTAGCCGGGTCGCCGCCTTCGGCACCGCGAATGATCGGTGCGCCGATCCGTTCGGCCCAAGTGGCGAGCTGACCGATGGCCGCAGCGCGGAACGTGTCGCCCGCGGCCAGCATGACGCCGTAATCGTCCTCCTGAAACCAGTGCGCCAGCTTGGCGATCGTGGTTGTCTTGCCCGATCCATTGACGCCGATGACCAGGATCACCTGGGGACGGGGGAATGCGGTGATCTCCAGCGGCTTCGCAACCGGCCGCAGGATCGCGGCGATCTCTTCTGCCACCGCTTCCTTGAGCTCGCGCTGGGTGATCTCCAGCCCGAAGCGCTTCTCGCGCAGCTTCTCCCGGATGCGGCCTGCGGCGGCAGGGCCGAGATCGGAGACGATCAGCGCGTCCTCGATCTCGTCCAGCGTCGCATCGTCCAGCCGCGTGGTGCCACCGCCGATACCGGTGAGGTTGTCGGACAGACGGTCGGAGGTCTTGCGGAACCCGCCGAACAGGCGGTCGCTCCAGCTCGGCTGGTTCACTGCAACATGCCTTTCGCGTGGGAGGTGGGAGTGATGGTGACGATGGTGCCGGGCACCGTGCCATGGGGCAGGGCGACCCGCGCGAAGTTTTCCGCATAGCCGCCGCCATCGCGCTCCGCCAGCACCCGCTGGGGCACGCCAATCTGCTCGCCCATCCAGCTATTGCGCGCATTCGCGATGGCGGCACGCAATTCCGCCGCGCGCGCCTTCACGATAGCGCGATCCACCTGCGGCATGCGCGCTGCCGGTGTTCGGGGACGGGCGGAATAGGGGAAGACATGCCCATGAACGATTTCTAGCTCGCGAATGATCGACAGATTCGCGTTGTGATGTTCGTCGCTTTCCGTCGGAAATCCTGCGATCAGGTCCGCCCCGATCGCGATATCGGGTCGGCCGGCTTTTAACCGCGCGACGAGTTCGATCGCATCGGCGCGACTATGGCGACGTTTCATCCGCTTCAGGATCAGGTCGTGCCCGTGCTGCAAGGACAGGTGGATATGCGGCATGAGGCGGGGCTCTTCGATCAATAACGCCAGCAGGCGCTCATCGATCTCGACACCATCGACCGAGGACAGGCGCAGGCGGGGTAGGTCCGGAACATCTTCCAGGACGGCGTCCACCAGCACTCCCAGCGAGGGCGCTCCTGGCAGGTCGTGTCCCCAACTGGTCAGGTCCACACCTGTCAGCACCAGCTCAGCCACTCCCTGGGCGACCAGCTCTTGTGCCTCGCAGACGACGTGCTCGATCGTCAGTGACCGGCTCCGCCCGCGCCCCAGCGGGATCACGCAGAACGTGCAGGAATGATCGCACCCATTCTGCACCGCGAGGAAGGCCCTCGTATGACCGAGGGCTTGGCGCTCCCTAACCGTTGCAGCCGGTACATTATAACGGCGCGCGTCGAGCTTATCGACATTCGGGACGATCCCATTGACTTCAGGCATGCCCGACAGCGCATCCCGCTCGATATCGGCGGCGCAGCCGGTCACCAGCAGCCGGGCCTCGGGCCGGGCGCGCCGCGCGCGACGAATGGCTTGCCGCGTTGCCCGCACAGCCTCGCTGGTGACGGCGCAACTGTTGACGACGACGAGGTCCCCGGCAGCGCCGACGATACCGGCGATCCGCTCGCTCTCGGCGATGTTCATGCGGCATCCCAGGGTCACGATTTCGGGGCGACTCATGCGAGCTCGCCCCATTCGAAATCACCGCGGAAGCTCTCGGTGGCGGGCCCGCTCATCGTAATGCGATCGTCGTCGTTCCAGACGATCGTGAGTGGGCCGCCCGGTAAAGTGACTTGCACCGTGCGCGCGACAAGCCCGCGCCGCATGGCAGACACCGCGGTTGCACATGCTCCGGTGCCGCAGGCCCGGGTAAGCCCGGCCCCACGCTCCCACACTCTCAGGCGGAGCTCGTTGGTTCCAGTGAGCTGCGCGACGTTGACGTTGATCCGCCTCGGGAACAGCGGATCGGTTTCGATCCGCGGGCCGAGTTCCTCCAGTAGCACGGCATTTGCGTCGTCGACGAAGAAGACGATGTGGGGATTGCCGACATTGGCAGCAGCGGGATTGTCGAGTTCGTCCCAAGCAACCGGCAGGGCGAGTGTATCCATCGCGTAGGCCAGGGGAATGTCATCCCAATCGAAGCGGGGCTTGCCCATGTCGACGCTCGCCCCGCCATCACCGGGTACGACCCGCACCACCCCCCCGGCGGTGGCGATCTCGGCGGGCTCGCCATGCAGCAATGCGACCGCTCGGCTGGCATTGCCGCATGCTTCCACTTCGGTTCCGTCCGCGTTGAAGATGCGCATGGCGAAATCGGCTGTCGCGTGGGGTTCGAGCAGGATGATCTGGTCGCAGCCGACGCCGCGATGCCGATCGGCGATCGCGCGAGCGCTTCCTTTGCCCAACACCGGCAGGTCGGTGGCGCGGGCATCCAGCACGACGAAGTCGTTGCCGAGGCCGTGCATCTTTACGAACGGGACGCGCATTGCGCCTGCGCATGTATGGGGCACCGCCCCCTGCGTAAAGGCCGGACGGCAAGCAGCCCTCAGGCCTGCTGGTGAACCCCCGCCTGTCGGCTCGCTGCGGGGGCTGCGATTTGGGTCTTGCTCGCGACAGCGCCTTTATCGCGCTTGCCCGCCGACGAAGTGAGCAGACCTGCGCTGGCCAACCGTTCGCGTACCGCATCGGCGGGCTCGGGGCGGCCGTAGAGATATCCCTGGCCTTTCATCCCACCCACGGTTTTCAACAGGTTAAGTATGCGGGCGTCCTCTATACCCTCGGCCGTTACGGGCATTTTCAAACCCTTGCCGAGCGTGACGATGGCCTGCACGATCTCGGAGTTTGCATCCAGCCTGCTGAGTTCCATCACGAAGCTGCGGTCGATCTTCAGCCGGTCGAAAGGCAGCGAGCGCAATTGCGCAAGGCTGGAATAGCCCGTTCCGAAGTCGTCGAGGCTGATCTGGATGCCCTGGTTCTGCAGGCTGGTGATCATGGACCGGACGACGCCGATATTCTCGTGCAAGCAGTTCTCGGTAATCTCGATCTCGAACCTTTCGCCCGGGAAACCCGTTTCCAGCAATAACTTCAGGATGCGGTGGGCGAACCATGGATCGCGCAGCTGGACAGGCGAGATGTTCACCGACAGCGTCAGCGACGCGTCCCACTCCAGCGCGTCGGCGAACGCCTCTCGCATAAGGCTCTCGGACAATTCGCCGATTAGGCCCATCTCCTCGGTGATCGGAATGAACACCTCCGGACTGATCGAGCCCAAGGTGGGCGAGGTCCAGCGTGCCAGCATTTCGAAACCGACCAGGCGGCCCGTTTCGAGATCGATCTGCTGTTCGTAATGCGGAGAGAATTCGCCGCGATTCAGCCCCAGCCTGATTCCTTCCTCCAGCTGGCTGCGTCGCCGGAATTCGCGTTCCATTTCCTCGGCAAACCATGAATGGCGATTTTTTCCTTCGGCCTTCGCATTGTACATCGCGATGTCGGCCTGCTTCATCAATTCCTCGGGCTGACAGTCCGCACTGCGTTTCGTTCGGTTCGGCAAGTAAACCGCGATACCGACCGACATCGTTATCGAGACCTCCGATCCGTCATATGTTTGCGGAGTGGAGACTTCGGCGATGATCCGTGACGCCAGCTGGTCTACGCGATCCGGCAGGCCGCGGTCGAACACGCTGACGACCGCGAATTCGTCGCCGCCCGGGCGTGCGATCGATCCGCCAGCGGGCAGCAGCGCCCGGATCCGGTCGGCCACCGATACCAGCACTTCGTCGCCGACCAGATGACCGTGCAGATCGTTGATGCGCTTGAAGTCGTCGAGATCGATCATGATCAGGGCGAGGCCGTGGCCCGCTGCCTCGGCGTCTGCAGCCGTTAGGCGGATCGCATCGATCACGCTGCCGCGATTGAGGCAGCCGGTGAGTGGATCGATCCGCGCGAGCGCAAGCGCCTCCTGTTCGGCGGCTCGTCGTTCGACAATCTCCTCGCTCAACTCGCGATGACGGCGCCAACCGAAGATGATGAGTGCGATGTTAAGGATCAGCGCGGAGGTGAGGCCGGCGTTGCTGGCGCTGGTGCTGTAACCGAGCCAGCCGCGCAAGATGCCAGGAAGGACGGCCCCTGCGGTTCCGACGAACAGGATGATCGCTGCAACGGCGATACCAAGCGTGACGAAGTCCCGGCGCTCGCTGTCGGCGGACGGCCTATCACAAGTTGGCTGGGTTTTTCTCATCGGCACGCTTTAACCGCGCAAGCGGCCCCCTCTGATCTTCCCCCGGGGCGCTGTGCACCTAATGCGTGAATATCGGGTAAAAACCGGAATTCGCCTTTGACCCTCGGCGGGTGTTCGGGGGACACGCAGCCTCGCTTTCTGCAATAACAGGAATCCGACCCATGGCGCGTTACTGGCTGATGAAATCCGAACCCGATGCTTATGGCTGGGACGATCTGGAGCGCGATGGTGAGGGCCTGTGGGACGGGGTGCGCAATCACCGCGCCAAGAACAATCTCGCCGCGATGGAGGTGGGCGACCAGGCGTTCTTCTATCATTCCAACATCGGGCGAGAGATCGTGGGGATCGTGGAGATCAGCGAGGCCGGTCTGACGGACCCGACGGATGGAGGCGGCAAGTGGGCCGCCGTGCGGGTGGTGCCCAAGACTAAGTTGCCGAACCCGGTCACGCTGAAGCAGATCAAGGCGGAACCCCGGCTGGCCGAATGCGAGCTGGTGAAGCTGTCGCGCCTCTCGGTCGCGGAGATCGGTAAGGAAGAGTGGTCACTGATCCTTTCGATGGCGGGCGTTTAGCGGCTCATCTATTGGGCGCAGTTATCGCTCGCCTCGACGCCGGTCCTGGGACCCCCTTCGCGATGTCATGCGTTTAATTGGTGTAAGAAGGCCGCGTGTGTCGCGGGCCGAACATCGAAGGATAAAACCATGGGTGAATTTACCGACAAAGTGAAGGGCAACGCCAACGAAGCCGCAGGCAAGCTGAAGCAGCAGTCCAACGATCCCGAGACCCGCGCCGAGGGCCAGGCTCAGGAAAGCAAGGGTAAGGGCCAACAGCTCAAGGGTGAAGTCAAAGGCAAGCTCGGCGACGACATCTGATTGCTGAAACGTCAGTCAGGGCCGTTCCTCCATCGGAGGAGCGGCCCTTTCTCTTGGGTCAGGCGTTCGCGCGCAGTTTAGATATCGTTGCTCCCGCGGCGCTCAGTTGCTCCGCGTCTATCCGGCAATGGATCAGGCGAAGACCCGAACGACCCCGCGCTTCCTCGATCGCCTCGAAGAACCCCTCGTCGGTGTCGACCGACCGGCTCCAACCACCGAAGGCGGTCGCGAGCGCGGCGAAATCAGGATTGACGAGTCCAGTGCCCGACACGCGTCCCGGAAACTCCCGCTCCTGATGCATGCGGATGGTACCGTAGGTCGCATTGTCGACCACGATAACCAACAGATCGAGATCGTATTGCGCGGCGGTAGCCAGTTCCTGGCCGTTCATGAGAAAATCGCCATCGCCCGCGACGGCCACCACGGTGCGTTCCGGAAAGCGCCGCGCCGCAGCGATCGCGGCGGGTACGCCATAGCCCATCGCACCGCAGGTGGGCGCAAGCTGGCTGCGAAAACCGCCATACCGCCAGTAACGATGCCACCAGCCCGCGTAGTTTCCCGCCCCGTTGCAGATGACGGTGTCGGACGGGAAAATGTCGCGCATGTGGGTGACGCAGCGGGCGAGATCGAGCTGCCAGTCGCCCAGCTGCGGCTCCGACCAGTCGCGCCATTCGCGATTGGCGTTCGCACCGGCGGAAAAGTCGATGACATCGCCTTCGTCCCATAGCGCTGCGCTTTCCGCGAATTCCGCCATGTCGGCGCAGATGGCGAGATCGGTGCGATAGACGCTGCCCAGTTCGTTCGGCTCGGGGTGGACATGGATCAGCTGCTGGTCGGGGTGATCGGGTGTCACGATCGAATATCCGTCGGTCGTGGCCTCACCCAGGCGCGCGCCGATTGCCAGGATCAGATCCGCCTCCTTCACGCGCGAGATCAGCGCCGGGTTGGGACCATAGCCCAGATTGCCGGCATAGACGCGACTGGTGGGGCTGATCGCGTCCTGTCGGCGGAAGGCGGTTGCGACCGGCAGGCCCAGCCGTTCCGCGAACATCTGGAAATAGTCGCGCGCTTTCGCGTTCCAGCCAGCACCCCCGATAATGGCGACGGGCGAGACCGCGTCGTCGAGCATCGCCATCATCGCCTGCATCGCATCGGGGCATGGGGCCTGCGCCGGGCGCTCGACACGAGGGCGCGGGCTCGCCTGCGTCGCGTCGAACAGCATGTCTTCGGGCAGCGCCAGCACCACCGGACCGGGGCGACCCGAAATCGCGGTGGCGTAGGCTCGCGCGATGAATTCGGGAATGCGGTCGGCATCCTCGATCCGGGCCGCCCACTTGGCGATCGGCGCGAAGAAGGCGGGGAAGTCGATTTCCTGAAACCCCTCACGCCCCCGCATGCCGCGCGCCACATCGCCGACGAACAGGATCATCGGCTGCGAATCCTGCTGCGCGACATGCACGCCGATGCTGGCATTGGTGGCGCCCGGGCCGCGCGTCACGAACGCGACGCCCGGCCGCCCGGTCATCGTGCCGTCGGCGCACGCCATGAACGCGACGCCGCCTTCCTGCCGACAGGTCACGAGATCGATCGCCGGCGTGTCGTGCAGCGCGTCGAGCACCGGGAGAAAGCTCTCGCCCGGGACGGTGAAGATACGGTCGCAGCCTTGCTCGAGCAGGCAATCGACCAGCAGGCGCGCGGCTTGGGGAGAGGGGGTGTCGGTCATGCGAAGCAGCTACCGTTTTGTCGGGGTGGAAACAATGGCGCTTCCTTTCATGCCCGCCGGTTCCGGCGCGATCCGCGAAATGATCCATTCGTCCCGCTGTCGGACAAACCGGCGGTCGCGGTGGCGAATGGTAAAGAAAGGGTTAAGGCCATCATCCATGAGACGCGCCCTTGTTCTGACCGACGAAACCGCTCGCCACCCCTTCCGCGCGAGCTTGCCCCCGCATATTCGCGCAGATGCCGAGCCGGAGCCGCCGCGCAGCCGCTGGGCACTGAACGCATCCGATGTGCGCGGTTTCGCCACCACCTATTTCGCGACGCTCGCGGCGATGCTGGCATTGATCTTCTAACCTAGTTCCGCCGCGCGTTCGGTCGCGAGCAGGCGCCGGGCGAGCCAGCACGAGATCAGGCACATCGCGGCGCTCAGCAGCAACTGATCGACGATCGCCACGCGCGCGGCGCTCAGCCCGGTGGCGAGCAGGGCCCCCGCCACCATCGCCCCCGAATTCACGATATTGTTGGCCGCGATCGTCCGGGCCGTCTGCGTCTTGGGCACGAAAGTCGTCAGGAAGGCGTAGAGCGGGACCACGAACATCCCCCCCGCGATGGCTATACCCAGCAGGCAGAGCAGGAGCGGAATCGCCATGGGAACGCCGATGAAGTGCGGCACGTCCATTAGTTCGCCCGCCGGAACCGGGGTCCACGCGCGGCAGACGAAGTAGAACGCCACCACGAACAGACCCATCACGACCACCGCTGCGGGCGAATAGCGCGCCGAAACCCGCCCCTTCAGCAACGCGTTGACCGCGACCGAACCGATCGCCACCCCGACGGAGAAGATGACGAGGAACAGGCTCGCGACCTCCTTGCTCGCGGTGAGCACGTTCTTGGCCAGCGGCGGGAACTGGATGATCAGCACCGCCCCGATGGTCCAGAAGAAGCTGATGGCGAGGATCGCGTAATAGACGCGCCGGTCGTGCATGGTGTTGCGCACTACGGTAACGGAGGAGCGCAGGATATTGAGGTCGATCGGCTCGACTTCCCCTTGTGCAGGTGCGGGCGGAACCTGGCGCGACACCAGATATCCCAGCACTGCCGTGCAGAATACCACCAGCGCGGCGATTTCGACGGGGATCCACCCGGCCAGGATCGTGCCCACCAGGATCGCCATATAGGTCCCGGCCTCGACCCAGCCGGTGCCCGCCAGCACCTCGTCCGATTCCAGATGCTGGGGCAGGATCGCGTATTTGATCGGGCCGAAGAAAGTCGAATGCACCCCCATGGCGAGCAGGGCGGCGAGCAGCAGCGGGATCGCCGCGTCCGCTATCAACGAATGGGGCGCGACGAAGCATTGGCCGACCGCCGCCGCGCATTCGACATCCTGCCACGCGATGACGAGGCCGAGCCCGCCGACGGTCATGATGCCGATTTCGCACGCTTTGATGATGCGGATGATCCGCGCCTTGTCGCGCATGTCGGCCAACTGCCCCGCGACGGCAGACAGGAGGAAGAACGGCAGGATGAACACGCCGGATGCGACGGCGCTGAACATCGCCTCCTTCGCTTCGGAGTTGTAGATCGAATAGACCACGAACAGCACCATCGCGGTCTTGAAAAGGTTGTCGTTGAAGGCGTTGAACAGCTGGGTCACGAACAGCGGCAGGAACCGCCGGCGGCGCAGGATATGCGTCGATGTGGTCATGTACTCTCCGGTCCGCGAGACATCGCGTTCGCGGCGTCTATGCCAGCGGCCGGAAAGGAAACAAAGGGCGAAGGCGCTTTTTCCGCGCCGCCTTTGTCGCTAGGGCGCAAGGCGCAATGCTGACGCTGCCCAACATATTGACCCTGTCGCGCATCCTGGGCGTGCCCCTGCTCGCCTTCTTCCTGTGGTGGCCGAACTGGCAGTTCGGTTACGTGGTGGGATTCGTCCTCTACTGCGTGATCGGCCTGACCGATTATCTCGATGGCTATCTCGCACGGGCGCAGGGGGCGGTGTCGAAGCTGGGCATCTTCCTCGATCCGATCGCGGACAAGATCATGGTGGCGGCGGTGATCCTGGTGCTGACGGCGCAAGGGTTCCTGCGCGGGCCGTTCGTCGGCGACATGCATGTGATCGCCGGGCTGGTGATCCTGGTGCGCGAGATCGCGGTGTCGGGCCTGCGCGAATTTCTCGGCGGACTGCAAGTGTCCGTGCCGGTCTCGCGGCTGGCGAAATGGAAGACGGCGTTCCAGCTGATCTCGCTCGGCGCGCTGATCCTGGGCGGTGCGGTGGAGGGCATTCCGTGCCAGTCGGTTTACGAACAATGCGGGCAGCTGGCGGACCAGTGGATTCACTTGACCGGCCTTGCCTGCCTGTGGGCGGCGGCGGTCCTGACGCTCGTGACTGGATGGGATTACCTGCGCGTCGGCCTCAGGCACATGGACTGAGGATGGAACACCGAACGGGGTTTTTGCAAAACTTCGGCGGGGCTGAAAGGCGAGAGATTTCCTGCATTTGATGCCGGTTTCCTTAGCGGAAGAGTCATCTTCCGTCCTGCGGGCTAACCATATGGTCGAACACGACATATTGCCGGGTTTATCGTCCCGGGGCGGGGTAGGAAACCGGTCCCGCCGGGCAGCGCGCCCTACGAGCGCCTATCGGTGACGTTTCCGGACCGATCGCGAATGATCGCAAGAACGTTTTCTTCGATGTCGCCCAGGGTGCGTTCGCCCCACCATCCCAGATACCAGCCCAGGCGCGAGCGCATCCGATAGTGTGTCGACAATATCACCCGTGTCGACCCGTTCTCTCGCGGGTGCAAGTCATAACCCCCGCCGACCAGTTTGAGTATCGGTCCATCGGGGGCGATATGGCGATCCGTATAGCGCTGTATCGAATCGTCGGGGAAGGCGAAGCGCCATGCGATGCTTCGCCCGGGCACCACCTTGGTCACGATCTCCTCGAAGCGGATATCGCGCCCCCAGCGTGCCTTGCGGACCAACAGTCCCGCGCGGTGCACAAGCCGCGCTTCCCGCGGTCGCGCGACCCCCAGCAGATCGTGGGTGAATGTCCGCCGCCCTTCGTTTTCGGCGATATCGGGTATCTCGACCAGATAGGGCCAAATTTCGGAGGGCGGTGCATCGATGTCGATGGAGCGGGACACGATGCGATCTTTCCATGGCGCGGGGGCGGCCATTTCCGCCCAGATAATGGCAAAGGGTACCAGCGCGAGCCCCACGGAATTCAGGCGCGCGCCACCACTGTCCCCATCGCTTCCGCCTGCCGTATATTTCAAGAGATAGACGGCAAAGGCACCGCCCGCACCGCCCACAATCCAGAGTGGGAGGATCATCGCGATGCAAATCAACCCCTCGAACCCACCGAGCCAGACGATTGCAAGAATAGCCACGAGCAGCGCCACAGGGATGATGAGGCAGCCCGTGAGTGGGTAGTCGTCGGCAGTGTACATGCGCCGGGCGTAAAGTGCCCCGATCGCGAATGGGAATGCCAGCAGGGCTCCAATTCCGCTCGTAGCGAATGCGAAGCCGGGGCCAAACGCAAGCCAGCCGAAGGCCGCTATCATCAGCACCACCATCGCGAGGTCCAGCCAAAGACCATGGCGATCAGCCCTGGAGGTATTCCGATCCTTCATCCCGTCTCCTTCGAGACCCCTGCAGCGCGCGGCAGAGAGAAGATGCGCTACGGTGCCCGGCTATCCGGGGACACTACCCCTTGCGCAGTTCCTCGGCCAGCAGGCGGAATTCGTCGCCGCGGGGGGAGTTCTTGCGCCAGACCAGCGCGATTTCGCGGTCGGGCGCGTCCGACTTGATCGGGCGGGCGACGACGTGGGTGCCGTTCAGGATACCAGCATCCAGCGCCATCTCGGGCAGCATGGTGAGGCCCAGATCGTTGTCCACCATCTGCACCAGCGTGTGCAGGCTGGTCCCGATCATCGCCGCGCTGGCGCGCAGTTCGGGGCGGTTGCAGGCAGCCAGCGCGTGATCCTTCAGGCAATGGCCGTCTTCCAGCAGCAGCAGGCGCCCCTCGTCGATCATCGCAGGCTTGATCTCGGCGGGCGGATCGCGTGGATCGCCTTCGGGGAAGGCCACGAACAGCCGGTCGTTCGCGATATGCTCCTGCTCCACCTCGCCGGTGGGGAAGGGGAGGGCGAGCAGCACGCAGTCGCTGCGCCCGTGATGCAGCGATTCGATCGCGTCGGCGCTGGTTTCCTCGCGCAGGAACAGTTTCAGTTCGGGGCGGTCCTTGCGCAGGCGGGGCAGGATGCGCGGCAACAGGAACGGCGCGATGGTGGGGATCACGCTCATCCGCACGGTGCCGGTCAGCGGTTTGCCCGCCGCCTGGACGATGTCGGTCAGCTCCTCCGCCTCGCGCAGCAGGCGATGAGCCTTTTCCACCACTTGGTTGCCTAGCGGGGTGAAGCGGACCACGCGCCGGCTGCGCTCCACCAGCGTGACGCCCAGCAGCGATTCCAGCTCGCGGATACCGGCCGACAGGGTCGATTGCGAAACGAAGCTCGCCTCCGCCGCGCGGCCGAAATGCCCGTGCTCGTGCAGCGCGATGAGATATTGCAGCTGCTTGATCGTGGGCAGATAGGTGCTCACTCCGCCGCCTGATCCGCCATGTCCGCCATGGCGGGTTCGCTGCGCTCGTCCATATGCGTCATCTTCAGCCGCCCGTCCTCGACCGCGAAGCCGAGCTTGCCCTCGACCAGGTCGAGCGCGTCCTTCCCGAAGGTTTCGTACCGCCAGCCCTTCAGCACCGGCAGGTCGCGCACGCCCGCGGCCAGCGCTTCCATCTCGTCGCTGCGGGTCAGCAGGCGCGCGGCGATGTCGATCTCGCGGCTGCGGATCTTCAGCAGCAGCTTAAGCAGGTCGGCGACCAGCGCCCCTTCCTTGCCCAGCGGCGCGCCGCGCTTCGGCTTCTCGGGCATTTCGGACTTCGGCAGCGGCTCGGCGTCTTCGATCACCTTCAGCAGCCGCTTGCCGATATCGTTGTCCTTCCACGCATTGGACAGGCCGCGCACCTTGGCGAGATCGGCCTGTTTCTTGGGTGGATGGCTGGCGATGTCCGCCAGCGTCTCGTCGCGCATGATGCGGCCGCGCGGGATGTTCTTGTGCTTCGCCTCGCCCTCGCGCCACGCCGCCAGCGCCTTCAGCCGGCCCAGCACCTGCGCATTGCGCCCGGGCGAACGGATCCGCTTCCACGCAAGGCTCGGATCGTTCTCGTAATTCGCCGGATCGGCGAGCTTTTCCATTTCCGCGTCGAGCCAGGCACCGCGCCCGGTCTTGATCAGCTTCTTCAGGATCTTGGGGAAGATCTGCGCCAGGTAGGTGACGTCGCCGATGGCGTATTCGATCTGCCGGTCGGTCAGCGGGCGACGGCTCCAGTCGGTGAAGCGCGCGCCCTTGTCGATCGTCTTGTTCAGCCAGCTTTCGACCATATTGGCGTAGCCGATCTGCTCGCTCTGGCTGACCGCCATCATCGCGATCTGCGTGTCGAAGATCGGGTGCGGGGTCTTGCCGGTAAGGTTGTAGATGATCTCGACATCCTGCCCGCCGGCGTGGAATATCTTCAGCACGTCCTCGTTGTCGGTGAGGAGGTCCAGCATCGGGGTCAGGTCGATCCCGTCGGCCAGCGGATCGACCGCGGCGGCTTCCTGATCATTGCCGAGCTGCACCAGGCACAGTTCCGGCCAGTAGGTGTTCTCGCGCATGAATTCGGTATCGACGCAGACGAAGTCGGATTTGGCGAGCCGCTCGCACAGCGCGGCGAGGGTCTCGGTATCGGTGATAAGGTCGTGGATTTTCATGATGTCTTTCTTTGGCTGTTCGGGCGGAGTACCGCCCTCGGCGCTCGCCCTCGCTTGACAAAGCGGGGCGCATGGCCTGTTAGCGCGCGCACAGCCGAAAGGGGGCCGCCCGCGAACCACGCGCGCCCTTAGCGCGATCCCTGCCGAATTGGAAAGCGAACAATACAATGCATGCCTATCGCACCCACACCTGCGCCCAGCTGACGAAAGACGATGTCGGGTCCACCGTGCGCCTGTCGGGCTGGATCCACCGCAAGCGCGACCATGGCGGCGTGCTGTTCGTGGACCTGCGCGATCATTACGGCATGACGCAGATCGTGGCGGACGAGGACAGCCCGGCGCTGGAGCTGCTCGATTCGCTGAAGCTGGAAAGCGTCGTCACCATCGATGGCGAGGTGAAGGCGCGCAGTGAGGGTACGGTCAATGCCAACCTGCCGACCGGCGCGATCGAGGTGTTCGCGCGCGAGTGCACCGTGCAGTCGAAGGCGGACGAGCTGCCGCTGCCGGTCGCGGGGGAGCAGGAATATCCCGAAGACATTCGCCTCAAATATCGCTTCGTCGATCTGCGCCGTGAGACCATGCATGCGAACATCATGCTGCGCAGCAACGTGATCTCCAGCCTGCGCCGCCGGATGCAGGACCAGGGCTTCACCGAGTTCCAGACCCCGATCCTGGCCGCCTCCAGCCCGGAGGGCGCGCGCGACTATATCGTGCCCAGCCGCCTGCATCCCGGCACCTTCTATGCGCTGCCGCAGGCCCCGCAGATGTTCAAGCAGCTGCTGATGGTCGCGGGCTTCGACCGCTATTTCCAGATCGCGCCGTGCTTTCGCGACGAAGACCTGCGCGCCGACCGCAGCCCGGAGTTCTACCAGCTCGATTTCGAGATGAGCTTCGTCACGCAGGAAGACGTGTTCCAGGCGATCGAGCCGGTGCTGGCCGGCGTGTTCGAGGAGTTCTCGAACGGCAAGAGCGTGACGCCCGCGGGCGAATTTCCGCGCATCCCCTATGCCGAAGCGATGCTGAAGTATGGCAGCGACAAGCCGGACCTGCGCAACCCGCTGGAAATCAGCGACGTTACCGAGCACTTCACCAGTTCCGGTTTCGGCCTGTTCGAGAAGATCGTGGGCGGCGGCGGCCGCGTGCGCGTGATCCCGGCACCGAACACGCACGAGAAGAGCCGCAAGTTCTTCGACGACATGAACGATTGGGCGCGCCACGAAGGCTTCGCGGGTCTGGGCTATGTCACCCGCAAGGGCGGTGAGTTCGGCGGCCCGATCGCCAAGAACCACGGGACCGAGGGCATGGAGAAGCTCTACGCCGAACTCGGGCTGGGCGAAAACGACGGCCTGTTCTTCGCCGCGGGTAAGGAAAAGGACGCGGCCAAGCTGGCCGGTGCCGCACGGACTCGTGTGGGTGAGGAGCTGGGTCTGATCGAGCAGGGCTGCTTCAAGTTCTGCTGGATCGTCGATTTCCCGATGTTCGAATATGACGAGGACCTCAAGAAGGTCGATTTCAGCCACAACCCCTTCTCGATGCCGCAGGGCGAGATGGAGGCGCTGGAGAGCAAGGATCCGCTCGATATCCTGGCCTGGCAGTACGACATCGTCTGCAACGGTTATGAACTGAGCTCGGGCGCGATCCGGAACCATCGCCCGGAAATCATGTACAAGGCGTTCGAGATCGCGGGCTATTCGAAGGAAGACGTCGACGCGAATTTCTCCGGCATGATCGAGGCGTTCAAGCTGGGCGCACCGCCGCACGGCGGCTCCGCGCCGGGGATCGACCGCATCGTGATGCTGCTGGCGGACGAGCCCAACATCCGCGAGGTCATCGCCTTCCCGCTCAACCAGCGGGCGCAGGACCTAATGATGGGCGCGCCCAGCGCCGTCAGCCCGCGCCAGCTGCGCGACGTGCATATCCGCACCGTCGAACCGCCCAAGACCGCGCCCGGCGAAACCACCCGCGTCGACCGCGCGGGGGAGTGATCGGGCACTTGCGCTGCGCCCGACCGTTCATTAGGGCGAAAGCAATTCGATAACCCCAGATGAGAGGGACACAAATGAGCGATACCGCCGAACGCGTGCAGAAGATCGTCGTCGAGCATCTCGGCGTGGAAGCCGACAAGGTTACCCAGGATGCCAGCTTCATCGACGATCTGGGCGCCGACAGCCTCGACATCGTCGAGCTGGTGATGACCTTCGAAAACGAATTCGGGATCGAGATCCCCGACGACGCGGCCGAGAAGATCACCACCGTCGGCGATGCGACCAAGTATATCGACGAGCACAAGGGCTAAGGCCTCCAGGCTCGCGAAGCCCGCCAGGGTCATGCAGGCTCAGCCCCGGCGGGCTGGGCCTGTTTTCTTTTGAGACGAATTTCCGAATGGAGAACACCATGCGCCGCGTAGTCGTTACCGGGCTCGGCCTCGTCACCCCGCTGGGAGCCGATGTGGAAACCACCTGGGCGAACCTGATCGCCAGCAAGAGCGGCGCGGGGCCGATCACGCGCTTCGATGCAAGCGATCAGAAGTGCCAGATCGCCTGCGAGGTGAAGCCGGCCGATCACGAATGGGGCTTCGATCCGGGCAAGCGCGTGGATCACAAGGTGCAGCGGCAGGTCGATCCGTTCATCGTCTACGGCATCGACGCCGCCGGCCAGGCGCTGGAAGATGCCGGACTCACCGAGATGAGCGACGCCGAGAAGGAGCGCGCCGGTTGCTCGATCGGATCGGGCATCGGCGGGCTGCCGGGGATCGAAAGCGAATCGATCGTGCTGCACGAGCGCGGGCCGGGCCGGGTCAGTCCGCACTTCGTCCACGGGCGACTGATCAACCTCGTTTCGGGCCAGGTTTCGATCAAATACGGACTGATGGGGCCCAATCACGCGGTAGTAACGGCTTGCTCCACCGGCGCGCATTCGATTGGCGATGCCGCGCGCATGATCAAGGATGGCGATGCCGACGTAATGCTGGCGGGCGGTGCGGAAGGCACCATCAATCCGCTGGGCGTCGCCGGCTTTGCACAGGCCCGCGCGCTCAACACCGGCTATAACGACCGCCCGACCGAGGCGAGCCGCCCCTACGACCGGGACCGCGAGGGATTCGTCATGGGTGAGGGCGCGGGTGTCGTCGTGCTCGAGGAATACGAACACGCCAAGGCGCGCGGTGCGAAGATCTACGGCGAAGTCGTGGGCTACGGCCTTTCGGGCGATGCCTACCACGTTACCGCGCCACATCCGGAAGGGAAGGGCGCGGAGCTCGCCATGCGCATGGCGCTGAAGAAGGCGGGGCTGGAGCCTGGCGATATCGACTACGTCAACGCGCACGGCACCAGCACCATGGCCGACACGATCGAACTGGCTGCGGTGAAGCGCGTGCTGGGCGACGATCTGGGCGGCGCGAGCATGTCGAGCACCAAATCGGCGATCGGCCACCTGCTGGGCGGCGCGGGCGCGGTAGAGGCGATCTTCTGCCTGCTCGCCATGCGCGACGGGGTGGTTCCGCCCACACTCAATCTCGACAACCCGGACGAGGGGACCGAAGGCGTCGACCTGGTGCCGCACACCGCGAAGAAGCGCGAAGTGAACGCCGTCCTCAACAACAGCTTCGGCTTCGGCGGGACCAATGCCAGCCTGGTGATGCGCAAGGTCGACTGACATGCGCCGCATCGTTCCGCTGGCGATTGCCCTCGTCGTCGCGGTCGTCGGCGCCGCGCTGATCTGGTTCGCCTGGGGCTGGTACGGGTCGAGCAAGGTAGAGAAGGAAACCTTCTTCATCGTGCCCTCCGGCGCGACGCTGACCTCCGTCGCGCACGAACTGGAGGATGACGGCCTGATCGCGTCCGCCGACCGGTTCCTGGTGCGGGCGAAGTTTCTCGGCAGCGGCGATCCGGTCAAGGCGGGGGAATTCGCGCTGCCCGCCGGTGCGAGCCCTGCGCAGATCCTCGACACGTTCCAGCATGGCGAGGTGATCCGCCGCTTTGTCGCCATCCCGGAAGGGATGCCGTCGATCATGGTCTACGAGCGGCTGATGGCCGAGCCGCTGCTGACCGGCAAGATTTCCGTGCCCAAGGAAGGCTCGGTGCTGCCCGCGACCTACGATTTCGAGCGTGGCGAGCCGCGAGCGGCCGTGCTGGCGCGGATGCAGGCGGGCATGAAGACCTTCCTCGCCGAAGCCTGGCCCCGGCGCAAACCGGGTATCGCGGTCGACAATATTCAGGACGCGGTGACGCTCGCCTCGATCGTGGAGAAGGAAACGGGCTTGCCGAAGGAGCGGCGCATGGTCGCCGGGCTCTATTCAAACCGGCTGAAGGACGGGATGCGGCTGCAGGCCGATCCGACGCTGATCTACCCGATCACCAAGGGCAAACCGCTGGGCCGCCGGATCGAGCGTTCGGAAATTAGGGCGGTCAACGGGTACAACACCTATAGCATGACCGGCCTGCCGAAGGGGCCGATCACCAATCCCGGCCGCGCCTCGATCGAAGCGGTGCTGAACCCCGCACCGACCGATGCGGTCTACATGGTGGCGGACGGGACCGGCGGGCACGTATTCGCCAAGACGCTCGAAGAGCACAATGCGAACGTGCAGAAATGGTACAGGATTCGCAAAGCGCGCGGGGAGATGTGAGCGACCCGTTCATCGTGACCGCGGCGCTGCCGGGCGAAATTTTTGCCTGGGCTGATCGGTTGCGACAGGCGCATTTTCCCGCCGAGCGCAACCACCTGAAGGCGCATGTGACGCTGTTCCACGCCTTCGCGCCGACGCTGTTCGACGAACTCAAGACCGTGCTGCCCCAGATCGCCGCCGACACCGCGCCGCCCGAGGCCGAACTGGGCGGGCTGATGAACCTGGGTCGCGGCACGGCGATCGATATCCGCAGCCCGAGGATGCTCGAGGTGCGCGAACGGATCGCGGAGCGGTTTCACGGCGCGCTGACGAAACAGGACCAGCACAAGCCGCGCCTGCATATTACCGTGCAGAACAAGGTCGAGCCGAACGCGGCGAAGGCATTGCAGCGCGAGCTGGATGGCAGTTACGAACGCCACCGCTTCGGCTTTACCGGCCTGGAACTCCACATCTATCGCGGCGGACCGTGGGAGTTCGTGAAACGCTGGTCGTTTCGCGGTTGACCGGGGGCGGGTGCGCCGATAAACGCGCCGCCTTGCCCCGGCATATGCGCCGGGCGCGGCCCTGTGGGGCGGAGTAGCTCAGGTGGTTAGAGCAGCGGAATCATAATCCGCGTGTCGGGGGTTCAAGTCCCTCCTCCGCTACCATTTTCGATACCTCTACGAATTCGACGGCTCGGCTTTCGCTAGGCTGCCTGGCCGGTGTCGCTGCGCTCACGGCTTTCTGCGCTCTATCACGATCCGGCTTGGGTTGGAGCGTCCCTCCATCGTGCCCCTCCAACCCGGTGTTACCCTGGGTTATAGAGCGCTTGCTCGAGCGTGCTTGCGCGCCGCGTCCTAAAAAGATAGTTTACACTATCTAATTGTGGGGGCGGAGAATATGAGAAACCTGGTCAGGCTGTCGCTTCTCTTGGGCACCCAAGCGATCTGGGTGGCCCCCGCAAGCGCGCAGACGACCGCGCCGGTCGACGAGCGACAGCCTGAGGAAGCACGGCGGGTCGAGCTCAACGAGATCGTCGTCACCGCCCAGCGCCGCGAGCAGTCATTACAGGACGTGCCGATCAGCGTGCGCGCCTTCGATGCCGAGGCGATCGCGGCGCTGAATGCGCAGACGGTGGGCGATCTGGATGCGTTCACGCCCGGGCTGGAGATCAACGATACCTCCGTCACGCAGCCGCGCTTTTCCATTCGCGGCGTGGTCACTGACGATTTCGGCATCGGCACCGAGCCATCGGTCGGTATCTTCATCGACAACGTCTATTCCGCGCGCACCGGTGCCTCGCTGATCTTTTTCAACGATGTCGAGCGGGTCGAGGTGCTGAAGGGGCCGCAGGGCACGCTGTTCGGTCGCAACACCTCGGCCGGCGCGATCTCCATCACGACCAACAAGCCGAGCCAGCGCGTCGAGGCGTTCGGCACGGTACAATACGGCAATTACGATCAGGTCCGCATCGATGCGACCGGCAACCTGCCCCTGACCGATACGCTGGCGGTGCGTCTCAACGGCTCCTACAACCACCGCGACGGCTATCTGACCGACGCGCTGACGGGCGAAGACCGCGAGCGGGAGGGGAATATCTCCGGACGGATCGCGTTCGGCTGGACGCCCACGGTCGATACCGATGTCTATCTCACCTACGATCACGACGACACCGACAAGGACGGGCCGACCGCGGTCGGGATCAGCCCCTATGCGCTCAGCCAGGATCCCTTCGGGCCGTTCTCCAACGATGTTATAAACGATCGCGAAACCCGCAATCTGGATGGCGTCACCCTGACCGCCAATCACCGGCTGGGCGATCTGACGCTGACCAGCATCAGCGCCTACAAGACCTTCGAGACGCACAATCGGGAGGACGAGGACGGCACCGCCGATCCCACACGCTATTTCGATACCGAGAATATCGAGCACAATGAGAGCTTCTACCAGGAATTCCGGGGTTCCTACGAGGGCGAGCGACTGACCTTGCTGCTCGGCGCGAGCTATTTCTGGGAGGACGCGGAGCAGACCAGCGCGGTCACGTTCCTGACCGATTCCGTCGACAACGTCCTCAATCGCCTCGCCGGCCTGCCGCTGTTCACGATCCTGCAGGGACAGGGCCTGCCGGTGCTCGGGCTGACCTTCGAAGAGGACATGAACAATTTCGCGCGCAACAACAGCTACGCGGTCTATGGCGATGCGACCTACAGCCTGACCGACGATCTGCGGCTGACCGCGGGCATCCGCTACACCCATGACGACAAGCGTTTCACTTGGCTCAACGGACGGTTCATCTCGGCTGGTCTGGAGGCGATTACGGCACCCGGCGCGCTCTACAATGGTGTTCTGGCCGCGATCGGAAGCGATCCCGTTTTCCCGGATGGCGCCGACATTAGCGTCGCGACCTTCTACGATGCATTGATCGGCGACATCATCTTCGACGAGGGCGCGCTGGAGGGGGCGCGGGTCACGCGCGACGAAAGCTTCGACGATGTCAGCCCGCGTTTCGTGATCGAATACGAGCCGCGCGAGGACCTGCTCGTCTATGCGTCCGCCGCGCGCGGGTACAAGGCGGGCGGCTTTAACAGCACGGAGATCAATTCCTTCTTCGAGCCGGAGAACGTCTGGAACTACGAGGCCGGGTTCAAATCCGAACTGCTCGGTCGCCGACTGCGGTTCAATGGCTCGGCTTTCTACTTCAAGTACAAAAACCGCCAGTCGATCAGCCTGGAGGACGACAACACCTGCACCGAAGGGCTGTGCCTGCCGATGTACGTCACCCGTTCGGGTGATTCCGATGCCTGGGGCATCGATCTGGAGACGCAGTTCCGGGTCAGCAACGATCTGACCCTTTCGGCGATCGCGAGCTATCTGGACTCACGCTGGGTCACGCGTATCGAACGTGGGATAGACATTTCGGGTCAGCCGACCGGCGCGCCGGAACTCACCGCGGTGCTGGGCGCGCATTACGATCACGAACTCGCGAACACCTCCGCCATCTTCGCCGATGCCAGCTACAGCTATACGGGAAGGGGTCGGCTGAACGATGCGACGCGCGACAAATATGCGTCGATCAGCAATCTGGTGCGGCCCGACGTGTTCGACGAACTCGACGAACCGCGCAACCTCATCAACGCGCGCGTCGGCTGGCGTTCGCCCGGCGATCGTTACCAGATCGCCCTGTTCGTCGAGAACCTGCTGGACGACCAGAAGGTCCGCACGCTCGGCACGTTAAGTGCGGGGACCTTCCAAACGCCCTATGTTCGCCTGGACAAGCCCAGGTTCTACGGCATTTCCCTCAGCGCATCGTATTGATGGCATCGCTCAACCGGAGAGAGATCAGCATGCAACTGAAACATCTTGTCGTGGCCGCGCTGGCGGCGCTCAGCCTGGCGGCCTGCAATTCCAGCCCGCCGACCGACGCAGACGGCTTCGTCGACGATCCCGAGTTCGAGCAGCGGCTGCAGGAACAGCTTTTGGACGCAAAGGCGGGCGACGTGATCGAGATCCCCGCCGGCAAGTATCGGCTGAAACGCAGTCTGAGCCTTAGCGGCAACGACGTGACCTTGCGGGGCGAGGGGATGGACAAGACGATCCTTTCCTTTGCCGACCAGACGTCGGGCGCGGAAGGGCTGACCGTCACCGGTGACGACTTCACGCTCGAAGACCTGGCGATCGAGGACACCAAGGGCGATGCACTGAAAATCAACGGGACGAAGAACGCCGTGATCCGCCGGGTTCGCGCCGAGTGGACCGGGGAGCCGTCGGCGAAGAACGGGGCCTACGGGCTCTATCCCGTACAGGTCGAAAACGTGCTGATCGAGAATTCGGTCGTGCGCGGTGCCTCCGACGCGGGGATCTATGTCGGCCAGTCGAACAACGTCATCGTGCGCAACAATATCGCCGAGGGCAATGTCGCCGGGATCGAGATCGAGAACACCAGCAACGCCGATGTTTACGGCAACAAGACAACGAACAATTCC
Organism: Erythrobacter sp. LQ02-29; assembly: GCF_022576075.2. Lineage (NCBI taxonomy): Bacteria > Pseudomonadati > Pseudomonadota > Alphaproteobacteria > Sphingomonadales > Erythrobacteraceae > Erythrobacter > Erythrobacter sp. LQ02-29. The sequence goes on along the minus strand of NZ_JANCNT010000001.1, from coordinate 2,556,550 downwards.
GGTGGCATCCTGGTCTTCAACATGCCCGATCTTCCGGTGCCCGGTGCCAGGACGCGCGTTCACGACAACGAAGTGGTCGCCAACAACCACGCCAATTTCGCGGCCCCCGGAAGCGCGGTCAGCTCCGTTCCGCCCGGATCGGGCGTGATCGTGAACTCGAACGACGAGGTCGAAATCTTCGACAACCGTATCGCCGACAACAACACCGCGAACGTCATCATCTCCAGCTATTACTCGACCGGTTTCGCCGATCGGGGGCTGGCCAAGGCCTACGATCCCTATCCCGAAAACATCTACGTCACCGGCAACACCTTCTCCGGAGGCGGGACCAATCCGGGCAAGGCCTATGCGGGTCTGAAGCAGGCCGTCGGCGGCGCGCTGCCCGCGGTGATCTGGGATGGGTTCGCCAATCCGGACAAGGCGAGCACCGGTATCTGCGTCGACAACGGAGATGCGCAGCTGCTCGATGCCGACGGCCCGAACAAGCTCGCCAATCCGCATATCGTGAAGACAGCGAACTGCGCCCCGGCGAGCCGGTTGCCGAAAATCACCTTGCCATCGAAAATGACCACCTCAGGCTGAAGATTACGCCCATGATCAGACCCGTCCTCCTCGCCCTTGTCGTTCTGCTCCTGAGTGCCTGCTCGTCCGCGGCGCCAAAGGAGGTGACGTTCCACGCGACCGACAATCCCGAGAAGCTGTCGGAGTGGGGATTGTTCACGGTGGCGGACGGGAAGATCACGCCGCACGAGGGCATGGTCACCTACGAGCTGAACTCGCCGCTGTTCAGCGATTACGCGCAGAAATGGCGCACCATCTGGATGCCGGCGAACGTCGCCGCGCAGTACGAGCCGCAACAGGCATTCGACTTTCCCGTCGGCACCATCATTACCAAGACGTTCTACTATACGGTGCCCGCCAGCGATCGGCCCGGCGAAAGCGACACCGTGCTCAAGATGACGCCCGCGATGTACCAGTCCGGCACCGACGGGCTCGACATCGGCCATGTCCGGATGATCGAGACCCGGCTGCTGGTCCGCCGGGCCGATGGCTGGGCCGCGCTGCCTTATGTCTGGAACTCGGACCAGACGGAGGCGACGCTGCAACGCGCGGGGGCCGACGTTCCGCTCACCATCAAGAGCTATAGCGACAGCAAGCGCTTCACCTATTCGGTGCCCAACGCGAACCAGTGCGCCGGGTGCCACGCCAGCAATTACGAGGATCGCGCGATCCATCCGATCGGGCTGAAGGCGCGGCATCTCAATCGCGATTTCGAGGGGCCCGGAGGGGAGATCAACCAGCTCCGGCGACTGGTGAAGCTGGGTTATCTGAAGGGCGTGCCGGGCATGGAGAACGTGCCGCACAATGCGAAGTGGGACGATAGCTCGCTGCCGATCGGCGATCGTGCGCGGTCCTATCTCGATATCAACTGCAGCCATTGTCACAGCGAGACCGGCCCGGCGCGGGTTTCCGGGCTGTGGCTGGCGAGCGAGGTGACCGATCTGCGCAAATGGGGGGTGTGCAAGCCCTCGGTGGCCGCCGGGCGTGGGACCGGGGGGCGCGATTTCGACATCCTCCCCGGAGAACCGCATCAGTCCATCCTGACCTATCGCCTCGAAAGCACCGATCCGGGCGAGATGATGCCCGAGGTCGGTCGCAGCCTGGAGCACAAGGAGGGGGTCGATCTCGTCACCCGGTGGATATCGCAGCTGACCGATAGCTGTGACGTCGCCCGTGCCGCGCGATCTGGCCGGGAGCCGGCGACCGGTTAGCGAACGCCGGGATCAGCGGCCCATTAGCTTAGCGGTCTGCTCGAACACCTCGCCGGGTCTGACGCTATCGTCTTCCGCGACGAGCTCGTCGACCGCGAAGCCGATCTCGACCGTCAGCCGCAGCCGCCGCCAGAGTTCGTCGCGCGGCAGGGTAGAGCCCGCGCGGATATAGGCATCGGTCAGCAGATCGGTGACGTAATGATGCGATTCGAGCCGGATATGCGCCAGCCGCGGCGAGGCCCGCAAGGCGCGCAAAATCCACATCGCACCCGGTTCGCTGCGCGTCACCTCGTGCGTTGCGCGCAGCAGCTCCTCGGTATTGCCCCGAAACGATGCGATGCCGTCGGGCTCGTGGCGCGCAACCCACGCCTTCAGCGCGTCGTTCTGCCGCTCCATCAGCCGCCGTCCCAGCGCCTCGAGCACCGCGTCCTTGTCGCGGAAATATCGGTACAGCGCGGGCGGCGTCACGTCGGCGCGCGCGCAGATCATGTTGGTCGTGATACGGTCCACGCCGACCTCGGCCAACAGCTCGCCCGCAGCCTGAAGCAGCGCATCGTAGGTGGCCCGCGCGCGCTTCTGCTTGGGCGTAGCCGGTCCGAAGGAATTCTTCTGTCGCATGATCGCCGCCCCCCTTTGCGATAAGGCGGTGGGTGGTTCAACTCGCTTTGAAAGTAATCTGAAATTCGGCGGGCGAGGCCTGCCGATCCCATTCGGCCTGTGGTTCGCATTGGTCCGAGAGGTCAATGTCGGCGCAGTTTCCCTCGATCCCGGCATGGTTTATGCGATCATGACAAGGGGGCGGCAACACCGCGCTCGAATGGGGGAGAGAGACAGTGCGTGGGATCGGGGCAATATCCGCGTGGATCGCGGCGGCGGTCATGGCGGTGCCGCTCGCCGCGCAAACCGACGAAGTCTTGCCGCATCTGGAGACCCGCGACGGTCGCCACGCGCTGATCGTGGATGGCCGGCCTTTCACCATCCTCGGCGGCCAGGTGAACAATTCGAGCAATTACGCGGCCGCCTTGCCGCAGGTCTGGCCCGTGCTCGATCGCATCCACGCCAACACGGTCGCGGTCCCCATCGCGTGGGAGCAGATCGAGCCGGAGGAGGGGCGGTTCGACTTCTCGTTCGTGAAAACCTTGCTGGAAGAGGCGCGCACGCACGACAAACGCATCGTGCTGCTGTGGTTCGCGACCTGGAAGAACACCTCGCCCGGATATACCCCGGCCTGGGTCAAGCTCGACAATACGCGCTTCCCACGGATGAAGACCCGCGACGGGGGCGATCACTATGCCCTCTCGCCGATGTTCGAGACGACGCGCGAAGCGGACAAGCGCGCGTTCGTGCGGCTGATGACCTATCTGCGCGATCACGATCCGCAAAACACGGTCATCATGGTCCAACCCGAGAACGAAGTGGGCAGCTATCGCAACCCGCGCGACTTCGGAGCGCGGGCGCAGGCGCTGTTCGAGGGGCAGGTGCCGGCTGAGCTGGTTACCGGTTTGGGGAAGGTGCGCGGAACGTGGGCAGAAGTGTTCGGCGACCGGGCCGACCGCGCCTTCAACACCTGGTACACCGCGTGCTATATCGGCGCGATCGCGGCGGCGGGGAAGGCGGTGAAGCCGCTGCCGATGTACGTCAACGCCGCGCTCTCCGATCCCTTCAACCCGCCCGATCCGATGGGCGTCGCGAGTGGCGGGCCGCAACAGGACGTGCTCGATATCTGGAAGATCGCCGCGCCCGCGATCGATTTTGCCGCGCCCGATATCTACGACCGTGCCAGCCGGAACGTGGTCGCCTATCTCGATGCCTATGCCCGGCCGGACAACGCGCTGTTCGTCCCGGAGATCGGCAACGCGCGCGAATATGCGCGGTACTTCTACACCGCGATGGGGAAGGGAGCGATCGGCTTCATCCCGTTCGGTATGGATGCGACCGGCTATTCCAACTTCCCCCTAGGGGCGAAGGCGCTGGACGAGCAGACGCTGGACGCCTTCGCGCGCAAATACTCCGCGATCGGGGCGTTGGGCGGCGCATGGGCGCGGCTGGCCTTTACCCGTCCAACGTGGGGGGTGGCGAAGCCCGACGATGGGGCGGCGCAGTCGAAGACGTTCGGGAAATGGCGCGCGACCGCCAGCTACGGCGAATGGCAATTCGGGTTAAAGGAATGGTCCTGGTTGAAGGCGGAACCGCCCGCCTGGGCCGATGAACCGGTCGGCGGCGCGCTGGTCGTGCAGCTTTCGCAGGACGAGTTCCTGGTTACCGGCGACCATGTGCGGATCACCTTCGACCGGGCCGAAAGCGGGCCGGAGCACGGCATGGTGGTGCGGGTGGAGGAGGGGCGGTTCGACGCCGCCGGCGATTGGATGATGGACCGGGTCTGGAACGGCGACCAGACCGATTACGGCCTGAATTTCACCGATCGGCCGGTGTGGCTGAAGGTGACGATGGGCGCGTGGAAATGAGCGGCGGTCGATCGGCGAGCGTGCGTTCGATTGCGGCGAGAGCGAGCGGTTTCATCACGGCATAGCCCGCCGCGTTGGGGTGCACCCCGTCGCTCGACAGGCCCGGCCGCATCGCGCCCGCCGGGGTCGCCATCGCCGCGAAATAATCGACATAGGTGAAGCCGTTGTCGGCGGCGTAGGATTTCAGCCAGGCGTTCATCTCGCGGATGACCGGCGCCGGCTGCTTGGTTCGAGCCCAAGGAAACGCACCGGCTGGCAGGATCGAGGCGAGGATTACGGCGATACCGTGCGCCCGCGCCAGTTCCGCCATGGAGCGGATGTTGCCCTGGACGGTCTCGATCGTCGCCGCGCCGGTGTTGCCCGCGATGTCGTTCGTCCCCGCCATGATATGTACCGCCTGGGGATGGAGATCGATCACGTCCTGGCGGAAGCGGACCAGCATTTGCGGCGTGGTCTGCCCGCTGATGCCGCGATCCACGCGGCCATCCTCGAACAGGGCGGGTGCTAGGTTGATCCAGTTATCGGTGATCGAATCGCCCATGAAGACGACGCGGACCGGCGCGCCGCTCTCTCTCAGCTGCGCATTGGCAGCGCGATAGCGGCACAGCTGGCCGAAATCGCGGGTCAGCATGTGCAGGTTCCACATCTGCCATTCTGCACCCTGTGGCACAGGATGACGGGGGCAGGGGTCGGCCACGATCCCCGCCGGATCATCGGCGTGAGGATCGCCCGGGATAGTCGTCTGGGCGGCTGCGGACGTAGCGGCGGAAAGGGTGAGGCCCGCGACGATCGCCATGTGCCATGTCCAGTGCCCGCTCATCTTTCCTCCCGCGTGGACGCGCCGGAGCGGACCATGCCCCGCGCCTTGAGCGTAGCGATAGGATTTCGGGGGACGAATGCCTACCCGAATGCGCGCTTTCTACACCGGAGAGACTATTACAGCGGACGCCGGCCCAGCACGTTGCCGGGCGAGCTGTAGCGGCAAACCATGATCTCCTCGCGCTCGCCGCGCGCCATGCCGCATCCGACCTTGCGGGTCTGCTGCCAGACGAGCTGCGTGTAATGGCTCACATCTTGGACCCGGCCCGTCCTGCTGTTGGCCGGGAAGACGCCTTTGACGAATGCCTGCTTCTCCGCGATCCACAGGCCCACCATCGACTCCGGCGCGTAGGCACCGACGGTCCCGCCCCAGATATTCTCGCCTTCCAGCGGCTCTCCGGCGCGATTGGGCGAGTGTTCGAAACGGCCGGTCCGGGCCAGATGTTCGGCCCATTCTTGCGCATTGTCGGCCAGGTCGGGGTCCCAGGCCAAGGGCGAGACGCCCATCTGCGCGCGCTCTTCGTTATGCACGGCGAGCACGCGCTGATCGAAATCGCCGAGCCGGGTCTGTACGCCCGTTGAAAGTGTGAGGACCGCACCCAGAAGTGCGGACTTTGCCAGAAGCTTGCCGAACTGTCGCATGGTCTTTCCCCGCTACTTGCGAGGAATTCTGCCAGTCGGCCCTGAAGTGAGGGTTCAGAGGAACGCTTAAGGGGATTTAACCATTCCGCCCTGTTGCGGTTATCTGGATGGTCCGTCAGGTGGAGCGGACGATCACAACCCGGTCGCCCTTTTGGGCGATCGCGAACAGCTTGGCTGCGAAGCCGGGGGGCAAGCCTATACAGCCATGGGTCGCATGGTCGGCGGCCATCGGGCTTGCATGCAGAGCCACGCCATCGTCGGTGATGAACATGGCGTATGGCATGGCGGCATCGTAGGATCGCGACCGATAATCGCGATGCTTCGACAAGATGTGGAAGGTTCCCTCGGGCGTGGGCATTCCCGGTCCGCCGTAAACGACCACCGCGGTGCCGATTTCGTGGCCTGCGCGGAAGACCGAGGCCATCTGGCGGCGAAGATCGACCCACACCGTCAGCGGACCATCGGGCGCGTCGCCTTCGTCCCAGCGGAAATCGCCATGGTGCAACGATCCGCGGACTTTCAGCAGCGACACGGTCTCCGCCGGCATCAGCTTGCGCTGGTTCGCCCGTTCGACCTGCTGCGGAGTAGGGAAATCATGCGTGACGTCCTGCGCCTGCGGAGCCTCGACCGGCGTCGAAGCTAAGGAAGCCGTCGGCGGATCGGCAGCGCGTTCGCCGCTGATGGCCGCATAGGCCGCCACCGCGACGAACAGCGCAATTCCGGCCGCGACGAGAAAACGGATCACGAGAACGCGGTGGAACGGCCCTGCGGCGCGGCCGCCCTGATGCGACGGCGCAGCGTTCCTCCGGTCAGGAAGAAGCCGAGGATGAGCAGCATCCAGGTCGACGGTTCGGGGACGGCGCTGGGCGGAGGCGGGGGCGGGGGAGTGGGCGTTTCGCCACCACCGCCGGGGGTGCCGCCACCACCGCCACCTGTTCCGCCACCGCTCGGCGGCGGTGCGGGGAAGTAGCCGCCGGTGCCGGGTCCGCCGGGAAACCCACCGTTCGGCGCCCCCGGGGGGGTGACGATGGTTGGCGGACCAGCGGAGTCAGGAATGATGACCGATGTCGGACCGTTCTCCGCCGGGAGGTCGGGTATCTCGGGGAAAATCTTACCCAGAGCGCGCTGTTCGGGAGTGCCGGCGGACGCCGGGACTCGACCCGCGGCCGCAACGGACGGCCCCAATGCCCGATTACCCTTCACCTTCAGCGGAGTGGTGCCCGACCGTTCGCCGGGCGAGCGATCGAGGAAATCGTTTATCGCATCCTCGGTCTGCTGCATCAGTCGCGCTGAATTCCCCTCCTGCGCGACCCAGATCGCCGCGGGCGCAGCGACAAGCAAGGCGAGCGCGGCGGCAAGGCCCGCGCGGCGTTTCCGGTTGAGAGAAGTCAATCTACGCATAATTGCCATCGCTGGACGCCTGCGACCGATCGCATGCGCCTTTCCAACTCTCGGTAGCAGACAGGGCTGCCACGGGCGAATGGGACGCGCCGTCTGTCGCGTAGCAGGACATACCGGTCGGAAGATGATTAACGGGCGATCCATCGCAGCCAAGCATCGGCCGGTTGCCCGTCGCGTCCTCCCTGCTCGCCATGATGATCATTGGTTTATTCCCCGTTAACCAATCATTACTCGTAAGCCATGCCAAGGTTCCCGGCCAGCGGAAACTTTCCGCAATATTACATAGGGTTCCAATCGCGCCACCTCTGAGCATCGAGATGGCAGGCAGGGCTGAACCCGCTGCGGCGAATGGGACGCGTGGACCGCGTTCCGCCATTCCGCGTGCACTGGACCCGAAATCGCTTTAATCCCCTTGCGCGACACCGGGATATGGCGAATAAGGTAGCGCTACCATAACACGGCGGCGAAGACCGCGGTACGGGAGGGAAATTCATGGAATCGAGCCGGAACAGCGTCAATATGGCGCTTATCTCCGCCATCGTGGCGGTCGCTACGATCGGCGGATTGCTGTTCGGGTATGACAGCGGCGCGGTCAATGGGACCGAAGACGGCCTCAAAAACGCCTTCCAACTCAACGATTTCTGGTTCGGCCTCACGGTCGGCTCGCTGCTGATCGGCTGTGCGGCGGGCGCGTTCTTCGCCGGGCGACTGGCGGACGTGTTCGGGCGGCGGCGCGTCATGCTGATCGCCGCGACTCTCTTCGTCGTCGGCGCGCTGGTCCAGGGCTTCATCCAGATCCATCCGATCTTCGTGCTGGCGCGGTTCGCCGGCGGCATGGCGGTCGGCGCTGCCAGCGTGTTGTCACCCCTTTATATTTCGGAAGTCGCCCCGGCGAAAATCCGTGGGCGACTCACGACCGTGCAGCAGGTGATGATCATCACGGGCCTCACGGCCGCCTTCGTCGTCAATTATTTCCTCGCCCAAGCGGCGGGCAACTCGCTGGGTATCGTCGGCGGTCTGCCCGCCTGGCGCTGGATGTATCTGGCGCAGGCGGTCCCCGCGGTGGTGTTCCTCGTGTCGCTCCTGTTCATTCCGGAAAGCCCGCGCTTCCTGGTGGCGAAGGGACGGGATGAAGAGGCGCATGCCGTGCTGACCCGCCTGTTCGGTCCGACGGAGGCGACGCGCAAGGTCGCCGACATTCGTCGCACATTCAGCGATGATCATCGCCCGCGCCTGTCCGACGTGACGCAGAAGGGCACCATCTTCCGCCCGATCGTCTGGGCCGGCATCCTGATCGCCACGTTCCAGCAATTCGTCGGCATCAACGTGATCTTCTACTACGGGTCCACCCTATGGAAGCTGGCGGGGGTCTCCGAAGAGGTCGCGCTGGAGCGCAACATCCTGTCCGGCGTCGTCTCGATCGCCGCCGTGTTCGCCGCCCTGCTTCTGATCGACCGGATCGGGCGCAAGCCGCTGCTGATGATCGGATCGGTCGGGATGGCGATTTCGCTCGGCGCGATGACGTATATCTTCAGCCAGGGTGCGCTCGATGCCAGCGGCAATCTGTCGCTGTCCCCGGACCTGGGCTTGGGCGCCGTGGTCGCGGCGAACATCTACGTCATCTTCTTCAACTTCAGCTGGGGCCCGGTAATGTGGGTGATGCTGGGGGAGATGTTCCCCAACCAGATCCGCGGTTCGGCGCTGGCGGTGGCGGGGCTCGCCCAATGGGCCGCAAACTATCTGGTGGTGCAGACCTTCCCGGCGATGGCCAGCGGGCTGGGCCTGTCGACCACCTACGCATTCTACACCGTGGGCGCGGCGGTCAGCTTCTTCCTGGTCAAGCGGTTCATCAACGAGACCAAGGGCAAGGAGCTGGAAGAGATGGAAGGCTGGGACGCGCCCTCCGCCGCCGGCGATGCCATCGCGCCCAAGACGCGCATCGATTGAAGGACGCGCCGCCGGGCTGGTACGTACCCGCCCGGCGGCCTAGCCTGACCCGATGACGCAGCAGCCCCGCGAACCCGTTCGCGTCGTCGTACTCGGCGGCGGCACTGCCGGCTGGATGACGGCGGCAGGCATCGCGGCGCTGTTGCCCGACCTCGCGACAGTCGAGCTGGTCGAAAGCGACGATATCGGCATCATCGGCGTCGGAGAGGCGACCTTGCCGCATATTCGCGGCTTCGTGGAACGGCTCGGCATCGACGAAGCCGCCTTCATGAAGGCGACCCATGCGACCTACAAGCTCGGGATCGATTTCCGCGATTTCGGGCGTATCGGCGAAAGCTATATCCACCCCTTCGGCACGTTCGGAGAGAAGGTCGCCGATGTCGGCTTCCACCATTACTGGCTGGAAATGCAGCGGCGGGGCATGGCCGGGCCACTGGGCGACTATTCCTTCGCCGTGGCCGCCGCGCGCGCCAACCGCTTCGCGCCGCCGGAGACGGGCGAAGGGCTCGGTTCCACCTATGGCTATGCCTATCAGTTCGACGCGACGCTGTTCGGCCCCTTCATGCGGCAGCATGGGCTGAAGCTTGGCGTCACCCGGCACGAAGGTCTGGTGACCAGCGTCGAACGCGATGGAGAGAACGGGAACGTAACCGCGCTGGTCCTGCAGGACGGACGGCGGATCGAAGGCGACCTCTTCGTCGATTGCTCCGGCTTTCGCTCGCTGCTGCTGGGCGGCGAGCTGACGGAAGAGTGGGAGGACTGGAGCCACTGGCTGCCCTGCGACCGTGCCACCGCCATGCCCTGCGCCCATGTCGATGGCGAGCCCTTGCGTCCTTACACCACGGCCACAGCGATGCCCGCGGGCTGGCGCTGGCAGATCCCGTTGCAGCACCGCATGGGCAATGGCTACGTGTTCTCCAGCGCGCATCTGGACGAGGATCGCGCCTGCGAGGCGATCCGCAACGCGGCCGAGGGCGAGCCACTGGCCGACCCGCGCGTCCTGCGCTTCCGCCCCGGCAGGCGGCGCAAGTCTTGGTCGCACAATGTCATCGGGGTCGGGCTGTCGAGCGGGTTTCTCGAACCGCTGGAATCGACCTCGATCTATCTCGCGCAGATGGCGATCACCTATCTGATCGAGCTGTTCCCGGATGGCCGCGCGATCGATCCGCGCGACCGGGCCGCGTTCAACCGGCTGGTCGACATGGAATACGACCGGGTGCGCGATTTCCTGATCCTGCATTACCACGCGACCACGCGCGACGATTCCGAATTCTGGAATTACCTGCGCACCATGACCATCCCCGACAGCCTGGCGGAGAAGATGGCGCTGTGGCGCGATGCGGGCCGGGTGGAGCGCTACGAGGACGGGTTGTTCTACGATGCCAGCTGGATCGCGGTCTATGTCGGCCAGGGATTGCTGCCCGAACGCCACGATCCGCGCGCCGCTATCGCCGATCCCCAACGGGTGAAGGGCGCGCTCGACAGCCTGCGACATGCTATCACCGCCCAAGTTGACGCCATGCCGGACCACCGCGCGTACCTGCGGCGCGAAGCCGGTCGGCTGGCCGACGCGGCATGAGCGAGGCGCGCGAACCGCTGCGCCATATCGCCATCGCCGGGGCGGGGCAGGTCGGCGTGCTCGCCGCCATCGCGCTGAAGCGTGCGCTGCCGATGGCGGAAGTGACGGTGATCGGCATTCCGCTCGACCCGACTGCCTTTGCCGATCACGCCGCCACCGCGCTGCCGTTCACGCTTCGGATGCACGACCGGCTCGGTATTCCGGAGGAACTGCTGGTGACCCGCGCTGGGGGCAGCCACCGGCTGGTCACGCGCTATCTCGGCTGGAGCGGGGAGGGGGACCGCGGCTCCTTCGCCTATGGTGCCGCGATCGACCCGGCGCTGAAGACGGCGTTCGCCCGGGAATGGGGCGGGGGGGCGGCGCGCGGCACGGGCGTCGATCGGCCTGCCGGGTCACTGGCGGAGGTGCTGGCCGATGCCGGTCGTTTCGCGCCCCCTGCGCCCGACGATCCATCACCGCTCGGCGAGATCGAATACGCCCTGCGCTGGAATCCGCCCGCCTATCGCGATCTGTTGATCGCGGCGGCGCAGCAGATCGGCGTGCGCTACCTGCCCGACGATATCGCGGGCGGGGAGCCCGACGGCCAGGGCGGCTTCGGCGCGCTTGCCCTGGCGAGCGGGGCGCGGCTGCCGACCGACCTGATCCTCGATTGCAGCGGCCCGGCGACGCGGTTGCTGTCGGCCGTGCCCGGCTATCGGCGTGAGGACTGGTCCGATTTCCTGCCCCTGCGCACACTCATGGTCGCACCGCCGCGCGAACCGGTCGCGGCGCTGGAGGACCGCTTCTCGCTGCGGGCCGAAGGCTGGCTGGGTGAGATGGCCGGGCGCGACGGCCTGCGCGTCTCGCTTGGCGTCACGCATACCGTGGCTGAGGATGCGGCGCAGCGCGCTCTGGGGGGCGAACCGCAGATCGTGCTGCCGGCCGCGCCGGGGTGCGCAGGGCAGGCGTGGCTCGGCAATGTGGTCGCGCTGGGCGATGCCGCCGCGACGTTCGAGCCGCTGGGCTTCCTTAATCTCGATCTCGCGCACCGGCAGCTCGACCTGCTGCTGGAACTGCTGCCGGGTCGCGATATCCGCCCCGGCGAGCGTCGCGAGTTCAACCGCCGCGCCGCGCTGATGGCAGTGGCGGTCCGCGATACGCTGGCCACACATTACGCCACGCCCCGCGCACGGGCGGTCTTCGGTCCGGCGCAATTGCCCGATGGCCTTGCGATTGCGCTCGATCAGTTCGCCCGGCGCGGTCGCCTGCCGTTTCAGGAGGAGGCACCGTTCCTTGGCGAGGAACGGCAGGCGCTGCTTGCCGCGCTGGGCCATCCGCAGGGGACTCCGCCGCAAAGCCGGGCAGGGCAGGAGGGCGTCGCCCGCGCGGCGCAGCAAGAGTTCGCCGAGAAGGCTGAAGCCGCTCTCGCCGCTGCACCACCCTATCGCGAATGGCTGCTCCGCGTGCTCGAAGTTAACCGAGCGCCTGGCGGATGACCTGCCGCATCCGGGCGAACAGACCGGCGGAGGGCGGACCCAGTACCCCCTTCGCCGCCGCGGGAAGATGGGCGGCGGGGTCGCCCTCGCTCTCGAACACGTAGTAATCCAGCATGCCGCGCCACACCTCGCGCTGCTCGGGTGGCAGGTGCCGGAACGCCAGCATCGCGTGCAGCAGGGCATCGTAGGCCGGACCGATCCCCTCCGGCAGCCCTTCGGTCCACCAGTAATTGACGAGCGCGCTGACCGGATCAAGCGATTCGACGCCATGCCACCAGCAATAGGGAAGGTAGATCGCATCGCCGGGCTCCAGCGTGGCGGCGCGCGCAGTTTCCCACGCGCGGGCGAAGCGGGGATAGGCGTCGAGGTCGGGCTGATCCGGATCGACCATGCTCACCGGCGTTCCGGCCGGCGTCAGTTCCAGCGGGCCGGGATAGAGGTTGGCGATCTGATCGGGCGGGAAGACGGTGAAGCGCCGCCGCCCGGCCACGCAGCAGGCCACGTTTTCCTTGATGTCGTAATGCGGGGCGACGCGGATGCGGTTGCCGATCCAGATGCGCGCGCGCACCTGGGGCAGAAGTTCGAGCCGGTTCTCGCGCGCCACATCGGGTAAGACGTCGAGCAGTTCGATCGACTGGACCGCCAGGGCCGGTGGGTCGGGCATCCGGCTCGCTTTCAGCAGGTCGGCGAGGAATACCGGGAGGGCGCCTTGCGCGGCGTGGAAGTTGAAGCCACTGAGGTCGCGATTGTAGAAGAAGCGGCCCTTTTCCTCGGCAGGGGCGGCGATGGCCCGGACCGGTCTGGTGGCGGGTCTTCGAGACAGGTACTCGACCACCGCCGCGTTCCCTTCGCGACCGGCGCGGACCAGCGGCCAATCCCGTACCAGTCCGCGCAGCACCAGCGGACGGCCGGCGGCGCGGATTTCCTCGAGGCGGGCGGCGTCGATCGGTCCCTCAATTTCTTCGATGGGCGGAGCGGGTGCAAGTACGCTCATGCCACCGCGCGCGCTGACCGGTCCATGCGGCTGCCATTGCGTTCCAGGAACTGGTCCTGGGTCGGCATACGCGAGACGGTGTCGGCCACGACCTGCCGGATGTGGCCGAGGCGGCGGCGCGTCTCCTCGTCGTCCAGCAGCATTGCGACGGGATGGAACCCCTGCGGTTTCACGCCCTGTCCCGCCATCACCGACAGCCAGCTGGTTTCGGTGAACAGCTCGTTATGCTCGCGGATGACGCGGCCCGAGCTTTCGAACATGGCAAGCTTGTCCGTTAGACCCGCGGGCGGCTCCAGCGTCCGGCAATAGCGCCAGAATTCGGAATCGTCGCGCTGGGTGGCCTTGTAGTGCAGCACCAGAAAATCGCGAATGTCGACATAGTCGCGCACGCTTTCCCGGTTGAACCGGTCGCGTTCGGCATCGGCGAAGGCGGTGGTGGGGAACAGCGCCATGAGCCGGGCGATCCCCGACTGCACCAGATGGATCGCGGTCGATTCGAGAGGTTCGAGGAAGCCGCCCGCCAGGCCGAGGGCGACGACGTTCTTTTCCCACAGTTTCTCGCGATGGCCCGCCAGAAACCGCAGCCGGTTGGGTTCCGCCAGCGGCTCGCCGTCGAGGTTGGCCAGCAGCAGGTCGAGCGCCTCCTGCTCCTCCATGTGCGACGAGGAATAGACATGGCCGTTGCCGATCCGGTGCTGCAGCGGAATGCGCCATTGCCAGCCCGCGGGCCGGGCGGTGGAGCGGGTCAGCGGCTCGTGATCGCCGCCGAGTGTGCAGGGGACCGCGATCGCGCGATCGCAGGGCAGCCATTTCGACCAGTCGGTGAAGCCGACCCCCAGCGTCTGGCCCAGCAAAAGCGAACGGAAGCCCGAGCAATCGAGGAACAGCTCCCCCGCCAGGCGCTCCCCGTTCTCGAGCAGGACAGCGGCGACATGGCCGTTCTCGCCGTTGCGCTCGACATCGTCCACGCGGCCTTCAACACGGACCACGCCCTGCGCCTCCGCCCGCCGGCGCAGGAAACGCGCGTAACGCGCCGCGTCGAACTGGAAGGCATAGGACAGCTTCGACAGGGGGGAATTGGGCTGGTCGGGCCGGGGCCGTTCCATTCTGCCCGCTTTTCCCGCCATGGCGGAGATCGAATAGGCGTCGAGCGGTGCCGCCTCCCCCAGGCCGACCCCGCGCAGCCAGAAATGCTGAAACTCGATTCCCAGCATGTCCAGCCCGTAGGTGCCGAAGGGATGGACGTAGGAATGGCCTAGCCGCAGCCAGTCGACGAACTCGATCCCCAGCTTGTAGGTCGCGTGCGTTTCGCGCACGAATTCGTTCTCGTCGATCCCCAGCAGGCGGTTGAAGCCGATAATCTGCGGGATGGTCGCTTCCCCCACGCCGACGGTGCCGATCGCCTCGCTTTCCACCAGGGTGATGGAAAGCCCCGGCAGTTCGCCGATAATGCGGGACAGTGCGGCGGCGGCCATCCACCCGGCGGTGCCTCCGCCGACGATCACGATGTTCCGGATTGGCGCAGCGCTCATGCAGGCGCGCCTGTCTGGACACGCGGTATCTCATCCTCCGCGTGCCATGCGCCCGCCTGGCGCAGGAACGCCTCCTGCGTCGGCAGCCGCTCGGCGGCGGCGCGATAGGACCGGCGCATCTGCGCCATCGCCCCCGCCACCTTGTCCGGGTCCAGCGTGTCGGCGATCGGGTCGTGCCGGTCGGGCCAGACGTTCTGGCCCAGCATTACCGCGACCCAGCTGGGCAGGGCGAACAGTTCCGCGTTCTCGCGAAACACGCGGCCGTGGAGCTGCCACAGCTTCATCTTGCGGACCAGCGTCTCGGGCACCTCCATATCGCGCACGTAGCGCCAGAACGCCGTGTCGTCACGCTGCGTCGCCTTGTAATGCAGGATCACGAAATCGCGCACGTCCTCGTACAGTTCGCGCATCCCGCGATTGTATTCCTCGCGTTCCAGCGGATCGACGCGCTTATCCGGAAACAGCGCGAAGAGCCGCTGAATGCCGTTCTGCACCAGGTGGATCGCCGTCGATTCGAGAGGCTCGATAAAACCGGAGGACAGGCCCAGCGCCACCACGTTGTGGACCCAGGCGCGCTTGCGCATGCCGGTGGTGAACCGCAGCAGCCGAGGATCGGCCAGCGGCTCCCCCTCCACATGTTGGCGCAGGATACGTTCCGCTTCGTCGCGTTCCATGTAGCTGCTGCAGAAGACATGGCCGTTGCCGGTGCGATGTTGCAGCGGGATGCGCCACTGCCATCCCGCGCCGTGCGCCGTGGCGCGCGTGTAGGGATTGAGAGAGCCGGTATTGGCGCTCGGCATCGCCAGCGCGCGGTCCATCGGCAGCCAGCGCGACCAATCCTCGTATCCGGTGCCAAGCTCCTCCTCGATCAGCAGTCCGCGAAAGCCCGAACAGTCGAGGAACAGGTCGCCCGCTATCCGGCTGCCGTCCTCGAGTTCGACGGACACGACATCGCCGCTCTCGCCGTCGCGATGGACGTGCACGACACGCCCCTCGCGCCGCACCGTTCCCTGCCGTTCGGCGAGGCGGCGCAGATAGGCGGCATAGAGACCGGCATCGAACTGGAACGCGTAGCGGATCTCGCCGAGCGGAGACTGGGCGTCGGGGCGGGGCCGGGCGAAGCGATCCGCGGCGGCGGCCGCGGTGCTCATCGAATAGTCCGCGATCGGTCCGCAATCGTCCCGCGCACGCTCGCGCAAGTAAAGCTGGTGGAAGGCGATGCCGTGCAGATCCTGCCCGTATTCGCCAAAGGGGTGGAAGTAGCGATCGCCTTGCCTGCCCCAGTTGACGAACTCGATCCCCAGTTTGAACGTGCCGCACGTCTCGCGCAGAAAATCGTTCTCGGCGATGCCGAGCATGCCGTTGAAATTGCGCAGGGGAGGGATGGTCGCTTCCCCGACCCCGACGGTGCCGATCGCATCCGATTCGACCAGAGTGATGGTCCGCCGGCCATCGGAAAAGAACCGCGACAGGGCAGCTGCGGCCATCCATCCCGCAGTTCCGCCGCCCACGATCACTACCGCCGTGTTACCGGTATCATCCAAGCCCGACACGCCTCTCGCCCTCGCGACTGCATCCTTATTGCAACACCGTGGGTGTAACTATGGCGTAACGCTCTTGCAAACCAAACTTGGGGGGATTAGGCAGGTGCCGATAAAACGATAGCGACCTGCCAAATAATGGTAGCGCTAACATGGGGAGGAGGACCTGGTGCCCAACGCGATCCGTAATCGAGCTGTATCCGGCTGCGATCTGAATCTATTCCGTACATCTCTGAAAATCGGGGCCTCGGCGGCGACGCTGGGTGCTTTGCTCGTGTCGCAGGCGGCCTATGCGCAGGACGCTTCCACACAGCCCGAGACCGAGCAGGCGGCCGACCCGTCGGACCCGACGCAGAGCGGAGACGGGAATGTCATCGTCGTCACCGGCATCCGCCAGCAGCTGGCGAACTCGCAGAATATCAAGCGCAACGCCGACACCGTCGTGGATGCGATCACGGCCGAAGATATCGGCGCGCTGCCCGACCGTTCCGTGACCGAGGCTCTCCAGCGCGTTCCCGGCATCGCGATCAACCGCTTCGCCGGTTCGAGCGACCCCGATCACTTCTCGGTCGAGGGTTCGGGCGTGACCGTCCGCGGCCTCACTTTCGTGCGTTCGGAATTCAACGGCCGCACCGCGTTCGCCACCGGCGTTGGCGGGCAGGCGCTGAACTTCGCCGATGTGCCGTCCGAATTGCTCGGCTCGGTCATCATCAGCAAGAACCAGACCGCCGAGATGATCGAGGGCGGTCTTGCCGGCACGGTCAATCTGAACACGCGCAAGCCGTTCGATCGCGCGGGATTCCACGTAGCGGGCAGCCTTGAGGCGAATTACGGCGACTTCTCGGATAAGTGGTCGCCTACGATCTCCGGCCTCATCAGCAACACCTGGGATACCGATGCGGGCCGCTTCGGCGTTCTGGTCAGCGGGGCGTATTCGCGGATTCGCAGCCGCTCCGACGGTATCCAGATCGCCAATTACCAGACGCGCGACGGCCAGCTGGCGCAGCTTTCCAATACCAGCGACCTGTTTATCTGCCGCAACCCGCTGCCCGCGCCGACCGACACCATGACCCTGCCGGGGGTGAACGCCAGCTGCGGTAATTTCGGGACCGACGGTGCCGATGGCTTCGCCGATTACGCCGCGTTCCGCGTGGCACCGGCCGGACCGCAGTATCGAACCCAGCAATTCGACCGCAAGCGCGACGGTGTCACCGCCGCCCTGCAATGGGAGAGCGTGGACCAGCGTACGCAGGTAACGGCCGAATTCATTCGCTCGCACACCACCAACGACTGGGGCGAATACACCTACGAAGACGGTCCGGATCTGTCCGAATATTCGACCTATCCGATCGGGTGCCTCCAGAACGCAGACGGACCGCAGATCGTCGACGCGAGCGGCGTCGTGCGCGACCCCGATGCAGAGACGCCCCCTCGCGCGCAGTGCCCGGTCGGCGGGTACACGGACTATGTCTATGACGAGAACAACGTGTTCCAGTCGGGATACATCGTCGACACCAGCAACGGCTGGCGTGGCGACCCTGCGCTGACACCGTTCGTACCGATCGGCGGCTCGCAGTATTCTCTCGCTCGTCGGCAAGTCGCCGATGAGACGACGAATGCAGACTACAGTCTCAACCTCCAGCACGAGCTGACGGAAAATCTGCACCTGTCGATGGATGCGCAATACGCGACATCGCACAAGCAGAACCTGGACGTCAGCGTGATGGGTTCGCTTTTCGCGGATAACGAACTGGACATCTCGGGCGACATTCCGGTCGGTATCGTACACAAGCCGCAGTTCCTCGGTTACACTTGGTCTACGCCGGGCGACGCCCTTGGGAACGCGACCGAAGCCGAATATTTCACCGATCCGCGCTTCCAGTTCTGGCGTGCGGCGATGGATCATGCCGAGGATAGCAAGGGCGACCAGTTCGCATTCCGCGCCGACCTCGACTACGATTTCGGGGACGATGCCTTCATTCGCCGCGCGAAGGTCGGCGTCCGTTTCCAGGACCGCAACCAGGACGTGCGGTATTCGACCTACAACTGGGGGATGCTCAGCGAAGTCTGGTCGGGCAGCCGCCCGGTCAATTTCGACGATACGGCCCCGGATGGTCAGCAGACGCGCTACGATTTCCCGGACTTCTTCCGTGGCGATACGCAGGGACCTCCCGGAGCCTATTACTACGGGGGCGATCTGACCGGCGATTATCAGGGAACCATCGACTATCTGCGATCGGTGCAGGATCGCGCCCGCGCGCTGGGTGCCGACCCTACGTGGAACCCACTGGCCGGGCGACCGGGCGCGGTGCCCGGCTCGATGTATCTCCCGGCCGAGATTCAGTCGGTGAAGCAGGCGGACTACGCCGTTTACGGCATGGTGAACTTCGGCAGCGACGATCTGCTGGGCAACGTCCGCTTTGCCGGCAATGTCGGCCTGCGGTTCGTCTCGACCGATCTGCGGTCGGCCAGCTCGCGTGGTCCCGGCACGCCCGACTCCGTCGGGATCGCAGCGCCGTTCAACAGCGTCATCGACCCCCAGACCGGCGACGTCATTACCGCTGGGCGGTGTAGTCCGCAGGCTCGCCCTCCTGAAGCAGGGGGAGGCATCGCAATTCCGGGCGGCGTCTGCAACATCGGGATCGATGCGTATAATGCGCTGCAGAATTTCCTCGACGGCAGTTACGAATACACCGCGGTCACGAACCACTACAGCTATCTGCTTCCGAGCCTGAACCTGCGGTTCGGTCTTACGGACGACCTCGTTCTTCGTCTCGCCGCATCGAAAGTCCTGACCCGGCCCGAGAACGGCTATATTCGCAACTACTTCACGGCCAGCCTCGACACGTCGGGCAACTTCACCGGCACCGCCGGGGATCCGACGCTGCTTCCGGCGACCGCGTGGCAGTTCGACGCCAGCCTCGAATGGTATTTCGCCCGCGTCGGCTCGCTAACGGTCAATGCCTTCTATAAGAGCATTCACAACTTCTTCTATCAATCGGTGCGCCAGGAAACGATCCGCAACGCATCGCTGGAAGAGCGTGAGGTGACCGTTCGTGGGCCGGCAAACTTCGACGGATACGGCAAGATCAAGGGTGTCGAGGTTGCATACCAGCAGACGTTCGATTTCCTGCCAGCACCGCTCGACGGGTTTGGTGTGAATGCGAACTACACGTATCTCGAGAGTTCGGGGCTGCCCAATTCCTTCCTCAACGGCGGGAATGTGCCGACCAATTCGACCGTGCCGCCGGGCAATCTGCCGCTCGAGCAATTGTCGAAGCACAACTACAATATCGGCGGGTTCTACGAGAAGGGACCGATCTCGGTCAGGGCGGCGTACAACTGGCGTTCCCGCTTCCTGCTTACGGCTTCGGACGCCATCTTCCCGTATTACTCGATCTACAACGAACCGACGGGGCAGCTCGACGCTTCGGCCTTCATCAACATCACACCGGACCTCAGGATCGGTGTGCAGGGCGTGAACCTGTTGAACGAAGTGACGCGGACGTCGCAGTCCTACTCCGGCGATCCGGCGGATCTGGCACCGCGATCCTACTTCATGAACGACCGACGGTTCTCGTTCATCCTGCGCGCGAATTTCTGACGCGCTCGGTCTTCGGACGGGGAGGGGCCGCTACCTTCGGGTGGCGGCCCTTTCCGTTTGCAAGACCACATGCTCCTCGCGCGCCGCGGCCGGCGGGTGCAAATAAAGAGCAGCGACCCTATCCGGATTCGCTGCTCTCAAGTCGCACAGAAGATTGCGTTGTCAGCTTGCCGCGGCGAGCGCTCCCGCGATAGCGGCGCGCATCGGTTTTGGCCGGTATTCGGAATCGTAGGGCGCGCCGCGCACTTCCAGCCCGTCCTGACGCTTCGCCGGATCGAAATCCTGGAGCCAGTTGAACTTGTCCACCATGCCCCACGCGAGAATGTCGTCGAGATAGTCGCCGTATTCGAGCATCACGTCGAAATAGCGGCGCGCGTAATCGGCGACCCGCGCGTCGCGGACCGCAGTGTCCCCCGGCAGGGCGCGGTCTTTCACGTCGAATTCGGTGATCAGCAGGCGATAGCCCATGCCCGTCACCTCATCCAGGAAGGCGCGCCATTCGCGTTCCATGTAGGGAGAAACGCCGGTGGCGGGATCGACGTCGAAGATCTCGATATGCGACTGGATGCCCAGCGCGTCGACCGGCGTCCCGCGCTTGCGGAACCCCTCCAGCAGGCGCAGCACGTCGGGTACGTGCCGGTTGCCCACGATGTGCGCCGGCTCCCAGCTCATGTAGTCGTTATAGACCAGTTGCGCGTCGGGCAGCTGCTCGCGCGCGGTGTGGAAAGCGAGGTCGAGTACCGCCTCGGGGCTGCCCATCGCGCGGCTCAGGCTCGTTTCCATCGGCCGGTTCGTGTCGTGATCGATCGCCTCGTTGACGACGTCGTAGCTGTGGATGATCCCGCGATAGCGGTCGGTGACGGTGCGGATGTGCTCGGTCACGAGGCGCTCGGCCTCGGCGCGCGGATTGGCACCGTAATCGTAATCGTTCAGCCATTGGGGAAACCATTGCGGGCGATGCCACAACAGCGTGTGGCCGCGCACGGCCAGGTCGTTCGCCTGTGCCCAGGCGACGATCTGGTCCATCCGGGTGAAGTCGTACTGGTCCGGGCCGGGGCGGGTCGCCTGCCACTTCAGCTCGTTCTCGGGCACGACCAGCCCGCATTCGGTCGCCACCAGAGCCGCATAGCGTGGGTTCTGGATCGAGCCGGCGTCGGTGCGGCCAGGCGTGGATGCGATGGCGCTGCCGAAATGCCGCCCGCCGCGCATGGCGATACTGTCGAGGCTGCCACCAGTCGGGATTGGGAAGCGCGCCGCTTCGACACCGCCGCCGAACATGGCGGAACGCGCGGCACAGGCGGCAAGGGGCAGGGCGGCCATGCCGGTCAGGGCGGCACGGCGGCTCATCGGAAACATGCGTTCGGTCATAGGATCTCCACTCGCGCGGTCTTCAGGTTTGCGCTGCTGTTGCCCGCCGACAGGATCGCCGGGCCGGGCAGGTTCACTTCGTTCATCTCGCGGTCCCAGATTGCCAGCTGGCGCGGTTCGATCGCGAATCTCAGCGTACGACTCTCGCCCGCCGCCAGCGTGACCCGCTGGAAGCCCTTGAGCTCCAGCACGGGCTGCGTGATCGGCAGGTCTTCGCGCGTTACGTAAAGCTGGACGACCTCGTCGCCACCCCGTTCGCCCGTGTTTTCGACCTCGACCTCGACTTCGATCGCCTGCGTGGAGGCATAGGTTTCTCGGCTGGGCCGGGGCGCGCTCACCGAAAACGTGGTGTAGCTGAGTCCGTGCCCGAAGGGGAACAGCGGGGCCTTGTCGTCGAACAGATAGCCGCGCCGCGCGCTCGGCTTGTGATCGTAATAGAACGGCACCTGCCCGGCATCGCGCACGACGGTGACCGGCAGCTTTGAGCCGGGGTTGATCCTGCCCAGCAGCGCCTCCGCCATCGCCGTGCCGCCTTCCTGCCCCGGATACCAGCATTCGAGGATCGCGTCGGCTTTTGCTACCGCATTGGGCCAGCTCGGCGGTCGCCCGTTTATCGCGGCGATCACCAGCGGCTTACCGAGCGCGGTGAGGGCATCGACCAGTTCGTTCTGCTCCCCGACCAGATCGAGATCGGTGCGGTCGCCGAGGTGGTTCTTCGCGAAGCCTTCGCGGCTTGTCTGCTCGGTATCGCCGATCGCGAGCACGATCGCATCGGCGGCCCGCGCAACCGCGACCGCTTCGGCGATCAACTCGCGATTGCGCGCCGGATCGGCGAGCTCGACCTCGTCGACCGAGCGATCCTCGCTGGTGGTGATGAAGACGCCCTGCGCGGTCGTGAAATCGGCATCGGGCGCGAGCGCGCGCAGCCCCTCGATCAGGCTGACGGTCTGTTTCGGGACTGAGGAATACCCGCCCAGCCGGGCGATCGCGTGGTTCGGGCCGATCACCGCGACCCGGCCCATCCGCGCGGGATCGAGCGGCAGGGTGTCGTTCTCGTTCTTGAGTAGGCACAGCCCCTTGCGCGCCGCCTCCAGCGCCAGCGCGCGCGCTTCGGCATTGCCGGTGATGCGTTCGGCCAGTGCGGCATCGCCATAGGGGTTCTCGAACAGGCCGGCGCGCATCTTGAACGTGAGCATGCGGGCGCAGGCACGGTCGATCAGCTCGACCGGAACGCGGTCCGCAGCCACCCCGTCGGCCAGCGTGGCGTAGGCCTGCCCATCGGGAAGCTCGCTGTCGACGCCTGCCTCGAGCGCCTGCAACGCCGCGTCCGCCTCGTCGCGGGCGACGTGATGCAGCGTCGCGAGCTCGTGCACCCCGCCGTAATCGCTCACGATCAGGCCGTCGAAGCCCCATTCGCCGCGCAGGACATCGCCTAGCAGCCAGGTGCTGGCGTGGCTCGGGATGCCGTCGATCTCGTTGTAGCTGGGCATGACCGCGCCGATCGAGGTGCGGCGCACGACCTCGTGGAACGGCTTGAAGAAGTTCTCGCGCAGATCGCGCCGCGCGGTCTGGGCCGGGCTGACATTGTTGCCGCTTTCGGGCTGGCCATGGCCCGTCATGTGCTTGAGCGTGGCGAAGACCTTGCCGGGCGCGAGCCGGTCGAACTTGCCCGGCCCCTGCAGTCCCTCGACCGCGGCGACGCCCATCTCGGCGCATAGATAGGGGTCCTCGCCCCAGGTTTCCTCGATCCGGCCCCAGCGTGGATCGCGCACGATATCGACCACCGGGCTGAGCACCAGCGGCACGCCGCGGGCGCGCACCTCGCGCGCGATCACCGCCTGGACGCGGCGCATAAGGTCCGTGTCGAAGCTGCCCGCCAGCGCGATCGCCTGCGGAAACATGGTCGCCTCTGTCGCCATGTAGCCGTGCAGCGATTCTTCGTGCAGCAACACGGGGATGCCCAGCCTCGTGTCCTCCAGCGCCCAGCGTTGCAGCGCATTGATGAAGTCGACCGTCTGCTTCGGCGTGCGCCAGCGGGCCGCGGTGCCACCCGCCGCACCGGTGATGCCCGGCACGCCGCGCTTGTCCGAAGGGCGGGTGACGTGGCCGATCCCGTCGGGAAAGGCCGCGCTTGCCTTTGCCGGATCGAATTCCAGCCCCTCGATCATGTCCGCCTTCTGCGCCCACGCTGCGCGCAACTGCGCGATCTTCTCAGGCAGCGTCATGCGCGCCAACAGGTCCGCCACGCGCGAGGGGATCGGCGCGCGCGCGTCCCTGTAAAGCGGCCCGGCGGCGGCGAAGGCGGCGGGCGCCTGCGCGAACGCCAGCGCCGAAGCGCTGCCGCCCGCCAGGAGCTTTATGGCGCCGCGCCGGTCCATTATTCGGCCACCGTCAGCTTGACCTCCTGCAGGTCCATCGAATCCGGGCCGACCATGATGGTGAACTCGCCCGGCTCGACTACGTGCTTCATCTCGCGGTTCCACAGCGCGAGCGAGTCCGGGCGGATGGCGATATCGACCTGCTTAGTCTCGCCCGGTTTCAGGCTGATCCGGCGGAAGCCCGCCAGTTCCTTTATCGGGCGAGTGACGCTGCTGACCTCGTCGCGCAGATAGACCTGCACCACCTCGTCGCCCGCCATCTTGCCGCTGTTCGTCACGGGTACGCGCACGGTCACGCCTTCTCCGGGGCGGATCGTCGCGTTCGACAGAGTCGGCGCGCCGAAGGTGAAGTCGGTGTAGCTGAGGCCGTAGCCGAAGGGGTAGAGCGGGGTCACCTCGCTGAAGAGATAACCGCGCCGCGCGCTCGGCTTCGCGTCGTAGAATACCGGAACCTGGCCCACGTCGCGCGCGACCGTGACCGGCAGCTTGCCGCCCGGATTGACGCGCCCGAACAGCGCATCGGCGATCGCGTTGCCCTGCTGCTCGCCAGCATACCACGCCTCCAGGATTGCGTCGGCATTGGCGGCGACGTTGGGATAGCTCGGTGGGCGCCCGTTGATGAGAACCACGACGACAGGCTTGCCCAGCGCCTTCAGCGCATCGAACAGATCGTTCTGCTGCCCGACCAGATCGAGGTTGGACCGGTCGCCGAGATGTTCGTCGCCCCAGCCTTCGCGGCTGGTCTGTTCGGTGTCGCCGATGAACAGCACGATGGTGTCCGCATCCTTCGCCATCTCGACCGCCTGCGCGATCATCCGCGCATTCTTCGCCGGATCGCCCAGCTCGACCTCGTCCGCCCACCAGTCGTCGTTCTTGGTGACGACGACGCCAGGGCTGGTGACGATGTTGGCCCGGTCGCCGACGAGCGTGCGGATGCCCTCCAGCGGAGTCACCGGATCGCGCGGAATGCCGTAATAGCCGCCCAGCCGCGCGACGTCGGCATTGGGGCCGATCACCGCAATGGTAGGCTTCGCAGCCGTAGCCTTGGCAGGCAGGGCGAGGGGCAGCGCGCCTTCGTTCTTCAGCAGCACCAGCGACTGTTCCGCCGCCTTGCGCGCCAGGGCTACGCCCTTCGGCCCGTTGGAGGCGAGCGCGGGCTTGGTGTCGGTGACGAAGGGCTGCTCGAACAAACCGGCATTGAACTTCATGGTCAGGATCTTGCGGACGGCATTGTCGATCCGTTCACGCGACACCTTGCCGTCCTTCGCCTGCTGCAACAGAGTGGAGAACGAGACGCCATCCGGGAAATCGATGTCGACTCCGGCGTCTAGGGCATATCGGGCCGCCTCCGGCACATCGGCGGCGATATGGTGGCGGGTGACCATCTCCTCGATCGCGAAATAGTCGCTGACGATCGCGCCGTTGTAACCCCATTCCTTGCGCAGGATGTCGTCCAGCAGCCATTTGTTGGAATGGCTCGGAATGCCGTCGATCTCGTTGTAGCTCGCCATGACCGCGTCGATCGCGGTGCGGTCAATCACCTGCCGGAACGGGGGGAAGAAGATGTCGCGCAGCTCGCGTTCGCCCATGTCGGCAGGGCCAGTATTGGTCCCGCTCTGCGGCTGGCCGTGCCCGGTCATGTGCTTGAGCGTGGCCATGACATGCCCCGGCTTCAGCTTCGGGTCCTTGCCCACGCCTTGCAGGCCCTCGACCGCGGCCACGCCCATCTCGCCGACCAGGAACGGGTCCTCGCCGAAGGTTTCCTCGATCCGGCCCCAGCGGGGATCGCGCGCGACGTCGACCACGGGTGAGAGAACCTGGTGGACGCCGCGCGCCCGAACCTCGCCCGCGATGAGGGAATTGGCATCGCGAATGAGGTCCGGATTCCATGTGGAGGCGAGCCCGATCGGGATCGGGAAGCTGGTCGCATCGCGCGCGGCGAGGCCGTGGAGCGACTCCTCATGCGTCAGGACCGGGATGCCCAGCCGCGTGTCCTCGCGCGCCCAGGTTTGCAGCGCGTTCACATAGACGATGCTTTCCGCGATGCTGCGGGGCGGGGTCACGCGCGGGCTGCCGGCGCCCAGCTTGTCGCTGGGGCGGGTGTAGAAGCCAAGCCCGTCGGGATAGCGCGCCGACGCCTTTTCGGCATTGAAACTATAGTCGTCGTTCTGGATTTCCGCCTTCTCCAGCCAGATGCTGAGCATCTGCGCGACCTTTTCCTCGAGCGTCATGCGCTGGAGGAGATCCTCCACCCGCTGCTCGACCGGAAGCGAGGCGTTCCAGTAGGGGGCATCCGGCATCGGCTTCGCGGCGGTTGCAGTGGCGGCAGCCTGCGCGGTTGCAGGAGTGGCCAGAGGGCTGGCGAGAGCCAGCAGTCCAGCACCGGCGGCGAGCGCGGTGCGCTTCATGGTCAGCATCGAAATATCCCTCTCCCAGCTGGGCGAGCTTGACTGCACGGCCCCTTGTGGTAGCGCTACCATGATGAGGGTGAGAGGGGTTGTCAACCGACTTACGGTCGCATGCGCGATGATCGTCGCGACGTGGTGCCTCGTGTCGCCCGCAGCGGCGGAGGACGGTTACGATCTGTGGCTGCGCTACGCCCCGCTGGAAGGGGAAGCACGGACCGCGCTCGACCGGTTCGATCCGGTGATTGTGCGGCCCGCCGGTGCGCACAGGGATACTGTCGACATCGCGGTAGCGGAGCTGGAGCGGGGCCTGTCGTCGCTTATGGAACGACCGCTCCACGCCGGCGGAACGGGCGCGATAGCGCTCGAATGCAATGCCGCGGTGGAAGGCGCGCGGGACGGTTACGATATCGCCGGCAGCGAAACAGGCATCACGATCCGGTCTAACAGCGACACCGGCTGCCTTTACGCTGCCTTCTCGTTGCTGCGGTATCTGTCGCTCGGCAACGAACCGCACACCGTCGATCTGAAATCTTCTCCCGCAATGCCGTTGCGCATGCTCGACCATTGGGACAATCCTGATGGCAGCGTGGAGCGCGGTTATGCCGGGCGTTCGATCTTCGATTGGTGGCACCTGCCAGAGGTGCTCGACCGGCGGATGATCGACTACGCGCGCGCCAACGCCTCGATCGGCATCAACGGCGTGGTCGTGAACAACGTCAACGCCAGTCCGCTGTTTCTCACCCCCCGCTATCTGCCCAAGCTGAAGCGGCTGGCGGATGCATGGCGGCCCTACGGCATCCGCCTGTATATCTCCGCCCGCTTCAGCGCGCCCAGAGACATCGGCGGGCTCGCCACCGCCGATCCGCTGGATCCGGCGGTTCGCGCCTGGTGGAGGGCGCGCGCGGACGCTATCTACGCGGCGATCCCCGATTTCGGCGGCTTTCTGGTCAAGGCGAACTCCGAAGGTCAACCCGGGCCGCAGGACTATGGCCGCACCCATGCCGATGGCGCGAACATGCTGGCGGCGGCGCTGGGCGAGCGGGGCACGGTGATCTGGCGCGCCTTCGTCTATTCCGCCGAGGACGAGACCGATCGCGCGAAGCAGGCTTACGAGGAATTCGCCCCGCTCGACGGGCAATTCGCGGACAACGTGGTCCTCCAGGTCAAGAACGGCCCGATCGATTTCCAGCCGCGCGAGCCCTTCCACCCCCTGTTCGGTGCGATGCCGAACACGCGGCTGATGCTGGAGGCGCAGGTCACGCGCGAGTATCTGGGGCAGGGCAGCGGCATCGCCTATCTCGCCCCGATGTGGACCGAGGTGCTGGACGCGCAGACCGGGCGCGGTGGGACGGTCGCGCAAGTGATTGCCCATGGTGGCATGGCGGGGGTCGCCAATACCGGCTCCGCGCGCAACTGGTCGGGCACCGACTTCGATCAGGCGAACTGGTATGCGCTAGGCCGGCTGGCATGGGACCCGGCATTGGTGAGCGACGAGATCGCACGCGAATGGGCGGCGCAGACCTTCAGCCGCGATCCCGCCTTTCTCGACCGGGTGGTGCCGATGATGCAGCGCAGCCGACAGGCGGTGGTGGATTACATGACCCCGCTCGGCCTCGCGCACCAGATGGCGACCGGTCATCACTACGGGCCGGGTCCGTGGGTATGCGATCTTGCCCGGCCGGAGTGGAACCCGTGCTATTACAGCCGCGCCGACGCCGAGGGGACCGGCTTCGACCGCACAGCCTCGGGCAGCGACGCGCTCGCGCAATACGCGCCTGCCATCGCCGAAGGGTGGGAAGACCCGGCAGCGATGGACGAGGATTACCTGCTGTGGTTCCACCATCTGCCGTGGGACTTCGAAACCCGCTCGGGCCGACCGCTGTGGGACGAACTCGTCCACCGCTACGATCGCGGTGTTGCCGAGGTCGAGACGATGGCCCGAACCTGGCGGAGCCTGCGGCCCTATGTTGATCCGGAGCGATACCGCGCTGTCGCCGAAACGCTGAACATCCAGCAGCGCGAGGCCAAGTGGTGGCGCGATGCCTCGCTTGCCTACTGGCAATCGATCAACCACCTGCCGCTGCCCGCCGGTACCGCGCCACCCGCGCACGACCTGCCATATTACCGCGCGCTCGCCTTTCCCGAGGCACCGGGCCAATGAGCGCGCGCTTGCCGTGCACGGCGAAGGGGGCTTAAGGGCTATGTCCATGGCGAGTTCCGTTTCCGCATCCGACGCCGCCTCGCGACGTCAGCGTCCCTCCCGGCGTCGGGGAGGCGCACCGACCATCGCCGATGTCGCGCGCGAAGCGCGGTGTTCCCCGATGACCGTCAGCCGCGTGATCAACGGCGAAGGCAATGTCCGCGAGAAAACGCGCGACCAGGTGCAGGAGGCGATCCGCAAGCTGAACTATTCCCCCAACCGCGCGGCGCGATCGCTGGCGGGCGGGGCGCAGTTGCGCATCGGGCTGATGTTCGACAACCCGTCTGCCTCCTATCTCAGCGAATTCCTGATGGGGGCGCTGGAAGAGGCGGGGGGGCGCGACATCCATCTCGAAGTGCAGAGCTGCGACAACGTGCCCGACAGTTCCGTCCTGGTGCGCAATCTTGTCGAAGGCGGAGTGACCGGGTTCATCCTGCCACCCCCGCTGTGCGACGATCAGAGCGTACTGGACCTCATCACCGATGCGGGCGGGATCGCGATCGCGGTGGGGCCGGGCCGGGCGAGCGGATCGCATGGGTCGGTGATGATCGACGAGTTCCAGGCCGCCTACGACATGACGAAGCATATCATCGGCCTGGGGCACGAAAGGATCGGCTTCATCATCGGCAATCCGGAACAGGTTGCGAGCGGCCGCCGGCTCAACGGGTTTCGCGCCGCGATGGAGGAAGCGGGGCTGAAGGTTCCCGGCCAGCTGATCGCGCAGGGGCAATTCACCTATCGTTCGGGCATGATGGCGGCGGAACGTCTGCTGTCGCTGCCGACCCGGCCCTCGGCCATTTTCGCTTCCAACGACGACATGGCCGCGGCGACCGTCGCCATGGCCCACCGCCGGCATCTCGATGTGCCCAGCGACATCACGGTTTGCGGTTTCGACGATACCGATCTCGCCAGCTCGATCTGGCCCGAGCTGACGACGATCCGGCAACCGATCCGGCAGATGACCGCCTGCGCGGTCGAGATGATCGCGAAGATATCCCGCCGGCCGGGCAAGCGCGATCAGCCGGAGCAGGTGATGCTCCCCTATCAGTTGATCCGGCGCAATTCCGATGCCGGTCCCAGCCTCGCGACCAGTTACAACGACGGCAGAGACGATAAATGAGCGAGCGCGAAAAACCCCGGCTTCGCAGCCGCGACTGGTTCGCCAACGAAGAGCGCATGGACATGACCGCGCTCTATCTGGAACGCTTCATGAATTACGGCGTCACGCCGGAGGAATTGCGTAGCGGCAAGCCGATCATCGGCATCGCCCAATCGGGCAGCGACCTAAGCCCCTGCAACCGCATCCATCTGGAACTGGCGAAGCGCACGCGCGACGGCATCCGCGACGCAGGCGGCATCCCGATCGAATTTCCTGTCCACCCCATCTTCGAGAACTGCCGCCGACCCACCGCGGCGATCGATCGCAACCTGCTCTATCTCGGGCTGGTCGAGCTGCTGAACGGCTATCCGCTCGACGGCGTGGTGCTGACCACCGGCTGCGACAAGACCACGCCGAGCCAGATCATGGCCGCGAGCACAGTCGATATTCCCGCGATCGTCCTTTCGGGCGGGCCGATGCTGGACGGTTGGCACAACGGCGAACTGGTCGGCAGCGGCACCGTCATCTGGCGCAGCCGACGCAAGTTGGCGGCGGGCGAGATCACGCAGGAGGAATTCCTCGACCGCGCGACCGACAGCGCGCCTTCCGCGGGCCATTGCAACTCCATGGGCACGGCGAGTACGATGAACGCGGTTGCCGAAGCGATGGGGATGAGCCTGACCGGCTGCGCCGCCATCCCCGCGCCCTATCGCGAGCGGGGGCAGTACGCCTATCGCACCGGCGTGCGGATAGTGGAAATGGTGCGCGAGGATCTGAAGCCCTCGGACATTCTGACCCGCGGGGCGTTCCTCAATGCGATCGCGGCGGTCAGCGTGCTGGGCGGATCGTCCAACGCGCAGCCGCATATCCAGGCGATGGCGGCCCATGCGGGCGTGCCTCTGCCGCCGGAAATCTGGCAGGAGTATGGGTACGACCTACCGCTGCTGCTCAACATGCAGCCCGCCGGTGAATATCTCGGCGAGCGGTTCCACCGTGCGGGCGGCGTTCCGGCCGCGCTCTGGGAGCTGCTCCAGGCGGGGAAGCTGCATAGCGATTGTCTGACTTGCACCGGGAAGACGCTGGCGGAAAACCTGGAGGGGCGGGAGAGCCGCGACCGGGAGATGATCCGCCCCTTTGCCGATCCGTTGATGGAGAAGGCGGGCTACCTCGTCCTGTCGGGCAATCTGTTCGATTTCGGCATTCTCAAGACCTCGGTCATTTCGGACGAGTTCCGCGCGCGTTATCTGTCGGCGCCCGGGCGGGAGGGGGTGTTCGAGGCGCGGGCGATCGTGTTCGATGGCTCCGACGACTATCACCACCGGATCAACGACCCCGCGCTGAATATCGACGAGGACTGCATCCTGGTGGTGCGCGGCGCAGGCGTGATCGGCTGGCCGGGCAGCGCAGAGGTGGTCAACATGCAGCCGCCCGACGCGCTGATCCGTTCGGGCACCCAGTGGCTGCCGACGCTGGGCGACGGGCGGCAGTCGGGCACCAGCGACAGCCCCTCCATTCTCAATATCTCGCCGGAAAGCGCGGTGGGCGGTGGCCTCGCGTGGCTGCGTACCGGCGATATCATCCGCGTCGATCTGAACGAGGCGACGTGCAATGCGCTGGTCGAGGAGAGCGAGATCGAGCGGCGACTGGCGGAGGAAGATACGCCGCCGATTCCAGCCAGCAACACGCCGTGGGAGGAGCTCTTCCGCGAGAAGACCGGCCAGCTGAGCGAGGGCGGGGTAATGGACTTCGCTCTGAAATATCGCGGGACGTCGCGGAAGCTGCCGCGCCATAACCACTAGCGCGCGTCGCCGGGGGTAGACCGACCTGCGAGGCAGAGCCAACCTCGCCGGAAGGGTCAGCTAGCGGCGGTCGCCGGAAGGCCGAGATCGCGGCGTGCGGTGTGTGCGCGGATCACCGCCAGCATTCCTGCGTCGCTGTCGAAATTGCCATACCAGCCCTGCGGCTCGTGCGGCGGATCGCCCATATAGGCGTGGTCGCCATCGGCGAAACGGTAGTCGCCATGCGCCGCGCGCGCCTCGCCGTTCCAGGCCCAGAACCCGCTCCCCGCGATCGGCCCGCCGCGGCGCCAGCTGTCCTCGACCGCGTCGTAGATCAGGCGGTAAAACCGCTGACGCCATTCGGTTTTCGCCGCCGGGTCGTAGCTTTCCCCGTCACGGGGGAAGCCGAATTCCTCCACGATCATCGGCTTGCCCAGATCGCGCGCGAGCCGCTCGTGCGTGTCGAGATAGGCGGAGGTTTTCTCCTGCACGGTGGGCCAGGTCCCTTGCAGATCGTCCCCGTCGGCCCATTCCCAGTTCAACGGCCAGATATGCGCGGTGAGATAGTCGACATTGCGATGGGCGCGCAGCACGACCGCTTCCTGCCCGTTGCAGCCCTCCGTCCCCTCCTGCCCCAGCGAGACCATGTGGTTCGGGTCGAGCGCGCGCAGCCGGGCAGCGGTGGTGTCGATCCAATCGTAATAGGCTGCCTTGTTCCGTGCGATCGCCGCATCGCTTCCCCCTGCGCGCGGTTCGTTCGCGAGCTGCCAGGAAAAGATCGCCGGATCGTCCACATAGCGCCGCCCGGTGATCGTGTTG
The DNA here is from genome assembly GCF_022576075.2 of Erythrobacter sp. LQ02-29. Lineage (NCBI taxonomy): Bacteria > Pseudomonadati > Pseudomonadota > Alphaproteobacteria > Sphingomonadales > Erythrobacteraceae > Erythrobacter > Erythrobacter sp. LQ02-29. The sequence goes on along the minus strand of NZ_JANCNT010000001.1, from coordinate 2,524,729 downwards.
GTGCGCCCGACAATCCGCTGCAGATGCGTGTCGTAGAATTCGCGCGCGGTCTCGTTGGCGTAGAATTGCGCGGTAGCGTCGGCGAAGGCGGGCCAGGGATGTGCGGGGTCGCCCATGTCCATATAGGTGCCGGTCGCGCGCCACAGCAGCGTCTGCAAACCGCCCGACCATTCCCAGAAATTGGAGAGCACCAGCACCGCGGTCATGCCGCGCTTGCCGAGCTCCGCCATGGCGTAGTCCAGCCCTGCGAAGAGCGCCGGATTGGGGGAGCCGTCGGCGCGGGTGAAGCCCGGCTTGATCGAATGGTTCAGCGGCCCCTCCTCCGCGCTCGCCATGATCCGCAGGTTGTTGATCCCCAACGCCTGCAACCGGTCGAGTTCTCGCCGCAAACGCGCGCGATCCCCGTAATCGGTATCCGCGCCCAGCCAGGCGGCATACCACATGTTCGCGCTCGTCACGCGATAGGGCTTGGCATCGCGCAGGAACGCGCTGCCGTTGCGGCTGACGAAGCCCGTCGGGGGGGCGGGCGAAACGATGCGGCCGCACCCCGCCAACGTCACTGCCATCGCGCTGTTGGCAAGAAGAGCGCGCCGCGAAACCTTCATTGCGCAATCTCCAGTTCGAAGCCGGGCACGGGAAGCCCGCGCCCGTCGAACAGATTGACGATCGGCGCATCGGCCCAGGCATAGCGGACGCGCGTCGCCGGGCGACCGTCCTCCGCGATAATCAGCCGGTCGCCCTCGATCCGAGCAGGGGCGTAGCGACAGCTCTCCTGCTCCTCCCCGCACAGTTCGACGCCCAGCGGGTCGGCACCGCTGAAAACGACGAGCCCGTCCCTCAGACCGTTGGAGTTCACCACGATCTCGCCCGAACCGCGCGTGGCGGAAACGGGCATCGGCATCGCTTCGCCTTCGGCCCCCATCGCCAGCCGTTCGCCGACCTCCAGCTTGTTGGGCGGATGCAGCTCGTTCCAGGCACCGAGGTCGATCGCGCTCGCAAGCGCGGCGTTCCCGTCGGCGGCCACCACGGCGCGCTCGGCCTCGCGGATCTCGGCCCATCCTGAAGCGCCGGGGCCTGCCCGCCGCTCGCCGAAATCGGGCAGCTGAACCACCAGCATCCGCATCTGTTCGCCGAACTGCGCGCGCCAGCCCGCCAGCAGCGCGGTCAGGCGGTCGGCATAGCCCGGAATGCCCGCATCGCTTTCCCCCTGGTACCAGGCGGCCCCGGCGAAGCGCATGGGGCCGAGCGGCGCGATCATGCGGTTGTGCATCCCGCCGATCCCGGCGATCGTGTCCCACGGCGCGCGGGGCGGAGAGCCGCGCTCCTGCGCCACGGCATATTGCCACCCATCGGCCAGCGGAATGGTCGCGCCGCCATCGACCGCGAAGTTCAGGCGCTCGGGCGCGCTCTGGAAACCGCCCGATCCCCAGCCGTTCGCGGCGACCACCAGCACTTCGTTCGACCCTTCGTGCAGATAGCTGGCGGGCACGGCATAGTGGCGTTCGGTATCCCAGCTGAAGGTGTTGCCGACCGGCTTGCCATTGACGAAGGTCATGTCGCCATCGTCGATGATGCCGATCGACAGCGTGCCGCCCGCTTTCGCCTGCGCCGCGGAAAGCTCCACTCGCCGCCGCAGCATGACGTTGCGCGCCGGATCGGCGGCGAGGGAGGTGCCCTGCCAGTCGGTCCATGGCGCGATCTTCGGCACGTCCTGCCACGCGACCGCTTCGGGGTCGTTCCACGGCTCCGAGCCGCCATTATGCGCGCGCCACCAGTCTTCCCAACCGGGAGCGAAGGCGACCGTCGCCCCCTGCGGATCGGTGCCGTATTGCCGCAGCAGCGCCATCTGCTCCGCGCCGTAGAAGCGCTCCCCCGATTGCGGGGTCAGCCAGGCGCGAATCTGCGATCCGCCCCAATAGGACCCGACCACGCCGATGGGGATGTCGAGATCCGCTCTCAGTTTCTGCGCCATGTAGAAACATGGGGCGGAGAAGGAGGGGACGACGTCGGGCGCGGACGCCCGCCATTCCACCGGTGTGCCGAAGGTATCCTGCGGCTGCGTGGCGGTGGCTTTGGGTATGGCGAGTATGCGCAGTTTGGGATCGGCGGCACCGGCGATCCGCTGCGCCCCCATGATCGATCGCTCGACCGGAAATTCCATGTTCGACTGCCCCGAACACAGCCAGACGTCGCCGACCAGGATATCGGTCCAGCTGGCCGAACCGCTCGGATCGGTCACCGTGAGTGTCAAACCGGTATCGTCCGCCTGCCGGGCGGGAAATTCGAGGTGAAAATGCCCCTGCGCATTGACCTTCGCGGTCGCCTTCGCCGTGCCGAGCGTAGCGGCAACAGTTTTGCCGGGCTGGGCCGTACCCGCGATGACGATCGGCTGCCCGCGTTGCAGCACCATGTGATCGCTATAGGCGGCGCCGAGCGTTGGAGCGGCGAGGGCTGGAACAGCGGCGGCGAGGGTCGCGAGCGACGCGAAACCGGCCGCGACCCTCACGACAGCTTCGCGGGAGTTTGCGCGAAGCCCTTCACAGGGGCATCGAAAGCGAACAGGCCGCCCGCTTCGGGGAACGCCTTCATGTCGGCATCTTCCATGTTCTTGGTCGCGGTGGTGACATAGGCGGTGTCGAGCTCGGCCCCGCCAAACGCCATCTTGGTCACGTCGCGCGCGGGGATCGCGATTTTCGCGACCAGCTTTCCGTCGGGCGAATAGCGCGCGACATGCTCGCCCCAGTAGAGCGCGGTCCACAGGTGATCCTCGGCGTCCACCACCGGGCCATCGGGGAAGGCGTCGGGGAAATCTTCGCCGGTGTTCGCGAAGGGCCGCGCTTCGCCGACGCCCTCCTGCGTCAGGTCCGCGACCATAATCCGCTTGTTTGCGGTGTCGGTGAAATAGATGCGGTCCCCTTGCGCGCTGACCGCGGGACCGTTGGTGATGGTGATTCCGGACGGCCCGGCGGGGCGGACGTCGCCGCGATCGAACACGTAGAAACGGCCGCTCGCGCTGTCCTCTCCATCATCCATGGTGCCGAACCAGACGCGGCCCCACGGATCGGTACAGGCATCGTTGAGCCGGTTGGTCGCACTCTCGCCGGGCACATCGCGCAGATGCTCGAACCGCTGGCTGGCGGGATCGAAGGTGTAGAGCCCGTCCTGCAAGCCGCACAGCAACAGGTCGTCGGTCGTCGGGATCGCCCAGCCGATCTGGCCCGGGGCCTCTGCGGCGGAATTGCTGCCGGTCGCGGGGTCGAAATGCCACAGCAGATGGCGCTTGATATCGACGAACCAGACGACTTGTCGGCGCGCGTCCCACAATACGCCTTCGCCCAGCTTGGCCTCGGCATCGAAAACCCGTTTCACGTCCGGCATCACCGCCATCCTGCATCCACCCAGTAATTGTGCCCGGTGCAATAGCGGGCGTCGGCGCTGGCAAGAAACAATGCCATCGCCGCGATGTCCACCGGCTGGAGGCGCCCGTCGAGACATTGCGCCGCCACGATTTCGGCCTCGCCTTCGGGCGTGTACCATTTCTGCTGACGGGGCGTCTGCACATTGCCCGGAATGATCGCGTTGACGCGGATATTGTCCCGGCCCAGCTCGCGCGCGAGGCTGCGGGTCAGACCCTCGATCGCCGCTTTCGCCGTCTGGTAGAGAGTCAGATCCTCCAGCCCCAGATGCCAGCTGATCGAACCGAGATTGATGATACTGCCGCCACCTGCAGCCTGCATGGTGGGGGCGACCGCCTGCGCGGCGAAGAACTGGTGCTTCAGGTTCACCGCCATGCGCTCGTCCCAGTATTCGGGGGTCACGTCGGCGATCTTGTGCCGATCGTCGTTGGCGGCGTTGTTCACCAGTACGTCGCAACCGCCCAGCCGCTCCACGATCTCGCCGAGCGTCGCGCCGTACCGGGCGACGTCGGTGATGTCGCAGTGGACGTAGGTCGGCGCGATTTCCGCATTACCGAGGCGATCGATCAGCGCCTGGCTAGGCCCGTCCTGCACGTCGAGAAACGTGACCGCCGCGCCCTGCCGCACGAAGCCTTCGACGATCCCCTCGCCAATGCCCGAGCCACCGCCACTGACGATCACCTTCTTGCGCACCAGACTTGGATATATCGCCGCGTCTGTCTTGGGCTTCAAACTCACCTCCGCCATTCGGCCTGCCACTCCCGGAATATAATCATATTTATGCTTGTCTAGAGATCAGATCTTGTCGGCAAGCCCGCGCGCGGCGAGGCTGCGCATGAATTCGCCGATGCCCATCGTCCATGCGGGCGCATCGCGCGCGATGGTGACGGTGTTGGTCAGGGTGCCGATCCGATCCGACCGGATGGTGACGACATCGCCCACCTTGTGTGTGAAGCCCGCGCCGGGCGTGTCGCGATCCTGAACCGGTGCGAACAGGGTGCCGCAGAACAGCACGAACCCGTCCGGATAGTGATGCTCGGTCAGGCATTGCGCTACGAGATCGGTCGGATCGCGGCTGATCTCGGCCATGACGTTGCGCCCTTCGAGGTGATAGCCCTCGGGCCCGTCGACGGTCAGTTCGACCTCCGCCTGGCGCACGTCGTCGAGCGTGTAGCCATCGTCGAACAGCCGGATGAACGGGCCGATGGCGCAGCTGGCGGTCGCGTCCTTCGCCTTGGACAGGAGGAGCGAGGAGCGGCCCTCGATATCGCGCAGGTTCACGTCGTTGCCCAGCGTCGCGCCGACGATCTCGCCCTGGGCGTCGCACACGATCACGACCTCGGGTTCCGGATTGTTCCAGTGCGAGTCCGACCGGATACCGATTTCCGAGCCTCCTCCGACGGAGGAAAGTACGGGGGACTTGGAGAAGATTTCCGCATCCGGGCCGATCGCCACTTCGAGATAGGGCGACCACATGCCTTCCTCGAGCAGCGCCGCCTTCAGCTCGCGCGCCTCCGCACTACCCGGGACCACCGCGCGGATACCCGCGCCGATGCGCTCTTCCAGTTGCGAGCGGATTTCGGACGCGCGCGCCGCGTCGCCGCGGGCGCGTTCCTCGATCACGCGTTCGATCGCGGACACCGCGAAGGTCACGCCGCTCGCCTTGATGCATTGCAGGTCGATCGGCGACAGCAGCGTCCACCCTTCGGGCAGGCCGTCCTCCACCGGGCCGATGTCTTCTCCGCCGTCGAAGTCGCGGCGGGCGATCGCACCCGACACGCTGGCCGCCCGCGCAGTGATGTCGAAAATCCGCCCGTCGCGGATCGCGATGACGACCGGCCCCTCCGGCCCGTCCGCCCGGCCGATGAAGCGGCCCGAACGATAATCCTGCGGCAATAGTTCGATGATCCGGTTGACCGGCATATGCTCTTGTCCTCTCCCTTGATAGCGCTACCATAAGAAGGCGGCAGCGCGGGAGCAAGCGCAAAGACCGCCGGATCGGGAGAGAGCAGAATGGGTAAGGCGAGGGCACTTCGCAGCGCGGTGCTGGCAATGGGACTGATCGGCACGCCGGTCGCGGCGACACCGACCGCCTATTTCGATTCGGTTTCCTACCGTGCGCTGGAACCGGCGCCAGATGTCCCAGCCGGAGACTTTCGCAATCCGATCCTCCCCGGCTTTCAACCTGACCCGTCCATCGTGAAGGTCGGTTCGGACTTCTACCTGGTAACTTCGACTTTCAGCTGGTTTCCGGGACTGCCGATCTATCACAGTACCGACCTCGTTCATTGGCGGCAGATCGGGAATGCGATCGACCGGACGGGCATGGTGGATTTCGCCGGGCTGGGCACCAATCGCGGCCTGTTCGCCCCCGCGATCAGCCATCACGACGGGAAGTTCTGGATCGCGAACACCTGCATCGAATGCGGCGGGAACTTCGTGATTACCGCCAAAAACCCCGCAGGACCGTGGAGCGATCCGGTCTTCCTCGACTTCGGCGGGATCGATCCCTCGCTCGTGTTCGAGCCCGACGGCTCCGCCTGGATCGCCTATAACGATGCCCCGGCGGGTGAGCCGCGTTACGAGGGACATCGCGCGCTCTGGCTGCAACGCTTCGACCCGAATGCGATGAAGATGATGCCCGAACGACACCTGCTGGTCGATGGCGGCGTCGACCCCTCAACCAATCCCGTGTGGGCGGAGGGTCCGCATATCTATCGCGTGGGCGACTGGTATTACCTGATGGCCGCCGAAGGGGGCACGGCGGACCAGCATTCGGAAACGATCTATCGTTCGCGTACTCTTACCGGGCCCTACCAACCCGGTCCGAACAATCCCATCCTGACGCAGCGCGATCTGCCGCCCGATCGCAGGGACCGGGTCGAGGCGACAGGGCACGCCGATCTGGTGCAGTTGGACGACGGTAGTTGGTGGGGCGTGTTCCTCGCCACTCGGCCTTTCGCGGGCCAATCGACCCTGCTCGGGCGCGAGACGTTCCTGCTGCCCGTCACCTGGGACGGCGGCTGGCCTACCTTCCTGCCCCACGGCAAACCGGTGCCATTGCAGCTGGCAGCGCCCGATCTGCCACGATCCGAAGCCACGGACTGGCGCGAATGGCGCGAAGAATTCACCGCGCCCCTGTCCGACGCATGGATCGGATTGCGTACGCCGGACACGATGCAGCGTTGGCTGGTCGAGACAGGCCGAAAAGGGCGGCTCGCTCTCATTCCTTCGACCGAACCAGCCGGAGGGGGCAAGCCAAGTTTCGTAGGTCGACGCCTGCGACACGAGAACGCCGCGTACGAAACCCACCTCGATTTCGCGCCCGGTAAGGAGGGCGATTTCGCCGGACTGCTGGCACTGATGGACGAATCCCACTTCCTCGCCTTCGGACGAGAAGGGGATGCGATCGTCGCGCGCATCCGCAGTTCGGCGGACCAGGACGAGCGCGGCGAGCTGGTCGCATCCGCGCCCTATCGCCCGAGCGATCCGCTAGACCTCAGAATGGAGATTAGAGGCGGCGAGGCGCGGCTCGAATGGCGCAAGGCAGGTGAAGGTCGCTATGTGGAGCTCGGCGCGCCGATCGATATCGAGCCGCTCGCGACCATCCATGCGGGGCTGTTCACCGGGCTCGTCGTCGGCCCGTACGCAGTCAGCGCGGAGTGAGCAGATAGACCGCCGTGTCGCGCGGGGCGACCCGAACCGAGAGAGTGCTGTCGGTCGATCCCGCCTGTTTGCCTGTCCAAGCATCTACGACGGCATAGTTACGTTCGCCGAATTTGGGATCGCGGCCCGTCATCGCGTCGTTCAACTCCCCGTTCGCCCAGTCAATGGCGATCTCGCGCGCGGTGTCGGAACGGTTGAGGACCGCGATCGCCCAGCGGTCCTGCGCCAGCGGCTTCGCCCAGATGCCGGTCTCGGGGGTGCCGCGCCAGAGAAATCCCGGAATGCCTAGCGGATCCTGATCGATCGCGACGATCCGTGGATTGGCCAAAATATCGGTGATCGGATCGGTCATCCCGACGACATCCGTGCCCATGATCAGCGGCGCGGCGAGCATCGCCCACATGGCGAAGTGCGACCGGTTCTCCGCCAGCGTCGGCAGGTTGCCGACCTCCATCATGTCGGGATCGTTCCAGTGGCCGGGGCCGGCATAGGCGCGCAAGGGGCGCTGCTTGTCGAGGATCGGCAGGACACCGAGGCTCGACCAGCTGCCATGGCCCAGCTCGCAGTTCCAGCAATTGGTAATGTCGCCCGTAGTACGCCAGAGCTGGCCGTACTCCTTGGCCCACAGCCATGGTTCGTTATCGCCCCATTCGCAGATGGCCAGGATCATCGGACGCCCGGTGGTGGCGATGGCGCGGGCCATCGTGCCATAGGCTTCCCGTGGGTTGCGCTGCGCAGGGCCGGTGCCGGTCGCGCACCAGTCGTACTTGATGTAGTCGACGCCCCAGCGCGCATATTGCGCCGCATCCTGGAACTCATGGCCCTGGCTCCCGGGCCGTCCTGCACAGGTCGTCGCGCCCGCGTCGGAATAGATGCCGAATTTGAGGCCGCGCTCGTGCAGATAATCGCCCAGCGCCCGCATGCCGGAGGGGAAGCGCTTCGGATCGGGCTGGATAAAACCCTGACTATCGCGCTCACCGTGCCAGCAATCGTCCAGATTGACGAAGGTATAGCCCGCATCGCGCAGTCCCGATGCGACCATCGCATCGGCGGTGCGCCTTATCAGCTCCTCGTCGATCTCGCAGCCGTAGTGGTTCCAACTGTTCCACCCCATCGGTGGGGTCGCGGCGAGCATGGGGGCCTCCTGGGCCGCGACCGGTGGCACCGTCGCTAGGGAGGTGCTCGCCGCGACCAGAACGCCGAACGCGGCGAGCGCGCGCATCAGTTCGCCTTGAAGATATAGACCGGTCCGATATCGACCGACTGGGCCGCGCCGGCGAAATGCAGCGCAAGCCGCGCCTGACCGGCCGCAAATGCCCGGGTCGCCGTGGTTTTGATCCGGATCAGCTGCCATTTCGGGCCAACCGAGAACGCATTCTCGCCGAACCCGTCATAGGGCGGCTCGCTGCCTTGAACGCGCATCTCGATCCTTGCCTTGCCATCGGGCGTTTGCGCGCTCTCGGTCTTGGCTGCGATCGCTATCATCAGCTGGTCGCCCGCCGCGATCGGCGCGTCGATGGGAATCGCGGTGGTCAGATCCCATGGGTTCGCCCCGGCCGCCTGGGCGGTAAAATTGGTCGACTTGCCCAACCAGATGGTGGGGTCGTCCCTATTCTCGAACGTGCCTGTGGCGGCGGAGTTGCTCCAGTTGCGGGTCGCGGGATCGTTGATCAGCGTGCCTGAGCCTTTGAGCGCGTCGGGCACGGCCGGCTCGGGCGCGGTCTTGGTTACCTTCTGCGTGGTTACGATCGACGGCGCGCCCTCTATGACGATCGCCTGACCGATTTCGATCACTTGCTTCGCACCGCCCAGCTGCAGCACGACGTTGGCGACATCCTGCGCCATGTTGCGATCGGCGACGCCGCTGACCTCGTACCAGTCCCAGTCGGAACCGATCTTTAACGTCGCATCCCCGAACCCCGGATAGGGGGGCGAGTTCTGCTGGAACCGCACACCGATCACTCCCTTGCCGTCGGGCGTTTCGGCCGAAATGGTACGGGCGTAGAAGCCGACGGTCATCGTCTGGCCGCGCTCTATCGCGGCGGTCAGCGGGATGGTCGTTTGCGCTTCCCACGGGTTGGCTGGTTTCGCGGCGATGGTGTAGCGCCGCGCCGCGCCGCCGCCGGGAATGGCCGCATCCTTTACCACCTCGGTCTTGAAATCGCCCTGGGTGCCCCAGTCGATGCGGGTCGGATCGTTGACCAGATGGCCGGGCAATTGGTCGTCGAGCTGCTGCAGCGTCGCATTGGCCTGCTTGGGATAGCTCGCGGCCATTTCCCGGCGATCAGCCTTCGACGCGGCCGGTTCCTTCAGCCCGATCGCCCCGAGCATGCCGGGGAGCCAGCGATCCGCCCCCCGATCATAGAGGGGGAAGGTATTGGCATAGGCCCACTGGCACATGTCGATGCCGGCCGGAGCAAAGGTGTCGTGAACCGCCTTGGCATAGGCGACCCGTTGATCGAGCGGAATGTTCGCTTCGTACGCCCCGGTTTCGCCCATGAACGGAACGGTGCCGGTCCGCTCCTCGAAAGCCTTCACCTTGGCGAGGTCGTCCTGTAGCCGCTGCCGGTCGGCCTGCGTGCCGTAGACGCGACCGACGGGCGGGATGTTCGGCCCGGCCCAGCTCGCGCCCTGATGGGTGAAGTCGAACGGTTCGTAGTAATGGAACGTCGGATAGACGTTCGGATCGTCGGGCAGCGTCAGGGTCTTGAGCGAGTCGATCCCGCTCCAGCTTTGCCCGCCATAGATTACCGGCCTATCGGGATTGGTTTCGCGCACGACCGCCAGCGCCGGGTCGAGCACCTGGCGCAGATTGCTGTCGTCGAACTTGTCGTGCGGCTCGTTCTCGATCTCGAACCACAGGGTATCGTTCGGGTAGTCCTTGAATGTCTCGGCGATCTGGTGCCACACGCCGGTATGCCAAGGCTGAGTCTGGAGAGGCGTGGCGTAGATCGGCTCGAAATGATGGCTGTTGAGGATGACCTTCAGCCCTGCTGCCTGTGCCTGATCGACGGCGGTCTTGACCTGCTTCATCCAGGCCGGGTCGATGGTGTAGGGCGCACTCGACATGCTGCGCTCGTCCCAGCGAACGGGCATACGCACGGTGTCGAATCCCGCCGCCTTGATCCGCGCGAAGTCGCGTGCGGTCACTGCGCCGTTGCCAAGGTCGTGATCCTTGGACACCTCGAACGTGTTGCCGATATTCACGCACGCTCCGATCGGTAGCGAGCGGTCCTGAGCGGCGGCGGGCAGGGTAATGGCGGCAACGCTTGCGGCCAGCGCGAACTTCCAGGTCTTCATAATTCTCTCTCCCCTTTTTGTTAGCGTTACCATGCCATCGCGCGGCTCTGCAAGACGCTCTGCGGGCCGTTAGCTGCCGCCTGTCAGGATGCTCGCGATGAACCGTCGAATCCGACTGTCCCGCTCCGGCGAGGGCGAGCCGGTGACGCCGCGCGCATGTAGCGGGATATGGTCTGCGCTTGCGGGGGCGTCCGCTGCGAAAACCATATGCTCGAACCATGCACGCCAGGCCTCGCGCTGCGGCTCCGGCCGGTCGCGGATTGCCAATATGGCGTGGACCAGGGCCACGAAGCCGCCACCGTGCGGAGTATCGTTATGCCAGTAATTGACGAGGATGTTCACCGGATCGCGGGCTGCGACGTGATGCCACCACAGTGTGGGGATGTAGATCGCGTCGCCCGGCTCCAGCTCCGCGAAGGAAGCACGCTCCAGCGCATGCTCGAACCGCGGATAGGTCTCCATATCGGGCGCCAGCGGATCGACCATGCTGACGGGCTGACCGGCCAGCGTGACGTCGAGCGGCCCGACATACAGATCGCCCACGGTATCGGGCGGGAAAAGCGTGAAGCGCCGCTGACCCAGAGCGACCACGGCAAAATTGTCCGACAGGTCGAAATGGGTCGAAACCTGCGTCGCGTTGCCGAGCCAGACCCGCGTCGTCGCGCCGGTCGCGGTCCCTGCGAAGAGAAAGGGGTTCGCCTCCTCCAGCCCCGGCGTATGGACCGCCGCTTCGGCCGCGCCGGCATAGACCCCCATCGGCTCGTCTTGCATTGCCAGTTCGCGCAGATGCGCGGCAACCTGGGCTATCGTTCCCTGCCGCCGCTGGAAGTTGAAACCGCGCATGTCGGGGGCGTAGAAGAACCGGCCGCGTTCCTGCGGCGGGGCCAGCATCACGTCGGTGGGCACGCCGCTGTCGAGACGTTCGAGGTAGGAGAGGGCCTCTCCGACATCTTCGCGCCCGGCAGCGACCAGCGGCCACTCGCGCGCAACGCCGCGCATGACCACCGGGCGATACGAAGGGGCCACTTCGCGCTCGAACGCCTCGCGCGTGGTGGCGGCGGAGATTTCCTCGATCTGATCCATGAGCGAGAGCTTAGCAGCGCAGCGCTGCTATTGGCAGGGCAGAGACACCTCCGCGTCGGTGCCCAACCGGACCTCGCCAATCGCGTAATCCGCTTCCCCGCTCGTTTCGAGCACGAACGGCTTCATCAGGCTCGCCATGGGCGCGCCGCGCTGGCGCAGGCATTTGAGCGGAATGCCGAAGCGTATCCAGCCGGTGCCCGCAGTCATTGGCAGATTGACGAACGCCTCCTTCCCGTCGCCTCCAGCCGCACCGATCCGCGCCGCGTCCGGTGCATCCCACACCTTCAGCGTGACGAGCATCGAGACCTCCGCATTGGTTTCCTTGTCGAGGTTGACGGGGTCGAAATTGCGGAGCGCGACCTGGGCCGTGCCGCCCGATATGGCAAAGCGGCGGCCACCTTCCTGTTTCAGATAGTCGGTCGCCGTGACTGTTGCCCTGCCGCCCAGCGCCGCGGCGGGTACGGTGGTGATGCGCGTTTCCTCGCCGGTCCCGGTACCGCCGACCAGCAACGACCAGCTCGATGCGGGCTGACCGCCGGAGAACCAGACGCGCGAATCTCCTGCCGAGCCGACGTCTACTTCGGCAAGCGGGGTCCACGGCTTCGCGCTACTGGCGTAACTCAGGCCGAACCCGCGATCGAACAGCGCACCATCGGCCATGTCCGGCGTACGTGGCCAGCGGGCCGGCAGCGTTCCGCTGAAATCATGGCGCGGTTTGCCCGATGCGTCGGCGATCAGCACGTCGGCGAGCCCTTCGCCCTCGCTACCCGGAAGCCAGGTAACGACGAAGGCATCCGCCGTGTTGAGCGCCGGATTGACGTAGAGCGGACGCCCAGTGATCATCACCGCGACGACCGGAATACCCTGCGCCTTAAGCTTGCGCATCGTCTCGTAAGGCCCGGTGAGCGCGGCATCGAGCGCCAGCGTCGCGCGGTCGCCCTGAAATTCGGCATAGGGTTTCTCGCCAAAGATCACGATCGCCGCGTCGGGCTTCGTCGAATAGCTGCCATCGGCCGACATAACCGCGCTGCCGCCGCCCGCCTCGACGGCTTTCTTCAACCCCGCCCACAGCGAGGTGGCGCCAGGAAATTGCGAGTTGTCGAGCCCGGTACCCTGCCAGCTGATGGTCCAACCGCCCGACTGGCGGGCGATATCGTCCATCCCTTCACCCGCGACCAGCAGGCGACCGCCCGGCTTGATCGGCAGGACACCCTGGTTCTTGAGCAATACCAGCGACTTCCTCACCGCCTCGCGCGCGATGGCGCGATGTTCGGGAGAGCCGAGCCGGCCCCATTCGCCCGACAGCGGGCGGCTGGACGGCTTGCCCGCATCGAACACGCCGAGCCGCGCCTTTACCCGCAGGATGCGCATGACCGCATCGTCGATCCGATCCATCGGGATGGTGCCCGCCTTCGCCTTCGCCAGAAGGTCGGTGTAGATCGGCTTCCAAGTGTCGGGGGCCATGTACATATCGACCCCGGCTTCCAGAGCCTGGGGACAGCTGTCGTTGCTGCAGCCTTCGACCTGACCATGGGCATTCCAGTCGGTGACGATGAAGCCCCCAAAATCCATGCGGTCTTTCAGCACGCCGGTCAGCAGGCTCTCATTTCCGGTCATCTTGCGGCCTTGCCAGCTGGAGAAGCTGGCCATTACCGTCGCTACGCCGTTCTCGATCGCCGGACCGTAGGGGAGCCCGTGAACGTCTCGCAGTTCCTTTTCGCTGATCTGGGCATCGCCCTGGTCGACGCCGTTCTTGGTGCCGCCATCGGCCAGGAAGTGTTTGGTCGATGCAATCACGTAAGGTCCGGCCAGCAGGTCCTGATTATCGGGCGACCCCTGCAGCCCGCGGACCATCGCGCCGACATAGGACGCGACCAGTTCTGGATCGGACGAATATCCCTCGTACGCGCGGCCCCAGCGCCAGTCCTGCGGCACGGTGACGGTCGGGGCGAAGGTCCATTCCTGGCCCGTCACGCGGATCTCCTCCGCCGTCGCGCGACCGATCTTCTCGATCAGGGCGGGGTCGTGCGCCGCGCCGAGCCCGACATTGTGTGGGAAGACAGTGGCACCGATGATGTTCGAGTTTCCGTGAACCGCGTCGATACCCCAAATCACCGGGACTCCGACACCGCCATCGCTTGTGTCTACCGACGCGGTGTAGAAATCGTCCGCCGCCTTCAGCCAGGCGGGCGGGGGGGCCAGATCGTCGCCATAGGGCCCGCTGTTCCCACCGACCAGGATCGACCCGAGATTGTATTTCTTCACCTCGTCGGGGGTGACGCAGCACAGGTCGGCCTGAACGAGTTGGCCGATCTTTTCCTCCAGCGTCATTCGCGCGAGGATGCTTTCGATCATCGTTTCCTCCGCGGGGGGAGTTTTTACCGGGTAGGTATATGCCGGCCATTTGGTCGGATGCGCGATCCCTGCGCCGTGCGCTTCAGCCTGGCCCGCCATCTCGGCGCCAGCGGGTAACGCGGTGGAGCCCGGCATGGTCGCGCAGGACGCGAGAAGCCCGGCGACGAGGCACAGGGGTGCCATGGAGCGGCGATCGATCATTTTCCCTCCCGAAGAATCCGCGCCGTTGTCGTGCGCGATTGTGAGCGCTACCATGCCCTCGGCGACGTGATGGATGCAAGCACAGAATTCGTCGCCAAGGGGGAGAGGTAATGCGAAAGATCCTATCCGCGCTGTTCGCGGCAGCCATCGGACTGACGGCGGCTGTCGCGGCCCACGCAGGCGAAGTGCGGCAGGTACCGCATGGCATGATCGTCACTACTGATGACGGCGCGCAGGTCCGCGTGCTCGCCTATGCCGACGGGACGTTCCGAGTGACTGTAGGCGACGAGCTGCCGGGCGGACCATCGACGCCTATGGTAGTGGCGCAGCCCGACGGCGATCCCGCTTTTTCGCGAGACGAAGACACGGCCCGGCTGGCGACGGACCGATCGCAGGCGATCGTAAGCCTGGCCGACGGAGCGCTGCGGGTGCTCGACGCTGGCGGCAAGGTGTTGCTCGACGAATACGCTCCCGCGCGGACGATCACGCCCGTCACCCTGGAGGGGCAAACCTGGTACGCCACGCGGGCCCAGTTCAATCGCGGAACGGACGAGGGATTGTTCGGCCTGGGCCAGCACCAGAACGGACAGATGAACTACAATGGCGAGGACGTCGAACTCGCCCAGCACAACATGGCGATCGCCATACCTTATCTGCTGTCGACCCGCGGCTACGGCATATTATGGGACAACGCCTCGATCACCCGTGTAGGCGATCCCGAGCCGTACGAGCAGCTCGATCTGGGCTGGGACGCCCGGTATTATCTGGGCGACCGGTTGTCCGTAACCCGTAGGGAACCGGTGATCGACTATCAATATCTCGAGGATCAGGACAAGTGGCCCGAGGCCGCAAAGGCGGAAACGACGGCCGCGACCACAGGGCAGAATACGCAAGGGAATGCCGTGCAGACGCAACGCGTCGTGTGGACCGGCACTTTCACGCCGGACACGACCGGCACACACAAGTTCCGCCTCTATTCCTCGAGCTACGCCAAGGTATTCGCCGACGGAAAGCTGGTGCTTGATCGCTGGCGGCAGAACTGGAACCCTTGGTACCACAATTTCGAACTCGAGCTCACCCAGGGTCAGACGGTGAACCTCCGCGTCGAATGGGAGCCGAACCAGGGTTATATCGAGCTGGAACACGCCGATCCGCTGCCCGATGCCGATCGCCATTCTGTCAGTTTCGCCTCCGAAGCTGCCAGGGCGATCGATTACTATGTCGTACCGGGCGAGACGATGGACGCTCTGGTGGCGGGCTATCGCCGCCTGACAGGCCCGGCGCCGATGATGCCGCGCTGGGCCTACGGCTTCTGGCAGTCGCGCCAGCGCTACCAGACGCAGGACGAGCTGCTTGGCGCGATGAAGATGTATCGCGACGCCGGCATCCCGATCGACAATATCGTGCAGGATTGGTTCTACTGGCCGGAAGATCAATGGGGCAGCCACGCGTTCGACCCCGAGCGTTTCCCCGATCCGCAGGGCATGGTGGATGCGGTCCATGCGATGGATGGGCGGATCATGATCTCGGTCTGGCCGAAATTCTATCCCTGGACCGACAACGCCAAGGAACTGGGGTCCAAGGGTTATCTCTACCAGCGCCCGCTGGAAGCGGGCCAGAAAGACTGGGTCGGGCCCGGCTACGCCAACACGTTCTACGATCCCAATACGGGCGAGGCGCGAAATATCTATTATCGCCAGATGGCCGAAACGCTGGTGCCGAAGGGCTTCGACGCGTGGTGGATGGATGCGACGGAGCCGGACTGGCATTCCAACCTTTCGGTCGAGAAGCGCGCCTACCAAATGTATTCGGCCTCCACCGACACGCCGGGTCTCGCGATCTTCAACTCCTACCCGCTGGTCCATGCCGAGGGCGTTGCCGAGGGCCTGCGCAAGTCGCAGCCCGATACGCGGCCCTTCATCCTGACACGCAGCGGCTTCGGCGGAGTCCAGCGCGCATCTGCCGCGCTATGGTCGGGCGATGTCGCCGCGCGGTGGAGCAATCTGCGCGAGCAGGTCAGTGCAGGTTCCAACCTCTCGATCTCGGGCGTTCCCAACTGGACGCACGATATCGGCGGCTTCGCGGTCGAAGATCGCTATTCCAAGGAAGTGCCCTCGGCGATGCCCGAATGGCGTGAGCTGTACCTGCGCTGGTTCCAGTTCGGTGCCTTCACTCCGCTGTTTCGCAGCCATGGCGAATATCCCTATCGCGAGACGCCCATCATCGCGAAGGGCGATCCCGCGATGATGCAGGGCCTCGTCCATTATCATCGCCTGCGGTATCGCCTGATGCCGTATATCTACACGATTGCGGCAGGCACGCACTTCGATAGCGGCACCATGATGCGCCCGCTGGTGATGGACTTCGAAGCCGACCGGAAGGCGTGGAACGTGGACGACGAGTACATGTTCGGCCCCGCTTTCCTCGTCGCGCCGGTCACGCAGTTCGAGGCCCGCTCGCGCGAGGTCTATTTGCCTGCGGGGAGCGATTGGTATTCGGTCCTGTCGGGCCAGAAGGTCGCCGGGGGACGGACTGTCATCGCACAGGCGCCGCGCGAACGCATGCCGCTGTTCGTGCGCGCCGGGGCGATCGTTCCCATGGGGCCGGACCAGCAGTGGACCGGCGAGAAGCCCCAGGGTCCGCTCACCGTCCATGTCTTCGCCGGAGCGGACGGCGCGTTCACGCTCTACGAGGATCAGGGCACCGACATGGGCTACCAGCGCGGTGAGCTCGCGCGGATAAGCATGTCGTGGGACGACACCTCGCGGACCTTGAACATCGGCAAGCGCGATGGGCGCTTCCCCGACATGGCAGTGAATCGCGATATCACGGTCGTCTTGCATGACGGCACAAGCGATGGGCCGGTTCTGGACGAAAGCGAAGGCAGGCGGATATCATACGTCGGCGCGGCAGAGAAGGTACGCTTTTAAGGACGGAGCCTGTCGCGCCGCGATTGGCCGGTCCAACGCGCGTCCGGCGCGAAGGGGCGCTGGTCAGTCGCGCGCTGCCAGTGCCAATCTGCCCAGGGCAATGGCGCCGGTAATCCCCGCATCGTCACCCAGCTCCGGCGCGACCACGATGTCTGCCAGATCGCGATGATAATAGGCGAGGTATCCGGCCAGCGACTGCCGCGTGGCTTCGCGCAGGTCCTCGATCAGCCCCGGCGCCTTCATCACGCCGCCGCCGAAGATCATCACCTCCGGCATATGGAATTGCGCGATGGTCGCGGCGAGGTGGCCCAGATAGTCCGCTATCAGCCGCGTGGCTTCGGGGTCGGCAAGTTCGCTCAGATCCTTGCTCCAGCGGGCACGGATGGCGGGCCCACTGGCCAAACCTTCACAGCAGTCACCGTGATAGGTGCATATTCCCGAGAACGGGTCGCGCGCACGATCGCGCGGTGGCCGCAGGTGACCGGTTTCGTAGTGGCTGAGGCCAGCGGTCGGTCGCCCATCTTTCACCACGCCAGTTCCGATCCCGGTCCCGACCGTGGTGTAGGCGACGACGTTGTGCCCCCGACCCGCGCCCGCCATCGCTTCCCCCAGCGCAGCGCCGTTCACATCCGTGTCTATCGCCATGGGTACGCCGAACCGGGCGAGAGCCTGGGGGAAGCTTGCCCCCTGCCAACCGGGCTTCACGGTGGTCAGAAAGGTTCCGTAGTCCGGACGAGCTGGATCGATCCCGATCGGCCCGAAGCTCGCTATCCCGAAGGCTTCGATAGCGCCATGTTCCGCCGCCGCGCGCTCGAACCATTCGGCGCAGGCGGGCAGGGTGACGGATGGATGTCCAGTGTCGAGCCGGGTGCGTGCAAGGATCGTTCCATCCTCGCGGGCGATGGCGAGCACGAATTTCGTGCCGCCGGCCTCGATCGCAGCGATCAATCCCACTGGACCTTCCGATACAGGCTAGGATGCGGTCGTTCGCGAAGGCCCACAGGTCAGTCCGCCCGCCGCACGCGCCCGCAACGCGGGGTTTCGATCGATCCGTCCGCCAGATAGCGCTCGACCGCATCGACATCGATACCGCCCGATCCGACCGACTTACCGTCCGCGAAACCGGTGAACCCGTCTCCACCCGCGGCGAGGAAGTTGTTCACCGCCACGCGATAGGTGCGGTCCGGGGCGACCGTTTGACCATCGATCCGGAATGCCGTCACCCGGCTACCGATGGGTTGACCCGGCGTCACCAGATAGCTCGCATTCGCGGAAGGGACCAGCAGCGTGCCGCAGACCTTGCTCGCGTCCGCGTCGCAGAACTGGCTCTCAAGGGTAGCGGTCAGTTGCGCACCGGTCAGCTCGAGGATTTCGACCGAATTGCCGAAAGGCTGCATGGAGAAAATCTCGCCATATGTCAGCGTGCCATCCCCGGCAGCGTCGAAATTGGTGCGTACCCCGCCTGAATTGATGAAGGCCACGTCGGCTCCGTCCGTGGAGCCCGCCCTCGCCGAGAACAGTTGTGCATCGGCAATGAAATCCTCGGCCGCCCCGTCCATGCAATCGGCATCGCGTTCGGTACCGGTGCCTGCAGAAACCGTACCCACGGCCCGGTTGCCTACAGGACCGATCGCTGCCGCATATCGATCGACGATCGCGGCGACTTTCGCTTCCTTCGGCAGGTCTGCGGGAACGGGTATGTTCTTCGCGTCGATCGACACCACCCGCTTCGTCGCCGTGTCGAAACGAAGATCGATATCGGTAACGAAGGCGGCGTAGCGTCCGGCGCTGGTCAGCGTGCGGACCGTGCCGTCTGACGCCGTGATACGACAGGCATAGGCCTCGTGCGTGTGCCCCGAGACGACGAGTCCGATCGACGGATCGAGCCGGTCGGCGATGTCGACGATCGGTCCGGTGAGCCCTTTGCAGCCCTCGGTTTGAAACCGGTCCGTCACGTCGCCGCCCTGATGGATCAGCAGGACGATCGCGTCGGCACCCTGCGCCGTCAGCCCGGCGGCGAAGCGGTTGGCCGCCTCCGCCTCGTCCGTAAAGCGATAGCCCCGCGTGCCCTCGGCCGAGGTGAGGTTGCCCGTCTCCTTCAGCGTCAGACCGATGAAACCGATGCGGATATCGCCGAAACTGCGCATGGCGGAGCCGGGAAACAGCGTCCGGCCTTTATCGTCCACCGTGTTCCCGGCGAGGTAAGTAAAACCGGCACCGCCGAAGGGTTCGAGCGCGCAAGGCTGTCGTGCGGTATATTGTTCGCATCCGCCGGCCTGGATCCGTTGCAATTCGTTGATGGATCGGTCGAACTCGTGGTTGCCGACCGACGCGAGATCGAGCTTCATCGCGGTGAGCGCCTTCACGGTGGGCTCATCTAGATAGTATGCGGAAATCAGCGGGCTGGCACCGATCAGATCACCCGCAGCGACGGTGATCGTCTGCTTGTGACCTTGCCGTAGCTGTTCAAGCCGGGTCGCCATCTGCGCCCCGCCACCCAGCACGGTGTTCTGCTCCAAGCCATTAGCATCGCGATAGCGTAACGCGCTCTGCGGTGCCTCCAGATTGCCGTGGAAGTCGTTGAGGGCGAGCAGTTGGACGTCGGTGGTGGCAGACGTGTCGGTCGGTGCCACCGTGGCACAGGCGGCAAGGGTCAGCGCTGTCCCGGCAGCAACCAAGGCGCGAATGGGAAGAACGATACGTATCACCGACATGGTCTCATTGGCGCTCACAAGGGAAAGGGTATTTCCGCCCTACAGTCCCCTCGTCTTAGAACAAACAAAAACGGCGGCCTCCCGAGGGAAGCCGCCGTCTAGTGTCTCAAGCGATATCTTGGCGACGATTAGAAGCCGAAGATGAGCGAACCTACGATCGCGCGGGGCGGACCGATGTTCACGAACTCGCCCGACGTCGTCAGGCCCGTCGGCGCGGAACCAATATAGACCTTGTCGAACAGGTTGGTGACGTTGACCTGGAAGTAGGACTTGTCGAGGTCTTCGTTGAAGTAGCCGAGCGAGATGCGCGCATCCAGATCGGCAACGGTATAACCGGGGAGCTCGATCGTGTTGATGTCGTTCAGGAAACGCTCGCCGGTGCGCTTCACTTGGAAGCCGAGCTCGACCGGACCGAGGTTACCCTGAGCGCGTGCGCCGAGCGTGTACTTCGGCGCACCCGCTTCACGCTTTCCTTCGGTGGCTGCGAACGTGTTGGCACCGATCTGGACATCCTCGCCGATATCGGACTTCAGGTAGGAGCCGAACACATAGACGAGGAAGGCCTTCGAGGGCTGCCACGCAATGCTGCCGTCCACGCCGTACTTTTCGACCTTGCCCAGGTTACGGGTAACCGTGAGGTCGCGGATCGGATCGTACGCGGTTGCGAGGCGGTTCTTGTACCGGTTGTACCAACCGGTCAGCTGTGCCTGGATCTGCCCGCTCTGGAAGCGAACACCCAAATCGAAGGAGTCGGAGGTTTCCGGGATCGGAGCGACACCAGCAAACAGAGATCCATACAGAGCATCGGTGCCCGGAACCGACAGGTTCTTGGCATAGCTTGCGAAGACGCTCGCGTTAGGCGTGAACTCGTAGGTGAAGCCCACATTGGGCAAAATCTTGTCGTACTTGTAGGTTGCCGATACCGGTGCCACGAAACCCGTGTTCTGCGAGACGTAGTCTGCAATCGCGGCATCGCCGTTGATGCAGTTCACGTTACCGGAAGTATCGGTGGTGACGCAGTACTGGTTCAGCTTGCGCGTGAAGAACGGCGCACGGACACCCAGCGTAGCGGTGAGCCCACCGAACTGGCCGCGATACTCGCCAGAAACCTGGTTGAGGATCGCGAACGACTTCCGGTTGCGCTTTTGCGGCGCAATTCCGTTGGCATCCAGCACCGGATCATTGATCGGGAATACGTCCTCGGGCTCCGCATTGGGGAGCAGGAAGCCCGCATAGCCCGTCTGACGGTGCCGCGCGTGGTCCAGCGTATAAGCAACGCGGAACCGCTGATCGGGATTGATCTCGTAAATAAGGTTCGCGATGACCCCATAGCGGTTGGTTCGCGTTTGGCTGGGCGACAGAATGTTTACGTAGTCGAGCGTATCACCATCGCCGTTCAGATCGGTCCCGCCAAAGTAATAATACTGGGTGGAACGGTCGTTCCGTTGCGGGTTGCGCGGATCGGTACGGTAAATAGCGCCTGTGAAGCCATCGGGAGAAAGTCCCTCATAGCCGATCGAGGTCCCACCGCCGTTGGCCTTCACGTACTGAAAGCTCGGATCTACGGTCAGGGTCAACTTGTCGCCCAGCGTGAAGCGCGAGTTACCGCGAATGTTGCCGGTATTCGACGGGTTATAGCGGCGTTCGAACGGCGTGCCGCAGGTGTTGTATCCGTCCTGAACGCCGGTTTGACCGATCACCACTTGGCACGGAGTGCCGTCGCTTACATCGTAGAACCGATCCTCGGGATCCTGGATCGGGCTCGGCTCGCCGGTATAGCGGTAGGTCGAACCATTGAAGTTGTTGCGGTTTTCATTGTAGTGACCCGCGATCGACACGAAGTCTCCGTCGAGACCGATCGGCTGGAAAACCTTCGCATTGAACTGCTGCTTGTCCACACCGCCATAATTGGAAAACACGGAATCGTTCTGCGTCTTCGATCCGGTGAAGTAAGCCTTCAGGCCGCCGGGCGTCAGTTCGCCGGTTTCGACTTTCGCGAAGAAGCGATACATCATGCGGTCGCCGGGATTTCCGCGCGCGATGATGTTGCCGTAGCTCAGCGAAGTGAGGACGCCGAACTCGTCGTCCGGAACTTTCGAGCGGATATTGATCGTGCCACCGGCTGCGGCGGCAGTCGGGCTATCCACGTCGGTCGAACCAAGAGTGACGGTCGCATACTCGATGATTTCGGGATCGAGCATCTGGTTGGTGTAAAGCGCGTAGTTGCCGGAGTCGTTGAGCGGCACGCCGTCGAAAGTCTGCGAAATACGATCCGAGGAGAAGCCACGGATCGTGAAGCTGCCACCAAGCGAGCCGAACGGGTCGTTATTGGTGAAGCTGACACCCGGGACCAGGTTTAGCGTATCGTTGATGGTCTGCCCAGGCGTCTGACGGCGGATGATCTCTTCGCCAAGCTGCACCTTCGCTTTCGGCGTATCGGGAATGTCGACGCCGCCGACATCGGACTGCCGAACGCCAGTCACGATGATTTCTTCACCTTCGAAGTCGGTTGAGCCTGTCGACTGGGCGGCGGCGGGGGTCGCGATCGCGGCGCCCAGACCAACCACCGAGGTGGCGATCAGCAGTCTATATTTCATGAGAAGTTCCCTCTGTCATCGGAGCAATAACTTGCTTCAGGATCCCGTCCGTTTTCTTGTCTGGGGGCCCAATGACGATCCTCCGTGAAGGAGCAAGGTCATTTATGCGACAGTCCAGTGACAGTCTTTCCGAAGCGGCTATCGAACCTGGAGAGAGGGCGGTTAAACGCTATAAAACAAAGACTTACAATGTGTGCTTTACCTGCAACAGTTCCCGACTAATTCAGGTAAAATCCTTCCTTATGCCAGCTTGATCTCGCGCAGCCGCTGCATCAGGAACTCGTGCGCGGTGATTGGGGCCGATGCCGATTCTTCTTCGTCGGGGGAAACGCACGCGGCCAGCGGTTCGATCACGAAGTCGGGTCGGAAATGGAGAAAGAAGGGCATCGAATACCGTGCCCGCCGCGCGGCATCCCCGCTCGGGTTGACGACGCGGTGCGTTGTCGAGCGCAGCCGTCCGTTCGTGAGCCGCTCTAGCATGTCCCCGATATTGACCGCGAGTGCGCCCGGGGGCGGTGATACGGGCAGCCATTCACCCTTCCTGCTCAGCAGTTCGAGCCCGGCTTCCTCCGCACCCAGCAGCAGTGTGATCGTATTGATATCGCCGTGGGCCGCCGCCCGGATCGCGCCATCTGGAGCATCTTCGGGCAGGGGAGGATAGCGCAGCAGGCGCATCACCGAGTTGCCGTCCTCCACGGTGGCAGCGAAATAATTCCGCTCCAGCCCGAGATGGATGGCGATCGCCTCCAGGATACGCGCGCCGGTTTCCTCGAACGCGGAATAGAGTTCCTCGAACGTCTGCTCGAAGCCGTCGATCTCGTGCGGCCAGACATTGGGGGCCATGAATTCGGCAAGCTCGTGCCCTTCCGGCAAGGTGCGACCGACGTGCCAGAATTCCTTCAGGTCAAAGACTTCAGCATCCTTGGCCTGCTCGGTCCCGAACGGCGTATAGCCGCGCGCGCCGCCGCCACCGGGGATATGATAGGCGCGCTTGGTGTCCTCGGGCAGGGCGAAGAACGCCTTCGCCTTCTCCTCCGCGCGGTCGATCAGATCCTGCGAAATGCCGTGATCGCGCACCACCGCGAAACCGTATTCCGCGAAGCTTTGACCGAGCTCGTCGGCGAGATCTTCGAGGGGGCGGGCGAGGGAAACGGAGGCAATGTCGATCATGCTGCTCAATCTAATACGGCAGGAAGAGCCCCGCCAGTGCGGCACTCATCAGGTTGGCGAGGCTCCCCGCGGCCAGAGCGCGAAGCCCCAGCCGGGCTATTACCGGGCGCTGGTTCGGGGCGAGGCCGCCCGTCACCGCCATCTGGATCGCGATCGAGGAGAAGTTGGCGAAGCCGCACAGTGCGAAGGTCACGATCGCGCGGCTCCGATCGGTCAGCAGTGTGGCATCCGGCCCGGTCAGTTCGATGAAGGCGACGAATTCGTTGAGCACGATCTTTGTTCCGAACAGCCCGCCGGCAGTTCCGGCCTGGTCCCACGGCACGCCGATAAGAAACATCACCGGCGAGAAAACCCAGCCGAGCACCATTTGGAACGATAGCGCCGGATAGCCGAACAGTCCGCCCGCCCAGCCGAGCAGGCCATTGGCGAGAGCGACCAGGGCGACGAACGCCAGCACCATGGCACCGACCGCGACCGCCAGCTTCACCCCGGTTTGTGCGCCCTGCGCTGCGGCCTCGATGATGTTGGCGGGTTTCTGTCCGTCCTCGAACGTCTCCGCGACCTCGACCTCATGGGCCTTGCCGCCTTCGACCAGCGCGCCGGGCCCATCGGCGCTGATCCGCATGTCGGGCAGGGCGACTTCGCCCTCGGCCTCGGGGCTCGGTTCGCCATCGTCCGGCATGATGATCTTGGCCATCAGGATGCCGCCAGGGGCGGACATGAAAGCGGCCGCGAGCAGGAAGGGGAGGTAATCCGGACCGAGCAGGCCGGCATAGGCGGCGAGGATCGTGCCGGCGACACCCGCCATCCCCACGCTCATCAGCGTGAACAGGCGGCTGGGCGCGAGTCCGGCCAGATAGGGGCGGACCACCAGCGGGCTTTCCGACTGGCCGACGAAGATGTTCGCCGCCGCGCCCAGCGATTCCACCCGGCTGATCCCGGTGATCCACCCAATCGCCCCTCCGACCCAGCGCACGACCCGTTGCATGATGCCAAGGTGATAGAGAATGGAAACGAGCGCCGCAAAGAACACGATCACGGGCAGCGCGCCGAGGGCAAACGTGTTGGCGAGCGGATTGTCCGCGCCGAAGAGAAACGCGGTGCCTTCGTTCGCGTAGGAGAGCAGCGCCGCGACACCGTCCGACATGCCGCGGATGACGCGCCGTCCGATGTCGGTTGCCAGCACCAGGAACGCCATCAGCGCCTGCAGGGCGAAGGCGGCACCCACCACGCGCAGCTGAATGCGCTTCTTACCCGTCGACAGCAGGAACGCGATCAACAGGATCGCCAGAATGCCGACGAGGCTCATAAGGATCGGGGGCATGCGGGAGCTGGCTCTTCGTGAACGTAGAAGTCAGACCGTTCCTTCGCGCGGCACGCGACGCTAGTCAAATCCCCAGCGCGTTGTTTGCCCCCGCTTTCCTTTTACGGGACCGCGCCATAAGCATCCGCCGATGGAAACCGTAGCCCCACCCGCCACTTCGCCGATACCGCGCGGCCTGTTCGTCCTGACCCTGCTGTACGGCGGGATGACGGTGCTGGCAGGCGTACTCGGCTTCAAACAAGTCGCGATCGGCCCGCTGATCGTGGAGGCCGGCATATTCTCGTTCCTGCTGCTGGTGGTGATTTCGAGCACCATCGCGCAGCTTTACGGCGATCGCACCGCGAACCGGCTGGTGCTGTGGGGCTTCGTTCCACTGGCGGTGTCAGTGTGCCTGATCGGGCTGGTGCTGTTTCTGCCGGTGTCGCCCGATATGCCGGCGGCGAATCTGAACGCATTCGAGACGGTGCTGTCGCAGACACCGCGAATCATGGCGGCCGGCCCCGTGGCATACGGCGTCTCCTTGTTTCTCAACGTGTGGATTTTCTCGCGTCTGCGGGGGGGCGGGGACAGCAAGACGACAGGGCTGATGATCCGGGGAGCCATCGCCTCCGCACTCAGCCAAGCGATCGATTCGGTCATCTTCATCACGCTCGCCTTTTATGGCGAATTCCCGATCCACGACCTGCTGATCGGGCAGATCATCGCCAAGGTTACGCTCAGTTTCGTTCTTGTGCCTTTTCTGATCACGGGCGGCGTGGCGCTGGCGCGGCGGCTCGACGCTACGGCACGCTGACCCCCGCAGCCGCGTCTTTCGCCGGGGCAAAAAATCCTCGGCTGCCCCGCTCTGGACAGGGCGAGCGCGCCCGTTAGACCCAGGCCCGAACATCACAGCCAAGCGGGGAGAACATCATGGCCGAGCGCGCAGGATTGACCATTGCGGACGAACTGGTCGATTTCGTCGAGGACGAGGTGCTGCCGCCGCTGGCGATCGAGACCCCGGCCTTCTGGCAGGGCATGGCGGATATCTTCGCCAATTTCGCGCCGCGCACCCGCGACCTCCTCGCCAGGCGCGAGGAACTGCAGACGCAGATCGATCGCTGGCATGTCGAACATCGCGACAGTCCGATCGATGGCGAAGAATACACCGGTTTCCTGCGTGAGATCGGCTATCTCGTCGACGAGCCCGAGCCGTTCGCGATCGACCCCCACAACGTCGATGCCGAGCTGGCGACCATCGCGGGACCGCAGCTGGTCGTGCCGATCCTGAACGCGCGGTTTCTGCTGAATGCCGCCAATGCGCGGTGGGGCAGTCTTTACGATGCGCTGTACGGCACCGACGCGATCCCCGGCGAACCGCAGGGCAAGGGCTACGATGCCGACCGCGGTGCGCAGGTAATCGCATGGGGACGCGATTTTCTCGACCGAACAGTTCCGCTGGCCGAAGGAAGCTGGGCGGACTGGGACGGCGGGGAATTCAACCTGGCCAATGCCGACCAGCTCGCGGGCCATGCGGGCGGTAATCCGCTGCTGGTCCATAACGGCCTGCATATCGAGATAGTGATCGATCGCGATCATCCGGTGGGGCGCGACGACACGGCAGGCGTTGCCGACATCGTGCTGGAGGCGGCGGTGTCCACCATTTGCGACTGCGAGGATTCGGTCGCGGCGATAGATGCCGAGGACAAAGTCCTGGCCTATCGCAACTGGCTCGGCCTGATGCGCGGCAATCTCGAGGAGACGTTCGAGAAAGGCGGGGAGGCCATGACTCGCCGTCTCGAACCGGATCGCCGCTATACCACGCCGAACGGCAGCGAACGCACGCTGCACGGGCGAAGCCTGTTGCTGGTGCGCAATGTCGGCCATCTGATGACGACCCCCGCGGTGCAATTGCCCGACGGGACCGAGGCCCCCGAAGGCATTCTCGACGCGATCATGACCTCCGCCATCGGAGCGCACGACGTTCGCGGCATGGGCAGGCTGACCAACAGCCGCGCAGGTTCGATCTATATCGTGAAGCCCAAGATGCACGGACCGGAGGAATGCTCACTGACCAACGATCTGTTCGACGCGGTGGAGGACCTGCTGGGTCTGGCGCGGCATACGATCAAGGTCGGCGTGATGGACGAGGAACGGCGCACGAGCGCCAATCTGGCGGCGTGCATCCATGCGGTGAAGGACCGGCTGATGTTCATCAACACAGGCTTCCTCGACCGCACGGGGGACGAGATCCACACCGCGATGCAAGCGGGCGCGATGGTGCGCAAGGGCGCGATGAAGAACCAGCCGTGGATCGCCGCGTACGAGGATCGGAACGTGCAGATCGGGCTTGCTTGCGGGCTGTCGGGCAGGGCGCAGATCGGCAAGGGTATGTGGGCGATGCCCGACCGCATGGCCGACATGCTGGCGACCAAGATCGGCCACCCGCAAACCGGTGCAAATTGCGCCTGGGTACCATCTCCTACCGCCGCGACGCTTCACGCGACGCATTACCATGCTGTGGATGTCTTCGCCCGTCAGGAAGAGCGCAAAGGGGAGGGCATCGCGCCGCTTTCGGATCTGCTCACGATCCCGCTGGCAGAGGGGCGAAACTGGGCGCCCGACGAGGTCCGCGAGGAGCTGGAGAACAACGCGCAGGGCATTCTGGGCTACGTCGTGCGCTGGGTCGATCAGGGCGTGGGCTGTTCCAAGGTCCCCGATATAAACGATATCGGACTGATGGAAGATCGGGCGACGCTGCGTATTTCCAGTCAACATATCGCCAACTGGCTCTTGCATGGTGTCACTACACCCGAAGAAGTCGAAACGGTTCTGCGCCGGATGGCGGAGAAGGTCGATGCCCAGAATGCGAGCGATCCGGCCTATCATCCGATGGCGCCCGATCCCGACGCATCGCTCGCATTCCAGGCGGCACGCGCGCTAGTGTTCGAAGGCGTAGAGCAGCCAAGCGGTTATACCGAGCCGTTGCTCCATCGCTATCGCGCACGGGTGAAGAACGAGGATTGAGCGCGGAACGTAACATTTCGCAAGTGCAGCATTGAACCGCGCGGCGTTATCGTTATGGCCGCTGCGATGGCGCACCGCACAGAGCTCTCTCCGCCCCCCGCGCTGGCTTCTTTCGAGACGCCAGCGCTGTTTCTCGATTTCGACGGTACACTGGTGGATATTGCCGACGAACCGGATGCGATCGTGGTGCCCGACGACCTAGCCGATTTCCTCGTTGATCTAGACGAGCGGTTCGGTGGCCGCGTGGCGATCGTCACCGGTCGCTCACGCGAAGATATCGAAAGACATCTGGGCGGGGTGCCCGTCTGCATGGCGGGCTCGCACGGCGCGGCGATCTTCGCCGCCGACGGTACGGCTGTCGGCGATCCTGCCCTTATGATCCCGGACGAGGCCAAGGAGCGCATGAAGGCCTTCGCGACCTCACAGGGGCTGCTTTTCGAGGACAAGCCCCATGGCGCCGGCCTTCACTACCGGGCGAAGCCGGAGATGATCGACGCGTGCGTCGCCTTTGCCGAGGAACTGGCGGAGGAACATGGTCTGGCGGTGAAGCGGGGCAAGCAGGTGATAGAACTGGTCGTACCGGGGGCGGATAAAGGCAGCGCCGTCAAGCGGCTGCTCGAAGGCGCGCCGTTCGCGGGCGCGACACCGATCTTCCTGGGCGACGACGTCACGGACGAGGATGGTTTCGCTGCATGCGCGAAACATGGCGGGTTCGGCATTCTGGTCGGCGAGCAAAAAGAGACCGCCGCACGCTACCATATCGAAGACGTGGAGAAAGTTCGTCGATGGCTAACGGCATGAATCGCTCGCTGGAACTGTGGCCGATCGGCAATTGCCAGGTCAGCGGCCTGATCGACGCGCACGGCGCGCTCGTCTGGGGCTGCGTCCCGCGCGTCGACGGCGATCCGGTGTTTTGCTCCCTACTCAACGGCGACCGAGAGGACGAGGGCGTCTGGCGTGTCGAGCTGGAGGGGCAGGTTTCGGCGACGCAGGAATACCGCCGCAACACTCCGATCCTGGTCACGCGGCTGGAAGCTGAGGACGGCAGCGCAGTCGAAGTCCATGATTTCTGCCCGCGCTTCGAACGATCCGGTCGAATGTACCGACCGGTGGCCTATTGCCGCATCGTTCGACCGGTGGCGGGCAGCCCGCGCATGCGGATGGTGCTTACCCCGATGCGCGATTATGGCACCGACCTTTCCGCGCATACCAGTGGGACGAACCATATCCGCTATCTGGTTGGCACGCAGGCGATGCGGCTCAGCACCGATGCGCCGGTCGGTTATCTGCTCGAACAGCGCTATTTCCGCGTCGAGAGCGACCAGCATTTCTTCCTCGGTCCAGACGAGCCGTTCGGCGGAAACCTGCGCAGCGAAATGCGTCGCATGGAGGCACAGACGCAGCGCTACTGGATGCACTGGGTGCGCGGCCTCCACGTTCCGCTCGATTGGCAGACCGATGTCATCCGCAGCGCCATCGCCCTGAAACTGTGCCAGCACGAGGAAACAGGTGCTATCGTCGCCGCGCTGACCACCTCGATCCCCGAGGCCCCTGGCAGCGAGCGCAACTGGGACTATCGCTTCTGCTGGATCCGGGATTCCTACTACACCGTCCAGGCGCTCAACCGCTTGGGTGCACTGGACGTGATGGAGAAATACCTCACCTATCTGCGCAACATCGTCGACCAGGCAAAGGGCGGACACGTCCAGCCGCTCTATTCCGTCATGGGCGACGGGGAGCTGGAAGAAGGCGTCGCCGATAAGCTCGCCGGCTATCGCGGCATGGGTCCGGTGCGGGTGGGCAATGCCGCCTACAAGCAGGTGCAGCACGACGCCTACGGCCAGATCGTGCTGCCAACCGCGCAAGGCTTCTTCGACACCCGCCTATTGCGCATGTGCGACGAGGGCGACTTCGCCAGCCTCGAACAGGTGGGCGAGATGGCGTGGAAGATGCACGATCAGCCTGACGCCGGCTTGTGGGAATTCCGCACCCGGCAGGAAGTGCACACCTATTCCGCAATCATGAGCTGGGCGGCTTGCGATCGGCTGGCCAATGTCGCCGACCGTCTCGGCAAAACCGATCGTCATGACCTGTGGGCCGAGCGCGCGGCTTCGATCCGCGCCCTGATCGAGGAGCGCGCGTGGGAGGCGGATGACGAAAGCGGGGAGGGCCATTACAAGGCCAGCTTCGAAACCGACTATCTCGATGCCAGCCTGTTGCAGATGATCGACCTGCGTTTTCTCAAGCCGGACGATTGCCGGTTCCGCTCCACCTTCGCCGCGATCGAGCGCGATCTGCGGCGCGGCGCGAACATGCTGCGATACGCGCACGAGGACGATTTCGGCGCGCCCGAGACTGCGTTCAATGTCTGTACCTTCTGGCTGATCGAGGCGCTCCATGTCGCCGGTCGTACGGAAGAAGCCCGCGAACTCTTCACCGCGATACTGGGACAGCGCACCGCGTCCGGTTTGCTGAGCGAGGACCTCGACTGGGAGACGGGCGAGCTGTGGGGGAACTTCCCCCAGACCTATTCGCTAGTGGGTATCATCAACTGTGCCGGCTTGTTGTCCCGGCCGTGGAGCGAAATCAGATGACATCCAGCCGATGAGCCGCCTTATCGTGATCTCCAACCGGGTCGCCGTGCCTAAGGCGCGCGGCGCGGCTGGTGCGCAGGGCGGTCTGGCCGGGGCGCTCAATTCGGCGCTGAAGAAGCACAAGGGCGTGTGGTTCGGCTGGTCCGGCGAAACCAGCGACAAGGCCGACGGCACTATCCACATGCAGCGCAGCGACGACGGAGTCACGACCGCGACCATCGATCTGCTGCCGCGCGATCTCGACGAATATTACAACGGCTATGCCAATGCCACGTTGTGGCCGCTGTTCCACTATCGTATCGATCTGACCAAGTACGAGCGGGAGACCGCCAAGGGTTACGAGCGCGTCAATCAGCGCTTCGCCGATAGCGTGGTCCCGCTGATCGAGGACGACGATCTCGTCTGGGTGCACGACTATCATCTGTTGCCGCTGGCGGACCGGCTGCGCGAGCGCGGGTTGAACAATCGGATCGGTTTCTTCCTCCACACGCCATGGCCGCCGACTCGGCTGTTCGTTTCCCTCCCGTTCCACGAGCGGCTGGTGAAGACCATGCTCGCTTACGACCTCATCGGTTTCCAGACCGAGGAATGGCGCGAGAGCTTCCTGCATTATTGCCGCAAGGAATTGCAGGCGGAGGTGAACGAGGAAACGGGCCGGATCGTTTACGACGGCAGCGAAACCATCGCGCGCGCCTACCCCATCGGTATCGACTGGGACCATTTTCAGGAGCAGGGCGCGACCGGCGAGGCGCGGCAGGCGGCCCAGCGGCTGCTTTCCTCGACCCGGCGCCGTATTGCCATGATCGGGGTCGACCGGCTCGACTATTCGAAGGGCCTACCCGAGAGGATCGATGGGATCGGCCGCTTCTTCGACCAGAATCCGGACAAGGTGCGCGACCTGGTCTATATCCAGATCGCACCACCCAGCCGCGAGGATGTGGAAAGCTATCAGCAGATCCGCGCCACGCTGGAACAGAAGACCGGGCAGATTAACGGCGCCCGGTCCGAAGTGGATGTCGTACCGATCCGCTACGTCAACCGCGGCTATTCGCATGCCGAGCTGTTCGGTTTCTTCAGCGCCGCCAAGATCGGCTTGGTCACCCCGCTGCGCGACGGGATGAACCTGGTGGCGAAGGAATATATTGCCGCACAGAACCCGGACGATCCGGGGGTGCTGATCCTGTCGCGCTTCGCCGGGGCGGCGGCGCAGTTGCAGGATGCGGTGCTGGTCAACCCGCACAGTCCCGACGATCTGAGCCATGCGATCGCCAAGGCGCTCGACATGCAGCTGCCCGAGCGCAAGGAACGCTACGAGAATCTGATCCGCACCGTACGCGAGGATAACGTTCAGGGCTGGACCGAGAACTACGTCCGGGATCTCGAAGCGGTCGAGCGGTGAGCGCCGGGCGACTGCTCGCCCTGGAGCACGTTCACAATTTTCGCGACTACGGCGGCTATGCGGTTCCGCATGGTCAACTGAGGCGCGGCGTTCTGTTTCGCTCCGGCCATCACGCCGATGCGAGCGGTTCGGATCTCGATATCATCGGCGATCTCGGCCTGGTCCATGTGCTCGACCTGCGCGGCAATGGTGAGCGTGAGCGCTATCCCAACCCGGCCGTGTCGGGTTTTGCAGGCGAGGTAATATATTACGATGGCGAGACCGCCGGGCTCGCTCCCCATGCCGAGGCGGCCGACGGAACGCTGACCGAGGCCGACGCGCACCGGGCCATGGAGCGGCTGTACGCCCACCTACCTCAGCGTACCGCGCTGCTGTGGACATTGCGCCGGTATTACGCGGCGCTGGCAAAGGGCGAAGGCGCGAGCCTGGTCCATTGCCACGCGGGCAAGGACCGCACCGGAATGGCGGTGGCGCTGCTCCACCATGTGCTGGGCGTCCACCCCGACGACATCATGGAGGATTATCTTCTTACCAACTCGGCGGGCGATTCCGAGGCGCGGATCGCACATGGCGCGGTCGCGATCCGGGAGCGCTACGGCGCGGCGTCGGACGAGGCGGTGCGGGCGTTGATGGGCGTACGCGCGAATTATCTCGAAGCCGCATGGCGCGCGCTGGAAGAGAGCCACGGATCGGTCGACGCGTTTCTTGCCGCCGAACTGGGCGTCGACGAGACGCTGCGCGAGCGGCTGCGCTTGCATCTGGTGGAAAGCTCGCCCACCTGAACTGGACCCCCGGTGCCTTGCGCGCGAAGAGGGGCTGCAATTCTCAGGCTTACGGACGATACCATCATGGCTACCCACCGCACGAAGATGCTCATCATCGGCTCCGGCCCCGCCGGCTATAGCGCCGCGATCTACGGCGCGCGCGCGATGATGGAACCGATCGTGGTGCAGGGCCTGCAACCGGGCGGTCAGCTGACCATCACCACCGATGTGGAGAACTATCCCGGCTTCAAGGACGTGATCCAGGGCCCCTGGCTGATGCAGGAGATGCAGGCGCAGGCCGAACATGTCGGCACGCGAATGATGTGGGACACCATCGTCGAGGTCGATCTGGCGGGCGGCAGCCCGTTCCGCGCGGTCGGCGACAGCGGCGACGAGTATATCGGCGACGTGCTGGTCATCGCGACGGGAGCGCAGGCCAAATGGCTTGGCGTTCCGGGCGAGCAGGAGCTGGGCGGGAAGGGCGTCTCGGCCTGCGCGACCTGCGACGGGTTCTTCTTCCGCGGCAAGAAGGTAGCGGTGATTGGTGGCGGCAACACCGCCGTCGAGGAAGCGCTGTACCTCACCAACCATTCCGACGACGTCACCCTCATCCACCGCCGTGACGACTTGCGGGCCGAGCGCATCCTGCAGGAGCGATTGTTCAAGTCGGACAAGATTTCGACCCTTTGGAACAAGACCGTCGAGCGGTTCGAGGCGGGGGAGAACGGGGCGCTGAGCCATCTGGTTCTGAAGGACACGCAGACCGGCGAGGAGAGCGAGCTGATCGTGGACGGTGCATTCGTCGCGATCGGCCATGCCCCCGCGACCGAGCTGTTCGCGGGCAAGCTGCCCATGGACGATAACGGCTATCTGCTGGTCGAGCCGGGCACGCCCAAGACCGAGATCCCCGGCGTCTTCGCCGCCGGCGACGTGATGGACCACACCTATCGCCAGGCGGTGACCGCCGCCGGCACCGGTTGCATGGCGGCGCTCGATGCCGAACGCTTCCTCGCCACCCTCGAATTCGCCGAGGAAGAGGCGGCCGAAGCGGCGGAGTAACCCGCAGCCCTCAGAACACCGCGATCGCCGCGTGCACGATCAGCGCGATCAGCACCAGGCTCGAAAGCGAGAACAGCACGAACCGGACCATCACCTTGTTCGCGGTGACCTGCACCAGCGAGTGCGCCACGCGCAGGCCGACATAGATCCACGCGAACAGCGCGTTGAGCCCATCGCCCTGGCCGACCAGAGCGAGCACCAGCACCACCGCATAGAATACGGTAGGTGCCTCATGCAGATGGTTGTAATTGTGCGCTTTCCACTGAACCTCCGGTGGAAGCTTGCGATCGAGCGACTGATCGGGATCGCGTACCGACTGGTCCGGATCGATCTTCATGCGGCTCATTGCGGGAATGCGCGTCGCATACATCCACGCCCACATCACCATGGTCCAGATCATCAGCGCGACGGCGGGCTGGAGGATTGCCATACCGATCATGCGACCACTCCCGGATCGAAGAACAGGGTCGCATATACCGCCCGGACGGCGAGATAGAGCAGGGCCAGCGAGGAGATGAAGAACAGCAGGAAACGGGTCGAAACCACGTTCACCGTCGCCTGCCAGATCGAATGGACGATCCGCACGCCGACATAGATCCATGCGGCCAGCACATCGACACCGTTGGCGCCCATCAGCGCCAGGATGATAACCGCCGGATAGAAGATGGTGGGCTGTTCCATTAGGTGCGAGTAATTGTGCGCCTTCCAGTTGACCCGGTCGGGGATGACGCCTTCCAGGTTCTGACCGCGACCACCGGGAGGCGCTTTCTCAAGCCCGCCGCCCGACACCTTCTTCATGGCGGGCAGGCGTGTTCCGGCCATCCAGCCCAGCATCACCAGGGACCACAGGATCAGCACCGCCGCCGGTGCCAGGATTTGCGCTTGCATTACGTACCCACTCCCTCGTTGCGTTTGCCTTGGTGCAAGGCGCACCGCGCGATGTCAAACATCGGTGATCCTGCGCGTGAAGCTGTCCGCATCCGCAAGCCCGAGCCATGGCCGAAGTCCTACAGGATGGAACACATGGAACAGTGTCCTGGCGGCGAAAAAATCGCCGTGTTCCGCCGTGCCCATCATACGATCGGGAGGGAGTCGATGGCTGAACGGCACATCGCCCCAATCTGCCGCACAAAGGCTGCGTAGGAAAGCCCGCAAGGTGCGCGCCGCACCCGAGGATCGACTTGCGACGCCGAAGCGTTCGCCTATGTGGACGCACACGAAATAGGCGGTCCCTCGCGGCGGGCCGCATGCAATTGGACGATGGAGACGACATGGCGAAGGTTCTGGTGATCGGTGCGGGCGGGGTGAGTTCCGTCTGCGTGCACAAGATGGCGATGAATGCGGAAATCTTCTCCGACATCCACCTCGCCAGCCGCACGAAGTCCAAATGCGACTCCATCGCCGCGAGTGTGCAGGAGCGCACCGGGCAAACCGTCTCGACCTACGAGATCGACGCCGAGGAAGTGCCCGCGATGGTCAACCTCATCCGCAAGATCGAACCGAGCCTGGTGGTCAATCTGGCGCTGCCATACCAGGACCTGCCGATCATGGACGCCTGCCTGGAAGCGGGCGTCGCCTATCTCGACACCGCGAATTACGAGCCGAAGGACGAGGCGAAGTTCGAGTACAAGTGGCAATGGGCCTATCACGACCGCTTCAAGGATGCCGGCCTGATGGCGCTGCTCGGGTCGGGCTTCGATCCCGGCGTGACCAGCGTGTTCACCATGTGGCTCAAGAAGCACAAGCTGAAGACCATCCGCCAGCTCGACATTCTCGACTGCAATGGCGGCGATCACGGGCAGGCGTTCGCGACCAATTTCAACCCGGAAATCAATATCCGCGAAGTGACCGCGCCCGCGCGCCACTGGGAGAACGGCGAGTTCGTCGAGACGCCTGCGATGGGCAGGAAAGTCGAATTCGACTTCGAGGCGGTCGGCCCCAAGAACACGTACATGATGTACCACGAGGAGCTGGAAAGCCTCGCCAGGTTCAATCCCGAGATGGAGCGCGCCCGCTTCTGGATGACCTTCGGCGACGAGTATATCAAGCATCTGACCGTGCTGCAGAATGTCGGCATGACCCGGATCGATCCGGTGAAATACCAGGGCCGCGAGATCATCCCGCTCCAGTTCCTTTCCGCCGTGCTGCCCAAGCCCGAAACGCTGGGCGAGACAACCAAGGGCAATACCAATATCGGCGTGATCGCGACCGGCGAGGCGCTCGACGGCAGCGGCGAGAAGACGTTCTACATCAACAACATCTGCAGCCACGAGAAGGCGTACGAGGAAACCGGCAACCAGGCGGTCAGCTACACCACCGGCGTCCCCGCCATGGTCGGCGCAGCAATGATGGTGCAGGACACCTGGACCGGCGAGGGCGTGTTCAACATGGAGGAATTCGACCCCGATCCGTTCCTAGACATGCTGGGCGAGAACGGCCTGCCCTGGGACGTGAAGGAACTGGACGGGCCCGTCGGGTTCTGACGCATGAAGATCGCCGCCACCACGATCGAGGCCGTTGAGGGCGACATCGTGACGATGCACTTCGACGCGATCGTCAACGCGGCGAATTCCTCTCTCCTGGGCGGCGGCGGTGTCGACGGTGCTATCCATCGCGCGGCGGGACCAGAGCTGCTCCGTGAATGCCGTCATCTGGGCGGTTGCGAGACCGGTCAGGCGAAAGTCACCAAGGGCTATAGCCTGCCCGCCGACCATGTCATCCACACGGTCGGCCCGGTCTGGCGCGGCGGCGATAGCGGCGAGCCGGAGCAGCTGGCGAGCTGTTATCGGGAATCGCTCACCCGCGCGGCCGAGGTCGGCGCGCGCTCCGTTGGCATTCCGGCCATATCGACCGGTATCTACGGCTATCCGCTGGACCGCGCAGCGCAGGTCGCCGTTAAGACGGTGAGGGAAATGGTGGCTGATCATCCCGGCGCCTTCGACCGCATCGCTCTGGTGTGCTTCGACGACAAGACATCGGCTGTCTTCGCGAATGCGCTGAGGAGTTCGAGGTGAGCCCGAAATTTGCGCTGCTGGCGCCGATCGGCCTGCTGGCGCTGTCGAACATCGTGATGAACACCGCCTGGTACGCACATCTCAAGGCTCCCGGCCGCGCGCTGTGGATCGCGGTGCTGGCGAGCTGGGGGCTGGCGTTCTTCGAATATGCGCTTGCCGTCCCCGCCAACCGGATTGGGGCGCAGGCTTATTCGCTCGCGCAGCTCAAGACGATTACCGAGGTGTTCTCCCTGACCGGCTTCGTTATCGTCGCCTGGGCGCTGTTCGGGGAACGGCCGAATTGGAACACCGGGGTCGGCTTCCTGCTGGTCGCAGCCGGGGCCTATTTCATCTTCAAGGGACCTTTCAAATAATGGAAACGAGAGCCGGCGATCCGGGCGCCTTTGCCGATTTCGACCTGTCGCGCGTCGACAGCCCCGCCTTCGTGGTCGATGCTGCGAAGCTGCGCGCGAACTGCCGCGTGCTGGCCGACATTCGCGACGCGGCGGAGATCAAGATGCTGTCCGCGCTCAAGGCGTTCAGCATGTGGAGCGCCGCCCCGATCCTGGGCGAATATCTCGATGGCGTGTGCACCAGCGGGCTATGGGAGGCGCGGCTCGCCTCGGAGTTCTACGACGGGGAGATCAGCACCTATTGCGCGGCCTACAAGCCGGAGGATCTGGAGGAGGTCTGCCGCCTGTCGGATCACGTCATCTTCAATTCGCCGCAGCAGATCGTGCGGGCCAGCGCGATCCTGGAGCAGGCCAGGCTGACCGGCGGCGATTTTGATGTCGGCCTCCGCATCAATCCGCAGGTGCCGACGGGCGAGGTGCCGCGCTACGATCCGTCGAGCCCCGGTTCGCGCCTCGGCTTTCCCATCGACCAGCTCGAGCCGGAAATGATGGAGGGGATCGACGGCATCCATTTCCACAATCTGTGCGAGCAGGATTTCGAGCCGCTGGCGCGCACTTGGGACAAAGTGTTCGATGCGATCGAGCCATGGTTCGGCCAGCTCAAATGGATCAACATGGGCGGTGGGCACCACATCACCCGCGCCGATTACCAGCGCGACGAGCTGATCGCGTTCCTGCGCGACGCGAAGGACGATACCGAGGCGGAAATCTATCTCGAACCGGGGGAGGCCGTCGCGCTCGATGCGGGCATCCTGGTCGGCACGATCCTCGACACGGGCGTCAACGAGGTGCCGTTCGCGATCACCGACATTTCCGCTACCTGCCACATGCCCGACGTGATCGAGGCGCCCTATCGTCCCGCCATGCTGGGCGAGGTGGCGGGCGGCGAATCGCCGGTGCGGCTGGGCGGGCCGTCCTGTCTCGCAGGGGACGTGATCGGCGATTATTCGCTCCCGTTGCCCAGCGAGGCGGGGCAGCGCATCGCCTTCCTCGACCAGGCGCATTATTCGATGGTGAAGACCAACACCTTCAACGGCGTGCCGCTGCCCGGCATCTGGCTGTGGGACAGCGAGACCGACGTGCTGGATCAGGTCAAAAGCTTCGGATACGAGGATTTCCGCAATCGGCTGAGCTGACGGTTCGGCGTTCGCCGCGCACCGCGGGCCGCGCGAACCGGGAACTTCGCGGGGCCTTCGCGCATAGGTTTCGCAAAGCCGAAAGGTCGCCACATCTCGCACATGGATTTTCATTTGCGATTAATCGCAGAGCCCCTATATGCGCGCCTCCGCTGCCCCAAGGGGACTCTAGACAACCGCAAGGCAGCCTTGTCTGAAACGAACCGTTTTGGGGGTCCCTTGAATTGCTCCATCATCCTGACGCCCGGTCTGTAGTTCGCGCGCTCGCGCCGGACGCACCCGTTATTCTGCTCCGTCCGCACGCCGCGGCGCGCGCGGCGCGTTTCTTCGTCGAGAAGTTCCGCGGGCGCTCGCTCTATGCGGTGAAGGCCAATCCCTCGCCCGCGCTGCTGCGCGTGCTGTGGGATGCCGGCGTGACCCATTACGACGTCGCCTCCATCGCCGAAGTGCGGCTGGTGCGCGAGACGCTGCCGCAGGCGGAGCTGTGCTTCATGCACCCCGTGAAGTCACGCAACGCGATCGCCGAGGCCTATCACGTCCATGGTTGCCGGACCTTCAGCCTCGACACGCCCGAGGAGCTGGAGAAGATCGTCGCCGCGTGCCGCAAGGATGACGGTAGCCCGGCGAAGGATCTGAAGCTGCTGGTGCGCCTGCGCGTTTCCAGCGAGTTCTCCGAGCTGTCGCTGGCCTCGAAATTCGGTTGCGACCTGACCGAGGCGCCCGCGCTGCTCGCCGCGACGCGCCAGCATTGCGACTGGCTGGGCGTGTGCTTCCACGTCGGTAGTCAGGCGATGACGCCGTTCGCCTACGTCCAGGCGCTGGAGCGCGCCCGCGCCGCGATCGTCGCGGCATCGGTGCTGATCGACATCGTCGATGTGGGCGGTGGCTTCCCGAGCGTCTATCCGGGCATGGAGCCTCCGCCGCTGGAGGATTATTTCGACGTGATCTTTCGCGCCGCCGAATCGCTGCCCGTCTCCTATTCGAGCGAGCTGTGGTGCGAGCCCGGCCGGGCGCTGAGCGCTGAATTCTCCTCGCTGGTGGTCAAGGTGGAGAAGCGTCGCGGTAACGAGCTCTATATCAACGACGGTGCCTATGGCGCGCTGTACGACGCGGCGCATGTCGGGTGGAACTTCCCGGTGCGCGCGCTGAAGGACGGTGCGGACACCGCGACGATGGCGGACTATTCGTTCTACGGGCCGACCTGCGACGATGCCGACTACATGGAAGGGCCGTTCGCGCTGCCCGAGGACATCGCGCCCGGCGACTATATCGAGATTGGGATGTTGGGCGCATACGGCGCGGCGATGAAGACCGCGTTCAACGGCTTCGACGCGGTCGAGTGCGTGACCGTGACCGACGAGCCGATGGCGAGCCTCTACGACGGTAGCCGGACCCGGCCTGCCGCCGACAACGTGGTCAGCCTGCGATAGGACCAGGGCTGGCGGAGGGGGAAGCGCTTTCCCGATCCGCCGCCTCCTGCGCCCGCCATTGGGCGATGCGCATCGTGGTATACCGGCGGAGCAGTTCGACCCGGCGCGGGCGGAAGCTCCGTTCGCCCCGCGCGAGCCGTTCGATCCGCGCGACTTCGAACGTGCGGTAATCCTCTCGCAGCAGGCACCAGCCGACGATCATCAGCGTCGTCGGGCTATAGGACATGCCGAGCGGCAGGATCTCGCGTTCGCTGCGGTTGCCCTGCCGGTCGCGATAGGCGATCGTCACGCTCGTTTCCTCCCAGCAGCATTGTCGCAGCAGATCGACATCGACGGCGATCGCCGCGCGCTCTTCCATCGGTCGCCAGGACCGCATGATCGCGTGCATGGCCTGACGAGCCTGCCGGTCGGGCAGGCTGGCGATGATGCGCGTCATGGCGTCGCGCCCGGCGGCGGCGAGACGTTCGTCGCCCAGCTGCTCCAGATTGCCCACGGCCAGCATCAGCGCCTCGGTCTCCAGGCGCGAGAAGCTTTGTGGAGGGAGCGCCGGATCCTCCGTCAGGGTATAGCCGTAGCCCGCAACGCCATCGATCAGCGCGCCGCCCGCGCGAAGTGTGGCGATGTCGCGATAGAGCTGGCGCGGCGAGATTTCGGTTTCCGCCGCCAGCCTCTCCGCAGTGACGGGCGCGGGCAGCCGCCGCAGCGCGTCCAGCAATCGCATCAACCTGTCCTGGCGCGCCATCAGCCTCTCCTGCCGCAATCTGTCAGCAGGGTGGAGCTATCCCATTCGAACCGGAATCGAAAGGAGAACCCCATGCCCGTGCTTTATCATTCACCCCAGACGCGTTCCGACACGGTGGTCGATCTGGTTCGCCTGTTGAGAGCCAATGTCGAATTGCGCGAGGTCACGATCGTTCGTCAGGATGGATCGGGCGGACCGGACCCGGAAAACCCGCACCCGGAAAAGAAAGTCCCCTTCCTGGTCGACGGGGCCGAGCAGGTTCGGGAAAGGGGCGCGATCATGCTCTACCTTACCGACGCCTATCCGCAGCAGAAGCTGGGACCCCTGGCAGGCGAGCCGGGCCGGGGCGCGTATCTGTCTTGGCTCTCTTACTATCAGGGGGTGATGGAACCGCTGATCGTCATGCGGTGGGCGGGCCTGTCGCATCCAGCGATCGAAGCGACCTTTCGCGACGAGGCGACGATGCTGGAGCGGCTGGCCGAGCCGCTGCGTGAGGGGCCGTATCTGCTGGGCGAGCGGTTTAGCGCTGCCGACCTCCTATGCGCATCCCCGTTTCGGTGGTTCAGCGACCTGTTGCCGGACGAGCCTTTGATCCGCGAGTGGGTGAAACGGTGCGCGAAGGAGAGCGCCCAAGGGTAGAGGGCGGTGGGCGCGGGACCTTCGCAGGTTCCCGTGCCCGCTAGCTCAACCGTACCGATTCCGGTGCCGGTCGAGCACCGGTTTGACCCGCGCAAGGGCCGCCCCGATCTTTTCGGGGAAGACTTCCGGGCCCAATGCCATCGTGCTGTTATGCGCGGTGGCGATGCGTCGGGCATCATGCCATTCGATGCCGAGTTCGACCGCCCATTCGCGAAAGGTATCCGCCGCACCCGGCTGCTTCTTCAGCGCGGAAGCAAGCGTGGGATGGAAATCGAGCCGTTCGTTCATGGGCATGAGCGACAGCGGCCATGGCAAGTCGAGGCGCGACAGCGTGTCGTCGACATAGATCGTGCCGCTCGCGGGGTGATAGGCGAGCACGGACCCGAAATGGGTGTCTTCCTTCTCGCACACCAGATCGACACCGCGCGGAGTGGAGAATTCGATCGCCGCTTCGGTGACCTCGTCTGGCAGGCCGTCCTCGCACAGTTCCGACTCCCACGGGAGGATATGGAACTTCTTGATATGCCGCCGCGTGCCGTAGAGCGCTGCATTGGGGAAGGCCCGGTGCATCCATTCGATATGTAGCGTGTGGAAAGGATGCAGATTGATGATCGCCGCCACTTTAGAGCCGCCATCGGTCAGCTGATCGACCTGGGGGCGCACCGCATCTGGCAGCGTGTAGCTGTCGAGAAATACGAACTTTCCGGATGGAAGTTCAACCAGAGCGCAGTGTGTTCCAACGTTCAGGACGCCGCCGACGCGAAAGGTGCCTCGCAGGTGATGGAAGCCGTCGCCGAAATCGGCGAATCGTTCGGATGGGTTCGGGTTCGCGTCGGTCATATACCGAACAGCGAGAAACCGCGCCGAGGGTTCCGGATCTATCGCACGCTTTCCGTCGATCGCCCTCTCCACGATCGCGTGCGCACTTTCCTGGCCGAGGGCGCGCAGTCGCGCCCGTTCGTCAGGCGGCCTGGGCCAGATCGAGTTCGAGCCGGTCCCAGATCTCGACCAGCGCGTCGGTCAGCTCGCGCATCATTTCCTCGGTATGGGAGGGGCCGGGCGTGAAGCGCAGGCGCTCCGTCCCGCGCGGGACGGTCGGGAAATTGATCGGCTGCACATAGATGCCGTACTCGGCGAGCAGGATGTCGCTGATCTTCTTGGCGCGGACCGGATCGCCGACCATCACGGGCACGATATGCGTCGTGCTGGGCATGACCGGGACGCCCGCCTCGGCCATCATCGCCTTCAGCTTCGCCGCGGCTGCCTGCTGCGCATCGCGTTCCTCGCTCGATTGCTTGAGATGCCGCACGGAGGCGAGCACGCCCGCGACCAGTGCCGGGCTGAGCGAGGTGGTGAAGATGAAGCCGGGCGCATAGCTGCGGATGCAGTCGATGATGCGCGTATCGGCCGCTATATAGCCGCCCATCACGCCGAACGCCTTGCCCAGCGTACCTTCGATAATATCGATGCGGTGCGCCGCCTCGTCGCGTTCGGAAATGCCGCCACCGCGCGGGCCGTACATGCCGACCGCGTGGACTTCGTCGATATAGGTCAGCGCGTTGTACTTCTCGGCCAGGTCACAGATCGCGTGGATCGCGGCGACGTCGCCGTCCATGGAATAGACGCTCTCGAACGCGATCAGCTTGGGCGTCTCGGGCGCTTCGGCGGCGAGCAGCTGTTCCAGATGGTCCACGTCGTTGTGGCGGAACACGCGCTTCTCGCAGCCCGAGTTGCGGATGCCGGCGATCATGCTGGCATGGTTCAGCTCGTCAGAGAAGATCACGCAGCCGGGCAGCAGCTTGGCGATGGTGGACAGCGTCGCGTCGTTGGAGACGTAGCCGCTGGTGAACAGCAGCGCGCCTTCCTTGCCATGCAGGTCGGCCAGCTCGGCCTCCAGCTGGACGTGGAAATGGGTGTTGCCACCGATATTGCGGGTGCCGCCCGAACCGGCGCCGACATCGTGCAGCGCCGCTTCCATCGCGCCGATCACCTTGGGGTGCTGGCCCATCGCGAGGTAATCGTTGGAGCACCAGACCGTGATCGGCTTGGGCCCGTTATGCCCGGCGAAACATCGCGCATTGGGGAAGGCCCCCTTGTTGCGCAGGATGTCGATGAAGACGCGGTAGCGGCCTTCGGCGTGCAGGCGATCGATCGCCTGATCGAAAATCTGTGTGTAGTTCATGGCGCTGGCCGCGCGATACGCCCGTTTTCCGCCGATTTCCACTGCGATCTTTGCGAACGGTTCGCAGTTAGAAAACGCGCAAATCTTCGATCCCGACTTGCCGCAGGGCGTCGGCGCGCTGTTCCAGCGTGTCGATCGGCCCGGTCGTGACGGCGAAGTTCGGCGCGCGGCGCGCGAACGCCTGCCCCCCGGTGAGCGAGACGATGCGGCGCGCGATACCCTCTGCCCCATCGACCAGCGCGACCCCTGGGCCGAAAGCCGCTGCCAGCTCTTCGCGCAATAGCGGGAAGTGCGTGCAGGCGAGCACCACGGTATCGATCCGGTCGCCGCCGGGCTGGGCGCGCAAGGTCGCCACCGCCTCTGCCACCGCTTCGCCGACGCCGGCGCGACCGGCAAGCTTCGCCTCCGCCGCTTCGACGAGGCCCGGCGCGGCCTGGCGCAGCAGGGTCTTGTCCGCCGCGAACGCCGCCTCCAGCCGATCGACATAGCCCTGCCGGATCGTCGCCGCGGTGCCGAGCAGGCCGATGACGCCGGTCTTCGTCATTGCCGCGGCGGGTTTGATTGCGGGCACGGTGCCGACGATCGGGATTTCCAGCACCTCGCGCACCATGCCCAGCGCGATGGTACTGGCGGTATTGCAGGCGATGCAGGCAAGGCGGGGCTGATACCGCTCGCCCATCCGCCCCAGCAGCCCCGCGACCCGCGCTGCGATCTCCGCCTCGCTCTTCTCGCCATAGGGCAACCCGGCGAAATCGGCCGCGTAGATCACCGGCGCATCGGGCAGCACGCGGCGCAGCGCGGCGAGCACGGTGAGCCCGCCGACGCCCGAATCGAACAGCAGGATGGGGGCCGAGGCCGAGCTTTCTTTCAAAACCGTTCGTCCCGAGCTTGTCGAAGGACCGTCCTTCACCTTAGGTGCTGCGCTAGAAGAAAGTGCAGGGCTTCGACAACCGCCTTCGCGGTCGCAGGCAAGCTCGGGCCGAACGGAGGTTTTGTGGAAAGCTTGCTCGCCGCGCTGCTCGGATACCTGCTCGGCTCGATCCCGTTCGGCCTGCTGCTGACCCGCATGGCGGGGCTGGGCGATGTGCGCCAGCAGGGCAGCGGCAATATCGGCGCGACCAACGTGCTGCGCACCGGCAGCAAGTGGCTGGCGGCGGCGACGCTGGTGCTCGACCTGCTGAAGGGGTTGGCCGCAGTGCTGCTGGCGCGCGATTTCTTCCCCTATCCGGCCGCGGTGCAGAGCATCTGGTGGGGCGCGGCACCGGCCGCCGCGCTGGGCGCGGTGCTGGGGCACTGCTTTCCCGTCTGGCTCGGCTTCAAGGGTGGGAAGGGTGTGGCGACCAATGCGGGCGTCGCCTTCGGGCTCGCCCTGCCGCTGGGCCTCACCTACGCCTTCGTCTGGATCGGGATGCTGGCGCTGACGCGGATCAGCTCGCTCGCCGGGATGAGCGCGGTGGTGTGCGCGGCGATCGCGGCGGCGCTGTTCGGCTATCCGGTCTATGTCCCTGTGCTGGTCGCCATCGCCGTTATCGTCCTGTGGCTTCACCGCGCCAATATCGGGCGGCTGCTGCGGGGCGAGGAACCCCGGGTCGGCAAAAGCAAGTGAGCGCGCCCGCGCTGTCGCAGGCGGAGGCCTTCGCGCGCATTCGCCTGCTGCGCAGCCCGCGGATCGGCCCGGTGAGCTTCGCCCAGCTGCTCGGGCGCTTCGGCAGCGCGGAGGCGGCGCTGGAGGCGCTGCCCGATCTGGCCGGGCGGGGCGGCAAATCCTATACGCTGGCGTCGCGCGATCTGGTGGAGCGCGAGATCGAG
This sequence comes from Erythrobacter sp. LQ02-29, assembly GCF_022576075.2. Classification (NCBI taxonomy): domain Bacteria; kingdom Pseudomonadati; phylum Pseudomonadota; class Alphaproteobacteria; order Sphingomonadales; family Erythrobacteraceae; genus Erythrobacter; species Erythrobacter sp. LQ02-29. The sequence continues at coordinate 2,479,810 of NZ_JANCNT010000001.1, read as the reverse complement.
GCGGTCCGGCGAGCGGGCGCGCGCTACCTCTTCCGCGATCAGGCGGACTATCCGGCTTTGCTGCGAGAGGCGGACGGCGCGCCGCCGATCCTGACCTGGCGCGGCGATCTGGCGCTGGCGTCGCGGCCCTGCGTCGCGATGGTCGGCGCGCGCAATGCCAGCGCCGCCGCGGTCAAGCTGGCGCGGGAGTTCGCCGGGGCGCTGGCGGGGGAGGGCTTCACCGTCGTCTCGGGTCTCGCCCGGGGAATCGACGGCGCGGCGCACGAGGGCGCGTTGCCCGCTACCATCGGCGTGATCGCGAGCGGGATCGACATCGCCTATCCGCCTCAGCACGAGGATCTGCACCGGCGCATCGCGGAAGAGGGTCTGTTGCTGGCCGAACAGCCGCCGGGCACGGAGCCGCGCGGCAGCCATTTTCCGACCCGCAACCGCATCATCGCCGGGCTCGCGCTCGGGACGCTGGTGGTGGAGGCCGCACCCAAGTCCGGCTCGCTCATCACCGCGCGGCTGGCGGGCGAGGCGGGGCGCGAGGTAATGGCGATTCCCGGCAGCCCGCTCGACGCGCGCAGCCATGGTTGCAACCTGCTGATCCGCGAAGGGGCCGTGCTGGTGCAGGAGCCGGGCGACGTGGTCGAACTGCTGTCGGGTTTCGACGGCACGCCGCGCTCCTCCGTGCGCGAGACGGGGGAAAGCTACCTCGCCGCCGCGCCGGAAGAACTGGCCGATGCCGAGCCGGCGGACGTCGCAAACCTGCTCTCGACCGCGCCCGTCGCCGTGGACGAACTCATCCGCCAGTCGGGGGAGGGTCCGGCCTCCGTCCAGCTCGCGCTGCTGGAGCTGGAGATCGCCGGACGGCTGGTGCGCCATGCCGGGGGCAGGGTAAGCCTTTCCGCGGTCTGATCGGCGGATTACGTACACGGTGGGAGCATCGCCGCGCTGGTAGGAGGGGGGGAGAAAACCATGTGGAATTCTATGAATTCTCATCGCAAGTGGGCGCTTGCCATCGTGCTGATCCTGTTTGGAGTCTCCGCTCTCCTCGCAATACAGGACAGGCCGCTGAATCCCTTCGAGGCCATCACGGGCGCGCTTCTAAGCGCGTTGGCAATGCTGATTGTGAGCGTCGCGGTCGTGTGCACCTTGTTCGTCCCGGCGGACGCCGAGACCGGGAAGCTGCGGATACTCGACCGGTCCCTGCCTGCTATCGCGCTGATCGCCTCGGTAGCGTTGCTGAGCCTCATAGACGGGCTTTACAGCCGATACGATGCGCTGGCCTTCGCGGCCGATCATGCAGATGATCTTGCGGGACCGCCCCCGCAAAGCGTGCCCTATTTCCAAGGAATTCCCGATGGCGGCAGTGCCATTATCGCGTCGCCGGGTCGCAACCCGATGACCTTTTCCGCGGAGACGCGCCGTCGCCTGACCAGTGGTGACATACATTCCTGCAGGAAGCTGGACGAGAAATTGTGGCTATGCGGTTTCGGTTAGGTCCTCGCCGGTCAATGCCATATCCGCGACCCGCCGTCTGAGGACGGCTGCAAGCGTTCGCTCAAGGATTTCGGGGCTGCTGTGCGTTTGACGCTCATCCCCGGTTCACCGTGGCCGCCCCAACTTCGTGCAACCTGATCGAAGAATGGGGAGTTTTCGATGCGCGGTCCGATAGCGTTTCTCTGCAGCGTCGCCTTGCTCGTGCCCGGTCCCGCCGGTGTCGGAGCCGCGGCTTTGGCGCAGGATGCTTCGCCCCGGGCCGGTGAGGGCGCGTATTGCCGCACGCCGGGGCCGCTGCCCGATCTAGAGCCCGAGAAACGTCCGGCGCAGGAAGCCAATGAAGAGGGCGAGAGCAGCGCGGCGGACTCGCTAATGGAGCGCGGACCGCCTCCACCTCCACCTCCACCTCCGCCTCCGCCGCCACCACCGCCTCCTCCGCTTGCGGCACCTCCTCCGGTGGCGATGGCGGTCGACAGCATGGTCGTCACCGGCAGCAGGGCGGACCGGCCGAGTGCGGCAGAGACTGCAGCACCGGTGCCCGGGGAAAGCGCGGATAGCCGCGTCATGCCGCCCTATCCCCCGCGACCGCCGCAGCCGCGCCCGCAAAGCGGCCTGCTGACCGCGGGCGAGCATGACGATCTGCTCAATCCCGAACTCTATGCCGCCTATCAGCGCCGCTCCGATCTCGGTCAGAAGGCACGCGGCCTGCCGCAGCTCGACACGGCGCGGCTGTTCACCGTGGAACTGCGCGACGAACGCGGGCGTGCCATGCCGTTCGAGACGGTCGAGCTGCGCTGCGCCGACGGCAATACGTTGCGCATGGAAACCGTGGCCGACGGCAGCGTGGTGTTCTTCCCGGATGTGGACCGGCTGAGCGACCGCGTGTGGGTCCGCGCGGGCGGTGGCGACTGGCGCATGGCAAATCTTTCGCGCCAGCCGGGCGGGCAGATGATGAAGATCACCGCCACCCGCGATGCCCGGGCGGTGAAGAAGCTCGACCTCGCGCTGGTGGTCGACGTCACCGGATCGATGGGCGACGAGATTCGCTACCTCCAGGCGGAACTGAAATCGATCGTCGGCGCGCTGGAGAAGCGGCATCCCGAGCTCGATATCCGTGTCGGTTTCAGCTTCTATCGCGATCGGGGCGACGATTTCGTCACCCGGACCTACCCGCTCGACGGCGATGTCTCGAAGGCGCAGGCCCAGCTGGCGCAGCAATCGGCGAATGGTGGCGGCGATTACGAGGAGGCGATGCAGGATGCGCTGGTGCGCGCCGCCAATCTCGATTGGCGCGACGATGCGGTGAAGTCGCTGCTGCTGGTCGCAGATGCGCCGCCGCACGATAGCGATATCGGTACCGCCTGGCTCGCCGCCGAGCATCTGCGGGGCAAGCGGGTGCATATCGTGCCGGTCGGGGCCTCGGGCGTGGGGCCGATGGCCGAATACGTCATGCGCGCGATGGCCGCCGCCACCCAGTCGCGCTACACCTTCCTCACCGACGACAGCGGCATCGGTAACCCTCATGCCGAACCGGCGATCGACTGCTACCTCGTCACCCGGCTCGACCAGCTGCTGCGCCGCGTGATCGACAGCCAGATCTCGGGCCGCCGGATCGAGCCGGATCAGGGCGAGGTCATCCGCAGCGTCGGCCAGTACGATGCCGGTCGCTGCGTGCTGCCGCCCGATTTCGCGGAGCAGCAGGACTAGACACCGTTTCGCAAAGCCGCTTGACGGGCCGCGAACTCCGTCACCACATTCGCGCGTATACACACGTACACGCGTAGGGACTGCGAAACACACATATGCAACTCGTTATCGTCGAGTCGCCGGCCAAGGCGAAAACCATCGAGAAATATCTGGGCAAGGACTTCAAGGTCCTCGCCAGCTACGGCCACGTCCGCGACCTGCCGCCCAAGGACGGCAGCGTGCGCCCGGACGAGGATTTCGCGATGGACTGGGAGCTCTATCGCGACAAGCAGAGCCGCTTCAAGGAGATCAGCGACGCGGCGAAGAAGGCCGACCGGCTGGTCCTCGCAACCGACCCCGACCGCGAGGGGGAGGCGATTTCGTGGCACGTTCGCGAGCTGCTGGGCAAGCGCAAGGCGCTGCCCGCCAAGGTCGAGCGGGTCACGTTCAACGCGATCACCAAGAACGCGGTGACGGAGGCGATGGGGCGTCCGCGCGATCTCGACCACGATCTGATCGACGCTTACCTCGCGCGCCGGGCGCTCGACTATCTTTATGGCTTCACGCTGTCGCCGGTGCTGTGGCGGCGTCTGCCCGGCGCGAAGAGCGCGGGCCGCGTGCAGTCGGTCGCGCTGCGTCTGATCGTCGATCGCGAGCGCGAGATCGAGGCGTTCAAGCCGGATGAATACTGGTCGGTCGTCGCCAAGATGGAGCAGGACGGCACCGCCTTCGACGCGCGGCTGGTGCGCTTCGACGGCGAGAAGCTCGACAAGCTGACGCTCGGCAACGAAGGCAGCGCAATGAAGGCGAAGGAAGCGGTCGAGCAGGGCCGCTTCACGATCCAGGAGATCGAGACCAAGCCGCTTACCCGCAATCCCTCGCCACCGTTCACGACGTCGACGCTGCAGCAGGAGGCGGCGCGCAAGCTCGGCTTTTCCGCCAGTCACACGATGCGGCTGGCGCAATCGCTCTACGAAGCGGGCGCGATCACCTATATGCGGACCGACGGCGTGCAGATGGATGGCAGCGCCATCTCCGCCTGTCGCAAGGCGATCAGCGAGCGCTATGACGGGCATTACCTGCCTGAAAAACCGCGCCATTACAGCACCAAGGCGAAGAATGCTCAGGAAGCGCACGAGGCGATCCGCCCGACCAACTTCCTGCAGTCGCGCGCCGCTTCGGGCGACGAGGCGAAGCTTTACGACCTGATCTTCAAGCGCGCGATGGCGAGCCAGATGGCCCCCGCGCGGCTGGAGCGTACCACCGGCACCCTGCTCGACGCGAGCGGCCGGCACGAGCTGCGCGCGACCGGCCAGGTGGTGAAGTTCCCCGGCTTCTTCGCGGTCTATCAGGAGGGTCGTGACGACAGCGAGGACGAGGACGACAACCTGCTGCCGGTCATGCACAAGGGCGATTGCCCGGCCAAGACGGGCGTCGAGGCGAACCAGCACTTCACCCAGCCGCCGCCGCGCTTCTCCGAAGCGAGCCTGGTCAAGCGGTTGGAGGAACTCGGCATCGGGCGTCCCTCGACCTATGCCAGCACCATCCAGACCCTGCGCGACCGCGAATATGTGCGGATGGAAAAAAACCGTTTCTTCGCAGAGGAATCGGGCCGATTGCTGACGGCGTTTCTGGAACGGTTCTTCGAGCGATACGTCGCCTACGACTTCACCGCGGGGATGGAGGACGAGCTCGACGAGGTGTCGGGCGGGCGCGAGGAATGGAAGGCGCTGCTCGAACAGTTCTGGCGCGACTTCAAGCCGAAGACCGAAGAGGTGATGGATCGCAAGCCCTCGGAAGTGACCGAGGTGCTGGACGAATATCTATCCGACTTCCTGTTCCCCCCGCGCGAGGACGGGAAGGACCCGCGCACCTGCCCGCTGTGCGAGCAGGAAGGGCGCGAAGGCGGTCGGCTGGCGCTGCGCGGCGGCAAGTTCGGCGCCTTCGTCGCCTGTGCCAACTATCCCGAGTGCAAATACACCCGCCGCTTTGCCCAACCGGGTGCCGATGGCGATGCGGCCGAGGACGGCATCATGGGCAAGCACCCCGAAACCGGCCTGGAAATCCACCGCAAGACCGGTCGCTTCGGCCCCTATGTCCAGATGGGGGAGGGCAAGGATGCGAAACGGGCCAGCATTCCCAAGGATCTGCCCGACTTCGATCTGGAATGGGCGATAAAGCTGCTGAGTCTGCCGCGCATCGTGGGTGAACATCCCGAAACCGGCAACGAAATCGAGGCGAATATCGGGCGTTACGGCCCTTATCTGCGGCACGATGGCAAGTATGCGAAGCTGCAGACAACGCAGGACGTGTTCGACACGGGCATGAACGCGGCCGTCACCCTGCTGGCCGAGGCGGCCAATCGCAAGGGCGGGGGCCGGGCGAAGGCGGAACCGATCAAGACGCTGGGCGAACACCCCACCAGCGGCGGCGAGATGAAGGTGATGCCGGGGCGTTACGGCCCTTACGTCACCGACGGTACCACCAATGCGACGATCCCGAAGGACATGAAGCCCGAGGACGTGACCGAGGCGCAGGCGATCGAGCTGATCGACGCGCGTGCCGCCAAAGGTCCACCGAAGAAGAAGGCGCGCAAGAAGGCTGCGCCGAAGAAGAAGGCGGCTGCGAAGAAGGCTCCGGCGAAGAAAGCCGCTGCGAAGAAGGCACCCGCGAAGAAAAAGGCCCCGGCGAAAAGCAAGCAGGCTGCAAAGAAGGACGCGGACGACTGATGGCGAAGGAGCATTTCGAGCGCCACAAGCAGCCGTGGAAGGCGGAGGAGGCAGGCCAGCTCCGCACACTTGCGGCCAAAGGGCACGGGCTGAAGGCGATCGCGAAATCGCTCGGGCGGAGCGAGGAGTCGACCAAGGACTTCGCGAAGAAGAACAAGATCGCGATCGCCAAGAAGCGGTAGTCCGGTGGGGCGGGACCTTTCCGCCCCTCGCGCGTTGGATCCGCATGCCGCATTTGCGAAGAGTAACAGAAGCGATGGGACCGGCCATCGGAGCGAGCCGTGCGTGGTGAGCGATAGCGGCGACGGCCTGCCCATGCCCCGCCGCATCTGGGCGATCGCGGCGATCAGTTTCGGCACCGCGTTGTTCGTGGTGGATGGCGCGGTCGCCAATGTCGCGCTGCCCACGATCGCGCGCGATCTGAACGTCAGCGACGGGGCGGTGACCAGCGTGGTGACCGTGTACCAGCTGGTGATGGTGATGGTGCTGCTGCCCTTCGCCACGATCGGCGACCGGATCGGGCACCGCAATCTCTACCAGATCGGCCAGGTCCTTTTCTTCTTCGCTTCTGCCGCGGCGCTGCTGGTAAACAGCTTCACGGTGCTGATGATCGTACGCGCGCTGCAGGCGCTGGGCGCGGGTATCGCGCTGTCGGTTTCCGCAGCGATGCTGCGCTCCATCTATCCGGCGAAGAGCCTCGGCAGCGGGCTCGGGATCAACAGCGTGATCGTCGCCACTTCCTACGCAGTCGCGCCGACGCTGGGTGGCTTCATCGTCGAACATATCGACTGGCGCTGGGTTTTCGTCGCCGCCGCACCGCTGGCGCTGCTATCGCTCCTGATCGGGCGCTTCCTGCCCGATCCGGAGCCCCGCCCGGGCAAGGTCGACTGGCTTAGCGGGTTGTGGAATGCAGGCACCGTCGCGCTGCTCATCGGCGGGCTCACCATCGCCACCCACGATCGCCTCGTGCTGGGCGGGGCCGCTGTCCTGGCCGGTATCGCGTCCGCGTATTTCCTCTACCGGCGCGAGCGTGGGATGCAACGCCCGGTCCTTCCGGTCGATCTGATGCGAAAGCCCGCGATCGGGCTGTCGGTCGTGGCCGCGATCGCCGCCTTCATCGGTTCGGCGATGCTGATCGTCGGGCTGCCGTTCCGGTTCGAGCAGGGTATGGGATATTCGCCGGACGAGGTCGGTCTGCTGATCGCGCCGTTCCCGCTCACCATGCTGTTCGTCGCCCCCGCCGCGGGCTGGCTGTCGGACCATGTCTCGCCATCGATCATGGGCGTTGTGGGCATGTTTATCGTCGTGGTCGCGTTGCTGCTTCTCACCTTCATGCCGGAGGAGGCCGGCGCGTTCGGGATTGCCTGGCGGCTATCGCTGTGCGCGCTCGGTTACGGCCTGTTCCTTGCGCCCAATTCGCGACTGATGATCGGTGAGGCGCCGAAGGATCGTTCGGCGGCGGCAGGCGGCCTGCTGTCGACCGCGCGGCTGTTCGGGCAATCGACCGGCGCGGCGGTGGTCGGCGTGATCCTCGCCATCGGCATGGGCCTCGGCCCCGCGCCGTTGCTGGTCTCCGCCGGGTTCGCGGTGCTCGCCGCGATCTGCAGCGCCTATCGGTTCCGCGCGACGGGCGCGAACCTGGTGCGACGACCGCGCCACCCCGACACCGTACGCCCCTAGCGGTCGCGCAGTCTCCAGATTTCCAGCGTGTGGACACCCAGTTGGTAACGCCCGGTCTCGCGATAGTCGCGGGCCAGCGCCCGGTCCATGATCGCGCGGGCGGGGCGGTTGGGCGGATCGGAGTACGGCTCCACCGCCTTCACGATGACCTGCGGACGCTGCGCGACGATGTGTCGCATCTCGGCCGCGGTATCGATGCCCAGCGCGTGCTGTTCCTTGAGGCTGTTGAGGTGGGTGGTGAAGAGATAGCGCGTCACCGTGCACGCGCCCGTCGCGTGGTAGAGGCCGGGTTCGCCCTCGTGGATATAGAGGCACCCGTCCGGCCCGAGCTGGCGTTCGATCGCCGCGGCCACGGTGCGGAACTGATCGCGGTTGCCGGCCAGGTGAATGCGGATCGGGACATGGATCGCGGTGCAGATGGTGATGAAGGCGAGCGTGCCGATGGCGAAGCGGCGGCGCACTCCCTGCCAGCCAAGCGCCCGCGCTCCTAGCACCAGGAACGGCACCAGCAGCGGCCCGACATAGTGGTCGTAATAGGTCCCGATCAGCAGGAAACCGACAAAGGCAGCGATGGCCCAGGCCTTGATGAAGGCGAGTTGGGGCGATCCGTTACCCCTCAGGCCCAGTCTGCGCGGGGCCCACAGCAGCAGCACCCATAGCGGCGAGAGGAAGAACGTCAGGATCGCTAGCCGGCGCACCGCTTTCATCATCCCGCTTTCGCGCGAGAAGATCGATACGAAATTGGCGAAGACGAACTCGTCCAGATGGCCGATCGCGGCATAGGCCGCCATCGCGGCGGCGGTCGGCAGCAGGGCGCAGGCGACCCACGCCACGGCCATCGGAACGATGCGCCCGCGGTGCAGGCCGTGCACATGCGCCAGCCACATCAGTGCGAGGCCGAAGCACATCCCTTCGAACATCACGGTGTATTTGATCTGCATCGCGATGCCGAGCAGCAGCATGATGCCGCATCCGCCCGCAAACAGCTTGCGCGTGTCGCCGTCGCGATAGCGCCGGGCGATCCACCATGCGGCAATGGCGACCGGCAGATTGTAGAACACCGGTGCCTGCCCACCGATCTGGCTAAAGCCCGCCAGCATGATGGGATAGCAGGCGGCGGCGATCAGCGCCCCGCCGGCTGGGGCGATCATGCGCGCTATGCGATAGAGCACCCAGGCGGTGCAGCCCGCCGACAGGCACGCCGCGATCTGGTACTGGATAACCTGAAAGGGGCCGAGCGCGCTGGTCGAGGCGTAGATCAGGAACAGGCCGACCGGCTTCCTGTCCCAGATGTCGATATAGGGCAGGGCGCCATGCAACATGCGCGAGCCGACCAGGAGATAGAACTCCTCGTCGTTGGAGATCACCGGGCTGCCGAAACTGGCGGCGCGGGTGACCGCGGTGAACGCGATCAGCACCAGCAGCAACCGCCAGTCGGCGTACCACGGGCGGGCGGGCGGTTGCAGAAACGCCTGCCAGTTTCTCCGGGTCTGTGGCGGGGTTTCGGCATCAAGGTGCCGGTCGCGCATCAGGGGAAAGGTCATGATGCGCTCGGCTATCCTCGGTTACGGTCAGTTCGCGGGGGCGGAGACGGCGACGGCGGACAGGCGCGAGGATGCCGCGCATTGCCGGGACACCGGGGTAAAGACCAGCAGGGAGCGGACCGGGGGCTGGGTCATCGCACCCAGTCGAGCCCGATTTCCTCGAACAGCTCGCGGCTGTCGGACCAGTTTTCCTCCACCTTCACATGCAGGAACAGATGGACCTTCACGCCGAGCAGTTCGGTCAGTTCGGTCCGTGCCGCCTCGCCGATCGCCTTGATCATGCGGCCGCCCTTGCCGAGCACGATGGGGCGCTGGGTTTCGCGGGAGACAACGATCTGCTGGTGGATTTCCAGGCTGCCGTCGGGTCGGTGCTTGTAGAGTTCGGGTCGCACCGCGCTGTCGTAGGGCAGCTCCTCGTGCAACTGGCGATAGAGCTGTTCGCGCGTGACCTCCGCCGCCAGCAGGCGTTCGGACGCGTCCGACACCTGGTCCTCGGGATAGTGCCACACCCCCTCCGGCATTAGGTCGGCGAGTGCGGACTTGAGTTCGGGCACGCCGTCGCCGGTCAGGGCGGACACGAAGTAGATCTCCGCGAAATCGACCTTGCCCGACAACTCCTCGGCCAGCGCGAGCAGGGGCTCCTTCTTCGCCACGTCCACCTTGTTCAAGACCAGCATCTTGCGCTCCGGCCGTCCGGCGAGCTGTTCCAGCAGGGGCTCCAGCTCGTGCCGCCGCTGCTTGACCGGATCGACCAGCAACAGCACGGCATCGGCTGCCTCCGCACCTTCCCATGCGGCGCTCACCATTGCGCGGTCGAGCCGGCGACGCGGCGCGAAGATGCCGGGCGTATCGACCAGGATCATCTGGGTATCGCCATCCAGCGCGATGCCGAGCATCCGCGCGCGCGTGGTCTGCGCCTTGGCGCTGGTGATCGCGACCTTTTGGCCGACGAGCTGATTGACGAGCGTCGACTTGCCTGCATTGGGCGCGCCGAGCACCGCGACGACGCCGCAGCGCGTCTGCCCTTCCGCCGGGGAGTGGGGTGAGGTCATCCGTATTGCTCCATGAAGTTCTTCGCGGCCAGCGTTTCCGCCTCCTGCTTGCTGCTCGCCTGTGCCTCGGCAGAGCCGACATTGGCCACCGTCACGCGAACGGTGAAGCGTGCGGCATGGTCGGGCCCGGACCGGTCGACCAGTTCGTATTGCGGCGGCCGACGCCGGTTCCCCGCCGCCCATTCCTGCAGCGCGCTCTTGGGATGCTTGGACCGGCCCGCGCCGCCCGCCACCTGATCGCGCCACAACCGGTGGACGAGATCGCGGGTCGCATCGAAGCCCGCCTCGAGGAAATTGGCCCCCAGCAGCGCTTCCATCACGTCGCCCAGCACGTTCTCGCCATGCTGCGCCCCGTCCTCGCGCGCCTGCCGGTCCAGCCGGACATGGTCCGACACGCCCAGACCGCGCGCGACCTGGGCGCAATTGCCCTTGCTCACCAGCACGTTCAGCCGCTGGGCCAGTTGTCCTTCCGCCCGGTCGTCCTCGCGATAGAGCCATTCCGCGATGGAGAGGCCCAGCACCCGGTCGCCGAGAAATTCGAGCCGCTCGTAACTGATCGCTTCGTTGGTGCTGCCATGGGTCAGCGCCTCGCGCCATAGCGCCGGATCGCCGACCGTGAAGTGGCACGAGCGCAGCCATTCGATGGTGGATTGTTCCAGCGCGCTCACAGCGTCTCGCCGATCCGGTTCCACCGCGCGGCGGTGAACCATGTCCAGGGCAGGAACCAGCGGGCCGATCCGTCGGTGGACCAGACCAGCGCCTCCGCGCGCCCGACGACCCGTTCCAGCGGCACGAAGCCGACCCCGCCGCCGGCGACATCGGGGAACCGGCTGTCCTGCGAATTGTCGCGGTTGTCGCCCATCAGGAACAATCGTCCTTCCGGCACTGTCACCGGCCCGAAATCGTCCTGCGGCGTTTCGCCGAAATCGAACGTCACGTAGCTGCGGCCATTGGGCATCGTCTCGCGATAGGCGGTGTAGCGGCAGGCCATCCCCGCGGCGGGGACATCGACAATCCGGCCGCCCCAGGCGCAATCGGTATTGGCGGACATGGGGACCAGTACGTCGGGCACCCGCTCGCGCCGGATGGGCGTGCCGTCGATGAACACCTGTCCTTCGCGCACCTCCACGGTTTCCCCCGGAAGGGCTACGACGCGCTTGATATAGTCCGTATCGTCGACCGGATGCTTGAAGATTACAACGTCGCCCCGCGCGGGCGTATGTGCGAAGATGCGGCCGGGGATCAGCGGCGCGTCGAGCGGCAGCGAATGGCGCGAATAACCATAGGGCCATTTCGCGGCGGCCAGATAGTCCCCGTCCATCAGGCCGGGCAGCATGCTCTCGCTGGGAATGACGAAGAGCGAGAAGACGAAGCTGCGAAACGCGAGAGCCGCCAGGATCACCAGCAGGCAGAATCGCAGGAAACTTCCCCAGCTTTCGTCCTTGCCCGCTGTCGCCTTCGCGCCCGCCACCAACCGTTCCCTTTGCATTCGTCCGGCGCGCTGCTTAGGCGCAACGCAAGGCAAAGCAAAAAGGATTCTCCCGTGAGCGAACAGACCGCCGATCAGATCTGGACCGAGATCGAAGCACGCGAACGGCGCACCGTCGCCGAACTCTTCGCCGGTGACGATGCCCGCGTCGACAAATTGTCCGCGCGCATCGACTGGGGGGAGGGCGATACCGCGGGCGGTGTGCTATTCGACTGGTCCAAGACGCATCTCGACGACGATCTGCTCGACCGGTTCGAGAGCCTGGCGCGGGTGCGTGATTTCACCGCGAAACGTGCCGCGCTGCTGAATGGCGAGACGGTCAACGTGACGGAAGGCCGCGCCGCCGAACATACCGCGCAGCGCGGCACCGGCGCGGACGCTTCGGTGGAAGAGGCAGCGGCGCTTCGCGACCGGATGCGCCTGCTGGTGGTGGCGATCCACGACGGCGCGCTGGGCGAGGTGAAGCACCTGATCCATGTTGGGATTGGCGGCAGCGCGCTCGGCCCCGCGCTGGCGATCGACGCGCTGACCCGCGACCTGGCCCGGGTCGACGTGCATATTGTCTCCAACATCGATGGCGTCGCGCTGGAACAGGCCTTCGCCGCGTGCGACCCAAAGACGACGATGCTGGCGGTGGCGAGCAAGACCTTCACCACGATCGAGACCATGACCAACGCCGCCAGCGTGATGCGCTGGCTAGAGGAGGGCGGGGTAGCCGATCCCTCAGGCCGGGTGGTCGCACTGACCGCGAGCCCGGAAAAGGCGGTGGAATGGGGCGTCGACGAAACGCGGGTCCTGCCGTTCCAGGAAAGCGTCGGCGGGCGTTACTCGATCTGGTCCAGCATCGGCTTCCCGGTGGCGGTCGGCGCCGGGTGGGACGAATTCGAGGCGATGCTGGCGGGCGCGCAGGCGGTCGACCGGCATTTCGCGGAGACCGAAGGGCGGGACAACCTGCCGCTGCGCGCCGCCTTTGCCGACCGGTACTATACCCGTGGCCGGAAGTGCCAGACCCGCGCGGTGTTCGCCTATGACGAGCGGCTGGCGCTGTTTCCCGACTATCTCCAGCAGCTCGAGATGGAATCGAACGGCAAGCGGGTGACCGCCGACGGCAAGCCGGTCGACGGGCCGACCGCCCCGATCACCTGGGGTGGGGTTGGCACCGATGCCCAGCATGCTGTGTTCCAGCTGCTCCATCAGGGGACGCATGTTGTGCCGGTCGATTTCATCGCCAGCATTGCGCCGGGCGATGCGCTCGATCCCGCGCACCACCGCATCCTGCTGACGAACTGCTTCGCGCAAGGTGCCGCGCTGATGAAGGGCGATAAGGGGGAGGACCCGGCACGCAACTTCCCTGGCGACCGCCCGAGCGCAACCATATTGTGCGACGATCTGGACGCGGCGACCCTGGGCGCACTGATCGCTTTCCACGAACATCGCACCTTCGCCAGCGCCGTGCTGATGGGTATCAACCCCTTCGACCAGTTCGGCGTCGAGCTGGGCAAACGCATGGCTAAAGAGATCGAGGGTGGTAAGAACGATTTCGACGCCAGCACCATGGCGCTGCTGCAAGCTGCGGGATTGAGCGAATGAAGCGTTTTCTGACTGCTATCGCCGGGGCCTGCGCCCTGGCGGCATGCGCGCCTGTCGTGACGGAGCAAGCTCCTGCAACTGCGGCGGCACCTGCGGCGCAGGCATCCGCGACCGGGGCCACGACGGTCGAGCCCACCGAGGCTCCCAAGCGCATCCTGTTCGTCGGCAACAGCTTCACCATGGGCGCGAACTCTGCCGTGCTGCGCTATCGGCCCGACAGCGTAGAGGACATCAATGGAGAGGGCGTGGGCGGCGTGCCCGCGCTGTTCGCCAAGTTTGCGGAAGAGGCGAAGATGCCGTGGACGGTCGCCCACGAAACGCGCGGCGGCACGACGCTGGATTTCCACCTGAACGAGCGGCGCGCGCAGATCGACCGCCCGTGGGACGTGGTGGTGATGCAGCAATACTCCGTTCTCGACCCGAAGAAGCCGGGCGATGCTGCCGAGACGGTGCGCGACGCGCCGCTGCTGGCGGACCTGTTCTCCGCCCGCAATCCCGATGTGCGAGTGTACCTGACCGCGACCTGGACCCGCGCCGATCAGGCATGGAAGCCGGAAGGCAAATGGTACGGCCAGCCGGTGGAGGCGATGGCGCTGGACGTGCGGCGCGGGCTCGATCGGGCCGATGCCGCGTCGGACCGGATCGATGCGGTGATCCCAGTGGGCGAGGCCTGGAACCGCGCGATCGCGACCGGGCTGGCCGATCCGAACCCCTATGACGGGCGCGCGTTCGGCCAGATCGACCTGTGGAGCTACGACCACTATCACGCCAGCGCGGAAGGGTATTATCTGGAAGCGCTGGTCGTCTTCGCGCAGGTCACCGGCTACGACGTGCGTAAGTTCGGCGCGCAGGAACGCGCCGCGCACGAGCTGGGTCTCGACCCGAAGGTGGCGGAGGCCTTGCAGAACGTTGCGATGGCGCAGCTGGAAGCGGAGCGGCGCGTGGGCGCGCTCGACATTCTCCGCGCGCTCGCTGCGCCGGGGCGCGCCTGAGATGTCGACCCCGGTCGTCATCGCGATCGCCTGGGCCGTCATCCTGGGAGTGGGCGGCGGGCTGCTGACCAAGATCGGCGCGTGGTATCGCGCTCTCAACAAGCCGAGCTGGCAACCGCCCGACTGGTTGTTCGGCCCCGCCTGGACGGTGATCCTGGGCCTGGCCGCTTGGGCCTTCGTCCTGAGCTGGAACGCGATTCCGCCCGGGGGCGACTATACGCCGCTGATCGTGCTCTACGCGGTCAATTTCGTGTTCCACCTCCTCTGGTCGCCGCTGTTCTTCACGGTGAAACGGCCCGACTGGGCGCTGGTCGAGGTCCCGTTCCTGTGGGCATCGGTGCTGGCGCTGTGCATCGGCCTGCGCGAATTCTCGGTGCTGGCGAGCTGGCTGATCGTGCCGTACCTCGTCTGGGTTAGCTTCGCGGCGATCCTCAACTGGAAGATCGTGCAGTTGAACGGTCCTTTCGGGCGATAGCGCCAGGTCAGATCAAACAGCTTCCGTTCAGGAAAGGCCGCGCAAATTCCGGTTCGGTCGGCTCGTAGTGCCGTGCCGAGGGAGTGTCCGGGATGCGCAATTTGCTCGTAATCGCCTTGCTCCCGGCTGCGGCCGCCTGTTCGACAATCCAGGCTGCTCATACGCGATTGCCAGCGGAATTCGGGCCGGAACCGGACCGCATGGAGCTCGTCGGCCTGCAGGGACCGCAGACCGGGGCCTACACCGCCGGGGCATATTCGGGGCGATACGACCGCTATGCGTCGGGTACGCGTATCCTGGGCACATTCGCGGAGAAGAACCAGCACGCCGGCTTTTCCATCACCGGGCCGGGGATTGCCCCCGCGCTGGTGGCCGATTGCGTGATGAGCGAGCAATCGGTGCAGTCGGAGCGGGTGGAGGTTCTGACGGCCCCCATGTCCTACCGCTGCACGTTCTCGCAAGGGGGTGAGCCGGCCCGCGCCACCTTCGACCTGCACGAGACGAACGAGGCCGCCGGGGCATCGCTGGGTTACAAGCGGGACGGGACCTTCCGTTATGCCGGGGCCGCATTCGAAATCCGCTCCGAACATCGCCTGCAGGAGACCGCGCTCCCCACCGCCGCGCCAAACGGATATGTGTTCCTGCGCGGCGGACGACCGCTGGGCGGGATAGACCTCAACGGTTCGCCGCGGCTCGTGCTCCCGGCGGGAACGGACGAAGCGACGACCCGCGCGCTCACGATCGCTGCCCTCGCGACCGCGCTGCTGTGGGACCCCGCCGAAAGCGACATGCACGACTGGTAGTCCTGGCCTTCGTGGTGACAGCAGTGCCATGCGGATTGGCAATATTTACAATAGGATGCCAACTTCGCGACGTTGCTGAGCAACTTGTAAAGGCAGTACCGAACCCCAGATTACCAGTATAGAACACCGCCAAAACCGTCCTGAACTTGGTATTTACCCCATCTCTTAGAGATATTATGGAACCGCGATCGACTGAGGTGGCAGTTCGGGACAACTATCGGGTCGATGGAGGAAAAAATGGCGGGATCAAAATGGTTTACGGGGGCTGTCCTCGCGTTTTCGGCGGCGATTGTCAGTATCGCGACTCCAGCTAGCGCGGCGAGTGTCGTGAGTTCATGCAGCACGGCGATCGTCACTCCGGCTGCGTCCAAGTGCTCGGGCAACTATTCGAAGAACATCCTCAACAACTCCAAGATCGATGATCAGAAGACCGGCATCGCAGCCCTTGGTTCTTCCTACGTCTTCAACGGGGATTGGAGCGCCGTCGAAGCGACGAAGATTACGACGCTCAGCGCTGGCAATGTCCTGAACTTTGGCAAGACACTGTATGGCCAGACCATCTTCGGCATGCATGTCGGCAACGGGTCGGGCTATGGCAATTCGACCTCGTTCTACCTGATCGATTTCGGGACCACCGGCGCAAGTGGCATCAAGCTCGCGAATGCGAAGGGCTTCTCGAACGCGGTGCTTTACACGACGGCGGCAGCCGGCGGCGTTCCGGAGCCTGCTACGTGGGCGCTGATGCTGCTGGGTTTCGGCCTCATCGGCGCCCAGATCCGTCGTCGCCGTCATGTAACGGCGCGCCCGGCGTTCGCCTGAACCCTCTCCTTCGTTCGGACTCCTCCGGCTTTGCCGGGGAGCCGGGCGAACGGCACTAGCCGCCGGGGTTCTGTTCCAGCGAGGAAAGCCGCAGCTTCGCGAACGCTTCCGGCTGATTGTCGGCCAGCCATTCCAGCATCCCCTCGCGGATATCGCATCGGAGGTCGAAAAGGGTGGGCGAGTTCTTCGCGCTCATCAGCAGGCGTACCTCGATCGAATCCCGCGTGGTTTCGGTCACCTGCACCACCTGGACGCGGCCGTCCCAGCGCTCGTTCGCCTTTACCTGCCGCTCGAACTCGGCGCGGATGGGGCCGATCTTCGTTGCTGGGTCGAGGTAGAGGAACACGGTGCCCAGCAGGTTGGCTGTCTGCTTGGTCCAGTTCTGGAACGGCTGTTCCAGGAAATAGCTGGTCGGCAGCACCAGCCGCCGCTCGTCCCAGATCTTGACCACTACGTAGGTGGTGCGGATATCCTCGATCCAGCCCCATTCCCCTTCAACCACCACCGCGTCGTCGATATTGATCGGCTCCGTGATCGCCATCTGCACCCCGGCGATGAGCGATTTGAGCGCGGGTTGGGCCGCTGCGCCAACGGCGAGCCCGGCGAGGCCCGCCGAAGCGACCAGCGTCACCCCGATATCGCGCACGCCCGGGATCGAGAGCAGCATCAGCCCCACGGTCACGAATACGATCACGAAGGTCGCGATGCGGTTCACCATGGCGAGCCGCGTACGCCTGCGCCGCGCGGCGAGATTGTCGGCGACGGTGATGTCGGCTTTCAACTTCATCGCCTCGATCAGCGCGTGGAGGATCGCGATCGCGACCCAGCCGATCAGCGCAGGCATGGCGAAGCTCGCGATCTTGGCCCACACCGCGTCGAAGGCGGGGACCTCGCGCGCGACCAGCACCAGCGCCAGCCCGACCAGCGCCGCGCGCGTTGGATGCCGCAACCGGCCGACGACGATATTGTCCGCCCTGCTGTCGCTGTGATGCGAAAGCGTGCGCAGCAACCGAAACACCACCCAGTGGATCGCCAGCGCGATCAGCACCGCGCCGCCCGCGATCGCGGCCCAGCCCCATGGATCGGGCAGGAACGCGGTCTGCTGCTGAAGAGTATTGCTGATCGTGTCTGTCATGCGGTCTCCCGGTGTTCGGCTGCGAGCCCGGCGACCTCTCCCGAATTTTCGTGTTCGTCCTCCCGGTTAAAGGAGCACACGCGCACGGATGTTCCCGGGATGCAAACGTTGGCAAGACGCGGCGGCCCCGCCATATCGGCCGCGAACAGGAGAATTTCATGGCCGACGAATACGATTATGACCTCTTTACCATCGGTGCCGGCTCGGGCGGTGTCCGCGCCAGCCGCGTCTCCGCCGCGCTCGGCGCGAAGGTCGCCATCGCGGAGGAGCACCGGATCGGCGGTACCTGCGTGATCCGTGGCTGCGTACCCAAGAAGATGCTCGTCTACGGTGCGCATTTTGCCGAAGACCTAGAGGACTGTCAGCGCTTCGGCTGGGAGATAGGCGAGCGCAAGTTCGACTGGATCAAGTTGCGCGACAATGTGCTAGACGATGTGACCCGGCTTGAAGGTGCCTATACCGAGACACTGGAAAATCACGACGTCGAGATCTTCAACGAGCGCGCCGAGATTACCGGCCGGCACGAGATCACGCTGGCCAGCGGCAGGAAGGTGACCGCTAGGCACATCCTGATCGCGACCGGCGCGCGCCCGCGCATGCCCGAGTGCCAGGGGGCCGAACACGCCATCTCGTCCAACGAAGCGTTCCATCTCGACGAGCTCCCCAAGAAGATCATCATCGCGGGGGGCGGCTATATCGCCAACGAGTTTGCCGGAATTTTCAACGAGTTCGGCTGCGACGTTCACATCGTGAACCGGGGCGACCGCCTGCTGCGCAGCTATGACGAGGCGGTGCGCGACCGGCTTCTGCAGATCTCCACCACGAAGGGGATCAAGTTCCGCTTCAACACCACTTTCGAATATATCAAGCCGTGCGACGAGGGCGGCTACTTCGTGAAGCTGTCCGACTGCGACGAGGAGAAGGCCGACCTCGTGATGTTCGCCGTCGGTCGTATTCCCAACACCGAAGGGCTCGGGCTCGACAAGGCGGGCGTCGAACTGGGCGAGCATGGCGAGGTGAAGGTCGACCGGTTCAGCAAGACCAGTGTCGATCACATCTATGCGGTCGGCGACGTGACCGATCGTGTCCAGCTGACCCCGGTGGCGATCCGCGAAGGGCAGGCCTTTGCCGAAACCGTCTTTGGTAAGGGCGATCCCGTGGCGGTCGACCACGGCTGCGTCCCCAGCGCGGTGTTCAGCCATCCGCCGATCGCCGCAGTCGGCATGACGGAGGGCGAGGCGAAGAACAAGCTGGGCAGCGTGAAGGTCTATCTATCGGACTTCCGCCCGATGAAGAACGTGCTGGCAGGCCGAAACGAACGCAGCCTGATGAAGATGGTCTGCGATGGCGACAGCGGCAAAATCGTCGGCATCCACATGATCGCGCCCGAGGCGCCCGAGATGATGCAGGCGGCGGCAATCGCGGTGAAGGCCGGGCTGACCAAGGCGGATTTCGACTCTACTGTCGCGATCCATCCCACCATGGCGGAAGAACTGGTGCTGATGCGCTAGCGCGCGCCATCCGTGTTGCCAGCCGCGTTGACGGTAAGGGCTAGCTGCGGCAACGCAGGGGGCCAGACAGACAAGGGGTAGGAATGTCCGCCGATAACATCGCCGAAATGGAACGTCGCCGCGAAGCCGCCGAACTGGGTGGCGGACAGAAGCGCATCGATGCGCAGCATGCCAAGGGCAAGCTGACCGCGCGCGAACGGCTCGAAGTGCTGCTGGACGAGGACAGCTTCGAGGAGCTGGACCGGTACGTGGAGCACGACTGCACCGATTTCGGGATGGAGGACCAGAAGATCCCCGGCGACGGCGTCGTCACCGGCAGCGGCACGGTGAACGGGCGGCTGGTCTATGTCTTCAGCCAGGACTTCACCGTCTTCGGCGGTTCGCTGTCGAAGCGCCATGCGGAGAAAATCTGCAAGGTGATGGATATGGCGATGAAGGTCGGCGCGCCGGTCATCGGCCTCAACGACAGCGGTGGCGCGCGTATCCAGGAAGGGGTCGCCTCGCTGGGCGGCTATGCCGAGGTGTTCCAGCGCAACGTGCTGGCGTCCGGCGTGGTCCCGCAGATCAGCCTGATCATGGGGCCGTGCGCGGGCGGGGCGGTCTATTCGCCCGCGATGACCGACTTCATCTTCATGGTGAAGGACAGCAGCTACATGTTCGTGACCGGGCCGGACGTGGTGAAGACGGTCACCAACGAAGTCGTTACGCAGGAGGAGCTGGGCGGCGCGGTGACGCACACGACCAAGACCAGCGTGGCCGATCTCGCCTTCGAGAACGACATCGAGACGCTGCTCCAGACACGCAATTTCATCGACTACCTGCCGCTGTCGAACCGCGAGGACGTGCCCGAGCGGCCGACCGACGATCCTTGGGACCGCGAGGAGCCGAGCCTCGATACGGTCATCCCCGACAACGCCAACCAGCCCTACGACATGCAGGAGATCATTCGTAAGACGCTGGACGAAGGCGAGTTCTTCGAGATCCAGCCGGCGCATGCGGGCAACATCATCTGCGGCTTCGGCCGGGTCGAGGGCCGCACCGTGGGCGTGGTCGCGAACCAGCCGATGGTGCTGGCGGGCGTGCTCGACATCAATTCGAGCAAGAAGGCCGCGCGCTTCGTGCGGTTCTGCGACGCGTTCGACATCCCGATCCTGACTTTCGTCGACGTGCCCGGCTTCCTCCCCGGCACGGGGCAGGAGCATAACGGCATCATCAAGCACGGCGCGAAGCTGCTGTTCGCCTATGCCGAGGCGACCGTGCCCAAGATCACCGTCATCACGCGCAAGGCCTATGGCGGCGCGTACGACGTGATGGCGAGTAAGCACCTGCGCGGCGACCTCAACTACGCCTGGCCGACTGCCGAGATCGCGGTGATGGGCGCCAAGGGCGCGGTGGAGATCATCTTCCGCCAGGACCGCGACGATCCCGAGAAGATCGCGCAGAAGACGAAGGAATACGAAGACCGCTTCGCCAACCCGTTCGTCGCCGCCTCACGCGGCTATATCGACGAAGTCATCTACCCGCACTCGACCCGGCGGCGGATCGCGCTGGGCCTGCGCAAGCTGCGCGGGAAAGAGCTGACCAACCCGTGGAAGAAGCATGACAACATCCCGTTGTGACGTAGCCAGAGCGATGCTTGAGGATATTGTCGCCGAATGGTCAGATTGGCCCGGCGAATTGCAGGCAATCACCGGGTTCGAGTTTGCTGAGTATCGTGCGCTTAAGCTGAAGCTGGATGATCCGAGTAGCGAACTGACTGAGACAGATGCGGACATGATGCGCGAAGGGGCAAAGCAGTTTTTTGGATATCCGGGGATGACGACATCAGGGGTTGAGCGGTCGCTTGGCCCTGAGTGGCTAAGCGAAGTCGAGTCCGCTTTTCTGAATGAAGACGATCGTTGATCGTCTTCCGCGTCAACGCTCCCTGGAGTCTGCCGGAGGCACGAATTCCGTCACCCTGAACTTGTTTCAGGGTCCAGCTTTGGGAAGGCGCGGGCATTGCATGAGAAAGACTGGATGCTGAAACAAGTTCAGCATGACGACTTGACAGGAGCAGACGCATGAAACTCGGCCGTCTCAACCATATCGGCGTCGCGACGCCTTCGATCGCGGACTCGATCGCCTATTACCGCGACACGATGGGCGCGGTGCGGATCAACGAGCCGTTTGATCTGCCCGAACAGGGCGTGAAGGTCTGCTTCGTCGATACGCCCGACAGCGCGGGCGAAGTCGGCAAGGGCACGCAGATCGAACTGATCGAGCCCTTCGACGAGGCGAGCCCGATCAAGGGCTTCCTCGCCAAGAATCCCGCCGGTGGCCAGCACCATGTCTGCTACGAGGTGGGCGACATCGAAGCGGCGCGCGCGTGGTTCGAGGGGAAGGACAAGCGCATCCTCGGCCCGACGCGCATCGGCGCGCACGGCACGCCGATCTTCTTCCTCCACCCCAAGGACATGATGGGGCAGCTGACGGAGATCATGGAGACGCCGAAGGAGGGCGCGCACTGATAAGCGGGCGACATTATCGCTCGCCACCAACCTCCTTCGTCACCCCCCGCGAAAGCTGGGGTGCAGCTTGCCTCGCGGAACATCTCGCGGAACATAAAGACCCTTATCTGGATTCCCGCGTTCGCGGGGATCAAGAACAAGCGCTGAAAAACACGGAGGATGCCGATGCTGTTCTACGATAGCCCCAACCCCGCGCCCAACCCGCGGCGCGTGCGAATCTTCGCTGCCGAAAAGGGCATCGCGCTGCCCTCCAAGGAAGTTTCGATCCCGCAGCGCGAACAGAAAGCGCCCGAATACCTCACCAAGAACCCGCGCGGGCAGACGCCGATCCTCGAATTGGACGATGGCACGGTGATTGCCGAGAGCGTCGCGATCATGCGCTATCTCGAGGCGCTGCATCCCGAGCCGCCGCTGTTCGGCACCACCCCGCTCGATATCGCGCAGATCGAGATGTGGTGCCGCCGGGTCGAGATGATCCTGATGCCCCCAGTCGCGCAGGTGTGGGTCCACACGCATCCCTTCACCGCCGCGCTGCCCGGCCGCAACGCGGAGTGGGGCGAGGCGAACCGCCCCCGCGTGGCCGAGGCGCTCAATTTCTTCGAGCAGTCGCTGGCCGATCGCGACTATCTTGCCGGGACGGACTTCACCGCAGCCGATATCCTGCTGCTGACCACGGTCGACTTCGCCGGTTTCATCGGGCTCGACACGACCGAAGGGCTGGAGAACCTCTCGGCGTGGCACCGGCGCATATCGGAGCGCGAGAGCGCCACGGCCTGACCGGCGCGGGCAATATCGCCCGGGGAATATCGCCCTTGCGCCCGTCCCGACCTTGTCGAAGGGCCGTACTTTCTTCTAGCCCGGTCTCACGAAGCTAGGGACGACCCTTCGACAGGCTCAAAATGAGCCGAAGGGCTGGGTGCTAACGGAAACTGAGATGGCAGACGAAAAACCGACCTATGACGACTGGAAAGCCCGCGCCGACAAGGAGGTGAAGGGCCGCGACCTCACCTGGCACACGCCGGAGGGATTCGACGTGAAGCCGCTCTATACGGCGGAGGACACGCAGGGGATCGACCCGGGCGTGCCGGGCGTGGCGCCGTTCACACGCGGGCCCTACGCCAGCATGTATGCCAATCGGCCGTGGACGATCCGCCAATATGCGGGGTTCTCCACTGCGGAGGAATCGAACGCCTTCTATCGCCGCAACCTCGCCGCGGGGCAGAAGGGGCTGAGCGTCGCGTTCGATCTCGCCACCCATCGCGGCTACGATTCGGATCACCCGCGCGTGCGCGGCGATGTCGGCAAGGCGGGCGTCGCGATCGACACCGTGCGCGACATGGAGATACTGTTCGACCAGATCCCGCTCGACGAGATGAGCGTCTCCATGACGATGAACGGCGCGGTGATCCCGGTGCTGGCGTTCTACATCGTCGCGGCTGAGCGCGCGGGCGTGTCGCAGGACAAGCTGGCGGGGACCATCCAGAACGATATCCTGAAGGAGTTCATGGTCCGCAACACCTACATCTACCCGCCCGAGCCGAGCATGCGGATCGTGAGCGACATCATCGCCTACACATCCGACCACATGCCCCGGTTCAACAGCATCTCCATCAGCGGCTATCACATGCACGAAGCGGGGGCGACGGCGGTGCAGGAGCTCGCCTTCACCATCGCCGACGGCAAGGAATACGCCCAGCGTGCGATGGAAACCGGGCTCGATATCGATGCCTTCGCGCCGCGCCTGTCGTTCTTCTGGGGCATCGGCATGAACTTCTTCATGGAAGTGGCGAAGATGCGCGCCGCGCGCCATCTGTGGCACGACGTGATGGACGGGCTGGGCGCGCAGAATCCCAAGTCCAAGATGCTGCGCACGCACTGCCAGACGAGCGGTGTGTCCCTGCAGGAGCAGGACCCGTACAACAACGTCATCCGCACCACGGTGGAAGCGATGGCGGCGGTGCTGGGCGGGACGCAGTCGCTCCACACCAATGCGCTGGACGAGGCGATCGCGCTGCCGACCGACTTCTCCGCCCGCATCGCGCGCAACACGCAGCTGGTGCTGGAGGAAGAGACGGGCATCACCAACGTCGTCGATCCGCTCGGCGGCAGCTATTACGTCGAGAGCCTGACGGCCAAGCTGGTGGAGGAAGCCAGGGCGCTGATCGAGGAAGTCGACGCAGCTGGCGGGATGACCGCCTATGTCGCCAGCGGCGCGCCCAAGCGCCAGATCGAGGAAGCCGCCGCCGCGAAACAGGCGAGCGTCGATCGCGGCGAAACCGTGATCGTGGGGGTCAACAAGTACCGCCGCGACAAAGAAGACGAGATCGACACGCTCGATATCGACAACCACGCGGTGCGCGAAAGCCAGATCGCGCGGCTCAAGGACGTGCGCGGCAACCGCGACGAGTTCGCCTGCAAGGCCGCGCTCGACGCGCTTTCGCGAGGGGCGGCGCAGCGCGAGGGCAACCTGCTCGCGCTGGCGGTCGAGGCGGCACGGCACGACGCGACGCTGGGCGAGATCAGCGAGGCGATGGAGGACGTGTTCGGCCGCTACGACACGCTGCCGACGCCGGTGAAGGGCGTCTACGCCAGCGCCTATGCCGACGATTCGCGTTACGCCCAGGTGGTGCAGGGTGTGCAGGCGGTGGAACGGCGGCTGGGCCGCAGGCCGAAGGTGTTCGTCGCCAAGATGGGCCAGGACGGCCACGATCGCGGGGCCAACGTCATCGCCAGCGCGTTTGCCGACATGGGCTTCGACGTACTCTCCGGCCCGCTGTTCCAGACCCCGCGCGAAACGATGGACATGGCGCTGGAAAACGACGTCGACGCGATCGGCGCGTCCAGTCTGGCTGCAGGGCACAAGACGCTGATCCCCGAACTCATCGAGCTGCTGAAGGAAGCGGGGCGCAGCGACATCAAGGTCGTCGCGGGCGGCGTGATCCCGCAAAAGGATTACGAATATCTGCGCGAGGCCGGCGTTCAGGGCATCTACGGCCCCGGCTCCAACGTGGTGGAATGCGCGGCCGACATGCTGCGCCTGCTCGGCCACAACATGCCTCCACCCGATGAGGAACTCGAGGATGCGGCGGAGTGACCGCGCCCCAGACCGGCACCGCGTTTCTGCCTATCGCGGCCATGATGTTCGCCGCAGGGCTCGGCATACCCGTGTTCGCCTCGCTTAATGCGGGGTTGAACCAGCAGCTTGGTAGCCCGATCGCGGCGACTACGGTGACCTTTGCGGTCGGGCTGGCGATCGGCACAGTGATCCTAGCATTCGTCGGCTTTCCCGCGCGGTCGGTTTTCGTCACCGATCAGCCCTGGCACTATGGGGCGGCGGTCTTCATGCTGTTCTACGCCACCGCAATCGCATTTTCCGCGCCCAAGATCGGTCTGGGCAACGCGATCTTCTTCGTTCTGACCGGCCAGTTGATCGCCGCGGCGACGATCGACCATTTCGGTTTGCTGGGCGTGATCCAGACCTCGCTGACGCCTAGGCGCCTGGTGGGGATCGCGGTGATGGCCATCGGCCTGTATCTTGCTAGGAAGCCAGTATGACGCAAATCCGCACAGACTGGACCCGCGAGGAGATTGCCGATCTCTTCGACCTGCCCTTCACCGAACTGCTGTTCCGCGCCGCCAGCGTGCACCGCGAGAACCATCCCCCCGAACAGGTCCAGCTGTGCACGCTGCTCAGCATCAAGACCGGCGGGTGCCCGGAGGATTGCGGCTATTGCAGTCAGTCGGTCCATGCCGACAGCGGGGTCGAGGCGACCAAGCTGATGGACGTGCAGGCCGTGCTGCAGCGCGCGGCGCAGGCGAAGGATGCCGGATCGCAGCGCTTCTGTATGGGCGCCGCCTGGCGCAACCCGAAGGACCGCGACATGCCTGCGATCGTCAAGATCGTACAGGGCGTGCGCGAGATGGGTCTCGAAACCTGCATGACACTGGGCATGCTGACGCCCAAGCAGGCGGATATGCTCGCCGAGGCGGGGCTCGACTATTACAACCATAATATCGACACCGGCCCCGAATATTACGAGCGCGTGATCAGCACCCGCAATTATCAGGACCGGCTCGATACGCTCAGCAATGTGCGCGAGGCGGGGATCAATGTGTGCAGCGGCGGGATCGTGGGCATGGGCGAAACGCGCGCGGATCGCGTCGGCTTCGTCCACACGCTCGCCACGCTGGAGCAGCATCCCGAGAGCGTGCCGGTCAATGCGCTGGTCCCGGTCAAGGGCACGGTGCTGGGCGATATGCTGGCCGATACCCCGCTCGCGAAGATCGACGATATCGAGTTCGTCCGCACTGTGGCGGTCGCGCGGATCGCGATGCCGATGAGCATGGTGCGCCTCTCCGCCGGGCGCGAAAGCATGAGCGAGGCGACACAGGCGTTGTGCTTCCTCGCGGGTGCAAACTCGATCTTCACCGGCGACAAGCTGCTGACCGCGCCCAATGCGGGCGACGACAGCGACGGCGCGCTGTTCGCGAAGCTGGGCCTGACCGCGCTCAAGGGCGAGGAGCCGATGCGGGCGTGCAGGGTGGCGGAGGCGGCTGAGTGAGGCGGCTCAAGCTCCTCTTCGTCTCAGTAGTGATCCTAAGCATCGGATTGACTGCCTTTGGTGTCAACGCGATGTCTGAGTGCCTTCCGCCGTTCGGGCCAGGTTTCGACGCTTGCATATCCGACAAGCTCCATGACGCGCTGATAATTGTCGTTGTCACTCTCGCGATATGGATCGCGTCAATTCTCCTGATTCTCCGCAAAAGGCCGATTTCCTGATGTTCAAGAAAATCCTCATCGCCAATCGCGGCGAAATCGCTTGCCGGGTCATCAAGACCGCGCGCCGGATGGGTATCGAGACGGTGGCGGTCTATTCCGATGCCGATGCCCGCGCACCGTTCGTGAAGATGGCGGACGAGGCGGTGCATATCGGCCCCGCGCAGGCGTCCGAAAGCTACCTCGTCGCGGACAAGATCATCGCTGCGTGCAAGCAGACCGGGGCCGAGGCGGTGCATCCGGGCTATGGCTTCCTCTCCGAACGCGCCAGCTTCGTCGAGGCGCTGGCGAAGGAAAACATCACCTTCATTGGCCCGCCCGCGTCCGCGATTGCGGCGATGGGCGACAAGATCGAATCGAAGAAACTGGCGCGCGAGGCCGGGGTGAACACCGTGCCCGGCTCCGAAGGCGCGATCGAGAACACCGAGGACGCACTCACCTGGGCCAACAAGATCGGGTACCCGGTCATGATGAAGGCCAGCGCGGGCGGCGGCGGCAAGGGCATGCGCCTCGCCTGGAACGATCAGGACGTGAAGGACGGGTTCGAGGCGACCCAGCGTGAGGGGCTCAACAGCTTCGGCGACGACCGCGTCTTCATCGAGAAATTCATCGAGGACCCGCGCCATATCGAGATCCAGATCCTCGGCGACAAGCACGGCAATATCCTCTATCTCAACGAGCGCGAATGCTCGATCCAGCGCCGCCATCAGAAGGTCGTGGAGGAAGCGCCATCACCCTTCGTCACCGACAAGATGCGCAAGGCCATGGGCGAACAGTGCGTCGCCCTGTCGCGCGCGGTGGACTACCACTCCGCGGGCACGGTCGAACTGATCGTCAGCGGCGCGGACGAGACCGGCGAGAGCTTCTACTTCCTCGAAATGAACACCCGCCTGCAGGTGGAACATCCGGTGACCGAGATGATCACCGGGATCGACTTGGTCGAATGGATGATCCGCGTCGCGGCGGGCGAGGAACTGCCGTTCGGGCAGGACGACATCAAGCTGGATGGCTGGGCGATCGAGAACCGCGTCTATGCGGAAGACCCCTATCGCGGCTTCCTGCCCAGCATCGGGCGGCTGGTCCGTTATGACCCGCCGGTGGAGGGCTGGACCGACGACGGCAGCGCCAATGGCCGGCGCGGCGTACACGGCGTGCGCGTGGACGACGGCGTTTACGAAGGCGGCGAAGTCTCGATGTTCTACGATCCCATGATCGCCAAGCTGGTGACCTGGGGCGAGACGCGCGACGAGGCAGCGGATCTGCAGGTGGAGGCGCTCGACGCCTTCCGCGTGGAGGGGCCGGGCCACAATATCGACTTCCTGTCCGCGATCATGCAGCATCCGCGTTTTCGCGCAGGGGAGCTGACCACCGGCTTCATCGCGGAGGAATATCCCGACGGTTTCGCGGGCGCGGCCGCGTCCGACGATCTGAAGCGCGGGCTCGCCGCGGTGGGCGGGGTGATCGCAACCGCCGACGCCGACCGCGCGCGGCGGATCGACCAGAAGCTCGACAGTGAATTCTACGCGCCAGGCGACTGGACGGTGCGGATCGACAAGACCGATTATCACGTGCGGCTGGAAGAGGACGCGGTGACGGTCGATGGCGAGCCGGTCGCGCTCGACATGGAATACACGCCGGGCGAGAGCATGATCGAGGTCGAACTTGGCGGCGGCGAAGACGAGACTGGCGAGGTGCTCACCCTTCAGCTCAAAGCCACGCGCACCGGTTACGCCATCACCACGCGAGGCCGAACGCATCAGCTTCGCATCCTCCAGACCCGCATCGCGCATTTGGCCGATCATATGATCGAAAAGGTGCCGCCCGATCTTTCCAAGATGCTGATCTGCCCGATGCCGGGCCTGCTGGTGAAGCTGCATGTCGAGGAGGGCGAAGAAGTTCAGCCCGGCCAGCCGCTCGCCACCGTCGAGGCGATGAAGATGGAGAACATCCTGCGCGCCGAGAAGGAAGGCACCATCGCCAAGATAAATGCGGGCGAGGGCGACAGCCTGGCGGTGGACGAGGTAATCCTGGAACTGGAGTGATGCACCTCTCCCACGCTCCCGATGCGCCACCCGCACCAGAGACCGATTTCGAGACCTTCCTGAAGGCGGACATCCGCATCGGGACGATCGTGGCGGCGGAGGATTTCCGGGAGGCGCGCAAGCCCGCCTATCGCCTGCGGATCGACTTCGGTCCCGCGATCGGCGAGCGCAAGAGTTCGGCACAGATCACCGCCAACTACACGCGCGAGGAACTGGTCGGGCGGCAGGTCGCGGCGGTCGTCAATTTCCCCCCGCGCCAAATCGGGCCGATGCTGTCGGAAGTGCTGACGCTCGGCTTCGCGGACGAGGCGGGCGAGGTCGTGCTGTTCGCGCCCGACACGCCCGTACCCAACGGCTCGCGCCTGTTCTGAGGGCTGTTGCGTGGGGCGGCGACGTCTCGTGCGCTTCTCGCCGCCTTAGCGCCAGCGAGAGTGGGCGCACCGCGTCAATGCGCGCGCATCTGCTCGTCGAGGAAGGCGGCTACGTCGCTCAGTTCGACGTCGCGCGCCAGATAGGCGTCGCCGATCCCGCGCAGCAGGATGAAGGGGAGGGTGCCCGCCGCCATCTTCTTGTCGTGGAGCATGTGCTCGACCAAGGCCGCACCGGTGCAGTTCAGGCCCAGCGCGGCGATCTCGGCTGGAAGCCCGGCGGCGTCGACGGCGCGGGTGATCCGCTCCGCATCCTGACTCGACAGATCCCCCCGGCGGGCGGAATAGCGCGCCGCCAGCACCATGCCGAGCGCGACGCCCTCGCCATGCAGCAGCCGGTCGGAAAAGCCGGTCTGCGCCTCCAGCGCGTGGCCGAAGGTGTGGCCGAGATTGAGCAGCGCGCGCCGCCCGGTGGTCTCGCGCTCGTCCTCCGCGACGATCCGCGCCTTGGCGGCCACGCTGGTCGCGACGGCGTGCTCCAGCGCCTCCGGTTCCAAGGTCAGGGCGGCGGCACCGTGGTCCGCCAGCCAGTCGAAGAATGCCGTGTCGCCAAGAACGCCGTATTTCAGCACCTCGGCATAGCCGGCTCGCAATTCGCGCGGCGGCAGCGTTTCCAGCGTTGAAAGGTCAGCGAGCACCAGCGATGCCTGATGGAAAGCGCCGATCAGGTTCTTGCCCGCCGCGGTGTTGATCGCGGTCTTGCCGCCGACGCTGCTGTCGACTTGCGCCAGCAGCGTGGTTGGCAGTTGCACGAACCCGCAGCCGCGCTTCAGGATGGCGCAGGCGAATCCCGTCAGGTCGCCGACTACGCCGCCGCCGAGTGCGAAGACATGCTCGCCCCGGGTAACGCCAAGCGACAGCAGCCAGTCGGTCAGCCGCTCGAGCTCCGCCCAGCTTTTCGAGCGTTCGCCCGGTTCGATGTCGTACCAGGCGATTTCGCGCCCGCCGGATGCGAGCGAGCGTTCCAGCCGCTCGCCGTGATAGCGCCTTGCCTCGCGGTCCGCGACGACCGGCACCTTGCGGGGCCGGGCGAGCGCTTCGATGAAGGGGCGGGCGAGCTCCATCGTCCGGTCGAGCAGGTCGGGCCCGACGTGAACCTCGTAATCGCGCCCGGCCAGCGCGACCGGGATCACAGCCATCGTTCGATGGCCCCGAGAATGGCGAGCGCGGTTTCGACATGCGGCCCGGGCTTGCTCTGCACCTTGATCGGCGCCTTCGCATAGGACGGCGCGCGGGCATCGCTCAGCCTGCGCAGGATTTCTTCCGGATCGCCGTCCTGCAACAGCGGACGGTTGGACCGGCGAGCGGTGCGTTCGACCAGCGTTTCGACATCGCAGTCGATCCACACGCCGATCCCGCGTTCGAGGACGAGGTCGCGCGTTTCGTCGTTCACGAAAGCGCCGCCGCCCGTGGCGATGACGCCGTGCCCCTCCTCCATCAGCCGCGCGATGACCCGGCGCTCGCCGTCGCGAAAATAATCCTCGCCGAACTGGTCGAAGATTTCCGGGATGGTCTGCTGGGAAGCGGCTTCGATCTCGGCGTCGGCGTCGACGAAGGTGAAGTTCAGCAGCTCCGCCAGTTTCCTGCCGACGGTGGACTTGCCCACGCCCATCAGGCCGACCAGCACGATCGGGCGGTCGATCCGACCGGCGACGGCGGCGATTTCACGGTCGGTGAACTTGGCGGATACGGGCTCCATTGCCGCCGGGCGTAGAGATGCGCTAGGGCAAACGCAACAAAGCCCTGCTATCGATGGAAACGGATTACCCTATGCGCTGGCGCAAGCTTTCGATCGGCCTGCTGCTGGCGGTTGTCGCGCTGTTGGCCTGGGCCTGGTGGGATGGCGGGGAAGAGCCCCTGCGGCCTATCTCCCAGCCGGTGCCCGTCCCGGAGGCTAACGCATGAACGGCCGCATGAAGACCCTAGTGCTCGCTGGCGCGGGCATGCTCGCGCTCACTTCTACCCTGGTGCTGGCCCAGGATGCGCCCGAATCGCTGCTGCCCGATGCTTATCGTCAGGCGACGCCCACCCCAGCGCCCAAGCCGAGCCCCACGCCCGCCCCTCGTCCCGCCACCCCGGCACCGCGACCGAGCGCGAACCCCGCGCCGACGACCACGTCTTCGCCGGTGATCCAGCAATTGCCCGGAAGCGGTAGCGGACAGGCGACGACCCCGGCTCCGCAGGCAAGCGAGAACGGCGGGCTGACCCTGCGCGACCTCGAACGGCTCGATCCCGACGAGCTCGATGTGCTGCTGGGCCTGCGCCCCAAGTCCGACATTCCGCCCGCCGCCCGCCGCTCCATGGAGGAGGTCGGCATTATCGGCCCCGGGGAAGGGGGGGTGCCGACCGGGTCGCTGGGACGCCAGCCGGCGGCGCTGGTTCGCGCGGCCCTGACCGGTACGAAGGGCCCGCTGGTGTCGCGCTGGGGCCATATCCTGCTGCGTCGCGTACTGGCGAGCCGGTTGTCCGCGCCCGCGGATATGGACCCGGCCGAATTCGTTGCGCTGCGCGCCGGTTTGCTGAACCGCATCGGCGAATATCCCGCCGCGCGCGCGTTGGTGCAGAATGTCGATACGGTGGATTGGAACCCCGCGCTCGCCGATGCTGCGATCACCGCTTACCTCGCCACCGGCGATATTCTAGGAACGTGCCCGCTCGCCCGGTTCAGCCGCGATATGCGCGACGACGTGCAGTGGCGCATGCTGCGCGACATTTGCGCCGCCTATTCCGGTGAAGCGGCAAGAGCTCGGGCGAATCTCAAGCGCATCAGGCGCGGAGATGCGGTCGAGAACATCGACGTGCTGCTGGCGCAACGCTTCGCCGGTGCGGCGGGGCAGAGCCGCGGTGCGGTCAATCTGGAATGGGACGGCGTCGAGGAGCTGACGCCGTGGCGGTTCGCGCTCGCCAGTGCGCTGGGTGCGGAGATTCCCGACCGCCTCACCGACGACGAGAACTCATACTTCCAGTACGCCTCGGCAATCTCTCCCGCGCTGTCGGCAACGGCCAGAATGCCGGGGATGATGCGCGGAACCGGGGCCGGGATTTTCTCGGCCAATGCGCTGATAGACCTGTATTCCCAATATTACGCCGAGAACGGCACCGAAGGGGATCTGGGCGCGCGGGCCGTGCAATTGCGCAATGCCTATGTCGCCGCCGACCCTGCCGCGCGCGTCGCGGCGATCGATCGGCTGTGGGGCACGGGCGAGATGGATTACGCCAGCCGGGTGCTGACCGCCTACGCCGCCGCCCGTATTCCGCCATCGGAAGCGCTGAGCGATCGCGCCGGGCCGCTGATCGGATCGATGCTGACGGCTGGGCTGGACCGCGACGCGCTGGAATGGGGCAACGTGGTGCCCGAAGGCAGCCTCGGCTGGGCGCTTCTCGCGCTAGTGCAATTCGACCGAGACAACTCCGTCGGCAGCGGCGCAGTGCGAAGCTTCGTCGAGGACGACGACAGCGGCGGCCAGCGCCGGAGCCAGTTCCTCGTCGCCGGGCTCGCCGGTCTCGGGCGCATCGACGAGGGCACGCGCGACGATCTTTCCGACACGCTGAACATGTCCTTGGGCGGTGCGACGCATTGGGCGCGTCTGATCGACAGCGCCGCCGCCGCCGACAACCAGGCGCTCGTCGCTTTGCTGGCCGGGGTGGGCATGCAGGGAACCGGGTGGGACAAGATGACGCCGCGGCATCTCTATCACATCGTGGCCGCGCTCGATCGCGTCGGCTTGCGCGCGGAGGCCCGCATGATCGCCGCAGAGGCGGTCTATCGCGGCTGATCGGGTGCGACGATGAAATCCGGCGAGGCCGCAAGCGGGACCGATCCGGTCGCCGAATTCCTCGCCATGATGGCGTCCGAGCGCGGCGCGGCCGCGAACACGATCGCCGCCTATCGCCGCGATCTGACCGGTGCCGCGGAGATCGTCGGTCCGCTGGGTCAGGCGGATCGCGAGGATTTGCGGCGGCTGGGCAATGCCTGGGCGTCTCTCGCGCCCGCGACGGTGGCGCGCAAGGCCTCGGCGCTGCGCCAGTTCTACGGCTTCCTGCTGGACGAGCGCCTGCGGGAGGACGACCCCAGCGCCGCCCTGCCGCAACCTGCGATCCGTCGACCGCTGCCCCGCATTCTCTCGCACGATGAGATCGATGCGCTCTTCCACACTGCGGAAGAAAGCGCGGCGTCGGGCGAACCGCGAGCCGTCCGGCTGCTCGCCCTGCTGGAAATGCTCTACGGGTCGGGGCTGCGCGCGACCGAACTGGTGTCGCTGCCGCTGGCGGCAGTCCCACGCGACGCGCCGTTCCTGACAGTAACGGGGAAGGGCGGGCAGGCGCGCATGGTGCCGGTCAGCCGCCGCGCGACGCAGGCGCTTTCCGAATGGTTGAAGGTGCGCAAAGGGAGCGGACCTTTCCTGTTCCCCTCCCGCAAGAAACATCTGACGCGTGTCCGGCTGTTCCAGCTATTGAAGGAACTGGCCGCGCGCGCCGGGATCGATCCGGCGAAGATCAGTCCGCACGTCCTGCGCCACGCCTTCGCAACCCATCTGCTGGAGGGCGGGGCCGATCTACGGCTGCTCCAGACGTTGCTTGGCCACGCCGATATCGCGACCACGCAGATATACATCCATGTCGACGCCGCGCGGCTGGTCGCACTCGTGAACGAGCGACATCCGCTTGCCGAACGCGGTTCCGGCGGTTAGCGGACACTGCATGAACGCCTATCTCGACTTCGAGAAACCCGTCGCCCAGCTTGAAACCCGGCTCGCCGAATTGCGCGCCGCGGCACAAGGTGACGATGTCGATATCTCTAACGAACTGCGCCGGCTCGAGCTGAAAAGCGCGGACATGCTCGCCGGCATCTACGCTTCGCTTACGCCGTGGCAGAAGACACAGGTCGCGCGACATCCAAAGCGCCCGCATTTCCGCGATTTCGTGGAGCATGGCTTCGAGGAGTTCGTGCCGCTGGGCGGCGATCGCAACTTCGGCGAAGACGAGGCCATCATGGGTGGCTTCGCCACGCTTGGCGGTCGCCGCGTGATGCTGATCGGGCACGAGAAGGGGCACGATACCGAGACCCGGCTGCGACACAATTTCGGCATGGGCAAGCCGGAGGGCTATCGCAAGGCGATCCGCCTCATGGAACTGGCAGGGCGGTTCGGCCTGCCGGTGGTGACATTGGTCGATACCTCGGGCGCGTTCCCGGGGGTCGAGGCGGAAGAGCGCGGCCAAGCGGAAGCGATCGCGCGCGCCACGGAGGCATGCCTTGCCCTGCCGGTGCCGATGGTCGCGACAATCGTGGGCGAAGGCGGATCTGGCGGGGCGGTCGCGCTGGCGAGCGCCGAGCGCGTCCTGATGCTGGAACATGCGGTCTATTCCGTGATCTCTCCCGAAGGCTGCGCCTCGATCCTGTGGCGCACCGCGGAGAAGGCGCCGGAGGCGGCGCAGGCGATGAAGGTCACGGCGCAGGATCTCGAGAAGCTCGGCGTGATCGACCGGATCGTGCCCGAACCCGTCGGCGGGGCGCATCGCGACGCGAAGGGCACGATCGAGGCGCTGACTGCCACCATCGGGGAAGAGCTCGACCAGCTGGCCGGACGCGATCCCGCCGATCTGCGAAAGACCCGCGAGGAGCGCTTTCTGCGCATCGGCGGTTAACCACTCGCCTGTCGAGTGCGGGAACCCTGCCGCGTCGCGAACGCTTTGTGTCCCGAGAGAGGCGAACGGTGGGGCCCGCCAGGGCTAGGATGCCTCTTGTAACAAGGGGATAATTCATGCCGTTTCGTAAAACTCTGTCCACCGTTTCGGGTGTCGCGCTGGCTGCGACCCTGTCCGCCTGTGCCGCTCTTCCCGGAGGCGGCGGCAACGTGCCCAGCGCCTCCACCCCGATCACGCCCGAAGAGGCGCAGATGGGTGCCCAGGCGAATCCGGAGCTTCTGCAACAGTTCGGCGGTCGCATGACCGGCCCGACCGCCACCTATGTCGAAGGGGTGGGCAAGAATATCGCGGTGCATTCAGGGCTCGGCAACGCGCGCGAGGATTTCACGGTCGCGCTGCTCAACAGTTCGGTGAACAACGCCTTCGCCATTCCCGGCGGCTATATCTACACCACGCGCCAGCTGGTCGGCCTGATGAACAACGAAGCCGAGTTGGCAGGCGTCCTGGGCCATGAGGTCGGCCACGTCGCAGCGCGGCATTCGCAGCGCCGCCAGGCGAAGGCGCAACAGAACGCGCTGCTGGGCGCGGTCGGTTCTATCCTCTCGCAAGTGCTGCTCGGTAGCGACGGGCTGGGGGGACTTCTGTCGCAAGGGTCGCAACAGATCGCGCAGCTGGTGACGCTGAAATATTCGCGCGAGCAGGAAACGCAGGCGGACCAGCTCGGCATCACCTATCTCAGCCGCGCCGGCTATGATCCCACGGCGATGAGCACCGTGCTCTACAGCCTGGCGTTGCAAAACAATCTCGACGCCGCGCTGAAGGGGCAGAACGCCACCGTTCCGGAATGGGCATCGACCCACCCCGATCCCGCCAGCCGCGTCCAGGCGGCGCGGGCACAGGCGCAGGGCCTGCCCGGCACGATCACCAACCGGGACACGTTTCTCAGCCGCATCGACGGCCTGCTGTATGGCGACGATCCCGCGCAGGGCGTGATCGAAGGCGACACCTTCATCCAGCCGGAGCTGCGGCTATCGTTCCGCGCGCCGAACGGGTTCTACATGGTCAACAGCACGCAGGCGGTGTCGATCAACGGGCAAAGCGGGCAGGCGCAGCTCACTTTCGCGCCCTATAGCGGCAGCCTGGACAACTATATCCGCTCCGCATTCGCGAAGCTGGGAGGGCAGCAGACGAACCTCGCCCCCAGTTCGATCCAGCGCACGACGGTGAATGGCATCCCCGCCGCTTATGGCGTGGCGCGTGCAAACACCCAGAGCGGCCAGGTCGATGTGATCGTCTTCGCCTACGAGTTCGCCAACGACCGCGCCTATCATTTCCAGGCGATCACGCCCGCCGGGAGAAGCGGGGTGTTCACGCCGATGTTCGAATCGATGCGCCGGATCAGTGCGCAGGAGGCGGCGAACGTCGTCCCGCGGCGGATCGACGTGGTGACGGTGGGCAGCGGCGACAGCGTCGCATCGCTCGCGCGCCGCATGGCCTACAGCAATGCGCAGGAGCAGCGCTTCCGCGTCCTCAACGGGTTGGGCCAGTCCGACAGCCTGCGCGCCGGGCAGAAGGTGAAGATCGTCGTCCGCGCCAACTAGGCGCGTGGGCCACGCACGAAAAAGGGCGGCGGGATCGCTCCCGCCGCCCTCTGAATTCGGTTTGTCTGATCAAGACGGGTTGTTGGTGCTTTCGCGACCGGTTCCGGTGCTGCCTTGTGCCGTATCCAGCTGGCCCGAAACGTTGTTGAACGTGTCGGACAGCTCGCCGCCGAGCGAGTTCATGGCGGCAATCGCGGCAACCGCGATCAGGGCGGCGATCAGGCCGTACTCGATGGCGGTCGCGCCCTCTTCGTCGCGGACCAGCTTGTTGAAGAATTTCATGTGTCGTCTCCTGGTATAGTCTTCGGTACCCGACCCGTACCAGGCCCCTGCCTGAACGAGTGGTCGCAGGAGTACGCAGTATTGATTGAGAAAGTCCTAAGTGGTCGGGAACCAAACCACGGGTTGGAAAGCGTGCAAGTTCGGGGACAGCGATGACTTCGCTGCCGAAGGATCGGCCACTGCCTGTGGCGGCGGCGGCGATATCGGACGACCGGGGCCGATATCTGATGCATCGCCGTCCTGCGGGTAAGGCCAATGCAGGGCTGTGGGAGTTTCCCGGCGGCAAGGTCGAGCCGGGCGAGACCGTGGAGCAGGCGCTGTGCCGCGAGATCATGGAGGAGACCGGCCTTGCTCTCGCTGCCGATTCGCTGGAGCCGGTTGGTTTTGCCCTGATTAGCCCGGATACGGCGAGGGCGCGGCCGCAGCTGCTCCTGCTCCTGTTCTCGTGCCAGCGTTACACTGGCATCGCTGAGCCGCGCGAGGGCGGCACGCTGCGCTGGTGCGACCCTGCCGCTATCCCGCAACTCGATCTCGCTCCGGCCGATCGGACGCTGGCCGCCGACCTGCTGCGCCGTGCGCGGCAAAGATAGCGCGGATCGCCCTTGCCAAGCCGGAAATGCCCCCCTATGTGCCCCCCTCCACGGGCGCCCGTAGCTCAGCTGGATAGAGTACCTGACTACGAATCAGGTGGTCGGAGGTTCGAATCCTTCCGGGCGCACCACAACCAGCCCGGCCTTGTCTTGTGCGAGGCCGGGCTGTTTCGTTTGGAGCGGGGAGCGAACGCGATGCAGCCATGCCGCCGACCGGAGTTTCGGGCGAAAGCGCGGGAAAACCTCTCCGTATCGATCCCGCACCTCGATCCGCGCGAATGTCGCAAAGGCACCGCATGAGCCAGCCGTGCCTGGACGAGGGTGGTCCGCAGGGCGACGGTTCGGTCGAACCGGGCGTGTGGCGGTACGCCCAAGCGGAGCGGCTGAGCGTCATCATCGACGCGGAATCCTATTTCGCGCACATGCAGCAGGCGATGCTGAAGGCCCGGCGGCGCATCATGCTGATCGGGTGGGACTTCGACACCCGCATCCATCTCACCAAGGGGCGACGCTGGTACGAACGACCGAAGGATTCGTCCTACCCCTCTCGCCTGGGCAGCTTCTTCCTGTGGCTGGCGCGCCACCGCGACGGTCTGGACATCCTCGTGCTCAAATGGGGCCTGTCGATCGTGCAGTTCGCGGCGCGCGGCTCCATGGCGCTGGACATCGCGCGGATGTGGCCAAAGCGGCAGATCAGCTTCAAGTTCGATACGCAGCATCCGCTCGGTTGCAGCCACCACCAGAAGATCGGGGTGCTCGACGACTCGCTGGCGGTCTGCGGCGGTATCGACCTGACCCACGACCGTTGGGACACGCGCGAGCACCGGGAACAGGACGAGCGCCGCCGTCGGCCCCACGGCCGCCTTTACGGGCCCTGGCACGACATCACCATGATGATGGAAGGCGAGGTGGCGGGCGCACTGGCCGATCTGTGCCGCAGCCGGTGGGAATGCGCAGGCGGTAAACCGTATCCGCAACTCGACCATGAAGAGCAGGAAAGCATCTGGCCGGACAAGTTGAACGCGGATTTCGAGGATGTCGAAGTCGGCATCTCGCGGACCCGCGCCAAATACAACGACGTCACCCCGATCAACGAGATCGAGACGCTGGTGCTGGCGGAGATCGCGGGCGCGCGCGAGTTCCTCTATATCGAGAACCAGTATTTCACCTCGCGCAAGATCGCAGAGGCGATCGTGGAGCGCCTAGACGAGGACGATCCGCCGGAGATCGTGCTGGTCCATCCCATCCATGCCGACGGGTGGCTGGAGCAGCAGGCGATGGATCACGCGCGCTCGGCGCTCGCCCGGATGATCGCCGCGAACGATCCGAAGAAGCGGTTTTCGCTGTATGTCTCGTGGGCCGGCGAAACGCCGATCTACGTCCATGCGAAGCTGATGATCGTGGACGATCGCATCCTGAGGATCGGCTCGGCCAACATGAACAACCGCTCGCTGGGGCTCGATAGCGAATGCGATGTGTTCATCGATTGCGAACGTCCGGCCAATGCCGGGCGCGATATCGAAACATGTATCCGCACGATTCGGGTAAATCTCCTCGCGGAACACTGCGGCGTGGAGCCTGAAGTGATGGATCGAAGGCTGACGGAAACCCGATCGATGCACCAGGCGATCGCACAACTGGGCAGTAGCGGGGAGCGGCAATTGCGCCCGTTCGAAATTCCCGAATTGGGAGAGATCGAGGAGACGCTTGCCGGATCGGAGCTGTTGGATCCGGAGAAGCCGGAGGATATGTTCGAACCCTATGCGCATGGCGGGCTGTTCCGCGACGGAAGCAGGCTCGGCCGGTTACGCGATCGATTGAAGAGGAAACGAAAATGAGCAGCCTGGTCGGCCCAGACGAAGACGATCCCCTGGCGAAACCGCCTGTTCCCGAAGCGGTCCAGGATGCAGTTCGGACCCTGATCGAATGGGCAGGGGACGATTCCGCGCGAGAGGGCTTGCGCGATACACCGGCGCGCGTGGCGCGGGCGTGGAAGGAATATTGCCAGGGCTATGACGAAGATCCGGCGATCCATCTGCGCCGGGTGTTCGAGGAAGTCGGCGGCTACGACGAGATTGTGCTGCTGAAGGATATCCCGTTCCAGAGCCATTGCGAACACCACATGGCGCCCATCATCGGCAAGGCGGCGATCGCCTACCTGCCGGTCGATCGGGTGGTGGGCATATCCAAGCTGGCCCGTGTGCTCCACGGCTTTGCGCGCCGCCTGCAGGTACAGGAACGGCTGACGGCGGAAGTGGCGAACTGCATCTGGGATCACCTCGAACCGCAAGGCGTCGCCGTGGTGATAGAGGCGAGCCACGCCTGCATGACCGCGCGTGGGGTGCGCACCCCTGGCGTCACCATGGTCACCTCCGAAATGCGCGGGGCCTTCCGCGACGATCACCGCAGCCGCGAAGAAGTGCTGAAGCTGATGGGGTATTGAGGGTCGGGCGGGGCTTGGCGCGGATCGAAGCGCACAGACTTTCCTACTTGTTTCGGGCTAGGTAGTCTCGAGCCGGCTCTTTTTCATCGTCGGTCCCTCACGTGCGGCGCTCGCCCCGCGCACACCCTGTCCGTCCGCCCGGCGATCGTCGCGGTAAAGCATTAAGTTTGTTCGCTTATCGAAGCAGGAGCGAAAGTGACACGCTGTCACCTTCGTCACCCTGACGCCGGTTCTTGCGGACACGAAAAAGGCCGGAGCGGTCTCCCGCCCCGGCCTCGATTTCGATTGCGCTGAAGCTCAGAGTTGGCCGAGCATGTGCTCCGCACTGCTGACCGAGAAATCGCCCGGCTGCTCGACGTTCATTTCGACGACCTGGCCGTCGTCGACTATCATCGAATAGCGCTGGCTGCGCTGGCCCATGCCGAACCCGGTTCCGTCCATGGTCAGGCCCAGCGCCTCGGCGAAGTCGCCGTTGCCGTCCGCCAGCATGGTAATGTTCTCGCCGCCGTCCGCCTTGTTCCAGGCACCCATGACGAAGGCGTCGTTGACGCTAGTGCAGGCGATTTCGTCCACGCCCTTTGCCTTCAACTCGTCCGCCTTCTCGACGAAACCGGGGAGGTGCTTGGCGGAGCAGGTTGGGGTGAAGGCCCCAGGGACCGCGAACAGCGCGACCTTGCGCCCGGCGAAGAAGTCCTTCGACTGGACCTGTTCCGGACCGCTTTCGGTCGCTTTCACCATTTTCACGTCGGGGATGGTGTCGCCTTTGCTGATGGTCATCGCGTAATTTCCTTTCGTAGGTCTAGCGGTTCGCGCCCGATATAGAGGGCAATTGCGACGAGACAACGACGCATCATATAAAGCTTTCTTTATGTTTGCCTTGGCGCAGCACGCTCGCTAAGTCGCGGCCCGCAAGCGAACGCGCCCCGACGGCGCTCGCGACTTACGATTTTTTCGAGGAGTTTCACTCGTGGCCGACACGCAGGATTACATCGTCAAGGACCTCAGCCTCGCCCAGTACGGGCGTGACGAGATCGCCATCGCCGAAACCGAAATGCCGGGCCTGATGTCCCTGCGCGAGGAATATGGCGAGGCGCAGCCGCTGAAGGGCGCGCGCATCACCGGCTCGCTGCACATGACGATCCAGACCGCGGTGCTGATCGAAACGCTGGTGGCGCTGGGTGCTGAGGTGCGCTGGGCGACCTGCAACATCTTCTCGACGCAGGATCACGCCGCCGCCGCCATCGCCGACCAGGGCATTCCGGTCTTCGCCGTGAAAGGCGAGACGCTGGCCGATTACTGGGACTATGTCGGCAAGATCTTCGACTGGTCGACCGACGACGATGCCGACCTTACTGCGAACCTCATCCTGGACGATGGCGGCGATGCGACCATGTTCGCCCTGTGGGGCGCGCGGATCGAGGCGGGCGAGGAAATGCCCGCTCCGCAGAACGCCGAAGAAATCGAGATGCAGCGTGCGCTCAAGGCTTTCCTGAAGGAGAAGCCGGGCTACCTCACCAAGTCGGTGAAGGCGATCAAGGGCGTGTCGGAGGAAACCACCACCGGCGTGCACCGCCTTTACCACCTCGCAAAGCAGGACAAGCTGCCGTTCCCGGCGATCAACGTGAACGATTCCGTGACCAAGTCGAAGTTCGACAACCTCTACGGCTGCCGCGAATCGCTGGTCGACGCGATCCGCCGCGCGACCGACGTGATGCTGTCCGGCAAGGTTGCCTGCGTCGCGGGCTATGGCGATGTTGGCAAGGGCAGCGCCCAGTCGCTCCGCAATGGCGGGGCGCGCGTGCTGGTGACGGAGATCGATCCGATCTGCGCGCTGCAGGCGGCGATGGAAGGTTTCGAGGTCGTGACGATGGATGAGGCGGTGACGCGCGCCGACATCTTCGTGACCACCACGGGCAACGAGGACGTCATCACCGCCGAGCACATGAAGGCGATGAAGCCGATGTCGATCGTGTGCAATATCGGCCACTTCGATTCCGAGATCCAGATTTCGGCCCTCGACAATTACGAATGGAAGGAACTGAAGGCCGGTACCGACGTGGTTAAGTTCCCCGACGGCAAGGAGATCATCGTCCTCGCCCGTGGGCGTCTTGTAAACCTCGCCTGCGCGACGGGTCACCCCAGCTTCGTGATGAGCTGTTCTTTCACGAACCAGACGCTGGCGCAGATAGAACTGTGGAAGAACGACGATGCCTATCAGAACGACGTCTACGTCTTGCCCAAGCATCTCGACGAGAAGGTCGCGGCGCTGCACCTCGACAAGCTTGGCGTGAAGCTGACCAAGCTGAGCCAGAAGCAGGCCGACTATATCGGTGTGCCTGTAGAGGGCCCGTTCAAGCCCGAGCACTACCGTTACTGAACGCGCGCAAGGTTAATGCGTCCGGAAAGCCCCTGCATTTGCGGGGGCTTTTCATTTGGGGCCAGTTGCATCGCCCGCGCCACCGGCATAGCTGAACCGGGATGGAGATCGCCCCTACCGCACTGGTCCTGATCGGATTGCTGCTTGCCGCCTGGACGGTGGGGGCCGCATGGCTGATGATCCGCGCGGGCAACCGGACGCGCGAGGCGGGCAAAAGTCGTTCCGCCGCG
The DNA here is from genome assembly GCF_022576075.2 of Erythrobacter sp. LQ02-29. Taxonomy (NCBI): domain Bacteria; kingdom Pseudomonadati; phylum Pseudomonadota; class Alphaproteobacteria; order Sphingomonadales; family Erythrobacteraceae; genus Erythrobacter; species Erythrobacter sp. LQ02-29. Next base: position 2,437,897 of record NZ_JANCNT010000001.1, on the reverse strand, counting down.
CGGCGGATGGCGCGGATGCTGGACGAGGCACCGGCGATCGCGCTGCTGGTGCGCGCGGACAGCCGGATCGAGGGCTCGGACCGGTTGGCGCGATGGTTCGGGCTCGATCGGCTGCCGGACTTTCTGGGGGAACTCGCACCGGGTGACGATCGCGGCCTGTCCGATGATCAGTTAGCCGAGCTGACCGAGAACGTCCGGCGTACCCAGAAAACGGCGACCCCTTTCCGCATGGCGCTGACCGTGCCCGGATCGCAGCGCAGCCTCGCCCTGCGCGGCCAGCTCGCCGATCCGCAAGTCTCGCCGGGTGGCGCGGCGCTCGTCTGGGTGTTCGACTTTTCCGAAAGCGAGACCGAGCTATCGCGCATGCGCTCCGAAACCGCTCGGGCGAAGGGCGATTTCGCCGCGCTGGTCGGCCTGATAGAGGCGGCGCCAATTCCAATGTGGTTTCGCGGCACGAACGGAAAGCTGCGGCTGGTCAACAGCGCCTATGTCGATGCGGTGGGGGCTGAAAGCGCGGATGCGGTGGTGGAAGACCAGATCGAGCTGGTCGAAGCTGTCGAAGGGCAGAGTGCTGCCTCCGTGGCGCTCGACGCCGCGAAGCGTAACGAAGCGGTCAAGCGAACCGTGCAGGCGACGATCCATGGCGCGAGACGTGCTCTGCGGGTGTCTGACCTGCCGCTGGGCGAAGAAGGCATTGCGGGCTACGCGGTCGACGTCGAGGAAATGGAGGAGCGCGGCCGGGCGCACCGCGCCTATGCCCGGGCGCAACGTTCGATGATGGACCGGCTTTCGATCGGCGTCGCTCAATTCGATTCCGACCGTCGCCTCGCCTTCGCGAACCAGCCTTTCCGGCGCACCTTCGCCCTTGCGAGCGGTGCGGAACCCATCGGCAGCTCCTTCAAACGCTTTCTCTCCGACGCTCGGGACGCGGGCCGCTTGCCCGAAGTCAGAGATTTTCCGGCCTGGCGGGCGGAACACGAGCAATGGTTCGCCGCCAGCGAGCCGCAGGAGGAGGCTTGGCCGCTGGCCGATGGCACGCATTTGCGCGTCGTCGCCCAGCCGATGCCCGATGGCGGATTGGCTCTTATCGCCGAAGATCGGACCGAGCAGCTGGCGCTTTCCGCAACGCGCGATACGCTGCTGCGCACGCGAACCGCGATGGTCGACAGCCTCTTCGAGGCTCTGGCGGTTTTCGCGCCCGATGGGCATCTCCAGCTCTGGAACAGGAGCTTTCCCACCACCTGGGGGATCGCGCCCGACAGGCTGGACGATCATCCGACCGCTGATAGGCTGCTGGAACAGATCGGTCGCGGCCTCGTGCGTCCAAGACAGGCAGAGGGTATCGGAGAGGTCATCCGTTCCGCCACGCTGGACCGTAAGGAACGCGCCGGACGGGTGCAGATGGCGGATGGGCGCACGCTGGAATTCGCCGGCGTTCCACTGCCCGATGGGAACGGACTGCTGACCACGCTGGATGTGACCGCGAACGAGCAGGCAGAGACCGCGCTGCGCGAGCGGGCAGAAGCGCTGGAGCAGGCGGACCAGGTGAAGACGCGTTTTCTCGCCAATATGTCTTACGAGTTTCGCACGCCGCTGACGTCCATCGGCGGTTTCGCCGAGCTACTGGAATCGGGCGTCGCCGGAGACATGAGCGAGCAGGCGCGCGAATACGTGACCGCGATCATCGACTCCGTCGCCCGGCTGACGGAGCAGGTCGAAAACGTCCTGGATCTCTCTCAGAGCGAGGCCGGGTTGCTTCCGGTTTCCAAGCAGACGGTCGAATTGCAGCCGCTGGTCGCCCGCACCGTTCGCCAGCGCGAAGAGGCGATCACCAAGGCGGGGCTGCGGCTGGACCTGCTTGGCGGGGCTAGAGTACGCGTCGAAGCCGATCCGCGACAACTTGCCCGCGCGATCGGCCATCTCCTCGACAACGCGATCGCGGCCAGTTCGCACGGCGATCGCATCGCGATCGAGATCGGTCGAGAAAAGGGTGCAACGCGGATTTCGATTTCCGATCGCGGTGCCGGAATGGACGAGGCCCAGCTGCGCCGTGCCCAGGAAGGTCTGGCACCGACTGACGAGGGCCGGATGGAGCGACGGGAGGGGCTGGGCATTCCGCTGTCCCGCCAGCTGATCGAAGCGCAAGGCGGAACGCTCCAAATCCGGTCGAAGAAGGGCTCGGGCACGATAGCGGAAATTTCGCTCACATGAGTTCCTATGAAGTCGAGCTGCCCGATCTTGCTGCGATGGAGAGCTTCGCCGGGCGGATTGCCGAGCGGCTGCGCGCGGGCGATGCACTCGCGCTTTCCGGGTCGCTCGGGACCGGCAAAACGACCCTCGCGCGCTTCATCCTGCGATGTCTCGGCCAGAGCGGCGAGATACCCTCACCTACCTTTACCATCGTCGAGTTGTACGAGGCGCTCCGCATTCCGGCGGTGCACGCGGATTTCTACCGGTTGGAAACGCCGGGTGAGTTGGAGGAGATTGGACTTGACGATTATCGACAGGGCGCTGTGCTGTTGGCCGAATGGCCCGAACGAGCGGGAGGCTTCACGCATGAGTCGGGCTGCCTCAGCGTCACACTCGATTTTACCGAAGAAGGCCGCGTCGCCTCTGTCGAAGGCAATAGTGATTGGCTAGAGCGGCTGCCATGAACGAATCCCACGTATTGTTGCCAAATGGTGCCACCGACTTCCTGGACCGGGCCGGGTGGGCCGCAGCCGCCGTCGACCCGATTCCCGGAGATGCCAGCTTCCGGCGCTACTTTCGGCTTCGCAAAGGGCACGAGTGCGCCATGCTGATGCATGCCCCGCCGCCGCGCGAAAATCCCGGTCCGTTTCTCGCGGTGGCCGAATGGCTTTCCGCGCAGGGTCTGCGCGCACCCATCATCCTGGCCGAGGACCTGCAGGGGGGGTGGATCCTGAGCGAGGATTTCGGCAACGACCGGATGCGCGACTGGCTGGATACCCACCCCGATGCGGAAAACGGTGCCTACACGACGGCCGTCGATACGCTGGTTTCGTTGGCGAGCATGCCGGCAGGTCCCTTTCGGCCATACGACATGGCGACATATCTGCGCGAATCGCGCCTGTTCGTCGAATGGTATTGCCCGGCCATGGGGCTGGACGTCGACAGCGAGGGGTTCGACGGAGCGTGGCGCGAAGTGCTTTCTCCACTAGGTGATCGGCAGCACCCGGGCGTGACCGTCCTGCGCGATTATCACGCGGAGAACATCATGCTGCTGGACCCCGCTCCCGATGGACGGGGCGCGCAGGGACTGATCGATTTCCAGGATGCGCGGGTCGGCCATCCGGCCTACGATCTCGTATCCCTGCTGCAAGACGCGCGCCGCGATGTCACGCCGGACCTCGAGCGGCGGATGTTCGAACGGTACGTGAATGCGGCGGCACCCGGAGACGACTTCGTTGCCCATTACGCCATCCTGGGTGCGCAGCGGAACGCCAAGATCGTCGGCATATTCACCCGGCTTTGGAAACGCGACGGGAAAGCGCGTTACCTCGCGATGATCCCCCGCGTGTGGGAAGCGATGGAGCGTGACTTGGAACATGCCGCGCTTGCGCCTGTCGCCCGCTGGTTCGACGCCAATATTCCGCGCTATCTGCGCGACAATTTCGGCGGTGAGCTGCAGTGAGCGGACTCGTTTCCGATACCGCCATGGTCATGGCGGCGGGGCTCGGCAAGCGAATGCGCCCGCTCACAGCGGCGCAGCCCAAGCCGCTGGTGCGTGTCGCCGGAAAATCCTTGATCGATCATGGCCTCGACCGTCTGGCCGAAGCGGGCGTGGCGCGGGCCGTCGTGAACGTCCATTACCTTGCCGATGCGCTGGAGGCACATTTTCGCGCGCGTCGGACTCCTGAGGTGCTGATCTCGGACGAGCGGGAGGAACTGCTCGAAACAGGTGGGGGCATGGTAAAGGCGCAAGGTTTGCTGCCCGACCCGTTCTTCTGTCTGAATTCGGATAACATCTGGCTCGACGGGCCGGTCAATGCCTTCGCCGAGCTGTCCAGGCGGTGGGATCCCGAGCTAATGGATGCGCTGTTGCTGGTGGTCCCTCATTCGCGTGCGATGAATTTTAAGGGCGCGGGAGATTTTCATCTCGATCCACGCGGCAAGATCAGTTTGCGCCGCCCCGGACGTATCGCGCCGTTCATCTATACGGGCATCCAGATAGTCAGCCATCGCCTCTTGCGCGACGCTCCGGAGGGGCGGTTCGGCACCATGCATTTGTGGCAGCGGGCGATCGAGGAAGAGCGGCTGTTCGGCCTGCCTTTCAACGGATTGTGGTTCGAAGTTGGCACGCCGGATGCGATCCGACCGACCGAGGAAGTTCTCGCCAGTGGCTGAGGCCACACATCCGCACGTCTATTCCATTGCCGCGCACCGGGGATTCGCCGATGCACTGGTGGCCGGCCTGGTGCCGCGCTATCGCGACCCCGATCTTGGTCTGGCGCGGCTCACGCTGCTCCTGCCGAGTAGCCGGGCGGTCCGCAACGTGACCGAAGCCTTCATCAGACACCTGACCGACGAGGGGGCTCAAGGCACCTTGCTGCCGCGCATGGCCGCGGTGGGCGATCTGGACCTGGACGAGGCGCTCGGACCGCTGATCGATCCGCTGGGCGCGACTGAGATTTCGCCTGCGATTGATCCGACCCGGCGCTGGCTGATGCTTGCCGAGATCATCGCGCGCGAGTTCGGAGACGATGCACCTCGGGGCCCCGCGCTCTACCGGCTTGCGCGCGACATGGCGCGGGTCATGGACCGCCTGCTGGTCGAGAATGTCGCGCCGGAGGCGTTGCGCGGCGATGCGGTGCTGGACCTGCTGGGGGATCTGGCGGGGCACTGGCAGGATTCGCTGCGCCGCTTCGCCATCGTGCAGGCGCACTGGCTTTCGTGGCTGGAGTCGGAAGGTCGGATCGAAGCCGCGGAGCGGCGCAATCGGCTGTTCGCGCACGCAGCGCGGCGTTGGAAGACGGATCCGCCCGCTGGGCCGGTCGTTGCAGCGGGCGTCACCAGTAGCGCTCCGGCGCTGGCACGGCTGTTGCGCGTAATCGCCGATTTGCCGGATGGAGCCGTCATCCTGCCCGACCTCGACCTGACGATGAACGACGAGGTGTGGGCAGAACTTGGCCAGGCCGGCCAGGCACCCAGCCCGGGGAATCCACCGTTCGCCCGGGGCGATGCAGTGACGCATCCGCAATATCATCTCAAACTGCTGCTCAACCGCATGGGGATTGGGCGGGGGGAAGTGAGATCCTGGCACCGGCGCGGAGCCGGAGCGGCCCCGCCTGAGCGCAGCCATGCGATCAGCGCGCTGTTCCTGCCGCCCGAAGCGAGCAAGGGCTGGATCGATCTTGCTGCGGAGAAACGCCGCCTGGCAGGCGTGCGGGTTCTGGAGGCTGCAACTTCGGAGGAAGAAGCGCAGGCAATCGCGCTGGCTATCCGCGAGGCGTTGGAAGAGCCGCAGAAGCGGGTTGCACTGGTAACCCCCGATCGCCCCTTGGCGAGGCGCGTGGTCCAGCATTTGCGGCGATGGAACATCGAAGCGGACGACAGTGCTGGGCGCCCGCTTTCGCAGACCGCGGCGGGTCGGCTTTTTCTGCTGATGGCCGAAGCTATGGCGGAGGGCGGTGCCCCGGTGCCGATGATCGGATTGCTCGGCCATCCGCTGGTGCGTGGGGGCAATCCGGAAGCGCGGAGAGAATGGCTCGCTCGTTTGCGCCGGTTCGAACTCGCCTTGCGCGGCCCCCGGCCGGCAGTCGGACTGCAGGTACTGGAAACCGTTGCCGCCGATTCCGGAACGCAGGATTGGTGGGCGGAGGCTGCGCGTATCATGGCTCCGCTCTTCACGGACGGAGATCCGGCGCCGCTGGCGGAGCTGCTCGACCGGCTCGCGAGCGTCGGCGAGGATCTGTGCGGAGAGGTGCTCTGGTCGCGCGAGGACGGCAGGGCACTCTCTACCTTCGTCGACGATGTGCGGCTCCAGGCGCGAGCGGTGCAAACGACCGTCGATCCGCGCGACCTGCACGCGATCCTTGCAGACGCGATGGAGGCGATCGCGGTTCGACCGCCCTATGGAGGGCATCCGCGTATCGCCATCTACGGCCTACTGGAAAGCCGGATGACGCGCGCGGATCTCGTTATTTGCGCCGGGCTGAACGAAGGGCGATGGCCAGGGCGCCCGGCAGTCGATCCGCTGCTTGCTCCCCCCGTTCTGCGTGCTCTGGGCGTTCCGGGTGTGGATTTTCGCATCGGATTGGCCGCGCACGACCTCGCCGCTGCGATGGGCGCGCCGCAGGTGTTGCTCACCCGCGCAGCGCGCGATACCGAAGGGCCGACGATACCTTCGCGATTTCTTCTTCGCGTAAAGGCTTTGCTCGGCGAACTTCTGCCACGGCATCAGGAGACCGCGCTCGTCCGGATGGCGCGCGCTGTCGATGATGGAGAACCTGCGCCCCCCTATCCACGCCCAGCGCCTATCCCCGCCCCAGATGATCGACGGGTAAGGATCAGCGTCACCGCGCTCGATCGGCTGCGATCCGATCCTTATCAGTTCTATGCCTCCGCCATCTTGCGCCTGAAGGAGATCGACACTCTCGACGCAGAGCCTACCCCGGCATGGCAGGGGCAGGTCGCGCACGATATCCTGCAGAAATGGCACGAGGGGGGAGGTGCCCTGTTCGATGTGGCGCAGCGTGAGTTGAAGCGCATGGATCACCACCCGCTGACCCGCGCCCTATGGGAACCGCGCCTGCTCCGGGCGCTCGAGTGGATCGAGAGTACGATAGCGGAAACGCCGGAGCGCAAACCGGTCCTGTTCGAGGAATGGGGCTCGTTCGAGCGCAAGGGGATCGAGATATTCGGGCGGATCGACCGGCTCGACCGCTTGGCGTCGGGCGGACTGGCGGTGGTCGATTACAAGACGGGTCGACCGCCTTCCAAGGCACAGGTCGAGCGCGGCTATGCGCTCCAGCTGGGCACCCTTGGGCTGATGGTGGAAGCGGGCAGTTTCGCCGAGCAAGCGGTGCAGGGTCACGCCGAAATGTTCGAATACTGGTCGCTGGGCAAGGACTACAAGGGCCGGTCGGAAACCGGCTTCGGTTATATCGAGACACCGGTAAGAACCGGCGCGGCGCGCACCGGAATCGAGCCCGACGAATTCTTGCCACGCGCCGCCGAGTTTCTGGACGACGCGCTCGATCGCTGGATTCTGGGCACCGAGCCGTTCACCGCTCGCCTGAACCCGGATGCCGCCGGATACGACACCTACGACCAGCTCATGCGGCTGGAGGAATGGCTGGGCCTGGAGGAGCGCGCGTGAGCCGGGGACTGGTCTTCCCACTCAAGGCGAACCAGGCTCTCGCGGTCGATCCGCAGGACAGCGTCTGGTTGTCGGCCAGCGCCGGTACGGGAAAAACGCAAGTTCTCTCCGCGCGGGTTTTGCGCCTGTTGCTAGCCGGCAATGCACCTGAATCGATCCTGTGCCTCACCTTCACCAAGGCGGGTGCCGCCGAGATGGCCACGCGGGTCAACGAAGTGCTGGCGAGCTGGGTACGCATGGGGGACACGGCCCTGGGCCGCGACCTGCTCGCGATCGGCGCGCCTGCCGACGAGCGGACGCGTGCGCTGGCGCGAACGCTTTTCGCTCGTGTGCTCGATTGCCCCGGCGGCGGTCTCAGAATCGATACTATTCATGCTTTCTCGCAATGGCTGCTGGCCGCCTTTCCGGAAGAGGCGGGTCTGGAACCGGGTACCCGCGCGATGGAGGACCGCGACCGGCTGCTGTTGGCCCGGCAGGTTCTGGCCGAGCTGCTGGCCGAACCGTTGCCGGAGGACACGGATGCGCTGGCAATGCTGTCCATCCGCTTGGGCGCGGATGGTGCCAAGGCATGGCTGATGGCGTGCGCGGAAGCGCTCGACTTGTGGACCGGCCCGGCGGGGTGGCAGGGCGACCTGCGCCCGCGCGTGCTGCGCCTCCTGGGTTTGCCGTCCGATTACGACGAAGCGCAGCTCGCGGCGATGTGCGAGGACGATACCTTCGATTGCGGGGCGTTGCGGGCCTGCCTTTCGACCTTGGCCGAATGGGACACGAAAGGGGGTCGCGAAGGTGCCGCGGCGATCGAGGCATGGTTGGGGCGGGACGCGGCGGATCGGCTCGCGACGCTCGGCGATTTTTACGGTACGCTCTTCACGAAAAGCGGGGAAGCGAAGCCCAAGAACCTCAACCATATCGTCAAGCGCGATCCATCCTATGAAGGCCACGCCCTTGCGGTACTGGCGGCCATCGAGGCCATCAATTCGCGCATGGCGCTCCTCGCGCTGTCGGAATGGCTGGTGCCTGCTCTCTCGCTCGGGCGCAGGTTCGCGCTGGCCTGGGACGAGGCGAAGCGGCGGGAGGGTTTCATCGACTTCGACGACCAGATCCGCCGCGCGGCGGAGCTGCTGACGAGGTCCGGCCTGGCCGACTGGATCCGCTACAAGCTCGATCGCCAGTTCGATCATATCCTGGTGGACGAGGCCCAGGATACCAACGCAGCACAATGGGCAATTGTGCGCGCGCTTACGGGCGACTTCTTCACCGGGCTGGGCCAGCGAGATGGCGATCTGCGCACCATTTTCGTGGTCGGCGATTACAAGCAGGCCATCTTCGGCTTTCAGGGGACCAGTCCGGAGAACTTCGCCGCGCAGAAGGAAGTCTACGCGCGCGAGATCGAGGCGGCGCTCGCCAATATGAGCGCGTTGCGGGAGGCGCCGCCCCTTGCCCTGCGCAGCCTGCAAGCTTTCGGACTGGGCCGGAGTTTTCGCACGGCCCAACCGGTGCTGAATTTCGTCGATGCCGCGATCGAGGCGATCGGAGGCGACCAGCTCGGCCTGATCGAGCCTCCCGAACCGCATTCGGGAGAGGATAGGCCGGGTCTGGTCGCAGCCTGGCAGCCAGTAAAGGTAGGCGGCGATCCGGACGAGGATACTCCCGATGGCATGTCCGACGAATGGCTACCGGCTCCCGAACGCGAGATGGCGGACCGGATCGCGGCGCAGCTAAAGGCATGGCTGCGCGATGGGCATCCGTTGGCGAAGGGCGAACATCGCAATGCGCAGGCGGGCGACATAATGGTGCTGGTGCGCAAGCGCCGGGCTCTGGCCGGGCTGATCGTCGCGCGCCTGCATGCGGCGGGCGTTCCGGTTGCCGGGGTCGACCGGCTGCGGTTGGGTGCACCGCTGGCGGTCAAGGACCTGATGGCGGCGCTGCGCTTCGCCGCGCAGCCGCTCGACGATCTCAGTCTCGCCAATCTGCTGGTCTCGCCGCTGGGCGGTTGGACACAGGAGGACCTGCTCGCCCATGTCCGCCGCGACAAGGATGTCCGACTGTGGAGTCACCTGCGCAGCAGCGATTCGCCTTTCGTAGCGGAAACGGTCGAGCGATTGCGCGCTTTGCTGGCGCGGGTCGATTACGAACCGCCTGAGGCGCTGCTGCACTGGATGCTTACCGGGCCGTGGGAGGGGCGGCGCAAACTGGTCGCGCGTCTCGGCCGCGAGGCGAACGATCCGATCGACGAGTTGATAAACGCGGCCTTCGCCTATTCCGCCGCCCACACCGCCAGCCTGCCGGGCTTCATCCAGCGGTTCGACGCGGGGGAGGGCGAGTTGAAGCGCGAGGCCGGTGCTAGCGAGGGGCTGGTACGGGTGATGACGGTACATGGGTCCAAGGGGCTGCAGGCACCGATCGTCATCCTCGCAGACGCGACCGGTGATCCCGACCGCTCCCCGGTCCGCGATCTGTCGCTGGACGAGGAGGAGAGCGGAAAGGTCGTACCGTTGCCCCCGCTGTCGAAGGAGCACAAGGTCGGCCCGATCGCAATCGCGGAGGATGCGGCGCGCGCTGCCGAACGCAAGGAGCACTGGCGCCTGCTCTACGTCGCCATGACCCGAGCGGAAGAAGCCCTCTATATCGGGGGCGCGCTGGGGGTAACGGAGAAAGAGCCGGCCCCCGACAGCTGGTATGCCCGGCTCGCCCCGCTGTTCGATGGCGACGAACTGGCCGATCCGATCTGGGGTGCACGGCGCGAATGGGGCGCTCTTCCGGCTCCGGCGCTAAGCGACAACGTGGCAAGCGCGGCGGAACCAATCGTCCTGCCCGCATGGGCAACGAAGCCGATCGGTCCCGAACCGCGTCCACCGCGGCCTCTGGCCCCATCCGGCGCGGGAGAAGATCGAGGTTCGGACCCGCCACTGCCAGCGGACGCTCTGGCGATGGCCGCCCGGCGCGGTGTCGTCATTCATCGCCTGCTGGAGCGCCTGCCCGATATCGCTCCCCACGATCGACGCCCCAAGGGTGCCGAATGGCTGGAGCGCCAGGCACCCGACCTGTCGGAAGAAGTCCGCGCCGAAGTTCTCGAGAGTGCGCTCACGGTGCTGAACGACCCGTCCTTCGCCGGCGTGTTCGGCCCGCATGCTCTCGCCGAGGTTCCCTTGGCGGCTGTTGTAGGCGGGCAGGTGATTGCGGGGACGGCCGATCGCCTGCTGGTCACCGCCGAAGAGGTCACGGTGATCGATTTCAAGACGGCACGCCGCCCGCCGGTTTCGCTCGAAACCGTACCTGCTGCCACCTTAGCGCAGATGGGCGCGTATGCCGCGGCCCTGCGCGTCGTCTATCCTGATCGTGAGGTCGCCGCCGCCCTGCTCTATACGCAAACGCCGCGACTGATCGCTATTCCCGCAGACATGCTGACCGCGCACCAGCCCGGCTTGCCGGACGAGCAGAAACCCTTTGCCGAGGAACCGCTTGAGTAGGGTGAGCGAGGCCCTAGATTGGGCAGTAGAAGGAGATATTCCATGGCGACCAAGACCGTAACAGACGACAGCTTCCAGACCGATGTCCTAGAATCCGACAAGCCCGTGCTGGTCGATTTCTGGGCGGACTGGTGCGGCCCGTGCAAGATGATCGCGCCGGCGCTGGAGGAAATTAGCGAAGAACTTGGCGATCAGGTCACGATCGCGAAGGTCGACATCATGGCCAACACCGACACCGCCAGCAATTTCGGGGTGCAGGCGATCCCCTATCTGTTGCTCTTCAAGAATGGAGAGCCCGTGGCGAACATGCGCGGTGCCGCCCCGAAAAACCAGCTGAAGGGCTGGATCGAGCAGCAGCTTTAGGAAATATGACGGAGCCGCTCGGTCAGTTCTTCCCACAGGGCAGGCGTGGCGGCTCCGATGAGTCCGGTCCGTTCCCATTCGTCCACCCGATAGGGTGCGCCGTCGGGTCGGGCCACCATGCCGCCTGCCTCGTTCAACCATAGCGCCCCGGCGGCGTGATCCCATGGCAAGGCGCGGTTGAACACGGACACGTCGTTTTCGCCCAGCGCGAGCCGCGGATATTGCTCGGCAGCGCAGCGTGGAATGTCGACCATGCGATAATGCGGCGCGATATGCTCGCGGATGGCCTCACGTTCGGAGATATCGAGGAAAACGGTCGAGATAGCCGCAACGGGTGGCGTTTCATCCGTGGTGCGCGCCTGGATGGGGTCGCCTCCCACGAAGGCACCTTTTCCCCGATGAGCCGCGCAGAAGCGACCGGTAAGGCAATCGTAGATCCAGCCGGATTGCGCGATGCCGTCCTCGGCCAGCGCAATGAGTATGCCGAAGGGCGCCCGGCCGTTCGCGAAGTTGTTCGTGCCGTCGATCGGATCGATGATCCAGCATGGGCCTGCGAGCCGGTCCATCACACCCGGGTCGGCGTCGGCAGCTTCCTCGCCGACGATCGCAATGCCCGGATTGAGCTTCGCCAGTCCTTCCGCGAGCAATGCCTCGCTTTCGCGGTCGGCGGCGGTGACGAGGTCGTTCGGGGCCTTCTCCTCGACCTGCGCCTCTCCGAGGTTGCGGTAATGCGGCAGGATGACCTCTTCGGTGGCACGCCGCACCAGCGCGAGGATTTCGCGATCGAGCACGCTCACGACCGGTAGTCCGCATTGATGGAGATGTAACCGTGGGTGAGATCGCAGGTCCACACGGTTGCGCTGCCTTCGCCAAGGCCGAGATCGACCTCGACGCTGATCTCGCTTCCTTTCAAATGCTCGGCTACCGGCGCTTCATCGTAATCGCTTACCGGCTGACCTTCGCGCGCGGCCCAATGCCCGCCGAATCCGATCGAGAGCCGGTCGCGGTCGGCCGGTTCGCCCGCCTTGCCCACCGCCATGACCACGCGGCCCCAGTTCGCGTCCTCGCCCGCGATCGCAGTCTTCACCAGCGGCGAGTTGGCGATGGCAAGCGCGACACGGTGCGCGCTCTCATCCGACACGGCGCCTGACACCTGCACGGTGATGAATTTCTGTGCGCCTTCCCCGTCGCGCACGACCAATTGCGCAAGCTCGCGGCATACTTCCTCGACAGCGGCGTAGAACGCGTCCGCGCCGGTGCTGTCCCAGTTCTGGAGCGCGCTATTGCCCGCCTTCCCGGTCGCGAAGAGCAACACGGTGTCGCTTGTAGAGGTGTCGCTATCGACGGTGATAGCGTTGAACGTGCCAGCGTTAGCGCGGCTAAGACATTCCTGCAGGAATGCCGGTGCGACCGCCGCGTCGGTGAAGATGTAGCCGAGCATTGTCGCCATATCGGGCGCGATCATCCCGCTACCCTTCACGATACCCCCCACCTCGGCCCGCACATCGCCGATCATCGCCGCGGCGTGAGCACCCTTGGGGAAGGTATCGGTGGTGGCGATGGTGTTCGCGCCATCTTCCCACGAACAGGGCTGGGCATCTAAGACCGCGGCGATGCCCGCGCGCGCCTTGTCCTTCGGCAGAGGCACGCCGATGACGCCTGTGGACGAGACGAACACTTCCGAAGGAGCGCAGCCGAGCCCGCTCGCCACTTGCCCCATGATCTGTTCCACGGCCTCGCGTCCCCGATACCCGGTAAAGGCGTTGGAATTACCCGCATTGACGACCAGCGCGCGCGCTTTGCCCGATTTCACCTGCTGGCGACCTAGTTCGACCTCGCTCGAACAGCAGACGTTGCGAGTGAAGACGCCGGCTACGCCTGTCCCTTCGGCTACCTCTACCAAGGTTAGGTCGCACCGGTCCCAATCCTTGTACCGGGCGCGCGCGATGCGCAGGGTAACGCCGTCGATGGCGGGGATGTCTGGGAAGGGGCGGGCGAGGGGGGAAGGGGCGAGTTCCATACTGCCGCCTTAGACCGCAGACGACTTGTCCTGCAATCGCTGCTGAATTGGCCGCGTGCATGGTTCGTTGGACCATCCCGACGCGTAGAGAAAAGCGCATAGCGCGTTAAGCGGACGATCCACGTTCAAACCTCCGGGACCGGTGGACTTTAGGGCTACGCTCGCTATTTAGCGTGCACCATGCTGCGCCAGCTTTTCACTCTGCTTGCTCTGATTACCGGCCTCGCGGCATCCGGTGATATTGCGTTTGCACGACCCGTCCAGGTGGAGGAGGTCGCTTGCGCGGCGCAGGCCGAAACGCACGCGCTTCAGGAAACGCGTGCGGCTGGTCTCGCAATCGCGCCGGAAGATTGCAAGTCTCAGGACGAGCGATCGAGCGCTTTCGACGGGATGGCTGCGCCAACGACACCCGGCGTTCGCATAGGTGTCGACCGCGCTCTCGAATAGCGCTTCGGTAAGCTAGTACCGATCCTTCGCTTTTCGCTCGCCGCAAATCTGCGCGCGGGCCTACTCCTTACGCAATTCCAGCCCCGCAAAGGCCCCCAATCCATGTCCATGTTCCAGAATATCGGCAAGGCGATCTTCGGCTCCTCGAACGAGCGCTATGTCAAATCGCTTTCCAAGATCGTCGACCAGATCAACGCGCTGGAATCGCAGATTCAGGCGCTTACCGACGACGAGCTGAAGGCCCAGACACAGAAGTTTCGTGAACAACTCGAGGGTGGAAAGACGCTCGACGACATCCTGCCAGAAGCGTTCGCGACCGTGCGCGAAGCCTCGGTCCGCGTGCTCGGCATGCGGCATTTCGATGTCCAGCTGATCGGTGGCATCGTGCTCCACCGTGGCGAGATCGCCGAGATGCGTACGGGCGAAGGCAAGACGCTGGTGGCGACGCTCGCCACCTATCTCAATGCGATCGAGGGCAAGGGCGTCCATGTCGTCACCGTGAACGACTACCTGGCCAAGCGCGATGCCGAGTGGATGGGGGAAATCTATCGCTGGATGGGCCTGACCGTCGGCGTCATCGTGCCGAACCTTGGCGAACAGCAGCGCCGGGAGGCCTATGCCGCGGATATCACCTACGGCACCAATAACGAGTTCGGCTTCGACTATCTGCGCGACAATATGAAGCACGAGCGCGACCAGATGGTACAGCGCCCCTTCAGCCACGCGATCGTCGACGAAGTGGACTCCATCCTGATCGACGAGGCCCGCACTCCGCTGATCATTTCCGGCCCGACCGAGGACAAGACCGACCTCTACATCGCCATCGACGAGGTGGTGAAGAACGTAGAGCCCGAATGGTACGACGCCGACGAGAAGGCGCGCACGATTACCTGGACCGAGGATGGTACCGAGGCGATCGAGCAGCTGATGATTTCCAAGGGGCTGCTGGAGACCGACAATCTCTACGATGTCGAGAACACGCAGGTCGTGCACCACCTGAACGAGGCGCTGCGCGCCAACATCATGTACAAGCGCGATACCGACTACATCGTGAAAGACGACAAGGTCGTCATCATCGACGAGTTCACCGGCCGCATGATGGACGGTCGCCGCTGGTCCAACGGGTTGCACCAGGCGGTGGAAGCGAAGGAGGGCGTGAAGATCGAGCCCGAAAACCAGACGATGGCCTCGATCACGTTCCAGAACTATTTCCGCATGTATCCCAAGCTGTCGGGCATGACCGGCACCGCTGCGACCGAGGCGCCCGAATTCTGGGACATCTACAAGATGAACGTGGTCGAGATCCCGACCAACGTGCCCGTCCAGCGGATCGACGAAGACGACGTCTTCTACAAGAATACGCAGGACAAGTTCAAAGCGATCGCCAAGGCGATCAAGGAGAAGGCCGACACCGGTCAGCCGGTGCTGGTCGGCACGGTGACGATCGAGAAATCCGAGCTGCTCAGCCACTTCCTGGATCAGGAGAAGGTGAAGCACTCCGTCCTCAATGCGCGCTTCCACGAGAGCGAGGCGCATATCGTGGCGCAGGCCGGGCGGCTGGGCGCGGTGACGATCGCCACCAACATGGCGGGTCGCGGTACCGACATTCAGCTGGGCGGTAACCTCGAGTTCCGCACCGAGGACGAACTCAGCAACATGGAGGAAGGTCCCGAGAAGACCGCCGCCATCGCGAAGATCAAGCAGGAGATCGCCGAGGAACGGCAGAAGGTGCTGGAGGCGGGCGGCCTGTTCGTGCTCGGCACCGAGCGGCATGAGAGCCGCCGGATCGACAACCAGCTGCGCGGTCGCTCGGGCCGTCAGGGCGACCCGGGCCTGTCGCGGTTCTACCTGTGTCTCGAGGACGATCTCCTCCGCATCTTCGGGCCGGACACGCTGTTTGCCCGGATGATGAATTCTAACCTGGAGGATGGCGAGGCGATCGGCTCGAAATGGCTGTCGAAGGCGATTGAGACCGCACAGAAGAAGGTCGAAGCGCGCAATTACGACATCCGCAAGCAGGTCGTTGAGTACGACGACGTGATGAACGACCAGCGCAAGGTCATCTACGAGCAGCGCAGCGAGATCATGGACAGCGAGGCGGTCGACGATGTGGTCGCCGACATGCGCCACGACACCGTCAACACGCTGGTCGCGGAATTCTGCCCGCCGGGCTCCTATCCGGAACAGTGGAACGTCGCCGGCCTGAAGGAGCGGCTGGAGGAAGTTCTTGGGCTGCAGCCGCCGATCGACGCATGGCTGGAAGAAGAGGCGATCGAACCCGAGCTGATCGAACAGCGCGTCGAGCAACTGGTGGATGAGCGGATGGAGCGCAAGCTTGCCGACACCGATCAGGATATCTGGCGCCGGGTCGAAAAATCCATCCTGCTGGAGCGGCTGGATCATCACTGGAAGGAACATCTGGCAACGCTCGATGCGCTGCGCCAAGTCGTGTTCCTGCGCGCCTATGCGCAGAAGACACCGATCAACGAGTACAAGCAGGAGGCGTTCGGACTGTTCGAGAGCATGCTGGACAAGCTGCGCGAGGACGTGACCGGCATCCTGATCAAGAGCGAGTTCCGCATGGCACCTCCGCCGCAGCAGACGCTGCCGGACCTGCCGGACTTCCTCACCGGGCATATCGATCCGCTGACGGGGCTCGACAATTCTAACGACGGCGACGGTTCCGCGGCGCAAGCGGCCCTGTTCGGCTCCCTCGCTGGATCACCCAGAGCGGCAGCGAGCCCCGGCGGCGTGTCGGGGAAGGACGACAATCCGTACGCGGGAATGGAAATCAGCCGTAACGCTCCGTGTCCCTGCGGGTCGGGCAGCAAGTACAAGCATTGCCACGGCGCCGCGGGTTAAGCCGGTAGCGCCCCGAGATGGGTGTGCTCTGGCTCGCCGCCGCGTTCTTCGTCACGGCGTTGCTCTATGCGTCGGTCGGGTTCGGTGGGGGCTCGACCTACAGCGCGCTGCTCGCTCTGGCGGGGTTCGATTACCGGATGCTGCCGGTGCTGTCGCTGTGTTGCAATCTGGCGGTCGTCAGCGGCAGCTCCATCCGATTTGCGCGCGCCAGGGTCACCCCATGGCGGGGCGCGTTGCTGCTCACCGGTATCGCCGCGCCGGCGGCGCTACTGGGCGGTCTGACGCCGATCGGTGAGCGCTCCTTTTTCGTGCTCCTCGGGGTTAGCCTAGTGCTGGCCGGCCTCGCGCTGCTCCTCCCTCGCTCTGAGACGGACGAGCACCCGGGGCGTCTTGCCCGGTTCATGCCCTGGATCGCGGCACCGCTTGGTTATGTCGCGGGTCTGGTAGGCATCGGGGGCGGCATTTTTCTCGCTCCGTTGCTCCATATCGCACGGTGGGACGGCGCGCGGTCGATCGCCGCTACCGCCAGCCTCTTCATCCTCGTCAACTCGCTGTTCGGGCTCGTGGGACAACTTCTCAAGAACGGGCCGGAAAGGCTGGGGGAGGCGGTCGCCTACGGTTTGCCGATGATGGTCGCGGTGGTCGTTGGGGGACAGATCGGCAGCCTGCTGGCGCTAAAATTCTTCGGTCCGCGTATCATTCGCTGGATGACCGCCGCGCTCACCCTGTGGGTCGGGGGACGCTTGCTGCTGGGATGACGGATATGTTTGCCTGGACGCTGATAGAAACTGCCGGGGGCGGGCGGATCAATCCGGTGGTCCAGCCGGTCGAATGGTTCGCGCGCGCTTTCATGGACCAGAAGATGCTGTTCGAGCGTGCATCGGTGATCGATAGCGATGCAATCCACGTTCTGGTGGGCGTGGGTTTGCAACTGGTCGCGGCGTTGGTCCTGCGGCGTTCGCTGGCAAGCGTGTGGCCCTGGCTCATCGTGTTCGCGCTCGAGCTCGCCAACGAAGTCAACGATGTCGTTCAGCAGGTATGGCCCGATCCGGCCATGCAACTCGGCGAAGGGGTCAAGGATGTTGTGGTGACGATGGCGCTGCCGACCCTGCTCTTGCTCATCGCCCGCTTCGCACCCTCCGTGCTCACCGGCAAACCGAACAAGGAGCCACCTGTAGCAGTGGCGGAGGCGGATGAAAAAGAATGGCTCCCCGAGTTGGATTCGAACCAACGACCAAGTGATTAACAGTCACCTACTCTACCGCTGAGCTATCGGGGAGCAGCCGGTACGGCAGGGGTGCGCCTATATGGGCGCGTTCCAGCGAATGCAAGCCGCTAAGTGACGAATTGCTCCGCCACGATGCGTTCGTCGAGCGAGTGCCCCTTGTCGAACAGCAAAGTGAGCTCCTGATCGCGCGAAATGGCGATCGCTACCTCGGCGATGTCACGGAATTCGGTCTGATCGGCAACCACCGCAACCGGCCGCTTGTCGGGCTCCAGCACGCGGAATCCCACCAAGCTGCTTTCGGGCAGTACGGCACCGCGCCAGCGACGAGGGCGGAAGGCGCTGATCGGGGTCAGCGCAATGAGCTGCGAATCGAGAGGTAGGATCGGACCATTGGCCGAAAGGTTGTAAGCGGTGGAGCCTGCCGGCGTGCAGACCAGAACCCCGTCGCATACCAGTTCCTCGATCCGGACCTTACCCCTGACCGTAACCTCGATCTTCGCGGTTTGACGGGTCTCGCGCAAAAGCGAGACTTCGTTGATGGCGTAGCGCGCGTGCACGGTGCCGTCCTGCCCGGTGGCTTCCATACGCAGCGGCGCGACGCCAAGGGCGCTGGCGCGGTTCACTGCTGCCAGCAGATCGTTACGCGTGCGCGGGCGATTCATGAGGAAACCCACGGTACCCATATTGATGCCGTAGACGGGCCTCACTGCTCCGCGATCGAGCATCGCGTGCAGCGTCTGGAGCATGAACCCGTCGCCGCCCAGCACGACCACTGCGTCCGCCTCCTCCTGCGATACGAAGGCGAAATGCTCCTTCAATGCGGCGGCGGCGTTCGCGGCGCGATCGCTTTGCGCGGCCGCCAGAGCGAGCCGTTCGAAACCGTGATTGCGGCTCATGTCCTTCTCTCCCCACCGCGCGACAGGCAGGCCATCCCTATGGGGCACCGTCCCGTTTGGCAACGCAACCGCTAACGGCAGGCGACCGCGCGGCTGCTTTGCGCTAGGATCGTCGGCAATGACTATCGGTGATACCTTGACCCGCGATCCGTTAACCGGACTGTTGAATTACGAATCGGCCCGGGACAGCTTGCACGGCTGGCTGTCCGGTTCAGGCGAAGGCCCGCAAATCCACGCCATGCTGGTGGGGTTGGGACGGTTCGATGCCGTCAACCTGGCGTATGGCGAGGCCGCCGGCGATGGCGCTCTGGCTGAAGTGGCCCAGCGACTGCTCCATTTCTCGCGCGACGAATTCGAATTGCAGGATTCGCTGGTATCGCGACTGGGTGGCGGGAAGTTTCTGCTGGTTGTTCGCGGAACGTGCAGCCGCGAACGCTGGCAGTGGCTGGCTGAAGCCCTAGCCGACGCGTTGAGCGGCTCGCTCTCGCCCAACGAGGCGGCACCGGCACTCAAGCTGTGGCCTAGGCTGGCGCTGATGCGCGCGGTTCCGGGGGATGACGCCGAGCTGATGCTCGACAGGCTCGCCGATGCGATGGGCGATATGCAGGGCAGCGTGGGGCGCCGGATCGGGTGGATCGACCGCGAGGCGGCGCCGGCTGGAACCAGCGGTGCCCGATTGGAAGCGGATTTGCTGAAAGCGCTGGCAGGCAAGCAAATCCATCTGTGTTTCCAGCCCCAGTTCGATGCCTCCGGAAGGATCGCGGGGGCGGAGGCGCTGGCACGCTGGGACCATCCGGAACTGGGCCGGATCGGTGCGGGGACATTGTTCGCGATTGCCGAAAGGACGGATCAGACGGCCGCTCTCTCGCGCGCGATCGCGGAAATGGCCTTGGCGGCAGCCACCGAGTGGCCCGATGGGCTGGATTTGTCGCTCAACATCACTTCCGCCGACCTGGCTGTGCCCGATCTTGCGCGGTCGTTGCTCGAACTCGCCGACCGCGCAGGCTTCTCGCCCGAACGCCTGATCCTGGAAATCACCGAGCAGGTGCTGGTGACCGATCTCGAGCTGGCTGCGGACACGCTCGCCATGCTCCGCGCGGCGGGCGCGCGCATCGCGCTCGACGATTTCGGGGCGGGCTTCTGCAACTTCCGGTACCTGAAGGTCCTGCCGCTCGACTATCTCAAGCTCGATCAGGCGATGGTGGAGGGGATTGGCGAGGACCCACGCGATCTGGCAGTGCTGCGCGGTATCGTGGCCATGGCGGGCGCGCTCGACATTGCGGTAATCGCGGAAGGTGTGGAATCCGAGCTTCAACGCGATCTCGTGATGGCGGAGGGATGTCTGAAATGGCAGGGCTTCCTCGGGGCCAAACCGCTGCCGCCGGGCCAGTTTATCGCATTGGCCGCGGGTAATGGTTAGGCCGGGACATCGTCTTTCTTTCTCACCTTGCGCGCAATACCACTCAACCCCTTGGTCAGTTGAAACAGCCCGTTGAGGCGGCTCTGCGGGTCGCCCCATGCGCGATTGATGACCAGCTTCATATCGGGGCGTAACCGCGCGCTGTCCTTCAGCCGGTCGACATAGGCGACGAGGCCAGGGCCGTCGGGGAAATCGTCGTTGTGGAAGGTGACCAGCGTGCCGCGTGCGCCGACATCGATTTTGGCGATATTAGCATCGATCGCCTGGTGCTTGATTTCGATCAGGCGGATAAGGTTCTTGGTCGGCTGCGGAAGCTCGCCGAAGCGGTCGATCATCTCGGCCGCCATCGCTTCGATCTCACCCTTGTTCTCCGCCTGGTTCAGGCGGCGATAGAGCGCCATGCGCACCGTCAGATCGGGCACATAGTCGTCGGGGATCATGATCGGGGCATCGACGGTAATCTGCGGGCTTAGGTCCCGATTGTCGCGCTCTAGCCCGGCATCGCCCGCCTTCGCGGCGAGAATCGCGTCCTCCAGCATCGACTGATAGAGCTCGAAACCTACTTCGCGGATATGGCCGGACTGCTCGTCGCCCAGCAGATTGCCCGCACCGCGAATATCGAGGTCGTGGCTGGCAAGCTGGAACCCTGCGCCGAGGCTGTCGAGGTCGCCCAGCACCTTTAGCCGCTTCTCGGCGACTTCGGAGAGGGCAACGTCCTTCTCATGCGTGAGATAGGCGTAGGCGCGTAGCTTGGATCGACCGACACGACCGCGCAGCTGGTAAAGCTGTGCAAGTCCGAAGATATCGGCACGATGTATGATGATGGTGTTGGCGCTCGGCAGGTCGAGTCCGGATTCGACGATCGTGGTCGAGAGAAGCACGTCGTATTGCCGTTCGTAGAACGCGCTCATGCGCTCTTCGATCTCGCCTGCGCCCATCTGGCCGTGCGCGGTAACGAACTTCACCTCGGGAACGGTCTCGCGCAGCCATTTCTCGATTCCCTCCATGTCGGAGATGCGCGGCACGACGATGAAGCTCTGCCCGCCGCGGTGATGCTCGCGCAGCAGCGCCTCGCGCATCACCATGTCGTCCCATTCCATCACGTAGGTACGGACCGCGAGCCGGTCGACCGGCGGGGTCTGGATGGTCGAAAGCTCGCGCAGACCCGACATCGCCATCTGCAGCGTGCGCGGGATCGGGGTGGCGGTGAGCGTCAGCATGTGCACGTCGGCGCGAAGCTGCTTCAGCTTCTCCTTGTGCGTCACGCCGAAGCGCTGTTCCTCGTCGACGATGACCAAGCCGAGGTCCTTGAACTCGGTCGATTTCGACAGGATCGCGTGGGTGCCGACGACGATATCGACATCGCCCTTCGTCAAACCGGTGCGCGTGTCGCTCATCTCCTTCGAGGGAACGAGGCGGCTGAGGCGACCGATCTTCAGCGGGAAGCCGGCGAAGCGTTCGGTGAAGTTCTGATAATGCTGGCGTGCCAGGAGGGTGGTAGGCGCGACCACCGCCACCTGCTGACCGTTCATCGCCGCGACGAAGGCGGCGCGTAGCGCGACCTCGGTCTTGCCGAAGCCGACATCGCCGCAGACCAGACGGTCCATCGGACTGCCGGTTTCGAGATCGCGCAGCACGTCCTCGATGGCGCGGTCCTGATCGTCGGTTTCCTCCCATGGGAAGCGGTCGACGAACTGGTTGTAGGCGGCCTCGTCGGGTTCGAGCACGGGCGCTTTCTTCAGCGAGCGCTCGGCGGCGGTCTTCATCAGCTCGCCCGCGATGGCGGTGATCCGCTCCTTCAGCCGCGCACGCCGCTTCTGCCACGCCTCTCCGCCCAGGCGATCGAGATGGACGGCATCTTCCGAAGAGCCGTAGCGGCTGAGCACGTCGATATTCTCGACCGGGATGTAGAGCTTGTCGCCATCGCGGTATTCCAGCATCACGCAATCGTGCTGGCTCTTGCCGACCGGAATGGGTTCGAGGCCGAGATATTTGCCGATGCCATGCTCGGTATGGACCACCAGATCGCCGCGGTTGAGCGTTTGGAGCTCCGCCAGAAAAGCGTCGGAATCCTTACGCTTGCGCCGCCTTCTTACCAGCCGGTCACCAAGCAGGTCCTGCTCGGTGACGATTTCCAACTCGTCGTTCGCGAAGCCGGTTTCTAGGGGCAGGATCGCGGCTGTCGGCTTGCCTTTCGCGGCTTTGCCAAGCGTGTCCTGCCAGTTTTCGCCAAGGGTCACGTCAAGACCAGCTTCGGATAGGATCGAAGCAATGCGTGCCCGGCTACCGGTCGAATAGGCGGCGACGATCGGGCGTTTGCCCTCGTTTCCGAGGGCCTTCAAATGCGCGGCGGCAGCTTCGTACACATTCTCGCCGCGGGCGCGCTCGGCAGCGAAGTCGCGCGCCGAGGTGAAGCCGAAATCGATTACGCCCCTGCTTTCCGGCTCGGCAAAGATGCTGGTGCGGTGGATCGGTGCCTCGCCCTGCGCCGCGCTCCATTCGCCGTCCGCTAAGTAGAGCGCGTCGGCATCGAGCGGGCGGTAGCTGCCCTTGGCCTGTCCGCCGGTTTCGCCGCGCTGACGGTGGTAGTCGGCGATGTCGCGAAACCGCTCCTCCACGGCCTGCTGCGCACCTGAGTCCATCACCAGAACGTCGCTGTCGGACAGGTGATCGAACAGTGTCGCCAGCTTCTCCTCGAACAGCGGAAGCCAATGCTCCATGCCCGCCATCCGGCGACCTTCGCTGACCGCTTCATAAAGCGGGTCCTGCGTGGCATTGGCACCGAACCGCTCACGGTAGCGCGTGCGGAAGCGCTTGATCGTGGTATCGTCGAGCAACGCCTCGCTAGCGGGCAGCAGGAGGAAGGAATCGAGCGTCCCGGTGGTGCGCTGCGTACTGGGATCGAACAGCCGCAGCGATTCGAGTTCGTCGCCGAAGAAGTCGAGCCGGAGACCGGATTCCAGGCCCGAGGGGTAGATGTCGAAGATCGATCCGCGCACCGCGAACTCGCCCGCGTCGATCACCGTGTCGGAACGGGTATAGCCCTGACGCGTCAACAGCGCGGTCAGGCTTTCGTGCCCTATCTCCACGCCGGGTTTCAGCTCGCGCACCGCCTCGCGAATGCGGAACGGGGTGAGCACGCGCTGCAGGACCGCGTTGGCGGTCGTGACAAGAAGTTGCGATCCGCTCTTGCCCGCCTGCAAGCGGTGCAGAGCCGAGAGTCTTCGCGCGCTGATCGACAGGGCGGGACTGGCGCGATCATAGGGAAGGCAATCCCAAGCAGGAAACTCGATGACCTCCAGTTCGGGCGCGAAGTAGCGTGCGGCGTCCGATACCGCGCGCATTGCGCCGTCGTCCGGAGCGATGAAGACGGCGCGCCCCTTAGCGGCCCGGGCGAGATCGCCCAGCACCAGCGGTTGCGCACCGCGCGCGATGGAGGCGAGGGTGAGCGGCTGCTTGGCCGCGAGAATCTTGGAAAGGTCGGGCATCGGTCAGGTCACAGAGTGTGGGAAGACGCGGCAGGTTCCCGCGCATCGTCGGCAGATAGTGAGCAGGCGCGTCTCTTGCAAAGCCTGTCGCCGTTACATCTCTACGTAATCGAGGCGCTGCATCGCTTCCATCAGCGCGCCTTTCAATTCGGGCGGCACGGATTGCGTCTTCAGCGCCCACGCCATGATGTCGACATCGTCTTCGTCCAGCAGCGCTTCGAACCAGATGAGTTCAGGTTCCCCCCAACCTTCGGCGTAACGGGAGAAGAAGCCCCCGATCATGAAATCCGCCTCCCGCGTGCCACGGTGCCAGGACCGGAATTTTGCGCGCGCGAAACGGGTGGCGAGGGTGGGCTGTTCGGTCATGCGGGTTCCTCTAGCGAGCACCTCCCGTCTCGTCATCCCGGCAGATGATGATAGAGCGGGTCCGATCATGCGCCGACCCGATACCCTCAATCCGCTGTTCGCCGAGGTCGAAACGCTCGACGGTGTAGGGCCGAAGCTGAAGAAGCCGCTCGACCGCCTGGGCCTCGAGCGTGTGCGCGATGTCGCATACCATCTCCCGGAACGCTTCGTAACGCGCCGACTGGTCGATAATCTCGACGAAGCGGGGGAGGGGGAGCAGATCGTGGTACGTCTGACCCCGATCGAGCACCGTTCCAGCCGCAACCAGCGCGGGCCGTACCGTGTGCTGGCGCAGGACGCGGTCGGCAATGTGTTGGCGCTGACCTATTTCGGGCGTGCTTCCTATACCGCGAAGAAACAGCTGCCGGTCGGTGAAACCCGCTGGGTGGCGGGGAAGCTGGAGCGCTATGGCGACATGCTCCAGATCGTGCATCCCGACCATGTGCTGGAGGAAGGCGGGACCGGGCTGCAGCGGCTGTGCGAGCCGGTCTATTCGCTGGCGGAAGGGCTGACGCAGCCGAAGGTCGCTTCGCTCGTGGCCCAAGCGATGGCGCTGTTGCCCGAGCTGCCCGAATGGATCGAACCGAGCCAGTTCGAGCGCGCGGGCTGGCCGACCTGGTCCGACGCGCTGAAGCTGGCGCATCGGGCGGAAAACGCCTCCGCGCGCGACCGGTTGGCTTATGACGAACTGCTCGCGAACAGCCTCGCCCTGATGCTGGTCCGGGCCGACAACCGCGCCCGCAAGGGCCGGGCACTGGTGGGCGACGGCGGACTCCGGGGAAAGCTACAACTGCCGTTTCCGCTTACCGGCGCGCAGCAACGCTCGATCGGGGAGATCGAGGGCGACATGGCGCAGGAGGCGCCGATGCTTCGGTTGCTGCAGGGCGATGTGGGGGCGGGCAAGACCGTGGTCGCGCTCGAAGCGATGCTGGTCGCGGTGGAGGCCGGAGCGCAGGCGGCGATGCTGGCCCCGACCGAACTGCTCGCGCGCCAGCATTTCGAGACTTTGCGCGCGATGGCCCGCCCGACCGGTGTCGAGATCGCCTTGCTCACCGGGCGTGACAAGGGGAGGGCGCGCGAAAGCATCCTGATGGGCCTGCTCGATGGCAGCATCGACATCGTCGTCGGCACCCACGCCATCTTTCAGGATAGCGTGGCGTACAAGGATTTGGGGCTGATCGTGATCGACGAGCAGCACCGGTTCGGCGTCGCCCAGCGGCTGATGCTGGCGAAGAAGGGGCGGCGCGCGCCCCATACGCTGGCGATGACCGCGACGCCAATCCCGCGCACGCTCACGCTCGCCAATTACGGCGAGATGGATGTCAGTCGGCTCGACGAACTTCCTCCAGGGCGACAGGCGATCGACACGCGGGTGGTCGGGCAGGACCGGCTGGTCGACGTCGTGGAAGGGATCGGACGGCATATCGGCGGGGGGCAGCAGGCATATTGGGTCTGCCCGATGGTGCGCGAGGCCGATGGACAGACCGACGACATTGCTGCGGCGGAGGCACGCTATGCTGCGTTACGGGAGCGGTTCGGCGACACGGTGGTGCTGGTTCACGGCCAGCTTGCGCCCGAGATGAAGGATGCGGCGATGGCTCGCTTCGCGTCCGGCGAGGCGAAGCTGCTGGTGGCGACGACGGTGATCGAGGTCGGCGTCGACGTGCCTGCCGCGACCCTCATGGTGATCGAGCAGGCTGAGCGATTCGGTCTTGCCCAGCTGCATCAATTGCGCGGGCGGGTGGGCCGCGGATCGGAGAAGTCCGTGTGCCTGCTACTGCGCGGAGAACAGTTGTCGGAGACGGGGCGCGCAAGACTGGCGCTCATGCGGGAAACGCAGGACGGGTTCAGAATCGCGGAAGAGGACCTCGAATTGCGCGGGGGCGGCGAATTGCTGGGCACTCGGCAATCGGGGGATACTCCTTTTCGTATTGCCGATCTCGAGCAAATCCAGCGTTTGTTACCCGCCGCTCACGACGACGCGCGGTTGCTGGTGGAGCGCGATGGTGGCTTGTTTTCCCCGCGCGGGGAGGCGGCGCGCATACTGCTCTACCTGCTGGAGCGCGACTACGGCGTTCAGCTGTTACGCGGCGGCTGACGTCGCGATGCCGTGCGCTTCGGCGATCGCCTGCGCGATGCGCTGGCTGGCCTGTCCGTCTCCATAGGGGTTATGCGCCTGTGCCATCGCCGGGTAGGCGCCGGGATCGTCAAGAAGGCGCGTCGCCTCCTCCACAATCCGGGATCGGTCCGTGCCGACCAGCTTTGACGTGCCGGCCGCCATACCTTCCGGTCGTTCGGTCGTATCGCGCATGACCAGCACCGGTTTGCCGAGGCTGGGGGCCTCTTCCTGCACGCCGCCGCTGTCGGTCAGGATCAGATCGGCCATGGCCATCAGGCGGACGAAATGCGGGTAGTCGAGCGGCTCGATCAGCGCGACGTTGCGCAGGCCCCCGAGTGCCCGCTCCATCACCGGGCGAACGTTGGGATTGGGGTGGACGGGGAATATCACGGCCACTTCCTCGCGCCCGGCCAGGTCACCCAGCGCCGCGGCGATGCTTTCCATACCCAGCCCGAAGTTCTCGCGCCGATGGGCGGTCACCGCGACGATCCGCTTCCCGGCGAAGCGGTTGGCCAGGTCATCGAGCCCACTCGCTAGCGAAGGGTCATGGATTATCTCGCGATGGGTCGCAAGCAGCGCATCGATGACAGTGTTTCCGGTCAGATGGATGGCCTGTTCGGGAACGTTTTCGGCGCGGAGGGCCGCAGCCGCGCTCTCGGTCGGTGCAAAATGGAGATCGCAGATTGTGCCCGCGACCTTTCGGTTTCCTTCCTCTGGCCATGGCGAATAGATATCGCCGCTGCGCAGGCCCGCCTCGACATGCCCGACCGGGATCTGCCGGAAATAGCTCGACAGCGTCACCATCATCGTCGTCAGCGTATCGCCGTGAACCAACACTCGGTCCGGCCGCCATTCATCAAGCACAGCGCCATATTCGGTGAGAATGCGCACCGACAGCGCGTCCAGCGATTGGCCCGGCTGCATCAGATCGAGATCGATATCCGGCTCGATCCGAAAGATCCGGAGGACCTGATCGAGCATTTCGCGATGCTGCGCCGTTACCGCGACACGCACGTCCATGCCGCCTTGCGCCCGCAACGCATGGACCACCGGGGCCATCTTGATCGCTTCGGGTCGCGTGCCGAAGCTAACCAGGATGCGCGGGCTTGTCTTGGCAGGGGTGGCGGTCACTAAACCTCGTATCAGCGCGGCCACATGCCGCGGGTGTCGTATATCATGTTCCCTTCGCTCAGGAAGCGCGGAGCCTTGCGGAATGCATCGTGGGCCACCAGCACGGCGACGAGTTCCGCCTCGCGCATCGCTTCCTCGAAAAAAACCAGCCGCGCGCCGTGCGTATCGAACCTGCCGGAAAGATCGTCGGCAAAGGGCTTGACCACCAGCATGCAATTGCCGTGTTCGGGGGCGAGCGCCTGCCCGATCGCCAGGGCGGGGCTCTCCCGGAAATCGCCGATGTTCGCTTGAACGCCAGCACAAGGATGGCGATCTTCGCGTCGGGCATCGCCTGGTGCATAGCGGAAAGGCGCGCGAGCACATCCAGTGCCTTACCGTCATTCGACCACCCTGTGCACCACATCCACGCCGCGCACCCGCATTCCCGAATGACAAATCGCGGCGTAATAGGCAGGCTGATATAGCCGAACCCGATCATCGCTACCTCGAATGTCTCTGCGCTGTCTGGCGCGGTGGGAGTTTCCTCGCGCGTGTCTGAAGAATGCCGATCCGGTGCATAGTCCGCCCTTCCTGGCTTTCGCGGTAACCGTTAGGATGGGAAGTTTCAGAAATCGTTGGCAACAGGCTTTCTGATGGCGAGAGCAGGTCGGCGAAGCCTTCTCCAGCGTTTCTCGGCCATGCGACTGGGAACGCATCGAAGCGCGATTTAGAGACGAGCCGCGAAATGCCCGGGAAGCGGAGTTGAACGTGTCGTCTAAGCTGGCTGAATGGCTCCACAAGACAGCGAATTTGCCGATCGGCTTTTGAACGACGACCGCATTTGGTCGAAACCCTGCTGCGAACCGGGCGAAACGTGCGGGCAATCGACAATTTCGCGACAGGATACTCCCGCAATACTGAAGAAGCTGTCGCAGCGTGAGGCGAGGGTGCAGCGGAACGGCTGGAGCTCGTGGAAGCGGATATACTGGACGTGGCGGCCTGCAGGTCCGCTTGTGAAGGCGTAGGGCATGTCCTGCATCAGGCCGCCCTCGGGTCCGTCCCGCGTTCGATTGCCGAGCCCACCGTTTCCAACGATGTGAATGTCGGCGGCTTCGTCAACATGCTAGAAGCGGCGCGGCTAGCGGGAGGAAGCAGCTTCACTTATGCCGCCTCGAGCTCAACCTACGGGGACGATCCGGCATTGCCCAAGGTCGAGGACGTTATCGGGAAACCGTTGTCTCCCTATGCGGTCAGGAAGCTTGTCAATGAGCAGTACGCGGAAGTCTACCGGCGTGTTTACGAGTTTAGGGCCACGGGACTTCGCTATTTCAACGTCTTCGGTCCGCGCCAGGACCCGAACGGCGCCTATGCGGCGGTCATCCCCCTCTGGACGGCGGCCATGATCAAGGGTGAGGACGTTGTGGTAAACGGCGATGGCGAGACGAGTCGGGATTTCTGCTATATCGCGAACACCGTGCAGACGAATTTGCGCGCGGCCCTTGCGGCGCAGGAGGCTCGCGGAGATGTTTACAACGTTGCCCTAGGCGACCGGACCACACTGAACGAATTGTTCGAGGTTATCCGTCACTCGCTGGAACGACGTTAGATATCGTATCGAAAGAGCCCTGCCTATGGACCCTTGCGCGGAAGGGACTTGCGCGACAGCCAGGGGTCAATTGACAAGGCACGTTAATCCCTAGGCTATGTTCCCACACATCGCGTAAGCGAGGGATAGAGGAGGCGATGGACTGTTATATCGATTTCGTCGGCCGCTCGGGATGAGCCTCAGCCAGACTGGATGGTTTCGATGGGGACGGCATGCAATGTTCGCTCTCGCTGCGGCTGGGCTGGGCGCGGGAGTCGGAGCAATCGTATGGGCTCTGACACCGGTCCGCTATATCGCAGCCGCACAGGTCGGTTTTCCGACGGACGTTGGAGCGACCGGCGTTCGATCCGATCCCCATTCCGAACGTTTGAGCGCGACCTTATCCGAGATCGTTCGCTCTCCTGGCTTCGCGCGACGCATCCTGGAATCCGGAGCGCTGCCGGACGAGGCTACCACCGAGCAAATTCGCGAGCGGATGGATGCGCAGGTCGGACCACCGGGCTTGCTGCGCGTGATTTACGAGGCGCCAAATCAGAGGACGGCCCTAGCCGGGGCGAACGCGATCGCGCGAGTGCTCGTCGCGGACGAGGTGGCCCGGCGCCGAAGGGCGATCGTGAAGCGACTGCACACCGTTGAGTCTTCTATCAAGGCGATCGCTCCCGTGTCTCGAGAGTTGGAGAAAGAGAAAACGGAAGGAGCGGGTACTTCTAATTCGATTGATGGCGAGGAAGTTCCGAAGGGCGACTACGGCGGCTTGCTTGATGTTATTGAAATACAGCGGCAATATCTGAATGCCCGCATAGCTCGGATTGCTGCAGACGAGGCCGCGCGAAGCGAAGAAGATCCGATGTCGGTTCGTCCTGCGGTGACGAAGCTCGAACAGGAGCTAGCGTTTTTGGATGGGCGGCGCTCCCTCCTTGCGGAAAATTTCTCTCCCGAATATCCCGAGCTTGGCCGCTTGGACCAACGGATTGGGGAGATACGCAATCAGCTTGCCTCTCTACGAGGGGCTGCGCATTTGGAAATGGTGGACGAGGCGAATGCTGCTCGTTCCTTGGAACTGGATTTGAAGGCAAAACTCGATCGCGCATTGGCGCAGACGCGATCGGACGATCAGGTTCTTAAGACCGGGGTTGATCTAGGTTCGCCTCGAACGCTTCGGCTGGCGCAGCTTGAACAGAGCAGGCGGGACTTGATCGCGGATGATGCCAGGGAGACTGGGCCTGCCCTAGTGCACCCCGCCACCTTGCCAACCGCGCCAACGCGCGCACCCCTAGCGGTCTTCCTTACAATCGGTGCCCTTCTTGCGGCTTCCTTGGCCGAGGCGCTCCTCTGGCTACGGGTTTTTGGTCGAACTGCGCAAAGCACTGTTCCCAAGAGCGAACGAAGATCTTACAGGCACCCGGTATGACGAAGAGGGAGGGAAGTTTGCGCCATTCGGCGAGGTCGACCCGGGAGAGACCGGCCGCCTTTGCGAGCTTCGTGTTCGTGGCGTTCGCGGTGGTCGTCGCGCTGGCCGGGGGCAGTTCGCGATTCGACATGGTGCAGAACGTCGTCCTTCTGCCCGTAGGCGTCCTAGCAGCAGCCCTCGCCTGGACTCAGACGCGTGGTGTTGACTGGCGCACACTTGGCTGGCCCTTGGCGCTGTTGGTACTTCTCGCCCTATGGATTTTCCTCCAGTTGGTTCCGTTGCCTCACAGCCTGTGGGCCTCTTTGCCGGGGCATTCTGCACCTGCGGCGGTCGATGCTGCGCTGTCGCTCGATCCCGCGCGTCCGCTTACTCTATCTCCAGAGCGGACGCTGAACGATTTCTTCTCTCTCGGCGTTCCTATCGCTGCGGTTCTGCTGTTTGTCGCGCTGCGGCGATATGCTGTTGGCTTCGCGTTCACCGCAGTGGTAGCGATCGCTACTTCCAACGCGCTGCTTGCTGTGTTGCAGATATTGAGCGGCGGTAACCGGGCGTTGTATTTTTACCGGCTGACCAGCACGGGAACGCCTGTGGGCCTGTTTGCGAACCCCAATCATGCGGCGGTATTGAACACGCTAGTAATGGTCGCAGTTGCAGTGGCAATCGCCATCATGCCAGCGGAGCCGAAATATCGGATCCGCAAGATCGTTCTCGGCGCAATCTACATTCTGCTCTTGCTCGCAGCGATAGCTGGTACGTCGCGCGCTGGCTTCCTGACTGCGCTATTGGCGGTCCTTGCTACTTGCGCAATTTTTTCGCGTCCGTTCTTGCAGCGGCGGGTCGGAAGCGGTGGGAAGAAAGGGCGGGTTGTTGTAGGAATTGGTGCGATAGTACTGATCCTATTGCTAGGCGCGTTCATTCTGACCGGTCGTGCACCTGCGCTGGAACAACTTACGGGGCAAGACGCCCTTGGAGACATTCGCTTCCTGGTTACTCCGACCCTGTTGGAGATGATTAGGAGCTATTTTCCTTTCGGGTCTGGGTTCGGTACGTTTCAGAATGTCTATTATGTCGCCGAAAGCTCTCAGATGCTGATGCCACGGTATCTGAACAACGCTCACAACGACTGGTTGCAACTTGCGATCGAAGGCGGACTGCCCGCTTTGCTTCTGCTCGTAGGACTTTTGACTGTCCTGGGCAGGGAGATGCTCCGCCTGTGGCGTGAACGGGCGCCGTCGGCGGTTGCACTTGTAGTAGGGGGGGGCGCCGGGCTTCTGCTCGTGGCGCTCGCGAGTTATGTGGATTATCCGCTGCGTACCCCCATCTTTCAAGTCGTGTGCGTGTGGCTGGTGTGTTTGCTCCTGACCAGTGCGCGCGGACCATCCCACGAGAGCGATGCTGACCACCTATCTGGGTTTCCAAACTATTCTCGCCATCATATGGCCGTACGAACTTAGCAGCAGGCTGGCATGAAAGCTCTTACGAAATACATTTTCACAGTTGTCGTAGCGGTGGCGCTAGTCGGGTGCGCGACCGATCGAACATACGGCGGTGCTCCTGGAGTTGAGGTGACGAACCTCACCGAACTACCGCTCCCCTCGGAAACCATCCGTTTTGCGCTTCACCCGCTTGATCAGGTCGAAGTCAATGTCGTTCAGGATACTTCGGTCTCCGGAACGTATCAGGTAGATGAGAACGGAAATATTGACTTTCCGTATGTGGGCCTCGTGCCAGCTAGTGGGTTAACTCCAAACCAGTTTGCTTCCAGTTTGACCTCGCGCTTGTCGCCTTCCTTCATTCGTAATCCGTCGGTAACGGTACGGCCCGTGACGGGGTCCGAACCCACAATATCGATTGGCGGCGAGGTCGCCAAACCGGGTTCCGTGCCGATACGGTCGTCCGCAACGCTTATGCGCGCGATAAACGTTGCTGGTGGCACTACTGAATACGCTAAAAAGGATGATGTTCTGATTTTTCGCCAAGTCGACGATCAACGCTATATCGGCATCTACAACCTGGAGGGCATTCAGCGTGGGAATTATGCAGATCCCGTGCTTGCACCGGGAGATGTTGTGATGGTGGGCGATTCTCCGGCGCGTAGGCGCTTCGACAAGTTTCTGCAGTATTTCGGCCTGCTTTCGACCAGTGTGATCCTGCTCGATCGCGCACGGCGCATTTCCAACTAAGGTTCGCATAATGGCTACCCGTTTTCCTGTCGCGGATGGCGATGAGCGAGTCGGTTCGATCGACGAACCTCAAGCCGATCCTTTGATCGATTTCGAGCGGCTCTATCGTCGCGCGATCGAAAACAGGTATTGGTTGATTGGCCTTATCGCTGGCTTCCTTGTCCTGGGCCTTGTCGCGACGCTAGTACAAACGCCCATGTACCGCGCCGCAAGTCGCATCGAGATAAGTCGCGTCGATACCGGCGGGACTGAACTGGAAGGTGCGGAGGTCAAGAGCGAAGAGCGCGACATGCTCTATTACCAGACCCAGTACGAGCTTCTGAAGTCGCGCTTTCTCGCCGAACGAGCTGTCGAAGAAGGCGATCTGACGCAGAACCCAGAATTTCGCCAAGCGTATGATATTGCCGAAGATGCGGAGCTGTCGGTTGAGCAAGCAGCAAGCATCGCTCGGGATGCGATCACCATCGAACCACTGCAGGGGTCGACCCTAGTAGATATACAAGCTTCAACGCCTTCTCCATCCCTGTCGGCTTTCCTCGCGAATCTGTGGGCTGAACAGTATCTGGATGCCAACTATGAGAAGCGGTTCGGCAACACCGCGATGGCCAGAGAGCAGCTGGAAAGGCAGCTGTCCGAACAGCGGGCGCGGTTGGAGCAGTCGGAAGCGGCTCTCAACAGTTACGCGAACCGGAATCAGCTCGTCGTTATCGAAAGTCGGGCGGACGATGGTGGAACGAGCCGCCAGACGCTCGTCTCGCAGGAACTTGGGGCGCTGTCCCAAGCGCTAGGTCAGGCTACGAGCCGTCGGATCGCCGCGGAAAGTGCCATGAGCGCGGGTCCCGGTGCGGGTTCCGATGGGGGAGCCGCGGCGCTTCGCAGCGCCCTGTCCCAGAAACAAGCAGAACTGGCAAACTTGAACGCTACGCTCGGGCCAGACAATCCGAAGGTCAAGGCTGCACGAGCCGAGATCGAATCTTTGCGGAACTCTCTTGGTAACGCCGGTAGCGTCGAGCGCAGCCTGCGTCAGGCAGAGTACCGCAAAGCGCTTAGGGAAGAGCAGGGCCTTCGCGAACAGTACGATGCCGCGAAATCTCGTTTTCTCACGCAGCAGGACCAGGGTGTGGAATATGGGATACTGGAACGCGAAGTTAATACGAACCGCGAGCTTTATAATGCCTTGCTCGGCAGGTACAAAGAACTTGGTGTCGTAGGGACCGGCACCAACAACGTGACGTTGATTGAACGAGCGCTTCGGCCAGTTTCGCCGTATTCGCCCTCGTTGATTTTGAACCTTCTGATCGCTCTGGTTCTCGGTCTTTTGACCGCTGCGGGCGCAGTTTACATACTCGATTTGGCAGATCGAACTATACGCGATCCCGCTGACGTCAAACGGGAGTTCGACCTTGCTGTGCTTGGCCTGATCCCTTCGATCGATACCGACGACATAGGCGAGGAACTGACGAACCCGTATTCCGCACTTTCGGAGGCATATTCGTCAGTCCGTACATCGGTAGGCTATGCCATGGATATCGACGGTCCGATCAGTCTCTTGGTGACCAGTACCCGTCCGGGCGAGGGGAAGACGCTATCGTCCCTTGCGATCGCCAAGGTTATGGCGCGAACGGGTAAAAAGGTTGTACTCATCGATTTCGATCTCAGGCGAATGGGGCTTTCGGACATGCTCGGCGCGCGATCGGCGCGCGACGGATTAAGCAAGTTTCTTGCTGGCGCTGTTGATGCTCCCACCATCGTCCGCGATGAACGCTATGGACTGGATTTCATCCCAGCGGGGCGGCCACCGAAGGATCCGGTTGAACTTCTCGCGGGACCGCGACCGAAAGGCTTCCTAGAGAAGCTCAAGGAAACCTACGACGTTATCGTAGTGGATGGCGGTCCTGTTCTGGGCCTCGCCGATGCTCCGGAGCTATCGCGTTCGGTGGATGGCGTCATTTATGTCGTACAGGCTAACGTAGGAACCAACCGTTCAGTGCGACATGCCCTCTCGCGCCTGCGCAGTGCACGCGCACCGATGCTGGGTGCCGTCGTCACACAACTCGACAGCCGAAACGAGGCCTACGGCTATGGCTATGGCTATGGCTATGGCTATGGTTACGGCCCAGACCGTGTTCCGGACGATGCCTGAAGTACGGAAATCGGTATCGGCGCGCGGCCTTTTGCTATCGGGCGCGGTGATAGCCCTTGGAGCTGTGTTGGCGTTTGCGGCGGGGGCCCAAACGGCTGGTCTGGTGTTAGCCAAAAGTGCGCCAGTTTTGGCCACACAGATTTCACCGATCAGCGCGTCTGCGAACGAGAACATCGCACGGTCGTTGGAACGAGCCGCGCTTGCTCCCGCTGGAACGGCGCAGCCTGTTTCCTCGGAGTTGCGGGGAAGGGCGGAAGGTTACGCAATAAGGGCGGCTCGATACGATCCGCTCGCAGTTGATGCTCAAGCTGTACTTGCGACCAGAATGCCCGTCGAAGCGAGACTCAAGGCAGTATTGGCGAGCAACGTTCTATCCCGTCGATCGAGCCTTCTAAACAGTGCTCTGTTGGAAGAATACCGCCGTACCGGTGACATCGCCGGGGTGCTACGCGTTTTGGATACGACGCTCCAGATTCGTCCTGGCTTGGCCCCGCAAATCATGCCCTTGATGGTGCAGTTGCTCAAACAACCCGGATCCGTGCGGGTATTCGGTGAAATCCTGTCCCAGCACCCTAAATGGGTCAACGCCTTTCTGCAGCGCGCCGCGGCTGATAGGTCAGTAGCTGACAAAATGGTGGCTTTGCGCACAATCCTCAATCGAGGTTCGACAATTACGCTGGAAACGGATCGGGACATAATGTCCGCTCTTATAAAGGCAGGACGTCTCGCAGACGCAGCGCGCATTTATAAGCTCGTCCGGCCGGATGGGGATTCTGCAGTAAGTGGCTCTGCTGACAGCCTTTCTTGGCGGAACGACTTGCCGCCGCTCGACTGGAAATTCGCTGACGAGCGCGGGCTTTATGCGCGCAACAGCGCGCGTGACCCGGATTTGAAAATTTCTGTCCGGCCGGGCTTCGGCGGGCAATTGGCGGAACGATCGCTTGCCCTGGGTGATGGAGTGCGCGGTCTGTTGCTGGAACACGACTTGCAACCGACAGACTCGCTATCATCGCTATCGCTGAAGGTGACATGCCTGACGAACGGCCAGACATTGGCCAAGTCCGATTTTGGTCCTTCTCCAATGCGCCTGCAGTTTAGGGCGTCGGGCCAGAACTGCCCTATAGCCCGTATAGCGATCGATGGGCGAGTTTGGTCGGACGGCCGCAGGGTGTCTGGCACCATCGCGCCGATAAAGGTAATTCGCTGAACTTTCCAAGGCCACCTTTCAGCGTGCACCGCGCCCGCTGAAAACCACCCCGACTGTTTTAAGTATAATCAAGGCATCAAGCCATAACGAGTAATTTTTAATATAATAAAAGTCGTATTGTAGCTTTGCGCCAACGGCGGTCGGGTCTGCAACGTGTCCCTGATTTACCTGAGCCCACCCCGTGATGCCAGGCCGGATGATATGTCGGTAGGCATAAAAATCCAGCTGCTGATAGTACCACTCGGACAGCGGCACCGCTTCAGGACGTGGACCGATTAGGCTCAGATCGCCCCTGATCACGTTCCACAGTTGCGGGAGTTCATCGATACGCGTTTTACGCAGGAACCTACCTAGACGCGTAATTCTTGGGTCGTTCGCTTTGGTAATGGCATCCTCTCGCTCACCGCTGCTTACGGACGGTTGTACCATCGTGCGAAGTTTGTAGATCGTGAACTGCTTCCCGCGAAAACCAACGCGCGTTTGCCGGAAAATAGCGCCACCCGGGCTTTCCAGTTTGATAGCGAGTCCTGCTACGGCAATGATCGGAAGGGCCGGAATGAGTGCGATCGTCGAAACGAGACGCTCGATGGCGCTCTTGAAAAAGAAATAAAACTCATTGGGTTTCAGGGTACCCACGCTGTTTTCGCTGAGATGGTCTATCCGGACCCGGCCCGTCAAAGATTCGCGCAGATGTTTCACGTGGTAGATCGTCGATCCATTGAGAGCTGCCGCCGCAATCGCACGCTCCCATTCTGGAGAAAGATCGGCATGTAGATCAGCAACAACTGTCGCTTTGCTACGGGTGATGACCGATGGATCGACGCACATGCTGTGCGAAATGCGAGGCAGCTCATTGAGCAGAGCGGTTACTTTGGGTGACGGAATCATCAGCAGCGGGGTTCGCTTAGCGCTGCGGACAAATACGTTAAACACGGCTGCAAGGCCAATGCATGTGGCGAAGCCGACCAAAATGAGAGAGAGACTGTACGGAAGCCGAAGCCATAAGAGCAACAGGGCCGAGATACCATACACTGGTAGAAACGCGGGCAGGAGGAAGGCGAACCGGCGCGCTCCTGGAAAAAGGCGCAGCTGACGATAATTCAACATGCTGATCGTGTTGGCAATGAGGGTTGTCACAATCGCATTACGCGCCGGGCTTTCGCCGAGCGGTACGCCGAGCAAAACCTGCCCGTAGATCAACTGTACCAACACGGCAAAGAGTACCGCGATCGGTAATTGGACGCGAAATCTATCTAGGAGCCCTTGATGCGCGAAATTGCGCTGATCGGAATAATCGACCGTATCCGGGCTGGCGGCCTCTGCGTCCAACCAGAGCGAAGCGTGAGACCCATCGAAGTCCGCCTGCGCTTGCTCCGTACCGGTATCGGAGAGATTTGACGGATCGGGTGGGGCCGCCCTGTTATGCACGATTTTGCTCACTACCAGTCCCATAGCTATGACCGCTCGGGCCCTGTAATATGGCAGGCGGTACGCATTACCCCACCTTTGCGTTCCTTCGTCCTGCCAGCCCCGAGTGCTTGACCCAAGGCGTCGGGCGGTATGGTGAAAGTGACGTTTGGTCAAGCGGATGCGCGTGGTGCAGAGTGTGTACCTTCCTATTGAGCCGCTTTTGCAGGACGACCCCGGCGCTTCCCTTGGCAGAGTTGATACAGTCCGGTAGCGGCGTCCCAGGCCTCTCACAGAAGGCTTACCAGAAACATCTTTTTCGAGTTTGGCGGAGCCCCTAGCCAATGAGTGCCACGCGAATCTGCCTGACAGTCAATACAACATGGAATATCTGGAATTTCCGGCGACCGCTCGTCGAGGCGCTTCTCTCCGATGGCCACGAAGTGCATATTCTCGCGCCCGAGGACGACTACGTCCCGGAAATTCAAGGACTAGGCTGCCAGTTCACTCCGCTGCGTATGGATCGCAAGGGGCTGAACCCCGTTGCAGAACTTGCCTTCCTCCGACGACTCCGAGCGCACTTGGATAAGATCCAGCCTGATGTGATCCTTGGATTCACAATAAAGAATAACGTTTTCGGAGCGATGGCGGCTTCCAAAGGAAACCTGCCCTTCATTCCGAACGTCACCGGTTTGGGTACCGCTTTTCAATCGAGCAGCTTTCTTAAGGCGGCATCGATAGGATTGTACCGCTCAGCCTTCCGGAAATGCCCGGTGGTTTTCTTTCAGAATGACCAGGATCGGGATCTCTTCCTAAAATATGACATGATCAGAGATGAGCAGGTGCGAATGTTGCCCGGCTCGGGGATCGATCTCGAACGCTTCTCTCCCTCCCCCGATGCTGCAGAACGCATTGTATCCGAGGGTCCCGTCTTCCTCATGGTAGCTCGGTTGTTACGGGAGAAGGGTGTCGCGGAATATGCTGAAGCGGCCCGCGTAATGCGCAAGGAGCTTCCTACCGCCCGTTTTCAAGTCCTTGGGGAGGCGGGTTCAGCGTACCGCTCGGCGATTTCGCGCGCTGAAATCCGGGGCTGGGAAGAGACGCACGGGATCGAATATCTCGGTACCAGTTCCGACGTACGTTCCGAGATGCATGAGGCCGATTGCATCGTCCTCCCGTCCTACTATCCGGAAGGTGCGCCGCGATCGCTCATAGAAGCTGCGGCAATGGGGAAACCGATTATCACCACCGACACTCCTGGATGCCGAAGCATCGTGGATGACGCCACCACCGGTTATCTCTGTGCACCGCGCGATGCTGGCGATCTCGCACGAGCGATGCGCTATTTCGCCGCTCTCCCGCCGCAAGCTCGCTACGCGATGGGCAGGGCGGGGCGCACCAAGATGGAGCGCGAGTTCGATGTGACGATCGTAGTCGACGCTTATCGCGAAGCGATCGCCCAATGTATGAGCGCGAAAAACAGACCGGCATGATTGGCTCGGGGCGAGCCGATGCGCTTATTGTGCAGCCTACTTGCTCTCATCCTTCGAACGCTGGCGCGCGCGTGCCGGAGTGCCAAAAACCGTGGTATCGGGATCGACATCTTTTGTGACCGTAGAGCCGGCAGCAACCAAAGCTCCAGTGCCGATCCGTACGCCGGGCAAAAGGATGCTACCTGCTCCCACGGTCGCGTTCGGTTCGATTTTTGGCCCTACGATGTGGTCCCCGTAACCAAGAGAGATGACGTTGTCGTTGGTGCTACCGACCAGTGTGCTTACAAATGCGCCAGAGCCTACCTCCATGTTTCCGGTCAGATGGGTCAGGTCCATAACCTTCGCGTCGTCTCCCACGGTAGTGTTATAGTTGATGGTGACGTACCGGCTGATGATACAGCGCGAGCCTACTGAACACTGTTCCCGGATAGAAGCACCATCACCGATGAGGGTGCTATCGCCTATTTTTACATCATAGTAGATAACGCTATGGGGGCCTATCGAACAGGAATCGCCGATTTCAATCTTGCGCTCGAAGCTCGGCTGACGGGCGGTGGCCCCTGCACCTTTCGGTTCACGGCCGATCAGCGCGCCCGGAAAAACTTCAACCTTCTGACCCAATGCGACGCCGTCGCCGATAACGCAATGCGAGTGGATAACGCAGCCGTCCCCAATCTCGGCATCTCCGATGATCACAAAGGGGCCGACGGAAACGTTGGCGCCTAGCTTGGCTGACGGAGAAATGATCGCGGTATCGTGAAGATCGGACATGATTTCCTCATTTTTAGCGGATCCCCGTCCTATCTATGAAGATGAGGGGGGGCTAGTGGATTGTATCGCTCGCCGCCAATTCGCGCGAACGCCGGTTAGGCCGGTGTGGTACGATCCGTGAGACGGATGTTGTGCGACCGACGAGTACGTTCTAGCTGCGCGGTAAGGATCGCGCATGGCGACGCGTTACCGGCGGAACTTGTCAGACTTTTCTGGAATGACATCTAGCTCCGAGAATTTTGAACGATGGTAGAGGCCAACATATCGCTATGAATTCCTTAAACAGTTCCGTTAGCGAGATCGAACTTCCGCAGATTCACGATCCTCGAGGCGATCTCACATTCGTAGAGGGAGGCAATCATGTGCCGTTCTCGATCGCGAGAGTTTACTATCTCTACAACGTGCCAGTAGATGCCGAGCGAGGCGGGCATGCACACCGAGAACTGGAACAGGTGGTATTCGCGTTGTCCGGCAGTTTTCGGATGAAGGTCGATGACGGTTTTTCCAAGACGGAATATTGGTTGAGAGATCCGCGAAGGGGTCTGCACATCAAGAATATGATCTGGCGCGAGATGGACTCGTTCAGCCAAGGCGCCGTGTGCATGGTGTTGGCTTCCCACCCCTATGATGAAGGCGACTACTATAGGGACTATGGCGAGTTTCAGCAGGCACTGAGGGCAGGGTCATGACCGTTCCGTTTTTAGATTTGCGCGCGGCCTATCGCGAGCTGCAAGTCGATATAGACTCTGCGGTCTCGCGCGTTCTTGCAAGTGGTTGGTATGTGCTCGGACCCGAAGTCGATGCGTTCGAAGCAGAATGGGCCGACTTCTGCGATGCCAAGCAAGCGGTCGGAGTAGGGAACGGACTTGAAGCCCTCATTCTTGCCCTACGCGCATTGGAAGTGGGACCCGGTGACGAGGTCCTCGTGCCCTCCAATACATATATCGCCACATGGCTAGCGATATCCGCGGTGGGTGCGTATCCCGTGCCGGTCGAGCCCAACTTAGAGACTTACAATATCGATCCCGGCCTTATTGAAGCCGCGATCACCCCTGCTACGAAAGCTATTTTGCCGGTCCACCTTTACGGACAACCCGTCGACCTCGATCCAATTCTGAACATTGCCAGGCATCATGGATTGGCGGTGGTGGAGGATGCGGCTCAAGCGCATGGTGCGCGATACAAAGGCCAGCGGATCGGTGCCCATGGCGACATCGTATGCTGGAGCTTCTATCCCGGAAAGAATCTCGGGGCCATGGGTGATGGCGGGGCGATCACCACCAACCGCAAGGATCTAGCTGACCGGGTTCGGCTGTTGCGCAATTACGGGAGCCGGGAAAAATATGTGAACGAGGTGCCTGGCGTCAACTCGCGGCTCGATCCCCTCCAGGCTGCCATCCTGCGTGCCAAGCTTCCATACCTCGATGAATGGACAGAGCGGCGGCGCGCGGTAGCGGCTAGGTACACCGAGGGCCTGTCGAATACCCACCTCATTGTTCCGTACGTTCCAGCTTGGGCGGAACCCGCGTGGCACCTTTATGTCGTTCGGAGCCAAGGTCGCGAAGCGTTCACTAAGTTCTTGGATGACAAGGGGGTCGGAACGTTGGTGCACTATCCTATTCCGCCTCATCTTCAGCAGGCGTACGCCACCTTGGGTATTGCTGCCGGAACGCTCCCTCATTGCGAGCTGCTCGCACGAGAGGTCTTGAGCCTCCCTATCGGTCCGCATCTGAGCGAAGAGGATATCACGAAGGTCGTCGAAGCCTCACGGTCCTTTCAGGGGAACGACTGATTTCCGCGAAAGGGATCTTACGTGCGATGACGGTTACCGGTGGCACACAAGCCATCGGAATCGTCCTGTCGATCATTCGCATGAAGGTGCTCGCCCTGTTGCTCGGCCCCCCCGGTGTGGGTGTCTTGAGCATCTATACGAACCTTCAAACCACGGGCGTGACGCTCGCGGGGTTGGGACTATCTAGTTCCGGGGTCCGACAGATTGCGAAGAGCAAAGGCACTGCGGAGGAGGTAGACCTCGTCAGGCGGGTGATCTTGTGGGCGAATGCGCTCCAAGGCGTTCTCGCGATGGCGCTCGTCTGGATATTCCGGGACGCTATCTCGAACTTTCTTTTCGACGGACCGGGCTATGGTACGGAAGTTGGTCTCGTCGGAATAGCGATCTTCCTTAGTCTTCTTTCCGCATCGCAGACCGCGTTACTACGAGGGCTGCGACGCATCGGCGATTTAGGTCGCGTCACCGTCTTGGGTGCTTTGGCTGGCACCCTCGTAGGGATTTGCGCGATTTGGATGTTCGGAATGGACGGCTTGGTAGCGCTGGTAATCGCGCAACCACTTACGGCCGTACTTGTGGCCTCCTACTTCACTCGTCGCCTTCCTCCGCCGACCACGCGGGTTGCAAGAAGGCCCGCGGATATCCTCACGGTGTGGAAGCCGATGGTCCAACTCGGGGCAGGCTTCATGATTGGAGGTTTGGCTTCTTCAGGAACATTGCTTCTCGTAAGGGGCAAGATAGCTAGCGACCTCGGGTTAGACGCTGCCGGACAATTCGCAGCTGCCTGGGGAATTACCGTCACCTATGTGGGCTTCATGCTCAATGCCATGAGCATGGATTATTACCCACGTCTGGCTGAAATCATAGAAGACAGGGATCAGGCGCGTAGCCTGATGAACGAACAACTTCAGATTGGGCTCCTGATAGGGACCCCTATCCTCATAGCACTTATCGGGCTCGCACCTCTGGCAATCCGCATCCTCTATTCTGATCAGTTCGATGATGCAGTCACTCTCCTCCAGTGGCAGACGTTAGGAAATATATTGAAGTTGTCGAGTTGGTCTTTGAGTATATCAGTGGTCGCAGCCGCGAGATCCCGTATGTACCTCTTGATGGAGGCTTCCTTTTTAATTCCATTTGTGTTCTTGTGTTACGTTTTCTTGCCTCGCTACGGGGTTGATTTTGCGGGTATTGCATTTTTGATTTGCTACGCAATCTATTTCCTTACGGCTCTTTCGATGGCACGACGGATTGCAGACTTTCATTTCGAGAGGCGATCGATGAAATTGCTCGCTATATCGATCGTCATTGGGAGCGGGGTGCTGGCTCTCTCGCTCACTTTCCCCCTTGCCGGCGGGATTTCCGCCATCGTCTCATCTCTCGTGACTGGCTTTGTTGGAGGGCATATACTGCTGGAGAAGGTAGGCTTGAGTCGCTACACGGCGCCGATGTTCCGCTTCTATTCCTTCGTTCGCTGGCCGGTATCTGATTGATGGATGACACCGCAAAGATGTCGGAAAAACCACTTGTCAGTTTCGCGCTATTCGCCTTCAATCAGCAGGAGTTCATTGGTGAGGCTATAACTGGGGCGCTGTCGCAGACATATCAGCCGCTCGAAATTATCCTTTCAGACGATTGCTCGAACGATAATACGTTCGCCATAATGAAGGATATGGCTGAAGCTTATGATGGGCCGCATCGGCTTGTCTTGCGCCAGAACAAGAAAAACCTCGGCGTCGCTGAACATGTCAACCAAGTCATCGACTTGGCTAGCGGAGAACTTTTAACTGTCGCCGCTGGGGATGACATCTCGCACGAGGATCGGGTATCGACCGCTGTTGAAGTGTTTGCGGATGATGATCGTGTTACCGTGTTGGAAACTGGTTATGCCGAAATAGATGATCTCGGTAACGCGACAGGGCGCATTCATTCTTATTCAGACGTGCAGTTCGATTTGGGCTCCTACCTAGTAAAGTCGGATCGGCGGCCAGTCGGTGCGTCGAGAACCTACCGAACCGAAACGCTGCGGCTGTTTCCCCATCTATCTCCAGATTGTCCGACTGAGGATACCACGCTGATGCTCCGATGCCTGTTTGCTGGAGAAGGCAGGGCGGTGTCCAAAGCGTCTATCCAGCGACGCATTCACGACAACAATCTTTCAGCCAGGAAACGGCTAGCTGTCATGCCGCTTGAGCCACTACGGGACCAGTACCTCGCGGACGCCAAATACGCGTTTCATGAAGGTATGATCGAAAGCAGAGCCCTTAAACTGACAACCGACTGGGCCCGCACCGAGTTCTGTTTGCGAAAGAGCTTTCAATGGCTGTGGCAAGGTGAGAATGCTTTCGCAATCGCCCGCAAAGTGACCTTTATGCAGGCTCCATGGCATGCGAAGGCTCGGGCATACTGGCGTTTGACCAGAGGTATGGCTCGGTCGGGAGCATCAGAATGATTGCGCGGTTCCGTCGGGTTGGGACTGATCTCCTTAACCGAGTCGTTCATTCTTCGGCGATCCCGGTAGTGTATTTCGCGCGCACGAGTAACGTAGGTGACCTTCTCAACCCCTACATGATCCCGAAGCTTGCGGGTCGGCCAATCTACCGGGCACGTTCTACGCTGTTTCCGCACGTACGAGCTATAGGGAGCGTGATTGGATCAGCTAATCGGCAGAGCTACGTTTGGGGCTCGGGGTCGATCGATGGCAAGGTTCCCGACCGAGCGCTGGACCCGTCCAAGGTCTTTGCATTGCGTGGGAAGTTGACACGAAGCATGCTGAGCGAAGCTTGTGGGGTCAGCCCCAGCGTGCCTTTGGGCGATCCAGCAATATTAATGCCGGACTTTTATAACCCTCCCGTCGAAGTCGAACATCAATGCGGAATTGTTCCTCATTTCGAAGACCTGGAACTTGTGCTGAATTTGTCGCGTAAGATTGCCGGCGTCAAGGTGATCGATGTGAGGCAGAAGCCCGAGGATTTCGTGACGGATCTCAAGGCTTGTCGTCGTGTTATCTCGTCCTCGCTTCACGGGTTAATCCTTTCGGATGCATACGGCATACCAAATGTGCGGGCTACG
Organism: Erythrobacter sp. LQ02-29; assembly: GCF_022576075.2. Lineage (NCBI taxonomy): Bacteria > Pseudomonadati > Pseudomonadota > Alphaproteobacteria > Sphingomonadales > Erythrobacteraceae > Erythrobacter > Erythrobacter sp. LQ02-29. The sequence continues at coordinate 2,393,648 of NZ_JANCNT010000001.1, read as the reverse complement.
TTCTCGGACAAATTACTTGGCGGCGACTTTAAATTTTCAGATTATTATAGCACGACTGATTGTGAGGATGCGTTTTCCTGCCAAGTCATTGATGAAGATCAACTGCGCGAGCTCGTGGCTAAGATCGAGCGTTCTGCCACAGTCGCCCGATCTGTGGTAAGCACGACGGATTTGCTCGATGCGTTCTCTCAGATGCACGAGTCGATGCCTTCCGGTTGAAGTTGCGCGAACAGACTGCCGCGCTTGGTATGATACAGCGCGAACCACGATCCGCTTCTCGACGGCGAACGAGTGAGGCAGGATCATTGATAGAGGCGTTCGATGAGCATTAAATGGTCCAGCGTGCGTTTCCGGGGTGACCCGGATCCCCTAAGATTGTCGAGTGTTGCGCCGCGCGAGTTCAGCGAGGTGTTCGAGCCGCTTGACTACACGCCGTATTATCCGCGGGTCATTGAAACAAGCGGCCGCTTCACAATCACGCGATCAGCCGCCGTTTATCCCAGCCTTCGTCTCACGAAACACACTTTGTATAAGCGCCTTTATTCCTTCCTGCAGATCAATGCGATTTCAATCGCTTCGTTAGCTACGCGCGGTTCTGAATCGCCTGCTCGCGGGAACGGGCAGTACGGCATCATTCATTCAGCTTGGTCGACTGGTTATTATCATTGGCTTACAGAGGGACTTCCAAGAGCGCTGCTGTTGAAGCAAGCTTTTCCCGACGCGACTGCGCTGTTGCCGACACCGCGATATGCGCCCTTTCTGGAATCTCTCGCCGCAGTCGGGCAAAAAGATCCGGAGTTTTTCCCCGGGGGCAAAAACGTTAGGCTTATCGATCCAATTTTGACTACTTGCCCTGATTATATAGCGACAACGGCCCCCAGCGTGTTGCGGAACCTTCGGCAGCATATTCTCAAGAGTTTCGAGGTTCCGCAAAACACGCCATCCCGGAAGATATATGTATCAAGGGCCCGCTCTCGTTCGCGATACGTAATTAATGAAGAAGAAGTAACTTCGAGTTTAATAAAAAAGGGGTTTGAAGTTGTATATGCGGAAGAGTTGAGCTTTCGCGATCAGGTTATCCTGTTTAACCAGTCACGAGTTCTCGTCAGCATACACGGGGCCGGGTTATCAAATGCGCTCTTCATGCAGCCAGGTTCCAGTGTTATCGAGTTGCTGCCATACAGAAACGGGGTCTTAGATTATCATAGGGGCCGCAACTCGCTCAGACATGATGCGTGCTATGTTAGGCTTTCTGCCGCAATGAACCTGAATTACTCATTTATTCAATGCAGCCAAAGCACACCTAGATATAAAAGAACTTTAAATTCTGATATTCATGTTAATGTCAACGATTTGGATAGGGCTCTCGAAGCCGTATACTGAGTCTCCAAGCATAATTTGTGTATTTGAAGAGAATAAAAATATATGAAAAATATTCTAAGGCGCTTTTTGAGCAATTTTCCTACTGGAAAATACGGGGATTATGTTTATTCCATGATAAAGTTTTATGTTGCTCATTCTCGCTTGCCTTCGAAGCCGAATGTTCTTTTTAATGACTATTTATTCAAACTCAAGGTGTCCGATGAGATTGAAGACGTCATGCGTCAGGTATCTTCTGACAAAGGCATGGTTAAGAGCTTTGCACAGACCATAATTGCTGATGCTCGTTTCCCCAAAACCTTGGGTTTTCTCGAAAGTCGTGACCAGATCGCTTCTTTCACGGCTGGCCAGCCATGCGTGATAAAGCCAGCCCACAGCAATGGCGATGTTATTTACCTCGACACAGGCGATAAGATAGTTGGAGAAAATCTCGCCAAGGCCTCCCGGGCTCTTACCCGTGATATATATAGGGAAACCCGCCAGCGTAATTATAAGAATTTGCGGCGTAGACTTATATGTGAAGAAATGCTTCCCGATGGTCCGGATATTATCGATTATAAGGTGTTTTGCTTCGAGGGCTTAGCGAAATTAATACAAGTAGATTTGAGCAGGCACTCTGCCCATAGGCGTAATATCTATAGTCCAACATGGGAATTGCTCGACATCACTTACAACTTTCCTCGAGGCAATCCGGTGCCGCGGCCGAGTTGCCTTCCAGAGATGCTCAGTTGGGCCGAAAAGATATCGCAGCTTTTCGAGTTCGTAAGGGTCGATTTCTTTGTCAGCGAAGGTCAGCTCTATCTTGGGGAAGTTACTCATTGTCCCGAGGCTGCTCATGGGAGGTTCGGCTCGTTAGAAGAGGAGCGCCATTTTTCCCGGATACTCTTTGGCAAAGCTTAAAGGTTATTCGGTCGCCTCATAGCTTTTGACCCAGTTGATTGTGCCCCGTAGGTCGCTTGGACGCACCGATTTTTTGAGCGAATGCCAGGAATGATCGGGAGCGATCGGCTGGCGACGGGGGGATGGTTGACTCGGTTCCGTCCTCTCTCCAAGAGCCGCCGATGTCGAAGATACTGTATCTGAGCCGGACTGGGATGCTGGAACCGCTCGGTCTCACGCAGGTGCTCTCCTATTTGCGCGGTCTCTCGCGAGACCACACTATCACCTTGATTTCCTTCGAACGTGGCGGAGACGAGGAGGGCGAAGCACGAAGCGTTGGGGTACGGCAATTCTGCCGGGACCATGGCATACGCTGGGTAAGGTTGCAGTATCGAAATCGTCCGCGCTGGTTAGCAGGAGCGCTCAATCTCGCAACTCTGTGCGCTGCGGTCTTTCGAGAGATATTGCGCGACGGGCCGGACTTGATTCACGCGCGATCATACATTCCCGCAACGGCGGCTTGGGCAGTTAATCGCTTGATGGGCCTTCCGTACGTATTCGATATGCGATCCCTCTGGCCCGAGGAACTTATAACCTCGGGTCGCGCCAAGCGAGACACGTGGGCGTATCGTCAGATTGTGCGAATGGAAGGACGGTTGCTACGCGACGCCGCAGCTGTCGTTTCGGTAACCCATGCGGCAATTGACTGGCTCGATGAAGAGCATCCTGGGATGCTTGAGGAGCGACGCGTTCACGTCATTCCGGGAAGTGCAGACCTTCAGCGCTTCCAGCCCGCCGTACGGACGTCGGAAAGGCCGCTTTTGTTTGGGTGTCATGGATCGATAACCACGGGGTGGTTTCGGCTGGACTTGCTCGCTCGTACATTCGCGAATTTAGCCAAGCGATACCCAGACGCGAAATTCGAAATCGTGACTACGTCGCCACCTGAGGAGGTTATGAGCGCATTCGATGGCGCGCGAACGTTCTCCGATCGTTTGAGAATATTTGCAGTGACGGCGGGCGACATGCACGAGGTATTAAGGTGCCACGATCTGTCTATTTTCTTCTATTCATCGGGTGCCGCTTCAGAGATCGGTCGATCTCCTGTGAGAATGGGCGAGGCTCTCGCTTGCGGTTTGCCAGTCCTTACCAATGGACAGATCGGCGATGTCGCGGAAATCGTCAGGAAATACAATGTCGGCGTATTGCTCGAGGATGAAAGCGAAGCTGGTATAGATGACGCGGTCAGCCAGGTTTTGCGCATGGTTCGCGATCCTGCGGTTTCGGATCGCTGCCGCCGAGCGGCTGAAGAGATTTACTCGCTAGATGTCGGAACCGCTGCGTACCTGCAAGTGTACCAACAGGCTCTCAAAAGCGAGAATTCGTGATATGATGGTCAAAATGCTGGCCCGGTACAGCAGAAATGGAGCGTCAAGCCGTCTGCGCTTCCTCCAGTATCGGGAGGAGCTCCAGACGGCCGGCATAGAAAGCGAGTTCTCTCCTTTATTTTCTGAGAACTACCTCGATAAGCTCTACAGCGGTCGTGATACGTTTGTTTCGGCGTTCCGATCTTACGTCGGTCGTGGTTCCGAGTTGTTATCTCGTTCGGCTAATGATCTTCTATGGATCCAATCTGAATCACTCCCCTGGTTGCCGTGGGCGATCGAGGCCGGTCTCCTTCCTCGGCAGGTGCCGCGAGTTGTCGATTGCGACGACGCGATATTCCACCGGTATGATCTGCATCGAAAGGCTGCGGTTCGTTCGCTCCTGGGATCTAAGGTGGACCGCTTGATGGAAAGTTCGTCCCTGGTCACGGCAGGCAACGAGTATCTCGCGGAACGGGCCCATGCTGCGGGTGCTCAACGGGTGGAGATCGTTCCAACTGTTGTCGATATGAAGAGATATGCTTGCAAGTCCGCGAGCGACTATAAATCCGATCCCGTGATAGGGTGGATCGGTTCTCCTAGCACTTGGCGTGAGTATATGGTCCCCTTGATCCCCACCTTGGCTGAGATCGCCAAGCTGGAGAACGCGCGCATTCATGCGGTCGGAGGTGAAGCGTCAGGCGACGCGCTGGTTGATACCATTCCCTGGGTGGAAAGCGAAGAGGCAACGCGTTTGCGCTCGATGGACATCGGCATCATGCCGCTCACTGATACCCCGTGGTCCCGAGGAAAGTGTGGGTATAAACTCATCCAGTACATGGCAAGCGGATTGCCAGTCGTTGCTTCGCCTGTGGGAGTTAACGCGGAAATTGTAGAAGATGGAGTAAATGGTTTCCTGGCTTCGTCACCGGCAGAGTGGCGAGAGGCACTTACAGTACTTTTACGTGACCCCGACTTGCGACATAAGATGGGAGTGGAAGGGCGGAAGAAGGTAGAGAAACAATATAGTCTTTCGGTATGGGGGCCGAAAGTTGCGTGTCTTCTGAAGCAGGTTATGGGTTGATTTAGGGTGGTTTACTTACTTACCTATATCGCCCTCATTATATTAAGTGTGACGCGCTTCAAGCGGGCATATTGGTTCGCGATCTTTGGCTTGTTCGTCTTTGTCGCATTTAGGTTTGAGGTAGGTTGTGACTGGTCGGGATACTATAACCAATACCGTGTCTTCGGCAGTTATCCGTTCGAAAGATTAATTTCCGACAGCGAGCCTGTTTGGGTAAACATCCTAGCGTTCCAGTATTCACTCGGAATACCCTATCCTTGGATCAATGTGCTTTGCAGCATCGTTTTCTTTGTTGGCGTGCACATGGTGGCCAGACGTCAGAGAAATCCGTTAGCATACCTAACTCTTCTTTTCCCTGTCTTAATTATGAATATGCCCATAACGGCAATTCGCCAGGGGCTTGCGATCGGGCTGATTTGCGGAGCTTTCTTAGCATTCGTCGATCGCCGGTTAATTCGGTATGTTTTTCTGGTCCTACTCGCTGCCGGATTTCATTCCAGCGCTCTTATATTTTTGCTGCTTGCTCCCCTTATTTACGGCGACGTGACGAAAGCGCGGCTGGCAATCGCCGGTATCTTGGCGGTTCCGGGAGTAATTGTTCTCTTGTCGACACAAGCCGCAGAGACCGCGACGGTCAGATATGTCGTAGGAGATTCGGAGGCCGCGGGCGCGATCTTCCGGATTCTGCTTCTCGTTCTAACCGGAGGGGGATTTCTCTTGTTTCTAAGGAAGCAATGGAAACTAATGGATCCCGACCTTTATAGGTTGGTCCTGATAGGATCGCTGATGATGGTCGCGCTACCAGTTACTTTGCTAGCCTCTTCCGTTATCGGCGATCGGCTCGGTTATTACCTCGTACCAATTCAAGCGATTATTTTCGCTCGGCTACCCTATCTGCATATTCCGCATCTCCGTCGCGCGGTAATAGTGGCCCCATATATCGCCCTACTCTTAATGCTAGGCGTATGGACTACCTTTTCCTCTCATTTTCGAGATTGCTATCTTCCTTATCAAACTTGGATCGGCGGTTTTCCACCGGCGACCCAGTTCGCTTATTAATACCTAGCAGCGGTATAATCGAGATTAGGCTCCTCTCTAGACATGATGACTTTCAACCTATCCCCTTGCTCCTGTATGTTTGAACCGGCTAGGCGGGCAAGCCATGACCGATGAATTATCCTGGAAGGCGGTTCCGGCCAGATCGAACCGCAAGGGCATCATCCTTGCAGGTGGCAGCGGCACGCGGCTGTGGCCACTCACGCGCGGTGTCTCAAAGCAACTGATGCCGGTATATGACAAGCCGATGATCTACTATCCGCTCAGCGTGCTGATGCTGGCGGGAATCCGCGAGGTGCTGATCATCACCACGCCGGGTGATGCTGCCGCGTTCGAAGCGCTTTTGGGCGATGGTTCGGAATGGGGCATGGAACTGCGCTACGCCGTACAACCCAATCCCGATGGCTTGGCGCAGGCATTCCATATCGGGGCGGATTTCGTTCGCGGGGGACCCAGCGCCCTCGTCCTCGGCGACAACATCTTCTACGGCCACGGACTGGCGGAACTGCTGAATAGCGCCGATCGCCGTGATGCAGGAGCGAGCGTATTCGGCTACTATGTCAGTAACCCGGAAGCATACGGGGTGGCTGAATTCGATAGCGACGGGCAGGTCGTTTCGCTTGAAGAGAAGCCAAGCGATCCAAAATCGAACTACGCCGTAACGGGCCTCTATTTTTACGACGAGACGGTGGTGGATCGAGCCCGCGATCTCGAGCCGTCGGCACGTGGCGAGTTGGAAATCACCGACCTTAATCGCCTGTATCTGGACGATTCAGCACTGTCGGTCGAAATCATGGGGCGGGGCTTTGCGTGGCTCGACACGGGAACGCACGCGTCTCTCCTCGATGCCGGAACCTATGTCCGGATCACCGAGGAGCGTCAGGGGCTCAAGATTTGTTGTCCCGAAGAGATAGCATGGCGCAACGGGTTTATCGATTCGGAGCAGTTGGCCCGGATCGCCGAGCCCCTGCGCAAATCCGGATACGGAGATTATCTCCTGAACCTCATGCGTTGAGGCGCGTGGTCCAGCGGGTTGGCGCTGGTTTTGCCAATCAAATCGGCTTGATCGAGAGCCCCTGACGGTACTGCATGACGATATTCGCGCGTACCGGCGAGCTCCCGACAGTGACCGCCGCCTCCGAAAACTTGGGCTTTAGATCTAGCAGGGAGAGTTTGGGATTGCCGGTAAAGCCGCCGCCGTCGTTCCAGTCCGATTTGCCGTTATTGTTGGCATCGTGGCGGACGGCCACGGCATAGCGACCTGGCTTGTCGATGGGGAAGCAGAAGCGCATGGTTCCGGGGCTGGAGCGTCGCTCCTCGATCCGCATTGCCCATTCGCCCTTGTCGAGGAAGTCATTCGCATCCGGGCCGTAAAGCTGGGCCCGCACGGTCCCTGTATTGTTCTTGAAACCGCTCACCGTCACGGTGATGGAGGGCGCTCCCGCCGTGCACTGGCGGTTGGGAGTGCGTGTTTCCGACAGCGCCGGACTGGCCGTGGTGAGAAGGGCGGCAACCGCTGCGAGCGCGCCGGCTCCGTAAAACTTGTAACGCATGGTCGTAGATCACCTGTTGCTTCAGAAGGTTTGTTTTGCGTCCGGGTTATAGCAAACCGGCATGCATCCAGCATGAATGCGGGGTGGGAACGACCGATCTGCAGACTTGCGCTTTTCACTCGGTTTGACCAACCGCTGTTGCATGAACGGCGAGATTCTGTTCCTCTTCAACCATGATGCGCCGCATCAGGTGGCGCATATCGCGGGAATTGCGAAAGCGGCGCGCGAACTGGATCGCACCACCCCGATTACGTGTGCCTGCAGCACGCCCGCTATCCGGGCGCGGGTGCGTGCGGCGCTCGGGGAAGGGGTGAGCGACCAGGTCGAGTGGTTCGATTTCGCGCTCCCCGCTTGGCGAGAGGCGGCACTGGCGGTTCCCAACCTGATCGCCCCGGTCCGCAGGCTTCGAAGGCTCGATTACCACGCGGCGCGCCTGAATGCCGCTGCCGTGGTCGTCAGCGCGGAGCGAACGTGCCTGCGAGCGCGCGCTCCAAGGAGCGGCACCCGCTTCGTCTACGTCCCGCATGGGGCCGGCGATCGCGCCGTGGCGTATCATCCGGACAAGGGCGGGTTCGATCTTATCCTCGTCAGCGGAGAGAAGACCGCGCGCGAGATGGTGTCGCGTGGCGTGGCCGCGGAGGAGCGAGTACGCGTCGTAGGTTACCCCAAATTCGATACGATCGACCTCTCACGCCGCGAGCGCTTCTTCGCGAACGAGCGACCGGTCTTCGTCTACAATCCCCATTTCGACCCCTTCCTGTCGAGCTGGTACAGCGAGGGGCCCGCGCTGCTGGACTGGTTCGCGGATGGGGACGGGCAGGCCTTCAATCTCATCTTCGCGCCGCACATCATGCTGTTCAGGAAGAAGCTGCACATATCGCTCGAATATCGCACCGCACGGCTGCGACCGGATATCGAGAAGCGATGGCGCGAAGCGGAAAATATCCTGATCGACACCGGGGGGCGCCGGCTCGTCGATATGAGCTACACGCTCGGTGCGGATGCCTATATCGGCGATGTCTCCAGCCAGGTTTACGAGTTTCTGATACGGCCCCGACCGGTGTTTTTTCTCGACACCTTTTCTCATGATCCAACCTCGAAGGAGGATGCTTATCCCGCCTGGAAGTGCGGCGATGTCGCGACTTCGGCGGAAGAACTTGCGCGCCTTCTTCCCTTCTACGCTGAGCGGCTCGCGCCTTATCGCAAGGAGCAGGAGGCGGTCTTTTCAGATACGGTGTCGCATAACCCATCGAAAACCGCCTCGCGACGCGCGGCGACCGAAATTCTGAAAGCCGCCGCCCAGTGACCAGCGAGACGACTATCCAGATTTCGGCCCGGGACCGGTTGCGGGCGGTCTTCGGCAATCTCGGCTGGTTGTTGGCCAGCAACGCGGTGATGGCGGTCCTGTCGCTCGTCTATTTGGGAATAGCGACCCGAACCCTGGGCCTGGCGGATTTCGGCCGGTTCGCGCTGATCACGGGGGCAGCACAGACGGTCTCCATCCTGGTGAGCTTTGAGACGTGGAAGATCATCGTGAATTACGGCGTTCACCACGAGGCAAACGGCAAGCATGAGGCCACTGCCCAGTTGCTGAAGGCGGCGACCGTGGTGGAGTTCGTCAGCGGGATCACGGGTATCGCGGCGATCCTGCTGTTGTTCGCACTTTGGCCCCGACCCTTCGGACTTGCTCCCGATGTCGCGCCCTATGCGCTCGGCTATGCCATAGTTCAGCTTGCCACGCTGCGTCAGACCCCGATCGGCATCCTGCGCTTGCGCGACCGGTTCAACCTCGCTGCGCTCGCCGATAGCATTCAACCACTTGTCCGTCTGATAGGTGCGCTGGCGGCGCTGGCATTCGCACCTTCGCTCTTGGGCTTTCTGTGCGCCTGGGCAGCGGCGGAGGCTCTCACCTTTCTTGCCTATTGGATCCTGGTCGCGCGGACGGAGGACCTGCGGACGCTCCTCAAGGCACCGCTTAGCGTGAAGCAGGTGCGGAGACGCAATCCCGGCATCATTGGCTTTCTGTTCAGTACGAACCTCCAGGCATCGCTGGGGCTCGCGTCGCGCCAGGCACCGGTGCTCTTCGTCGGGGGCTACGCCGGTCCCGCGGCGGCGGGGGCTTTTCGACTGGCGCTGCAGCTTGCCAATGCGCTGTCGAAGATTTCCATCCTGCTTACCCGCGCCGCGTTCCCGGAAATCGTCCGCTCGATAAGGGCCGCCTCGCGCGAAGCCTTCAAGCGAGGAATTTTGCGAATTGTCGCTGCATGCCTCTGCGCCGCTGCGGTGGTGATGATCTTCGTCGCCCTTCTCGGGCGGGAATTATTGGAATTGGTAGGAGGCAAGGCCTTCGGCACGGGCTACATCTATCTCCTGTGGCTGGCGGGAGCCGGCGCGATCGAACTCGCCGCGACGAGCTTCGAACCGATCCTTCTCTCGGTACAACGCGCGGTGACGGCTACACTCGCGCGAGGCTCGGCAGTGGTCATCCAGTTCGCGGCGATGTTCACGCTCATGCCGACGATGGGCGCTTTGGGGGCGAGCGTCAGCGTGTTCGCCGGCTCGATGATCGCCGGAATGCTGCTTGGTTTCGCATTGTACCGATATGCAGCTCGGCACCAGCTGGCCGAGGGCGCGGTCTAGGGTTCCAGGCGCTGGCGGACGAGGGCCAGGTCCTCGGGTTTGTCCACATCCACCGCCGCAAGCCCGTGCGGGCACGCCACCGCTTCGGCTCTTAGCCCGGCGCGCTCGCCCAGATGCGCCATCGCGTCGAACAGGGCGAGGCGCCCCAAGAAGTAGCGAACCAGAAGGCCAGGCCCCAATCGCCGTACGATGCGCCAAGGGCGCTTGCGGTCACGTTCCACCTCCTGCCAGAGCGAGAAGGCGGCAACCGATCGTTCGCTGGCGAAATGGAACAGGTTGCACCCCGACCAATCGCCGTCCGAAAACCGGAGATAGGTCCGACGGGTCTGGGGCACCGCTGCTTCCACCGCCTGACGCCGTGCGAGAAGGACGGAAACGTCGGCTGCGGGGTCGATCGCAGCGCGAAAATCGGAAATCCATTCCGGCCGGAGAAGGGCGTGATCGGCTGTGGTTAGAAGCATCGGAGCGCCCAGCAGGGCGAACCCGCGGGCGGCACTCTCGCTAGGCCCTGGGGCCGCTGGTATGGTTTCGCATTCCAGATTTCGGGCCAAGGTCATCACGGCTTCGTTGGAAGCGACGACCGCTATCCGGATCGCCCCCGCCTCCCGCAAGGCATCGACCACGCGGGCAAGCATAGGACGGCCGGCGACATCGGCCAGCGCTTTCGCCGGCACGCCGGCCGCTTGCGCAACCGGATCGCTTTCGCCGCGATCCCCAGCGAGGATGAGAGCCGCGAATCCCGTCACGAGCGTTTGCGGCGCCACAGCTGAAAGAGGACCCCAGGAGCGGCCAACACCGGATGGCGCTCTCGCCATGGCGTGGCGGCAATCCGCACGCAGGAATGCCGCTCGATCTTCCACAGGGCATAGCGAGTCGCACCTTCGAAGGTGAACGCGGCCCGAAACAGCCGTATGATATTGAGCGGCTTGCCCAGTTTTTTACGCGTTCGCCATCGACGCAACCAGTGCCGCCGCATGGTGTCGCTCATTTCGGGTTCCAACTCCGCATCCTCTTCGGGCGGAACCACGTCGATCAGGCCGAGGCGCTGCCACGCGAGGGGTAGCATGCGAGCGAAATGATGCGGTTCGTTTGCGACTACGATATGGGCCCGCGACTTTGTCTCGACGCGGAATTCGGCACCATAGGTCTCTTGGAAAAGGCTCAGCCAGTAGGTGGAACTGGTCCCTGTGCGAGGCCCCAGTGCGGCCGCGAAGCGGCTGGCGGTGAGGATGCTGTCGGCGATTGCGACGCGAACCCGATTCGCGACCGCATCATCGCGGGTGAAGGGAAGGCGGGCGGGTTGGCAGAACCGGGTCCAGATCGTGGTGTCCGTACTCGCCCCCGTCGCAGCGCGCGCGAATTCCGCAAGAGTAAGGCGGGCGACCTTCGCGCGGATGCACTCTCCTGCGATCGGGAATTCGTGGTAGCTGACGATGGGCCAGCGCCAAGACGCTCGACGACCAGCCTGATCGTCGATCAGCGCATAGAAATCGGCTACGCCCTCGCGATCTCCGGTACGCAGGGATGAGCCGTAGAAGAGCACGGCGTCGGCTCCGCATTCATCCGCCACTCGCATTGCCGCCTGCTGAAAAACGGGAGCGACAGGAGTGTAGAGCATGTCGTCGACGGCGTCGGTCAGCACGGCTCCGGCACCACGAACGATATCGGTTCGCTCTTGCTGAGTGTAATCGTGCCGCCCGGGAATTGCTCGCCATCCAGCACGAAGCTCTTTCCGACCCGCATGGTGAGCCGGTCGACATCGCGGCGGCGATAGCCGTTTTCCTCCAATCCGGTGCGCTCCGCACCTCGCAGGACCGGGAGAACATAGCGATGCAATGCCTTGGGCGGCGCATCGATCAGCAGGAACTTCATACCGTCCCGCTTGCGTCCGAACGGCTTCAGCCCCAACGGCATCCGTCGCAGCGTAGAGCCAAAAATCATGTAGAAGCGCCGGCCCCGACTGCCCTCTCCATCTCCCGAAAGCCAAACCATGTCGCCACGGCGCCAACTGTTCAAATCGCGCCCGACCATGGTCTTGAACAGACCGATGACGAGAGTAAAAAATACCGCGAGGCTGTTGAATATCCCACGCTTGTGAACACGCTGTGCCAGCATGGTCGCGCGTCCGAATACACCCAGGCCAAAGATGAAACCCATCTGGCTGGGGCGGTGACCGTCAGTCCAATGAACTTCGATGGCCGAGCGAGTCTTTGTCCGATTTTCCTGATGAGCGCGGACGGCATCGCCAACCTGCCAGCCGCGCGGTATGCCCAGATCGAAGGCGAGGGCATTGGTCTTGCCCGACGGGATCACCCCGATTTGTGGCAGGTTTTGTCCAAATACGTCGCGGGCAACGCTCAGCACGTCGCGTACCGTTCCGTCGCCGCCGTCGATCACGAGCATGTCGATGGCGTCGGCCTTAAACTCGCGCATATAGCGATACAGTTCCGGACGCGAACTCGGCTCGTGCTTGTAGATGACCGCTTCGGGTAGGCCAGTCGGCCGTAACCCTCCCTTGTTACGATGGCTGCGGGGATTGCCGATCACGCCGACGCGCGCCAACGGACGCGCGGCATTCTCGCCCGCATCGTGCTCCGGTTTCACCAATGCAAGGGAACCGGTCTTTCGATCGGAAATGGCGGTGATGTCGAAACTCCGAAGTCGCTGTGGAGGCCCGTATATCGAACCTGAGCGCGCGCTATGCAATACCGCGGCCGTACATGACACCTTGGCCTTCCGACACGTCATCACCGGGCGGCAACCGGTATTTGGCAAAGAAAATGGTCGGGGAGAGAGGATTCGAACCTCCGGCCCCTGCCTCCCGAAGACGATGATCTTGCGTGCACACGGCAGTTTTCCTTCTCGTGCGATCCGGACAATCTTCATCTGTTCGCCTGTTTTCCCGTTTCGTTCACGGCAAAAGGTTCAGCGCGAACTTACGACCCCTGTCTTTCAGGCAGCGATGCCTGCCAAGCGAATGCGGGGACCTTCCTAGCAGCAGACCGGCCCGTCACCGTCGTAAACCGCGCTGGGGGTGCCGACGAATGTTGGCCAGCGGGAACTACGGGGGCAGCCTCGAGAAGGGCGAGGGTGATCATATCATGAGAGTAGCGCCTTATGGGCACCACTCAGCGCGCTGCTAGCCCAATCGGGCTTGGCTCTTATCCTAGGTAATTATTCTTAACGATGTTACCGGGCTCGGCGATGCTCAGGGAATCGCAGACGCTTTCGGAATTGACGGATAAGCAGTTCGAGGCACTGCAGCTCGCGGCCGAACATCACCTTTCGTCGAAAGAGATCGCACTTCGCCTCGACGTATCGCCGAGCGCGGTCGACCAGCGGATCGAGGCGGCCCGGCGGGTATTGTGTGCCGGGACGAGAGCTGAGGCGTGCCGCGCCTTCCTGCTTTTGCGCGAGAACGACTCCTATGAACGAGCCACAGCCGACTTTGCACAGGTTCCTTCGGCCCCCCATGCTGAACAGTTTGGCCCCGACGAAGCCGATGAGCGGCGGTCCGGACGGGCCTGGTTCACCGGCCTCGTTCCGGGGCTGCGTCACGAGAACCTGGGGAAACTGGAAAGAACGGTGCTGATAGCGGTGGGAGCGGTCGCGCTTGCGATCTGCCTGGCTATCGTCACTTCGCTCGCGCTGGTTTTCGATATCATGTTCTGACGACGCCGCTCCCGGTCTACATGCAACGGGAGCCATACATGTTCGATTTTCACACTTCGGCGGCGCGGTTGGATCATCAGATCCCGTCGGCGGAACTTGCAATTGAAACCGCCATGCTCGGCGTAGCTGAGGTGATGTCCACCTCCTTGCAGACGAAGACCTGCGACCGGGTCACACGGGCCACCAAACATACTGCGCTGCTGCGGCTGCAGAAGACGATGGAAGGTCTGATGTCGGCGCAGGGCGATATTCTGCGCTTCCACGGCCAACTTCGCGACATCGCCGTCACTGCGAGCCCGGATCATCCGTGGTGCCCAGAGGACGGTGCGAAGGGCGCACGCCCCGACGCACCTGTCGGCGCGGATATCGTATCCATCCGTGCTTGACGATCGAGAGGGCACTGCCACCATGCGAGGCGATGCTTCGATATGCGTTCCAGATTGCCATGGTGGTCGCGGTCGTACTCTATGCGGCGCGGCGCGGCGGCATTGCCGAAAGGGGTGTCGCCGCAGTTATCGTCGCCATGGTGGTGATCGACCCGATCATGCACTGGGCGGTCGGACGCGGGCAGTTCGGCTCGATCAATCTGGGACACTTCGTACTGGACCTCGCTGCGTTCGCCGCGCTCTACGTGATAGCCATGCGTCCCGACCGCCTGTGGACCTTGCTAGCCGCATCGGCGGAGTTGGTCTCGATCTTCGGCCATATCGTGCGCGAACTCGATCTGCCGATTGGACAGAACGCCTATTCGGCGCTGGTGACGGCTCCGTTCTACCTCCTAATCGTGATCACGGGATTCGGTGTCTGGCTGAACGCGCGTCCGACGAAGGGATAGACAGGCCCCTGCCGGAGCTGGCGGCATGAACCCCCTAATCCTCATTTGCATCCCGAACTCTTCGAGCCTCGCAGAAGAGCACGATGGGGAGGCCGGTAAGGCGGAGTGGGAGGCGTGGTCGGCCAATCCGGAGCTCCAACTGGCAACGGACCTGTTTCAGGAGCGCGAGAGAATGCGTCGCATTCTAGCGGACTATTCGGGAGTCGAGCCCTTCAAGCCCGCGTTCTGGATCCTGATCGATCTCTTCGTCAATCATCAGCGCCAGCGAAGCGTCGCGATTACCAGTGCTTGCATCGCCTGCGGCGAGCCAAGCACGACCGCGCTCCGTTACATTTCCATTCTGGTTGATGCAGGTCTCACGACCCGCGAGCATACTTCGCACGATGCGCGCTACAGATACCTGCAGCTGACCAGGACAGGTTTCGATGTGGCAATGCAATGTCTTCGCGCCAGTCCCCTTCGCGGCCGCGAGGCGCGCGAGGACAGGCCACGGCAGCGCGCGCCGACGTTTTACGCCCACGGTGCCTACGAAAGAGGGCTGAATATTGCGAAATGAGGGTGGCGGGGCGCCTGTCCGTTCGTCCCCGCCGACCTTCACTGAAGGATCGGAATCTCCGGCTCGAACTCGTCGTCGGCCTGCCGCAGGACGACCCAGCCATCTTCGCATTCCCCGCGCGAGATTTTCTCGGCGAGGATGAAGCAGATTGCCGGCTCTAACCTATGGGTCAGGTGCAGCAGCACTTCCCCACAATCGAGATTGACGTCGCCAAGCGACAGAAGCGCATCGGCATCGATGCGGACAGGCGTCAGGAGCTCGCCATCGCTCAAGAGCGCACCCACGCAGTTGCAGTCGAGGCGAAAATTTGCCGTGCCTGGGACGTATCGGAGGTGGTTCATCGATCCACTACTCGCGATCGCACATTTAGGGGCCAGAAGCCCAGCGCTTGGTAGTGCGATCGACCACGAGATTGCCCTGGAACGCTCGACACAAGCCGCGCGCCTCGTCCGCGTTATTCATGCAACGGCCGCAGAATGGCGAAAATCGTTGGTCGGGGAGAGAGGATTCGAACCTCCGGCCCCTGCCTCCCGAAGACAGTGCTCTACCAGGCTGAGCTACTCCCCGACCGTGTCGGTCCCGCATCGGCTGAAAGCCTGCGCGGGTCGAGGCAAGGCGCGCCCTATAGGAGGGCATCGGCGGGGTGGCAAGCGGACAATTTGGGGGCTACCCGGTCAGGCATGACCAACTTCACGCCGCCGGGCGATTCCCCTCATCCCGAATGGCAATATCTCGAGCTTATGCGCCGTATCTGGCAGGAAGGGGACGAGCGGGTGGATCGCACCGGGGTCGGGACCCGCTCGATCTTCGGCACGATGCTACGCTTCGATCTGGCCGATGGAGCAATGCCGCTGCTGACCACCAAACGGGTCTACTGGAAGACGGCGACGCGCGAGATGCTGTGGTTCCTGACCGGAGAGACCAATATCCGGCCGCTCGTCCTTCAAGGGGTGAAGATCTGGAACGAGTGGCCGCATGCGCGCTATGTGCGGGAAACACGCGATACGATCACTCTCGACGACTTCGTACGGCGAATTGTGGAGGACGAGGAATTTGCCGCGCGCTGGGGTGACCTAGGCCCTGTTTATGGCAAGCAGTGGGTCGATTGGCCGACCTGGCGCTACCGCCCCGATGGACTTTACGAACCGGGCGAGGGCATCAATCAGGTCGCGCAGGTCGTCGATAGCCTGAGGAACAATCCCGGCAGTCGACGTCATCTCATCGAGGGATGGAACGTCGCGGAGCTCGACCGGATGGCACTGCCGCCCTGTCACAAGACCTATCAGTTCCACGTATCGGGCCAAGGGCATGACGCCCGGCTTAATTGCGCACTCTATCAGCGCAGTTGCGACGTTGCCCTGGGCTTGCCGTTCAACCTGTGGTCGGCGGCGCTGCTGCAGCGCATTATTGCGCAGCAGACCGACCTGATGCCAGGCGAACTCGTCTGGATGGGAGGCGACACGCATCTGTACCTCAACCACTCCGAATTGATTGAGGAGCAGCTCACACGGGAACCGCGGGGCTACCCGCGACTTGAAATTACCAGACGGCCGGAGTCGATTTTCGATTACGTGATCGAGGATTTCGCAGTTCACGAGTATGAGCCGCTCGGGCCGTTGAAGGCACCGGTCGCGGTATGAGGGCCGACTTGACCGCCCGCCATGCGCGCAATATTGCTTCGCGCAAGTGAAAGAATAGGATTGCCAAATGGCCTGGCCGCCCCGCCGGGTCACCGCTGGGAGAGAACCATGGCCGACCGGCCGGAAGGTCACAACAAGCCGAAACTGTCGTTGCACGTGCCGGAACCGAAATTCCGTCCTGGCGATACGGTGGACTTCAGCGATATCGGTGTCACCGAGCCGGGCGGGCAACCGCGGCCGGACGAGGCCTGCGCGGCACAGGACACCGCGCCGCTCTGCCACGACCTGATCCGCGTCCTTGGTGATGACGACGAGGCCCACGGCCCTTGGGATCCGAAGCTCGACTCCGAGACGTTGCGCACCATGCTCGGACACTTCGCACTCACCCGCGCCTTCGACGAGCGGATGTTTCGTGGACAGCGACAGGGCAAGACCAGCTTCTACATGAAGTGCACGGGCGAGGAGGCGACGAGCGTCGCTGCCGCAATGGCGCTGGCGAGCGACGACATGGTCTTCCCCAGCTATCGCCAGCAGGGTGTCCTGATCGCGCGCGGCTATCCGATCCTCGAGATGATCAACCAAATCTACTCGAACAAGGCGGACAAGCTGAAGGGGCGCCAGCTCCCCATCATGTATTCGAGCCGGGAGAAGAGCTTCTTCTCGATTTCGGGCAACCTCGCCACGCAGACCCCGCAGGCGGTGGGCTGGGCGATGGCGAGCGCGATCAAGGGCGACAGCCGTATCGCCGCGACCTGGGTTGGCGAGGGCAGCACGGCGGAAGGGGACTTTCACTCCGCCTGCACTTTCGCGACCGTCTACAACGCGCCGGTCATCCTGAACGTGATCAACAACCAGTGGGCGATCTCGAGCTTCTCGGGCTTTGCTGGTGCCGAACGGACGACCTTTGCCGCCCGCGCGCTCGGCTACGGCCTTGCGGGCCTGCGCGTCGACGGAAACGATCCGCTCGCGGTCTTCGCGGCAGAGCGCTGGGCGGCGAACCGGGCACGTTCCAATGCCGGCCCGACGCTGATCGAACACTTCACCTACCGCGCGGAAGGGCATTCGACGTCCGACGATCCGAGCGGCTATCGAAGCGCGCAGGAACGAGAGGAATGGCCGCTGGGCGATCCGATCATGCGGCTCAAGAAGCATCTGATCGCGCTGGGCGAATGGGATGAGGAACGGCAGGAGACGCTCGATGCCGATTGCATGGACCGGGTGAAGAAGGCGACGAAGGAGGCGGAGAAGAACGGCATTCTCGGCCACGGCCTGCATCATCCCTTCCGCACGATGTTCGAAGATGTGTATGAGGACCTCCCCTGGCATCTGAAGGAGCAGGCGGAGCAGGCGATCCACGAGCGCAAGACCAAGTTTCCCGAAGGGCTTCCCGAGGCATGAGCGAGAGCATCGAGAAAACGCAGGCGTCCGCGCCGGGCGAGGGCGAGACCGAACGCCGCCTCAACATGATCGAGGCGATCAACGACGCTTTGAGTATCATGCTCGATCGCGATCCCGACGTGATTGTGATGGGGGAGGATGTCGGTTATTTCGGTGGCGTTTTCCGCTGTACCGCGGGGCTGCAGGAGAAGTTCGGCAAGACACGCGTGTTCGACACGCCGATTTCCGAATGCGGCATAATCGGCGCAGCGGTGGGCATGGGTGCCTACGGTCTGCGCCCGGTGCCGGAAATCCAGTTTGCGGACTATATCTATCCCGGTCTCGACCAGCTCATCAGCGAAGCGGCGCGGTTGCGCTATCGCTCGGCGGCAGAGTTCATCGCACCGATGACCGTACGCAGCCCGTTCGGCGGCGGGATCTTCGGCGGGCAGACGCATAGCCAGAGCCCGGAGAGCCTGTTCACCCACGTCTCTGGTCTCAAGACGGTGATCCCATCGACGCCTTACGACGCCAAAGGTCTGCTCATCGCCGCAATCGAGGACAACGATCCGGTCATCTTCTTCGAGCCGAAGCGGATTTACAACGGTCCTTTCGACGGGTTCTACGACCGGCCGGTGCAGCCGTGGAAGAAACATCCGCAGAGCCTGGTGCCCGAGGGATATTACCGCATCCCGCTCGGCCAGGCGCGCATCGTGCGCGAAGGCGAGGCGATGACCGTGCTCGCCTACGGCACAATGTGCCACGTGGCGGAAGGCGTGTGCCGCGAGAAGGGCATCGATGCCGAAATCATCGATCTGCGCACGCTGGTGCCGCTCGACATCGAGACCATCGAGGCCTCGATCAAGAAGACTGGCCGGTGCATGATCGTGCACGAGGCGACGCGCACGTCCGGCTTCGGCGCGGAACTCTCGGCGCTGGTGCAGGAGCGTTGCTTCTATCATCTCGAGGCCCCGATCGAGCGCGTGACCGGCTTCGACACCCCCTATCCCCACAGCCTCGAATGGGCCTATTTCCCCGGCCCTATCCGCATCGGTGAGGCCATCGACAAACTTCTTCAGGATTGATCCGGCATGGCAGATTTCACCTTCAAGATGCCCGATGTGGGCGAGGGCGTGGCCGAGGCGGAGGTCGTCGAATGGCACGTCAAGGTCGGCGATACGGTCGAGGAAGATCAGCACCTCGTCGACGTGATGACCGACAAGGCGACGATCGACATCGAGAGCCCGGTGTCGGGCACGGTCAAAGAAGTTGCGGGCGAGGTCGGCGACACGATCTCGGTCGGATCCATGCTGGTGGTGATCGCGACCGAGGACGAAGTTTCGGCCCAGGTGGTCCAGGAGAACGATGCTGCGGGTGAGAGCCCACCGGTACCGGCACCGGCCCCGAAGGACGAGGAGGTCGAAGAGCGGATCGAGGTCGAGACTTCGGACGCCAGCGACGCGGACGACGCAATCGATGCCGATCCGGAGCCGGTACCATCGCCCAAGCCGACCCCTGCGCCCGGGCCGAAGGAGCAGGCGAAGGTTCTCGCCAGCCCGGCAGTGCGCAAGCGCGCGAAAGACCTGGGAATCGACCTGGCGCAGGTGAGGCCGGCGGAAGATGGCCGACTGCGCCATGGCGACCTCGACCAATTTCTCAGCTACAATTCGGGTTATGGCGGCGCGGCGGCAACCCGCAGCGATGAAACCATAAAAGTCATCGGCATGCGCAAGCGGATTGCGCAGAACATGGCGGCATCGAAGCGGGCGATACCGCATTTCTCGTATGTCGAGGAAGTAGACGTGACCGCGCTCGAGGAGATGCGCGCGCAGCTCAACGACAGCCGCGGGGACAAGCCCAAGCTAACGATCCTGCCGCTGCTGATTACCGGCATCTGCAAGACCTTGCCGGATTTCCCGATGATCAACGCCCGCTACGACGACGAGGCGGGCGTGGTGACGCGCCACGGTGCGGTCCATATGGGAATGGCGGCGCAAACCGACGCCGGCCTCATGGTGCCCGTCATCAAAGATGCGCATGCGAAGAATGTCTGGCAACTCGCGCGCGAGATTTCGCGCCTTGCGGACGCGGCGCGAGATGGCACGGCGAAGTCGGAGGAGCTGTCAGGCGGCACGCTGACCGTCACTTCGCTCGGGCCTTTGGGCGGCATCGCGACGACGCCGGTCATCAATCGGCCTGAGGTGGCCATCATCGGACCCAACAAGATCGTCGAACGGCCGATGTTCGTGCCCGATGGGCAGGGTGGCGAGCGCATCGAGAAGCGCAAACTGATGAACATTTCGATCAGCTGCGACCATCGCGTAGTGGATGGCTGGGATGCGGCGAGCTTCGTTCAGGCGCTCAAGAAGCTGATCGAAACGCCGGTCCTGATCGTCTCGAACTGACAACGATCGTTCAGCGTACCTGCGCGCTGTAGGTCAGCATTCCGCGCCCGCGCGCCGCGTCTTCGCGGGATATGATCCAGCGCACGTCCGTTACGTCGCTTTCATTGGCGCGCCTCGTGCCGAGACGTCGCGTCGACAGGGGCCCCCAGGTGCGACCCCCGTCGACCGATACCTGATACGCGGCAGAACCGACCCGTTCGAATGCCAGACGGTCCGGTACGCGGCTTGAGACCACGAAACCTATGTTGGAAGCTGTCGGCGCATACCAGTTCAGCATCAGCACCACACGATCCCCGCGGGACAAGCTCTCTGCAGGGGCTAGCGTGCGCACGGTGCGACCTTCGCTATGCGGAACCCGTTCGATAAACACAGAACGATCGATGCGAACCGCTTCGCTGGCATGGGTCGGGACACCAATGGCAAGCGCGGCAGCAAGCAATGCAATACGCATGTCGGTTCCCCCATCACCTTTCAAACTGCGAGCCAGACGTGCCAGCCAGGTGCGAAATTATGGTTAACGAGGAAGGTCCGGGCTCTGCGTAGAAATTGTGCGATGGGGGCCATTGACAGCCCATCGGTGCTGCCCTAACTGCGCCGCTCCCACGCAGCGCCGCTGCGATTTGCGCGGGTGTAGCTCAGTTGGTTAGAGCGCCGGCCTGTCACGCCGGAGGTCGCGGGTTCAAGTCCCGTCACTCGCGCCATTTCTTTCGGAAATGGCATTATTCCTGATGCGACGGGCAGTAATAGGCCGTTCGCCCGCCAACCTTTCTGGCTGCGATCGTTCCGCCGCATTTCGGACAATCCGCGCCTTTCTTGCGATTGCGCACCAGCCAGTCCTTCGGAAGTTTCGAATAGGTCGCCTCCGTATCGAGCACCGCCTGCAGGATATCGCGCATCGCGTCGTAGGCGCGTGAGAGGCAATCCTCCCCCAGCTCATTGGCCGTCCGTTCCGGATCGAGGCCGAGACGGTAATCGATCTCGTCCGACCAGAGGTTTCCGATCCCGGCGAGCTTCTTCTGGCTCATCAGCGCCGACTTGATCGCGCCATTGGTACCGCCGATCCGCTCCATGAAGTCCTGGCGGTGCATCTCCAGCGCGTCGGGCCCGTAGCCGCCTTCGGCGATGAAGCTTTCCGGGTCGTCGGCGATCTCGACCCGGCCTAGCTTGCGAGGACAGCGAAACGCCAACCGGCGCTCACCTTCGAACCTGATCAGGAACTTCGTGTGGTCGGGTGCTTCGTCAGGCGCGTCGAAGGCGATCAGTTTGCCGGTCATCCCCAGATGAACGACCATCCAGGGGCCGGTCTTGGAACCGGCGAAGATGAATTTCCCGTGCCGGTCGGTCCGGGTGAACTGGTGCCCGACCAGACGAGCCCGCTCGTTGCTTCCGGGGAGCTTGATATAGCTTGTATTGCTGCCGAGTTCCGCCGCCTCGATTGTCCGGTTCAGGCACTCGCGCTCGATAACGAGCCGCATGGCGTCGGATTCGGGTAGTTCGGGCATGCGGTTCTCCTTCCCGCATCAACGCGAAGTTATCCGCCGCCGTTCCGCGCGGGCTAGCGACCCGGCGGCGTTTCCATCCAGATGAGAAACCGGCGCAAGGGCAGCAGCCAGATGGTGCCCAGGATCAGGTAGATGATCGTTTGTACGAGGACCGGCCATTCCCCGATCCAGTCCGGAACCAGGCCTGCAACTAGGAGAGCATAAACGGTCAGCCCGATCAGTAGACCGATGATTCCGACCGGGATGCGCCAGCTGGGCTCGCGCCTCATGCGAACGGCCCGATCAGGCGCGACGGTGTGAGCACGGCGTTGAGGGGAATATCGTGCGGCTCGGTCGGTATCTCGTCGACCTCCTGCGCATCCCACGCGAGGCCGATCCGCAGGACGTCGGCATGGTTTGCCAGCCAGCGATCGTAATGGCCCGCCCCCTGTCCGATCCTGTCCCCGCGAGAGGTGAAGCCAAGAAGGGGAACGCAGACGACGCTGGGCACGACCTCTTCCGCCGCCAAACCGGGCTGGGAAATGCCGAACGGACCAGCCTCCAGATCGCTCTCGCCGAAAGGATCACTATGCGCAGCGAAGTGCATGGGCGCGTCGCGCGACGCGAAGCGGGGGAGGGCGATGGTGTGTCCCTGCTCGGCGAACCAGCGTGCCAAGCGGTTTGTCGGCACCTCGTGGGCAAGCGCGTGGTAGAGCCCGATCGTGGCACCTTCCGGTATCAGGTCGAGCAGCGGATTGGGGGGGCGAAAGAATATCAGCGCCCGCTCGGACGGGGCGACCGCGCGCGCCGCCTTCTTTTGTAGATCGCGCAGATCAATGCGCAAGCGCGCCTTCTCGTCGGTCAGTGTTTTCACCGGGCCTCTGCCATTTGCGCCCCCAGGGCGTTCGTCCGTCGTCAAGGAAGTGGCGGGACCACCATGGGTCGTTTGCCGGGGAAATCCTCTGACGCCTCAACGTCAGGTGGGTGCCGTTTACCCCGGTCCCCCGGACGGACCGGTGTTCCAGGGCAGGGACAGCTCCCGTTGGATTGCTTATAGCCTCAGGGATGTTCGATCGGCTCGTGCCGGGCAGTCCCGCCATGATCCTATGTAAGGATGGTGAAGGCTGGCCTCAAGCGGTTCGTGGATCGAGTTTGTCCGCGCAGTCTTCCAACAGTTCGGCGAAGCGTTCGAGCGCGGGGAGGAGTGTTTCGTCACTACCGGTCGAAGACGGCGGCCGCTTTCCGCCTGTCGCGATCCGTTCGCGCAGGGCATCCCGATCGGTGTCGGCATCGCTATTATCGTCCAATTCGTCCGCGAGGCGAAGCGCCGCAAACAGGAGATTGTGCGAATAGCGGGGGGAAAGGGGTTCGAATTTCCCGTCAATCCGGCGTGCCAGCCCGCGAATATGCTCTTCCTCGCCAGCGGCGCAGGCGAGCGAGAAATCGCGACCCCCGATGCAAAGAGTGATCTCGCTCATCTTTTCAGCCTGTCGGTGAGCGTATCGAGCCGGTCGATCTGCGCCGCGACCTCCGTGCGCAATCTCTCATGCCGTTCGCGCAGCGCCTCATGCGCCTCGACGAGCTGTGCAACCCCTGGTGCGGCCTCCTCCGGGGCGGGCGGGGCGTCCAAAGAGCTCTCGGCGGCCTTCGCGATGCGCGCCAAGGCCCGCTCGATCCGCTGGACTGCCTGTTCTACCGGATCCGCCGTCATGATACGGTCGTTTCTAAACCGATTTCGCAGCGCGGGCAAAGCCTTGGTCCGACCTGTTGATAAGTGTTGCCAACCCGCAGGGGCATTCTCCGGCGCGGTACGGTCTCTTGACCTCGCGAAGCCGCTCCGCGATGGCGTCCCCGCCGACGAATCGCGCGATATTCGCAGCGTGTTTGCGAAGGAGACGATACCCTCGCCATGAATTACGAACCAGCCCGCCTCCAACAGATGGCCAACGCAGTGCGAGCGCTGTCCATGGATGCGGTGCAGGCCGCCAATTCCGGTCACCCCGGCATGCCGATGGGCATGGCGGACGTGGCGACGCTGCTGTGGACCGAGTTCCTGAAGCACGACCCTGAGGACACCCACTGGGCCGATCGCGATCGTTTCGTGCTGTCCGCCGGCCACGGTTCGATGCTGATCTACAGCCTGCTTCACCTGTCCGGCTACGCCCATCCGACGATCGACGACATCCGCAACTTCCGCCAGCTCGGGGGCCCGTGTGCGGGCCATCCCGAGAACTTTCTGCTCGACGGCGTCGAATGCACCACCGGTCCGCTGGGCCAGGGCCTGGCGATGGCGGTGGGCATGGCGATGGCGGAACGGCATCTGAACGCCGTATTCGGCAACGAGCTGGTCGATCACCGCACCTGGGTTGTCGCTGGCGATGGTTGCCTGATGGAGGGCATCAACCACGAGGCGATCGGGCTGGCCGGCAATCTCCAGCTGAACCGGCTCGTCGTGCTGTGGGACGACAACAATATCACTATCGATGGGTCCACCGATCTGTCGACCTGCGAGGATATCCCCGCGCGCTACCGCGCCGCCGGGTGGACGACGCTGGAATGCGAAGGTCACGATTTCGGCGATATCCGCCGCGCGCTGGGCGAAGCGACGCTGGCGGATAGGCCGGTACTGGTGCGCTGTCGCACGGTGATCGGCAAGGGCGCGCCGAACAAGCAGGGCACCAGCGCGACCCACGGCTCGCCCCTGGGTGACGACGAAGTTGCAGCGGCGCGCGAGACGCTGGGCTGGAACCATCCTGCTTTCGAAGTGCCCGCCGATATTCTTTCGGACTGGCGCGAAGGCGCGAAAACGCGTGCAACCGAACATGCCGACTGGGACGATCGGCTCGCCGCCAGTCCCAATCGGGCCGAGTTCGAGCGGCGAATGGCGGGCGACCTTCCGGAAGGGAAGGGCATCGCGGATGAGTTCGCAAGCTGGCTCTCCGGCGATCAGAAGGTCGCGACCCGCAAGGCGTCGGAAATGGTGCTGTCGGTGCTTACCGCCGCGATCCCCGACCTCATCGGCGGATCGGCGGACTTGACGGGGTCGAACAACACCAAGACCGCCTCGACCGAGCCGTTCACGAAGAACAATTACGCCGGACGCTACGTCTATTACGGCATTCGCGAATTCGGCATGGCCGCCGCGATCAACGGTATGGCGCTGCATGGCGGGGTGATCCCCTATGGCGGCACCTTCCTGATCTTCAGCGACTATGCGCGCAACGCGATCCGGCTCGCCGCGCTACAGCTGGCGCGCTCTATCTTCGTGCTGACGCACGACAGCATCGGGCTGGGGGAGGATGGACCGACTCACCAGCCGGTAGAGCAGGTGATGAGCCTGCGCCTGATCCCGAACCTCAACGTGTTCCGCCCTGCGGATATCATCGAGACAGCGGAGTGTTGGCAGCTCGCGTTGCAGCACAAGGGAACGCCCTCCGCACTTTGCCTCACCCGCCAAGGCCTGCCGCAACTGCGGCATGAAGGCGAAATGCTGTCGGCAAAGGGCGCGTATCGACTGCATGCCGCCCAGGCCGAGCGGAAAGTGGTGATCGTGGCGACCGGCTCGGAGGTTGCGCTGGCGATGGAATGCGCCAAGCGGCTCGAGAGCGAAGGCGTGGGCGCGGATGTCGTCTCGATGCCTTGCATGGAGCTATTCGAGGCGCAGGATGCCAGCTACCGCGCCGAGTTGTTGCCCGCCGACGCCCTGAAGGTCTCGATCGAGGCGGGGAGCACGCTGGGGTGGGAGCGCTATGTTGGTCAGGACGGTCTGACCATCGGGCTCGACCGTTTCGGCGCGTCGGCTCCGGCGGAAGACCTGTTCGACCGTTTCGGTTTCACCGCGGACAAAATCGTCCCGCAAATCATGAACAAGATCAGCAAGTAAGCAGGAGCTCTTCGTATGGCGACCAAGGTTGCAATCAACGGTTTCGGACGGATCGGTCGCCTGGTGGCGCGGGCCCTGCTGGAGCGTGACGACCACGATCTGGATCTGGTCGCGATCAACGATCTCGCCGATGCGCAGGCCAACGCTCTGCTGTTCCAGTACGACAGCACGCACGGTCGCTTCCCCGGCAGCGTTTCGGTCGATGGCGACGCGATCGTCGTCAATGGCAAGCGGATCGCGGTCACGAGCGAGCGCGAGCCAGGCAAATTGCCCCACGCCGACATGGGTGTCGAAATCGTCCTGGAATGCACCGGGTTCTTCCAGTCCGACGAGGCGGCGCGCCCCCATATCGAGGCCGGAGCAAAAAAGGTCCTGATCTCCGCCCCGGCGAAGGGCGTCTCGAAGACCATCGTCTTCGGGGTCAATCAGGACAAGCTGACCGCCGAGGACGATATCGTTTCCAACGCGAGCTGCACGACCAACTGCCTCGCTCCGATCGCAAAGGTGTGCAACGACACGGTCGGGATCGAGCGCGGTTTCATGACCACGATCCACTCCTATACCAACGACCAGCGCATGCTCGATCAGATGCACAAGGATATGCGGCGCGCGCGGGGCGGGGCGCAGAACATCATCCCGACCACCACGGGCGCGGCGCGCGCGGTCGGCCTGGTCCTGCCCGAACTCAACGGCAAGCTCGATGGCTCCTCCGTCCGCGTGCCCACACCGAATGTGTCACTCGTCGATCTCACCTTCGTGCCGGGACGCGATACGAGCGCGGAGGAATTGAACGATGCGCTCAAATCGGCTTCGGAAGGGGCGATGAAGGGCGTTCTCGATTATACCGACCAGCCCCTCGTATCGTCCGATTTCAACCATTACCCCGCCAGCTCGACCGTGGATTCGCTGGAGACCGCGGTGCTGGAAGGCAAGATGGCGCGGGTCGTCAGCTGGTACGACAACGAGTGGGGCTTCTCCAATCGCATGATCGATACCGCCGGCGTGATGGCGGGCCTGCTCTGATCCTGCCGTTGAGAGAGACGACATTGACCAGCTTTAAGACCCTGGACGACCTCGGCGACGTTGCCGGCAAGGTCGCGCTGGTTCGCGTGGACCTCAACCTGCCCATGCAGGACGGCTCCGCGACCGACGTGACCCGGGTCGAGGCAGCGAAGCCGACCATCCTCGAACTGACGGAGAAGGGCGCCAAGGTGCTCCTCCTTGCCCATTTCGGGCGGCCCAAGGGGCAGCGCTCCTCCACCATGTCGACCAGCTTCGTGCAGGGCGACGTGGAGAAAGTTCTCGGCAAGGAGATCATGTTCATCCCCGAGGTCATGGGGCCCGTGGTCGAACAGTCGATCGGCATCCTCGACAACGGCGATATCGGCTTGCTCGACAATGTCCGCTTCTGGCCGGGCGAGGAGGCGAACGATCCCGACTTCGCGAAAGGGATCGCGGAGAACGGCGATTTCTACGTCAACGATGCCTTCTCCGCCGCACATCGCGCCCATGCGAGCACCGAAGGACTGGCGCATCTCCTGCCGGCCTATGCCGGCCGCGCGATGGAGGCCGAACTCAAGGCGCTCGATGCGGCGCTCGGCAATCCCGAACCGCCCGTCGCCGCGGTCGTGGGCGGCGCGAAGGTTTCGACGAAGCTGGCCGTGCTGGAGAATCTGGTAGGCCGGGTACAGCACCTGATCATCGGCGGCGGTATGGCGAACACGTTCCTCGCGGCGCGCGGCGTCGATGTGGGCAAGTCGCTGTGCGAGCACGACCTGACCGACACTGCCAACCGCATCATGGACCAGGCCGACCACGCGGGCTGTACCGTCCATCTTCCCTACGATGTGGTGGTCGCGAAGGAGTTCGCCGCCAATCCGCCTTCGCTCCGCACCTGCAATGTGCACGAGGTCGGCTCCGAAGAGATGATCCTCGATATCGGCCCGCAGGCGGTCGAGGCGCTGGCCGATGTGCTCAAGACCTGTCGCACGCTGGTCTGGAACGGTCCACTTGGCGCGTTCGAGACGTCTCCTTTCGACGAAGCGACGGTGACCTTGGCGAAGACGGCCGCGGCGCTGACACAGGACGGTTCGCTGGTTTCCGTCGCGGGCGGGGGCGATACGGTTGCGGCGCTCAATCAGGCAGATGTCGCAGGCGACTTCACCTATGTCTCCACCGCAGGCGGCGCGTTCCTCGAATGGATGGAAGGTAAGCCGCTGCCCGGCGTCGAGGCGCTCAAGGGGTGAGCGGGCCGCGTCTGCAGATCACGGAAGGCGAGTTCGCAGGCTGGGAACGGTCGGACAGCGACGATTTCGAACGCTATTCCGGCCCCTATTACGAACGCGCAGAAGCTGACGGTCGTCGACGCATCGCCTTCCGCGCGGAAGCGCGTCACATGAACGGGCACGGCGTGATGCATGGCGGCTGCCTGATGACTTTCGCCGACGCGGCCCTGTTTACCATCAGCCACGATGCACGCGCCGGGCAGCGCGGCGTTACGCTCCAATTGGCGGGCGATTTCCTCGAGCCCGTGCCCGAGGGTGCGTGGGTCGAGGCCACCGGAGAAGTGGTGCGGGGTGGGGGCAAGACCATTTTCGTACGCGGAATGGTGACTGCGGATGGTACCGCCGCGCTCAGCTTCAACGGCATCGTCCGCAAGATCGGCGATCCACGCTAGCGATACTCCGGATTGGGCGCGTCGAACCGCCTGCCGTCGTTCCACAAATCGACCGAGTTGCCATGGCATGGCAGACCCCCTGCATCTTTCAGCATGCGCGCCATGTGCATCAGGTTCCATGTCATGAAGGTGGCGTTGCGGCGGGTAAAATCGTTGTCGAAACCGACATAGCCTTCGCCGTCTCGCTTCGGGTCGCCGTAGCTCTGCCCCGGACCTGCCTCCCCGATCCATCCGGCGTCGGCCTGGGGAGGAATGGTGTAGCCGACGTGCTGCAGCGAATAGAGCACATGCATACCCACATGCTTGATGCCGTCTTCGTTGCCAGTGACGATGCAGCCGCCGGTCTTGCCGTAGAAGACATACTGACCCTTCTCGTTCGTTTGCCCGGAATGGCCGTACAGGCGCTCGATCAGGCGCTGGCAGACGCTCGACTTCTGGCCCAGCCAGATGGGCGTACCGACGATCAGGATATCGGCCCGCTCGATCTTCTCCCAGATTGCGGGCCATGCGTCGGTTTCGAAGCCATGCTCGGTCATGTCGGGATAGACGCCCGGCGGGATGGTATGATCGACCAGCCGGACTTGCTCCAGCGACACGCCGTTCCGCGCAAGGATGGCCTCGGGAACGCCGAGCAGCTTGGCGGTATGCGACCCCTGCGGGCTCGGCTTTAGCGTACAATTGATCGTCAGCGCAGCGAGATCGCTGAAATCGGTGTTGTTTTCGCTGCAAAGCCGCTCCTGAACTTTATCGAGCATGGCGATCCTTTCCGTATCCTCGCCTTCTCTACGCTCTCGCTTGGCGACAGGTCCACGCGGGCGGTTGCGAGGGAAAGGTAGCGCGGCTAAGGCCGCGCCTGCATTCGTATGCGCAGCAGGGATTTTTTATGACGATGACCTTCGACGAGATGCGGCAGAAGATGGCGACGGGGCAGGGGTTTATCGCTGCCCTCGACCAGTCGGGAGGCTCCACGCCCAAGGCCCTGCGCGGCTATGGCGTGGATGACAGCGAATGGTCGGACGACGAGGAAATGTTCGCCAAAATCCACGAGATGCGCTGCCGGATCGTCGAAAGTCCGTCCTTCACGGGCGAGAAAGTGGTCGGGGCAATCCTGTTCGATCGCACGATGGAAGGTTGCAACCAAGACGGCATGCCCATTCCCGAGCGGCTTCGCGGGAAGGGCATCGTGCCGTTTCTGAAAGTCGACAAGGGCATGCACGACACGGCGGATGGCGTGCAGCTGATGAAGGACATTCCAGAGCTCGACGCGCAGTGCGCCCGCGCGAAGGAACTGGGCATCTTCGGCACGAAGATGCGGTCGGTCATCCACGAGGCGGACGAGAAGGGGATCGGCGACAATATCCGACAGCAGATGGATTTCGGCTTGCAGATCCTGGACCAGGGTCTGGTCCCGATCCTGGAGCCGGAGGTGAGCCTGAAAAGCGAGAGCCGCGAGCAGGCCGAGGCACTCGTTCTGACCAAGCTGCTCGACCAGCTGGACCGCGTGCCCGATGGCCGGGAAGTCATGCTGAAGCTGACCATTCCCGCGCAACCCGATACGTACAGGCCGCTGACCGAGCATCCCAAGGTGCTACGGGTGGTCGCTCTGTCGGGTGGGTATTCACGTGACGAGGCATGCGCCGAACTCGCCAAGAATTCCGGCATGATTGCCAGTTTCAGCCGTGCTCTGCTGGAAGAATTGCGACAGGATATGGACGAACAGCGGTTCGACGCGGCGCTGCAAACCGCGATCGACGAAATCTACGCGGCTTCGGTCGGCTAGGGCTGTAGCGAATTAACCAGGCGATAGGCGCTGGTGGGGGCTCGTGCCGGCACCTTCGCCGTCGTCGAATAGGTCGGATGAACGGTGGCGTTTTGTCCCATATCGCCTAATTCGTCACCATGATCGACTGTCAGCTTTACCTCATTTCCCCGCTCGACGTCTCGGGTGCCTTCCCGGACCGGCTTTCCCGTGCTCTCGATGCCGGGGGCGGGCGAGCGACCGCATTCCAATTCCGGGTGAAGGGGGTGGATCAGCACGAAGCCGCTCGTCTCGCCGAACCGCTGCAAGGCATCTGCGCCCAGCGCGACGTCGCGTTCATCGTCAACGACGACGTAGCGTTGGCGAAGCGATTGGGCGCGGACGGAGTTCACCTCGGGCAAGGGGACGGCGACCCGAAGGAGGCACGCGAAGAGCTGGGCCGCGAGGCGCAGATCGGCGTCACATGCCACGCGTCGCGCCATCTGGCGATGGAGGCGGGGGAGGCGGGGGCCGATTACGTCGCGTTCGGATCGTTTTTTCCCAGCACGACCAAGGCTAGCGAGCATCGGCCCGAACCCGACCTGCTCGAATGGTGGAGCCGGGTGTTCGAGATCCCCTGCGTCGCGATCGGGGGTATTACCCCTGCCAATTGCGGACCGCTGGTAAGTGCGGGTGCGGATTTCCTGGCCGTCTCGGGTGCCGTCTGGAGCGGAGACGAACAGGCCGCGATGGCCGCGTTCGCGCAAGCCATGGAGCGAGCCGCCACCGATTAGGAGCCAAAGCAGGCAATACGCGTTGGATGCCACGAAGGAGTTTTAGATGCGTCAAACGATTGGGATCGCGGCTTTGTTCGCCTTGGCAGCTTGTGGAATGAACGGCACCGACGGGGATGATGGCGCGCAGGATAGCGCAGCGACCACGCCTGCCGCCCCCAGCAACAATCTCGCCGACAGCATGGCGTCGCACGACGGGACGAACCAGTCGTCGCAGGACGTGCCGGACATTCCCGACGCCGAACAGCGCCCCATGATGCAGGCTCAGGTTGTACTCGACCGCCAGGGGTTCGGCCCCGGCGTGGTCGATGGCAAGATGGGCCTGTCGACCGAGAATGCGCTGAATGCTTTCCAGCGGGCAAACAAGCTGGATGAAACCGGCAAGCTTGATCAGCCCACGCGGCAGGCATTGTCCCAATGGCAATCCATTCCCGCAACCCGGGTCGTCCGCATTCCCGCCAATTGGGGCGATACGACCTATCAACCCATTCCGGACAAACCATCCGCTCAAGCCGAGATGCAGCGGCTCGGCTACACTTCTCTCGACGAGCGCCTGGCCGAGCGGTTTCATACCACGGTCGATACGCTCAAGGCGTTGAATCCCGGCGGCCAACCGGCGGGGAGCAAGGGCGCGGCAGCGGGACCTTCGGTGAGTCCCAGCGCAACCGCGTCTCCATCTCCAACCCCTACCGCGACCTCTTCCACGTCCACGGACGCAGCCGAAAAGACATCCAGCGTTTTCCGCGCTGGCCAATTGGTTCGCGTGCCCAATATCGGTGCAGATCGCATCGCGCCGGGCGCGATCGAGGATGCCGACTGGCAGCGTACGCTGACCTCACTAGGCGTCGGCAGCGAACAGCCGCATCTCGCGCGTATCGTTGTAAGCAAGTCGAAGGATACGCTGCTAGGCTATGACGACGACGGCAATCTGCGCGTCGCCTTCACCGTCACATCAGGTTCCAGCCACGATCCGCTACCGCTGGGCGACTGGAAGATAAACGGCATCTCGCACAATCCGAAATTCTCCTTCGACCCGTCGCTGTTCTGGGACGTCCCCGACGACGAGGCGGAGCATCGCTTGCCGCCGGGGCCGAACGGCCCGGTCGGCGTCGTCTGGATCGACCTGTCGAAAGAGCATTACGGCATCCATGGCACTTCGGAACCCGAAACGATCGGTCGCGCCCAGAGCCATGGCTGCGTTCGCCTGACGAACTGGGATGCGGCGCGATTGTCCGAGATGGTCGATCAAAAGACGAAAGTGGAATTCGTGGCGTGACGCGCTAGGGTCACCGACATGAAGTGGGCCGACCGCATCCTCACCGTAGTAGTGACCGCCACGCTGACCAGCGCGGTGTGGATCGTGGCGGGCGGCAGTCTGATCGAGATGGCGAGTGGCGAAGGTCAGCGCGAGGTCACCCGCCCGTCCGACGCGCAGCCGAGCCCCGCGGTGCAAACCGACAGCCTGACCTCGGAGCGCGGGCAGGCGACTTCGAACATCGTATCGAGCGGACTGGACGACAAATCGGCGGCCGCAATTCCCGGAGATTCTCAGCGCAATCTGATGATCCCCGTTCTGAACGTGCGGCCCGAGGACCTGACGGATACCTTCGCCGACGAGCGTGAGGGCGGGGGCCGACTGCACGAAGCGATCGACATCATGGCCCCCGAAGGCACCACGGTTGTCTCGGCCGCAGCGGGCAGGATCGAGAAGCTGTTCCGGTCGAAGGCGGGGGGCAACACGATCTATGTTCGCTCGCCGGATGGACAGGCGATCTACTATTACGCGCACCTGAAGGAATACGCCCAGGGATTGAAAGAAGGGCAGCAGGTTCGGCGCGGGCAGCGACTGGGCGCGGTGGGCAGTTCGGGAAATGCCTCAGCCGATGCGCCCCATCTCCATTTTGCGCTTCTGCGCACCACCCCCGATGCGGCGTGGTGGGAGCCCGCGAACGCGCTCAATCCCTACCCTCTGCTTGGCGGGAAGAAGAACGCGGGGTCGGGTAAATAGCGGGGTGAGGGTTCGCCTGCTCCGGTAGCTAGCGAGCGTTCGAACGCACGCAACGAACGTCGCCCACTTCGCTGCCCCCATTTCTCAGGGTCACCGTGTTTTCACCCGTTCGTTCGAACGTCTTGCCCTTGAGCGGTCCGCGCGTGAATTGCAGCGACTTGCCGCGCAGCAGATATACGCCCGATCCGTCCTCGGTACGGTAGCTGGAGGAATTGCCGATCGTGAAGTCCAGCGCCGGTACGGGGACACGCGCTTTCCCGCCTGCATCGCCGGGCAGCGAACAGTGGTAGCGCCCCTGCGGCAGGGTATCGACCGGCCCATCGACCGGCGGTGCGGCGGCGATCAGCCCGTAAGCGAGCGGAACCAGCGCGAAGGCGGAAAGAACTGACGATCTCATCTTGGTAATCCTCATAGTTAGGGCTGTATAGCACAGGCAAGCTTGCCCGTACCTGACCGGTGGGCTAGGGGGCGGGCTTTCGAGGGCGGCGCCCACAGCCGCCACAGACCCCCAGCAGGCAGGCAGTTTCCCATGAAGATCAGTGGCGTCGATATCCGTCCCGGCAACATCATCGAATACGAAAACGGGATCTGGAAAGTGGCCAAGATCCAGCATACCCAGCCGGGCAAGGGCGGTGCCTACATGCAGGTCGAGATGAAGAACCTGCAGGACGGTCGCAAGACCAATGTCCGCTTCCGCAGCGCCGACACCGTGGAGCGCGTGCGGCTCGATACGAAGGAATACCAGTTCCTGTACGAGGACGGCGACAACCTGATCTTCATGGATCAGGAAACCTTCGAGCAGATTCAGCTGCCATCCGATCTGCTCGGCGACGCCCGCCCGTTCCTGCAGGACGGCATGACCGTGACGCTGGAGCTGTGGGAAGAAAAGCCGATTTCGGTCGCGCTGCCCGAGCAGGTCGAGGCCGAGATCGTCGAAGCGGACGCGGTGGTGAAGGGGCAGACCGCCTCTTCCAGCTACAAGCCTGCCATCCTCGACAACGGCGTGCGCATCATGGTGCCGCCGCATATCGAGAGCGGGACGCGCATCGTGGTCGATGTGTATGAGCAGACCTATGTTGGGAAAGCCAACTGAGGCGCACGTAAAATGGCTGCTATTTCAGGATTGATCCGCGTCATGGAACGCGCCGCGCGCAAGGCGGGCGGTCGCTTGCGCCGCGACTTCGGGGAGGTCGAGCACCTTCAGGTGAGCCGCAAGGGGCCCGCCGACTTCGTATCGAAGGCGGACCGCATCGCGGAACGCACTCTCTATGACGAGCTGCGTCAGGCGCGGCCCGACTGGGGCTTCGTGATGGAGGAAGCGGGCGTGATCGAGGGCGACCCCGATCAGCCGCGCTGGATCGTCGACCCGCTCGATGGGACCAGCAATTTCCTTCACGGCATTCCGCATTTCGCCGTCTCCATCGCGGCGCAGGAGCCCAAGCTCGGTGGCGGGGGCTGGGGCGAAGTCGTCGCCGGTGTCGTGTACCAGCCGATCACCGACGAGACCTTCTGGGCCGAGAAATCGCGCGGCGCGTGGCTGCACGACGGTCGCTTGCGGGTAAGCGCACGCGCGCGTTTGCCGGATGCGCTGATCGCCACCGGTATCCCCTTTCAGGGCCATGGGGATTTTGGCGAGTGGGGCCGCATCTTCGGTGCCATCGGGCCGGAAGTCGCAGGAATCCGCCGCTATGGCGCGGCGTCGCTCGACCTCGCATGGGTCGCGGCGGGCCGCTTCGACGGGTTCTGGGAAAGCGGGCTGAGCGATTGGGATACCGCCGCGGGATGCCTGCTGGTGCGCGAGGCGGGCGGGTTCGTTTCCGACTATCGCGGCCGCTCGCAGCCGATCCATAGCGCGCAAGTGCTGGCGGCGAACGACAGTTTGCATTCCAAATTGCACAAGCTGCTGGTGAGCTCGCTGCGCTAACCCGCTTGCGAGTTGGGGCGGCCCCGGCTAACGCCGCCGCGCCCGCAGCAGTGCCCCTGTGGCGGAATTGGTAGACGCGTTCGACTCAAAATCGAATTTCCACGGAAGTGCCGGTTCGAGTCCGGCCAGGGGCACCATTTCCGGTCAAAGGTGGGCAATCCACCCTTCGACCGTGCGACGGCGGCAACTCCATGTTCGAGCGCTGCTGTCTCGCCCTCAATCTCGATGTTTGAACCAATCCGAATGCGGCTGATGAATGCTCGCGCAATGCGCTGCCGCACGTCGCTATCCCCGTGGACTAGGTTCTGACGGACGATCTCTCCGAACTTGCGAATAGCAGTTGGCGTTATCCGGGCTGGTCCGCGATCCAGTTGCTGGCGCAGCACTTTCGCGGCGCTGTTGAGACCATCAATTTCTGCCTTTCTCGCCTTGATCCGAAATGCAATGTCGGGATCACGAGCCGAGATCGTGCCGATCTCGATCCCATCGTGTAGATTGGAGAGCCGCTTACGCGCTTCGACGATCCTCTCTTCGCACTGTTGCAATTCGATCTGCTTGCATTTGCGGGCCTCGTCCGAAGTGTCGAGAACGCGGCTGAGGAGACTTTCGAGGTTGGCCTGATCGAAGACCCTTTCGGCGACTTTTTCCATGACCAGCGGATCAAGCTTGTCCGTGCGCATATTCGGGCAGCGACAGGAGGAAGCGCCACGGTTCGTTCGCTCATTGCACTTATAATAGCGATATCGGCCGGACCCCCCGGTCGCCACGGTCATTCCTGCACCACAATTGGGCATGCCGCAGTGGGCTATGCCGATGAGCAGCGTGGGACCGTTTACAATGCGCGGAGCAGTGTTTCGCGGGGCTCGGGTGGCACGAAGGGCGGCAATGTGATCGAATGTCTCTTTCGAGATGAGTTGAGGACACTTGACCATCGTCCACTCATCTTCCGGCAGAAGATTTCCCCGCTCGTCGAACTTGTTACCCGGAAACTCTCCCAAATAATGAGGCCGCGAGAGGATGCCCGCGATGTTCGAGTTGTGGAACTTGCCGCCACGACGCGTATAGCCGTGCTGATTCAGATATTCAGCAATCGCTCGGCCTCCCATCGGAGTTCCGTCGATACCGAGCTTTGCGAGGTCGAAGATCTTGCGAACGATCAGCGCCTCTTCCTCGTTGATAAAGAGTTTCTTCTTTTCTTTCTTCCCTCTGATTTCCACCGTGCGAGATTCGTAACCGAGCGGAACGGTTCCGCCTGGCCAGAACCCCTCTTCGGCAGTGCCCCTGAGACCCCGGCGAGTATTCATTGACGCCTTCACAATCGCGTCTTGGTCCTGCCAACCGGTCAGCAGCTGGTGGAGCATGCCAAAATGGCTTTCTTCGAAGGTCTGGTAGGCAAACAGACATTTAACGCCGGCTCGTTTCAGTTGCCCTTGGGTGGTAACAATCAATTCAACATCGCGTGCGAGGCGCGCCATGTCGGCTGCAACGACAAAGTCCACCGGATGGTCGTCACCCGTGGCCAAGAGCATCATCCGGTTGAACTCAGGCCTTTTCCAGTCCGAGCCGGAAAGGCCAGGTTCAACGAAGATTTCGATGAGCTCGATGCCCTGCTTGTCACAGTAGTTCTGCAGGTCGACTTTCTGCTGACGCAGAGAGGTTTTGTGCTCCGCTTGCTCGCTCGTGCTGACGCGGACATATCCGAATGCGCGCTTCTTCCTCGAATTTTCAGCGATCATTCTGTGCATCTCCGTCATGTCCAGCCGTCGTTCCTAGATAGGACCAAAATCCGCTTGTGGACCAAGCAAAAATCTCGTGCGTCAGACCAATCCTATCCTTCCGAGCTGATAATCTCGATGCCAGCAGCACTGAACTTTTCCTCCAGCCTCCGCAGTTCCGCAATAGACCGCGAGAGACGGGTTTTGTTCGCGACTACGATCGCACGAACGCCGCTGCTTTCCGCAGTCTTCACGAGATGCTCGAGCTCGGACTGGCCGGAGTGCGCCGGACCAATGTCGGCGAACACACGCTGCAGATGCACTCCACAGGAAGCTGCTGCCCGTGTAATCGCGTCGTTCTGAGTCGCGATAGAAGCCGCCGCGCTCTGAGAGTTCGAAGAACAGCGCACATATCCAAAAGCCTTAGTCATTAAATATCTCCTTGAGAGCGTCCTCGCCAATAAGTTCGAGCAACAGGCGGGCGAGGTCATCCTCCGAGGGAGGCGTCAGCCACTCGATTTCTGCATGTGCATTCTCGAGCGGCAACGACGTCGTGCGCGCGCGACGGGGTCTATCATACCCTGCTTTCGCCAGCATCCGATCCATCGCTACCGTCCCAATCCGAGTCAGATCCGCGGCGGCGAAGCCGCATCCGGATTCGTTAGGAATGTGAGAAGCGCGTCGAGCGCAGCGTCGAATTCTTTGGCGGGATAGCCGGGCGGGAAATTGATCACCGGCCCACCCTGGCGCTTCTTGTCGACGCAGATCTTGGCTTTCAGGCCGGGCCGCTTGATCGGTGTCCCGAGCACGCGATTGCGCCGCTTGGGCTCGCTACGCCTGGGGTTGATGCCGAGCTTCGTGCGGAGTTCGTCGGCGCTGATCGGCTCATCAGAAGCGATCAGGTCTTCGACTTTCTTCCTGAACCGATCGCAGTGGCGCGAATTTTGGTTGGCATCAGTCGCATCGACCTTCTTCAGTCGCTCCAGCGTCGTGTAAAGATCGAACCAGAGACTGCGGGAAATTTTCGAACGATCGATCAGCAGGTCTGCGAGATCTTCGAATTCCTCTTCGGCTTCTGCTGCCGAAATCATCTGCGAGACATTTCCGGCACTGACAGATAGCTCTTTCGCGATCGCGTCCTGCGACACGCCTGCCCGATGACGCGCGAGCGCTTGGCGGGCCGGAACCATCGGCTCACGTTTGCGGCGATGCCGGGTATCGGCGAGCCGAATTGCGAGTGCGTTATTTTCGTCGACCGCAACCGTCTTGACCATCGCATCAGGGTCAAGCGCGATCACCGCCTGAAGCGCGACAAACCCGTCGATCAGGAATAGGCTGTTCCCGCGTTTGACGACTTTGAATGGCGCGATGAGATGCTTCTGCGCGGCTACTGTCTTGGCCTGCGCCAGATCGTCTTCGGAGTATGCCCTCCGCTCATGAAGCGTCGGATCAATCTGGATGTCCCGCGCCAATACGTAATCGGCAGCGGCTTCCATTCTTTCCGAAATTGTGGATTTGCTTGTCGATGCCAGAGCGCCAGGGCCTGAGGTTGAAGCCTCATCTGTGTCGCCAACGCCTTCGATATTTTGGCCTTCTTCAAAGGCCAGTGAAGCCTGATTTAAGGTGTCCATGGTGTGCCTCCGTTTTCGAGAGGCACACCAATTACGCGGGGCCTACGCGTGATTCAGGAGGAGTTTGGAGCGCTGTCTGGTGCGCGAATTTTGAATAGAAACCGCAGATTTCTGGGCTTTTTCTGCGCCACTCTCGATACAAGCAGGAAATTTCGCCTGTTTATTGGAGGGCGGCTTTTTGCCCGCAGGCGGATTCGCCGACGAATCAGGAAGCTTCACGCCAAAATCCCGGAGAGTGAAAGGCGCGATTATGCATTCGCTTAGTCGGCTCGCGAAGATCGCCGATGTCTCGATATGCCGCTTTCGATCTTCCAACACATAGCGCTGGTCGAGGACAGCCAGTTCGTCGTGCCAGTCATCGCGGGCTGCTAGAAGAGCAGGTATGGGCGAGCTCTGTGTCCACGCATCAGGGAAGAAGAACGCCTTGACCGCTGGATTTCGAGCCGGATCGAACAATCCCTCGTTGGACAGGCGCTTGGTGTCGCTGCGAAAACTCTCGACATAGGATGCGCCGACGAAATAGTGATCGAGCACCGCTGCTAGCGGTTCGCCACCAGCGTCAGCCGTCGCTGTTGTTCCGGTGTCCGGCGGGCAATCAAAGACTGACCAGCCCTTCGCCTTCCTTCGTTCGACTTCACAGCTAGCATACCCGTGATTCTCTTCGCTGAGCCGTTTCGCTAGATGCGTCGCCGCACGTCCAGGGTCGTGATGGGCAACGAAATTGATGGCAAGGCGGAAGATTTTCGAACGCAGCGCATCATGCTCAACGGAGCCAGCATGGTATCCAAAGTTCGCAACTTTGCGATGGCCGATCTCGCTGAAAAGATGCAGGATATACTGTAGGTCATCCCAGCCGACGACGCGAGCTTCTATCCGCTCTTTGTCGGGCTCGATGCTGCGACTTGCGATTGGCAAAGAATCCGAAGTCTTCGCTGCCAGGTCAGCATGCTGTTCGTGATCTGCATGAGTCAGGATATGTGGATGGGTTCTGGCGATCGACAAAAGCATTGGACTCACCGATGCGAAGAGGCGAGTGCGGTTCTGGCGCCGCGTTCGTTTTTGCGTCTCACGCACATTATCCAGTCCCGTAAGGCAATCCATCCCGCGCTCGAGTTCGAACAGATCCTCGGCAACGTAGCGGATCAAATTGATTGGCAGAGATGGCGAGGACTTCACGCGGTCGCTCAATTTGTCGAAAGCCTCGTTTGATCGGAATGGACGCGGGCTATCGTCAGGGTAGAGAGCGCAGAAGCCCTCGAGATCGCGGATCCAGAAACGTTCGAAAGCCGGTTTTCCTCTTCCTCCATGGCGGTGATTGTCCCAAGCCCACAGATAGACCGCTTCGACATCTTCGAAAGCCCAGCCTGTGACGTGGAGATAGGCATCCCTGACGTTGGCGGACTGGTGTGATTGGGAGGCCATTGTCATCTCTCCACCCCAGTCAAAAAGAAAAGGATACCTTGCCGCAAGGTAAGGTCTGATCTGCTCGCGAGACCTTGGTATCGGAATCTGGTCAGGGGCGGTGGCGATGCCCATCCCGTGAAGCCTCTGACGCATTTTAGTGATGGCCGGATGGGTGGGAAACCAGACGTCCCGGAGCCCTGCCGGACGCTTCGGCTCAGAGAGCCCGAAACATTGGCCTTCCCCTACCTTCTGGTTAAATCGGACTGCGTGTGTCTTGAAAGATCCATGATGGATGTTCTGAGCGATCCATTGGAACGCAGATACTAGAAACTCGACAACGATCTTTTCACTTACGGTCCCAACCGTCGGAGTTGGGGACGGCTTGCAATTACAGGCCCGAGTCATGCTCTGCCCCCTGAAGCTGGGCAAATTTTGCGTGAAAGGCGTCGATCTCGCCCTGGGTCGGTCTCTCGCCATTCCAGAACTTGTTTTTCAGGCTATTTGCCATTTGAACGCAGGTGGACGCGATAGAAAGCTTCTCGGCCAGAAGGACCCTAGCTGCTTCCAGATCGTCGGAAGGCGGTCGAAAGTTCGGGTCGCTATTGATGACCCATGAGGCCGCTATCCATGACTCTGGCATCCGATTGGCTGGAACATCCGCCAAAAGCGCCTCTTGAAGTTCGGAAAGCGTCTCAGCGCCTGCGTCGTGCGACGACAATTCATCCCACCAAGCGAGCGCCTGTTTCGTCCGAGTGATGAGGGCGCTCAGCTCTTTTTGCTTGTCCAAATACAAGTGGGCCATGCACGCGCCCCACTGTTTGAGCTGATCGTTGTATTGCAGTTTAATGGCTGCAGCTGTCTTTATCGATCCGTCGCTTACGGCTGTATCATGCTCCGCTTTCAGGTCGTTTATAGTCCTCGCAATTTCGTCTGGATGGTCGATCGTGACCTCGGTCTTATCAGGCATCCGCCATTGGAATTTCATGGCCGGACCTCCCGGTATTTGGGGTTGGCACCGATATCGCGCAGCCATTCGAAGGCAGCCCTACGATCAGGCACGGCGGGGAAGGCTATGCCGTGATAGGCGCAGGTTACGCGGATCAGATGCATCTGTTTTTTGGAAGGCGGCCGTCCGGCGAGCCGATGAAGATCCTCATCGGTCAGTCCGTCGAGATATGGCCTCGTTCTGTCCGTGTAGCGATCAAAGCCACGCCGCCACTCCGCATACCGGCCGAACTGTTCGAGCCGCGTTGGTATCAGCTCCAGCAGTTCGAGAAGCCCCGATCCTATGGTCTCATTATCGTCGTCGCTTGCCTCGCCGACAATCTGAGAAGCCTCCTCCACAACGGTCCTCGCCTGATCGAAAGCGAGTGAAAGCAGACCATCGAGCGCGCGGGCGTGCTGGGCGCTCAGTCCATATTGGACCAAAACGGCGCCCAGCGTGATTTGATGATACACATCCTTCGGATCGCGAAACCCCGTCTCACCTGGTGTGATCTCGGGTGCAGCCAATCGCTGCTCGGTTCTGGCCAACGATGCCATCGCCCGATCGAGTTGAGAGGCTAGGTGCTCAAGGTCAGTGCCCGAGCTGGGATTTAAGTCGTGTTCCATCGACCAGTTATATTCCGGTTGGCCGAAATATCCAAACAGGTCAGCGCGGTAAGGGGCAGATTGTGCTGCCACTTAAGCAAATGGGGATTGCGGCGGAGGTGGGAGCAGCGGACAATACGCAGACAAGTTTAGCGCACTAAAGGATGAAGTGGGGGCGGTACGCGAAATAATGTTTGCCACTTAATGCAGCTCCGCCGCCCCCGTTTGCAAAGACCGCCCCCATGAAGATCAAGCAAGATCGCAAATGCCAATATGTCGAAGCGGGATCGAAGCAATGCGCGAGTCTCGTGCGGGCTTCGCGCGATCCTTGGCTGCGGATCGAATGGCAAGCTGAACAAGCGAGGTTACGCGCGGCCTGGAGCGAAGCGCAGCACATCAAGTCGATGAAGAAGTTGGAGAGGGAAGCTGAAATCCGGCATCGGGCGCGTGAACGTGCCTTCTTCTGGTTTCGGATCAAGGCGAAGAACTGGGGTGAAGAGAAGGGCCAAGGATACAAGGCTAGCACATCTTCACGGGCGATCCGTATCGGCAATACGAGGGGCTGGATGCCACGTTACACGACGCCGATACGAACCTCACAGGGGCTGCTCTTCCCCTTCCAGCGCACGGTCTACCGGAACGCAAAATCGAGCAAGCAGGGCGCCGCAAAGGATTTGGTTCTCTACGGCGCCGATGGCGCGCATGAATTCGATGACGGCGGCCTGGCGTTCTTCAGTTCCGTCGGCCTGTCAGTCGAGGAGACAGCCGAAGCTTTTGACGAACTTGAGCGCGTGAACCGGTCGGCGGCTGCCAATGCAAAGGTCGTCCATCACATGATCATCCAGTCGATGCACGAATTGCCGCCGGAAGAGCAATGGGCGATGCTGCTACGTTATTGTGACCAGGCATTCGGCAGCCAAGATCTCCCCTATTCCGTCTGTCTGCACGCGCCGTCGGAGCAAGGCGATCAGCGTAACTGGCACGCTCATGTCGTATTTTCCTATCGGCCCATGGTGCGCACCGATGAGGCAGAGTGGCAGATCGGTCGAGCAATCCGGACCGACCTCGACTGCCCGGAGCAATGGACCCGGATGCGATTCCTTTTGTCCGAGGAACTCAATCGGACAGCCGAAATGCACGGCGTCGACAAGCGATACACGCACCTATCTTATGCAGCGGCCGGAATCGACTACATCCCCCAGGAGCATCTTGGCGCAGGCCTCACAGAGAAGGTCAGGCGCGGAGAGAGGGTAGAGCTGAACGAGCATAACCTGACCGTGGTCGCACGTAATTCAGCTCTTCAGGCGGTGCGGGAAATGCGCAGCGTCTTGCGAGCAGGGGTGGCCGCAGTTGCTGACTTCGTCCGGACGGAGCGCAATGCACTTCTCGCGGCAATGGCGATCCAGCCTGCCACATCGGCGGGGGGCACCAGAGCATTCGATGTTCGTGGTGTCCCAATCCCGGTGCTGCCGCCGACCTTGGAAGACGACAACCATCGAGACGGCGTCGACCCAGCCAATGATGATATCGCAGCACCGGATCGGGGTGAAACGTCATCCCAAGTTGCTTTCGGAACGATAGTTCCTGATCAACCGGCCCCGTTGGACGGCGCACGGCCTGGCACATCCCGCTTTGCTCATACATCACCTCCGACACTGCCGGAGGAGCTGGTCGAGCCAAAGTTCCGGCCGGCAACAATAATTGCAGGGGCACCTGCTTTACCGGACAGCCTAACCGAGGTGGTGCCGCCAGACACGATGTGGAAGGCACCGTGGATGGCACCCGCATTGCCCATGCCTTTGGTCGAGGACGAAGAAGAAACACCCTCCGTTTGGTGGCTCGCTACCAGTGCCCTAGCGACGCCAATTACGCCTGAACCGATTGAAGATGCGAAAACCGAGGCCGATCCTGATTCTCGACTGGCAGAAACAGCCCCGC
The DNA here is from genome assembly GCF_022576075.2 of Erythrobacter sp. LQ02-29. Classification (NCBI taxonomy): domain Bacteria; kingdom Pseudomonadati; phylum Pseudomonadota; class Alphaproteobacteria; order Sphingomonadales; family Erythrobacteraceae; genus Erythrobacter; species Erythrobacter sp. LQ02-29. The sequence goes on along the minus strand of NZ_JANCNT010000001.1, from coordinate 2,350,424 downwards.
GACAGCCAGCGCCTCTGGCCAAAAGTGCCGAGAGTTCACCAGCGTGGGCGTTCAACACGTCTTCCAGTGCCAAGTGCGCGCCGCAGCTTCCCGCCCAGCTCGGCCCGGATGGGCAGGTATCGTCGAATTCAAGCGCTACGTGGAGCTTCCATCGCCGCGCGCCGCTATATCCTGAAGCGTTACTTCCGAACTCGGACGCTAATAGCTTAAGTTTGCACGAGCCAGCTGTCTCCCGGCCCAGCCAGCCTGAAGGGACTTCGCCGGACCAAGATTTCGAAAGCCATTTTAGTAGACTAAAGCCAGACAGGCCAGCATATCCCATCGACCTGACCGATGACCAAAAAGCCGATAAAAGCGGTCGTTCAACGCCGACCGTTCGCAGTGCGAGTGGCGCTACTGGGCTCGAAGGCTCTGGCATGAGTGAAAGACGCCGGAAGCGAAAAAGCGAAACGAAATCGAGCAAGACATCGCAGCGCTCAAAGGGATCGCCGTCCTGGCCTTGGGAAAACGGCGGCAACGACCTCCAGTGAATCCCTTATCGGAACCGGGTTAACTTGAGCCTCAACGCTGTCGTTGAACATTCCCCCGGAGTATGCATCCACATCAGGAAAATTCCGCACCGGCAGGTGCGCCCCTGAGCTGAAGAGCATCGCTGTCCCATGAGGACAGTAAGAGAGGGAAAATGCCTTCGGCTGTCCTCATCATCAAGATGAGGATTGAATATGAATACAATACCGATCGAACGGCCACGCACGGACAGCGCCGCATCTGTGCGCGCTCTTCGCAGGATACCACACATCGATGACTGGCCGAAGGCTGCCAGCCAACCCGTGGCAACCCGGCTGGCCATCGTCGATGTCGAAACTGATGGTCTTGATCCTTCGCGGGACAATTTGATCCAGATCGCCGTCGCGCTCGTCGATGTATCACAGGACGGACGGATCCTGCGCGTGGTAGACCACGGAACAGCCCTCGCGGACCCGGGACGACAAATTCCACCGAGGATCGCCAAGCTTACTGGCATTGATAACGGCGCAGTGCGCGGCAAAAAGATAAGGCATGCCGCGCTGACCAAGTTCATTTGTCAGGCCGACGTGGCGCTCGCCCACAACGCCGGATTCGATGCTGGATTTTGCAGGCGCTTATTGCCTGGCATCGAGCACCTGCCATGGATCTGCTCCTTCCGCGACGTCGACTGGTTGGGCCACGGGTTCGACGGCGCGAAGCTCGGCCACCTGCTGATGCAGCAGGGCCTATTCGCACCTACCGCTCATGATGCGATCGCCGACGTCGAAGCGCTGCTGGCATTGCTCGACAGCGAATTACCGACCGGAGAAACCGTATTGGCCGAGGCAATGCGCACCGCGCAGGTGCCGACCGTCCGTATCTTCGCCGAGCGCGCGCCCTACGAGACGCGGCACGAACTCAAGCGGTTCGGTTATCGCTGGAACCCGCACAAGAAGGTGTGGTGGACCGAAGTCGCAAAGGCGGATGTGCACGCGGAGCTGGCCTTGCTGCTGCGCATCGCACCAGGTGCCCGGCCCGTTCAGCAAACCATGACGTGGCATACGCGCCATGGGCAGGACTGAGACCGACGGCTGGCGTCGCTGGGCAACCAGCGGCGTCAGGTTCGGAAGGGTCGAAGAGGGTGAGCAGGATCCGAGAAGGGAAAATGCTCCGGCCGAATACGGCCGCAACCTCAAGCGAAGGATTACGGAAATGACGAATACGAACGATCGCGGCCTACAGCAACGCAAGCGTCGCATGATGGCGCTGCGCAAGGAGCTCGGCTTCCCCAAGGAGGCGCCTATTACGAGCGGGCTGGCATTCGCAGCGATTGACGACCCCAACGATGAAATTCTGTGCGCCATCGCCCAGAAGGCGATCGCCGAAAGGCAGGATACACTGATCCATTGCTATCCCAACATCGCAGCCACAGATCCTTTCTTGACCGTCCTAGTGCTGCGAACAGCGAATGGGGCAGAGCTGCTGCCGGTGGAGATCGTCCAGCGCAGAGCGGCAAAGCCCCTGCAGCTGATCACCAAGGATCGCACGCGCTGCTTCCGCCTCGATAGCCGGTGGCTTCTCCAGGAGACACGGGTTCCATCGGCGGCGAAGCTTCCGAAGGCCATCTTGGCTGCACAGGCGCGTTACGATGCTGCCCTGGCGGACACGTTCGGTAATCATGCCGGGTGGGATCCGCAGGTCGTGATCTTCGAGCGCGGCCCCGCCAGCGTGACCGCGTAACCCACAACCCCATCCTGAAAACCCAGTCGCTTGCGGGCGGTGTCTCCTCGGAGATGCCGCCCGCGGCGCATCGGGGGAGACACCAATGCTGGAACACCCAAACCACGTGCTGGCCATTTCAACGGTGCGGACGGCCAGCGCCACCGAACTTGAATATCCCGCAGGACCGATTGTCTGTCTCGCCACATTCTCGGTCGAGCGCACCAATGACGATGAAGCTCGGTTCGCATCGACCCATGTAACCTTCGAGCCGGGGGCGGACTGGCGGTTCCCGGGCGCACATATTCGCTGCCTGTTGCACCGTCACACGTTTGCGATTGGATGCCGGTCGTTCTCGCACAACAATCGAGAGGCATACCGGCGTAACCGATGCCCATCCTACGAGGAGCTACCGGGCACAGCACATCTACCCTCCATCCAGCGCCACGTGATCCGCGCACGCGAGAAGACGCTGGCAAGGCTCGCCCGCGACCACGGCCTGACGGTTAGCGACCGACCTCCCCACCTTCTGCAGGCCCAGCGCGAAGCAGCCGATCGCGCACAGGCGGCCTGGCTGATGGCGCTTGGGTTTGTCCGCAATCAGGAGGAGCGAGCCTATCTCTACGCTGCGTGGGAAGCCTGGCGGGCCTTGGAGCGAGCACGACCGCTCCCTTTTTGAAGAAGTTGAAAGTGCCGAGGATGAATTGAAAGGAAAAGGCACATGAAAACGCATACTTACCTCGCGCTCGATCTCGAAATGTATTGGGACGAGCACCTCTTTGAAGCTCACCGCGCGATTGATCCGAAATCCGACCGGCGGGCTACCGCGGTCAAACGCGTAATGGCGGCATCCGTGTTCGAGTTCTCCGTCGATGCCGAGGGCCGCGTCGCCACGGGCGAGGTCGCATCCTGGACCGAATATGATTGGGGTGACGAACAAGCGGTCGTTGCGCAGCTTTTCGATTACTTGCGCGCCCGGGCCGATACGCCCGTGCTCACCTTTGGTGGCTTGGCCACCGATATTCCCGTGCTCGTGCTTGCAAGTATGGCTCATGGTTTGCGGCTACCCCCGCAGCTGATCGACCAGCCTGGGCGCAAGGGACCGCGGCCTCATCTTGACCTGTGCTTGATGCTGAGGGGAGGTGGACGAACATGGTCGCATTTGAGCCAAGTGCTTCTTCGCCTCGGTATCCCGGAAGAGCTGATCGCTGCGAAGCCTAGCGTCTCGCGTCCAAGGCAAAGCGCCGAATGGCGGGTTTTGCGTGATCATGTCGAACTCGATTGCCTGCTGCTCGCGATTGCGAAGATTGGATGGCTTATTGCGCAAGGACACGACGGCTTGCGGTTTAAGGCCGCAGCGATTGGTCTGATCTCAGGCTTCCTGCGTCGACGGCCGGATCATGCGCTGGTGCCGATCCTGGCCGATTATTCGGTGGAGTTGGAGACCGGTTTGCGCGAGTTGGCAATACCAACCTGACGACTGTCACTTTCGTGGGGCGCGCCGCCTAGTCGCGCCCCCGAATTCTTGACATCGGTCGCCCGCTCAAGCACTAGACAGACAGGAACAACGGGAGAACGGCCTTGACAATGGGATTTTCAGTCGAAGCCAGCCTCGCCCCTGAGTCTGTAAGCGCCATCGGCTCCACACGCACAACGCCAGAACGCCCGTGACCTACATATTGTCGAATTTCCCCGTGCGTCCTCGTGACGCACGGATCGGGAAGAATCCACCCAGCGTCGATCGCGAACGGATAATGAATGGGACGCGAGCATGAGCCAAGTAGCCGAAGCGCCGAAACTGAGGTCGATCGAGCTGTTCGCAGGATGTGGCGGGCTTGCACTCGGCATGCACCGTGCTGGCTGGAACGGCCTTTTCGCTGTCGAACGGGACCCGATGGCGTTCGAGACGCTCGAGGCTAACCTTGTCGACGCAAAGGCGCCATTCCGCGCATTCGCACAATGGCCGAACTGGATGCCGCGCCAGAGCACCGACTTGGTTGCGCTTCTTGGCGACAAGGATTTCTGCGACCATCTGCGGGCCCTTCGCGGCACGGTGGACCTCATCGCCGGCGGCCCGCCCTGCCAAGGCTTTTCGGTCGGCGGCAAGCGCGACGGCGAGGACGAGCGGAACAGCTTGGTTTACCGTATGCTGGATTTCGTTGAGTTGGTGCAGCCGCGAGCGGTGTTGATCGAGAACGTCGAAGGCATGGCACGCCGATTTGTGTCCAAGCCTGGAACAGCTGGCACGTCGGTCGCCGAAGACGTGATCGCTAAGCTCGAAGATCTCGGCTACATCGCCAGCTATCACCTCATTAACTCGGCCGAATTCGGCGTGCCGCAGGCCCGCAAGCGTGTCGCCATAATTGGGGTAATGGCGGCCGGCATGACGCGTCAGGCGCTGCATGACCTGACGGCGCTCGCTGTCGAGCGCGGTGCAAAAGCTGTGCGCATGGAACATGGCCTGCCTGAGGACGGCTTCATCAGCGTGAAGGAGGCGATCGATGACTTGTCCGGAGCGCGCCTTGTGCCGAGCCCGGACAGCCCGCGCTTCAAATCTGGCACCTACACGACGGCTAAAAGCGCCTATGCCAAGTTGATGAGGGAAGGTGTTGCCGACGGCGCAATCCCGGACTCACATCGTATGTCGGTTCACGGTGAGCGCGTTCGCACGCTATACGAGCTAGCGCACCGCACTCAGCCGCCAGGTCGTCTCTCTAAAGAGTTCTTGCTCGAAAACGGCACGAAGAAGGACAAGAAGGTGTTGCTCGATCCGGCGGCGGTGGTCGCGACGATTACCACACACCCAGACGAATACATCCACTACAAGCATCCCAGGAACATAACCGTCCGCGAAATGGCGCGCCTACAATCTTTCCCAGACCTGTTCACTTTCCATGGCCGTTACACGATCAATGGCCCGCGTCGCCGGTTCGACGTCGCCCGTTGCAGCCAGGTCGGCAATGCCGTGCCGCCACTGATGGGTGAGGGCCTGGGCCGCGCGGTGATCGAGCTGCTCGGCAAGGTCGACGCACTCAGGGTCAAGGCGAAGTCTGCTGGCCGCAAGAAGGTGGATGCCTAGGAAACGTCGACGAAGCCGCGTTACGCGACCGCCTGGTCGCCGTCCTCGGCAGTCCCTTGGCCGAGATCGCCGAGCACAGTCGACAAGGCTGATGCGAGGTCTGCAGTGCGGTCCGACGACACCATGACGACATCGCCCGGTGCACCTTTCGGCACCACGTTGGTCGGTAACAGAAGGACGGCCTTCGGCATTTGGTCTGCCAAATTCGCCCAAATCCCATTGAAGTCGCGCATATAGCCGAGGACCTTGTAAACGCTGTCCCGGATATATGTCGGATCCTCCGTTTCTTTTACCTCGACGATCACCCTTCGATCAATCACACCCGCGCGAAAGCGGACCGTGATGTCCGGCCGCCGTTCGCCGCCTGTCACTCCGTCGTGCGATCCAACAAGCTGCAGGTATTCGGATCCGCAGCCAGGAAAGATGGTGCTGGGCACCTGGTTGTAGAAGACGTCGGCCTTCACGCCATCGGCGCGCTGATATGTCGCCACTGCTTGGCGGCCGCGCTGGATGAGGCCATATCCCTTGGGCTCTCCGAAACCGAGGGCATCCTGAACTGCCTGCATTACCAGAATGAGCGAGTAGAGCTCGAACAGATCCTCGCTCGACACCGGCGCCAGCCAGCCCTTACGGAGAAGCTCGAGGACCTGCGCCCACTTGCCGCGGACCACTGACTGGTCGAAGTCGCGGGCCAAGTGCGCAAGCCGCGAATAGCGATGGTCGCGGTGGCGCACCGCGGTCGACAACATACGCGCGCTGATTCGGTGCTCGAGCTCGACGCTCTGCAAGTATGTGTTCGCCAAGCCGCGCGTCGCGGCGTCGCGGAGGCCAGCGAAGCGCTGTGGCAGAGCGCCTGTGCCGCGCCGTGACATTTCGTTCGACGCCCTTACCACCCGCGTCAGGAACAGCTTCAGCAGTCGGTTCTCTGGGATGTCGGCAGACTTCTCGATGTGCTGGACCAAGTAGCGACCGCGCGGCACTGCGCCCGACAGTCGACCGAGGGTGGTATCCTGCCACATCACGCGGCCCTTAAAAGATGGCTCCACCGAAGGCGGCGAGGAGCGCGATCCGTGGCCGAGATTCTTGAGCAGCACGGGAAGATCGCGAAAGATGAATTGCTCGACCTCCGGCTGCGACAGCCAATACGCGCTAGCCAGAAGCTCGACGCTGCCGCCGCGATCGTCGAGCCGCTCGAGGAATAACTGAACGTCGACCTCGCTGCCGTCCTTGAACGCTGGCATGAACTCGAGATCGCGCCCCGGCAGCAGATAGCGGCCCGCACTGCCCGTGTCGCAGATTGCTCTCGCCCAAGTCTCGCGCCGCGACGCCAATGATTATTCCATCGCGCCGGTAAAGGTACGCAGACGCGCGATGCTCTCGACAGGCAGTTCCTGCATGCCAAGTCCGGCAGCAATGCTGGCTGCGATGTCGGCGGTTTGTTCGTGTAAGCCCTCGAATTGAGGGAACAGGAAGGATTCAAGCGCCGTCAAGACTAGCTTCGCGGGATCGTCCTCGTATCGCCGCATGCGGTCGATGAAGCGAACGATGTCGAGAGGGATGGCGGGACCAACCCGCAAGCCCAGCGCGCCGAGACCAGTGCCGCCCTCAACAGCGAAGATGGCAACGAGCAGCTCGACGATTGCATCGCGCAGCGCCTGATCGTCAAGGACGGCAACAGCCGCCTCGATAATCACACGGTAATCGGCCTCGTTCGGGATCGCTATTTCAATCACCGCTACTCGGCGCGAGAATGCGAATGACATCTGGAAAAGGCTGGCCTTGTCGAAAGTATTCATCGTGCCGATCAGCCGCCAGGACGGATCAAGGCCATAGACGTGTGTGTCGGTCTCCTGAGCATTGGCCATGCCTAGGACCACGCGCCGGTAGCCGCCGTCGTCCTGACGCTTGCGGTAAGGCAGCATAATGCTTTTCCGCTTGCCGCCCAGAAGTGTGAACATCTCGCCAAACGCCTTGTCGATGTCCGCGCGGTTCATCTCGTCAATGATCAACCACTTGTTGGCCGCCATCGCCTCGGTGAAGACGCCAGGGATGAAGTCGAGCGGTTCTGCGTCGCTGCCTGCTATCGGCACCGGCATGTAGCCGCCGATCGTGTGGACCGATGTCCAGTCCGAGGTCGCGGTCACGACATCGTAGGGTTGGGGGACAGAGCGGCACACGGCCTCGGCCAGTTCGGTCTTGCCTACGCCGGGCGCACCCATTAGCAGAACGTGTTTGCCGGCCGCCAACGCGGCGACCACCTTTTCGTATGCGTCCTCCATGCCGCGAAGGTCACCTAGATCGGGATCTTCGGGCAGGTTCGCGAACCAGTCGGGCTCCGGGTCCGCCTGGGCGATTTCAGGCTGCGCTTGCTCTGCGACGGCAGGCGCGGCGCCAGCTGCGGCATCGGCCGCGAATCCATCGCCACTTGTAGCCGGAGCGGCGGGCAGATTCTCACCATAATAGAGGAGAAGGATATTCTTGCCGAACTCGCGGATCGGCTCAAGTTCATCCATCGCCTGGTCGACCGTCGCGATCAGCTTTCCTATGTCCGATTCGATGCTATCGTAGTTCTCCGCGTTTGGCGTCACAGCTTTGTAAGTCATGAACTGTTCGAATTGACGCGTGACCGCGCGAACCGACATCTCTTGCTCACGCCACCAGATATCGGCGTCGGCCCACGTCTTATACTGAAAGCCACGTTCGCGCTCCAGCGGGTTCAGCAAGTTCTCGAGCTCGTGCCGGACGTAGGTTGCGGCGCGACGAGGTTCGGCTTGTTCAGCACGTGCGGCCCCGAGAAATATGCCCATGAGCAACTTTGTGGGATTCTGTCCCACCAGCCACAAGCGAACGTAGACGATGCCGAAGGAGTCATGCTTATCGACGATGCCGTCGGGATAAATGTCAAGAAAACGCGATGGCACTCCGGTAGGAAGGTCGCGAGCACCGCTCGACCATGCAAACTCGTGCTTCAGGTCGAGACTGGTTAGGAAAGCCTCGAGCCCCTTTCCCAAAGCCACTGGATCATCGACTACGAACTCCTCGATGAACAATTACTTCCCCCTAAGAATCACCGGCGTTTCAAAAGCATGCCCCAGAAGGAATAGATCGGGAACGGTGTTAAGCCAAGCGGGTGACAATATCCTCTGACCGCTCTTGCAGCTTCGGCAGGAAGTTGATGATGGAACAGTCCCGCTGAGGGTGCGGGGAGCTTTGCGAGATGGTGTCAACGGCTATGATCTCGGCACGGGAGAGTATTTGCCCTCGCGATCGCCAAGACTGGTGGTAGCCGTCTACTGAGATACGCTGGCAGCGGCGCAGGTGGTTTAAGGAGTAGAGACCAAGATGCGGATCACGCGAGTTCAAATTCGAAACTGGCGTTCTATCAAGGACGTGGATTTCTATCCCTCGGACATCACGGTGCTTGTTGGTCCCAACAACGCTGGGAAGACCAATATCCTTAGCGCGATCAACTTCATTATGGGTGACCGCTGGCCGATGCCCGCGAACCTAGCCGATCAGGATTTCTATGCCGGTGACCGCACAAGGGACGTTTATATCGGCCTTCATCTAGATGACCCTAATTATTCATTCTTAGAATTCGACACGAGCAAACCGCAATACGCATTGTCGTGCTTCGATCAGAATGGAATTCCGATCCGCCCTTTTACCGGTGCCCAAAGAGAAGAGATTGCGTTCGCATATGTCGATGCGGCCCGCAGCTTTGACCGTCAATTCGGCGTTTCACGTTGGACTATGTTTGGCCAAGCCGTTCGGCATCTCCACAACGATCTGAAACGGAACGATAGTGGAGATAAGCTCGGCCCCTTGAAAGCCGCACTCAATTCAGCCCACCAAATCCTCAAGACCGACTTATATGTGAAATTCGAGAATTCGCTTCGCGATGCTTTCGCAGCTCAATTGCGATCGTCCGGCTATGACGTCTCCTTCGAGTTTCGAACCATCGACGAGACCAACCTCTACCGGAGCCTTTATCCGATGTTGGTGGAGAACGGAGAGGCGAAGTCCCCGCAGGAAGTGGGTAGCGGCGTCCGTAATCTCCTCGTCTTAGCCCTCTTTCAGGCTTTTGCCGAGAGCTTCCGCGGAGGTGCAATCCTTGGGATTGAGGAGCCAGAGCTTTATCTTCATCCCCACGCTCAACGGAGCTTGATCGGTCAGTTTGAAGAGCTAGCCGCGCTCGGAAACCAGATTTTCATCTCCAGTCACAGCTCTACATTCCTTGATGTCACTATGAGCGAGCGTATCGTAGTGGTGGATCGCTGCGCAGACGATGAAGAGGAAGTCTGCACCTCAGTCCGGACGAGTTCTATGGCGAAGCTGCTCGGCTTGCGGCAAAGTCTCTATCCCAACTCCCAAATGACCGAAGAAACGGTGAGGGCCTTCCTACGCAACGTGCGAAGCTCTGAAATGGCTGAACCGTTCTTCGCGCGGCTGGTCATTATCGTGGAGGGGCCGTCTGAGCGCGAGGCCCTTCCGGTTTTACTGCAAAAGGCGGGGCTGAACCTCGATCAAGAAGGCATTTCCATTGTGTCTGCGGGCGGCAAGACCGTTGTTGATACGCTCGTTCATCTCTACTCCGCGCATGAGATTCCCGTCTACACGATCTTCGACAACGATAAGGCGAAGCCGCCGGCCAAACGAGCATTTAACAAAACGCTATGTCGAATGCTCGGTCTGCCCGAAACCGATTTGCCACTTGCCATCGTCGCTGCGAATTACGCCGTGATGGACGGCGATTGGGAAAACCAGATGGCGACTGATGTGGATGCCGAATGGGGCGCTGGCACCTATGCTCAACTGACAACGGACGCTAGAATGGGCCTTCAAATTCAGGACGGCCGCAAACCATTAATTGCGCGCTTTATAGCTGAACGGCTTGTCGCCTCGAGTCGTGTTCCTCAGTTCATTTTCGATCTTGCTTCGGCCATCCGGAATAGACTGCCTGAGCGGTAACCTGGTTAAAGATATCTGTGGTGTTGTTTGCCTAGTCTGTCCGTCTCTATCGTAGGGCATGACTCTGATCCAACTTGTAGAAAATCAGGGGGGCTGGTCAGAAGCTTTCGGGGCCGTAAGCGTTGTGTCTGCTTTTGGAACTCGGATGCAAGAAAGCGGCCTGGCGGCTAACGACGCCAAAGCGGCCATGTGAGACAGCCTCCTGCTTCCCGATATCTGCCGTCGACTCAGCTTATGCGCTTCAGCCATTTTGGGGCCGCTTCGAGACAGTCTGGTTTCGGGCGTTTTCCTAAGGAAACGGACAATCCGTTCGCAACCCAAATCGCATTCAAAGGCAACCCCGTAAAGATAACGACATAACTCACGTCCCGGCCATTTCGAAGACAATGCCTGTCGCAATGAGGTGCAAGCGATCGCTGCCTTACTGATTTTTATCGGAATGGTTGCGCCTATCCGGTTTCGGCCTGTGCGTTACGGGCAGCAGCAATCGCCGCTGCAAGCTCTTTTGCTGGACCCACTCCCCAGTAGTGGAGGAAGTAAAACATCGGTTCACCGCCGATCATGTGGTTATGCAATGCTACGATATGGATATCCCGCTCGCGCAGTGCGCGGAGCACGGGCTGGACTTCGTCCTCGGTCATGATGAAGTCACCATCCACGGCGGCAAGGTCGTTGGTGCCCGAGAACGCCGCCCAGGTCGTAAGCCCCATCGAACCACCGATCTCAACGCCGTGCATGCGGCCTTGGCGAGCGAAGGTGTATTTCACGACACCATCGGCGATGCTTGGCTCGGTGCCCAAGATTTCGCTCAGCGCCAGGGCTTCGATCGTGCCGTTTGCATCCGGCGTCATGCCACCGAAACTGCGCTGCGGCGTCGGCGAGGCGGCGCGCACTTCCTTGATGGCATCCCAGACGGCTTTTACACCCGCTGCCATCTTGGCGGTTTCCCCATGCCCGCCGATATGCATAAAATAGACCGGCGGATCGTCGAATATGAAATGATTGTGCAGCGCGGTGACGGTCAACCCGTTGGCGAGGGCAGCGTCCATCGCGGCTGTTATCTCATCCTCGAATACGACCGTGTCGCCCATGACCATCACTCCGCCATCGACGGGTTTGAAGGCAGCCCATGAGCCGAGACCTGCCGGGGGATCGAGGCGCATGCCGTCGACCATCACCGGCACGTCGGCGCGCGTCCAACCGATGCGTGCGACCCCATCGTCGGTCATGGTGACCTCCGAGTGCGATGCCTCGAAAATTAGCGCCTCGAGATTGCCGAGATTATCCTGCGCGTGAAGAGCCGCCGACATCGCTGATAGCGATAGAGCCAAGCCGCCGACGAACAATGTTCTGCGTAATTGCTTCATCTTAGTTCTCCTTGGATGTGATTTCAGGTGCCAGCCATCGTTGCGAGGTAATACAGCGACCCAATGAGTGCGCTCACGAAGAGAACGAGCAACATCCCGATCTTGAAGCGCAGCATAGCGATCAGGGCCGCAGCGGCAATGACGACGGAGGCGACGTCGATCGTGGCGAAGTCCGGCACGAGCAGGCGTGCGCCGTAACCTCGAACCTCGTCAAGCCGTGCGAAGGCAACGTGCAGCGCAAACCAGATGGCAAGGTTTAGGATCACACCGACGACTGCTGCCGTCACCGCCGAAAGCGCCGCTGTCAGAAGCTTCACGCCGCGCAGTTTTTCGATAAATGGCGCACCAAGGAAAATCCATAGGAAGCACGGCACGAACGTGACCCACGTGACGATGACCGAAGCCGCGATGCCCGAAGCCACCGGGCCTAACATGTCTGCTTCGCGATATCCCCCCATGAACCCCACGAATTGGACGACCTGGATCAGTGGACCCGGCGTGGTCTCCGCCATGCCCAACCCATCGAGTATTTCACCGGGGGCAAGCCAGCCATGCGTCTGCACGGCTTCCTGCGCCATATAGGCCAGCACGGCATACGCGCCCCCGAATGTCACGACCGCGAGCTTGGAGAAGAAAACCGCCAGTTCCGTGAACACGTGATTTGGGCCAACAAGAAGGATCAGCGCAATTATGGGAGCTGCCCAGATGCTGCCCCAGATCAAGGCCGTGCGGACTGCTCCGCGCCATGTAGGCTGCGCTTTCGCCATGCCACCTGTATGAAGCACGGCTTCCGGCTCGCTCTCCCCGTCCTCGGTCGTTTCACGGGCGCGAATGACCAGAAACCGTGCAGGATCGAAATGCCCTCCAAGAAAACCGACCAGCGCGGCGGCCGCGATAATCAGCGGGAAAGGTGCATCGAATGCGAATATCGCCACGAAGGCTGCGGCGGCAATCAGATACATGGGCCAAGTTTTCAATGCCCTTTTCCCGATGCGCAGCAGGGCCTCGATGACTATGGCGAGCACCGCCGCCTTAATGCCGAAGAAAATCGCCTGGACGAAGCTGGCCTCCTGAAAACTGGCATAGAGCACGCTAAGCGCCATAATGCTGAGGAAGCCGGGAAGGACGAACAGGCATCCTGCGACGAGGCCACCGCGAACGCCGTGGAGCAACCAGCCAATATAGGTGGCAAGCTGCATGGCTTCCGGTCCGGGCAGGAGCATGCAGTAATTGAGCGCATGCAGGAACCGGTTCTCGCCGATCCAGCGCTTTTCATCGACTAGAATGCGGTGCATCACCGCGATCTGGCCGGCTGGCCCACCAAAGCTCAACGCGGCTATGCGCGCCCAGACACGCACCCCATCGGAAAACGGGATCGGAGTTTGTTCTACGGAACCTGAATTAGCGGGAGAATTCATCAACGCGTCCTTCGCACACAGCTCATCGAGCCGGACTTGGGCGCATTGCCTTACCGGGCGCCGGAATAAGTGCCCGAAGTCAAACTGCTAGATCATTGATCTGGTGTTGTCAAAAGCCTTACGCGAACAGTCTGCCTTGCCCTTGGAGAATGTCGGCTTTCGAAATCTGGATCTGTATCTTCAATTTCCGGAATGAGGGCGCGTAGCTGCCGGGGCTTGCTACTTGCCTCGACGGCGGCTTTCGCGGCTTAGCCTCCTGAAAGCGGACCGGAAGCTTTCCACCCCATTCCCGCCATTCTGGCCGAGCATTGGTCACGCCGTTAGCGGAACAGTATCTTGCTATGACAATTCGGATGAAATCCGCTTCATGGAGTTAAGCAGAAAGGCATCTCCGCGGCATTTTGTATGCTGGAATTTTTCATGCCCTTCTCCGTTCAACACCAGATAACCACCAGTGCTTGAGACTCTATCTCCGGTTCTGACAGACAAGCCTCCGTTCGGAGCCGGTAACGTAAATCCCTCCTTTGCGAATTGGGTCCCTGCCGGAAAAATGAGCAGAGTAGATTGGCCCCGATCTTGGACTGAAAAGCATCCGTTTCTCAGTTCGATGTGACCTGCGAGCTTACCAGACAAACGCACTCCGTTATCGACATATTGAGGCCTGAATTGATCGGTCGTGGAGCAGGCAAGCGTGAGCCACGTCATTACCATGACAGAAACTGCGCGAACTCGACTGTTGCGAACCATGCGGAAAAAACCGGGACAAACTCTTTCTGTTCCAGCGTCACATAGATGGCAATTATCCACCCTAACTTCGGACATTCCGGGGCCGCTCGGAACTTCCTGAAAGCGGACGTCACCGAAGTCTGAGCCCATGACTGAATTTCGAGAGTGGCGGGCGATTTAGCTAATGACCGAGACTGAAGCGCAAAGCGGAACCAATTAAGGCAAGTCAGTCGAAATTCTCCAATGTTTTGAGTGCCCATCTTTGTCCTCTTCTGGGCACCACACACGCACTACCAGTCACGAACCGCTTGTGATCGACGCGGGTTTCTGGAATTCGGAACCCGCACAATGATCCCGGTCCCATCCCCTCACGCAATTGCCGCGATGGCTGTCACCATCGCGATGTTCGTGGCGTTCGCGCGCGGGAAGATGTCGATCGAGATCGTGTCGTTGCTCACGATCGCGGTCATTGCCGTGGGCCTGTATTTCTTCCCGCTGCCGGGCACGCAGCAGACCGACGGGCTGCAACTCGCCTTCTCCGGCTTCGGGCATTACGCGCTCATTACGATCTGCGCCTTGATGATCATGGGGCGCGGCCTAGTCGTCACCGGCGCTCTCGAGCCGGTCGCCAGAGCGCTGGAGCGGTTGTTCAAATACAACCTGCAACTCGGCCTGCTCATTTCGCTGCTGATGGCAGTCTTCCTGTCCATGGCGGTGAACGACACCCCCGTGCTCGTCCTGCTCCTGCCCATATTCGTCCAGCTGGCCGCGCGGGGCGCAATGCCGGCGTCGAAGACTCTCATCCCGCTGAACGCCGCGGTCCTGATTGGCGGAATGGCGACGACCATCGGCACCTCGACGAACATCCTGGTCGTCTCGATCGCGAACGACCTGGGAATGCCGCGCATGGGGGTGTTCCACTATACGCCCATCGTGCTGCTCGCGGGCGCGATCGCGCTGCCCTATCTGTGGTTGGTGATGCCGCGCCTGCTCGGTGACAACCGCGTCGAGGAAGTGGCGCAGCGGCGGCGGTTTCACACACGGTTGCGGATCGACGAGGAAAGCGGGCTGCGCGGTCAGGAACTTGCGACGATCATGTCGCGCATGCCGTCGGAAATCGAGTTCGAGGGCACCCCAAGTGGCCCGCTGCAAGCCCAGCAGCGCCTGCGCATGTCGGGCACGCACGAGGCGCTGGAGGAGGCCCTGCGCACGCTGAAGGGTGCGATCGCGCCCACCTGGGTGCTCGACCGTATCCGGCGCCAGGCCGACCAGAAAAACGAGACCATCCTGGTCAGGGAAATGTCGGTCACCGCCGATTCCCGGCTGATCAATCGCACGCTGCCCACGTCCGGCGTGGCGGATCTGTATGGCGTGGTCATTCTCGGCATTCATCGGCCGGAACGACTGGTGCGCGAACGCGAGGTTTACAGCGAAGGCGGCGATCTGCGGATTGCGGAAGGGGACGTCCTGCTGGTGATGGGCCTGCCGGAGGGGCTGGATGCCTTCGCTCGGGACGACAGCCTGCTGATGCTCGAAGGCGCGCGGGAATTGCCCCGCCGTTCGAAGGCCACGCTAGCCGCCGCGATCATGGTCGGGGCGATCGGGACCGCCTCGATCGGGTTGTTCCCGATCGCGATCTCGGCGCTGGCAGGCGCGATCGTGATGTTCGTAACCGGGTGCGTGAAGTTCGACCGCGTCGGCCGAGCGCTGTCGGCAAAGGTGATCGTGCTGGTCGCGGCCAGCATCGCCATCGGGCGGATCATCGACGACAGCGGGGCGGCGGACTGGATCGGACAGGTGATGTCCTCCGGCCTGCAATATCTCAGCCCCGCGCTGGTGCTCGCCGCGATCATGCTGTGTGTGACGGTGCTCACCAATTTCGCATCGAATGCGACCGCGGCCACGGTCGGGACGCCGATCGCCTTCAGCATCGCGCAGCAACTCGGCCTGCCGGCAGAGCCGCTGGTCCTCGCCGTGCTGTTCGGCTGCAACCTCTGCTACGCGACCCCGATCGCATATCAGACCAACATGCTGATCATGTCGGAAGGGTCGTACGAGTTTTCGGATTATATCCGCACGGGCGTGCCCCTGGTGCTGCTGATGGTGACGACATTGTCCGTCCTGCTGGTTCTGACCTACGGCATGCGTCTGATTTGACCGAGTGCTTCGCGCGAGCGCATGAAATGGCCGCCGGAATTGCTCCCGGCGGCCATCCTCTCCCAACTCTGACGGTGGGTTACTCGGCGTCCGGCACGTAGGTGCCGAGGCGGTGATGCAGGGCGTTGATCCGTGCCAGCTCCTCGCGATCTTCCGTCGCGCGCGCATGGCTGGTCAGCGCCGCGCGCAGCAGGCGGAAATCGGCGGTCGAGAACAGGGCGCGGGCGCGGCCCGGTTCGCGTGGCCGCTCGGTCTGGGGCTTCTCTTCGGTCATGGTGGTCATCCTCTTTCTCCTTGGTCAGGCGGCGAACTGGTTCATCGTATTCGCCGTGCCGCCAGCCTTCAGCGCGGCTTCACCGGCGAAATATTCCTTGTGGTCGTCTCCGATATCGGAACCGGCCATGTTCTGGTGCTTCACGCAGGCGATACCTTGGCGGATCTCCTCGCGCTGGACCTGCTTGACGTAGCCCAGCATGCCTTCCTCGCCGAAATAGCGCTTGGCGAGATTGTCGGTGCTGAGCGCGGCGGTGTGGTAAGTCGGCAGGGTGATGAGGTGGTGGAATATACCCGCCTCCCGCGCCGCATCGGCCTGGAAGGTCCGGATGCGCTCGTCCGCATCCTGAGCCAGCTCGGTCCCGTCGTAGTCGATGCTCATCAACCGGTCGCGGTCGTATTGCGACAGATCGCGACCTTCTTCTGCCCATGCATCATACACTTGCTGGCGGAAGTTCAGCGTCCAGTTGAAGCTGGGCGAGTTGTTGTATACCAGCTTCGCGTTCGGGATCACTTCGCGGATGCGGTCGACCATGCCGCCGATCTGGCCGATATGCGGCTTCTCGGTTTCGATCCACAGCAGGTCGGCTCCGTTCTGAAGCGCGGTGATGCAGTCGAGCACACAGCGGTCCTCACCCGTTCCGGGCCGGAACTGGTAGAGATTGCTCGGCAGCCGCTTGGGCGCCATCACCTTGCCGTCGCGGCTGATGAAGACCTGCCCATTGCCGATGTCGGCGGGATCGACCTCCTCGCAGTCGAGATAGGCGTTGTACTGGTCGCCAAGATCGCCGGGCTCCTTGGAATAGGCGATCTGCTTGGTAAGCCCGGCCCCCAGGCTGTCCGTGCGTGCGACGATGATCCCATCGGGAACGCCCATTTCGAGGAAAGCATAGCGGATCGCGCGGATCTTCTGGAGGAAGTCCTCGTGCGGCACGGTGACCTTGCCGTCCTGGTGGCCGCACTGCTTCTCGTCGGAAACCTGATTCTCGATCTGAAGCGCGCAGGCGCCGGCCTCGATCATCTTCTTGGCAAGCAGGTACGTCGCCTCCGCATTGCCGAAACCGGCGTCGATATCCGCGATGATCGGCACGACATGCGTTTCGTGGCTGTCGATGGTGTGCTGGATTCGCTGCGCCTCGACCTCGTCGCCGGACTCGCGCGCCCGGTCGAGGTCGCGGAACAGCATTCCCAGTTCGCGCGCGTCGGCCTGCTTCAGGAAGGTGTAGAGTTCCTTGATCAGGGCGGGCACGCTCGTCTTCTCGTGCATCGACTGATCGGGTAGCGGACCGAACTCGCTGCGCAGGGCGGCGACCATCCAGCCGGAGAGGTAGAGGTAGCGCCGCTTCGTCGAGCCGAAATGCTTCTTGATGGAAATCATCTTCTGCTGCGCGACGAAGCCGTGCCAGCAGCCCAGCGACTGCGTGTAATTGGCTGGGTCCGCGTCGTATGCGGCCATGTCCTCGCGCATGATCTTCGCGGTGTAGCGCGCGATGTCGAGCCCGGTCAGGAAGCGGTTCTGGGTCCGCATCCGTGCTGCGCTGCGCGGATCGATGGAGGCCCAGGATGCGCCGTTGTCTTCGATGGTGCGCTGCAGTTCGGTGAAGTTATCTTGAAAAGTCATTTCGGTTTCTCCCGTTCGCAGGACTGAAATAGCGAACGGGGCCGGCGGTGCTATCATTCTTTACAGACTTTCTTGTTATCCTGCGATGGGATAAGTGACTAACGCTGTAAAGATGTAAGGATATTTACAAATGCCCGAAGCCCCCCTGTCACCCGGTCCGGCGCTACGTCGATTGCGTAAGCGGGAGGGGCTGACCCAGGCCGCCATGGCCCAACGCCTAGGTATCTCGCCGAGTTACCTCGCGCTGCTCGAACGCAATCAACGCCCCGTCTCCGCGCGCGTGCTGGTCGAACTGGTCGATCAATTCGAGTTCGACCCGCTCCATCTGCGCGAGGCGGAATCGATCGGTGGTGTCCAGGGCCTGGCCAGGCGATTGGCCGACGAGCGGTTCTCCGACCTCGGTATCGATCGGGACGAGGCGGTGGAGTTCCTGTCCGCCGCTCCGCAGGCCGCCGCGGCGTTTGCGCGGCTGTTCGATCAGGCGGGCGAGCAGGGCAGCGGCGCGACGCCGGGGCGATCGCTTCCGCTAGACGGTCTGCGGCAGGAGGTGGAACGGTGGCGCAACCACTTCGCCGATCTCGACCTCGCCGCCGAGGAGCTGGCGGACGAGATGCGGCTCTCGCGGGCCGACATCGCGACCGCTCTGACCGACCGCTTGCGCGAGCGGCACCAGCTCACCTTGCGGGTTCTTCCGCAAAACGTGATGCCCGGTCTGGCGCGGCGGCTCGACCTGCACGCTCGCCAGGTTCAGCTGTCGGAGATGCTCGATCCGGCGGCACGGCAGTTCGAGATGGCGTTGCAGCTGGTGGAACTGGAAAAGGGCGACGAACTCACCAGCGTGGCCAAGGGCGCGCGCGTGGACGATGAAACGGTGCGGGTGCTCTTCCGTCGCCATCTGGCCGATTACTTCGCCGACGCGTTGATCATGCCATATGGCCGCTTCTTGCGCGCCTGCGAGGCGACGTCCTACGATTTCGCCATCTTGCAGCGGCGGTTCGGCGTCGGGGTGGAGCAATTGGCCCGGCGCCTCACGACGCTGCAGCGGATGGGGCAGCGGGGCCTGCCGTTCTTCATGGCGAAGGTGGACCGGGCGGGGCAGTTTTCGGCCCGGCTCGTCGGCGCGAGCGGTACGACGCTGCTCGACAGTCCATTCGGCTGCCCGTTGTGGCACGTCCACCACGCTTTCGAACGACCCTTATCCTGGTGGCCACAAGCGGTGATGCAGGAGGAGGGCGGTTCGGCGGGGCCGCACTGGATCACCTTCAGCCATGCAGCCCGCTCGGCGGGGGAACCTGGAACGGGCGAGTACGCGATAGTGCTGGGGATCGAGGCGCGTTTCGGCGAAACGCTTGCCCCCGCGCGCGCGCTGTCGCTCGATCCGGCCTCCGCGACACCGATCGGCCCGGGCTGTGCGCGCTGTCACCGCACCTCCTGCACACAGCGATCGCTACCGCCCGCAGGTGCCACGCTGGCGATGGATCGGACCACGCGCCCGCTCACCCCATATCTCCTGTCCGATCCCGGGTCGGACGTGCGTTAACCACGCTCGAGGGAACCGGATCGACGCGTGCGATGTTTTCGCGGCATTCGCAGGAGGAACTCCAATGACCGAAGAACGCATCACCACCACCGAAGACCTCGATGGCCGCACCCACACGACCCACACCACCGTCATCGACGATGGCGAACGGCGACGGGGCGGGTCAGGCACCTGGGTGCTCCTCATCATATTGATTTTGGCGGTGGTCGCCGGGCTTTATTTCTTCTCGGGCATGTCCAATTCGGAAGCGGCCAAGGACAACGCCATCGCCGATGCCGCCAACCAGGTCGGAACCGCTGCGGAGCAGGTCGGCAATGCTGCCGAATCCGCTGCGAACGAAGCTACCGGCTCGGGCAACTGAATTGGCCCAATGGGGAGGGGGCGCGACCGAGCGCCGCCCCCTCCTGAAGCCCGTTCCCAAGTTGTAAGATTTACCGACATTTCATCTATGCGTGCTAGGCCGCTGACATCCCGCAGAGGGGATGGCCGGACCCGAGCGCATGATACGCCTGTTCAAGCACTACGTCCCCCATGCCGTAATCTTTCTCGGCCTGTGCGATCTCGGGCTCCTCTTGGTTGCGGGCGATTTCGTCTGGACGATCCGCGCGAACCAGACCGGGATGAACCCAGGGCCGCTGAGCGAGCACGTGCTCCCCGTGGCAGGCTTCGCGATAACCGTATGGCTGGCGATGGTATCGGTCGGTGTCTATCGGTCGCAATCGCTGCGATCGATGCGCTATGCCGAGGCAAGACTGCTAAAGGCGATGAGCCTTTTGATCATCGCGCTCTTCGTATTGGACTTCGTCGTCCCAGGTTCGACCTTCTGGCGGTCGACCTTGTTCTACTCGATGCTCCTCGCCATCCTGTCGCTGATTGCGGGCCGGGTCGCGCTGGGAGCGGAGCTGGGCCAAGCGGCTTTCCGGCGGCGCATCGCCCTTCCGCGCAAAGGCGAAATGAGCTTTGTCGCCGATCGCGAGCTCAAACTCCCCTATTATGGCGAGCGGCACATGGTGAAGCCCGGCATAACCGGATGGGCGCAGATCAGTTATCCCCACGGTGCCAGCATCGAGGATGCGCGGCAACAGCCGGAATACGACCTGTACTACGCGAAGAACTACGCTCCCTTCCTTGATCTGCTGATTCTGGTGCAAACGCTCAGAGTAGTTCTCTGGTCGGAAGTCGCGCGGTGACCTTCGCCTTTCCCGCCGCGCAGTTGTTGAGCTTTCTCGCTTACCTGATTGGGGCGGCCGCCGCCTGTGTCGGTGCGGTATTTATTGCCCGCAACGGAGAAACCGGTCGGCGCGACAAGCGACCGATGCTGCTGGCTTTGGCTCTATCGGCGGGCTGGGCATCGCTCTGCGCCGCGCTGGGACCCAATTCCCTCGAAGCAAGATTGCTCGGCACACTTCGCGACCTGGCGTGGTTGTTCGTGATCTATCGACTGTTCGCCAACGATGGGCGATCGCATACGCAAGTGGCCGTTCCCATGCTTGCCGCCGTTCTCGCCTTCGTCACCATGCTTCAGCCGGCCGTAATCATCCTCGCGGCCAGTTCGCCCACGGCGTTGCGGGTGTCGTGGTCGTTCCACCTGATCGTGGCGATCGGTGCACTGGTGCTGTTGCACAACCTCTATCTGGGTGCGGCGATGCGAAGTCGCGTCGCGCTCCAATGGACGATCGCCGGCATCGGCATGTACTGGATCTTCGAGCTCAACCTGTTCCTCTCAGCCGCTCTGTCGGCGCAGACCGATCCGGTGCTGAATGTGTTGCGCGGGATCGTGTTGCTCCCGCTCGCCGTCTGCGTAGGGGTGGGAGCGACGGCAGGGGCGGAAAATATGCGGCTCCGCACGTCGCGGGCGGTAACATTCCAGCTGCTGTCGCTCACGCTCATCGGGCTTTACCTCGCCGCTATGGTGGGATTGGCTTGGCTCGCCACGCGCTTCGGTGGGGACATCGCCAGGATCGTCCAGATTGGTTCTCTGGTGGCGGCGATTGCCGCGTCTGTTGCCTTGCTCCCTTCGCGCCGTTTTCGCGGATGGACACGCGTGATGCTGCTGAAGCATCTTTTCCGCCATCGCTACGATTACCGTGCGGAATGGCTTCGCTTCACCGAAACGATCGGCAATGCGGGGGAAGGCGGGGGCCGTTCCTTGCACGAGCGTGTGGCGAAAGCGCTCGCCGACATCACCGAAAGTCCGGCCTCCGTGCTATTCCTCCCGAACGATCAGGGGGGCCTGGCGGAGACGGCGAACTGGCGCTGGAGCAATCTGGCAGATGGTGGCGCCACGTTACCGGAGCCGCTGTGCGACACCATGGAACGGCGTAATCTCATCATCGACGTCGTCAGTGAGACCGAAGGCGCGGAAGCAATGGTTCTGCCCGATTGGCTTCGCAGCGAGCAGCGCGCTTGGGCCGTCGTTCCGCTGCTGCATTTCGGCCGGCTCACGGGGGCCGTGCTGTTGGCGCGCCCGGATTATCCCCGCAAGTTGGATTGGGAAGATTTCGATCTTCTCAAGATTGTGGGTCGCCAGCTCGCAAGCTATCTGGCCGAGGAGGCGGGCCAGAGGGCCTTGCTAGAGGCAGCACAGTTCGACGATTTCAGCCGCCGGATTGCATTTGTGATGCACGATATAAAGAACTTGGCGAGCCAGCTTTCCCTGCTTGCGCGTAATGCCGAACGGCACGCCGACAATCCCGCGTTTCGCACGGACATGCTGATAACGCTGCGTACTGGGTCGGACCGCCTTGAGCTGCTGCTCGCCCGGCTCGGGCGCTACGGTACCGGTGGGCAGGCCGAATGCCAACTGCTCGATCTGGTCTCCGTGGCCCGGAATGTGGCAAGCCGGTTTGTCGCCATTCATCCGGTGGTGGTTGCGGGAGAGGCATCCTGTGCGGTCATGGCCGATGGCGCGGCGCTGGAGCAAGCGATCGTTCACATCTGCCAGAACGCGATCGACGCCAGCGAGCCCGGGGAACCCGTACTGCTCGATATCCAGCGCGACGACCGGGGCGGGATACTGGAGATCGTCGATGCAGGCTCCGGCATGACTGCGGAATTCGTTCGCGACGGGCTGTTCAAACCTTTCGTCAGCTCCAAACAGGGAGGCTTTGGTATTGGCGCGCTCGAGGCGCGTGAACTCGTCGCGGCCATGGGCGGACGGCTGGAGGTTCAGTCGCGTACCGGAACCGGCACCAGGTTTTCCATAATTCTGCCTCTCGCGAAGGCGGACGAAGTCACGAACCAGCGCGACGAGGCGGCAGCGGCATGAGCAAGGATGAAAAACCTGTTCTCCTGGTCATCGAGGACGATCCCGGCCTGCAGGCCCAGTTGAAGTGGGCCTTCGAGGGCTTCGAGGTGGTTCTTGCGGGCGACCGCGAGAGCGCTATTGCCGCGCTGCGTGTGCATGAACCGCCGGTCGTTACCCTTGACCTGGGTCTGCCCCCCGATCCGGACGGTACGACAGAAGGTTTCGCAGTCCTCGATGCGATCATGTCACTTAAGCCCGACACGAAAGTCATCGTCGCCTCGGGACACGGTGCCCGCGACAGCGCGCTTCAGGCGATCGAGCGCGGCGCTTACGACTTCTACCAGAAGCCTCTCGACATCGATTCACTGATGTTAATCATCCAGCGCGCTTTCGGCCTTCATGCCATAGAAGCGGAAAATCGCCTTCTCGCCAGCCGGGTCGCGAAAGACAAGACTGTGCTCGGCGCGATGATTACCGGCGCGCCGGAGATGGCAAAGGTCGCCCGAACGATCGAGCGGGTCGCGCACACGAATGTGTCGGTCCTGCTGCTGGGTGCGAGCGGAACCGGCAAGGAGCTGCTGGCCCGCGGGCTTCATGATGCGAGCCCGCGTCGCGAGGGAAAGTTCGTGGCGATAAACTGCGCCGCGATCCCTGAAACGCTCCTGGAGAGCGAACTGTTCGGGCATGAGAAAGGTGCATTCACGGGCGCGGTCAAAACGAGCGAGGGCAAGATCGAGCTGGCGCATGGCGGCACCCTTTTTCTCGACGAAGTAGGCGACATCCCGCTCCCGCTTCAGGTCAAGCTGCTTCGCTTCATTCAGGAACGAACCATCGAACGGGTCGGCGGACGCACGGCGATCGCGGTCGATACCCGTATCGTGTGCGCGACCCATCAGGACCTCGAGGCTATGACTGCCCAGGGCTCCTTTCGTGAGGACCTTTATTACCGGCTGGCGGAGATCGTCGTTCGCATCCCCTCGCTGTCCGAACGGCCAGGTGATGCTACCCTATTGGCGAAATCGTTCCTCAACCGCCACGGGCCGGATCTCAATCCTGCCGTCAAGGGCTTCTCGCCAGATGCGCTGGCCGCGATCGATGCATGGAGTTGGCCCGGCAATGTCCGCGAGATCGAGAACCGGATCAAGCGCGCGACGATCATGGCGGAAGGCAAGCTCATTGCGAAGGCCGATCTCGACTTCGACGATGTCGAGCTGGAGCCCGATACCGTCTTGAACCTCAAAATGGCGCGCGAACAGGCGGATCGGCGAGTCATTCGGCATGCGCTGGCGCGGTGCGAAGGGAATATATCGAGCAGCGCGCGACTGCTGGGTATCAGCAGGCCGACCCTCTACGACTTGTTGCGGCAATACGACCTTTCTGCTTGAGCTGGTGCGCCGGTCAGGCTTTGTCATTGTGACACTTTGTCGCCTTCGCGCTCCCATCCTGCGGCGACACGCCTGATGCCCTGACGCCGAAGGAAAAGGCGCTGGACGCTCTGGATATTCAGCCAATCAATCGTGCCGCGCTTGCGATACTGGCGGAGCTTTTGGATCGATCGACGCGCGTGACTCCAAAGGCGAAGTTGCTCGCTCCCACTTCTTGATCTCGCCGAACCTCGACAGAATGCCGGGTTTCAGCAAGAGCGCGCCGATGCGCAAACTCTTTTCCGTCTTCGCCGACCCCATGATCGGCGTTCTGGCCCTGGCGGTTTTCCTTTCCCTTATCGTTCCCGCCGCAGGACCCGCGCGCGACGTGTGGCAGGATGTGGCGAACGGCGCGATCTTCGTCCTGTTCTTCGTGAGCGGCCTCCGCGTTTCCCGCTCGGAGGTGGCGCGCGGCCTGCGCCACTGGCGCTATTTTCTGCCGTTGTTCGCGTGGGTCTTCCTCGTCATGCCAGCCTTGGGAATGATGTTGCAGATGTTATGCGGAACACGCATTCCGCCTGAGATCGCGCTGGGGTTCCTGTTCCTCGGCACGCTGCCGTCGACCGTGCAATCGGCGACCACTTATACGACGCTGGCAGGTGGTAGCATCGCGGTCGCGGTCATCGGTGCGGCGGTGCTCAACATCGCCGGGGTCTTCGTCAGCGCGCCTTTGTTCGCGCTCCTGGAGGGTGGGGCCTCGGTCGCGGTCGGTACCGACACGATCTGGCGCATCGCCCAATTGTTGATTCTGCCATTCGCGCTCGGCCAGATCGCCCAGGGTTGGCTGGGAGGAATTGCCGCGCGGCACCGGGATGCGAGCAAATGGCTAGACCGCGCCGTGATCGGTATTGCCGTCTACGTGGCATTCTCGGGTGCGGTGGAGGAAGGGATAGGCGCTTTGGCTGCGCAGGACTGGGTCTGGCTCGCAGGACTGGTGGCGCTCTATCTCGCCAGCGCACATGCCGGAGCCTGGCTGGCCGGCGGCTTGCTGGGGCTCCCGCGACCGGATCGGGTGGCGTTTCTGTTTGCGGGCGCCCAGAAAAGCATCGCGATCGGTGCGCCGCTTGCGGCGCTGATCTTTCCGCCGGAACGGGCGGGCTTCGTGATCGCGCCGCTCCTGCTCTATCATCTGGCGCAACTGGTGATCGCGGCACCGATCGCCGGACGGCTCGCCAGATCGACTATATCGCAGCCGCCGCTTCGCGCCGGTTGAAGCGCACCGACCATAATAGCGACAGACCGATCAAGACGGCTCCGATCAGGCCGGTGATCGCCTCCGGAATGGCGAAGCGGGCCGACAGCAGCATGATTATGCCGAGCGCGATAATGGCCCAAAACGCGCCATGTTCGAGGAACCGGTATTCCGCCAGGGTGCCGCGCTGCACGAGATGGATGGTCATGGAGCGTACGAACATCGCGCCGATCGACAGGCCGAGCGCAATGACGATCATATTGTTCGACAGGGCGAAGGCACCGATGACGCCATCGAAGCTGAACGAACTGTCGAGAACCTGAAGGTAGAGAAATCCGCCGAGGCCGCTCTTTACCGCCTTGCCAAGGCGTTGCTGCCGTTCCTCGCGATGCTCCAGCCATGCGCTGATGCCTTCGACAGCGACGAAGGCGACGATGCCGAATATGCCCGCCATGAGAAAGGTCAAGGATTCCTCGTCAGGTATCAGGGTGGATATCCCGACCAGTAGCAGAAGCACGAATGCGACTTCGATCGCGGGCACGCGGGATACCGAAGCGAGGCGCTGTTCCACCAGTCGGATCCAGTGGACATCCTTGTTCTTGTCGAAGAAGAAGCGCGAACCGACCAGCGTTAGGAATGCTCCGCCGAACCCGGCGATGCCGACATGCGCCGATGCGACGATGCGTTCGTAATCCTGCGGATGCGCGAGGGACAGCCGCACCGCCTCGACCGGGCCTATGCCCGCGGCGATCGCGACGATTGCCAGCGGGAAGGCAATACGCATGCCGAACACGGCGATCAACATTCCCCAGGTCAGGAAACGCCGTTGCCAGATCTCGTCCATGTTCCGCAAAACGGTGGCGTTGACGACCGCATTGTCGAAGCTGAGCGAGATCTCGAGCACCGACAGGACGGCGATGATCCAGAGAAGCCCGAGCACCCCCGGGACCGAACCGGTGCTCTCCCACCCGTACCATCCGCCCAGCGCCAGACAGACGAGGGTGAATACGATCGAGAAGCCGTAGAAGCGAATGAAGCCCGACATGATGATGTTACCCCGACCGCTCAATCTTTGGGCTGGTAGGTCTGGGCTTCGCCTGGGAAGCTGCGCTCTCGGACTTCCGCAGCGTATCTTTCCGCCGTTTGCGTGATCATGGCAGCCATATCACCGTATTTCTTTACGAAGCGCGGAACACGTTCGAACATCCCCAGCATATCTTCGGTCACCAGCACCTGCCCGTCGCACTTTGCAGAGGCGCCGATCCCGATTGTGGGCGCTTGGACCGCCTCGGTCACGGAGATGGCGATAGGTTCGACCACACCCTCTACAACGATCGCGAAGGCTCCTGCCTCGTCGAGCGCGCGCGCGTCGGCAAGGATTTTCTCCGCTTCGGCATCGCTTCGCCCGCGCGCACCATAGCCGCCGAGCACATTCACCGCCTGGGGTGTCAAACCGATGTGACCCATAACGGGAATGCCGCGCCGGGTTAGGAAAGCGACTGTCTCCGCCATGGCTTCGCCGCCCTCCAGCTTCACGCCGGCGGCGTTGCTGGCCTTCAGAAGTTGGCTCGCACTTTCGAAGGCCTGCTGCGGCGATTGCTCGTAGCTGCCGAAAGGCATGTCGACGATCACTACCGCGTGATAGCTACCCCGCACCACGGCGGCGGCATGGTTGGCCATCATGTCGAGCGTGACGGGGAGCGTGGACGGGAGGCCGTAGATGACCTGACCCAGCGAATCGCCGACCAGCAACAGATCGCAGTGCGCATCCAGCAGTTGCGCTTGGCGGGCGGTGTATGCGGTCAGCATGACGAGAGGATCGTCCACCTTCCCCCCCGATTTGCGGGCGCGGATCTTCGGTACCGTCAACCGCTTCATGGGGGCCGGCGTCGGATTTGCGCGACTGGTCGCGGTATTGATCTGGAAGGTCGTTGACATGTGCGCACGCCTAGCAAGCAGGAAAGCGCAGGGGAAGCGACGCTTGGACTTGCTTGCCTGCCGGAGCGACCTGCCGCGTATCGACAACGATCTGCGGCTCTCGTTCGTCAATTCCCATTTGCCGCTGCCCTATTTGCTGCGTAGACACCGCGTTTGCTGGCCACCGCGCGGGAGGGTTTCCGCGATACGGCCGAGGGGAGTATCACAGTCTATGCTATTCGGTCGCGTGAAACCGCTCGACGCCATTCTTGCAACGGCGGAGAGGAAATCGCTCAAGCGTACGCTGGGTCCAATCCAGCTGATGTTGTTCGGGATCGGCTGCATCATCGGCACTGGCATTTTCGTGCTGACGTCGGTCGGGGCGCAGAAGGCGGGGCCGGGCCTCATGCTGGCCTTCGCTATCGCCGGTGCGGTCTGTATCGTCGCGGCCCTCTGCTATGCCGAGATCGCGGCAATGATACCCGTGGCGGGTTCTGCCTATACCTACAGCTATGCGACTATCGGTGAATTCTTTGCCTGGACCGTCGGCTGGGCGCTCATCATGGAATACGCAATATCCGCCGCCGCCGTATCGGTGGGCTGGTCGGGTTATTTCGCGGGGACGATCCTCAACGAATTCCTGGGCGTACAGTTACCGGCCTGGCTGGCCCACGGCCCGCTTGCGTTGGGCGGTGAAGAGGGTGGCTTCGTCAACCTGCCTGCCGCGATCATCGCGCTGCTCGTGACTGGCCTGCTGGTGATCGGCACCAGCGAGAGCGCAAAGGTCAACACCATCCTCGTCGCGATCAAGGTGACGGCGCTGACAGTGTTCGTGGCACTCACCCTGACCAGTCCGGACTTCGACGCCGATCGCTTCAATCCCTTCCTGCCCGCCGGGATCTTCGGCGAATGGGGCACGGGCACGGGCGCGGTCGGTGCGGCGGCGACGATGTTCTTCGCCTATGTCGGCTTCGACGCGGTCTCTACCGCGGCGGAGGAAACCAAGAATCCGCAGCGCAACGTGCCTATCGGGCTGATCGGGTCGCTGCTGTTCTGCACCGTGTTCTACATTCTCGTGGCCGCCGGTGCGATCGGCACTATCGGTGGTCAGCCGATCATGAGCGGCGGACTTCCGATCGAGGCCGGTTCGGCGGAGCTCGCGCGTCAGTGCGCGATGCCGCAATATGCCGACGCGCTGGTGTGCTCCGACGAGGCGCTGGCCCACGTCCTGCGCATGATCGGCTTCTCCGGCATCGGTAATCTGATCGGCGTCGCGGCATTCCTGGCGTTGCCCTCGGTGATCCTGGTGCTGATCTTCGCACAGACTCGCATCTTCTTCGTGATGAGCCGCGATGGTCTGCTGCCCAAAGTGCTGAGCACGGTGCATCCGCGCTATCGCACCCCCCACATCGTGACGATGATCACGGGCGGGGCGGTCGCATTGGGTGCGGCGTTCTTCCCCGTCGGGCAGCTGGCTGACATCTCCAACGCTGGGACGCTGTACGCGTTTCTGATGGTCGCGGTCGCGGTGATGGTGCTGCGGCGCACCGATCCGGAGCGCAAGCGCAGCTTCCGTACCCCCGCGGTGTGGATCGTGGCACCGCTCACGATCGCGGGCTGCGTGTTCCTGTTCGTGAACCTGCCGACGGCAGCGATGCTGTTCCTGCCCGTGTGGGGCATCGGTGGGCTGGTGGTCTATTTCCTCTACAGCCGCCGTCACAGCCTGCTGGGGCAGGGTATCGTCGAGGTGGTCGATGATATCGAAGGCGATGAGGACCTGCTTCCGATCGACGAACCCAAAGACTGAAGCGATCGGCTTGCAACGAAAAAGGGCCGCTCTCCGTGATGGAGGGCGGCCCTTTCGTTTGAAGGTATCTGGCGTCTAGAGCGAGGCCTCGGTGTGGCTCTCACGGACGTTTTTGTCGTCGTGCACCGTCTTACCCAGCGCCATCTTGGCGGTGGTCAGAAGGCCGAAGTCGCCGTCCCAGATTTCCGCGTGGCCTAGGTCCATACGCAGGAACAGCAGATTCGGATCGTCCTTACCGCCATCGTACCAGGCCTCGATAAAGTTGTTCCAGAACTGCTCGAACCGTTCGCGGCTTTCCTCGACCGAGAGCTGGCCGTGGAAACGACAATACATGTCGTGCCCCTTGCCCTGGAATGTGGCCGTGGCTTGGCCCAGTTTGGCGAAACTGCTGTTCTTATGCGTGAAGAACCAGATCGTGCTGTTGGCGTCCTTGTCCAGCTGTGGGCTCATGGGGACCGCTGTTTCGGGATCGCCATCGAGCTGGAGGAAGAGGAATGGGCTGTCGGCCAGCGCCTTCCAGAATTTCTTCTTGAGCTCTTCGGGATCGCCTTCTTTGTGATTCATGTGGTGCTCCTTCCTTTATCCCATAAGCGCTGGACGGCGTTGCGGTTCCGGGAAGGAGGGGGGCGTTGCATCGCGAAGTTTAGGAACATAATAAGAACACTTGAGTCGATTCGCTATGAACCCATCCCGTCCCATACCTTTCGCGCATACGCTTTCGCCAGGGCAACTCGCTTCGTTATCGGCTGCCCGACACCGATCCTGGCAGCCGGGTCAGACGCTGCGTGGCACGCGCCATAGCGAGATTTTCGCCAGTGGGGCCGAAGCGAGCGGGGCGGGCTTCGCACTGGCGCTCGCGCTGGACGATCTGGCCACCCGCGCCGAAGAAGCGGGGGCGGAAACAGATGACCGCCGCGCGGTGCTGTGGGTTCAGGACCGCACGGCGTTGAAGCTGACCGGACGACCCTATCGTCCCGGCCTTCCCGAAAGCCTGCGCCATCGCCTGATCCATGTTCTCACCGAGAACGCGCAGGATGCGCTCTTCGCGCTGGAAGAGGGGGTGAGATGCCGCGAACTGGCCTGCGTCATCGGAGAGGTAGCGGGCAATCCTCGTGCACTGGACTTCACGGCCTCGCGTCGTCTGACACTGGCGGCCGAGCGGCACGGAGTGGCATTATGGCTGGTACGGCTGGATGCCGCGCACGACCTGTCTTCCGCCCGGATGCGGTGGGAAGTGGGCAGCGCTCCATCGGACGCTCCACCATGGAATGCCGCCGCGCCCGGCTTGCCGACCTGGCGGGCCGTTCTCTTCCGCTCTCGCTCCCATGCACCGGGCCAATGGATAATGTACGATGACGGTACGGGACGCATCGCTCCCGCCGCGCAGCCTTCAGGGGCCGCCGCCGCGGCGAATCCTGTCGCTGTGGCTGGCGCAGCTGGCGATCGATCGCTGGCGGCTCGCTGAGAACTGCCGCCTGGGCGAGGGGGCCGATGCGGCTCCTGTCGTGCTGATCGCGGAAACCGCGCATGGGCCCCGTATCGAGGCTGCGAACGCTGTGGGCAGCGCGCAAGGTGCGCAGCCGGGCATGATGCTGGCCGATGCGCGTACGCTATGCCCGTCGCTTCGTGCGGTTCCGGTCGATCCTGCGGGCGATCGCGACGCATTGGAAAAGCTTGCCATATGGGCGCGGCGCTGGGGCCCGTGGTCGGCGCTCGACCTGCCGGACGGACTGCTGGTGGACGTGACCGCGGTAGCGCATCTGTTCGGCGGCGAGCCGAAATTGCTGGCCGATGTGAGAGCTATTTTCGCCCGGCGAGGGCTGGGCGTACGCGCGGCGATCGCGCCGACGGCGGGGGCCGCGTGGGCGCTCGCGCATCATGGCGCGGCGAAGGCGCCGCACGATGCCATCCTCTCGCCCGATGACGATATCGTCGCGCGCCTCTCCGGCCTGCCGGTCGCGGCGCTCCGGCTCGAGGACGATGTCCTGCTGGTGTTGCGCCGGCTGGGGCTCAAGACGGTGGGGCAACTTGCCGGGGTGGAGGACGGGGGCGAAGGGCGCGATGCGCTCCAGCGCCGCTTCCGCAACCGCAAGTCGCCCAGCGCCAATCCACTGCTCCGGCTCGACCAGATCGCGGGCCGCGTACCGGAGCCGCTGCTGCCGGTGGTCCCGCGCGACATGCCGCTGGTGCAGCGTCGCCTGGCCGAGCCGATCCGCCATCGCCATCCGCTCGACCATGTCCTCGCCGATCTCGCTGCGGACATGGCGCGAGTGCTGGAGGGGCGGGGCGAGGGTGCGCGACGGCTCGAGCTCGGGCTGTGGCGCGTGGATGGAGAGGTGCTGGTGCGGCGGCTCGAACTGGCCGCGGCGACGCGCGATTCCGCGCATATTTGCAAGCTGTTCGGCGAGAAGCTGGACGATGTCGATGCCGGTTTCGGGATCGAGACCATGCGCCTGCGTGCCAGCTGGGTCGAAACCCGATCGCTGACGCAGGGGGATATCGAGACGACGGCCGAGACGCACGGCACCTCGCTCGCCGCCTGTATCGATCGGCTGACCACCCGGCTCGGGGCGAAGGCGGTGGCGCGGCCGGTTCTTTACGGCAGCCACCTGCCTGAACGCGCGCAGCGCTGGCAACCGCCGCTTGCTCCCGAACCGCCGAGCCAGGGCGAGCTGCGGTTCCACGCGCGCCCGCTGAAGCTGCTCGACCGGGCGGAGCCCATCGCGGTGCTGTATGCGACGCCCGATGGCTATCCCCAGCGTTTTCGCTGGCGCGGCGCGGTTCACGATGTGGTCCGGGTAGAGGGGCCGGAGCGGATCGCGCCCGAATGGTGGCGCGAACGCTCCACCGCGCGGCTGCGCGACTACTACCGGATCGAGGATCGCGAGGGCCGCCGCTATTGGATCTATCGCAACGGTCTGATCGGCGATGGACGCGGCGGCGCGCCCGACTGGTTCCTGCAGGGGTTATGCGCCTGAGCGGGAGCCGAGCCACAGCGGCAGCGCGGCGGCGATCCAGAGCACGGCGAAAAATGCCGCGATCGGCCATACCGGATACGCCCCCATCGCCGCCGCGATCGCACCGAGCACGACATGCGATGCCGCCATCGCGAGACAGACGATCGCCATCGGACGGGACCGAAAGCGAACCACGCCCGCACTCCCAATCGCGATCAGCAGCACGATGAAATATAGCTGGTTGAATGGGTTGTTCTCGTTCCCGATGATGCCGACCGCCAGGTTGCTCCACACGGTGAAGAAGGCGACGCCCGTCGCCAGGACGAGCCCGGCGCGCCGCCACAGGCTTCCGCGTATCCGCACGATCAGATCGAGGGCGAAGGCGACCGTTCCCAGCAATACCGCGGCGACCGCAAAGTCCCCCGCAGTCCAGTCGACCTCTTGCGTTACCTGCATCGCCAGCGCCGGGATCAGCAACAACAGTGCCGCGCCGCCCCAGATGACGATGCGCCAGAGGGCGCGGGCCCGGTCGAAATTTCCTGCCTTGGTAGTCATGAGCTTGCCTTTCTCGGTATTGGACGGGCAAACCATGGCGACGAAGAAGATGAGGGGCATGAGCGATCGCTGAGCAATCGCTGAAATCGACGGGAAGACTGCAGTTCGGAAGCTACACGCTCGATCCCGAGGCGCGGTTGCTGCTGCGCGAGGGCGAAGTGGTGGAGCTCAGCGCACGCTATTTCGATGCGCTGGTCCTGCTGGCGCGTCACCCGGGCTCCCTCATCACCAAGGAACGGTTCTTCGACGAGGTGTGGCACGGCGTCCCGGTAACGGACGAGGCTTTGACCCAGTGCGTGCGGACATTGCGCAAGGCGCTGGGCGATGCGGCGACGCAGCCGCGCTTCATCGAGACGGTGCCCAAGCACGGCTATCGCTTCGTGGCGGATCCGCACCAGGTCGCGGCTGACCCCGCACCATCTGCCGCGAATGCAAAACCTGTCGTTTCATCGTCCCTTATTGGTCCGGTCGGCGGCGGAACGCTGGGTGCCGGAACGGCCGGGGCGCTGGTGGGGATGATCTACGGCCTGTCCCTGGCGACGGCTTCTGCGGGGTCATCGGGCGGACGCCTCTCGCTGGTGCTGGTCATGATCTGCGTCGGGGCGCTCGCGGGTCTGGTCGCCGGGCTGGGAATAGCGGGCGGGATCGGGCTTGCGTGGCGCAATTTGTCAGATGGGCTTGCGGCCCTGGCTCTGGGCGGAGCGCTGGGCGGGTTGCTGACCGGAGGGATCGGCCGCCTGATCGGGATGGACGCGTTCTCGCTCCTTCTCGGCCACAGTCCGCATGACATTACGGGCGCGACGGAGGGCGCCATCGCAGGCCTCGCGTGCGGTTGCGGCGTATGGCTTGGCACGAGACGACGCGGCCTGCTGCAACAGCTGTTGCCCGGTGCGATCATCGGGGTGGGGATCGGCGCGGGGCTGATCCTTTCCGGGGGGCTTCTCTTGGGCGGCAGCCTGGCCGCGCTGGCAGAAGCGTTCCCCGGCTCCACGCTCCGCCTGGCGGACGAGAGCGTGCCACTCCGCGCGGTTTTCGGGGCGCTGGAGGCCGCGCTCTTCGTCACCGGATTGATCGCCGGTATGATATTCGGTGGCCTGCGCCGCGCTGACGATAAGGGCTAGGCAAAGGGAGGTCTGGAACATATAAAGAACATATGGCGTCGCAAACCATCCTGGAGAAGCTCGAAATACTCGCCGATGCGGCGAAATACGATGCGTCCTGCGCCTCGTCGGGCACCGCGAAGCGGACCAGCACCAACGGGCGCGGGATCGGTTCGACCGAGGGAATGGGCATCTGCCACGCCTATGCGCCCGATGGACGGTGCATCTCCCTGCTCAAGGTCCTGCTGACCAATCACTGCGTGTTCGATTGCCATTACTGCATCAACCGCAAGAGCTCCAACGTACGTCGGGCGCGCTTCACGCCGCAGGAGGTGGCGGACCTGACGCTCGCCTTCTACCGGCGCAATTATATCGAGGGGCTGTTCCTGTCCTCGGGCATCATCAAGAGTTCCAATCACACGATGGAGCAACTGGTGGAGACCGCCCGCATCCTGCGCGAAGAGCACGATTTTCGCGGTTACATCCACTTGAAGACCATTCCAGAGGCCGATCCGGAACTGGTGCATCAGGCGGGGTTCTACGCTGACCGCGTCTCGATCAATGTCGAACTGCCGACCGATAGCGGACTGACCCGTCTGGCTCCCGACAAGGACGCGCGCCAGATCGAAGGCGCGATGGGCAAGACCAAGGACGATATCGTCGAGGCGAAGGATGCGAAAAAGCGGTTCCGCCACGCACCCCGCTTCGCCCCCGCAGGCCAGTCGACCCAGATGATCGTGGGCGCGGATGCCGCGACCGACAGCGATATCGTGGGGCGGGCGAGCCGTCTCTACGACAGTTTCGGCTTGCGCCGGGTCTATTACTCCGCCTTCAGCCCCATTCCCGATGCCAGCGCGGTTTTGCCGCTCAAGCGCCCGCCGCTGATCCGCGAACACCGGCTCTACCAGTCGGACTGGCTGATGCGCTTCTACGGCTATCGCCCCGCCGACGTGATGCAGGCGACCGAGGCGGATGGAAACCTGCCCCTCGACATCGATCCGAAGCTCGCCTGGGCATTGAAGTTTCGCGAGAACTTTCCGGTCGACGTCAACCGCTCCACCCGCGAGCTATTGCTTCGCGTGCCGGGGCTGGGGGTGAAGGCGGTCAACCGGATCGTCGTCGCGCGGCGGCATCGATCGCTACGGCTCGACGATGTAGCGAAGCTGACCGTTTCCATCACGAAGGTGCGTCCCTTCATCTGCACGCTCGACTGGCGTCCGACGTTGCTGACCGACCGCGCCGACCTGCGCACGCTGCTTTCCCCCCGGCAGGAACAGCTGGAGCTGTTTGCGGCATGAGCGCGCAGCGGCAAATCGAACCCAGCGCTTATTACGTCGTCGACCTGGAGCGACCGGACGATTTCGACCTCTGGCGCGAACGGGCGCGGGCCTTGGTCCAATGCGGGATCGCGCCGGATCGTATTGCCTGGGTCGAACCCGGGGGTTCGGGCGACCTGTTCGCGGGTCAGGGCCGAAGCCTGCCGGTGCCAGAAGACGATACGCGGCCGGTCCGCGCCAACCGGCGCTTCGTGCAATTGGCGAAGAACGCCGCGCTTCATTCGGACCCGCAACGGTTCGCGCTGCTCTATCGCCTGTTGTGGCGGCTCCAGTCCAATCCACGGATCATGGAGGACAAGACGGATGACGACGTTCGCCGCGTCGAGGAACTCGACAAGAACGTGCGCCGCGACAGCCACAAGATGCACGCCTTCGTCCGCTTTCGCGAGATCGAGGATGCGGATGGGGAGATGCACTACGTCGCCTGGTTCGAGCCGGATCATCATATCGTACGCGCCAATGCGGGCTTCTTCATGCGCCGGTTCGCCAACATACGCTGGTCGATCCTGACCCCGCGCGGCACGCTGCACTGGGATGGCGAGACCATGCGCGAGGGGCCGCCGGCGCAGCGATCCGATGCGCCGCAGGGCGATCCGGTCGAGGATTTGTGGCGCAGCTATTACGCATCCATCTTTAACCCCGCGCGGTTGAAGGTGGGGTCGATGCTGTCGGAAATGCCCAAGAAATACTGGAAGAACATGCCCGAGGCGGCGCTCATTCCCGAGCTGATCGCCGGGGCGCAATCGCGAGAGGCGCGGATGGTGGAAGCGGGAACGCTGGAATTCGAGGATCGGCCCGAGACCCTCGACGCGATCGACAAGGCGATCCATGCCTGTCGCAAATGCCCGATCGGCTCGCTCGACAACCGGGCGGTGATGGGGGAGGGGCCACACGACGCGTCCCAGGGTTTTTCAGGGCTGATGATCGTGGGCGAGCAACCGGGCGATCAGGAGGACGAGGCGGGCCGCCCCTTCGTCGGCCCTGCCGGGCAATTGCTCGATCGGCATCTGGAGCGCGCCGGGATCGACCGCGCCAGCGTCTACGTCACCAACACGGTCAAGCATTTCAAATACGTGCAGCGTGGCAAGCGGCGGCTCCACCAGAGTCCGACCGCGAAGGAAATCGACACCTGTCGCTGGTGGATCGAGAGCGAGCGCGCGATCGTGCAACCCAAACTGATCCTCGCCATGGGAGCGAGCGCGGCGCGCGGCATACTGGGCAAGACGGTCAGCATTTCCAAGGCGCGGGGCGAACCGATTGCGCTCGACGAGGGCAGTGAGCTGTGGATCACCGCGCACCCATCCTACCTCCTGCGCCTCGACGGCGAAGCGGCGGAAAAGCAGGCGCGCCTGTTCGATGCCGATCTGGCTGCCGTGCGCGAGCGACTGGCGGAACTGGCGTCATGAACATCGTCGTACCTGCGCGGGCGGGGATCCAGAGCGATGTTACGAAGATCGCAGCTGGATTCCCCCCTGCGCGGGAATGACGGGGCAAGCGTCTTCGGATGCCCGAGAATGAAGGTGTCCCGCGCCGTACGCTGTGCATCGATCCAGGCACGATCGCTGCCCCCAAACGCGCGCCATTCGTCGAACTCGGCCTCGTCTCATGCTTCACCTTCCTGCGGGGCGCATCGGATGCGGTCGATCTGGTCGAGACGGCGTACCATCGCGGCTACGACGCGATCGGGATTGCCGATGCCAACACGATGGCAGGCGTGGTGCGGATCCATACCGAGGCGAAGAAGCTCAGGCTGCGGCCGGTCATCGGCTGCCGGATCGAGACGGTCGAAGGGCTCTCCTTCCTCGCCTACCCGCGCGACCGCGCCGCTTACGGGAGGTTGTGCAGGCTCATATCGGCCGGTCGCCGCGCCACGCTCGACGACGAATGGCAGGAGAAGGGGGTGTGCGAGATAAACCTCGCCATGCTGGCCGAGCACAGCGAGGGCGTGAAACTCATCCTGATCCCGCCGCCCGATCTGGAGGCGCAGTTCACGATCGCCGTTCCCAGTACGGTGGTCCCTTTCACCTCCCGAGGTCAGGGTGAGGATTTCGAGAGAATCGAACTTTCCGGATCGCTCGACCACCTCCTCCCGCACCTCGCCGTGCAATTTCCCACCCTGCGCCACATCGCCGCCAGCTTCCTCCATCTCGGCGACGATATCGCCCGGATCGAGCGACTCGATGCGCTGGCGCAGATGCGTGGTCTCTCCATCCTCGCCACCAACGACGTGCATTACGCGACGCCCGACAAGCGTCCGTTGCAGGACGTGATGACGGCTATCCGGCACAAGACCACGGTCGCGCGGGCCGGGCCTTTGTTGCACGGCAATGCGGAGCGGTATCTGAAATCGCCCGACACGATGGTCCGCCTGTTCGAGCGCTGGCCGCACGCGATCGCGGCAGCACGCGCGGTTGCCGACGCGTGCACCTTCAGCCTCGACGAATTGCAATACGAGTATCCGCAGGAAGCATATCCCGGCGGCATCTCGCCCCAACGACACCTGGAAAAGCAGGTCTGGAAGGGCGCGAAGGAGTGGCGCTATCCCAAAGGCTTACCTTCCAATGTGAGGAAGACCCTCGAGCGAGAGCTCGCGCTGATCGCCGAACTCGACCTCGCCCGCTATTTCCTCACCATCAAGGACATCGTCGATTACGCGCGCGGTCGGGACATCCTGTGCCAGGGGCGCGGTTCGGCGGCGA
This sequence comes from Erythrobacter sp. LQ02-29, assembly GCF_022576075.2. Taxonomy (NCBI): domain Bacteria; kingdom Pseudomonadati; phylum Pseudomonadota; class Alphaproteobacteria; order Sphingomonadales; family Erythrobacteraceae; genus Erythrobacter; species Erythrobacter sp. LQ02-29. Next base: position 2,312,811 of record NZ_JANCNT010000001.1, on the reverse strand, counting down.
ATTCGGCGGTATGCTTCTGCCTCGGCATCACCAGTGTCGATCCCGCCCGGCACCAGCTGCTCTTCGACCGCTTCATTTCGAAGGAGCGGCGCGAGCCACCCGATATCGACGTCGATTTCGAGCACGAGCGGCGCGAGGAGGTGATCCAGCACATCTACGAACATTACGGGCGCGATCGGGCCGGGCTGTGCGCCACGGTGATCCATTACCGCCCGCGCATGGCCGTGCGAGAGGTCGGCAAGGCGATGGGGCTGACGGAAGATGTTACCGCGCTGCTCGCGCGGACTGTGTGGGGTGGCCACGGGCGCACCATCGACCCGGAGCATGTCCGGCGGGAAACCGGTCTCGACCTCACCGATCCGCATCTGCGGCGCGTACTGGCGCTGACCGAGCAGATGATCGGCATGCCGCGCCACCTCAGCCAGCATGTCGGCGGCTTCATCCTGACGGACGGACCACTGACCGAGACGGTGCCGATCGGCAATGGCGCCATGCCAGAGCGCAGCTTCATCGAATGGGACAAGGACGATATCGACGAGCTCGGGATTATGAAGGTCGATGTTCTCGCGCTCGGCATGCTCACCTGCATCCGCAAGTGCTTGCATCTGCTGCGCGATCATCACGACCGCGAGCTTGGGCTGGCGGATGTGCCGGCGGAGGATTCGGCCGTTTACGACATGCTGTGCAAAGGCGATTCGCTGGGCGTGTTCCAGGTCGAGAGCCGGGCGCAGATGAACATGCTGCCGCGATTGCGGCCCCGGGAATTCTACGATCTGGTGGTGCAGGTGGCGATCGTGCGTCCCGGTCCGATCCAGGGTGACATGGTCCACCCCTACCTCAAGCAGCGGCGGTTGAAGCGGGAAGGGAAGACCGATTTCACACTGCCCAGTCCCGCGCCTGAGCACGGTCCGCCGGACGAGCTGTCATCCATTCTTCGGCGGACATACGGCGTTCCTATCTTTCAGGAACAGGCGATGAAGATCGCGCTGGATGCGGCGAAGTTCTCGCCCGAGGAGGCCAATCAGCTGCGGAAGGCGATGGCCACTTTCCGCAGCCGGGGAATGGTGAACGAACATCAGGACAAGATGGTCGGGCGGATGATCGCGCGTGGCTATGATCCCGCATTCGCGGAGCGCTGTTTCAACCAGATCAAGGGCTTCGGCGAATACGGGTTTCCCGAGAGCCACGCGGCGAGCTTCGCCCACCTGGTCTATGTCTCGAGCTGGCTCAAATGCCATTATCCGGCCGCCTTCGCCTGCGGTCTGCTCAATTCGCAGCCGATGGGTTTTTACGCACCGGCCCAGATCGTACGCGACGCGCGCGAGCACGGGGTGGAGGTGCTGCCCCCCGATGTGAACCTGTCCAATTGGGACTGCACGCTGCAGAAGGAAGACGGTGCCGTCGCGCTGCGGCTCGGCCTGCGCCAGATCGATGGCCTGCCCGAGGGGGCGGCGGCCGAGCTGATGCGGGAGCGGCAGGCGAGAGGTCCCTATCGCGATTTGCACGACCTGCACGACCGTGCCCGCATCCCAGCTTCGCATATCGAGCGGCTCGCCAGCGCCGATGCGTGCGGGTCGCTGGGCCTGTCGCGGCGGCAGGCGTTGTGGGATGCGCGCAGCCTGGTGACCGCGCCCGACCTGCCGCTGTTCCGTGCGGCGGCGGAACGCGACGAGGGGGCGGAGCGTCGTGCTACCATGCTTCCCGTGATGCCCCTGTCGGAAGAAGTGGTCGCCGATTACCAGACCACACGGCTGAGCCTGAAGGCGCATCCCATGTCCTTCCTGCGAGAGGAGTTGGACGGGCGCGGTTTCGTGCGGGCCAGCGACCTCAGGTCGCGCAAGTTCCGTTCCATCGTGCAGGTCGCGGGCGTCGTGCTGATCCGCCAGCAGCCGGGATCGGCCAAGGGCGTGTGCTTCATCACGCTGGAGGACGAGACGGGGGTGGTGAACCTGGTGGTCTGGCCTGACGTGAAGGAGCGCCAGCGCAAGGTGGTGATGGGTGCGCGGATGATGGAGGTGCGCGGCAGGGTCGAATACGATGACGAGGTGATCCATGTCATCGCCCATCAGATGACCGACGCGACGCACCAGCTTTCCAAACTGTCGGACGATCTGCTGCAGGCACCACTTGCCAGGGCGGACCATGTGAAGAACCCCCTGCCGGGCAACAAGGTCAACCCGCGCGACAATCTGCGCGAGGGGGCAGACGATCCCTATACCAGCGCGCAGCCGGTCGAGCCGTGGCAGGAGCCGCCGCCGGGCAATCGCGACTGCGGCTATCATGGGCCGCAGGGGGGCGGGCACCCGCGCAACGTGCGGGTCATTCCCAAATCGCGCGACTTCCATTGAGCTCCCGTTCCCGCCTGTCGCGCAGGCTGGGCCGTTTCCGGCGCGACCGGGCGCTGTTCTGGCTGTTGGTGTTGCTGGGGCTGTTCGTCGCCGGTCGGGCCTGGCTGGCAGACCATCCTGGGGACGACCCCTGGACTCCGCTCGATCTGCGAGAGGAGCCGGGCTGGGCGACCGCGCGCAAGATAACCGCCCTTCGGGACGATCCGGCCCAGTGCCGCGCCGTGCTGGAGCGCAGCGCGATAGCCTTCAGCCAGCTGGAACCGGCGGGTGAGGGTGCTTGCCGCCGCGAGGATCGCACGCAGTTGACCGACTTCCCGCTCAGCCCGGCGCGGCCGCCCACCACTTGCGCCGTCGCCGCGGCGCTGGAGCTATGGTTGCGAGACGGCCTGAACCCCGCCGCACAGGAAATCTACGGGTCGAAGGTGGCGCGCATCGAGCATTATGGCACCTATAGCTGCCGGCGGCTCTATGGACGCGGCAGCGGCCCGTGGAGCGAACATGCCACCGGCAACGCGATCGATATCGCCGCCTTCGTGCTGGAGGATGGAACGCGCATCAGTGTGCTGCGCGACTGGGAGTCGACCGCTTCCGAACCGGATCGGGCCGACCGGTTCCTGCATGCCGCCCGCGACCGCGCGTGCGACGTCTTCGGGACGGTCCTCTCGCCGGACTACAACGATGCTCACCGCGACCATTTCCACCTGGATCAGGAAGCGCGCGGGTTCGGCGGCGTCTGTCGCTAAGGGTCAGCCGCGGATGGCGTAGCCCGCACTCCGCACCGTCCGGATCGGATCCTCCGTGCCCTCTATGTCGATCGCCTTGCGCAGGCGGCGGATATGCACATCCACCGTACGCAGTTCGATGTCGCTTTCGGTACCCCAGACCCCGTCGAGCAGCTGGTTGCGACTGAAAACCCGGCCGGGGCTCTCCATCAGGAATTTCAGCAGCCGGTACTCGGTCGGACCCAGATGCAGTTCGCGTCCCTTGCGCTCGACCCGGTGCGCAACCGGGTCGAGGCGAATATCGCCGACTTCGATCGTCTCGCCGGCCAGGGCAGGCCGGATGCGGCGCATGACCGCGGCCACCCGTGCGAGCAGTTCGCGCGGGGAGAAGGGCTTCGTCAGGTAGTCGTCGGCCCCCGTTTCCAGCCCGCGGATACGATCGTCCTCGGCTTCGCGCGCGGTCAGCATGATGATGGGAACATGGGCCGTCTCGCTGTCGCGGCGCAGCCGCCGACAGACCTCGATCCCGCTGGTCCCCTCTATCATCCAGTCGAGGATGACCAGATCGGGCACATCCTCGCGTGCCATCAACAGCGCTTCGTCACCGTCGGACGTGGCGCGGACCTGATAGCCTTCGTTCTGGAAACGGTATTCCAGCAATTCGGCAAGGGCGGGGTCGTCTTCGACCAGGATCAGCTTGGCGGGGGACATTGGCAAACTCGCTATGGCTACCCGAGCCCTCTATGACGCTTCCAAGACCGTTTCGTGTCAGTCGTCGTCGGTGGGATAGGACCCGGTGGCCGCGAAATGCACCATCTCCGCCACATTGGTGGCGTGGTCGCCGATGCGTTCCAGATTGCGCGCGATGAAGAGCAGCTGCGCCGCGCTCGAAATAGTGGAAGGGTTTTCCACCATGTGACTGACAAGGTTGCGGAATATGCTGTTGTAGAAGGCGTCGACCTTCTCGTCCGCCTTGATCACTTCGCGCGCCAGCTCGGGATCGCGGGCCGCGTAGGCGGAAAGTACATCGTGGACCATCTCGATCGCAAGTTCCGCCATGGCGGGAAGCAGCGTCAGGGGCTCGAAGTGAGTCCGGCCTTCGATGCGACCCACGCGCTTGGCGATATTCTTCGCATAATCGCCGATCCGCTCCACCACGCCCGCGATCTTCAGCGCCGCGATGACTTCGCGCAGATCGTCCGCCATCGGCGCGCGCAGCGCGATGATGCGAACGGCCATCCGGTCGACATCCGCTTCCAGTGCGTCCAGTTTCTTGTCGCCGGCCACGACCCGGTGGCCCAGTTCCTCGTCTCCGTTGACGAGCGCATCGAGCGCCTGCTGCGTAGCCAATTCGGCGAGGCCGCCCATCTGCGTGATGAGCCCGCGCAGCCGCGTGATGTCCTCGTCGAAGGATTTGACCGTGTGTTCGGTGCTCATCCGTATCGTCCCGTAATGTAGTCCTTGGTCCGCTCTTCGAGCGGATTGGTGAATATGTCACTAGTGCGACCATATTCCACCATCTTTCCGAGGTGGAAAAAGGCGGTTCGCTGCGACACGCGCGCCGCCTGCTGCATGGAATGGGTCACGATCACGATCGCGTAACGCCCGGTCAGGTCGGCGATCAGCTCCTCCACGCGCGCGGTAGCGATCGGATCGAGCGCGGAGCACGGCTCATCCATGAGGATAACCTCGGGATCGACCGCGATCGCGCGGGCGATGCACAGCCGCTGTTGCTGCCCGCCCGATAGCGCGGTGCCGGATTCGCCGAGGCGATCCTTTACCTCGTTCCACAGGCCGGCGCGTTGCAGGGAGCGCTCCACGATCTCGTCGAGGTCGGACTTGCTTTCCGCAAGGCCATGGATCCTGGGGCCGTAGGCGATGTTCTCGTAGATCGATTTGGGGAAGGGATTGGGCTTCTGGAACACCATGCCTACGCGCGCGCGCAGCTGTACGACGTCCATTTTCGTGCGGTAGATATCCTCGCCGTCCAGCTCGATACACCCCTCGACCCGCGCGGAGGGAATGGTGTCGTTCATGCGATTGAGCGAGCGCAGGAAAGTCGACTTACCGCACCCGGACGGGCCGATGAACGCGGTGACGTATTCGGTCGGAATATCGATCGAGACCGAATCGATCGCCTGCTTCTCGCCGTAATAGACGTCGACGTCGCGGGTGCGGATCTTGGCCTCGAGCGGCTCGAGATTGTCGTGGACTAGGGTCACCAGGTCTTCTCGAATTTGTTGCGGAGGTAAATGGCGAGGCCGTTCATCAGGAGGAGGACGCACAGCAGCACGATGATCGCGGCGCTGGTTCGGGCGACGAAGCCCGTGTCGATTTCATCGGACCACAGGAAGATCTGTACCGGAAGCACCGTGGCCGGGGAAGTGAAACCATCGGGCGGCGTCGCGACGAAGGCGCGCATCCCGATCATCAGGAGCGGCGCGGTCTCGCCCAGTGCACGGGCCATGCCGATGATGGTGCCGGTCAGAATGCCGGGCAGGGCGAGCGGCAGGACATGGTGGAACACCACCTGCATCCGCGACGCGCCGATCGCTAGCGCTCCGTCGCGAATGGACGGGGGCACCGCCTTGATCGCGTTACGGCCCGAAATGACGATCACCGGCATGGTCATCAGAGCCAGGGTCATGCCCCCGATTAGCGGGGCCGAGCGCATGTTCGGAAAAATGAATAGGAAGACCGAGAGGCCGAGCAGGCCGAAGATGATCGATGGCACCGCGGCGAGATTGTTGATCGAAACCTCGATGAGGTCGGTCCACCGGTTCTTGGGCGCGTATTCTTCCAGATAGAGGGCAGAAAGGACGCCTACCGGGAAGGCCAGCGCCAGGGTGACGATCATCGTCAGGATCGAGCCCTTCAACGCGCCCCAGATGCCGACCTGCTGCGGATCGGTCGCGTCCGAACGGGTAAGGAACCCGCCATCGAACCGCTCCGACAGAAGCCCCCGGCTTTCCAGTCGATTCGCCAGCGCGCGCATTTCGGGAGCAACTTCACCGGTCATCGCTTCGGCGAGGTCGCCATTGGCGGGCAGCCAGACGGAGGTGGTACGCTGCAGCAGCTCGGGATCGTCGACGATGTCATTCGCGACCTCGCGCCAGGCATCCGAGCTTAGCTGTGCGGCACCCTGCTCGCCCAGCGATTGCACGGCCGCCGCTTCCACGATCTGCGGGAGGCCCTGCAGCTCCAGCAATTGCACGGCACCGGGTTGCTGGAGCGTGCGCGGATCGGCGGCGAGGCCGGAACTGGCGAAATCGATCGAGACCTCCAGCTCGGCTCGCTGGAAGCCGCTCGCCCCCTTGTAGATCATGTTGCCCAGCAGCAGGCCGAGCACCAGGATCGAGAACAGTATGGCGGCTAGGCCGAACCATTTGAAGCGGCGTTCCGCGGCGTAGCGGCGCTTCAGCCGGTTCTCGAACGCGGCGCTGCGGGTCGGTGCCCGGGGCGGCGGGGCGGTGGTGCTATTCATACGCCTCCCGGAAGCGCTTGACGACGCGCAGCGCAATGAAATTGAGCGCCAGCGTCACCATGAACAGGACGAAGCCGAGGGCGAAGGCGCTGAGCGTGGCGGGATGGTCGAAGCTCGCCTCGCCGGTCAACAGGGCGACGATCTGAACGGTGACGGTGGTCATCGCTTCCAGCGGATTGCCGGTCAGGTTGGCGGCGGTGGACGCAGCCATCACGACGATCATCGTCTCCCCGATGGCGCGGCTCACCGCCAGCATCACACCCGCGACGATGCCCGGAAGGGCGGCGGGGATGAGAACGCGCTTGATGGTTTCCGACTTGGTCGCGCCCATCGCCAGACTGCCGTCGCGCATCGCGCCGGGCACGGCGGCGATACTGTCGTCCGCCATGGAGGAAACGAACGGGATGATCATCACCCCCATCACAAGCCCGGCGGCGAGCGCGCTTTCGCTCGAAGCATTCGCGATGCCGACCGCCTGCGCCCCGTCGCGAATGAGCGGGGCGACCGTCAGCGCGGCGAAATAGCCGTAGACCACCGTGGGCACGCCCGCGAGTATCTCGAGCGCGGGTTTGAGCCATCTGCGCCAAGTGGAGCTGGCATATTGAGTCAAATATATCGCGCTCATCAGGCCGAGCGGAATGGCGACTATCATCGCTATTATCGCGCCTATGAAGATTGTGCCCCAAAATAGCGGGATCGCGCCGAAACGGTCGGGCTGGGTGGCGGAAATCGAGGCCATCGGGTCGGGTGCCCAGTGGGTTCCGAACAGGAAATCGATCGGGGAAACCATCCCGAAGAAGCGCACCGTCTCGAAAACCAGGCTGACGAGAATGCCGAAGGTCGTGAGGATCGCCACCAGCGAGGCGAGCAGCAAGACCAGCATCACGGTCCGTTCCACGCGAACGCGCGCCTGGAAGCGCGGGTTGAGCCGGGTCCACGCCCACAGCCCGCATATCACCGCGATCGCGAGCGCGAGGAGGACGCCGGCCGTGCCGTAGAACTGAATCGCTTCCCGAAACGGTTGAACCAGCGCCTGCGCATCGGGGTTGAACACCGCCCGCGAATTGCCGGTAGCCACCGCATACGCTTCCGCCAGCATGGTGTCGCGCTGGAAACCGAAGGCGGGCAGGGCCGACGCCGCCGGCGATGCCAGGACCGAGCGGTTTATCAGCATCGGGGAAACGATCCCCCAGACCAGGGCGAATACGGCCAGAGGCAGGGCGATCCACAGGGCGACGAACCAGGCGTGATAGGTCGGGCGCGCCACGATCCGCTTGGTCTGCGATTCGGCGAGGAAACGCTTCGCCTTGGCCCGGGCGGAAAGCCAGCCGATCAGCGCCAGGCCGACGACGAGCATGAAGAGAAAAGCTGGCGACATGAAGGTCAGCAGAACCCTGCGGCTGGAGAACAAGAATGGCGAAACGGGTGGGCGGCAGAGAAAGGCGGCTGTTCACCGCCAGCGGAGAATCGTCCGCCTATAGACCGTTCTGTGTTCGAGCAATGTGACAGCATTATTACCCGTGGACCCCCACGTCCTCCTCCGGCGGAAGCCCCCCGGTTGTGCCCGCCTGTTCCGGGAGCGCTTGCGACGGATCGGTTTCGACCATCGGAAGGCGGGCCGAGACGCGCGTTCCCTCGCCGGGTGTGCTTTCGATATCCAGTCGTCCCTGATGACGCTCGACGATATGCTTCACGATCGCCAGTCCCAGCCCGGTTCCACCCGCGGCGCGGCTTCGCCCGGGATCGGTGCGATAGAACCGACGCGTCAACAGCGGGATATGTTCGGCCGGGATCCCGTCGCCGGTATCGGCCACGGACAACTGCGCGTTTCCGACACCGTACCGGGTCAGTTCGACGGTGACCGGGCCATCGGCGGCACCGTATTTCAGCGCATTGTCGACGAGGTTGCGAACGAGTTGTTCGAGCTGCTGCGCATCGCCGCGCACGACGATGTCAGGCTCGCAATGCATGGTCAGCCGGTTCCGGCGTTCATGGCCTGCACCTTCGACCGCAGCGCGGCGTACCAAGGCACCGAGATCCACATTCGTCTCCGGAAGGTCGTGCTTTTCCGCTTCGACCCGAGATAGCGACATCAGGTCGCTCACCAGGTTCTGCATGCGCTGCGCTTCGCGGTGGATGATTTCCAGGAACCGGGTCGACGTCTTGCTGTCGATCGACCCCGGCGCCTCCTGCAACGTCTCGATATAGCCTAGGATGGAGGCAAGGGGGGTGCGCAGTTCGTGGCTGGCATTGGCGACGAAATCGGTATGCGCGCGGCTCACATCCGCCTCGGCCGTGCGATTGGTCAGTTCGACCACGTTGAAGCCGAGGTCGCTCTGCACCTGACTGATGCGCCATATGTCCTGGCGCCGCACGAGGCCGGTCACGACCGTTTCTCCGTTACGTCCCGAGTCGAGCAATTCCACGGCATTGGGGTGGCGCAACGCGACCCGGACGTCTTGACCGATGACGTGCGCACCCAGGGTCGTGCGGGTGGCATTGTTGGCATTGACCACCCGGTTACCGACCGTGAGCATCAGGGGTGTCGCGGAATGTTCGATGATTTCGGCGAACGTGGCGCGCATGGCTTCGGCGGTCGGCGCGGTCGATTGGGTGCGGGTTTCCGGGCGCGGCAGGATGAAGAGAGAACAGCCCCACACGAGCAGCAGACCCAGGGAAAGCTCCCACGACAATCCCGCCGCGAACAGCGCGGCAGAGCCGATCACCGCCAGCAGCAGACCGGCAACGGGGATGCGGTGTTCCGAATCCATCGCAGCGCCACTAGCGACTTTCCGTCTGGGCCACCAGCCGCGGTATCGCAGCCATTCGGGAGAGGCGAGGATAGAGAGAGATGGTGACCCCTACGGGAATCGAACCCGTGTTTCAGCCGTGAGAGGGCCGCGTCCTAACCGCTAGACGAAGGGGCCATGCGCGGGGGCTCGCGCCCCAAGGCATCGCGCTTTCGAATGGTGACCCCTACGGGAATCGAACCCGTGTTTCAGCCGTGAAAGGGCCGCGTCCTAACCGCTAGACGAAGGGGCCGGAGATACGCCATCCGGAAGCGAGCCGCGCGTTTAGAAGTGCGAATCGAACGGGTCAAGCCCCAGCGTGGAAACCCTCAGCGATCCGCCCAGGCAGCGTCTTCGAGGTGAAGTTCGGCCTGCGGACGAGCCCCCCAATCGTCGATCTTGGCCCGGCCCAGCAGCCACAGGCGGCGACCGCGTTCCGCGTGGAGCAGCTGCTGACCCCAATCCTGGCCCGCCGCGCGGAACGCGATCGCCTTGAGCGATTGCCCGTCCCCGCCCGACACGATCAGACGCAGGTGGTCGTGCCCGACGATGTCTGCCTTCACGAGCGATACCGGACCGATCGCGACTCGGGGGCCGGGCCAGCCCATGCCAAATGGACCAGCCCGGTCGAGCGTCTCGATCAGGCTCGGCTGCAACCCACCGGGCGCAAGCGCCAGATCGATCGCAGCCTCCTGCCCCGCGATGGCACGGCCGACGGACGCCGCGAGGCGCTCGTCGAGCCAGGAGGCGAACTGTTCCACGCGGTCGGCGGCAATGGTGAGGCCCGCGGCCATCGCGTGGCCGCCACCGGCCACCAGCAACCCGGCCTCGCGAGCCGCGATGATCGCGGCCCCCAGGTCCACCCCGGCGATCGATCGTCCCGACCCCTTGCCTTCGCCCGTTTCCGTGTCGGTCGCGATGACGAGCGCGGGTTTCCCGGTCTTCTCCTTGATTCGCCCGGCGACGATGCCGATTACCCCGGGGTGCCAGCCGGCCCCGAAAACAACCTGGACCGCGCGGTTGTGCTGCGCGGCGAGCTGTTCCTCCGCCGCTTCTTGTACGGCTGCCTCGATCGCGCGGCGATCTTCGTTGAGGCGCGACAGCTGTTCTGCGATCGCATTCGCTTCCGCATCGTCCGCCGTCGTCAGGAGCCGTACGCCCAGGCTCGATTCGCCGACCCGCCCGCCTGCGTTTATCCGTGGCCCCAGTGCAAAGCCCAGATCGCTACAGGCCGGCACCCGCTTGAGTCGGCTCGCATCGATCAGGGCGCTCATGCCGGTGTTCGCGCGGCGCGCCATCACCTTCAGCCCTTGCGCCACGAATGCGCGATTGAGACCGTGCAGCGCTGCGACATCCGCTACCGTGCCCAGGGCGACCAGATCGAGCAGGCTCATCAGGTCGGGCTCGGGCCGATTTTCGAAGTACCCACGCCGCCGCAACGTCCGCACCGTCGCAATGGCGAGGAGGAACGCGACACCCACCGCCGCGAGATGGCCGTGGGCTGCCGCCTCGTCGCTCTCGTCCAGCCGGTTGGGGTTCACCATGGCGACCGCAGGTGGCAGTTCCGCCATGCATTTGTGATGATCGACGACGATGACGTCGACGCCGGCATCGCGCGCCATCGACAGGGCGTCGTACGCCATGGCACCGCAATCCACGGTGATGACCAGGCTCGAACCCGCCTCTCCCAGCTTGACCAGCGCTTCCCCGCTGGGGCCGTAACCTTCCAGCAGGCGGTCGGGAATATAATAGTCCGCCCGATGCCCCAGCATGCCGAGCAGGCGGATCATCAGTGCGGCACTGGTCGCCCCATCCACATCGTAATCGCCGTAGATCGTAACCTTTTCGCCCGAAAGGACCGCCTGAGCGATCCGTTCCGCCGCGACGTCCATGTCGTTGAAGATCGAGGGATCGGGGAGGAAGGTGCGCAGGGTCGGTGCGAGGTTCCGCTCCACATCCTCGCGCGCGACACCGCGGGCGAGCAGCAACTGGGTGACCACATCGTCCTCCAGCCCGATCGCGCCGCCCGAAAGATCCATATTGCCGCCGCGCCAGGTCCAGGCGCGACCGGCGAGCGAGCGGGAGACGCCGAAGACGTGGGAGGCCGGTGGTGAACGCATCGCCCCTGAATCTAATGGCTGGGGGTTATTGCGCAATCGCGTACCGGTTGACTTTCGACAGCATTGAAGGCCGGATTGCATGATGAGTGCAACATCGACCCTACTGATCGCCTGGCATAGCCGCACCGGAGCGAGCGAAGCGCTGGCCCGGGCGGCCGCGGACGCGGGTGGCGAACGAGCTCGGCTCATGAAGGCAAGCGATGTTCAGTCGTCCGACCTGCTGGACGCCGCAGCGTATCTCTTCGTTTGTCCGGAGAACCTCGCCACCATGAGCGGAATGATGAAGGAGATGTTCGACCGCTGCTACTACCCGGTGCTGGGCAGGATCGAGGGGCGCCCCTATGCGACGATAATCGCCGCGGGGTCAGATGGCGAAGGGGCGCAGCGCCAGATCGACCGGATCGCGAAGGGATGGCGCTTACGACGTGTGGTCGACCCGTTGATCGTCAAGACCGATGCGCAAAGTCCAGAAGAAATACTGGCGCCGAAGGCACCAACCGAACTGCAATTGGCGAACGCTGCCGAATTGGGTGAGGCCCTCAGCGAAGGTATAGCACTGGGAGTATTCTAGAAAATTCTCCATAATGGAGCAATTCGCGCGGCACGCACTCGACTATATTGTCGGAAATTGGCATGGAGCCGGAACAGCACTTGTCACGCTGCCATGGGGGAACGACCATTTCCGTTGAGAGAGCCGCTCGGGACGACGGGTCCTCCGGCGCGGCCGTGGTCCTCGTTTCCGATCCTCGCAGTCCGCTGCAAACGAAAGACATCCCCGCTGAACTCGACCGGCATGACGATATCTTCATTACCGTTTGCGCCGATTCTCGGATCGAACTGCGCCTGGGTGGCATGGCCTTCGACCTGGTGCCGGCATTGGCCGATGCGGGATACGAAGACGTTGCCTTCAATCATCGTATCGAAGTGCCCAATGCGGTACGGGTAACGCCGCAATCGGCCCGGTTTCTCGTTCCCGCGCCGCATGTCGCCTCCGGTAAGCGGAGCATGCCCGTGATCCGCGAATGGTTGGGACTGGCGGCGCGTCTGGTTGCATCGATGCCCCAAGTGGCGGCAGTGGGATGGACCCCCGCCAGCCTGCTGATGGACCGGGACTATTTCTGCTCGCACATCGGCCGTTGGATTCGCGGAGGGATGTTTCCCGCGTCGGTGGTGAGCGTCCTCACGCCTTCGCTCGGTGAAGCGCTGCAAAGCGAAGGGATGGCGTTCTTCAATGGCCAGGAATTACGGCTGGAGGGGGGCTTCAGCCCCGATCCAGCGACGGCCGACCGGCTGGCGCAGCGTGTTCTAGGGCATCTGGCGCATCACGGCCCGCTATCGCAGATCAAGGATTTCCACCTGCCCGAAGGAGGCACGATGCGGCTGGAGCCGTCGCCCAATGGGCGCTTCGTCCGGGCCTATCTCCTTTAGAACGCGGGGCAGACACCGCTTGCGGGTCTTTACCGGCTTCGGCGGCACAGCTAGGGCGCGGCCGAGAGGTTGCCACCCCATGCTGCATTGCTCTTCCCTTCTTTCGCCGCGTCTCGGAATGGTCGTTCGCACGGCGTTGCTATCGTCGATCGGCGTGCTCGCGGCGTGCGGGGCATCGAACGCGGATTCGCACAACACCAAGCGATCCCCGTTTCCGGACCCGGATCGTCCGGTATCAGCGCTCGGGTCCAACCAGTTCAGCACCGAGGTGAAGCGCGACAGCGTCAACGAAGCGCAGAAGGTCATGGACCTTGCCGGCATCGAAAACGGCATGACCGTCGCCGATATCGGAGCCGGGGAGGGCTACTACACCGTTCGCCTGGCCGAACGGGTCGGGCAGGGGGGGCGGGTCCTGGCGCAGGACATCGATCGCGACGCGCTGGATCGCCTCGGTAAGCGGATCGAGCGCGAACGTCTCGACAACGTCTCGATCAAGCAAGGTCAGCCGTCCGATCCGCGCTTGCCGGAGGGGAGCTTCGACCGGGTCTTCATGATCCACATGTACCACGAGATCGCGCAGCCCTACGCGTTTCTGTGGCGCATGTGGCCGTCGCTGAAGGAAGGCGGGCAAGTCATCGTCGTCGATGTCGATCGGCCCGCCGATCAGCACGGGATCGCTCCGCTCCTCCTCGCCTGCGAGTTCGGGCAGGCGGGTTACCAGCTCGACGCCTTTCGCGACGCACCTGAAATTTCCGGGTACTATGCACAGTTCCGCAGAGCGGCTAGAAGACCTCGACCGCAGGATATCGAACCCTGCCGGGGCGGACTCGCCGCTGGGAGTACGGATGCGGCGAGCTAAGTCGCTTTAGAAACGGAATTTTTGATCAATGGCATTCAAGGGGCTCAGCCCGATCCTATACGGCGGACGCGAAGTCTGGCCGCTGGTAGAAGGCGGCAAAGGCGTCTCGGCCACCAATCACGCCAGCTCCGGCGCATGGGCCGCAGCGGGCGGTATCGGCACCGTCAGCGCGGTAAACGCCGATAGCTACGACGCCGAGGGGAAGATCATTCCCCAGGTCTACGAGCAGCTGACCCGCAAGGAACGGCACGAGCAATTGATCCGCTACGCGATCGACGGGGCGGTGGAGCAGGTCCGCCGCGCTCACGATATCGCCAATGGAAACGGCGCGATCAACATCAACGTGCTGTGGGAAATGGGCGGGGCCCAGCCCGTGCTGGAAGGCGTTCTCGAACAGACCCGAGGCCTCGTCACCGGCGTCACCTGCGGGGCGGGTATGCCGTACAAGCTGGCCGAGATCGCCGCCCGGTTCGAGGTCTGCTATTTGCCGATCATCAGTTCGGCCCGGGCATTTCGCGCCCTATGGAAGCGCAGCTATCACAAGGTAGGCGAATTGATGGCCGCCGTGGTGTACGAGGACCCGTGGCTGGCCGGAGGGCACAATGGGCTCTCCAATGCCGAAGATCCCCGCAAACCGGAAGATCCCTATCCACGGGTCAAGGCGCTGCGCGAAACGATGCGGGCCGAAGGCGTGTCGGAAGATGTGCCGATCGTGATGGCCGGCGGGGTCTGGTATCTGCGCGAATGGGACCACTGGATCGACAATCCCGAACTCGGGCGGATCGCCTTCCAGTTCGGTACGCGCCCCCTGCTGACGGAAGAAAGCCCGATTCCGCAGGACTGGAAAGACAATCTGCGCGACCTGGATGAGGGCGATGTCCTCCTTCACCGCTTCAGCCCGACGGGCTTCTATTCGAGCGCGGTGAAGAACGATTTCCTCTACGACCTGATTCACCGGTCCGAACGCCAGATACCTTACAGCAAGGTAGAGGCGGGCGAGCATACCAAGCAGCTCGACGTAGGCGTGCGCGGCAAGAACTTCTGGGTCGCGCCCAAGGACTACGAACGGGCGAAGGGCTGGTTCGGGGAAGGCTATACGGAGGCGTTGAAAACGCCCGACGACACCATCGTCTACGTCACCCCCGAAAGCCGCGACATCATCCGGAAGGACCAGAAGGATTGCATGGGGTGCCTGTCGCACTGCCAGTTCTCCAGCTGGAAGGATCACGACGATTTCACCACCGGCCGTCTCGCCGATCCGCGCAGCTTCTGCATCCAGAAGACGTTGCAGGACATCGCCCACGGTGGCCCGGTCGACGAGAACCTTATGTTCGCGGGCCATGCCGCCTATCGGTTCAAGCAGGACCCGTTCTATTCGAACAACTTCACCCCGACGGTAAAGCAATTGGTCGACCGCATCCTGACGGGCGATTGATACGGTTCGCGGAGCGGCAAACAATCGCGCCGACCAGGCCAAGAGCGCCCCCGGCCGCGTGAGCATTGATAACGCGGCTGCCGTTAAGACATGCCTGTGCTCGGATAGAGGGGCGTTCAGACCAGCGCGTCGAGTACCTGGTCGGGAGGCCGATGCCCGTCGGCCCAGAAGCGGATGTTCGCCACGACCTTCTCGCCGGACGCCTCGCGTCCCTCGACCGTGGCGCTACCTATATGAGGAAGGGTCATGACGTTGGGATGGGCGAGCAGGCGGGGATCAATCGCGGGTTCGTCGGGATAGACATCCAGTCCCGCACCGATCAATCGGCCTTCCTCCAACATGCGGACCAGCGCGTCGTAATCGACCAGATCGCCGCGAGCCGTGTTGATGAGCGCGGCCTCGTCCTTCATCATCGCGAGCCGAGCCGCGTCGATCATGTGGCGGGTTTCGTCGGTCGATGGGCAGTGGAGCGAGAGAATATCGGAACTGGCGACGAGCTCGTCGAGATCCGCAACATAATCGGCGGAAAGCATGCTTTCGATCGCACGGGGCAGAGGCTTGCGATTGTGATAGGCAATGCGCAGGCCGAACGCCTTGGCGCGGTGCGCCACGGCCTGCCCGATGCGTCCCATGCCCACGATTCCCAATTGCTTGCCGCCCAACTGGCGGCCGAGCATCGCGGATGGAGCCCATCCGGTCCAGTCGCCCCCGCGCGTCAGCGCCACCCCTTCGCGCAGACGCCGCGGAACCCCGATGATGAGGGCCATCGCCAGATCCGCCGTATCGTCCGTGAACACGCCCGGCGTGTTGGTGACCATTATCCCGTGCCGCGCCGCCGCGGCGAGATCGATGTGGTCGGTACCCGCGCCGAAGCTGGCGATCAGCCCGAGACGGCCCTTCGCCTCCTCGATCATCGCCGCGTCGATGCGATCGGTGACGGTCGGAACCAGGACATCGCAATCGCGCATCGCCGCGATCAGCTCGGCTCGCGTAAGCGGCCGGTCTTCCGGGTTCAGCTTCGCGTCGAAGAGCTCAGCCATGCGCGCCTCGATCCCCGGCATGAGATGGCGGGTCACCACCACGCGTGGCGTGCCCTCTACCCGGCGGCCCGGTTCCCGTTTGCCTCTCGGATCATCGCTCTGCATGTGCCACGCTGATTGGCCATTCGTCTCGATATGGTCAAGCGCGGCTTGGCGGTTGCCGGTGCTGGCCGGATCGCCGTATGACGATTCGCGATGCGCGCTTCGATCGCTTCCCTTGTCTTGTTCGCTGCTCTCCTGGGCGGGTGCTCCCTGCTGGACCGGGACGACGACGCCCCACCGTACTGGGTCAGCGTGCGCGCGACGGAGGCGAATCTGCGCGTGGGGCCCAGCGAATCCTATCGCATCCTATGGGTCTATCATCGGCCCGGCCTGCCGATGAAGGTCGTCAGGGAACACGAAGGATGGCGCCTGGTGCGCGATGCGGAAGGTGCACAGGGCTGGATGGTCTCGCGGTTGCTGACGCGCGATCGCTCCGCAATCGTGGTGGGCGACGATAGCGTGGCGATGCGAAGCGAGCCGGCGGCGACCGCTCGCGTGAAATGGCAGCTCGAACCGGGTGTGATCGGGCGGCTGGGGTCTTGCGAGGAAGGCTGGTGCCGGATGATGATCGGCGATCGTGGCGGATACGTGCGAGCCGACGCGCTATGGGGCGCCGGCCCACCGTAAGACATCCGGTGCGACGGGGCTTCTCAGTCCCCGGATCGGACCACTGATACCCTCTCGCCACGCTGGTCGGTGGCGCTGAATGCGCCCGCGGCATCGGGCTCGGACAGTGTCCAGCAACGGGGCTCGCCATCGCCATCCTTGTCGAAGCAAGTTTGACCGGCACTATCGGCCACCGTGCCGTCTTCCCGTTTCCCATCGTCATAGTCGGCCGAGTACGTGCCGTCCTTGCCGATGGTCGTGCGCCACTTCGTACCGTCCGCCGCCGTTACTTCATAAGCCCCGGACCGATCTTGCGGTGCATGAACGGCCGCCGGCTCGACGCTTGGCGCCGTGTCGGTCGCCTCCGCGTCGGCATCCGGAGTGGCCGAACAGGCCGACAGCGACAGACCTGCCGCGAAAAGTATCGTAATTTTCATGGGTTCCTCTCCCCTTGGTGAACCCAGACTACGCCTCATCGCATGCTGTCGCAAATACTCCCTGTCGATAGCCCGAAAGCGATCGGGCGATCAGGCCATCTCCACCGCGACCGCCGTGGCCTCTCCACCACCGATGCACAGGCTCGCGACGCCACGCTTCTTGCCCTGCTGCTTCAAAGCGTTGAGCAGGGTCACGAGGATGCGCGTGCCGCTGGCACCGATGGGGTGACCGAGCGCAGTGCCGCCGCCGTTGACGTTGATTTTGTCGTGGGGGATGCCGATGTCGCGCATTGCGAACATGGCGACGCACGCGAAGGCTTCGTTCACCTCCCAGATATCGACATCGTCCGCCGACCACCCGGCCTGCTCCAGCACCTTCTCGATCGCGCCGATCGGAGCGACGGTGAACTTGGCAGGCTCCTGCGCATGGGCGGCGAGACCCACGATCTTCGCTACCGGCTTCTGACCGTTGTCGTTCGCCACGCTTTCCCGGCTGAGGACGACTGCCGCCGCACCGTCCGATATCGAGCTGGAGGTCGCGGCGGTGATGGTGCCGTCCTTGGCGAAGGCAGGTCGCAGGGTCGGGATCTTGTCCGGCTTGCCACGGCTCGGCTGCTCGTCGGTATCGACCACGGTCTCGCCCTTGCGGCTCGTCACCGTGACCGGAACGATCTCGTCGGCGAACGCTCCGCTCTCGATGGCCGCATTGGCGCGGCGCAGCGACTCGATCGAATAATCATCCATCTGCTCGCGGGTGAGCTGGTATTCGTTCGCCGTTTCCTGCGCGAAGGTGCCCATGGCCCGGCCTTCCTCGTAGGCGTCCTCCAGCCCGTCGAGGAACATGTGGTCGTAGGCGGTGTCGTGGCCGAGCCGCGCGCCCGAGCGGTGCTTCTTCAGCAGGTAGGGGGCATTGGTCATGCTCTCCATCCCGCCAGCGACCACGTAGTTCACGCTGCCGCTCGCGAGTGCTTCGGCACCCATGATCACGGTCTGCATGCCGCTGCCGCACACCTTGTTGACGGTGGTCGCCTGAACCGATTTGGGCAAGCCCGCCTTGATCGACGCCTGCCGTGCGGGTGCCTGGCCGAGCCCTGCGGGAAGGACGCAGCCCATATAGGTGCGGTCGAAGCTTTCCGGTGCGACGCCTGACCGCTCTACCGCCGCCTTGACCGCCGTTGCACCCAAATCCGTCGCGCTCGCATCGGCCAGTGCGCCTTGCATGCCGCCCATCGGGGTGCGCGCATAGGAGAGGATGACGATCGGATCGGATGCGGCGAACTGGGTCATGGGTAAGGATACCTTTCGACTGGCTACGGAAATGGTTAGGTTGGGGGCGAGTTAGGACTCTGTCCCTGCGATAGCAATGGAGCGATACATGACCGGAACGAGCGAAGCCGACCTGCGATCCACGCTCGAGACGCAGCGCGCGGCCTTCATCGCCGCGCGGCCCGAACCGATCGAGGTTCGCAAGGAGCGGATTCGCAAGGCGATCGCGCTGCTCGTCGATCATGGTGAAGATCTCGCACGAGCGATGAGCGCCGATTTCGGCAATCGCAGCCACGATGCCAGCATGATGACGGACATCGTCGGCACGATCGGCTTTGGCAAATACTGCCTGAAACATGCCGAGGGTTGGGCGAAGACCGACAAGCGGTCTTTGCGTTTCCCGCTGCCTCTCCTGGGTGCCAAGGCAGAAGTCCGTTACGAGCCGAAGGGGGTCGTGGGGATTTTAAGCCCGTGGAACTTCCCGGTGAACCTGTCCTTCGGTCCGCTGATGCAGGTTCTCGCGGCGGGCAATCGCGCGATGATCAAGCCGAGCGAATTTACCGAACGCACCAGCGACCTGCTGGCCGAACTGGTCTCGGGCGCTTTCGCGAGCGACGAGATTGCCGTCGTGACGGGCGGGCCGGAGGTGGCGCAGACCTTTTCTTCGCTTCCGTTCGACCATCTCGTGTTCACCGGTTCGACCGATACCGGGCGCAAGGTGATGCAGGCGGCGGCGGCAAACCTCGTTCCGGTGACCCTGGAGCTTGGCGGCAAGAGCCCCGTGGTCTTGGGGGAAAGCGCCGACCTGACCCGCGCGGGCGAACGCGTCGCGCTGGGGAAAATGCTGAACGCCGGCCAGATTTGCCTGGCTCCCGATTACCTGCTGGTGCCCGAGGACAAGGAAGAGGGGGCCATCGCGGCGGTCGAACTGGGCGTGCACGCGATGTATCCCACCCTGCTCGAGAACGAGGATTACGCATCGGTGGTGACCGACCGCCATTTCGACCGGCTCCAGGCGATGGTCGCAGACGCGCGCGAAAAGGGCGCGGAAGTCATCGAGGTAAATCCCGCGGGAGAGGATTTTTCCAACACCAATGCGCGCAAGATGCCCCTCACCATCCTGCGAGGCGTCACCGACGACATGCAGGCGATGCGCGAGGAAATCTTCGGCCCCGTCCTGCCGGTCAAGACCTACAAGTCCGTCGACGAGGCGATCGGGTACATCAATGCGCACGACCGTCCGCTCGGCCTGTATTATTTCGGTAGCGATTCGGGCGAGCGTGAGCAGGTGCTTTCGCGAACGATCTCCGGCGGGGTGACCGTCAACGACGTGGTCATGCACGTGTCGATGGAGGATCTGCCGTTCGGCGGTGTGGGGCCTTCCGGCATCGGGTCCTATCACGGGCCCGAGGGCTTTCGCGAATTCAGCCATGCGCGCGCGATCTATACGCAGCCGAAGATCGATGTCGCGAAGCTCGCCGGGCTGCGCCCACCCTATGGCAGCGCCACTAAGAAGGCGATCGCGCGGGAAATGAAAAAGGCTTGAATCCCGCCGTATTGCGAGCGATTCGCAGGGCCCAGCCCCTTGCACCCGTGGGAGCAGGGGACTAGTGCGCGCCCGAAACCTTTTTCCTTATCCGCGCGAGTCCGGTCCTTGGTCGATCTCTCTCAATATCTTCCCATCCTGCTTTTCCTCGGCATCGCCCTCGGCATCTCGGCGCTGTTCGTGTTCCTGCCGATGGGCGTGTCGCGCCTGACCGGCGCGCACAATCCGACCGCCGCCAAGCTTTCCGAATACGAGTGTGGCTTCCCTGCGTTCGAGGAGCCGCGCAGCCAGTTCGACGTGCGCTTCTATCTCATCGCTATCCTTTTCATCGTGTTCGATCTCGAGGCCGCGTTTCTCTTCCCCTGGGCGGTGAGCCTGAACCTGACCGGCTGGCCCGGCTGGCTAACGATGATGGTGTTCCTGTTCGAACTCGCCATCGGTCTCGCCTATGCGTGGAAGAAGGGCGCGCTCGACTGGGAATGACATGACCGACCAAACCACGCTTCCCCCCGCCGCCCAGCCGGGCGAGGTCCGCCATCCGGACCAGGATTATTTCCACGCGCTGCAGACCGAGGTGAACGACAAGGGTTTCCTCGTCACCAGCACCGAGGACCTGTTCAACTGGGCGCGCACCGGCTCGCTCTGGTGGATGACCTTCGGCCTGGCCTGCTGCGCGGTCGAGATGATCCACGTCAACATGCCGCGTTACGATATGGAGCGGTTCGGCGTCGCCCCGCGCGCATCCCCGCGCCAGTCAGACGTGATGATCGTGGCGGGTACCCTGTGCAACAAGATGGCCCCGGCGCTGCGCAAGGTTTACGACCAGATGTCGGACCCGAAATACGTCATCAGCATGGGCAGCTGCGCCAATGGCGGTGGGTATTACCATTACAGCTATTCGGTCGTGCGCGGCTGCGACCGGATCGTGCCGGTCGATATTTACGTTCCCGGATGTCCTCCGACGGCCGAGGCGCTTCTGTACGGCGTGATGCAGCTCCAGCGGAAGATCCGCCGCGTCGGGACAATCGAACGATGAGCGCGCGTGTGACCTTCTCCGGGCGGATAGCCGTTTTTGCGGTAGCTCTGGTTTCGGTTCTCAATGCGCTCGCTCGCCCGAGTACGAGGGAGTTTTTCCTGCGGTCGGCACCGGCCGTGGCCGAGGCGGCGCTGGCTTTGCTCGTCGTGACCGTGGCTGGGGGATTGGCTCTGTTCGCACTGAAGCGGCTGGTAGCGAGAGATATCGGATGACCGTGGTTCATTCCGCCCCCAAGATCGCCTCGAACGAAGGCGTGCGCGATGCGCTTTCCGGTGCGCTCGGCGACATGCTCGTCGAAGCGCGCGAAGAGCATGGCGAGATCCTGCTGCATGTCGCCCGCGACCGGATCGAGGACGCGCTGCGGCTGCTTCGCGACGAGCATGAATACCAACAATTGATGGAGATCGCCGGGGTCGACTACCCCAGCCGGGCCGAGCGGTTCGAAGTCGTCTACATGCTGCTTTCGGTAACGAAGAACCATCGCGTCATGGTGAAAGTGCGCGCGGGTGAACGCACCCCGGTCCCCACGGTTACCACACTCTGGCCGAATGCAGGCTGGCTGGAACGCGAGGTGTTCGACCTCTACGGCGTGCTGTTCGAAGGCAATACCGACCTGCGCCGCATCCTGACCGATTACGGGTTCGAAGGGCATCCCTTCCGCAAGGACTTCCCGCTGACGGGCTATATCGAGCTGCGGTATTCCGAGGAAGAACAGCGGGTGGTGTACGAGCCCGTCGAGCTTGCACAGGATCTGCGGCAATTCGACTTCATGAGCCCTTGGGAAGGCGCCGACTACGTGCTTCCGGGTGATGAAAAGGCGGCCACGCCGCCGGTCGACGAACCTTCCACCACCGACAAGCCCGGCAAGACCGGCGCGGGACCGAAGGCCGACGCGGAAGCGAAGGAACCGGTCGGCGACGATCCGCCCGCAGCGAAGAACGGGGGCACGACCGAGGAGGAGGCGCCCGAGCCGACGCAGAGCCGGGAAGACCGGCCCAAGCGCAAGGGCAAGACGCAGGAAACGAAGCAGGCGACTCAACCGAAGGAAGGCGACCAATGAGGTTGGCTTCTCGCACATCCCTGTTGCTCGCCGGTCTGGCGATGGCCGGCCTCGTCGCTTGCGGCGATTCGACCGCGGACCGTAAGCTGCCCGGTGGCGAGCCGGCGCAGACCGAGGCTGGGCAGGACACGAATGTCGTGCCCGGCGTGGAGCCCAAGGTTTCGGGTTCGGAGCCGGCGGTCGCCGTGTTGCAGCCGATCGGGAAGAACGTCGATGTCGATCTCGGTCCGAACCTAGGTGGCTGCAAGTTCGAGAAGGACGATGCGGTGCTGCTGATCGCGGGTGCGCCCGACGATACGAATGCGCGCGGCATGGGCGTGATCAAGGTCGGCGGCGTCGATCGGCTGATGACAGGGACCACGCCAGGCGGCCCACCCGCGATCGACGCGGGGCCGACGATGACCGATGGCGAATACACCGTGACGGTCGAGCGTGGATCTGGCGACGGCAAATCGGTCGGGGCCGAATCCAGCCAGTGGCCGGCCGACCTGATAGTGCGCAAGGACATGGCGAACGAGCGTCGCTATGCCGATGGAACATGGACGTGCGGCGTATGAGCGGACTGGTACAGGAACGATCCCCCACCACCGAAGGGGAGGAGATCGGCAACTACACGATCAATTTCGGTCCCCAGCATCCAGCGGCGCACGGCGTGCTGCGCATGGTGATGGAGCTGGACGGCGAGATCATCGAGCGCGTCGATCCGCATGTCGGGCTGCTCCACCGCGGCACCGAAAAGCTGATCGAGCACAAGACCTATCTCCAGGCGCTGCCATATTTCGACCGCCTCGACTATTGCAGCCCGCTGTGCATGGAGCACAGCTACGTCCTTGCGATCGAGAAACTGCTTAATCTCAAGGTGCCGATCCGCGCGCAATATCTGCGCGTGCTGTTCGCAGAGCTGACGCGCATTTCCAATCACATGCTCAACATCGGCAGCCATGTGATGGATGTCGGCGCGATGACGCCCAACCTTTGGGTGTTCGAGCTGCGCGAAGACTGCATGAACTTCTTCGAGCGGGCGAGTGGCGCGCGCATGCACAGCGCATGGTTCCGCCCCGGCGGCGTGCATCAGGACGTGCCGCTAAAGCTGCTGACCGATATCGGCGACTGGGTCGACAATCGCCTGCCCGAACTGTTCGGCGATGCGATGAGCCTCGTCATGGACAACCGCATCTTCAAGCAGCGCAATGTCGATATCGCGCTGGTGAGCAAGGCCGATGCGCTGGCCTGGGGTTTCTCCGGTCCGATGATCCGAGCCGCGGGCATTCCGTGGGATCTGCGCAAGAGCCAGCCCTACGACGTTTACGACCGGATGGAGTTCGACATCCCCGTCGGCACCAATTCGGACTGCTACGACCGTTTCATGGTGCGCGTGAAGGAAGTTTACGAAAGCGCGAAGATCATCAAGCAGTGCCTCGCCGAAATGCCCGAAGGGCCGATCGCGGCGGACGATGGCAAGGTGGTCCCACCCAAGCGCGGGCAGATGAAGCAGTCGATGGAAGCTCTCATTCACCACTTCAAGCTCTACACCGAGGGCTTCCACGTGCCCGCAGGCGAAGTCTACGTCGCGACCGAAAGCCCCAAGGGCGAGTTCGGCGTCTATCTCGTCAGCGACGGGTCGAACAAACCCTATCGCTGCAAGATCCGCCCGACCGCGTTTTCGCACCTGCAGGCGATGGACTTCATGTGCGAGGGCCACATGCTGCCTGACGCGACCGCCATCCTCGGCGCGATCGACGTGGTGTTCGGGGAGTGTGATCGATAATGGCTGACCGCACACCCGCACCCGACACACCCGAGCTGCGCGCACGCTGGGGCTCGTTCGCGTTCACCGATGCGTACAAGGCGAAGGCCGACACCGCGATCGCGCGCTATCCAGAGGGGCGGCAGCGGTCGGCGGTAATGCCGCTGCTCGATCTTGCTCAGCGGCAGGTCGGCGAGGAGACGAATACGCAAGGGTGGCTGCCGCTGCCGGTGATCGAGTACGTCGCCGCCTATCTCGACATGCCGGTGATCCGCGTGCTCGAGGTCGCGACGTTCTACTTCATGTACAACATGACGCCGGTCGGTAAGTACCACGTGCAGGTCTGCGGCACGACGCCGTGCATGTTGCGCGGCTCCGATGCCCTGTTCGAAACCTGCCGCAAGCGCGGGATGGTGAAGGGGCACGTCTCGGAAGACGGGTTGTGGACGCTGACCGAGGTCGAGTGCATGGGCAATTGCGCCACCGCGCCGATGGCCCAGATTAACGACGACAATTACGAGGACCTGACGCCCGAGCGGCTCGACGCCATTCTCGACGCCCTGGCGGCGGGCGAGCAGCCCAAGACCGGCACGCAGGAGCCGGGCCGCCACACCAGCGAGCCGGTCGGTGGGCCGACCACACTGAAGGAAATGGTCGAGGAAAATCACGATTACCGGGGTGAATGGTGATGGCGAAGGCTGGCTTTCCCGTGATCGGCGTTGTTTTTCTCGTCCTGGCGGCCATTAATATGCTGCGGGGCGATAACTGGATCGTATGGCTGATCCTGGGGGTCGTGTTCGGCGGGCTCGGTATCTTCCGCTCCAGGAAGACCGGAGGTGGTAACTGATGCCCGCCTCGGTCCTGACGCTCATCGTCGCGCTGATCCTGGTGGTCATCGCGTGGAAGGTTTTTAGCGGCGTCGTGAAGACGCTCGCTCTGCTCGCGATCTTGGTGGTCGCGGCCGTTTTCGTGTTCGGAGGTTTCGCCTGATGCTGGCCGATAAGGATCGCATCTTTACCAATCTCTACGGCTTCCAGGATTGGGGCCTCGATGCCGCGCGCAAGCGGGGCGATTGGGACGATACCAAGGCCATCCTCGCGCGTGGCCAGGACGCCATCATCGACGAGATCAAGGCATCGGGCCTGCGCGGGCGCGGCGGTGCGGGCTTCCCGACCGGCATGAAGTGGTCCTTCATGCCCAAGGAATCGAAGGACGGTCGCCCCAGCTTCCTCGTCATCAATGCCGACGAATCCGAGCCTGGATCGTGCAAGGACCGCGAGATCATCCGCCACGACCCGCACAAGCTGATCGAAGGCGCGCTGGTCGCGGGCTTCGCGATGCGCGCGCGCGCGGCCTATATCTACATTCGCGGCGAATATATTCGCGAGGCGGAAGTGCTGCAGGCCGCGATCGACCAGGCCTACGACGCCGGGCTGATCGGCAAGGATGCGTGCGGCTCGGGCTATGATTACGATGTGTTCCTGCACCGCGGGGCGGGCGCCTACATCTGCGGCGAAGAGACCGCGATGATCGAGAGCCTGGAGGGCAAGAAGGGCCAGCCGCGGCTCAAACCGCCGTTCCCGGCGGGCGCAGGCCTCTACGGCTGCCCCACGACGGTCAACAACGTCGAATCGATCGCAGTCGCGCCGACCATCATGCGCCGTGGCGGCACCTGGTTCGACAGCTTCGGACGCGAGAAGAACTCGGGCACCAAGCTGTTCCAGATCAGCGGTCATGTCGAGCGTCCCTGCGTGGTCGAGGAAGCGATGAGCATTCCCTTCCGCGAACTGATCGAACGCCACGCGGGTGGCATCACCGGCGGGTGGGACAACCTGCTGGCGGTGATCCCGGGCGGCTCTTCCGTCCCGCTCGTCCCGGCCGAGCAGATCATGGACGCGCCGATGGATTTCGATGGGCTGAAGGATCTGGGCAGCGGCCTGGGCACTGCAGCGGTGATCGTGATGGACAAGTCCACCGACATCGTGCGCGCCATCAGCCGCATCAGCTATTTCTACAAGCACGAGAGCTGCGGCCAGTGCACCCCGTGTCGCGAGGGTACGGGCTGGATGTGGCGCGTGATGGAGCGCCTGCGCACCGGCGACGCCGCGATCGACGAAATCGACATGCTGCAGCAGGTTACCAAACAGGTCGAAGGCCACACCATCTGCGCGCTGGGCGACGCGGCGGCCTGGCCGATCCAGGGGCTGATCCGCCACTTCCGCCCCGAGCTCGAGCGGCGGATCGAAGAGAACTTGCCGGAGGCGGCCGAATAATGCCTAAAGTTACCGTAGACGGACAGGAAATCGAGGTTCCGGACGGCGCGACCGTGCTGCAGGCCTGCGAGATGGCGGGCAAGGAAATCCCGCGTTTCTGCTATCACGAGCGGCTGAGCATCGCGGGAAATTGCCGCATGTGCCTGGTCGAAGTGAAGCCCGGGCCGCCCAAGCCGCAGGCGAGCTGCGCGTTGCCTGCGACCGACGGCCAGGAAATCCGCACCGATACCGAGATGGTGAAGACCGCGCGCGAAGGCGTGATGGAATTCCTGCTCATCAACCACCCGCTCGACTGCCCGATCTGCGACCAGGGCGGCGAGTGCGACCTGCAGGACCAGAGCCTGATGTATGGCCGCGGCGGCTCGCGCTATCACGAGAACAAGCGCGCGGTGACCGAGAAATATATGGGCCCGCTGATCAAGACGATCATGACCCGCTGCATCCACTGCACCCGCTGCGTGCGCTTCTCGGAAGAGATCGCGGGCGTGGACGAGATCGGCGCGCTCTATCGCGGCGAGGATATGCAGATCACGACCTATCTGGAGCAGGCGGCCAAGCACGAACTCTCGGCCAACGTGATCGATCTGTGCCCGGTTGGGGCGCTGACTTCGCGGCCCTATGCGTTCGAGGCGCGGCCCTGGGAGCTCAAGAAGACCCTCAGCATCGATGTGTCCGACGCGGTCGGGGCGAACATCCGCCTCGACAGCCGCGGGCGCGAGGTCATGCGGGCGCTTCCGCGCGTGAACGACGAGGTCAACGAAGAGTGGCTGTCGGACAAGGGCCGCTACATGGTCGACGGCCTGACCCGGCGTCGGCTCGACCAGGTCTGGATTCGAAAGAGCGGCAAGCTGCAGCCCGCCGGTTGGGACGAGGCGTTCAAAGCGATCGCCAAGGCGAAGCCGGGCAACAGCATCGCGGCGGTCGCTGGCGACATGCTCGATTGCGAAACGATGTTCGCGGCAAAGAAGCTGCTCGGCGCATTGGGGTCGGATCTGCTGGAAGGTCGCCAGACCGGAATGGACTACCCGACCGACAACCTCGCGGCGGTCAATTTCAACTCGACGCTGCAGGGTATCGAAACCGCCGACGCCGTGCTGATCGTGGGCAGCCATGTCCGCTGGGAAGCGGCGCTTCTGAACGTCCGGCTGCGCCGCGCGGTCAAGCATGGGGCCAAGGTGTTCGTGGTCGGTCCGCATTGGGACACGACCTACGACGCGGAATTCCTCGGCGACGATGCCGCCATGCTCCACGATCTGCCCGCGCATGTCGGCGAAGCTTTTGCCAAGGCGGAGCGTCCGGCCGTGATCGTCGGGGCAGGCGGGCTTGCGGCGGGAGCGCTGCAGGCAGCGCTGGGCTTCGTCGCGGAGTGGAACCTCGTTCGCGAGGACTGGAACGGGTTCAACGTCCTGCACACCTCCGCCGCGCGGATGGGCGGGCTGATGCTCGGCTACGCGCAGAAGGGCGGTATTGCGGATATTGCGAAAGCAGCACCCAAGGTCCTGCTTTCGCTGGGCGCGGATGAGATGGATTACACCCCCTTCGCCGACAGCCTGAAGGTCTATATCGGCCACCACGGCGACAAAGGCGCGCATGCGGCGGACATCATCCTCCCCGCTGCGTCCTACGCCGAGAAGGACGGGACCTACGTCAACCTGGAAGGGCGCGTGCAATTCGCGGAAAAAGCGGTGTTCGCGCCCGGTGACGCGCGGGAAGACTGGACGATCCTGCGCGCTCTGGCCGACGCGCTGGAGGTCTCCGTCGGGTTCGACAGCTTCGCCGAATTGCAGGCCGCAATGATCCGCGAAGTACAAGCTTTGGGCGAGGAAGGCCTAGCCGACCTCGGCAAACTCCCGAAAGCGAAGGCGACGAAGGCGAAGGGCCGGATCACCTACCCGATCGCCGACTTCTACCTGACCAATCCGATCGCCCGGGCAAGCGCGGTGATGCAGCAATGCTCCGCGGAACTGCTCCATGGCGATGAAGTGCTGGAGGCCGCGGAATGACCGAGTTCTTCCAGGGCTGGGGCATGAGCTACGAATGGGCGTGGTTCGTCGCGACCATCGCCGGCATCCTGCTGATCGCGCTGCCGGTGATGCTGGCGGTGGCGATAGTGATCTATTTCGACCGCAAAATCTGGGCTGCCATGGCGCTGCGCCGGGGGCCCAACGTGGTCGGGCCGTTCGGCCTGCTGCAAAGCTTCGCCGACGGGTTGAAGGTGTTCCTGCAGGAAACCATCATCCCGAGCGCGGCGAACAAGGGCCTGTTCCTGCTCGCACCCATCATCACTTTCACCGTTGCGCTGGCCGCGTGGGCGGTGATTCCGTTCAATTCGGGTGCGGTGCTGGCGAACATCAATGTCGGCCTTCTGTACGTGCTCGCGATCAGTTCGCTGGGCGTTTACGGCGTCGTCATCGCGGGCTGGGCGTCGAACTCGAAATACCCGTTTTTCTCCGCGATGCGCGCCGCGGCGCAGATGATCAGCTACGAGGTCTCGATCGGCTTCATCCTGATCTGCGTGATCCTCTACGCCAATACCAGCAGCATGCTCGGCATCGTGGAGGCGCAGCGCGGCTATGGCCTCGGCTTCGTCAACGGGTTCTTCTTCAACATCCTGCTGTTTCCGGTCTGGGTCATGTTCCTCATCTCCAGTCTGGCTGAGACCGCGCGCGCGCCGTTCGACCTGACCGAGGCGGAAAGCGAACTCGTCGCGGGGTACCAGACCGAATACAGCTCGATGAGCTTCGCGCTCTACTGGCTCGGCGAGTACGCCAACGTGCTGCTGATGTGCACACTCAACGCGGTGCTGTTCTTCGGCGGCTACCTGCCCCCGTTCGACTGGGCGCCGCTCTACTGGATCCCGGGCTGGATCTGGCTGTTCGCGAAGATCCTGTTCTTCTTCTTCGTCTTCAGCTGGGTGAAGGCGACCGTTCCGCGCTATCGCTACGACCAGCTGATGCGTCTGGGGTGGAAGGTGTTCCTTCCGCTGAGCCTGTTCTTCGTCGTCGTCGTCAGTGGATGGCTGATGCTCACCCGTTATGGAGGCGCGGCATGACTGCTGCCCAGCTCATAAAATCGTTTACCCTGTGGGAATTCGTGAAGGCGCATGCCCTCACGCTGAAGTATTTCTTCAAGCCCAAGGCGACGATCAACTACCCTTACGAGAAGAACCCGCTGAGCCCGCGTTTCCGTGGCGAGCATGCGCTGCGCCGCTATCCCAATGGCGAGGAACGCTGCATCGCGTGCAAGCTGTGCGAGGCGATCTGCCCGGCGCAGGCAATCACGATCGAGAGCGAGCCGCGCGACGACGGCAGCCGCCGCACCACGCGCTACGACATCGACATGACGAAGTGCATCTATTGCGGCTTCTGTCAGGAGGCGTGCCCGGTCGATGCGATCGTGGAAGGCCCGAACTTCGAATATTCGACCGAGACGCGCGAGGAACTCCTCTACGACAAGGCGAAACTGCTGGCGAACGGGGACAAGTGGGAGCGGGCGATCGCCGCGAACCTTGAAGCCGACGCGCCGTATCGTTAACCGCGCCGCAGACCGAACCGGGGCCCCATGATTCACGTTCTCGCCTTTTACCTGTTTGCGGTGCTGGTTGTCGCCAGCGGCGTGCTCACCATCATGAGCCGCAATCCCGTGCATTCGGTGCTCTGGCTCATCCTCGCCTTCTTCAACGCGGCGGGCCTGATGATCCTGCTCGGTGCCGAATTCATCGCGATGCTGCTGGTGATCGTCTATGTCGGCGCGGTCGCGGTGCTGTTCCTGTTCGTCGTCATGATGCTCGACATCGATTTCGCCGAGCTGCGTGCCGGGTTCGTGAAGAACTTCCCGATCGGGATTGCGATCGCGCTGGTCCTGCTTGCCGAGCTGGTGCTGGGTATCGGCGCGTACCGGGCCGGCTCGCTTGAGCTCGGAACGCCGGACGGCACAGCCGCGCCGATCGCCGGGGCGAGCAACATCCAGTCGATGGGTGCGCTGCTCTACGGCAAGTACCTGTTCCTGTTCGAAAGCGCGGGAATCATCCTGCTCGTCGCGATGATCGGCGCGATCGTGCTGACCCACCGCGAGCGGGCGCGCCACGGTCGCCGCGAGACTCATCAGAACATCGGTCGCCAGGTGTCACGCCGCCCGCAGGACGCGACCGAAATGAAGAACCCCGAAGTGGGCAAGGGAGTCGAGCTGTGACCCTTCGACAGGCTCAGGGCGAGCGCCATACAGGAGCACTCCGCGCATGATCGGGATCGAACACTATGTCGTCGTCGGCGCGATCCTGTTCGTGCTCGGCGTGCTGGGGATCTTCCTCAATCGCAAGAACGTGATCGTCATCCTGATGGCGATCGAGCTGATCCTGCTGGCGGTGAACATCAACCTCGTTGCGTTCTCCAGCTTCCTCGGCGATCTGACCGGGCAGGTGTTCGCGATGTTCGTGCTGACCGTCGCCGCGGGCGAGGCGGCGATCGGTCTGGCGATCCTCGTCATCTTCTTCCGTGACCGGGGCACCATCGCGGTCGACGACGTCAACGAGATGAAGGGGTAGGGGCCCGTGATCGAGATCATCGTCTTCCTGCCATTGCTGGCAGCGATCGCTGCCGGGCTGGCCAACAAGGCTCTGCCCGCGGCCTTCGCCAAGCTGGTGACGACCGTCGCGCTGTTCGTGGCGTGCGGCCTCAGCTGGCCGATCTTCCTGGGCTTCCTCGGCGGATCGATGACCGCGCATGTCGTGCCGGTGCTGTCGTGGGTCCAGTCCGGCGACCTGTCGTTCGATTGGGCCCTGCGCGTCGACACGCTGACGGCGGTGATGCTGGTGGTGGTGACCAGCGTTTCGGCGCTCGTTCACCTCTATAGCTGGGGCTATATGGAGGAGGACCCGGATCAGCCGCGCTTCTTCGCCTATCTCAGCCTGTTCACCTTTGCGATGCTGATGCTGGTGACGGCTAACAACCTCGTCCAGATGTTCTTCGGATGGGAAGGGGTCGGCCTGGCGTCCTATCTGCTGATCGGTTTCTGGTTCCGGAAGCCGAGTGCCAGCGCCGCGGCGATCAAGGCGTTCGTGGTCAACCGCGTGGGCGACCTCGGCTTCATGCTCGGTATCTTCGGCACCTTCCTGGTGTTCGGGACCACTTCGATCCCTGAAATCCTCGCCGCCGCACCGGGTATGAGCGGGAGCAGCATAACCTTTGCCGGGATGCGGCTGCAGACGATGGACATCCTCTGCATCCTCCTGTTCATCGGCGCGATCGGCAAATCGGCTCAGCTCGGCCTGCACACCTGGTTGCCCGACGCGATGGAGGGCCCGACCCCGGTCTCCGCGCTGATCCACGCCGCGACTATGGTGACCGCAGGCGTCTTCATGGTGTGCCGCCTGTCTCCCATGTTCGAGACCGCGCCGACCGCGCTTGCCTTCGTCACCTTCATCGGCGGCGCGACCTGCCTGTTCGCGGCCACGATCGGTACGACGCAGTGGGACATCAAGCGGGTCATCGCCTATTCGACGTGTTCGCAGCTGGGCTACATGTTCTTCGCCGCAGGTGTGGGTGCTTATGGCGTGGCGATGTTCCACCTGTTCACGCACGCCTTCTTCAAGGCGCTGCTGTTCCTGGGCGCAGGCTCGGTCATCCATTCGATGCACCACGAGCAGGACATGCGCTACTACGGCGCGCTGCGTAAGCGTATCCCGATCACGTTCTGGGCAATGATGGCCGGTACGCTGGCGATTACCGGGGTAGGTATCGCGGGCGTGTTCGGCTTCGCGGGCTTCTATTCGAAGGACGCGATTTTGGAGGTCGCCTTCGCGCGCGGCACCGGCGTGTCCAACTTCGCCTTCTGGGCGGGCGCGGTCGCTGCGCTGCTGACCAGCTTCTATAGCTGGCGGCTGATGTTCCTGACCTTCTGGGGCAAGCCGCGCTGGGCGGACAGCGAGCATATCCAGCACGCCGTCCACCATGGACACGACGAGCCGGAACACGGCAATCCGCCGATCCAGGAAGATGCCGGGGACTCTCCCAAGCACCACGTTCCCGAACCCGAGGAGCGAGACGGTACGGCTGGGTACTCTCCGCACGAGAGCCCGTGGGTCATGCTGATCCCGCTGATCGTGCTGAGCATCGGCGCGGTATTCGCCGGCTTCGTGTTCACGCATCCCTTCGTGGAGGGAGAAGGCTTCTGGGCAGGGTCGATCTTCTACAACGAAGCCCTGATCCATGCCGCACACAACGTGCCGACGCTGATCAAATGGTCGGCGACGATCGCGATGCTGATCGGCCTGCTGGCTGCATGGACCGGCTACATCCGCAACACCTCGCTGCCGGAGCGTGCGGCGGACCAGCTCGGCCCGGTTTATCGCTTCCTGCTCAACAAGTGGTATTTCGACGAGCTCTACAACGCGATCTTCGTGCGCCCCGCGTTCTGGATCGGTCGCAAGCTGTGGAACTGGGTCGACATCGGCACGATCGATCGCTTCGGCCCCGACGGTGCCGCCTGGGTGGTTCAGCGTGGCTCGGTCTACGCGAAGAGGATCCAGTCCGGTTACCTCTATAGCTACGCGCTAGTGATGCTGCTCGGCGTCATTGCCGCGGTGACGTGGGCGCTGCGCTAATGGAAGGGTTTCCCATTCTCTCGTTGATGCTGTTGGTCCCGCTGGTCGGGGCGATCATCTGTTTCTTCGTTTCCGCGGGTACGGCGCGTTGGGTCGCTCTCGCCGCGACGACGCTCGATCTGCTGCTCGCTATCGCGCTGTGGGCGAATTTCGATATCGGCGGCGCGCAGTGGCAGTTTCAGGAGCGGCACGATATGTTCGCGGGCTTCTCCTACGCCCTCGGGATCGACGGGATCGCGCTGCTGCTGATCGTGCTGAGCGCCTTCCTGATGCCGATCTGCATCCTCGCCAGCTGGGATGGCATCCAGAAGCGGGTCGGCGAATACATGGCTGCGTTCCTGGTCATGGAACTGCTGATGATCGGCGTGTTCGCGGCGCAGGACCTGTTCCTGTTCTACATCTTCTTCGAAGCCGGCCTGATCCCGATGTACCTGATCATCGGTATCTGGGGCGGGACCGACCGCATCTACGCGAGCTTCAAGTTCTTCCTCTACACGCTGCTCGGATCGGTGCTGATGCTGGTCGCGATGCTGTGGATGGCGAATGTCGCGGGTACCACCGACATTCCCACGCTCATGCAGTACGACTTCCCAGCGGGGGCGCAGACCTGGCTGTGGCTGGCATTCTTCGCCAGCTTCGCGGTGAAGATGCCGATGTTCCCGGTCCACACCTGGCTGCCCGCCGCGCACGTGCAGGCGCCGACAGCTGGCTCGGTCATCCTGGCAGGCGTGCTGCTGAAGATGGGCGGCTACGGCTTCATCCGGTTCAGCCTGCCCATGTTCCCGGACGCGAGCGCGCAGTTCATGTGGCTGATCTTCGCGCTGTCGATGGTCGCGGTGGTCTATGCCAGCCTCGTTGCGCTGGTTCAGCCCGACATGAAGAAGCTGATCGCCTACTCCTCGGTCGCGCACATGGCGATCGTCACCGCGGGCCTGTTCGCGTTCAACGTGCAGGGGCTGGAAGGCGGCATGATCATGATGCTCAGCCACGGTCTGGTTTCGGGCGCGCTGTTCCTGTGCGTCGGCGTGATCTACGACCGCCTGCATACGCGTGAGATTTCGCGCTATGGCGGCCTCGCGATCAACATGCCGCGCTATGCCGCGTTCTTCCTGTTCTTCACCATGGCGAGCATCGGCCTGCCGGGCACCAGCGGCTTCGTGGCGGAATTCGTCAGCCTCGCGGGCGTTTACGAAATGTCGAGCACGACCACGCTGGTGCTGACGACCGGCATCATTCTGGGCGCGGCCTATATGCTTTATCTCTACCGTCGCGTGGTGTTCGGCGAACAGGTCAACGCCGATGCGGCGGCAATGAAGGACATGAATGTGCGTGAATGGGTGATGCTGGCGCCGATTACGGCGGCGGTGCTGTGGATGGGCATCTATCCCGAAAGCTTCATCGCGCCCATGCGGAACGACATTGCCGCGATCGAGGCGCGGCTTGCCCGTACGACTCCGGCCGGCGATGCTGAACTGTCAGCGGGACCTCCGAAACCGCACAATGCGAATTACGTCGCCGCGCATGGCGAAGGCGAAGCGGCCGGTGAAGCTGCGGGCGAGGGGGCGCACTGATGGATTTCGGTTCTTCCCTGTCGCTGATCGTGCCGGAACTGCTGCTGAGCCTTTCGGGCCTGGCGTTGCTGCTCGTCGCGGCCTGGGCGGGTGACGGCGCGAGCCGCCTCGTCAGCATACTGGCGGCAACCGCGCTGGGCGCGGCCTTCGTCATCGTCTTTCCAACGGTGTGGACCGGTGCCGCCGGGCCGGACACGATCGCTTTCGGCGGCCAGTTCCGCGCGGATGCCTTCGCCGGGTTCGCGAAGCTGCTGATCTACCTGTCGGGCATCGCCTGTCTGATGATCGCGCCGCGTTTCTTCGCCCGCGTCGATACGATGCGCGCGGAGTACCCGATCCTGATCCTGTTCGCGACGCTTGGCATGGGCATCATGGTGTCGGCGGGCGATCTGCTGACGCTCTATATCGGGCTCGAGCTCAACAGCCTGTCGGCCTATGTGCTCGCCAGTATCCTGCGTGCCGACAGCCGCTCGGCCGAGGCCGGGCTGAAATACTTCGTGCTGGGCGCTCTCGCCTCGGGCATTCTGCTCTACGGTATGAGCCTGACCTACGGCTTCACCGGCACCACCACCTTCGAAGGGATCCGTGCGGCTCAGGCGGCAGGCCTGTCGACCGGTGCGCTGTTCGGCCTGATCTTCGTGCTGGCGGGCCTGGCGTTCAAGATCAGCGCCGTGCCGTTCCACATGTGGACGCCCGACGTTTACGAAGGCGCGCCCACGCCCGTCACCACCTTCTTCGCCACCGCGC
Source organism: Erythrobacter sp. LQ02-29 (assembly GCF_022576075.2). Taxonomy (NCBI): domain Bacteria; kingdom Pseudomonadati; phylum Pseudomonadota; class Alphaproteobacteria; order Sphingomonadales; family Erythrobacteraceae; genus Erythrobacter; species Erythrobacter sp. LQ02-29. Next base: position 2,277,654 of record NZ_JANCNT010000001.1, on the reverse strand, counting down.
CGAAAGTGGCCGCCATCGCCCTGACCGCCCGTGTGGCGCTGGAGGCGTTCGGCAGCCAGGTCGATGCATGGCGGCAGATCGTGATCTTCGCCGCGCTGGCGTCGATCGTGGTCGGCGCGCTGGGCGCGATCGGGCAGAACAACCTGAAGCGCCTGCTCGCCTATTCTTCGATCAACAATGTCGGCTTCATCCTGATCGGCCTCGCAGCGGCGACGGTAGCGGGCATGAGCGCGATGTTAGTCTATCTCGTGATCTATGTCGCGATGTCGCTGGGCAGCTTCGTGGCCCTCCTCATGCTGCGCGACGCAGATGGTAGGCAACTGGAGACGTTTGACGACATCGCGGGGCTTTCAACCACGAAGCCAGCCGTGGCCTGGTGCCTGCTGCTGGTCATGTTCAGCCTTGCGGGCATTCCGCCGCTGTTCGGCTTCTGGGCGAAGTTCGTGGTATTCCAGGCAGCGGTCGAGGCCGATCTGGTCGCGCTGGCGGCAATCGGCATCGCGGCGAGCGTGATCGGCGCGTTCTACTACCTGAAGTTCGTGAAGGTCATGTTCTTCGATGAGCCGGTCGACCGCGTTAAGGAGAAGGCGCTGGTATCGGAATGGGTCGTGCTGATCCTCGCGACGCTGTTCATTTCGCCGTTCGGCTATTTCCTCACCGTTCTGCTGGGGCGTCTTGCGGATGGTGCGGCGGCGGCCATCTTCCCTGCGGCGTGACGAGAATGCTGCCGAGCGACGCCCTCCTTGCTTGAGGTCGTAGCCGAAACCGGCTCGACCAATGCCGATCTGCTAGCGCGGGTCGCCGCAGGCGAAATGGTCCGGGAAGGCGACTGGCTCCTGGCCGACTGTCAGAAGGCGGGCAGGGGGCGGCAGGGCCGCGAATGGTTCGACAGTCGTGGTAACTTCATGGGTTCCACCGTGGTGCGCCTGCTCCCCACCGACCCAGCCGCGCACTCGCTCTCGCTGATGGCGGGGCTCGCTTTGCACGAGGCGGTGGCACCGCTATGTCCGCCGCATATTCCCAGCACCCTGAAATGGCCGAACGACGTGTTGCTGGGCGGCGCCAAGCTTGCGGGAATTCTTCTCGAGCGGACGGGCGACGTGATCGTTGTGGGGATCGGGGTGAACCTGGCCGCTGTTCCCGCTCTTCCCGATCGGGAGACGGTCGCCTTGTCCGCATTCGGACCGGCACCCGACAGGGATGCGTTTGCCGCCACCCTGGCGCAGGCGTTCGCGCAGGAGCTTGGGCGCTGGCGCAATTACGGGCTCGATCCGCAAATTCGGCGCTGGTTGGCCGTGGGCACTCCGATCGGCCAGAGAATTACGGTACACGATCCGTCCGGCGACAAGCTGACGGGGCAGTTCGCCGGACTCGATAGCGACGGCACATTGATGATGCGTTTGGATGACGGGCGAGAACGTGCCATTCACGCGGGCGACGTGATCCTCGCCTGAAGGAACTGAACGGATATGCTGCTCGCCATAGACGTCGGCAACACCAATGTCGTCTTCGCCCTGTTCAAGGGGCGCGAAATCCTGGCGCGCTGGCGCATCGCCACCGATCCGCGTCGCACGGGCGACGAGTATGCGGTGTGGCTGTTGCAACTGCTAGCGATCGAGGGCTGGTCGAAGAGCGATATCGACCGGATCATCTTCGCGTCGGTCGTCCCGCGAGCGGTCCACAACCTCTCCGTGCTGGCAGATAAGTATTTCGGCATCGATCCCATCGTCGCAGGTCAGGGTTCAGCCGACTGGGGCATCGCCGTCGATGTGGAGGAGCCGCGCTCGCTAGGTGCCGATCGCGCGCTCAACGCAATCGCGGCCCATGCCAGACATGACGGCGACCTGATCGTGATCGATTTCGGCACCGCGACCACCTTCGACGCGGTGGATTACAACGGGGCGTACAAGGGCGGTATCATCGCGCCTGGGATCAATCTCTCGCTCGATGCGCTGGTGAACAACACCGCGAAACTGCCACGGATCGCCATCGCCTCGCCGGAGAGCGACAGTGTCATCGGCCGCAACACGGAGGACCAGATGCTGATCGGGGTGTTCTGGGGCTACGTTGCGATGATGGAAGGGCTGATCGCCCGCATGCGCAGCGAAATCGGCCGTCCGGCGAAGGTTATCGCGACCGGCGGCCTCGCCATCCTGTTCGATCGCCACACCAGTATCTTCGACGCCGTCGAAGCCGACCTTACCCTCGAAGGCCTTGCCATCCTGGCCGAACGGAGCGCCGCTTGAAGAAAAATTACACGCCCGAAGACGAATTGCTGTTCCTGGCCCTGGGCGGGTCTGGAGAGATCGGCATGAACGTCAATCTCTACGGCTGTCAGGGCAAATGGCTGATGGTCGATCTGGGCATGACCTTCGGTGCCAACGAGTATCCCGGGACGGAGCTGGTCTTCGCCGATCTCGATTTCATCGAGGAGCGGGTCGACGATCTGCTCGGCATCGTGCTGACCCACGCGCATGAGGATCACATCGGTGCCCTGCCGTATTTCGCCGCCGACCTGGGCGTGCCGCTATACGCAACGCCCTTCACCGCGGACCTGATCCGGCGAAAGCTGGAGGAGGCCGGTATCGCCGGCGATGTCGAACTGAACGTGATCGAGGAGGATCACGGCGAGATCGCCCTGGGCCCGTTCACCGTCACCTACATTCCGCTTGCCCATTCGATCGCGGAAGGCAACGCCCTCCTGATCGACACGCCGCATGGGCGCATTTTCCACACCGGCGACTGGAAGCTGGACGAGGATCCGATCATCGGCGCTCCGACCACGGAGGAGGAACTGCGTACGATCGGAGACGAGGGCGTGCTGGCGCTGGTGTGCGACAGCACCAACGTCTTCAATCCCGAGCCGAGCGGATCCGAAGGCGCGGTCTATCGCGGTATCCTGGACGAGGTGAAGCGCTGGTCGGGCAGGCGGGTGCTGGTGACCACCTTCGCATCCAACGTGGCACGCCTGCATACGCTGGGCGAAGTGGCGAAGGCTACCGGTCGCCAGCTGTGCATCGCCGGGCGCTCGCTCGACCGGATTATCGAAGTGGCGCGGGACAATGGCTATCTCGACGATTTTCCCGACGTCGTGGACTGGAATACCGCCATGGGCCTGCCGCGGGGCGAGGTGCTGATCATGGCGACCGGCGGGCAGGGGGAGCCGCGCGCCGCGCTATCGCGCATCGCGGAAGAGAACCATCCACTGGAGCTCACCCGTGGCGACGTCGTCCTGTTTTCCAGTCGGCAGATCCCCGGGAACGAGATCAGCATCGGTCGGGTGCAGAACCGCCTGGCGGAACGCGGCATCGTCATGGTGACCGACCGGCAGAGCATGATCCACGTGTCTGGCCATCCGGGGCGTCCCGAACTGCTTGCTCTTTACGAGTGGATCCGCCCCGATGTTCTCGTGCCGGTTCACGGCGAAGTCCGGCATATGCAGGAACAGGCGCGGCTCGGTCTGGAGCATGGCATCCCGTCCGCCGTGGCGCAGTCGAACGGCGATATCGTACGGCTCGCTCCCGGTAAGCCGGGCCGCATCGCGCAGGTCGAAACGGGCCGTCTGGTCCTGGATGGCGATATCATCGTACCGGCGGATGGGGATAGCATCGTCATGCGCCGCCGCCTGTCGCGCGACGGCATCGTGATCGTGCTTCTCGAAGCCGATGGCTCGGCGCGAGTGGAGAGCTTCGGCCTGCCGCTGGACGAGGATCAAGCTGCATTTGTGGAAGAGGCTGAGCGCGATATTGCCTCCGCCATCGCCAAGCTGGGGCGGCGCGAGCGTGGTGATTCGGCGCAGCAGTGCGAGGCAGCCCGCCTTGCCGCCCGCCGTGCGGCCGGTCGCTGGTCGGGCAAGCGGCCTCAGGTTCGCGTATTCGAGATCGGGGCCTGACACCTTGGCACCGTTCTCCATCGTTGCGATCTACCTGATCATCTGGGTCTTCTCCGCGTTCTTCCTGCTGCCGTTCGGCGTTCGCACGCATGACGAACTGGGGCATGATAAGATACGTGGACAGGCCGACAGCGCACCGGCCAATTTCCGCCCCTGGCGACTGGTGATCCGGGCGAGCATCATCGCCGCCGTTCTGACTGCGCTGTGGGTTCTCAACTGGAACCACGGCTGGATCAGCCTGGACGATATCAATTTCATTCCGATTCCCGAGCAATTCCGGGATCGCTGACGCAGAGGTTCACGCGTCGCGCAAACGCTCGATAGCTTGCGCCAGAGCGACGTAGAGCTTGCCCATATCCGACCCGAGCAGGGTTACGGCCAATGCGTTGCCGTCCCGCACCGAGAGCATGGTGCGCAGCATCGCCTCGAAATCGTGGATGAAACGCGCGACGTGATCGCGAAACTCGCCGTCGGAATCGTAGAGTTCGGCGATCTCCCGTGCCTCTACCGGCTCCAGCAGCGTGACCGCCCGCCGGGTGAACACCCCACGATCGCCGCGAAGATAGCGCGTCCAGGCTGTGTCCGACACGTCCGCCGATAGCGATCGCGCAATATCGATGGCGTTGGAATTGAGGCTTTCCGCGATCATAGCGGCGCGGCGCCCGAAATCTGCATCGACCTGATCCTGCGCGCGAGCACGCGCCTGTTCGACGCGGGCCTCGAGGTTGGCGGTAAGCCGCTCGACCTCGGCAAGCTGTTCCTTAAGCGCGTCCGCCGCGTCGCGGGCCTGCGAGCCGGCCGAGTGAGACGCGTCTGCCAGCGCATCGATCGCGGAGCGCGCATCCCTTTCAAGCGAATTGCGAAGCGTTTCCCCGCTCTCGCGCGACAACCGCTCGGCAAGCTGCACGATGCGTTCGTGACCACGCTCCCCGGCGGCGGCAATGGCAGGGCTGAGCTTCTCTTCGAGCCCTGCGATGGCCTGTGACAGACGGTCGTCGACGGCGTCCACCGTCTCTCGGCTATCAAGTCCCAGCGCAGCGATGTCGGATCGAAGCGCGTCGATGCGCTGTGCCACACCATCGGCATGGCCCAGCATCGTCTCGCCGTCCTTGTGCGCGCTCTCCATATGGTCGGCCAGCTCCCCGGCGTGCGAAACGTTCGCTGCGAGCAGCTTCTCGATTTCGCGACCAAGCTCGTGCAGCCGCTTGAGGCGGTTCTCCGCATCGGCAATCGGTTGCGGGAGTGCCTCCCGGCTATGCTCCCCCGCTGCCTGGATCAGTTCGAGCAGCCGCACACATTCGTCGGTCAGGCCAGCGACGACTTCCCGCGTTTCGCCGACCCGCTCGTTGCTATCGCCAAGGGTGCGCAAAAGGGTCCGACCATGTTCGGCCAAGGCACTGCTGGCGGATTCGCCGCTCTCGCGGGCGTTCTGCAATCGCTCGGCTAGATCGGCCATCCATCGAGAGGCCGATTCGCCGTCTCGGGTCATTCGCGCGCTGGTCTCGGTCAGCAGTTCGCGGAAGTGGGCGAGATTGCCATCCAGGGCGGTGGTGCGGGTTTCGACCTCGTGCAGCATTTCGCGATGCGCCTCGGCAAGGCGGTTTTCACGGGCCCCGAGATTCTCCTCGAAAGCGGAAGCCCCCTCCTGCAACACGCGGCCCTGCTCTTCGGAACGCTGTCGCAGGGCCGCGAAATGCGCCGCCACTCGTCCTTCGAGATTGTCGATCTGGGTCTCGAAAGCCGCGAGGGCGGCATCGATCCGATCCTGCAAGGCAGCGACCCGCCTCTCGCTATTGGCGCCCTGACCCTCCAGCTTCGCGAACCCGGAAACCAACCGTTCCAGTTGGCGATCCGCCCCATCGCCCGCCTGTCCGATCTGATTGGCGACATCGCGGGCTGCACTGGCGACTACGGGCAGGTCGCTGCGCAGATGTTCCATGTTCTCGACCGATTTGGCACTTACGCCGGCCAGGCGGTCCACCTGCTCGCCGTTGTCCACGATCAGCTCCTGCAGCCGCTCGGCGTGGCGGGACAGGTTCTCTCCCGCCACGCGGCCAAGCGATTCGAGGTCGCGCGACTGGGCCGAGAGGAATTCACGCGCGAGGCTCAACTCGCGGTTCACCGTCGAGAGGCGCGCTTCGAGCATCTCGGATTCGCGGGACAGCGCATGGGCGACGTCGGCGAAGCGCGACGCCTCCCGCCGGCTGTTGCGCATCACCAGGAGCCAGATGCTGATTACCAGCACGCACGGAACCGCCCAGGAAACGATCCAGTCGCTCCATGCTGCGGGCGCGGCGCCGTCGCGCATCGCGGGATAATGCGACCAGAGAAAAAAGGCGGTCCAGGCCAGAATCGCGGTCGATGCCACGGCAGGTGCCAGCCATCCGTGGGGGCGAGGGGGTTCGCCCTCGTCCTCTACCTCCGAATACCATTGTTCGGCATCACGGGTCGTGGTCGCCGACTCGGCCTCCGGTTCGAGTTCGCCATCGAATGCACTGGCTTCCGTCGCCGCCATGACCTGCCCCCTGTTCATTCTCGGAACGCTATCAGGAAAGCGCCGCGATGAAACCGGGAATTAACGGTATCGGTCCTAACGTCGGCCATGACCTTCGAAGACGGTGCCTTTTCTGCCACGCTGGCGGCGGCGGCCGGTGATGATCCCGTGCTGAGGGCAGAGTTGCGGCAGGCGTTTCGCGACAGCCTCGAACATCACATCGATTTGCTGCGCCGGTCGCGATGCGATGCCAACTGGGTGACGAGTGCCCAGCGTATCCGCAGCCTGGCAGCCAGCTTTTGCGCGGACGAGTTGATGGACCTCGCGGCAGAGGCCGGCAGAGCCGCGCCCGGCGATCCGGTCATCGTCACGAGGCTGGAAGCTTTCCTGGAAGCTCTCGGCACCCGGTAACCGCCTTGGTTTGCCCCAGCCGCTCCTCTATCTGTGTGCGGAGGATCGATGGGGGAATCAATCTCGCGTGCGTGCCGCTCTGCTCTCTTTGCCCGAAAGGCGTTTCGGATCGGAAAGCGATCCTTCGCGCCTGTTGGGACGTGACTTTACCGAATGGCAGGCCGGTCTCGCGCTCGCTTGGGGTTGCGAGGCGGTCATCCTGTTCGCTCCGGATGGCGATCCTTCCGAGGAAGGCGTGCTTTCCGTGCAAAAGATGGTGGAGCGGGGCGGAGCGTCCTTTCGCCTGATCCACCACGTGCACGGCCTGCTGGGGCGCTTGTCCCGCCAGGACGAGCTTATCGTCCTAGGCGAGGGCGTATTGCCGGTGGGGGCAGCGGCTGCCAACCTGCTGGGGAGCGGACCCCTCCTGTGGCGCATACCCGGCGGTCGCGGCGAAACCGAGGCCGGTCGGGGCAGGGCGCTCGAAAGGCTGGACGGCAATCATCGGTGGGGCGGAGTGCTGGTCGCAAACGGGGCGATGGTGGAACGTCTGTCGGACGCTGGCGAAGGCTACGAGCCGGGTTCCGCGCTGCTGCGTATCGCGCGCGCCGGCGGCATCGCCGAGAGAGACGTTCCCGTAGAGCTGATCGCCGATCGTCGCTGGATCACGCCGGAAACCCCGGCGCCAGACGGGGCGCTGCTCAACGAAATCATGGCGGACGGGGCGGCGTCCCCGTTGCAGCGCAGGGCGCTGATCCCCGCGGCCCGGCGATTGGCCGGCAGCGCCGGAACGCTGAAGCCCGCATTCGCTGGCGCGATCGCGGCGGGTCTCGCCTCCGTGGCGGCGCTGGTCACACTCCATCCGGTCGCTGCGATCGTATCGGCCCTGGCGGCTCTATTCCTGTCGAGATTGGCGATCCTGCTACGCCGTGCCGGCGATCCTGCCACTCTGGCGGATAAGCGCCGGGATCCCCTGGTCGTACTGGAAGTGCTGCCGAATATAGTCGCGACGTTGGCGCTGGGCGCAGGATTTATCGAGGACTCGCGGATGGCTATCGCCGCCTTTCTCGCTCTCGTTCCGGTCCTGGTGTGGAATCTTGCAGCCTTTTCCAATCTTGGACAGCTTCGATTTTTCCATGATCGGGAATGGCTCTGGCTGATAGTGGTGTTGCCGGGCTTGTTCGATCGCTGGTTGATAGGGGCGAGCGTTGCCAGCTTGGCGGCGCTCGTCGCACTCGCAAGGGCGCTCGGCGTAACGTCGTATATAACACGAGATTAACCACACGGCGGTATGGCCTTTGCATGTTCGAAAGCTACGCGCCCATGGACGATTCCAACTCTTCGGCTAGCAATCCGCAGGCCGCGCTGCGCGATGCGCTGCGTGAGGAAAGGCGTGCGTCGGAATGGGCGGCGCAGGCGCTCCCAGTCCTGGTCGCCGGGGGCGATCAACTGCTGGGCCAGGATATCGTCGCCCGGGTCGAAGGGATGGTGGCATCGCTGGCCGATCAATTGGCAGATGCGCTGCGGGCCGAAGATCGGCAGGAGTTTGCCGCGCAAATTCGGGCCGAACTCGCCTTCGATACCGAACTGGTTGCCTTCCTTCATTCGCTGGCGATGGAATTTCGGGCCGCCACACGGCTGAGTCGCGATGCCGGGCTGGACATGGTGGCACCACCGGAACTGCGGGCGCTGAGCAGCAGCGATTCTCCAGCGCCGTCCCGTCTGGCAAGTTCGGCGATCGCCGCGCAGGCGCGCTACCTAGGCGACATGATAGCGATGAGGCTGCCGCTGGCGGAACTGCCCGCCGAGATGTTCGATCGCCTCGTATCCAGGTTGGACGTTTTCGATGCCGCAGGCCCGCTACGTGCAGGCTATGAAGAGGGCGAGACGCGACTGACGCTGTTGTCCCGCCTCGCGACGTCCCGACTTGCCTTCGACCGTCCTGCCATGGATTGCCGCCAAAGCGGACTGGCCCTGTTCCTCACCAGGCTCGCCGATGGAAGCGGATTGGACCGAACCTCGATCTCCCTGGCCTGGGGGTCGCCCAGCTTCACCCGCCTTGCGCTCGCCATGCGGGCAAGCGGCATGGATATTGCCGATATCGGCCGCCAATGCGCGCTAGTTGCGCCGTCCGCATCGCTTCCCCCTGCAGTGGAGAATGTCGATCCCGAGGAAGCGAAGATGATGATCGCGGGTGCCGACCACCGATGACGGGGCATTCCTCTTTCGTCGCGGCCGCCGCGGTGACCGATGGCGACGATCGCCTGGTCTGTGCCGAAGAGCCGCTCGCCAGCCTGCAAAGGCGATGCGGCGGGGAATTGCCCGGTGCGATCGCTCTGCCCGCATTACGCGAAGCGATCGCCAAGGCGCGCGAAATGAAGCTGCGGTCGGCCCGCCATATCCGCATCTTCGATGGCGAAGAGGAAGTAGTAGCTTGGGTGGAGATCGGTCCGCGCGACGATGACGAGCCGGGATGCGCCGTGACCGTCTCGAGCTGGCAGAAGAGAGGGGAGGACATCCGCGACGCCGGTGCCTCGTCCAATCGCAGGGATCTCGTCGACGAGGCGTTGGCGGAATTCCGGGCACGGCTCGACAACGAACAGAAAATTCTGTCGGTACAAACCGACGCCCCCGACCTCTCGCCCGTGGCTGAGCGCATGCGAGAGGGTCCGGGGCGCGTCTGGACGGATTTCGTCGAACTGCCCGGCAGTCCCCAGGTTCAGCCGCTTCATTGGCGGTTGCTGGACCGGACGACCGCGCGGATCGAAGACAGTCCGCGCAGCTGGACGGTGCGCCTGCTTCCACTGGGCGCGCCGATTGCGGGAGCGGACGGCTTCGAACTCCTGCTGGTTGCCGATCGGGCATGGGTAAAGCGGCAGGAACCGCAAAAGGACAGGCGATCGATCGACGAGCGGGCGATAGCGCGCGACCTTGCGCCGGTGCTCCGACAGCCGATTTCCCGCATCATCGCCAATGCGGAGACCATCCGGTCCCGTCTGGCGGGGCCGCTACGCGACGAGTACGCCGATTATGCGACGGACATAGCGGCGGCGGGACAGCACCTGCTTTCGCTGGTCGACGATCTCGCGGATCTGGAGGTGGTCGAATCCGCAGATTTCGAAACCGCGCCCGACCGTATCGAACTATCGGACGTGGTGCGCCGCGCGGCGGGCATTCTGGGCGTTCGTGCGCAGGAGCGGGCGATCGTGCTGCGGGTGCCGCCAGCCGAGAAAAGCCAGTATGCCGTCGGTGAATTTCGCCGGGTGCTTCAGGTACTCCTGAACGTAGTCGGCAACGCGATCAAATACTCCCCCGAGGGGGCAACGGTCGATATCGGGATTGGTGCGAAGGGCGATACCGCCTACGTCGCCGTTCGCGACAGCGGACCGGGTCTGAATGCCGACCAGCAGGCGCGCGTTTTCCGAAAGTTCGAACGTCTTGGCCGCAGCGGAGACGGCGGCTCAGGCCTGGGCTTATACATCTCGCGCAAGCTTGCGCAGGCGATGGGCGGTACCCTGCAAGTGGCAAGCGAGCCTGGCAAAGGCGCGATCTTCACACTGACGTTGACCGCCGCCCCGCCAGAGTAACCAACAGGGGCGGCGGCAAGATGCTCGATCAGTCGCCGCTGCGCTGATCCACCGGCACGTATTTGCGTTGCGTCGGACCGGTATAGAGCTGACGGGGGCGACCGATGACCTGGCCTGGATCGGAGATCATTTCGTTCCACTGTGCGACCCAGCCAACGGTACGGGCGAGGGCGAACAGCGCCGTGAACATGGTGGTCGGGAAACCGATCGCCGACAATATGATCCCGGAATAGAAGTCCACGTTCGGGAATAGCTTCTTTTCGCGGAAATAGTCGTCGTTCAGCGCGATTTCCTCGAGCTGCAATGCGGTTTCGAAAACCGGATCGTCGACCTTCAGCGCGTCGAAGACCTCGCGCACGGTCTTCTGCATCACCGTCGCGCGCGGATCGTAGTTCTTGTAGACCCGGTGGCCGAAGCCCATCAAGCGGAACGGATCGTTCTTGTCCTTGGCCCGCTCGATATAATGCGGGATTTTGTCGGGCGTGCCGATTTCGTGCAGCATGTTGAGTGCTGCCTCGTTCGCGCCGCCATGCGCAGGACCCCACAGGCAGGCGATGCCCGCGGCGATACAGGCGAACGGATTAGCTCCCGAAGAGCCCGCGAGCCGGACGGTAGAGGTCGAGGCGTTCTGTTCGTGGTCGGCGTGGAGGATGAAGATTCGGTCCATCGCCTTTTCCACCGCCGGGTGCAGCTCGTATTCCTCCGCCGGCACGCCGAAGGTCATGCGCATGAAGTTGCCGGTATAGGACAGGTCGTTCTGGGGCTGCATAAACGGCTGCCCGATCGAATACTTGTATGCCCAAGCGGCGATGGTCGGCATCTTCGCGATCAGGCGATGCGAGCTGATCTTGCGATGCTCCGGGTCGGAGATATCGGTGCTGTCGTGGTAGAACGCCGACAGCGCACCCACCACGCCGCACATGATCGCCATCGGGTGCGCATCGCGCCGGAAACCCTGATAGAACTGGCGCAGCTGATCGTGCAGCATCGTATGGCGCGTGATGGTGTAGGTGAAATCGTCCAGCTCGTCCTGCACCGGCAGCTCGCCATTCAGCAGGAGATAGGCCGTTTCCATGAAGCTGGATTCTTCGGCCAGTTCGCCGATCGGATAGCCGCGATGAAGGAGCACGCCCTCTTCACCATCGATGAAGGTCAGCGCGCTCTCGCAAGCCGCGGTCGACTTGTAGCCCGGGTCGAAGGTGAAACAGCCGGTGGAGCCATACAACTTGCGGATATCGACCACGTCGGGGCCGCAAGACCCCTTCAGAACGGGAAAGTCATGATTTTCGCCTGCCAGTTCCAGTGTTGCGGTCTTGTCCGCCATATTGGGCCTCCTTAGTCTGGTTTATTCGCTCAACGCTCGGGCCTGTGCGTCGATCCGGGCAAGGGATTCTTCCTTGCCGAGCAGAATGAGCACATCGAAAATTCCGGGCGAAACGGTCGTGCCGGTGAGAGCGGCGCGCATGGGTTGCGCCAACTTGCCCAGGCCGATTTCCAGCCGTTCGGCAAGCGATTTGGTCGTGGCCTCCAGCGCCTCGGATGTCCAGTCGTTTTCCGCTGCTAAGGCCTGCGACACCTCGCTCAGGCGGGCGCGCGCTTCGGCGTCGAGCAACCCTTCCGCCTTCTCGGTCATTTCGAGCGGTCGGGAGGTGAAAAGGAACGCGGCCGAGGCGGCCAGTTCGTTCACGTCCTTCGCTCGCGGTTTGAGGAACGGCATCGCCTGCCGAAGCAGCTCCGCATCGGCTTCAGGTCCGATCCGTTCGGCCACCAGTTTCGCGAGGCGGGCATCGTCCGCCTCGCGGATATAGTGCCCGTTGAGGTTCTGGAGTTTCTTGAGATCGAAGCGGGAGGGGCTCCGGCCAACGCCCTCGAGCGTGAACAGCTCGATCGCTTCCTGCCGCGTGATCTCCTCGCGATCGCCGTGGCCCCAACCGAGCCGCAGGAGGTAGTTGAACAAAGCTTCGGGCAGCACGCCCAGCTCGTCGCGGTACGCCTCGACCCCGACGGCCCCGTGCCGCTTCGACAGCTTGGCACCGTCGCTGCCATGGATCAGGGGCACATGCGCATAGACCGGCTCGCGCCAGTCCTCTCCCATTTCCTGCATGGCGCGGATGATCGGCAGCTGGCGGAACGCGTTGTTCAGATGATCGTCGCCGCGGATGATGTGCGTACAGCCCATATCGGCGTCGTCGACGACCACGGCCAGCATATAGGTCGGCGTGCCGTCGCCGCGCAGGATGATGTAGTCGTCGATCTCGCTGTTGGCGACGCGCACCGTGCCCTGCACTGCGTCCTCGATCACGGTCTCTCCGTCGACCGGCGTCTTGATGCGGATGGTGTAGGGCATGCCGTCTTGCTCGGGGCCCGGCTCACGGTCCCGCCAGCGCCCGTCATAGCGCAAGGGCTGCTTGTTGGCGCGCTGCTCGGCGCGCATCGCCTCCAGTTCCTCGGGCGTCGCGAAGCATTTATAGGCGTGCCCTGCAGCGAGAAGCTGGTTCGCCACCTGCGCATGACGCTCGGCGCGCTCCGACTGAAACACCGGCGCTTCGTCGTAATCGAGCCCGAGCCACTCCAGCCCGTCGAGGATCTTCTCGATCGCGTCCGGGGTGGATCGGGCGCGGTCGGTATCCTCGATCCGCAACAACGCCTTGCCGCCATGATGGCGGGCGAACAGCCAGTTGAACAGCGCGGTACGGGCACCGCCCAGATGCAGATAGCCGGTCGGTGAGGGGGCGAACCGCGTCACCACCGGGCTCGCTGAGGCGCTGCTGTCGCTTGCCATGGGGCGAGCCTTCCTTTCAAATCACGTAATGGCCAGCAGCAACGTACCGAATGTGCCGATGGGGGCGGGCCCCGGCCCGGGGGATGCTGCAGCGCAGCACGTGCCTTGGCATTCGCGCGTGCACTTGTCCAGCATCGCCACGAGACTCGATTCGGCCCTGGCCAATGCTGGTTTCGATCGTGCACCGTGGCTGGCCGTCGTTCTGGCCGGTGGGATTGCGAGCTGGTTTGCGCTTCACAGCCGATGGGAATGGGGCGCGGCCATCGCAGCGGCTCTTCTGATGGCGCTGTGGGGGTGGGCGATTTCGCGTAACGAAACGCGCGAGTATCTCGGACGGGCGGTAATGATCGCTACGCTGGTCTTCGCATTGGGTATCGGCCTGGTCTGGGCGCGTTCCGCAACGGTAGGCGCCGAGCCTCTCGCCTACCCGCGGGTGGTGACCTTACAGGGCCGGGTGCTGGAACGTGAAGACCAGCCCGCCCGCGATCGAAGCCGTCTTACCCTGGCATATCGCGACGCGCAGGACGGTCACGCTCGCAAGGTCCGGGTGAACGTGCCGCTGCTCGCCGACAATGCGCCGCCGGACGAGGGAGATATCGTTCGCCTTCGCTCGCGCCTCATGCCGCCTGCCCCACCGCTCGTGCCCGGAGCCTACGATTTCGCGCGAACGGCCTGGTTCGAAGGGCTTGCCGCGACGGGCTCGGTGATAGGGGAGATCGAGATCTTGTCGGTGGGCCAAAGCGAGGCCGGTCCGTTCAGCCGCGCGCAGCGGCATCTTTCGCAGCATGTGAGGGGGCAGTTGAGCGGATCGGAAGGAGCGATCGCAGCGGCCTTCGCGAGCGGTGATCGCGGTGCGATCGCCGAGCGGGACGAGAGCGCGATGCGCGATGCCGGGTTGACGCACCTGCTCTCGATCAGCGGTCTGCATGTGAGCGCGGTGATCGCTGCCGCCTATTTCCTCGCATTGCGCATCTTGGCCTTGTGGCCGTGGCTCGTCTTGCGCGTGCGTCTCCCTGTGATGGCTGCCGCCGTGGGGGCCTCGGCCGGGATCGGTTACACCCTGCTGACCGGGGCCGAGGTGCCCACGGTGCGCAGCTGCGTCGGAGCAGTGCTGGTGCTGCTGGCGCTGGCGCTGGGGCGCGAACCGCTGAGCCTGCGCATGGTCGCGGTCGCCGCGAGTGTGGTCATGTTGGCATGGCCGGAGGCGCTGGTCGGGCCGAGCTTCCAGATGAGCTTCTGCGCGGTGATTGCCCTCGTCGCGCTTCACAATACGGGACCGGTCCGGCGCTTCCTCGCACCGCGCGACGAGGGCATGGCGAGGCGGTTCCTGCGGCACCTTGCCATGCTGCTGCTGACGGGCTTCGTCATCGAGATTGCGCTGATGCCGATCGTGCTGTTCCATTTCCATCGGGCCGGTCTGTACGGGGCGTTCGCCAATGTTCTCGCCATACCGCTGACCACTTTCGTCAGCATGCCGCTGATCGCGCTCGCGCTCGTGCTTGACTTGGTGGGGCTGGGCGGACCGGTGTGGTGGCTGGCGGGCTGGTCGCTCGACCTGCTGCTGGCGATTGCTAACTTTGCCGCTTCGCAGCCGGGGGCGGTCAAGCTTGCCCCGCAAATGAGCGGTCTCACGATCGCGCTGTTCGTGCTGGGCGGCTTGTGGCTCGCCTTGTGGAGCGGTCGCGGCAGATTGCTTGGCCTCCTGCCCGTGACCCTGGCGCTCGGTCTTCTTGTGATGACGCCTGCGCCCGATATCCTGATCGGGCGGGATGGCCGCAATGTGGGCATCGCGGACGAGGAGGGCAGGCTCGTCATGCTGCGCGAGGGGCGCTCCGGGTATGCGCGGGACACGCTGGTGGAACTCGGCGGCAGGGGAGCGGAGACGGTCGGCATCGACCATTCGGCCCTGGCGCGATGCAGCCGCGATTTCTGCACCGTCGAGCTCGACCGAGGGGACCGGCACTGGAGCATCCTCATGGCGCGCAGTCGCGATCTGGTGTCCGAAAGAGCGCTGGCCGCCGCATGCGAGAGAGCCGATATCGTCGTGGCCGACCGCTACCTGCCCTATACCTGCCGCCCCCGCTGGTTGCTGGCCGATCGGCGCTTTCTCAGCCGTAGCGGGGGTCTGGCGCTCTATCTCGACGACCGCCGCGTGGCCACGGTGGCCGACGGGCAGGGCGAACATGGCTGGTGGCGCGCGCCGCGAGACAACTGATCCCGAGCGCGTACCGCGTAGACGCACGCTCGGCCGGAAACCCTCAGTGATAGCGCCGCAGGAGCCCCGCGAGCCGACCCTGCACCTGGACCTGGGCCGAATCGTAAACCTGCGATTGATAGGCGGAGTTTGCCGGATCCAGCCGAATGCGGCCGCTGTCCTTGTGGAGATACTTCAGCGTCGCTTCCTCGTTGTCGACCAGTGCAACCACGATCTCTCCATCGCGGGCCGTGTCGGTCCGCCGGATCAACGCGTAATCCCCGTCGAAGATGCCCGCCTCGATCATCGAATCGCCCGATACCTCAAGCGCGTAGTGATCGCCGGGGCCGAGCAGCGCCGCCGGGACCGGCAGGCTCTGGTAATCTTCCAGTGCCTCGATCGGCGCACCTGCCGCGATGCGCCCGTGCAGCGGAATCTCGATGACGTCGTTAGCAGGTTCGGGTGCCTTGGCGGACGCGGCCTTCGCCGAAGTGACCACATCGTTCGCCGCCTGCGGGGTACCACCGCCAACCGCATCCTCGGGCTGCTTGAGAATTTCCAGCGCCCGCGCGCGATTGGGCAGGCGGCGGATGAAGCCGCGTTCCTCCAAGGCGGAGATCAGGCGATGCACGCCCGACTTGCTCTTGAGGTCGAGGGCTTCCTTCATCTCCTCGAACGACGGGGAAATCCCGGTCTTCTCCAGCCGCTGCTGGATGAAGCGGATCAGCTCGTGCTGCTTGGCGGTGAGCATGGACAGGCTCCTGCATCGTTGTTCCAATCATCCGCCTATCGGCGAACGAATGTGGAACAATTAGGAAACAGATAGAGCGCCGTCAAGCAAAAGCGCCATTTCCGATCCAATAGGCGGGCACCAGCGATCCGGCGCGCAGACGTTCGCCGTCGATCGGGCGGTCGATCAGTGCGTCGGCGCCGGCCAGTGCCTCCAGCGCGCTGCTATCCTGTTGACCGAGCGGATGAAGCGCCTCGCCATCCCATCGTGCCCGGAGGAACTCGCGCCGCGGGCCGCCACCGGCGAGTTCTTCCGCGAGGGGCAGCAATAGCGGCTTGGCAACCGGATGCGCCGCACCGGCCAGCTTGCGCACAGCAGGCAGCATGAAGTGGAGGCCGGTGACGAAGCTGGAGACGGGGTTGCCTGGCAGGCCGAGCACCAGCTGACGATCGCGCTGCGCCACCATCAGGGGCTTTCCCGGCTTCATGGCGACGCGCCAGAAGGCGATCTGCGCCCCGGCTCGCTCCAGCGCGGGGCGCACCAGGTCGTGGTCGCCCACCGAGGCACCGCCCGAAACCACCAGCAGGTCGGCATCGGAATGGCGTTCGAAAGCTTCGACCAGAGCATCGATGCGGTCGGGGATCGGATCCTCGACCGCGACCGAGCAGGGAACGTGCGATGCCATGGCGCGCAGCATGGCGGCATTGCTGGCAGGTATCTGGTGCTCTGTGCATTGCGAGGGATCGCTCGCAAGCTCGTCGCCGCCTTCGAGCAGCGCGAGCCTCGGCATGGTTCCGACTTCGAGGGTCGCGTGACCGCCGGAGCGCGCGAGGGCGATCGCGGCGGCACCGATGCGCGACCCGGCGTGCAGCAGCGTGTCGCCTTCCGCGAAGTCGAACCCGCGCCGGCGGATATGGCGCGCATGGGGTCGGTCGTTGGCCGACAGGGTATCGCCCTCGCGGGCCGCATCCTCCTGCAACAGGACGGCATCGGCGCCGCGCGGCATGATCGCACCGGTCGATATCCGCGCGGCCTGATCGCTGGTCAGCGAGCCGTCGAACGGCGCGCCGCACCGGCTTTCACCGACGATCCGCCATGGACCGTTTCCGGCGACGGCGTAGCCATCCATGGCGGAGAGGTCGGCGGAAGGTTGAGTCCGGCGCGCGGCCAGCGGTTTCGCCAGATAGCGCCCCAGCGCGTCATCGACGCCGAGCGTTTCCGTCCCGAGCGGCTTCACCAGCTCGAGCAGGAGGGACTGCGCTTCTTCCAATGGGATCGGCGGAGTCTTCATTCCGGCGCGCGCCACTCGCCCGACTTTCCCCCGCGCTTCGAGAGCAGGCGTACGCCCTCTATCACCATCGCCTTGTCGATCGCCTTGGCCATGTCGTAAATCGTCAGCAGCGCGACGGAGACGGCGGTCATCGCCTCCATCTCCACGCCGGTCTTGCCCGTCAGCGAAGCGGTCGCGTCCACCCGGATCGCATCGTCGTCGAACGCGAACGCCACGCCCACCGCGTCGAGCGCGAGCGGATGGCATAGCGGGATCAGCTCACCGGTCCGCTTCGCCGCCATGATCCCGGCAATCCGGGCCGCGGCGAGAACGTCGCCCTTGGGCGCGTCGGCGTTGCGAACGGCCGCCAGCGCTTCGGGGGACATGCGGATGCGACCGGTGGCGACCGCGACCCGCGCGGTGGCGGACTTGCCACCAACATCGACCATGCGCGCGTGGCCATGCTCATCGAGATGGGTGAGTTCGGCCATCGGCCTCCTAACGCCTCCGCCTGTTCGACCAGATGGCGATTGCGAGACCGGCCAGCAGCAGGACCGCGCCCCACATTGTCCACTGGCGATCGTAGGCCATGAAGCTGCCAAGAAAGGCGATGCCCTGACCCTGAAGGATCCACACCGTCCCCATGGCCATCATCAGCAGGCCGACGAGCGTACCGAGTAACTTCATAGTGTCTCTCCGGATCCGGCAAGTCCTACAGGATGGAACACTTGGAACACAGTCCTGGGCTCGGAAAATCTACCGCTGGTTGCGCAATTCGGACGCGGTGCGGACAGGATCGAACGGGCGATCATGGCGGCGATATTGCTCCATGACGCCACAGTAGGACAGCTTGCGCGCTCAGCCATGCAGCAATGTGCGCGTGGCCGCCTCTACATCGTCCTGCCGCATCAGGCTTTCCCCGACCAGGAAGCATCGCACCCCGGCATCGCCAAGGCGTTGGCAATCGGCGTGGGTAGCGATCCCGCTCTCCCCGACGATCACGGCACCTTCGGGTGCCTGGGCGGCGAGGCGTTCGGTAACCGCAAGATCGGTCTCGAAGGTGCGCAGGTCCCGGTTGTTGATCCCGATCAGGCGACTTTTCAGCAGCTGCGCGCGCTTTAATTCATCCTCGTCGTGAACCTCGACCAGCACGTCCATTCCCAGTTCGGTGGCCGCATTCTCGATTTCGGTCATCTGCCCATCGGACAGGGCCGCGACGATGATCAGGATCGCGTCGGCCCCCATAGCGCGCGCCTCCACGCATTGCCACGGATCGACCATGAAATCCTTGCGCAACACGGGCAGATCGCAAGCCGCGCGAGCCTCGAGGAGGTAGTCCGCGTGCCCCTGAAAATAGGGTTCGTCGGTGAGGACGGAAAGGCACCCCGCGCCTGCGGCGGCGTAGGCGCGGGCATGATCAGCCGGGCGAAAATCGGGGCGGATCAACCCCTTGGACGGCGAAGCTTTCTTGATTTCCGCGATGAGGCCGAAGCCGGTTGTGGACTTTTCCCGCAGCGCCAGTTCGAACCCGCGCGGTGCTGATTGCATGGCGATCTTTTCGCGCAGTTGGTCGGGCGAAGTTTCACCCTTGCGCCGTGCGACTTCGTCACGCTTGGCGTCGCATATCTCGATCAGCTTGTTCATCTCAGGCCGCCATCGCGATCCAGCGGTCGAGCAGCGCCTCGGCGTCGCCGCTGTCGAGCGCCTCGGCAGCGCGGGTCGCGCCTTCGCGCCAGTCCGATGTCGCTCCGGCGACGAGCAGCGCACCGGCGGCGTTCAGGCACACCGCGTCGCGATAGGGGCCTGGCGCGCCTGCCAGCAGCGACTTCAACGCCTTCGCGTTGTGGATTGCATCGCCGCCGCGGATCGCCTCGATCGGGGCATGGGGCAGATCGGCATGCGCGGCATCGACGCGGCTCATCTCGTAATCGTGGCCACGCACGATCGCGACCTCGTTGCCGCCCGCCAGGCTCAGTTCGTCGAGCCCCTCGTCGCCGCTGACGATCATGGTCCAGTCGCTGCCGAGCCGTGCCTTGGCCCCGGCATAGATCGGAACATAGGCGGGCCGGGCGATGCCGATCAGCTGGCGCGTGACGCGCGCGGGGTTCGACAGCGGCCCCATCAGGTTGAAGATCGTGCGCCGGCCGAGCCGCTGGCGGATGGGTTGAATGCGCGCCATCGCCGGGTGGTGGTTCTTCGCGAAGAGGAAGCAGATGCCGATTTCGGTCAGCGTCTTTTCCGCGGTGCGTCCGGCCGCCTCCATGTCGAGCCCGAGCGCCTCCAGCGTATCCGCCGCACCCGACTTGCTGCTCGCCGCGCGATTGCCGTGCTTGGCCACCGGCACGCCGCAGGCCGCGACGACCAGGCTGACTGCGGTGGAAACGTTGAGGGTGTGGTGTCCGTCGCCGCCGGTCCCGCACACGTCGATCGCCCCTTCCGGAGCCTCGATCGGGATAAGGCGCGCCCGTAGCGCGAGCGCCGCGCCCGCGATTTCGTCCGCGGTTTCGCCGCGATTGGAGAGGTCGGTGAGGAAGCGGGCGATCTCTTCCTCCGACGGTTCGCCGTCGAGGATCGCGCCGAAGACCTGCTCCGCCTCCGCTTCGGTCAGGTGGGGCTCTGCGCCGGGGAGGGCAATCATGCCGCCTTGCCCGTCGGGGTCGCGGTCTCTATCCCGCAAATGTGGAGAAAATTGGCGAGAAGGGCGTGGCCGTGTTCGGTCGCGATGCTTTCGGGATGGAATTGGACGCCGTGGATCGGCAACTCGGCGTGGCAAAAACCCATGACACTGGTGCCGTCGAGCCCCAGCGTCTCGCTTGTCGCGTTGACGCGCAGCACCGCGGGAATGTCCTCCACCACCAGCGAATGATAGCGCGTCGCGGTGAAGGGAGAGGGGAGATCGGCGAACACGCCCGTACCGTCATGATCGACCGGGCTGGTCTTGCCATGCATCAACCCGCCGCGCACCACGCGCCCGCCGAAATGCTGCCCGATCGCCTGATGGCCGAGACATACGCCGAGCAGAGGCATCGCCGCATCCGCGCAGGCCGAGACCAGCTCGAGGCTGACCCCCGCCTCGTTCGGCGTGCAGGGGCCGGGCGAGATCAGCACGCCCTTCGCCCCTGTCGCGAGCGCCTCGCGCGCGGACAGCGCGTCGTTGCGCTCCACGCGCACCTCGGCCCCCAGTTCCATGAGGTAATGGACCAGGTTGAAGGTGAAGCTGTCGTAATTGTCGATGACGAGGATCACGGCGTCTTGCCCGCCAGCTCGTCCGTCGCTCGTACCAATCCGTCGATAATGCCCGCTTCGCTCGCGGAATGGCCCGCATCGTGGACGATGCGAAGGTCCGCTTCGGGCCAGGCTTGCTTGAGCGCCCAGGCGGAGGTGGGCGGGGTGCAGATGTCGTGGCGGCCCTGCACGATGATGCCGGGAATTCCGCGAAGCTTGTGCACGTCGCGCAGGAGCTGGTTATCCTCCAGCCAGAACCCCTCGCGGAAGAAATGCGCGGAGATACGCGCCATCGGTACCGCCTTGGCCGAATCGGCATAGTCCTCGATCAGCGCGGGTTTGGGCAGCAGGGTCGCGACCTGCCCCTCCCAGATCGACCAGGCGCGAGCGGCTTCCTGCTTCGCATCCTCGTCGTCGCCTGACAGGCGGCGGTAATAGGCCTCGATCAGCTCGCCGCGCTCTTCCTCGGGGATAACGGAGACGAAATCGTCCCACGCCTCGGCCATGATCTCGCTCGCGCCATAGCGGTAGAGCCAGTCGAGCTCCTTCTGCCGCGCCAGGAACACGCCGCGCAGTACCAGCTCGCTGACGCGCTCGGGATGCTTCTGGGCATAGGCGAGCGCGAGAGTGGAGCCCCAGCTGCCCCCGAACGCCTGCCATTTCTCATGCCCGCACATCTCGCGCAGCCGCTCGATATCGGCGACGATGGTCCAGGTGTCGTTATGCGCCAGTTCGGCGAAGGGCGTGGACTTGCCGCAACCGCGCTGATCGAACAGCAGCACATCGTAGAGATCGGGATTCCACTGCCGCCGGTGGTCGGGGCCGAAGCCGCCGCCCGGGCCGCCGTGAAGGAACACAGCGGGCTTCGCCCCGGGGGTGCCGACGCGCTCGTAATGGAGCGAGTGGCCGTCACCGACGTCGAGCATGCCGCTGTCATAGGGTTCGATCGGCGGGTAGAGGGTGCGCGCGTATTCGATCATGCGTTCAATCCTTTCGCTCGACGACCAGCATCGGCCCGATCGGTGCGCGCGCGTCCATCCGCTTTGCCACCGGGTCCCACAGGGACGACACGTTACCGTCGAGATAGAGCGCGTCGGGCGTTTTCGCCACATCGCGGAAATAGCGGGCGAAGCTGCCGAAGCTGATCGGCCCTTCCGAAATCGCGAAATGCGCGCGGCCTTGCGCGTCGACACCCACCCCGTTGCGGATATTGCGCGACGGGCCGTCTTCGGAAAATTCGGGATGCAGCTTGCCCGCGATCACCAGCATCGGCCCGCTCTGCGTGCCGAAATCGGGGCGATCGGTTACGTTGCTGTAGAAGTCCGCGCTGGTGCGCACATGCCACTTGCCCTTGGCACCGTAGAACACGCCGTTGGGCTTCATGTGGAAATTGCCCGACCCGTCAGCGCGGTTGAGTTCCTGACGACGGTCGCCGTTGCGCACGAAATAGCCGATCGGCTTACCCTCGCCGTCGAACATCCCGGCATTGACCGCGAAGGCGACCTTGGCCGCTTCATCGCCCATGGCGGCCTTGAGCTTCGCGTAGCCGCGATAGGGAGGCTGGCCCAGCGCGGCGAGGATGACGTGCTTCGCCGGATCGGCGATGCAGTCGGTAATCGCGACGCCTTCGAATTCGCTACGGGTGCACGGATCGCCGGGGATCGCGGCCGGAGTGGGCGACGCCGAAGCGGCCGCCCCGGACGCCTTGCCCCCGACAGGCAGCGCCTTGCCGCTCCCGATCTCGGTTCTCAGGACCGGCTTGCCCTCGGGCTGCCGGTCACAAGCCGTCAGCGCGAGCGCCGCGAGCAGCAGGATTTCAGGCCCCCTCATTGCGCGTACCCCGGCTCGGCGGCGATGCGGATCGCCTCGCGCGCGGCGGCGAGGAGCGCGCCCGCCTTCGCTTCGCATTCGCGCTGTTCGTAGGCGGGATCGCTGTCGGCGACGATGCCCGCACCCGCCTGCGCATGCATCGTCCCGTCCTTCACCACCGCCGTACGCAGGACGATGCAGGAATCGAAGCTGCCATCGGGCGCGAAATATCCCACACCGCCGGCGTAGGGTCCGCGTGTCTCGGGCTCCAGCTCGGCGATGATCTCGCACGCGCGGATCTTCGGCGCGCCGCTGACGGTCCCCGCCGGGAAGCCGGCGAACAGCGCGTCGAGCGCGTCCTTGCCGGGCGCAAGCCTGCCGACGACGTTGCTGACGATGTGCATGACATGGCTGTAGCGCTCTATGCCGAAGCTGTCGGTGACCTCGACACTCCCCCGATCCGCCACGCGGCCGACATCGTTGCGGCCGAGGTCGAGCAGCATCAGGTGCTCGGCGCGCTCCTTGGGATCGGCCAGCAGGCTGTCTTCCGCGGCCTTGTCGGCAGCGGGGGTTGCGCCGCGCGGACGCGTACCGGCGATCGGTCGGATGGTGACCTCGCCGTCCCGCAGGCGAACCAGGATTTCCGGACTCGATCCCACTACCGCGAAACCGGGCAGATCGAGGAAATAGAGGAACGGCGACGGATTGACCCGGCGTAGCGCGCGATAGAGCGCGATCGGCGCAAGGGGAAAGGGGCAGGTGAAACGCTGCGCCAGCACCACCTGAAAGATGTCGCCCGCGACGATGTAATCCTTCGCCCGTTCTACCATCGTCCGATAGTCGTCGTTCGCCAGGCGCGGCGTAAGCGCAGCCTCAGGCAGGTCGGCAGCGGCTTCCGACTGTGGAACCGGCCCGGCCAATCGCCGCTCGGCCTCGTCGATCCGTTCGCCGGCCGCCGCCAGCCGAGCATTGGGATCACCCCCATCGGCCCAGAGCGGCGCGATCAGGTAAAGCGCATCGCTGAGCGAATCGAATACGAGCAGCAGCGTCGGGCGCGCGAAGACCATGTCGGGCAACTCGAGCTCGCTCGTCGGTGCGCGGGGCAACCGCTCGATCCGGGCGATGGTTTCATAGGCGAAATAGCCGACCAGGAAGGCGAGGGCGGGCGGCAGGCCCGGCGGCACCGGCAAGCGGCACTCCGCCACGAGGTCGCGAAGGGCATCCGCGGCATTGGCCTCGCACGGAGTGAAGGCCGCGCGATCGTGCCGCCATTCCCGATTGATCTCGGCACCGGTTGCATCGGCGCGAAACAGCAGATCGGGATCGAGACCCAGCAGGCTGTAGCGCGCCCGGACCTCGCCGCCTTCGACCGATTCGAGAAGGAAGTCGCCGCGTTCGGGCTCGATCAGCTTGAGCGCCGCCCCTACCGGCGTTTCGGTGTCCGCGACGACGCGCCGCCACACGAGGGCGGGTTCTCCACCCGCCATCGCACGGCGCGCCGCGTCGGCATTCTCGAGACGGTCGGCAGACGGCAAGCGGCCTCAGCTCTCGCCGGCGAGCTGCTTGCGGACGGCCGCGATCGCATCCTCGTTACGCTTCACGCCGACATCCTTGCGGATCGCGGTGCGCAGCTGCTGGGCGTATTCCTGCCCCAGCGTGGAACCGAGCTCTCTCTTCACCTGGGCGAAGAGGGGGTCGTCCTGCGAGAACTTGCCGGGCTCGATCGAATCGAGATCGACGATGAACCAACCCCCGTCCCGCGGGGCAGCGAGGCGTTTCGTGGTGTTCTGTGCCATGCTGAAGAACAGGGCGAGCGGCGGAATGACGCCCTGCTGGTTGCGCAGCAGCTCCTCGCGCGTCACGTTGAGATTTTCCGGCGGCGGCAGACGCTTGTTCTCGGCCGCCATCGCCTGTTGCAGCGATTGCCCCTTCTTCATGCGGGCAAGCACGCGCTCCGACGCCTTCCTGGCACCCGCGGCTCCTTCGGCCATGCGCCAATCGGCTACCACGTCGTCGCGAATTTCCTTCAGCGGTGCGCTTGCCGAGGGCGTGATCGCACCCGCTTCGAACAGCAGGAATTCCTCGCCCGGACGGACTTCGGCGAGTTGCGGCTGACCTTCCTGCATCTGGAACGCGGTCTGGAGCGCTGGCGCAAGGACTTCGGGCGCGGTTTCATTGGGGGCAGCGCCATAGACCTGCCCTGACCCGGTGATCGGCCTCGTCGCCTGAACCTGCGCGCCGAGGGACTTAGCAACGTCGGCGAGAGACTCGCCATCGGAGAAGCGGTCCTCGATGCTCGCCGCAAGGTCGCCCAATGCCGCCCGCTTCTTCTCCGCGCGGATCGCATCCGCGATCTGGTCGCGCATCTGGGCCAGCGAGCGCCCGCCCTTCTGCTCCACGGAATCGACCCGTACCACGTACCAGCCGAGATTGCTGCGGGTGGGCGGCGCGACCGAACCACGATCGGCCTCGAACACGGCTTGCGCGACGGCGGGCGACGCCCGGCCGGCGAAGTCCCGGCGGGTGATCGGGCCGACCTGCGTCAGCTCCAGCCCGGCGTCCTGCGCCGCCTGCTCGAACGAGCCGCCATTACGGACCTTGTCGGCGATCGCCTTTGCCGCGGCCTGGCTGGGGACGATCAGCTGCGACAGCGTGCGCTCTTCGCTCGGCGCGTAGTTGGCGGCGTTTTCCTTGTAACGCGCCGCGATTTCCTGATCGGTCGGCTCGATATCGGCCTTGACCGCATCGGGTCCGAAGGTGGCGTACCGGATCACACGGCGTTCGGGCCGGATGTAATCGTCGCGGTGGCCATTGTAGAACGCCTGCAACTGTTTGTCGGTCGGGTCGCCTTCCGGCGCATAGGCCTGGCTCAGCAGGATACCGAGCGAACCCTTGCGCCGTTCGCGGAACAGCCCGCCATAGCGCTGCGTCAGCGCCTGCGGCATCTTCGTACCGAAGCTCGCCGGCACCAGCACCTGCTGGGCGAGGAGACCCGCGCTGAGATCTTCCCGCACTTCGCGATCGGTCAGCCCTTGTTGCGCGATCGCCGCGCGATAGGCGCTCTCGTCGAAATTGCCGTCCGGGCCGGAGAACGCGGGGATCTTGCGGATTTCGCTATTGACGAGATTGTCGCCCGCGGTGAATCCGATCTTACGCGCAAACTCGGCCAGCGCGGTGCGATCGACCAGCACGTCCAGTGTCTGGGCCAGGCCGTTCTGCGCCAGGAAAGCCTGCATCGAGAGGTTGGGGTTCTCCTGCCGCGCACGCTGCAGATTGCTCTGCGCCGCGCCGCTCAGCTCCGCGGTCCCGATCTTCTGGTCGCCCACGACCGCGACCCGGTCGCCCCCTGCGACACCGCCGAAGGTGCCGGTGCTCGACACATCGGCGCTGGCGAAGGCCAGAGCGATCAGTGCTAGGAAGCCGAGCGTGATGGCGACGCCCAGCTTGGACTGGAACATACGACGGATGGCGTGGATCATGGCGGGCGTAACGCTCCGTTAGGCGGACGATGACGAAACCGGCGAGGAACGCGAATGAAAGTCGTTCCGGTCGGGCGGGGGACCTATTAGAGAGGCTGCGACATCCCCGCAACAGGTGGATAAGGGTTTTGACCTCGCCGCCGCGGGCGGCTAGCGGACCCTGCGCTGTAGCCGCTGGCGCTCGCAGCCATCCGAAAAGCAAGTGAAGATATGACGACACGACCCTACATCGTTGGCAACTGGAAGATGAACGGCACCCGCGCGATGCTGTCGGAAGCGCGCGCGATCGACCGCGCGGCGCAACGGCACATGAAGGTGGAAGTGGCTCTGGCCCCGCCGTTCACGCTGATCCATGCCGTGCATCGCGAGGCGGAGCAGATCGCCGTCGGCGCGCAGGATTGCCATCGCGATCCCGACGGGGCGCATACCGGCGACGTCTCGGCCACCATGCTGGCCGATGCGGGGGCCAAGTTCGTTATCCTTGGCCACAGCGAACGCCGTGCCGAGCATAGCGAACAGGACGCCATCGTGCGCGAGAAGCTGGTCGCGGCGCAGGGCGCCGGGCTGGAGGTAATCCTGTGCTGCGGCGAAACCGACAGCGTCCGCGACGCGGGCGGGGCGGAAGACCATGTGCTGCACCAGCTCGAGAATTCCTTGCCCGACGAGATCGACAATCCGGGCGAGCGGCTGACCATCGCCTACGAACCGGTCTGGGCCATCGGCACCGGTCGAACCCCGACCATGGAGGAGATCGGGGCCATGCACGCCTCCATCCGCCAGTTCCTGATCGAGCGTTTCGGCGAAGAGGCTGGGGCGGCGATCCGGATCCTGTATGGCGGATCGGTGAAACCGGACAATGCGCGCGAGATTCTGTCCGTGCCGGAAGTGGGCGGCGCGCTGGTCGGCGGGGCGAGTCTGACGGCGGACAGCTTCATGAACATCGCCCTGGCAGCGACCGAAGGCGAATAAGCCCGCCCGAGCTCGGACCCGCGTGCGGGGCGAGCGACCTTGTCATCATCCGTGCGTGCGCCTAGATCGCGCGCATATCCATCCCGTTCCAAATACCGGGCAGAATTTACATGTCGCTATTTATCTTCCTCACCGTGGTTCAGGCGATCGTCGCCGCGGCTCTCGTCGGCGTCATCCTCATGCAGCGCTCCGAAGGCGGCGGCCTCGGCGTGGGCGGTTCGCCCGGTGGGATGATGAGCGCGCGCGGCGCGGCTGATTTCTTGACGCGAACCACGCGTACCCTGGCGATCGCGTTCGTGGTCCTGTCGATCGCCCTGGCGGCGGTGGCGGTGAAGACGAGCGGTGGCGACGAGATCGAATCGACTCTCGACCGCAACGTGCCTGTGCGCGGCAGCGATCCGCTGGCCCCGTCGGCCGGTGCAGGCGTTCCGGCGGCTCCGGCGGACCAGAGCACGCCTGCTTCGAACGACCCGCTTGGCGACGCCACCAACTGATATTTCCTCCCGCTGATGTGGATTTCCGGCTGAGCAGGCGCCTTCGCGCTTGCCACGAATCCATTGCGGGGCTTAAGGCCCAACTCCCATGGCGCGGTATATTTTCATCACCGGCGGCGTGGTTTCCTCGCTCGGCAAAGGTCTCATGGCGGCATCGCTCGGCGCGTTGCTGCAGGCGCGCGGCTACAAGGTCCGCATCCGCAAGTTCGACCCCTATCTGAACGTCGATCCGGGCACCATGAGCCCCTATCAGCACGGCGAGGTCTACGTTACCGACGACGGTGCCGAGACCGATCTCGACCTCGGCCATTACGAGCGCTTCACCGGCGTATCCGCGCGGCAGAGCGACAACATCACCTCGGGCCGGGTCTATCAGGACATCATCGCGCGCGAGCGGCGCGGCGATTATCTCGGCGCGACAGTACAGGTGATCCCGCACGTCACCGACGCGATCAAGGCCTTCGCGCTTGCCGACCAGGGCGATCACGATTTCATCCTGTGCGAAATCGGCGGCACGGTGGGCGACATCGAATCGCTGCCGTTCATGGAGGCGATCCGCCAGTTGCGGAACGAGCTGGAGCCGATGCAGACGCTCTCGGTCCACGTCACGCTGGTGCCCTATATTTCCGCCGCGGGCGAACTGAAGACCAAGCCGACGCAGCATTCGGTCCGCGAACTCGCCAGTCTCGGCATTAAGCCCGATATCCTGCTATGCCGGTGCGAGCACCCGCTCCCCGAAAGCGAGCGGCGCAAGATCGCGCAGTTCTGCAACGTCCGGGCGGAGGCGGTCATTCCCGCCCTCGACGCGCCTTCCATCTACTCGGTGCCGCTGCAATACCATCGCGAGGGGCTGGATGCAGAGGTGCTGCGCGGCTTCGGGATCACCGACGCGCGCGATCCGGACCTGTCGGCCTGGGAAGATGTCACCGACCGCTATTTCAACCCGGAAGGCGAGGTGACCGTCGGCGTGGTCGGCAAGTATGTCGGCCTACCCGATGCCTACAAGTCGCTGAACGAGGCGCTGGTGCATGGCGGGCTCGCCAATCGGACCAAGGTCAATATCCGCTGGATCGATGCCGAGTTGTTCGAAGGCGACGACGAGGAGCTCGCGGCGAAGCTCGAACCCCTGCACGCGATCCTGGTGCCCGGCGGCTTCGGCGAGCGGGGCAGCGAGGGGAAGATCGCGTCCGTTCGGTTCGCGCGTCAGCGCAAGGTGCCGTTCTTCGGCATCTGCCTGGGCATGCAGATGGCCTGTATCGAAGGCGTCCGGGATGCCGGATTGCCTACCGCTTCCTCGACCGAATTCGGCGCGACCGACGAGCCGGTGGTCGGCATCATCACCGAATGGATGAGCGAGGATGGCCTGCAGACCCGCGAGGCGGGCGGCGACCTGGGCGGCACGATGCGGCTGGGAGCCTATGAGGCGAAGCTGGACGGGAACAGCCATGTCAGCGCCATCTATGGCGGTGCGCACTCCATTTCCGAACGGCACCGGCACCGTTACGAGGTAAACGCCCATTATCGTGACGCGTTGGAAAAGGGTGGGCTGGTGTTTTCGGGCATGTCGCCCGACGGGCTCTTGCCCGAAATCGTGGAACGACCCGACCATCCGTGGTTCGTAGGTGTGCAGTTCCACCCGGAGCTGAAATCGAAACCGTTCGATCCCCATCCGCTGTTCGCGGGCTTTATCGCCGCCGCGTTGCACCAGTCGCGTCTTGTCTGAACAAGACCGCCCGCAACAATATTCCAGCTCTTGGATATGACTAGTTGATCTGAAAGAACTTTTGGACGCAGTTGCCGAGTAAAGAGACGTTTCTGCACAAGGGGCCCTTTATCTTTTTGTCATTTCCGGTCATGAAAGACGCGAGCCCTTGGGGCCCGGGCGGCAATTTCGACTTAAAGGCTTGATCCGGGCAAGAATCGTCTTCTGCGACCCGGACGACTCTTGCCCGATCAGGGCGGCTTCGGCCGCGGGGCGGTTCTTTCGGGAGCCGCCCCAATTCCTCGAAATCTGTTACCGATCGAAAAGTAAAACGCCAGCCCCGTCGGAACGGAGCGGGTGCATCGGTGACTTCATCGAAGCCAGGTAAGAAAGATCAGGCGGCGTCGGCTTCGTTGTCACCCGAGCCGTCGATGACGTCGAACGGCTTCTGGCCGTTCACCGCAATCTTCTTCGGCTTCATCGCGTCGGGCACTTCGCGCACCAGATCGATGGTCAGGAGCCCGTCGGCCAGGTCGGCGCTATCGACGCGCACAAAATCGGCCAGTTCGAAACGACGTTCGAACCCGCGATTGGCGATGCCGACATGCAGCATTTCGCCCTCGTTCTCTTCGTCGCGCTTGCGGCCCGCGACCACCAGCAGGTTCTGCTGGGCAGTGATGTCGATGTCGCCGGGACGAAAGCCCGCAAGCGCCAGCGTGATGCGATAATCGTCTTCGCTGCGCTTCTCGATGTTGAACGGGGGATAGTTGTCGGAATTGCCGCCCTGGCGAACCTGGGTTTCGAGCAAGTCGAACAACCGGTCGAAACCAACGGTGTTGCGGCGGTAGGGGGTGAAATCGATACGTGCCATGTCTAAATCCTCCAAAAGAGCGATCGTCTAATGGGCGGGCCCGGAACGTCCGGCACCTGCCCGGCATTGATGGAAACACAGCCCGGTACGGCACTGGTTTCCGGGCTGAATTTAGGAAGCGCGACAGCACCGTTCAAGACTCGCGCAACACCAAGGAGAATACCCTTATGTCCACCCCCAAGGTCGATATCTACACCAAGTTCGGTTGCGGGTTCTGTTCGCGCGCCAAGCGCCTGCTGGATCAGAAGGGCGTCGAATACGAAGAGTTCGACATCACCATGGGCGGGCCGAAGCGCGACGAGATGCGCGAGCGCGCGCCGAACGCCTCGACCGTGCCGCAAATCTTCATCGGCGATACGCATGTCGGCGGGTCCGACGATCTTGCCGCACTGGAAAGCGCCGGGAAGCTCGACGCAATGCTCGCGGGCTGAATGGCCCGCATCGCGCTATGGCAGGCGACATCCGGTATAGATCCTGATGCCAACGCCCAAGACCTGACGGAACGTGCGGCGCAGGCAGCGGACGAGGGAGCCGCTATGCTCTTCACGCCCGAAATGACCGGGATGCTGGATCGCGATCGAAAGCGTGCCGCCTCCTCCATCCGATCGGAAGATGACGATCCCACGCTGGCCTCCGCGCGCGAGGCCGCCGCGCGACACGGACTATGGATCGCGCTGGGCTCGGTCGCTCTCGATACGGGGGAGGGACGCTGGGTCAATCGGTCCTTCGTCCTAGACCCGGCGGGTGAAATAGTCGCCCGCTACGACAAGCTGCACATGTTCGACGTCGATCTCGCGGATGGCGAAAGCTGGCGCGAGTCGAACGCGTACAGGCCGGGCGATACCGTGGTGACCGTGCCGCAGACGCCGATCGGGCGCCTCGGCCTTGCTATCTGCTACGACATTCGCTTTCCAGCGCTGTTCGACGCCTTGGGCTCCGCGCGATGCGACGTCATCGCCATCCCCGCAGCCTTTACGGTCCCGACCGGGAAGGCGCATTGGCACATCCTCCAACAGGCTCGGGCGATCGAGGCGAGCGCATATGTGGTCGCCACCGCGCAGGTCGGCGAGCATGGCGACGGTCGCCGGACCTACGGCCATAGTCTGGTGATCGATCCGTGGGGCGAGGTTCTGCTCGACATGGGCGGCGAAGAACCCGGGCTGGGTTTTGCCGAAATCGATCCGGCGCGCATCGATCACGTGCGGGCGCAGGTGCCGAGCCTTGCCAACCGGCGCGATCTCTCTACAGCCGCGCGACCATGATCGTATTCGACCTTATTTGCGACGGTTCTCACCGGTTCGAGGGATGGTTCGCCTCGACATCGCAATACGAGGATCAGCTGGAGCGCGGCCTCGTCACCTGCCCGGAATGCGACAGCGCTGCGGTACGCAAGGCACCGATGGCCCCCGCGATACCGGCCAAGGGAAACCGGCAGGACCCGGCACCGCGCGACCCTGCATCCAGTGGCTCCGAAACGGTCATGAGCAACCGGGCGATACCGCCTGCGGTGGAGAAGGCGATGCGCGCCCTAGCGGCCGCCCAGGCCAAAGCATTGTCACAAAGCAAATGGGTGGGAACGTCGTTCGCGGAGGAGAGCCGGGCCATGCATTACGGCGAGAAGGACCTTGCCACGATCCACGGCAAGGCGACCTTGCAGGAAGCGAAAGAGTTGCTCGACGAGGGCATCTCCGTCGCGCCGTTGCCGTTTCCCGTGGCAGAGCCCGACGAGTTGAACTAATATCAGCGCCGTTGCCTCGCGCGCCGCTCCTCTATAAACCGCCCGACGGCGCGCCCGTAGCTCAGTCGGATAGAGCATCAGATTCCTAATCTGGGGGCCACAGGTTCGAATCCTGTCGGGCGCACCATTTCCGTTCGGTTTTGGGTCCGCGGTGCGACGAAGCGCCACCGGAAGTTGGCGAAGATCGAGCAGGATAAGGAATTGCCGAAGACCAACCGCGAAGCGCAGGTTGCTGGCCGCTATCCAACCGCGAGGCGATAGCCGACGCCGGGCTCGTTCACGATCAGCCTTGGGTTGGAGGGATCGACTTCCATCTTGCGGCGCAGCGCGCGGATCGCGACGCGCAGATAATCGAGATCCTGCCGGTGGGCAGGGCCCCACACGGTTTCGAGCAGCGTTTCGTGCGTGATTACCCGGCCCGGTCGATCGGCGAGCGCCCACAGAAGGTTGAATTCGCGCGGCGTGAGGTCGATCTGGCGGTCGCCCATCGTCACGCGGTGGCGATCCCGATCGATCCGTCCGCCCGAAAACTCGCGCGCCGATGCGTCGGCGAGGGGGCCTGCCTTGCGCCGCAAGGCCGAGCGGACACGTGCGAGCAGTTCCTCGCTATCGAACGGTTTGGTCACGAAGTCGTCGGCGCCCAGATCCAGGGCCGCGACTTTTTCCTGCGTCGCATCGCGCGCGGTGAGGACCACCACCGCCAGTCCGTAACCGGCAAGCTGCGGCACTATCTCCAGCCCGTCGCGGTCGGGCAGGCCGAGGTCGAGCAGGGCGACCAATGGCGCCGGCAGCGCAGCGGCAAGGCGCAACGCCTCGCCCGCCGTTCCCGCCTCCAGATGGCTGATGCCACTCCGGTCGAGGGCGCCCGTCAACAGCCGTCGGATGGCGGGCTCGTCGTCGACGATCAAGACATCGCTACGCATCGGCCGCGGCCCCTCTCTTGGCGTTAAGCGGCAGGCTGACGGCGAATATCGCGCCGCCCCCTTCGCGGTTATGCGCCGCGATAGTGCCGCCAACGGCCTCGGCGAAGTTCTTCGCGATCCACAGGCCCAGGCCGGATCCACCCGCCCGGTCGCTGCCTTCCAGCCGGTGGAAGCGCTCGAACAAGTCCGCGTGCTCGGCCGGGAGCCCGGGCCCGCGGTCGAGCACGCGGCACGTCGCTTCTCCTTCCTCGCAGGAGAGTTCCACCGTAACCGTGCTGTCCGACGGTGAGAATTTGAGCGCGTTGTCGAGCAGGTTGATCAGCACGTGGCGCAGGAGGAGTGAATCGCTGCGGATCAACGGACAGTCCGTATCGACAGCGGTCTGGACCCGTGCGTCGGCGCGATCCTGGCGCAGGTCGCGCAGCACTGCCGTCACGATATCGGTCAGATCGACGCTCTCCCAGCTGGGTTCGATGGTCCCATGTTCGATCCGCGACGCTTCCAGCAGATCGTTGAGGAACCGCTGGAGCCTGCGCGATTCAGTGCGGGCGATTCGCACTTCCTCGGTGAAGCTGCCTTCCGCCGGGATGGCTTCGGTCGCGGCAATGACCGCGGTCAGGGGGGTACGCAGGTCGTGGGCGATGCTGCCGAGCAGCGCTCCGCGAAGCCGGTCACGCTCGCGCAGCGTGTCGACCTGGCGCGCTTGCGCTTCCAGTACGAGCCGTTCGTGCGCGAGCGCGGTCTGGTCCACCAGCGAGGCGAGCAAGGTCGCGTCGTCGGGTCGGATGACCCGGCTTTCGAGGGGGCGTGCGATACCGAGAGCGCCCATGATGCCCAGCGACGTCTTCAGCGGATGGAATTGCCAGTCGGACGCGTTGAGCGTGCCGGTATCGCGCCCCGCCGGCTCGCCCTTTTCCAGCGCCCAATGCGCTGCCGCTTCCTCTACCATGTCGAGCGAGGGGTATTTCGCATTGCCGCGCACGATCACTTGTCCCTCTTCCACGGTTACGACGATCGCCTCGACATCGAGCAGGCCGGAAATCTCATCGCATGCCGTCTGCGCGGTTTCTTCCTTGGTGGAAAGGTAGCCCATCAGGCCGGCGAACCGCGCGAGCGCGGCATTCAGACGCGCGACGCCGGCATTGGTTTCCGCCTGGCGTCGTATACGCCCCGCCAGCGCACCGATGACCGCTGCAACCAATCCCAGCACCGCGAAGGTGATGATATCCTCCGTGCCGTAGATATCGAGCGTGTGATAGGGTTCGGTGAAGAAGAAGTTGTAGGCGAGGGCGGCCCAAACGGCAGCCCACAGCGCCCCGCTCATGCGTAGTTGCGTCGCCGCAAGGATGACGGGGACGAGCAGGACGAGATCGATCGCTCCCGCTGAAACCTGCCTGGGAAGGAACTGGAGAAGCCCTACCGTTGCCGCGACGAGGCCCAGCGCAATCAGCGGATCGCGATAGGGGTGGGCGTCGCGAGCCCGATGGGGCCGTTCGTCGGCCTCATCCAGAGGCACGACATGCACGGCCACGCCCTGGGAGCGCCGGATCACGTCCTGTGCGATGGAGCCGTGACGCCATTCGAACCAGCGGCCGCGCCGGCTCTTTCCGATCACGATCTGGCTCGCCCGCAATTCCTTCGCGTGATCGATCAGCGCCTGTCCGATGTCTGTTGCGGCGACAGTCATCAACGATGCGCCGAGCGAGGAGGCGAGGGCGAGATTGTCCGCCAGTTGTTCGCGCTGGCTGCCGCGCACGGCGCGCGCACTGCCGCTTTCGACCACGACTGCCGTCCATGGGGCATGGAACATGTCGGCGATCCGCTTCGCCTGCCGCACGACACGCGCGCCACCCTTGCCCGGACTGACGGCGACCATCACCCGATCGCCGGCAACATCGCTGTCGCGTTCGCCGCTCATCTCCAGCTGTTCGGTCAGGCGGCGATCGACATTGCGCGCGGCGAAGCGCAGCGCCATCTCGCGTAGCGCCGCAAGCTTCGTCGGCGTGAAGAAATTGGCCAGCGCCCGACCGGCGGTGTCGGGCAGATAAACCTTCCCTGCTTCAAGCCGCTCGATCAGCGCCTCGGGCGGCAAATCGACGACGATGATCTCGGCGTGATCGAGGATGTTGTCGGGCACCGTTTCGCGCACTCGGACGTGGGTGAAACCAGCGACGACATCGTTCAGGCTCTCGATATGCTGGATGTTGATCGTGGTCGCCACGTCGATCCCGGCGACGAGAAGTTCGGCCACGTCCTGCCAGCGCTTGGGATGGCGACAGCCGGGCGCGTTGGTATGGGCGAGCTCGTCTACCAGGATCAGTCCGGGCCGGCGTTCCAGTGCCGCGTCGATTGCGAATTCGTCCAGCCGGTGGCCCTGGTGCTCAATGGTCTGCCGGGGCAGCACTTCGAGCGGTTCGATCAGGGCTGCGGTTTCGCTGCGGCCATGGGTTTCCGCGACGCCGACCACGACATCGACCCCCTCCGCCTGCCGCCGCGCCGCCTCCTGCAGCATGCGGTAGGTCTTCCCGACGCCCGGTGCCGCACCGAGATAGACGGTCAGCCGCCCGCGCTGCTCCTGCTTCGCCAGCCGGAGGAAGCGTTCGGCATCGTTCACGGGCGGCTGGTCGGTCATGAGCGTGATTCCCGTTTATGCCCCAAGACGATCGAGCGCCAGATTGAGTTCGAGCACATTCACGATCCGCTCCGGCGCGAACACCCCGCCAGGCGCGAAGGCAAGCGAGGTAACGAGATTGCGCAACTCGGCTTGCGGTAGGCCGCGTGTCTGCGCGACCCGGTCGACCTGGTAGAGTGCGCCGTCGAGCGAGATATGCGGGTCGAGCCCGCCACCCGACGCCGCGACCAGATCCGCCGGAAGCGGGGTTGCGGGCGTTGCGCCATATCGCGCGATGGTTTCCTGCGCCCGGGCCGTCAGGTCGTCGCTGGTCGGCGAGAGATTGCTGCCCGCCGCGCCCATCGCGTCGTAGTCGGCGGCAGAGGGGCGCGGCCAGAAATAACGCGGGACCGTGAATTCCTGCGCAACCAGCGCACTGCCCACCGCGCGCCCTTCGACCTCCACGATGGAGCCGTCGGCGCGCCACGGTGTGACGGTCTGCGCGAAAGCCAGCATCATCCCTGCGTAACCCACCACACAGATGAGAATGGTAACCAGCCAGAGGCGGAGCGAGGGAAGAAGATAGTTCATCGGTTGTGTTCCTTTTCTGGCAGGGATCAGCGCATCATCGTGAGGTGTTCGGCGACGGGGCCGAGGGCGGCGGCGGGGAAGAAGGTCAGCGCACCGAAGATCAGGATGGTGATCAGCAGCATGACCCCGAACGTGTTGCCCTCCACGCTGAGCGTGCCCGCGCTTTCCGCGCTGCGGCGCTTGGCCATCAGCGATCCCACGATGGCGAGCGGAACGATGATGGGCAGGTAACGCCCGATCAGCATCACGAGACCGGTGGCGATGTTCCATGGCACGGTGTTGTCGCCCAGCCCCTCGAACCCCGAGCCGTTGTTGGCGGCGGCCGAACTGAACTCGTAGAGGATTTCAGAGAAGCCGTGCGCGCCGACATTGTTCAGCGTGCCTGTGCCCCACGCCGTCGCCGCAAACAGCGCCGTGCCGCCCAGGATCAGCACCGGGTGGCTGATCAACGCCAGCACCGCCAGCCGCATTTCGCGCCCCTCGACACGGTGGCCGAGATATTCGGGCGTTCGGCCCACCATCATTCCCGCCACGAACACCGCAACGACGATGTAGAGGAACATGTTGATCATGCCGACGCCCACGCCGCCGAAGGTCTCGTTCAGCCACATGCCCGCCATCGGCACCAGACCGGTCAGCGGATTGAGGCTGTCGTGCATTGCGCCAACCGAGCCATTGCTGGTCGAGGTGGTCAGGGCTGCCCAAAGCGGCCCCGTGGTGGCACCAAGGCGCAGTTCCTTGCCTTCCAGATTGCCGACATCCTGCATCACCGGCAGCCCGGCAAAGGCTTGCGTCGGAGCCATTTCGAACCCGACCGCCGCGGTCACCTTCACCAGCAGCAGCACCGCCATCACGCCGAAGACCACGCCGGCGTGCTTCATGCGGCCGATGATGCGCCCGAACATCCAGACGCAGGCCATCGGGATCAGGATCAGCGCCATCATCTCGAACCCGTTCGACCAGAAATCGGGGTTTTCCAGCGGATGGGTCGAGTTCGGGCCGAAGAAGCCGCCGCCATTGGTGCCCAGTTGCTTGATCGCGACGAAGGCCGCGACCGGTCCGCGCGCGATCGTCTGGGCCACACCTTCCAGCGTGGTGACCTGCGCCGCGCCCTGCAGCGTCATCGGCACTCCGGCGAGCGCGATGACGACTGCGACTATGATCGCCAGCGGGAGGAGGACGCAGAACGCGGCCCGCTGCACGTCCACGAAGAAGTTCCCCATATCACGCTGCCCCGCGATCCCGCGCGCCAGCGCCGCAAGAGCCGCGATGCCTGTCGCCGCGGAGACGAATTGCAGCCACATCAGCCCGCCGAGCTGCGCGAGGTAACTCCAGGTGCTTTCGCCCGAATAATGCTGAAGGTTGGTGTTGGTCGTGAACGACACCGCCGTGTTGAAGACGAGATCGAGGCTCGCCGCACCCTGACCGTCAGGATTGAGCGGGAGGAGATGCTGCAGCGCGAGGAGGCCGAACACGAATACGAACATCACCGCGTTGAAAGCCAGCAGCGCGATAGAATACTGCTTCCAGTCCTGGGCCGGGGCGCCGCCGACAGCGCGGGCGAACAGGCCGTCGGCGCGGGCGAATTGCCCGCCGAACAGCTTCGCCATGTAGGTCCCGAGCGGCCAGCAAAGCAGCGCGGTGCCGCCGACGATCAGGATGACGGTAAGGATTGCGTTGAGCATGATTTATCCTTTCGCGGCTTACGCGAGGCCGAGGCCGGACACGGCCAGATCAATGAGCTTGATGCCGATGAAGGGCGCCACCACGCCCCCCGCGCCATAGATGCCGAGGTTGCGCAGCAGCTGGCTGGCAGCGGGCATGGGGCGATATTTCACGCCCTTCAGCGCCAGCGGCACCAGGACCGGGATGATCACGGCGTTGAAGATGATCGCCGACAGGATCGCGCTCGAAGGGCTGGCGAGCCCCATGACGTTGAGCGCACCGAGCGAAGGATAGAGCACCACGAAGATCGCGGGCAGGATGGCGAAATATTTTGCGACATCGTTGGCGATCGAGAAGGTTGTCAGGCTGCCGCGCGTCATCAGCAACTGCTTGCCGATGCCCACGACCTCGATCAGCTTGGTCGGGTCGCTGTCGAGATCGACCATATTCCCCGCCTCGCGCGCGGCCTGCGTACCGGTGTTCATCGCCACGCCGACGTCCGACTGGGCAAGCGCGGGGGCATCGTTGGTCCCGTCGCCGCACATCGCGACCAGCTTGCCCTCGGCCTGCTCCTTGCGGATGTAGGCGAGCTTGTCCTCCGGTGTCGCCTCGGCGAGGAAATCGTCCACTCCTGCCTCGGCGGCGATGGCGGCTGCCGTCAGCGGGTTATCGCCCGTGATCATGACGGTTCGGATGCCCATCCGGCGCAGTTCGACGAACCGCTCGCGAATGCCCGCCTTGATGATGTCCTTGAGATGGATCGCGCCGAGCAGACGCTCGTTCTCGACCACCGCCAATGGCGTGCCGCCGGCCTGCGCGATCCGGTCGGTTATCGTCCTGAGCGCGGTGACCTTATCTTCGGGGAAATCGTGCAACCTCAGCACCGCATCCACGGCGCCTTTTCGGATCGTTCGCCCGGAAAGGTCGATGCCGCTGACGCGTGTCTGGGCGGAGAACGCGACCACCTCGCCATCCGGCGGCGCTTCCTCGCTACCCCCCGCAAGCGCCACGATGGAGCGTCCCTCGGGCGTGGTGTCGGCAAGGCTGGAAAGACGCGCCGCGGCGATCAGGTCGCTTTCCGCGACGCCAGGCAGGGCGACGAACTCGCTCGCCTGCCGATCGCCGATGGTGATCGTACCCGTCTTGTCGAGCAGCAGCGTACCGATATCGCCGGCCGCCTCCACCGCACGCCCGGACTTCGCCAGCACGTTGAAACGGATGAGACGGTCCATCCCCGCTATCCCGATGGCGGACAACAGTGCGGAAATAGTGGTCGGGATCAACGCTACGAACAGCGCGATCAGTACTGGTACCGCAATGGCTCCGTCGGCGAACGCAGCGAAGGCCGGCAGTGTGCCGACCGCGACCAGGAAGATCAGCGTCAACCCGGTCAGCAGAATGGTGAGCGCCAGCTCGTTCGGCGTCTTTTGCCGGCTGGCCCCTTCCACCAGCGCGATCATCCGGTCGAGAAAGCCCGATCCCGGTTCGGCCGTGACCTTCACCTTGATCCGGTCGGAGATGACGGTGGTCCCGGCAGTGACCGCCGAACGGTCGCCACCCGCCTCGCGAATGACCGGGGCACTTTCGCCGGTGATGGCCGCCTCGTTGACCGAGGCCACGCCCGACACGACTTCGCCGTCGGCAGGAATCTGCTTCCCTTCCGAAACCAGCACGACATCGCCCATCCGCAGTTGCGTGGCCGGAATTTCTTCGGTTGCGCCGCTCTTGCCGACGCGCAACGCGACCAGGCTTTCCTTGGTACTGCGCAGCGATTGCGCCTGCGCCTTCCCACGTCCTTCGGCCAGCGCTTCGGCAAAGTTGCCGAACAGAACCGTCAGCCACAGCCAGAAAACGAGTTGCGCCTGGAACAGGACATCGACTTCTCCGGCGACGACGCTGCGGACGAGGATGACCGTAGCCGCCGCTGCAACCACCGCGGTGGTAAACATCACCGGGTTTCGCACCAGCGTTCGCGGATCGAGCTTGGTGAAGGATTCCCGAATGGCCGGAACGACGAGCGCCCGCTCGAACAGGGTCGCGCGCGTCATTAGAAACGCTCCGGACGGATCAGGACCGCAGTGAGATAGGCCAGCAGCCCGAGGGCAACCAGGCCAACAAGGATGAGATCGAATGTCATGCGTGAAGCTCCTTCATTCAGGAGTTTCCCTGCGTCGGCGCGCCATGAAAAATCGCGGGGCGTTCGGGGGGTGGGGCATTAAATTCGCATGAAAATCGGGTTTGCGATGTCGCGATTTAATACGAATTTCACTCCGCGGTGTGGCCATTCACATGGCAATTTCATGCCGATCGGTAGGATCGGGGTTCCCGTCTGGCGGTGATGTGCGCCGTCGCACGACGAGGAGTTTCCAATGCGATACCTGACCCTGGCCGCGCTTACTGCCGTGATTGCCGCCCCCGCCTATGCGCAGGACGGTGGGGAGCCCGCCGCTGTGGTCGCCGCCCCGCAATCCGAAGCAGAGCAGACGGACGAACCGGCTCCGTTGTCTGTTTCAGGCAGCGCGACCCTCATTTCCGATTATCGCTTCCGCGGCGTCTCCCAGACCGATCGCGGCATGGCGGTGCAGGGCGGCGTGACCCTCTCGCACCAAAGCGGTGTCTATGTCGGGGCATGGGGCTCCAACCTGGCCGGCTGGGGCACGTTCGGCGGCCCGAACATGGAGCTCGACCTGATCGGCGGGGTGAAGGTGCCGGTCGGCGAGGGGGTGCTCGACACGGGACTGGTCTGGTACATGTATCCGGGCGGTGCGCAGGTGAGCGACTTCGCCGAGCTCTTCGCACGATTGTCGGGCGATGTGGGTCCACTCTCTCTGACTGCAGGCGTGGCCTACGCCCCACGCCAGGAGTCGCTCGGCAAGGTCTATCTCACCGGCGCGGCAGCCGCCGCCGGCCTGCCGGATTACCCGGGCGACAAGGAGGACAACCTCTATCTGTCGGGCGATGCGGTCTATGGCGTGGCCGATACCCCCGTCAGCCTGAAGGCTCATATCGGCTACTCTGATGGTAATTCCGGCCTTGGCCCCAATGGCACCAGCATCACACCTACGGGCAGCTATTTCGACTGGATGCTCGGCGTCGACGTAATCCCGGTCCGGGGGCTGACGGTGTCGCTTGCCTATGTCGATACCGACATCTCGGCTGCGGACAGCGCCTATCTCCAACCATATTTTTCGCGCGGGCAAGACGGAAGGGGTTCGATTGCCGGTTCTGCCGTGGTGGCGTCCATAACCGCCTCCTTTTGATCGCGGCGGACGGGCGCGGCAAGATCGCCCTCGGTTGCACCGGGTCACCTATCGACGAAGGCCGCCAGTTCTTCGGGAGCGCCGGACGGGAACGTGCGCTTCAGATGCTCTAGAAACGCCGACACACGGGCGCTCAGCAGGCGGCGTGTGGGATATAAAGTCCAGAGCGCGATCTCGGGCACGTCCGCATCACCCCAATGGACGAGTGTACCGTCGGCGATGTCGCGGCTGACAAGGGATATCGGCAGTCGCGCGGCACCCACTCCGGTCCGCACCGCGTCGCGGATCATTATCAGCGACGACAGCGTCAGGACCGGGTCGACTGCGATTGCGGCATTCGGCGATTGACCCTTCATCCGCCAGGGCGCGCGATCGGCGGCGGTCCTCACTACCGCCGGGGCTACCGCTCCGGCCCTTGGACGATCGAGGCCGGGCGGTGCGACCACCACCAACCGATCGCGCAGGAAGGCCCGGCCGACCAGGCTTTCGTCGGGATCTGGGTTGACCCGGATCACGAGGTCGAACCCTTCCTCTATCATATCGACCGCGCGGTCCTCGGTGGTCACTTCGAGCTGCACCTCGGGATAGCGCAGCGCGAAATCGCCGGCGAGCTTACCCATCGCGGTCTGACAGAAGAGCAGCGGCGCGC
The DNA here is from genome assembly GCF_022576075.2 of Erythrobacter sp. LQ02-29. Taxonomy (NCBI): domain Bacteria; kingdom Pseudomonadati; phylum Pseudomonadota; class Alphaproteobacteria; order Sphingomonadales; family Erythrobacteraceae; genus Erythrobacter; species Erythrobacter sp. LQ02-29. Next base: position 2,236,329 of record NZ_JANCNT010000001.1, on the reverse strand, counting down.
TGATCCGCAGCCGCCCGCGCGGACGATCGCCGCCGGATGCGATCTCGGCAGTGGTTTCCTCCAACTCGGTGAGCAGCCTGCCGCCGCGCTCGAACAGCGCACGGCCCTCTTCGGTAAGCTTCAGATCACGCGGTCCACGTTCAAACAGGCGCAGATCGAGGCTCGCCTCCAGGTCGCCCACGCGGCGGGACAGTGTCGCCTTGGGTCGCCCGGTTGCGCGAGCGGCTTTTCCGAAACCGCCGTGGCGGGCGACGAGAGTGAAATCGGCAAGAGCGAGGAGATCCATATCGTTTCACCAGATAGACAGTGCGTCCAGATATAGCGGCTATTTGCACATTCGTGGATCACTAATTCGGGAAATGCCAAACGGCTCAACCCAAAGGAGTGAAGACCATGACCATTCTCGTAACCGGCGCCACCGGCAATGTGGGCGGCAATGTCGTCGATCAGTTGGTAAAGCGCGGCGCAGACGTTCGGGCGCTCGTCCGCGATCCGTCCAAGGCCGAACTGCCCGACGCCGTCGAAGTCGTCCGTGGCGACATGCTCGACGTCGACTCGTTGAGATCAGCAATGTCCGGCATATCGACCCTGTTCCTGCTGAACGGGGTGGTCGCGGACGAATTCACCCAAGCGCTGATCACCCTGAACGTCGCACGCGAAACCGGTGTGAAGCGGGTGGTCTACCTGTCTGTGATCCACAGCGATGTGTACGTCAACGTACCCCATTTCGCCGGCAAGTTCGGGGTCGAGCGGATGATCGACGCGATGGGGTTCGAAGCGACGATCCTGCGCCCGGCATATTACATGGATAACGAGATCACGATCCGCGACATCGTGCGCGAACATGGCGTCTATCCGATGCCGATCGGGGACAAGGGTCTCGCCATGATCGATGTGCGCGACATCGGTGAACTCGCCGCGATCGAACTGATCCGCCGTGATAATTCGGCCGAGCCTCTGCCGACCACGCGGATGAATCTGGTCGGCCCCGAGACGCTGACAGGTGCCGAAGTCGCTGCGATCTGGTCCGATGTACTGGGTCGCACGATCGTCTTTCCGGGCAATGATACCGCCGGTTTCGAGCGGAATATGCGTCAAGCGATGCCGAGCTGGATGGCGTACGACATGCGCCAGATGGCCGACCGTTTCCAGACCGAGGGCATGATCCCCGAGCCCGGCGATGTCACCCGTCTGACCGACATTCTGGGCCGTCCCTTACGCACCTATCGCGACCATGTCGCGCAGATCGCGGCCTGATCCGCTAACTCTCTCTTCGAACAAGGAACGATACCATGATCTATTCTACCGCGACCGTGCCGGTGAATCCGCAAGGCCAGACCACGCTTACCCGCGAGCAGGTGTGGAAAGGCCTCGAAGCCAAAGCGCGCGATGCCCGGCTTTTTCTGCCGCCCGGTCTTTGTACGCGGTGCGACGTTACCGAGGAAAGCTCGTCCCATTTCGTGCGCGATGCGACGATCGGTGGCCAGAATGTGCGCGAGATCATCGTGCTCGAACCCGCGCGCAAGGTGACCTTCTTTCAGGCTACAGGCCCACGCGAAGGTGCGATCGTCAACGAACTGTTCGAGGACGATGCCGGTGCACTTCAGCTGCGGTTCTACTGCTATCTCGGCTTGCGGGGCAAAGCGCCCGGCGGCCCGGAGGAACAGGCCGAACAGGTGCAATTCGACAGTGAGGAAGGATACAAGGCCGCGCTGCTGTCGACTCTGGAGCGGACGCGCGAACTTGTCGACGAGGGTCTGATTTGATCGAGCGCGCCGGGAGCGACCACCAGCCGCTCCCAGCGTGCAAACTTGCTCGCGAACGATCAGCTGTCCTCGACCGACGTCCCTGGTTCCTTCCCAAGCGGAACCACCTCCTTGAAGGTATGGGTGATATAGGGGAACGGGATTTCGATGCCGGCCTCGTCCAGCGTGTCCTTGATCCGCAGCACGACCTCGTTCTGAACCTCGAACAGGCTGTTTTCCTTGGTGTCGATCCACCAGCGGACGAGGAAATCGATCGAGCTGGCGCCGAATTCGCGGATATAGACATCGTAGCCGCGCTCCGGATCGATGCCCGACACTTCGCCGACGGCCTGCGTAATGATCTCGCGCGCCTGCTTCAGGTCGGTATCGTAGGACACCCCGACCATAATCTGAAAACGGCGGAAGGGCCGGTCGCTGTAGATTTTCACCGGGTTCTTGAAGATCGTCGAATTGGGGACGATCGTCAGCTCGCCGGAAAACTGACGGATATGGGTTTCGCGTAGGGTGATCTTCTCGACCGTCCCGTCGACTCCTTCCGCCTCGATGTAATCGCCCAGCTGCATCTTGTCGCGCAGCATGATAAGGACGCCGGCGAGGAAATTCTCGAAGATATCCTGGAAGGCGAAGCCGATCGCGACCGCGCCCACCCCCAGGCCCGCGACCGCACCGCCGAACGTGAAATCGGGAACGATGATCGTCATCACCAGCAGGATGCCGACGATCCAGACGACCACTTTGGTCAGGGTCTGCGCGAGCTGGCGCAAGTCCTCGCGAATATGCGCCTTGTTGGTCAGCTTGTGTGCGATACCCACCATGATACGCGAAACGATCGAGGTCAAAATGATGACGATCACGGCAATGGCGATATTGGGAAGCAGCTCGACGGCACCTTTGGCCATGCCCTGCAACTCGTTCTGAAGAACGTTCAGATAGTTCACGAAACCGATTATCCTGTGTCAGCTCTGTCTGGGATCGAAGGTGACGTAGGGAAGGGGGCCAGGCTTCTCAACCCGGCCCTTTGCCACACGCCGGCGCTGGCGATCAGGCGTTAGGGTTGGCCTCACCGACCTTTTCGCCCAGCGGCACCCGTTCCTTGAAGGTGTGGGTGATGTAGGGGAAGGGAATCTCGATACCCGCATCGTCCAGCGCCCGTTTGATGGCGCGCACGACCTTGTCCTTGCTTTCCCACATATTGCGGGGGGTGGAGCCGGCCCACCAGCGCACGTTGAAGTCGATCGAACTGGAATTGAATTCCTGCGCGAACACATCGACGCCCTTCTCGACGTCGATGCCTTCGACGCTTTCAACCGCCTTGCGGATCACGTCCGCGGCGTGATCGAGATCGGTGTCGTAGGACACACCAGCCACCACTTCGTGGCGGCGCTTCACCTCGTCGGTCAGGATTTCGACCGGGTTCTTGAACAGTATCGAATTGGGAACGAGGGTCACCTCTCCCGACAGCTTGCGCACATGCGTTTCGCGCAAGGTTATATGTTCGACCTTACCGATGATGCCTTCGCACTGGATCACGTCGCCGATCCGCATCTTCTCGCGCACCATGATCAGAACGCCCGCCAGAAAATTCTCGAAGATATCCTGGAAGGCGAAACCGATCGCGACTGCACCGATGCCGAGGCCGGCGACGAGGCTGGCGGGAGTGAGGCTGGGGATGACAACGATAGCCGCAATCATCAGGCCGACGATCCAGATCGCCAGCTTTACCACCGTTTCGACCAGCGCCTGCAGGCTGGGGCGCATCTTGGTGCGCCCGGTCACCCGGTCGGCGATCTTGACCGCCATCCGCGCAACTGCCCAAGTGATTACGAGGATCACCAGTGCGATGGCGATGCTTGGCAACGCCTTTATAAGCTGCTGGCCCATATCGACCAGTTGGTGGTTGAGCGTACCGACCGGATCGACCGTGTCGGGTGTAGGCGTCGGCGAAGGCGCGGCTAACATATGTTCCCCTTTGTTACGGGGAAATATGCATGAGCGATGGGCCAGGTTCCCGCGGAACTCCGCCGGTTTTTCTAATGCTCGGCCTTTGCCTCGCGCTCCGCGCGCGCGATTTCGTGCAGCCAATCGGCGTGACGAGGAGCCTTCTTGGTTTCGCTCCATTCCTCCAACATCGGCATCGCCACGCGCTTCAGCTCGGCATACTGTTCATCCGTACCGATATCGGCGGCAAGTTCTACGCGGTGGCCGTTGGGATCGAAGAAGTAGATCGACTTGAAGATGCCGTGATGCGTCGGGCCGATCACGTCGATGCCGAGGCTTTCGACATGTTCCTTCGCCGCGAGCAATTCGTCCTCGGAATGGACCCGGAACGCGAGGTGCTGGACCCATTTGGGCGTATTCTCGTCGCGGCCCATGCCCTTCTGGTTGGGTAGCTCGAAAAAGGCGAGGATGTTGCCGTTACCCGCATCGAGGAAGACGTGCATGTACGGGTCGTACTCCCCTGTCGAGGGAACGTGATCTTCGGAGAAGGCGCTGACATAATCCATGCCGAGCACCTTCTCGTACCATTCGACGGTCTCTTTCGCGTCCTTGCAGCGATAGGCCGCGTGATGGACTCCGCCTAGCTTCACCGGATGGTTGGACTGATCGGTCATTCCGCAGGCTCCTTCTCGACAGACTTCGCGTCTTTGGCATTGAGGACACCGCGGCGGATCTGGTCGCGCTCCATGCTTTCGAACAGCGCCTTGAAGTTACCTTCGCCAAACCCCTCGTCGCCCTTGCGCTGGATGAATTCGAAGAAGACTGGGCCGACCTGCGCTTCGGCGAAAATCTGCAGCAGCAGGCGGGGGCTGCCCCCCTCCGTGGTGCCGTCGAGCAGGATACCGCGCGGCTTCAACTCATCGACCGGTTCACCATGCTCCGGCAGGCGCTCTGGCAGCATCTCGTAATAGGTTTCGGGCGGGGCCGTCATGAACGGCACCCCAAATTCCTTCAGCTTGTCCCACGCGGCAACGAGATCGTCGGTGATCAGCGCGATGTGCTGGATTCCCTCGCCGTTGAACTCGCGCAGGAATTCCTCGATCTGGCCGCCACCGCCCTTCGCTTCCTCGTTCAGCGGGATGCGGATCTTGCCGTCCGGCGCGGTCAGCGCCTTGGACGTAAGGCCGGTGTATTCGCCCTTGATGTCGAAATAGCGGATCTCGCGGAAGTTGAAGAGCTTCTCGTAATAATCGGCCCAGAAGGACATGCGCCCGCCGTAGACGTTGTGCGTCAGATGATCGATCTTCTGGAAGCCGGCACCTTTCGGGTGCGTCTCGATGCCGGGAAGATATTCGAAATCGATGTCGTAGATCGACAGGTCGTTGTCGCCCGTCTTCCCTTCGTAGCGATCGACCAGATAGAGGATTGCTCCGCCGATGCCACGAATGGCAGGCAGGGTCAGCTCCATCGGCCCGGTTTCGACATGGACCGGTTCCGCGCCCTGTTCCATCAGGTGGTCCCAGGCCGCCGCCGCGTCCTTCACGCGGAAGGCCATGCCACATGCGCTCGGACCATGCTCGCGGGCGAAATACCAGGCGGCACTGCGCGGCTCGTAATTCGCGACCAGGTTTATCTCGCCTTGGCGCCACAGCTGGACGTCCTTCGACCGGTGGTTTGCGACATGGGTGAACCCCATCGCTTCGAAGACCGGCTCCAGCACTCCCTTTTCGGGCGCGCAGAACTCGACGAATTCGAAGCCGTCGAGTCCGGCAGGATTCTCAAAAAGATCAGTCATGCAGAGGGCTCCTGCGAATTTGGTTTCAATAGAAACTAAATACCGTTTCCTTCAGTGTTTGTCAAACGAGGGAAAGGAGGCGAAGGTCCAGAGAGGGTAGCGGCGCACCTCGTTTGCTGCACCCTCCATCCGGCGCGAAATCTATCGGCCTCAACGATTTGCGCTTGATGCGAAAGGCCGGTTGTGATTCTATCGTTTCCGATGACGCGCGAAGGGCACAAACTCGCATTGCCGCGAGAACAATTTACGCAGGGGCTGGCTCTTGTAGTGCTGCTGGCGCTTGCCGGCCTGTCCCTGATGGGTCCGGACGGCGTGCTAGCATGGGGCGAAAATGCGCGGCTGCTGGATCAGCGCAAGGCCAGGATCGAAGCACTGGAGGAACGGCGTGGCGAGCTGCAGAGCCAGGTTGCCGCGCTCGATCCCGATCACGCGGACCCCGACATGGTGAGCGAGCTTCTGCGGAAGAATCTCAATGTCGTGCGTCCCGACGAAGTGATTCTTCCTATCACCAATCCCTGACATGCATAGCTATGCGGACCCGGGTGGCCCTTTCGGGCGTTGCACCGGCACGCGTGGGATGATTATAGCGTCGGCCACGCATAGATTAGCCTTCCGTAGCGTTTGAGAGGTCTCCCTTGGCAAAATCCCCGTCCGCGAAGTCCGCCCCGAAGAACAAGGCGGCCACGCCGGAACAGGATGAGGATTTCGCCCTGCATTCCTTGCAGGAGGCGCTCGAGAAGGACCCGTCCTTCGACGCCGACGATGATCAGATGCTCCATTTCTACGAGCAGATGCTGCTTATCCGCCGGTTCGAGGAACGCGCAGGCCAGCTTTACGGCCTCGGCCTCATCGGCGGGTTCTGCCATCTCTACATCGGCCAGGAAGCGGTCGCTATAGGAATGCAGAGCGCGCTGGACGGAGACAAGGACAGCGTGATCACCGGCTATCGCGACCACGGGCACATGCTCGCCTACGGCCTCGATCCGAAGGTCATCATGGCCGAACTGACCGGTCGCGAGGCGGGGATTTCCAAGGGGAAGGGCGGCTCGATGCACATGTTCAGCACCGAGCACAAATTCTATGGCGGGCACGGCATCGTCGGCGCGCAGGTGCCGCTCGGCGCAGGACTCGCCTTCGCGCACAAGTACAACGAGGACGGCGGCGTGACGCTGGCCTATTTCGGCGACGGCGCGGCGAACCAGGGCCAGGTGTACGAGGCGTTCAACATGGCCAGCCTGTGGAAGCTGCCGATCGTGTTCGTGGTGGAGGACAACCAGTACGCGATGGGCACCGCCAGCAAGCGGTCGAGCGCGGAAACGCACTTCCACCGCCGCGGCACTGCGTTTCGCATTCCGGGCATGGAAGTCGACGGGATGGACGTGCTGCAGGTGCGCAAGGCGGCGGAGATTGCGCTGGAATATGTTCGCGGCGGCAACGGCCCGGTGCTGATCGAGTGCAATACCTACCGCTATCGCGGCCACTCGATGTCTGACCCCGCGAAGTATCGTACGCGCGAGGAAGTGCAGGACCAGAAGGATCACCATGACCCGATCGAGCGACTGAAGAAGGCGCTGATCGAAAAGGGCAAGAGCGAGGACGATTTGAAGGCGATCGACAAGCGCATCCGCGCGCAGGTTTCGGAAGCGGCGGACTTCGCCGAGAATTCGCCTGAGCCGGAGCCGAGCGAACTCTACACCGATGTTCTGGTGGAGGAGTATTGAGCCATGGCGATCGAACTCAAGATGCCCGCGCTTTCCCCCACCATGGAGGAGGGTACGCTCGCCAAGTGGCTGAAGCAGGAAGGCGACACGATCGAGGCGGGTGACATTATCGCCGAGATCGAAACCGACAAGGCGACGATGGAATTCGAGGCGGTTGACGAAGGCACGCTCGGCAAGATTCTGATCGAGGAAGGCACCGAGGGCGTAGCCGTCGGCACCGCCATCGCCACGCTGATCGGCGAAGGGGAGGATGCCGATGCGGAGCCCGAATCCGCCCCGACGCCGTCGGAAGAGAAGTCCGACGACAAGCCGGCGAAGTCCAAGGAGAAGGCCGAAACCTCCGAAGGCGGCGCCGAAAGTCTGAAATCGGACGCAAAAGCGAAGACCGATCCCGAAATTCCCGCCGGCACCAACATGGCGAAGATCACCGTGCGTGAGGCGCTGCGCGATGCCATGGCCGAGGAAATGCGCCGGGACGAGCGCGTCTTCGTGATGGGCGAGGAAGTCGCCGAGTATCAGGGCGCCTACAAGGTCACGCAAGGGTTACTGGAGGAATTCGGCGACAAGCGCGTGATCGACACGCCGATCACCGAATACGGGTTTGCCGGGATCGGCACCGGTGCCGCGATGGGCGGGCTGCGGCCGGTGGTCGAATTCATGACCTTCAACTTCGCGATGCAGGCGATCGACCACATCGTGAACTCGGCGGCGAAGACCAATTACATGTCGGGCGGGCAGATGCGCTGCCCGGTGGTGTTTCGTGGACCGAACGGCGCGGCGAGCCGCGTCGGCGCGCAGCATAGCCAGAACTACGGCCCCTGGTATGCCAGCGTTCCCGGCCTGATCGTGATTGCCCCCTACGACGCGTCGGACGCGAAGGGTCTGCTCAAGGCGGCGATCCGCAGCGAGGACCCGGTGGTCTTCCTGGAAAACGAGCTGGTCTACGGGCGCACCTTCGAACTGCCGGAACTCGACGACCATGTCCTGCCGATCGGCAAGGCGCGGATCGTGCGCGAGGGGTCGGACGTGACGATCGTGTCCTATTCGATCGCGGTCGGTCTGGCGCTGGAAGCGGCGGAGGAGCTGGCCGAGGCCGGGATCGACGCGGAAGTGATCGATCTGCGCACCCTGCGCCCGCTCGACACCGAGACGGTGCTGGAGAGCCTCGCTAAGACCAATCGCCTGATCGTGGCGGAAGAAGGCTGGCCGACCTGCTCGATCGCATCGGAAATCACGACGATCTGCATGGAGCAGGGCTTCGACCATCTGGATGCGCCGGTACTGCGCGTGACCAATGCGGACGTGCCGCTGCCCTATGCCGCGAACCTCGAGCAGATGGCGCTGGTGGACACCGCCTCCATCGTGAAGGCCGCGAAGAAGGTCTGCTACGTCGAGGACTGAGGACCTTCCGCCAGAGCAAAGGTTGGCGCTTTCCTACGCCCCTGCGGCATCGCGAGCCGTCGCGCTCGACCTGTTCGAGCTTGATCGCCGCCTGGCCGATGCGGTGCGGCAGGCGAGCGAGCCGATCACCGGGCAATTGCGTCTGGCGTGGTGGCGCGACCGGTTCGCCGAGGAGCCGAGCGCGTGGCCCGAGGGCGAACCGTTGCTGGCACGCCTCGCATTGTGGGACGGCGGCACGAGCCAGCTCGGCGCGATGGTCGATGGCTGGGAAACCCTGCTTGTCGCCGACACTCTGAGCGACGAAGTCGCGCAAAGCTTTGCCGAAGGTCGCGGGCAAGGCTGGGCCGCGGTGGCGCTGGCGCTGGGCGAGAAAGCGGCGGTCCCTGCGGCCGCATCGGCGGGAACGTGGTGGGCGCTCGCCGATCTCGCGCAGCATTGCGGTTCGGATGAAGACCGCAAGGCGGCCTTCGCACTCGCGCACGAATTGCCCGATACCCGTCCTCTGCCGCGCTCCCTACTCATGTTCGCGGTTCTCGCGACCATTGCCCGTCGGGCGATCCGGCTCCAGCGCCCGATGCTGGCCCGTCCGGGCGATATGGCGGCGGCGATGCGGGTTGGCATTTTCGGGCGCTAGCGTAGAAATGCCGCGAAAAGGGGGGCGGGCATGAACAAGGCTATCCTGGGATTCGTCGGCGCGCTGGTACTGGTTGGCATCGGCCTGTTCTGGTGGCAGGGCCGCGCCGAGGTGGAGAAGGGGGCTCCGCCGCCGGAGCCCGTTGCGCTCGCCGATCCAAATGCGGAGCCGACCCTGCCGCAGGCCGATCCGGGCGCCATGCGCGGTCCGGAACCGCCAGAGGCGAGCGAACTGACGCGCGAGCAACGCCGCTTCTTCCGCTACGATCGCAACCGCGATCTCAAGATCACCCGCAGCGAGATGCTGTCGTCGCGAACCGACGATTTTCGTCGGCTGGACAAGGACGGCAACAACCTGCTGAGCTTCGAGGAGTGGGCGGTGGCGACCGCGCAGCGCTTCGACGGGGCCGATGCGAACCACGACCGGTCGCTGACGCAGGCGGAGTTCGCGACCACCGCACCCAAGCGAAAACCGAAGAAACCGACCTGTAGCTGCTAGGCGGGGACCCGCTCGCGCTCCAAGTGCGCAAGCCATTCGCCCATGTCCGCCTTCGCGCGACCGGTATAGGCTTCCTTGCGCTGCTTCTTCTTCACCTCGTGCAGCGGCGGGAAGAGGCCGAAATTCACGTTCATTGGCTGATAGGTATCGGCCTCCGCATCGCCGGTGATATGCGACAGCAACGCGCCCAGCGCGGTCGTCCGGGGCGGTTCGCGCCACGGCTCGCCCGCCAGCTCGCATGCCGCCATCATGCCGGTGGCCAGCCCGATCGCGGAGCTTTCGACATAGCCCTCGCACCCGGTAATCTGGCCCGCGAAGCGGATATGCTCCGCCCCGCGCAGGCGCAGCTGCCGGTCGAGCACCAGCGGCGAATTCAGGAAGGTGTTGCGGTGCAGGCCGCCAAGGCGCGCGAACTCCGCCTGCTCCAGGCCGGGGATCGTACGGAACAGCTCGACCTGCGCGCCGTATTTCAGCTTGGTCTGGAAACCGACCATGTTCCACAGCGTGCCGAGCTTGTTGTCCTGCCGCAGCTGGACGACGGCGTAGGGCCAGCGCCCCTGCGGAAATTCTGGCGTGGTATCGCGCGGGTTGTCCAGCCCAACCGGCTTCATCGGGCCATAGCGCAGCGTATCGACACCGCGCGACGCCATCACCTCGATCGGCATGCAGCCGTCGAAATAGGGCGTATCGGCTTCCCACTCGCGGAATTCGGTCTTCTCTCCGTCCATCAATCCCTGGTGGAAAGCGAGATATTGCTCCTTCGTCATCGGGCAGTTGATGTAATCGCCATCCTCGTTCGAGGCTTCGTTGCGCTTGTTCCAGCGCGACTGGATCCAGCAGATGTCCATGTCGATGCTGTCGCGATGGACGATCGGCGCGATCGCATCGAAGAAGGCGAGCCGTTCCTGCCCCGTCGCCGCGACGATGCTTTCGGCGAGCGCCTGCGCGGTCAGCGGCCCGGTCGCAACGATCGTCGGCCCGCCGGCAGGCAGCACGTCAACGCGCTCGCGCACCACGGTGACGTTCGGGTGTTCGGCCAGGGTGCGCTCGACCTCGGCCGAGAACACATCGCGGTCGACCGCCATCGCGCTGCCTGCGGGAACGCGCGCCTTCTCGCCCGCACGCATCACCAGCGAATCGAGGCGCCGCATCTCGTCATGCAGCAGACCGACTGCGTTCTTGTCGCTGTCGTCGGACCGGAATGAGTTGGAGCAGACCAGCTCGGCCAGGCCGTCGGTCTGGTGCGCCGGGGTCGTCTCGCCGCTGCCGCGCATTTCGGACAGGCGGACGCGGAAGCCGCGCCGGGCCAGTTGCCATGCCGCTTCGCTTCCGGCGAGACCGCCGCCGATGATGTGAATATCATGTGTCATTGCCGCCCCATATCGCTTGCCCTAGGTGAGCTTCAAGCGGCGCGGGTGCCGCAGGGGAGGGTGGATTGCCGAAAAGAGCGCTGATCGACCGCCGTCCCTGGCTGTTTGCGGCCATTGTGGCGGCGATCGCCTATTTCGTGCTGCGCGGTACCACCGACGATTACTGGATCATTGCTCTCAAGGGTGCCCCTGTCGCCGCGCTTGCGATCTATGCCGCTGAACGCGGGTTGGGCGTCGACGGGCAGTTGCTCACGCTGGTGCTAGGGCTGGGTGCGCTGGGGGACATGCTGCTGGAGATCGACCTGCTCTATGGCGGCGCAGCGTTCTTCGCCGGGCATCTGGCGGGCATCGTGCTGTACCTGCGCAATCGGCGCGCGAATCCCGCTGGCAGCCAGGTTGCGCTCGCGGTGGCGCTCTTCGTTTTCACGCCCGCGCTTGCGTGGCTTTTGTCGGGATCGCTGCAGGTGTCGTTCTACGGGCTGGGCCTGGGGGCGATGGCGGCGACCGCCTGGCTCAGCAGCTTTCCCCGCTACCGCGTCGGGATCGGCGCGATCCTGTTCGTGGTGTCCGACTTGCTTATTTTCGGGCGCGGCGGCGGGATGGTGCCGGGCACGGTGGCGGCGTGGCTGATCTGGCCGCTCTATGCCGCGGGTCAGTTCCTGATCGCGACGGGCGTGGTGCAGAGCCTGCGCCGGCGGGACAAGGCCGACCGGCGCGAGATCCTGCCCGCTTAGACCTCGCCCTCTTCGTCGCCCGGCGGGTCGTCGCGGTCCATCGTGGTGTCGGGCTGCGTCTCGTCGTCGCCGCCGCGTTTCTCGAGCATTTCCTCGGCCACCAGCCGCTCGGCTTCGTTCTCGGGCGCTTCCTCGTCGTCGATGCGCGTGACGCTGACGACATGCTCGCCCTTGCCGACATTGAACAGCCGCACGCCCGCCGAACCGCGCCCGATCACCCGCAGGCTTTCGAGCGGGATACGAATCAGCTTCGCCTGATCGGTGACCAACATCAGCTGATCCGCCTTGTCGGCGACGAAGCTGGCGACGACCGGCCCGTTGCGGGCGATGTTGTCGATATTGGTCACGCCCTGGCCGCCGCGACCGCTGCGCCGGTATTCGTAGGCGGAGGAAAGCTTGCCGTAGCCATTGGCGCAGACGGTCAGGATGAATTCCTCGTCTTCCGCCATGGTCGCCTGCTCGCCTTCGAGAGCGGGGCTGTCGTCGTCGGCTTTCCACGGGGCGACGCGCAGATAGGCGTCGCGATCCTCCGGCGACCAGGTGCCGCCCTTCAGCACGGCGAGCGAGACGACCTCGTCGCCATCCTTCAGCCGCATGCCGCGCACGCCGGTGGAGGTGCGGCTCTGGAATTCGCGCACATCCTCGCCATCGAAACGGATCGCCTTGCCCATGCGGCTCGCCAGCAGCACGTCGTCGCCGCTTTCCAGCAGGCGCACACCGATCAGGCGATCGTCGCTGTCGTCGTCGAAGCGCATCGCGAACTTGCCGTTGGAGGGGATGTTGGCGAAGGCATCCATCGCGTTGCGCCGCACATTGCCCCTGGCCGTGGCGAACACGACGTTGAGCGCGCCCCAGCTGTCCTCGTCCTCCGGCAGCGGGAGCACGGTCGCGATCGTCTCCTCGGCATCGAGCGCGGGCAGCAGGTTCACGATCGGCCGACCGCGCGTCTGCGGACCGCCTTCGGGCAGCTTCCACACTTTCAGGCGATAGACCTTGCCCGCGGTGGAGAAGAACAGGACCGGATTGTGGGTGCTGGTGACGAACAGTTCGCGCACCGCGTCCTCGTCCTTCGTCGCCATGCCGGACCGGCCCTTGCCCCCGCGCGCTTGCGCGCGGAAGGTCGAGAGTGGGGTGCGCTTGATGTAGCCGTCCATTGTGACCGTCACGACCATCTCGTCGCGCTCGATCAGGTCCTCGTCCTCGAGCCCGTCCCACGCCGGCGCGATCTCGCTGACGCGCGGGGTGGCGTAGGTGTTGCGGATCTCCTCCAGCTCCTCGCGCATCACACGATACAGCTTCGCCCTGTCGGCCAGGATCGAGAGATATTCCTCAATCGCGTCGGCCAGTTCCTTCAACTCTTCGCCGATCTCGTCGCGGCCGAGCGCGGTCAGGCGGTGGAGCCTCAGGTCGAGGATCGCCTTCACCTGCCGTTCGGACAGGGAGTACGTGCCGCCTTCCTGATCGGCGGTCGGCTCGATCGCCTCGACCAGCCGGATATATTGCGCGATGTCGCCGATCGGCCATTCCTTGGCAAGCAGCCGCTCGCGCGCGGTGGCGGGATTTGGCGCGCCGCGAATGATCTGCACCACCTCGTCGAGGTTGGAGACCGCGACGACCAGGCCGAGTAAGATATGCGCCCGGTCGCGCGCCTTGTTGAGCTCGTACTTCGTGCGGCGTGTGATGACTTGCTCGCGGAACTGCACGAAGGATTGCAGGATGCTGCGCAGGTCCAGCGTTTCGGGCTTGCCCCCGCGGATCGCCAGCATATTGGCGGGGAAGCTCGCCTGCGCCGGGCTGTAGCGCCAGATCTGGTTGAGGACGACTTCCGGGCTGGCGTCGCGCTTCAGGTCGACGACGACGCGCACGCCCTCGCGCGAGCTCTCGTCGCGGATGTCGGAAACGCCCTCGATCCGCTTTTCCTTTGCGGCTTCGGCGATCTTTTCGACGAGGCCCGATTTGCCGACCTGGAACGGGATGGAGGTGAAGACGATCGATCGCCGGTCGCCGCGCTTCTCCTCGATCTCGTGCCGGGCGCGCATCAGCACGCTGCCGCGGCCGGTGGTGTAGGCGGAGCGGGCACCGGATTGCCCCAGGATCAGGGGCGCGGTCGGGAAATCGGGCCCGGGGATATACTCCATCAGCTCTTCGCTGGAGAGGCCGGGATCCTCGATCAGCGCGAGGCAGCCGTCGATCACCTCGCCCAGATTGTGCGGCGGGATATTGGTCGCCATGCCCACCGCGATGCCGCCCGCGCCGTTGACCAGCAGGTTGGGGAAGCGGGCGGGAAGGACGGTGGGCTCGCGCCGCGAACCGTCGTAGTTGTCGGCGAAATCGACCGTATCCTTGTCGAGATCGTCGAGCAGGCTGTTGGCGACCCGCGCCAGCCGCGCCTCGGTATAACGCATCGAGGCGGGCGGATCCGGATCCATGCTGCCGAAATTGCCCTGGCCATCGACCAGCGGCACCCGCATCGACCAGTCCTGCGTCATCCGCGCGAGCGCGTCGTAGATCGCGCTGTCGCCGTGCGGGTGATAGTTGCCCATCACGTCGCCCACGATCTTGGCGCTCTTGCGATAGGGCCGCCCCGCGACGAAGCCGCCTTCGTTACTGGCGAACAGGATGCGGCGATGCACCGGCTTCAGCCCGTCGCGCACGTCGGGCAGCGCGCGGCTCACGATCACGCTCATCGCGTAATCGAGGTAGCTCGTCTTCATTTCGTCGACGATGTCGATGCGTTCGTATTCGCCCATCGGCGCGGGCGGGGTCATGGTATCGGTTTCGTCGGTCAAGGCCGTTCAGATCCGTAATTGTTCTGTGATCGGAGGAGGGTAGGGGAACGCGCCGCGCGACACCACTTTTACCGCCATGGCGAGCGCGAATTGCGCATGGTTTTCCACATTTCGTGGCCGTATTGCGATGTTCCGGGCATTCAATCCATATTCAGCGTGGAAATCATATCTCAGTCCGGTAACAGACGAGGCCTATCGCCAGAGCGGGGCCGGTCAGGTTCTGTTCGATCAAACGTGAAATTCAATGGGAGATACCCGTAATGCGATTCTTCGCCCGTAAATCCACGCCTTCCAGCCTGGCGCTCGCGCTCGCCCTTGTCGCGGGTGGTTCGATCGCTGCCACGGCAGTCGAAGCGCCAGCCGCAGCGCAGGACAAGAAGGGCGATGAAGCGGCGAAGCCGGAGTTCTCGAAGGAGTTCGTCACCGCCTACAACGCGGCCAACGACCCTATCAAGGACGAAGCGGCGGCCGACTATGCGGCAGCGAAGACCAAGCTGCCCGCCGTCAATGCGGTCGCCAAGTCGAGCGACGAGAAGTTCGAAGCCGGCAGCCTCGCCTATCGTGTCGCCACCAAGCTGAACGATCAGGACCTGAAGCTTGCCGGTCTGCGTATGATGGCCGACAGCGGCAAGGGCGATGCTAAGACCCAGGGTCAGATCAACTACGGCCTGTTCGAAGCCGAGCGGGCCGCCGGCAACATGGACGGCGCGCGCACGGCCCTGCAGCGGGCGATCGACATCGGTTATTCGTTCGACGCAACATTCTCCGACGGGACGACCGGCAAGATCGGCCCCAACGATATGCGCTCGACCATCATGCGCACCTATATCGATGCCGATCAGGCGCAGCAGGGCGTGGACTACGCCGTGCAGCAGATCGAGCAGCAGGCCAGCACCGGCAAGCCCGACGAGACGCTGCTGCGTAGCGCCTATGTCGCGGCGTTCCAGAACGAGCTTGGCCCGGAAGTGACCAAGCTCGGCGAGATGTGGGTGAAGTACTATCCCAGCCCCACCGCGTGGGGCGACGTGATGGCCGGGCAGCGTAACTACTATACCCCGACCGAGCCTGCCCTCCTCGACGCGCTGCGCCTGCTGGCGCGCAACGATGCACTGCGTTCCGAACGCGACTACACCGATTACATCAACGCGGCCGATGCCCGCCGCCTTCCCAGCGAAGTGGCCGGGGTTATCGATCGCGGTGTCGCCGCCGGCAAGATCAACACCAGTGACCAGTTCATCAAGGAAGCGAAGGGCGAAGCGAGTGGCCGGATCGCGAGCGAGAAGGCCGATCTGCCCTCGCTGGCGGCGGATGCGCGCAAGTCCGGCGTGAGCACCAAGCTGATCGTTGCCGCTGCGAACTCGCAACTCAGCAACGGCAAGGCGGCGACAGCCGAAGAGCTCTATACGCTGGCCCTGCAAAAGCCGGATGTGGACAAGGCCGAGGCGCTGACCCGCATGGGTATCGCGCAGATTGATCAGGGCAAGTACGAGGAGGCGCAGGCCACTTTCGCGAAGGTCGATGGCGACCAGTCGCGCAAGAACATCGCGCAGCTGTGGTCGATCTACGCGGCGCAGCAGGCCGCGGGTTCGACCGGGGCAACCGCCTCTGCGGCGACCGGCAGCTGATCGCTCCGGCCCGCAATCCAAGGGCTAAGATTGACGGCGCGGCTCCTAAAACGGGGCCGCGCCTTTTTCTTATCAACCGTCAGCGCAGTCGCTTGACGTAAAGCTGGTTGTCCTCGCCCCGGCGCAGTTCGAACCGGTCGAGCGAGCGGACCAGTTCGGACAACCGCTTGAAGCCGAAGTTGCGCACATCGAAGCTGGACCGGTTGCCCGCAATCTGTCCGACCTCTTGCAAGCGGGCGAAGCCGTCCTCGTCCCGGCTGGATGCCTTCCATGCGTCGCCCAGCAGCGTGATGACGTCTTCGTCGACCCGTTCGCCCTCGTCGCTAGGGGCCGAGCCGCCACCGTTGCGCTGCTCGCCCTTCATCAGCTTGTCGATATCGATGAACCGGGTGCAGGCACTCTGTAGCGCCTCGGGCGTCTTCTTGTCGCCGAAGCAATAGACGGGCAGCCCGTCCTGCCTCAGCCGGGTCACCAGCGGGGTGAAGTCGCTGTCCGAGCTCATGATCCCGAACCCGTCGACCTTGCCCTGATAGAGCAGGTCGACCGCGTCGATGGTCATCGCCATGTCGGTCGCGTTCTTGCCGCGGGTCAGGTCGAACTGCTGGTGCGGCTGGATGCCGAACCGGTTGGTGATGTCGCCCCATTTCTTAAGCGCATCCTTCGCCCAGTTGCCATAGGCGCGGCGGATATTGACCTGCCCCAGTTCGGCCAGCACGGTCAGCACGGCGTTGATACCTGACGGATTGACGTTGTCGGCATCGATCAGCAGCGCGATATTCTTCGCGTCCATTTCGGACATTATCATTTCTCCGGTATTACGCGACGATCAGGTGATGGCGCTGAACTTGCCGCTCTCGTCGTCGAGCAGATGCAACAGGCCGTCGCTGATCGCGAAATAGGCACCGCGCAGGCTCAGATCGCCGCGCCCCTCCTTGGCCTGCACGCAAGGGAAGGTCCGCAGGTTCTCCAGGCTGACCTTGACCGCTTCCATTTCCATCGCACGGCGAGCTTCCTTGCCTTCCGTGCCCTGCTGCTCGGTCACCTTGTCGCGGGCGCCGTCGAGAAGCTTGATCCACTGGGCGATGAAGCCGCCATTGCCGGGTTCGGTGCCCTCCATGGAGCGGCTCAGCGCCGCCTCGCACCCGCCGCACATGCCGTGGCCCATGACCACGATTTCCTTCACCTTCAGCACCTGGACCGCGAATTCCAGCGCCGCTGAAACGCCGTGTTGGCCGGGCGTCGTCTCGAACGGGGGGACCAGGGCGGCAACGTTGCGCACCACGAAAATCTGCCCCGGATCGACATCGAAGATCTGCGCGGGATCGACGCGGCTGTCGGAACAGGCGATGACCATCACCTGGGGGTTCTGCCCCTGCCGCAGTTCGGCCCAGCGCTTGCGATACGGGGCCCAGCCTTTTTCGCGAAAATCGCGGTATCCCTTGATCAGGGCATCGAGGTCCGGTGAGTCGGTCTGGATCATGCCCATTCCCATGCCTGCCGCCATTGCCAGTGGCAAGGGCGATGCCTAAGTGGGCGGCATGAACGATCTCTCCTCGGCTCCCACGACACCGGCCGACCGGCCGCAGCGCACGCGCAAACCCGACTGGATCCGGGTGAAGGCACCGGTCGGCAAGGGCTATCACGAGACGCGCAAGCTGATGCGCGAACTCAACCTCAACACCGTGTGCGAAGAGGCCGCCTGCCCCAATATCGGCGAGTGCTGGGAGAAGAAGCACGCCACTGTCATGATCCTGGGCGACGTGTGCACCCGCGCCTGCGCGTTCTGCAACGTGAAGACGGGGATGCCCCGGCTGGTCGATCCGATGGAGCCGGAGAACGTCGCGGTCGCGGCGGGCAAGATGGGGCTGGAGCATATCGTCATCACCAGCGTCGATCGCGACGACCTGCCCGATGGCGGGGCGGGGCAGTTCGTGAAGGTGATCGAGGCGCTGCGGCGCGAAACGCCCGGCACGACCATCGAAATCCTGACCCCCGACTTCCGCGGCAAGATGCGCCCGGCGATCGAGGCGATCTGTGCGGCCGGACCCGACGTCTTCAACCATAATCTGGAAACCGTTCCGCGCCTCTATCCCACCATTCGCCCCGGCGCGCGCTATTACGCCTCGCTCCGCCTGCTGGAGGAGGTGAAGGCCCACGATCCGCTGATCTTCACCAAGTCCGGCATGATGCTGGGCTTGGGCGAGCAGCGGCTGGAGGTCCATCAGGTGATGGACGACATGCGCAGCGCCGGCATCGATTTCATGACCCTGGGCCAGTATCTCCAGCCCACCCCGCGCCATGCGAAGGTGGAGGATTTCGTCACCCCGAAGGCGTTCGATGCCTTCGGCGCGATCGCCCGGGCCAAGGGGTTCCTGCAGGTCGCGTCCAGCCCGCTGACCCGGTCGAGCTACCACGCGGGCGATGACTTCGCCCAGATGAAGGCTGCGCGCGAAGCCAAACTGGCGAAGGCGGAGGGCCGGCGCGGGGAGGCCGCCTGATGCCGGGAATTCGCGAAACGCGCGAGCTGCCGTTTACCTGCGAGCAGATGTTCGATCTGGTCGCCGATGTCGGGCGGTATAAGGAATTCCTGCCGTGGGTCATTGCAACGCGCGTGCGCTCGGACGCCGAGACCGAAATGGTCGCGGACATGGTCGTCGGTTTCAAGGCGATCCGGGAGCGGTTCACGTCGCGGGTCGAGAAGGACCGGCCGCATTTCCTGAAGGTCAACTACGTCGACGGGCCGCTGCGCGATCTCGAAAACGAATGGCGCTTCGAACCCACCGCCGATGGTGGCTGTCGCATCAATTTCTGCGTCCAGTTCACCTTCAAGAACAGGGTGTTCGAAGCGCTGGCGGGCCAGTATTTCGACCGCGCGTTCCGCCGCATGGTGGAGGCGTTCGAAAAACGCGCCCAAGCGCTTTATGGCAGCAGCAGTTCCAGCGCGCACAGCGTCGCCTGACGCCGGATTTCGGCGCGGGTCGCGCCGTCGAACTTGCGCATCTCACCCTCCGGCTGACCGCCGTCTGAGGAGCTCTTCTTCGCCCGCGCGAATACCACTGTTCCGACCGGCTTCGTGTCGGTGCCGCCGCCAGGTCCCGCGATTCCGCTGATCGCGACCGCAACGTCCGCCCCGCTGCGTTCGAGCGCGCCCTGCGCCATCGCCCAGACACACGCAATCGACACCGCGCCGAAGGTTTCGATAATGTCGGACGAGACGTTGAGCATCTCCTCCTTCGACGAATTGGCATAGGTGACGTAGCCGCGCTCGAACACGGCGGACGAGCCGGGCACTTCGGTAAGGGCGGCCGATACCAGACCACCGGTGCAGCTTTCCGCCACGGTAACCTTGCGACCTGCCTCGGTATTGGCTCTCACCACCTGCTGCGCGAGCAGGCAGATATCGTCGGGTAGGAGATGTTCTGCGGGCATTACGGTCATTCGGGGGCCGGTGCCATCGGGATTGCGAGCGGCTTCGGACCCTTTTCTTCCTTCATCGCCAGATCGACCACGACGCCGACCAGATTGGCGAGGTTTTCGGCAGGCAAAGGATCGAGCTGTTCCATGACCCTGTCGATATCAACACACTGGGCCGGCTCGATCTCCTCCGCGACGAGCTGCGTCACCATCGCGTCCACGAAGGGCTTCATGGCATCGTCGGGCATGTTCTTCATGAACGACAGGTCTTCGCCGCCTTTTTTGTCCATCAATTGCATGATCAGACCGCGCGCCTGGCTCCACGTACCTTCGGAAGCCTTGGTGAACCGGGTCTTGAGACCGTCCCGGTGCAAGAGGAGGTAGGCCTTCGGCGGGAGCGAGCTGGCGCAGCTTGCGTAGAGCCCGTCGAGCGCCAGCGGCATCGCATAACGCACCGCGCTGCTGACCTGTGCCGGATCGAGTTCCACCGGCGCGTCGCCGGCGTCCTGCGCCTGGGCCGCGCCAGTGCCGGCCACCGCCAGGATACCGGCGAAAAGAAGACCTGAAAGCTTCATCATGAAAACCCTCCTACCTGCGGATAAGCGTGGCGATGGCCTGCGCCGCGATCCCTTCGCCACGCCCGGTCATACCAAGCCGTTCCGTGGTCGTTGCCTTCACGCTAATCGCGCCAGTGTCAACGGATAGAAGCTGCGCGATCCGGGTGCGCATCGCCTCGCGATGCGGGCCTATTTTCGGCGCCTCGCAGATGATGGTGAGATCGACATTCGCGACACTATAGCCCGCTTCTCGCACCCGGCTGGCGGCATGTTCGACGAAGCGAGAGGAGGGCGCACCCTTCCATTGCGGGTCGGAGGGGGGGAAGTGGCTCCCGATGTCGCCATCCCCGATCGCTCCCAGCAGCGCGTCGACCAGCGCGTGGAGGGCGACATCGGCATCGCTATGGCCTGCCAATCCATGCGTATGGGCGATCTCGATCCCGCCGAGCCAAAGCGTTTCGCCCTGCTCGAGGCGGTGGACGTCGAACCCCATCCCCGTGCGAACCTGCGGTGCTTCCGACATGAAATCCCCTGCGAATGTCAGTTTGGCGAGCTGCTCGTCCCCTTCGACCAGTGCGACCTCGTGTCCGGCCGCGCGGAGGACTTGCGCATCGTCCCCGGCAGCAGGCTCCCCCTGCCAGCCGCGATGGGCGGCAAGAATGGCATCGAAACGGAAGCCCTGTGGTGTCTGGACGCGGCGCATCGCGTCTCTATCGGCGGGCGCTTCCATGCAGGCGTCGCGCGCGATAACGAGGCTGTCGACCACCGGCAGCACCGGGATCGCCCCGTCGTGGCCCTCCAGCGCGGCGAGAATCCGACCGATCACCTGCGGATCGACTTGCGGCCTCGCGGCATCGTGAATCAGGACGCGCTCGGGCGGATGATCGGCGAGGAACTCCAGCGCGTTTGCCACGGATTGTTGGCGCGTTTCGCCGCCTCCAACCAGGTGCGCTGCGATGTCGGGGCCGAGCGCGTCGATCGCGGCCTCATGCTCCCCAGGGGGAATGGCGATGACGAGGGGATCGGCACCAGCCGCCGACAAGGCCCTTGCGGAATGCCGCAACACCGGCTCGCCGCGCCACGGGGCGAATTGCTTGGGGACGGTTTGCCCCGCGCGCATGCCTTTACCGGCCGCGACGATGATCGCTGCGAATGGGGTGTCTACGGAACCGTCGTCCATCGGGTGGCCCGCTACCCGCTTGCGAAGGATGCCGCAATGCGATAGGCGCTGCCCAAATTTTAAGCACCAACCAGACCCATCGTTATGATCCCTGCTCCGCCCCGTCCGCCGTCACCTCTCTCGGTCGGCCCCGTTACGATCGAGACGCCGGTCGTGCTAGCGCCGATGACCGGCGTCACCGACCTCCCGTTTCGCACTCTCGTGCGCCGCTACGGCTCGGGCCTCAACGTGACGGAGATGATCGCGAGCGAGGCCGCCATCCGCGAGACGCGTCAGAGCGTGCAGAAGGCGGAGTGGGACCGTACCGAGGAGCCGGTCTCCATGCAGCTCGTTGGCTGCGATCCCGCTTCGATGGCGGAGGCCGCAAAATTGCAGGAGGGCAATGGCGCGGCCATTATCGACATCAATTTCGGATGCCCGGTCCGCAAGGTTGTGGGCCAGCTCGCCGGATCCGCACTGATGCGCGAAGTTCCCCTGGCTACGCGACTGATGGAAGCGACGGTGAAGGCGGTCGACGTGCCGGTAACGGTCAAGATGCGCATGGGGTGGGACCATGCCAGCCTGAACGCCCCCGAACTGGCCCGCATCGCTCAGGATCTGGGTGTGAAGATGGTCACAGTGCACGGGCGCACCCGCAACCAGATGTACAAAGGACAGGCCGACTGGTCGTTCATCCGCCGGGTGAAGGATGCGGTTTCCATCCCCGTGATCGTCAACGGCGACATCTGCACGATCGCGGACGCGGCCGCCGCCCTGGAACAGTCAGGTGCCGATGGATTGATGATTGGGCGGGGCGCCTACGGCAAACCTTGGCTGCTGGGGCAGGTGATGCACTGGTGGCGTACCGGGGAGGCGCTGGACACCCCCAGCTTCGACGAACAGTACACGACCCTGGTCGAGCATTACGAGCGGATGCTCGACCATTACGGGCGCGCTGTGGGCGTGAAGATCGCGCGCAAGCACCTTGGCTGGTACACCAAGGGCATGCACGGATCGGCCGAGTTCCGGAACCGGGTCAACGTGATCGAGGACCCGGCGCAGGTGCTGGACGAGCTGGAGCGTTTCTACGCCCCGTTCCTGCGACGTCGCGCGGCATGACCATGGCGCATGCGGGACCGCCCGACCCGCAGGCCCAGCTCGCCCATCTTGTTTTCGCGCTGCTGCTGCTCGATCCGGAGAGCCGCATCGCGGAAGCGAACGCGGCGGCCGAGAACATGCTCGGCGCGAGTATGCGGCGCCTTGGCGGGCAGCCGGTGCTCGATTGGGTGAAGATCAGCGATCCCCGCGTTCTGCGGCGGCTCAAGCTGTCGGAAGAGGGCCTGACCGCCCGGGGTCTATCGATCGAGGTCGCGGACGAGGCGCGGCACGTCAATCTCACCCTGTCTCCGGTCGGGGGCCATCCGGGCTGGCGGGTAATGACACTCTCCGACATCGGACAGCGCGACATGGGGGATGTGGGCGAGCATGCCCGGCCCAGCGCTCCTTCGGTGCTGGCGCACGAGATAAAGAACCCGCTCTCGGCAATCCGCGGCGCGAGCCAGCTTCTGGTCCGCAAGGTGCCGGAGGCCGATGTCGGCCTGCTGACTTTGATACGGGACGAGGTGGACCGCATCGCCCGCCTAGTGGATCGTATGCAGCGGCTGGGCAGTCGGACCTCCGACCCGCTGGAGCCGGTCAACCTGCACGAGGTCATCCGCAACGCGCTGGCGGTCGTGCAGTCAGCCGAGGAACAGGGGGACCTGGACGAGGTCGAGTTCCGCGAGGAGTTCGATCCCTCGCTGCCGGCCGTGCTCGCCAGTCGCGACGCGTTGCAGCAGGTGCTCATAAACCTGATCGGAAACGCCCGCGATGCCGCCGCAGCGAGCGGGGCAGGACGAGTGGATATTCGCACCCGGTTTTCCAGCGGATTGATCCTGAATGCCCTCCATCCGGGGCGATCGGTGCGGCTGCCGATCGAGATCACGGTGACCGATAACGGGCAGGGAATCGATCCGGCCTTGCGCGATACGATCTTCGAACCGTTCGTGACGACGAAGCAGGGTGGGCAGGGGCTGGGTCTGGCGCTGGTGCGGAAGCTGGTCCGCGACATGGAAGGGCGCATTGCGCACAGCCGCGACGAGCGCGAGGGATTGACGCATTTCCGGCTCCATCTCGCCGCCGCGCCCCGACCGGAGAAAACCGCATGAGCAGCCGCGTCCTGCTGGTGGAAGACGACCGCGCGATCGCCACGGTGATCGTCTCCGCGCTGGAGGCGGAGGGCTATGCCGTCGATCACTGTACCGAGCTGGCGGGGCGGGACGCGCTGCTCGAACGCCATCGGTATGGCGTGATGCTGACCGACGTGATGCTAGGCGATGGCGACGGGATCGGTTCGCTCGCCCCGGTGCGGGCGGCGCATCCATCACTGCCGGTCATCGTGATCTCGGCGCAAAACACCCTCGATACGGCGGTCCGTGCGAGCGAGAACGAGGTGTTCGAGTATTTCCCCAAGCCGTTCGACCTCGACGACGTGGTCCGCGCGGTGGAGCAGGCGGTCAAGGACCAAGGAGCCCCGACGGAACGAGGACAGGAGGCGGAAACCGCCTTGCCCCTGGTCGGACGCAGCCAGGCCATGCAGGGCGTCTTCCGCATGATCACGCGCGTTCTGCGCAACGATTTGACCGTCCTTGTCCTGGGTGAAAGCGGCACCGGCAAGGAGCTGGTCGCGGAAGCAATTCACCAGTTGGGTCATCGCAAATCGGGCCCCTTCATCGCCGTCAATGCCGCGGCCATTCCGCGCGACCTGATCGAAAGCGAATTGTTCGGGCACGAGAAAGGCGCCTTCACCGGTGCCGCCTCCAGGGCGATCGGCAAGTTCGAGCAGGCCAATGGCGGCACGCTGTTCCTCGACGAGATCGGCGACATGCCGGCCGAGGCGCAGACCCGCCTGCTGCGAGCCCTCCAGTCCGGCCGTATCCGCCGCGTGGGCGGTCGTCACGATATCGCGGTCGATGTGCGCATCGTCGCCGCCACGAACCGCGACCTGGCACCGATGATCGCGGAAGGATCGTTTCGCGAGGATCTGTACTATCGCCTGAATGTCGTGCCGATCGAACTGCCTCCGCTGCGGGCGCGCCGGGACGACGTTCCGCTGCTAGTCCGCCATTTCCTCGCCCGGGCGGCGGAGGAGGGTCTGCCGAACCGGCGCATGAACGATGACGCGATCGAGCGGCTCGCCCAGCGCCGGTGGCGTGGCAATGTGCGCGAGCTGCGCAACGTGGTCTATCGTCTCGCGCTCATGGCGCGCGACGAGACGATCGACGTTTCGGTGATCGACGAGGTTCTGGGAGCAGAACAGCCCGTCGACGAAAGGGCGGACGGATTGCCCATCTCGCGCGCGATCGACGATTGGATCGCTCACGCCGCGCCAGCCGACGGAACGCTGTATCGCGCCGCGCTCGCGACCTTCGAACGGCCCCTGTTCGAATATGCGCTGCGAAAGACGGGGGGCAATCAGCTCCGCGCTGCCGAGATGCTCGGGATCAATCGCAACACGTTGCGCAAACGGTTGAGCGATCTGGGAATTTCCGCCGAGGCGTTCTCCGCGAGCGCCTGACGCCCGGCTACGCCGCAAATGCTGCTTGCATTTAGGCAACATGCGCGTTGTTAATGCGCAACGATGGTAAGCGTCACCCCCCCACGCAATTCAGCAAGCGCATCCTTCGCCAAGCGCAAGCTCATGTCGATGCGTCGGGCGGACATTTTTACCGTGCTCGAGATCGGGGCGTCGGTGGCGTTCGTGATCATGGTCGGCACGACCTGGCTCGCGTTCAGCGGTCGGTCGGATTCGGACCATATCCTGATGGCGAGCCAGGTGGCGGCCCTGCTGGTTGGCACCCTCCTGCCCACGATGGTGCTGCTGGTGCTGGGCGGACGGCGCCTTGCCCGTCGGCGCGCTGCCGGCAGTACGGCGCGGTTGCACACCCGCCTGGTGTTCCTGTTCTCCATCATCGCTGCGGTCCCCACCTTGCTGGTTTCCGCTTTCGCCGCATTCCTGTTCCAGTCGGGCGTCGATTTCTGGATGTCGGGAGAGTCGCGCGGGGTCATGGAACAGGCCAATCGCCTGGCGCGCGGCTATTTCGAGCAGAACCAGCTCGAGGTGAAGAACGAAACCTATTCGATGGCGGGCGACATCCTGTTTCTGTTGCAGCGGCAGGAGTCGCCGGACCTCGGGGACCGCGAATTCCTCAGCCGTTACAGCGACCAGATGCAGGGTCGCGATATCAACGAATCTGCGATTCTGCAGGCTTTCCCCGACGGCCGAATGACGACCGCGCTCGCGATCGGGCTTACCGAGGGGAACGAACCGGCCAAGGCGGGCGAGCGCGCTTTGCCGCTGTTCGAGCGCGGAGAGACGGAGGCCGTTTTCGCCGATCCAACGCGGATCGAGGCGATCACGCCCATTGATCGCGAAGCCGGAATATACCTCTACAACGCGCGCAATACTGAGGCGTTGTCCTTCAGTCAGTGGAAGCAAGCGAGCTCGGTCGTCGCATCCTACGACGCGCTGACCGCGCGGGCGCGCGCCCTGCAATTGCAGTTCAACCTGGCGCTGTTCTTCGTCAGCCTTCTGCTGGTGGGCCTCGCGGTGTGGTTCGCGCTTCGCTTCGCCGACCGGCAGGTGGAGCCATTGACCGATCTGGTCGCCGCGGCCCGCAAGGTGGGGGCGGGCAACTTCGCCATGCGCGTCGAGGAACGCCGCGGCGGCGACGAAGTCGGTCTGCTCAACCGTGCGTTCAACCGGATGACCGCGCAACTGGAGAAGCAGACCGACGCTCTGGTGTCGGCCAACCGGCAACTCGACGAACGACGAGGATTCATCGAAGCGGTGCTCGAATCGATCACGTCGGGGATCATCTCCACCGATGGCAGCGGCGAGATATTGTTGATGAACCCCTCCGCCCGCGCGGTGTTGCTGGGCAAGGAAGAGATCGAGGCTGCGGGCAAGCCGCTGGAGGATATCAGCCCCGCCATCGCCGCGATGGTCGAAAGCGGGGCGAAGGGTGGGGTCGTCTCCCACGAACGCGACAAGAAAATCATGACGCTGGCCGTTCGGGTGACCAGTTCCAGTACCGGGCATGTTGTCACTTTCGAGGACATCACGCGCCAGCTGCTCGACCAGCGTCAGGCCGCCTGGTCCGACGTCGCCCGCCGGATCGCGCACGAGATCAAGAATCCGCTGACCCCGATCCAGCTCGCGACCGAACGGCTGAAGCGCCGCTATCGCAAGCAGATCGCCAATGACGGCGATCTGTTCGATGAGCTTACCAGTACGATCGTTCGGCAAGTCGGCACGTTGCGTAACATGGTGGACGAGTTTTCCTCTTTCGCGCGTCTGCCCAAGCCGGTCTTCCGGCGCGAGGATCCGGCCGACCTGGTTCGGCAGTCGCTGTTCCTGCAGGAGGTCGCGCACCCGGCAGTCGATTTCGCCCTCGCGCTGGCGATCGATGACGATTTGCGGATCGAGTGCGATCGCCACCAGTTCGGCCAGGCGATGACGAACGTGCTCAAGAACGCGGTCGAGGCGGTCGAGGCGCGGGCGAGGGGGGCAGAGCCCGACTATCGGGGCAGGGTCGGCGTGACGGTCGATGCGGGAGAGACGCTGCTATCGATCACTGTCGAGGACAATGGCGTCGGCCTGCCCAACGAACCGGAACGGATCGTCGAGCCGTATGTGACGATGCGCGAGAAGGGCACCGGGTTGGGCCTCGCGATCGTGAACAAGATCGTCGAGGAACATGGGGGCGACATGGCTTTCCGCCGGGTCGAAGGGGGCGGAACCCGGGTGGTGCTCAGCTTCGCGCGGGACCCGAACGCCCTGGCAACGGAAGCCGCCGAATGATCAACATGAGAACTGAAATGAGGACGCTCTGATGGCGCTCGAAATACTTGTCGTGGATGACGAACGCGATATTCGCGATCTCGTTTCGGGTGTACTCAGTGACGAGGGGTACGAGTGCCGGACCGCCGCCGACGGGCAAACCGCGCTCGACATGGTCGACGAGAAGCGCCCCAGCCTCGTTCTGCTGGATGTGTGGTTGCACGGCAGCAAGCTCGACGGTCTCGAAGTGCTCGACGCGATCAAGCTGCGCGAGCCCAACCTGCCGGTGATCGTCTTCTCAGGGCACGGCAATATCGATACTGCGGTATCCGCGGTTTCGCGCGGGGCGATGGATTTCATCGAAAAGCCGTTCGAGGCGGAGCGCCTGCTGCTCCTCGTCGCGCGTGCGACCGAGACAGATCGGCTTCGCCGTGAAAACGAACGACTGCGGCAGGACACTCCCGGCGGGGAGGAATTTACCGGCAATTCGGCGGTGGTGAACCAGCTTCGCGCTACCCTGAAGCGCGTGGCAGGCACCGGCAGCCGGGTGCTGATCACCGGCCCGGCGGGAGCAGGTAAAGAAGTGGCGGCGCGCCTTCTGCACAATTGGAGCCCGCGGGCCGAAAGTGCCTTTGTCGTAGTGAACTCCGCCCGCATCACGCCGGAACGGTTCGAGCAGGAATTGTTCGGAGAGGAAGCCGACGGAAAACTGGTTCGTGCCGGATTGCTCGAACTGGCGGACGGTGGAACCCTGTTCCTTGACGAAGTTGCGGACATGCCGCTGTCGACCCAAGCGCGGATCCTCCGCGTTCTGACGGAACAGAGCTTCGTCAGGGTCGGCGGAACCCGGCAGATCGGCGTCGACATGCGGGTCGTCTCGTCGACCTCGCGCGATCTCCAGGCGGAGATCGACGAGAAGCGGTTTCGCGAGGATCTGTTCTACCGCCTCAACGTCGTGCCGGTCACCGTTCCATCGCTGACCGAACGCCGGGACGATATACCCGCGCTGGCCGACCATTTCTTCACCCGGTACGCGGCCGAGCAGGGCATCGCGCCTCCCTCCATCAGCGAAGAGGCGATGGCCGCGCTTCAGGCATACGACTGGCCGGGCAATGTGCGACAGCTCCGCAATGTGGTCGAGCGCACGATCATCCTGTCGCCGCGCGAACGGCTGGAGAAGATCGAGCCCGACATGCTCCCCAGCGAGGTAACGAGCGGAAAGATCGGGGGCGCTCCCGGGCTCGCTTCGCTGATGGGCGTTCCCTTGCGTGAGGCGCGGGAAACCTTCGAACGCGAGTATCTGACGATCCAGATCCGCCGCTTCTCCGGCAACATCTCGAAGACCGCTACCTTCATCGGGATGGAACGATCGGCCCTGCACCGAAAGTTGAAAATACTCGGCATGTCCGATCGCAAGGAAGAATGATGTGCCGGCTTGCGGAACCCGCGTCCATCATCCACATTTGACGAAGGGCGTTCTCTTTAGCACCAGCGCCTTATTTTCCCGGTAGGTACCTGATCGGTACCCTTCCAGATCGCGGCCCGGCTAACGGGTCGCCCATAACAGGAGCCGAACAAGTGGCCGAAGGAAAGACCCTGACCGTCAAGCCGCGAGCGCCGAAGAAGGAGCCGCCCAAACCCGCGCCAGCGCCGGGCAACCTGCAGGATGCATTCCTCAATCTGCTGCGTCGTCAAAAGACGCCGGTCACCGTCTTTCTGGTCAAGGGCGTGAAGCTGCAGGGCATCGTCACCTGGTTCGACAATTTCTCGCTGCTCCTGCGTCGGGATGGCCAATCTCAGCTGGTCTACAAACACGCGATCAGCACCATCATGCCGGGCCAACCGATGGAAGCCGAACAGTTCGGGAGTAAGGACGGCAGCGCGAAGCAGCGCCTGTTGCAGGACGTGTTCCTGAGCCGGGTGCGCGAGGCCGAGGTGCAAGTGACCATGTTCTTGGTGAATGGCGTCATGCTCCAGGGCCGGATCGCTGCCTATGACCTGTTCTGCACGCTTTTGGAGCGCGACGGCTACGTCCAGCTGGCATACAAGCATGCGGTGTCGACCATTCAGCCGGCCAGCCCGGTGGACTTGACTGAATGGGAAGGGGACGCCGACGACGGCAGCCCCGATGAAGAGGGCTGAGCCGCTGAACCTGGACGACGACCTGCTGGGAGAGGTGACCTCGGGCGCGCGAGCGTTAGTCGTGTGCCCCGATATTCGCGGAGCCGATTACGAACTGGGCGCGCAGGAGCGGCTGGAAGAGGCGTGCGGGCTCGCGCTCGCCATCGGCATCGAGATCGCCCATAGCTACGTTCTTCCGGTACGCGACGTCCGGCCGAACACACTGTTTGGCGCCGGTCAGGTCGAACGGATCGGCACCGAGTGCGAGCAGCACGAAATCGAACTCGTGATTATCGATGGCGCGTTGAGCGCGATTCAGCAGCGCAATCTGGAAGACGCACTCAAGCGCAAGGTGATAGACCGGACCGGCCTGATCCTGGAAATCTTCGGCGAACGGGCCGCGACGGCGGAGGGCCGCTTGCAGGTCGAGCTGGCGCACCTCGATTACCAGAGCAGTCGCCTCGTGCGCAGCTGGACCCACCTCGAGCGGCAGAGGGGTGGCTTCGGCTTCCTGGGCGGGCCGGGCGAAACGCAGATCGAGGCCGACCGGCGAATGATCCGCCAGCGCATGGCCCGATTGCGGCGGGATATCGAACAGGTTCGCAAGACCCGTTCCCTGCATCGCGATCGGCGAGAGCGGGCGCCGTGGCCTCTGGTCGCGATCGTGGGTTACACCAATGCCGGTAAATCGACGCTTTTCAACCGGCTGACGGGATCGGACGTTATGGCGGAAGATCTCCTGTTCGCAACGCTCGATCCGACCATGCGCGCGATCGAGCTGCCGGGGATGGAGAAGGTCATCCTGTCCGACACGGTGGGCTTCATTTCGGACCTGCCGACACAACTCGTCGCGGCATTTCGCGCTACGCTGGAAGAGGTCGTTGCTGCCGATGTCATCGTCCATGTGCGCGACATGGCCAATCCGGCAAACGCGGCGCAGAAGCAGCAGGTGCTCGATGTGCTCGCCGACCTTGGGGTCGGGGTGGGGGAGGGTGAGGACGGGCACGAACCGACGCCGGTCGTCGAAGCGTGGAACAAGAGGGACCTCCTCGATCCGGAAACGCGCGAGGAGTTCGGCCAGGCGGCCGCGAACGATCCGAACGTAGTGCCCATTTCCGCAGCCAGAGGAGAGGGCATAGACGACCTGCGCACGCGCATCGACGCGATACTGACAGCCGATGCGCGGTGCTACGAGCTGGCTTTGCCGGCGACCGATGGCAAGCGCCTGGCGTGGCTCCACCAACACGGCCATGTCCTGTCCCAGTCCGACGAGGAAGGCGGATTGGTAGCGCGATTGAGCGTCCGCCTGACACCCAGGGAATACGGGCGGTTTCGGTCCCTCTCCGCTACCGACGCCGCGTGAACATGCGGCGGGGCCGCCTGCGTGCTATCACGAGGTGCGCTGGGCGGTTTTCTTGACGCGGTTCCAGAGCGCTTCCTGCTGGTCCAGATCGAGCTCGGCGAACGAACCGCCGGCCAGGTTTTCCATCGCGCGATAGCGCCGCTCGAACTTCCTATTGGCGGCGCGCAATGCCTCTTCCGCCGGGACACCGTAGGCTCGGACAAGGTTGACCGCGGCAAACAGCAAATCGCCGGCTTCCTCCACCCGATCCTCGGCTGTCGCTGCTTCGGAGAGTTCGTCCATCTCCTCGCGAACTTTGGCGCGAGGGCCGTCGACATCCGGCCAGTCGAACCCGTCGCGAGCCGCGCGCTTTTGCAGCTTTTCCGCCCTGAGCAGCGCGGGCAACGCACCGGCGACCCCGTCCATCGAGCTGGTCGCGCCTTTGCTGTCGCGTTCTGTCGCTTTCAACGCTTCCCAACGGTCTTCCGTCATGGCCTGGTCGGATTCAGCGCCGAAAATATGCGGGTGGCGTGACACCATCTTGTCGCCGATGGCCTGCGCGACGTCGTCGAAAGAGAACGCGCCGGCTTCCTCGGCCATGCGGGCGTGGAAAACGACCTGGAAAAGCAGGTCGCCGAGTTCCTCGTGCAAGTCGTCCATCGCGCTGCGTTCGATGGCGTCGGCCACTTCGTACGCTTCCTCGATCGTGTACGGTGCGATCGTCGCGAAAGTCTGCGCGCGATCCCAGTCGCATCCGGTCTCCGGATCGCGGAGCCTGGCCATGATTTCGAGCAGTCGTTCGATCGGCTTGGTCATGTGCGCTGCCTAACCGGTGAGCGAGCCGGACTCCAGCATGTCGGGGAACTCTCTCACCACCTCAAAACGAGATTGATAATATATATTATGTTAAATGATATATATCCAGCGTGGGCCGGCGCCTGATTTGCTCCTCAAACAATCATCGAGATGACAATCGCGAGCCCTGTGAAAATCGCGGCCCAGACGAGCGCCAAGCGCAAACCGGAGCGCCAGTCGAGCCGAAAGGATGCAAACGCGCCCGCCGCCAGGATAAGCCAGCCAAGTAGCACCACAATCTGGAGCACGTCGTTGCCCATTATGCTTCCACCACCAGTCCATCGTGGCCGACGATAACACCCTTGGGAACTTCAGCCTGCAACGCTCTGTAATCCATCGATTTGTCCAAATGCGTCAGGACGAGTTTTCCAACCCGGCATCGCTTGGCCAAATCCAGCGCCAACGCGAGATGAGCATGCGTTGGATGCGGATCGCGCCGCAAACAGTCGCAAACCAGCACGTCGACCCCGCCGAACACTTCAATCATATCGGCTGTAATTTCGCTGAAATCCGTTGCGTAACCGATTGTCTTTCCATCGTTTTCGAACCGGAAACCGGTGCTCTTCGCGGGTCCGTGCGGCATACGACACCAACCTATACCGAAGCCCGCGAAAATCCTCAGTCGATCGAGCGTGTCGAGATCGACAATGGTCGGATAACCATATTCGCCGGCAAAAACGTAGCTGAAGCGCGCGCGCAGCCGCCTGACCGTTTCTTCGGTTCCGTAGCCCGGAATCGGCCCTGAACGTCCGTAACGGAGCGACCGTAAATCATCGATCCCGTGGCAGTGGTCGGCATGGTCGTGGGTCCAGAACACGCCGTCGACGGAAGCGATGTCGTTGTCGAGCAGTTGGCGCCGCAGATCGGGCGAGGTGTCCACCAGGATCCGCTTGCCCTCGTCGCTCTCGACCATGATCGAGACGCGCATCCGATGATTCCGGGGCTCGTCCGGGTCGCAGGCACCCCAGTCGCCATTGCTGCGGGGAACCCCGGTCGAGGTGCCCGAACCGAGCAGCGTGACCTTCACGCCTTCGCCCGAGTGAACAGACGGTGGAAATTGGCGGTGGTTGTTTCGGCCAGGCCGTCCAGCGGGACGCCCCGAAGCTCGGCGACAAATGTCGCGGTGTCCCGCACGAAGGCCGGTTCGCAAGTCTTGCCTCGATTGGGTACGGGCGCGAGGAACGGGCTATCGGTTTCGACCAGCAGCCGATCGGCGGGCACGCCCTTGGCCACTTCCTGCAAATCCTTGGCATTCTTGAATGTGACGATGCCGGACAGCGAGATCGTCAGTCCCAGATCGAGAACCTTTTGTCCGAACTCCGCCGATGCGGTGAAGCAATGGATCAGCGCAGGGAACGCGCCCTGCTCCATTTCATCGGCCAGGATCGCGGCCGTATCGTCCTCCGCGTCCCGCGTGTGAATGATGATCGGCAGGCCGGTCTCGCGCGCCACGCCGATGTGCATCCGGAACAGCGCCTGCTGCACCTGGCGGTCGGACTTGTCGTAATAATAGTCGAGCCCGGTTTCGCCGATGCCGATGACGCGATCCTGCTGCGTCGCCACCAGCAGCGCCTCGCGACCGAGATCCTCGTGCGCGTCCGCCTCGTGCGGATGAATCCCGACGCTGGCCCATACATCCGGCTCGCGCTGCGCCGTACCGACCACGCGGTCCCATTCCGACTGGCGTGTGGAGATGTTCAGAAAGCCGTGGACCCCGGCCGCACGCGCGCGATCGAGCACCGCCGCCTGATCCTCGACCAGACCTTCGTATTCGAGGTGGCAGTGGCTATCGATCAGCATCAGGCGGCGTCCGTTTGCGGCAGTTCGAGGCGCGGGAAGATCGGCTCCGGCTTGGCGATGCGATGACCGCTGGCGACCAGAGCGCCGAACCACCCCTCGTTTGAGAGATCGGCGAAGCCGCGCCGCTCCGGTTCGCAGCCCACGGCATCGAGCACGGCCTTCGCCTTGTTCGGGATGACCGGCTGCACCGCCAGCGCGAGATCACGGATCGCGATCAGCAGCGTCTGCAACACGGCCTTCATCCGATCGGGATCGGTCTTGCGCAGCGCCCATGGAGCCTGCTCGTCGACATACTGGTTGCAGGCGAAGACCGCGCGCATCCACTCTTCGAGCCCGGTCGAGAACGCCAGCCTCTCGAAAGCCTCCGGCAAAGCCTCACGACAGGCATCCTGCACCACGGTCAGCAGACTGCGATCGACACCATCCGGAGAGAAATCCTCAAGAACACCATCCATGTTCTTGTGAATCATGGATAATGTGCGCTGTACGAGATTTCCGAAGCTGTTCGCCAGTTCTGCATTGGCGCGCGTCACGATCGCCTCCGGCGAATAGCTGCCGTCCTGGCCGAACGCGACCTCGCGCAGCAGGAAGTAGCGCAGCGTATCGACGCCGAAGCTGTCGGCAAGGGTCAGCGGATCGGTGACATTGCCGAGCGATTTCGATTCTTTCTGCCCGCGATTGAGCAGGAAGCCGTGGCCGAACACCTTCTTCGGGGTCGGCAGATCGGCGCTCATCAGGAAAGCCGGCCAGTAGATCGTGTGAAAGCGAACGATGTCCTTTCCGATCAAATGCAGGTCGGCGGGCCAGAACTTGCGCCACATTTCGGTATCGTCCGGGTAGCCGAGCCCTGTAATGTAATTCGTCAGCGCATCGACCCAAACATACATGACGTGGTCGTCGCTCCCCGGCACCTTCACGCCCCAGTCGAAGCTGGTCCGGCTGATCGAAAGATCGCGCAGGCCGCCTTCGGCGAACGCGATCATCTCGTTCCGCCGGCTTTCCGGTTCGAGGAACCCGGGGGTGCGCAACAGGGCCAGCAGCTTCTCCTGATAGCTCGACAGGCGGAAGAACCAGCTTTCCTCGACGGTCCATTCGACTGGAGTGCCTTGCGGGGAAAGACGCTCCCCCCCTTCCCCGTCGACCAATTCCTTCTCGTCGTAGAACGCCTCGTCGCGGACCGAATACCAGCCCTCGTAGCGATCCAGGTAGAGGTCGCCCTTGGCCTCCATCGCGCGCCAGATCGCCTGGCTGGCGCGGTGGTGATCGGCATCGACCGTGCGGATGAAGCGATCGTAGGAGATGTCGAGCGCATCGCACATGCGGCGGAACCGGCCGGACATCTCGTCCGCCAGCTCGCGCGGCTTCTTGCCTTGCTCCTCCGCCTTGCGCGCCATCTTTAACCCGTGTTCGTCGGTGCCGGTCTGGAAACGCACCTCGCGCCCGCGAAACCGCTGGAAACGAGCGATGACATCGGCCGCGATAGCCTCGTAGGCATGGCCGATATGCGGCGGTCCGTTGGGATAGCTGATGGCGGTGGTGATATAGTAAGGATCAGACATCGGCCGTGCTCCTATGCCCGGCGGCCGATGCGAGCAACCCGCCGATTTCGGTCGAAAGGAAGCCGGGGTCGAAATTGTAGGTCGGGGCTTGGGCCGCCAGGGCGACCATGGCGGCGTGCGCATCCGCCACGGCGGCGAGCGTCGGACCCTGCGCGCCGACGGCCTCGTCCCGCAAGACGTTGCGCGACAGGTCGAATATCGCCTGCAGCCGGGTGCGGTCGGGCCGGTTGCCGATCGCGTCTACCAGCCTGCCGCGCAGCGCGAAATCCCGGTCGCCCTCGCGAACCAGACGGCGCATCAGTTCCTCCACCGGGGCCAGCTGCTGCTCGATGAAAGTGAGCGCCGCGCCGGGGGAGCCGCCCGCACCGGCCGCCGCCGCCCGCCGCGACGCGTCGTCGGATTCTGGCGCGGCTTCGGCCAGGAAAGCGAGGATCGCGTCTTCGCCGACCGGGGCGAAGCGCAGGATGCGGCAGCGCGACCTGATGGTGGGGAGCAGGCGCGCCGGGCGATGCGACACCAGCAGGAAAAACGTGCCCTGCGGCGGTTCCTCCAGGCTCTTGAGCAGGGCGTTCGCCGCGTTGCGCTCCAGATCGTCGGCGGGATCGATCACGATCGCGCGGCGCTCGCCCAGGGTCGGCCGGGTCGCGAGCCGGCGCTGCATCTCGCGGATCTGGGCGATGCGGATGCTGCGCGCGCGCTCGTAAGGCTTGCCGTCCGCGCGCTTGCGGTCTTCCTTGTCGTCCTTCGGCGGGTGGGTCAGGGTGAGGATGTCGGGATGCTGCGCGCCCTCTTCCGCGCCCACCAGCGAGCGCGCGGCCGCGTTTGCAAAGGCCCGCTTCCCGAGGCCCTGCTTGCCCGCGAGTATCCAAGCATGATGCATCCGCGCGCCCGAACGGGCTGCGTTCCATTCGCGCCAGGCGGCTTCGTGGCCTGGCTGCATCACCGGCTGCCCTCTGCCAGAGGCGCGACGACGGTCCATATACGGTCGGCCACGGTCGCGGCGTCTGCGTCGGCGTCGATCTGCACGGTCGTGGTCGGCTCGATTTCCGCAATCTCGGCGAAGGACGAGGCGACGGCAGCATGGTAGGCGGCATCGCGCCCGCCGATGGCATCCGAACGCCCGCCGTCCCGCTGCGCCAGGCGCGTCGAGGCGCTGGCCGCGGAAACTTGCAGGAGTAGGGTGAGATCGGGCCGCAGCCCCTCGCTTCCGAAGCCGTGGAGACCGACGATCGCCGTGTCTCCCAAGCCCCCCGCCCCGCCCTGATAGGCACGGCTCGAATCGACGAAGCGGTCGCATACTACCCATTTTCCCGCGGCCAGCGAGGGGCGGATCAGCCGTTCGACATGGTCTGCCCGTGCGGCGGCGAACAGCAGCGCCTCGGCGCGCGCGCCCCACCCTTCGCCCGGTGGATCGAGCAGCAACGTGCGAATAGCCTCCGCACCCGGTGTGCCGCCGGGCTCACGGGTCATGACGACGTCGATCGCCGCATCTCGTAAGCGGTCGGCCAGTAGCCGCGCCTGCGTAGATTTGCCGGCCCCCTCCCCCCCTTCGAAAGCAATGAACCGTCCCGGTGTCATCGCAGGAAAGCGGAAAAGCCGTTGACGATGCGACGCAGCGGACCGGCCCGTTCCACCGCCTCGCCCGCGACCAGCGGGACGGTGGACGGTTCGAGGCCCGGTGCCGTCAGCTTGAGCCGGGCGACCTCCTCGCCTTTCGCGATCGGGGCCTCCAGCGGCCCGTCGTAAAGCAGTTCGACCTTCACCGGTCCCGTGTTGCCCTGGGGCACGGAGAGTCGCACCGGTCGCGGGGC
This sequence comes from Erythrobacter sp. LQ02-29, assembly GCF_022576075.2. NCBI lineage: Bacteria > Pseudomonadati > Pseudomonadota > Alphaproteobacteria > Sphingomonadales > Erythrobacteraceae > Erythrobacter > Erythrobacter sp. LQ02-29. The sequence continues at coordinate 2,199,559 of NZ_JANCNT010000001.1, read as the reverse complement.
AATCAGCGGCAGCTCGCTGGCCGAACCGTTCTGGACCCGCGCCATCGCGATCGGCTTGCCCGCCGGGAACAGGTTCTGATTAGCGAAGCGGGCGAAACCCCACTCCATCAGATCGCGGGCAGCGGCATTGCGCTGACGCCAGGTGTCGCTGGTCGCCACGACCAGCATCAGGCGGCGTCCGTCGCGCTCCGCCGTGCCCAGGAAGCCATAGCCCGCCTGGTTGGTGAAGCCGGTCTTGATCCCGTCCGCGCCCTCGACCTTGCCCAGGATCGGATCGTGATTGTCCTGCGCGATGCCGAAGGCCCGCATACCCGGCTTGCCAACATAGCGGCGAAACAGCGTCGGATAATCGTTCACCATCGCGCGGCCGAGGATCACCAGATCGTGCGCCGTCACGAAGGTCCCGCCTTGGTCCGGCCAGCCATTGGGCGTGTTGAAATGGCTATCGCGCATGCCCAGTCGACGCGCATTCGCATTCATCATCCGGGTCCACCCCGCGACGGAGCCCCCCGCCCCTTCCGCCAGAACGACAGCGCCGTCATTGGCCGAAACGGTCGTGATGCCCCTCAGCAGCAGATCGACGCTCGGATTCGCTCCGCGCGGGAGGAACAGGCTGGAGCCCTTGCGATCCCATTCGGCGAACGCGGTATCTGTATAGGGAAAATGCTGCACCAGCGACAGCTTCCCCTCCCTGACCAACCGGAAGGCCGTGTAGACCGTCATTACCTTGGTGATGGAGGCGGGCATGAAGCGCAGATCGGGATTTCTCGAGAACAGAACCTGCCCGCTGCCCGCATCGACCAGCAGCGCTATCGGGGCATCATTTGCATCGGGAAGCGATGGCACGTCGTCCTTGGCGACCGCAGGTACGGTCAGGCAAAAAGCCGTTACGACCGAGACGATTGCTCTCTTCAGTTTCGAACTCACCCTAGCTCCCGCCCGCCGGCGGGGCCGGCGGTTCAACCTGCTGTAAACACGCGGGCGTCGCTATAGCCTGCCGCCCGTACCTTGGCGAGCGCCGCTTCGGCCTTTCCACGGGTTGCGTTGGGGCCGGTGCGAACGCGATGGATGCCCTCGCTTGCTTCCACGTAGCCGTCGATCCGGTCGGTGATAGCGTGTCTTGCCCCGTCACCCGCCGCTCGTGCAAGCGGCCATGAGCGCGGTTAGCAAACCACCTCACACCGCGCGCAGGACGTTATCGGGCAATCTCATCTGCAAGCAATCCCACACTCATCGCGTAGTAATTTGAGCAGTTATATTCGAGGATAACCCGGTAATTTGAGGTCAAGAGCCAGGCGGGCGCACCCGCCCCGTCGGGCTGGAACAGCGAGGCGAGGACGTCGTCGCCCAGCGCGCGCTGCGGTTGCACGCCGAGATCGCGCCACTCGCGAACCGTCTTCCACTGGCTATGCCGCCCGTGCACCCGGTCGCAGACCGGCGCGTCGAGCTTCGTCGCATAGCGCGAGACGTCGAAACCGTCCGGCACATAGGCGCGCACGCCCCATGGTTGCCCGGTGCGCCATCCCGCATCGACGAAATAGCGCGCGATCGACGCCAGCGTGTCGGAACGGTTGTTGAAAATATCCGCGCGCCCATCGCCATCGCCGTCGGTCGCAAGGCGCAGATAGACGCTCGGCAGGAATTGCGGATTGCCGAAAGCTCCGGCCCAGCTGCCGACCAGCTCGGAGCGCGGATAGCCCTTGTCCGCGATCTTCAGCACATCGACGAATTCGGTCGCGAAAAGGTCTCGGCGACGCCCCTCCCAGGCGAGCGTCGCCAGCGAGCGCGCAAGATCAAAATCGCCCTTGTAGCCGCCGTAATTGGTCTCGTGTCCCCAGATCGCGAGGAGTATCTCGCCCGGTACGCCATAGCGCCCCTCCACCTGCTGCTGGAGGCCGCGCGTCTGGCTCGACACCTCGCGCCCGCGCGAGATGCGTGCATTGTCGACATGCCGCGCGATATAAGGCGCAAGCGCCGGAAAGCCCGAACCGCGCGAGCTCCCGGGCTGGTCCTGGTCAAGCTCGATGACGCGTGGGTTCGGGGTCAACCCGTCGGTCATGCGGCGGATGGTCGCCTCGCTCACCCCTTCGCCCCGCGCCCTCGCGATCAGCAGCTGGAGATAGGCGTCGAACGGCATGTCCTGCGCATGTGCGGGCACCGGGACCGACAGGGCGAAGACAAGGGCGGAAAAGATCAGACGCGACAATGACATGGTCCCTCCTCTCACATCATCCCTTAACAGCCAATGGCCCAATGCGAACGCCACGTGCCGGGGTGACATTCGCGAAACTTTTGCCTAGCGACCTCGCCAGCGCGGACAGGTGGCAGAGCGGTTGAATGCACCGGTCTTGAAAACCGGCAAGGGTGCAAGCCCTTCGTGGGTTCGAATCCCACCCTGTCCGCCAGCAATCCCTATTTCCGTTTCTTGTCCTTCTGCACCAGCGACTGGTCCTCGCGTTGCCCCTTCGGGTGATGCTCGGGCGTCGTGCTGCTCTGGTTCTTGAGCGCGCGATGCTTGTCGATCACTTCGCTCTTGTCGTTGTAATCGGGGGTGTCGGGCTCGCCGTCCTGGCCTTGCGGATCGTCGGTGATTTCATACTCCATCGGTTGGAACTCCTCTCGCGAACCCAACGGGCGGGACGCGAGGGAGTGCCAGTAAAAGCGACGAAGCGCGTAGCGCGTCAGATATGCAGCGCGCGCCCGTATGCGGCGAGGACGCTTTCATGCATCGATTCCGAGATGGTCGGGTGCGGGAAGATCGTACCCATCAGCTCGGCTTCCGTGGTCTCGAGCGTCTTGCCGACCACGAAGCCCTGGACCATCTCGGTCACTTCCGCACCGACCATATGCGCGCCCAGCAGCTCGCCGGTCTTCGCATCGAACACCGTTTTGGTGAAGCCTTCCGCCTCGCCTAGCGCGATCGCCTTGCCGTTGCCGATGAAGGGGAAAGTGCCCGCTTTGACCTCGTAACCCGCTTCCTTCGCCTTTTCCTCAGTGAGGCCGACGCTGGCGATCTGCGGATGGCAATAGGTGCAGCCCGGGATATTCGCCCGGTCGAGCGGGTGCGGATGAACGTCCTTGTTACCCAGCTCCTTCGCGATCGCCTCTGCCGTGGTGACGCCCTCGTGGCTCGCCTTGTGCGCCAGCCACGGGCCGGGCGTGCAGTCGCCGATCGCCCACAGCCCCTTGGACTTGGTGCGCCCGTAATCGTCGATCTGGATAAAGCCGCGCTCCATCTCGACCAGCTTCTCGGCCCCGATGTTCTCGGTGTTCGGCACGATGCCGATGGCGACGATGCAGTGGGAGAACTCGGTTTCCGAAACCTTGCCGTCCTTCGCCTTGATCTGCGCCTTCACGCCGCTGCCCGAAACCTTGATCTCCTCCACGCCCGCGCCGGTCATAATCGTCATGCCCTGCTTAGTCAGGCTCTTTTCGAGGAAGGTCGAGACGTCCTTGTCCTCCACCGGCACGATCCGGTCGAGCATCTCGACCACGGTCACATCCGCGCCCATGTCGTTGTAGAAGCTCGCGAACTCGATTCCGATCGCACCGCTGCCGATTACCAGCAGCTTCTTGGGCATTTCGGGCGGCGTCATCGCGTGGCGATAGGTCCAAACGCGCTTGCCGTCCGCTTTGGCGAAGGGCAGGTCGCGCGCCCGCGCGCCGGTGGCGACGATGATGTGCTTGGCGGTCAGCTTCTCCTCGCCCTTCTCGCCCTTGACGGTGAGAGAGGTCGGGCCGGTCAGCGTGCCCTCGCCCATGTGGACCGCGATCTTGTTCTTCTTCATCAGGTGCGTGACACCCTGGTTAAGCTGCTTGGCGACGCCGCGGCTGCGCTTCACCACCGCTTCCAGATCGGCCTCGATCTCGCCTGCGACCTTCAGGCCGTAATCCTTCGCGTGATCCATGTAGTGCTTGATCTCTGCCGAACGCAGCAGCGCCTTGGTCGGGATGCAGCCCCAGTTGAGGCATATCCCGCCAAGCAGCTCGCGCTCCACGATCGCGGTCTTCAGCCCGAGCTGCGCACAGCGGATCGCGGCGACATATCCGCCGGGTCCGGAGCCGAGAACGATGACGTCGTATTGGTCAGCCATGGGAGAGATTGCCTTCTTGAAGTCCTACAGGATGGAACACCTGGAACAGTGTCCTGGTGCGGAAAAATGTGCCGGTTTGCGGAGGTTTATTCAGGTGAGATGGGAGGCTGACCGCGCGAATGTCCATCGGCGCGACATCGCACGAGACGTCGGATGTAGGACAGCCTCGCCGACACCGCTCACCCTGAGCGTGGCGGAAGCGAAGCTGATGCGAAGCATCAACGGTCGTACTGGCCTTCCCGCGCCACGCTCGAAGAAAGAGCGGTCCTTCGACAGGCTCAGGACGAGCGGATCTAGGAGTGGCGCGCGTACTCAATCGTTCGCCCCATCCAGCGCTGCCGCGCCTGCCGCGCGCACCGGGCGCGGGGTGCCGTCGTCGTGGGTGAGGACGAACACGAAGGTGCCCTTGCACACCAGCTTGGTCGCCTCGCCATGGCGCTCGCGCGCGATCCCCTCGGCGGCGATCGTGATGGAGGTGTTGCCCTCGCGCTCGACCTCGCAATAGATCGACAGCTCGTCGCCCTGCATCATCGCGGCGGGAAAGCCGAAATCGGTGGCCGCGACGACATTTGCCCGGCCCTCGCCGATCCGGCTGGCAAGACTGCCCGCGCCGAGCGCCATCTGGCTCATCAACCACCCGCCGAACACCCCGCCATAGGGGTTCATGTCGGTCGGCATCGCGGTGACGCGGATGAGGGGGTTACGGTCAGGCATCGCGGGTCGCAGCGTTCTCGGCGATGACCCACCAAACAATTCCAGCGGACAAACCGGCAAACATTCCAGGAATTAACCACTGCGAATTTCCAAAGAACCCTATCGTCATGAAGCTCACTAAACCACCCGATATCGTCGCCAGGATCAATAGCGGGACGATTGAAATCACACCTATCCATCGCAAAATCATAGCGATCGGCAAGCCAATTAGAAATCCGGAAATCGCCACCGGAATAAGACTTGCAATATAGATATAGATAAACAAGAAAATGTTATCGGAACTAAATTGCATGTCTCCTGTCGCAAGAAGGTATGCAAATACTATCGAGTCAAAAACGATCGCAGCCATCAACGTGGCAGTTGCGAAAGCTTTCAACTCACGTCCAAATGTCAAACCACCAGCCCCATCGGGTTCTCCACGAGGCTCTTGAACGCCTCCATCAGCTGCGCGCCGGTGGCGCCGTCGATGGCGCGGTGGTCGAAGCTGCCCGATGCGGTCATCACGGTGGCTACCGCCAGCGCGCCGTCGGCCACGTAGGGGCGCTGCTCGCCCGCGCCGACGGCCATGATCATCGCCTGCGGCGGATTGATCACCGCGTCGAACTGCTTGATCCCGAACATGCCGAGATTGGAGAGGCTGGCGGTGCCGCCCTGGTATTCGTGCGGCTGCAGCTTCCCGTCGCGCGCCTTGCCTGCCAGCTCCTTCATCTGGGTGCTGATCTTCGCCAGCCCCTTGCTGTCCGCCTCGGTGATGATCGGCGTGATCAGACCGCTGGGCGCTGCGACCGCGACCGAGACATCGGCGCGGCTGTAGCGGTGGAGCGTGTCGCCCTGATAGCTGACATTGCAATCGGGAACGCGCATCAGCGCACGGGCGAGCGCCTTGATCAGCAGGTCGTTGACCGACAGCTTGACCCCGTCCGCTTCCAGCCCGGCATTGAGCTGCTTCCTGAGGTCCAGCAGCGGGTCGAGCCGGATGTCGATCGACAGGTAGTAGTGCGGGACCTGCTGCTTGCTCTCGGTCAGGCGGCGGGCGATGACCTTGCGCACGTTGGAAAGCTTCTCTTCCTCGTAAGGCGCGCCGTACTCGCTTTCGGCCGGCGTCTTCGCCGGGGTGCGCGGCTGCTCCATCTCGCCGGTGCCGTCGGGTTTCGTCGCCGCTTTCGCTGGCTTCGCTTCCCCTTTCTTGGCGCCTTCGAGGTCCGCTTTCACGATCCGGCCATTCGGGCCGGAGCCGGTCACATCGGCGAGGTCGATGCCCTCCTGCTCCGCGATCCGCTTCGCGAGCGGGGAGGCGATGATGCGGTCGCCGTCCACCTTCGGCGCGGGGGCCGATTGCGGCAGTTCCTGCGTCTTTGCCGAGGCGGGCTTCGCATCCTTTGCGTCCTTGGCGGTGGTGCGGTCGGAGGGCGCCTGCCGGTCGCCCTTCCCCTCGTCGTCGCTATCCTCGCTCTCGCCGGACGGCGCGGCGTTCGCCGCTTCCTCGACGTCTTCGCCCTCGCCTGCGAGCATCGCAATCACGGTGCCGACGGCCACGCCCTCGGTCCCCTCGTCCACTTCAATGCTGGCGATAGTGCCTTCGTCGACCGCCTCGAACTCCATGGTCGCCTTGTCGGTCTCGATCTCGGCCATGATGTCGCCGGCCTCGACCTTGTCGCCCACGCCGACGAGCCACTTGGCGAGCGTGCCCTCCTCCATGGTGGGGGACAGGGCGGGCATCTTGATCGGTGTGGGCATCGGGTCTCCTCTGGCGCTACGGCGGCGCGGATTTGCCGAACGGCTTAGGCGAAATAGGCGAAGCGCGGCAAGGTCCTTGCCACGCATACGTTTTCAGCCGATATCCGTGCCCGGGAGACGGACTTGCGGACATTCCTTGTCATCATCGACGAGACCGAAGAGGCGCGAAAGGCACTGCGCTATGCCAGCAGGCGCGCGGAGGCGACCGGCGGTACGGTGCAGATTCTCGCGCTGGTCGAGCCACAGAGCTTCAACGCGTTCGGCGGCGTGCAGGCCACGATCGAGAAGGAGGCGCGCGACCGGGCGGAGGCGATCGCCACCAGCGCGGCGGGCAATCTCTTTTCCGAAAGCGGCCGCATGCCCGCAATCAGCGTGGAAGTGGGCGACGGCAACACGGTGGTGCGCAATTACCTAGAGGCGCATCCCGAGGTCACAATGCTGGTGCTGAGCGCCGCGGCCGAAGGCGCGCCGGGGCCGCTGGTCTCACACTTCTCGCAGATCGTCGGCGCGCTGTCGTGTCCGGTGGTGTTCCTGCCCGGCCGACTCAGCTTCGAGGAAATCGACCGCATCTCAGAGTAGTGGCGCTATCGGATGTCATGTGGCGGTTCCGCGCGGGGGATAGTCCTCCTCGGCGATGAAATCGAGGTTTTCCAGCAGATCGTCGAGGTCGGGCCGCGTGAAGGGCGCACTTTGCACCTGCGCCATGTAGAGTTTGCCATCGGGCCGGATCAGGAACAGGCCGGGTTCGGAAAACCGGTCCGGCTCTTCGCTGCCTTCGCGCTTCTCGGAGATATAGAGCCCCCACTTCCGGGCATCCTCCTCACTCAGATCGTAGACGAGCGGCAGATCGCCGGTGTCCCATTCGCCGTCGACCTTCATCGCCCGTTCCTTGCTATCCATGGAGAGGGCGAAAACGTTCAGGCCGCGTCTGGTGAACCGGTCGAGCTCGCCGCCGAGTTCCTCCAGATAGTTCTTGCATATCGGGCAGTGACTGCCGCGGTAGAACACGAGCATCGTGAAGGCGTCGGGCGACTGTTTCGAGAGTTCGAACTGCGCCTCGATCGTAAGCGGCAGCTGGATGTCGGGGGTCTTCTCGCCGGGGATGAGCATGGTCGGTGTCTCCTTTTATTCACCAACCGGTCCCGGACGGGTCCCGTTCCGCCCTACTTCTTCTTGCGCCCCTGGTGCCGGATATTGCCGGGGCGACCGCGCTTGCCCTGCGCGTGCTTTGGCGGGCCCCTGCCATCCCTCCTGCCCGTCCCTTTGCCTTTGGGTGGACCACCCTTCTTGCGAGGAGGTGGGCGATCGCCGCGCGGTTCGATCTTGCCGCCATCGCTGTCGGGCACGTCGAATTTGAGCGCGCCGGTCAGCGGGTTCGATTCGGCGAGCTTCAGCCGCAGCCGCTGCCCCACCTCGTAGCGCGTGCCGCTGTCCGAGCCGATCAGCGCCTGCGCGGCCTCGTCGTAATGGAAATATTCGCGACCCAACGTGGAGACCGGCACCAGCCCGTCCCCACCGAATCCCAGGATGGTGGCGAAGAACCCGAAACCCTGCACGCCCGTGATGCGCGTGTCGAATTCCTGGCCGACCTTCTCGGCGAGATAGGCGGCAACGTAGCGGTCGATGGTATCGCGCTCCGCCTCCATCGCGCGGCGCTCCGCTTGGCTGATTGCGTCGGTGATCTCGTTCAGCTTCGTGCGATCGCGCTCCGACAGCCCGCTGGTATCGGGCAGCGAGCCCGGAGGCGCCGGTTGCTCCAGCCCGTAGGCATCGACCAGCGCGCGGTGGACCAGCAGGTCGGCATAGCGGCGGATCGGCGAGGTGAAATGCGCATAGCTGCCGAGCGACAGGCCGAAGTGGCCCGCGTTCTGCGGCCCGTAATACGCCTGCGTCTGACTGCGGAGCACCGCCTCCATGAGCAGCGCCTTCTCAGCTTCGTCCGTCACGTCCTTCAGGAAGCGGTTGAACAGCGTCGGCGTGATGACCTGGCCCAGCGCCAGCTTCTTGTCCTGCGTGGCGAGATAATCGCGCAGGGCGATCAGTTTCTCGCGGCTCGGCGGTTCGTGGATGCGATAGACCACGGGAGCGGTCTTCGCCTCCAGCGCCTTGGCCGCGGCGACATTGGCCGCGATCATGAAATCTTCGACGAGTCGGTGGGCATCGAGCCGCTCGCGCACCGCGATCTCGGCGATCTTGCCCTTGTCGTCGAGCACCACCCGGCGCTCCGGCAAGTCCAGATCGAGCGGATCGCGCGCCTCACGGGCCGCGAACAGCGCCTTCCACGCCGCCCACAGGCTCTTGAGCTCGTCCGACGCCGAGCCGTCGTCGATCGCGGCCTGCGCGTCCTCGTAGGCGATATTGTGCGCCAGCCGCACGATCGCGCGGGTGAAGCGCCACTTGGTGATCTTGCCGTCCGGCGAGATATGCAGGTGGCACGCCATCGCCGCACGGTCCTGATCCGCCTTCAACGAACACACGTCGGCGCTCAGCACTTCGGGCAGCATCGGTACCACGCGGTCGGGGAAATAGACCGAGTTGCCGCGCTTCCTCGCCTCACGGTCGATCTGGCCGCCGGGCCGCACGTAATAGCTGACATCGGCGATGGCGACGATGGCGTTGAAGCCACCATTGCCGTCGGGCTCCGCCCAGATGGCATCGTCGTGGTCGCGCGCGTCGGCGGGGTCGATCGCGACGATCGGCACGTTGCGCAGGTCCTCGCGCTTGTCGGCGTGCAGCGCCAGTTTGGCTGCGCGCTCGGCCTCTTCCAGCACCTCCTCGGAAAAGACGTGGCGGATGCCGTGCTTGGCGATCGCGATCAGGCTGAAGCTTTTCGGCTCGAGCGGATCGCCCACCACCTCGGTGACGTTCACCCCCGCGCGCGCTCCGCGCCCGGCGGGTTCGGCCAGGACCAGCTGACCTTCCTCCGCCCCGCCGATATCGCGGATCGGGGAGGCATTGCGCACCTTCTTGTCGATCGGTGCGAGCCATGCTTTTCCGCTGCCGTCGATCTCGACCACACCCATCATTCCTTCGGTACGGGCGGGCAGCTTCTTCATCGGGTGGGCGCGCCAGCCGCGATCGGTTTCCTCATTGCGCGCAAGGATGCGGTCGCCCCGCTTGAGGGCGGGCATGCCCCCGGTCTTCTTCTGGCCCTTGCCGCGACCGCCCTTGTCTTCGACCACCAGCAGGCGCGGCGGCTTCGCGCCGTCGTCCAGGTTCCAGTTCTCGGGCTCGGCGAAGATATCGCCATCGTCGATTTCGACGACCGTGAGCACGGTAACCTTCGGCACGCCGCCCATGCGGTGATAGGCGGTCTTCTTGCCGTCGATCAGGCCTTCTTCGGCCATATCCTTGAGCCGCTTCTTGAGCGCGATCTTTTCCTGCCCCTTCAGACCGAAGGCCTTCGCGATCTCGCGCTTACCCGCCGGGGTGTCGGAGGTCTGGATGAATTCGAGTATCTGCTCGCGCGTCGGCAGGCCCTGGGGCTTGCCGTGCGAGTGCTTTGCGTTTTTCTGTTGTGTCATTCGCCCACCAATATGGGGATCGCCCTACTCGCTGTCACCCTCCCCTTGCGCGATCGGCGCGAAAGCACCGCCGGGAACCGCGCTGGCGACGGGGCTGCACGCGCCGTCGGCGGAGCAGGATGAGACGCCGAAGAACCAGTCGTCGCCCCGGATATGCGCCAGCGTGGTCGAAATCTCGGTACGAGAGACAGCTGCTCCATTGCGTTGTCCGCGTGGTTCGCGAACGGATACGACAACCCCTTCGTTGGCCTGCCTCACCGCATCGGGCACGTCGATGGTATCGAACGGCTCACTCGGCCAGTAGGGTTGATCCGTCCGTCGCCGATAGAGGCGATAGGAATGCGCGCCGACAACCGGCTTCCAGCTGATTTCGGTATCGGTGCTCACCGCTGCTTTCGCGACCGGGGCGGGTGGCATCGGAGCCTGGGCCAGCTCCGCCAGCGTACGCACGTTCAGCTGTGTGACCTTGGCGAGGTAGGGGAAGTCCATCTTGTCGATGGTGTCGCCGTATTCGACTCCGTCTTCGGTCCTCAGGTCCTGATGCTGCTGGTCGTAGTTCTCGACCGCAACGGAGAAGCGGATTGCGGGATAACCTTTATCCAGAAACGGAAGCTGGTCGCCACCCCGCCCCATCCGGTCCGTCCGCCATATCTGACGAACCGCCAGTTCGCCCTCGCTCTTCTCCGCGATGTCATCGACGAAGCGCGACAGATTGCGGCTCGGGCTGTCGTTCTCACCGCCGTCGCGCGCCTGCGCGGACAGCGCCCGGTCGGTCACATCGGCGCGCGTCCCTTCGGAAAAGACGCGGACGTGCTCGGCGTCGCAATAGCCATCGGAACCGCAGCTGTTGCCCACGATGTCGTTGTTCAGCACAGCCTTGACCGTCCAGCCCTGCTGCTGCGCGTAATCCGCCAGCAACTGGCCCCCGTAGAGCCCCTGCTCCTCGCCCGAGAGCAGCGCGTAGACGATCGTGGTCGGATATCGGTGTTTGGACAGGACCCGCGCTGCCTCTATCGCTAGGGCGGTGCCGCTGCCGTCGTCGTTCGCGCCGGGCGCGTCGGCGGTCGCGTTCATCACATCGCTGACGCGGCTGTCGATATGGCCCTGCACGATCACGACCTCGTTCGGGCGCTCGGTCCCGCGCTGGATCGCGACTACATCGCGCAACCGCACCGGATCGGGAATGCGCCCGCCCTGCACCTGCGTTTCGGGCAGCACGACCTCGAGACAGCCGCCGCACTTGTTCGAGATCGATCGAAATTCGTCCGCGCCCCAATCGACCGCCGCGCCGATGCCGCGCTTCGGATCGGTCTGGCTGGAAAGCGTATGCCGCGTGCCGAACGACACCAGCTTCTCCACCGTCTGCTTCAGGCGTTCGGCGGACACGGCGCTCGCCGGATCGTCCTGTGCGGCGAGAGGTGTCGCGAGTAGAGCGATAGCGGCGGATGCGAGCAGGGGCTTCTTCATGCGCGGCACTGTCGCCGCGAATGCTCGCGATTACAACTCCGTCAATACGCCTTCGCGACGTAGATCCGCTCCACCGCCGGATCGCCGGTGAAGATGCAGGGGCCGTCGGCGGCCGGACCGTCCATCGGGACGTTGCGGATCGTCAGCTTCAGCTCCTTGAGCTGTTCGACCACCTTATCCAGCGCCGCACCGGTCGGCTTCGACCATTGCACCTCGACCCAGCCGGGGAACTGCGCATCGCCCGAATAGAAGGCGCGCAGGCCATCCATATCGGAAATATCGCGCACGATATTCGCATCGCGCCGCTCCGTCGCCTCGGTGAACAGCGCGTGTTGGATATCACCCAGCAAGCCGCCAATCGTCTGGCCGGCGACCTCGCGCGTCGGGGACTGGAAGGCGGGTTTGCCGGTTTCGACATCCCACAGCGCATCGCGGCGCAGCAGGCTGACGACGCCGTTTTCCATGTCGCGCGCGCCGACCTCGATGATCACCGGCGCGCCCTTGCGCACCCAGTCCCAGCGCTTGGCCGCGGCCTTGCCCGGCTTGGTGTCGAGCAGCACGCGCACAGGCTCGCCCAGCGCGTGCCGCCCGGCGATCGTGGCGCGCAGCCCCTCGCAATAGTCGAGCAGTTCCGCATCCTCCGGTTTGTCGCGCAACATCGGCAGGATCACGACCTGCCACGGCGCGATGCGCGGCGGCACGCGCAGCCCGTCGTCGTCGCCATGGGTCATGATGACGCCGCCGATCATGCGGGTGGAGACGCCCCAGCTGGTCGTGTGGCAGAACTGCTGCGAACCCTCGCGGTCCTGGAACTGGATACCGCTCGCCTTCGCGAAATTGGTGCCGAGATAATGGCTGGTACCGGCCTGCAGCGCCTTGCCGTCCTGCATCATCGCCTCGATCGACCAGGTCTCGACCGCGCCGGGAAAACGCTCGTTCTCCGGCTTCTCGCCAGCGATCACCGGCAGCGCGAGATCTTCCTCGGCACAGGTGCGATAGACCTCCAGCATCGTCATGGTGTGCGCCTTGGCCTGCTCGGCGGTCTCATGCGCGGTATGCCCTTCCTGCCACAGGAATTCGCTGGTGCGCAGGAACATGCGGGTGCGCATCTCCCAGCGCATGACGTTGGCCCACTGGTTGGTCAGCAGCGGCAGGTCGCGCCAGCTCTGGATCCAGCGCGCCATGGCATCGCCGATAATCGTTTCTGAGGTCGGCCGGATCACCAGCGGCTCTTCCAGCTTCGCCTCGGGATCGGGGATCAGCCCGCCTTTGCCATCGGCGATCAGGCGATGATGCGTGACGACTGCCATTTCCTTGGCGAAGCCTTCGACATGCTCCGCCTCGCGCTCGAAATTGGCGAGCGGGATCAGCAGCGGGAAATAGCAGTTCTCGTGCCCCTTCGCCTTGATCCGGTCGTCGAGCAGGCGCTGGATGCGTTCCCAGATGCCGTAGCCCCACGGCTTGATCACCATACAGCCGCGGACGCCCGATTCCTCGGCCAACTGCGCCTCGGAAACGACCGCCTGATACCATTGCGCGAAGTCGTCCGCGCGCTTGATCGAGAGGGCGTGGCGGATTTCGGGCACGGGCAGATCCTGGTGTTTGGCTGGCAAGGGGCGGAAGGGCGCCCCCCTCGCGCTATTTGCCCAGTTCGTCCAGTCGCTTTTGCATCGCTGCCATCTGCGCGCGCATTTCGGCGAGGTCGTCGCCCTTCGCAGCGGGCGCTTCGTCGGTGGTGGCAGGTGCGGGCTTATCCTTCCGGCCCCCACCCATGAACGCCTCGGTCGCAGCGCGCATCATCTCCATGTTGTTCTCTGCGATCCTGGCGAAGGGATGATCCTTCCAGCCCGACTCCATCGCCTTTTGCCATTCGGGCCGGTGGGTGGAGAAGTTCTCCATCGCCGCCTCCAGGAAGTGTGGCATCACCGGCTGCATCGAATGACCGTAGAGCGAGATGATCTGGCGCAGGAAGCTGATCGGCAGCATTTCCGCGCCGTTCGTTTCCGCCTCCATGATGATCTGCGTCATGATCGTGCGGGTTAGATCGTCGCCGGTCTTCGCGTCGATCACCTTGAACTCCACGCCTTCGCGGGTCATCCGGGCGAGATCGTCGAGCGTGATGTAGCTCGACGAGGCAGTGTTGTAGAGCCGCCGGTTGGCGTATTTCTTGATGACGACGGTATCGTCGCCATCCGGCTTGGTGGTTTTGTTGGCCATCTTCGGCTCCGGGCTTTGTGCAGTTTTGCTGCAGCTTACCACCTGCAATATGTGCAGTGCAACATGAGCCGCATCAGCGGCGGAAACGTGTTCCGATCGTGGTCAACAATTCGTATTGCGACAGCCCGCTTTGGGCGGAGATTTCGGGCAGGTCGAAAGGTATGTCGAGCCACTCGCCCGCGCGAAGGTCGGGCGCGGCGGTAATGTCGGCGATCACCATGTCCATCGATACCTTGCCCAGCAGAGCCAGCTCGCGACCCTCGCTGACCAGATGCGATCCGCCGCGCGCGCGCAGGAACCCATCGGCATAGCCGAGCGAGACCGTCGCGACCCGCATGGGTGCCTTCGCCACAAACTCACGGTTGTAGCCGACCGCGTCGCCTGCGCCGATATCGCGGGTCTGGATGATCGCGGCGCGGGGAAAGGCGACTTGCCGGATCGTGCCGGATAGCTCGCCGCGCGGGATGCCGCCATAGAGCGCCAAACCCGGCCGTGTTAAGTCGGCATGGTAGCCCTCCCCCAACGCGATACCTGCGCTGTTGGCGATGCTCGCCTCGCGATGGCGAAGGCGGGCGCGCGCCTCCCGGAACGCCGCGAGCTGGCGCGCATTGGCCGGATCGTCTTCGTCCGCGCTGGAAAGATGGGTCAGCAAAACGCGAACATCGAGCGCGGCAATCGCTGGCTCCGACAGCGCTGATACGGGAACGCCGAGCCGGTTGATTCCCGTGTCGACCATCAGGTCGCACGGGCCCCCACCCCCCTCGGTCCAAAGCCGCGCCTGATGCAGCGAGTTCACCACAGGAACCGCGCCAACAGCCCGCGCATAGGCCACCTCGTCCGTGCTGTTCGCGCCATGGAGGACGCTCACCTGCTCGGGCGGCACGTGCCCGACCACGCCGGCAACCTCGCTCCAGTGCGCGACGAAAAAGTTGCGCGCACCCGCATCGCGCAGCACCGGCACGCACATATCTACGCCGAGGCCGTAGCAATTCGCCTTGGCCGCCGCACCCGCGCGCGCCTTTCCCGACAGGCGATCGAGAGCGCGCCAGTTCGCGGCCAGCGCCTCGCGATCGATGCGCAGTTCGAGGGAACGCGGAGGAGGCTCGGGCAGGTTGGTCATGTGTTCTCGAACTCCCGCGGCGGGCCGCCGCGAATACCCCAGATCGCAACGATCGCACCGAATGCCGTGAGGGCCCAGGTGTACCAGAGGCCCGAATAGACATCCCCGGTGCGCGCCACGATGTAGCTTGAAATGAGCGGCAGGAACCCGCCGAGGATGCCTGCGCCGAGGTGGTAGGGAATCGACATCGAGCTGTAGCGGATCTTGGCCGGGAACATCTCCGTCAGCAGCGCGGCGACCGATCCGTAGGTGAGCGCCGAGAGCATGCCCATCGCCAGCAACAGCGCGAAGATGCCCGCAAGGGCGACTGCGCCGGGCTGCTGGCGTGCGAAGTCGAAACCCGCGCGGCCGAGCATCTCCTGCAAACAGTCGCGGCGCGCGTCGCTGTCGGTCAGCCAACCCGAGGGAATGGCGAAGGCTTGGTCTGCAATCGACATGGAAAGGGCCGGTGCCTCGCGCACGCGATAGGCGACACCGCTCGCCGTCAGTGTCTCGAGCACCTTGCCGCACGGACTCTGCTCGCGCCCGGTGAGCTCGGCGAAGGGGTCGGTCGCGCAATCGCGCCCCGCCACCACAACCGGATAGCGCTCCGCCGCATCGGCCAGCGCAGGATTAGCGAGGTGTCCCATGCCCCAGAAAATTGGGAAGACCAGCACCAACGTCAGCAGAGCCCCGACGACGATCGGCTTCTTGCGACCGATCCGGTCGGACCAGCGTCCGACGATGACGTAGAGCGGCATGGCCGCCAGCCCGGCGCAAAACAGTATGTATTCGACCGTCTTTTCTTCCACCCGCATCGGTCCGCGCAGGAAATTCAGGCTGGAAAAGAAGGCGGTGTACCAGATCACCGTCAGCGTGCCGGCAACGCCGAACAGCGCGACGAAGATCCGCCCCTTGTTACCGGGATAGGTGAAGCTTTCGACGAAGGGATTGCCGCTCGTCTCGCCCGCGTTCTTCATCGCCTGGAATACCGGACTCTCGGACAGTTTGAGGCGCATCCACAGCGATATGGCGAGGAGCAGCAGGGACAGCAGGAACGGCACGCGCC
This sequence comes from Erythrobacter sp. LQ02-29, assembly GCF_022576075.2. Classification (NCBI taxonomy): domain Bacteria; kingdom Pseudomonadati; phylum Pseudomonadota; class Alphaproteobacteria; order Sphingomonadales; family Erythrobacteraceae; genus Erythrobacter; species Erythrobacter sp. LQ02-29. Next base: position 2,183,638 of record NZ_JANCNT010000001.1, on the reverse strand, counting down.
AGCCCCACGCGGCGAAAGTGTCTTCGGGAATGATCCAGCGACACAGCACGACCACCGCGATGGACAGGACGAAACCGCCCACGACGCTCGCCTGGATGAAGCTGGTGTAGAACCCGCGCTTCTCCGGTGGAGCATGCTCAGCGACGTAAATCGCCGCGCCGCCATATTCGCCGCCCAGCGCCAATCCCTGCAGGATGCGCAGGCCGATCACGATGATGGGCGCGACGATCCCGATACTGGTCGCATCGGGGACGAGCCCGACGCCAGCGGTCGCAATTCCCATCAGCGTAACCGTGACGAGAAAGGTATATTTGCGGCCCAACCGGTCGCCGAGAAAGCCGAACAGGATCGCGCCGAGCGGACGGAAGCCGAAGCCGATCGCGAAGCCCGCCCAGACCAGCAGCAACTGCAATGTCGGGTTTCCGCCCGGAAAGAAGGCGGCGCCGATCAGGCCGGCGAGCGTGCCGTAGATAAAGAAGTCGTACCATTCGAAGATCGTGCCGGCGGATGATGCGGCGATAACGAGCCGGATTTCCTGCGCGGTGGGTTCGCGTTGCAATGCGGTATCGACGCTCTCGGCCATGGCTATCCCTCTCCCCCTTATGGAAAGCGGTTTACTCAGGGGCCTGGGAATTGGAAAGCGCGTCGATCGCGGCCCTCCACGGCAGGAGCATCGCGCCATGGCGACCGGGATAGGCCCGCGCGGGCTCGAGCAGCGCAAGGTCGGGCCAGTCGGGGCGATCTGCGTTCTCGGTGAGCCAGTCTTCCATCGCCCTGGCCGAGCCAAGCAATTGCTCCCGCGTCCTGCCGACCACATGGCGGGCGAAGATCGCGGCGGACGCCTGGCCGATGGCGCACGCCGACAGCCGCAGGCCGATCGCGGCGATCTCGTCGCCGGACAGCCTGAGCCCCAGCGACAGCGTACTCCCGCATGCGGGAGAGCGCGCCGCGCCGCGCAAGGGCAGATCGTCGGTCAGCGGATACGCGTGCAGCTCCACCGCCAATGCCAGAATTTGCGGGGTGTAGAGCTTCGCCGCGCTCATTCGGCTGCCGGTTCCTCGTCCTCATCGGTAGTGCCGGATTGCGCGGTGCGCCTCTCCTGAATGTAGGTGACCGTCGCGTCGGTCGCCGCGTTGACGACAGGATAGGTTCGCGCCTGTGTGATCCAGTCCGGTCGCCCCTCCTCGCCCCAGATGGTATCGTATCCCAGCACCACGATGGAGAAGGCGATCATCACGATCACCGCCCCCTTCAGCGCGCCGAAGCCGAAGCCGAGGGCGCGATCGACCGGACCCAGCATGGAATTGCGAGAGGTCTTCCCCGCGCGCGTCGCGATCAGGCGCATGAGGCCGTAGGAAACGCCCAGCAAGAGGAGAAACGCCACCACCGCCGCCGTGGTCTCGGAATCGAATTTCGGAGCGAGCCAGGCAAGCAGCGGTTCGTGGAAATAGCGGATCGCTACGATCGCCGCGACCCAGGCGAGAAGCGACAGCACCTCCTGCACGAAGCCGCGCGCAAAGCCGCCGACAGCGCCGAAACCGACGATCACGAGAACGATGATATCGAAAGCGGTCATTTATTCCGCCGATTATGCGTTGCCCATCACCCGGTCAACGAGGTTGGCGAGCCGGTCGAGCGCGATCCGCTGCAGTCCCTCCACCTTGTCCTCGTCCGATTTACCGGATGGGCGCGGTCCGTAACCGCGATCGAAGCCGAGCTTCGCCGCCTCGCGCAGCCTTGGCGCGCCGCGCGCGACCGGACGAATTTCGCCTGCGAGCGACACTTCCCCGAACCACACCGAACGATCGGGCAATGGCCGGTCGGCAAGCGCGGAGACCAGCGCGGCGGCGACAGCGAGATCGGCGGCGGGGTCGGTCAGGCGGTATCCGCCCGCGACGTTCAGATAGACCTCCGCATTGGAGAAGCTCAGGCCGCAGCGCGATTCGAGCACGGCGAGCAACATCGCCAACCGGCCATTGTCCCAGCCCACGACCGCGCGGCGCGGCGTCGCGCCCGATTGCAACCGCACGATCAGCGCCTGAACCTCGACCAGCACCGGCCGCGTACCCTCCAGCGCGGGGAACACCGCGCTGCCCGCCAGCGGCTCGTCCCGGCCCGACAGGAACAGCGTGGAGGGGTTTGCGACCTCCTCCAGCCCTTGCCCAGCCATCGCGAACACGCCGATCTCGTCCACCGCGCCGAAGCGATTCTTGAGCGCGCGCAGGATGCGGAACTGGTGGCTGCGCTCGCCTTCGAAGCTCATCACCACGTCGACCATATGTTCGAGCACGCGCGGGCCGGCGATACTGCCGTCCTTGGTGACATGGCCGACCAGGACGAGCGCGACCCCGTTCTCCTTGGCGTAGCGGATGAGCTCGAACGCGCAGCCGCGCACCTGGCTGACGGTCCCGGGTGCACCTTCGATGGTGTCGGAATGCATCGTCTGGATCGAATCGATCACCAGCAGCGCCGGGGGCCGATCCTGAAACTCCCGCCCACCAAGCGTGGTCAGGATATCGCGCACCGATGTCGCGGACGCGAGCTGGACCGGCGCATCGGCGAGACCGAGGCGCGAGGCGCGCAAGCGGACCTGTCCCGCCGCTTCCTCACCGCTGATATAGACCACCTGTCCGCCGCCGCGCGCGATACTCGCCCCGGCTTGCAGCAACAGCGTGGACTTCCCGATCCCGGGATCGCCCCCCATCAGGATCGCGGAGCCGGGGACGAGGCCGCCCCCCAGAGCGCGGTCGAATTCGGCAATGCCGGTCGGGCGGCGTTGCAGTGCCTGGCCAGGCGCGTCGAGCGCCTCCAGCGCGAAGGCCCGCCCGCCGCTCGACAAATCGTGTTTCTGCGAGAAAACGGTCGCGGGCACATCCTCGACCAGCGTGTTCCATTCGGCGCAATCGCCGCACTGACCCTGCCAACGGTGCGATAAGGCCCCGCAGGCCTGGCAGACATAACGCTTCTTCGGCTTCGCCATTTGCGCCCTCTATCGAGAACAATTCGGGAACGCAATTGCAAAGGGCGCTTTCTCCCGCCATCATTGCCTGCATGCGGCAAAAGGAACTTCGCATTGCGCTCGTGTGCTATGGCGGGGTCAGCCTCGCCGTTTACATGCACGGCGTCACCAAGGAGGTCTGGCATCTCGCGCAGGCGAGCCGCGACCACCATTCAGGTTCGGACGCAGGCGGCGGCATTACGGGGGTCTATCGCGACCTGATCCGCCATTGCGAAGAACAGAGCGGCTTGCGCCTGCGCATCCTGCCCGACATCCTGAGCGGCGCGAGCGCGGGCGGCATCAATGCGGTGTTTCTGTCCCAGGCGATCTTCGCCGGATATTCGCTCGACCCGCTGACCGAACTCTGGCTCGAATCGGCCGACGTGGACCGGCTGTTCGCGGAAGAGGCACGCCCCGGCTGGCGCTTCGCCAAGTTCTGGGCGCAGCCGCTGGCGGAATACGTCCTGCGCCGTCCCGGCAATGCGGTGTCGGAAAGCGTCGCGCCGGAAACCCGTTCCGAAGTGCGCGAGAAGGTCTCGCGCCTGATCCGCGGTCGCTGGTTCGCGCCGCCTTTCTCAGGCGCGGGCATGTCGCTGCTGATCTGGGATGCATTGCAAGCCATGGCGCAGGCAGACGCGGGCCCGCCCCTCCTCCCGCCCGGCCATCCGCTCGACCTCTATGTGACGACGACGGATTTTCGCGGCTATCTCGCCGAACTACGGCTCAACAGCCCGCCGGTGGTTCAGGAAAGCGAGCATCGTCTGCCAATTTCCTTCACCGCGGATACGCCCGCGATTCCAGGGATGGCCTTCGCCGATCCGCTCGAACTCACCTTCGCAGCGCGCGCCACCTCCAGCTTTCCCGGCGCTTTCCCGCCTCTCCGGGTCCCGGAGATCGACGCATTGGCGAAATCGGAAGGCGCGTCGTGGCAAGGGCGGGACGCGTTCCTGCACCGGATCATGCCGACGCATTCTGCGGCCGGGGTGGCCGAAAGCGTGTCGCTGATCGATGGCTCGGTGCTGGTCAATCGCCCGTTCGAGGGCGCGATCGAGGCGCAGCGCGGCCGCCCGGCCCACCGGGAGGTGGATCGCCGCTTCGTCTATATCGATCCGCGCCCCGACCGGGTCGGTTCGCTGCGCGACGATCACACGAAGCCGGTGGGCTTCTTCGGTGCGATTTTCGGCTCGCTGTCCACCATCCCGCGCGAGCAGCCTATCCGCGACAATCTGGAGGCTCTGGCCGAGCAATCGCGCGAGGCGGAGCGGCTCGCCCGGATCACGCGCGGCCTGCGTCCGGAAGTTGAGGCGGCGATCGAGCGATTGTTCGGGCGTACGCTGTTCCTCGATAACCCCAATCCGCGCCGCCTGCGAAACTGGCGAAATCGCGCGCAACAGGCGGCGGCGGAGCGGGCGGGCTATGCCTTTCAGGCCTATGCCCAAGCTAAGTTCGATGGGATCGTAGAGCGGCTGGCGCGGCTGATCTGCGATGCGGCGGACGGGGCCGATGCACTCGATCCGGTGCTGGTGGGCGCGCGGCTTCGCATCGCGCTCCAGGCCCAGGGTCTCGATACGCTGGCCGCGCCGGGTGGCGGTGCCAACGATGCCGCGATCGCATTTTTCCGCCAGCACGACCTCGATTTCCGCGTGCGGCGCCTGCGCACGATCGCGCGGCGCCTGTCACGCGAATGGGAAGCCGATCCAGAGATCGACGATGCCGCGCTCGACCATGCACGGGAGAGTATTTACGACATCCTCGCGCTCTATTTCGACCGCGAGGGCACCGCCCATCTGGGGGAGGATTTCCCGGCATTGGCCCAGGCCGTATTCACGGAGCCGGGGGCTGTGCTGGAACGCCTGGAGCAGCGCCATCTGCTGCCATCGGTGGACGAACAGGCTGAGGCGCTGCTGGCCGAGGCGTTGCAGGCGATGCCGACCAATCTGCGCCGCCGGACGCTGCTGACCTATCTCGGATTCCCCTTTTACGACGTCGCCACGCTGACGCTTATCGGGGGCGACGGGCAGCGCGAGCTCAATCCGGTAAAGGTCGACCGGATCAGCCCGGACGACGCGCGCTCGATCAGGCCCGGCGGAACCCGTTCGACGCTCCGTGGCATCGAATTCTACAATTTCGGTGCATTCTTCAGCCGGGCCTATCGGGAGAACGACTACCTCTGGGGTCGCCTGCACGGGGCGGAGCGGCTGATCGACATCGTGTTGTCGACGATGGAGACCGACAAGGTGAAGGTGGATAGCAAAGCGTGGAAACGCCGCGCTTTCCTTGCCATCCTGGACGAGGAACGCGGTCGTCTGAGAGCCAATCCACGGCTGATTTCCACGATCGAAGCCGAGATCGAGGCACGCCTCGGCCCGGCCTAGCGCGCGTCAGGCGCCGAACGCGCCCTTCAGCTTGTCGAAGAAGCCACGCGTTTCCGGGCATTCCTCGCCGGTCTCGGTCTCCGCGAACTGCTGCAATATGTCCTTCTGCTCGCGGGTGAGCTTGGTCGGAGTCTCCACGACGATCTCGGCTACCAGATCGCCCCGCCCACGCCCTTGCAGAACCGGCATCCCCGCCCCGCGCTTGCGCAGCTGGCGACCCGATTGAATGCCGGCGGGAATGGAAATCTCGTTGGTCGATCCGTCCAGATCGGGGATCGTCACCGTTCCGCCAAGGGCCGCCGTGGTGAAGCTGACCGGCACGCGGGCGAGCAGGTTCGTCCCTTCACGCTGGAACACGCCGTGCGCGCGCACGTGGATGAAAATGTAGAGATCGCCTGGCGGCGCGCCGCGAGGCCCGGCCTCGCCCTTGCCCGACAAGCGGATGCGCGTGCCGGTATCGACGCCCGGCGGGACCTCGACCGTGATAGCCTGCTCGCGATCCACACGGCCCTCGCCCCGGCAGTCGTGGCAAGGTTCCTCAAGCACTTCGCCGCGACCGTTGCAATTGGGACAGGGCCGCTCGACCACGAACAGCCCCTGCTGCGCGCGCACCTTGCCGAAACCCTTGCACAGATTGCAGCCGCGCGTGCCGGTGCCCGGTGCCGCACCCGATCCGTCACAGGTCTCGCAGGTCTGCGACACCTCGATCTCGATCTGCGTATCCTTCCCGTGGAACGCCTCTTCGAGCGTGATTTCCATATCGTAGCGCAGGTCCGCACCGCGACGTGGCTGCTGCCGCCCACCGCCACCTCCGAACGCGCTGCCGAAGATGGTTTCGAAAATGTCGCCGATATCGGCGAAGTCTGCGCCGGCGCGACCGCCGCCGAAGCCGCCACCGGGTCCGCCCTGCTGGAAGGCCGCATGGCCATACTGGTCGTAAGCCGCGCGCTTCTGCGGGTCCTTCAGTACCTCGTACGCGGCGCTGCACGCCTTGAACTGCGCCTCCGCCTCGGCATCGCCCGGATTACGATCCGGATGATACTTCATCGCCATCTTGCGATACGCGGATTTTATCGTGCCGCCGTCCGCATCGCGCGTGACGCCCAGCAATTCGTAGAAATCGTATTCGGTTGCCGACATGGTGCCTTCCCGTCCGTCAAAAACCTGACCGCCACCGATGCCCTACCTTTTCAGGCAGCGGGCACCGGCAGCGGCGATGGTTCTCACCGGAACTGTCAGCCCTTGTTTTCGTCGTTGACTTCGGAGAACTCGGCGTCGACGACATCTTCGTCGGTACCGCCTTCGCTACCTGCGGCCGCCCCGTCAGTCGGTGCATCGGCGGAAGCGTTCGACTGCTCCTGCTCGTAGATCTGCTGACCCATCTTCATGGCGACTTCGGTCAGTTCCTGAGCCTTGGCGTTGATCGCTTCCGCGTCGTCACCTTCAAGCGCAGTCTTCACCTCGGCGATCTTGGCCTCGACGTCGGACTTCAGCCCGGCGTCGATCTTGTCGCCATGCTCGTCGATCTGCTTCTGCGTCGCGTGGACCAGGCTGTCGGCCTGGTTGCGGGCTTCGGCAGAGGCACGACGCTTCTTGTCCTCCTCGGCGAACTTCTCCGCGTCCTGTACCATCTGGTCGATGTCGGTGTCGGAGAGACCGCCCGAGGCCTGGATCTTGATCGTCTGCTCCTTGCCCGTGCCCTTGTCCTTCGCGGACACATTGACGATGCCGTTCGCGTCGATGTCGAAGGTCACCTCGATCTGCGGCACGCCGCGCGGTGCGGGGGGAATGCCGACGAGGTCGAAATTGCCCAGCAGCTTGTTGTCCGCCGCCATCTCGCGCTCGCCCTGGAAGACGCGGATCGTCACCGCATTCTGGTTATCTTCCGCGGTCGAGTAGGTCTGGCTCTTCTTGGTCGGGATCGTCGTGTTGCGATCGATCATCCGGGTGAAGACACCGCCCAGCGTCTCGATACCCAGCGACAGCGGGGTCACGTCGAGCAGCAGCACGTCCTTGACGTCGCCCTGCAGAACGCCCGCCTGGATCGCCGCGCCCATGGCCACGACCTCATCGGGGTTGACGCCAGTGTGCGGCTTCTTGCCGAAGAACTCCTCGACCACTTCGCGCACCTTGGGCATGCGGGTCATGCCGCCGACCAGGATCACCTCGTCGATGCCGCCCTTGTCGACACCGGCATCGGCCAGCGCCTTCTTGCAGGGTTCGAGCGTGCGCTTGATCAGGTCGCCGACCAGCTGCTCCAGCTTGGAGCGGGTGATCGTCTCGACCAGGTGCAGCGGGGTGCTCGACCCGCCTTCCATGCGGGCGGTGATGAAGGGCAGGTTGACTTCGGTCTGCGCGGCGCTGGAAAGCTCGATCTTCGCCTTCTCGGCCGCTTCCTTCAGGCGCTGCAGCGCGAGCTTGTCGGTCCGGAGATCCATGTTCTCCTTCTTCTTGAACTCGTCCGCGAGATATTCGACGATCGCGCTGTCGAAATCCTCGCCGCCCAGGAAGGTGTCGCCATTGGTCGACTTCACCTCGAACACGCCGTCGCCGATTTCCAGCACGGAGATGTCGAAGGTACCGCCGCCAAGGTCGTAGACCGCGATGGTCTTGCCGTCGTCCTTGTCGAGGCCGTAGGCGAGCGCGGCCGCGGTCGGCTCGTTGATGATGCGCAGCACTTCGAGACCGGCGATCTGACCGGCGTCCTTGGTCGCCTGGCGCTGCGCGTCGTTGAAGTACGCGGGAACGGTAATCACGGCCTGCGCCACGGTCTCACCGAGATAGCTCTCGGCGGTTTCCTTCATCTTCTGCAGGATGAAGGCCGAAATCTGGCTGGGGGAGTATTCCTCGCCACCCGCTTCGACCCAGGCATCGCCGTTCTTGCCCTTGACGATGTCATAGGGGACCAGCTTCTGATCCTTCTGGGTCAGCGGATCGTCGTAGCGACGACCGATCAGGCGCTTGATCGCGAACAGCGTGTTGTCGGGATTGGTCACTGCCTGGCGCTTCGCCGGCTGGCCGATGAGGCGCTCGCCATCCTTGGTGAATGCGGTGATCGACGGCGTCGTGCGCGCGCCTTCCGAATTTTCGATGACCTTGGGCTTGCCCCCATCCATGACGGCGACGCAGGAGTTCGTCGTGCCGAGGTCGATACCGATTACTTTGGCCATTATTTCCCTATCCTGTTTCAGTTGTTTGGACGCTGCGCATTCGCTTTCCCGCTAGCGGCAAAAGGCACTCGGCAGCTCGATTGACTCCGGCGATATAGGTGCGGTTGCGCTTGGCACAAGGGAAGAGGATCGCTAGAAATCCGCCGCAGGACGAGGAGGACATTTCCGATATGAGCAGACAGATTTTCGCCGCCGCCGCGCTGGTTCTGGCCGTTCCGACCCTGGCCGCCTGCGGGGGCGATGCGCCGACCGAGGAAGCCGGTGTGCCCGGCGTCACGGTCAGCAACGCCCGCATGGTGCTGGCACCGGTGGCGGGCAATCCGGCCGCGATCTATTTCGATCTCTCCTACGACAGCGACCGACCGCTCGCGCTCAGCCGCGCGTCGGTGAAGGGCGCCGAAAGCGCGGTCATTCATAAATACGGCATGTGGAACGAGCAGGAGCAGATGGTCGAGGCGAGCCGCATGACCCTGAACAAGGGGGAGACGGTGAAGTTCGAGCCCGGCGGCCTCCACGTCATGGCGATGAACCCGTCGCCCGAACTCAAGGCAGGCGGATCGACCGAAATGACGCTGCACTTCTCCGGCGGAAAGGAAGAGGTGGTACCCGTGGCGATCCAGGCCGCGGGCGAGGATCGCTAGGATTGACCGGGGATGGCGGCGTGGCGGGGGTATCGAGCGATGCGCCCGCCTGCCCCGTGGGCGGGGAGCGGTCCCTCACCGAGGGCGAAATCGCGCTCGCCCGCACGATTTTCGGCGATGCGATTGATTACCGCCCGGTCACCATCCGGCGGCGCAAGTGGTTCCCCTTCCAGCCGCGCGAGATCACCATGGCCCCGCGCGGCCACCTGCATTTCCACCCGCGCGGGCACGTCTATTGCGACGACTTCGCCGCCGGCGACTGGCGTTCGCAGGGCCTCTTCATTCACGAGTTGACGCATGTGTGGCAAAGCCAAGAGCACGGCAGCTGGTATCTGCCGCTGCATCGCCACCCGTGGTGCCGCTACGATTACGCACTCAAGCCCGGCTGGGCGCTGGAGCGCTATGGCATCGAGCAGCAGGCGGAGATCGTGAAGCACGCCTTCTGGCTGCGCCGCGGAATGAAACTCGCGGGGGTGGAGAGCGCCGCGGCCTATGATGTGCTTGTTCGGTTCAAGGGAGCGAGCGGATGACCGATTTCGAGTTTATCTTTGCGCTTTATTCCCTGCTGCTCGGGCTGTCGCTGGTGGAACTGCTCGGCGGGCTGGGACGCGCGCTGGAATACGAATTCTCGCGCGATGCCGCGGGTGAGGAAGCGGGTTTCTCGATCGGTTGGCTCACCCCGCTGCTGGCAGTGTTCGTCTTGCTCGACCTCATGTCGTTCTGGGCCTTCGCCTGGGTCGCGCGCGATCATATCGAGGTGTCGACCCATGCGCTGTTGGCGGTGGTGCTGTTCGCCAGCGCCTATTACCTCGCAGCGCGCATGGTCTTTCCGAGCGACCCGGCACGCTTCGCGCAGCTCGATACGCATTATTTCCGCGTCAGTCGGCTGATTTTCGGCATTCTCCTAGCGCTCGTGGTCGCGCAGTGGATCTACCTGCTGAGCATCCCCACGATCCGCGCCAACCTGATTACGCCCGTCAGCGTTTCCATGACGGCCCTGTTCGTGGGATTGATGTGCGCCGCGATGATCCTGCGCCGTCGTAGCGTGCAAGCAGTGCTGCTGGTGGCACTGATCGCGCGTTACCTGATATTGTACGTGATCGCCTGAGCTCGAACGCAGAAAGGGCCGCCTCTTTCGAGACGGCCCTTCCCAGATAGTCGCAGATTCCGATCAGCGGCGCGGATCGGCCGGATAGCCGCGCGTGCCGAAGCAATCGTCATCGAGATAACCGTTGCGGTCGTAACCGTCGCAGCCGTCGTTCTTGTCGACGAAATACCCGGCCAGTCCGCCTGCCGCCGCGCCCGCGAGCGCATATTTGACGATATCGCCGCCCGTCACCGCCGCCACGGCCGCACCCAGCGCGCCGCCGCCCGCTGCACCTTCCGCCGCATAGTTTTCGGCGCAAGCGCTCAGCGAAACCGCGGAAAGAAGGGCGACCGGCGCGATTAGAAGTCGGGATTTCATTTGTATGCTCCTCATGTCTTATCCACCTGCGCATCTCAGCGATGTCTGAGGAGAAACGTTCCCGCCCGTGCGGCGATCAGCCCGGTTTCTTAGCCACACCGACCAGCGCAGGGCGGAGCAGACGGTCGCGGATGGTGTAGCCAGCCTGCATTTCCTGCACGACCGTGCCGGGTTCCGCATCGTCCGACGGAATCTCCAGCATGGCCTGATGGAGATTGGGGTCGAGCGGCAGGCCCATGGCCGCAATCCGCGTGACACCATGCTGGCCGAAAACCTTGTCGAGCTCGCGCCGGGTCGCTTCGATCCCGGCGACAAGGCCCTTGAACTTATCGTCCTCGCGCAGTTCCTCGGGGATCGAGTCGACCGCACGGGCGAGGTTGTCCGACACCGACAGGATGTCGCGGGCAAAACCGGTGGCCGCGTAGGCGCGCGCATCGGCGACATCCTTCTCCAGCCGGCGGCGCACGTTCTGCGTTTCCGCGCGAGCATACAGGACTTCCTGCTTCGACGCCTCGAGATCGTTCTTCAGCGCGGACAACGCGTCGGAGATATCGCCTTCACCGGCGTCCGCCGTATCCTCGTCAGCATCGTCGAGCATGCTCTCGGGCACACCCTTCAGTTCCTTCTCTACCTCGGGCTCGACCTGCTTCTCGTTCTTCGCCGTATCGCTATCGCTCATCGTTTCGCGCTTTTCTTTCTGTTTCTATCCGAAGAGTTTGCCCAGGGATCGGGCGGTGAAATCCACCATGGGAACGACGCGCGCGTAATTCAACCGCGTCGGCCCTATCACACCCAGTACGCCGACCACCCTTCCCTCGCGATCGCGATAGGGAGAAGCGACCACAGAAGAGCCGGATAGCGCGAACAACCGGTTCTCGCTTCCGATGAATATCCGCGCCGCCTCGGCATCGCGGGCACGTTCCAGCAAATCGGCGACAGACTGCTTGTTTTCCAGGTCGTCCAGAAGCGAGCGCACCCGGTCGAGATCGGTCAGCGCAGCCTCGTCGAGCAGTTTCGATTGCCCGCGCACGATCAGTACCGGGCGCTGCGCCGCGTCCTCGCTCCACACGGCCAGGCCCCGTTGCACGAGGTTGCGGCTCGCCTCGTCCAGTTCGGTGCGACCCGATGCCAGTTCGGCGCGCATTGCGGCGGACGCTTCGGCGAGAGTACGTCCCGAAAGGCGTGCGCTGATATAATTAGCCGCCTGCTCCAGCGCGGTCGGCGCAAGCCCCGCCCCCAGTTCCACTACACGGTTCTCGATCCCACCATCCTCGGCGACCACCACCGCGAGGGCGCGGCCCTGCCCGAGATCGACCAGGCTGAATTGCGACAGGCGCTGCTCCCGGGTAGGCACCATGACCATACCCGCAGCGCCCGAGATATCGGAAAGGAGCGCACTGGTGCGCTCCAGCGCTTCCTCGATCGGCCCGCCCTCGCCCAGCCGCTCCTTCACCGCGCGGCGTTCTTCGGCTGTCGGTTCGGCCACCTGCATCATCCCGTCGACGAACAGGCGCAGCCCACTATCGGTCGGCATCCGGCCCGCGCTGGTGTGCGGCGCGGCGAGCAGGCCCAGGCTTTCGAGATCGGCCAGCACGGAGCGGATCGAGGCGGGCGATAGGTCGAGCGCCCCGCCCTGCGCCAAGGTCTTCGACCCGACCGGCTGACCGCTGTCGAGATAGCCCTCCACCACGAGGCGGAAGATCGCACGCATCCGCTCTGTCATTTCGCTGATCGGGGGTGAAGCCATGCCCCATCATCTAGCGCGCGTTCGGCTACACGCAAATTTAGAACCGCCTGCGCTTGCCGCGCCCCCCCAATCTCCTCTAGCGCGCGTGCGAGAGAACAGGAGATTACCCAATGCGACCTTCCGGCCGTGCGCCCGACGAGATGCGCCCCATCACCATCGAAACCGGCTACACCAAGCATGCAGAGGGGTCGTGCCTGATTTCCTTCGGCGACACGAAGGTGTTGTGCACTGCGAGCATCGAAGAACGCATTCCGCCATGGCTGCGCGGCAAGGGCGAAGGCTGGGTCACCGGCGAATATTCGATGCTGCCGCGCGCGACCCACACCCGCGGTCAACGCGAGGCGGCGCGCGGCAAGCAAGGAGGGCGCACCCAGGAAATCCAGCGGCTGATCGGTCGCTCCTTGCGCGCCGTGGTTGACATGAAGAAGCTGGGCGAGCGGCAGATCACCCTCGATTGCGACGTGATCCAGGCCGATGGCGGCACCCGCACCGCCTCGATCTCCGGCGCGTGGGTCGCGCTGCGGCTCGCGGTGAACGGGCTGATGAAGCAAGGCCTGATCGTGAACGATCCGATTTCGGCCAAGATCGCGGCGGTGTCCTGCGGCATCTACAAGGGTACGCCGGTGCTCGACCTCGATTACGACGAGGATTCCAGCGCCGATGCGGACGCCAATTTCGTGCTGATCGAGGGTGGCCAGATAGCGGAGGTGCAGGCCACAGCGGAGGGCGCGACCTATGACGAGGAAGGCCTCCTGCGCCTGCTGCGACTTGCGCGTACCGGTTGCGACGAGATCTTCAAGGCACAGGATGCGGCGGTCCGGTGACGCGGCGCATCGGCTCGGGCAAGCTCGTCATCGCGACGCACAATGCGGGAAAACTGAAAGAGATTTCGCCTCTCCTCGCGCCCTATGGCGTCGAATGCCTGAGTGCAGGCTCGCTGGGCCTGCCAGAGCCGGCGGAGACGGGCACCACCTTCATCGAGAACGCGCTTCTCAAGGCGCGCGCGGCGGCGGAAGGATCGGGGATCGTCTCGCTCGCCGACGACAGTGGTCTCTCGGTCGCAGCACTCGATGGCCGCCCCGGTGTGTATACCGCCGACTGGGCCGAGCGGCAGTGGTTCGAAGGCGAACCGGGCCGGGACTGGTACATGGCGATGGGCAAGGTGGAGGGGATGCTGCGCGAGCGCGGCGCGGGTATCGATCGCAGCGCGGCCTTCCACTGCGTCCTCGCCATTGCATGGCCAGACGGCGAGCATGCGGTTTACGAAGGTACCTGTGCCGGTTCACTTACCTGGCCGCCCCGCGGCGAAATGGGCTTCGGCTACGACCCCGTCTTCGTCCCCGAAGGCCGCGACATGACCTTCGCCGAGATCGATCCGGACGAGAAACATGCGATAAGCCACCGCGCCGATGCCTTCGCCAAGCTGGTCGTGGAGCAATTCGACAGCTAGGATCGCCCGCGTGGCCCGCGCTCTCTACATCCACTGGCCCTTCTGCCTGAAGAAGTGCCCCTATTGCGACTTCAACAGCCACGTCCGCGAGGACGTGGACCAGGCGCCGTGGCTCACCGCGATGAAGGCCGACATGCAGGCCGAGGCCGCGTTGGCCGGCAACGAAACGCTGACCTCAATCTTCTTCGGTGGCGGCACGCCTTCGCTGATGGAAGCGCGCACCGTCGCAGGACTGTTGGAAGAAGCGGAGCGGCTGTGGGGTTTCGCACCCGATATCGAGATCACCTGCGAGGCGAACCCGACTTCGTTCGAGGCGGCGCGGTTTCGGGACTTCGCCGCCGCCGGGGTCAATCGCGTCTCCCTCGGCGTCCAGAGTTTCGAGCCCGAAGCGCTGCGGTTCCTCGGTCGCGAGCATTCGGTGGGCGAGGCGACCGCCGCGTTGGAGGCAGCGCAGTCGATCTTCGACCGGGTGACGTTCGATCTGATTTACGCCCGACCGAACCAGTCGCCAGAGGAATGGGAGCGGGAGCTGCGGCACGGTCTATCCTTCGCCACCCGGCATTTGTCACTCTACCAGCTCACAATAGAACCCGGCACGCGTTTCGCGACAGACGTGCGGCGCGGAGATTTCGCTCCGCTGGACGACGACGCGGCGGCCGATCTGTTCGCGGTGACCCGCGAACTGACCGAAAGCGCAGGCTTGCCAGCATACGAGATCAGCAATCATGCGACATCGGGTAAGGAAAGCGCGCACAATCTGACCTATTGGCGCTATCGCGACTATGTCGGGATCGGACCGGGCGCACACGGGCGCCGCAGCGGGCTGGCCACCACGCGGCACCGGAAGCCTGAGAACTGGCTGGCGGCGATCGATGCTGAGGGCTCGGGTATCGCCGAAACGCGCGAGCTTTCGGTTCGCGAACAGGCGAGCGAAGCGCTGCTGATGGGCCTGCGGCTGCGTGAGGGGATCGACCGGGTCGAACTGGGTCGCCGCTTCGGGCTCGAACCCGACCGGCTGCTCCGAACCGACCGGCTCGCGCTCTACACCGATCTCGGCTTCGTGCGCACAGAGGGGGCGCGCATCGCTATATCCCCGGCGGGTATGCCACTGCTCGATGCCCTGCTCGGAGAGCTGGTGGACGATGGGCTGGTGACGTCGTGAGCGAAGCCGCGCTGCTGGCGCAGTGGAGCGCCTATCTGGCGCAGGATCGGCGGCGTTCGCCTCACACGGTTCGCGCTTACGAAGCCGCGGCACGGCGGTTGTTGCTTGCACAGTCCCACGACGACTGGCCGCAAGTGGCCGCCATCGACCACGCGGCCTTGCGTCGCCATATGGCGTCCCGCCGGGCGGAGGGTTTGTCAAACGCCTCCGCCGCGCGCGAGCTGTCGGCGCTGAAAGGGTTCATTGCGTTTGCCCGCCGCGAAGCGGGAGAGGTCGAGCCCGCCGCGCCCCGGATGCGCGGTCCGCGAACGAAGAAGGGCCTTCCCCGCCCTGTCACACCGGACGATGCGGTGAACCTCGCCGAACGGGTCGAGAGCGACGCGGTGGAAGGCTGGATCGGCGCGCGCGACCGGGCGGTGCTGTACCTGCTTTACGGGGCTGGCCTGCGCATCGCGGAGGCGCTGTCGCTTGCCGGGCGGGATGCGCCGTTGGGCGATCGACTGCTGGTGACCGGCAAGGGCGGCAAGCAGCGTCTGGTGCCGATACTGCCGAAGGTGGCCGAAGCCGTCGCGCGCTATACCGCCACCTGCCCGTGGCCGCTGGCGCCTGCCGAACCACTGTTCCGCGGTGCCAAGGGTGGGCCGCTTTCGCCGGGGCTCATCCAAAAGGCGACCGCCCGCGCGCGCCGCTCGTTGGGGCTTCCGGCAAGCGCAACACCCCACGCCCTGCGGCACAGCTTCGCAACGCATCTGCTGGGCAACGGGACCGACCTTCGCAGCCTGCAGGAATTGCTCGGCCACGCGAGCTTGGGCTCGACGCAGATCTACACCAAGGTCGATGCCGCAACGATGCTCGATACCTATCGCGCGGCGCATCCGCGCGAGCGCGAGGACTAGTCACGGCGGCTACGCGGCTTCCATGTGACGAGCCGCCAGATATAGGCGAGGATCGATAGCGCGGCGATCGCGATGAGCACGCCAGCGAAGATCGAGGTCGCTCCGGGAAACGCGCTGACGAGCCACCCTGTCCCGACCACCAGCAGGATATTCCACAGCGCCGCACCCGCTGCGGTGAAGATGCTGAACTTGATCCAGTTCATATGGGCAAGGCCGGCGGGCAGGCTAATCATCGTCCGCATGATCGGTGTGGTGCGCAACAGGAACACGACCCAGTGGCCATGCTTGCGGAAGAAGCGGCTGGCGTTCTCGACGTCCTCCCACTCCATCGTCAGCCACCGTCCCCAGCGATCGATGAACGGGCCGAGGCGCTCGTAGCCCCATTTGTCGCCGATCCAGAACCAGAAGTAATTGCCGACCAGGGTGCCAAGAGTCCCGGCGACGACCACCGCCCACAGGTTCATGCGACCATGGTGAACGGCGAGGCCCGCCGCGCCCATGATCGCTTCCGACGGCATTGGCGGAAAAATGTTTTCGAGCGCCATCAGGATGGCGATGCCGGCAAGGCCGAGTTGCTGGACGATATCGACGATGACCGAATCCATGCCCCCCTCAATGCGCGAGGGCGGCGAAGGTTCGCGCATTCGCTACATCGCGGCGTGGCGCGCCTCGATCGCGTCCCAGATCGCCGCGCCGCTATCGGTGCCGTTGAACCTGTCGATCGCGACGATTCCGGTGGGGCTGGTGACGTTGATCTCGGTCAGCCATTCGCCGCCGATCACGTCGATCCCGACGAAGACCAGTCCCCGGCGCTTGAGCTCCGGCCCCATCGCCGCGCAGATTTCTTCCTCTCGCGCGGTCAGCGTCGCCGCCTCGGCACGACCCCCTTGCGCAAGGTTGGAGCGGAACTCGCCCTCGCCCGGCAAGCGGTTGATTGCGCCCGCGAATTCGCCGTCGATCAGCACGATGCGCTTGTCGCCTTCGCTTACGGAAGGGAGGAAGGGCTGGACCATGTGGGGTTCGGGCCAAGTCTGGTTGAAAACCTCGAATAGGGCGGAGGTGTTCATCCGGTCCTCGCCCAGGCGGAAGATCGCCTTGCCGCCGTTTCCGTGCAGCGGCTTCACCACGACCGAACCATGCTTCTCCTGGAAGGCGCGCACATCGTCGGCATGCCGCGCGATCAGCGTCGGCGGCATGAAGCGCGCGTAGTCGAGTACGAACATCTTTTCCGGCGCGTTTACCACCTCGCGCGGATCGTTCACCACCAGGGTGGTGCCCTTAAGCCGATCGAGCAGAAATGCGGCGGTGATGTAGCCGAGGTGAAACGGCGGGTCCTGCCGCATCAGCACCACGTCGATCTCGCTGCCGAGATCGATCCGCCGCCGCTCCCCCATGGTGAAATGATCGCCCTCGACCCGTTGCACCGTCACCGGCGCAGCATGCGCGGTGATGCGCCCGTCTTCGTAGGCCAGCGTCGCAACGTCGTAATGCCACACGCGATGCCCGCGCGCCTGCGCGGAAAGCATCAGCGCGAAGCTGGAATCGCCTGCGATCTTGATGCTTTCCATGGGGTCCATCTGGAAGGCGGCGTTCAGCGGCATGTGTTTTCTCCGGTCAAATCAGGGCATCCAGGCGTTGACGATATGGCGCGGCATGCTGCGCGGCGCCATCAGCAGGACATCGATACGAATATCCTCACCCTGCGTCGCATATTCATGTGCGACCGCTCCGACAGCGGCCGCGACACGGCGCAGCCGGAATTCGTCTATCGCGGTATCGAGATCGCTCGCTTTGCGTCGCCATTTGACCTCTATAAAAGCGACGAGATTCCCCCGTCGCGCCACCAGGTCGATCTCGCCCAGCGGGGTCTTGCGGCGGCGGTCGAGAATGCGCCAGCCTTTCAGTTGGAGGTACAGCGCCGCTTGCCGCTCCCCTTCGCGACCAGCGCTCTCGGCGCGCTGGCGCTTCATCGGCGGAGCTCCAGCGCGCGGGCGTAAAGCGTCTTGCGATCCTGCCCCGTGGCCTTCGCCACCCGCGCCGCGGCCTGAGAAGGCTTTTCGGTTTCGAGCGCATCACGCAGCAGGGCATCGATGTCGAAATCCCCCGGTTCGCTCTCGCCCGGCGGTCCGACCAGCAGTACGATTTCGCCCTTCGGGGGATGCGCCTCGTAATGTGCGATCAGTTCTTCCGCCGACCCTGTACGGCACTCCTCGTGCAGCTTGGTCAGCTCGCGAGCCACCGAGACGGCCCGGCCAGGCAATGTCCGTTCGATAGCTGAGAGGCTCTTCGTCAGGCGCGGCCCGGTTTCGTAGAAGATCAACGTCGCGTCGATCGCCGCTAGACCAGAGAGCACATCGCCTCTCGCCTTGTCCTTCACCGGCAGGAAACCGGCGAACAGGAAGCGGTCGTTGGGCAGGCCGGAAAGCGTCAGACCCGCGATCGCCGCGCATGCTCCGGGTATCGTGGTGATCGGAACCGCCGCCTCGCGCGCTGCCGCCACCAGACGGAAGCCGGGGTCGGAAACCAGCGGCGTTCCCGCATCGCTTACCAGCGCCACCGCGCGCGTGGCCATGCTCTCGACCAGGCGCGCCCTGTCGCGTTCTCCCGAATGATCGTCGTAACGCCATAGCGGCTTGGACAGCCCGAGATGCTTCATGAGCTTGCCGGTCACGCGCGTGTCCTCGCACGCCACTCCGTCGCAGCGAGCGAGGATGTCGATCGCGCGCAGGGTGATGTCGCCGAGATTGCCAATGGGCGTGGCGACTATATACAGTCCGGCAGACAGGGGTTGGCGGGTCGCTTCGCTTTCCACGCCAACGCCCATGCACCGGGACAAGAGGGAATCGCAACAATGAGTTTTTCGAGGCTGAACCGCCGCTCCATTCTGGTCGTGGCGGCTGCGCTGCTCGCGGGGTGTCAGATCATCCCGAAGGCGCCGCAGACCTCGACCCCCGGCCCGGCACCCGAACCGACCGCGGGACCCAGCACATCCACCCTGCCCAGCGATGAAACGCGGCATCGCGTCGCCCTGCTCGTTCCCCTGAGCGGCAGCAATGGCGCGGTGGGTCAGTCGATAGCGAACGCCACCACGATGGCCCTGCTCGATACCGGTGCGGAGAACCTTCGTATCACCACCTACGACACCGCGAGCGGTGCGCGCACCGCCGCGCGGCAGGCAATCGCTGACGGCAACCGCCTTATCCTGGGGCCTCTCATGTCGAACGATGTGGGGGACGTCCTGGCCGAGGCGCGGCCCGCCGACGTCCCGCTGATCTCCTTCTCGAACGACGCGCAGGTCGCCCGGGCCGATGTCTTCGTCATGGGCCATATTCCCAGCGAATCGATCGAACGGACTGTGCGCTACGCCGGGGCGAAGGGCGCGCGCCGCTTTGCCGCCCTCATCCCCGATGGCGAATACGGAAGCCGCGCCGAACAGGCGCTGAAGGAAGCGGTCGCCCGCGTCGGCGGCACCGTCACCCGGATCGAGAGCTATAGCCGCAGCAACACCTCGATCGTCAGCGCGGCGCAGCGTCTACGCCAGAACGGCGGGTTCGATGCCGTGCTGGTAGCCGACGGGGCCGATCGGGCGATCGAAGCAGCCAAGGTCCTCCACCCCGGCGGCAGCGGACCGGGCCGCATCATCGGCACCGAATTGTGGAGCGGGGAAGCTGCCCTGACGCGCAACGCTGCGATGCGCGGGGCGCAGTTTGCCGCCGTTTCCGACGCGCGCTTCCGCAAGTTCTCCGACAGCTACAAGACTCGCTTCGGTGGGCAGCCCTTCCGTATCTCCACGCTGGGTTACGACAGCGTGCTGCTGGCGCTGCGGGTGGCGACGGACTGGAAACCCGGCACCCCCTTCCCCACGCGCAAGCTGCTGGACCAAGGCGGTTTCCTTGGCCTCGACGGCGCTTTCCGCTTCGAAAAGACCGGACTGGTCGAGCGCGCGATGGAGGTGCGCGAGGTGCGCGACGGCGAAGTCGTGATCGTGGACCAGGCCCCTTCCCGCTTCGGCAACTGAGCGCACGAATGCCGAAAAGCCGAAGGCCCCGCTTGTAGCTAGGCGAAACCGCGCCTTATAGCAGGCACATGGCCGACGATCTTTTTGAGAACACGCCCGCTTCCAGCGGCGATTACGATAGCTCCTCGATCGAGGTGCTGGAGGGGCTGGAGCCGGTCCGCCGCCGCCCGGGCATGTATATCGGCGGCACCGACGATCGCGCCCTCCACCATCTCGTGGCCGAAGTGCTCGACAATTCGATGGACGAGGCGGTGGCGGGGCACGCCAGCCGGATCGAGGTCAAGCTGGAGGCGGGCAACCGCGTCACCGTGACCGATAACGGTCGCGGCATGCCGGTGGACGAGCATCCCAAATTCCCCGGCAAGTCGACGCTGGAAGTGATCCTCTCGACGCTCCATTCGGGCGGCAAGTTCTCGGGCAAGGCCTATGCCACCAGCGGCGGTCTGCACGGCGTGGGCGTGTCAGTTGTGAACGCGCTGTCGGCGCATACGCGGGTCGAGGTTGCGCGCGACCGCCAGCTCTATGCGCAGGAATTCAGCAAGGGGCAGACGCTCGGCCCGATCGAGGAGCTGGGTCCGACACCGAACCGGCGCGGAACCACGGTGACGTTCACCCCCGACCCAGAGATTTTCGGGGATCGGCAATTCAATCCGAAGCGGTTGTTCAAGCTCGCCCGGTCGAAGGCCTACCTGTTCGCCGGGGTCGAGATCCGCTGGAAATGCGACGAGACGCTGGCGAGTGAAGACGTCCCGACGGAGGCGACCTTCAATTTTCCCGGTGGGCTGGCGGACCACCTCGCCGAGCAGATCGGCGAGCGTGAATGCGTCACTGCTACGCCCTTCGCCGGCTCGCAGGACTTTCCCGAGCAGGACGGCACGACACAGGGCCGCGTCGAGTGGGCGATCGCCTGGCCCCTGTATTCCGATGGTTCGACCAGCTGGTACTGCAACACCGTACCCACGCCCGATGGCGGCACGCACGAGCAGGGCCTGCGTGCTGCTTTGACAAAGGGACTGCGCGCATTCGGCGACCTTACCGGGCAGAAGAAGGCCAAGGACATCACCGCCGACGACGTGATGACGGGCGCCGAGATCATGCTCAGCGTCTTCATCCGCGATCCGCAATTCCAGAGCCAGACGAAGGACCGCCTGACCAGTCCCGAGGCTGCGCGGCTGGTCGAGAATGCGGTGCGCGATCACTTCGACCATTTCCTGTCCGAGAACATGGATCGTGGCCGCGCGCTGCTCGGCAGCGTGATGGAGCGGATGGACGAGCGGCTGCGCCGGAAGGCCGAGCGCGAGGTCAAGCGCAAGACCGCGACGAACGCAAAGAAGCTGCGCCTGCCCGGCAAGCTGACCGACTGCAGCGGCGAAGGCGACGGCGAGACCGAGCTGTTCATCGTCGAGGGCGACAGCGCGGGCGGCAGCGCCAAGCAGGCGCGCAACCGCAAGACCCAGGCGATTCTACCGATCCGTGGCAAGATCCTGAACGTCGCCAGCGCCACCGCAGACAAGATTCGGGCCAATTCGGAAATCGCCGACCTGGTCCTCGCGCTGGGTTGCGGCACGCGCAAGGACTGCGATCCGGAGAACATGCGCTACGACCGGATCATCATAATGACCGATGCCGATGTCGACGGCGCACACATCGCAACGCTGCTGATGACGTTCTTCTTCCAGGAAATGCCTGAGGTGGTGAAGCGCGGGCACCTATTTCTCGCACAACCGCCGCTCTATCGGCTGACGGCGGGCAAGGAGAGTGCCTACGCTCGCGACGACGCGCATCGTGCCGAGCTGGAGGCAACGGTCTTCAAGGGCAAGAAGGTGGAGGTCGCGCGGTTCAAGGGCCTCGGCGAAATGAACCCCCAGCAATTGCGTGAAACCACCATGGCACCCGAGAGCCGCGGCCTGATCCGGATCACCCTCCCCCCCGAGCACGAGCAGCGCCACGCGGTGAAGGAACTGGTCGATCGCCTGATGGGCCGCAATCCCGAACACCGGTTCAACTTCATCCAGAACCGCGCAGGCGAGCTCGACCGCGACCTGATCGACGCCTGAGGCTCAGTCTTCGGCAGTCTCGGTATGAATGTGGAGATGCCCATCCAGCGTGCGATGCACCGGGCACCTGTCCGCGATCTCGATCAGCTTCGCGCGCTGTTCGGTCGTGAGTTCATCTCCGAGGAGAGCGATTTCCCGGTAAAGGGCCTGAATCTGCTTGCCCTCTTCCATGGCGGTGACGTGGTCGCATTCCTGCTGGTGATCGCGCTCGTGGCGCAGCTCGATGCGTGTCCCGGCTAACGGCCAGCCCTTGCGATCGGCGTACATCTTCATCGTCATCGCGGTGCACGTGCCGAGCGCCGCCAGCAGCAGGTCGTAGGGCGTCGGGCCGGTACCGTCCCCTCCGACCGAGCGCGGCTCGTCGGCGACGAAATGGTGGCTCCGGCTCTCGACGATGCTCGCGAAGCGCCCGTGGCCGGTGGAGACCCGAATGCCTTCGTCCGGCAATTGCGTTTCCAATTCGGGAAACCGCTTATGCGCCCATCCGGCGGTCATTTCGGCCACGAATGTGGCGTCCGCGGATCGCGTGAGCAGATGGTTCGCATCTTCGAGGCTTACGAAGCTCTTCGGGTGATGGGCCTTCTCGAACAACTTGGCGGCGTTCTCGATCCCGACCGTGTCGTCGGTCGGCGAATGCATGACCATCAGCGGCATGCGCAGCTTTGTGACGCAGGACAGGAGGTCGGCCGAACGCATCTGTTCGATGAAGGTCCGGCTGACCGTGAAGGGGCGACCGCCGATATCAACCGGCCCTTCGCCATCCTGCTCGATCGCGCCGAGATTACCGGAGACCTGCTTCAGCGCATGCGGCACGCTGGCCGGTGCGCCGATGGTGACGACGCCCGCTACATTCTGGAGCCGCTCCGCTCCCGCCAAGACGGCCGCGCCGCCCAGGCTGTGGCCGACCAGCAGGATCGGTCCGCCGAAGCGCTGTTCGAGAAAGCCCGCGCTCGCGACGAGATCGTCGACATCGCCCGAGAACCCCTGGTGGCCGAACTCGCCCTCGCTACCCCCCAAACCAGTGAAATCGAACCGTAGCGTCGCGATACCATGACGCGCCAGCGCGCGCGAGACATGCACCGCGGCGATGCTTTGCTTCGTGCAGGTAAAGCAGTGCGCGAACAGCGCAGCACCGCGAACAGCCCCGGCGGGCATCTCGATCGACCCGGAGAGCTCAATGCCTTCCGCATTTTCGATGGTCACGGTCTCGGTCGGCATGCTGTTTCTCTCGATTATCCGATATTGGCGGCCACGCCCTAGGCGATGGATCGGTGCGGTGCCAGCGGCCTTGCCCGCGCCCGCCCGCTTCCCTAACGCTTACGTAAAGCAATCCGGATGGAGCAGTATGACCGCACAATTCGAAGGCACCAGTTCCTACATCGCGACCGAAGACCTGAAGGTGGCCGTCAACGCCGCTGTCACCTTGCGGCGCCCCCTGCTGGTCAAGGGTGAGCCCGGCACCGGCAAGACGGTGCTGGCCCACGAGATCGCCAAGGCGATCGATGCCCCCCTGATCGAATGGAACGTCAAGTCGAGCACCAAGGCGCAGCAGGGGCTTTACGAGTACGACGCGGTCGCCCGCTTGCGCGACGGCCAGCTGGGCGACGAGCGGGTCCACGACATTGCGAACTACATCAAGAAGGGCAAGCTGTGGGAAGCGTTCACTGCGCCCGAGCTACCCGTGCTGCTGATCGACGAGATCGACAAGGCGGACATCGAGTTCCCCAACGACCTGCTGCAGGAACTCGATCGCATGAGCTTCGACGTCTACGAGACGCAGGAGCGGATCGAGGCGAAGGAACGCCCGATCGTCGTCATCACCTCCAACAACGAGAAGGAGTTGCCCGACGCGTTTCTGCGCCGCTGCTTCTTCCACTACATCAAGTTCCCCGATCGCGACACGATGCAGGCGATCATCGACGTGCACTTTCCCGGCATCCAGGCGCGGCTGGTGAAGCAGGCGATGGACGTGTTCTACGAATTGCGCGAAGTGCCGGGCCTGAAGAAGAAGCCCTCGACCAGCGAACTGCTCGACTGGCTTAAGCTGCTGATGAACGAGGACATGCCGCTGGAGGTGCTGCAGGACAGCAACCCGAACAAAGCGATCCCGCCGCTCCACGGTGCGCTGCTGAAGAACGAACAGGACGTCATGCTGTTCGAACGGCTCGCTTTCATGAGCCGGCGCAATCCGGGCGGCTGACCCGCTGGGCAAGCCGCAAACCACGCGCTTCGCGGCTATCCGCGCGCGGCTCGAATCGTTCGAGCCGCGACCCGGATGGCATGCGTGGATTTACGAGTTCGCGCTGTTCGGTTTCAAGCAAGGCTGGGCGTGCCTGTTCGGCGCATTGATGCTGGTCCTGCTCGTTGCGACGCACCTTTTCTACCCCGACGACGCAACGTTGGCGCGGTACGATTTCCTGACTCTCGCCGCGCTGGCGATCCAGCTCGGTATGCTCGGATTTCGGCTGGAAACGTGGGAGGAGGCGAAGGTTAT
Source organism: Erythrobacter sp. LQ02-29 (assembly GCF_022576075.2). NCBI lineage: Bacteria > Pseudomonadati > Pseudomonadota > Alphaproteobacteria > Sphingomonadales > Erythrobacteraceae > Erythrobacter > Erythrobacter sp. LQ02-29. Next base: position 2,159,165 of record NZ_JANCNT010000001.1, on the reverse strand, counting down.
CCTTGCCTTTCACGTCGTCGGCACGGTGATGGAGCTGTTCAAGACAGCGCACGGATCGTGGCTCTATCCCGAGACCAGCGTGCTGCGGATCGGCGATGTGCCGCTGTTCTCGGGCTTCATGTATGCCGCCGTCGGTAGCTATATCGCCCGTGTCTGGCGCATCTTCGACTTTCGTTACACCGGCTATCCGCCCCGCTGGGCAAGCTGGGGGCTCGCGGTCGCGATCTACGTAAACTTCTTTGCCCATCACTGGCTGCCGGACATCCGGCTGGCGCTGTTCGCCGCGCTGCTCATCCTGTTTGCCCGGACCCGCGTATGGTTCACGGTCTGGCGCACGCCGCGCTGGTTGCCGCTGCTACTCGGCTGGTTCCTCGTCGCGCTGTTCATCTGGTTCGCCGAGAATCTCGGCACCTTCGCCCGCGCATGGAGCTATCCCGACCAGGCGACTGGCTGGACCATGGTTTCACCGATGAAGCTGGGCGCGTGGTATATGCTCATGTATATCAGCTTCGTGCTGGTCAGCGCGGTCGCACGCATCCGCGCGCCCTCCCTCGCTGCGAAACCCACAATCGAAAAACCGGCACTGGAAAGCTGATGTTCTTCAAATTCGTCGACGAATTGCGCGAGGCGGGTATCCCCGCCAGCTTCAAGGAGCACCTAACGCTGCTCGAGGCGCTCGATCGCAACGTCATCGCCCAGACGCCCGAGGCGTTCTATTACCTCTCACGCGCGACGTTCGTGAAGGACGAGGGGCTGATCGACCGCTTCGACCAGGTGTTCCAGAAGGTCTTCAAGGGTGTGCTGACCGATTACGGCCAGAACCCGGTCGATATTCCGGAGGAGTGGCTGAAAGCCGTTGCCGAAAAATTCCTGACCCCGGAGGAAATGGCCGAGATCGAGTCGCTGGGCGACTGGGACGAGATCATGGAGACGCTGAAGAAGCGGCTCGAGGAGCAGAACGAGGAGCACCACGGCGGCAACAAGTGGATCGGCACCGGCGGCACATCGCCCTTCGGCCATTCGGGCTACAATCCCGAAGGCGTTCGGATCGGCGGTGAGAGCAAGCACAAGCGCGCGATCAAGGTGTGGGAGAAGCGCGAGTTCAAGAACCTCGACAACACGAAGGAACTCGGCACCCGCAACATCAAGATGGCACTGCGCCGCCTGCGGCGCTTCGCGCGCGAGGGTGCGGCGGATGAGCTTGATCTCGAAGGAACCATTCGCGGCACGGCCAAGCAGGGCTGGCTCGACATCCGCATGCGCCCCGAACGGCACAATGCGGTTAAACTGCTGCTCTTCCTCGACGTCGGAGGGTCGATGGACCCCTTTATCAAGGTGACGGAGGAGCTGTTCAGCGCCGCAACCACTGAATTCAAGAACCTCGAGTTCTTCTACTTTCACAACTGCCTGTACGAAGGCGTGTGGAAGGACAACCGCCGCCGCTGGCAGGAGCGGACCAAGACGTGGGACGTGCTCCACAAGTTCGGTCACGACTACAAGGTGGTCTTCGTCGGCGATGCAGCGATGAGCCCCTACGAAATCAGCCATCCCGGCGGCAGCGTGGAGCATATGAACGAGGAGGCGGGCGCGACCTGGATGCGCCGGATGACCAATACTTATCCGGCGACCGTCTGGCTCAATCCCGTGCCCGAGAAGCAGTGGGGCTATTCGCAAAGCACCCGCATGATGCGCGAACTGATGAACGATCGCATGTATCCCCTCACGCTTGACGGTTTGGACGACGCGATGCGCGAGTTGAGCCGCAAGCAGGGATAGGATAGGTTTCGCCTGAACGGAGAATGCCGATGAAAGCTTTGTTTGCACTTGTCGCCGCCGCGCCGCTCATATCCGCGCAGGCCGAACCGCAGGACCCGATGAACCTTGCCGAGACGCGGGCAACGAGCACGCGCTCCGACGAGCGGTGCCGGGACACGGTCATGACGGTGCGGGAAGATCGTGGCCTGCTCAAGCTCGATCGCCGCGCTTCCAGCTCGGACAAGCCCTTGCTCTATTCGGCGGTAGATCATCGCATCGATGGCTGCACGGTCCTCGTCATGAAAAGCCCGGAAGGTGACATCCGTCCGGTTCCGGAAAGCGACCCTCGCCGCGCCGAATTCATTCCCGCACGCTGAATCGCCTGGCCTGGCATCTAACTGATCGGATCGTCGATCGATGCTGGTGGCTGGGTGAACCAGCGCGGCCCACTTTCTGTCATATGGAAACAGTCTTCCAAGCGAATGCCGAATTCGCCGGGGATGTAGATGCCGGGCTCGTCCGAAAAACACATGCCCGACGCGAGCCGCGTCGTTTCTCCATGGACCAGATTAACGGGCTCGTGACCGTCGAGCCCAATGCCATGGCCGGTCCGGTGGGACGTACCCGGTAGCTTGTAGCCGGGACCGTAACCCAGCGTGCGGTAATAGGCGCGTACCGCATCGTCGACCTTGCCCGCCTGCGTTCCGATTTGCGCCGCCTCGAATGCCACCTGCTGTCCTTTGCGCATCTGATTCCAGACGAGGCGCTGCCTTGCATTTGGCTCGCCGAACACGAAGCTGCGCGAGATATCGCTCTGATAGCCGTGCACGTTGCAGCCGCAGTCGAGCAGCACGACTTCGCCTTCGCGTACCTCCTGCGGTTTCCCGGTTCCGTGCGGATACGCACTTGCCTCGCCCAGCAGGACCAGCGCGAATTCGGGCGAGCCGCCCATTGCCGCCGTCGCATCGTTGATCAGCGCACCGACGTCCGCCGGGGTCATCCCGGCTTCGATATTGCGATACATACGCCGGTAAGCGTTCAGCGTGATGTCGTTCGCGACCTGCATCAATGCGAGCTCGGCCGGAGACTTGATCATCCGGCACCCGCGGACGATCGGGTTGGCACTGACGATTCTCGCATCCGGCAGAGCGGCCTGCAGGCCGTCCACCGCGAAATATCGTACGGTTTCCTCGACCCCGATCATGCCCTTCGACAGGCCTCGGCTCCGAAGCCAGCCGCCGAGGAGACCCAGAGGATCCTCATCCTCGTTCCAAGTCAGCACCTCCGCATCGAGCGCCAGCGTCTCGCGGACGGACGGTTCCTCAAAGAAGGGGGTGACGACCGAGATTTCGCCCTCGCGGGTGATAATCGCGCCGGTCAGTCGCTCGCTGCGCCACCAGCGAATGCCGGTGAAATATACCAGGCTCGACCCCGCTTCGACCAGCACGGCGTCGATGTTGCTCGCGCGCATCAGCGCGGCAGCTTTCGCCACCCGCATCCGCCGTTCTTCGACCGATATCGGTTTGGCAGCGGCTGCAAGGTTGGGCAATGCGCCCGTCGCCCCAGTATCGCCGGCTTTCGAGGAAGGCGACCAAAGCGCGACAGCCCCACCCATTCCCACGAGCTTTGTGAATTGCCGCCGATCCATCGTCACATTCCCGTTCAGTAGAGCAGATGACCGCGCACGGCCTCTACCCAGCTCGCCTCATCCGAGGCGGCTATGTTGTCGAGATCGTGCGGCGTAGCGGCGGAATCGTCGACCCATTCGCGCAAGCTCGGCCCACCGTTGATAACGTCGATCGCCAACCGCTCCCTCTCGTATTCGTAGGGAAAGTCGCGCCACATGTCGTAATCCGGATAGAGGGCGCGAATGGCCTTGAAAGCCAGGGCCTGCAGCCTCCACGGCCGGAATGCATCGTGCCGGTAGAACGGCCCTTCGGCGTGAACCATCAACGCGTTGCAGAGGGTTCCTGCGTGCTTGTGGAAGGTCGGCTCGAACCAGCATTCGCGTAGAGCGCATCCCGCCAGCCATTCGGGCGCGAGCCGTTCCATTTCTGCCAGCACCCCCTTCGCGTCGATATCCGGTGCTCCGAACAGCACTTCCAGCGGACGCGTGGTGCCACGCCCCTCGCTCAGCGTCGCGCCTTCCAGCATCACCGTGCCCGCATAGGCGCGCGCCATGTTCACATTGGCGGCATTGGGGCTCGGGTTGATCCAGATGCGATCTTGCGGCCAGCCATGACCGGGGCCGTCCGGCTCCCACCCTTCCATCGTCACGACCCGGTATTCGACGTCGAGGTCGAAATGCTCGACGAACCATCGCCCCATCTCGCCCATGGTCAACCCATGCCGCATCGGCATGGGAGCGGCACCGACGAAGCTTTCCTGTCCCGGCACCAACAACGTGCCTTCCACCGGACGGCCCGCCGGGTTGGGGCGGTCTAGCACCCAGACGCTCTTGCCGTGCTTCTCCGCTTCCTGAAGCAGATAGAGCAGCGTCGTGACGAAGGTGTAGATGCGGCAGCCGAGGTCCTGCAGATCGAACAGGAAAACATCGGCGGTAGACATCATCTGCCCCGTAGGCCGACGCACCTCGCCATAGAGGCTGAAGACCGGGATGCCGTATTGCGGATCGGTTTCGTCCGCCGTCTCCACCATATTGTCTTGCTTGTCCCCCTTCAGCCCGTGCTGAGGGCCGAGCGCGCTGGTCACGGTGAGACCCGCCGCAATCAGGGCGTCGAGGCTGTGGGTCAGGTCCGACGCGACCGAAGCCGGATGGGCGACCAGCGCGACGCGCTTACCCTCCAGCGGTTTGCGCAAGGTGGGGTCGGCGAGCAGGCGGTCCAGTCCGGTTTTCATACCGCTCCGCGTGGATGAAGCGTCGCGGCGAAGCAAGCGGGATCGTGGAAATCGGGGCGATGGCCGGCGGGTTGCGCTAGCGCCCAGAAGCTCTTCTCTTCGCCTTCCTCCTCGATGACCGCGCTCAAGCCCATCGCGCAAGGGGCATCGGGTAGCAGGGATAGCGGGATCGCTGCCTCGAACAGCGCAAAGACGCGTCCGGTTCGCATGGTGCAAACCGGTGCGGCCTCGCCCGGCCGCTCGCGCACGCCGTCGCGATAACGGTCGAAATCGTAGGCGTTCCAGCGATCGGATGGGGAGAAGTTGAACTCGCAATAACCCTCCCCGGCCTCGGGCCGCAGGAACAGCTCGAAACAGGTCGTCTGCCACAACCCATCCGCGCGCCCTGCCCCCGCGAAAGGCGGCGCCACGAGACGCCGGGCGGTGTCGATGCGCCAACGCAGCCACAGCCAGCCGGGGTGCTGTGCGACATAGACCGTCACCGCGCTTACCCGCCGCGGCGGAAAGGCGATGTGCGGCACCAGTTCATGCGTTTTCATCGGCCCTCCCCCGTGCTAGCGGGCGCCCACCATGAGCACCTATTCATCCGACCTCCTGCGCCTGCTCGAAGAGCGCGGTTATCTTCATCAGATTACCGACGCGGCGGCGCTGGACGCGCTGGCGGCAAAGCAGATCGTGCCGGCCTATATCGGCTTCGATCCCACCGCGCCAAGCCTGCATGTCGGATCGATGGTGCAGATCATGTTGTTGCGCCGCTTGCAGCAGACGGGCCACAAACCCATCGTGCTGATGGGCGGGGGCACCGGCAAGATCGGCGATCCCAGCTTCAAGGACGATGCGCGCAGCCTGATGACCGACGACAGGATCGCCGCCAACGTGGCGTCGATCCGCACGGTGTTCGAACGGTTCCTGACCTTTGGCGACGGGCCGACCGACGCGGTGATGCTGGACAATGCGGAATGGCTAGACCGACTCGAATACATCCCCTTCCTGCGGGAGGTGGGCCAGCATTTCTCGGTCAATCGCATGCTCAGCTTCGATTCGGTCAAGCTGCGGCTCGATCGTGAGCAGTCGCTCAGCTTTCTCGAATTCAATTACATGATCCTGCAGGCGTACGATTTCCGAGAGCTGTCGCAGCGGTACGCGTGCCGGCTGCAGATGGGCGGCAGCGATCAATGGGGCAATATCGTCAACGGGATCGAGCTGACGCGTCGCATGGATGGGCAGGAGGTATTCGGTGTCACTACCCCGCTGCTGACCACGGCCGACGGGTCCAAGATGGGCAAATCGGTCAACGGCGCTGTCTGGCTCAACGAAGACCAGTTGCCCGCCTACGACTTCTGGCAATACTGGCGCAATACGGACGACCGTGACGTCGGCCGCTTCCTGCGTCTGTTCACCGATCTGCCGCTGGACGAGATCGCACGGCTCGAATCGCTCGAAGGGAGCGAGATCAATGCAGCGAAGGAAGTTCTTGCCAACGAAGTGACCGCACTCGTCCGCGGCGAAGAGGCGGCGGCTTCAGCCGCGGCGACCGCGCGCGACACGTTCGCAGGCAGCGGAGCCGGGGCCGATCTACCCGTTCATGTCCCCGATTCCGGCCCGGTTCCCCTGGTCACCGTGCTCAACGCGCTCGGCTTCGTGCAGTCGAATGGCGAGGCCAAGCGCAAGATCAAAGAGGGTGCGATCCGGGTCGACGGCGAGGTGGTGGACGACCTCGCGCTGGAGCTCTCCCCTTCGCCCGGATCGGACATCCGCATCAGTCTCGGCAAGAAGAAGCACGGCCTCCTGAGGGGTTAAGCGACTGATTTCCTTTATCTTGTGTCGAAACGGGACAGTCCGCTCTTAACCAGATGTCAGCGATTACCCGGCAATTGTCTCCCTTCACGAAGTTGGCGAAGAAGGGACCGGTGAAACCATGGCCGTGGGAGCACAGTTGTCTGTAACCGATCAGCGGCGCGCTTCGCGCCATCCGGTCGATTACCCTACCCTGGCGGAACATAGCGAACGCGGCGATATCGCGTTTCACATCAGCAATATCTCCGCAAACGGTTTCATGATCGACAACGCGGAAGGGATCGAGCGTGGCGAGCGCGTGATCGTGCGTCTGCCAATCATCGGCCGGATCGAGGCACACACGATCTGGGCACGCGACACACGCGCCGGATTCCAGTTCGAGCGCGTTCTGCGGACCGACGACCTGATGGCGATTATCGAACAGTTGCAGCCCAATCCACGTCTCAAGCGGATGCGCTGAGCCAGTCTTAAGCGCTGGTATTCGATCGCGGCGAATGCCAAGGCGCGGGGGTGAGCGAACCCACCCACCCCTTCCGCATTGCCAATTTTCGCGCCTACTGGTTCGCCCGGCTGACCATGACGCTGGGCCAGTACGCGATGATGCTGATCATCGGCTGGCAAACCTACAACATCGCGCGCGATGCCGGGCATAACGTTGCGGAAGCGTCGGGCCAGTTGGCGCTGATCGGGCTGTTCCAGTTCGTTCCGCTATTCCTCCTCACCCCGTTTTCCGGCCTCGTGGCCGACCGGTTCAATCGTCGCACGGTCGCGAGATCTACCGTGGTCCTGCAACTGGGCTGCGCCATCGCGCTCGCCTTGTTGACCGGGCAGGGGTTGCTGGAGCTTCACTGGCTGTTCGGCATCGCCGTGGTGCTGGGCATCGTTCGCGCATTCAACGGCCCTGCGCTGTCCGCCCTCGCCCCCAATCTGGTACCTAAGGCGATCCTGCCGAACGCCATCGCGCTGTCTTCCATCGCGTGGCAGGTCGGGATGATCGCGGGCCCGGGACTGGGCGGGTATCTCTACGCGATCCAGCCGGCGCTTCCCTATGCTGTCGCGGGTGCGTTGTTCCTGGTCGCTATCGTCTCGCTCGGCTTCATCGGAGAGGTTCCGCGTACCCCCATCGCCGGGGCTCAGCGTCCGATCGGGCGGATCGTGGAGGGGCTGCGCTATGTCGTCCATAATAAGATGGTGCTCGGTTCGATCACGCTCGACCTGCTGGCGGTGTTTCTCGCCGGAGCCAACGCGCTGCTGCCCGTCTTTGCCCGCGATGTGTTGCAGGTGGGGGAAACCGGTCTGGCGCAACTCGCCATGGCACCGGCCATCGGCGCGGCGCTGACCGCGGCATGGTTTTCCATCCGCCCGCTCAAGACCAATGTCGGGCCGAAAATGCTGGGCGCGGTGGCGGTATTCGGCGGCGCGACCATCGGGTTCGGCCTGTCGACCTGGATGCCGCTCAGCCTCGCGATGCTGTTCATTGTGGGCGCGGCCGACATGTTCTCGGTCTATATCCGCCAGTCTCTGATCCAGCTACACACGCCGGATGACAAGCGGGGCCGCGTTTCCGCCGTCAGCCTGCTGACGATCAGCGCCTCCAACGAATTCGGCGACTTCTTCTCTGGCAGCCTTGCCTTCCTCATCGGCCCCGTGGCCGCCCTTGTCGCCGGTGGTGCGGGCGCCATATCGACCGTGATCCTGTGGAGCCGTATCTTTCCGGTTCTGCGGACCACCCGGACCTTCGACCCGCCGCCTGCGTTGGATGAAGAAAGCCCCGAAGAGCAATTGCAGGAGCATATCTCATGAAAGCCGACAGCGTTCTAGCCACCATCGGAAACACCCCGCACATTCGCCTTTCGCGGATGTTTCCCGATCACGAAGTCTGGGTGAAATCCGAACGCGCCAATCCCGGCGGTTCGATCAAGGACCGCATCGCCCTAGCCATGGTGGAAGATGCGGAGAAGGCCGGCACGCTGAAACCCGGCGGCACCATCATCGAACCGACCAGCGGCAATACCGGCATCGGCCTTGCCATGGTCGCCGCGGTTAAAGGCTACGAACTGATCCTGTGCATGCCCGAAAGCATGAGCATTGAGCGGCGACGCCTGATGCTGGCGTACGGTGCCAAATTCGACCTCACGCCCAAGGAAGGCGGGATGAAGGGCGCGATCGAACGCGCTACCGAACTGGTCCAACAGACCGATGGGGCTTGGATGCCGAGCCAGTTCGACAACGAATCGAACTACAAGGTTCACGTGCGGACCACCGCGAAGGAAATCCTCGACGATTTCGCCGACGATCCGATCGATGTCATGATCACCGGCGTGGGTACGGGGGGCCACATCACCGGTTGTGCGGAGGAGCTCAAGAAGCACTGGAGCTCCATGAAGGCCTATGCCGTGGAGCCAGAGGGTTCGCCGGTGATCGGCGGAGGCCAGCCCGGCCCACACCCGATTCAGGGAATCGGCGCCGGTTTCATTCCCGACAATCTGCATACCGGCAGCATCGACGGTGCGATCGCCGTGAATGCGGACAAGGCCAAGGAAATGGCGCGCCGCTGCGCGGCCGAGGAAGGTTTGCTGGTCGGGATATCGAGCGGAGCGACGCTCGCTGCAATCGACAAGAAGCTTTCCGAGCTGGACAGCGGAACCCGCATCCTCGGTTTCAACTACGATACGGGCGAACGCTACCTCTCGGTGGCGGACTTCCTGCCCGAATAATCGCAGTGCCTGATCGAGAAGGGCCGGATCGCGACCATTTCGCGGTCCGGCCCTTTTTCGTATCCGGCTGGATCAGGCGGCGGTGGCGAAGTCCGCTTCTTCCAGCGCCATCATGCTCTCGCTCCCGCTTTCGATCTTGCGCCGCAGCGCGCCCGCATCGGGTACGTAGCGATCGAAGAAATAGCGCGCGGTCTTCAACTTCGCCTCGTAGAACGCCTTGTCCTCCGGCGAACCCGCCAGCTTCTCCTGCGCCACCTTCGCCATGCGAAGCCACATCAGCCCGAGGCAGACGATACCCATCAGGTGCATGTAGTGATGGGCACCCGCGCCTAGGTTGTTGGGGTTCTGCATTGCGTTCTGCATAAACCACATGGTCGCGGCCTGCTGTTCACCCAGCGCCTTCTCCAACTTATCGGCCAGCGGAGCGAGCGCTTCGTCGTCCTTCGCGGCGCCCACATCCTCGCCGACGAGCTTGAAGAACGCCTGGATCGCCGCCCCACCCTTCGATGGCAGCTTGCGGCCGCACAGATCCATCGCCTGCACGCCGTTCGTGCCTTCGTAAATCTGCGCGATACGCGCATCGCGCACGAACTGCTCCATGCCCCATTCGCGAATGTAGCCGTGGCCGCCATAGACCTGCTGCATATTGGTCGCGATCTCGTAGCCCTTGTCGGTACCGTAGCCCTTGATGACGGGGGTCAGCAGACCGACGAGCTGATCCGCCGTCTTGCGGTCTTTCTCGTCCGCCGCACGGTGGGTCATATCGACCTCCAGCGCGGTCCAGAGGGCGAGTGCCCGCATCCCTTCGGTGAAGGCTTTCGCATCCATCAGCATCCGCCGCACGTCGGGGTGGACGAAGATCGGATCGGCCTTTTCCCCAGGCTCCGCCGGACCTGTCAGGGCGCGGCCCTGCCGCCGGTCGAGCGCGTAGGTGACGCCGTTCTGATAGGCGACCTCGGCCTGCGAGAGCCCCTGAATGCCCACGCCGAGGCGCGCCGCGTTCATCATCACGAACATCGCGGCGAGCCCCTTGTTCTCCTCGCCGACGAGCCAGCCCTTCGCTCCGTCGTAGTTCAGCAGACAGGTCGAGTTGCCGTGGATACCCATCTTCTCCTCGATCGAGCCACAGACGACACCGTTGCGCTCGCCGAGCGAGCCGTCGTCGTTCACCAGCACCTTGGGCACGATGAACAGGCTGATGCCCTTGGAGCTGTCGGGCGCACCCGGAGTCTTCGCCAGAACCAGGTGAATGATGTTCTCGGTAAGATCGTGCTCACCCGCCGAGATGAAGATCTTGGTGCCGGTGATCGCATAGCTGCCATCGTCCAGCGGCTCCGCCTTGGTCCGGATAAGACCCAGATCGGTGCCGCACTGGGGCTCGGTCAGGTTCATCGTGCCCAGCCATTCGCCCGCGATCATCCTGGGAAGGTACTTTTCCTTCTGCTCCTGCGAGCCCGCTGCGATGATCGCCGAAACCGCGCCGTTCGCGAGCCCGGGATACATGCCGAACGCCTGGTTGGACGAAGAAATGAACTCCTCCATCGCGAAACCGACGACATGCGGCAGGCCCTGCCCGCCGAACTCCTCGGGCGCAGTCAGTGTGCCCCAACCGGCCTCCACGAACTGCGCGTAGGCTTCCTTGAACCCGTCGGGGGTGCTCACCGAACCATCGAGATGGCGCGTGCAGCCCTGCTCGTCACCCGACCGGTTGAGGGGCGCGAGCACCTCGGCGGTGAACTTGCCCGCTTCGGACAGGATGGTGTCGACCAGATCCGGGGTCGCGCTTTCGAACCCCGGAAGATTTCCATAGCTGGCGAGATCGAGCACCTCGTTGATGACGAAGCGCGCGTCGCGGGTGGGAGCAGTATAGGTCGGCATGGGTGTCCTTCGGGGTTTGGTGTAAGGTGTTCAGGCCAATGGCTCGAACTCACTCGTCTTCGTTGTAGATCGCGTTCTCGACCTGGGCGATGAAGGCGGTCAGTTCGTCGATCGAAGAATTGATGTCATCACGCTGGCGCTTCAATTTGGCGACATGGGCCAGGCAGCGTTCGATAGTGACGCGGCGTTGCTCGCTCCGCCCGTCGTCGAGATCGTAGAGATCGATCATCTCGCGAATTTCGGACAGGCTGAACCCGACATTCTTGGCCCGCATGATCCACGCCAGGCGGGCGCGATCGCGCTGCGAGTAAATCCGCGTCAGACCTACCCGGCGCGGCGCGATCAACCCTTCGTCCTCGTAGAATCGCAATGCTCGCGCGGTACAGTCGAATTCAGAGGTCAGATCGGAGATACTGAAGCGGTCCCGCTTCAGCGCGTCCGGCCGTTCGAGATGCGCCCCGGCATGGGGCTTGCTGCGATCAAGTGCGGTTTCCGACATGGTCGGCATCATCTACCTGACCTTTACGTAAGGGTCAATCCTCACTCCCCGACGGGCGCAAGTTCCTCTCCAGCGAGTTCACGGTAAAAGCAGCTGCGCGCGCCGGTATGGCATGTCGGACCGGCGGGTTCTGCGATCAGCACCAATGCGTCTTGGTCGCAATCGACCAGCATGCGCTTTACCGCGAGGCGGTTGCCTGAGGTCTCTCCCTTCATCCACAGTCGCTCCCGCGATCGGGACCAGAAGTGGGCAAAGCCGGTCCGGCGGGTCATTTCCAGCGCTTCGGCATTCATGGCCGCCACCATCAGAACGGTGCCATCCTTCTGATCGGTAACGACCGCGGTCAGCAGCCCGCGATCGTCGAACTTGGGCATGAAGTTCGCGCCGGTTTCCCGCATAAGCTGGCCTGGTTTCGTCGTCATGATCTAGTTCCCCTCGTCGGGACGCTGCTTATGTTGCACTCGAACAACAGGGTCGTCGCAAAATCGGATGGGTCGCGCAATGGCCCTTTGCTCTTGGACGCTCCCGTGGAACTTATCGCCTCAGCCGAACGGCGGTGCCGCAAGAGCGCCAGGGTTCGGGGGGTTGGCGATCGCACATGAGGGTTCGTGCGTTCGCTGGAGAACAGGGCGGTGCGCGATCCGGGGGGATGGTCGCCCGCTTCGATGACGGTATCGTCACGCAGCGCCCGGAGCCTTCGCGGTTCCGGGCGCTTGTTCCTTGGACACTCCTTTCGGCGATCCTTCATCGATAACGCGCGCGAAGCATGCGATGCGGACGCTGGACGCTCCCGCTTGCAAGAGCGCCCGTACGCAAGCGTCCGACGTTGCGCCGCTGGTCACGACATCGTCGACGAGGATGACCGACTTACCGGCGAGTGCCGAACGGCGGCGCGGGTGCACCGCAATCGCGCCGAGCAAAGCGCGCGTCCGCGCGTTGCGTCCCAGCCCCCCCAACGAAGGCGTGCCACGCGTCCGGACTAGCGCGTCGACCATCAGCGTTCCTCGCCCGGCTTTCGCCAGCTCCGCTGCCAAAAGCGCGGCCTGGTTGTAACCGCGCCGCCACAGCCGCCAGCGATGCAGCGGGACCGGCACGATCACGGTATGCTCTCCCTCCATCACAGGTAGCCGCGCCGCGATCAGCCTCGCCATCATACCGGCATGGGCGATTCGCCCGCCGTGCTTGAAGGCGAGGATGATCTTACGCGAGATGGCTCCGTAGATCGTCGCGGCGTGGATACCCGCGTGCCGTGGCGGAGCGGCGAGGCACGGCGCGCACCTCGCTTCGGCACCTACCGTCTCGACCGGCAGAGGGCGCTGGCAAGTGGCGCATGCGGGCTCGCCCGGGATGGCCAGCTCGCTCCAGCAATCGAGGCATAGTCCCGCCTGGTTGCCGATCGCGGTGCCACACACCGGGCAGCGCGGCGGATAGACGAAGTCCACCACCGGCGCGAAAGTCTGGCGGAGTGTCGAAACGAGCGGCATCGGTCTATGCTGCGCGGGCTTCGCCGGGTAGGCAAGCGGCATGTCCGCCCCCGCACCGCCCCGCATCTTTTCGCCCACCCGCCGGATTGCCCGCGACGCGCGGCACGCACATGCTGCCCCCGATCACTCGGCGCAGTTCCTGCGTGCCGACATGGCTGAGGACATTCTGGAGCGGCTTGCCTTCATGCAGGTCGAGCCAAAGCGGGTGCTGCTTCTGGGAGACCGGCCGAACCTCCTCCGGCAGTCGCTGGAGGAGCGCGGCTTCACAGTGTGCACCGCCGGTCCCGACACGATCGACGAGGAGCAACCCTTCCCCGCGCCCGCGTTCGACATTCTGGTCAGCATGGGCTTGCTCGATACGGTCAACGACCTGCCGGGCGCGTTGCTGCATGTGCGGCGCGCGCTGCCCGAGGGCGGGCTGTTCTTTGCCAGCTTCACGGGCGCTGGTAGCCTGCCCCAGTTGCGCCGGATCCTCGCGGCGGCGGATGGCGAGCGGACCGCGGCGCGGCTGCATCCGCAGATCGACACACAGGGTGCCAGCGCGCTGATGCAACGCGCCGGCTTTTCCCGGCAGGTGGTCGATTCGCGCACGCTCACCGTGTCCTACCGCGCGTTCGAGCGCCTCGTCGCCGACCTGCGCGCGCAGGGGATGAACGGCGTGCTGGCCGATACTCCCCCGCCCCTCACCCGCGCCTCGCTCGACCGGGCGAAGGAGGCGTTCGCCGCTCAGGCCGACGACACCGGCAGGGTCACCGAAACGTTCGAGATCCTGACCCTGACCGGCTGGAAATAGCGCCTATTTACCCAGCGCCGCCTGCGCCGCCGCCAGCCGCGCAATCGGCACGCGGTAGGGCGAGGCGCTGACGTAATCGAGCCCGACGCGTTCGCAGAAACCGATGCTGGCGGGATCGCCGCCATGTTCGCCGCAGATGCCGAGCTTTATCTCGGGCCGGGTCTTGCGTCCCCGCTCCGCCGCCAGCTCGACCAGCTGACCCACACCGTCCACATCAAGGCTGACGAAGGGATCGCGCGCAAAAATGCCCTTGTCGACATAGGTGCTGAGGAACCGGCCCGCATCGTCGCGGCTGACGCCCAGCGTCGTCTGCGTCAGATCGTTGGTGCCGAAGCTGAAGAAGCGCGCTTCCTCCGCGATCTCGCCCGCCATCAGAGCGGCGCGCGGCAGCTCGATCATCGTGCCGACGAGATAGTCGAGCGTGCGGCCCTTCTCGGCGAAGACCGCCTGCGCCACCCGGTCGACCAGAGCGCGCAGGATTTCGAGCTCGCGCCTGGTCGCCACCAGCGGGATCATCACTTCGGGGACCGGGGCATCGCCGCTGCTCGCGGCCACGTCGCACGCCGCTTCGAAGATGGCCCGCGCCTGCATCTCGTAGATTTCGGGATAGGTAATGCCGAGGCGGCAGCCCCGATGGCCCAGCATCGGGTTGAATTCGTGCAGTTCGTTCGCACGCCGCTTCAGGTGATCGACGCCCAGCCCGGTGATCTCCGCCAGATCGGCGAAATCGGCGTCCTCCGTCGGCAGGAACTCGTGCAGCGGCGGGTCGAGCAGGCGGATCGTGCACGGCAAGCCCGCCATCGCCTCGAATATCTGGGCGAAGTCGTCGCGCTGTTCGGGCAGCAGCTTGTCGAGCGCCTTGCGCCGTCCCTTCTCGTCGTCGGCCAGGATCATCTCGCGCACCGCGCTGATCCGTCCGGCGTCGAAGAACATGTGCTCGGTCCGGCACAGCCCGATGCCCTCGGCCCCGAACTGGCGCGCCATGCGGCAGTCGGCGGGCGTTTCGGCATTGGTGCGCACGCCCATCCGCCGATGCTCGTCCGCCCACTCCATCACCTTGGCGAAATCGCCGGCGAGCTCGGGCTCGATGGTCGGGACCTCGCCCGCCATGACCTGCCCGTTGCCGCCGTCGATGGTGATGACGTCGCCTTCCTTCAGTTCGCGATTGCCGATCCGCAGGGTGCGGGCGGCGCGGTCGATCGAGACCGCCGAGGCACCCGACACGCAGGGGCGGCCCATGCCGCGCGCGACCACGGCCGCGTGGCTGGTCATGCCGCCGCGGGCGGTCAGGATACCCTGCGCCGCGTGCATCCCGTGAATATCCTCCGGGCTGGTCTCGATCCGGACCAGGATCACCTTGTCGCCGCGCTCCGCCCATTGCTCAGCGGTGTCGGCGTCGATCGCGATCTTGCCGCTCGCCGCGCCGGGTGACGCCGGGAGGCCCGTGGTCATCACGTCGCGCTGAGCGTCGGGATCGAGCGTGGGGTGCAGCAGCTGGTCGAGCGCCATCGGGTCGATCCGCTTCACCGCCGTCTTGCGGTCGATCAGCCCCTCGCCTTCCATCTCGACCGCCATCTTCAGCGCCGCTTTCGCGGTGCGCTTACCATTGCGGGTCTGGAGCAGGAACAGTTTGCCGCGTTCAACCGTGAACTCGATGTCCTGCATGTCCTTGTAGTGCCCTTCGAGCAGCTCGAACACGCGGGCCAGCTCGCCATAGGCATCGGGCATGGCCTCTTCCATGCTGGGCTTGTCCGCCCCGGAATCCTCACGCCGGGCTTTGGTCAGATATTGCGGCGTGCGGATGCCCGCGACCACGTCCTCCCCTTGCGCGTTGACCAGCCACTCGCCGTAATAGGCCTTCTCCCCGGTCGAGGGATCGCGGGTGAAGGCGACCCCGGTCGCGCTGGTGTCGCCCATATTGCCGAACACCATCGCCTGCACGTTCACCGCCGTGCCCATGTCGTGCGGGATGTCGTTGAGGCGGCGATAGATCTTCGCGCGCTCCGTATCCCAGCTGTCGAACACGGCGGCGATCGCGCCCCACAGCTGCTCGTTCACGTCCTGCGGGAACGGGTGGCCGAGGTCGCGCTGTGCGATGGAGAGATACTCCTCGACCAGCGCCTGCCAGTCCTGCGCCTCCATCTCGGTGTCATTGTAGTAGCCGCGATCTTCCTTCGCGATTTCCAGCGCTTCCTCGAACAATCCGTGGTCGAGGCCAAGGACGACATCGGAATACATCTGGATGAAGCGGCGGTAGCTGTCCCAGGCGAAGCGTTCGTCGCCGCTGGTCTGGGCGAGGCCCTTCACCGTCTCGTCGTTGAGGCCGAGATTGAGGACGGTGTCCATCATCCCGGGCATGGAAATCGCGCCGCCCGAGCGGACCGAGACCAGCAACGGATCGGCCGCGTCGCCCAGTTTCTTGCCGACGGTGCGCTCGATATGGCCGACCGCATCGGTAACCGCCTGCCGAAGCTCCTGGGAGAAATCGGCGCCTTCCTGGAGGTAGCGCAGGCATTCCTCGGTCGTGATGGTGAAGCCCGGCGGTACGGGCAGGCCGATGCTGGCCATCTCCGCCAGGTTCGCACCCTTGCCGCCGGTGACGGTCTTGTCCTTCTGCCGCGCGTCCGAATGATTCGCGTCGCCGCCGAATGTGTAGACCGTTTTCGTCATTGAACTACCCCTGTCGTGGAACACCGACCGGGCCGTTTTGCAAAACAGCGGCGGCGCGCCATCCGTTTGTAAATAAGTGTTATTCCCGTCCCCAGACGCCTGCGATCGTCAACTTCCGCTTACCCCTCGATCCGTGAGAAATCGGCCACCCGGTCGACCGCGTCGCGGAAACGCGCGAGCAGGCCGAGCCGTGCGGCGCGCTTGTCCTCCTCCTCCGCATTGACCGTCACCTCCTCGAAGAACGCATCGATCGGCGCGCGAAGCGTGGCGAGTGCCCCCATCGCATCCTCGAACCGCTCCTCCTCCACCGCCGCGACCGCGCGCGGTTCGGCGGTATCGAGCGCCTCGATCAACGCCCTTTCGGCCGGCTCGGGCGCGTAGGACACAGAGATTTTCTTTTTCTCGGCCATGCGGGCATCGACCACTGCCGCCATGTCGGGATCGTCGACCAGCGCCAGCGGGTCCTCCTCACCCGTGCGGGCGATACGGTCGGAGCCGTCGCGATCGGGGTCCCAGCCCTCCTTCTTCAGGATATTGGCTGCGCGCTTGTAGGCGGCGAGCAGGTTCTGCCCGTCCGGCGTGGCGACGAAGTTCTGCAAGGCTTTCACACGATTGAGAAGCCGCACGAGGTCGTCTTCGTTCCCGAGCGCGAAAACGGCGTCGATCAGGTCGTGGCGGACCCCGGCTTCGCGCTGCTGGACCTTGAGGCGGTCGATGAGGAATTCAAAAATATCTACGAAGTCCTTCCGATGTATCGGCCGATCAGAAGTGTCGTGGGCTTTCGCCTGCGAGATGCGGACTTCGTGAAAGGCGGCCTCGGAAAGACCTCGCCAATCTGCGCGTAATTGGTTTCGATTGAACAAAGCCAAGATTGCGAGCCCGGCACGCCGAAGGGCAAAGGGGTCCTTTGAGCCCGTCGGCTTCTCATCAATAGCGAAGAACCCAGCCAACGTATCCAGCTTGTCCGCTAAGCTCACCGCCACCGTCACCGGCGCGGTGGGGACTTCGTCGCCCTGCCCGACCGGCTTGTAGTGATCGCGGATCGCGTCGGCAACGGCGTCGGGGAGACCCTCGGCGCGGGCGTAGTAGCCGCCCATCAGGCCCTGCAATTCGGGGAACTCCCCGACCATCTCGGTGACGAGATCGGCTTTGGCGAGCCGCGCGGCCTGTTCGGCCCAATCCGCGAGTTGAGCAGTGTCGTACACCTCCCCACCCGCTCGTGCTGAGCTTGTCGAAGCACCGTCCTTTTCTTCCGGCGCTTCGCCAGAAGTGGAGTGCGGCCCTTCGACAGGCTCAGGGCGAGCGGAGGTGGAGGCGGCTCCCCGAGTTGCATTCGAACCAACGATCCCCTCTTCCACCAGCCACCGCGCCAGCTTGGCCACGCGGTCGACCTTGTCGGCGACGGTGCCGAGCTTTTCGTGGAAGGTGATCCGCTCCAGCCGCTTGGCATGTTCGGCGAGCGGGGTCTTGCGATCCTGCTCCCAGAAGAAGCGCGCGTCGGAGAGCCGCGCGGCGAGAACCTTGCGGTTGCCGTCAACGATCGCCGCCCCGCCGTCCGCCGCCTCGATGTTGGCGGTGCACACGAAGGCGTTGGCGAGCGTGTTCCCCTCCCGCTCGCGGGAGGGGTTAGGGGTGGGCGCGGCCTGGTCTTCGCCAGACCCACCCCCGGCCCCTCCCGCAGGCGGGAGGGGAGTTTCGCAGACGAAATATTTCTGGTTCACCCGCGCGGTCAGCTGGATCACCTCGGGCGGGACGTCGAGGAAATCCTCCTCGAACCGGCCGAGCAGCGGGACGGGCCATTCGGTCAGTCCGGCGTTCTCGACCACCAGCCCCTCGTCCTCGACCAGCGACAAGCCGGCCTCGGACGCGACCTGTGCAGCGCCCTTACGGATCAGCGCGGCGCGTTCCTCGTGGTCGACGATGACATGGCCCGCGCGCAGCTTCATCGCGTAGTCGCCCGCATCGCCGATGGTGATGTCGCCCGCATGGTGGAAGCGGTGCCCCAGCGTAACCGCGCCGCTGGTGACGCCGTGCACCTCGCACTCGACCACCTCGTCGCCCAGCAGCGCGACGATGCCCGACAGCGGGCGCACCCAGCGCATGGACTCGGTGGAGATCGAGGCCGCGCCCCAGCGCATCGACTTGGGCCATGAAAACTCTTCGATTATCCAACGGATCGCGACACTAAGAATGTCGATTGTCCGCTTTCCTTCGGTTTCGCGGATCCAAAAGTAAGTAGCACGACCTTTGACGTCATGTACTTCGAGGTCATCGCGCCTGATATTGTTCTTACGACAAAAACCATCGATGGCTTGGTCTGGTGCGCCTACCGGAGGTCCTTTAAGTTCCTCTCGTGTCGCCTGCGTTACCTCGGGCAAATTCCGGGCAATGAGAGCGAGGCGTCGGGGGGTCGACCAGACAGTGACTTGCCCAATGCCGACGCCCGTAGCGTCCATCTCGCGCCGGAACAGCTTTTCCAGCTCGGCCCGCGCCCCCGCCTGCATCCGCGCGGGGATTTCTTCAGAGCGCAGTTCAAGGAGGAAATCACTCACAGCGACCACTCCGGATATTTCTCGGCCCATTCGGGCGCTTTCAGCTCGGCGTATTTCTCGCAGCTACCGCGGGCGAGGTCGCGGACCCGGCCCATGTAGCTGGCGCGTTCCTGCACGCTGATCACGCCGCGCGCCTGGAGGAGGTTGAAGATGTGGCTCGCCTCCACCGCCTGCTCGTAAGCGGCGATGGGCACGTCGTTGGCAAGCGCGTTTTCGCACTCCTTTTCCGCCTTGGCGAACAGGTCGAAGAGCGCGTCCGTTTCGGCGACTTCGAAGTTCCACTTCGACATCTGCTTCTCGTTCTCGAGGAAGACGTGGCCGTAGCTCGTCCCGCGCCCGTCGAAATCGAGGTCGTACACGTTGTCGACGCCCTGGATATACATCGCCAGCCGTTCAAGCCCGTAGGTCAACTCGCCCGCCACCGGCTTGCAGTCGAAGCCGCCCATCTGCTGGAAATAGGTGAACTGGGTGACCTCCATGCCGTCGCACCAGACTTCCCAGCCCAGTCCCCATGCGCCCAGCGTAGGCGATTCCCAGTCGTCCTCCACGAAGCGGATGTCGTGCTTCAGCGGATCGATCCCGATCACGCGCAGGCTTTCCAGATAGAGCTCCTGAATGTCGGGCGGGCTCGGCTTCAGGATGACCTGGTACTGATAGTAATGCTGGAGCCGGTTGGGGTTCTCGCCATAGCGCCCATCGGTCGGGCGGCGGCAAGGCTGGACGAAGGCGGCGTTCCACCTCTCTGGCCCCAGCGCGCGCAGCGTGGTCGCGGTGTGGAACGTCCCCGCTCCCATCCGCATGTCGTAGGGCTGGAGGATCAGGCAGCCATGCGCGCTCCAGAAATCGTGGAGCGCGAGGATCATGTCCTGAAAACTGGTTTGCGGTGAACGGTCCATCTTGCGGGCGGCCATGGCGCAGGTGCGAAAACGCGTCAATGGCGCGGCCCGCGCGAGTGCCGAAAGACAGGTTCTCACGACATCATGTCAGGTAGTGTTGACATAGTCAGCGAATCGCGACATATAGTCATGCAGACCTGACATTCCGTGAGGTTGACGCGACACAACGCACAGTAGAAAAGGACTTCTCCATGACCAAGTTCATCGTCCTCGCCGCCCTCGGTTCCATGATGGCACTGCCCGCGACCGTCTCTGCGCAGGAGGCACCGCAGGTTACCGTCCAGACCAACGAGCTCGATCTCACCAGCGAAGCCGGCCAGCGCACACTCGACCGCAGGATCAGCGCCGCCACGCGGGCCGTGTGCAAGGTTTCCGGCCGCGACCTCAACGCGATCCGCGCGCGCGCCGAATGCCGCGAAACCGCGCTCGCCAGCGCCAGCGCGGAGAAGGAACGCGCGATCGCCATGGCGAAACTCTCCGCCGAGCGCCTTGCGCAGAGCCGCGTCGAGAACACCGGAGCATGAAGCCTACGGTATCGGTGCGCGGTACCGTACCCTTCCGCGCACCGAACCGACAGCCAGTCCGATTGCCCACCTTTTCCATCACGAGACCCGAATGACCCCGGACAAGAAAGCCCGCATCTATTTCGTTTCCGCAATAATGGGCGCGATCGCTACGCTGGGGCTGGCCGCGACCAGTATCTTCGGCTGGCCCGACTTCGCGCTCGGACTGTTCACCGGGATCATCCTCGTCAGCCTCGCGATGATCCTGCGGCGCAAGCTGCGCGACGAATACACGCAAGGGCTTTGGCAGGCCGGCACATCGGCCGCCTTCATTGCCGTGGTCATCCTTGCCATCTTCGGCCCGGTGCTGCTGGGCTTCGCCCACGGCCTGATCGACGGTTTCAACGACACCGCCAACGCCGCCCCGCCCGATTTCAACGGCAAGTACGTCGGCATCGGGGCGATCCTGGCTTTCTATGCCGGCTTCCACATCGCCTGGCTGCGCAGCGCGCGATAATTCGAGGACTTCCTACGTGCCCTACGATCCCTATGCCCTGTCCGAAGACCAGAAATCGCGATCATACAATATGGTGTGGGTCGGCCTGCCGATCAGTCTGGCACTGGTGGCGTGCAATTTCTTCTCGCTGGGCCCCGTCGGAGCGATCCTGGAGGGGGCCGGGCCTGTCATCGTCGGCTGCCACCTCGTGACCTTCGCAACATACAACCGTTTCGACGAACACTTCCGTTCGCTCGCCTCCTTCGGTTTCGCCTGCGGCATCGTGGTCGTCGCCCTGTGGTTTCTGGCGCAGGGCCTGCTGGCGATTTTCTATGGGGCCTACGGGCTCGGCCATTCGGCTGCGGGTTCGCCGGTCGATCCGGGCGATATCAGATTTCGCCTGCCGGACTGGTTCAATCGCGCGTTCCTGCTCGCGTCCTTGACCGCGACCGCGTTCTACGGCGGCTTCGCCTATGCCTGGCTGCGTGGGAGGGGCTGAGCGATGAGCTATTCCGAAAATCCCGTCACTGAGAACGAGCGGGCTACGTTGCCCTATCTCGGATGGTTCGGGCTGGCCGATGCGCTGCTTGCGCTAGCCTGTCGGCTGCTGGGTTTCGACGGCTCGTTCACCTGGCTTCTCACACTGATGGCGGGCAGCCTGCTCTTCACACAGTCCCTGAACTATCGCGCCAGGGACGAATATCTCGATGCCCTTATCCTTGCCGGTGCGCGGTGCGCCCTTGGGCTGCTGGGCACATGGGTCACGATCGTGGGGCTGATATCGCTGTTCACGCTGGAGAAGCCTTACGGGCCGCCTGTATTCCTGACCGACCAGATGACGACAGTGTGCGCAGTCATGGTGGCCTATTTCGCCGGGTTCTGCCTGAAGCGATGGCGCTCTCAATGAAGAACCAGCTGAAGGTGCTGCGCGCCATGCGCGACTGGAGCCAGGCGGAGCTGGCGCAGCAGCTCGACGTCAGCCGCCAGGCGGTCAATGCGATCGAGACGGGCAAGCACGACCCATCCCTCCCCCTCGCCTTCCGTATCGCCCGGCTGTTCGAACTGCCGATCGAGGAGATTTTCGATGACGAAGCCTGAACTTGCAGACGAACGCCCCTATCACATGGGCCGCCATTTCGCCCGCGTGATGGGGTGGAGCTTGCTGTTCAGCTTTGCGCTGATCGGCGGTGTCGCGGCCTATGCCGGTGGCCGGACCATGCTGCGGGGAGAAGTAGGGGAAGGCTTGCCATGGGTGTTGGCTGGCGTGATCTTACTGGCCCTGTTCGGTTGGCTTTCGTGGCGCTACCGCCCCGATTTCACCATGGGGGAACCGCACACGCCGCGCGGCAACAGAATGCGCTGGGCCATGGCGGGCATCGTCGCGGTAAGCGTAGCGGTTGGCATGGCGACGGCGATGGTTGCCGGTCCGGATAAACCCTACATCCTGTTCAGCAACGCACCCCTGCCCAAGACGCTCATCTGGCCTCTTCTGCTTATCTGGGTCGTCCTGTTGCCGCCGCTATTCGTATTCAGCCTTCGCAATCTCGACGATTTTGGCCGGCAGGCACATGATTTCGGGATGATGATGGGCATGCAGCTCATCGCGTTCGCCACCCCGACGTGGTGGCTCGCTTGGCGCGGCGGGCTGCTGCCCCGGCCTGACGCGATGGTCCTGTTTCTCGCCGCCCTTGCCGTCGCCAACATTGCCATCCTCTGGAAACGTGCGCGGGGATAGACCTCCGCTTCACCCATTCGCCAAACTGTTCAATTCACCACTGGAGAAAAGACCATGATTGCCAGACTGACCTGCTTCGCTTCCGCCATTGCGCTGGCCCTCGTCGCGCCGGCCCATGCGCAGGAGGCACCTGCGCAGCCGCCCGCACCGGCAGCGGCTACCGCCGCCCCTGCTGCCGAACCGAAGACGCCCGCCATCCCCGCGCTGTGGAAGGTCGCGGACGAGGACACCACGATCTATCTGTTCGGCACCATTCACATCCTGCCCGCCGGGATGGATTGGAATTCCGGCGCGGTGAAGACCGCCCTCGGCACGACGGACGAACTGGTCACCGAAATCGATATGAGCCCCGCCGCGATGGCGAAGATGGGTCAGTTGATCTCGACCATGGCGATGCTGCCCGAAGGCACCACGCTGCGCAGCCTGATGGATGCGGACCAGAAGGCCGCGTACGAGGCGGGCCTCGCCAAGATCGGCGTTCCGGCGGGCGCGCTCGATCCGTTCAAGCCGTGGTTCGCCGCGCTGCAGGTGGCCAACGCCGCTTTCATGAAGTCGGGCATGAGCCCGCAGGACGGGGTCGAGCTGAACCTGGAGAAGGCGTTGCCTGCCGATACCAAGCACAATGCGTTGGAAACCGCGGAATACCAGCTCGGCATCTTCGATTCGCTACCGCAGGACGTGCAGGTCGAATATCTGCTGGAAACGGTCGACGAGTTCGAAACCTTCGGGCCGATGCTTCAGCAGATGACCGACACCTGGGCAGCGGGCAACGTTGACGAACTGGCCGATCTGCTGAACGACACGCTGGAAGAGGATCCGGTATTGGCGCAACGCCTGCTGTACGATCGCAATGCCAATTGGGCGGATTGGATCGAGCAACGGCTCGACCAGCCCGGCACGGTCTTCATCGCCGTGGGTGCGGGGCATCTGGCGGGTGACAAGAGCGTCCAGGCCGATCTGGCCGCCGAGGGAATCGAGACGGCCCGGGTCCAGTAACCGTGCGCGTTCCGCGTTAATTCTTGCCAACGGGGCGCGCGCAACGTATGCGCGCGCCCTTCGGCAGCCATGGTCATCCCTGGAGGCGTGGCACCGATGAACCAACCAACCGCATTTCGAAAGGTAATCCGATGAGCGACGCTCTGACTTTGCCGGCCGAGACGCGCGACCGGGCAGGCAAGGGAGCCTCCCGGGCACTGCGTCGCGAAGGCCGTGTCCCCGCCGTGATCTATGGCGGCAAGGAAGAACCCACCCCCATCCATGTCGAGGAACGGCTGCTCATGCGCCAGCTCGGCACGGGCCACTTCATGAACTCGGTCGTCACGATCGAGACCGGCAGCGGCAAGGGTGTGCGCACCATTCCCAAGGACGTCGCATTCCACCCGGTTACCGACCGGCCGCTGCATGTCGACTTCTATCGCCTGGTCAAGGGCGCGAAGATCGAGGTGAACGTGCCTGTCGTGTTCCTCAACGAAGAAGCGAGCCCCGGCCTCAAGAAGGGCGGCGTGCTGAACGTCGTGCGCCACGAGCTGGAGCTGATCTGCGACGGCGAGGACATCCCCGCCGAGATCGAGATCGACGTCACCGGCAAGGATGTCGGCGATTCGATCCACATCAGCGAGGTCAAGCTGCCCGAGGGTGCCGAGAGCGCCATCACCGATCGCGACTTCACCATCGCCACGCTGGTCGCCCCGTCCGCGCTCAAGCGCGCCGAGGGCGAGGAAGGCGACGAGGTCACCGAGACCGAAGTCATCGAGCAGCACGCCGAGACGGTCGAGGGCGAAGACGACCACGTGGTCGAGGGCGAGTAAGCCACCCGATACCGTTTTCTTCGGAAACGAACAGCAGCGCCGGCTTTCCCTACGCGGAAGGCCGGCGTTTTGCTTTTTTGCGGACAGTAGAACTGTCGGCTTGGAGCGATTTTTCGAAAGGAAGCGGCCTGTGGGCTAACGACCCCATAGCGGACATGCTCCACAGCTGGCATAGCTGACAAAGTCATGCTGCAATCCATTCTCCTCGCGCTCGTTCTTGGATGGAGTGTTGTTCCTGCCACACCCGTTTTGTCGCGCGCATGTCCCACTGACACCAAGCTTGCTAACTTGCTCGCTGCCTCTGATCTCGTTCTCATCGGAAGGATGGATGTCCCAAAAGAGCGCCTCGTTTACGAAGCGCGCAAACCATCGCCAGAGTACTTGGACATTCCGACTCGGGTAGAGGTTGTAGTAAAGGGCGAGAGTTTGAGCAGTACGACCGTCCGCTTCTATCCGCGGGACGCTGCCTATAAGCCCTCAAATGAGGCGGTGCTCGGCCTTGCGGGTGAGCCGGCAATTCTTTTTCTTACGCGCGTGGATGACGGTTCGGTCGGTGTGTATTTCGCGGGCTACACCCCGGACGCGCTAAAGCCGGCAACCGACCTAACCTTGGCGACAGTGCGTGCCGAGGCGGTCCGGCAAGCGCGAATACTAGAATCCTGGCAAGGCGACACCACTCTACCGCAATACGCAAAAGTCCGCGCACTCATCGCCCGGCTTGGTCGAGTCAGAGGCGTTCAGCAGCAGCGGGTGTTTGACCGACTTGAGGAACTTGGCGAAGCAGCGGTGCCCGCCATCATCGCCCAGATGGATGATCGACGCGCGTTGCGCACGCAGGCAATATCTCTCGTGAATCGTGCTCCGGACGCTTTCGAAGGAATTCGCCACTATGGCCCGGAACAAGTTGTGGATGGCCTCGACGCAGTGCTCAATCAGATTACCGGCAAGAGCTTCGGAGACATCGTGAACGGCGGTTCGGATCGCCAACGCGCCGCAACTGTCGCAGGATGGCGTATCTACGCCGCAGATCTTCCCTGTACGGCGAGCGAGTAGCGACTATCGCATCCTCTTTGTCGAATGGCCGCTTCCCACCCATTCCAGACATCGAAGCGTGCCCACCAATGCCCGGAAAGCTGCCCTTCGTCATCATCGCTCCGCTCCCTCACACGCCACCAAGCCCCCATCACCTTCCCCCCGCCCGCGAGACGCGCTAGGCGGCGGCCATGCAAATCTGGACAGGCCTCGGAAATCCCGGACCGCAATATGCGCTCCACCGGCACAATGTCGGCTTCATGGTGTGCGACGTGGTCGCGGAGATGCACGATTTCGGCAGCGTGCAGAAGAAGTTCTCCGGCTGGGTGCAGGAGGGGCGGATCGGTACCGAGAAGGTGCTGCTGCTGAAGCCTGCGACCTTCATGAACGAGAGCGGGCGCGCCGTGGGCGAGGCGCTGCGGTTCTACAAACTGGGGCCTGAAGCGCTCACCGTATTCCACGACGAACTCGACCTTGCGCCGATGAAGGTAAAGGTGCGCACCGGCGGCGGGCTCGCCGGGCATAACGGCCTGCGCAGCATCGACCAGCATATCGGGCCGGACTTTCGCCGCGTGCGGATCGGTATCGGGCACCCGGGGCACAAGGACCGCGTGACCGGGCACGTTCTGGGCAACTACGCGAAGGCGGAGATGGACCCGCTGGCTGACATGCTCGCCGCGATCGGCGCGGAGGCCGACCGGCTTGCCGCGGGCGAGGACGAGCGCTTCATGAGCGACGTCGCCATGCGCCAGCAGGATTAGTCGTCGAGCCCGTCTATGCTCATGTTGGGGTTCTTCGGCTCCCACCCCAGCGCGCCCATGCAGCCGATGAAGAACGCGGTCTGCTTTCCTTCCTGTGCATGGTTGTCCGCCTGATCGAAGCAGGAGTTCTTCGCCTGGTTGAACGGCGTCGTCTGCCCGCCATTCCACTCGTCGCTGTCGGTGGTCTTGCAACCCGCCAGCAGGGCGAGCGCAGCGAGCGGGATGGCGATCCGGTACATCGCGCGCGACTATGCCGGACTTGGCGATCGTGACAAGCGAAAGCCGCCCGCGCGTGCGGGACTAGCCCTGCCCGCCCCGCCCCGCTAAGGCGCGCCCGACCTTTCAATTTCACGATCTACCGGAGCCGACGATGGGTTTTCGATGCGGGATCGTGGGCCTGCCCAATGTCGGCAAGTCCACGCTGTTCAATGCCTTGACCGAAACGCAGGCCGCGCAGGCGGCGAACTACCCCTTCTGCACGATCGAGCCCAATGTCGGGCAGGTCTCCGTGCCGGACGAGCGGCTGGAGAAGATCGCCAAGATCGCGGGCAGCGCGAAGGTCCTGCCGACCCAGCTCGCCTTCGTCGACATCGCCGGACTGGTCAAAGGGGCCAGTCAGGGCGAAGGGCTAGGCAACCAGTTCCTCGGCAATATCCGCGAGGTCGACGCGATCGTCCACGTCCTGCGCTGCTTCGAGGACGACGATATTCAGCATGTGTCGAACAAGGTCGATCCGATCGCCGATGCCGAGGTGGTGGAGACCGAGCTGATGCTCTCCGACCTCGAAAGCCTGGAGAAGCGCGTGCCCGCCGCGGCCAAGCGCGCGACCGGCGGCGACAAGGAAGCGAAGATCATGGCCAGCGTGCTGGGCCAGGCGCTCGACCTGCTGCGCGACGGCAAGCCCGCCCGACTGACGCAGCCCAACGACGAGGAGGAGGCGCGGTTGTTCCGACAGGCGCAGCTCCTGACCGCCAAGCCGGTGCTCTATGTCTGCAATGTGGGTGAGGAAGACGCCGCCGAAGGCAACGCCTTCTCCGCCGAAGTCTTCGCCAAGGCGGAGCGCGAAGGTGCCGAGGCGGTGGTGGTCTCCGCTGCGATCGAGGCCGAGCTGGTGGCGATGGACCCGGGCGACCGCGCCGAATACCTCGCCGAGCTGGGCCTGACGGAAAGCGGCCTCTCGCGCGTGATCCGTGCGGGCTACAAGCTCCTCTCGCTCAACACGTTCTTTACCGCGGGGCCGAAGGAAACGCGCGCCTGGACCTTTCCCGCCGGGGCGAAGGCACCGCAGGCTGCGGGCGAGATCCATACCGATTTCGAGAAGGGCTTCATCCGGGCCGAGACCATCGCCTATGACGACTACATCGCCCTGAACGGCGAAGCGGGCGCACGCGAGGCGGGCAAACTGCGGCAGGAGGGGAAGGAGTACCTGGTGCAGGACGGCGACATCATGCTGTTCAAGTTCAACGTCTGACCTTGCCACGCAACCGTCACGACCGCGTCGTAGGGGCCTGAACATGATTACACGCCGCTCGCTTATCCGCACCACCGCCGTCGGCGCCGCCGCGGCGACCCTCTCCGCTCCCGCGATCCTTTCCGCGCAAAGCTGGTTCGCGGAGTATCCGTTCAAGCTCGGCGTCGCGTCGGGCGATCCGGCCAGCGATGGTTTCGTGCTGTGGACGCGCCTCGCGCCCGATCCGTTCGGCCAGCATGCGGGCGTGCCGATGTCGGCCCTGCCGGTAGACTGGGAAGTGGCCGAAGACGACCGTTTTCGCACCATCGCGGCGAAGGGGACCGAGCTTGCCCGGCCGGAACTGGGCCACAGCGTTCATGTCGAAGTTTCCGGACTGAAGCCCGACCGCCCCTATTGGTACCGCTTCACCGTCGGTTCGGACCGGTCGCTCACCGGCCGCGCGCGGACGCTGCCCGTCGCCGGCACGCCGGTCGGCCAGCTGCGCTTCGGCGTGTGCGGGTGCCAGCATTACGAAAGCGGTTTCTATACCGCCTATCGCGACATTGCGGAGGACGATCTCGCTTTCGTCTTCCACTATGGCGATTTCATGTACGAATATGCGTACGACTACAATTACGGGCCCGACCGGCTGCCGGTGCCCAAGGTGCGCGAGCACCGGCTGCGCGAAGTCATCTCTCTAACCGATTACCGCCAGCATTATGCGCAGTACCTGCTCGATCTGGACCTGCAGGCGGCGCGCAGTTCGCAGGTGTTCCTGTCGACGTTCGACGACCACGAGGTCCAGAACAACTGGGTCGACGATTTCGCGCAGGATCCCTCGATCCCGCCGGAGGTCTTCGCGCTGCGCCGCCAGGCCGCGATGCAGGCATGGTACGAGAACATGCCCGTGCGCCGTTCGATGATCCCGCACGGCGAACTGATCCTGGCCAACCGCCGCATCGCCTTCGGCGATCTGGCGGCGATCAACCTGCTCGACACGCGCAGCTTCCGCACCAACCAGCCCTGCGACGACAAATGGGGCGTGGAGCCGTGCGAAGCCGTGTTCGACAAGAACGCGCAGGTTCTGGGCGCGGCGCAGGAGAAGTGGCTCGACGACAACCTCGGGCGCAAGGACGCGCGCTGGAACTGCATCGCGCAGCAGATCATGATGATGCCGCTCAACCGACGTACCGACGACGACCAGCCCGAACTGATGTACAATCTGGATAGCTGGGCGGGTTACGCGGCACCGCGCGAACGGCTGATGGCGCGCCTTTCGAAAGTCGACAACGCCGTCGTCCTCACCGGCGATGAGCATCAGAACTACGCCGGGCTGCTGATGTCCGGCGAGAAACCGGTCGGCGTCGAATGCGTCGTCACCTCGGTCAGCAGCGGCGGCGACGGACAGGACCAGCGGCCCGGAAGCGACCGCATTCTCGCTGAGAACCCGCAGCTCCGCTTCATCAACGACCAGCGCGGCTATGGCGTTTGCTCCGTAACGCCGGACAGCTGGCGGACGGACTTCATGGTGCTGGACCAGGTATCGACCCGCGGCGGTACGCTCAGCCGCAGGGCCAGCGCCGAGATCGCGGCAGGACCGGCGAACCTTTCCATCGTTTGATCATGGGCACGATCGGAGCCCCCGACCGTTGAGGCCGCAACGCAGGGGAGATTTTCATGGTCGATAAGTCGGAGAAGTTCAGCTGGTTGGTGCGCGTGGGCTATTTCAGCCGCGCGATCTTCTACATCATGCTCGGGTTCCTCGCGCTGACCAATGCGAACCGGATCGCGCAAGGCACCGATGGGTTGTTCCAGGCGATCGAGGAATATCCCGCGGGTGAGGCGATGCTGTGGATTATGGCGGTCGGCCTGCTCGCCTATGCGCTGTTCCGGTTCTGCTCGCCCCTGTTCGATATCGAGAACACGGGCTCCGACGCGAAGGGCTGGGCCGAACGGATCGGACATGCCGGCAGCGGCATCGGCCACCTGACGCTGGCATGGGCGGCGTTCCAGCTCGCGTCCAACGACACCTCCGGAAGTGGCGGCGAAAGCGGCGGTGGCGGGGCGGAACAGGCCGCGTCCAGCGTACTGTCCTTCGAATTCGGCGGGATCGTCCTCGGCCTCTTGGGGCTCGCCTTCTTCGCCACGAGCCTGTTCCAGTTCAAGAAGGGGCTGACCGGCGAGTTCATGAACCGCATTTCCGCCTCCGCCCCCGATTTCACCCGCTGGCTGGGCGGTGCGGGCTATTGCGCGCGCGGGGTCGTCTATGCCGTGATCGGCCTGTCGCTGGTGAAGGCTGGGTTCTTCTCCGGGGGGGCCGACCAGATCAAGACCCTGGCCGATGCGGTTGCCGCGCTTGCGAGCACCGGCGTCCTGTTCAAGCTGACGGCGGTGGGCCTGTTGCTGTTCGGCCTCTTCAGCCTCATCCTGACCCGCTATCGCATCATTCCCGAACTGGGCGAGAACGGCCGCGTACCGGCGTTCCGCGCCTGACGAAGAAATGGGCGGGAGAGCGGGTGTGACCTATTTCGAGGATATCGAGATCGGGGCACGTGCCGCCTTCGGCAGCTACGAAGTCACGCGCGAGGAAGTGATCGACTTCGCCTCGCGTTACGATCCGCAGCCGTTCCACCTCGACGAGGAAGCCGCCGCGCAGACATATTTCGGGCGGCTTTCGGCCAGCGGCTGGCACACCTGCGCCATGACCATGCGTATGATGGTCGACAACATGGGCGAGAACGCCACCGCCAGCCTCGGCTCGCCGGGGATCGACGAACTGCGCTGGTTGCGGCCCGTCTATCCCGGCGACACGCTGCGCTGCGAGAGCGAGGTGCTGGAAAAGCGGCGCAGCCGGTCTCGGCCCGAGATGGGCCTGTTTAAGTCACGGCTGAAGACGTTCAACCAGCACGATGAAGCGGTTCTGGAAATGGTGTCGAACGGGCTTATCAAGATGCGCGATCCGGCGGCACCGATGGAAGGCTAGTTCGCGCCCGGCCCCACCCCGCGACAATCCACCGTACCTTCCTTTTGATAGATCACGCGGTCGTACCCGTCGGTCACCGTCAACAGCCCGACCGGCATTCCCGCCCGCTCCTCGCGGCTCTGCATGTGCAAGGTGAACGAGGCATTCGCACCGTCGTAGTTGCTCGGCAGCCCCACGTCGGTCTGCGGCGAACCGACATCGGGAGCGAAGCGATCCATCGATCCATCGAGCTTCATGAACCCATACTGCGAACCGGCGAAGGCGATCACCGCGCCGGTTTTGGCATTTATGAAGCTACAGCCTTCGGGGTGGCTCTGCACCACCGCTTCCTCGAGCGGCTGGGGCGTGGCGGGTATGACAGCGGGGATCTGGTTCGCCTCCACCGCCGCCACCTTCGCGGCGTTGTCCTCCTCGCTTGGCTCTTCGCTGCACGCAGCCAGACCCGCGATGGCGAGCAAAGGGAAAATCCAGCGCATCAGTGCCTCCCGAAAAGTTTCTCTACATCGTCCATCGACAGCTTCACCCAGGTCGGACGACCGTGATTGCACTGGCCGGAGCGCGGGGTACGCTCCATCTCGCGCAGCAGCGCGTTCATCTCGTCGACCCGCAGCACACGGCCCGCCCGGACCGATCCGTGGCAGGCCATGGTGGCCAGCACCAGATCGAGCTTCTCGCCCAGCAGCAGTGCGCCGCGCTCGCCATCGACGCCGTGATGCGCCAGATCGTCCGCGATGTCGCGCAGCAATTTCTGCGGGTTCGATCCCGCCAGCGCATGGGGCACGCTGCGCACTAGCATCGCCCCGGGCCCGAAGCGCTCGATCGAGAGACCCAGCCCTTCGAGGCGGTCGGCGGCTTCCTCCAACCGGTCGCAATCGACCTCGTCCAGCTCGACCACGTCGGGGATCAGCAGCGCCTGGCTGCGCGCGACGGCGTCGCCCGCCCCCGCCGCGCGTAACCGCTCCAGCACCAGGCGTTCATGCGCGGCGTGCTGGTCCACCAGGACGAGACCGTCCGCCGCCTCTGCGACAATATAGGTGTTCGCCACCTGACCGCGCGCAATGCCGAGGGGGTAGTCGTTTTCCGCTTCGACCTGCTGCCCCGCCTCGATGGCGCGACCCATCGGCGCATCCACGCGCGGCTGGTCCATCACACCCGTTTCCTGGCCCCGCCATGGTGCCGCGGGCTCGGCCACGCGCGAGGCGTCGGGCGCGCTCCAGTCGCGGTTCTGGAAAATGGAGCGCAGCGCGGGTGCGGGCTCTCCCTCCCCCTCGCGCTGCCACCGGCCCATCGCGGCGGCGTCGGGCGCCTGCGCACTGCGGCGATCGCCGGAGGAGAGCGCCTGCCGTAATCCCGATACGATGAACCCGCGCACGGCCTGCGCATCGCGGAAGCGAACCTCGGTCTTGGCCGGGTGGACGTTCACATCCACATCCTCGGCCGGAAGGTCGAGGAACAAGGCCAGCACCGCGTGCCGGTCGCGCGCGAGCATGTCGGAATAGGCCCCGCGTACCGCGCCGACCAGCAGGCGGTCCTTCACCGGACGGCCGTTGACGAACAGATACTGGTGGTCCGCCACCCCGCGATTGTAGGTCGGCAGGCCCGCTACGCCGGTGAGGCGCATCGCCCCGCGCTCCATGTCGATCAGCACGCCGTTCTCGCGCAGCTCGCGCGCGACGACCTGGGCCACGCGGTCCGCCAGGCCCTGCTCCGGTTGCAACGCCAGCACGCGTCGCTCGCCATGGTCGAGCGTGAAGCCGATCTCCGGCCGCGCCATCGCCAAGCGGCGGACGACGTCAAGGCATGCGGCGGATTCGCTGCGCGGGGTGCGCAGGAACTTGCGCCGCGCGGGCACCTTGGCGAAAACCTGCTCCACCCGGGTGCGGGTGCCGGGTGGCAGCGCGGCGGGCCCGTCCTCCACCCGCTCCCCATGGTCGACCACCGTGCGCCACCCCTGCGGCGCGTCGTGCGGGCGGCTTTCCAGCGTGAAGCGGGATACGCTGGCGATGGAGGGCAAGGCCTCCCCCCGAAAGCCGAGCGTCGCGACCCGCTCGATCGCCTGCCCTTCCCCGATCAGGCTGTCGGGCAGCTTCGAGGTGGCATGCCGCTCCAGCGCGAGCGCCATCTGCGCAGGGGCCATCCCACAGCCATCGTCGGTCACCTCGATGCGGGTCAGACCCCCATCGGTCAGCGCGATCGCGATGCGGGTGGCCCCCGCGTCGACGGCATTTTCGAGCAGTTCCTTGAGCGCGGCGGCTGGGCGCTCTACCACTTCCCCCGCGGCGATGCGGTTGACCAGTGCTTCGGGCAGGCGGCGAATATCGGCCATCTCGCAAACGCTAGCGACGATATGCCGCCATTTCGAGATGAACCGCCGGTTTTATCCCGCATTTTGCGATAAAATTTTGGCCTTTTCGCGACTCGTTCGTTAAGGGGTCGCTCGGTCGCATGCCCGCGGGATCGGGCGATCAATTCAATCCATTGCCTCCCATCATCCGGCAAAGACTACGGAACGCGTACAGAAATGGGCTTTTTCAACAAACTCTTCAAATTCGGTTCGCAGAACCTGGCGATCGACCTCGGGACCGCGAACACGCTGGTCTATGTCGCCGATCAGGGCATCATCCTGAACGAACCGTCCGTGGTCGCGATCGAGACCATCGCCGGGATCAAGCGGGTGAAGGCCGTGGGCGACGATGCGAAGATGATGATGGGCAAGACGCCGGATTCGATCGAGGCCATCCGCCCTCTGCGCGACGGTGTGATCGCCGACATCGAAATCGCCGAAGAGATGATCAAGCACTTCATCCGCAAGGTGAACGGCAAGCGGACCAGCATGTTCAGCCCGCCCGAGATCGTGATCTGCGTGCCGTCGGGCTCGACCTCGGTCGAACGCCGCGCGATCCGCGACGCGGCGAGCAATGCGGGCGCCAGCCAGGTCATGCTGATCCTGGAGCCGATGGCGGCCGCGATCGGCGCCGACATGCCGGTGACGGAGCCGGTCGGCTCCATGGTAGTCGATATCGGTGGCGGCACGACGGAAGTCGCGGTCCTGTCGCTGCGTGGCCTCGCCTACACCACATCGGTGCGCACCGGCGGCGACAAGATGGACGAGGCGATCGTCTCTTACGTCCGTCGCCACCACAACCTGCTGATCGGCGAAGCCACCGCGGAGCGGATCAAGAAGGATTACGGCATCGCGGTCGCTCCCGAAGACGGCATCGGCCAGACGGTGACGATCAAGGGGCGCGACCTCGTCAACGGCGTGCCCAAGGAAATCACGATCAACCAGGGGCACATCGCCGAGGCTCTGAACGAGCCGATCGGGGCCATCGTGGAAGGCGTACGGATCGCGCTGGAAAACACCGCCCCCGAACTGGCGGCGGACATCGTCGATCAGGGCATCGTGCTCACCGGTGGCGGGGCGCTGATTTCCGGCCTTGATTCCTATCTGCGCGAAGAAACGGGCCTGCCCGTCAGCATCGCGGAAGATCCGCTGTCCTGCGTCGCGATCGGAACCGGGCGAGCGATGGAGGACCCGATCTATCGCGGCGTCCTCATGAACGCCTGACGCGTAAGGAGATAGGCACATGGCGCCTCCGAGCCGGCGCCCGGGGCATTCGCGCAAGGCGCAATACGGCCTTTTTACGGGTTACGTCATCGCGGGCATCGGCGCGCTGATCGGCGCGGCGCTGCTCGCCATTTCGCTGTTGGAACCCGCGGCCTTCGGCGGTCTGCGCGGCGTTTCGATCGACGTGACCAGCCCCGTGTCTCGCACCACGGCCCGGGCCCGCGAAGGCAGCCAGGGGCTGATCGAAACCGTGCGCGGCTATTTGCGCGCGGGCAGCCAGAACGCCGCGCTGAAGCGGGAAGTGGAACTTGCCCGCATCCGGCTCGCCGCGGCGCAGTCGCTCAAGCAGGAAAACGCCCGGCTGAAGGGACTGCTCGGCCTCGGCAACAGCGAGGTTGAGCCGGTTGCGATCACCCACATGCTCGGTTCGTCCGGGTCGAGTGCACGCCGCTTCGGCTATATCGGCGCGGGCCGCGATCGCGGGGTGACGCCGGGTATGCCCGTGCGCACTGCGCGCGGCGTGGTCGGCCGCGTGCTCGAAACCTCGTTCACAACGTCGCGCGTCCTGCTCCTGACCGACAGCCAGAGCGTGCTGCCCGTTCGCCTCGCCGACCGCGACGTCATCGCTTTCGCGCAAGGGCGCGGCGACGGACGCATCGACATTCGTCTGATCAACCTCGGCCTCAACCCACTCAAACGCGGGGATATGTTCGTGACCAGCGGCGCGGGCGGCTTCTTCCAGCCCAGCCTGCCCGTCGCACTGGTCGAACAGCTGACGGACGATGGCGCGATCGCGCGTATCGTGAGCGATCCCGCCGCCGCCGATTTCGTGGCGGTCGAACCGCTCTACCAGCCCGTGCTGACCAAGGCAGCGCGCACTCCCGTCGATCAGCCCCTGCCCGGATCGCAAACAGGCGAAGAGGGCGGCGACGCCCCATCCGCCGAGTGATGGAGCGGCTCAATCCCCGCGCCCGCCGCGATGTCTATGGCAGCCGCATCAATCGCGCCCATTCGCCCTTTTTCGCCTCGGTCGTGCCGTGGCTCACCATCATGCTCGGATCGCTGGTCACCGCGCTGCCGGTCGTCTCTGCCATTCCGCTGATGCCGCCCCTGGCGCTCTTGCTGTTGCTCGCATGGCGTTTCATCCGTCCTGGCGTGGTGCCCGTATGGGCCGGTTTTCCGCTGGGGCTATGGGACGATCTGTTCAGCGGGCAGCCGTTCGGTTCGGCAATCCTGCTCTACTCGCTCATCCTTCTCGGGATAGAGGCGCTGGAGGCGCGCTTCCCATGGCGCAGCTTCCTGCAGGACTGGTTGCTCGCCAGCGTCCTTTCCGCCGCGTACCTGTTCCTCAGCCTGATCCTGTCGGGTGCGCGGATCGACGCGGTGACGATCACCTATCTGTGGCCGCAGGCCTTGCTGTCCATCCTGAGCTATCCCATTATCGCGCGCATGGTCGCCATTTTCGACAGGATCCGCCTCGTCCGGTTCAGGGTGGAAGATTGATGTCCCTGTTCAAGGGGACGCGCTTCGTCAGCCCCACTACGCTTAGGACGAGTTTCGACCGGCGCAGCTTCGTGTTGGGCATGGGCGGCGCGAGCGTGGGCCTGCTGCTTGCCGGGCGGATGGCCTATCTATCGATCGCGGAGAACGACAAATACGCGACCGAGAGCGAGAGCAACCGCGTCAACCTGACGCTGATCCCCCCGCGGCGCGGCTGGTTCCTCGATCGCAACGGCGCCCCGCTGGCATCCAACCGCGCCGACTTCCGCGTCGACCTGATCCCCGAACGGATCCACGACAAGGAGCGGACGGTCCGTGAACTCGGCCAGTTGCTCGCGCTGCCCGAAAGCAAGCTGCGCGACCTGCGCCATGATCTCGAAAACGCGCGCGGCTACGCTCCGATCGAGGTGGCGAGCGGTATCACCTACGACCAGTTCGCATCGGTCGTGCTGCGCCAGCCCGAGCTGCCCGGCGTCGTGCCGCAGCGTGGCTTCTCGCGCTATTACCCAACCGGCCTCTCCGTCGGCCATTTGCTGGGATATGTCGGCCCGGCCAATGCCGAGGAGTACGAGGCGGACAAGAATCCGATTCTGATCACGCCGGGATACAAGATCGGCAAGGCCGAGCTGGAGAAGGAATTCGAGCAGGATCTGCGCGGTGAACCCGGAGCGCGGCGGGTCGAAGTGACGGCATCGGGGCGCATCATCCGCGATCTGTCGTCCCGTCCCGATGTCCAGGGCGATCCGGTCCGCCTGACCATCGACGGCCCGCTGCAGGATTACGCCGCACGCCGGATCGGCCTCGAATCCGGCTCGGTCGTCGTGATCGACACGCATACCGGGGATATCCTGTGCATGGCCTCCATGCCCAGCTTCGATCCCAACAGCTTCTCCGAAGGGATCGGCAGCGTCGAATACGCCATGCTGCGCGAGGACCAGCGCGTCCCCTTGCGCAACAAGGTGCTCAAGGGGCTCTACCCGCCCGGCTCCACGGTAAAGCCGATGGTGGCAATGAGTTTCCTGCGCGAGGGGCTCGAACCGGAGAGGGCCACCACCTGCAGCGGCGGTCTGCGCGTCGGCAATCGCGTGTTCCACTGCTGGAAACGCGGCGGCCATGGCCGGGTCGACATGGCGAAGGGCATCTACCAGTCTTGCGACGTGTATTTCTATCACTTCGCCCAGCAGATCGGGATGAACCCGATCGCGGCGATGGCCCGCCGGGTCGGTCTCGGCCAGGAATTCGACCTGCCGGTGACCAGCCAGTTCTATGGCACCGTCCCCGATCCCGCCTGGAAGATGAAGAAATACGGGAAGGAATGGCAGACCTACGACACGGTCAACGCGACCATCGGTCAGGGCTATATGCTGTTCAATCCGCTGCAGCTGGCGGTTTACACCGCGCGCCTCGCGTCGGGCCACCATATCGAGCCGCGCCTCATCAATAACGGCAAGAAAGTGCCCTTCGCACCGGCCGATTTCGCGCCCGAGCATGTAAAATTCGTGCGGCAGGCGATGAGCGACGTCGTCAACGGGCCGGGCACGGCGGGCCGCGCCGCGTTGCCGATCGAGGGGGTGAAACTGGCGGGCAAGACCGGCACGGCACAGGTGGTTTCGCTCAACATCTCGGACGGCAAGTCGGGCCCATGGAAATATCGCGACCATGGTCACTTCATCTGTTTCGCGCCCTTCGACAATCCGCGCTACGCCTGCGCGGTGACGATCGAGCATGGCGGAGGGTCGGGCGCGGCCTATCCGGTAGCGCGCGACGTGATGACGTTCCTGTTCGATCCCGGCAAGGCGCTCGAGGCGCTCCACGCGCTGGAGAAACAGTGGGGCGGCACTGCGGCGGAGCGCTACGCGCGCAATTACGCAAGCTACGCCTCCAATATCGGGGCCGACATTCCGCCGCCGGTCCCGCACGACGACGATATCGCCAAGCGCGTCGACGCCGAGGCACGCGCCGCCGCGCGCAATAGCGAGAAGCTGGCGCAGGACGCGGCGCAGACCCGGCCCGAGACGATCGAGGACGACGGCGGAGCCGAGCCGCGATGAACTCCATCGTCCCCACCCCCATCGCACGCCTGCCATGGCGCATGCTGTTTCCGCTGGTCGCACTGACCCTGTTCGGCGCGGCAGTGCTCTATTCCGCGGGCGGGGGACATTTCTCTCCCTATGCCAGTTCGCACCTGCTGCGCTTTGGCATATTGTTCGTCGTCGCGGCGGGGATGACGCTGTTCAACCGCGATTTCGTTCGGATGATGGCCTATCCCGCTTATGGCGGGGTGCTGCTACTGCTGCTGGCGGTGGAGACCGTGGGCGCGATCGGCGGGGGCAGTCAGCGCTGGCTCAATATCGGCCCGCTGGTGCTGCAGCCGTCCGAACTGATGAAGCCGGTGATCGTGCTCGCCCTCGCCCGCTTCTACGACACGTTGCCGACCGGGATGATCAACGGCTGGCGCGCTTTGCTCCCCGCTGCGGGCCTGATCGGCATGCCGATGCTGCTGGTGCTGGCGCAGCCGGACCTCGGCACCGCGCTCGCGATCGGGTTCGGCGGCGTGGTCATCATGTTTCTAGCCGGCCTGCCGATGCTATGGTTTGCTGGCGCCGGTATCGCCGGGGCGATCGCGGTGCCGCTCG
This sequence comes from Erythrobacter sp. LQ02-29, assembly GCF_022576075.2. Taxonomy (NCBI): domain Bacteria; kingdom Pseudomonadati; phylum Pseudomonadota; class Alphaproteobacteria; order Sphingomonadales; family Erythrobacteraceae; genus Erythrobacter; species Erythrobacter sp. LQ02-29. Next base: position 2,120,793 of record NZ_JANCNT010000001.1, on the reverse strand, counting down.
CCTATCTCTTTGCGCTCAAGCCCTATCAACAGAAGCGGGTCACCACCTTTCTCGATCCCGAGAGCGATCCGCTCGGCACGGGCTATCACATCACCCAGTCGAAGATCGCGATCGGATCCGGCGGTTTTTCCGGCAAGGGCTTCAACGAAGGCTCGCAGAGCCATCTCAACTACCTGCCGGAACCCCACACCGATTTCGTCTTCGCGACGATGGCGGAGGAGTGGGGATTTCTGGGCGGATTGTTCGTGCTGTTCTGCTTTGCGGCGATCCTGTGGTGGGGGTTGAGCGTCGCGCGCAATGCTGAGCAGCGGTTCGACCGCTTGCTGGCGGCGGGCATGGTCGCGACGATGTTCTTCTACGCCGCCATCAATTTGATGATGGTGATGGGCTTGGCACCGGTGGTGGGCATCCCCCTTCCCTTCATGAGCCATGGGGGGTCGTCGATGATGACCAACATGATCTGTCTCGGCACACTGATGATGGTGCGCAGTTGGAGCACCTCGGGCCGGCGCGGCGCGCTCGAAGCGACCTGAATGCAATTCCCGCAAATCGAGTCTTGCATCGCCGCCCAGACTCGCTAAATGCGGCGCTCCCCGGAAACGGGCCCCTCGCAGACGCTGCGAATGGACGCATAGCTCAGTTGGTAGAGCAGCTGACTCTTAATCAGCGGGTCCTAGGTTCGAACCCTAGTGCGTCCACCATTGTTTTTCCTAGAACATATTCATTCTCCGGTTGGAGCCAGTTCGCCGGTTGGGAGCTCAGTTGGGAGTTTTCGCCCTTTTCTCCAGTTTCCTGATGGCACTTTCAGCGAGCTGCGAATCGCGGCTCAGATAGTGTGCATCCAGGATGGCGTTCACGTCCTTGAGCGAATGGCCAGTGACTGTGGCGATCTCTGGAGACGTGCATCCTGCCAATGCGAGCCTGGTGACCGCAGTGCCTCTAAGATCATGGAAGGTTACATCAGCGACGCCAGCCTTAACGCATGCTTTGCTCCAAGACGTTCTGAAACCATCCTCAGTCCAGGCCTGTCCCTTTTGCGTCCTTAGGACTGTCGATGAACTCAAATCTGAAGCGTCATTGATGTGGCTGCTCACCTTCAATTTCAGAGCATCCAGTGCACGCCGAAGTGGGGCGCCAACTGGGATGACTACGCGCCTGTTTGTTTTCTTCTGCCTGAGGCGAATGCGCCTCCCATCATAACTCGCCCATGTTAGGGCGAGTAAATCCCCTTGCCGCTGCCCGGTCCAAAGCGCCAACATGAGGGCCAGATGAAGGTGCTCAGGAGCTCGCTCGTAGAAAGCCGCTTCGTCTTGGGGTGTCCAGACGCTATCTACGCGCTCTGAGTGATATAGACGGCCCGGATTCTTACATGGGTTTGCCGGGGCATCCCCGCGATCGACGGCCCAAGAGAGAATACGCGCCAGAACGCTGAAACGATAGTCTGCCTGACGAGGATTTTTCAAACCAATCTTGTCGCGCCACTCAAGAAACTCGCCTCGGGCCTGGTCATCGCTCAGCGCGGCAAGCGGAAAGTCACCAAAATCATCTTCAATGGCGCGTATGTGACGACTGTAATCCCTCCGTGTTTTATCAGCTAATCCGAGAAAAACCGGAGACGCAAGATATTTACTCAATACGCTCTGAAGCAGTCCATCGGGTTTGACGCGGCGATTTTCCAGAGCCGAATTATAACTGTCGATGAATTCAGGCGATCCCGGAGTCCCTTTTAGTCTCGGCCCTCCCTTCCACGCGTAGTAGTATACGACTTGTGATCCATCGGCTAATCGCTTTTTGACGCGGTTAATACCTTTAAGACGAACGCGCATTTTTCTTCTCCTTCCATTCATCAAAAGGAGAAATTTCCGCCAGAGTATTTTGATCGGTTATGAGGCTGACTGAGCCATTCGAGCTAACTTCGACTCGTTGTATCTCAAGCCCGCAAGCTTGAACTGCGCGAATAGCGCGTGCCAGGTTGGCTTGACGAATTGTCGAGCTGGTTTTTGTCATTTCAGCTTCGGCCGAATTCAGGAGAACAAGAAAAAGCAGGATCAGCGTCGATCGCTTGGCCAAATGATCGTCGAACTGCTTTTTGCTTGTCAAAAGGACGCTGTCTCATTCTGACGGCGCTAGACGGTGTCCAAGGAATGCAGGCGTCACCTACCCCCTTGCGGCATTCGGTCTTCCCAAAATTTCTTACGAGGTAGGGAGCTAACTAGAGAGCCAGCCGGTGTTCCGGGATGACGTCCAACAGATAAAATGTGCGCCTGGGATCTCCGAACTCGCTCTCGTGGTCGGTCATGGCGCGTTGGCCTCTCTCGGTTACGAAAGCTTTCGCATTTTGGATCGGATTCCGGCCTGCAGTTGGCTCACGGTCCGGGTAATCATATCCTTCGTCCTTGAAATCCTTATCTTGCAAGATGTCACGCCGCAGCATGAACAGCATATCCTTTGCCGCAGTAAACCAGTTCGCGCCCAATTCTTCTGCATTGAAAGGAGACATTGCGGTATCCTTCCTTAGCCTTCGGGAATGGCCTCCATCACGCTCATCAAGAAGATTCAAGATTTCCCGTTCGCTTTGTAGATATCGAAGAATTGAAACGGAAACCGCTTGTGTCATCGAGAGTTCAGAGAACCATAGGGCATTGAAACTGCTTGGGAGGCCATTCTCGCTAACCGAGCTGTCGAGCATTTGACGCCAAGCTACGTTTCCCGGGATTGGCGTTATACGGATGTATTCAATCAGCTGGTCGAGTTGACCGATAGAATTTGTCAGATTGATCCCGTAGAATTTCGCTACAGCTTCAATCTGCCGATACAGCGGACGCATGGTTTCTGGCACATTGTCGATCGTTGCCAGAGGCTTACCACCGGTATGCTCTAGGGAAGTTGCGTAGTCGGCGACGACCTTTTTGAGGATCACAAAAAGCCGACGGGCTTGGTTAGCAATATTCTCCGGCTTCAATTGAGTCATGCTCGTGCTGGCTAACGCTTCTAGAGGGTTTTGCTCTGCTTTCGCGGACCGCGCTGTGATCAACTGAACATCGCGCGCGCACCAAAGAAGACCGTGCTCAGCGATCAGGAGGCGCCTAGCCTCCGCTGCCACTTTTGGCCCCACTTCGGCTTTTTGTAGAATTTGCATCGCGCTCCGGTGTCGACCGGAAATGATCGCTCTATAAAGGTCGAAATCCGTTTCTTCCAATCGCGCCAAACTAGAGGCATGCTCTTGAAGATGGGAAGAACCTGCGTTGGGATCGGCTCCGAAGCGTTTTCGAACTTCGTGTCTTTTGACGACCGTCGACGGCCAGCCAGAAACAACGAAATTTATGTAGTCGTCTGACCCCTGGGCGGAAATCATCCAACGACAGTGAGCCAAAATCTCAACCTCTCCTGTCGGGAGAAGTTCATCCGGAAGAGTGCATTCTTTCTCTCCAAGAAGGCCGATAGGTAGCTTACGTAGCGATGTTGTCGATCGATCAAAGAGCGAAGAACAGTGGCTCGACGTATTTTGCGATCCGCGGGTGAATTTATCGACAAGGTTAGCGATCGTTTGCGAAACATCCCTCGGTATCTGCAGACCTGAGCTAAGAAGGCTATGATCGATCGCCAAAAAAACAGCGTTCTTTCGCGATTTTTTTGAGCTCGCTTTTTTTGTGGCTTTCTCTTTTTCCGATCGCGGTTTGACGGGATTCTTTTTGTCCGCTGCGGCCGCCCGGTTGTGGTAGTGCCTTTCCCGCGCCAGGTCGGCCTTAGTCCTGCGAATTTCCTTCTTGGCCATCGGGTTTTTGTCCTCTGATGTTCCAGCTTTACTTGGTATCTCGCCGTCGCAGGGTGAACATAGATTCTAGTAATTGCGTCCGGGGCCTACAAAGATTCTAGTTTTTCCTGGATTTGATTTGAGAATTTTTTCGCAAGTTCGGCGAGATCCTTTGCAAGCTCGTTCATGGCGCTCAACTCGTGCTCGCCTGTTCTCCCGTGAGCCAACGCACCTTCCACCGCTTTGATTGCTTGCTCGAACTCGCTCTCTTTAACGTGGAGCATCGCCATCGCTGCTTCGAGGTGGTCGGGTTTGGCGGTCATGATAGCTCCAGCGGTAGTGGAACGGGACGTTTGAAATATCGCGGATTGCCATCTCTTTCATACAGCCAATCGAAAGCGCATCCCTTCTTCGCGATGTTCGGGTTTGCAATACCCTCCAGCTTGCAGATCTGCGCGATCAGATAAAGCTGCCTGGACGAAACGGGATCGCGCCTCCAACGCTGTTTTTCTCCCGCCTTTCCAGAGTTGATGAAGGATGTAACCTCGTCATTATACAAAGCGCGCATACGTGCCCAAGACAGATACCTGCCCCACTCCGCACATTTTTCAGCGCGCCTGTCATCATCGAGAATTTTTTCGATAAGATGGGCCAAGTCCTGCGTTTCGCCTCTCTGACGGGCTTCGATGGACCATTTCAGCAGGTGATCGGGATGGGCCATAAGACCATAAAGCGCGTAGTAATCGATGTTCTCGAAACCGATCGTCAGAAGTAGACCACCCAATTCGTAACGCTTTTCATCACGCGCGCGGCGCTTTCCGGCCGCCGCTGCCTGCCGCTTCAGTTCAGCCAGGTTTTCACTGGCAGGTGTCAGCGCGGATCTTCCTAGCGCCTCAATTTTAGCCAGTTTTTCAAGAAGCTCAGGAAATAGGGCGTAATCCATCCTATCCGCATCGCACACGCAGAGCCGCAATGGCTGTCACCTACCCCCCCCCCCCGTGACTTCTCACCTTTCGAGGTTTGCCGGGATAGGAATTCTATATTTCATGTCGGTGGCGGGCATTGGGCCGGTTCCTGCCTGTCCGGTTCTGGAAGGGCACTGGCTGAAGCAGACGTTCGGCTTCCGCGCCCATTACGTTCGTGCGGCAACGCAACGCAGGGTCTCGATAGCGGTCATACAGCTTCTCGTATCGACCATCCCCACTCAGTGGGCGAAAAGCGATATGGGCGGCAATGATCGATTTCCTCACAATCTAAATTGCAAGCTGAAGCGAGTGCCATGAATACTCCGGAATGGGCTACGATGAGCGGTGGATTTCTCGTATTCTTCAACAGGCAATCGTTCACCGCTGCCGCCACACGATCACGAAAAGACGTGAATGTTTCTGCTCCTTCAATGAACAATCCGCCCTTCCATGATGAGATGAAATCATCGAAGGGATCGTTTTCGATCAAACCTTCTTTCAAGCCTAGGCAAACTTCTTGAAGACCTATCTTAGCGGATAGCGGCCAAGTTGAACCGGCAGAAACAATAAAAGCTGTTTGGCGGGCGCGGTCGAGAGGAGAGTAAAAAACCTCACCGGGTCGAAGCGACCTGACGGTTGCAGCCGCCCCCTCAGCTTGAGCGATACCAAAGTCATTTAGACGAACATCAGTTTGACCAACACAACGCTGCTCGACATTCCAATCCGTTTGGCCATGCCGAATGAAATAAAAAGGTTTGCGACTTAACCCCATGCTGGAAAACTTCCCAATTTATCTGGCGTAATGTCAAGGGCGCCTTGCAACAGCAACGACAGCTACGGATCGGCGCTCTTCAAAACCCGCTAGTCCGCTTCCCACCCAGTAGCGGCCATTCCCCTGGGCCAGAGTGCCATCCTAATAGGCATCAAATTTTCGGCAGAAACTAGGCCGTAAGCAGACTGGCGGGTTTTGGGCTTCGAAGTCGAGAAAGCTGCTGTTGCTTTAACACAGTTTCGGTCGGTCGCCTCCGATGTTGCAGAAGCTCATACCGCAACACCAACATCCGGCGACTTCTGACCTGACTTGTCATCGAGCCAGTTCGCTCGCCGCGCTCCGCTTATAGGAGTCGGAGGGCCGCTCTCGTTTGGCTAAGTAGTCAACGGGGAATAGTGAGCTGGGCTCGAAAGCTGGCGCTTAAGCGAGTATCGAATTGACGATGACTAGGAAGGCCACCCACGACCGCCATGGATCCCACGCCGGTCGCGGTTTCCGCTACCAGGACGCCGTGGCTGTCATGCTGGCTCTCCGAATCTGGGCCAACCTCGATCCGGTCGCCACCATCGTGCCCGAAGGCAATGACGACATCGAACGGCGATCAGCCGCCGGCAGCGCGCTCGTCCAGGTTAAGAGCCGGCGCGGGGACCTCGGTGAGCTGCCGCTGGCGAGCGCCAAGAACTACATCACCGAACTCTGGGACCGGCACGACAGGTTCACGCCGCGCCCGGCTCGGCTTGAGCTGATCCTCGAACGAGGGATCGTCGACCACGAAAGCTCGGCGGATGGCGGCATCGTGCCGAGTGCGAGGCTGGCCTCTCAGCTTCCAGGCAATGCGCGGGCCAAGGCGTTGCTGGCCAAGACTGACGTTCGGCAGGTGTCGTCTCCAAACGCCCACTCTATTGCGATTATCATCGAACGCACCGGCTGCGCACCGATCGCCGCTGCACTCAGCGTCGCTCAGCTCCTGCACGAAGTCGGGACGCTCGCGGACGACAACGGGCGCCTTAAGCCGGACACCTATCGTGGCCTCTCAACGAGCGATACCGACCGCATCGTTACCCACACGCTGGCGGCTATAGACGTCGAGGCGATCCAGGAGGCACTTCGTAACGGAGCGTGTGAACCAGCGAACTTCCTGACGCCGCTCGACGAATCCGAATTCTACCTTGGTGTCGACGTCCAGCCCGGACATGTCGCTGCCGGGCTGGTCGTTCCCCGATTGCAGCCCCGCGATGCACTGGCCCGCGGCCTTGAGAGCCGCGGCGCCGCGCTCGTCGCCGGGCCATCGGGCGCTGGCAAGTCTGCGATCATGTGGGACACCGCCTATTCACTGCGCCACACAATCCGATGGTATCATCTACTTCGCGTGGACCAAAACGACCTGCCCGCCCTCCGGCAGCTCGTCCGCACCCTTCTAGCAAACCCCGACAGTCCCGTTGGCTTCGTAGTCGACGACATCGGGCGGCGTGGCGCTGAGGGTTGGGATGCTCTGACGCTCGAGTTCGCGGCCGTGCCGGGCGTCGTTCTCCTAGGCTCTATCCGCGAGGAGGATCTTTTCCTTCTTCAAGGCCGTTCGCGCGCAGCGGAGGTGCGCGCCGAGCCAGATAAGGACCTCGCCCGCCGCATCTTCGAGGAACTGAAGGACACTGGCAGGACTGAATGGGCCGGTTGGCAGGAGCCGTGGAATAGAAGCCGGGGCTTGGTGCTTGAATATGTCCACGTGCTCACCGCCGGACGGAGGTTCGAAGAGACGCTCTCTGGACAGGTGGACGCCAGGCAGAGCGACCCGGCAAGAGGACCCGAGCTGTCCATCCTGCGGGTCGTAGCGCTGACCGGCGCGGCAGGTGCCAGCGCCAACGCCGATCGGCTTCCCGCTGTGCTTTCGTTGCCAGAAGAGGAGGTCGGCCGCGGCCTACGCCGTCTGGTTGACGAGCATCTCGTCCGCGTGGATGTAGGCGGCGGGCTAGCCGGTCTTCACCAGTTGCGATCCGCCGAACTGGTGCGCCTGACACACGCGGTCCCGCCGCCAACGATCGCGACCACGTTCGCCCGGGCGGTCGGCACAGTTTCGTCGAGCGATCTCGAGCCACTGACCGCCGACGGCATGCGCAACCGCGGTGTCAGCCAGGATGCCGCCATCGCGGCGCTCAGCGCGAGGATCCAGAGGGACCCAAACCTCGAGACGCTCTCGGCGACACTTCGTGGCCTTGCGACGGCGTGGATCGCGAACGCCGTCGATGCCTGGGTGGCGACGGACAACGTGCAAGCCCTCCCTGCGACGCAAGTCGGCACCGCAGCAATATTTGGGTTGGCGGAGACCACGTTCCCGGCGATCAACGAGACGCTCGGAACAGCGATGGCCGCAGCTGCAGAACTCGCTCAGATGCGTGCGAACATCACCGGCGATCCTAGACACGCACTCCTTGAAGCTCTGCCAGCTCCCTTGCTCAACGAGATGATCTCGGCCGCTGCGGGCCCGGTAGAGCTTGACCAGTTCCTGTCGTCACTGAACGGCGTGCCGGTGCACCCGACCGTCCGCTCAGCATTCGCGACAAGACCGGTCGACCTGCTCGCGGCGCCGATCGACGACGTTGTGCGCCTGCTTGGGACACTCGCTCTCCTCGACCGGAATGAGGCGATCGCATGGGTTGACGATGTCGGGGAGCAAGAGCTTGTCGGCCGGATGCCCCACCAGATCGCGTGGGCGACGGAACCGACGTTCGAAGAGTCTGCCGATGGCCGAGTGATACGCTGCGACTACAACGAGATCGGCATTCCCGGTGAGGACGACACCCATGACAAGGTGGTGCGGATTTGCGAGGTGGCGCTCGCGCTCTCCCCACGATCGGACGTCGCCGCTTCTGCCGCCAGAGCACCGAACGGAGAGGTCGTCCAGTTCGGTGGCATGCCCCTCGCGGAGAAGCAGATACCGCGCGCGAACCTGCCGTCGGCAGCACTGCCGGAATGGAACCGCCGCTGGCGCGACGCAATCGCGATCCGCGTCGCTGCGCCGACCTATAGTGGATACCTCGCGCAGGCCGTGGAGCTTCTCGACCGCCTCGCACCTGCACTGGACCGCGTCCTTAATCTCATCATCCGCGGTAAGAGCGTCTCCGATGCGCAGTTGACCGCCATGAACTGCGTCCACGAAGCCGCCCGCGAGCTGACCCCGCCTGCAATCGCGTCCTCGGTCGCGACCGGCGAGGCATCAGGGGAGTTCAACGCCAACATTACGAAGCTGCAGAACCTGCTCTTTGCGGGCAGTGCCGACGTCTGTAGGCGTTTCCATCAGCTTCCAGAGGGCGCCGGCGCCTTCATCGCCTGGACTGCCGACCTGATAAAGAGCGCCGATGAAGCCGAGACGCAAGAACCGTGGGATCTTGTCGGCGGCGTGCCTGCCAGTCTCGACAAGATCCGAAATATCCTTGGTCGCGTTAGGATCATCGCGGGCGATGCTGCTGGAGGAACTGTTCACCCGGGCGTGAGTTTCGCCACGCTCCTCGGCAAGGCAAAACCTAATAACGCGCTCCGCCTTGTTGCCTCGGTGGTCGATAAGAGGATGACGGCGGCGCGGAACGAGGTGGCAGCGTCGATCCGGTCCCAACTTGAGGACGACGGCGTCGAGGCACTGGTGCATGTCGTGGAGGATCCCGATGGAAATCTACCATGGCCACCCAGCAAGGTGCTCATCGTGATCCCACTGGTCTCGCAGATGGAGATCGAGAGCCACGCGAACGCAACCCTAGCCGCCCGTCAAGCCGTCCCAAACGGCATCAGGCTCACCGTGATTCCGAGCATCGACGGACGGCTGCTGCTGACGCGTGGCGTCAGCGGCTATGAGACGCTGCTACCTCTCCCCGAAGAGGCCGACATCTGGATCGAGCAACTCGACCTCCCCGCATTCCGCGCGGAAATCTCGCCGATCCTGAACTTGGCGGTGGCGAAGGCATCGGCCTTACAGTCGATGGACCGCCTCAATCTCGGCATAGCCGGTCGCGCTCGTGTCGAACTGGAAACACGCGACAAGCTTGAGGATGAGTTTGCCTCGATGCGAGACCTACTGGTGGCGAAAGTCGACGATCTCGACCCGGAAAGCTCAGCCCTCGCTTTATCTCTGCTTGACCGCATTCGCTCCGGCGAGGCCGGCTTTGCGGATGGAGTCCAGGAGTTCACCGTGAGCCAAGTGCCGAACGAGATTATCCAAGAAGTATCTGGCTTGCAGATTGCGCTCGACGACGCCGAGTTCGAACGCGGCAGGGCAGGATGCAGGCGCTGAATGGCTTACAATTGGGTTGCTCGCCTATGGGAATGCCGGGCCGCCATGCTGGATGTTACCCTTTATCAGCCGTGAAGTAGTAGTTAGCCAACAACGTCTGCATATGCTGCGTCGGCTGCGGCGGCGTCTGCAACCCGCTGTCGACGTTCCGTCCATGCCTTTTGGAACTGAGGACCTTTTGAGTCGGGCGGTGAGACAGGACGTCGGATGAAGACCGGCACTGGCGCGGGCAGTTCCGGTCCGATCACGATCGCCTCGCCCGGCGCCAGCATCGGAACGAACTGCGCCGCGCCGCGATCAAGATCGCCGCATGCTCGCTCGACTGTTTCCCGATCCTGATCGTTGGTGAGGCGGTGAACGACGAGCGTTCCGAGCTGGCTGAGCACGTCCTGAGGAACGTCTCTCGGACGCTGGGTCGCAAGGACGCAGGTCAGTCCGTATTTACGGCCTTCCTTTGCGATGATGCCGAAAGAGTCGAGCTTCACGGAGGAATACTCGTCACCGACGGATCGACCGAGGAACTGGTGCGCCTCGTCTAGAAAGATGACGATCGGGGCCGCGACAAAGGTCCCCTTTCTCGCCTCGCCGAGCAGGAAACGGCCGATGACGTTCAGCAGGATCTCGCGCGTGCCATGCTCGAAGCGCACGTCCTTGAACGAGATGATGGCGACGTCACGACGATCATCGACCACGAAGGATCGCAGCTCGTCGACCAAGGAGGCACCGTGCTGGCCAAACACGCATCTCAGCTCCTCCGACGTCACCAGCGTGTTGATCCGCGAGGTCAGGGTCTCGCAATAGGCGACCCCATTGTTGTCGACTCCGCCGAAGTGGCCTTCGTTTCCCGTTGCAAACACGCACTCCTGCCTGATCTGGGCTGGAAGGTGCGCGATCGAGAAGTCGCAGCCGGGTGAGTGCAGCCGGTCGGAATGCGCGCGCACTGCCTCCAGGAAGGGGCGTCGGCGCTTGTTCAGCTTGACGATAAGGCCGTCGGTAACGGTCACACCATCATGAACCGCGTCACCCATAGCGGTCACTAACTTCAGGCTTCTTATAGCTTCACGAAGTTTCGGTCCTTGGCTCTGACCGGATGGCCTAAACAGGGAGAAGAGGTCGTCTTCGGTCATTTGCCGATATGGAAAGTGCACCTGCCGTTGAGTGCCTTTGGGAGCGTCGAACGTGAACACGGTGTCGACGCATGACATGCCGGCGAACTCGCCGGTGGGATCGAGGACGATCGCTTTTCCACCGGCCGCCTGGACCTGCTCGACGAGCGTGGCGACGGTCCAGCTCTTGCCGCCCCCTGTCGCGCCGAACACGCCGCAGTGCCGCCCGAAGAGACGGTCCGGCGGCAGGCAGATGTCGACCCCATCTGCGGCGTCGATCCGGCCGATGCTGAGGGTGAGATCGCCCTTGTCGCTGACCGCGTTGCGTATGAGCGTCGCTAGCAGACGCGGCTCGGCGAGGTATACGCCGTCCCCGATTTGCGGAAACTGCACCAGGCCGCGTTTGAGCACGTTCGACTGCTGGTCAACCGTGGCTAGGAGCTGGACGCGACCGATCGGGTTCACCGGTCCGGCATCCCCCACCCTTGGTTCCACGGTCAGGCGCTCTCCGTCCGGTAGCCTGGTCTCCACGATGCGGCCGAGAACGTGCGAACGCTCGCAGTCGACGAAGACGAAGTCGCCGACGGCGCCAAGCGACGTGCCCCGATGCTCGCGGCCCGGCACGGAGTTGGGCAGGTTCACGTTGACGTGCGTGGCCGTGACGAGCGTCACCGTGCCGACGTAACGATCCGCGTCGATCGGATTGATCGCCGTCACGCAATCATCTCTGCGGCATCGCGAATGCTCCGGATGCGCTGGACGTGGTGCTCGCGGTCGGTCTCGCCCACAAGATCCGGAAGCGCCGCGGTCAGGTCCTGGAAGCGACCATTCATCAGGTGGATGCGCGCGTCCCCGGAGTCGACCATCCGCTTGAAGCCAAGCAGGAAACGGTTTGTCGGAGGAGTAGCCCCGATTTCGAACGCCTCGGCCTCTAGGTCGCCCTCCGACAGGAAGACCGGATCGCAGACAACGAGACGAAGCGACATGTTCGACTCCACGGCCGACATGATCGGGCTGCTTATGTGATCGTCGTTGAAGCCGAATCCGGAGATGAGAACGGCGGTGTCCGGTTCCCGAAGCGCGGCCTGGAACGCGGAAAGCAGGTCTAGATAGGGAGCGTCGAAGCTCTCCTGATACTTGCTGGAGCGCGGGTAGATGAGGACGGGGCTGCCTACGTCCGCCCGCGTCCTCAGGATCTCGCCATCGACGCGGCGCCAGTCGATTGAGCCGTGCAGCTTATAGAACTGTAGCACGTTCTGAAGGTAGTCCGGAGTGTCCCGACCAAGGTCACGGCGCACGTGATCGACGCTGAAGTTCGTCCGATCGTAGGTCTGATCGAGCGTATGGGAGAAGCCGTCGATCAGGGTGAAACGGGCACGGCGAGCGACTTCCTCGAAGCAGAGGTCGTAGTTGGTTGTGAAGAGCTTCGCTCTCGGCTTCCGCACGCCTCGCCTGCCGACTTTGCGAACAAGCGCACCATGGGCTTCTAGGTCGGTTTGACGATCGACGAAGTCGACCCGTGCGAGGATAGCGGCCTCAGCCGTGTCGACGAAGGCCAGCATGGCTTGGTGCTCGGCATCGTCTACAGGGGCGGCGTTCAGCTCCAGGTAGAGCTTGCAGAGTGTCAGTAGCTTCTCAATGTTGTTGTCGACGCGCGCTTCGCCGAAGCGTGCCACGACCGCGTCGAAGTTGGCCGGCCCCGCAGTTTCCCGGACGAACGCCCAGACATCCGACATGCCTGCCGGTGTCGGTCGGCCGGGCGGATTGACTGCCGCAAAAGACGCGCCGGTGCCGGTGAGGACGACGACGTTTGTGGCATTCAGCACGTTGAGCAGTATGCTGCCGATCTCGCGGGCGGCTCCGCTTCTAGGCTGCTGGCCCTCTTCGTCGACAACTTCGTCTGCTGCTGATCGCCAGCCATGATCGCGGACAAATAGTCGGATGTTGTTCGTGGTTGCCGCTCGGCCGGCCCAGTAAGGCATTCATCGATCCCCGTTTTTCGAGATCTCATGGTAGCGGTTTCGACGCGAGTAGCGAGTCTGCCGTTTGTGCTCGCCGATTAGGGGCGTCGTCAGCTTGCCGTTGATCCGTGACCTCTCCTGAACGAGCGGCAGCTTACCGCGCTCGGGCCCTAAAGCGAAATGGCGGCCATCCACCCTTCCTACGGGCTGACCCCGCATTAACGAACGACGGCCTTCGGGGCCGCGCTGCGCTGCCCCGAACGACCGACATGAAGGCGCATTGCAGACCGGTCGAAACTGGGCCGGCAGCAGACCTTCCCTTTCTGGTTGGATATTGAGAGAAGCAGACATTCGCATGCCTATCGGGGACGGCAGGCTTAGGCTGTGTCGTTGCCGATCACGTCGAGTCTATCAGTTCATCAAATCCAGCAACGCATCGGCGGCCCTGGAGCGATAACGCTCCTTGTGCCGCAGCCCGAAGAAGGGGCGCAATGCGATCTCGAAGGTAGCGGCGTGAATTGTGTCGGCGGCGATCAGCGGCCCAGCGACTAAGGTGGACAGCGCGGTTACGCCAGCGCCGGTTGCGGCAGCGGACAGCAATGCCTCATTGGATGGCAGCGTCAGGACCACATTCAATTCATCGAGCGTCACTCCTTTATCCTGCAAGGCCGCAACAAGCGCGGCGCGTGTGCCGGATCCTTCCTCGCGCATCAGCCAGGGTAGCGCGCGCAAGGTATCGGCATCGGGATCGTCCGGAGGATCTATGCCGATCAGCGCGAGCCGATCTTCTCCGACCTGCCAACGCGCGAGAGCCGGATCGTCGAGCGGACTTTCGATAAACCCCAGTTCCGCATCGCCATCACGGACCCGATCGGCAGCCTGCACGCTGTTGCCGATTGCCAGGTCAATCGTGATGCCAGGATAGCGCATTTTGAACCGCGCGAGGATTGGCGGCAGCCAGTAACCCGCGATCGTCTGGCTGGCGACGAGCGACAGTCGGCCGCGCTCCAGCCCAGCCGCATCGTCCAGCATGCGCTGCGCCTCGTCCGCGCGGGCGAGCACACCGCGCGCTTCGACGAGGAAGGCGCGGCCCGTCTCGGTCAGCTCGATCCCGCGTCCGACACGGTGGAATAGGCGCACGCCGTGGCGCTCCTCCAGTGTTGAGACGGTAGCGCTGACCGCGGATTGCGTGAGGTTCAGCGCCTTCGCCGCGCGAGTGACGTGTTCGCGCTCGGCCACGGCGACGAAGATGCGAAGCTGATCAAGGGTCATTCGCTGATCCATAAGCGTAAGCGAACGGAATGATAAGAACATTGCGTTGGAATCGAACAGTTAGTGACCGCATCTTCCTCAGATGACCAGCCCCCGAAAGAACCAGCCCATGCCGACTGCCACCGCCGCCGTGCCCACCGAGCCCCGCAGCAGCTTCCCCCACGCTGCGTCGAGGGCCCTGCACCACCCGCGCCGCGTTCTACCGGGCTTCCTCCTGTGTTGCATGGTGACCGCGCTTGCCTATGGCGGCGCGAGCCTCGAAGCTGGTCTGTTTGGCAAGGCATGGATCGAGGCACTGGTGCTTGCGATCTTGATCGGCACTGCGATTCGCACCGCCTGGACGCCGCATGCCCGCTGGCTGCCGGGGATAGACTTCAGCGCGCATCTGCTGCTGGAGGTAGCGGTGGTGCTGCTGGGCGCATCTGTCAGCGCTGCAACCATCCTGGCGGTCGGCCCTGCCATGCTGGGCGCGGTCGTGGTGGTGGTGACGCTGGTGATCCCGGCGAGCTTTCTCATCGGCCGCGCACTCGGCCTGCCCAAGCGAATGGCGATGCTGGTCGCCTGCGGCAACTCGATCTGCGGCAACAGCGCGATCGCCGCCGTCGCCCCGGTGATCGATGCCGATAGCGACGATGTCGCCGCCGCCATCGCGTTTACCGCCGTTCTCGGCGTGGTGGTGGTGCTCGGCCTGCCGCTGCTGGGCTACGCGATTGGGCTGACCGGCCTGCAATACGGTGCGCTATCGGGCCTGACCGTTTATGCCGTGCCGCAGGTGATCGCCGCCGCCGCGCCGTTCGGAGCGACCGCGATCAAGATCGGCACGCTGGTGAAGCTGGTGCGGGTGCTGATGCTCGGCCCGGTCTGCGTGGTCCTCGCCATGCTGGCGCCGCGCCTGCGCGAAGTGGACGAGGGCGCGCGCGACGGCGACGGCGTCCGCGCTAAGCCTGCCCGTCCGCCGCTGCACAGGCTGGTGCCGTGGTTCATCGTCGGCTTCATCGCGCTGGCCGGCGCGCGCTCCTTCGGGCTGATCCCGGAAGCCTTGCTGGCCCCGATCGCGACGGCCGCCACGCTGCTGACGGCGATCTCGATGGCCGCGCTCGGCCTCGGCGTCGATGTGCGCACCGTCGCCAAGGCGGGTGGTCCGGTCACTGCCGCAGTGGTGCTCTCGCTCGTCACGCTCGGCGCCGTCGCGCTCGCGGCGATCTTTTCCGTCGGGCTTTGATAAAGTCGGCGACGCGGCAAAGCAGGAAGGGCGAGCAATGCTACCACGGCTAAGAAATGGCCGAAACCGCGCCTAATCTCGATTGTTCATGATTGTCGGGCGGGGCATGTGAACCGATGACCGGTTCTAGGGCTGCGCGGCGATGGGCGGAATGACTGATTAGGGGCGCATTGCAGACCGGCAGAAAGTGGGCCGCTAGCCGTCGGTCCGCTTTTGACTGCCTTAAATGTGAAAGCTGCCGACCGCGTTGTAGTGCAAATCTGCGTCATGCTTCGATCACGGATTCTGACCAGATTGCACCCATGCAAACCAAAAAGGGGTAGCCTAGTGGCTAGGATTTTCGGCTATCCTAGTCTTTCCTTCGCCAACCTTCAATTAGACCATGGTCTTTCGTCAACTCATTAATTACATGAGCAGAGTAAGTGGATATGCTTACGGTGTTGGCCTTTTTAAAACTCACAATCCCTGATGTTTTAAGACAACCATTCTTGGTCCACCGCAATCGTTCCTGATTGGTAATATTCAGCGCCTTGCAAACCTCTTTCGGCGTCATGGCCCTCGCTGCAATCGCCTCTAAAGTGTCGACAATATCGGCTGTGATTGACTTCAGTGCCTGTTCGTCGATCTGACTGCGGATTAGAAAATGAACGGCATCGATCTCCCACTTAGCACCATGCAATCCGGTCAAGTATCTCCGCAGCGAAGCGCGCGCTTCCTTCCGGCGTAGCTTTAGAATTGGAGAGAGGTCCAGCAACGCTTTCCAGTCGAGCGTGGCATGATAATCCCTCTCGTCTCGCGTCATGCATGAGAGAAGGTCTTCGTAGCTGACAAGTCGCCTCATCATCCGCTTACCGCAAAGCTCCGTTCACTTTTGCCAGCCCGGGCAACACGAGTTAGGGCCATTCGCATGCCTGCAACGACCATTGAGGACCCGCAATCGCCATGTCGGAAGATATGTCGACTGTCGGCAAACGGAAATGTCTGCACGGGCTGTGGCCGGACGCTCGATGAGATTGCGAAGTGGTCCGCAATGTCACCTGACCAAAGGCGAGCCGTGATACAGGCCGCTGCGAGGCGAAGGGTCGAGGGCTTCACTCTATGAGCACGGTTCATCTGATTCTCGGTGGTGCTCGATCGGGCAAGAGCCGCCATGCTCTTTCGATATGCGGCGGCATGGAGGGACCTCACAAGTTCATCGCCACCGCGCAGGCGTATGACGATGAAATGACCGAGCGTATCCGTCAGCATCGCGAGGAACGTGCCGACTTCTGGCACACAATCGAGGCACCGATCGAACTCGCTCGTGCGATTACGTCGGTCAACGAAGGCACTGTGCTCGTCGATTGCTGCACCTTGTGGCTCTCGAACGTGATGCTGGCCGAACTCGACACCGGCAGGGAAGTTGACGCGCTGGTCGAGAGTATTGCGCGGGCTAAGACGAATGTCGTGCTGGTTAGCAACGAAGTCGGCTCGGGCATTGTCCCGGAAAATCGGCTCGCGCGCGATTTTCGCGACGAACAGGGACGGCTTAACCAGCGGCTCGCGGAGATTTCCGACACGGTCGACCTTGTCGTTGCTGGACTGGCCTTTCGTCTCAAGGGTTGAGCCCTCTCGCAAGCCGTGAAATCGCGATCGTGTCGGCCGGCAATCCAATGCGGAGGTGATGCGAATCCCCGACGAAACGGCGCACGGCGATTCCCTGTTCTGCAACTTGCCGCCAGAGCACATTCGCGTCCGGTGCCCTGGCAAACCGGAACAGGTCGGTTCCGCCAATATCGTCCAACGCCGAGCTAGCGATAAGAGCGCGCATCTCCAGCGTCCGCTGAGCAAGATTTTCGCGTGTGGCCGCTTGCCACTCATGGTCTGCATAGGCTGCGGCACCGATCTCCAGCGCAGGGCCTGAGACGTCCCATCCACCGAGGCGATCTTCGATGCTGCACAAGATTTTTTGCGCAGCCAGAACGGCACCCAAGCGCACGCCTGCGAGCCCGAAAAACTTCCCGAATGATCGCAAGATGATAAGTCCCGGCCGGCCAGCAAAGGGAGCCGCGCTGAGCATGGGATCGAGATCGGCATAAGCTTCGTCGACGATCAGCCAGCCGCCACGTCGGGCGAGTTCGGCGCGCGCTGCCTCAATGGCTTCGACGGGCCAACGATGCCCATCGGGGTTGTTGGGGTTCACGATTACTACGACATCAGCCTCCCCGGCCAATGCCAAGGGATCGGAATGCGTGACCACCTTCGCCCCCGCCAGTCGCCAGCTTTCCGCATGATCTGCATAGCTGCGAGCGCGCACGGCTACGCTCTGAGCACGTAGGATCGAGGGTAGCTGGCGGATGACGACTTCCGTTCCGGCGACCGCGCGGCAAAAAGACGGATGGCATCCGAACGACTTTGCCATGGTGCTTTCGCAGAGAGCGCGCGCCGCCTCGCCCGGTAAGCGCTCCCATGCATCGGATGAGATCGATGGCAACGGATAAGGGCACGGATTGATACCGGTCGACAGGTCTATCCATGGCAGAGGTGCGCCGGGAAATGCGCGTGCCATCGCGTCGATCCGTCCGCCATGGCCTGACACGAGGTTCGAATCGATCATGTCAGGTTGGCCCAACCCAGCAGAGCCAGGATGAACGCTATGGCGATCACCACCCTCCGATAGAGTTCCAAGGCGTGGCGAATATCGGCTCCAGATGGGTCTCTTGCTCCTGAATTTAGCCAAGGCTCGTTACTCGTCGTTTCGCCATAGGTCCGCGGGCCCGACAGCCTGATGCCGAGCGCTCCCGCCATCGCCGACTCCGGCCACCCTGCATTGGGAGAACGGTGCCTGCCGGCGTCCCGAAACATGACCTGTATAGCCCGGCCCGAACCGGCACAGAGCGCGAAAAGAATGCCCGTCAGGCGTGCAGGGATCAGGTTGGCAAGATCGTCGAGCCGGGCGGCTACCTTGCCGAACGCTTCGTAGCGCGCATTGCGATGGCCGATCATCGAATCGAGCGTGTTGATCGCCTTGTAGGCAAACAGCCCCGGCAAGCCGAACAGCGCGCCCCAGAACAAGGGTGCGGTGACGCCATCCGAAGTGTTCTCGGCGAGGCTTTCGATGGCGGCGCGGGCGATGGCGGGCTCGTCCAAGTCAACGGTCGCACGTCCGACGATGCGGCTCAACGAATACCGCGCAGTAGCGATCCCCGCAGCGTCGAACGCCTCGGAGACATCCGCGACGTGATCGTGCAGCGAGCGCGCTGCAATCAGGCTGGAGGCGATGAGGGCCATCAGGGCTAGCCCTAGCCATCCGGCTGGCAGAAACAGCTGGATGCCCAGACCGATCCAGCCTGCAAGCGCCACCAGAAACAGAGCAACAAAACCGCCCGTCGCGATCCGCGCCGACCTGCTCCATGATTGGCGATTGCCCAGACGCTCTGTCCGTTCGACCAGCCAGCCGAACCAGCGGATAGGATGCCCGATCCGCTTGTCCACCGCTTCGGGCCAGCCGACCACGGCTTCAATCGCAAGACCTGCCACCATGATCCATGCCGCGGTCACCGCGCAAGCGCCAGCAATGCATCTACGTCGAGGGCCGCTTCGATCCCATCGGCCAGTTCATCCAGCGCAATTTCGACACTGTCTTCGTAGTCGAGCGTGCTGTTCCGGCCGCTGCGCAATCGCTCGAGCCAACGCGAACGGAAACCATCGCTCGCAAACACACCGTGAAGATAGGTGCCGATCAAACGTCCGCCCGCCGCGACCGCACCATCAAAAGCGCCGTCTTCCAAGCGAGAGAAGGGATTCTCCAGCGCAGGCCCCTGTGAAAGACCGGTATGAATCTCGTATCCTGTCACCGCGTCATGATCGGCGATTGTGGTCCCGCTGATGGGGCGAACCACTTTCTTGCGGGTCATCGCCGTCCTCATGTCGAACAGGCCCAGGCCATCCGCCGACCCAGCCAATCCATCCGCGGCGTCGGCGTCCTCGATCCGATTGCCCAGCATCTGGAAGCCACCGCACAGGCCGACGATGCGCGCGCCTGTGCGCCAGGCGGCAATGATGTCGTGATCCCACCCCTCACTCCGCAGCACTGCTAGGTCGGCCAAGGTCGACTTGGTGCCCGCGAGGATGACTGCATCGGAATCGCGCGGGAAAGGCTGGCCGGGAGGAATGAAGCGGACCTCTACATCCGGCTCGGCACGAAGCGGATCAAGGTCATCGAAATTGCTAATCCGCGACAGCATTGGCACGGCGATTAGGATGGCCCCGTGTTTCGGTTTCGCTTGTCCAAGAACCACAGCGTCTTCAGCGGGCAGCCGCGCAGCACAGGGCAGCCACGGCACGATGCCGAAACTTCGCCAGCCGGTGCGGTCTTCGATGAAACGCACGCCATCTTCAAACAGGGCCTGGTCGCCGCGGAAGCGATTGATGACGAAGCCTGCGATCATCTCGGCATCGTCGGTCTCAATGACGGCTCGGGTGCCGACCAGCGAGGCGATGACCCCGCCGCGATCGATGTCGCCAACAAGCACCACGGGAACGTCGGCTGCGCGCGCGAAGCCCATATTGGCGATGTCGCCCTTGCGCAGGTTCACCTCCGCCGGGCTGCCCGCACCCTCCACGATAACGAGATCGTGCGCCATTTTCAGCCGGTCGAACGCGTCGATCACAGTGGGAAGAAGGCTTCCCCGGCTGGCCATATACGCCGCCGCTTCCTCGCTGCGCAGTGCTTTGCCATTCAGGACGACCTGCGCGCGCCGATCGCTTTCGGGCTTGAGGAGCACGGGGTTCATGTCGGTCGACGGCTCCAGCCCCGCTGCACGTGCCTGGAGCGCTTGCGCGCGACCGATTTCGCCTCCACCGGGACAGGCCGCCGCGTTGTTCGACATGTTCTGCGGCTTGAAAGGTGCCACATCGACACCCCGGCGCCGTGCGATCCGGCAAAGCCCCGCCACGAGCAGCGATTTGCCGACATCCGACCCAGTGCCCTGAAGCATGATCGCGCGACCAGTCATCCTGCGTTAGGCGGGGCCGAAGATGTCGAGCCGGATACGCGCGCCATTGCGAACAATCTCCGCCTCGATCCCGAACACATTGCGCAAGCGCTCGCTCGTGAATGTCTCGGCCGGACTACCGTCGGCGACGATCCGCCCGTCGTGCATCCAGAGAACTCGGGTCGCATAGCGCAATGTGAGATCGAGATCGTGGACTACCGTCAGCACTCCGCGCCCGACCCGCGCCATCGAGGCAAACAAACGCATCGTCTGATGCTGGTAGCGCGGATCGAGCGCGGCAACCGGCTCGTCGGCAATAAGGAGTGGTGTCTCGGCAGCCAGCGCACGCGCCAGATGCACACGGGCCAGTTCGCCACCCGAAAGGGTATCCGCTGCCCGCTCTTCGAAACCATCAAGATGGCAGGCGCTGATCGCCTGCGAAACCGCCGCCTCGTCGCTGTCCGACAGTCGCCCCAGCGCCGCGCCATAGGCAAACCGCCCGAGCGAAACGACGTCGCGAACCGGTTGCGGCCAGACCAGCGGACGGGCCTGCGGCAGGTAGGCCATCTTGCGTGCACGCTCGACCGGCGTGAGCGAAGCGATTGGTTTGCCATCGATCGACGTCGCGCCCATATCGGCTGACAACAGCCCAAGCGCGAGGCGCAGCAGCGTCGTCTTACCGGACCCATTGGGACCGATCAGCGCGATGAGTTCTCCTGTTCTCAGTGAGAATCCAGCGTCGACGACCAGCGGCATGGCGTCCACCGCATAGCTCAGATTGCTTGTCTGCAGAACGCTCATGCCAATTTCCGTCGCGCGGCGATCCAGATGAACACCGGAGCGCCGAGGAGCGATGCGACCACGCCCAGCTTGAGTTCGCTATCGGTCGGGAGCACCCGCACGCCGATATCGGCCAGCACGAGGATGAGCGCGCCAAGCAGTGACGATGGCACCAGCAGGCGCGCCGGATCGTAGCGCAGGAAGGGCCGCACCAGATGCGGCGCGACGATCCCGACGAAACCGATCGCACCGGCCAACGCCACCGCGGCGCCTGTCGCCAGCCCGGCACCGATGATCACCGCCAGCCGCTGTCGCTTGAGGTCCAACCCCATTCCTTCGGCCGCCTCGTCTCCCAGAGCGAGTGCGGACAGGCCCCGGCGCGACGCGAGCAGCACCACCGCCCCGATCGCCATGAAGGGCAGCGCGAATACAAGATCGTCGAAGCTGCGATTGTCCACCGTGCCGAGCATCCAGTTGACCATGTCGGCAAGGCTGAAGGGGTTGGGCGCAAGGTTCATCAGCAGCGCCATGATTGCCGCCGAGAAACTCGAGAGGCCGACACCAATCAGGATCAGCGTGACCACGGAGCGGGTGCGGATCGCAGCCAGCGCGACCAGCAATGTCGCGATCAGGGCACCCGCGACTGCAGCCAAAGGCAAGACGAGTGGGCCTGCGGTCACGAGACCGAAATAAAGCACGAAAGTCGCGAAGAGCGCGGCAGTGGCGGACACGCCGAGAATGCCCGGCTCGGCCAGCGGGTTGCGCAGAAGGCCCTGCAGGGCTGCCCCGCTCATTCCCAGTGCCGCGCCGACGAACGCGGCAGCGAGCGCGCGCGGCAGGCGGATTTGCCAGACGACCAGCTCGTCACCCTGACTCGATTGAAATGCGAGAGCAGCGAGCACCCGGTCGAGAGGCAAGGGCACCGATCCGAGCGCGACCGAAAGGACCAATGCACCCGTCAGGCTTGCCAGCAGGATGGACACCGGCCGATTCATCGCGTCTTCTCCCCCGCTTTCGCCAAAGCTTCGACCGCGTCTAGCAAGAACCAACCGCCGCATGAGGTCCACGATCCCTCCAGCGGGACGACCGGCAGTTCGCGCAACTGCGCCCGCGCCACCGGATGGCGCGCCGCACTCCAGTTGTCGCCATGGTTGGTCGCGCTTTCGAAAAAGGCAGCCGCGATCAGGTCGGGGCGCTCGTATACGAGGCGTTCGAGCGGAAGGGGGTTCCAACCGGCACGGTCCTGAAAATTCCTGAGGCCGGCCGCGACAAACAGTTCATGCACGAGTGTTCCTTCTCCAGCCGTCACACCAGCGGGTGTCATGTAGAGGACTTCGCGAGGGGGACTGGGCCGATCGGCCAGCGCCTTCAGTCGCCGATCCATCTCGGCGACGAGTGCTGCGGCCTCATTCGGCTTACCCAGTTCGGTCCCCACGCGCAGCACTTCGTCCCGCACTTCGGCAATCGATTGGGGGAAGCCAATCTGCACGACCGGCACGCCCGGTTCCTGCATGAAGTCGGCGATATCGTGCCCACCGCCATATGTTCGCACCACCAGATCGGGCTGCAGCGCCAGAACATCCGCAGTGCGCGGACGGACCGTGGGAATCCCTGCCGCCTCCGCCCGCATGTAGGAGAAGCGCTTCCCCGCATCGGGCGAAAGCGCGAGGATATCCTCTCGATCCGCGAACTTCAGGACATACTGGTCGGCGCAATAGTCGAGGCTGACGATCCGTCGCGGCGCCTCCGCTCCTCGCTCCGCCACCTGTGAACAGGCACAGAGCAAAAGGCACGCCAGCGCCGCGGGGATCGTCCGAACCATCGATTACATCCGGTAGCGCACGCCGCCGAACACCGCACGACCAGGTTGGCCGTAGCGGAAGATCGTTTCATACTGCTCGTCGAATAGGTTCTCTATCCGACCGAAAATTTCGATCTGCTCGGTAAGGCCAAAGCTCGCCCGAATATCGGTCACCACATAGCCATCGAGGCGGGTGGTGTTGGTGGCATTGTCGAAGCTGTCGCCCGCCACGAACACGGTGGCACCGATGCCGATGCCGTTCTCAATGCGGTAGTCCGCGACCAGACTGATCGTGTCTTCGGCGCGGCGCGGCAGGCGATTGCCGGTGATGTCGTTGCGGGCATCGATCGTGGTGTAGTTCAGCGCGACATCGAAGCCGTCGACCGGACGAAGCGCAAGGCCAAACTCCCAGCCGTCAGCGCTGGCCAGCGCGATATTGTCGTATGTTCCGGAAGGGCGGGGATTGGCGGGATCCTGGCACGCTGGGATGGGATTGCCGGTGCAGCCGACGAAAGCGATGAGGTTCTCGGCATCGCGTTCGAAGTAAGTGAAGCCGATCTGGGCGCGGCGATCGAGGAAGCTGTGCGTGATGCCGATATCCCAGCTTTCGGACTCCTCGGGTTCTAGCGCGGTATCCCCGAAATCGCTGAACAGTTGGAACAACGCGGGCGCCTTGAAACCTTCGCCGAAACTACCGCGCAACACGGTATCGCCGCCGTTGGGCGAATAAGCACCACTGGCAGCGAAGGTCGTGTTGTTGCCGTAGGTTTCGTGATCGTCGTAGCGAACGCCGCCTGTCAGCGAGAGCCCCTCGATTGGAGTCAGGTTCAGCTGTCCGTAGACCGAATTGATCCACACATCGTCGCCGGTCGCAGGAGCACCGAAACTGGAACTGCGATATTCCGATTCCTCACGCTCGGCACCGAACACCAGCGTCGCAATCTCGGCTGCGTCGAACACGCCCTGATATTCATAGCGCACGTTCTCGCCGAAGGCATCAAAGGTCTCGGAATCCGTATCGAAGCTGAAATTCCTGCGGTCGATCCGGGTGTAGGCGATACCCAGTCGATTGCGAAAACGCCCGTCCAGAAAGTCTGCGTTGATGCCCGCATAGCCGACCAAATCTTCCCGATAGGAAACCTCGTTGGTGTCCCCCAGGCCGGTAGCGGTGAAGCCGTCGATCTCGACCTCGCTGTCGGCATAGAAACCTCGCAGATCGATCGAGAAATTCTCACCCAGCGCAATATCGAGCTTGGCGTTGGCACCCAGGCTTTCAAAGCCGTCCGGCTCGGTGCCGCCGCGCGCTTCGCTGAATGCCGAAATGCCATCGGTGCGATAGTAATTGCCGCCGACACTAAGGCCTACGGGACCAAACCTTCCCGACACATTGCCGACGAGCTCCGCAGTATCGCGCTCCCCATATTCCGCGCGAGCGAACACCCCGAGCTCCTCGGTCGGTTCGCGGGTGATGAGGTTCACGACGCCGCCGATAGCCTGGCTGCCGTAAAGGACGCTTTGCGAACCACGCACCACTTCGACCCGTGCGATATTGCCTGTCAGGGCAGGACCGAAGTTGAAGCCGCCACCGGTCGAAGAGGGGTCGTTGAGCTTGACCCCGTCGATCAGCATGACGGTCTGGTCGCTCTCGGCACCACGGATCGAGACGCCTGTGTTGGTTCCGATGCCGCCATTGCGGTTGAAGGTGACGCCCGGGACTGTGCGCAGGATGTCGAGCACTTCACTCGGCTGGCGGTTTACGATCTCCTCTTCCTCGACCACGGTAACCGAGTCGCCAACTTGGCTGATCGCACGTTCGGTGCGGTTGGCCGTGACCACGATCGTTTCGGAGTTCACTTCCTCGTCTTCAAGAAGATCGACCGACTGGGCAAAGGCTCCAGTCGAACACAGTGCCACGGCCGATGCCGCGACGGACAAATAGAATGCGGATTTCATTGACATATCCAAAGCCATCCCACGCGGAGGCCCCGGTGCCCGCATGGTCAACTCGACAGATGGCCCGCCGCGGCTCGCACCGAGCCGCGACTCCGGAAACCGGCCTGACTGTCGTTACTTCGGAAAAGAACTTTCCTGTCCCAAGGGGCTGGACCCGGCCCCGGACGAACGACGCGACGGCAGGTCTCCTGGCTTGCCGATCAACGTCTTCGAACCGTCTTCCCGGCGCCACCCAGTGAAGGGTTTAGCCAGTGACATGTTGGTTCGGGACTTCTGGCTCACAGTTGCGGGCACAGCGCCGGTATCGCACCGGCTTCCCTCTTAGCTTCAGGTGATTTCGCACCTGCAGCACCGTCTGTTCGCGCCAATGCTCGCTTGGTCCGTTGCTGTCAATCCTTGCCTGCTAGAGGTCGATGCCCTGCTGCGCGCGGATCCCGGCATGATAGGCGTGCTTGATTTCGGCCATTTCGGTGACAGTGTCGGCATAGTCGATCAGTTCGGGCTTCGCGTCCCGCCCGGTCAGGATGATCCGGGTATCGCCCCGGCCTTCGAGCACTTCGATCGCTTTTGCGGGCGTCAGGTATTCGTAGCGCAGCGCAATGTTAATTTCGTCGAGCACGACTAGAGCGTAGTCACCGCTTGCGATGAGTTCACCGGCCTTGGAGAGAGCTTTCTCCGCGGCTTCGATATCGCGATCCTTGTCTTGTGTGTCCCATGTGAAACCATCGCCCATGACGTGCCAATCGACGAGATCGGGAAAGCGCGCGAAAAACTGCTTTTCGCCCGTCTTCCACTTTCCCTTGATGAATTGCACCACCGCGACTTTCTGTCCCCAACCCAGCGCGCGGGCGATCACTCCGAAGGCCGAGCTCGACTTGCCCTTGCCATTACCGGTGTGGACCAGCACGAGGCCGCGCTCAGGATCCGTGAGCTCCCGGCGCCGCTTCGCTTGCGCGGCCTGCAGCTCCTTCATCTTTTGCTTGTGCGTATCGCTGTTGGTCTCGCTCATACGACCTCTTTTGGTTCAATGGTGAGGGACTGGCCGAAGCCGAGTTCCATTTCAAATGGGTTCGGTCGGCCAAGAGCTGCGGCAACGCAACGGACAACACCAAGATGTGTGACGGCAAGGATGTCACCACCAAAATCTGCCGCGTCGCGCAGATAAGCTCGCACTCTTTCGATCATCTGTGCAACACTCTCCCCCCCATGGGGTCGCGCACCTTCGACATCTTGTGCCCACGCATCGATTTCACTGCGCGAAATGGCGTCCCACGGCAGCATTTCCCAGTTCCCAAAATCGATTTCCATTAGCCTCGGGTCGGCATGGACCGGAAGGTCGAAATACACGGCCAACCGCTCAGCCAGCGCGGTGCATCGGATCAACGGGCTGCTGTCGATCCGCGCGAAGCTTCCAGGCAATGCGTTCATCAGAGCGCTGAAGCGTCCGTCGTCTAAGGGTCTGGTGGTCACGTCCGACTGGCCGTAGCACGTGCCCTTAGCGATCTCAGGCTCACCGTGACGCAGCAAAGTCAGAGCCATGCCAGCATGCCGAGATAGAAGCCGACTTCGCTGATCTGCTGCACCCCGCCGAGGCAGTCGCCGGTATAGCCGCCCAGCTTGTGCTCGAAGAGCAGCCGCGTCGTAACATGGCCTATCGCAAGGCCGGCCAAGCCGCATAGTGCAGAGCCGGGCCCAAGAATGGTCGCACCGATTGCGGCCGCAGCGATCCCGGTGAGCGTCGCCACCACCAGCGGCGCTGCTCCGATCCCCTTCGCAACCGGCTTGGCGATCCCCTCGGCCCGTGCGTAACGACTTGTCGCGATCACGATCACCGCCGACAGGCGCGAGGCTCCGTGCGCCATGGGCAGAGCGGCGAGTGCGACCATGAAAGGGAGTTGCGCCAGCGACGCGATCTTGAGCAGCAGAACTATGAACAGCGCTGCGGCTCCGAAGGTGCCGAGCCGGCTGTCGCGCATGATCTCCATCATTCGCTCCGGCGTTGTCGCTCCTTGCCCGTCGAACAGGTCCGCCAGGCCATCTTCGTGAAAGGCACCCGTGGCCAGCAAGGTAGCGGCAGTGCTTAAGATCGCTGCGATGTAGGCCCCGCCGATCGCCCAGCCGAGCGCGAAAGCAGCAGCGCCAATTGCGCCGATCAACACACCGACCAGCGGATAGAAGCCCGGCGCGGCCTCGAAATCGCGCTCGTCCAGCTGCGCCGCAGGTAAGGGAATTCGCGTAAAGAAAACCCACGCGGCCAAAGCGGCGGCGAATGGTCGCTTCATGAGATCGGGGAGGCGCCGGACACCCCGGCCTGCGAGAAACTTGCCATGCCGAAAAGCGAGAGCGCGGCGCGGATGATCGGCACGGCCAACAACGCGCCGGTCCCTTCGCCCAGCCGCATATCGAAATCGAGCAGTGGCTCGGCTTGGAGCCAGTCGAGCAGCGCCCGATGGCCGTGTTCTGCCGAGCGATGCGCATAGACAAAGGCCCGTTCACAGTCTGGCTCGATCGCCCGCGCAAGCGCGGCGGCAGCGGTCGCGATAAAGCCATCGACCACCACAAGTTTATTCGATGTCCCGGCGCCAGCCATCGCACCCGCCATCGTGCCGATCTCGAAGCCGCCGACCTCGGCCAGCGCTTCAACCGGCGCAAGCGCTCCAGTTCGCGCAGCTGCGCGTTCGAGAACCTCTTGCTTGTGCGAGAGACCGGTATCGTCGAGGCCCGTCCCTCGCCCGACGAGTTCGGCCACGGAAATGCCGCTTAGGTTGTGAGCAAGTAGGGCCGCAGAGGAAGTGTTCGCGATGCCCATCTCGCCGAAACAAACGATCTTGCTTTCAATACCGCACGCGAAATGTCGCCCTTGCGCAATCGCCTTCCTTGCCGTCTCGGGCGACATCGCAGGCCCTATCGAACTGTCGGCCGTTCCCCCTCCTAATGACAGATCGATAAGCGCATCGCGTCGGCGCGGCGGATGTGCGATTCCGCAGTCAACGACGGTCATCGGTATGTCGAATTGCGCCGCGATGACATTTGCAGCGGCTCCGCCGGCTAGAAAGTTGGCGACCATTTGGCCGGTAACCTCCTGCGGGAACGCGGACACGCGCTGTGCGGCAATCCCATGATCGGCTGCGAAAATGGTCAACGATGCTGAAGCATTCGACGGAGTCATGTCGCCAAGAATCGCAGCGGCCTGAACTGCAAGGCTTTCGAGCCTCCCCAATGACCCTATCGGTTTGGTCTTGTCGTCGATCAGGCGCTGGAAGTCGGCTCGGGTCATACGATGCGCGTCTAGCGAATACGGAATGGCTTTGGAACGGCATAACAAAGCCATGCGCAATGAGCGCTTGTGGAGGTCCATTGGCGAGGGCAGGGCCGTTTTGTGAGCCCAAGCAATATCGCCACAGCGGCGTGTTGAGCAAACGGCAGCTTTCATGTCGCGAGGCGAACCATGATAATGACCGAAATTGGGGCGCAAAGCAGCCATAATGGTTTCAAGGAGGCCGCCCCGACAGGCCGTTGCGGCCTCCCCCCTTTGTCGTGACGCGATCGCCTAGCTGACGTTCGAGGTTCGCGAGGCACTATTTAGCAACGCCTGCAACCGCTCTTCCGCACGCTGTATCCCTTGATCTCGGTCCGATGGCACTCGGCGTAAATGCACGATTTCATTACCTTTTGCCCGGAAGCTGCCTTTCCTACCGATCGGCGGAAGCACCAAAGCCCGGCCATTCCCCTCACTAATATAGAGGCGGCAGCCTGAGATAATGTGAGTAGCGCCGTCACGAGGCGCATAAAGGGTCAATTCGACGAACCGATATTCGCCATCGATCCTCTCAAACCCAAGGTGAATGATGTCTTCGTCGCTGTCTTTTGCAGCCATTGCCACCTGCAGTGGATTGTCCGGAGTGCGTCGATCTCCCGCGGCCAGCGAAAGTCCTGGCTTCAGCACTTTCCCTCGCAGCAACATCTGGTGAATAGCGCCGAGATAGCGGGCCATGATGTGGTTCTCGGATTCGAAGTTCATCGTAATTTTCCTTGAATTTTCATCCCCCGATCCGGGGACATTTCCACCTCCAAAATCTTTCTGCCGCACAAACGATATCCCGCAGGCCGGACGTGCTGCGGGATATCTGATCAGTTGTGCCGTCCGCTGCACCATCGGGTTTCCGAATTAATGGTGTCTGGTGCGACGGCGTGCGAACGAACGTCGTCACATGCTTTTTTCAAAGTCTGCACCGCATCTCTGCCGCCCCTGTTTAGGAGTTCGAGCTCTGCGCACGCCGAGGTTCAGCGCTGATTTCCAGGGCAACCCGGTCCATGTAGATTACGATTAGGCGGATCTTCCTTGTCCAATCGTGGCACCTCACGGGCACTTATCGAGGTGATCCTCCCATAATTCGCGAAGGATATCCTGGCCTCCGTCGTGGAGCAGCTCCTGATCATACGCCCCATGGGCGAGGCCAAGGCCCGTAAGCACTTTTGGCACGATGCAAAGATGAGCATGCAACGGATACGGGGCGCCGATCGCTCCAGGGCTATGTAAAACGACCACCGAAGCGACTTTGCGGGAGCTGGCTAAAGATACGGCGTAAGACCGCGCTCGCTCCCAAGCCGTATGGAGGCGATCCATGTCCCCCAAAGGCAAGGTGACGTATGTCAGGAGACCTGCTTCGGTGGGGGACACGAATTCATCGGCCTGCCGAAGAAGGACGTCTGGATCACGCAGCAGGTCGTCCGCTTTGGCCGGAAGAACGACCTCTACCTTCTCGACATTTGGCGACCAGACCGATCGATCGCTGACGTCGATATGGGTGCCGACGTGGCACTTTCTCCAGCCAAATTCATGCGCGGAATTCTCTCGTCCTCGAAATGTCTTGCGTAGAACACCGAAGGTGAAACCATCAGATGACCCTTGCGGATTCGTATACAGCCAGGTCAAAGGGTTTTGCTCACTGACCTTCTGCGAAGATTTGGCCGTTTTCGCTTGCGGGCTGCGTTTCTTGGCGGCCATCAGAATGACACCCCCCTGAGGAAGCGAGCGATTTCGGCATCCGCGCGCTGACATCCCCTCACCAGCTCAGCTTCTGATGTCGGGGCTTGCCAGTGAACCTCAAGGCCGTTCTCTCCGACGGACACATAATGGCCACCCCGTTGCGGAACGAGCCAGAGCGATTGATCGAATCGGCAAGGAAGCATGTGCGTCATAAGCATCGGCTCCACGGGAGACGAGAGCACGATGTCGGCCTCGCACGGGCGGTCGCCAGCCAACAACCTAAGCAGCAGGACGTCGCGGTCCTGATCGACCGCTGTCTTCAGCATGGCAAGATCTCTACGCTCAGCGTCGGCGGTGCCGGACATTACGAGGCGGCATTCGGGAACATCGAGCGTCCCGTTTGGAAGGCCCGGTAGATTCCACGTGGCCACTGTGGAGGCGGTCAGTTCCATCAAAGGGATTGCGAGCAGCCGTTCGCATGGCGGTAAAGGCCGTGAGGTTTGTTCAGACATATAGTATTAGCTTTCACTGGAGGGTCACCGGCCTTTGTTGACCAGATCAGGCTGACTCCGATTTTCATCTTCAAGCCAGCTTCGCTTTTCTCCGCTTCAGCTATCCCGACCGCGAATATTGCGGTCGCCGTTCTTACCTTTCTTTTGTCTCGTCATTTTGGGCCTACGATGCCGCAAACCGTTTGATAACAGGCACTGACGCCGAGCCAATAGCCGACGGTCACCGGAATAGCCTCGGTCAAAGCCAATGGCGGCCTTCGCGTCGGTTTGGGAGAGACGTCGCTAACAGTGCGCGCGTTCGTGGATTCCGAATTGCGCGGGATTTCGGCGATGGGAGCGACCGGCATCGTTTCCGCAAACAGTTCTTCGAAGGCGGCGGAAACCCGCGCTCTATCCTCCCGCATTTGAAGGGCCAGTTTGGCTTGATCGACTTTCACCGCTATTTCGGACAGAGCTACTGCACGCTGTCCTTCGCGTTCGGCGATCTCGCGCGCTTTCCTGCGGAGTTCGGTAACGACACGCAGCTTCGCTTTTTTCACTGCCTGTTGAACACGTTCGACGGTCGCACGAAGGTCCGCCGCGATCGCGAGCAAACGGTGGATTTCATCGACTTTCTGTTCGGCAGCGAGCAGGCGCCGGTTCGCCCAAGTTTTCTTCTGGCCGACCTTCGTTTGCATCGAAGGCTCAAGACCACGTGCACCATTCGACAAGGCGGTATAGCGCTTGCCTAGATGCGCGGCGTGCAAAGTCGCATTGATGTCGCGAACCACGCAGCGCCGCCGCTCTCTGATGCCGTCCTTGGTGTTTATATCCCCGACCTTGCTGATCCCGAATTCCCATTCGTAGGGAGCGATCCGATCCGAGGGGCGCAGGCTATACATCAGATGCAGGTGAAAGTTGCGCTGGTCCCCGCCGCGATCCGGCTTATGGATTGCAGCGACGTAAGCTAGGCCCCTACGCTCGAGCCGCTGGGCGATCCGCTTCACCATCCGCCTTCGAAGGCGCGGGGATGCCTCGCATGGAAGTTCAATGACCTCGGTGATATAGACATTGGCATTGGCGCGATCATGCCTCTCTACGGCTTCGAGCGCCCGCCAGAAGGTCCGCATTTCGTTCCGATCATTTGCGACGCTGCTGCGCCATCCGAGTTCGCCGTCCTCCAAGCTATCATGGGCTGTTATATACAGGCTGGCGCGCTCGGCTTCCCCGGCCCGCCAAGCGCGGTCTTTCTTTGACGCAAAGCCTCGAGGCACGAACTCAAAATGGATCGAGGACATTCCGTCGGCACCGCGTCGAGAACTGGTCCCCCAATTCCCCACGTAAATTTCCTTGATGCTCCTGTTCGTTAGCTTTCGCGGTGTGCGGCTTGAACCGCGGGATCGATCTTCTGATGCGGCACGCACTCGCACCCGGCGGCGCATGAAGGCCTCCGCCTCGCGATCCGAAATCCGTTTTCGACGCCGACGGGCGCTTTCAGCGAGCCCCTCTTCTCGTTCATTTGCTTTGCGTGTCTTCAGATTCTGCGCGCTGCGAGCGTCCGCAACTGCGGCCCGCAACTCGGGCGACCCACTCCTGATTTGACGCATCGACAGTTGCACAACGAGGCTCGGCTTCCTGATCCTTTTTCGAGGGGGGTGGGCGCATTTGGGTTTCTCGACAGAAAAACCCTTTGTTGCGCACCACCCCCCTCTTCCTTCCTCCTCCTACTCGCTGTTTCGTCAGGGGGCGGTGATTCCTACCCCCCCCGGCCGTCTCCTCAGTTGTCACACTTTTCAAACTGGAATGGTAGTGAGCTAGCTCCGCGGGGGCATACCAGTGCGGGTTCCACGCGATTGCTACCAAGCGGCTGCGAGCAATTCTGCTTGTTGAATCACGGTCTGCACGGCTGCGTCCTGCAGATCCGGCGGATAACCATATTTGCGCAGGATGCGTTTCACCAGAACACGCATTCTCGCGCGGGCCGATTCACGGTGCGCCCAGTCGACACTGGCGTTCGCCTTGAGGTTCTCGACCAGTTCAGCAGCGATGATCTTGAGGCTGTCATTGCCCATGATATCGACCGCGCTCTCATTGTCCGCCAGCGCTTCGTAGAAGGCGATCTCCTCGTCGGATAACCCCTCCTCCTCGCCTCTCGCCAGTTTCTCGCGTATCTCTTTCGCGAGTTCGATCAGCGTCTGAAGCACCTCGACGGTGCTGACCGCATTCGTGTGATAGCGTGCGATGGCGGCCGTCAGCCGTTCGGAGTATTTCCGGCTTTCGACAGCGTGGGTTTGTGACCTGGATCGGATCTTATCGGCGAGCAATTTCTTAAGGGCTTCGAGCGCCAGATTGGGCCGCTCGCTATCGCGCATTTCGACCAGGAACTCGTCGGACAGAATCGAGATGTCTGGCGAGGCCATACCCGCCGCCTGCAGGATATCGACAATTTCCGTCGAGACGACCGATCTGTCGATAAGCTGTTGAACCGCGAGTTCGCGATCCTTCCGAGATGTGGACGCGCCGCTACTTTTGACCAGAGCGGCCCGCACAGTCTGATAGAAAGCGATCTCGTCGCGGATGGCCTTTGCTTCATCGCTCGCAGACGCCAAGGCAAAGGCCTTGCTTAAGGCCAAGACCGAATCCTGGAAGCGTCGATGTGCGGCCTTCCTTGCTTCGTCGGTTGCCTCCTTCTGCGCCGCTTTTTGCTGACGAGCCAAAATCCACTCGATCGCCGCGGCAAGACATTTCAACCGCTGGCTCGGTGTTCCGTGCATTCCCGGCCCGCAATCGAAGCCATGGAACATGGCACTGACGATTTCGAAGCGTTCGAGCATTACGCGGATCGCCAGCTTTTCGTCGATACCGGTCTTTTCGCGGTCGGATGGCGAATAGATACCAAGCGCTGCTTTCAGGTTTTGGGCGATACCGATGTAGTCGACAACGAGCCCGGCTTCCTTATCGCGAAAAACGCGGTTCACGCGCGCGATGGCTTGCATCAGACCATGACCTCGCATCGGCTTATCGATATACATCGTGTGCATCGACGGAGCATCGAAGCCGGTCAGCCACATATCGCGCACGAGCACCAGCTTGAGGGGGTCAGTCGGATCCTTGGCACGTTTAGCCAGCTCATCTCGGCGCGCCTTCCCGCCTATGTGCGGCTGCCATTCCTGCGGATCCGAGGCGCTGCCGGTCATCACAACTTTCACCGCGCCCTGCGACACATCGTCGGAATGCCATTCCGGACGTAGAGCGACAATCTCATCGTAGAGCGCCACGCAGATACGGCGGCTCATGCAAACGGCCATGGCTTTTCCGTCTAACGCCTCCAGCCTTCGTTCGAGATGTTCGACCAGATCGTTTGCGACGAGCTTCAACCGGGCCTTTGAGCCCACCAAACGCTCGACTGCGGCCCACCGCGCCTTCAGCTTTTCCTGATCAGAAGCAGCCTCGTCCTCGGTCAGTTCTTCCACCTCGGCATCGATAAGCGGCACCTGATCTTCCGGCAGTTCTATGCGCGCTAATCGACTTTCGTAGTAGATCGGCACGGTGGCCCCGTCTTCGACCGCGCGGCTGATATCGTAGATATCGACATAGTCGCCGAACACCGCAGGGGTGTTCACATCATCCTTTTCGATCGGTGTTCCGGTAAAGCCGATGAACGAAGCGCTGGGCAGCGCGTCACGCAGGTATTTCGCATGGCCGTAAGCCCGCTTGCCGGTTCGCGGATCGATACGCGCGCGAAAGCCGTATTGCGAACGGTGCGCTTCATCCGCCATCACGATGATGTTCTGGCGTTCGCTTACAGGTGCAAGTTCATCCTCGCCCTCGGCCGCCGCAAATTTCTGGATCGTGGTGAAGATGACACCACCCGCCGCCCGGTCGAGCTGGGTGCGCAGATCGTCGCGGCTATCGGCCTGCACTGGCTTCTGCCGAATGAGATCGCTGCACATGGCAAATGTGCCGAACAGCTGATCATCGAGATCATTGCGATCGGTGATGACGACGATGGTTGGATTTTCGAGAGCCGGATCGCGGACGAGCAGTCCGGCATAAAACGCCATTAGCAGGCTCTTGCCCGAGCCCTGGGTGTGCCAGATCACTCCGATCTTCTTGTCGCCCGGTTTCTGTTCCGCCTGGCTCGGCAAACCGTATCTGAGGGGACTTTCACGCAGCGAACCACCGCCACGGTCGGTCGCGTAGGGGAGTGCTCGCAGGGTTGCAGACAGTGCGTTCCGGGCAGCGAAGAACTGGTGATAGGCCGCAACGATCTTGACGATGCCGTTGCCAGTATCACCGAAAACCGTGAAATCGCGCAGCAGGCGAAGCAGGTTGCCCCGGTCCAATACCCCTTTGATAAGAGTTTCGAGCTGGGGATCGCTTGTAGGCGCGATTGTTTCGCCGTCGACCGAACGCCAGGGCATAAAGCGCTCCTCATCCGCAGTCAGAGAACCGGCTCGCGCCTTGATGCCGTCAGACGTGACCAAGACAGCATTAGATCGAAACAGCGAAGGTATTTGCGCCTTGTAGGTCTGGAGTTGGTTGAAGGCGCCGGACAAGGTTGCGTTCTCATCGCCTGGGTTTTTCAGTTCCAGGACACCCAGAGGCAGGCCATTGACGAACAGCACCACGTCTGGGCGGCGATTGTGTCCCTGTTCAATGACCATGAATTGATTCACTGCCAGCCATTCATTGTGATCGAACCCGTCGCTACCGCCGAAATCGATCAGGCGAACCCGGTCGCCGCGCATATTGCCGTCGTCGTAAAATTCGACGGGCACGCCCTCAACTAGGTATTGATGAAGCCGCCGGTTCTCTTCCACCAGCGATGGCGTTTCGCTTGCTAGAACGCGACGAATGCCCTCTTCGCGCGAGTCAGCGGGGATTAATGGGTTCAACCGCTCCACCGCATCGCGCAGACGGTCGATCAAGACCACATCCTGGTAGGCAGCGCGCAAAGGCTGCTGACTGTCCGGAGACACATCAGGCCCGTGCGTGATCGTCCAGCCCAATTCACCGAGCCATTCGAGCGCCGCATCCTCGACGTGATCCTCGACGAACTTGCCCACTAGGCGAGCTTCTCAAAGCCGCGCCGCACTACGCCCGCCATAAGATCCCGTCTTTGTCCAAGGAACTGGTCGTAAGGCATGGCTTCCCATCCCATCGGCAAGCCGTGGGATCGATGCATTTCGGCCCAGTCCTCATCGGAGAAGCGAACCTTGATCTGCGGCACATATTCCTGCGGCGCCTTGGCGCTGATGTCGATATTGTCCGGCCATTCCACCAAGGCATAATTCGCCATCTGGTTGCGCATCCGCTGGTCGCTCACACCTTGCGCTTCAAGCCACGCCTTGGGGAACAGATGGTGCCGCTCCAGTGCCCTCTTCGTCGTCTTGATGGCGGGGTCCAGCATATCGGAAACGGTCTTGTGCGAGAAGAGCACGGGCGCACCCAGCCGGTTCTGTGCAGCGAAGAACGCGAACAGCTGCGGATTGCGGGCAGACGAACTGTCGAACTGCGATGGCAGGGTGATCTGCCAGAAATCATTGGTCAGCTCGCTGGTGATCTCTCCGTCGAGCCACGATAGGAAGGCTTCGCCAGTATCGATGTCACGAATGCGAGCGAGATCGCCATCCATCACAGTTTCGGGCGAACTGGTGTAGCGACCGGTTAGGGACGCGAAGAAAAACCAGCGACCGATTGCCCGCTGCAATTGATGTTCGGCCAGGCCGAAACGAACCTTGCCGATCAGGTAGAAGGCATAGCCAAACAACAGCGCATTGGTGGATGAAACGAGCTCGCCGCTGCGGAAACCTGAGCCCACCAGCGCTTTGAAATACTGGTGCCAGTTGTTGAGGTTGAGGACGTGCTCCTGCGCCTCGGCTAAAATGTCGAACTGGTCCTGTCTGCGCTGCGGATCGTATTCGCCGGTGTCCGGGTCCTTGCCGCGTAGAACCTGATACACACTCTTCAGTCGGCCACGATTGAAGGCCAGCGCGACCGCCACGCGTAGCAATTGGTCCGGATCGGGCTCAAGAAAGTGATTGAACGGGGACGTATCCGAACCCTTTGCCGGGACGCGGGCGGCCCTGCAGAACTGCTCGAGATCGGTGCGCCCCTTTTCCCAGAACACCGACAACAGGGTGAGGATGAAGTCGGCTTGGTTGAGCTTCACCCCTTCGCTGTTGATGCGGACGAATATGTCGGCGACCTGCTCTTCCTCGACCGACTGCGCGATTTCCAGCGCCGTGAACGGGTATTTCTGCAGATCGAACAAGCGGTCGAGATTGTGCGCGATGTGCTCTTCCTCGGCGTCGGTCAGTTCAACCTTCTGACCCAACTTTTCGATGAAGCCATTGACCAGCTTGCGGCTGGAAGCACCCGATGACCACAACTGTGAGATGTTGGGAATCCATTCGGGGTCGCGCCGGATGGCCGCATCCGCCACCTCGAATTTCCCATCGCTAGGGCGAAAGGCGATTTCGATCTGGCGGTAGCCGTAATTTTCGTCGAGCACCTTCTGCCCGCGGAATACGGCATAGAGTGAGGTTAGCCGCTGCTGCCCGTCCACGATTAGTCGCGCGGGCACATCGCGCTGCTTTTCATCGAACCCGATCTGCTTCGCGCCGCTTTCAACCGCGTTTTCCCAGAACAGGAGGTAGCCAACCGGAAAGCCGCGATACATGGAATCGAACAGGTCGCGAACCTTGGCGTTCTTCCAGACGAAGGGGCGCTGGATATCGGGCAGACCGATATCTCCGACGTCGATGAAGTGCAGCAGGCTGGAAAGGTCGTAATCGACGCGCTTGAAACAGGTCTTCAATTCACTCACGCGCACCCCCTGCTGCGTAATCGATAGTTTGCGAACTTGCTCAAATCGCGATCAATCGCAATCCCTTGCAAGGACTTACGGACGGCCGTTGCGATGTCGCCCCACTCTTCTGCACCTTCGGCCAGCGCAGTTTCCAACAACTGGCGTTCGGAATGATCCAGCTGGTCGATGTGCCACGCTATAATCGGATCGACGGTTTGGTCGAACGCCGCTTCCAGCGTCGGATGCGGGCCGTCCTGCACCTCTCGACAGTATTCGTCCCAGACGGACTTGAACCGGTAGTCGTCTCCAAAAACGCCGCTTGACGGCATACGCTGCAGGCCGTGGATTACTTTGCGGGTAAGAGCCTGGATGCGGGTATCGGAGAACCGCCACGCTGCTTTCCAGAGTGCCAAGTCTAGATCATCGCTCATGCAGCGGAAAGCTCTTCACTCGCCACATTGTCGATGCGGATTTCGCCGGACATCAGCTTAGGGAGAAGGAGGTCGCGGGTTTGGCCGAGAGTCTCACTTTCTGCCTTGTTGCTCTCAATGCGATCCAGCAGAATGCCTGCCGTCTTCTCGAAATACTGCAGGAGATCTGCTTTTGGCGGAACAACGAGCGGGGACGCAACGACCGCGTCCGGTCGGACAGCCGGGTAAGCCCCGCCATCGGCAAGATGGGAAAGACGCGCGATATTCTCAGGATCGGTGGCAGCGCACCAGGAAAGAGTCCGGTCATGCTCGTTTTTCGGCCGTAGCACGGCAAAGCCTGTGCTCCCGGTCAGACCTGACTTTGCGATGTAAGAGAAAGAGCCGTTACCCGGCCGGACTGTCCCGACTATGGTGTCGCCTGGACGCAGCACTCGGCGGGCACGGCTCGGGGCCTTCTCCCATTCGTAACCGACAGCAGTTTCGATATAGCCCCACTTTGTGTTCGCCAGATCGACATACTCAATCTTTTCAGGCGCATTCTTTGCTGTCCAACTCTCAGGGTTCAGCGTCGAAACGAGGTTCAGGCTGCCCAGCTTCCAACCCTGCGGCACGCCTTCGTTATCGAGGCGGTTGGGGAAGAGGGACCAGAGGTCCGGCGCGAGATAGGGGGTGTCTCCGGCCATCTTGGCCTTCACCGGGCCGAAGTTGACGAACCAATCGCGGAACAGCGCCCGCGCCTGCGCCTCCAGCGTCTCGTTCATCCGCCGGTTCAGCTCTATCTTGTCATCGAGGGCGGCCAGAATAGCCGCTATTTTCTCCTGCTCAGTCAGCGGCGGCAGTAGGAATTGCAAATTGCGGACATCATCCCGGCGAAGAAAACTTCTCGCACTTCCACCGACCCATGACAGTGGAATTTTTGAAATCTCTCGAAACAGATAGTGGAGATATCGTTTGTCGATCTTTCCCGGCCGCGCTCGGATAACCCACATATTCTGATTAAGAAGCGCAGGTAAGTCCGCTTCCCGCACTAAACCGATTTTGCCGAGCGTAGCTGCCACCATCACGAACAATGTATCAAGCGGCTCTAGCGTGAAGCGTTCATAGTTGCGCGCATCAGTCTCGGATATGAAGTTCGCACCCTCTTTCGTGATTGAGTAATCGTCTCTTATGTTGACGGTGCGCAGGACAAAGCGGCCCTCACGGGTATATTGACTGCTTTTGAAAGCATGCCCACCGGTAACCGTTGCAACATCATTGAGGGTAACTTCTTTCAAGGCCTCTACTCCGACAGAAGCGCTTCGAGATTGCTTCGTATCGCAACTGTCAGCCTTTCCCCGTCGTCGAACTGTTCCTCGAGCGTCGCCTGCAACGCGGCGAACTTCTCGGCAAACGGCACACCGTCATTTTCGATGTCTTCCGCGCCGACATAACGCCCTGGCGTCAACACATAGCCATGCTTCGCCACGTCCTCGTGGCTCGCCGAATAGGCGAAACCGGGCACGTCCTCATAACCCTTCCCCTCGCGCCAGGCGTGATAAGTGTCGGTGATCCGCGCGATGTCCTCGTCGGAGAATTCACGCCGGGTGCGATCGACCATGTGGCCGAGCTTGCGGGCATCGATGAACAGGATTTCACCGCGCCGGTCGCGCAGCTTGGCATCGCCGGCCAGCCCGTTCGACTTGTCCTTGGCAAGGAACCACAGACAGACCGGGATCTGCGTCGAATAAAACAGCTGGCTGGGCATGGCGATCATGCAGTCGATCACATCGCCTTCGACCATTGCCTGCCGGATCTCGCCCTCACCGCTCTGCGTCGAGGACATGGACCCGTTGGCCAGCACCACGCCCGCCGTGCCCGCCGGTGCCAGATGGTGGAGGATGTGTTGCAGCCATGCAAAGTTCGCATTGCTGGCAGGCGGAATGCCGAATTTCCAGCGGCCGTCTTCACGCAGCCGGTTGCCGCCCCAGTCCGACACATTGAACGGCGGATTGGCGAGCACGTAATCAGCGCGCAGGTCCGGCAGTTCGTTCCGGTGGAAGCTGCCGTCGCTGTTCCAGCGAATGTCGCCGTCGATTCCGCGCACCGCCAAGTTCATCATGCAGAGCCGCCAGGTGGTGTGGTTCGATTCCTGTCCATAGACGGCAATGTCGCCGATGCGCCCGCCGTGGTTCTCGACGAACTTTTCGGACTGCACGAACATGCCGCCCGATCCGCAGCACGGATCGTATACGCGGCCGTCATGCGGCTGGAGCATCTCGACCATCGTTCGCACGACCGAGCGCGGTGTGTAGAACTCGCCGCCGCGCTTGCCTTCGGCCCCGGCGAACTGGCCGAGGAAGTATTCGTAGACTCGGCCGAGAACATCGCGGCTCTGCCCCTCGTCGGACTTGAACCCGATGCCGGAGATGAGGTCGATCAGCTCGCCCAGCATCACGGGGTTGAGTGCAGGCCGAGCGTAGTCCTTCGGCAGCACGCCTTTGAGCGAGGGGTTCACCTTCTCGATCTCAAGCATCGCCTCGTCGATCAGCTTGCCGATACCCGGCTGCTTGGCGCTGGCTTGGAGGTGATCCCAGCGTGCAGGCTTGGGAACCCAAAACACGTTATTGGCCCGGTATTCGTCCTCATCTTCGACGCCGTCCGGATACTCTTTTTCAAGCTCCGCGCGCTTGGCCATGAAGCCATCGGAAATATGCTTGAGGAAGATCAGGCCGAGGACGATGTGCTTGTAATCGGACGGCTCCATATTGGCGCGGATCTTGTCCGCCGCCTTGAACAGTTCCGCCTCAAACCCGAGGTCGCCGCCCTTCCCCGCTTTCGTCGATGGTCTGCCCAATCTCGCCCCCTCCATGCCTATCGATTTTGAGATTGCGGTAGGTGCGTGCATGATTTTGGTCCAGCGCCGAATGCTGCAAGATCAGTTCTGTTGAAGGAGAAGTGCCGCAGGTTATGACAGATTAATTCGCTTTGAGCTGCGCCCGGGGAACGCTGCACGCGGTTGGATTTTTTGAGCTAAGCTATTGATCTCATTAGCGGCGAATTTGCTCTAGTTGGGAAAGTTATCCAACGAAAACAATGCCGAGCAGCTGACTCTTAATCAGCGGGTCCTAGGTTCGAACCCTAGTGCGTCCACCACTACCTCAAACTCGCAGGCAAATCTCGGCTGCCTCCAAGAAGCTTTTCGTAAGCCGCGGCGAGATAAAAGCCATTCCCGAGATCGCGCTCCGACGGACCTCTGCTACAGCGGCCTGTGCCTATTGGCCTTTGATATCACATTATGATGTGATAGCGCGTAAGTATGGTATCGACGATCGAACGCGTGCGGGCCTTTCTGGCCGATGGCACATTCAGCAAGGCATCCCTCGCTCGCGCGGCGGGGCTGCATGCCAACACTCTGCGCGGTTGTACCGAGGATGGCTGGAACCCAACCAGCGACACTCTGGCGAAGCTCGATCGATTTCTCGACGCGCAGGAAGATACGCCGGTCATCGTTCCGATCGAGGAACTGATCGCGGAAGCGCGCAACGGGCGCATGTTCCTGCTGGTCGACGACGAAGATCGGGAGAACGAGGGCGATCTCGTCATCCCGGCGCAAATGGCGACCCCCGATGCGATCAATTTCATGGCGACGCATGGACGCGGACTTATCTGCCTGTCGCTGACGCGCGAGCGGACCGAGCAGCTCGGGCTGGACCTCATGAGCCGCAACAACGGCTCGCGGCACGAAACCGCCTTTACCGTCTCGATCGAGGCGCGCGAGGGCGTAACCACCGGCATTAGCGCTGCCGACCGCGCGCGCACCGTTGCGGTCGCCACCGATCCGGCGCGCGGCAGCCAAGACATCGTGTCCCCCGGCCACGTCTTTCCCCTGATCGCGCGAGATGGCGGCGTGCTCGTGCGTGCCGGCCATACCGAGGCGGCGGTCGATATCGCGCGGTTGGCCGGGCTCAATCCCTCCGGCGTGATTTGCGAGGTCATGCGCGAGGACGGGGAGATGGCACGCCTCGACGACCTCATCGTGTTCGCGCGCAAACACGGCATGAAGATCGGCACCATTCGCGACCTGATCGAATACCGCCATCGCTACGATCACCTTGTGGAGCGATTGGCCGAACAGCGCTTCCAATCGGATCACGGCGGAGAGTGGAATTTCTACACCTACCGCAACAATGTGGACGGCAGCCTCGCCTTCGCCTTGCAGAAAGGGCGCGCAAGCGAGGACGAGGTCACCCTGGTCCGCGTCCATACCTTGTCGCTGCTCAGCGACATGCTGGGGCAGCCTGGCCCGAACAAGAACCTAATCCAGCGCGCCATGGATGAAATCGGACGCGAAGGCAGCGGCGTCATCGTCCTGCTCGTCCGCCCGCGCGAGGGACAGGGCGCGAGCGAAAGCAACGGCCAATCGTCCGACGAATTGCGGACCTACGGCATCGGTGCCCAGATCCTGACCGACCTCGGCGTGCATCGCATGACCCTGCTGAGCAATTCCACCCGTCACATCGTCGGGCTCGACGGTTTCGATCTCGAAATCGTCGGCCAGCGCGAAATTCCGGAGTAACCGCTATGGCTCGCTTTCTCATCGTTGAGGCACGCTTCTACGAATCTTTCAACGACCGGCTGATCGCCGGCGCGCGGGCCGTGCTGGAGGGTGCGGGGCATGACGTCGACGTGCTGACGGTGCCCGGCGCGCTGGAAATACCGGGCGCGATCGCGCTGGCAGTGGAAGGCGGCGGCTATGCCGGTTTTGTCGCGATCGGCGTGGTGATCCGGGGGGAAACCTATCACTTCGAGATCGTCGCGGGCGAGAGCGCGCGCGGGATCATGGCGCTCACCATGGACGGGATCGCCATCGGCAACGGCATCCTGACGGTCGAGAACGAGGACCAGGCGCTGGTGCGGGCCGACCCCGCGCAGAAGGACAAGGGCGGCGAAGCGGCCAGGGCCACGCTGGCGCTGTTCGAGTTGCAGCGCAAATTCCTGCCCGGCTGACGGAACCGCCCTGCCCTTCCGCGCGTCCGGAGGGCATGACCCAACATTCTGCAATCGGGGGCCTGCCCCTCTCGCTCGGCGGCAACGTCTTCGGCTGGACCGCGGACCGCGATGACGGTTTCGCGGTGCTCGACAAATGGCACGAGGCGGGCGGGCGCATGATCGACACCGCCGATGTCTATTCCGCGTGGGTCGACGGGCATGAGGGTGGCGAATCCGAACGTTTCATCGGCGAATGGATGGAGGACCGAGGCGTTCGCGACGACATGCTGATCGCGACGAAGACCGGCATGCTGGGCGAATCCGAACATTACCGCGCCGACGCCGTGTCCGACGCGCTCGACCGCTGTCTCGAACGGCTCCGCACGGATCGGGTCGAGCTGTTCTATTGCCACAAGGACAACGAAGACCTGCCGATCGAGACGATTGCCGAGAGCTTCGCCGCCGTGACGGATGATGGCCGCGCAAAGAGCATCGGCGCTTCCAATTTCACCGTCAGCCGCCTTCGCGCCGCGCTCGACCATGCGGAGGCGAAGGGGATTACCGGATTTACCGCCCTGCAGAACCAGTTCAATCTGGTCGAACGCGATGATTATGGGCAGGATATGCAGCGCCTCTGCCTGGAGCGGGGGATCGCGATGTTCCCCTATTTCAGTCTCGCCGCGGGCTATCTGACCGGCAAGTACAGGGACAAGGACGATTTCGGCGGCTCGCGTCGCTCCGACATGGCCGAGAAGTACAAGGAAGACGGGCCGACCGTCCTCGCACAGATGGACCGCGTGGCGCAGGAAACCGGTGCGGAGCTACCGGCAATCGCGCTCGCATGGCTCGCGGCGCAGCCCGGCATCGCCGCGCCGCTCGCCAGCGCGCGCAATCTCGAGCAGATGGATGGCCTCTTGGCCTATACCGAACTGGAGCTGAGCCGCGACCAGATCGACCGGCTGACCCGCGCCGGGGCCTAACCCGCCAGGCGACCGAAGCAGGCGGCGCCAGCGTAATGCGCGGCGTCGCCCAGCTCTTCCTCGATCCGGATCAGCTGGTTGTACTTCGCAAGCCGGTCGGACCGCGCGAGGCTGCCGGTCTTGATCTGCCCGCAATTTGTGGCGACCGCGAGGTCGGCGATGGTCGCATCCTCGGTTTCCCCCGAACGATGGCTCATCACGCAGGTGTAGCCGGCGCGGTGGGCGATATCGACCGCTTCCAGCGTTTCGGTCAGCGTGCCGATCTGGTTGACCTTCACCAGCAGCGAATTGGCCAGGCCGCGG
Source organism: Erythrobacter sp. LQ02-29 (assembly GCF_022576075.2). Classification (NCBI taxonomy): domain Bacteria; kingdom Pseudomonadati; phylum Pseudomonadota; class Alphaproteobacteria; order Sphingomonadales; family Erythrobacteraceae; genus Erythrobacter; species Erythrobacter sp. LQ02-29. Next base: position 2,076,975 of record NZ_JANCNT010000001.1, on the reverse strand, counting down.
TCGATCCCCATGCGCAACCGCTCCGGATTGGTGACGAACAGGTCGTCGCCGACCAGCTGGATGCGATTGCCCAGCTTCTCGGTCAGCGCATCCCACCCCTCGAAATCGTCCTCGGCCATGCCGTCCTCGATCGAGCGGATCGGGTAATCGTCGCACAGCTTGGCGAGATAATCGGCCATTTGCGATCCATCGAGCGAGGCACCCTCGCCCGCCATCTCGTACTTGCCGTCGCGGAAATATTCGGTCGCCGCGCAATCGAGCGCCAGCGCCACGTCCTCGCCCGGCGTGAAGCCCGCCTTCTCGATCGACGCCATGATGAAATCGAGCGCATCGCGCGTGCTCGAAAGGTCGGGAGCAAATCCCCCCTCATCACCGACGGAGGTCGACAGCCCCTTCTCCGACAGACCCTTCTTCAGCGTATGGAAGATTTCCGAACCCCAGCGCACCGCCTCCGCCAGCGAGGGCGCGCCGATCGGCATGACCATGAATTCCTGGATATCGATCGGATTGTCCGCATGCTCGCCGCCATTGACGATGTTCATCATGGGCACCGGCAGAACGTGCGCTGAAACGCCCCCGACATAGGAGAACAGCGGCAGGCCGCGCGCATTGGCAGCCGCCTTCGCAACCGCGAGGCTGCAGCCCAGGATCGCATTCGCGCCGAGCTTCGCCTTGTTCTCCGTTCCATCCAGATCTAGCAGCGCGGTGTCGATCGTGCGCTGGTCTTCCGCATCCAGGCCGAGCAGTGTGTCGGCGATCTCGGAATTCACGCCATCCACCGCCTTCGTCACGCCCTTGCCGAGGAAGTAATCCGCATCCCCGTCCCGCAACTCGACCGCCTCGTGCGCGCCGGTGGACGCCCCCGAGGGGACCGCCGCACGGCCGAAACTGCCATCCTCCAGCAGAACGTCGACCTCGACGGTCGGATTCCCCCGGGAATCGAGGATCTGGCGGGCATGGATGTCGAGAATTGCGGTCATGCTGGCTCCATGAAGAAGAAAGGGCGGATCTACCGATCTCGGCAGGCGCTCTATGCTGCGGAACGAAGCCAAGCAAGTCGCGTTGGGTAATCGAGGTGCATGCCACGGCATGCATGGCATCAAACACCAGTTACGACAGTCAGAACGGGGATAAGAATTATGGCCACCGCACCGACGCCGAAGAAGACCACCAGGAAGCCTGCCACTGCAACCGCCGCCGCTGGCGATGCGGTTGGCGCAGCGACCGGCTCCGCCACAGCCGATATTGCCACCGAAGCGAAGGGTAGCGCCAAGAAGGCGTCCGCCTCAGCCCATCGGACCGAAGCGAAGAGCCGGTTCAACGCCGCTCTCGACGAGGCGAAGGCAGGGGCGGCGGCGTTGCGCGCCGAAGCTGGCGATCGCGCATCCGTCTATCGCACCAAGGCGAAGGGCAAGCAGGGCGAATATTCCGACCAGGCCAAGGTCAAGGCGAACGAGCTGGCCGTGGAAGGCAAGACGCGCGCCAGCGACGCAATCGCCGCGCTGAGCAAGTATGTTGCCGACAACGCAGCCAAGCTGGACGAGAATTTCGGCCCGAAATACGGCGATTACGCGCGGAACGCCTCGCGGTCGCTTCACGAGACTGCCACCCGCCTCGACGACAAGAGTGTGGACGAACTGGGCGAAGATGCCCGTCAATGGGTTCGCAAGAGCCCGGGCCTGGCCGTCGGACTAGCTGCAGTTGGCGGCTACATGGTTGCCCGCATGTTCCGCCGCTGATCGTCCTGACAGCGCGTGACGATGCGAAATGAAAACGAAGAAACGCCCGGTGCGGATTTCGCGCCGGGCGTTTCCGATGAGGCAATGGAAAGCGAGTCCGACCGCGAGGTGCCCTACGGCTCGCTCCGGGACGACATAGAATCGCTCTACGAGGACAGTCGAACCTATCTGGAAGCAGAAGTCGCGTTCCAGAAATCGCGGCTCGCCTATGCGGCTCACCATACCCGGTCGGCCGCCTTCTATGGCCTTTGCGCGATGGCGTTCCTCCACCTCGCCCTGCTTGGGCTGGTGGTCGGGCTCATCATCGCCTTGCGTCCCTATCTTGGCGCGTTCGGCGCGATGGGCCTGATGGTGGCGCTCATGTTCCTTTTCACCGCTATCGCCGGCTGGATGGCACTGCGCCAGTTCCGCCGGATCAGCGAAGCGTTCGAGAACGACGCATGACGGCGCGGGGGCGGCAAATGCGCGCCGATCGCGCGCTGCGAAACTCGGCGCTCGCGCTGGTCAAGGCGGATATCGCCAATCTTCGCGGGGACCTCGCCAAGCGCAGCCCCGCCGAGCGGGCGATGGACAAGGCGAAGGATGCCGCGATCGATGTCCTGGACGAGGCGGCCTACGTCACCGACCAGCATCGCGGTCTCGCTTCCGCCGTAGTCGCGGCGATCATCCTCTGGTTCGCCCGGCGCCCGATCCTCGGCCTCCTGTTCGGTCGCGATGACGACGAAGACGAGGAGGACGACGGGTACGATCGCGATCGCGCAGAATACGACTTCGCCGACGAGCCCCCGCCTCGGCGTTATCGCTGAAATCACGGAACATCGGGCCGCCACGTTGCGTTGGTTCGGTAATCACCGACCCCCGATACTATCATCCGGAGACACCCTATGAGCACCAAGGAACAAAGAGATGCACTGCGCGCCAAGATCGAGGCGGCGGAGCAGCGGAACGCAGATCGCTCGCTCGCGGACTATGCTCGCGATGCGACGGACAAGGCGACGGCGTTCGTAAAAGAGCACCCTGTCGCGACCGTGGCCGGCGTTGCCGTTCTCGGTCTCGCGATCGGCGCGATGACGCGCCCGGGCCGTCGCGCGGGTCGCCGCGCCGGTGCAATGGCCAATTACGCCGCCGAGATGGGCCTCGCCTACGCCAGCGGCCTGTTCGACAGCGCTGGCGATGCCGTGCGCCACGGTGGTGCGAAGCTGGAAGACTGGAGCGACGACATCGCCCATTCCTCGCGCAAGGCGGGTCGCCGCGTATCGCGCGCCGCTTACGACGGCCGTGACGAGGCGCAGTTTGCCGCCCGCAAGTTCGCTCGCGGTGCCGGTCGGAAATATCGCGACCTGCGCTCGCGCGTCGCGGTCTGAACGGAACGCAGCAAGAATTTCGAGCGGCGCGACGGGCTTGCCTGTCGCGCCGCTTTCTTTATGCGCCGTGGCGATAGCGCACAGTGAAGGATTTATCCGAGATGGAAGAAACCGAAATGCCGCAGCGGCTCCACCTGGTAATGGGTGGCCGTGTGAAGGATCCCCGATCGGTTGAGTTCGCCGACCCTGAAAGCATTCACGTCGTCGGCGTATTCAGCAATTACGAAGCCGCCGAGGAGGCGTGGCGCGCCAATGCACAGCGCACGGTCGACGATGCGGAAATGCGCTACGTCATCGTGCACATCCACCGCCTGCTGACGCCGGATGCGTGATGGTCTTTCCAGTCCCTGCACCGGCCGGGACTGGAAACCAGTCTGCTTGAAACTGTAGGAGGGCCCTGTTCTCGCCGGGCCCTCTCCAGCTCAGACGAATTCGATTTCGTCGATGAGGTAGAACTTATCGCCAGAAGGCACGGTCACCTCGATCTCCTCACCGACCTTCTTGCCGATCAGCGCGCGCCCGATAGGTGAGCTGTAGGAAATCCGGCCCTTGGCCGCGTCGGCCTCGGTCTGGCCCACGATCTGGTACTTGATGGACTTATCTTCCTCGTCGAGCAGGGTGACGGTCGCGCCGAACATCACCTTGTCGCCCGACAGGGTCGACGGATCGATGATCTGCGCGCGGCTGACCCGGTCTTCGAGTTCCGCGATCTGCGCCTCGATCTGGCCCTGCCGTTCCTTCGCCGCGTGATATTCCGCGTTTTCGGACAGGTCGCCATGCGCGCGTGCTTCCTCGATCGCATCCACCACCTTGGGACGCTCGGCCCGCAGCACTTTCAGGTCGGCGGTAATCCGCTCATAACCCTCGGCGAGCATCGGAACCTTTTCCATTCTACTTTCCAATCAATAGTCAGAGTGTGGCCCGAACCGGCAATTCGGCCCTTGCCGCTTCATCGCAGGAGCGGAGCGTCGGGCGAATTTTCGGAAAGGGAGAGCGTTCGTTCAGTTATCGCTATAGTAATCCTGTAGCGAGCGGACTTCAAGACGCGCCGAATCCACGGTGGCAATCGCCTCCGCCACGGCCACGCAGGCGGCCGCTGTGGTGTAATACGGCAGCTTCGCCTCCAGCGCCGACGCGCGGATCGATTGCGAGTCGCGCAAGGACTGCCACCCTTCGGTGGTGTTGAAGATCAAATCCACCTTCCCGTCGATGATCGCATCGACGATATGCGGCTGCCCTTCGGCAACCTTTTTGACCAGCTCGACCCCCAGCCCCTGCTCTTTCAGGAATGCCTGCGTACCGCCGGTCGCGATCACGCGGAACCCGTGTTCGATCAGGCGGCGCACCGCGGGCAGGATCACCGGCTTGTCGCCGTCCTTTACCGATACGAACAGGGTTCCCCCGTCGGGCAGGCCCATGCCGACGCCCATCTGCGATTTCAGGAACGCCTCCGGGAAAGCCCGGTCGATGCCCATCACCTCGCCGGTCGATTTCATCTCCGGCGAGAGGACCGGATCGGCGCCCGGGAAACGGCTGAAGGGGAAGATCGCTTCCTTCACCGCCATGTGACCCGGTTCCAGGCTCCAGGTTTCGAAGTTCGACAGCGGCTCGCCCGCCATGATGCGCGCGGCGATCTTGGCAACCGGTTGGCCCACCGCCTTCGCGACAAAGGGTACGGTGCGGCTGGCGCGCGGATTGACCTCGATCAGATAGACCTCGCCGTCCTTCACTGCGAACTGGACGTTCATCAAACCGCGCACCTTGAGCGCCATGGCGAGATCGGCGGCCTGCCGTTCCATCTCCGCCACGATTTCGCGCGGCAGGCTGTAGGGCGGCAGGGTGCAGGCGCTGTCGCCTGAATGCACGCCCGCTTCCTCGATATGCTGCATCACCCCCGCGATGCGCACCTCGCTACCATCGCACAGCGCATCGACATCGCATTCGACGGCGTCGCGCAGATACTGGTCGACCAGCACGGGACTGTCGCCCGACACATTGACCGCGGTATTGATATAGTCGTCGAGCTGAGCCTCGGAATCGACGATCTCCATCGCCCGCCCGCCCAGGACGTAGCTTGGGCGCAGCAGCACGGGATAACCGATCATGCTGGCGACCGCGGCGGCCTCGTCCCGGCTCTTCGCGATGCCGTTGTCGGGCTGCTTGAGGTTCAGCTTGTTGACGAGCCGCGCGAACTGCTCGCGATCCTCGGCGAGGTCGATCGCGTCGGGGCTGGTGCCCAGGATCGGGATACCCGCCTCCTCCAGCGCGCGCGCCAGCTTCAGCGGAGTCTGCCCGCCGAACTGCACGATCACGCCGACCAGCTCGCCCGCCTGCTGCTCGACCCGCAGGATTTCGAGCACGTCCTCCGCCGTCAGGGGCTCGAAATAGAGCCGGTCGGAAGTGTCGTAATCGGTCGAGACCGTTTCCGGGTTGCAGTTGACCATGATCGTCTCGAACCCGGCCTCACTCAGCGCGAAGCAGGCGTGGACGCAGCAATAGTCGAACTCGATGCCCTGTCCGATCCGGTTCGGCCCGCCGCCCAGGATCACGATCTTCTTGCGGTCGCTGGGGTTGGCCTCGTCCTCCGGCTCGCCGAAGGTCGGGGCTTCGTAGGTCGAATACATGTAGGGTGTGATCGCCTCGAACTCGGCGGCGCAGCTGTCGATCCGCTTGAACACCGGCTCCACGCCAAGCTTGCGGCGCAGCTTGCGCACCTCCTCCTCGCTGGTCGCGCCCGCCATCGCGCGCAGCGTGTCGTGCAGCAGACCGCTGCGGCGTGCCTGCGTTTCGCCCAGACCGCCCGCGACCCCGACCGAACGCACCGCCAGCGTGGCGAGTCGCTTGTCGGAGAAGCCCATCGCCTTGATCCGCCGCATCTCCTGCGCATCGCGCGGCAGGCCGTTATGGCTGATCATCTGCTCTTCGTAGACGATCGCCTCGATCTGGCGCAGGAACCACGGGTCGTAATGGGTGACGGCCTGGATTTCCTCCATCGTCAACCCTTCGCGAAAAGCCTGCGCGACCTTCAGCAGCCGGTCCGGCCTGCGGCGCGACAGGGCCGCGGTGATGACGTCCTTCGCGCAGCCTTCCAGCTCGGTCACGCGGTTGAACCCGTCCAGCCCGGTTTCAAGGCCACGCAGCGCCTTCTGCATGCTTTCCTGGAAATTGCGCCCGATCGCCATGACCTCGCCCACCGATTTCATTGCGGTGGCGAGGTCGGGCGTGGCGCCCTTGAACTTCTCGAACGCGAAGCGCGGGATCTTGGTGACGACGTAGTCGATCGTCGGCTCGAAACTGGCCGGCGTCGCACCGGTGATCTCGTTGGTGATCTCGTCCAGCGTGTAGCCTACCGCCAGCTTCGCCGCGACGCGCGCGATGGGAAAGCCGGTGGCCTTGGATGCGAGCGCGCTGGAGCGCGAGACGCGCGGGTTCATCTCGATCACGATCAACCGACCGTCCTCGGGATTGACCGCGAACTGCACGTTCGAGCCGCCGGTTTCCACGCCGATCTCGCGCAGCACCGCGATGCTCGCGCTGCGCATGATCTGGTATTCCTTGTCGGTCAGCGTCAGTGCCGGGGCGACGGTGATGGAGTCGCCGGTATGCACGCCCATCGGATCGACGTTCTCGATCGCGCAGATGATGATGGCGTTGTCGGCGCGGTCGCGCACGACCTCCATCTCGAATTCCTTCCAGCCGAGCAGCGATTCCTCGATCAGCACCTCGGTTGTGGGGCTGGCGTCGAGGCCCTCGCGCACGATCCGGTCGAATTCGGCGGTGTTGTAGGCGATGCCACCGCCGGTACCACCCAGCGTGAAGCTGGGGCGGATGATCGCGGGCAGGCCGGTCCGCTCCAGCACGGCGCGCGCCTGCTCGATGGTGTTGGCGACGCCGGACGCCGCGCTTTCGAGGCCGATCTTGTCCATCGCCTCGCGGAAGCGCTGGCGGTTCTCCGCCTTGTCGATCGCGTCCGCGCGCGCCCCGATCATCTCCACCCCGTGCTCCGCCAGCACGCCCATCTGGTCGAGCTTCAGCGCGCAATTGAGCGCGGTCTGCCCGCCCATTGTCGGCAGCAGCGCGTCCGGTTTCTCCTTGGCGATGATCTTGGCGACGATCTCGGGCGTGATCGGCTCGATATAGGTCGCATCCGCCATGTCCGGGTCGGTCATGATCGTGGCGGGGTTGGAGTTGACCAGGATCACCCGGTACCCCTCCTCGCGCAGCGCCTTGATCGCCTGCGTGCCCGAATAATCGAACTCGCAGGCCTGCCCGATGATGATAGGTCCGGCGCCGATGACGAGGATGGAGGAGATGTCGGTACGTTTGGGCATGTCAGCTTTCAGTCGGACGCTTGAAGATCAGGGTGTGGCCAGTCGTGTGGCCGAGGCGGATGCGATCGATGTGAGAGACGAGCTCCCAACCTTGCGAGCCGAGATAGTTCATCCCGCCGCGCAGCGACTGGCGATGCTCGCCCTCGACGACAAGCATGTCGTTCTCGATCTCGGCGGTAAGGTATTCCCAGCGGGTCATTAGGAACTTCCGCCTGAAACAAACCTATCCGTAGCATCAATGGGCAAGATATCGGCACGCTTGATCATTAGTTGCCCGGTAAGAACGGATTTCGAACATCGTTGAACCACTGCCAAATTCCCGGCGGTAGAGAGCCCGTTACATAACTCGAAGGGGCAAAAGACAATACGTACGGAGTTGAGCCAAAATGCTGAAAAAACTGTGCATTCAGCGTACTTAGCGCTTGGGGGCTTTTGATCAGGTATGTCCCGGGAAACGGAAGAAACCATGTGGAGATATCTCGGTTCTGGGAAACGAATATCTGTGTCTGTTGAGATTGCGGACTAGAAGCGACAGGGCTGAACGAGAGGATATAATTGATATCAGTCATCCTTCCTCTCCGGGTTTTCGAGCGACTGTGGATTGTGGGTCAGCTCTGTTTGAGCCACCGATTTCATCAATGGCTTTCCTTCGGTTCGATTTTGTCCCCACACAGCAATAGCAGCCATTTGCTCGGTGTGCTCTTCTGTAGGTTCGTTTCTTCCGGTCACTGCTCTGAAGAACCAAAGCCCGAAGGTTAGCAGACCGACAAGGGTAATGATCGAAAGCAACCAGAAAGCTATCCAACCTTCGGCTTTAAACAATGGCGCGGCGCAAACGGCCATGATAATTCCACAAAGCTTCTGACCGTCCGAAAGCGCAGTCGTGCGCTTAGTCAAAGATTGTCGGAATATTGTGGGGAAATCGTCCATCACCCCAGCATCCCCACGAACTTGTCGAACAGGTAGAAGCTATCCTGCGGCCCCGGGCTCGCCTCGGGGTGGTACTGGACGCCGAACGCCTTCTTGCCCGTAATCGAAATCCCGCAATTGGTGCCGTCGAACAGCGAGCGGTGGGTTTCGACCACGCCCTCGGGCAGGGTCGTGCCGTCGACCGCGAAGCCGTGGTTCATGCTCGTGATCTCGACCAGACCCTCGGTCGCGTCCCAGCCGCCGCCGACGCGCTGAACGGGATGGTTCGCGCCGCGGTGGCCCTGGTGCATCTTGGCCGTCTTCGCCCCCGCGGCCAGCGCCAGCATCTGGTGGCCGAGGCAGATGCCGAAGATCGGAATGTCGCGATCGAGCAGCGCGCGGATCGTCGGCACGGCGTACTCGCCCGTCGCCGCCGGATCGCCGGGACCGTTGGAGAGGAACACGCCGTCGGGCTCCAGCGCCAGGATGTCGTCGAGCGGGGTCTTCGCCGGCACCACGGTGACCCGCGCGCCCGCCTTCACCAGATTGCGGAAGATGTTGTCCTTCGCGCCGTAGTCGATCGCGACCACATGCGGCTTCCTGATCCACGGCGCGCGGCCGTATCCCTTGCCCAGCGTCCATGGGCCGCCGTCCCAGCCCTCGTGCTTCTCGCGGCTGACCCGCAGGGCGAGGTCCATGCCCTCCAGCCCGGCCCAGCCCCGCACCCGCTCCAGCAGCGCGGGCAGGTCGAACTCGCCATTGGGCGCATGCGCGATCGCGGCATTGGGCGCGCCGTTCAGGCGGATGAAGCGGGTCAGCGCGCGCGTGTCGATGCCCGACAGGCCGATCTTGCCGTTCGCGCGCATCCACTCGTCGAACTTCTGCTTGCTGCGGAAATTGCTGTCGGGCGTCACCGCCTCGCGCACGACGCAGCCAAGCGCGCTTTCGACCTTGGCCTCGATATCCTCGTGGTTGGTGCCGACATTGCCGATATGGGGGAAGGTGAAGGTGACGATCTGCGCCGCGTAGCTCGGATCGGTCATCACCTCCTGATAACCGGTCATCGCGGTGTTGAAGCAGACCTCCCCCACGCTGGCGCCGATCGCGCCGAAGCCATGGCCCCACAGGGCGGTGCCGTCGGCAAGGAGAAGCAGCCCGGTCGCGCCTTTTGGTCGCGCAGGCGTAATGTCGGCAAGGGCCATAGGGCGCTCCGTTACAAAGGTTTTCCGGCGATGTGTGCTAAGTCACGGCGGCTAGGCCCCGGCCTCGCATTCGTCAAGCGTGGCGCGGCGGGAAGATTGGGTGTAACGCCGCGTCGAACCGCTAGATAGCGACTAACGATCCACAGGAAAGCCATGCTCAGGGAAAATATCCAGAAAGAAACCATCGCCGCGATGAAGGGTGGGGACAAGCCGCGTACCGCCGCGCTCCGCCTGATCTCGGCCAAGATCAAGGACCGCGATATCGAGCAGCGCACGGCCAAATCCGTGCCCGACGACGACGATCTGGTGCAGGACGTGCTGCTGAAGATGGCGAAGCAGCGCCGCGAATCGATCGACATGTACCGCGAGGGCGGGCGCGACGAGCTGGCCGAGAAGGAAGAGCACGAGCTGTCCGTGATCGAGGAATTCCTCCCCCGGCAGATGGACGAAGGCGAGACCAGGGCGGCGATCGCGCAGGTGAAGACCGATGTCGGTGCCGAGGGCATGAAGGACATGGGTAAGGTCATGGCCGAGCTGAAATCGCGCCACGGCGCGACGCTGGACATGAGCATCGCCAGCGGCCTGGTGAAGGAAGCGCTGTCGTGAGCCGCCGGGCGCTGCTGGCGCTGGCCCTCCCCCTTCCGCTGCTCGCCGCCGGGTGCGACCGGGCTCGCGCACCCGAGCCGACACCCACGCCGACCCCTACCGTGGCCGCGCCGCGCAATCTCGTCGCCGCGAATTTCGATCCGGCGAGCCTCGGCGCGAAAATCGAAGGACCGAAGGGACCGGAGGTCGAGAGCGAGATTTCAGCGGACGGGAAGACGATCGCCGATGTGGTGAGCTACGTCGCCTGTCCGAAGGATATGACCGAGGCGTGCGATCCGGAAACCGCGCCCGAAGGCACCGTTTTCACTTACGTCCATGTCGTGACGCCGACGCAGGACGAGGCCGCACCGACCGAGAGCGCGACGCCCGCCGCCGATACCGAATCGGGTGCGCAGCGGATGGAAACCGCGCCCTCGATCTTCCGCACCACCCGCCGCGCAACCGGCTTCAACGGCGCGCTGGGCTACGACCGCGAGCAGGCCAAGGCCGCACTGGGTGCCGAGGACGCAATCACCGTTACCACCGATGCGGGCCAGCTGATCTGGCGCGTGACGAAGGGCTCCGGCTGGACGCCGGGGATGCCGATCACGTTTTTCTGGCAATCGACGCTTCCGCCCAAGGGGCCGAGTTCGGCCTATCGGCTGGAACTGAACAACCGTGCGGGCGACGCCACCGGGCCCTTTCCGCCCGAAAAGGCACCGGAGCCGAAATCGACGGGGACGGCGACTCCGGCAGGCTAGGCAGGCCGCGCCGCGCGCGTTACCTTTACGCGATGGCGCTGACCCCCCAATGGCTGGACGAATTGCGTGCGCGGGTCACGCTGTCGAGCGTCGTCATGCGCACGACCAAGCTTCAGCGCGCGGGGCGCGAATGGAAGGCGTGCTGCCCGTTCCACAACGAGAAGACGCCCAGCTTCTACGTCAACGACGAGAAGGGCTTCTACCATTGCTTCGGGTGCGAGGCGCATGGCGACGTGATCCGCTGGATGACCGACCAGCGCGGCTTGCCGTTCATGGATGCGGTCAAGGAACTGGCGGCGCAGGCCGGGATGGAGGTCCCCGCCCCCGATCCGCGCGCCGCTCGCGTGGCGGAAAAGCGGGCCAGCCTGCACGATGTGACGGCCGCCGCGCAGGCGCATTTCGTCGCCAATCTCGATGGGGCGGACGGGCAAGCGGCGCGTGAATATCTGGCCGGTCGCGGCTTTTCCGCTGCCACGGTCCGCGAGTTCGGCTTCGGCTATGCCCTGCCCGATCGGCAAGCGCTCAAATCCGCGCTCGCCCAGTTCGACGAGCCGATGCGGGTCGAAGCCGGCATGCGCATCGAGGTCGAGGACAAGGAACCCTACGACCGTTTCCGCGACCGGCTGATGCTGCCGATTCAGGACACGCGCGGACGAGTCGTCGCGTTCGGCGGGCGTATTCTTGCGGCGGACACCAAGGCGCCGAAATACCTCAACTCTCCCGACACTCCGCTGTTCGACAAGGGTCGCACGCTTTACAACCTGCACCGCGCCCTGCCCGCCTCGCGCAGGACCGGCCGGATCGTCGTGGTCGAAGGCTATATGGATGTGATCGCGCTGGCCGATGCGGGGATCGGGGAAGCGGTCGCTCCGCTCGGCACCGCGCTGACCGAGCAGCAGATCGAGATCCTGTGGCGCAGCGTCGAGCGCCCGATCCTGTGCTTCGACGGCGATGCAGCGGGCCAGCGCGCCGCGATGCGCGCGATCGCTCGCGCGTTGCCGCTGCTTCGTCCCGCCCACTCGCTGGGTATCGTCCGCCTGCCCGCCGGGCTCGATCCGGACGACCTGATCCGCCAGCGCGGGAAAGACGCGATGGAGGCGCTTCTGGCCGAGCCTGCCGGGCTGCTCGATACGCTGTGGGCGGCAGAGCGCGATGCGCAACCGCTCGATTCCCCTGAAGCCAAGGCGGGGCTGAAGGCGCGGCTGATGGATCACGTCGAGCGGATCGAGCATCCGGACATCAAATCGCTCTATCGCCGCGAACTGCTCGACCGCTATTCCGCCTTCGCATTTCCGCCGCGCCCGCCACGGCAAGCACCCCAGCGCGGCAACTGGCAGAACCGCAACGGCCGATTCCAGCCTACCCCGGCCCCCGCTCCCGGAGCGATGGAGGCACTGCGCCGCAACGCCGCGGGCGGTGGGCGCGACCGTTTGACCGCCGCGGTCGCCGCTGGCCTGATCCGCTTTCCCGATCAACTCGCGCGCCATGAAAGCGCGCTGGCGGACCTTGCCGCGCGTGACCCGAAAGCCGCAGCGGCCATCAATCCGCTACTCGACATGATAGAAGCGCTTGAAGCGGGGGGCGAACATCCCATATCCGATTCGACCGGACCTGCGCCGCACGCGGATAAGAACCGCTTCGCCTTCCTGTCGGAAGGATACGATCCGGATGATGCGCGCGAGGACCTGGCCGAAGCCGTCGCCCTGCTGGTCGAGAGACCGGCGCTGGAGGCCGCGCTTGCGTCCGCCACCGCCCGTTTCGAGACCGATCCCGAAGGAGCCTTCGCCGAACAGCAGCGTTTGCTGAAGCGAAAGCTGGAATTCGAGACGCGGCTGGGCCAGATGACGGGTCGCAGGGCCGCACGCGCGGCGCGAGAACAGGAATTGGAGCCGGCGTCTTCCGACGGCGGCGTACAGGAAACGGACTGAAACCACTTATGGCTTCCGAAGCTAAGACCGCTGAGACCGACGACGCACCCCTGATCGATCTCAACGAGGCCTCCGTCAAGAAACTGATCGCGAAGGCGAAGAAGCGCGGCTACGTCACCGTGGACGAGCTGAACGAGGCGCTGCCGCAGGATCAGATGAGCACCGATCAGATCGAGGACGTGATGTCCGCGATCAGCGAGATGGGCGTCAACATCGTCGAGAACGACGAGGATGCCGAAGCGGAAGCGGACCAGGAATCGGAAGTCGAGGAAATCTCCGCCGACGACGGTCCGGCGAAGAAGGATACCAAGAAAGCCTCTCCCGCGGCTGCCAAGAAGACCGCCAGCGAAGGCCGCACCGACGACCCCGTTCGCATGTATCTGCGCGAAATGGGCGCGGTGGAGCTGCTCAGCCGCGAGGGCGAGATCGCCATCGCCAAGCGGATCGAGGCGGGCCGCGACATGATGATCATGGGCCTGTGCGAGAGCCCGATCACCTTCCACGCCATCATCCAGTGGTCCGAGGCGCTGAACGCCGAGGAAATGCAGCTGCGCGAGATTCTCGATCTCGACGCCATGCTGTCCAAGGAACCGCCCGTCGACAAGATGGAAGAAGGTGCCGAGGACGAGGACGACGGCGAGATTTCCGAAGAGACCGCCGGTCCCACCATCCGCGACGACGACGAGGTGGAGGACGAGGACGGCGAAGACGAGGATGGCGAAGAAGGCTCCTCCAAGCGCCGCGACGACGACGAGGAAGAAGACAACACCATGTCCCTCGCCCAGATGGAAGCCGCGCTGAAGCCGGACGCCATCGAACGCTTCGCGCGCATCACCGACACGTTCGGCAAGTTCGAGAAACTGCAGAACGAGCGGGTCGAGGTGCTCGGTCGCGGCGATGCCTTCCCCGCTGCGAAGGAGAAGAAATACGAGGCGCTGCGCGAGGAATTGACCGCCGAGGTCGAAAGCGTGCAGTTCCATGCGACCAAGATCGAGTTCCTGGTCGACAACCTCTATGCCTTCAACCGCCGCCTGACCGCGCTCGGCGGCCAGATGCTGCGCCTGGCCGAACGCCACAAGGTGAAGCGCAAGGACTTCCTCGACGTCTATATCGGCAACGAGCTGGACGAAACCTGGCTGTCGGACAACGCGAAGAAGGATAAGAAATGGGCCGCCTTCGCCGAGAAGGAAGCCGAGGCGGTCGACCGCATCCGCACCGAGATCGCCGATATTGCCAGCGCCACGGGCATGAGCCTCGACGAATTCCGCCGCATCGTGAACATGGTGCAGAAGGGCGAGCGCGAGGCGCGCATCGCCAAGAAGGAGATGGTCGAGGCGAACCTGCGCCTGGTGATCTCCATCGCGAAGAAATACACCAATCGCGGCTTGCAATTCCTTGATCTCATTCAGGAAGGCAACATCGGCCTGATGAAGGCGGTCGACAAGTTCGAATACCGCCGCGGCTACAAGTTCAGCACCTACGCCACCTGGTGGATCAGGCAGGCGATCACCCGCTCGATCGCGGACCAGGCGCGCACCATCCGTATCCCGGTCCACATGATCGAGACGATCAACAAGCTGGTGCGCACCAGCCGCCAGTTCCTGCACGAGCAGGGGCGAGAGCCCACGCCCGAGGAAATGGCCGAGCGCCTCTCCATGCCGCTCGAAAAAGTGCGCAAGGTGATGAAGATCGCCAAGGAGCCGATCAGCCTCGAAACGCCGATCGGCGACGAGGAGGATTCGCATCTGGGCGATTTCATCGAGGACAAGAACGCGATCATCCCCGTCGATGCCGCGATCCATTCCAACCTCAAGGAAACCGTGACCCGCGTGCTGGCGAGCCTGACCCCACGTGAAGAGCGCGTGCTGCGCATGCGCTTCGGCATCGGCATGAACACCGATCACACGCTGGAGGAAGTGGGCCAGCAGTTCTCGGTGACCCGCGAACGCATCCGGCAGATCGAGGCGAAGGCGCTGAGGAAGCTCAAGCACCCGAGCCGCAGCCGCAAGATGCGCAGCTTCCTCGACCAGTAGGTGCGCCGCGAGGGGTGGCGACGCCGGGTGGCCGGGGCCGCGTCGGTCGCGGTGGTGGCCACCCTCCTGGCCGGTTGCAGCATCGTCTTGCTGCCCGACAATGTCGCGAAGTGGGAGCAGATCGCAGGCGCTCAAGCGGCGGGGACCGGGGAGGCAGGCGATCCAGTCGCCACCCCGCCACTCGTCCTCGACGCTGCGGGCGGCTATCTGATCGATGCCACTATCAACGGACAGCCCGTCCGCCTGCTGGTATCCCTGCGCGACAGGGGCATCCAGCTGAAGGAGACCGCCGCCGAGCGCCTCGGGATTACCGAAGACAGTTCGCCGACCTCTATCAGGCTGGGCAAGAAGAAGGTTCCAGGCCGCTACGCCACGGCGGAGGTCGCGATCGGACCGGTCCGTTCGTCTCCGCGCATCGAGTGGTATGATGCCGAAGTGGGTGCCGGCGCGGACGGCGTCATCAATATCGCCTACCTGCCTTTCTCGTCGGTTACTCTCAATCTGCGCCCCTCCACCGACGCCGACCGGTGGTCGACTCTGCCGACCGAGGATCGGGGAGGCTTTGCGGTGGTCTATCGCCATCGCGAAGGCGAGCTGAATATCGACGTCCGGCCCGACCTCGAATCTGCGCAGACCGTGCTCACGACGTCCACCGGGGCCTTTCTCGCCGAACGGTTGGGTGGGACATGGACCGGGCCGGACGCGATGTATCCCATCGTCCACGGGATCGACCGACCGGTGCGTCCGATGGCATTCGCAACGCCGCTTCGCGTCGGGGATTTCAGGATCGACAATGTACTGGTGAGGTTGCGCGACTACCAGGGAGACGATCTGCTCCCCGCCTACGACACCGGTGAGAAGGAAGACGAAAACACCATCAGGGTCGTGGGCGAAACGGATCGCACCAGAGCTGCGCATTTCCTCTACCTCGGTCGGGACGTGCTGGGCCGATGCGCCAGCATCACCTATGTTCGCGAGACGGGGGAACTGCGGCTCCTTTGCCCGCCTTCTCCCTGAGCGAGGCGTCTTCCTCCATCTTGGGCGGCGGGAGCCCCTCCGTACGGCACTGACCGAGAGCAGCCACAGGTCTGCGCCGCGCGGTGGCGGATGAATCGGACTTGCGGGTGGAACATGGCGGCACATGCGCGTATGTGCGCCCCATGCGTATCGCCATCGCCTCCGACCATGCCGCCATCGAACTCAAGGCCGCCCTGCGCGAGTGGCTGATCGAGGAGGGGCACGAGGTCGCCGACCTCGGTCCCGACGGCCCGGAAAGCGTCGATTATCCCGATTACGGCTACCGCCTTGCCGAGGTGATTGCGGAAGGAACCGCCGAACGCGGCGTCGCCCTTTGCGGATCGGGCATCGGCATCTCGATGGCCGTCAACCGCAACGCCGCCGTGCGCTGCGCGCTGGTGTCCGAACCGCTTTCCGCCGCGCTCGCGCGCGAACATAACGATGCCAACGTGATCGCCATGGGTGCGCGCCTGATCGGCCGCGACATGGCCGTCGCCTGCCTCGAAAGCTTTCTCGCCGGCGATTTCGCCGGTGGCCGCCACCAGCGCCGGGTCGACAAGCTCTGCGCTCCGCCCTTCCTCTCCGACAGGATCGAACCGCACCAATGACTGCAAGCGCCCTCAAAGAAGCCCCCGCGACCGACGCGCCCTGGCTCGATCGCTTCTGGAGCGATTCGCTCGTCGATGCCGACCCGGAGATCCACGCCGCGATCGGTAACGAGCTGGAGCGGCAGCGCGATCGCATCGAACTGATCGCGAGCGAGAACATCGCCAGTGCGGCGGTGCTGGAGGCCGCGGGCAGCGTCTTCACCAACAAGTATGCCGAGGGCTATCCGGGCAAGCGCTATTACGGCGGCTGCGAATATGCGGACGTTGTCGAAACGCTGGCAATAGACCGTGCCAAGCAATTGTTCGGATGCGATTTCGCCAATGTGCAGCCGAACAGCGGCAGCCAGATGAACCAGGCGGTTTTCCTCGCCCTGCTGCAGCCGGGCGACACCTTCATGGGGCTCGATCTCAACGCCGGCGGGCACCTGACGCACGGATCCCCCGTCAATATCAGCGGCAAGTGGTTCAACCCGGTCAGCTACGGCGTTCGCAAGGACGACGAGCGGATTGACATGAACGACGTCATGGCTCTGGCGAAGGAACATAAGCCCAAGCTGATCATCGCGGGTGGCACCGCCTATTCCCGCGCCTGGGACTGGGCCGCCTTCCGCGAGGTCGCCGACGCGGTGGGGGCCTATCTGCTGGTCGACATGAGTCACATTTCCGGCCTGGTCGCAGGCGGCGCGCACCCCTCCCCCTTCCCCCATGCCCATGTGGTGACGACGACGACGCACAAGAGCCTGCGCGGCCCCCGTTCGGGCGTGATCCTGTGGAACGATCCCGATCTGACTAAGCCGCTCAACATGGCGGTCTTCCCCGGTCTGCAGGGCGGCCCGCTGATGCACATCGTCGCCGCCAAGGCGGTCGCCTTCCGCGAGGCATTGCGGCCGGAGTTTCGCAGCTATGCCGCCCAAGTGGTTGAGAACGCACGCGCTCTTGCAGCCAGTCTGGAGCGCAACGGTTTGCGCGTCGTTTCGGGCGGCACGGACAATCACTCCATGCTGGTCGACCTTTCGGCCAAGGACGTGACCGGCAAGGACGCCGAGACCGGTCTCGATCGCGCCTGGCTGACCTGCAACAAGAACGGCATTCCCTACGACACGCGCAGCCCCTTCGTGACCAGCGGCATCAGGCTCGGCACCCCGGCCGGCACGACCCGCGGGTTCGGCCCGGACGAGTTCGCCGTGATCGGCGAACTGATCGCCCAGGTCGTCGATGGCCTTTCCCGCAATGGGGCCGAGGGCGACGGCCAGGTTGAGCAGGCGGTGCAGCAGCGCGTGAGCGAACTCTGCCAGCGTTTCCCGGTCTATCCCGGTCGATAAGGAGGAACATCATGGAGGAGCGTGAACCGGAAAAGCGCGACTGGGTCGAGGATACGCGCGAAGAAATCACCGGCATGGCGCGTGGCGGGATGGATCATCCCTCCACAAAACCTGTCCTGACCGGTCTCGCCATCGGCGCGCTGGCCGGTGCGGTCCTGCCGGGCCTGAGCATTGCCATCGGCGCGATCGCCGGCGGGGGCTTTGCTCTCTACGACCGGATGCGCCGCTGAATGCGCTGCCCGTTCTGCGCGCATGACGACAGCCAGGTAAAAGACAGCCGCCCTGCGGAAGACAATGCGGCGATCCGGCGGCGACGGCAATGCGCATCGTGCGGCGGCCGCTTCACCACCTTCGAGCGGGTCCAGCTGCGCGATGTCGTGGTGGTTAAGGCGGGCGGAGATGGGCGCGCGGCGCGGCGCGAGGCGTTCGAACGATCGAAGCTCGAACGATCCGTCATGCTCGCCTGTCGCAAGCGCAACGTGGCGCAGGAGCGGATCGACCAGCTGGTGTCCGGCATCCAGCGCCAGCTCGAAACCTCGGGCGAGAGCGAGGTCGCCTCGTCCCATATCGGCCAGCTGGTGATGGACGGTCTGAAGCAGATCGACAGCGTCGCCTATATCCGGTTCGCCAGTGTCTATCGCGATTTCAGCGAGGCGCGCGATTTCGAGGAATTCGCCAGCACCGTGCAGGACGCGGCGCGCGACGAACGGACCGCGGGCTGAAGCGATGGCGCACACAGCAACCAAACCCGCGATCGTGCTCGTGCGCCCGCAACTGGGGGAAAACATCGGCAAGGCCGCGCGGGCGATGCGCAATTTCGGGCTCACCGACATGCGGCTGGTCGCGCCCCGCGACGGCTGGCCCAACCCGGCGGCCGGCCCCGCAGCGGCGGGAGCGGACGACGTGCTGGGCAATGCGCAGGTGTTCGACAGCGTGGCGGACGCGGTGGCCGATTGCGCGCATGTCTATGCCACCACGGTGCGCAAGCGCGGCGTGACGAAGCCGGTCCACACGTCGGAAGAGGCCGCGCGCGAGATCAACGCGGCGACCGGGCGCTCGGCGATCCTGTTCGGTCCCGAGCGATCGGGGCTGGAGACCGATGACGTCGCCCTCGCCCGCGCGATCGTGACGGTGCCGATCGATCCCGGCTTCGGTTCGCTCAATCTCGCCCAGGCGGTCATTCTGTGCGCGTATGAATGGTCTAAGGGACAGGGCCAGGCCCTGGTGCAGCCGACACAAGAGGATACCCTCCCCCCTGCGCCTCAGGCCGAGCTGGAAGGACTGATCGCGCATCTCGAGACGATGCTGGAGCCCAAGGGCTATTTCCTCCCGGAATCGCGCGCGGAGGCCACCCGCCGCACCCTGCGCACGATCCTGACCCGCCCCGGCTGGAACCACCTGGAAATCCGCACTCTGCGCGGCGTCCTCAGCTCGCTGGGCCGCGGAGACCGCACGGAAGACTGAGCTATCAGGCCCGCTGGCGATCCCACTCGTCGAGCTCGTAGGCGATCGAGCCCTCTACCAGGCGGTCCCAGATTTCCGCGATCACATCGCCCGGCAGGCCGCGCTCGATGCCGTCGGCCATCGCCGCTTCTATGACCGCCCGCTTGCGCGCCTCGTCACGCACGCTGTCGCGATCCTGCTTGATCCGGGCGGCGGCGCGCATGTAGCCAAAGCGCTGTTCGAGCAGCGTCATCAGCGCGCGATCGGTGGCATCGACGCCCGTGCGCACTTCGGGCATGGTCTGGCAATTCTCGGGTGATTTGATCGCATTGGTCATGCGCGGTGCAGTGGCGGCAACGCGGCGGTTTGTCGAGGGATCACGATGGCCCGCGACGCTTGACTTCGCACCCGCACCCGCTATTGCGCGCGCTTCACTTCGGCACCGCGAGACACGTCTTGCGCCCGATTGGCCCCGCATCCCGGTGAAGCGGCGGCCGCATCACGGATGATTGCCGTGATGGTGCGGACCGGGTTCAACGGGGCGGCGCTGGGCCGCCTCATGCAAATTGGAAGGAAATACCATGTCGAAGCGCACCCGCGCCAAGCACAAGCTCGATCGCCGTATGGGCGAGAACATCTGGGGTCGTCCGAACTCCCCGGTGAACAAGCGTTCCTACGGCCCCGGCCAGCACGGCCAGCGCCGCAAGGGCAAGACGTCCGACTTCGGCCTGCAGCTGCGCGCCAAGCAGAAGCTGAAGGGCTATTACGGCGACGTGACCGAGAAGCAGTTCAAGGGAACGTACCAGCAGGCCTCGCGGATGAAGGGCGACACCGGCCAGAACCTGATCGGCCTGCTCGAACGCCGGCTGGACATGGTGGTCTATCGCGCCAAGTTCGCGCCGACCATCTTCGCCGCGCGCCAGATCGTGAACCACGGGCACATCCGCGTGAACGGCGTGAAGTGCAACATCGCGAGCCGCCGCGTCGACGTCGGCGACGTCATTAGTCTGGGCGACAAGGCCAAGGACATGGCGCTGGTGATCGAGGCGCAGAGCCTGCCCGAGCGCGATATTCCCGATTACGTCGCGCCCGACGGCAACGACAAGGTGAGCTTCACCCGCGTGCCGCAGCTGGACGAGGTGCCCTACCCCGTCACCATGGAACCGAACCTGGTGGTCGAGTTCTACTCGCGCTGATCGCGGGCCACATACCGAATACGAAAAGGGCGGCCCGCGGGTCGCCCTTTTTCTTTTCTATCAAAGGTTTATTTGGTTTCCGCTGGAACCGGATTCGGTGTGAAGCGCTTTTTCGGCGTCATGCCGCACTATCGCTACATCACGCCGCGCAGACGCGGTAAATGGTACGCCAACCTGATCGATGCGCAGCGCCAGGCGAGTGCGATCGGCGCGGGATTTCTCGACGGATCGGGCAGCTTCGTACCCTATCGCGGGACGATCCTCGAACTGCGCTAGGATGCGTGCGACTGCCCGAGGTAATCGGTTCGGAATTGCGAAGCGAAGCCTGCGAACCGCCCCGCCGCGAGCGCGTCGCGCATCGCCTGCATCAGGCGCTGGTAGAAGGTAAGGTTGTGTTCCGTCACCAGCATCGCGCCCAGGATCTCGCCCGCTTTGTTGAGGTGATGGAGATAGGCGCGCGAGAAGCGGGTGCAGGCGTCGCACGGACACCCTTCCTCCAGCGGCTCGGGGTCCTCCGCGAAACGGGCATTGCGCAGGTTCAGCGGCCCGTTCCAGGTGAACGCCTGACCGTTTCGCCCCGATCGCGTGGGCAGCACGCAATCGAACATGTCGACGCCGCGCTCCACCGCGCCGACCAGATCATCCGGCTTGCCGACGCCCATCAGGTAACGCGGCGCATCCTCGGGTAGCTGGGCGGGCGCGAAATCGAGCGTGGCGAACATCGCCTCCTGCCCCTCCCCCACGGCGAGGCCGCCGATCGCGTAGCCGTCGAAACCGATCGCGCGCAGGGCCTCTGCCGAGCGGGCCCGCAAACTCTCGTCGAGCGCCCCCTGCTGGATGCCGAACAGCGCCGCCCCTTCCGCATGCGCGCCGCCCGCATCGAAGGCGTCGCGGCTGCGCTGCGCCCATCGCATGGACAATTCCATCGACGCCTCGATCTCCGCCAGCGGCCGGTCCGCGCGCGGGCATTCGTCGAACGCCATGACGATGTCGGAGCCGAGCAGGCGCTGAATTTCCATCGAGCGCTCTGGGCTGAGCATATGCTTCGACCCGTCGATATGGCTGCGGAACTCGACGCCTTCCTCGGTCAGCTTGCGCAGGTCCGACAGGCTCATCACCTGATAACCGCCGCTATCGGTCAGGATCGGGCGGTCCCAGTCCATGAAGCGGTGGAGGCCGCCCAAGCGCGCGACGCGGTCGGCCCCCGGGCGCAGCATCAGATGGTAGGTATTGCCCAGCAGGATGTCGGCGCCGGTTGCGCGCACGGTCTGCGGCTTCATCGCCTTCACCGTTGCCGCCGTACCCACCGGCATGAAGGCGGGCGTGCGAATCTCGCCGCGTCGCATCGCGATCGTGCCGGTGCGCGCCGCGCCGTCCGTCGCGGCGACGGTGAAGCTGAAACGGGCGGACATCCGGCTAGAACCCGTAGACGAGCGTGAAGCGCGACAGCGTATCGGTCGTCACCGCCCCGGGCGCAGGGTTGCTGTCATATTGCAGCTGATAGGTGAACTGTGTGCTGACCCGGTTGCTCACCTTCGCCTTCAGGCCCGATACCAGATTCAGCGTCGTGTTTGAGGAATCGAAGAAGACGGTGGCGTTGCTACCCGTTTCGGCCACCGCATTGCTCGACTGGGTGAAGGTCAGCCAGTCGCTGATGCGCCAGTTGGCATCCGCCCCGATCAAGCCCGCAAGCCGGTCGTCCGCCGTTCCGTCACGCAATTCCGTCCGGCGATAGGCCGGACCGGCCTTCACGGAGATCTTCAGACCGTCGCGATTGACGAGATCGTATCCGGCCCCCGCCGACAACGCATAGCGACCGTTGAAGCCCTGGAACCGGTCGCGTTCGTATTGCGCCAGGCCATAGACGAAGAACCCGTCCTGAACGTCGTAGCGCGGCTCGTAGGCGGCGAAATACTTCTCGCGCGTGGTGGTGCCGTTGGACCGCTGGTAATCGAAGGTACCGCGCAGCTGGTGCGTCCAGTCGAGCCCTTCTCGCGTCAGCTTCAGTCCAGCGCTCACCCCCACATTGTCGCTGTTGCCCGAAGACTGGAAGGCGCCGATCTGCCCTTCGCCCGACCAGCGTTCGAACACCCCGGCGGTGCGGATGGCTTCTTCCTGCTGCTCCTTGGCCAGGCGCTTCTCTTCCGCCTTCCGATCGCGGAATTGCTTGTGGATCGCCGCGATCTCTTCAGCATTGTCGGGATTGGTCTGCTTGGCGAGCTCGACCACCGTCTTCACCTTCGCCTCGTCGCCGGTCGCGATCGCCGCATCGATCATTGCGCGCACGGGATCGGGCAGCGACGCCGCAGGGGCCGCTGGTGCCGCCTCGTCTTCAGTCGGCTCGGCATGGGCCGGGGCGGAGGGAAGCGCGGCCAGAACGGCGGCAAGGGGCAGGACGAAACCTTTCATCGAAGACCGGTTAGCGGGCTTCGCGCGCGTGATAAAGAGGGTGTGAGGGCGGGAAACGACCAGCGGTTATAGGGCCGCGACCTTGCGAATGGCCGCGATTGTCCGCATGGCACCGCGACCATGCTGCTGCTTGCCTTCCAACCCGAACCCTGGCTGATCGCACTGATGACTGGCGTCGCCGTGCTGACCGGTTTCGTGGATGCCATCGCCGGCGGCGGCGGACTGATCATGATGCCCGCGCTAATCGCCGCCGGGTTGCCGCCGCACCTGGCGCTGGGCACGAACAAGATCCAATCCGTCTTCGGCACCACCACCGCCTGCGTCAATTACGCGCGCGGCGGGCTGGTCGAATGGCGCAGCTACGCGCCGCTGGTCGTGGTCGTGTTCGTGGCGTCGATCGCCGGGGCGTCGCTGATCCAGACCATTTCCTCCGAAACGCTGACCTACATCGTCCCGATCTTCCTGTTGCTGATGGCGGGCTACGTCATCTTCAGCCCCCGGATGACGGACGAGGATGCGCATGTGCGCCTGTCGCGTCGCGGCTACACGCCTGTGGCGGGCGCGATCGGATTCTACGACGGGTTCTTCGGCCCCGGCACCGGGCAATTCTTCACCACCAGCCTGGTCGGCCTGCGGGGCAAGGGGCTGACCCGCGCGGCCGCCAATGCGAAGCTGTTCAATGCCGCGACCAACTGGGCCGCGGTGCTAGCCTTCGCGCTGGGCGGTAAGATCTTGTGGGTGATGGGCCTCACCATGGCGGCGGGCGCGATGCTGGGCGGAACGCTGGGCAGCCGCTTCGCCATGCGCCACGGCGCGCGCATCATCCGCCCGCTGATGATCGTCGCCTCGCTCGGCCTGACGGCCAAGCTGATCTGGGACGCGGTTACGACCTGAGCCGCCACCCGGTGCGGAAGATGACGGCGATGATCGCGATGAACACCGCCAGCACCGCCACGGTCAGCCCGGCGGCGACCCAGATGTTCACGTCCGCCTGGCCGTAGAACGTCCAGCGCAGGCCGCTGACGAGATAGACGATAGGGTTGAAATAGGCGACCGTCCGCCACGGCTCGGCCAGCATATCGATCGAATAGAACGTACCGCCCAGGAAGGTCAGCGGGGTCAGGATCAGCAGGGGCACCATCTGCAGCTTCTCGAACCCCTCGGCCCACAGGCCCAGGATGAAGCCCAGCAGAGAGAACGCCGCCGCGACCAGCATGATGTAGAACACCGCCAGGATCGGGTGCGCGATGGTGTAATCGACGAACAGGGTCGCGGTGACGAGGATGATCGCGGCCAGGATCAGGCTCTTGGTGATGGCCGCGCCGACGAAGCCTAGCAGCGTTTCGACCACGCCCACCGGTGCGGACAGCAGCTCGTAGATCGCGCCCGTGAACTTGGGCATGTAGATGCCAAAGCTCGCATTGCTGGTGCTTTCGGACAAAAGCGTCAGCATCAGCAGGCCGGGCACGATGAAGGCGCCGTAATTCACGCCGTTCACCGCCTGCATCCGGCCGCCGATCGCCGCACCGAAGACGATGAAATAGAGCGAGGTGGTCAGCACCGGGCCGATGATGGAGCCGAAGGTCGTGCGGCGGAACCGCGACAGCTCGTTGCGGTAGATGGCATAGGCGGAGCGCCAGGCGATCATGCGGCGTGCTCCGTTGCGTGATGGTCGCGTTCGACCAGGTCGACGAAGATGTCCTCCAGGCTCGATTCCTTCTGGTCGAGCGCGGAATAGGCGATGCCGCGCCGGGCCAGCTCCTGCGCCAGTTCGGCGACCTCGGCCTTGCCCTTCCCCGTCCCGTCGCCGCCGCGATAGGCCAGCGTATGGCCGTCGTCCTGCAAGGTCACCGCCTCCGCATCGACCCACTCGGGCAGCTCGGTAATCGGCTGGACCAGCGTGAAATGCGCCTCGGTCCGGCCGAGCCGCTTCATCATCGCGTCCTTGTCGTCCACTAACAGGATGCGCCCCTTGTCGATCACGCCGACCCGGTCGGCCATCTCCTCGGCTTCCTCGATGTAATGGGTGGTGAGGATGATGGTGACGCCCTGCGCGCGGAGCCCGTCGATCTGCCGCCACATGTCGCGGCGCAGCTCAACGTCGACGCCGGCCGTCGGCTCGTCCAGGAACAGGATGTCGGGATCGTGCGCCAGCGCCTTCGCGATCAGCACGCGGCGCTTCATGCCGCCCGACAGCTTGCGCACCTGCTCCTTCTTCTTGTCGCCCAGGCTCAGCGAGCGCAGCACCTCGTCGACGCGCGCATCGTCCGGCCCGCGCCCGAACATGCCGCGCGAATACTTCACTTGCCGTTCGACCGTGTCGAACATGTCGACGCCGATTTCCTGCGGCACCAGCCCAATACGGCGACGCGCGTCGCGCCAGTTGTGCTGAAGATCATCCCCGAAGGCGCGGATGGTTCCGGATGTGACCCTGACCAGCCCGCACACGGCCCCGATCAGCGTCGTCTTCCCCGCGCCGTTCGGCCCGAGCAGAGCGAAGATTTCGCCCTTGCGAATGGAAAGGTCCACATTGTCGAGCGCTTTCAGCCCGCTCGGATAGACCTTGGTCAGGTTCTCAAGTTCGAGGATCGGCTCGCTCATGCGCGCTTCATGGCAGCAGCAGCGAGGAATCGCCATAGGAATAGAAGCGATAGCCGTGCGCGACCGCGTGGGCATAGGCGGCCATCATGCGCTCGCGCCCCATCAGCGCACTCACCAGCATCATCAGCGTCGATTTGGGCAGGTGGAAATTGGTCATTAACCCGTCCACCGCGCGGAAGGCATAACCCGGGGTGATGAAGATCGCGGTATCGCCCGCGAAGGGCTGGATCGTGCCGCTATCGTCCGCCGCGCTTTCGAGCAGGCGCAGGCTGGTGGTGCCGACCGCGATCAGGCGGCCGCCCGCGGCGCGCGCGGCGTTGAGCCGAGCGGCGGTCTGCGGCTCGATCCGGCCCCATTCGGCGTGCATGGCGTGATCGTCGGTATCCTCCGCCTTGACCGGCAGGAACGTGCCCGCACCCACATGCAGCGTCAGCGTCTCGCGCCCGATCCCGCGCGTGTCGAGCCGGTCGAGCAGCCGGTCTGTAAAATGCAGCGCTGCGGTGGGTGCGGCGACGGCCCCCTCCTCGCGCGCGAAGATCGTCTGGTAGTCTTCGCGGTCCCGTGAATCGGCCGGGCGTTTCCCGGCGATATAGGGTGGCAGCGGCACGCGGCCCGCGCGCTCCAGCAAGACCTCCACCGGCTCCTCCCCTTCGAAGGCCAGTGTCCAGCTGCCATCCGCCGCACGCTCTTGCGCAATAGCCGTCACGTCCGACCCGAACTCGATCCGGTCGCCGGGCCGCAACCGCTTGGCATTGCGCACGAAGGCCTGCCAGCGCCGCAGGTCGATCCGCTTGTGCAGCGTCGCGCCGATCCGCGCCTCACCGCGTCGCCCCTCCAGCTGGGCGGGAATGACCCGCGTATCGTTGAAGACCAGCACATCGCCCGGCTGCAACAGATCGGGCAAGTCCAGCACGGTCCGGTCCGCAAACGGCGCGTCCGCGCCATCCACGACCAGCATCCGCGCCGCATCGCGCGGCACGGCGGGGCGCAGCGCGATCAGCTCTGCGGGAAGGTCGAAATCGAACAGATCGACTTTCATGGAAGGCGATCCCGATTGTCCTGGGCTGGTCGAAAGGCGCGCATGGTGGGCGCGCCGCTATACCAGATGGGCGGGCACGTCACGCCCCGCCCGCGCGGCTCAACTCACTGCTGGCCCGGCGCGCTCGGCAGATCGGCGGTGATCGCACCCTGGCTCTGCACGCCCTTGGGCAGGACGGTCGACGCGACCGGCATCGGCTTGTCGTCCGAAGCGATGGACGCCTGCACGATATAGGTCGGGTCCTGCGGCGGTTCCCCACGATGGATCGCGTCTACCGCATCCATTCCGGCGATCACCCGGCCGAAATTGGTGTAGTTCCGGTCGAGCGCCAGCTTGGGATAGAAGACGATGAAGAACTGGCTGTTCGCGCTGTCCTCGCCCGCGGCGCGCGCCATCGACACGGTGCCGCGCACATGCGGCATCGGATTGAATTCCTGCTGCAGGTCGGGAAGCTGCGAACCGCCCTGCCCGGTCCCGGTCGGATCGCCGGTCTGCGCCATGAAGCCATCGATCACGCGGTGAAAGATAACCCCGTCGTAGAAGCCCTGCCGGGCCAGCGTCTTGATCCGCTCCACATGCTGCGGAGCCCAGTCGGGCATCAGGCGGATGGCGACGCGCTGCCCGTTCGACAGGTCGAGCAGCAGGATGTTGTCGCGGTCGTCCTCGGGATTGAAATCGACCTTCGCATAGGCGCTCGCGGGGCGCGGCGCCGCGGTCGCGGCGACTTCCGCGGTCGCGGTCGCGCTGTCATCCTGCGGATCGTCCTGCGCGAAAGCGGGGGAAATGGCCATCGCGGCAAGGGCGCCGGCGGCGATGAGGCGTTTGATCATGGTAATCCCGGAACAGTCTCAATTCAGGCTGGCGGAACTAGCGCCGCCGCGCTGTCGCTGCAATGAATAGCTATCCCGCGATCAATAATCGCCGCGTCGCCCCAGTTTCTCGACCCGGGCGAGAATGTCGTCCTTCACCGCCGGGCTGACGAAGGGCGCGATGTCGCCCCCGAACAGTGCGATCTCCTTGACCAGCCGCGACGCGATGGGTTGCAGCGATACGTCCGCCATCAGGAACACCGTCTCGATATCGTCGGACAGCTGCTGGTTCATCCCCGCCATCTGGTATTCGTATTCGAAGTCCGCCACGGCGCGCAGGCCCCGCACAATCACGTTGGCCCCGACCTTTTCGGCATAGCGGACCAGCAATGCGTTGAAGCCCTGCACCTCCACATTGGGAATGCCCATCGCCGCGATCTCGCGCTCCACCATGGCAAGGCGTTCCTCGGTCGAGAACATGGGGTTCTTGCTGGGATTGGTGGTGACGCTGACGATCAGCCGGTCGACCAGCGTCGCCCCGCGCCGGATGATGTCGGCATGACCAAGCGTGATCGGGTCGAACGTGCCCGGATAGATCCCTACGCGTTCGCTCATCACCTGTCCCTCTCGACGATGTACCGCGCGATGGCGCGCAGCACCTCGGCCTCATCGCCGTGGTTCGACAGGTGGCCGATGGCCTGCTCGACCAGCGCATTCGCCTGCGCACGCGCGCCGTCCACGCCCATCAGCGTGACGAAGGTCTGCTTGCCCTGCGCGCTGTCCTTGCCCACCGCCTTGCCCACGGTTTCCTCGTCGCCTTCCACATCCAGCAGGTCGTCGGCGATCTGGAAGGCGAGCCCGATATCGCGGGCATAGGCGCGCAGATGGCTGCGCCCGTCGGGCGGAATGCGGCCCAGGATCGCGCCCATTTCCACTGCCGCGCCCAGCAGCGCGCCGGTTTTCAATTGTTGCAGCCGGGTGATCGTGTGGAGGTCGAACGGCGGCGTGTCGGGAAAGTCGCTCGCCATATCCATCATCTGGCCGCCCGCCATGCCGCCATGGCCGCTGGCCCTCGCGAGGCACTCGACCAGCTCGGCGCGCAGGAAGGGATCGGTGCTCATCGCCGGTTCGCTCAGCAGCTCGAACGCAAGCGCATGGAGCGAATCGCCCGCCAGCACCGCGGTCGCCTCGTCATATTCCAGATGCACGGTCGGCTGCCCGCGCCGCAGCGCATCGTCGTCCATGCAGGGGAGATCGTCGTGGATCAGCGAATAGACGTGGATCGCCTCCACCGCGCAACCAGCGCGCACGGCCTGGGCGCGATCGACATTGTAAAGCGCCGCGGTCGATACGGTCAGCAAGGGGCGCAAACGCTTGCCGCCGCCGATCACCGCGTAACGCATCGCGGACACCAGTCGCGCCCGAAGGTCATTCGGTATCGTAAGTGTCCGGTCGAAGAAATCGTCCACGTCCTCGCGGATCGCCGCGAGCGCCCGTTGCAGCGCACCCTCGCCCCGCACGAGTTGCAGCTCAGCCATCGGAATCGAACGGCCGCGTGCCGCTCGCGCGGCCCACCCCGTTTTCGGCCCCGTCCTGCACGATGGCCTCGATCCGCGCCTGCGCCGCGTCGAGCCGCGCCTGGCAATGCTTGCGCAGGGTCTCCCCCCGTTCGTAGAGAGAGATCGACTTGTCGAGCGGCACGTCCCCGCTTTCGAGCTGGCGCACGACATCTTCGAGAGCGCGCAGCGCATCCTCGAAGCTCATCTGCGATATTTCTGCGGTCCCCTCTGTCATGCGGCGGAGCATTGGCGGGCTTGCCCGCGCCGGTCAACCGTGGACGCGCCGGGGCACGGCGCACAATTTTGCCGTTCCACCCGCTGGAATATCGCCCCCGCCGCCGCTAAGGCGCGGCCATGAACGAAATCACCCCCGAAATCGTCGAGCAGCACGGCCTCAGCACCGAGGAATACGACCGCGTCCTTCATGCCCTGGGCCGCGAGCCGAACCTGGTCGAGCTCGGCATCTTCTCGGTCATGTGGTCGGAGCATTGCAGCTACAAGTCGAGCCGCCTGCACCTGAAGAAGTTACCGACCGAGGCGCCGTGGGTGATCTGCGGCCCCGGCGAGAACGCGGGGGTGATCGATATCGGGGACGGGCAGGCCGCGATCTTCAAGATGGAGAGCCACAATCACCCCAGCTACATCGAACCCTATCAGGGCGCGGCGACGGGCGTCGGGGGCATCCTGCGCGACGTCTTCACCATGGGTGCGCGCCCGGTGGCCAATGCCAACGCGCTGCGCTTCGGACGGCCCGACCATCCGAAGATGAAGCATCTGGTGCAGGGCGTGGTCGCGGGCATCGGCGGCTATGGCAATTGCGTCGGCGTACCGACGGTGGCGGGCGAGACGAACTTCCACCCGGCCTATGACGGCAATATCCTGGTCAACGCGATGACCGTCGGCGTCGCCGATGCAGACCGCATCTTCTACTCGGCGGCGACGGGCGTGGGCAATCCGATCGTCTATGTCGGCTCCAAGACCGGGCGCGACGGCATCCACGGCGCGACCATGGCCAGCGCGGATTTCGGCGAAGATGCCGAGGCGAAGCGCCCCACCGTGCAGGTCGGCGACCCCTTTACCGAGAAACTGCTGATCGAGGCCTGCCTCGAACTGATGGCGACTGACGCCATCGTCGCGATCCAGGACATGGGCGCGGCGGGCCTGACCTCCTCCAGCGTCGAAATGGCGACCAACGGCAAGGCGGGCATCCGCCTCGACATGAACGCCGTGCCCTGCCGCGAGGAAGGGATGACGCCCTACGAGATGATGCTGAGCGAAAGCCAGGAGCGGATGCTCATGGTGCTGAAGCCCGGCAAGGAGGAAATGGCCGCAGCGATCTTCCGCAAATGGGAGCTCGACTTCGCGGTGATTGGCGAGGTGACCGATACGCAGCACATGGTGCTGGAATTCGATGGCGACGTGGTGTGCGACATCCCGCTCGGCCCGCTCGCGGCGGATGCACCGGAATATGACCGGCCTTATCTCTCTCAGGAGGACTACAAGGCCTGGGCGCAGGTGAAACCGTTGGACATGGTGCCCGAAAGTTCGGACATCGGGGCCGATTTGTTGAACTTGATGGCGAGCCCGGCGCTGGCTTCTCGGCGCTGGATCGCGGAGCAATATGATAGCCAGGTCGGTGCCGATACGCTGCAGACCGGCGGCGATGCGGGCGTGGTGCGGGTCCACGGGACGAAAAAAGCGCTCGCTATTACAACGGATTGCACCCCGCGCTACGTCCATGCCGACCCGTACGAAGGCGGCAAGCAGGCGATCGGGGAAGCCTATCGCAACCTCTGCGCAGTCGGGGCGCGCCCCCTCGCGGTGACCAATTGCCTCAACTTCGCGAATCCACAGCGTCCAGAGATCATGAGCCAGTTCGTCCACGCGCTGGAAGGCATGGGCGATGCGTGCCGCGCGCTCGATTTCCCGATCGTGAGCGGCAACGTGTCGCTCTATAACGAGAGCAAGGCGACGGGCGGCGGGAGCGCGATCCTGCCCACCCCCGCCATCGGCGGCGTCGGCCTCATCGACGATTACGATCGCATGATGACCATGGGGTTCAAGAACGAAGGCGACGCTATCTATCTGATCGCGCCCGATTTCTGGGCCCGGCCCGACCCGACCCGCTCGCATCTGGGCAAGTCGCTCTGGCTCGACGTGGTCAAAGGCCGCGACGAAGGCCGCACGCCCCCGACCGACCTCGAAGCGGAGCGCGGCGCGGGACGGATCGTGCGCAGCCTGATCGAGCGCGGACTGGTCAACGCGGTCCACGACCTGTCGGACGGCGGCCTCGCGGTCGCACTGGCCGAGATGGCGCTGGCCGGAAATGTCGGTGCCGAAGTGGGGGGCGACGACGCTTATACGCCCGCGCAATGGTGGTTCGGCGAGGACCAGGCGCGCTATGTCGTCACCGCGAGCGATCTCGAAGGTTTCGCGAAAATCATCGCCGAGGGGCCGGAGGACGAGGACGGCGAACTGATCGGTATCCGTCGCATCGGCACGGTCGGCGGGGATAGCGTAGTCGGCGTGTCGCTGACCGATCTGCGCGAAGCCAATGAGAGGTTCTTCCGGAACTGGATGGGCGGCTGAGCCCGCTTTTGCGAACGGATCGCAAATTTCCTGTTGCAATCCATTCGCATTACCATAAACTCGGCGGCATGATCGTATGCAGTTGCAACGTCCTCCGGGAGAGGGACATTCGCGCCGCCGCCCGCCGGGGTTGCCCCGATGCCGAGACGGCCTACCGCTCGCTCGGCTGCCAGTTCCAGTGCTTCAATTGCGAAGATCACGCCGAGGAACTGGTGGAGGAAGAACGCGCCGCGATGCTTCCCTGCGACACGCAGGCTGCCTGAAAATCATGCGGAATCGCGGCTGAAAACTGCGAGTCGCTTTCACTGGCCAAACCGGCAACGGGTCGCCTAGGCCCTCCCCAACACAAGGAGATAGGCCATGAAGGGCGATGCGAAAGTAATCCAATATCTCAATCAGGCTCTCACCAACGAACTGACTGCGACCAATCAGTACTGGCTGCATTTCCGCATGCTCGATCACTGGGGCATGACGTGGCTGGCCCAGTACGAGCGCAAGGAATCGATCGAGGAGA
This sequence comes from Erythrobacter sp. LQ02-29, assembly GCF_022576075.2. NCBI lineage: Bacteria > Pseudomonadati > Pseudomonadota > Alphaproteobacteria > Sphingomonadales > Erythrobacteraceae > Erythrobacter > Erythrobacter sp. LQ02-29. The sequence continues at coordinate 2,045,017 of NZ_JANCNT010000001.1, read as the reverse complement.
TGGTCCATGCCGACCATCTGACCGCGCGCATCCTGCTGCTCGATGGGCACCCGAATTTCCAGCGCCTGGGTAATGTCCGGGTCGGCGAAACGGTCGAGGAGGTCATCCAGGCCGATCTCGAACTGGAGGAAGAGGCCATCCCGCTGCTGCGCGATGCGATCGAACATTGCGAGAGCGTGCGCGATTATGTCAGCCGCGATCTGCTGAAGGAAATCCTGCGCGACGAGGAGGATCACGTCGATCACCTCGAAACGCAGCAGGAGATGATCGAGAAGATGGGGCTGCAGAACTACATTCAGCTGCAATCCGCCCCCGCGCCCGAACAGCATATCGGCGGCGCGACCGCGGGTGACACCAAGGGTTTCGGCAAGGGCAATTAGCGCACTGGGGTCAACGCCGCCTGATAGCTATCGGGCGGCGGTTGCCAGTTGCCTGTCGTCGTCCGCCGCGTACGCTCGCCTCCGCACAGGCTATGCGCGAACCCACTCGCTCTCGGGAATGGCGAGCAGCTTCAGGATCGCGGTCAGGTCGCCGCGATCGATCCAGCCATTGGCGGCCGTGCGTGCTTTCGGCTTGGCGCGATAGGCGAAGCCGTAATCGGCAGCGTCGATCATCGGGATGTCATTCGCCCCGTCCCCGGCCGCCATGGTGATCGCGTCCTGCCCCAGCCGCTCGGCTTCCGCCCTCAGCGTGTCCAGCTTCGTTTCGCTGTCGACCACCGCTGCCGCGAGTTCGCCCGTCAACGCGCCCTCACCGACCGCCAAGCGATTGCCGACCACGCGTTCGAACCCGATGCGTTCGGCCACCGGGTCGGCGAAATGGTGGAAGCCGCCGGTCACCAGGACGGTATGGCATCCTTTCGATTTCAGAGTCGCGACCAGTGTCGCCGCGCCAGTGCTCGGTTCGATCCGCTCCGCGAGGCAGCGTTCGATCGCGGTTTCATCTAGCCCGGCTAGCAGCCCGACCCGCTCGCGCAGCGCCGCCTCGAAATCGAGCTCGCCCTGCATGGCGCGCTCGGTAATCCCCGCTATCTGGTCCTTCAGCCCGGCATAGTCGGCCAGCTCGTCGATGCATTCCTGCCCGATCATGGTCGAATCCATGTCGGAGACGAAAAGGTGCGGCACCGCGATCGTGTCCTGCGCGATCAAGCCATCGGTCGGGCCGAAATGCGTGTCGAAGACTTCGCGGAGCACGCCCGCGTCGCCTTCCGGCAGGCTGATCTGGAGCACGTCGCCGCAGAAATCGAGCATGGCCGCAGCAGCGATCGGCATGCCCCGCCGCTCTAGCTCCTGGCTCGCCACGTCGAGCCTTGTTTCGAGATCGGCAGGGTCTGCTATCAGGCGGGCGATGAGCATGGTGCGATCTCCGATGGACGTTGGTGGCAAGCCCGGTAGCAAGCCACGGGTGGCGCTCATCGCAGGGCCTACCGCCAGCGGCAAGAGCGATTGCGCTGTCGAACTGGCGCTGCGCTGGCAGGCGGCGGGTGGCCGGGCGGTGGTGATCAACGCCGACAGCGCGCAGGTCTATGCCGACCTGAGGGTGCTGAGCGCCCGCCCGACCGAAGCGGAGATGCGCGGGATCGAACATCGGCTGTTCGGCACGTGGGACGGCGCGCAGGCGTGCTCAGCGGCGGATTGGGCCATTGCGGCGAAGCGCGAGATCGCGGCGGCGCATGCCGACGACACGCTGCCTATCCTGGTTGGAGGTACAGGGCTCTACTTCAAGACCCTGCTGGAAGGGATCGCGCCGATCCCGGAGATCGATCCGGACATTCGGGACGATGTCCGCGCCCTTCCGGTAGAGGAAGCTTACGCCGCACTCGCTGACGCCGATCCGGAGCGTCATGCCGCGCTTTCTCGCAATGACAGCCAGCGGATCGCCCGCGCGCTGGAAGTTGTGCGGAGCACGGGTCGCCCGCTGTCGCACTGGCAGTCGCGCAAGGAAGGCGGCATCGGCGATGCGGTGTCGCTGCTGCCTGCGGTGCTGCTTCCAGAGCGGGAATGGCTCTACACGCGCTGCGACACCCGTTTTGAACGCATGATCGCCAGTGGGGCGATCGCGGAGGTCGAGGCTTTGCTCGCGCGCAAGCTCGACCCTGACCTGCCGGTCATGCGAGCGATCGGCGTACCCGAAATCGCCGGTTGGCTGCGCGGTGACTGGCCGCGAGAGGAAGCGATCAAGCACGGTCAGCAAGCGACCCGCAATTACGCGAAACGACAATATACCTGGTTTCGCCGCCAGCCTCCGCAAGATTGGATGCGCACGGAGACTTCTTCGGCTGCCCTGAACGAGCTTTGCGCAACTTTATGTCTTATATAGCCCTTGACAGGATATTTTATAGCTGCCACTCGCCCATTACCGATGGGCCCGGCACAGCGATGCGCCGGGCCGTTTTTTACCGCGGGAGATGATGCGATGACCGAGAGGAGCCAGACCGAACGCAGCGGCGCTGCGATCCTGCTCGAATGCCTGAAGCGCGAGAAGGTCGAGTTCGTGTTCGGCTATCCCGGCGGGGCCGTGCTGCCGATCTACGACGAGCTGTTCGGCGATGACCACATCCGCCATATCCTCGTCCGGCACGAGGCTGGCGCTGCGCATGCGGCGGAAGGCTATGCGCGCTCTACCGGCAGGCCCGGCGTGGTCCTCGTCACCAGCGGCCCCGGCGCGACCAATGCTGTTACCGGCATCGCCGACGCGTTCATGGACTCGATCCCCTTGGTCGTGATCACGGGCCAGGTCGCGACCGGCCTGATCGGAACCGACGCATTCCAGGAAGCGGACACGGTCGGCATCACGCGCCACTGTACCAAGCATAACTATCTGGTGAAGGATCCCGAGGACCTGGCCGCCACGATCTCCGAAGCGTTCCGCATCGCCACCAGCGGGCGTCCGGGGCCGGTGCTGGTCGATATTCCAAAGGATGTGCAGATCGCCACCGCGCCCTGGGACGCGCAGGCACCGTCGCGCGCCCTCGCCTCGCATCGCTACCAGCCGCGCACCGTCGCTGCCGCGGACGAGATCGCCGAAGCGGTCGACATGCTCGCCGCGGCGGAACGTCCCGTGTTCTACACCGGTGGCGGCGTCATCAACGCCGGGCCGGATGCCAGCGCCGCGCTGCGCCAGCTCCAGAAGCTGACCGATACGCCCGTCACCTCCACGCTGATGGGCCTCGGCGCTTTTCCTGCCGACCATCCCGACTGGCTGGGTATGCTGGGCATGCACGGCACGTTCGAAGCAAACATGGCGATGAACCGAGCCGACCTGATCGTGGCGATCGGCGCACGGTTCGATGATCGGGTGACCGGACGGCTCGACGCCTTCGCGCCGCAGGCGAAGAAGATTCACATCGATATCGACCGCGCGAGCATCAACAAGATCGTGGCGGTGGAACTCGGTATCGTCGGCGACTGCGCCACCGTGCTCGGCCAGCTGGTGGAGGCATGGGGCAGCCGAAAGCCGCGCGACCGCGGCGAGTGGAAGGCGCGGATCACCGGCTGGCGAGCGCGCGAAAGCCTGGCCTACCCTCCGCGAAAAGACGAAATCATGCCGCAGCTCGCAGTCGAGCGGCTGTTCGCGCTCACCCGCGATCGCGACCCGATCATCACCACCGAGGTCGGTCAGCACCAGATGTGGGCGGCACAGTATTTCGGCTTCATGGGGCCGAACAAATGGCTCACCAGCGGCGGCCTGGGCACGATGGGCTACGGCTTGCCCGCCGCGATCGGTGCGCAGCTGGGCAATCCGGAGAGCTTGGTGATCGACATTGCCGGCGAGGCGAGCATCCAGATGAACATCCAGGAACTCGGCACCGCCAGCCAGTATCGCCTGCCGGTCAAGATATTCATCCTCAACAACGAATATATGGGGATGGTCCGCCAGTGGCAGGAACTGACCTATGAAAGCCGCTATTCCAACAGCTATTCCGACAGCCTGCCCGACTTCGTGAAGCTGGCCGAGGCCTACGGGTGGAAGGGCATCCGCATCGAGGATGAGGCCGGCCTGGACGCGGGGATCGAGGCAATGCTCGCCCACGACGGGCCGGTCATCGTCGACTGCCAAGTGTCCAAGGATGCGAACTGCTTCCCCATGATCCCGAGTGGCGCCGCCCATACCGAGATGCTGCTCTACGGCGATACCGTCGCCGGTACGATGGACGACGAAGCGAAGGCGCTGGTGTGAGATGAAGATCACCGAACAAGCGGGCGAGCGGCATGTGCTCGCGGTGCAGGTCGACAACGAACCGGGCATCCTCGCCAAGATCACCGGACTGTTCACCGCACGGGGCTACAACATCGACAGCCTGACCGTGGCCGACATTACGGAAGATCACGCGATCAGTCGCATTACCATCGTCACCCGCGGACCGCCCGAGGTGATCGACCAGATCCAGGCGCAGCTCGAGCGGCTGATACCGGTCCACCGCGTCACCGACCTGACCGAGGAAGGCCCGCATGTCGAACGCGAGCTCGCACTCGTGAAGGTCACGGGCACGGGCGAGAAGCGGGTCGAAGCGCTGCGCCTCGCCGACATCTTCCGCGCGCGCCCGGTCGATACCACGACCGAGAGCTTCATCTTCGAGATCACCGGCTCACCGGAAAAGGTCGACAGCTTCATCGCCCTGATGCGAGAGCTGGGATTGGTCGAAGTGGGGCGCACCGGCGTCGTCGGAATGATGCGCGGGGCCGCGAGGGCTTAGATAAGCTGCACTACAATCAACAATATCGTCATTCCCGCAAAGGCGGGAATCCAGCTAACGACGGAGCACACTGAATCCCCGCCTTCGCGGGGATGACGACGGAAATGGGGATATCAGAGTGAAAGTCTATTACGACGCCGATGCCGACCTGAACCTTATCACCGACAGGAAGGTCGCCGTTCTCGGCTATGGCAGCCAGGGTCATGCCCATGCACAGAACCTTCGCGACAGCGGGGTGAAGGACGTCCGCATTGCGCTGCGCAAGGGCTCCTCCAGCGCCAAGAAGGCCGAGGACGCAGGGTTCACCGTCATGGAGAACGGCGACGCGGCGGAATGGGCCGACGTGCTGATGATCCTCGCGCCGGACGAGCATCAGGCGGCGATCTGGAACGACGATCTCAAGGGCCGCATGCGCTCCGGCAGTGCGATCGCCTTCGCCCACGGGCTCAACGTCCATTTCGGTCTGATTGAGGCACCGGAAGATATCGACGTCATCATGATCGCGCCCAAGGGCCCCGGCCACACCGTGCGCAGCGAGTATCAGCGCGGCGGCGGCGTTCCCTGCCTGATCGCGATCCACCAGGACGCCAGCGGCAACGCGCATGACGTCGCCCTCGCCTATGCCAGCGGCGTCGGCGGCGGACGCAGCGGTATCATTGAGACCAATTTCAAGGAAGAATGTGAGACCGACCTCTTCGGCGAGCAGGCGGTGCTGTGCGGTGGCATCACGCATCTGATTCAGGCCGGGTTCGAAACGCTGGTCGAGGCAGGCTATGCGCCGGAGATGGCCTATTTCGAATGCCTGCACGAAACCAAGCTGATCGTGGATCTGCTGTACGAAGGCGGCATCGCAAACATGCGCTATTCGATCAGCAACACCGCCGAATATGGCGATATCACCACCGGCCCGCGGATCATCACCGACGAGACCAAGGCCGAGATGAAACGCGTGCTCGCCGACATCCAGTCGGGACGGTTCGTGAAAAACTTCGTGCTCGACAACCGAGCGGGCCAGCCCGAGCTGAAGGCCGCGCGCAAGGCGGCCGAGGCGCATCCGATCGAAGAAACCGGCGCTCGCCTGCGTGCGATGATGCCGTGGATCACCGCCAACCGGCTGGTCGACAAGGACAGAAACTGACGGTCACACGATTGTCGCGTTGAGCGGGCAAAGCGGGCGGATCAATGGAGGTCTACCGATGATCCGAGTGCGTACCGACTTCGCTTTCCTGGCGGCTAGCGCCTGTCTTCTCGCGTCCTGCGGCCAATCCTCGCAGCAGGGCGAGACGGCAGACGACTACGCCGCGCGTGTCGCGGGAGGCCAGACACCGGCAGCCAATGTTCACCAGGGCGCGCAAACTGGGGCCGATCCGCAAGCGGCCCCACCCCCGCAAGTGATGCCCGACGGATCGCGCGGGTCGGCGCTGGCGGCAGGTGCCGAACGGTGCAATGCGCCCTTTGCGAAGCCCTTTCTCAATCAACCAGACTCCCCCGCTACGCGCGCCAAGATCGCCGAGGCCGTCGGATCTGGCGCTACCCTGCGGTTCCTGCCTGCCGGCACATCGGATCGGGTCGAGGACCAGACCGATCGCCTGAATGTGATGATCGACTATACAGGCGTTATCCGCGATCTGCGCTGTGGGTGATGCGCGCTCACGCCGGTCGCACGGAACCTCCGCGCGGTGCCCCGGTTGGTGAGCCATGCGTATTCCCTCGTCACTTGCCGCCGGTCTTCCTCTGCTGCTGCTCGCCGCGTGCGGTCAGGCCGTTCCCGTCAACCAGGCGGATAGCGAACCTCTGGTCGAGAAGGCGCCGGTTGCGGATTACGATCGCGATATTCCCGATCCGGGGACTTCGCCCGAAGCCGTCGAATCCGACGATTGCCATGCTCAGGTCGCCTCTGCCTATGTCGGGCGGGAAGCCGACGCGGAGACACGCGGCCGTCTGCTGACCGATATCGCCCCCATCACCAATGTCCGGTGGATGTCGCCCGGCGATCCCACACCCGAACCGGAAACCGTTCCCCAGCGGCTGAATGTCGAGCTCGGGGAAGACGGCAAGATAGTCTCGGTTGCGTGCGGATAGGTTTCCGATCTAGCTTCGCCCGGAAATTCCCAGGAAGCCATCAGGAGAAGCACGATGAAAAGAACCGTCGTACTGGGCGTGACACTCGCGGCTCTGGCCGTCACTGGCACATCCGTTGCCATGGTGGCTGTCGCGCAGGACATGCCGGCGCGTGGCACCATGGACGTGAGCAAGGTGTCGAAAGGCACCTATGATGCCGACCCGGGTCACACCCTAGTCGGGTGGCGCGTCAATCACCTCGGGTTCAACGATTATTTCGGCCTGTTCGGAGATGCGCAAGGCACGCTGACGCTCGATCCGGCGAACATGGACGCGACATCTGTCGATATCCGAGTCCCGATCGCGAAGGTTACCGTGGCAAGCGAAGGTCTGAAGGACCACCTGTTGCGAGCGGGCAAGGACGGGGCGAAGACCGACTTCTTCGGCCCCGAGCCGGGCATGGCCCATTTCGTATCGGACAAGGTCACGCGCTTCGGCTCCACCCGGGCACTCATTTCCGGCACGCTGGAGATGAATGGACAGAAGCATCCCGTCGTGCTGGACACGCATTTTACTGGCGTAGGAGCCAGCCCCATGGGCGGAACGGAAACGATCGGTTTCGAAGCGACCACCACCATCGAACGGTCGCGCTGGGGCATCGAGTACGGCATTCCGCTGGTGAGCGATGCGGTCGAACTGGACATCACGGCAGCGTTCGAAAAGCAATAAGCGCAAAGCAACAACCGAACATTGCGGGTTGCCATCGCGGCAGGATTCGGCAATGCAAGTGCGCATGAAGCGCAACGGAACGCTATCGCTGCTACGACTTACACGCCCTTGGGCGTGATCTGACGCGTGCCCGCAGGGCGCGCGGGAGCGCCCAAGGGAACTGCCTCTCGTCCAGCCCACTTCCGTTACAGAGCCAATGTCATGCCCATGCTTCGCGACCCGTCCGCCAAATACGCGCCATTTCCGCAGGTCCCCCTGCCCGACCGCACATGGCCGGGCCAGACGATAACGCGGCCCCCGCGCTGGCTCAGCACTGACCTTCGCGACGGCAACCAGGCGATCGTCGACCCGATGGACGCGGTGAAGAAGAACCGGTTCTTCGACCTGCTGGTGGAAGTGGGGATGAAGGAGATCGAGGTCGGGTTCCCCAGCGCGGGTGCGACCGAGTTCGACTTCATCAGCGGTCTCGTGCGGTCCGGACGGGTTCCCGATGACGTGACCGTGCAGGTGCTGACCCAGGCGCGCGAGGACCTGATCCGCACCAGCTTCGACAGCCTGGCAGGCGCGCGCTCCGCCATCGTGCACCTCTACAATGCCGTCAGCCCCGCCTGGCGCGACATCGTCTTCCGTATGACCCGCGACGAAGTGCGCGAGATCGCGATCGCCGGTGCCAAGGTCCTGCGCGACGAGGCGGCGAAGCGCCCCGACACCGACTGGCATTTCGAGTATTCGCCCGAGACATTCTCGACCGCCGAACTCGATTTCAGCATCGAGGTCTGCGAGGCGGTCATGCAGGTGCTGGCCCCGACGCCGGAGCATCCGATTATTCTCAACCTGCCCGCCACGGTGGAAGCGGCGACACCCAATATCTACGCCGATCAGATCGAGTATTTCTGCCGCAACCTGCCTAATCGCGAGAGCGCGATCGTCAGCCTGCATACGCATAACGATCGCGGCACCGGCGTCGCGGCGGCGGAACTGGGCTTGATGGCAGGGGCGGACCGGGTCGAAGGATGCCTGTTCGGAAACGGCGAGCGCACGGGCAATTGCTGCCTCGTGACCATGGCGCTCAACATGTACACGCAAGGGGTCGATCCGGGCCTCGACTTTTCCGACATCGACCGCGTGATCGAAACGGTCGAATACTGCAACCAACTGCCCGTCCACCAGCGCCATCCCTATGGCGGAGAGCTGGTCTACACCGCTTTTTCCGGCAGCCACCAAGACGCAATCAAGAAGGGGTTCGAAGCGCACGCCGCTCAGAACGACGAACAGTGGCGCGTGCCGTATCTTCCGATCGACCCTGCCGATCTCGGCCGCGATTACGAAGCGGTGATCCGGGTCAACTCGCAGTCCGGCAAGGGCGGATTCGCGTGGGTGCTGGAGCAGGATCGCGGCCTGAAGCTGCCCAAGAAGATGCAGGCCGATTTCAGCCGCGACGTGCAGCACCTTGCGGATGAACTCGGCCGTGAACTCGCCGCGCCCGATATCTGGGAAGCCTTCCGCAAGGCCTATCATCTCGAATTGGGTGAAAATCGGTTCGAACTGGTCGATTACGAGGAGACGCGCGCGCCGGACGGCACGCGCATCTTCGCGGGCGCGATTTCTGTCGAGGGGCGCGAACAGCGTGTCAGCGGGCGTGGCAACGGCCTCATCTCTTCCGTCCTCAGCACGATCGAGGACGCGTTCGGCGTATTCTTGGAAGTGTGCGACTACACCGAACACGCGCTTTCCACCGGACGCGAGGCACGCGCCGCCGCGTATCTGGAATGCCGGGACGCCGACGGGCGCACGGTATGGGGGTGCGGCATAGACGAGGACGTGGCGACCGCCAGCGTTCGGGCGGTGCTTAGCGCGGTAAATACGGCGGAAGCTGTGCAGACGACCGCGTAATTTGCAATTTACCGGGGGTCCGGGCGGCAGTATGGCGGGGTTCTCTTCGATGGATGGAACCCGTTCTTGGCGCTTCTTTCTTTCGGCCAGTTGCTGGCCCCTCACAGTGACTGGATCGGCCTGGCGCTTCTCATAGCGCTGTTTCTCGGTTTCGCGGTCGAACGTTACCCCCCGGTGGTCATCGCGGTTGTCGGCGGGATGGCCATGCTGGTCCTGGGCTATCTCAAGCCGGACGAATTGCTGGCAGTTTTCGGCAATTCCGCACCGGTCACGATCGGCGCGATGTTCGTCATCAGCGGCGCGCTGCTGCGCACCGGCGCGCTGGAGGAGGTGTCGGGCTGGGTCATCCGCCGCACATTGCGCCGGCCGCGCCTGGCCGTGGCGGAGATCGGCGCGGGTACGCTCGCCGCATCCGCATTTATGAACAATACGCCGGTGGTGATCGTGATGATTCCCATCGTCAAGCGGCTCGCCCGCGTATTGGGCATCAATTCAACTCGCCTCCTTATTCCCCTGTCCTATCTCACGATTCTTGGCGGCACTCTGACGCTGATCGGAACATCGACCAACATTCTGGTCGACGGGGTCGCGCGTGAGCAGGGACAGGCCGCGTTCGGGATATTCGAAATCACGGGGGTCGGCCTCTGCGCCGCGATCACGGGCTTTGCCTTCCTTGCGCTCGCCGGCCCTGCCCTGCTGCCCGACCGCAAGGATCGCGTGCTGGCGGAAGATAGCGAACGAACCACCTATCTCTCGCAACTCGTGCTGGTGCCCGAGAGCGATTATGTCGGTCGGCCGGTCGGCGATACCGCCCTTACGCGGCGGCCAGGGGTGCGCATCATCGCGGTGCAACGCGGCGTCACGACCTGGCGCCGGGATCTGACCCAGATCGTATTGCAGGCAGGCGACCGGCTGGTGATATCCACTTCGCCGGAGGAGCTCGCCTCGCTGGCCGAAGCGCGCGATTTCCGCGTCGGGCTGACCGGGGTCGGTGGCGGCATCACCATGGCCGGCCCCGATCGCGACGCGGACGCGCGCCTGATAGAGGCCGTGGTGTCCCACACCCATCCCGTCATCGGCCGTCGACTGGCAGAGATCCCGCTTCTCTCCCGTCTGAAGATCCGCGTGCTGGGACTTTCCCGGCCTCGCCATCTCGCCGGTCCGGACCTGACCGAGGTCCGGGTGCGCGCCGGAGACCGCCTGCTGATCGCCGCCCTGCCCGATTCCGCGGCGGAGCTGCAGAGCAATGTCGACCTGGCGCAGGTCTCGCAGGCCCCGGCCCGCAGCTTCAAACGGGCCAAGGCTCCGATCGCGATCCTGACCCTGATCGCCATCGTGGTGGGTGCCGCGGTGTTCGATTACTCGATCGCCGCGCTGGCGCTGGTCGGTGTCGCGGTGGTGCTGGTCACCCATTGCATCGAGCCGGAAGAGGCATGGAGCGCGATCGACGGCAACACGCTCGTGCTGATCTTCGGCATGCTAGCCTTCGGCGAAGGCTTGCAGAACTGCGGCACGGTGGAGCTGGTGGTGGGTTGGCTGGAGCCGTTCCTGCGAACCGCCTCCCCCCTCGTCCTGCTGATCGCCGCCTATGCGCTCGCCAGCTTCCTGACCGAAACGGTGACGAACAACGCGGTGGCGGTCATTCTCACCCCGATCGTCATCACCCTCGGCAATGCACTGGGGGTCGATCCGCGCGCGATGATCGTGGCGGTCATGTTCGGGGCCAGCGCCAGTTTCGCGACCCCGATCGGCTATCAGACCAACACGCTGGTCTATGGCGCGGCGAATTACCGTTTCATGGACTTCGTGAAGATCGGGCTCCCCATGAACATCGTCGTCGGGATAGCATCGTGCATCGCGATCGAAGCGTTCTTCGGATAGCACGCAGCTTTCGTCGCCCGGCCTGACGCTACGGCCAGCAGGCGCCGCCGCACCCGCTCTCGACAACCGCGCCGGTGCGCCATACTCGGGCAAAAACACTTTGTCCGGAGACAGTGCCCATGCCCCTTCCCGCCCCGTTCGACCGGCTACGCCTACCCGTCATCGCCTCGCCGATGTTCATCGTTTCCGGCCCCGAACTGGTCATCGCGCAGTGCAAGGCGGGCATCGTCGGCAGCTTCCCGGCGCTGAACGCGCGCCCCAGCGGCGTGCTCGACGAATGGCTGGCCCGGATTACCGAGGAGTTGGCCGCGCACGACCGGGCCAATCCGGATCGCCCATCCGCGCCCTTCGCCGTCAACCAGATCGTCCACAAGTCCAACGCCCGGCTCGAAGAGGACATGGGCGTGTGCGAGAAGTACAAGGTGCCGCTGGTCATCACCTCGCTCGGCGCGCGTGAAGAGGTGTTCGCCGCGGTAAAAAGCTGGGGCGGCATCACCCTGCACGACGTCATCAACAACCGCTTCGCGCACAAGGCGATCGACAAGGGCGCCACCGGGCTCATTCCCGTTGCCGCCGGTGCCGGGGGGCATGCGGGCACCCAGTCGCCCTTCGCGCTGATGCAGGAAATCCGCGAATGGTTCGACGGGCTGGTCGCGCTGTCGGGCTCGATCGCGCATGGCCGCTCGATCCTGGCCGCGCAGGCGCTCGCCGCCGACTTTGCCTATATCGGCAGCGCCTTCATCGCGACGAAGGAAGCGAACGCGGTCGACGGCTACAAGCAGGGCATCGTCGACGGCAGCGCGGAGGGGATCGTCTATTCCAATCTCTTCACCGGCGTGCACGGCAACTATCTGCGCTCCAGCATCGAGGCGGCGGGCATGGACCCCGACAACCTGCCCGAAAGCGACCCGAGCAAGATGAATTTCGGCAGCGGCGGCAGCTCCAAAAGCAAGGCGTGGAAGGACATCTGGGGCTCCGGCCAAGGCATCGGCGCGGTCAAGGCAGTCGAAAGCGTCGCCGATTTCGTCGACCGCCTGGAGGCGCAGCACGCCGAAGCGCGGGAGCGTTTGCTGGCGGGATGAGGAGCCAAGAGGGGGGGTGACAAAGGTTACAGGGCGTCACTTTCGGTCTCGGCAAGCAAATCCCTGTTAAATTTGAAGAAACCGACCACTCCGAAAAGCGGACGGACAGTGGGCGGCAGGCGAAACGCGCTTCCGAAGGGGGCCGACAATGAGAAAGACCCACAGCTGGTATCGAGCTGCGTCCGAGTAGGAAAGCAGGGGTGTAGAGGCATCCCGTTGCTGCGACTGCCACTACCAGTTGGAGCGTTCGGAAGACTGCCACGCTGAAGGATCGGATATTCCGGAATCCGCTTAGCAATCGAAAAGGTATTGGACGGCCGGCTCGTTCTGCCGGGCTCGCTGGAGGCTTGCGGGCCTGGAGGGTCAACCCTCCACCCCGCCCTTCCGCTGCCCGGACGGCGCAACCTCTATCGGCCGTCGCTTGCGAGCATCCGTTCTATCGCCGAGCCGGCAATTCTCGCGCTGGCAAGCAGTTCGTCCCGGCCGTGTCCATTGCGCGCTCTTGCAGACAGACCGAACATCGTTGTGGCGGTGAAATCTGTCAGTCTATCCGCCTGGCCGGGATGGCGCTGCGCGATATATTTGCGGATCATGTCTTCAGCCGCCCGATTATATGCGAGCGCCCCTTCCCGTGCATCGCGATCGGTGCAGCGGGTTCCTTCTACGACAAGGCACCCGGCAGTATTGGGGTTGGCGGTATAGAAGCGCGCAGCCTCCTCGAGGGCCGCCGCGAGGCACTCCGCCACCGGTCGATCGGACCGCAGCAAGCAATCGAGAGGGATCGCATCCGCATCGTTATAGCGCTTCAGCACCAAGTCGTAGAGCGCCGCCTTGCTGCCGAAGGCGGCGTAGAAGCTGGGCGGATTGATGCCGAGCGCGGCTGTAATGTCGGCGATGCTTACCGAGTCGAAGCCCTTGGCATGGAACAGGCCCTGCGCGGTCGCGACCGCCTCGTCGAGGTCGAAGCGGCGTGGACGCCCTCGCGGCCGTGATATTTTTGTAGCCACTCCTACACAACTCCTTGACGGCGGCATTCGAGCATTTATGTAGTGCGCCTTACGTTATATCTCAAGGAGAACGTCGTGGCGGTATTCGAAGGCAAATCCGTATTAGTTCTGGGCGGCAGTCGCGGCATCGGGGCCGCGATCGTCAGGCGTTTCGCCGACGACGGCACCAAGGTCACGTTCACTTATTTCGGTTCGCAGGAGGCAGCCGAAGCGCTGGCGGATGAAACCGGGAGCACTGCAGTTCGCACCGACAGCGCGGATCGCGACGCGGTGATTGCGCGAGTGCGCGACAGTGGCCCCCTCGACATATTGATCGTGAACTCGGGCTTCGCGATCTTTGGCGACGCGCTGGAACAGGATCCCGATGAAATAGACCGGCTGTTCCGCGTCAATGTGCACGCGCCCTATCACGCATCGGTGGAAGCGGCGCGAACCATGCCCGAGGGTGGCCGGATTGTCGTCATCGGTTCGGTAAACGGCGACCGGATGCCGCTTCCCGGCATGGCGTCCTACGCGCTGAGCAAATCCGCTCTGCAGGGAATGGCACGCGGGCTGGCGCGCGATTTCGGGCCGCGCGGCATCACGATCAATATCGTGCAACCCGGACCGATCGATACGGATGCCAACCCCGCCGACGGGCCGATGAACGATCTGATGCACAGCTTCATGGCTATCAAGCGCCACGGCCGGCCCGAAGAGGTTGCTGGCATGGCGGCGTGGCTGGCCGGACCGGAAGCGAGTTTCGTTACCGGCGCCATGCACACCATAGACGGCGCGTTCGGGGCATGAGCAATTAGCGAGCACGGCGCATGCGATGGACCCGATCGATCCCGGCGGATGAGCTGCGTAGCATGCGCACGGGCGAAACTGTGTTGTCGAGAGCCCGATCGGCAAACGTAGAGGGGCAATTCACCCACGCCTTACAACGGTGAAACTCGGGCCGGGCGACTTCGCCCGACGACCCCATCGGCTGTAAAGCGGAGATAGTCTATGGGTGAGGTGAGCAGGTGCTCTCTTACCTCATCCCTACTCGGCGTCCTCCACATCGACCGTTTCGCCGGTCACGCGCTGGGCCAGTGCGGCGCTGATGAAGGGGTCGATCGCCCCGTCGAGGACGTCGTCGGGGCTGGTTGAGATTTCGCCGGTGCGCAGGTCCTTCACCTGTTGGTAGGGCTGGAGGACATAGCTGCGGATCTGGTGGCCCCAGCCGATCTCAGTCTTCTCGGCATATTCGCTGCCGGCCGCCGCCTCGCGTTCGGCCATCTCGCGTTCGAAAAGGCGCGCTTTCAGCATGTTCATCGCGGTCGCGCGGTTCTTGTGCTGGCTGCGGTCGTTCTGGCTCGCGACTACGATGCCGGTCGGCTGGTGGGTGATGCGGACCGCGGAATCGGTCGTGTTGACGTGCTGCCCGCCCGCGCCGCTGGCGCGGTAGGTATCGATCTTGAGGTCGCTTTCGTTGATCTCGATCTCGATATCGTCGTCGATCACCGGATAGACCCACACGCTGGAAAACGAGGTGTGGCGCCGGGCCGAGCTGTCATAGGGGCTGATCCGCACGAGCCGATGCACGCCGCTCTCGGTCTTGGCATAGCCATAGGCGTTCTCGCCCTTCACCAGCAGCGTGGCGGACTTGATGCCCGCGGCCTCGCCCGCCTGATATTCGACCGTCTCCACCTTGAAGCCGCGCCGTTCGGCCCAGCGCGCGTACATGCGCAGCAGCATCTCGGCCCAGTCCTGGCTCTCGGTGCCGCCCGCGCCCGCATGGATTTCGATATAGGTGTCGTTGGCGTCCGCCTCGCCCGACAGCAGCGCCTGCACCTTGTCGGCATCGGCCCGGTCGGCGAGCTTTGCCAGGCTCGCGAGACCTTCGTTCGCGATGTCGTCGTCGCCCTCGGCATCGCCCATCTCGACGAATTCGATCGCGTCGTTCTTTTCGGAGTCGATCTCGCGCACGGTGTTGACCGCGTTTTCGAGCCGCTTCTGCTCCTGCGTGATCGCCTGCGCCTGCTTGGGATCGTCCCACAGCGTGGGGTCCTGCACGCGGGCGTTGAGCTCGTCGAGGCGGCGCAGCGCGCGCTCCCAGTCCAGCGACTGGCGCACCAGCGCGAGCGCGGCGTCGATACGGTCGATATGGGCCTGCCCTTCGGCACGCATATGCGGAAACTCCTGAATTCGTCTGGAAAGCGCGCCTAGCGCAGCACGCGCGCGGGGGAAAGGCCGCCGCCCCCGGTCGAGGCAATCGCTACCGTCCGGTGAGCCTGTGTACGGCGGCGAGGCTGTTCTTCACATGCTCGGCCGGATTCATGTCGGAATAGACGCTGGCGACCTTACCGTCCTGTCCGATGACATAGGTCGTGCGGCTGGAATAGCCGGTCGTCGCCCCGTCCTTGCCCTTCAGCGACACATCGTACTTGTTCAGCAAGGCCGGGCTGGCCGCGGCGACGGTGAACTTGCCGGCGCATTTTTCAGACGAGAACTTGGCCAGCTGGTCGGTATTGCCTGCGGTCATGCCGATCACGGTCGCGCCCGCGGCTTTGAACTTGGCGATATTCTGCGCGAAGGTATGCGCCTCGACATTGCAGCCGGGGGTGAAGGCAGCGGGAAAGAAATAGAGCACCACCGGCCCGTTCCTCAACGCGGCTTTCAAATCGACGGTCACCGGCTTGCCCGCCATCGCCCCGCGTGCGGTGAAGGCTGGCGCGGCTTTGCCGACCGGGATTTCGGCCATGGTGGGCGACGCGACAAGGGTCGCGGCGGCAAGCGCCATGGCGGCGAAGGGTGCATAGCGGGTCATGCGGGCATCATGAACCTCCGACGCGCCGCCGCCAAGCGCAATCTGGCGGCTAGTAAATCCCGCCCTGCTGCTCCACGAAGTCGTTCCGGCGCTCTTCGCCTTGGGTGCTGCGGCGTTCCGTTACGGGCCGCTCCGCCTCGCGGATAAGGGCCAGGATGCGCCGCCGTTCCGCCGCCAGTTGCTCGCGGCGGGTGGTCCGGGGCGGTTCGGTATCGGGCTTGAAAGCCTCCCATATCACCGGTGCCTTCACCGCATCGCTGGCCGTCTGGCCGAACACGCGTTTGCCGCTGACCCGGTCGATCTGAACCATCCGCACGCCCGGCGGTGCGACCGCGGGGGAATCGTCCCACCGCTTGCGCGTATCCTCGATGAACTTCTTCAGCACCGGCGCGGCGACCGTCGCGCCCTGGGCATAGCCGCCCATGTTGCGCGGATTGTCGAACCCGATGAAGACGCCAGCGATGCGCTGCTGCGTGCCGCCCATGAACCACGTGTCCTTCGGACCCGTCGTGGTGCCGGTCTTGCCGAACAGCGGCAGGCCCATGCCGGAAAGGCGGCGGCCCGTGCCCCGGATCACGACGCCTTCCAGCATATGCGTGACCTGATACGCGGTGCGCGGGTCGAGCACCTGCTTGCCCGTCGGGCCGAGGCGCGGCATCGGCTTGCCGTCCCATTCGGCCATGTTGCAGCCTTCGCACGGGCGGTCGTCGGCGCGCCAGATCACCTTGCCCCGGCGGTCCTGAACGTAATCGATCAGCGTCGGATTATGCAGCCGACCGCGATCGGCCAGCGCCGCATAGGCGTTCACCATGCGCAGCACGGTGGTCTCACCCGCTCCCAGAGCGAAGGCGGGATACGGTTTGTAATCGCCGATATTCATTCGCTTGAAGGTGTCGACGACGTTTTTCATCCCCGCATCCATCGCGATGCGGACCGTCATCAGGTTCTGGCTCTGCTCCAGCCCCCAGCGCAGGGTATGCGTGCCGCCCGCGCCGCCGCCCGAATTGCTGAAGCATTTCTCGCCCAGGTTCGCGCCCTGGTAGAAGCAGTAGGACGTGTTCGCGATCTGCGTCGACGGGGTCATCCCGTGATCGAGCCCGGTGGCATAGACGAACGGCTTGATGGTGGAGCCCGGCTGCCGCATCGCCTGCGTCGCGCGGTTGAAACTGCCGAGGCGGAAGTCGAACCCGCCCTGCATCGCGGTGACGCGGCCGGTCTGCGGATCCTCCACAACCATGCCGCCCGACACCTCGGGTATCGTGCGAACCGCGTAGTTGGAGCCGGATGGCGCGGCCGCGATCACGTCGCCCGCCTTCAGCTTCGACGGCAGGCCGATCAGCGGCGCGGTCTTGCCGTCCGAGAAGCCGATCGTCGCGCGCGAACCGTTGCGTTCGGTGATCACGCCGACGCGCCAGTCCTTGTAGTTCACGCCCAGGTTGGAGCTAGCGAGCTGGCTCTGCCAATCGCCGTCGTCGAAATCGATCGTCGCGATCGGCCCGCTCCAGCCGCGGCTGCCGTGATAGCGCAACAGGCCGTAGCGCAGCGCGTCGCGGGCCGCGTCCTGCAACTGCGTATCCAGCGAGGTACGGACCCACAGCCCCCCGGCATAGACGCTGTTGCGCCCATCCTCGGCGGTTTCACCGAAGCGGTCGATCAGCTCGCGCCGGACCTCTTCCAGAAAATAGCCCGCATCGGCGGAACGCGTAGTGCGCTGAGTCACGAGGCCGAGCGGCTGCGCCTCCGCGGCGCGCGCCTCGGCCGGCGTAATGAAGTCGTTCTTCGCCATCTGGTCGAGCACGAAATTGCGCCGTGCCACCGCCTTGTCGTGATATTTCGCGCGGCCGTATTGCTCCGGTGCCTTGGGCAGGATGGCCAGGAACGCCGCCTCGTGCAGGTCGAGATCGGCGACGTCCTTGTCGAAATAGGCACGCGATGCCGCCTGCACGCCGAAGCTGCGCCGACCCAGCGGAATCTCGTTGAGATAGAGCGTCAGGATCTGCGGCTTGCTCATTACGCTTTCGATCCGGCGCGCGAGCACCATTTCCTTCAGCTTGCGCGTGACCGAGTATTCGTCGCCCAACAGCAGGTTCTTCGCCACCTGCTGGGTGATGGTGGAGCCGCCGACCGCGCGCTCGTCCGACCCATATTTGCGCGCGTAGTCGACCACCGCGTTGAGCGTGCCCGACAGGTCCACCCCGCCGTGAGTGAAGAAGGTTTTGTCCTCCGCCGAAAGGAACGCGTTGATCAGCGGCCTCGGGAAATCGGCATATTGCAGCTGCACCCGCCGCTCGCGGGCATAGGAATGGACGATCTCGCCATCGATCCCGCGCACCACCGTCGGCAGCGGGGTCTCGTAATCGGTCAGCGATTCCGCGTCGGGGAGGCTCCAGACGAGATAGACGTAGAGCGCCAACAGCAGGGCCAGCCCGATCGCGCCGAGGGAGAACAGCCAGCGGAACAGCCCGCTGGTATTCCACCATCCGCGAAAGCCATCGACGAGGGCATGCCAGCCCTCGGTGAGCTGGGAAAACGCCCCCGACGCCTCTCGGCGGATGCGATAATGGAAAGGAACGGTACCGTCAGACATGATGCGCGCGCGGCCCTAGCATGGCGATCCTGTCGCGCGCCATAACCAATCTCTCGTCACGGGCCAGCCTAGCCGACCGGCGTCTGGCGCGCGAAGTAGATGCGGATCGCCCGCGCCATGGTCTCGGCGAAGCGCCGCCGCCCCTCCGGCGAGACGAGCCGCGCGGCATCAGATGGATCGGTGAGGAAGCCCGCTTCGTACAGCACGGCCGGCACATCGGGCGCGCGCAGGACGGCCAGCGCGGCGGAGCGGCGGGGCTGCGGATTGAATTGCAGCCGCCCTTCCCCCTCGCGCATGATCAGCCGCGCGAATTCCTCCGATTTTTCCTGCACCCGCCGTTGCGACAGTTCCACCAGGATCGAGCTGACCTGGCTGTCGGTATCGGCGACATCGACGCCGTTGAGCCGGTCGGCATCGTTTTCCCGCTCGGCAAAGCGGGCCGCCGCCTCGCTCGATGCCTTGCGCGACAGCGTGTAGATACTGGCCCCCCGAACCGGCGAATCTTCCGCAGAGCTGTCCGCATGGATGGAAATGAACAGGTCGGCGTCGATACGCCGCGCGACTTCCGGCCGCTCGGACAGGATGCGGAAGCTGTCGTCGTCGCGGGTCATCGCCACTCGCACCCCGCCCTCTTCCAGCAGGCGATCGCGCAATGCCTGGGCGAGCGCCAGCACCAGCTGCTTTTCCTCCACCCCCCCCGCGCTGGCACCCGGGTCCCGGCCACCGTGCCCGGCATCGATGACCACCAGGGGTCGCGACCGGTCCATCGGGCCCTGGATTTGCGGTAGATCGTCGGCACCGCGCGGATCGGGCAACCGCAGCGTCAGCACATAGTCGCGGCCCAGATAGGGCACCGGCACGGTCCGCCCCAATGCCAACAGCCCGCCGCACAGCGCCAGCGGACATAACAGGACCAGCAGGATCTTGGCGCGCATCGACATCGCTGGCCAGCAGATACGGGCGGTAAGGCCCAGATGGCAATATGTTAGAAAGCTTCGCAGTTGCCGTGGACCCGCGGGGGTGCTAGCCCATGATGGCCCAAGGAACGGGCTGGGACAAAAGCAGGCGGCGGCGACGACATCGCGCGCTTCCGCGTCCACTACCCGGCGAATGTTCCCGTGGCACGGACGGGTACCTATGCCCGACCCAATGACAGGTTGATGCGACAGATGAACAGTTCCTTCCCCTCCCTCGCCATGCCGATGCCAGGCATTACGGCGACCGGTGCGGGGAAAGCGGCGCACACGACGTGCGCATTCGCTGGCGCAGACACGATCCCCCGCACCGTGGCGACGCAGCGCCCGGGGCGGTTCCCGCATTCCGCGCCGTTCCTTCCGAACGGACGCGGCCTTTCCCAAAATTCGCGCCGCCGCGCCCCGGGCCTGTCCCGGCGCCCCGGCGCATGGAGAATACAATATGGCAACGCGCATGCTTATCGATGCGCGCCACCAGGAAGAAACCCGGGTGGCGGTCCTCAAAGGCAACCGGATTGAGGAATTCGATTTCGAATCTGCCGAACACAAGCAGATCAAGGGCAATATCTATCTCGCGAAAGTAACCAGGGTCGAACCGTCGCTGCAGGCGGCCTTCGTCGATTTCGGCGGCAACCGGCACGGTTTCCTCGCCTTCGGTGAAATCCACCCCGACTATTACCAGATCCCCAAGGAGGACCGCGAGGCGCTCCTGGCCGAGGAAGCGGAAGCGGCCGAGGAAGAGGCGCGCCTGCGCGCCGAGGACGAAGAGCACGGCAACCTGCCCGGCGACGAATACGACGCCGAGGACGAGGAAAGCGCCGAGGCATTGGCCGAAGACCTGGCCGAAGACGGCGTCGAGGAGATCGACACCTCCGAGAAGGATCGGGTCTCCACCATCGAGGAAGGCCGCGTCGACAACGGCGACGATGACGACGACAGCGACGACGAGGGTGACGACGGCGAAAGCTCGAACCGCCGCGGCCGTCGTGGTCGCGGTCGCCGCCAGGGCAAGGGCGGCAACCAGCGCGGCCGGGCCAAGCAGGTCGACGAAGTACGCGCACGCCGCCAGGCGCTGCGCCGCCGCTACAAGATCCAGGACGTCATCCATCGCCGCCAGGTGCTGCTGGTGCAGGTCGTCAAGGAAGAGCGCGGCAACAAGGGCGCGGCTCTGACCACCTATCTCAGCCTCGCGGGCCGCTACACCGTGCTGATGCCCAACAGCAGCCACGGCGGCGGCATCAGCCGCAAGATCAGCTCCGCCAGCGACCGCAAGCGGTTGAAGCAGGTGATGAACGATCTCAGCCTGCCGAAATCGATGGGCCTGATCGTGCGCACCGCCGGGCTCCAGCGGACCAAGACCGAGATCAAGCGCGATTTCGACTATCTCGCCCGGTTGTGGGACGAAATTCGCGAGAAGACACTCTCTTCCAGCGCGCCGAGCTTGATCCATTCGGACAGCGACCTGATCAAGCGCGCGATCCGCGACATCTATAATCGCGAGATCGAGGAAGTCGTGGTCGAGGGCGAGGACGGCTACAAGCTGGCCAAGCAATTCATGAAACTGCTGATGCCCAGCCATGCGCGCCGGGTGAAGGCCTATTCCGATCCCGTCCCGCTGTTCCAGCGCTATGGCGCGGAGGACCAGCTGCGGGCGATGTACGATCCGGTCGTGCAGCTCAAATCGGGCGGCTATCTGGTCATCAATCCGACCGAGGCGCTGGTCTCGATCGACATCAACTCGGGCCGCTCGACCAAGGAACACGGGATCGAGCAGACAGCAGTCGCGACCAATCTGGAAGCGGCGAAGGAAATCGCCCGCCAGCTGCGCCTGCGCGACATGGCCGGTCTCGTCGTGATCGACTTCATCGACATGGAATCGAACGGCAACGTCCGGAAGGTCGAGCGCGCGATGAAGGACGCGCTGAAGAACGACCGGGCCCGCATCCAGGTCGGCCGCATCTCCGGCTTCGGCCTGATGGAAATGAGCCGCCAGCGTCTTCGCACCGGCGTGCTGGAAGCGACCACGCGCGCCTGCCCGCATTGCGACGGCACCGGCCTGGTCCGCACCGCGTCCAGCGCGGGCCTTTCGGCGCTGCGCCTGATCGAGGACGAGGCAGCCAAGGGCAAGGGCACGGTCATCACCCTGTCGGCCAGTACCGAGGCGGCGGTCTATCTCCTCAATTCAAAGCGCGCCGACCTGCAGGAAATCGAGCAGCGCTATGGCGTCAGTGTCGAAGTGGTGCCCGAAGGCGAGGACGAAGGTGCCAAGATGACGGTGGGCAGCTCCGGCCCCCGCCCGACCGAGGCACCGAAATTCGACCCCATCGTCGATGACGAGGAGCCGGAGGACGACGATACCGGCGACACCGACGAGCGCGACGAAGAGGACGACCGGGACGATCGCGGCGATCGCGGCGATTGCTCGAACAAGAAGCGTCGCCGTCGCCGGGGTGGCCGCGGCCGCAACAAGAACTCCGGCAACGACGACCATTCCGGCTCCGACGACGATAGCGAGGACGACACCACTTCGCGGTCGAACGGCGATGATAACTCGGACGAAGGCGAAGGGAGGCCCAAGAAGCGGCGTCGCCGTGGCGGTCGCCGTCGGGGCGGGCGCGGTTCGCGCGGCGGTCAGGACGGCTCGCATGACGAGAGCGCCGACGAGGCCAACGAGAAAGCGGCGGAGAAGGTCGCCGAACAGGTGCAGGACGACATGGCGGTGGTCGCCGGTCCCGACGGGGCCGATGAAACCGCGGAAGCCATGGCGGACCACGCGGCGGAGAAGGAAGCGGCCAAGCCCAAGCGGCGCAGCCGCGCCAAGAAGGCGGACGCCGCTCCCGACACGAGCGACGCCACCCAAGTAGCCGACACGCCGGCAACCGAAGAGGCTGCGGAGGAAAAGCCCAAGCCGAAGCGCACCCGCCGCAAGAAGGCCGATACGCCCGCGGACGGCGATACCGAACCCAAGCCCGAAGAGGCTGAAGCGCCAGCCAAGCCCAAGCGGCGCAGTCGCGCGAAAAAGGCCGACGACAAGCCTGCCGAGGAGCAGCCTGCGGACGATACCTCGCTGGTGGAACAGGCTGCGGGAGACGTCGCGAAAACCGCGAAGAAGTCGACCCGCAAGGCTGCCAAGCCGAGCGAACCGACGGAGCCGACCGAGCAGCCGGAAGGCAGCGCGGGTACGGTCGAGACTGCCAAGCCCGCCCGCAAGGGTTGGTGGCAGCGCACCTTCGGCGAATGACGGGTCCGGGGCGCGGGAGTTTTCTTCCGCGCCCCGCCCCCTTCTCATCTCTCAGGTCTCAGGCTGGAACCTGCTCGCCCTTCCAGTCGAAATGCCCACCGCTGTCCGACGGCGTCAGACCGTCGATCACCCCTAGCAAATTCTCCGCCGCCCGGCCCGCGTCGGTTAGCTGACCGTCAGGCAGGTTGGACTGGAAGGGCTCCGACAGCGCGGTATCGACCGTTCCGGGATGCAGCGCGGCGACCACCGCCTGGCTGTGCGTCCGGCCCAGTTCGATGCCGAAGTTGCGGATCATCATGTTGAGCGCCGCCTTGCTCGCGCGGTAGCTGTGCCAACCCCCGATCCGGTTGTCTCCGATCGAACCCACGCGCGCGGACAGCGCGGCGAACACGCTACGCCCCTCGCGCGGGAAAAGCGGCAGCACATGCTTCGCGATCAGCGCGGGGCCGATGGTATTGATGCGGAACACTCGCGCCATCGCATTCATGTCGAGCTGGCGAAAACTGCGTTCCGGCCCCGTCCCGTTGGGCAGGGTGAGTACGCCGCTGGCAACGATCACGAGGCGCGGCGGATCGTCGCGCATCGTGCGCGCCGCCGCAGCGATGCTGTCCTCGTTCTCCAGATCGAAGCGAAAGGGTGCGACGCCCGGTAGGTCCGGTGCGTCGCCGCTACGTGAGCCAGCGTGGATACGTCGAACCCCGCGCTCGGCTAGCGCAGCGACCAGCGCGCGCCCGATCCCGCCGCTCGCCCCGAACACCGCCGCGCTTTCCAAATGGTGCTTCGTACCCGCCATACGGGAATAGACGGGGAGACGCGCGCCACGGTTCCCTCGCGCACGCGCCCCGAACGCCTTGTGCAGCGCGGCACAATCGTTAGATAGGCAGCGAAGCGAAAACAGGATTGTTCATGGCGCAGCTTACTCTTCCGAAAAATTCCAAGGTCAACGGCAAGGGGCAGGTCCACAAGGCCGAGGGCGGCGGCCGGATCAAGACTTTCAAGATCTATCGCTACGATCCGGAAAGCGGCGAAAACCCCCGGTACGACACGTTCGAGCTCGACCTCGACAATTGCGGTCCGATGGTTCTCGACGCGCTGTTCAAGATCAAGAACGAGGTCGATCCGACGCTGACCTTCCGCCGCTCGTGCCGCGAGGGCATCTGCGGGTCGTGCTCGATGAATTTGAACGGCAAGAACGGTCTCGCCTGCACCACCGCGATCGAGGATTTGAAGGGCGACATCCGCATCACCCCCCTGCCCCACATGGAAGTGGTCAAGGATCTGGTCCCCGACTTCACCCATTTCTACGCGCAATACGCCTCGATCCGCCCCTGGCTGCAAACCGTCAGCCCGACGCCCAGCGGCAAGGAACGGCTACAGAGCCCCGAGCAGCGCGAGCAGCTCGACGGCCTCTATGAGTGCATCCTGTGCGCCTGCTGCTCGTCCAGCTGCCCCAGCTATTGGTGGAATTCCGACAAGTTCCTCGGCCCTGCGATCCTGCTCCAGGCCTATCGCTGGCTGGCCGACAGCCGCGACGAGATGACCGGCGAGCGGCTCGACGATCTGGAGGATCCGTTCCGGCTCTATCGCTGCCACACCATCATGAATTGCGCGAACGCCTGCCCCAAGGGCCTGAGCCCGGCAAAGGCGATCGCCGAAACCAAGAAAATGATGGTCGAACGGCAGATGTAAATTGGCGATTGCCGACGACGCGTTCGAAACCGGTCCCGATCCGGATCATTCGGGCTGGAACCAGTGGAATTTACGGGACGAGACGCTGTTCAACACGGCGGTGCTCGGCCGTATGATCGTGCGGCGCGAGGACGAACGATGCCGCCTGCGCATGTTCCCCCAGCGCCGCCACGAGAACCTGCAGGGCATGATCCACGGGGCGGCCACGCAGGGCCTGATCGACATCGCCCTGTTCGCCACGCTCCACACGCTGGGCCGCGATGACGCCGGTCCATCGGTCACCCTCGAAATCTCCACCCAGTTCATCGGCGGGGGCGATCCCAAGCGCCCGCTGGATGCGGTCAGCGAAGTGATGCGCGAGACCGGCCGCCTGCTGTTCGTGCGCGGCACGGTCGAACAGGACGACGATATCGTCGCCGCCTATTCCGGCATCGTGAGGAAACTGCCGCCAAGATGAGCGGCATGCTGAGCCGATACGAGGCGCTGATCGCCGCGGACGAGTTGCGCGCCGATGCGGGTCAGCGCGCGGTGGCGGAGCGCCTGGAGGCGCTCCAGACCGAACTCGAGAACCGAAGGGTTAAGCGATCGGCGCTCGGCCGGCTGCTGCATCGCCCGGAGGAGCCGCCGCGCGGGCTCTATATCTGGGGCGGCGTCGGGCGCGGTAAGTCGATGCTGATGGACCTGTTCTTCGAAACGCTCGACATGCGGGCCAAGCGCCGGGTCCACTTCCACGCCTTTATGCTCGAAGTCGACGCGATGATCCGCGAGGAGCGCGAGGGTCAACGCGGCGACCCCATCGCCCCGGTGGCGAAGCGGATCGCGGAAGACGTGCGGTTGCTCGCCTTCGACGAAATGGTCGTCAACAACACCGCCGACGCAGCGATCATGAGCCGGCTGTTCACCGCTCTGATCCGCGACGAACGCGTGACGGTCGTCACCACCAGCAACCGGCCGCCGTCCGATCTTTACAAGGACGGGCTCAATCGCTCGCTATTCCTGCCCTTCATCGATCTGATCGAGGCGGAGCTGGACGTGGTCGCGCTCGACGGCCCGACCGATTATCGGCTGGACCGGCTGGGCGAACTCGACACCTGGCACACGCCGCTGGGTGAAGCATCGACCGAGCAGGTTCGCGAGGCGTTCTTCCGCCTGACCGATTACAAGCCCGAAGACGCTGCGCATGTCCCCTCCGCCGATCTCGATCTCGGCGGCGGTCGCACGCTGCATGTGCCCAAGAGCCTGAAGGGCGTGGCGGTCTTCAGCTTCAAGCGGCTATGCGGTGAAAACCGCGGCGCGGCGGACTATCTCGCTATCGCGCGTGCTTATCATACCGTGATCGTCGTCGGCATCCCGCAGATGGACTCCGACCGGCGCAACGAGGCAATCCGGTTTACCAAGCTGGTCGACGCGCTGTACGAGCTGAAGGTGAAGTTCTTCGCCACTGCCGCGGTCGAGCCGGAGAACCTCTACCCGGATGGCGACGGCAGTTTCGAATTCGCGCGCACCGTCAGCCGGCTGGAAGAGATGCAGAGCCCGCAATACATGGCACTCGGCCACGGCAGCGATTGACGGGGGCCGCGCCGCTTCCCATCTCCCACCCGTTCCGGCGGACAGGCAACCCCGCCGATGTGGGACTACCGACATGATCGAAATACGACCGTTCGACAGCCTCGGCGCGGCCAATCACGGCTGGCTCGACGCGCATCACCATTTCAGCTTCGCCGGTTACTACGACCCCGCCCGCATGGGCTGGGGCGCGATCCGGGTGTGGAACGACGACACGATCGCGGCCAAGAGCGGCTTCCCGCCGCATCCGCACGACAACATGGAAATCGTCACCTACGTCCGTACCGGTGCGATCACGCACGAGGATTCGCTGGGCAATCGCGGGCGAACGGGAGCGGGCGACGTGCAGGTGATGAGCGCGGGTACCGGCATCCGCCATGCCGAATTCAATCTGGAGGACGAGGCCACCACGCTGTTCCAGATCTGGATCGAAGCCGACCGGCGCGGCGAGAAGCCGGGCTGGAGCCAGCGCGAATTCCCCTCCTCGACGCGCGAGGGTGGGTTCGAGGTTCTCGCGGCCAAGGCCGGTAGCGATGACGAAACGCTGCCGATCAACGCCGATGCGCGCGTCGCGGCGGTGACGCTGGAGGCAGGCCAGAACGCAAAATGGACCACCGAGCCGGGACGGCATGTCTACCTGGTCGCGGCGAAAGGCCGCATCACGGTCAACGGCAAGGAGGCCAATGCCCGCGACGGCGTCGCGGTCACGGGCGAAGACAGGCTGACCGTCGAGGCGATCGAGCCTGCCGAGGTCATCCTCGTCGACGCGCGCTAGACCATCCGGCGCCGTTCCTGCGCTGCGGCGAGCCGGGCCATCAGCCGAAGGTCCTGCTCGCCCAGCTGCAGGGCGGCATCCGCCCACAGCTCCGTGATCCGGCACAGCTCGGCAAGTTCGAGGTGCCAGGTCATCTTCATCGCACGTCGCCCCGCCACCAGCCCGGCATGACGCCGATCCGACTTCCTGACGAAGGCGCGGGTCGCTTCCACCCCCTCGCCATCCTCCGCGATGTGGTGGACGAGGCCGAGATCGTACATCTGCTGCGCCGTGAAGGTCTCGTTCGACACGATCAGGCGATCCGCCATCGCGCTGCCGATCATCCGGCTGAGCAGCGCGTGCGCGCCCATGCCGGGGAACAGGCCGAACATGATTTCGGGCAGGCCGAAGGTCGCGCTGCGTTCGGCGATGATATAGTCGAACGACAGCAGCGCCTCGAACCCACCGCCTAGCGCTGCGCCCTGCACCAGCCCCACGGTCAGCATCGGGATGCCGAGCGTGTGGATATTACGGTGGAGGATCTCGCAGCAGCGATGACCATAGCGGACCAGCCCGGCCCGATTGCCTTCGAGGATCAGTTGCCGGAAGAGCGTGAGATCGCCGCCATAGCAGAACACGCCGGGCGCGCGGCTGCCCAGGATCAGGAAGCGCAAGGGGACCTTGTCCGTCCCGAACCCTTCGCCGATCAGGCGCTGCCACCGTTCGAAGTCGTGCAGCATTGTGGGCGTGAAACTCGCCCGGCCATCCGGCCGCATGAAGGTCCAAAGGCTCTGGCTCGCCGTTTCGTAGAACACATCGAGTTCGGAAAGTTCGAACAACCCTTCCGGAACAGGCTCGCTCCACCCGGCGAAGACCGAGCGTCCGCCCGCTTCTGCAGGATCTTCCTGCTCCGGATCCATGCCGACCCGGCTATCGAACTCACGTGCTGCTTGATCCATCTGCGCCCCCGGTTGGATCACCGCTTCCACGCAATTGTTACCAAACGACGGCCAAGGAGGCAAAAAAATTGTGCGAAATTAACCTAAAGTGATTCGCCGGGGAGGCGGTCGGCTGCTGCAAGTGCGAGCGGAGCGGCGCAACTGGCAGGTGCCGGTGGTAGGGATCGACTTTCCATGAGTGAAAGTAGAACACCGCTGGGCGGCGCTCCTGCGGCAGTTCTGCACGAGAGGCCATTAGCGACGCAATAGGGCAGCCCGCGGCGGACATTGTCGACCTCCCGCAATGCCATGCCGTCATCGACAAACCGGGAGAGGTCAGGCGGCTTCGCGCGCGCCGTCCTCCAGCCATTCGATCAGAAGCGCGATGACGTGTCTGACGCCCCGCTCCTGCTCCTCGAGCCGCGCCTCGAGCATTTCGATACGCTTCAGCAGCGCATCGCGGTCTTCGCGCCCCGTATCGGGTTCGGCCGCAGGTTCGGAGTCCGTCCTCGCGACCACGGCGAACGGGACTGGCTGCTCGGTGGGCGATGCATCGTCGTCATGTTCCTCGTCGCTGGTGTCCCCTTCCACGCCCGATGGTCTTTCGAACGGCCGGGCAATGTCGGCGGAAGGCGACGACCCGCGATAAGTCGCAGGCTGCAAATCGTCGAAGGCGTCGGCATCGAGCGCGAAACCGCCGGCAAAGATACCGTCGTCTTCGGGTTCGGCGGGCTCTTCACTTTCCGCATGGTCTTGGATGGGATCGGGTTCGCGCGATCCGCCCGGCGTATCGCGCTCATTGTCCTGCATGGTCTCCGCCGCGCCGGGCAGGCTGTTGTCGCTGTCCATCTCTTCCAAAACCGAACGCAGCATCGCCGCGTCGATGCGGGTGCGCTGCTCGACCGCGCCGAGCAGCAGGAGGCGCGTCGCGACCTGGTTGATCCGGCGCGGGATACCACCCGTCGCGGCGAAAATTCCGGCGAACACGTCGTCGTCCCACGCCGGTTCGCCCTGCCAGCCGACGCATTCGAGGCGGTGTTCGATATAGGGCCGCACCTCCTCGCGCTGCATCGCGCCCAGATGATGTGTGGCGATGACTCGCTGGCGCAATTGCTCCAGCCGGTCGCTATCGGCGAGCATCGCCTTGAACTCGGGCTGACCCAGCAGGAGTTGTTGGAGCAGCGGGTGGGAGCCGAGCTGATAGTTCGACATCATCCGCAGCTCTTCTAACGCCTCGCTGGACAGGTTCTGCGATTCGTCCACCACCAGCAGGCAGCGGCGCCCGGCCCGCGCTTCCTCGTGCAGGAAAGCCTCGATCTCGCCCAGCGCGCTCGCCTTGTCGCGCCCCTCGACCGCCAGGCCGAAGCTTTGCGCGACGAGATGAACCATTTCCTCGCCATCCAGGCTGCTGGTGACGATCTGCCCGACCGTCATCTGTTCGGGATCGATCTTCTTCGTCAGGTGCGCGACGAGAGTGGACTTACCCGCCCCGATCTCGCCGGTGATGACGATGAAGCCCTCGCCCTGCGCCATGCCATATCCGAGATAGGACAGAGCCTTGCGATGCGTCGCGCTCTCGAAATAGAACGCCGGGTCGGGCGTGAGCTGGAACGGGCGCCCGGTCAGACCATAGAAATCGTCAAACATCGTCGTCTCCCTTGCGGGTTTCAGAATTCATAGCGCAGGCCCGACAGGGCGGAGGCGGTGGTCTGGTCCCGGCCCCAACGGACACGATGGAGTTCTCGATATATTGCGACAAGCGGACGCGAAGCACGCGGTACCTGCGGGAAAAGGGTGAATATCCGGTTAGTTCGGACCGGGTTCGGGCACCTGAACGGCCGGGCGATAAGCGTTAACGAAGGGAACCCCTAAACGAGGATCTCGCGCGCCGGCCCCTGCCCGAGGAACTGCGCGGGGGACGCGGTCGCGCCATAGGCACCGGCACAGAACACGGCGACGAGGTCGCCCACCTGTGCCACCGGCAATTGTGCCCGCTCGGCCAGCCGGTCGAGGGGCGTGCACAGGCACCCGACAACATTCGCCACCTCTTCGGGCTCGGCAGCGAAGCGGCTGGCAATCGCGACGGGATAGTTGCGGCGCACCACCGTGCCGAAATTGCCCGAGGCGGCAAGTTGGTGATGCAGCCCGCCATCGGTGACAAGAAAGGTCTCCCCATGGCTGTCCTTCCGGTCGACGATCCGGGTGAGATAGACGCCCGCCAGACCGACGAGATAGCGCCCCAGCTCGATGCACAGATGCGTGTCTGCCAGCGTATCGGGCAGCGCGTCGAACCGCTCCTTCAGCGCGGAGCCGACAGCGTCGATATCGAGCGGTGCGTCGCCCGCGAAATAGGGAATGCCGAACCCCCCGCCCATGTTCAACTTGGGCAACGGACCGCCGATATCGGTCGCGATGGCATGGGCCAGCGCCAGCACGTTGGCCTGCGTCTCGATCACGGCCTCCGCGGAGAGCGCCTGGCTCCCGGTGTAGATATGCAGGCCGCGCCAGTCGGCCCCGGCGGCAATGATATCGCGAGCAAGCGCGGGCACGCGCGCCGCATCGATGCCGAACGGCTTCGCCCCGCCGCCCATCTTCATGCCCGATCCCTTCATGTCGAAGTCGGGGTTCACGCGGATCGCAAGCCGCGGCGTCGTTCCCAGCCGGTCGCCGATCACCAGCGCGCGGCGCGCCTCGTTCCCCGATTCGAGGTTCAGCGTCACGCCCGCCGCGATCGCCGCCTCCAGCTCGCGATCGCGCTTGCCCGGCCCGGCGAAGCTGACCATCGCGGGATCGATCCCGACGTTCTGCACGATCGCCAACTCGCCTGCCGACGCGATGTCGTATTCGTCGACCAGATCGCGCATGAAGGCGAGCAGGTCGGGGTGCGGATTGGCCTTGATCGCGTAGTTGATGCCCAGGCGTTCGGGCATCGCCGCGCGCAAGCGCTGCATCGTCGCGGCGATCAGGTCGCGCGAATAGACGAAAAGCGGCGTGTCGCCCGCTTCGGCGACCAGGTCGGACGCAGTGCGGCCACCGATCGCGAGTTCGCCATCGATCGCCTCGTAACCCGCCGGGATCGGACCAAGCGGTTTGGGCTTCGCCGTCTTCATGCCCCTATCTCCCGCGCAATGGCGGCCCGGTCGAGCTTGCCGTTAGGGTTGAGCGGCAGCGTCTCGCGCCAGTGGATCACTTGCGGCTGCATGAAATTCGGCAGCTCTTTCGCCAGCAGTTTCGGCAATTGCGCCTCGGCATGCTGCGCGCCCGCGAGGGGCCGTACCACCAGATGCACCGCCTGCCCCAGCCGCTCGTCCTTCACCCCTAAGGCGACCGCCTCGGCGACGAGCCCGGTGGCGCGCGCCGCATCCTCCAGCTCCTGCGGACTGATGCGATTGCCCGCGCTCTTGATCATCGCGTCGCGCCGCCCGACGAAATAGAGCAAGCCGTCGTCCGCGCGCCGCACCCGGTCGCCCGACCAGACGGCGGTGCCGCCATATCGGGACTGCGCGGGCGCGGGCCGGAAGCGTTCGGCGGTCCGCTCCGCATCCTGCCAGTACCCGTGCGCCACCAGCGGCCCGCAATGCACGAGCTCACCCTCGGCCCCGGTATCGGCCACGCGCCCCTGGTCGTCGATCACCATGATCTCGGCGAAGGGGATCGCGCGGCCCATCGAGGTCGGGTGCGTTTCCACCAGAGCGGGATCGAGATAGGTCGAACGGAACGCCTCGGTCAGGCCGTACATGGGATAGAGCCGCGCATCGGGGAAGCTCCGGCGCATGTCGCGGACCAGTTCCACAGTCAGTGCGCCACCCGAATTGGTCAGCCGCCGCACCGGCCCGCTCGCTTCCTCAGGCCAGTCGATCTCGGTCAGCTGGATCCACAGCGGCGGCACGGCGGCAATTGTCGTCACCCGATGCTTCGCGCACGCCTTCACCACGTCGCGCGGCAGGAGGTAGTCGAGCGGCACCACACTCGCGCCCGCATACCAGGCGTTGAAAAGCTGGTTCTGGCCGTAGTCGAAACTCAGTGGCAACACGCCCAGGACCACATCGTCCGCCGCCATGCCGAGATAATGCGCGACCGAGACCGCGCCCAGCCACATATTCGCATGGCTCAGCATCACGCCCTTGGGTCGCCCGGTCGAGCCGCTGGTATAGAGGATCGCGGCCAGCGCATCGGTGTCCGCGTCGGACGGGCCGAGCGAACCGGCACGAGCTTCCACCGCGCTCCACGCCTCTTCCTCCGTCAGAACGCGGCAGGGTTCGGGCACGTCGCCATCTTCGAGAGTTTTGAGCCGCGCGACCTGCCCCATCAGCAGTGCCCCCCCGCTATCCGCCAGGATATGCGCCACCTGCGCGCGCTTCAGCACCGGGTTGACCGGCACGTGCACCAGCCCGGCCCGCGCCGCGGCCAGCGGCAGCAGGCAGGTCAGTTCGGTCTTCCCCGCCCAGCTCGCGACCCGCGCTCCGGGCTCGCCCACCTCCGCCTGCAACCATGCCGCAAGCGCTGCGACACGGCCTCTTAAGTCATGGTAGGTAAGCGTCCGCTCGCGCAGCACCAGCGCCGGCGCATCGCCCTCTCCCCTCTCGGCGAGATGGTCGAGCGGTCTGGGCGTCGGGTCCGGCGATAGAGTCATGGAACTACGGAGCAGCCTCGTGAATGCGATCGCGGTCAGCTATCACGACACGGTCGATGTCTTGCAAGGGGCGATGCCAGGCCGCTGGTCGCGCTGGCGGAGGATGGAGGAAGTTCCCCCGCGTTTTCGCCTCGATTGCCTCGATGCGCGCATCCCGCGCGCCTGGCCGCCACTGGCCAGGCGCATCGTGCATACGCTTGCACGGGCGCGGCGACACAGCTAGGGAGCGCCGGTTTTCGGGGCGCAACAGGAATTGTGATGGCGACAGATCCTCTCCACAGCGATATCGGCGCCAGCCGCGCGAAGGTGGACGCCGAATTGCGCGCAATCCTGACCGACATCCTCGGCCTCGATGCCGAAGAGGTTGCCAAATTCGACGCCGATACCGGCCTTTTCGGCCATCTGCCCGAACTCGATTCGATGGCCGTGGCGGGCCTGCTGACCGAGCTCGAAGACCGCCTCGACATCGAGATCGAAGACGACGACGTCGATGGCGAAATGCTCGAGACCTATGGCGCCCTGCTCGCCTTTGCCGAAGCGAAGGTCGTCGAGGGCTGACGCCCCCGCCCATGTTCGTAGAATGGCCCTGTCCCCGATCCGGCGGCGAGACCGCCGGCGAAATGGCGCGCGTCCAGGATGACGGACATGCGCAACGCGTGCTCGTCATTCCGCCGCTGTTCGACGAGGCGAACAAGCTGCGCGCGCAGCTGGCGGCGGTGATGCGTCGGCTCGGCCGTGCCGGGGTGGACAGCGTACTGCCCGACTTGCCCGGCTGGAACGAGAGCACCGCGCCGCTGGGCGAGCAATCGCTCGCCGGCTGGCGCGCCGCCATGGCGAGCGCGGCGGCGCATTTCCGCACGACCCACGCCCTTGCCGTGCGTGCCGGAGCGCTGCTGGTGCCCGCCGGGACGCACGGATGGGATTACGCCCCGATCGGCGGTCGCCAGATCCTGCGCGGGATGATCCGTGCGCGCACGATCGCCGCGCGGGAGGCGGGGCGCGAGGAAAGCTCCGATGCGATCGCCGAAACCGGTCGGAGGGAGGGCGTCGAGCTCGCCGGGTGGCAGCTCGGACCGACACTGTTCTCGGAACTCGAAGGCGCGGAATACACGCCCGACCCGGTGCGCAAGACGATCGCTCAGAGCGATATCTGCGGCAATCCGCTGTGGCTGCGCGCTGAGCCCGACGCCGATTCCGACCAGGCCGACGCGCTGGTCGCCATCATCACCCATACGCTTTCTTCCGAGAATCCGGGGTCATCGGAGAACCCGGAGTGAGCCGCCTGCATTTCACCTTTCCCTGCGCGGGCGAGACGCTTGCCGGAACGCTCGACAGCGGGCGCGAGGCGAGCGGCCTGCTGATCGTGACCGGCGGCAACGAAGTCCGCTCGGGTGCCTTTTCCGGCCAGGCGCACCTCGCCGAGCGTATCGCGGCGCAGGGATTTCCCGTCTTTCGCTACGACCGGCGGGGGGTCGGCGACAGCAGCGGTGCCAATCGCGGTTTCGAGAAGAGCGCGGACGACATTCGCGCCGCGATCGACGCCTTTCGCGGGATCGCGCCCAAGGTCTCGCGGGTGGTCGCCTTCGGCAATGGCGACGCGGCGAGCGCGCTGATGCTGGCTGGTGGCGCGGGGTGCGACGCGCTGATCCTGTCCAACCCGTGGACTATCGAGGAAACGGCACAGCAGCAGGATGCCCTGCCACCGCCCGACGCGATCCGCGCGCGTTACCTGTCCAAGCTGACCAACCCGGCGGAGTTGCGCCGCCTTGCCACCGGCGGGGTCGATCTGGGCAAGCTGGCGCGCGGGCTGGTCCGCGCGGCGCGCGCGGCCGCCGCGCCCGGCGGGTTGGCGCAGCGCATGGCGACCGGGCTTTCCGGCTTCGACGGGCCGACCGCGATCCTCCTCGCCACCGCCGACCGCACCGCGCAGATGTTCGAGGGTGCCTGGGACGCAGAAGATTCGCGCATCCGCCGCTGCGAGCGTGCAAGCCACGCCTATGTCGAGCCCCACGCGCGCGACTGGCTGGAGGCGCAATTGCTGGACATGCTGCGCGCCTAGCGGACGAACAGGCTCGCCAGCTCGACATGGGTCGACCAGCGGAATTGGCCGACGGGGCGCAGTTCCTTCAGCGTGAAGCCCGTCTCCACCAAGCGCCGTGCATCGCGCGCCCAGCTCGCCGGATTGCAGCTGACATAGACCACGCGCGACAGCGTGCTTTGCGCGATCCGGTCGACCTGCTCGCGCGCCCCGGCACGGGGTGGGTCGAGCAGCACCGCGTCGAACTTTCCGAGGTCCTCTGCCGACAACGGATTGCGGAACAGGTCGCGATGCTGCGCAAACACCGGCCGTCCATGCGCCCGCGCCGCCGCTTGGTTCGCCAGATGCGCGTCGCGCGCCGCCTCGACCGCCAGCACCTTCGCCGGTCCCGCCAGCGCGAGGGCAAAGGTACCCAGGCCGGAAAACAGATCGGCCACGGTCTTCGTTTCACCCAACCAGTCGCGCGCCGCCGCGACCAGCGCCGCCTCGCCATCCTGACTCGCCTGCAGGAAGGCTCCGACCGGCAAGGCGACGGGCACACCGCCGAGCGTGACGGTGGCGGGTTCGGGCTCCCATTGCGGCAACGGCCCGGCCCCATCGTCCACCGTCAGGCGAGCGAGTGCATAGTCGCGCGCGAAATCGAGCAGAGCCTCGGTCTGCGCCAGTCCATCGGGCGCGATGCCGCGGATATCACAGGCAATCCCCCGCTCGGTGACGGTCAGGTCGATATCGACGGCGAGGCGATCCCAGCGCGAGAGGAGACCGCGCAAAGGCTCGACCAGCGCGAAGAGTTCGGCCCGAAGCACATGGCATTCGGCCATATCGACCATCCGGTTGGAGCGCGCCTCGCGAAAGCCGATCGCGACACGCTTGCCCGCGCGCGCCGCATGCAGCGTGGCCCGGCGGCGGCTTCGTGGCGGGGAAAGATGCGCCGGGGCAACCAGCTCGGCCTCGATCCCCTGCCCCTGCGCCGCGAAGACCACCCGGTCGGTAACGAATTGCGCCAGCGCGCGCTCGTCGGCGTGCTGCAACTGGCACCCCCCGCAGATTGCGAAGTGGCGGCAGGGCGGCATGACATGGTGCGGCCCGGGCACGATCGCCCCGTCTTCGCCCAGCCGGTCGCCCGGCGCCGCGCCCGCCACATGCGTACCGCTCGCGGTCACGCCATCGCCCTTGGCGGCGATCCGGACGATCTCCTCCCCGCCGCTCACAGGAACTGCGCGAACGCCTCCTGCACCGCCTCGGCGAGATCGCGTGCGGAAAAGGCCGGACCGGCCAGCGTCGCGGCTCGGTGCTGGAGGAAGACGCCAGCCGTCGCGGCGTCGGTAATGCTGTCACCGGTGGCAAGCCGGGACGCGATCGTGCCCGCCAGCACATCGCCGGTGCCCGCGACCGACAACCAGCTCGGCCCACGCGGGAAGAACAGCGTATCGCCTTCGGCCACCAGCAGCGTGTCCGGCCCCTTGGCGAGCACCGCCGCTCCGATCGCATCATGGAGCGCCAGCGCGCGGTCGAGCTTGGTATCGCCATCGACCTCGAACGCTTCGCACAGCTTCGCCAGTTCGCCCTCGTGCGGGGTCAGCAGCAGGCGGGTGGCGTCCACCCCTTCGAGCATGTCGGGATCGAGCAGATGGAGCGCGTCGGCATCCAGTACCGCTCTCGCCCCCGTGCCGAGAACCGCCGCCAGCCGCTCGCGCGATCGCTCGCTTCGCCCTAGACCCGGCCCCGCCAGGATCGCGCGGATATGATCGTCCCGCAGCGCCTCGGACAGGTCGCTCTCGTCCAGCACGAGATCCGCCGGGACGTCGGGATGGGAGTGGCTCGCCAGCAGCTTCACATAGCCCGCTCCCGCGCCCATCGCCGCATGCGAGGCGAGGAGCGCGGCGCCCGGCATCTCCCCACCGACCACCGCCAGCAAGCCGCGGGTGTATTTGTAGGCGTCCGGTTCGGGGGCGCGAAAGCGAGGTGCCTGCGTAAGCCTTCTGCCCTCTTCGATATGCTCGACGCCGATATCGACCAGCCGCAATTCGCCGGTCTTCAGCGCGCCCTCACCGGTGAAATGCGCGATCTTCCACGCGCCGAGCGCGAGGGTCAGGTCGTACTCCGGCACCCGGTTCAGGCAGCGCCCCCGATCGGTCTCCACCCCGCTCGGCAGATCGATGGCGACGGCGTGGTCGTGCGCTTCGTGGAGTGTCGCGACGAGCGCCTGCAAATCGTCGGAGAGCGGGCGCGAAAGTCCGCTGCCGAACAGCGCATCGACGAACACCGCGCCGTTCGCGCCGTCGCCATCGCAAGAGACATCGACCGGGCAATGGTCCCGCGCCGCCTTTGCCGTGTCAGTCGCGGGATCGAGCGGCGCGACCACGCGCACTTCGCCGCCACGCCGCGCCAGCTCGGCGGCAATCACATAGCCGTCGCCGCCATTATTGCCGGGGCCGCACAGTACCGTGACCGCGCGACCGGCGGCGAGACGCCAGACCCAATGCGCCGCGCCCTCGCCGGCACGCTGCATCAGCTCGCGCTCGGAAATGCCCTGCTCGACCAGTCGCTGTTCGGCCCGGCGCATTTCGTTCGCGGTGAGGACCGGATCAGCGGGCATTGCGGCTCTTCGGAGCAGGCCAGCGATAGCGGTCGCGCCCGATCGTCATCACGATGTAATCGCCCGCGATCTCGGACGACCCACGATCGACACCCGCGGCGGCGACATAGCCGCTCGGGCTGTCGCCCTTGTCCAGCCGGTGGAAGCTGCCATCGGGGTTGGTCACCCGCCAGTGGTCGCTCGATCCCACCCGCTCCAGCGTACAGTCGGGCGCGAAGGTGGCCGCGCCCGACGGCGCGCATTCCAGCGGCGGGTTGGCGTTGTCTATCGCGGCGGAAAGGCCCGTGGCATCGCCCTGGGACGAATTGTCGCAGCCCGCCAGCGCAAGCGCGACCAGCGCGATGGAACCGAAGCGACCCCGCCCGCTCATGCGTCCTCAATCCGCGTCACGTCGCGCACCGCGCCCTTCGCCGCACTGGTCGCCATCGCGGCGTAGGCGCGCAGGGCGACCGAAACCTTGCGGCTACGCGGCGAAGTCGGTTTCCAGCCCGATGCATCCATCGCCTCGCGCCGTTTCGCCAGCGTCGCGGCATCCACCGCGAGATTGATCGTGCGATTGGGAATGTCGATCTCGATCCGGTCGCCTTCCTTCACCAACCCGATCGTTCCGCCTTCCGCCGCTTCGGGCGAGGCGTGGCCGATCGACAGACCCGAGGTGCCGCCGGAAAAGCGCCCGTCGGTGATGAGCGCGCAATCCTTCCCCAGCCCCTTCGATTTCAGATAGCTGGTCGGGTAGAGCATTTCCTGCATGCCCGGCCCGCCGCGCGGCCCTTCGTAGCGGATCACGACCACATCGCCTTCGCGCACCTGGTCGGTCAGGATCGCGGCGACGGCGGCGTCCTGGCTCTCGAACACCCGCGCGGGGCCGTGAAAGGTGAGGATACTGTCGTCCACGCCCGCGGTCTTCACGATGCAGCCATCCTCGGCGAGGTTGCCGTAGAGCACGGCGAGCCCGCCATCCTGGCTGAAGGCGTGTTCCCTGGCGCGGATCACCCCACCTTCGCGGTCGAGATCGACCGCATCCCAGCGCCGGTCCTGGCTGAAGGCGGTCTGCGTCGGCACGCCGCCGGGCGCCGCGCGGTAAAAATCGTGCACGGTCGGCTGCCCCGTGCGCACCACGTCCCAATCGTCCAGCGCGTCGGCCATGGTCGGGCTATGGACCGTCGGCACCGCCGTATCGAGCAACCCCGCCCGGTCCAGTTCGCCCAGGATCGCCATGATCCCGCCCGCGCGATGGACATCCTCCATGTGAACGTCGGACTTCGCGGGCGCGACCTTGCACAAGCATGGGACATGGCGGCTGAGCCGGTCGATGTCGGCCATGGTGAAATCGACCTCCGCCTCGTGCGCCGCGGCGAGCAAATGCAGCACCGTATTGGTCGAGCCGCCCATCGCTATGTCGAGGCTCATGGCGTTCTCGAACGCGGTCTTGCCCGCGATGGTGCGCGGCAGCACGCTTTCGTCGTCTTCCTCGTAATACCGCTTGCACAGCGCCACCGCCAGCCGCCCCGCCCGCAGGAACAGGCTCTTGCGGTCGGCATGGGTCGCCAATGTCGAGCCGTTGCCGGGCAGGGAAAGGCCCAGCGCTTCGGTCAGGCAGTTCATCGAATTGGCGGTGAACATGCCGCTGCACGATCCGCAGGTCGGGCAGGCGGAGCGCTCGATGCTCGCCACTTCCTCGTCGGTGTAGCTCTCGTCGCCCGCGGCAACCATCGCATCGACCAGGTCGAGGGCGCGTTCCTGCCCCTTCACCACGACCTTGCCCGCTTCCATCGGCCCGCCGCTCACGAACACGGTGGGGATGTTGAGCCGCATGGTCGCCATCAGCATGCCGGGCGTGATCTTGTCGCAATTGGAGATGCACACCATCGCATCGGCGCAGTGGGCGTTGACCATGTATTCGACGCTGTCGGCGATCAGATCGCGGCTCGGCAGCGAATAGAGCATGCCGTCATGGCCCATCGCGATCCCGTCATCGACCGCTATGGTGTTGAATTCCTTGGCGACGCCGCCCGCCGCCTCGATCTCGCGCGCGACCATCTGGCCCAGATCCTTCAGGTGGACATGGCCCGGCACGAACTGGGTGAAGGAATTGACGACGGCGACGATCGGCTTGCCGAAATCCTCGTCCTTCATCCCCGTCGCGCGCCAAAGCCCGCGCGCGCCCGCCATGTTGCGGCCATGGGTGGAGGTGCGGGAACGGTAGGCGGGCATTGCGAAAATCCTGTCGGTCGTCGGCGGTCGGGGTCGCGACCCTAGGGGAACGCGGCGGCGCTGTCGAAACGGGTTTTCTTTACCCGCCCTTCAGCGCAAGTGCTGTGCGATTGGCGATATCGGCAACCAGCGCGGCCCAGCGCGACTGATCGGCCTCGGTCTGAACCAGGTCCTGCCGGATCTCGATCGTGAGATAGCGCCGCCCGTGCGCCTCCGCATGGCGGTCCATCGTCGCATTCAGCTGCTTGCCTGAATAGGGCTGGTTGTCGCCCACGGTCAGGCCTTCTTCCCCGAAAAGCCGCATCGCGTGGCGGGCGGCGGAATCGTCCTGATTGTAGAGCAGGCCCACTTCCCACGGCCGCTCTTCCTCCTTGCTCTCAAGGTCGGCCGTGAAGGTATGGAGCGCCACGATCAGCTCGGGCTGCGCGGCATCGAGCCACTTGGCCAGCGCCTCGTGATACGGGCGGTGGAAACGGTCTAGCCGCATCTCGCGGTCGGCACCGATATTGCCGGGGATGGTGTGCCCGTCGCTGGTCATCGGGATCGCCGCCGGATCGTCCTCTGTCCGGTGGAGGTCGACCACCAGGCGGCTGACGGTGGCAATATGCGCCGGGATGGCGTGCCGCCGCGCCAGTCGCTCGGCCATGCCGTTCACGCCGATATCGACCGCGATATGCGTGTCGAGCAGCCGGTCGGGAATGCCGAGCGGAATGTCCTCGGGCACATAATTCGATGCATGATCCGCGACGCAGACGATCTTCCCCGG
The DNA here is from genome assembly GCF_022576075.2 of Erythrobacter sp. LQ02-29. Classification (NCBI taxonomy): domain Bacteria; kingdom Pseudomonadati; phylum Pseudomonadota; class Alphaproteobacteria; order Sphingomonadales; family Erythrobacteraceae; genus Erythrobacter; species Erythrobacter sp. LQ02-29. The sequence continues at coordinate 2,004,875 of NZ_JANCNT010000001.1, read as the reverse complement.
CACCGGTTCACCGACCTGGCGATAGGGCTTGTCGTCAATCATCATCGCAATCGTCCTCGCATCTGCCACCAGCCCGCATGGTCCCGGGCCAGCATTTCTGCGGCTTCATGTAGGGATTCGGCGCTCGAATACAAAGCGAAGCAGGTCGCGCCGGAGCCCGACATGCGCGCGAGCAGCGGGTTGCTTTCGGCCAGCGCGGCGAGCACGCCTGCGATCGGCGGGCATAGCGCGATTGCCGGGCCTTCCAGATCGTTGCGCCCGGCCAGCGCGATCTCGCGCACGGTTCCGCCCGGCATGGCACCGCGATCACGCCCGTCCCAATGCGCGAAGACCGGGCCGGTGGAAAGCGGCGTGCGGGGATTGACCAGCAGGACATGCGTGCCCGCCAGGTCGTTCTCGATCGGGTCCAGCTCGGTGCCCGTACCGCGCCCGATGCAGGCGACGCTCTCGACACAGGCAGGCACATCGGCCCCCAGCTTCGCGGCGCGTTCCCGCCAGTCGTCGGGCAGGCCGTGCAACGCGCGCACTATGCGGAAGACCGCCCCGGCATCGGCCGAGCCCCCGCCCAGCCCCGCCGCGACGGGGAGGTTCTTCTCCAGCTTGATCGTAAGACTGTCCTGCCGGTGCAGTTCATTCAGCGCGCGCGCAACCAGATTGTCGAACGGATCGCTTAGCGTACCCGCAAACTCGCCAACGGTCTCGACCCGGTCGGCCTCCGCCGGGCGAGCGGTCAGCGTGTCGCCCGCATCCACGAAGGCGAAGAGCGTCTCGAGCGCATGATACCCATCGTCCCGCCGCGCGCGGACATGCAGCGCAAGGTTGATCTTGGCGTAGGCTATCTCGCGCACTCAATCCTCCCCGGCACGGAGAGGGGGACCAGCCGCACGCTGGTGGAGGGGCGACCCACCATGCAGTCTCATCGCATACTCTCTTTCACGACCGATTTGCCCGATGCGAACCACAACCGAGGCGATGTTGGCGACGAAATTTGAACCCACCGGGTCGTTTCCGCAACTCGGCCCACAAGGCGACCTCCGGCGGGGTCATCTCGCTGCGGAGTTTGCGGGCGAGCTTCACGCTGTTGCGTCGATCGATGATCATGCTCGCCCCTCCACCATGCTGCGCATGGTCCCCTCCCCGGATCGGGGAGGACCTACATATTAGGATAGTTCGGCCCGCCGCCACCCTCGGGCGTGGTCCATTCGATGTTCTGGTTCGGGTCCTTGATGTCGCAGGTCTTGCAGTGGACACAGTTCTGCGAGTTGATCACGAATTTGGGCTCGCCCGTATCCTCGTTCTCGACCCATTCGTACACGCCCGCGGGGCAGTAGCGGGTCGAGGGACCGGCATAGACGCCGAGCTCGCTGCGCTTCTGCAGCTCCATGTCCTCCACCAGCAAGTGGTTGCGCTGGTCTTCGGCATGGTTGGTGAAGCTGTAGGCGACGCTGGTCAGCCGGTCGAAGCTGATCTCGCCATCGGGCTTCGGATAGGCGATCGGCTGGTGCAGGTCGGCGCGCTGCAACTCCTCGTAATCGCGGTGATGCTTCATGGAGAGTGGCAGGCCGATCTTCAGCTGGCGCATCCACATATCGACGCCCGCCAGGATCGTGCCGACATCGCCGCCGAACTTGGCGACCAGCGGCTGCGCATTCTTCACCTGCTTCAGTTCCTTGGCGATCCAGCTGTCGCGCAGGTTCGCGTCGTAATCGGCCAGCTCGGTCTTTTCATGGCTTGCGGCGATGGCCGCCGCCGCGCTCTCGGCGGCGAGCATGCCGCTCTTCATCGCGGTATGACTGCCCTTGATCCGGGGCACGTTGACGAAGCCCGCCGCGCAGCCGATCAGCGCGCCGCCGGGGAAGGCGAGCTTGGGCACGCTTTGCCAGCCGCCTTCGTTGATTGCGCGCGCGCCATAGGCGACGCGGGTGCCGCCCTCCAGATATTCGCGGATCGCCGGATGCTGTTTCCAGCGCTGGAATTCCTGGAACGGCGAGACGTAGGGGTTCTTGTAGTCGAGCGCCGTCACGAAGCCGAGCGCGACCTGCCCGTTCGCCTGGTGGTAAAGAAAGCCCCCGCCCCAGGTATCGCTTTCGGCCAGCGGCCAGCCTTGCGTGTGGATCACGCGGCCCGGCACATGCTTGTCCGCCGGGATGTCCCACAATTCCTTGATGCCGAGGCCGTAGACCTGCGGCTGGCAATCCGCCTCCAGGTCGAACTTCGCCTTCATCTTCTTGGTCAGGTTGCCGCGCGCGCCCTCTGCGAAGAGGGTGTATTTCGCGTGGATTTCCATGCCCGGCTGGTAATCGGGCTTGTGGCTGCCATCCGCCGCCACGCCCATGTCCTGCGTGATGACGCCCGCGACCGCGCCGCTATCGTCGAACAGCACTTCGGATGCGGGGAAGCCGGGGAAGACCATTACGCCCAGCCCCTCGGCCTGCTCGCCCAGCCAGCGGGCGAGATTGCCCAGCGACCCGGTGTAGCACCCGTTGTTGGACATGAACGGCGGCATGGCGAGGTGCGGGATCGACGTCTTCCCACCCTTCGTCATCAGCCAATGCCAGTTGTCTGTCACCGGCGTTTGCGCCATCGGGCAGTCCATCTCGCGCCAGTCGGGCAGCAGCTCGTCGAGCGCCTTGGGATCGACCACCGCGCCGGAGAGAATATGCGCCCCGATCTCGGAGCCTTTCTCCAGCACGACGACTTCCAGCTCTTCGTTGATCTGCTTCAGCCTGATCGCGGCGGAGAGGCCGGCGACCCCGCCCCCGACGATCACGACGTCGCACGGCATCGATTCCCGTTCGCTCATGCGCTCTAATCCTTCCCCATTGGAATGCTTGGAATATACGGCAAATGCCTTGATTGGTGCCTTGCGACAGGTCAAGACCCGCCCTGCGTGACGGATGAAGCCCCACCCCTTTCCGCTCGGGAGCAGATTGCCGCGGCGCTCGCCTGGTGGCGCGATGCCGGGGTCGCGATCGATACCGGCGATGCCGTTACGGCATGGCTCGACGCGGAAACCGGCGGCGCTGCCGATGACGCTTCTCCCGATACCAAGCCGCGCGCGGCACCCAAGGTTCCCAAACCCGCTCCCCCACCTCAGGGACGCGAGGCGATTTCTCGCATCGCAACCGATCCGGTCGTGCAGGCGGGCGGCGATCCGGCGAACTGGCCGACCGATCTCGAATCGTTTCGGAGGTGGTGGCTGGAGGATCCATCGATCGATCGCGGCGGGGCCTATCCGCGCGTCGCGCCGCGCGGAGCCGCGGGCGCGGAACTGATGGTCGTGGTCGAACAGCCGGAGGAGAGCGACAACGATCGGCTCCTTTCCGGGCCGAAGGGCGCCTTCCTCGATGCGATCCTGCGCGCCATGGCGGTGGGCGCGGACGCGGCGTACCTCGCGGCGCTCCTCCCCCGCCATACGCTTCATCCCGACTGGGAGGAAATCGGTCGCGCCGGATACGCGAAATTGCTGGCGCACCACATCGATCTGGTCGGCCCGAAGCGCATTATTTGCTTCGGTCGCAACATCCTGTCCCACATTCCACACGAGCCGACGCAGCAGGCTGACAATACACGGATTTTTAACCATGACGGGGGAGGGATAGACCTGTTGCCAGCCGGCGACTTCGCGACCCTGCTACAGCGCAAGGCGGCGCGAACCCGGTTCTGGCACAACTGGCTCGCTTGGACGGATAGGTAAATCATGGCACCCAAACGCAAGGGCTTCGCAGCCGCACTGATCGGAATAGCCGCTCTGGGCGCGCTCCCCGCGCCCGCCATGGCGAACAGCAGCGCGGTCGATTATTTCCGCGCCCGCGCCACGTCCAGCAACGTGCCGCAGCTCCTCTCTTCCGACGAGCGGTCGTTCTACGCCGACCTGTTTCGCGCGATCGACGGCCAAGACTGGGTCAAGGTCGATACGATGCTGGCGCAGAAGCCGGACGGCCCGCTGACGCAGGTCGCGATGGCCGAATACTACCTCGACGCCAATTCCCCGCGGATCGAACTGCCCGCGATCCAGGCGTGGCTGGCGAAGGGAGACAGCCTGCCGCAGGCCGAGCAGATCACCAATCTGGGCATGAAGCGCGGGCTGATGAGCGCGCCCTACCTGCCGCGCCAGAACAGCTTCACAAGCCAGCCCTACATCTCCAAGCGCATCCTGCCCGACGGCATTCGGGACGGGACGATGCCCGCCGACATCGCGAGCGCCATTACCGAGCGTATCGTCAACGACGATCCGGACGGCGCGCGGCTCCTCCTCGACGGGATCGATGCGACACTCAGCTCCGCCGCGCGGGCCGAATGGCGCCAGCGCGTCGCCTGGAGCTATTATATCGAGAACCAGGACCCGGCCGCCTTCGCCATGGCGCAGACGGTTGCCGAGGGCAGCGGCCCATGGGTCGCCGAAGGGGCCTGGGTCGCCGGGCTCGCCGCATGGCGGATGGGCCATTGCGAACCGGCGGCGCAGGGGTTCCGCGACGCGGCGCGCCAGGCCGCCAACCCGGAACTTTCGGCGGCGGGCTATTACTGGGCGTCGCGCGCGCTGGTGCGGTGCCGCAAGCCAGAGGCCGCAGCGGAGGAGCTGCGCGGTGCCGCGCGGATGGACGAAACGCTCTACGGCATGCTGGCGCGCGAACAATTGGGCGAGACCCTGCCCGGAGCCGGTGCGACCGCAGATCTGGACGCCAATGACTGGCGGCGGCTGCGCGATGTCGACAATGTGCGCGTCGCGGTCGCCCTGTCCGAAATCGGGCGGGACGAGCTGGCGGACGAGGTGCTGCGCCACCAGGCCCGCATCGGCGATCCGGACCAGTTCGACGCGCTGTGCCGGCTCGCGCGCGAACTCGGCCTGCCGTCCACTCAGCTGTGGATGGCGCACAACGTGCCGCGCGGCGGCCATGCCGACCCCTCGCTGCGCTATCCCGCGCCCAAATGGCAGCCGGTCGACGGCTGGAAGGTCGATCCCGCTCTCGCCTTCGCCCATTCGCTGCAGGAATCGAATTTCCGCGCCGCCGTGGTCAGCCCGAAGGGTGCGCGCGGCCTGATGCAGATCATGCCCGCCGCGGCGCAAGACCATTCGGGCGCGCTGGGTTACACCGGGCGGCCGAGCGATCTCAACCGCCCGGAAGTCAATCTCGCCTTCGGGCAGCGCCATCTCGAAACGCTCAAGAACAGCGGCGCGACCGGCGGACTGCTGCCAAAGGTGATGGCCGCCTACAATGCCGGGCTGGTCCCGGTCGGCCGCTGGAACAGCGAGGTCAACGACGAGGACGATCCGCTGCTCTATATGGAGAGCATTCCCTATTGGGAAACGCGCGGCTACGTCGCGATCGTGATGCGCAATTACTGGATGTACGAGCGGCAGGCCGCTGCCCCTTCCCCCAGCCGCGAGGCGCTGGCGCAGGGCATGTGGCCGACCTTCCCGGATGTCTCGTCGGGCGGCGGACCGGTCCGCCTCAGCCGCGCCGACTGATGGCGATCGACGAGACGAAAGAGTTCAAACCCGTCCGGATCGCCGTGCTGACGGTTTCGGACACTCGGACGGAGGCGGACGACACCTCCGGCCATATCCTGGTGCAGCGTCTCACCGACCATGGCCATACCCTCGCCGCACGGACGATCGTGCGCGACGATGCGGACCTGATCGAGCAGCAATTGCGCACCTGGATCACCGACCGCGAGGTGGACGCGGTGGTCAGCACCGGCGGCACCGGCCTGACCGGTCGCGACGTCACGCCGGAGGCGCTGTCGCGCGTCGCCACCCGCGATATTCCGGGCTTCGGCGAGCTGTTTCGCTGGCTCAGCTTCAAGACGATCGGCACCAGCACGGTGCAAAGCCGCGCCTGCGCGGTGGTGGCGGACGGCACCTACATCTTCGCCCTCCCCGGCTCCAACGGCGCGGTGAAGGACGGCTGGGACAGCATCCTCGCCGAACAGCTCGACAGCCGCAACCGGCCCTGCAACTTCGTGGAGCTGATGCCGCGGTTACGGGAAGTGTAATTTCGCTAGCGCCACTTTTGCGTTCTCTATATGTTCCAACCTATGGAACGGAGTCGCGAACCTGTCGTGCACGGCCGCGGGGCACAGTCTGACGCGGTGCCGACGCGCTTCGGCCTCGCCACGCGTGAAGCGGATGGCGACTGGCGCGACCATATGGAGTCGCTTGATGGCCCGCCGGTGAAGCTGCGCACGCAGGTGACGGAAGAGCGGCCCAAATCGATCCTCAGCTTCAACAGGTCGCCCGACATCTTCTTCGATCGCTCGGTCAACGCCTATCGCGGGTGCGAGCATGGCTGCGTCTATTGCTTCGCGCGGCCCACGCATGCCTATCACGACCTTTCGCCCGGGCTCGATTTCGAGACGAAGCTGTTCGCGAAGCCGGACGCGGCGCGGCTGCTGCGAGAGACGCTGGCCAAGCCCGCCTATCGCCCCGCTCCGATCGCGATGGGGACCAACACCGATCCCTACCAGCCGATCGAGCGGCGTTATCGCATCACGCGTGCCGTGCTGGAGGTGTGCCTGGACGCGCGCCATCCGGTCACCATCACCACCAAGTCCGACCGGGTGCTCGACGATCTCGATCTGCTGGCGGAGATGGCGCGGATGGACCTCGTCGCGGTGGCCATTTCGGTCACCAGCCTGGACCCGGTGCTGTCCGGCAAACTCGAACCGCGTGCAGCTTCGCCCGCCAAACGCATGGCCGCGTTGGGAAAACTCGTTGAGGCGGGCATCCCCGCGCATTGCTCGATCGCGCCCGTCATCCCCGCGATCACCGAAGAGTTCATGGAAGGGATTGTCGCCCGCGCCGCCGGACTGGGCGTGACCAGCGCGGGCTGGATTCCGCTACGCCTGCCGCACGAGGTCGCCCCGCTGTTCCGCGAATGGCTCTCGGTCCATTTCCCCGAACGCGGCGAAAAGGTGATGAGCATCGTCCGATCGATCCGAAACGGCCGCGACAACGATCCCGCCTTCTTCAGCCGCTTGCGCCCCACTGGCGTCTGGGCCGACCTCTTCCGCGCCCGCTTCCGCCTCGCCTGCAAACGCGCGGGGATGGAGAAGGGCAAGTTCGAGCTGGATTGCTCGCGGTTCAGGGCGCCCGAGGTGGGTGGGCAGTTGCGGTTGTTGTGAGGCAAGTGTTGGGGTGGGAAGCGGCCATTGCAGCAGCTATGATAAAAGCGTGAAGCATGATCCGACTTATCTCAGCAGTCAGAGCCGTGCATTGCACCGGACCTATCGCCGCAATCGGCGCTTCCTGAACGTTGCGGTGGTTGTGTGGTCCGCCGCATTCGCAGCACTGGCATTGGCAGCGACTATCGATTGGGTCGCTAGCATTGGCTGGGGCTTTTCACCCCGCGATGTTTGGGCGTTTTTAGGCTTCGCGGTGGGCGGGGGCATATTCTGGGTATTCGCCACGCTGATCGCAAAGATAAACCTGCGCTTTATAAGACTTACCTATGGCCCCGATCCAAGCGAGAGGTCCGACATGCGTCGGTAGCGAACGTCCGCAATGGGGTCGCAAGGTGCCATACCCTACCGTTCTTTCCTACTCGGCCTAACGATACGAAACGCGGCGGATGACTGTCACCGCGCGTAATCCGAGCAATACCGCCAAAAACCGCGCGATCGGGCAAAGAACTTTTCGACCACTGAACACTGGTACAAGAGTTCCATCCTGTAGGACTTGACAGCGACTGACGAGGCTAGAACTCCACCCGGATCGCGAAGCGCACGAGCTGGCTATCGCTAGCGCGGCGCAGCAAATTTCGCTCGACTGAGAACGAGTACCTCAGTTGTCGGACGCGCACCCGATCAGATCGAAAAATTGCTTGGGCGCGCTGTCGCGCTGCGTGGTGCTCCAGTGCCATGTCCGATCCCCGAGCGAGGTGAGCAGCATATGCGCTGGTGCAATGCCGCCCATCTGGGGGATATCGTCGATGATGTTATAGTCGGCGTCGGCCCCGATATATTCCATCTCCCCCAGTGGCCTTTCACCCCCATCCGGGGATGGCGGAAGCCATTCGGGCAGAGTGACATCTGTCGTCGAGACAATGTATTGCAGATTGTTGCTTCCGCCACTCGCGGGAAGCCACCAGTAAGTTCGGCCGGTCTCACCGAAATTGATGGCCAGAGCGACATGGGCCGGCCAATCGTTCCCACTATCCACGGGATAGAAACTTGCAGTTACTGTCGGCTCGTCACGTAAGGCATAGCGAGCATCTTCGACATGGCAAACTTGTACCGCAGCGAGGGCAAGAGCAAGGGGAACAAGCATTACTCGATCCTCCGGAGTCGCATGGATCGCGACGGTTTTCCTTGCCATAGAAAGTCAGGTTCGGGAACGGAGATAGTCGCCGCACCAGTTCTCGGCTGGTGTCGCAAAGCCAGCGTCGCGCTTTCCTACTAGCACCTCTGATGAGACAAGAGCGGGATGCCTGCCACCGCGCCGTATCTCAGCTTTCCCAGTGAAACCGGACCGTCATGCAGCAGGTTTTTCCCGCCCCAGAACACTGTTCCAAGTGTTCCATCCTGTAGGATTTGGCAGCGACTGACGACGTTAGAACCCCGCCCCCTTCTCCCCCGGATCGAAGCGCACGAGGCGGCTGTCGGCGAGGGCGGCGGTGCGGTTGACGACGGCCTTCTGGTAGTCGGCGTCCTTGATCATCTCGAAGAAGGCCGCGGCGCTGGGATAGGCCGCGATGAAGCCGTCGTGCCAGTGCATTGCCTCCGGTCCGGTCAGCACCGCCTCGAACGCGCCGCGCCACACGATCTTGCCGCCGACGCGGGCGAAGATCGGGCCGCTGGTCCGGCCGTATTCCTTGTACGCCCGCGCGCCGGACCAGCCCTTGCCCGCATTCTCGTGCCCCTCGGGATAGGCCGCCTCGTCGCGGTACTGCACCAGGTTGAGCATGTGGATCGGCCGGTCGCGTGGCAGATCCTTGAAGGCCGCAAAATTGGCTTCTTCAGGGTTGATGTAGCGTTCGGTCATGGGTTCACTCCACCTCCAGCCTGTAATCCGCGAACCGATCGCGCAGGTCCTTCTTGCTGATCTTGCCGGTCGCGGTGTGGGGGATGTCGTCGACGAACTCGACCGCATCGGGCAGCCACCACTTCGCGACCTTGTCGGACAGGAAGTTCACCACCTCCTGCGCGCCGACATCCTGCCCCTCCTTGCGGACGACGAACAGCACCGGGCGCTCGTCCCACTGGGCGTGGTGCACGCCGATCGCCGCGGCTTCGGCCACCGCGGGATGCCCGCAGGCGGCGTTCTCCAGCTCGACCGAGCTGATCCACTCGCCGCCCGACTTGATCACGTCCTTGGTCCGGTCGGTCAGCTGCAAAGTGCCGTCGGGATGCAGGATGCCGACATCGCCGGTATCGAACCAGCCATCAGCATCGACCGCGTCCTCCTCCGCCTTGAAGTACCGCTTGATGACCCATGGGCCGCGCACCTGCAGCGCGCCCGAGCTCTCCCCGTCGCGCGGGAGCTCTTTCGTCCGGTCGTCGAGATCGACCGTGCGCAGTTCGATGCCGAAGATCGGGCGGCCCTGCATGCGCGACTTCGCGACCTTCTCCTCGAACGACATTTGTGCCCACTCGGCGGTGGGCGAGCCGACCGTCCCGATCGGGCTCGTCTCGGTCATGCCCCAGGCGTGCTGGACCTTGATCCCGGCCTTCATCAACCGCTCGATCATGAATTGCGGCGCGGCCGAGCCGCCGATGGTCGCGGTGTCGAGAAGGGGCAAGTCGCGACCCGTAGCGTCGCAGTGCTGGAACATGGCGAGCCACACGGTCGGCACGCCGGCGCTGGTGGTGACGCCCTCCCGGTCCATCAGGTCGCACAGCACCTGCGGTTCGTTGACGGCGGAGAACACGAACTTCACCCCCGCCATCGCGCCACCATAGGGCAGGCCCCAGCTCGCGGCGTGGAACATGGGCACCACCGGCAGCATCACCGTGCTGGGATCGAAATTGTGCGCGCTCGGCTGAAGACCGGACCAGGCGTGGAACATGGTCGAGCGATGCTCGTACAGCACGCCCTTGGGGTGGCCCGTCGTGCCGCTAGTATAGCACAGCATGCACGGATCGCGCTCATCGCCATCCACCCAGGCGTAATCGCCGTCCTGCGCGCCGATCCAGTCCTCGAAGGCCAGAAGGTCGGAGCCCGGCGCGGGATCGTAGCAGATATAGTGTTCGACCGTCGGCCAGCGGTCGCGCATGAGGTCCACGATCGGCTGGAACGCAGCGTCGTAGAACAGCACGCGGTCCTCGGCGTGATTGACGATATATTCGAGCTGATCCTCGAACAGGCGCGGGTTCACGGTGTGCAGCACCCCGCCCATCCCCGCGACGCCGAACCAGCTGACGAGGTGGCGCGAGTGGTTCATCGCCATGCTCGCGACGCGCTCTCCCGGTTCGATCCCTATCGCTTCGAGCGCCTGCGCCATCCGGCGGGCGTCGCGGTGGATCTCGCCCCAGTTGGTGCGCGTCTCGCTGCCATCGGCCCAGTGGGTTACGATCTCGCGCGTGGCATGTTCGCGGGCGGCATGATCGATCACATGCGTGATCCGCATCTTCCAGTCCTGCATCGCACCCAGGGCTGCCATCCGATTCTCTCCCGCTTTCCCGTTCTCCCGGGCAACCGGTATCGCAATCAGGCGGCGCGGAAAAGCTTCGGCCCGGTTTTCGGGATCAGCGCGACATTGGCGATCCCCTCGATCCCGCCCAGCGTTTCGGCGAGCGCGCCGTCGAGGCGGAAATCGTATCCGAGCCGCATTATCGCCTGCTCACCGGCAGGCAGAGCGAGCTTCGCGACCACCTCGCCATATCCCGGCGGGCCGGGCTGGAGAGCGAGGGCCAGTTCCGCGATCGCGGCCTCGTGCGCGACTTCCAGCGTCAGCAGCATGCGCTGGCTGCCCGCCACCGCCGCCAGCGGTCGCGCGCCACGCACCGTCACGCGCGGGGGCTCGTCGGGCGACGGGGAATCGAGCTCGACCGTCAGCAGGACGCAGGTGCCGTCTTCGGCCCATTTCTCGAAATTCGCGACCAGCGCCTCCTCGAAACACGCCGCGCTGAACTGGCCCGAACTGTCGGAGAAATCGGCGCGCACGAAATCCGCGCCGCGCCGCGTGCGCCCCTTGTTCACCTTCTCCACCATCGCCGCCATGACCGCGCGGGAGCGGCCGCCCATCGGCGCACCCGCCGCCATCAGCGATGCGTAGGGCCGCGCTCCGTTGGCGCTCGCGACGTCGCGATAGGCCTCGACCGGGTGGCTGGAGAAATAGAAGCCGAAATTCTCGCGCTCCTTCGCCATCTTGTCGGCGCGCGACCAGTCGTCGGCCTCCTTCAGCCGCAGTGTATTGCCGGGGCCGTCGTCGCCACCGAACAGCCCCTCCTGCCCGCTCGATCGCTCGCGCTGCGCGGCATCGGCGGTGGCGAGCAGCAGGTCGATATTCGCGGCCAGCCGCCCCCGGCTCGGCTCCAGCCGGTCGAGCGCGCCCGCCGCGATCAGCGCCTCGAGCTGGCGCGAATTCATGCAGCCTTGCGGGATGCGCGCGAACAGGTCGTCGAGGCTTTCGAACCAGCCATGCGCCTCGCGCTCCTCGCACAGCGCCTTCATCGCCTTGCCGCCGACATTGCGGATACCCGCCAGCGCATAGCGGACGGCGTAGCCCTCGTCCGTGCGCTCCACGGTGAAGTCCGCCTCCGAACGGTTGATGTCGGGCTGCTCGACCGCAACGCCGCCTTCCCTACCCGGATACCGCCGCGCATCGTCCACAAACACCGCCAGCTTTTCCGACTGATGCATGTCGAAGCACATGGATGCGGCGTAGAATTCTTCCGGATAATGCGCCTTCAGCCACGCTGTCTGATAGGCGAGCAGCGCGTAGGCGGCGGCGTGCGACTTGTTGAAGCCATAGCCGGCGAACTTGTCGATCAAGTCGAACAGCTCGTTCGCGCGCTTCGCGTCGATCTGCGAATGCTCGGCGCAGCCGGCGATGAAGCGCTGGCGCTGCGCATCCATCTCGGACTGCTTCTTCTTGCCCATCGCGCGGCGCAGCAGGTCGGCATCGCCCAGCGAATAGCCCGCCAGGATCTGCGCCGCCTGCATCACCTGTTCCTGATAGACGAAGATGCCGTAGGTTTCTTCCAGGATACCCGCCAGCTTGGGGTGCGGATACTCGATCTCGACCTCGCCCGCCTTGCGTTTGCCGAACAGCGGGATGTTGTCCATCGGGCCGGGGCGATAGAGCGAAACGAGGGCGATGATGTCCTCGAACTTGGTCGGCTTCACCGCGGTCAGGGTACGGCGCATCCCTTCCGATTCCAGCTGGAACACGCCCACCGTGTTGCCCTGCTTCAGGAGCTGGAACACTGCCGGATCGTCCCAGGCGAGGCCCGCCAGATCGACCTCGATCCCGCGCTTGGCGAGGAGGTCGACCGCCCGCTGCAGCACGGACAGCGTCTTCAGCCCGAGGAAGTCGAACTTCACCAGCCCGGCGCCCTCGACATATTTCATGTCGAACTGCGTCACTGGCATGTCGGAGCGTGGATCGCGGTACAGCGGCACCAGCTGTGCCAGCGGCCGGTCGCCGATCACCACGCCCGCCGCGTGGGTGGAGGAGTTGCGCGGCAGCCCCTCCAACTGCATCGCCAGATCGACGAGCTGCTTCACATCATTGTCGTTGTCGTATTCGCGCTTGAACTCCGCGGCACCGTTCAGCGCGCGCGGCAGGCTCCACGGGTCGGTCGGATGGTTGGGCACCATCTTGCACAGCCGGTCGACGCGGTTGTAGCCGAGATCGAGAATGCGCCCGCAATCGCGCAGCACGGCGCGCGCCTTCAGCTTGCCGAAGGTGATGATCTGCGCGACGTGATCGTGACCGTATTTCTTCTGGACGTAGCGGATCACCTCGCCCCGCCGCGTTTCGCAGAAGTCGATATCGAAGTCGGGCATCGACACGCGTTCCGGGTTGAGGAAGCGTTCGAACAGCAGACCGAGCCGGATCGGGTCGAGGTCGGTAATGGTAAGCGCCCAGGCGACGAGGCTGCCCGCGCCGGAGCCACGGCCCGGCCCGACGGGAATTCCCTGATCCTTCGCCCACTGGATGAAGTCGGCGACGATCAGGAAGTAGCCCGGGAACCCCATCCGGTTGATGATGCCGATCTCGTAATCGAGCCGGTCATAATAGGTCTTGCGCTCGTCCTCGGTGAGCTCCTCATAGGGCTCCAACCGCTTGGCGAGGCCGCGCCTCGCTTCGCTCTCCAGCATCGCCTTCTCGCCTTCGATATCACCGGCGAGGCTGGGGAGGATGGGGGCGCGCTCGGGCGGCGCGTAGGCGCAGCGTTGCGCGATGACGAGCGTGTTCGCGACCGCCTCAGGCAGGTCGTCGAACGCTTCTTCCATCATCGTCGCCGACTTGACGAAGCTTTCCTGCGCGGAGCGCGGACGGTCCTCTTCCCACAGTTTGCGCGAATGCGAGATGCACAGCATCGCGTCGTGCGCCTTGTGGAAATGCGGATCGGCGAAATTGGCCGGATTGGTCGCGACCAGCGGCAGATCGCGGTCGTAGGCCCAGTCGACCAGCGCGGCTTCGGCAGCGTCTTCCACTGCGTTTTCGCGCCGCGACAGCTCGACATACAGCCGACCGGGGAACAGCGCCTCCAGCCGCTCGCCATAGGACAGGGCATGACTGCCCTGCCCCTCCGCGAACAGGCGCGTCATTGCGCCTTCGCTCGCCCCGGTGAGCGCGATCAGGCCCTCGGTCCGGCCATCCAGTTCATCGAGCGCGACATGCGGCTCCAACTCCAGCGGCCGCTCCAGATGGGCACGGCTGACGAGATGGCACAGGTTCTGCCACCCTGCCTCATCCTGTGCGAACAGCGCCAGATGATCGATCGCCTCCGACGATCGGCGCGCGACACCAAGGAGGGTGCCCACGATGGGCTGGACCCCTTGCTCGAAGCAGGCCGAGGCGAAGGCGTAGCTGCCGTAAAGCCCGTTCCGGTCGCAGATGGCGATGGCAGGGAAGCCCCGCTCCTTCGCCAGCTTCGCGATCGCCTTGGGGTCGATCGCGCCCTCCAGCATCGAATAGCTCGACAGGATACGAAGGGGTACGAACGGGGCAAAGGACATGGCCCCAATATGCGACCGCGGAGTGGATTAGCCAAGGCGGCGGGCGGCGCTATTCCACCGGCCCGCCGCAATTCCTCGTCAGCTCTTCGGGAAGTCGGGCCGGGCCGCCAGTCCCTCCGCCTCGTCGGCGGTGTACTGGCGGTCGCCGGCCTTCTGGATGACGTATTTCTCGCGCTCCTCCTCGGGCAATTGCGTGAGGTAGCGGATCATGTCGGCGAAGCTGCCGCGCCGCAGCGCCTTGGCCGAATCGAGTACGCCCTGGCCGTCGTCGGACTCGTGCAACGCCGCCGCATCATCCCACGCGTCTTCGTCCGAATTGACCGGCGTGGCGTCGAAAGTACTGGGGTGGTCGCTCATGCTTCAATCTCCTTCGTGGTCGGAAACGCGAGACCGCGCCTCAAGGTCCACTGCGAATGAGATGTTATTCGAGAAGCCCTTCGTGCAGCCGGACGACCCGGTCCATTCGTGCGGCCAGTCGCTCGTTATGCGTCGCCACCAACGCGGCACTGCCTTCGCCCCGCACGAGTTCGAGGAATTGCGCCAGCACCCGGTCGGAGGTCGCCTCGTCCAGATTACCGGTGGGCTCGTCCGCCAGCACCAGCCGCGGGCGGTTGGCGAGCGCGCGGGCCACGGCCACGCGCTGTTGCTCACCGCCGGAAAGCTGGCTCGGCCGGTGATCCATCCGCTGGCCCAGCCCCAGCGCCTCCAGCAGTTCGCGCGCGCGCACTTCCGCCTCGTCGCGCGGCTTGCCCGCCACGAGCTGCGGCAGGACGATATTCTCAGCTGCATTAAAGTCGGGCAGCAGATGGTGGAACTGATACACGAAGCCCAGATTCTCGCGCCGCAGCTGCGTGCGCATGGCGCTGTTCGATTTCTCCGCCGCGGTGCCCGCCAGCACGATCTGGCCGCCGAAGCCCCCTTCCAAAAGGCCGACCGCCTGTAGCAGCGTCGACTTGCCCGAACCGGATGGCCCCAGCAGCGCGACGATCTCGCCCGGGCGGACGGCCAGGTTCACGCCGCGCAGCACCTTGATCGTGGTTTCGCCCTGGGTGAAGCTGCGCGTCAGGCCGCGCAATTCGACGACGTAGGTGCCGGCCTCATTCATAGCGCAGCACCTGTACCGGATCGGTGCTCGACGCCTTGAAGGCGGGATAAAGCGTCGCGAGGAAGCTGAGGATCAGGGCCAGCGCCACGATACCGAAAATCTCCCACGGATCGGTCCGCGACGGCAATGTGGACAGGAACCGGACTTGCGGGTCCCACAGGTTCTGCCCCGTCACGAAGCCGATCACGCGCACGATGCTCTCGCGGAAATAGAGCACCACGAAGCCGAAGATCAACCCGGCAACCGTCCCGATCGCGCCGACGGTGAAGCCGGTCGTGACGAAGATCTTCAGCAGCGATTTTCGCGTCGCGCCCATGGTCCGCATGATCGCGATGTCGCGCGTTTTCGCGCGGACCAGCATGACGAGGCTGGAGAGAATGTTGAACGCGGCGACCAGCACCATGAAGCTCAGGGCGAAGAACATCGCCACCCGCTCGACCTGGAGCGCTTCGAAGATCGAACTGTTGATCGACTTCCAATCGGCGACCACCGCCTGACCCTGCAGCTTCTTCGCCACGGGAGCCATGATCTCGCCGACATTGTCGGCATCGTTGGTCTTCACCTCGATCATCTGGACCTTGTCGCCGATCAGCAGCAGCGTCTGCGCATCCTGCATCGGCATTACGACGAAGCTGTTGTCGTAATCGTAGAGCCCGACTTCGAAGATCGCGGCGACCTGATAGCCGACCTGGCGCGGCACGGTTCCGAACGGCGTGCTGCGCCCGGCGGGATTGACGATCGTGATCGTATCGCCGACCCGCGCACCGATGTTCTCGGCCAGGCGCGCGCCGATCGCGACCGTGCCCGCATCGGGCCGCAGCGCGCTCAGATCGCCACCGACCACCTTGTCCTTCAGCTGCGCGATCTGCTTCGGGGTCTCGCCACGGACCAGCACGCCCTCCACCCGGCCGTTATAGGTCAGCATCAGGGGCTGCTCGATCAGCGGGCTCGCCTCGGTCACGCCGGGCGTCGCCTCGACTTCCTTCAGGATCTGCTGCCAGTTGTCGAGCCGCCCGCCATAGGCCTGCACGATCGCATGGCCGTTGATGCCCACGATCTTGTCGATCAGCTCCGCACGAAAGCCGTTCATCACGCTCATCACGATCACCAGCATGGCGACGGACAGCATTACGACGCCGATGGAAATGCTCGCGACCAGCGCGATGAACGCCTCGCCCCGCCCCGGCAGCAAATAGCGCCGGGCGATCATGCGTTCGAAGGGAGATAGGAACAGGGAGATGGCAGGCCCGCGAAATTGCTGAAATTTGCGCCGCATTAGGCACCCGTACCTGTCTGCGCAATGAAATTGGCCGCGGGCGTAGGATTGCATGTGTCACCCGTCGCACCGGCCTTGTAATCATACCGCAACATCGCCATTGGGAGCGCGCGGGGCGAAACACCGATCGGCGCGGGCTTTTCTGATGGACACCACCCACCCCTGGATGGACGAAGACGGCGATACGCTGCACGAGGAATGCGGCGTTTTCGGCGCGGTCAACGCGTCCGATGCGGCGGCGCTGACCGCGTTCGGCCTGCACGCCCTGCAGCATCGCGGGCAGGAGGCGGCGGGCATCACCGCCTTCGACGGCACGCAGTTCGTCACCCGCCGCGGCCTCGGCCACGTGGCCGAGAATTTCTCCAGCCAGGAATCGATTGCCGAGCTGCCGGGCGCAATGGCGGCCGGGCATGTGCGTTATTCGACCACCGGCGGATCGGGCCTGCGCAACGTGCAGCCGCTTTACGCCGATCTCGCCAGCGGCGGCTTCGCGGTAGCGCATAACGGCAATTTCTCCAACGCCGGCACGCTGCGGCAGGAGCTGGTGCAGAAAGGCGCGATCTTTCAATCGACCAGCGACACAGAGGTGATCATCCATCTCGTCGCCACCAGCCGCTATCCCACCCTGCGCGACCGGCTGGTCGACGCGCTGCGGCTGGTCGAGGGTGCGTATGCGCTGATCGTGATGACGCCGGCCGGGATGATCGCCTGCCGCGATCCGCTCGGTATTCGCCCGCTCCAGATGGGCCGCATCGGCAATGCGGTCGTGTTCGCGTCCGAGACGGTCGCCTTCGACGTGGTCGGCGCGGAATTCGAGCGGCAGGTGGAGCCCGGCGAGATGATCGAGGTCGATCACGACGGCAAGGTCACGTCCTACCGCCCCTTCGGAAATGCCGGCTCGCGCCCCTGCATTTTCGAACATGTCTATTTCAGCCGCCCCGATTCGGTGTTCGATGGGCGCAGCGTCTATGCCGCGCGCAAGGCGATCGGCGAGCAGTTGGCGATCGAGAACCCGTGCGACGTCGATCTGGTCGTGCCGGTGCCCGACAGCGGCGTGCCCGCGGCGATCGGCTATGCCCAGCAATCGGGCGTGCCGTTCGAACTGGGCATCATCCGCAGCCACTATGTCGGCCGCACCTTCATCCAGCCGAGCGACAGCGCGCGCCATTCGGGCGTGAAGCGCAAGCACAACGCCAATCGCAGCCTGGTCGAAGGCAAGCGGATCGTGCTGATCGACGATTCGATCGTGCGCGGCACCACCAGCATGAAGATCGTCGAGATGATGCGCGATGCCGGTGCGACGGAGGTCCATTTCCGGGTCGCCAGCCCGCCCACGGCGCATAGCTGCTTCTACGGGGTCGATACGCCCGAGCGATCAAAGCTGCTCGCCGCGCGGATGGAAGTCGAGCCGATGCGCGAGTTCATTCGCGCCGACAGCCTCGCCTTCGTTTCGATCGACGGCCTCTACCGCGCGGTCGGCGGTGCGCCCCGCGATGCGGGCTGCCCGCAATTCTGCGATGCCTGCTTCACCGGCGACTATCCGACCTCGCTGACCGATCTCGAACGGCGCGACCGCGGCGCCGACCAGCTGACATTCCCGACACACAAGGTTGCCTGACATGGCCGACAACAAACCGCTCGAGGGCAAGCTTGCCCTCGTCACCGGCGCATCGCGCGGAATCGGCGCGGCGACGGCGATCGAATTCGCCCGCGCCGGCGCGCATGTGATCCTGACGGCGCGCGACGTGAAGGCGCTGGAGGCGACGGAGGACGCGATCCACGATGCGGGCGGCAGCTCGACCATCGCGCCGGTCGACCTAGCGGAGCCAGACGGTATCGCCCGCCTGGCGACTGCCATCCACGGGCGGTGGGACGCGCTCGACTACCTCGTCATCAGCGCGGCCTATCTGCCCATGCTGACGCCCGTCACGCAGATCGACCAGAAGCAGTACAACCAGGCGCTGACCATCAATGTGCTGGCGACGCAGGCGCTGCTGGCGAATTTCGATCCGATGCTGAAGCGCGCCGATGCCGCGCGCGTGGTCGGCCTGACCAGCAGCGTGGGCGAGAAGCCCCGCGCCTTCTGGTCGGCCTACGGATCGAGCAAGGCGGCGTTCGACAACCTCCTCGAATGCTACGCGCAGGAGGTCGAGAAGATCAGCAAGACCCGCGTCGCGATCCTCGACCCCGGTGCCACCCGCACCGCGATGCGCGCCAGGGCCTTCCCTGGCGAAGACCCGCAGACGGTCAAGCCGCCGGAAGAGGTAGCGAAGCGGATCGTCGCGCTGGTGCAGGAAGACTTCAAGACCGCCCACCGCGAGCGGGTGGACTAGCTAACCGACATAATCCCGCTCGCCCTGAGCCGGTCGAAGGGCCGTCCTTACTTAATGCGCAACGCAAAAGATAAAATGCGATGCTTCGACAAGCTCAGCACGAGCGTATCTGCAGCTTAGTCCTTCGTCGCGTCGATCAGGCTCTGCCACAACTCGCGCCGCGCCTTGGTCAGGCCCTCACCCGTCGCGGTCGGGTAGTTGGAGACGACCGCCACCACCAGGTTCCGATCCGGCACGACGGTGATGTATTGCCCGAAGATCCCCTGCGCGCCGTAATTGCCGCCGGGGAAGGTCCACCATTGATACCCGTATCCATAGCCGCCGCCGAATTCGACCTGCGCCGATCCCGCTTCCTCGAACCAGCCCTGCGGCACCGACGGTTGCCCCCCTTCCAGCACGAACTGCCCCATGCGGGCATAATCCGACAGGCGTAGCGACACGCAGCAGCCGCCGATATTGCCGCCCGACAGGTCGGTCATCCAGAACATGTCCCCCGCGAAGCCAGCCGGATCGACGATCTTGTGCTTGGCGTATTCGGCCAGCTTCTCGCCCGTGGCATTCTCCACGATCAGGCCGAGCAGACCGGTTTCCAGCGTCTTGTAGACCCACTTCTCGCCCGCCGGGGCCTCGCGCTTGAGCGTACGGGCGTAGGTGACCACCTGCGATTCGCCGGGCACCGGCGCGATGTTCAGGAACTTCGCCACGTCGCTGTCGGGGTCGGTATAGTCCTCGTTCCACGCTACGCCAGAGGTCATGGTGGCGACCTGCTTCACCGTTACGCCGTCATAGGCGGTGCCCGACAGCGCGGGCACGTACTTCGTTACCGGGTCATCGAGGCTCGCAATCGCGCCGTCCTTCACCGCTGCGCCCAGCAGCGTGGAGGTGAAGCTCTTGGCGACCGAGAAGCTGGTCCAGCGCCCCTCCGGTCCGAAACCGAGCCGGTACGCCTCGTACCGCACCTTGCCGTCCTGCAGCACCATGATCCCGGCGGCGTTCATCGCTTCGAGATAGCCGTCGACCTTTCCCCTAGTCGCAGCGTCGAGCGGCTCGCCCTTGGACAGTTCGCGTACATTGTCGGCGTCCGCCACCTCGATCCCGGCGAAGTAATCCTCCATCGCGCGGAAGCGGGCCGAGCGCGTCTCGTCGTTCCAGAACAGCACCTCGCGCGAATCCGCCGCATCGGGAAATTTCGGCTGCGACATCTGCGTCGCGGGGCCCTGCGCCATCGGCATGGTGGCACACGAAGCCAGCGCCAGCGCGCCCAGCGAAACGAACAGTCTCTTCATCATCCCTCTCCCTTCACCAGCGTAACCTGGTGCACGTCGATCCCGCCACCCCGGAATCCGCCTTCGCAATACATCAGGTAATATCGCCACAGGCGCCTGAAGCGCTCGTCGAACTCGGCCGGCAGGCGCCCTTCGCTCACCGCACTATCGAACCTTTCGCGCCACAGGCGCAGCGTTTGGGCATAGTCCTGCCCGAAATCGGTCTGATCGGTCCAGACGAGGCCGCGCTCCTCCGCCAGCGCGCGGAATTCGCTCGTGCGGATCAGCAGCCCGCCGGGGAAGATGTAGGCCTGAATGAAGTCGGCGCTGTCGGCATAACCTTCGAACAGCGCCTCGTGCATCGAGATATACTGGATCGCCGCGCGGCCGCCCGGCTTCAGGTTGCGGGCGACGCAGTCCAGGAAGGTCGGCCAGTATTCGCGCCCCAGCGCCTCGACCATTTCGACGCTGGCGATCGCGTCGTATCTCCCGTCCACGTCGCGGTAATCGCGATGGAGGAATTCGACCGCATCGTCCTGATGCTCGCGCGCCCAGGCCAGTTGCTCGTCCGACAGGCTGATCGCATCCACACTTGCTCCGCGCAGGTGCGCCTCTTGCGCCAGCGTCCCCCAGCCGCACCCGATTTCCAGTAGCCGCCTGCCCTGCGCAAGAGCGAGCCGGTCGAGGATCGCCGCCATCTTCGCCGCCTGCGCCGCCTCGAGCGTTCGCGCCCCGTCAGAGAAGAGCGCGCTGGAATAGGCCATCGTTGGCCCCAGCCACGCGCTGTAGAAATCGTTGCCGAGGTCGTAATGCGCCTCGATATTGCGGGCCGAGCCGCTCTTCGTATTGCGGTTGATGGCATGGGCCGCACGCAGCGCCTTGCGCCAGAAATGTTTGGCCCGCCCTGCATCGCCCAGCGTCTGCGCATTGGCCATGAACAGCGCGAACAGCGGCACAGGATCGGGACTTTCCCACTCGCCCGCTTCCCATGCCTGATACCATCCGACAGAGCCGGTCGTGGCGAGCCGGATCAGCGCGCGCCAGCTGTTGACGGTCACATCCGCATCGAAGCCCGGATTGCGACCGCCAAGCACGCGCACGCTGCCGTCCGGCAGCCGCCCGGTGATGGAGCCCGTCGCCAGTCCGGCGTCGATCCGATCGAGCACCTTGTGAAAACCGGGCGCGAAGATGCGCGCCAGCCAGCCCGGCCTGATCTCGAACCGTCGTGCCCCGTGCAGCAGGCTGCTTCCGCGCATGTGCCCCTTCGTCGCCATAGCCCCGCTCATACTCCTGGCGGGCGGTGCGGCAAGGGTGTCAGTCGCCCTTCATCTCGCGATAGGCCGACAGCGCCCGCTCGCGCGCTTCCTTGTGACCGATCAGCTTCTCCGGATAGTCGTCGGGACGGTGCTCGTCGTCGGGATCGTGGATCTGGTCGTCGTCTAGATCGGCCAGCTCGGGCACATATTCGCGGATGTAGTCGCCCGCGTCGAATTTTTCGCTCTGGCTGAGCGGAGCCATGATCCGCACGAACATGTTCGAATCGACCCCGGTGCCCGCGACCCATTGCCAGTTGACGCCGTTGCTGGCGTAGTCGCCGTCCACCAGCGTATCCCAGAACCAGCGATCGCCGTGCCGCCAGTCGATCAGCAGATGTTTGATGAGGAAGCTCGCCGCGATCATCCGCACCCGGTTGTGCATCCACCCGGTCTGCCACAGCTGTCGCATCCCGGCATCGACGATCGGGTAGCCGGTGCGCCCCTGCTGCCAGGCCTCCAGTTCCTCCTGGATCAGATGCCCGCGATTGGGATTGCGCCACAGCGAGCTGTCGTAATCGCGATAGCTTTCCTCGGGATAGCGGGGGAACTGATAGAGCACGTTCTGAGCATAATCGCGCCAGATCAGCTCGTTCTCGTAAGTTTCCCACCCCTGCCCGCGTCGCCCGCTGAGCCGGTGCCACACCTGCACCGGCGAGATTTCGCCCCAGTGCAGGTGCGGAGACAGCCGGGAGGAGCCATCGATCGAAGGCAGATTCCGGTCGTCCTCGTAATCGGCGACGTGATCCGCCCACCAGTCCAGCCGCTCACGTGCGGCGTCCTCGCCAATCTTCCAGAAATCGCGCATTCCGCCCGCCCAGTCGGGCTTGGTCGGCAGGAGGTCCCAGTCCGACAGGTCGTCGCTTTCCGGCGCATCGGCGAAGGCGAAGTGCTCGGGAGCCGGAATTTCGTCGCGTGGAGGAAAGTGCTCGCGCAGCGCCTTCATGAAGGGGGTGTAGATCTTGTAGGGATCGCCCGATCCGGTGGTCGCGGTGCCGGGCGGGAACAGGTAATTGCCGTCGTGCAGCACCAGTTCGCACCCTTCCGGCAAGGCGTCCCGCAACTCCTCCTCCGCCTCGCGCCACCATGGCTCGTAATGGCGGTTGGCATGGACCGCCCCCGCCCCCATCTGGTCGGCGAGACTGACCAATACCGAGACGCTGTCCCCCTGCCGCAGGACGACCGAGCCATTATGGCGACCGAACCCCTTGCCCAGGCTTTCGAGGGAGTGGTGCAGCCACCAGCGATGCGCCCCGCCATATTTCCGATCCCCGGGTCGATCGTCGTCGAGGACGAAAACGGGCAGGATCGGACCCGCCTCGGCTGCGGCGGCAAGGGCGGGCTGGTCGGACAGGCGCAAATCGCGCCGGAACCATACTATCTGGGGATCGGCCATCGGGCGCGGAACGAGAGGGTGCGCGCGCTGGTTCCCGACCTGTGCCCCTTCCCGCAATCTACGAACGGATCGATCCGCGCCGCGCCGCCATGGGAGCCTTGCTGTGCTGGGCGGGCTTCATCGCGACCGCGATCGCCATCGCGGCAGGCTATGCCACCGGTATCGACCATGCGCTGCTCGTGCCGCATCGGGCGGCAACGCGCGGAGCGGAGGCGGTGCGCGACCTGACGTCGCTGGGCGGTGTGCCGCTGCGCCTGCTGTTCGCGCTCATCGCAGCCGGGTTCCTCGTGGCTCTGCGGCAATGGCGGCTGGCGGCGTGGCTGGCGGTCACGGTATTGAGCGGATGGGCGGTTGGAACCTTGCTCAAAGTGGTGGTCGCGCGGCCCCGGCCGGACTTCGTGCCGCACATGATGCACGCGAGCGGGTTCAGCTTTCCCAGCGGACATGCGTTCAACGGGACCCTCGTCTGGGTCGCGATCGCGCTGGCGTTTGCGCCCCTGATCGCCCGTCGTCCTTTTCGGATCGCACTGCTCCTCTGCGCACTGGCGCTGGGTGCCGCCATCGGCATGAGCCGGGTGTGGCTGGGGGTGCACTATCCGGGCGACGTCTTCGCCGGCTGGCTCGGCGGCGCAGGCTGGGCCTTTGCCGCCGCCGCGCTGATCCCGCTTATGGCGCCGGCGGGCGCTCGCACTGTAGTCCGGGCAGGGTGACCGCGAAGCGCCCGCGCGCCCGCGGATCGTAGAAGCGCGCGTCGTAGAGCGTCACCGCGCCATCGTCGCCACGCGCGAACAGCGGCGCGCGGGACCAGAACAGGAATGCGTCGATTGCCGGAGAGCGCGGCAGATCGGCCACCTCGACCGGGCACTGATTGGGCTCCATCATCAGCGGCTGGCCCTGCAAGCCCAGCGGCGTCCAGCCCACCCGATACCAGCGTAGCGTGCTGTCGGCGAAGATTATGTCCCGCTTCCACGGCTGACCGGGTGCCGGGCTGGCGATGAGAACGGTGGGTTCCGGGGCCAACCCCGCCCCTACCCGCTCGGCCATGCCCGTCAGTATGCCGTTGAGGGCGATGTAGATGCCAAGGAAGGCCAGGCCGTAACGCGCCGGCCTGCGCCAAGTCGCCAAACCGTGCCGGTCGCGCCGCCACGACAGCCATGTCGCAAACCCCATGACCAGCCACAGCACCCAGTCGACGATGAACAGCGTGTCGCCGTGGAACCACCGTTGGCTGAACGGCGCGAGCAGCCTGATCCCGTAGACGTTCAGCCAGTCGAGCGCCGGGTGCGTCAGGCAGGCGAGGAAGGATAGCGCGACCAGCCAGCCGAACCGCACCGGCAATCGCCCCTCGGGTCGTGTGCCGCCCCGCGCCTGCCATCGGTCGAAGGCGTAGAGCACTGTGGCCAGCACCACCGGCAGCATCACCAACGCCAGCGGGCCGTGGGTCAGCCCGCGTCGCATGGCGAGGCTCTCGGTACCGTAGATCACACAGGTCGCGTCGACATCGGGCAGGTTCGCCCCGATGATCAGCGCGGGCATGGCGAGCCCGGTGCGCCGCTTCAGACTGGCCTGCCCCAGAAGCGCCCCGACTAGCGAATGGGTGAGATTGTCCATGGTTGCGCAGTGTCCCGCCCACCCCGCCCCGGTCAAACGAAAAGGCCGACTAGGAAAAGGGCGACAGTCGCCTGCCGCCCCTCTCGGTAATGTGTTGTCTTGCGAGAATTACATCGTCGCGCCTGTCGCGCTGGCGCCCGGTGCGCGCGCGCTGTTGCGCGCCATCGTGAACTCGTCGGGCGAGAGATAGGTGTTTCCGTCCTTGTCGAAGAAGAAGAACGTCTTGCCCGCATCGTTGATTTGCTCGGTCGAGATGTAGGGCTTTGTCGCGTCTTCCATGCTCGTCTGCTTGTTCGGGTTCGCCGGCACCGCCCAGATCGCGTACTCGGCGACCGACAGCTTCCCGTCGTTGTTGCGATCGAGATAGGCGAAATCCATCTGACCGCGCGGCATCATCGAATTGCTCGACGACGAACCACTCATGCTGTCGCCCGAAGACATGTCGCCGGACGAGGCGTTTCCGGCAGCCATATCGCTCGTTCCGCTGGAGGCTGTCCCGCTCGGCGTGGCACCGGGAGTGCTCGTGGATTGCGCCATCATCGTGTCGCGATTGGTGTCGTATTCGTCGCTGATCGCCTGGCGATCCATCGCGTCGTAGTTCGTCTGCTGCTGCGTCGTCAGATCGCCGCCCATCGGCATCGCGTTGTCGTCCATCATCGCGGTATCCGCGGTGGGGACGGCAGTATCGGTGGCATCGACCGTGTCGTCGGCATTGTCCGAACAGGCCGCCAGTGAGATGGCTGCCGCAGCGGAGGCGAGTAAAAGAACGCGTTTCATATCTGTCTTCCCGTTGATCTGCTGAATGTATCGCGCCGAAGCGCGCTTGCAGTTCACCAATGGATCAGCGACGCGAAAGGTTCTGAAAAACCGAGATTTTTGGGAAGGACCTGCTCAGACCGGGTCCTGCGCGGTGCCGTCGACGGTCCAGGTCTGCCCCGACCCGAGCAGCTTGGCAAGGTTCGCCTGCTTGCCGCTGACCGCCCGCTCGCGCTCCGCGCTGACGCCGCTTTCGAAGGTCGCGCGCGGATCGTCGTAGAGCACGCCCAGCGGCATCGGGAATTCGCCGAAGGGCAGCTCGGCAAGGATATGCGCCATGGTGCGGTTCTTCGCATCGTGGACGCGCACGCCCGCCGCCTGCCAGTCGCCGTCGGCCACCTCGACCACACGGAAGGAAAGGCTGTCGGCATCGAAGGAGAGGCCCTTCGCGCCGCCGGTCTTCTCGCTGCCGAACAGCATCGGTTCGCCGTCCTCCAGCCACAGCTGGCGATCCTCCGCACCCTTCGGCGCGGCGAAATCGTCGAACACGTCCTTGTTGTAGACGATGCAGTTCTGGAAAATTTCGACAAATGCCGCGCCCTGGTGCGCATGCGCGGCCTTCAGCACGTCGGGCAGGTTCTTGGACACGTCGATCCCGCGCCCGACGAAGCGCGCCCCCGCCCCCAGCGCAAAGGCGCACGGGTTGGCCGGGTGATCGACGCTGCCGATCGGGGTGGAGGGGCTGCGCGTGCCCTCCCGGCTGGTGGGCGAATACTGCCCCTTGGTCAGCCCGTAGATCTCGTTGTTGAATAGCATGATCTGCATGTTCACGTTGCGGCGAAGAACATGCATCAAGTGATTGCCGCCAATGGACAATCCGTCGCCGTCGCCCGTCACCAGCCACACGTCGAGGTCCGGATTGGCGAGCTTCACCCCCGTCGCCACCGCCGGCGCGCGGCCGTGGATGGTGTGGAAGCCGTAGCTTTCCATGTAATAGGGAAAGCGGCTGGAGCAGCCGATGCCGGAGATGAATACGGTGTTCGCCGGATCGCTGCCAAGCTGCGGCAGCGTGCGCTGCACCGCCTTCAGGATCGCGTAGTCCCCACAGCCGGGGCACCAGCGGACCTCCTGGTCGGTTTCCCAGTCCTTCAGCGTGGTTTCGATTTTTACGGGGGCGTTCATTGGTTCACCGCTTCCTCATCCGAACCCTTGCCCGGAGCAGTCGCTCCGGCGCCATGGAACGGTGCGTCTGGATATGATCCGTCGTCGTGGCCGCTTTCGCGCCCTGGCAGTTGCGTTTCGTTGACCTCGACCGCGCCGCCTTCATTGCCGTCGACATCGTCGAAATAGGCCGCGATCGCCTCTTCGAGTTCGCCGATGCTGAACGGCTGGCCGCTGGTCTTGGTCAGGCTCTCGCAATCGACCAGGAACTGGTCCCGCAGCACGGTCTTGAACTGGCCGGTGTTCATTTCGGGCACCAGCACATGGTCGAACCCTGCGAGCAGCTCGCCCATATTGGCGGGTAGCGGCCAGATGTGGCGCACATGGATGTGGCTGACAGAGCACCCCTTCGCGATGGCGCGGCGCACCGCCTGCCGGATCGGCCCGTAGGTGCTGCCCCAGCCGACCACCGCCAGCGTGCCCGTCGTCTCGCCCGAGGATACTTCCTGATCTGGCACCGCGATGCCTTCCACCTTGCCCTTGCGCGCGTCGGTCATCGCCTGATGGTTGGCCGGATCGTAGGAGATGTTGCCGGAAAGCTGATCCTTCTCGATCCCGCCGATGCGGTGCATCAGGCCCGGCGTGCCGGGCTTGATCCACGGCCGCGCGCCCTTTCCATCCCGCTTGTACGGCAGCAATTCGCCATTCTCGCGCTCGTCCATGAACTTCGCCGGGAAGGGTTCATACTTCTCTGGATCCGGCACCTTCCAGGGTTCGGCGGCATTGGCGATGTAGCCATCGGTCAGCAGCATCACCGGGGTCATGTATTCCACCGCGATGCGGCACGCCTCGATCGCGCATTCGAACGCGTCGGAGGGGCTGCGCGTAGACACCACCGGCATCGGCGCATCGCCGTTGCGGCCATAGACCGCCTGATAAAGGTCGCTCTGCTCGGTCTTGGTCGGAAGGCCGGTGGACGGGCCGCCCCGCTGCGAATTCACGATCACCAGCGGCAACTCGACCATGATGCCCAGCCCGATCGCCTCGGTCTTCAGCGCGATGCCCGGCCCGCTGGAGCTGGTGACGCCCAGCTGCCCGGCATAGCTCGCCCCGATGGCGGCGCAGATCGCGGCGATCTCGTCCTCCGCCTGGAAAGTGGTGACGCCGTATTCCTTCAGCCGCGCGAGGTGGTGCAGAATCGCGCTGGCAGGCGTGATCGGATAGCCGCCGAAGAACATCGGCAGCTCGGCCAGCTGCGCCCCCGCGACGAGGCCGAGGCTGACCGCCTCCGCGCCGGTGATGGTCCGGTAAAGGCCCGGCTCGCTCGGCACCGGCGGAATGTGGACCTGCTTCAGCGGCCCCGCCAGCTCGGCGGTCTCGCCATAGGCATGGCCCGCGTCGAGCGCGGCGATATTCGCCTCCGCGATTTCGGGCTTCTTCGCGAATTTCTGCTTGAGCCAGTCATGCAGCGGCTCGCGCGGGCGGTCGAACATCCACAGCGCCAGGCCCAGCGTCCACATGTTCTTGCAGCGCAGCGCGTCCTTCTTGCCGAGACCGAAGGGCTCCACCGCCTCGATCGTGCGCTGCGAGATGTCGAAGGCCAGCACGTCGAAAGGCGCGAGGCTGCCGTCCTCGATCGGGTTGCTGTCGTATTTCGCCTTGTCGAGATTGCGCTTGGTGAACTCGCCCGTATCGGCGATCACCAGCCCGCCGGGCTTGAGCGCGGCAAGGTTCACCTTCAGCGCCGCGGGGTTCATCGCCACCAGCACGTCGGGCGCGTCGCCCGCAGTGTTGATCGCGCGGGAGCCGAAATTGATCTGGAACGCCGACACGCCGAACAGCGTGCCCTGCGGCGCGCGGATCTCCGCCGGAAAGTCGGGAAAGGTCGCGAGATCGTTGCCCGCCAGCGCGGTCGACAGCGTGAACTGCCCGCCGGTCAGTTGCATGCCGTCGCCGGAATCTCCGGCGAAACGGACCACGACGGCGTCGGGGGATTGCGGGTCTCGGGCCTGTTCCTGCGGGGCCCTGGCGGCTGTTGCCATCCGTAAATTCCTTCGGTCGCGCCGCGTCGTGCGCGGCGTCGTTCTTTCGCGGGCGTCACCTAGGTGCGCGTGCCCGCCATCACAATCAAGTTTTTCTCCCCGCTCGCAAAAGTCGCATGGACAAGGTGGATCGAAATGCCGAAGGCTTGGTTTGGTTGAGGGACCAGGAGGATCGATGTCCGAGCAAACCGACCACTTCGTGCGCGCAGACGTACGGGCCTTTCTCGATTTTCTCGAAAGCGCCGGCAGACCGCCGATGAGCGAGCTGTCGGTGGAGGAAGCGCGCGCCGGGATGCACGCCAGCGTGCACATCGCCGAACTGCCGGCGAAGGAGATGGCGGTGAAGCGCGACCTGTCCTGCCCCGGCCCGTCTGGCGACATCCCCTTGCGCCTCTACGACGCGCGCGAAAGCCGCGAGGCTGGGCCGGTCATGGTCTTCTTCCACGGCGGCGGGTTCGTGATCGGCGACCTCGATACCCACGACGCACTTTGCACCGAACTCGCTGCCTCGCTCGATATCCCGGTGGTTTCGGTCGATTATCACCTCGCCCCCGAGCACCCCTTCCCCGCCGCGCCCGACGATGCGGAGGCAGCGGCGCGCTGGGTGGCGAGCAATCCCACGGAGCTGAACCGGAAAGCCACCGGTCTGGTGCTGTGCGGCGACAGCGCGGGCGGCAACCTCACCATCGTCACCGCGCAGTCGCTCGCCGACGAGCCTGCCGACGTCCCGGTGCTGGTGCAGGCACCGATCTACCCGCTGGCGGACGATATCGCGGGGCATCAGAGCTTCCAGGATTTTTCGGAAGGCTACCTGCTGACCCGCGATGCGATGTCGTTCTTCACCAGGAGCTACGCTCCCAAAGAAGGCGATGTGCGCAATTGGCCGATCCTGCGCCAGGCGCACGACCTGCCCCCGGCGGTGTTGTGCACTGCGGGCCTCGATCCCTTGCGCGATAGCGGGCGAAACTACGCGGCGCACCTGATCCAGGCGGGCGTCGACGTGACCTACATGGAATTTCCCGGAATCATCCACGGCTTCGCCAATCTGCGCAAGGCGATCGCCAGCGGCCAGAGCGATCTGACCGCCTTCACCCATGCCATCGCCGCCATGCTGGAGCGACACGCGAAATGAACGACACACTGGGATACCGCCCCTGCGTGGGCGTGATGCTGGTCAATGCGGAGGGCCGCGTCTTCGTCGGTCGCCGGATCGACAACAAGGAAGGCGACTGGTGGCAGATGCCGCAGGGCGGCGTAGATCCGGGGGAGGATCTGGACACGGCGGCGTTCCGCGAACTCGGTGAGGAAACAGGCGTGACCGATCGGCACGCTACGCTGCTGAAGCGCATGGAAGAGCCGGTGCGCTACGACCTTCCCGAGGAGTTGATCGGGAAGCTGTGGGGCGGCAAATATCGCGGGCAGGAGCAGACCTGGTTTCTCGCGCGCTTTTCCGGCACCGATGCCGACATCAATCTGGAAGCGCACGACCCGCCCGAATTCTGCGACTGGAAATGGGTCGATCCCGAGCAGCTTCCCGAACTGATCGTGCCGTTCAAGAAGCGGGTCTATCGCACCGTGCTTGAGGCGTTTCGCGAGCTGGTGTGAGTCGGCAGGCCCGACCCTCGGTCGTCACGGCAACGGGGTCAGTTGTTCTGCGACACCTTGGCTTCCGGCATCACCGCCTCCGCCGTCAGCACCGGTTGCTGCGGCCCGCGCGCGATCGCGGCGGCAAGGCGCTGCGTCTCGCTGCAATCGTCGCCGCACAGCGATTCCAGGCGGGACAGGTTGAGCCGCGCCTTCTCGACCGCGCCCTTCTCGACCATCGCTATGCCCTCGCCCGAAATCGCGCCGTAATCGTCGGGCTTGCGGGTCAGCACTTCGCGGTAATAGCGGATCGCCTTGCCCTGGAGGCCTTGTGCGCGGGCCGCCTCGCCCAGCGCCAGGTAGGTTCCCTCGTAACCGGGATCGATCGCCAGCGCCGCCTCGAACGCATCGACCGCCTGCTGCGGCTGATCGGCCGCGAGCGCCGCCTTGCCCTGATCCAGCAGCACTTCCGCACGCGGATCGGGCTCCCCGCTATCGGCATGCACCACGCTGGCGCTCACCGCCACGAACAGCGAAAGAGCGGCGGCGACGGGCGTAAAACGCATGAGCAGGTCCTTCCAGCGAGCGCGATCAGGGGTGGGCGCATCGAGCATACGAGACGAACCTAACACGGCATTAATGCACGTGCGATGAAAAATCCGTCCGTATAGTCGCGTGCGGGCGAGAGGCGAATGCCCTCCCCCCGGCTGCGTCCGAGCGGGAGATCGGGACGCTCGCAAACCCACGCGGGGTTGCGTTCGAGGAACGCCGCGAATCGATCCGACCCTTCGGCATCGAGCAGCGAGCAGGTGACGAAAACGAGCCGCCCCCCGGGCCTCACCAGGCTTGCCGCGATGTCGAGCAGGCGATCCTGCACGTTCCCGAACTGGGCGAGCCGCTGCGGCGTCAAACGCCACTTCGCTTCCGGCTTGCGCCGCCATGTGCCCGTACCCGAGCAGGGCGCGTCGATCAGCACCGCGTCCGCCCGAGCGTGCCAGGGCCGCAAGGCCTCCAGTTCGCGACCGGGATCGAGCAGCATCGTCTCGATCAGCCCCGCCCCGGCCCGCGCGGCGCGTGGGGACAGATTGCCCAGCCGCCGCTTGTCGGTATCGCAGGCGAGCAGCGTGCCCGAATTGTCCATCGCCGCGGCGAGCGCGAGTGTCTTGCCACCCGCACCGGCGCACAGGTCGATCACGGTTTCGCCGGGCCGTGCGGCGACGGCGGCGCAGGCGAGCTGGCTGCCATGGTCCTGAATCTCGACCAGCCCGTCGCGATAGGCGGGCCATTGCTCCACCATCGTGCCGGATGCGAAGCGCAGGCCCTGCGGTGCGGCCAGCGGCTCGCCGCGTTCCCGCCATTCGATAGTGTCGCGATCGGCCTTCAGCGTATTGACCCGCAGATCGAGCGGCGCGCGATCCATCAGGGCGGCGGCCTCTTCATCGTCGACACCCGAATTCGCCAATTCTGCCATCAGCCACTCGGGCGCGATGCCGGGAGTCGCCACCGGTTCGCCTTCCCCGCGTACCGCCGGGCCGTATTGCGACCCGTCGAAGAGCGGCGCGAGTTCGGGGCGTTGCTCCGCCAGCGCCAGCATCGCCGCGCGGCCGGATGCGGGAATGGGACCACAATGGCGAATCGCATCGTAAACGAGTTCGCGAATGGCGCGGCGATCCTTCGACCCGGCGAAACGATGCGCGCGCGCCCACTCGGCCACGATCCGGTCGGCGGGTGCGCCTTCTCCCCGTGCTGCGTCGACGACGCTGTCGAGAATGTCGATGGCGGCCGCGATCCGCGCGCTCGGGGTCATAGGTCGGAAAAGCGCACGCGCGTTTCGTGCGCGGTCATGGCCGGGAAGGTGCTTGTGACGAACCGCACCAGAGCGCGCTCGAACGTTGCGCGCTTGTCCAGTATTTCGTCGCGGTTGCGCTCGTAGAAGGCGCGAGTGTCGGAATCCATATCGGCGACCATTTTCCGCCAGGCGGTCGGGTTGATTGCCGGGTTGGGTATGCCGAGCTCCTGTTCGTCGTCCTTCGCGAAAGGTGCCCCGTCCTTGAGCGCGGCAATCCGATCCAAGAAACGTTCGATCTCGTACTCGCGCCCCGATATGTTGCATGCGGCCTGAGCCGTGCCGCGGAAACAGTCCATCTCGTGCTCGGCATCGGCGTAAGCGCGGAACGCCTCGAATGTGCTGTCGAACGCCGCCGCCTGCGCATCGGTCCAGCCACGCTTCAGTCGGACGATCTCCGGCTGGCGATCCTGCTGGCTACGCCTCGCGGCGAACTGGGCGCAGACCCCGCCGCTCGCACCGCTGGTGATGTCGTCGCAGGTATCGAAGCTTCCCCCATCCTCCTTGCCGCTCCGGATATCGTCCAGATGCTCGATCCGCGCATCCATCGCGGCCGGGGCGTCCTCCATCTGGCAAGCCATGTGGATCGCGACGTCGAGGTTCTCCGGCCCGCCCTCCCCATTGGCATAGGCCATGGCGAGCAATCCCGCGCCATGGTGCAGCGCGAGGGTGTGTTCTGTATGGCCGCGCTCGGCCATCGCGCATTGGCGCGCTTTCGCCCGGTCCATCGGAACGCCGAACCCGAAATAGAGCGCTTCGCTATCGCATCCTTCGAGCGCTTTTCGCTCACCGGCCGAGGGAATGTCGCCGGCCGCCGGTTGCGCGTCGGACACGGCGGCACAGATCGCGCGGGTGCGCGCGTATTTCTCGCCCCCGCCGATAAAGCTCAGATCGCGGGTCGACCAGTCCTCCACCGCGTCCGGCTGCGCCGTCGCAGCGAGCATCGCCGCGGCGACCGGCAGCGCTGCGAGGCAGAGGAGGCTCCTACCGTGTCGGATAGTTCGGTGCCTCCCGGGTGATCGACACGTCGTGGACGTGGCTCTCGGTCAACCCGGCATTGGTGATCCGCACGAACTGCGCACGGGTGCGCAGATCCTCGATCGTGCGGCTGCCGGTATAGCCCATCGCCGCCTTGATCCCGCCGACGAGCTGGTGGACGACGTCCTTTGCCGCACCCTTATAGGGCACCTGTCCCTCGATCCCTTCGGGTACCAGCTTCATCGCCGAAACGTCCTGCTGGAAATAGCGGTCGGCGCTGCCGCGCGCCATCGCGCCCACGCTGCCCATGCCGCGATAGGCCTTGTAGCTGCGGCCCTGATAGATGAACGTCTCGCCCGGAGCCTCAGCGGTCCCCGCCAGCATCGATCCGATCATCACGCTGGAGGCACCGGCGGCAAGCGCCTTGGCCGCGTCGCCGCTGGTCCGCAGGCCGCCGTCGGCGATGACGGGGATACCGGCCTTCTCGCCTTCCTCGGCGCAATCCATGATCGCGGTGAGCTGCGGCACGCCGACCCCCGCCACCACGCGCGTGGTGCAGATGGACCCCGGTCCGATCCCGACCTTCACCGCGTCCGCGCCCGCATCGATCAGCGATTTGGTGGCTTCGGCCGTGGCGACGTTGCCGGCGATGATCTGGACCGAATTGCTCAGCGTCTTGGCCCGTTCGACCGCGCGAGCGACGTCGGCATTGTGGCCATGCGCGGTATCGATGATGATTACGTCCACCTCCGCATCGATCAGCGCTTCGGTGCGGGCGAAGCCCTTGTCGCCCACCGTGGTCGCGGCGGCGACGCGCAGGCGGCCCGCGGCATCCTTCGTCGCGTCGGGATAGGTGACCGCCTTTTCGATATCCTTGACCGTGATCAGCCCGATGCAGCGATAATCGTCGTCCACCACCAGCAGCTTCTCGATCCGGCGCTGATGCAGCATCCGCCGCGCCTCGTCCTGTCCCGTGCCCAGCGGCACGGTCGCGAGATTCTCGGTCGTCATCAGTTCGCGCACCGGCTGATGCGGGTTCTCGGCGAAGCGGACGTCGCGATTGGTCAGGATGCCTACCAGCTTGCCGTCCGGCCCCGTCACCGGGATGCCGCTGATGCGATGCGAATCCATCAGCGCCTCGGCCTCTCCCAGCGTCGCATCGGGACGGATCGTGATCGGGTTCACGACCATGCCGCTCTCGAACCGCTTCACGCTGCGCACGGCGGCGCATTGTTCGTCCACCTCAAGATTGCGGTGGAGCACCCCGATCCCGCCCATCTGCGCCATGGCGATCGCCATGTCGGCTTCGGTCACGGTGTCCATCGCGGCGGAAATGACCGGAATGGAAAGCGCGATCTCCCGGCTCAGCCGGGTTCGCGTATTGGCGAGGCTCGGCACGACGTCGCTGGCCGCGGGGCGCAGCAGCACATCATCGAAGGTGAGGCCGAGGGGAATGTCCTTGGTAGCCACGAGGGGCGCCTTTCGCACGAGGGAGGCAGCTCTGCTGCCGGGAGGAATCGTGCGCCGCCCCCTAACCCGCTTTCGGCCATTCGGCTAGGCCCGGCGGATCATTCCTGCCCGACGCGATAGGATTGCGTGTTTCCGAAGTGGCGCAGGAGCGCGACGTGGAACAACACGTCCTGCGCTGCGCCGCCCAGCTCCATGTCCGGCGACCAGCGGTCGTTCGGGGTGTGATAGCCGGAGGCAATGAACCGGTCGAACGCCTCCCGGTCGCCATAGGCGCTGGTCACCATCACCGCGGGCAGATCGCGTTCGAGCAGCGCCCAGCCGTCCTGCCGCCGTAGATAGTCCTCGCGAATGTTCTGCGTATCCAGCGTCAGCCCCAGCGCCTCCGCCACCTGCGCGATCCCGTCGTCGAGGCCGGTCCGCCCCCACCCGATTACGGTCTCGCTCGATCCGGCGGGGGAGATGGCGGGCATGTCCATGTTGAAAGCGGCAACGATGGTGGGCAGCGGCACCGGCGGATCGTCGGTGAAGGCGCGCGCACCCAGCAGGCCCCATTCCTCCGCGCCCGTCGCCAGCACATAGAGGTCGCGCTCCAGCGGCCCGGCGGCAGCAACGCGGCGTGCGGTCTCCAGCATCGCCGCGACACCGCTGGCGTTGTCGACCGCCCCGTTGCAAATGCGGTGCGCATCTTCGGGCTCTCCACACATACCCAGATGGTCCCAATGCGCGAGCAGCAGCACCGCCCCGCTACCGGGGCGGGTGCCGGGAAGATGACCCAGGATGTTGGCGGTCTCCATCGCCTTGCGGGTCCGCGTGAAATCGATGTCGACCCGCGCTCCCAACCGGGGGAGCAGCGATCCGCCGCGTTCCGGTCGGGCCGTATCCACGAAGGACATCAGCCGCGCGCTGTCCTTCGGCGGAAGCAGGATCCACGCCGGCACCGTTTCTGTGGAGGCCAGAGCCCACTTGTCGGCACGCAGGAAGTGCACAGCGCGATCGAACTCCTCGGGGGTTCGCGTAGTCAGGAGCACGGCCTGCGGCGCGGCGGTCTGCACAGCCGCCAGCCGCCCATCGAGCTTGTCCCATGCCAGCAACAGCGCCCGATGCTCCAGAATACCCTCCGGCAGCACTTCGCCGGTAGAGCGCATGGCGACGAGCGGCGCCTTGCGGATCGAGCCCACCGTCGTTTGCGGACCGGAGAGGACCGCCCGATCCGACAGCGCCAGCGATCCGTGCGCGGAAGTCAGCGTGACGTGCAGCTCCCCAGGGTCGAATCGGACCAGTTCGATCCGCTGCCGCCACCCGTCGCCACCCCCGGCGACCGGTACGCCGGGGCGATAACCCGCGGCGCGCAGCTGTTCGACAATGTAATCCTGCGCATGGCGCGCGCCTTCGGTGCCCGGCTGCCGACCCTCCAGCTCGTCGGAAGCGAGGAAGGCGATGTCGCGAGAGAGCGCTTGCTCGATCGGGGCCAATCGGGTGCCTCCCTGCTCGGGCACGCTCGCACATGCCGCCAGCGCGAGCGACAGCGCCGACGCCAGCAGCGCCGCGAACCCTCTAGCTGAGAAAAGCCCCATGCCCCGTTGCAATGTCGCCCCGTTTCCTTCGTTCAGGCGGTCCAGCCGCCGTCAATGCTCCAATTGGCTCCGTTCACGTTCGCCGCCTCGTCGCGGCACAGGAATACGGCGAGCGCGCCGATATCCTCTGGCTGGACGAATTGCTTGGTCGGCTGCGGCGCCAGCAGCACATCGTTGATCACCTCGTCGCGGCTGAGGCCGCGCGCCTTCATCGTGTCGGGTATCTGGTTTTCCACCAGCGGCGTCCAGACGTAGCCGGGGCTGATGCAATTGGCGGTCACCCCGCACTGCGCCAGCTCCAGCGCCAGCACCTTGGTCAGGCCCGCCAGGCCGTGCTTGGCCGCGACATACGCGCTCTTGTAAGGGGATGCGACCTTCGAATGCGCGCTGGCGGTGTTGATTATCCGGCCCCAGCCGTTCGCCTTCATATGCGGCACCGCCAGCCGCGCGGTGTGGAACGCCGCCGACAGGTTGAGCGCCATAATCGCGTCCCATTTCGCGGCCGGAAATTCCTCGATCGGGGCGACGTGCTGCATTCCTGCATTGTTCACGAGAATGTCGATGTCGCCCGCCTTGGACATCATAGCCTCGATAGCGTCCGGATCGGTCAGGTCGGTGCCGAAGTGAGCGGCATTCAGCTCGTCCTTCAACGCCGCGATCTCTTCCTCCTCTCCGAAGCCGTTGAGCACGATATCGGCCCCCTCGGCGTGAAGCGCGCGGGCCACCGCGAGCCCGATGCCCGAGGTCGATCCCGTTACGAGGGCACGCTTTCCGGTCAGAAACATAGGGGGAGCTCCAATTGGAAGGGATATACGGTCTGGAACCCGCAGGCTTGGTTTGCGGTTCCTAGCGCAGACAACACGGCCAGGGGGGCCGATCGAGGGGAGTTATCATGCGGCTCAATCCGTTCAATCCGAACGATATTCGCGTAGAGGACCAGCGCGGCATGCGGTTCCCCGGCGGCGGCGGGGGCAAGGTCGGCTGCGGAACGCTGGTCATCGCGCTGATCGCGGCGGTGATCTTCGGCGTCGATCCGGGCCAGATGATCGGCGGATTACAAGAGGTCGAACAGCAGGGCGCACCGGCGGATACCGGCGCAGGTGATACAGGCGGTCGTACCGCGGCCGAAAGCTGCTCGGTCAACCAGTACAGCCAGGAAAGCTGCGCCGCGCTCGCCTCCCTCGACCGCACCTGGCAACCCGTGTTCCAGAAGGCGCGTATCGCGTTCGAGCAGCCCAAGCTGGTGTTCTACTCCCGCGCGGGTCGCTCCGGTTGCGGCGCGGCGCAGAGCGCCATGGGGCCGTTCTATTGCCCGGCGGACGAGGGGATCTACCTCGACACCAGTTTCTACGACGAACTCGCCAACCGGCTCGGCGCCGGGCCCGGGGATTTCGCCCGCCTGTACGTGATCGCGCACGAATACGGGCACCATATCCAGCATCTGGTCGGGCTCGACCAGCAGGTGCGCAGCCTGCAGCAGCGCGACCCCTCGGCGGCGAATTCGCTACAGGTGCGCATGGAACTGCAGGCGGATTGCTATGCTGGCGTGTGGGCCAGCCTCAATCGCGACCAGATCGATGCGGGCGATTTCGAGGAAGGCATGAAAGCCGCCGCCGCCATCGGTGACGATACCTTGCAGCAGAACGCGGGGCGACAGGTGAACCCGGAAAGCTTCACCCATGGCAGCAGCAGCCAGCGAATGGACGCCCTGCGCCTCGGCATGCAAAGCGGCGACGAAAGCCAGTGCGACAGGTACTTTCAGATGAGCTGATCGTCAGTTTCGGAACGGAACCACCCGCGCATCGCTCCTAGGCCTTAACCTCAGGAGCAATCATGTCCGTAAAAGACCACCCGCGCCTTCTTTCCTCGCCGCAACTCCGCCTCGTCGGCGGGGTGAACGAGGCGATGTACAACGAATTCCGCGATCAGTTGAACGCCGCGCCCGAGGAAGGTCCGCTGGTGATCGCGATCACCACCCTGGGCGGCAACCCGGAGATTGCGCGCTGCATGGCGGACGATGTGCGCTTGCTGCGCGAATCCGGGCGCGAATTGCTGTTTTTGGGTAAGGCCGCGGTCTATTCGGCGGGCGCGACCTTCATGGCCGGTTTTCCCATCTCCAGCCGCTATCTGACGAAGGGCACGCGGCTGATGGTGCACGAGCGGCAGATCACCCGCACGATCAACCTCTCCGGCCCCCTGCAGAGCTGCACCGACCAGCTGCGCGCCGTGCTCCACGAGATCGAGCATTCGATCAATATCGAGCAGGAGGGCTTTCGCGCCATGGTCGAGGGCAGCGAGGTCGATTTCGAGGAAGTGTGCGAAAAGGCACCCGACAACTGGTATATCGATTGCCAAGAAGCGCTGGAGCGCGGCCTGATCGCGGGCGTGGTGTGATCTAGCACACCTCGGCGGTATTTTCCGGGATCGGCCCGGGCGGGACGCGCGCGTCGGCCATCCAGAACGGGTCGGCGGGCAGGCGGTGGTTGTCCCCGAAGGCCTTGCCGAGGGCAGCGTAAAGCGGCGGATCGTAGGCCTTCAGGTCATCGGCGTTCAGCACCCTGCGCCCGTCCATTACCGCCAGCCGGTTCGAATTGAACCAGAACTGAGCCCCTTCCGCCCAGTACTCGTCGACGCTCGTCATCGCGTATTCGTCATGCCAGCGATCGGCCTGCTGCGCCGCTTCGTAGGCTGCGTCGATCTGCCCCGAAAGCGCCGGATCGACCGCGCGGATCGCCGCGAGGACATTGTGCGAGAACTCGTGGACGAAAATCGTCTCGCCGTAATAGCGCGAGGACGGCTTACCGAGGATGTCTTCCTCCGCCCCGCTGGTGAGCACCCCCGCCATGCCGCGGGCACGGCTGTCCCAGTACTGCTGGTCGGTCATCGCGCCGATACGCTCGTCGTAATGCTTGCGCTCGCACCGCGTCAGGCGCGGATCGTCTTTCGCGGGTCGGGTCCAGTGCGCCTGCTCCGGCAGGTCGGTCGTGGTCTCGCTCTCCGCCATGATGGCGACGCGATAGCCGTTCCTGGAAAGCCACGCGGCCAGATCGGGCCGGAAGGCGAGCATCCCCTCGACCATGTCGCGCGCGTCGGTCAGCGCAGCCCTCGACACGCGGGAAGACGCGACGATTGGGATACCCTCGGCATCCAGATACTGCGTGTAGAACGGATCGAGCCCGAGCGAAGCGGGTGGATCCCCGATGGCGGACGCGCACGCCGCCACAGGCAACAGGATCAGGGCGAGCGCGGACTTCACCATGGGTGGTTCCGTTAGCTCGCCCCGGCTGAACCTGCGATCAATACACCCGCTTCTTCGGCTTGATGTATTCGATGTCGTCGGTGAGCGTGTATTCGTGCACCGGGCGGTAATCGATCGTCATATCGCCGCCGTTTCCGCCCCAGCCTTCGAACCAGGCGACGGTGTGCTTCATCCAGTTCGCGTCGTCGCGCTCGGGATAATCCTCGTGCGCGTGGGCACCTCGGCTTTCCTTGCGGTTGTCCGCGCTGGCGATGGTGACGTTGGCCTGCGCCATCAGGTTGTCGAGCTCCAGCGTCTCGACCAGATCGCTGTTCCAGATCATCGAGCGGTCGGTGACGTGAATGTCCTGCATCCGCTTGTTGATCGCGGCGAGCTCCTTCTTGCCCTCGGCCAGCGTCTCCGTGTCGCGGAAGACGGCGCAGTGCTTCTGCATCGATTTCTGCATTTCGGCGCGGATTTCGGCGGTGGACGAACCGCCCTTCGCATGCCGGAAATGATCGAGCCGGGTCAGCGCGAACTCGGCGCTGTCCTTCGCCAGCTGTTCCTGGTTCGCGCCCGGCGTGATCGTCTCCTTCAACCGGTGCCCGATCGCACGACCGAACACCACAAGGTCGATCAGCGAGTTCGAGCCCAGTCGGTTCGCGCCGTGGACCGAGACGCAGCCCGCCTCGCCCGCGGCGTAGAGGCCGGGCACGACGGTGTCGGGCTGGCCGTCCTTCACGGTCAGAACCTCTCCGTGATAGTTCGTCGGGATGCCGCCCATGTTGTAGTGGACGGTCGGCGTCACCGGCAGCGGCTGGCGCGTCAGGTCGACACCGGCGAAGATCTTGCCGCTTTCGGTAATGCCGGGCAGCCGCTCGGCCAGGATGTTCGGGTCGATATGGTCGAGGTGGAGATAGATATGATCCTTCTCCGGCCCGACGCCGCGGCCCTCGCGCATTTCAAGCGCCATCGAGCGCGACACGACGTCGCGGCTGGCGAGGTCCTTGGCGCTGGGGGCATAGCGCTCCATGAAGCGCTCGCCCTCGCTATTGGTCAGGTAGCCGCCCTCGCCCCGCGCGCCCTCGGTGATGAGCACGCCCGCGCCGTAGATGCCGGTCGGGTGGAACTGCACGAATTCCATGTCCTGCAGCGGCAGGCCTGCGCGCAGCACCATGCCGCCGCCGTCGCCGGTACAGGTATGGGCGCTGGTCGCGGTGTAGTAGCAGCGGCCGTAGCCGCCGGTCGCCAGCACCACGGCCTGCGCGCGGAAGCGGTGGATCGTCCCGTCGTCGAGGCACATCGCGATCACGCCGACGCAGCGCCCGTCTTTCATGATCAGGTCGAGCGCGAAATATTCGATGAAGAAGTCCGCATCGTATTTCAGGCTCTGCTGATAGAGCGCATGAAGCATCGCGTGCCCGGTGCGGTCGGCGGCGGCGCAGGTGCGCTGCACCGGCGGGCCTTCGCCCATGTTCTGCATGTGCCCGCCGAACGGGCGCTGGTAGATCGTCCCGTCCTCGTTACGCGAAAACGGCACGCCCGCATGTTCCAGTTCGTAGACCGCCGCGGGGGCCTCGCGCGCGAGATATTCGATCGCGTCCTGGTCGCCCAGCCAGTCCGACCCCTTCACGGTGTCGTACATGTGCCATTGCCAGTGGTCGGGGGTATTGTTGCCGAGCGAGGCGGCAATGCCGCCCTGCGCCGCCACGGTGTGGCTGCGGGTAGGGAACACCTTGGAGATGTTGGCGGTGCGGAAACCGGCCTCTGCCGCGCCCATGGTCGCGCGCAGACCCGATCCGCCCGCACCCACGACGACGACGTCGAAGGTGTGGTCGATGATGGAATAGGCCGGCTGCGTGGTCGCGCCGGTTTCGTTCGGGTTCTGGTTAGACATCAGGAGGCCCCTCCCAGCGCAAGGCGCACGATGCAGAAGATCCCGAAGACAGCGCCCGCGACGAGCGCGACGTTGAGCAGCGCCAGCGCCGCGAACCGGTTGCCGGGGGTGTGGACGTAATCCTCGATCATCACCTGCAGCCCCAGCCGCGCGTGCCAGAAGGTGGAGATGATCAGCAGGACCATCGCCGCCGCCGGGATCGGCGCGGCCAGCCATTTGCTGACCGTGGCGTAGGACATGTCGGGCAGCATCAGCATGCTGGCCAGAAACCACACCACCAGCACCAGATTGCCGATCGCGGTGAAGCGCTGCAGCATCCAGTGATGTGGCCCCTCGTGGGCCGAGCCGAGGCCGCGCACGCGGCCGATGGACGTTCCGTTACCCAAGGTACTTTCCTCTATCGAAGCAGGATCACCGCCCAGAAGGCGATGGTGAGAATGACGCCGATGACCATCACGCCGACAGACCAGGCCTCGTTGGTCTTGAGCTCGTAACCGGCCCCCATATCGAGCACGAAGTGCCTGAGGCCGCTCGCCATGTGATTGAAGAAGGCCCAGGTGAGGCCGATCAGCACGATGTATCCGATGGGGGAGCTCATCACCCCATGGAAGGTCTCGTAGGCCGCCGGTCCGCTTGCCAGCGCGCCCAGCCACCACAGCAGCACCGCGACGCCGACGATCCCCATGCCGTCGCCGGTGATCCGGTGCAGGATGGACACGATCATGTGCGGCTTGCGCTGGTAGATCGACAGGTGCGGTGCGATCGGGCGGTCGGCGGAGGGAGGCTTGGCCATGCGGGTGTTCGTTTCCTTTGCGACCGCGCCAGCGGCGGCCCGTACCTTCGGCGTTCGGAGGCCTAATTAGCGATTGAGCCGCTTCGCGCAAGCGCAGCTACGCTCGACAGCGGGCGGAATCTTTTCGATATGGACCCCATGCCTACCGTTCTTCTTACCGGATCGAGCCGTGGAATCGGCGCCGCCACCCGCGAGATGCTGGAGGCGCGCGGTGCGCGCGTCATCGGCCATTCGACGCGCGGGGACGACGCCAGGGATGGGGCCAGGGATGGGGCCAGAGACGGCGCGAGCGAGATCGCCGCTGATTTCCTCGACCCGCCCGCCCCGCAGATGCTGTGGGAGGAAGCGCTCGATACCGCCGGTGGCGAAATCGACGTGCTGGTCAACAATGCCGGGCTGTTTCGCGGCGTACCGCTCGACGCATCCGACATCGAATGGCTCGACGCGTGGGAGGATACGCTGCGGATCAACCTGACCGCGGCGGCGCAGCTCAGCCGGTTCGCCGTGCGCCACTGGCAGGAGACAGGGCGGCCGGGGCGGATCGTCCATGTCGCCAGCCGTGCCGGGCACCGGGGCGATTCGCCGCAGCACTGGCACTATGCCGCGGCCAAGGGCGGGATGCTGGCGCTGCACAAGACCATCGCGCGCGGCTACGCCAGCGAAGACATTCTCAGCTTCGCCGTCACGCCCGGCTTTACCGATACCGCGATGGCGGGCGACTATCTCGCCAGCCGCGGCGGACCGGGCCTGCTCGCCGACATACCGCTGGGCCGCGTTGCGGAGCCAGAGGAGATGGCCGCGATCATCGCCTTCTGCGCGCTCGACGCCCCCGCCAGCATGACCGGCGCGACGATCGACGCCAACGGGGCGAGCTATGTTCGTTAGGAATTCCCGGTGACCAGCTGGAAACTCTCCGCCAATGCCGCCAAGCCGGTCGTGCAGGCGGCGTTGCTGGCGCATGACGAGCGTGAGGACTGGGATCCGGAGCTCGTGATCTCGGGCAGCGAGATCGCGGAGCACCGGCCCGACGACTGGGTGCTGGAGGCGTGGTATCCGCGCCGGCCCGGCAAGGCGGAAAAGGCGGCACTCGCCGGGTTGTTCGCTGGCGACGCGCCGCAGTTCACGGTCGAGAAGCTGGCGGACGAGGACTGGCTGACGCTGAGCCAGCAGGGTGTGGACCCGATCCGCGCCGCGCGCTTTCATGTCCGCACGCCCGATCATGCGCCCGACAAAGCTGCGGGAACGGTCGATTTCGTCATTCCCGCCAGCCAGGCCTTCGGCACCGGCCAGCACGAGACGACCGCTGGGTGCCTCGCCATGCTCGACGCGATGAAGCGCAGCGGGATCGTCGCCCGCAATGTCGCGGATATCGGGACCGGAACCGGACTGCTCGCCTTCGCCGCGCTGGCGCTGTGGCCGCGCGCCTTCGCCACCGCGTCCGACATAGATGCCGTGTGCGTCGGCGTGGTCGAGGACAATGCGCAGGCGAACGGCATCCCGATGGGTTCCGGCCGGGGGGAACTGGCGATGGTCGTCGCGGACGGGATGGACGATGCACTGCTGGCGGCGCGTGGCCCCTACGACCTGCTCATCGCGAACATCCTGGCCGGGCCGCTGATCGACTTTGCGCCGGATTTCGCGGAAGCGGTCGCTCCGGGCGGACAGATCCTGCTGGCCGGCTTGCTGACGACGCAGGAGGCGGCGGTGCGCCGGGCCTACCGGCGCGCGGGTTTCCGCCTGCGGGCACGGTTGGTCAATGGCGACTGGTCGATCCTGTGGCTGGTGCGGCGTCGCTGAGGCGGTGCGGACGGCAGCCTATCGCCTTGCGCTTTGGCTGACGGGCGGGCTGTCGGCGGCGATTCTGCTGTTTCTACTGGCGGCATGGATCGGCAGCTCGATCCCACGCAACCGCGCATGGGTGGAGCCCGAGGACGGCGTGACCATCATGGTCGAGAGCAACGGCTTCCACACCGGAATTGTGTTGCCCGTCGTCACCGCGCAGAAGGACTGGCGCGCGGATTTCCCCTTCCTGCGCGACCCGCTGCCCGGCGGCGATCTGCCGACGCATATCGATGTCGGCTGGGGCGAGCGCGAAGTGTTCCTGAACGTTCCCAGCTGGAGCGACCTGAAGGCGCAGACGGTGCTGCGCATCGTCACGGAGGGCGGGCCGGGACTGCTCCGTGTGGTTCCCTTCGCCCGCCCCGCGCCGGGCGAGGATTGGCGCCCGCTGCGCCTGCGCCCGGCGGAGTATGCGCGGCTCGTGCGCCGGATCGAGGCGGCCCTGCCTCCAGTGGCACCCGGCGCAGGCCGGGTCGCCTACACCAGCTATCAGGCCAACGCGCGCAATTTCGATGCGACCGGGCGCTACACGTTGGGCAATACCTGCAACCAGTGGGTCGGCGATACGCTGGCCGCCGCGGGGGTCGAAATGGGGCGCTGGACACCGTTCGCGGGCGGGGTGATGAAATGGATTACGCGCCCGGCCGAAAGGTCTGGCGAATGGCGCGCGCGAACCAATCGCGCCCTCGCCCGTTAGAAGGGCTTCCATCCACGGGTTCGCACCGCAGAGGGGCATGTTCATGAGCGACACAGGGCTGAAGGGCGCATTGCGCGGAAACTACGCGCTTGTGCTCGCCATCACCCTGTTCGCCCTAGTCCCGTACCTGATTGCGACCAGCGCCACCGAACTGCTGCGCGATACGATCATGCGCGACACCGGCATATCGAAGGGGGCGCTGAGCCTCGCGACCTCGCTGGCGACCGCTGGCTACGCCTTCGGTGCGCTGCTGGCGGGCGATATCGGCCTGCGCTTCCACCGCCGCCCGCTGTTCGCGCTGTTCACGGCGAGCGCGGCCGTCGCCTGGACGCTGACGGTATCGGGCCTGGGACCGGCAGCGTTCGCCATCGGCCTCGTCCTGGCGGGCCTGTCGACCGGCCTGCTGCTGGTGGTCGCCCTGCCCCCGTGCT
The DNA here is from genome assembly GCF_022576075.2 of Erythrobacter sp. LQ02-29. Lineage (NCBI taxonomy): Bacteria > Pseudomonadati > Pseudomonadota > Alphaproteobacteria > Sphingomonadales > Erythrobacteraceae > Erythrobacter > Erythrobacter sp. LQ02-29. Next base: position 1,960,139 of record NZ_JANCNT010000001.1, on the reverse strand, counting down.
TCCAGCACTTTCCGGCCAGTCGGCTCCACATAACCGCCGCATTCGTCAACATTGCGCTGTTCGGAGGAATCGCAGCGGGACCGCTGATGGGCGGATTGGCGGCGAGCGGGCTGGGCTGGCGCACGATGTTCACCGCATTCGCCGCGATCGCAGCACTTGCGTGCGTGCTCAGCCGCATCGTCCTGCCGCACGAGGAGCCGCCGGAGCCCGGCCTGACCTTCGACTGGCGAGTGGTCGTGTTGAGCGCCGGGGCCACAATCCTTCCCTTCGGCGCGGTCGCGTTCCTGCCGGAAACGGGCTTCGTCTCGCCGTTGTTCCTGGTGCCGCTGGCGATCGGGCTCGCCTGCTTCGCCGCGATCTTCATCGTGGAGGACCGCGCGCGCGAGCCGCTGATCAAGGTGCGGCAGATGCTGCATACTCTGCCGATCATCGGCACCATCATCGCGTCGTTCGCCGGGGGCGTTTTCCTCACCCTGCTGACGCTCTCGCTCCAGCGGTTGACGACGATCTGGGGCTGGAGCCCGGGCGAGGCGGGTCTTGCCTTCTGGCCGCTGCTCCCGGGTGCGCTTCTCGCTTCGGTGCTGATCTATTTCGTGTTCCGCACCCGCTACCTGCCGATCATGATCCTGGCGGGCATGAGCGTGACCGCGGTCGCGGGCGGCCTGCTGATGGCGGCGCAGGGGCCGGACCAGGTCTCGTTCGTCACCATCGGCGCGGCGCTGCTCGGCTTCGGGGCCGGATCGACCGTCTCGCCCGCCCTGTTCCTGGCTGCGTTCTCCGTCCCGTCGAACCTGCTCGGCCGCGTCTTCGCCTTCATCGAGCTGGTTCGCTCGGTCGGCGATTTCCTGATCGGCCCCGTGCTCGCGCAGTTCGCGGTGCTGATCGCCACCGGCGACGCGATCACCACCAAGTCGGTGGACATCACGCTCGGCATTGCGGTGGCGATGGGCGCGGCCACGCTGCTGTTCGTGGCGATCGCCTTCCTCACCAGCTATCGCCGCCTGCCCACGCCGAAACTCGAACAATGGCTGGATGGCGAGGACGAGGTCGCGATCGAAAGCCCGCCGGTGCTGCGCGGGCTGGACGAGACCGACTGAGGTTCAGAGTTCCGGGGGCAGAAGTTCGCACAAGTCGCCGCGAGGGTCGGACTTCTTCGTGACGCCTGTATCGTCGAACAGGACGTAGGCTTTCTGCCTGCCCTGCCAGCGGGGCCATTGCGGCACGCCCTTGCCGTTCGGATCGCCGGTCTTGGCGAAGTTGGTCCAGTAATCCTGCAACGAGACCCCGCCGCCGAACGCGATCGATTCCATGACATAGGCCACGTCCTTCGCATGCGCGGTCAGCCCGCCGTCCTGCGACAGGTCGAACTCGTAGCGCCACACGGGCCAGCCTTCGCCCGCCAGCATGGTCGCCAGATTGTTCGCCGGGCAACGGAAGACGTAGTCGGTCGCTACCTCCAGCTGCGGATGGCCCAGCCGGGCATCGTGGTCCGAGCCCTCGAAATCGTAGAGCGCCAGCGCCTTCGCCGCATTCGCGCCGTAAATCTGCCCGACCATCGCCTCGATCGGATAGGTGCCCGCCGGCGGCCCGAACTCGGCCCGGTTGGACCCGATGATCACTGGCTTCTTCGGCGCTTCGGCCAGCAGTGCCTTCGGGCTGTCGGGCAGGACCACGCCGTCGACCGTGGTCTTCAGCCACATCAGCCCGTTGCCCTGGATGCTCTTGTCCTCCAGCTTCAGATCGGCGTCGAGCAATGCGTTGACCGAGGTCCGCCGCAGCTTCTCGATTGATCCGCCGGTGTCGAGCAGCTTGTCGGTCTGGTCGGCGATCGCAAAGGCTTCTTCCTGGCTGCGGAACGGCATGCCGAAGCCGGGCGTGCCGCTCTGCATGATCGCGCGCCTGAACAGCCCGCGCGCCTGCGGTGCGGCCAGCATCAGCGAGACGTCCTGCGAGCCTGCGCTTTCGCCGAAGATCGTCACGTCGTCGGGATCGCCGCCAAACTTCGCGATATTGTCGTGGACCCATTGCAGCGCGGCGATCTGGTCCATCAGGCCGTAATTGCCCGCATGGCCGCCCGCCTCCGCCGCCGCGCCCCGCGGAGCGAGGAAGCCGAAGATTGCGAGCCGGTACTGGATCGCCACCAGCACCACGCCCTGATCGGTGATGCGCGATTCGACCATGCCATGGGCCGATCCCGCCTTGTTCGACCCGCCGTGAATCCAGACCATTACCGGGCGCTTGCCCGACAGGGCGGGCGTGCGCACGTCCAGCGTCAGGCAATCCTCGTCCGCGAAGAGATAGTCCGCGCGGTTCCAGCCCTGGTCGTTCTGGATGCAGGCGGGGGTCGGCTCGGTCGTTTCCTTCACGCCCGCCCACGGTTCGACCGGCTGTGGAGCCTTCCAGCGCCGTTCGCCAGTCGGCGGGGCGGCGAAGGGAATACCGCGAAAGACCAGCGCACCGCCCCCCTCCGCTGCTTCGCCCGCGATCGTCCCGCCGGTGACCGCGACCTGCGGGACTGGTTCGCCTTGCGCAACCAGCGGGGAAGCGACCGCCAGTGCCCCGATCGCGGCTGCCGCCATCATGGCTCCGCATGCGGTTCGCGCCCGCGATTTTCCGACTCGCGACATCCCCACTCCCCTCTTCTTCCATTGAGGGAGGCACCGTCCCACCATTGGCCGACCCGCGCAAGCGGGATCGCTACCCGCGCTTTTTCCAGCGAAGTTCGACAATCGGGCGAGTAGGCGCTATTGCAACCACAAGCCACGGGACCGGGTTGCCCAGCTGGTGAGATCGCATGTCCGCCGTCTCGCAAACCCACCACCCGAAGAGTCGCCCATGCACAGACTGGCTCAGTTCGACGTATCGCGCCAATTCCAGACCCGCCGGGGGAAGAAGGCGGCGCAATACGGCTTCGGCGTAATGTGCGCCGGCGCGATGATCGGCGTCAGGACCACGGTCGATCTGATCGCACCGAGTTCGGGGCCTTTCGCGCTAATCTACCCCACCGTCTTGCTCGCCACGCTCTACGGCCATTTGCGCGCCGGGGTCACAGCGGCAATCCTGACGTTCCTGTGGGCGTGGTACTTCGTCCTGCCGGCACCGTCCTCGTTCACCTTCACCAACCCGACCGACCCCGGGCGGGTCGTGCTTAATGCGGTGTGCTGCCTGATCGTGATGTGCTTTGCCGAGGCCTTCCGCCGGGCCGCGCATGGCTCTCTAAAAGAAATACAGAGGTCCGCGGACCGGCGCCTGACCCTCCTCGCCGAGCTGGAGCACCGCACAAAGAACAATTTCGCGCTGGTGGCTAGCATGCTCGAATTCCAGAAGCGCCGCCTATCCGACATCACCCTGCACCGCCCGATCGACGACGCGGTCGGTCGCATCCGCACCTTCGCCGATGCCTATTCCAATCTCGCCTACGAGCAGGCCGAGCACAGCGACGTCGAGATGGAGCTCTATCTGGACGCTCTGATGAACCGGCTCGAAAAGGCCGCGGTGCCCAGCCATGTCCGCCTGTATCGGGAGATCGAGCCGGCCACGCTACCGCGTGAAACCGCCGTCGCCATCGGGCTGTATCTCAACGAAGCGCTGTCGAATTGTCTCAAATACGCTTTCCCCGACGGGCGGAGCGGCACGATCGGTGTTTTCTTCCACGTCACGGAAGGGGAGTGGCGGCTTACCGTCGACGACAACGGCGTGGGGCATGGCGCCGTATCCGATGGTTCGGGCGGCCTCGGCACCAGCCTGATGGCCGCGTTCGCCCAGCAGGCAGGCGGTACGCATGAAGCCGCTCCGATCGTGGGCGGCTTCCGCGCCTCGCTGAGCAGCAGCCGCGTGGCGGCGACAGATACTGCCACGGCGCGATAGCCGCGGGCTGAAATTCGCGAGGTGCCTTACCCCGCCGCGGCGACGATATCCGCCCAGCCCGCTTCGTCGATCACTTCGATACCCAGCTTCTCGGCCTGCTTCAGCTTGCTGCCTGCGCCGGGGCCGACGACCACGAGGTCAGTCTTGGCGCTGACCGAACCCGCCGCTTTCGCCCCGAGGCGCTCGGCCTGCGCCTTTGCCTCGTCGCGGCTCATGGTTTCCAGCTTGCCGGTAAAGACCACCGTCTTGCCGGAAACCGGGCTGGCGCGCGTCTCCACCTCGTAGCGTGGCGGATCGAGCTCGCCCGCGCTTGGCTCCGGTCCGATGAGCTCGTTCCAGACATCCATATTGTGCTGTTCGTGGAAGAAGTCAGCCAGCGCGAACCCGACGGCCGTTCCGATCCCGTCCGCCTGCACTTCCAGTATCCTCTTCACGGCCTCCACCATGCGCGTGTTGAACGGGCTTTCGGCCTCCCCTTCCGCGCGCGGGTTATCCTCGCGGTAGGCGCGAATTTCGGCAGCTTTCTCCGGGAGGCGGCGGATATCGCCGATGCCCTTCATCAGGTCGCGAGCCGTGACCGCTCCGACATGACGGATACCCAGCCCGAACAGCAGCCGCGCGGCGTCTGGCGTGCGCTTCGCCTCGATGCTCGCCAACAGGTTATCCACAGACTTGTCCTTCCAGCCCTCGAGCGCGAGGATCTCCTCGCGCCGCGACTTCAGCCGGAAGATGTCGGCCGGGCTTTCCAGCCAGCCGAGGGCAAAGAACTGCGCGATGGTCTTCTCGCCCAGCCCCTCGATGTCGAGCGCGCCGCGACTGACGAAATGCTCCAGCCGCTCGGTGCGCTGCGCGGGGCAGATCAACCCGCCGGTGCAGCGAATATCGACCTCGCCTTCTTCCGCCACGGCTTCGCTGCCGCATTCGGGGCAATGGTCGGGGAAATGCCAGGGGTCGCGCGGCTCGTCCGGCGTCAGGTTTTCGACCACCTGGGGGATCACGTCGCCCGCCCGCTGGACCCTCACCCGGTCGCCCGGTCGTACGCCCAACCGCTCGATTTCGTCCTTGTTGTGCAACGTGACGTTGGTCACGGTGACACCGCCGACCAGCACCGGGGCGAGCCGTCCCACGGGGGTCAGCTTGCCGGTGCGCCCGACCTGAATGTCGATCGCTTCCAGCGTCGTTTCGGCCTTTTCCGCCGGGAACTTGCGCGCGATCGCCCATCGCGGTGCCTTGGCGACGAAGCCCAGGCGGTGCTGGTAGTCGAGCCGGTCGACCTTGTAGACGACGCCGTCGATCTCGTACGGCAGCTCGGCTCGGTCCTTGGCGATCCGTTCGTAGGCAGCGAACATGCCGTCGACATCCTCGACCCGCGAAAAATGCGGGCTCAGCGGGAGGCCCCAGCCCTCGATCGCCCGCATCACCTCTTCCTGCGTATCGCCCGGCAGGCCACCTTCGGAAACCGCGCCCCACCCGTGCGCCCAGAAGCGCAAGGGACGCTTCGCAGTGACGCTCGCATCCTTCTGCCGCAGCGAACCGGCGGCGGCGTTGCGCGGGTTCGCGAACTGCTTCCCACCCGCGTCCTGCTGCGCAGCATTGAGCGCGGCAAACGCCTGTTTTTCCATGTAGACCTCGCCGCGTACTTCGAACAGCGCAGGGATGTCCTTGCCGTCTAGTTGCTGCAGGATATCGGCGATATGCTGCACGTTGGCAGTGACGTCTTCCCCCACCTGACCGTCGCCCCGCGTGGCGGCGCGGACCAACCGCCCGTCCTCGTAGCGCAGCGAGCAGGAGAGCCCGTCGATCTTGTCCTCGGCGGTAAAGGCGAGCGGTGCGTCGTCCTCCAGCGACAGGAAGCGGCGCACGCGGGCGACGAATTCGGCCACCTCCTCGTCGGCGAAGGCATTGTCGAGGCTCATCATGCGAACCTCGTGCGCGACCTTGCTCAGCGGAGAGGCGGCGACCGCGTGCCCGACCTGCCGGCTCGGACTGTCCTCGCGCACCAGATGGGGAAACGCTTCCTCGATCGCCGCATTGCGCCGCACCAGCGCATCGTATTCCTGATCGGTGATCTCGGGCGCGTCCTCGGCATGGTAGAGCCGGTCGTGATGGGCGATCTGCTTCGCCAGCCGCATCAGGGCATTGGCGGCCTCGGCATCGGTCATCGCCGACGGGTCTGCGTCGCTCATTCCCCGCGCAGCACCTTCATGATTGCGGGCTCGTTAGCGGTGTAGGCCTCGGCCCCGGGGGTGATGATGTCGAAATGGCTCGCGCCGGAATTGCTCAGTGTTTCCACCTTCGCCCCGCCGGCACCAACCGCGTCGAGCGCGCTCTTGGGCGGCTGCGGTAGGCGGGCGTTGACGAACAGGATTTCCTTCAGTTGCGGTGGATGCTCGCCGGGCGAGATGGCGGCGTAGCGCCCGGCGACGGCATCGGGCGAGCCGCCCATGAACGGATCGACCGCCGAAAATTCGCACAGGGCGTCGAACGCCTCGCGCTCCGCCCCGATATCGGCAGGACCGTCGAAGATGATCGCCGCCCGCGCCTTCACCGGGACCGCACCGCCACCGGGGCTGGTCGTTCCGCGCTGCTCGGTAAGCCACAAAGCGGGCAGCGCACCCGCTGAGTGTCCGACCAGCGTGATGCGGTTCCGATCAATCGGGTAATTCGCTAGGAGCTGATCGATCAGCCCCGCCGCCTGCTGCCAGTCGGTGAAGGAATTGGGCCATCCGCCACCGCCGAATTTCCCTTCGCCCACCTCGCGATAATCGACGTTCAGCGTTGCGATCCCCTGCTGCTGCCAGCGGGTGGCGAGCGGCGCGAGATAGGCGGTATCCGCCAACCCTGCCTTCCAGCAACCGCCATGGAACAGCACCGCGAGCGGAAACGGTCCGTCCCCTTGCGGCAGCCGCAGCGCCGCGTAGCCGCGCGCGTGGTCGGCATAGCGCATGATCGCGCTGGGCTGGCCCGGGGGCATATGGGTATCCGTCCCCCACATCGCGCCGTCGGCGGCAAGCGCGATCGGCTGCTCGGTCTCGGTCGGATCGCCTTTCGCAGAGCACCCCGCGATCATGAGCAACGCTCCTGCGGCAAAGACACCTCTCATACTCCCTCCAGCAATCTGTCTGCCTGCGCCCGGGCCTCGGGCGTCACTTCCGCGCCCGACAGCATCCGCGCGATCTCTTCCTGCCGCCCACTCTCGTCGAGCAGGGTGACGCTGGTCTTCGTCACCGTGCCCTCGCTCGACTTGTGGATGACGTAATGCATCCGCCCGCGCGCCGCGACCTGCGGCGAGTGGGTGACGGCCAGCAATTGCCCGTCCCGCGCCAGCCGCGCAAGCCGTTCGCCGATCGCGCTCGCGACCGCGCCGCCCACGCCGCGGTCGATCTCGTCGAAGATCACCGTCGCCGCCCCGCCCTGCTCCGCCAGCGCGACCTTCAGCGCCAGGATGAAGCGCGACAGCTCGCCCCCGCTCGCGATCTTGCCCAGCGGCGCGAAGTCCGCGCCCGGGTTCGTCGCGATCAGAAATTCGACGGCGTCCAGCCCGTGGACGCCCCAGCGCTCCTCCGGCAATTCGGTCACCTGGGTGCGGAAGCGCGCGGCGTCGAGCTTCAGCGGGGCGAGCTCCTCCGCCACCGCAACGTCCAGCCGCTCCGCCGCCGCGACGCGCGCCGCGTGCAGCGCATGTGCCGCATCGCGATAGGTCTCGCCCGCTTCGCGCTCCGACGCCTCCAGCGCGTCGAGCTCCGCCTCCCCGCCCTCGATCGCGTCGAGCGCGGCACGGAACTCGCGCGCCTTTTCCGGCAGTTCATCCACCTCGCAGCGATGCTTGCGCGCCAGCGCCCGCAGGTCGAACAGACGCGTCTCGGCGGCCTCGAGCGCGGCGGGATCGTGAGTCAGCGCCTCTGCCGCCTTCTCCAGCTTCTCTTCCGCTTCGGTCGCCTCAATTACCGCGCGGTCGAGGCTGGCGAGCGCTTCCGCAAGCAGCGGGTGCTCGGGCGCAATCCGGTCGAGCCGCCGCGCCGCCCCGCGCAATGCCGCCAGCGGCGAATCCGAACCGTCCCACACATGGCGCAACTCCTCGAGGTCGCCCGACAGCCGCTCCCCCTTCTGCATCGCGGCGCGCGCTTCGGCGAGGCGTTCCTCCTCCCCCGCCTGCGGCTCCAGCGCGGTCAGTTCGGCAAGATGGGCAAGCAGCAGGTCCTGCTCCTCCTTCGCGGTATCGATCCGTTCGCGCGCCTCGCGCAGCGCCTCTGACGCCGCGCGCCAGTGCTGCCAGCTGCGCGCGACCGCGGCCGTATCCGCACCGGCATAGCGATCCAACAGCGCCCGATGCCCGCGCGGATTGACCAGTCCGCGATCGTCGTGCTGGCCGTGCAATTCGACCAGCGCCGGGGCCAGTTCGCGCAGCAGGGCGACGCCCGCCGGCTGATCGTTGACGAACGCCTTGGAGCCGCCATCGGCGCGCAGCTGGCGCCGGATCAGCAACGGTTCGCCCGGTTCGATTTCCACCCCGGCATCGTCGAGCGCTTCGACGAGCGCCGCCGGAAGCGCGCCGAATTCGAAGCTGGCGGTGACGCTGGCCCGCTCTTCCCCCGCCCGCACCAGCCCGCTGTCGGCGCGATTGCCGAGCACCAGGCCCAGGGCATCGAGCAGGATCGACTTGCCCGCGCCGGTTTCGCCGGTCAGCACGCCGAGCCCGCGCCCGAAATCGAGATCGAGCGCCTCGATCAGCACGATGTTGCGGATGGAAAGCCGGGTCAGCATGGCTCGAACGGTCTAGCGCGACTGCAACGCCGCGTCACGCGGTCTCACCGGTCTATATCCCCAGAGCCAACGGCCGGACCGCCGAACTCGGAATTAGCGCGAAAGCGCCCGCGATCCCCGACCCGCCAGCTCGGCCGTCAGGTCGCCTGGGCGTTCGGCGCGTACTCGTCGATCAGCTTGTACGCTTTTTCGTACCACTCGCTTCCCGGATAGTTCGCGCCCAGCACCGCGGCATATTTCTTCGCTTCGCCCGGAATGCCCAACGCCAGGTTGGTTTCGGTCAGGCGGAACAGCGCCTCGGGGGCGTGGCTGGTGGTCTGGTAGTTCTCGACCACGTTCTGGAACCGGATCGCGGCGGCCAGCCACTTGCCCGAAGTCTCGTAATAGCGGCCGATCGCCATTTCCTTGCCCGCGAGATGGTCGTTCACCAGGTCGATCTTCAGCTGCGCGTCGGCGGCGTATTCGCTGTAGGGAAACCGCCGCGTCAGCTCGCGCAGCGCGGTCAGCGTCTGCTCGGTCGTCTTCTGGTCGCGCTGCACATCGCCGATCTGCTCGTAATAGCTCAGCCCGATCAGGTAATAGGCGTAAGGCGCGTCCTTGTTGCCCGGATGGATCGACAGGAAGCGCTGGGCGCTCTGGATCGCCTTCGTGTAATCCTGCGCCACGTAATAGGAAAACGCGCTCATCAACTGGGCGCGGCGCGCCCACGGGGAATAGGGATGCTGGCGCTCGACCTCGTCGAACAGCGCCGCGGCCAGCTTGGTGTCGCCCCGGTCGAGCCGTTCCTTCGCGCTCAGATACAGCGTCTCGACATCACGCGCGACATAGGCGGTATCGCGCGGCCCGCCACTGGCGCCGGTTGCACAGCCGGAAACCACGGTGGTTGCGGCAAGAAGCGAAACGGCGGCGGCGCGCCGGAGGGAACGGGTCGTCATGGGGCAAGCCTATAACCGCGGCTCCGCTGAACGCCAAGTGAAGTTGGCGCGGATGTCGACGGCTTGCGCGTACGCGGCAATTAGCCTCTATTCCTAGCTGACCCGGCCCTCTGTCGGGGACGGCGCGTCCCAGCGCAGGTGGCGTTTCTGCAGCGAAACGAGATTCTTCGCGCGCACGATCTCGCCCTTCGTATTGTACCCCAGCAGCTGTTCCGCCGGCATATCGCGATTGTTCACCATCACGCGGATTTCCTCAGCGGTGAAATCGCTGAGGCCGCGCGCACGTTCCTCGCCATTTGTATCGTAGATGTGGAGCACGTCGCCGCGGGTGAAGTCGCCGTCGACCGACACCAGATCGTCGCGCGTGATCGAGCGGTCGCCATTAGCCAGCGCTCCGGCAAAGTCCGGGTCGACCACCAGGCTGCCGGCCATCTGCAACCGGTTGGCGATCCAGCTTTCCCAGCCGGTCGCGGGATCGGCATGGGCGACGCATTTCGTGCAGCGGCGCTCACCGCGCAAGACCGAGGTGAGCGGATTGTCCACCTCGCCATCGGCGATCCAGGTGGTGCAGCCGGCCTCCTGCGCCATGTTCGCGGCGATCAGCTTGGTTTCCATCCCGCCGGTGCCCAGAGTGCTCTTGCCCTTGGTCGCCTCGATATAGGGCGCGACGTCCTCGACCACCTCGACCAGCTTGGCCTCGGGATCGTCGGGATTGCGGTCGTACAGCCCCTCCACCCCGGTCAGGATGATGAGGTCCTGCGCGCCGACCATCTGCGCGACCTTCGCCGCCAGCCGGTCGTTGTCGCCGACCCGTATTTCCTCGGTCGTGATCGAATCGTTCTCGTTCACGATCGGAACCACGCCCGCTTCCATCAAGCGGTTGACCGTGTTGCGGGTGTTGAGGAAGCGGCGGTGATCCTCGAAATCGCCGAGCGTCAGCAGCACCTGCGCGATGTCGATCCCGTATTCGTGCCCGATCTGCTTGTATGCGTTGAGCAGGAGCGGCATGCCGCACGCAGCGGCCGCCTGCTTGTCACTGACGCCCGCGCTTTCCGGGGTCTCGCCCATCATCCTGAGCCCCAGCGCGACCGCGCCGGAGGAACACAGGATCACATTGGTCCCTTCCTCTCGCAACTGGGCCACGTCCTCCATCATGCGCTGCATGAATCCGAAACGGGGGGTGAGAAGGTCGGTATTGGCCAAGAGGGCCGATCCGATTTTGACGACGACGGTATGGTTATCGGGCACGCTGTATCTTCGTCCTCCGGTTGAATAAGGCGGCGATCCACCTAGGTATTGATTGTGCGGCGCACAACCGGCGCAATTGTAAAGCTTCGCTTTGCAGGCCGGAATCCGGTGGGGAACCGATACCCTACCAGACGCGCTTTTTCGATATTCTTAAAGGGAGAACGAACCATTTCGAAAAGAGTTCTGCTGATCGGCTGTGGAAAGATGGGCGGCGCCCTTCTTGGACACTGGATGAAGGGGGAGGAGGATTTCACCGTCACCGACCCGGCACTGGAAAGCGGGCCACATGGCGCGCGACTGGTGAAAGGCCGCGAGGAATTCGGATCGGATGAAAGGTTCGACGTTATCATCGTGGCGATCAAGCCGCAGATGGTGGGCGATATCCTCCCCGGTTTCGCCGACCTGTTGGCGGACGATGGCTACGTGCTCTCGATCGCCGCAGGCTGCTCGATCGAGCGCCTGTCGAGCGCGATGGACGGCGCGCCCGTCATTCGCGTGATGCCTAACCTGCCCGCCGCAATTGGTCGCGCGGTCAGCGGGATTTGCGCCGCGGACGGTGTGGACCGGGATCAGCTCGCCCATGCGCAGGACCTGATGGGCCGCGCCGGGCGCACCGTCACCGTCGACAGCGAGGACGCGCTCGACCGCGTCACCGCCGTGGCGGGCTCCGGCCCGGGCTACGTCTTCGAGATCGCCCGCGCCTATGTCGCGGCGGCCGAAGAGCTCGGTTTCGACAAGGCGCAGGCGCGCGAGATGGTGCTCGGCACGATCGAAGGCACCATCGCTATGGCGCAGGAGGAAGGGGAAACCGAACTGGCCGAACTGCGTAATTCGGTTACCAGCAAGGGCGGCACAACGGCCGCGGGGCTCGATGCGCTGAACGGAGATGGCGTCGTCTCCGACAAGCTGCGCGCCACGCTGCAGGCTGCCTACGACCGCGCGGTGGAGCTGCGCTGACGCGCCGCTCCCGCGCCCAAGATACGACAAGATATATAAGGACCCACGACATGAACGATCAGACCCTCGATCCGCAGATCCATATCCACGACCTCGGCAGCCGCGCCCGCGAGGCGGCGCGTGGTCTGCTGCAGGCGACGACCGAGCAGAAGAACACCGCGCTGCGCGAAGCGGCTAAGGCCCTGCGTGGCTCGATGGACGAGCTGCTGGAGGCGAACGGCAAGGACGTCGCGTCGGTCGAGGGCAAGAAGCCCGACAGCTTCGTCGACCGCCTGCGCCTGACCGAGGAGCGTGTCGAAGGCATGGCGAGCGCGCTGGAACAGATCGCCGAGCTGCCCGACCCCGTCGGCCGCGAGCTCGCGCATTTCGAGCGGCCCAACGGCCTCAAGATCGAGCGGGTCGCGGTGCCGATCGGCGTCATCGGCATGATCTACGAAAGCCGCCCCAACGTGGGCGCGGATGCCAGCGCGCTGTGCCTGAAATCCGGCAATGCGGTGATCCTGCGGGGTGGTTCGGAAAGCCGCAACTCGACCCGCGTCATCGTCGGCTGCATGCAGGCTGGTCTGGAGGCGGCGGGTCTGCCCAAGGACGCGGTGCAGACCGTCGGGACCACCGACCGTGCCGCAGTCGCCGCGCTGCTCAAGGCGGACGAGTTCGTCGATCTGGTGATTCCGCGCGGCGGGCGCGGACTGGTGGAGCTGGTCCGCGACCAGGCGAGCGTGCCCACGCTCCTCCACCTCGACGGCAACTGCCACAGCTACATCCACGAGGCGGCCGACATCGACAAGGCGGTGAAGGTCATCCGCAACGCGAAGCTGCGGCGCACCGGCGTGTGCGGCGCGACCGAAAGCATCGTGGTCGACCGGGCCGTGGCAGACAAGGCCGTCCCCGCCCTGGCCGAGATCTTCGGCACCGATTGCGAGATCCGCGGCGACGCCGAGGCGGCGAAGCTCGACGACCGGATCAAGCCCGCGACGGAGGAGGACTTCTCCACCGAATATCTCGACCCCATCGTCTCCGTGAAGGTGGTCGACGGGCTGGACGAAGGCATCGCCTGGGTCGACACCCACTCCAGCCATCATACTGACTGCATCCTGACCGAGGACGAGGCCGCGGCGAAGAAGTTCATGACCGCGATCGACAGCGCCATTGTGATGCACAACGCCTCCACCCAGTTCGCCGACGGCGGCGAGTTCGGCATGGGCGCGGAGATCGGCATCGCAACCGGCAAGATGCACGCGCGCGGCCCCGTGGGGCTGGAGCAGCTCACCAGCTTCAAGTACCTCGTCCATGGCGAGGGGCAGACGCGCCCCTGAGGCCCGGCACCTGGCACACCGACACGGGCTCCCTTCGGGGGGCCCGTTTTGCATCCACCCCACGCAAACTTTCCTACTCGCCGCGTTTGTGCTCCATCCTCGCCGATGGACGACGAGACACCCCCGCATAACCCCGGCCCCCGCACCACCCTGCCCGCGTTCGACCCGGTCCCCCGGGCGAAGGAGCGCTCGAACGGGTGGAAGCCCGAGGTGCAGCGCAACTTCATCGAGGCGCTGGCGGAGACCGGCAGCGTCAGCGAGGCGTGCAAGCGCGTGAACCGCTCCGACCACGGCGCCTACCTGCTGCGCCGCCACCCGGAGGCGGAGAGCTTCCGCGCCGCGTGGAACGCCGCGCTCGATATCGGGATGCAGCGGGTGGAGGACACCGCGATGGACCGCGCGCTGAACGGGGTGGAGGTGCCCGTGTACTCCTACGGCAAGCTGGTCGGCACGCGCCGCGTCTTCAACGACCGGCTGCTGATGTTCCTCCTGCGGAACCGCAGCCCGGAGCGCTTCGCGGCGGACGGCGCTCGGGCGAACCGCGGCGCGATCGGCGAGATGGAGCGGCGGCGGCTGAAGAAGCAGTGGCGCGCCGAGTGGGAGGCGGAACGCGACGGCCGCAGCGAGGAGGAGGTCGTCGCCTCGATCAACGAGCTGATCGACCGAATGGCGTGGGAGGACGAGCGCGCCAAGAGCCCGCGCGTGCGCGCCGCGGAGGCGGAGGTTCGGCGGCTGGAGGAGGAGGACAGGGAGAACGGCTATCTCTGGTACGAGGACCCGGAGAACCCGCATTACCACGAATGGCCCGGCAACCAGCCGCAGCCCGACGCGCCGGACCAGGACGAGGCCCTATCGCTCCCCCCGCCCGGCTGGCGCCGCTATCCCGGCCCTGCGGAGGAGGAGGAAGAGGAGGGCCCGCGGATCAGGCGGTTGAAGGATGAGGGGTGGTAAGCTAAATTACCCATTCCTCTAATAAGCGCTCAGAACAACTGTTTTTGAGCTGACTTCTAGAGTTTTTGAACCGTAACAATTTCTCTTTGAGCTTACCTCTCGCGTCGGCCTCCATATCGGTAATCCAACTTCGGAATTCTACAGCGTGATCGATCAGAAACTCTTGACCGCTTTTCAGTTCAAGAATGCTCAATAGGAGCTCAGATCGGCCATCAGACCCCAACTCGTCCTCGACGACTTTCCTGAATTTCGCGCCTCCTATCTTTAGATTACTAAGAATGTTCCCCGGCGAACCGTCCAAAAGCGCAGCAGCCAGCGACCCTAATAGCGATTTCGCTGCACGACCGTTGAGGACGTCCTTGAGCTGAAACCATCGAAGTCTTGCGTTCATTTCGACGCCGGAGATGAGCGCAGAAATCTCTCCTCGCAACATCGATGCAAGATTACTGTGCACTCCGAGATGGATGCCTAGGGGCTCAGCAATTTCGGTTGAGAGCTTGAAAGGCTCGTGACCATTGAGGAAAGCAGCTAACCAGACACCTTCGCTCGCTCCTTCAAGCTTTTCCTTTAACCGCCGCTCTAAACCTTGTTGATCTACGCCAGGATCTTTCTGAAGCGAACGAACTGTGTCGGTAAAACCCGAATCAAATGATGCAGCAGCAAACCGATCCCAGAAATCATCACGCGCTCGGAGTAGATCATCAAACCTACCTCTCAATTTCCAGGGTATCGCAGATCGAAAGAAATATAGCCTTTCAAAAACGTCGGAAATTCGAATATCACCAAGCGAATCTCTTTTGACTAGCCACTCAATGACAGATTCAGAAATCTTCCTTAGCGAATAATCAGCATGATAACTCTCCCAGACCCTAACCGCGGCTCCTTCTCCAATACCTGTCAAACTCTGCCACACACTCTGCGAAAAGTTTATATTGATGACCTCGATCTCAGAGATTCGAAAGTAGGGCAGCCTTACACTTTTCGCACGCCACAGAAAGAGGGTCAGAAAATCTAGAACGGCCTCCCGCTTCTCGTTCAACGCCTTACGAAAAAGCGTCTCATGTTGCCGGGATTCAACAAAAGCGTCTAACCTTTCGAGAACTTTCGCTTCGTCGGCTGAAAGCAACTTTAGCAAACTCTTGGTCGCAGGCGCCGGATCGAGCTCCTCGTTGACCGCTCTCTCCAGATAGCCGATGCACGCATCGGCAAAGGCATCCCACCCAATGCGGTTACTTCCGCCATATATTTGATCCGATGCGGGGTCACTCAAAACTTTGACTAGCCACGGCACGTTCTTGTTGCGATTGGAGTCATGTAGGAGCGCAACTATCTGGGCCTCAATTTCGTCCGACTGAAATTCTGACCGGATAAGTGGCCATGCTAAGTCGTAAGCCCCAATTACTCCAAGCCTGAGAAGAAACCTCTCCACGGTTCCGCCAAGGGTCATATTGGGAGGCTTCAGGCCATGTGTAGAAGAAATCCGATTCAGCACTTCCATTGCAGACGATAAAGATCGCAGGTCAGCAACCGCAATCTCGTCGTCATTTAACCTACCTGATACGGCCAGACTCGCCTTACGGAGAAATTCCGGCACTTGGATCTTAACGATATATTTCTCGCAAAGGCCCATTGCTTCAGCAACAATAGTTGCTGACTCCGCCTCCGAAATATTTGAAGTTATGAAATCGATTAGTTTCCACCAGGACGAGGATAAAAACGCTTCATTCTTTATGCTCGAAAGGCCTGAAAGTAAGTGGGCGGTGCTAACAGCAACCGACAGTTCGGTCTCAGTTTTTTGAGGAGCAGGAAGCTTTTCGATGACGGCCTCAAACACCTCGATGAACCCGTCGTATTCAGCGATCTCAGAGAACAAATCGGTGTTCCTATTCCGGATAGCGGCTCTGATCCTTCCGTCTAGCAGGACCTGCGCAGCTTTCTCAGGCTGCACTCCAAAGTGCACGGCCGCGATATCATTCCGCCAGCCAGCCATTTCGCGGAATCCAGAGCTGTTGTGAGTACGCAGAAAATGCACTATATTATCATCAATTTGCGAAGCATAAACTTCGTAAAACGCGAGAGTACGAAGCGGTATTTGGAACTTAGACCACTGCAAAAATAGCGTGACTAAACGGTTTACATATTTATTGATTTCTCGGGGCGTTGGTGAGGATTCTTTTGTCCCAACGATACCCTCTTCATAAAAGCGGCGAATCCAGTATGCGTCTCGCTCCCCACATATCTCGCCAAAAGCATAGTTTAATTGCTTCGCAAGAAAAGCTCGCCAATCTGAGGACACCGGCTGAGGAACCTTGAAAACGGCGTCAAAGGTCTTTTCTATAAATGAGTCTGATCGGCTAGTTTCAAATATCTCATCGATGGCGCTAGGATCGATCGGTAAGATAACAGACGGATGATAAATTTCGTATGCGCTATCTGCTTCGTCTTGCGACGCCGACATGAAGAAACTTCTTATCGTCGCCCATATTTGTCCAGCTTGTTCAGCGGAAACACGATCCAAGTTGTCTACAATGATGATGAAGTGCCTACCCCCGTTGGTCGCCTCCCTCATCACGTCTTGGAAGAGGCGCCCAAACTCTAGAGAAGTCGGTTCCGCCCTTCGGATTGTCCGCGTATTTGTAACAGACGGATTTTGACCAACAAATATGGGAAGCAACTGAGCGGGTGAACCACTTTGATCAGTTATGCGCCAGAACCGCTTGGTAAAATACCTCGTTGAAAAGACATCACCCCTTGGGCGACGGATAAGATACATCACGAGCCATGTAAGCAATGGCATAAACGAGAACATCAACGCCGTCCAAAAGGTTACTCGTCCAGCGGTTGAGTGAGATTCTCCAAAGGCTTGCGATATTGTTTCTAAATCCAGCAAAGATACGCCGAATGGAACGAATAATAGCGATACTGACAACACTAAGAAGTCGGTAGTAAACTTCGGGATCTGGGTCGTCTCGGTGTCTTCGACACGCTTATTTATTTCAGCCAGCTTCTGGTCCCAGTCGCCCTGTTCAATCAGGCGAGAGACTTTCAGATGCTGCATCAAGCTTTCCAGAAACGACCTTCTTATTGGGTCGCTCTGATGTAGCCAAGCGTCGTAATTAAACACCTCGAAGGTTTCGTCTTTGGAGAATGCCTTAGATACCCTTCTGACGACCGTGGACTTTCCGCTACCCCACGTCCCGAACAGCCCAATTACTCTTGCTGACGGATTTTGTCGTATCGCGATTTCGATAGCACTTGATAGCTCTGTATGAGTTGAGAAAAAATCGTCAGCAGCAGGCTCGTCGGGAATAAGCCGTACGCG
Organism: Erythrobacter sp. LQ02-29; assembly: GCF_022576075.2. Classification (NCBI taxonomy): domain Bacteria; kingdom Pseudomonadati; phylum Pseudomonadota; class Alphaproteobacteria; order Sphingomonadales; family Erythrobacteraceae; genus Erythrobacter; species Erythrobacter sp. LQ02-29. The sequence goes on along the minus strand of NZ_JANCNT010000001.1, from coordinate 1,942,779 downwards.
CTGAACTCCCTCGCTCAACCCCAGCTTATTCATACGGCGGCTACCCCTACGTTATTCTTCCCCCATCCGAAGTGCAGCGATAAACGCCTCCTGCGGAATACTCACATTGCCATACTCCCGCATCCGCGCCTTCCCCTTTTTCTGTTTTTCCAACAGTTTTTTCTTGCGGGTAATATCTCCGCCGTAGCACTTGGCGGTCACGTCCTTCCTCAGCGCGGCGATGGTTTCGCGGGCGATCACCTTGCCGCCGATCGCGGCCTGGATGGGGATCTTGAACAAATGGCGCGGGATCAGGTCCTTCAGCCGCTCGCACATGCCGCGCCCGCGCTCCTCCGCCACGCTGCGGTGGACGATCAGCGATAGCGCGTCGACCGGCTCGTTGTTGACGAGGATGTTCATCTTCACGAGGTCGCCTTCGCGCAGGCCGATCTGTTCGTAGTCGAAGCTGGCGTAGCCGCGGCTGATGCTCTTCAGCCGGTCGTAGAAATCGAACACCACCTCGTTCAGCGGCAGCTCGTAGGTCACCTGCGCGCGGCCGCCAACATAGGTCAGGTTGGTCTGGATGCCGCGCCGGTCCTGGCACAGCTTCAGGATGGAGCCGAGATAGTCGTCGGGGGTGTAGATCGTCGCCTTGATCCACGGCTCCTCGATCCACTCGATCCGGTTCGGGTCGGGGTAATCGGCTGGGTTGTGCAGCTCGATCACCTTCGCTTCCTCGTTCTTCGTATGGCCGAGCTGGATGCGATAGACCACGCTGGGGGCGGTGGTGATGAGGTCGAGGTCGTATTCGCGGCTCAGGCGCTCCTGGATGATCTCCAGGTGTAAGAGGCCGAGGAAGCCGGCGCGGAAGCCGAAGCCGAGGGCGGCGCTGGATTCCATCTCGTAGGTGAAGCTGGCATCGTTCAGGCGCAGCTTGCCGATCGATTCGCGCAGCTTCTCGAAATCGGCGGCGTCGACGGGGAACAGGCCGCAGAACACGACTGGCTGCGGCTCGCGATAGCCGGGCAGCGCCTTGTCCGCCCCGCCCTTCACCGTGGTGATAGTATCGCCGACGCGGGCCTGGTCGACCTCCTTGATCTGCGCGGTGATGAAACCGATCTCGCCCGGGCCGATCTCCTTCAGGTCGACGCGCTTGGGCGTGAAGGCGCCGACGCGGTCGACCAGATGCTGCGTGCCGCCCTGCATGAAGCGGACGTTGAGCCCCTTGTGCAGGAAGCCGTCGAGCACGCGGACCAGGATGACGACGCCCAGGTACGGGTCGTACCAGCTGTCGACCAGCATCGCCTTCAGCGGCGCGTCGCGGTCGCCGGTGGGGGGCGGGATGCGGGCGACGATCGCCTCCAGCGTGTCCTCGATACCGATGCCGGATTTCGCGCTGGTGAGCACCGCGTCGCTGGCGTCGAGGCCGATGATGTCCTCGATCTCGGCCTTGACCTTCTCGGGCTCGGCAGCGGGCAGGTCGATCTTGTTGATGACGGGGACGATCTCGTGGTCGTGCTCGATCGACTGGTAGACATTGGCGAGGGTCTGCGCCTCCACCCCCTGCGCCGCGTCCACCACCAGCAGCGCGCCCTCGCACGCGGCCAGGCTGCGCGAAACTTCGTAGGCGAAGTCGACGTGGCCGGGCGTGTCCATGAGGTTGAGCTCGTAGGTCTCGCCATCCTTCGCGGTGTAGGAAAGGCGGACGGTCTGGGCCTTGATGGTGATGCCCCGCTCGCGCTCTATGTCCATATTATCAAGGACTTGCTCGCTCATCTCGCGATCGGTCAGCCCGCCGCAGACCTGGATCAGCCGGTCGGCGAGCGTCGACTTGCCATGGTCGATATGCGCGATGATGGAAAAATTGCGGATCTTGGAAAGGTCGGTCATCACCCCCGCCATTAGCCGCGCCAACCCCCGCTGTCAGCCTGTTTGCACGGGTTTCGACGCGGGGGGTATACGCCTTACGCGCTCACCCGCCGCACGCTCTGCGCCCGGGGCATGCGGGCATCCTCCATCAGCTCCACGAAGGTGCCGGAGGAATGGCGCGTCAGCTCGGTGTGGAAGTGCACTCCCAGCCGGTTTCCCTCGCTCCAGCGCGACACGCCCGCGAGCGAGAGATGCGGCGACAGCACAATTTCGAACTCTGTGCCCGGCGGCACGTTCCACAGCCCTTCGAGCATGGCGCCCGATACCGAAATATTGCGGATGGTAGCGTCGTATTCGTTGCCTTCATGACGAACCCGTACCTTGCGCAGCATCGTCTGGCGCGGCGGACGCGAGGAACGCGGCCCGCGAGCGACCGCCGCCAGCCCGGTCGCCAGACGTTCACCCGCCGCCTGTGCGCTGAGAGGCTTGGCGTAGATATAGCCCTGAACGTGGCTGCATCCCTGCATCCTAACGAGATCCAGTTCGTCGAGCGTCTCGACGCCTTCCGCGGTCGTATCCATGCCCAGCGCATGGGCGAGACTCGTGATCGCCTGGATGATCGCGCCGTTGCGGCTGCCGGGGATCGTGGCTCCGCGCACGAAGCTCTGATCGATCTTGATCTTGTCGAACGGAGCGTTTCGCAGATAGCCGAGCGAGGAATAGCCGGTGCCGAAATCGTCCAAAGCCAGCCTCACACCGAGCTTTTTCAGTGCTGCGAACATCGTTTCCGTGCCGGTATCGTCGCTCAGAAACACGCTCTCGGTGATTTCGAGTTCGAGCCGCGACGGGTCGACGCCGCTGTGCGCCAACGCGCTGGCTATAATCGCGGGCAGCTTCGGGTTGGCGAATTGAAGTGGCGATACGTTGACCGCGCACCGTACCTCCTCGGGCCACTTGGCGAGGTCGGCGCAAGCGGTGCGCAAGGCCCAATCCCCGATCGACTGGATCAGGCCGGTATCCTCGGCAATGGGAATGAACTTGTCCGGGCTGATATTGCCGCGCACCGGATGGGTCCATCGCAGCAACGCTTCGAACCCGGCGATCTGTTCGGTCGCGGTTTCCACCACCGGCTGATAATACAGTTCCAACCCACCGGTGCTGATCGCATCGCGCAGTTCCTGCTCCAGCTGGCTGCGTTCCTCCGCGGCGCTGTGGAGGTCTGGCGAATAGAAATGATAGCGACCGCGGCCTCGTTCCTTCGCCGCGTATAGCGCGAGATCCACATTCCGGATCAGTTCCTCGCTTTCGGTTCCGTTTTCGGGTGCCAAGGCGATACCGATCGAGGCGCCGATCACCACGCGCTGGCCATCGATGGAATACGGTTGCGACAGTGAGTGGATTATTTCCTTGGCAAGGGTAGCCAATCGGTCGCGTTCGAATGCACCCGGTAGGATAACCTTGAACTCATCCCCGCCGAGCCGTCCTACCCGCCCCAGCGATCCGACGGCGTTCTCGAGCCGATGGGCGACTTGTCCGAGCAAGGCATCGCCCGCCGGATGCCCCATGGTGTCGTTCACGTGCTTGAAGCGATCGAGATCGAGCATGAGAAGCGAACAAGCGCGGCTGTGCACTTGCCGCGCCTGCAGGATTTTCTCCAGCGTCTGCGACATCTGGTGGCGGTTCGCGAGACCGGTCAAGGAGTCGAACATCGCCAGGCGAGACGCCTGCTCCTGACTGCGGCGTTGTTCCGTGAGGTCGGTGCCGAAGCCTCGGAACCCGCAGAAATTCTCGAAACTGTCGAAGATCGGACGCCCGCTGACCGACCACCAGCGCTCGCTGCCGTAGGTCGGCGCCGCCTTGATGGGCAATTCGTGGAATGGCGATCGGGCGGACAGGTGGAAGTTTATGGTCCGTTCGCTGTCGCGGGTCGTAACGTCGGGATCAAACAGGATCATGAAAGATCGACCGAGCAGGTCATCCTTCGTTACCCCCAGCCTTTCTGCAAGCGGATCGGAGATATAAGTCATCTTCCCGTCCGCCTGTGTTTCCCAGAACCATCCCAGTCCAGTCTCTTCGTAATCGCGCAGAATGTCGATCGAGCGCGTCTGCACCCGCGCGTCGATCTCGACCTTCGTCGCACGCGATCGATCGAAGCGCACCTGGAGGAACGCGATCGCTGCTCCTCCGCCGATCATTATGCCCAGGGCGGCTGCGGAGACGCCGGTCATATCGACCACTGCCAGCGGTCCCCATAATGCGACCTTGCAAACGACCAGCGGAATCGGACGCCGGCTCATCAGGGCACTGGCGAATGCACTCGCACAGATCAGCAGGGCGCCGCCGATGGCGAGGTGAAGGTCCGCGCGAAACATCCAAAACGCGAGCGCGAATCCTGTGAGCAGGCTGGGAAGAACCGTCACCGCCCCGCCGATGACGGCGGTAGGCCCCTTCCCCCGGTCGCCTTCCAGCTCCCACGCATGCACCGTCTTCCCGAAATAGAAGAAGCCGGAGGCTGCGAGCAGCATGAGGAACGGCGCGAGCGGCGGAAGAGCGAATGTCTCCAGCACTCCGATCAGGATCGAAAGGAGCGGCGCGATCGCCAGATGGTGCCATTGCGAGGGCACCATTGCGTAGCGATCGAACTGTTCGGGCCGGGCAGCGTTGCCCTGGTTGGCCGCGGCGCGGGCCCGCCCTCCGCGATGCTTGACCGCCGCAACGGGCGAAATAGTCTCGTGCGGCAAGCCCACAGGGCTCGATGCGGGCTCCGCGCGAACACGCGCGCTCTGGCGCCCCGTCTCATCGTCCGATCGTGCTGTAGCTGGCTGGCCTCCCATAACGGCTCCATGACCAAAAAGCGTAATCAATCTCCTAACCTTGAGGCCGAAATAAAATGCGACGCTCGTATGGCTGCGAGGGGAAAGGCCCGAGCGCCCCGTATTTGTGTTGGATAGGGCGGGCGTGCATGACATACGTAGTGGCGATTGGAGGAATGCCGGACGATGCTGCATATCGCGATCATCGGTTCCGGGCCCGCCGGCTACTACAGCGCGGAAGCGGCCCAGAAAAAATGGGGCGATGACGTGCGGATCGACATATTCGATCGTCTGCCGGTGCCCTATGGCCTCATTCGTACCGGGGTGGCACCCGACCATCAGTCGATCAAGGGCGTGTCGCGCCGGTTCGAGAAAACCAGCCTCGGCAACAATGCCCGGTTCGTCGGCAATGTTACCGTGGGCGAGGATATCACAATCACGGAACTCGGCGGGCTTTACGACGCGATCGTGCTCGCCACCGGCGCACCGCACGATCGCCCGCTCGACCTACCGGGCAGCGATCTTGGCAATATTTTCGGCAGCGCAGAGCTGGTCGGCTGGTACAACGGGCATCCGCAATTCACCGCCCTCGCCCCCGATCTAACCGGCCGCCACGCGGTCGTCATCGGCATGGGTAACGTCGCGCTCGACGTGGCGCGCATCCTGTCGAAGACGGAGGCTGAGTTCGCCGGATCGGACATCGTCGGCCATGCGCTCGACCGATTGCGCGAAAGCCGGATCGAGACGATTACCGTCCTGGGGCGCCGCGGGCCGCATCAGATCGCGATGACGCCGAAGGAACTGGGCGAACTCGCATCGCTCGAACGGGCCGAACCGCATGTAGATCCTGCGGATTTTCCCCCGGAGGAAGCGGATGCGGACCTCGATCCGGGAGTTCGCAAGTCGGTCGGTCTGCTGCGCAGCTTCGCGACGCGAGCGGAGGCGGAGCGCGGGATCAAGCCGGTCCGAATCGAATTCGACATGTTCGCCAGCCCGGCCGCCCTGCACGGCGATGGAAGGGTGCGAGAGGTGGAAGTCGCGGAAACCCGGCTGGTGGATGGCAGGCCCGAACCCACAGGAAAACTCTATCGATTGCCCGCCGATCTCGTCATCTCCTGCATCGGATACCGCACTGCCCCCATTCCAGGGGTGCCGTACGACGAGCGCCAGGGGCGCTTCGCCAACGATGAAGGACGGATCCGGCCGGGGCTGTACTGCGTCGGCTGGGCGCGACGCGGACCGACAGGGACGATCGGAACCAACCGGCCCGACGGCTTCGACGTTGTGGACCGCATCGCCGCAGACATCGGCTCCGGTTCCGACAGGGAAGGCCGCGCCGGATTCGATCGGATGGCCGAAGAACGCGGGCTCGACATCGTGACCTTCCGGGACTGGAAAAGAATCGAGGAGGCGGAAGAGGCCGCTGCCCGCGAGGGCTCCCCACGGGAGAAGTTCGTCGATATCGAAGCGATGATCCGCGCAGGACGTTGACTGTTCAGGCGGAGAAACGATCGTCCGCCCGCCACGTTGGAAGCGAGTAAGCAAACTCTCCAACGACAGGACATCACCATGAAAGCCATTCGCACCGGATCCCCTGCCGCACTGGATACACTCGAAGTCTTCGAGATGGATGATCCGGGCGAGCCCGGCCGCGGCGAAATCCGGGTCGACCTGAAGGCCAGCTCGATCAACTTCCACGACTATGCCGTCGTTACCGGCAAGATCCCAACGGACGGGCGCCGCATCCCGCTATCCGATGGGGCGGGCGAAGTCGTTGCAGTAGGCGAAGGTGTCAGCGACTTCGCAGTCGGCGACCGGGTGGTCTCGACCTTCTTCACGCAGTGGCAATCGGGGCCTTCCCCGGACAAGCCCGGCTTCGCGGACGTGCCGGGCGACGGCATCGATGGCCATGCGCGCGAAGCTGTCGTTCGTCCGGCGAATTGCTTCACTTTCGCACCCCGCAATCTCTCTCACGTCGAGGCGGCGACCCTCACCTGTGCCGGTGTTACCGCTTGGCGTGCACTGTTCGTCGACGACGACGTCAAGCCGGGCGACACCGTGCTGGTGCTTGGAACCGGCGGCGTCTCGATCTTCGCGCTACAACTGGCGAAGGCGGCGGGCGCGCGGGTCATCGCCACCAGTTCCTCCGACGAAAAGCTGGAGCGGCTTCGCGCGCTTGGGGCAGACGAGACGATCAACTACGAGGACGTGCCGGAGTGGGGCAAAGGCGTCTCGGAGCTGACCGACGGGCGCGGCGTGGACGTGACGGTGGAGATCGGTGGACCCGGTACGCTCGACCAGTCGATCGACGCGACGCGCATGGGCGGGCATATCGCGCTGATCGGGGTTCTCACCGGCCAGTCGGGCGAGGTGGCGACCGCCAAGATGATGGGCAGGAACCAGCGGTTGCAGGGCCTGACCGTGGGCAGCCGCACCCATCAAATGGAGGTGGTCCGCGCTATCGAGGCGAACGGCATCAAGCCCCAGATCAGCGATACCTTTGCGCTGGAAGACCTTGCCGACGCCTTCCGCCGCGAAGAGAGCGGCGAGCATTTCGGCAAGATCGCGATCGAAATCGGCTAAAGCGAAGTGCCGGTGCGGGTCAGACCCGCATCGGCATCAGCACGTAGAGCGCCGGGCTGTTCTCGTCCTTGCGGATGAGTGTCGGCGCGCCCGGATCGGCGAGGTGGAGTTCCACCGTGTCGCTGTCGATCTGGCTCAGGATATCTTTCAGGTAGTTGGCGTTGAACCCGATCTCGAGCCCATCGCTACCGTAATCGGCGGCGAGTTCCTCGGCGGCGGTGCCGTTGTCCGGGCTGGTGACCGACAGGGTGACCTTGTCGCTCTCGACCGCCATCTTGACCGCACGGGTCTTCTCGGTGGCGATCGTAGCAACGCGGTCCACGCCTGCGAAGAAGCTTTTGGGGTCGAGCTTCAGCAGCTTGTCGTTGCCGGTCGGAATAACCCGGCTGTAATCTGGGAAGGTGCCGTCGATCAGCTTGCTGGTCAGGACCACCCCGCCCTCGCCGCCCAGCGTGAAGCGGATCTTGCTGGCCGACAGGTCAAGCTCGACATTGCCCTCAAGCGCTTCCTCCAGCAGTTTGCGCAGTTCGGCCACGGCCTTTCGCGGCACGATGACATCCGGCATGCCCTCGGCCCCTTCCGGCCGATCGATGGTGAAGCGCGCCAGGCGATGCCCATCTGTGGCAGCGGCTTTCAGCACCGGGCGATCCTCGTCCGAAACGTGCAGGAAGATGCCGTTCAGGTAATACCGCGTTTCCTCGGTGCTGATCGCGAAGCGGGTGCGATCGATCAGCTCCGCCAGGGTCTTGGCCGAAATCTCGAAGCTGGTCGGCAGGTCGCCTTCCACGATCACCGGGAAGTCGTCGCGCGGCAAGGTCGGCAGCTGGAACCGGGCGCGCCCGGCCTTCACCGTCATGCGATTGTCGGCCGTTTCCAGGCTGACCTGGCTGCCATCGGGCAGCTTGCGCGCGATATCGAACAAGAGGTGTGCCGACACCGTGATTGCACCGGGGCTTTCCACGCTGGCGGCGCTCATGGTCTCGACCACCTGCAGGTCGAGGTCGGTCGCCATGACCTTCACCTGTCCGCCTTCGCTCGCGTCGATCAGCACGTTCGACAGGATCGGAATGGTATTGCGGCGTTCCACCACGGACTGCACATGCGACAGGCAGCGGAGCAGCGTGGCGCGTTCGATGGTAGCCTTCATCGGTCCCTTTCAACCCCCTGATGCGCCGTCGCTGCGACCCGTCGGCCGGAATCGCCCGCGGCGCCGGAATATTCTCCTACACCCTTAACGCTGGGCGCTCATGGGGCAAGTTCTCGTATCCGACCGACGGGCGAAGCTGGGGATAAGACGCAGGAATCCTGGTCGGTCAGCCCAGCATCGCCATTCCGCCGTTCACATGCAAGGTCTGCCCTGTGACGTAGCTCGCCTCCTTCGAAGCGAGATAGGCCACCGCGGCCCCGATTTCGTCGCCTTCGCCCATGCGGCCCATCGGAATGCGGGCGTTGATGGCGTCTTTCTGTTTATCGTCGAGCTGGTCGGTCATCGCGGTACGAATGAAACCGGGCGCGATGCAGTTCACGGTAATGCCACGGCTCGCCAGCTCCTGCGCCAGGCTCTTCGACATGCCGGTCAGGCCTGCTTTGGCCGCGGTGTAGTTCATCTGCCCCGGATTGCCCGTCGCCCCGACCACGCTGGTGATTGAGACGATCCGGCCGAACCGCGCGCGCATCATCGGCCGCGCCGCAGCCCGCATCAGGCGAAACGCCGCCTCCAGATTGATGCGGATAACGTCGTCCCACTCCTCGTCCTTCATCCGCATGGCGAGGTTATCGCGCGTGATACCGGCATTGTTCACGAGGATATCGAGCTGGCCGAGGCTGTCGACCGCGGCGGGGATCAGTTTCTCCACGCTTTCCGCGCTGGAAAGATCGCAGGTGATTTCGATGTGATCGCCGCCGCATTCGTCCTGCAACTGCTCGCGAAAGGCGCGCAGTTTGTCGCCGTTGGAGCCAGACAGTGCGAGCCTCGCACCCTGGCCGGCAAGCGCGCGCGCGATCGCCGACCCGATGCCACCGCTGGCACCTGTCACGAGTGCGGTCATTCCTTCGAGCGAAAACATCATCCGATCTCCTTCGCCAGCGCTTCGATGTCGGCCATCATCACGACGCTGGTCACCTTCGCATCGCGGTCGATGCGGCCCACCATCGGGCCGAGTACCTTGCCGCCCAGTTCGACGAAATCTTCCATTCCGTCCTCGCGCATGGCGAGCACGCTTTCGCGCCAACGCACGCGGCCGGTAACCTGCTCGACCAGCAGGCCGAGCTCCTCCGCCGGGTCGCTGACCGGTGCGGCGGTGACGTTGGCATAGAGTGGCAGGCTGAACCCGCGCGGGGGGCAGTCGTCGAGCGCCTTCGCCATCGCATTGGCGGCGGGCTGCATCAGCGAACAATGGAACGGCGCGGACACCGGCAGCAGGATACCGCGCTTGATCCCATGCTCCTTGGTCAGCGCGATAGCGCGCTCGATCGCGCTGCGGTGGCCGGAGATCACGACCTGCGTCGGATCGTTGTCGTTGGCGACTTCGCAGACTTGGCCTTGCGCGGCGGCTTCGGCAAGCGCCTCTGCCTTCTCGACATCGGCACCGAGCAGCGCGGCCATCGCACCCTCGCCCACCGGCACCGCCGCCTGCATCGCCTGTCCGCGCAGTTTCAGCAGCCGCGCGGTATCGGCCAGCGGGAACGCTCCGACGGCGCACAGCGCTGTGTACTCGCCCAGCGAATGCCCGGCGACGCAATTGCCCTTGTCCGCGATGGCGAGGCCACCCTCACGCTCCAGCACTCGCAGGGTGGCGATAGCGTTGGCCATGATCGCGGGCTGCGCGTTCTCGGTCAGGGTGAGCTGGTCCTCCGGCCCTTCGCGCATGATCCGCGACAGCTTCTGGCCCAGCGCCTCGTCCACTTCCTCGAACACTTCGCGGGCGACGGGGCTCACATCGGCGAGTTCGGCCCCCATGCCGACCTTCTGGCTACCCTGTCCGGGAAAAAGGAATGCGCGCATCGATATCTCCGTAAAAACCTTTGGCGGCGCGGCTAGACAGCGGGGGCGGGGCGCGCAAGGCCGAAGGGCACGATGTGGTTGTTGGCCGAGTGCCCGATCTCGGCCCGGCCGAGATAGGGAATGCCCGCCCGCGCGCACCAGTATTGCGCGATACCCTCCGCGCTTTGACCGAAATCGCGCTCGTTGTCGGGCACCGCCGTCACCGCGCCCAGGCGAAGCCCGGCGATGCGGGGCAGGCGCTGGGTCAGGCTGAAGAACAACCGGTCGATCGAATAGAGATATTCGCTGACCTCCTCCACCATCACCACATGGCCTGCGAGGTCGGGCATCAGCTGCGTGTCCATCAGCATTGTCAGCGTGATGAGGTTGAAGGCGGCGGTTGGTGTCCGGCCATCCACATGCGGCTCCAGCCCCGAGGGATCGCCCGCGAACCAGCGCAGCACGCGGCGCACGCTTTCGCGGCCCGTCTCGCTGCCCGAGCTGATCGGCATTGCGCCATGCACCGGTTGCCCGATCCCGGCGCGATAGAGCGCGGCCAAGAGGTAACCCATGTCCGAGAAACCGACATAGGTCTTCTCGCGCGCAGGACCTGTCATCTGCGAGATCGCCGCCTCGGCGATACGGTTGGAGCCGTAGCCGCCGCGCGCGAACCACACCGCATCCCATTGCGGGTCGTTGGCGCATTCGAGCAGCGCGGTCAGCCGGACGAGGTCGTCCCCTGCGAAATGCCCCTGCTTGGCGAAGCACTGGGGGTGGAACCAGACCTCCTGATCGGGAAATTCATCGGCGACGAGCTGGCGGCAGGCCTGCGCGCTGGCTTCGGAAATGGGAGTCGCGGGGGCGCACACGGCAATACGGGTCATCGGGCCGGTCTAAGGTTAGCAAGTCGCGCTGGCAACGCTTCACAAAGCGGCCCTCCCCGCCTACCTCGATCCGCCATGAGCGACTTGCCCGATCCCACAGCCGACCTGACCGCCCGCCCCTGGTTCTTCTGCGGGATCGGTGGATCGGGCATGCAGCCGCTGGCGCAGATCCTGAAGGCGCGCGGGGCAGACGTGGCTGGTTCCGACCGCAGTCTCGACCAGGGTCGCACGCCCGAGAAGTTCGCCGCGCTGGAGCGACAGGGTTTCGCCCTGTTCCCTCAGGACGGCAGCGGGATAACCGACCCTGCCCAAGTGCTGGTCGCCAGCGCCGCGGTGGAAGACAGCGTGCCCGATGTCGGTCGTGCGAAGGAGCTGGGCATTCCGCGCCTGACCCGCGCCGATCTCAACGCCGCGCTGTTCAATGCCGCCGATAACGGCATCGCGGTGGCAGGCACCAGCGGCAAGTCGACCGTTACCGGCATGCTCGGTTGGATTCTGCACGAGACGGGCCGTAATCCGACGATCATGAACGGCGCGGTGATGAAGAACTTCGTCAGCGAGGATCGCCCCTTCGCCAGCGCGGTCGTCGGCGGACCTGAACTTTACGTGTCGGAAGTTGACGAGAGCGATGGCTCGATCGCTCAGTACGATCCGGCGGTCGGCATCCTCCTGAACGTCTCGCTCGACCACAAGAGTATGGACGAGCTGCGCGACCTGTTCGGAGCGTTCCTCGAACGATCGAAGGTCGGCGTGGTCAATGCCGACGATACGGAGGCCTTCCGCCTTGTTGCGCATGCCAACGACCCGATCACCTTCGGGGTGGAGAACGGCTGCGCCGCACTGCAGATCGAGAAGGGCTCGATCGCCGACGGCCCTGTGCGCCAAGCGGCGATGGTCCACGATCTGCGCGACGATACCAAACATGCGCTGACGCTGCACCTGCCCGGGCGGCACAACCTTTCCAACGCGATGGCAGCGATCGCCGGGGCGAGCGCGGCGGGCGTGCCGGTGGCGGACGCTGTCGCGGCTATCGGTAGCTTCACTGGCCTGGCGCGCCGGTTCGACATCGTCGGGACCAGTCCGTCGGGCGTGAGCGTGATCGACGATTTCGGACACAATCCCGACAAGTGCGCCGCGACCCTGCGCACGTTGAAGGCGCACGATGGCCGCGTGCTCGCCTTCTTCCAGCCCCACGGCTACGGTCCCTTACGCCAGATGGGGCGCGAACTGGCCGAAACCTTCGCCCGCGAGCTCGGCCCGATGGACGTGACCGTGCTGTGCGACCCGGTCTATTTCGGGGGCACGGTCGATCGCAGCGCGGGGAGCGAGCAGATCGTGGACATGATAGCCGAGGCCGGCGGCAAGGCGATCCATATAAATACCCGCGACGGCTGCGGCGATTTCCTGGTCGAGAACGCGCGGCCCGGAGACCGGATCGTGATCATGGGCGCTCGCGACGACACGCTGAGCCAGTTCGCCCGCGACGTGCTGGCACGGCTGGGATGAGCCTTTACCAACGCGCCCGGCGCCATGCGCTCAAGATGCTCGGCCTGGTAGGCGTGGGCGTGGTGTTCATCATCGCGTTCGATCAGTGGGTCGGGCACTCCAGCATCGCCTTCGCGATCGTGATCTTTGGCCTTTTCGTCGGCAATATCGGCATTCTGGGCTACAATTGCCCGCGCTGCCGCAGCAATCTGTTCTTCCGCCGGTTCATCATGGTACCGTGGCCGAACAGGACCTGCACTCGCTGCGGACTGGACCTGACCCGCGTCGATTAGTGCCCGGTTTCGGCCTCTTCGTCATGGCCGTCCCCATGACCGATCCTCAGCACCTTGTGCAGCACGAAGACGATCACCGCGCCCAGCAACAGGCCGACCAGCGCCGATAACCCGGCATAGGTCGCCCAGCCCAGCACTCCGCTGAGCGGGCCGGTGGCATGTTCCACCGCGTGCTGCGCCCCGTGCGCCAGATCGGCGGGCGCGTGCAGGCCGAGCTCTTCCAATCCGTGCAGGATGATTCCCCCGCCCACCCACAGCATCGCGATCGTGCCGACAAAGGACAGCAGGATTAGGATCTTGGGCATCGCCTTCAGCAGCAGGCCGCCCACGCTCTGCGCGAAGGCGGACGTCTTCGTCTTCAGGTGCAAGCCGATATCGTCGAGCTTCACTATCAGCGCCACCGCGCCATAGACGACGAAAGTGATCCCCGCGCCGACCAGCGCAAGCACCAGCGCCCGGGTCACCAGGGTTTCAGCCGATACCTCGTTCAGGGTGATCGCCATGATCTCCGCCGACAGGATCAGGTCGGTGCGGATCGCGCCCGCGGTGCGCTTCTTCTCGAACTCCGCCGGGTCCTCGATCGGGTCTTCCAGCGTCTCGCCGTGCTTTTCCCCGCCCAGCTTCTCGATCACCTTCTCCGCGCCTTCGTAGGAGAGGTAGGCACCGCCCGCCATCAGGATGAAGATGATCGCCGCGGGCAGGAATTCGCTCAGGATCAGCGCGCCGGGCAACAGGATCAGCAGCTTGTTCTTTAAACTGCCCAACGTGATGCGCCAGATGATCGGCAATTCGCGCGCCGGGGTGATGCCGGTGACGTAGTTGGGCGTGACCGCCGCATCGTCGATCACCACGCCCGCCGCTTTCGATCCGGCCCGGCCCGCGGCCACGCCGACATCGTCCACCGAAGCGGCCGCAGCGCGCGCGATTACCGAAACGTCGTCCAGAAGGGCGGCGAGACCACCGGGCATGTTGCGAATTCCTTTCCCCGTTAAGCTCCGGTCGTTAGGGTGCCCGGACCGGCGATGCAATCCGCCGCGCGCGAGCGCGCTGCCGCTTGCATTCGCGGCCAATGTCGCTATGTGCGCCCCTTCCGCGGGGGCGACGGCCCCCGTGGAAACCAAGAAAGCCGGAGGGGCCCCGTCATCCGGACGGATCAGCCAGCGATCGGCAGCAACATGAAAGGAAGCGAGCATGGCTCTGTATGAGCATGTGTTTCTCGCGCGCCAGGATCTGAGCCAGGCTCAGGTCGACCAGCTGGCCGCGACCGCCACCGAGATCGTCGAGGCGAACGAAGGCAAGGTCACCAAGACCGAGACCTGGGGCCTCAAGAATCTCGCCTACAAGATCGACCGCAACCGCAAGGCGCATTTCGTGCTCCTCAATATCGAGGGTCCGGGCGCCGTGGTTCAGGAACTGGAGCGCCAGACGCGCATCAACGAAGATGTCATCCGCTACATGACCATCCGCGTGGACGAACACGAGGAAGGCCCCAGCGTGATGATGCGCAAGAACGACCGCGACAAGAAGCGCCGCGATCGCGATCGGGGAGACGACTGATGGCCCGCCCGTTTTTTCGCCGCCGCAAGACCTGCCCGTTCTCGGGCAAGAATGCGCCGACCATCGATTACAAGGACACGCGCCTGCTGCAGGGTTTCATATCCGAGCGTGGCAAGATCGTGCCCAGCCGCATCACCGCCGTCAGCGCCAAGAAGCAGCGCGAACTCGCCAAGGCGATCAAGCGTTCGCGCCACATCGGCCTGCTGCCCTACATCGTGAAGTAAGAGGAGAAGACACATGGATATCATCCTCCTCGAACGGATCGGCAATCTGGGTTCGATCGGCGACGTCGTTTCCGTGAAGGACGGCTACGCCCGCAACTTCCTCCTCCCGCAGAAGAAGGCGCTGCGCGCCAACGAGGCGAACAAGAAGGTCTTCGAGGCCAATCGCGATCGCCTGGAGAAGGAAAACGCGGAACGCCGCGGCGAGGCCGAGAAGGCGGGCGAGAAGGTCGACGGCACGGAAATCGTGCTGATCCGCGCTTCCTCCAACGCCGGCCAGCTCTACGGTTCGGTCAATGTCCGCGACATCGTCAACGGCCTCGAAGAGAAGGGCCATTCGATCGACAAGAAGCAGGTCATCATGGGTAGCCCGATCAAGACGATCGGCATGCACGAGGTAACCATCGCGCTGCACCCCGAGGTGCACGTTGCGGTGAAGGCCAATGTTGCGCGTTCGGACGACGAAGCCGAACTGCAGAGCCAGGGCGTCGACGTCCTCGCGCAGATGTTCGAAGACGAGCAGCGCGAGATCGAGGCTATGGCGCAGGCCAACGCCGTCGATCCGAACCTCGAGCCGGGCGAAATCCCCGCCGAGCTGCTGGAAGAGAACGCCGAGGCGGACGCTGCGGACGAATCGACCGAGAACTAAGGGCACGGGCCACGGCCCGACCGATCCCCGGCCCATACCGCCGGAAGGAACAGCAAAGGGGCGCGGTCCACACCGGATCGTGCCCCTTTCTCTTGCCTGTCGCATCGACGCGATACTATCAGCCGCGCGATGGAATCGATCGACACAATCATATCCGACCTGAACCGCCTCTATGACGAGGCGATCGCGCGACTGCGCAAGGACGTCGTGGCCTATGCGCGCGAGGGCACCCTGCCCCCGCCGGAGCGGCGCACCGATGGCAGCTACGCCTATCCCGAGCTGCGCCTGATCTATCGCGGGGGCGAGCAGCCGCGTGATCGCAGCCGCTCCTTCGGTCGTCTCACCGCGCCCGGCATCTACGCCACCACCGTCACCCGCCCCGCCCTGTTCGCGACCTATCTGGCCGAGCAGCTGCGCCTGATCGGGGAGGATTACGACGTCTCGCTGGAAGTTCAGCGCTCGCGGCAGGAAATTCCCTTCCCCTATGTCCTCGACGGCGCCGTGGGGGCCGAGCTCGCCGGGATCGATCCGAACGATCTCGCGCGCCACTTCCCCTCCACGGAGCTGGCGCTGATCGGCGACGAGCTGGCCGACGGGATCGAGCTGGACGAGGATACCGACACCATCCCCCTGTCGCTGTTCGACGGGTTGCGGACCGATTTCAGCCTCGCCCGGCTGGCGCATTACACCGGCACCGACACCGATCATTTCCAGCGCTTCGTCCTGTTCACGAACTATCATCGCTATGTCGATGAATTCGTTGACTGGGCGGGCAAGCAGCTGGGCAAGAACGGCTGCACCGCGCTAGCCGGCGCCGGCGGGCTCTATATCGACGAGCCGGTCGACAACGCGCGCAGCCAGCTGTCCGATACCGCGTGGCGGCGGCACCAGATGCCCGCCTACCACCTGTTGGGCGAGGATGGCGGCGGCATCACGCTGGTGAATATCGGTGTCGGCCCTTCCAATGCGAAAACGATCTGCGATCACCTGGCGGTGCTGCGGCCCGAAGCCTGGCTGATGATCGGCCATTGCGGTGGCCTGCGCCCGAGCCAGAAGATCGGGGACTACGTGCTCGCCCACGCCTATCTGCGCGACGATCACGTGCTCGACCCGGTGCTGCCGCCAGAAATCCCCCTGCCCGCCATCGCCGAGGTCCAGCAGGCGCTGGCCGGCGCGGCCGAGCAGGTTTCGGGCGAACATGGCGCCGACCTCAAGAAACGCATGCGCACCGGCACCGTGGTCACCACCGACGACCGCAATTGGGAGCTGCGCTACACCCAGTCTGCGCGCCGCCTGTCGCTCAGCCGCGCGGTCGGGATCGACATGGAAAGCGCGACCATCGCCGCGCAGGGCTATCGCTTCAGGGTGCCCTACGGCACGCTGCTATGCGTCAGCGACAAGCCGCTGCACGGCGAGATCAAGCTCCCGGGTCAGGCGAACAAGTTCTACGAGGAAGCGATCGCCGCGCATTTGCAGATCGGCGTCACCGCCTGCCGCCGCCTGCGCGAGGAGGGACAGCGCCTTCACAGCCGGAAGCTGCGCGCCTTCAACGAGCCACCGTTCCGCTGATCAGCGCGGCCCCAGCGCGTAATCGACGAACAGCGTCACCGATTGCTGCATCTCCCCGACTTCGACCGCCGGTGCGCTGACCGGCGGGGGCGGCGGAGGCGGCGGGGGTGCGCCGATGCGCGAGCCGGTGACGATGATCGGCTCGTACTGCGCGCTCTGCGAACGCTCGCTGATCCGTATCACGCGGACGACCTTCATGTCGAACGCTGCGGCGTAGGCCTCCGCCTCCGCCTTTGCCTCCGCCACTGCCGCCGTGCGCGCCTTGGCAACGGCATCCGTGTCATCGGACAGGGAGAAGTTGGGACCTGAAACGTTGTTGGCCCCGGCGTCGAACATCACCGTCAGCAGATCCGACGCCTTCTTCACGTCGCGGACTCGCACGGTCACGCTGTTGGTCGCCTGATAGCCAGTAATGGCAGGGGGCTGACCCTCGCTGCGGTTGTAGTTGTATTCCGGGTTGAGCGAGAGGTTCTGCGTCTGGATGTCGCGCGCCGCCACGCCCGCCTTGCGCAGGGCCGCGACCACCGTGTTCATCGCGTCGGCGTTGGAGGACGCAGCTTCCCGTGATGTCGCCGCGAAGGTGACGACCCCGCCGCTCACGCTCGCCATATCGGGGGCCGCATAGGATTCCCCGGTGGCCTGTACCTGGAGCAATGTCTGTCCCGGCGCGAGCATTTCCGCGCTCTGGGCGGACACTCCGGCGGGAATGGCGAGAAGCAGCGAACTGGCGAGAAGGTGCATTTTCACGGTTGGAATCTCCCCTGAAAGCGGCGCATCCGACCGCTCAGGCAAAGCCTATCCGCGTTTCGTGAACCTCCCAAGACAATTCAGCCGCGCCCCTTGGTCTTCGTCCTGCCGTCCCTGGCGTTCGCGACGACGAAATCGACGATCTGCCCGGCAATGTCCTTGCCCGTTGCGTTCTCGATTCCCTCCAGACCGGGCGAAGAATTGACCTCCATGATGACCGGTCCGTGGTTGGAGCGCAGCATGTCCACGCCGCACACGTTCAGACCCATGCGCTTCGCCGCACGCACCGCGGTGCTGCGTTCCTCGGGTGTGATCTTGATTAGTTGGGCACTGCCGCCGCGGTGGAGATTGCTGCGGAAATCGTCCGCCGCGCCGGTGCGCTTCATCGCCGCGACGACCTTGCCCCCGATCACCAGCGCGCGGATGTCCGTCCCACCAGCTTCCTTGATGAATTCCTGCACCAGGATCGAGACATTGGCCCCGCGAAAGGCCTCGATCACTGACTTGGCGCTCGACATGGTTTCCGCCAGCACCACGCCGATACCCTGCGTCCCCTCCAGCAGCTTGATCACCACCGGCGGTCCGTTGACGGAGCGGATGATCTCCTCCGCCTGCTTGGGATCGTGGGCGAAGGCGGTCAGGGGCAGGCCCAGCCCATGCTTCGCCAGGATCTGCATGGAGCGCAGCTTGTCGCGGCTGCGCCCGATGGCGACGCTCTCGTTCAGCGGCCAACAGCCGCGCATCTCGAACTGGCGCAGGATCGCCATGCCGTAGCTGGTAATAGAGGCTCCGATCCGCGGAATAATCGCCTCGTAACCCTCGCACGGCTCGCCATTGTACCACACCTGCGGGCGATGGCTGGCGATGTGGACCGTGCAGCGCAGGGTGTTGAGAATGTGCATCTCGTGCCCCCGCGCCTCCGCCGCCTCGACCAGCCGCCGATGCGAATAGAGGTTCGGATTGCGGGCGAGCATCGCGATTTTCATCGGCAGGCGTCCGTCATGGCTTGTGTCCCGAAACGGGGTTGCGACCCGGCGTCTGCAACCAGGAATGACCGCTATCAACGGCGAAGCGACGCCGTAGTGCCGAGCGGCCGATCAACATTGGAAATTTCATGTCCGAGCGGTCCGCCAGGCTGATCTCGGCCCGAAACGTGTACTCGCCCACTTCCATCAGGGTCTTCACCACCAGGCGCCGCTGGGTTTCCCCGTTGGAGCTGGTGATGCCGCGCCAGCCCACCTGCACCGCCTCGCACACCTGGCGTACCTTTTGCTCGTGATAATCGACCGCGAAGCGCACCAGATGCTGACCGTCCCGCTCATAGTCCTCCAGCACCGTGGCGTGAAGGGACGATGTGCGCGCGCCGGTATCTATCTTGGCGGGAATGGCGGACAGGCCCAGTTCCGGCAGCGCGATGACCTCGCGCCATCCGATGATCGGCAGGGGATCAGACTTCGCCATGCGCCACCCGCCCTCGCGCGTGGGTCACCATCCGCTCTTCATGCCCTGGTTCTGCTCGTCGAGCCACTTCTTGAGCGGGGCGAAATACTCCATCATCGCCTTGCCGCTCATCTGCCGGCTGCCGGTAAAGGTTTCCAGAGCATCGGGCCACGGCTTGGACGCGCCCATTTCCAGCATCGCGTTCAACCGGTCCCCGACCTGCTTGTTTCCGTAGAAGGAACAGCGGTGCAGCGGCCCCTTCCAGCCCGCCTGATCGCACGCCGCCTTGTAGAACTGAAACTGCAGGATCCGCGCGAGGAAATAGCGCATGTAGGGCGTGTTCGCCGGGATGTGGTATTTGGCACCTGGGTCGAAGGCATCGGCGGGGCGGTCCACCGGCGGGGCGACGCCCTGATATTCCTGCTTCAGGTCGACCCAGGCCTGATTGTAGTTCGCCGGGGTGATCGATCCGTCGAACACGCCCCAGCGCCATTTGTCGACCAGCAGGCCGAAGGGGAGGAACGCGACCTTGTCCATCGCCTGGCGCAGGAGAAGGCCGATATCCTTTTCCGCGCTCGGCACGTCGTTGCGATCGAGCAGCCCGATCTGGACGAGATATTCGGGCGTGATCGAGAGGGCGACGAAATCGCCGATCGCCTCGTGAAAGCCGTCGTTCGCGCCGTTGAGATAGAGATAGGGCTGATCGCTATAGGCGCGCTGGTAGTAGTTGTGGCCCAGCTCATGGTGAATGGTGACGAAGTCGTCGGCATTCACCTTGATGCACATCTTGATGCGGATATCGTCCTTGTTGTCGACGTCCCACGCGCTCGCATGGCACACGACCTCGCGGTCGGCCGGCTTGGTGAACAGGCTGCGCTGCCAGAACGTCTCCGGCAGCTTCTCGAAACCTAGCGAGGAATAAAAGTTCTCGCCGATATGCACCATGTCGAGCGGACCCTTGCCCTTCTCTTGCAGCAGGTCGCCAATGTCGTAGCCCAGATCGCCTGATCCCGCGGGCGCGACCAGGGGATAGATGTTGCCCCATTCCTGCGCCCACATATTGCCGAGCAGGTCGGCGCGGATCGGGCCCGTCTTCGGCTGTACCGCATCGCCGTATTTCGCGTTCAGTCGCCCCCGGACATAGGTGTGGAGCGCCATGTAGAGCGGCTTCACCTCTTGCCACAGCCGCTCGGTCTCGGCAGTGAAATCGTCAGCCGGCATGTCGTAGCCCGACCGCCACATCGCGCCGACATCGCTGAAGCCCAGCTCCTTCGCGCCCAGGTTCGCGATTTCGACCATGCGGGCGTAATCGCCCTTCATCGGCGCGCCGACATTGTCGTGCCAGCTGGTCCACATCTCCTCGAACTCGGCGGGCGTATGCTCGAGATTGCCCATTTCCGCCTCGATGTCGGAGCCGGAGATCGGCTTCCCGTTCAGCGTTCCCTTCCCCTTGCCGTATTGCGATTGCAGACCGGTCGCGATCTCGGCCAGCTCGGTCGCGGCCCCCGGCGTGGTCGGCGCGGGCAGGACGATGCCGTTGCGCAGGATGTCGAGCTTGCGCTTCACATCGGGATCGAGCCCGGGGACCTCGGCATATTCCGCCGCTTCCAACGCGTAGGTCACCGATTTCTCGGTCCCCTCGGCCCCGCTCTTGGCTGCCAGCGCGTCGGTATCGTCGGTGATGTAGGTCGCGTTGACCCACTGGGTGCGCGCCGCGTCGACGGAGAAGTCGAACAGGTCCTTCTCGACCGCGGCGACCCACGCCTTCGCCCCTTCCGGCGTCATGGGATAATCGGCGGCCACTTCGCTGGGTGCGTCTTCCATGGGCGTCTGATCCTGCGCCATGGCGGGTGTGGACAGAGCGATGGCAATGGCGGACAGGGCGACGGGCGCGAATTTCATGGATTCCCCTCTCGAAAACCGGTTGCGGTTGAGACGGGTTTGCCCGCGCCGCGCGGCTTAATCAAGCGGTCAGCCACTCCGCCATACGCTCGCCCAGTTCCGGCTTCGTCACGCTCGACATATGCGTGCCGGGCACCTCGACATAGGTCGCGTGCGGCAGCAGCGCGGCGAGCTCCTCGGCCGAGCCGTTGTCGCGATCCTCGTCGCCGCACACGACCAGCGTGGGCATCGTGACCCGGTCGAGATCGCCGAGTTCCATGTCGGGCAGCGTGCCCAGCAGCAGCCGCGCCGCGACCCGGTCGACCCCTTGCGATTTCAGGAACTGGCGGGAGAAATACGCCGGATCGTCGCGCCCGATGGTGTCGAATTCGTCGATCACGCGGCGGAAGAAAGCGGAGCGTGTGCTCCATTCGCCCAGCCCCGCGATGCCCATCCCACCGACGATCAGCCGTTGCGGCTTCAGCAATCCCTGGACCACCCCGTGCAAGGACGTGCGCGCGCCGAGCGAAAAGCCACCGAGCACGTAATCGTCCCAGCCCAGATGCGCGAGCGCGGCCACCGTGTCGCGGACCAGCACGTTCTCCGGGTAGGCCGCCTCGTCGTGCGGCGCGGCGCTGTCGCCATGCACGCGAAAGTCGAGCATCGCGACCGCGAATCCCGCATCGGCGAGCCGCTGCGCATGACCCCACTTGATCCAGTTCATCTCCGCACTGGAGAACAGGCCGTGCAGCAGCAACAAAGGCGCGCCCTCGCCCAGACGATGCAGCGCGAGTTCGACCCCGTCGAAGCTGGCGAAACGTTCGGTGATCGCGTCGTTACTCACCGGGCGAAGCAGTTTGTCCCGGCGAACAGCCCGGTCACCCGCCTGGCACCGCCCGCTTCGCCGAAGAACCCGCCGATGTCGCCCGCCGCCTGGAATTCACCATCGAGGGTCGACCCTACCACCGGCTTCGCGTCGATCCGCGCCGCCGCGTCTTGCGCGGGTGTTCCGATGCCGACACCCTGTGCCGTCCGGATGGTGGGGGAGGAATTTCCATCCTGCACCAGCCAGCCGACCAGCTTGCCGTCCTGGAAATTGAGGTGGAGATCGCCCGGATAGACGGTGAATTGCACCGGTCCCGCACCGCATTCGGCGTCATCGCTGCGCTCCGTCGGCTCGCCCAGCGCGCTGGTCACGCCCGCTTCCACCTCGCTGCGGCCCGCGCCGAAGTAGAAGCTCTCCGCGCCAGCCGCCAGCCCGTCGCCGCGCAACGTCACCGCATCGGCCTCGGGCGCTTCGCCGGTATCGGTCTGCGCAGCGCCGCTCTCCTTCGCGGAGGGATCGGCCGATGGTTGGCACGCGGCCAGAGCGAGGCCGAGGGCCGCTACGGTTACCATGGCGATGCGCATGCGCCCTATCCCTTCTTCAGGTGCCGCCGACCGAGCAGCTCGGCGATCTGTACCGCGTTCAGGGCCGCGCCCTTGCGCAGATTGTCGGACACGCACCACAGTGTCAGCCCGTTCTCCACCGTCGGGTCCTCGCGGACCCGGCTGATATAGGTCGCACCGTCGCCCGCGCTTTCGACCGGGGTGACGTATCCGCCGTCCTCGCGCTTGTCGACCAGCATGCAGCCCGGGGCCTCGCGCAGGATGTCCATAGCCTGGTCGGCGGTCAGCTCGTTCTCGAACTCGATATTGATCGCTTCCGAGTGGCCGACGAACACCGGCACACGCACGCAGGTGGCGTTCAGCTTGATCTTCGGGTCGAGTATCTTCTTGGTCTCGACCACCATCTTCCACTCTTCCTTGGTGGAACCGTCATCCATGAACACGTCGATATGCGGGATGACGTTGAAGGCGATCTGCTTGGTGAATTTCTTCGGTTCGACCGGATCGCCTACGAAGATGGCGCGGCTCTGCTCGAACAGCTCGTCCATTCCCGCCTTCCCGGCACCCGAGACCGACTGGTAGGTGCTGACCACCACGCGCTTGATCTTCGCCGCGTCGTGCAGCGGCTTCAGCGCGACCACCAGCTGCGCGGTGGAACAGTTCGGGTTCGCGATGATGTTCTTCTTCGTATAGCCGTCGATCGCGTCCGGGTTCACCTCGGGCACGATCAGCGGCACGTCCGGGTCCATGCGATAGAGCGAGCTGTTGTCGATCACCACGCAGCCTGCGGCCGCTGCCTTGGGCGCGTAATCCTTCGCCGGGCCGCTACCCGCGGCGAAGATCGCGATGTCCCAGCCGGAAAAGTCGAAATGCTCGATGTTCTTGCATTTGAGCATCTTGCCGCTGTCGCCGTATTCGACCTCGGTCCCGATCGAGCGGCTGCTCGCCACGGCGGCGATCTCGTCCGCCGGGAAGGCACGCTCCGCCAGGATCTGCATCACTTCGCGCCCGACATTGCCGGTCGCGCCCACTACGGCCACGCGGTAACCCATTCGCTTCGTACTCCTTGGCTTTCTCGCGCGCCGACCTAGGGCGCGCGTGCCCGCCGGGCAAGCAATCCCTGCTTCGTGCGGGGGCAGCCAGCGTTCGCGCTACACCACGCCGAAGAAGTGGATCACCAGCACGATTGCCGAGGCGACCGCGCCGATCAGCCCAGCGACCGAGATCCAGCGGATGCCCGCATCCTTACGGATCGAAATCAGGTTCACGATCGCGAAGATGGCGAGGAAGACGAGGCTGGCCGCCTTCACCAACGGGTCGAGCCCGCCGAACAGCGCCAGTACGCCCGCCACCACCGCGATCAGCACGGTGCCGAACCAGGGTACGCCCGCGGAATTGGTCTTGTCGAATGCATCAGGCATCTCGCCCAGTTCGGAAGCGCGCTTGGTCAGCCGGGCGGTCGAGAAGATCGTCGCATTCACTGCCGACGCGGTCGAGAACAGCGCGGCGATCGCCACCGCGATGAAGCCCACCTCGCCCGCCGCCGCGCGGCCCGCGATGGCCAGCGAGACTTCCTTCTCCGCGATCACCTTGTCCGCGCCGATCAGCATGCCGGTGCCGACCGCGACCAGGATGTAGACGACGATCACCGCCGCCACGGCCAGGATCATGCCGCGGCCGATGTCGCGTTTGGGCTTCTCCATTTCCTCGTAATCGTAGGACAGCAGCTGGAAACCCTCATAGGCCATGAACACGCTGGCCGCGCCGACGATCGCGCCGAGGAAAGGCGACTGTCCGCCGCCGCCATCGCCCGTCACCTGCAAGTTATCGGGCGCCCAATGGGCAATGCCGATCACCGCCAGCGCCAGCAGGATGATGAGCTTCGCCCAGACGACGAAGATCTCCACGCCCGCGCTCTCCTTCACCCCCATCAGGTTCACACCGGCCAGGATCGCGATGGAGGCGACAGCGGCGGCGGGCTTGATCCAGTCGGGTCCGCCCAGCGCGTCGGACAGATAGGCCCCGAAGGTGTAGGCATAGACCGCGACGGTCAGGGTGTAGCCCGCCAGCAGGACCCACACCGAGACGCGCGCTACCGTCTCGTGCCCGTCCTGGTGAAGATAGATGAACACCCCGCCCGACTTGTCGTGGTGGCGGGTAAGTTCGGCATAGCTGTGCGCGGTCGCGAGCGCGATGAGCCCCCCGATCAGGAACGCGACCGGAGCGAAGGCACCCGCGGTGTCGAACACCACGCCCAGCGTGGCGAAGATGCCGCCGCCGATCATTCCGCCGACCGCCATCGACCACGATGCGTTCAGGCTCAGCTTGCCGCCATCGGACTTGTCGGTTTTCGCTGCCATGGTCGACGTGCTCCTGCGTTTCAGGTCGCGAACGGCGGCCACGCAGACTTAACGTAGATCAGTACGGAAAGTTCTTGCTCAGACTACTCCGGCAAAATGCAGCACCAGCACCGTCATCGCGGCAAAGGCACCGATCGCGCCCGGCAGCGATACCCAGCGCCGCCCGACCTTTTCCGCAAAGGCGAGCGCGTTGACCGTGCCGAACACCAGCAGGAAGACGAGGCTGGCCCCGCTGACGAGGCCACCGAGCCCGCCGACGATGGCGAGCGCCAGCGCGAGTGCGGAGAGGGACAGCACCGCCCATTGCGGCGCGCCATGTGCGTTGCGGTTGTCCAGCCAGCCGGGCAGCGCGCCGTCCTTCGCCACCTCCTCGGCCAGCCGCGCGCTGGAAAAGATCGTCGCGTTTATGGCCGATGCAGTGGAAAGCGCCGCGGCGATCGTCACTGCGATCAGCCCGGGCGTGCCCAGCGCGGCCTGCCCGGCATTGGACAGGGCCACCTCGCCATCCTGCATCACCGCCTGCGTCCCCGTCAGCATCGGCACCGCGAGCGCCACCAGCACATAGATCGCCGCCGCGCTGACAATGGAAAGAGCCATCATGCGCGTGATCGTGCGCTTGCGGTCGCGCATCTCGTCGTAATCGTAGGCCAGCAGTTCGAAGCCCTCGTAAGCCATGAACACGCTTGCCGCGCCGACCACGATGCCGACGAGCCCCGGCTGCGATGGGATCGTCAGCGCGCCGGCATCGAACTTCGACAGACCGAAGGCCGCCAGCGCGGCAAGGATCGCCAGTTTCACCGCGACGATGGCGATTTCCACGCCCGTCGCCTGCCCCGCCCCGCGCAAATTGATCGCCGCCATCGACAGGATCGCCGCGCTCGCCATCGCCGGCGCGATCCAGCCCGGCCCGCCGACCGCGTGGGCGAGGTAGGCCCCGAAAGTGTAGGCATAGACCGCGCAGGTAAGCACGTATCCGGCCAGCAGCACCCAGGCGGAAGCCGCCGCAATCCGCTTGCGCCCGAGATCGCGCAGGAAGGTATAGATCCCGCCCGCCTCGTCGCTGTCGACGGTCAGCGCGGACAAGCTGTGGCCCGTCGCCAGTGCGACGAGCCCGCCAAGCACGAAGCTGACGCCCGCCCATTGCCCCGCGCTGGATATCACCACCCCCAGCGTCGAGAAGATCCCGCCGCCGACCATCCCGCCGACGGCGATGGCCCATACCGCGGCGGGCCCGATCCGGTCGCTGGATCGGCCTTTGCTCATTCGGGCGGGGTCACCCCGTTATTCTTCAGGAAGCGGAAGATCGTGTTCCACAACTGCGGGCTGATGTTAGGCCCGCCCACACCGTGCGTCTGGCCGGGATAGAGCATCATGTCGAACTGGGTCTGCGACTGCTGCAGCGCGGCGATCAGCGCGGTGGAATTCTCGAACACCACGTTGTCGTCGGCCATCCCGTGGATCAGCAGCATCGGATCGGCGATCTTGCCCGCGTCCGCCAGTGCATCCGCCTTCGCGTAGGACGCCGCGTCGTCCTGCGGCGTGCCCATGTAGCGTTCGGTATAGGCGGTGTCGTACAATTCCCACTTGGTCACCGGCGCACCGGCTATCCCCGCGGCATATAGGCCGGGATCGGCCTCCAGCATCTTGAGCGTCATGTAGCCGCCATAGGACCAGCCATAGATCGCGATCTTGTCCGGATCGACGTAGTCCAGCGACTTGAGGAACTGGGCCCCCTGTTTCTGGTCGGACACCTCGATCCCGCCCATCGCGCGATAGATCGGTTGCTCGAACCGGGCCCCGCGATTGGCGCTGCCGCGATTGTCGATCTCGAAATAGATGTAGCCCTGGTCCACGATCGCCTGTGGCAGCGGCCCGTCCCAGCCTTTGGTCACGACCTGCGCGTGCGGCCCGCCGTAATGGCTGAAGAACACGGGGTAGCGCTTGCCCGGCTTCATTTCGGGCGTAATCATCTTCCAGTGCAGCGTTGCGCCGTCGCGCGTCTTCAGCGTGCCGTATTTCGCCAGTTCGTGGCTCGCGACATAGGGCGCGTAGGGGTGATCGGCGTCGAGCCGGTTCTGTTCGACCCAGGCCAGTTCCGTTCCCGCCTGGTCGGCGAGATAGGTCTGCGGCGGCTGCGTGTCGCTCGACCGGGTGATCAGCAGCGTGCGTCCCTTGTCGTCCATCGAGGCCTGGTTGACGAAGGCCGGGTCGGTCAGCCGCTTGGGCTCGCCGGCCTTGCGATAGTCGACCGAATAGATCTGGCTGGCGAGCGGGTCGTCCTTCGTCCCGGCGAAGAACAGCGTGCCCGTGTCCTGGTCCACCCCGACCAGGTCGGTAACCACCCAGTCTGCATCGCGCCCCTTACCGGTAAGTTGCGTCCACTTGCCGTTGGCGAGCCGGTAGAGCTGGCCGTAGCCGCTGCGCTCCGACCACCAGATGAGAGAACCGTCCTTCAACCACTTGTAATTGCTGGTAAGGTTGACCCAGTAATCGGGTAGCGCGGCCTTCTCGGTGAACAGCACCGACGACTTGCCCGTGGCCGGATCGACCTTCAGCATGTCGATCTTCGTCTGCTCGCGATCCAGCCGCTGGACATACAGGGTCTTGCCATCGGGTGCCCAGTTCACGCGGGCGAGATAGATGTCGTCGTTCTTGCCCAGATCGACCTTCACCTTGTCCGACCCGTCCGGCTTCATGACATAAAGATCGACCACGGCGTTGGGCGTGCCCGCCGCGGGATAGCGCTGGTCGAACACCTTGGTCCCGGTCGCGCCGATGGCGGCGCGGGTGACGACGCCCACGCGGCTCTCGTCGAAGCGCTCCACCGCGACGCGCCGGTCGTCCGGGCTCCACCAGTATCCGGTCGACCGGTCCAGTTCCTCCTGCGCGACGAATTCGGCCTCGCCCCAGTGGACGTTCTTGTTCGCCTCGTCGGGCGTCACCGCCTGCGCCGCGCCGCCCACCGGGCCGACCATCAGATGCCGGTCCGCGACGTAGGAGAGATAGCCGCCGTCCGGGCTGATCGCGGGGTTGAGCTCGCCCGTCTCACTATCGGTCAGGCGCCGCACCTCGCCGCCCGGTTGCGCCAGATAGAGGTCGCCTTCCAGCGGCACGAGGATAGCCGTGCCGTCGGGCGTCCACTGATAGCTCACGATCCCCTTCAGGCTGCCGATGCGCGCGCGCTCGCGCTGCATCTTCTCCGCTTCGGAGAGTTCGCGCCCGGTGCCCAGCTTCTTGCTGTCGACGAGCATCGACCACGTGCCGTTCTCGCGGTCGTAGCCCCACAGGTCGTAGCGCTCCTTCTCGTCCTCGCGCGGGCGCAACACGGTCAGCCAGCGTCCGTCCGGCGACAGCTTCGTCGCGCGCGGGGTGGAACCGCTCAGGCTCGGGCTGCCGAAGACGCGCTGGAAAGAGAGGTCGCCCTGTTGCTGCACCTGGCTCGCCGCGGCGCTGTCGCTCATCGGATTGTCCTGCGCGGCCAGGGGCGCAGAGATGGACAGGGCGGCAGCGGCGGCGAGAAGCATGGTTCGCATGGCAAGGCGGGGCCTTTCGTATCGGGTGAAAACGGCAAGTTTTCCGCGCGATGCCCGACCTTCGCACAAAAGAAAAGGGCGGCCCCGAAAGGCCGCCCCCGTCTTTACCGTTGCAGGCGCTTGATCGCTTACGCGTCGACCGGCCGGTTGTCGCGGCGTTCCGCGATGCGGGCGCGCTTGCCGGTGCGGCCGCGCAGGTAATACAGCTTCGCCCGGCGCACGACGCCGCGGCGGACCACGGTGACGCTGTCGATGATCGGCGAATAGAGCGGGAAGACGCGTTCCACACCTTCGCCGAAGCTGATCTTGCGCACGGTGAAATTGCTACCCATCGCGCGGTTCGAACGTGCGATGCACACGCCTTCGAAGTTCTGCACGCGCTCACGGGTGCCCTCGACCACGCGTACGCCGACGCGCAGCGTATCGCCCGGGCGGAAATCCGGAATATCCTTGCCGAGATTGGCGATCGCCTCGGCCTCGAGTTGCTGAATCAGGTTCATTGACCCTGGTCCCTATCTTCATGCCGCGCGCCAGAGGCAGACTGGGCCCGAGCACCACCGCGGCGCTCCCAAAGGTCCGGCCTGCGTAACCGTGTATCGTCCTCGCTGCGTTGCTTGCGCCACGCCGCGATCTTCGCATGATCCCCCGATCGCAGCACTTCGGGGATCGTGCGCCCTTCCCATTCCGGAGGTCGGGTGTAGTGCGGATATTCGAGCAGCCCTTCCTCGAAGGATTCCTCGATACCGCTTGAAGCCGCGCCCATTACGCCGGGAAGCAGGCGAATGCAAGCGTCGAGTATGGCGAGCGCCGCGGGTTCGCCGCCGGACAGCACGATGTCGGCAAGGCTAACCTCCTCGACCTCGCGCCCGGCGAAAATCCGCTCGTCGAACCCCTCGAACCGGCCGCAAAGCAGCGTCACCCCCGGCCCCGCCGCCAGCTCGCGGATGCGCGCCTGCGTGATCGGAGCCCCGCGCGGCGTCATCGCGAGCACCGGCGCGGCGGGCTGCTTCTCGCGCGCATGGTCGATCGCAGCGGCAAGAATGTCGGGCTTGAGCACCATCCCCGCTCCGCCACCCGCCGGGGTATCGTCCACCGTCCGGTGCCGGTCGGTGGCGAAATCGCGGATCTGCACGGTATCGAGCGACCACGCGCCTTCGCTCAGCGCCCGCCCCGCCAGCGACACGCCGAGCGGGCCGGGAAACATCTCGGGATAAAGCGTCAGGACGGTGGCGGCGAAGGTCATGGCGCGCCGCTTAGACCGCGCTGGAGCGCAACGCCATCCCGTGCGTTTGAGCTGCGATGGACGACTGCATCATCATCGGGGCGGGACCGGCGGGGCTGACCGCGGCGATCTATCTCGCGCGGTTCTATCTCAAGGTCCGCCTGTTCGATTGCGGCACCAGCCGGGCGGCGCTGATCCCGCGCACGCACAACCATGCGGGCTATCCAGATGGGATTACGGGCACGGACCTGCTCGATCGCATGCGCCGACAGGCCGCCCGCTTCGGCGCGGTACGAGAGGAACGGCGGGTCATCGCGCTGGCCCACGAGGATGGGCATTTCCGGATCGAGACCCATCGGGAGAGCTTCGCCGCGCGCTCCGTATTGCTCGCGACCGGGGTCTTCAACCGCC
Organism: Erythrobacter sp. LQ02-29; assembly: GCF_022576075.2. NCBI lineage: Bacteria > Pseudomonadati > Pseudomonadota > Alphaproteobacteria > Sphingomonadales > Erythrobacteraceae > Erythrobacter > Erythrobacter sp. LQ02-29. The sequence goes on along the minus strand of NZ_JANCNT010000001.1, from coordinate 1,912,911 downwards.
ACCCGCCCGGTATGGACGACACCTTGCACGACGAGGCGCTGGCGCGCGGCCTGCTGCGCTATTGCCCCATCTGCGACGGCTACGAGGTCACCGACAAGCGCGTGGGCGTGATCGGCACCGGCGACCATGGCACGCGCGAGGCGCTGTTCCTGCGCGGCTATACCGCCGACGTGACGCTGGTCGCGCCCGATGTCGATCACGAGCTGGACGAGGAATGCCAGGCCGAACTCGCCGAAGCCGGAATCGAAACGCACGACGGCCCATGCGGCGAATATCGGATCGAGGGCGACAGGCTCGCGGTCGAAACCGCCGACGGCTGGCTGCAATTCGACAGCGTCTATCCCGCGCTCGGCTCCCACATCCGTTCCGAACTGGCGGTAAATCTTGGCGCGGAGGCGACTGAAGAGGGCTGCCTGACGGTGGACGATCATCTCGAAACCACCGTGCCGGGCCTGTTCGCGGCGGGCGACGTGGTGCTCGGGCTCGATCAGATCAGCCACGCAATGGGGCAGGCCGGAGTCGCCGCAACGACGATCCGCAACCATCTGGCGCAGGAACGGCCCCTGCGGCGCTGACCAGCGGAACCATGCACGCCCCTCGCGCTTCGGGTCGTAAAGGAGAACCCGCATGACCGATCGCCCTCTCGACCCCGCCGCCGCCGGAACGTGGCAATTGGGCGACCGCACCGTGAAACGCATGGGCTACGGCGCGATGCAACTCGCGGGCGAAGGCGTATTCGGGCCGCCCAGGGATCGCGAAGAGGCGCTGGCCGTGCTGCGCGAAGCGGTCGAACTCGGCGTGGATCATATCGACACCAGCGACTTCTACGGTCCGCACATAACCAACCGGCTGATCTGCGAGGCGCTGCATCCCTACCCCAATGATTTGACCATCGTGACCAAACTCGGCGCACGGCGCGACGAAGAGGGGCAGTGGCTCCCCTGGAACGATCCCGATGCGCTCGAACAGGGCCTGCGCGACAATCTGGAACATCTTGGTCTGGAGGCGATGGAAGTCGTCAACGTGCGGATCATGGGCAGCGGCGATGGCGGCGTCGTCCCGACCGGCGAGAGTGTCGCGCGCTTCGTCGAACCGGTGGCGCGGCTTCGCGAACAAGGGCTGGTGCGGCATGTCGGCATCAGCACGGTGACCCAAGGACAGGTCGAGGAAGCCCGAACCATCTGTCCCATCGTTTGCGTCCAGAACGCCTACAACCTCGCTAAGCGCGGCGACGATGCGCTGATCGACTGGCTGGCCGACGAGGATATTGCCTACGTGCCCTACTTCCCGCTGGGCGGGTTCAGTCCGCTGCAGTCGGAGACGCTGGACGCGGTGGCGAAGGACCTCGACGCCTCGCCATTCCAGGTCGCACTCGCCTGGCTGCTCCAGCGGTCGGACAATATCCTCGTCATCCCCGGCACCTCCTCGCGCGCGCATTTGCGCGAGAACATCGCGGCGGCGTCGCTGGACCTGCCCGAGGACGCACTGGAGCGGCTGAACGGGATCGCGGACTAGTCCTCGACAAAGGCGGCGGTCACCACCAGCCGCTCTCCGTTCCACTCCGGAACGGCGGCGTCGATCAGCGGCACCAGCAAAGGCTTCGCATCGGGGCGCGCGATCTCGATGATGTCGGTCGCGCCGTAATTCACCACGTCGGCGACCGTGCCGATCGGGTCGCCCGCATCGGTTACCACGGGCAGGCCGATCAGGTCGGCATGGTAGAACTCGCCCTCTTCGAGCGGCGGGAGGGTTTCGCGCGGCACGGTAAGCACGGTGCCCCGCAGCGCTTCGGCGGCATTGCGATCGGCAATCTCGGCGAAGCGGGCAATCGCACCGCCCTTCCCGTCGTCGCGCACTTTCGCAAGGGTCAGCGTGCCGTCGTTGAACCGCTTGTGCGGCTTCAGCGATGCGACGCCGTCCTCGCCGAACAGCTTAAGCCGGACCTCGCCCGTCACGCCGTGCGCGCCGGTTACGGCGGCGAGCGTGACGGCGCGGTCCGAAGAATTCCCCTCGCGCCCGTCGGTGGGGTTGGAGGGGGGCCTGGCGGGGTGTGTCATAGCTTCACAGGCCCACCCCCGGCCCCTCCCGCAAGCGGGAGGGGAGAGAGGGCCATCAGCCCTCGGCCTTCTCGCCTTCGTCTGCAGTCGCCGCGGTTTCTTCCGCAGCGCCTTCCTCGGCGGCAGGAGCCTCCTCGGCGGCCGCTTCCTCGGCCGGAGCGTTGGCTTCTTCCTCGGCGGCCTTGCGCGCTTCCTCGGCCTCGGCAGCCTTCGCGGCCTTCTCCTCGGCGCGTTCCTTGGCCTTCTCGCCCGGCTCGGCCTTGTTCGGGTTGTTGCGCGCGGTGCGCTCCTTCACGCCGGCGGCGTCGAGGAAGCGGGCGACGCGGTCGCTCGGCTGCGCGCCGACGCCCAGCCAGTAACGCGCGCGGTCCTCGTTCAGCTGGACGCGCTTCTCGTCGTCCTTCGCGAGCAGCGGGTTGTAGGTGCCGATCTGTTCCAGATAGGCGCCGTCACGCGGCTTGCGGCTGTCGGCGGCCACGATGCGGTAATAGGGACGCTTCTTCGCGCCACCACGGGAGAGACGGAGGGAAATTGCCATGATGTGTTACCTTTCGATTCTAAACGTCTGAAATCATTTCTTGGACTTGTTGAGCAGGTTGGCGAGATCGGCCGACATCGCGTCCTGGCCCCCAGCGCCGCCGGGCAGGCCGGGCATTCCGCCGCCACCCATTCCTCCGGGGCCGCCGGCACCACCCATGCCGCCGCCACCACCGAACATTGCGGCGAGGCCCTTGAGCCCGCCCATCTTCTTGATCTGCTTCATCGCGCGCGCCATTTCCTGGTGCATCTTCAACAGCTTGTTAACGTCCTGCACCTGCACGCCGGAACCCGCCGCGACGCGCTTCTTGCGCTTCGCATTCATCAGCGCGGGGTTCGCGCGTTCCTTTGCGGTCATGGAGCCGATGATCGCGTCCATGTGGACGAGCACCTTGTCGTCCATCCCGCTCGCCGCCATCGCCGCCTTGGCCTTCTTCATGCCCGGCATCATGCCGGCCAGCATGCCGAGGCCGCCCATCTTCTGCATCTGCGCCAGCTGCATGCGCAGATCGTTGAGGTCGAACTGCCCCTTGGACATGCGCTTGGCGAGCGCTTCGGCGTCTTCTTCCTTGATCGTCGCCGCGGCCTTTTCGACCAGGCTGACGACGTCGCCCATGCCCAGGATCCGGTCGGCGACGCGCTTGGGATGAAACGCCTCCAGAGCGTCGAGCTTCTCGCCCGTGCCTGCGAACTTGATCGGCTTGCCCGTGACCGCGCGCATGGAAAGCGCCGCGCCCCCGCGTGCATCGCCGTCCATCCGGGTCAGGATCACACCGGTCAGCGGCACCTCGTCGGAGAAGCTCTGCGCGACGTTGACCGCGTCCTGCCCGGTCAGGCTGTCGACCACCAACAGCACTTCGGTCGGGGTCGAAACCCCGGCCACCGCCTTCATCTCGGCCATCAGCGCTTCGTCGACATGCAGGCGGCCCGCGGTGTCGAGCATCAGCACATCGGCGTTCTGCAACCGCGCCGCCTCCATCGCGCGGCGCGCGATATCGACCGGCTGCTGGCCCTCGACGATCGGCAGCGTCGCGACATCGACTTGCGTGCCGAGCACGGCCAGCTGTTCCTGCGCCGCCGGGCGATTGACGTCGAGCGAGGCCATGAGCGCGCGCTTGCCGTGCTTCTCGCGCAGATAGCGCGCCAGCTTCGCGGTTGTGGTGGTCTTGCCCGAACCTTGCAGGCCGACCATCATCACCACGACCGGCGGGCGCGCGGCGAGGTTGATATCCTCGTGCCCTTCCCCGCCCAGCATCTCGACCAGCTCGTCGCTGACGATCTTGACCACCTGCTGGCCCGGCGTGACGGAGCGCAGCACATCCTGGCCCACCGCCTTCTCGGTGACGCGGTCGATGAACTGGCGCGCGACGGGCAGCGCCACGTCCGCTTCCAGTAGCGCGACCCGCACCTCGCGCATCGCGTCGCGCACATCCTGTTCGCGCAGGGCACCACGCCCGCGCAGGCGGTCGAAAGTGCCGGTCAGGCGATCGGACAGCGCTTCAAACATCGTGTCTCGTCACTCCAAACGCCGCGAACCCGCAGCAAACGCGAAAAACGCCGGCGGACGAAACCTCGTCGGCCAGCGTGCGGGAATATCCCGACTTCATTGCAGTCCACTTTGCCGGACTGTGGTTCTGAACGCCAGCGAAAACAGTGGTGTCGGAGAACCGGCGCGCAGCGGACATCAAGTCCGTGAGCACCGGAAGCGGACGACACCGCCGTTTGCAGCAAGTCCAGAGCCGCAGAACGGTGAAGTGGTGGAGCCTAGCGGGATCGAACCGCTGACCTCTACAATGCCATTGTAGCGCTCTCCCAGCTGAGCTAAGGCCCCAAATCACTTGTCTTGCGCGGTGCCCTGGGAGGCACCGCCCTTGCGGGAAGCGGCCTTTAGAAAGGCGCACCGCCCAATGCAAGCCTTATATCGTTCCAAGTTCCAGATCGGCGACGAACGCGATCACGTTTCGTCGTCGCCTTCGTCGTCGCCCTTGCCCTTCGACACGCCGAGATCGTCGTCGCCGCCCAGATCGACTTCGTTGTCGGGCGAATCGTCGTCCTCGTCGATGTCTTCCAGATCGTCGTCGGCCAGATCGGAATCGGCCTCCGCGTCCTTCTTCTTCTTCTCGTCTTCCTCGAACGGGATCGGCTGCTTCGACTTCAGCACGGGCTCGGGATCCCATTCCTCACCGCATTCGATGCAGGTGACGGGATCGTCCTTGCCCAGGTCGTAGAAACGCGTTCCGCATTTGGGGCAGCTACGCTTCGTGCCCCATTCCGGCTTTGCCATGTTATCTTCCTCGTGCGGGCGCGGCCTGTTCGCCGCCCCTCGTGCAATTGAATTCGAATACGGGTTCGATGTGGAGGCGCAGGCGCCCCGAATCAAGCGTGGCGCGCGCCTTGCCACGCGGCCCCTGCGGTGTCAAAGCCGCGCGCCATGCACGCCGCCCCCCTGCCCCGCCGCTTCGCCCCTTCCAATCCGCTGACCGGGCGCATCCGCGTGCCGGGCGACAAGTCGATCAGCCACCGCTCGCTGATGTTCGGGGCCCTCGCGATCGGAGAGACCCGCGTGACCGGCCTGCTGGAGGGGGAGGACGTGCTCGCCACCGCCGCCGCGCTGCGTGCCATGGGCGCGCAGGTGGAGCGCGGTGAGGACGGCACCTGGTCGATCCGCGGCGTGGGCGTCGGCGGCCTGCTGCAACCGCGCACCGCGATCGAGATGGGCAATAGCGGCACGTCGACCCGGCTGCTGATGGGCCTGATCGCCAGCCATGGCATCACCGCGACCTTCACCGGCGATGCCAGCCTGTCGAAGCGGCCGATGAACCGCGTGATCGAGCCGCTTTCGCGCATGGGTGCGCAGTTCCACGGCGCGCCCGGGGGAACGCTGCCGCTGACGATGGAGGGCATGACCCCCGCCATCCCGATCGAATATCGCCTGCCCGTCGCATCGGCGCAGGTGAAGAGTGCGGTGCTGCTCGCCGGGCTCAACGCGCCGGGCATCACCAGCGTGATCGAGCCGGTGCCGACGCGCGACCACACCGAACGCATGTTGAAAGGGTTCGGCGCGGCGATCGAGGTGGAGGAAACGGGGGGCGAGCGCACGATCCGGCTGACCGGCGAGGCGGATCTTTCGCCGCAGACGATCGAGGTGCCGGGCGATCCCTCCTCCGCCGCGTTCTTCATCGTCGCCGCGACGCTGGTCGAGGGAAGCGACCTGACGATCGAAAATGTCGGCCTCAATCCGACCCGCGCCGGCCTGATCGCGGTCCTGCGCGAGATGGGAGCCGATATCGAGGAGCTCGACCGGCGCGACGTCGGCGGGGAGCCGGTCGCCGACCTGCGCGTGCGCCACGCGGCGCTGACGGGGATCGAGGTCGCCCCCGCCCTCGCCCCCAGCATGATCGACGAATTTCCCGTGCTGTTCGTCGCCGCCGCGCTGGCGCGCGGGACCACCCGCACCACCGGGCTGGAGGAACTGCGGGTGAAGGAAAGCGACCGCCTGTCCGCCATGGCCACTGCACTGGCGGCCATCGGCGCGCGGGTGGAGGAAACGCCGGACGGCCTCGTCATAGAGGGGACCGGCGGCGAGCCTCTGCCCGGCGGCGGCCCCGTCGCCACCCATCTCGACCACCGCATCGCCATGAGCATGGCGGTCGCGGGGCTTGCCAGCCGCCAAGGGGTGGAGGTGGACGACACCCGCCCGATCGCAACCAGCTTCCCGAGTTTCGAGGCGCTGCTGGCCGAGGCATCGGCATGACCAACCTCGACATCTACACGATCGTCGGCTTTGCCGGCATGGCCTGCATCATCGCCGCCTACGCCTATCTGACCTGGCAACCGAAGCCGAACCCGTTCGTGCTGCATGGCACCAATCTGGCGGGCGCGGCGCTGCTCACCGTATCGCTGCTGGTCCACACCAACTGGCCGTCGCTGGTGCTGGAGGGCTTCTGGGCCGCGATCGCGATCTACGGCCTGGTCAAGGCGATCCGCACCGGGCGCAAGGGACAGGAGCGCGAGGCATGATCATCGCCGTCGACGGGCCGACCGCCAGTGGCAAGGGCACCATCGCCAAGGCACTGGCCGCGCATTTCGGGCTGCCGCATCTCGACACCGGGCTGCTCTACCGGGCGGTGGGCTGGCAGGTCTTCCTCGACGGTGGCAACCCGGACGACGGGGGCGACGCGCTGGCGGCGTGCGGCTTCCCCGACGGGCTGCTGGCCGACCCCGAATTGCGGACCGAGCGGGTCGGCGGGCTCGCGAGCCGCGTCTCAATCCATAACGGCGTGCGCCAGGCGCTGTTCGAGCGGCAGCGCAGCTTCGCCACGCAGGAAGGCGGCGCGGTGCTCGACGGGCGCGATATCGGCACCGTCATCGCGCCAGATGCCGAGGTGAAGCTGTTCATCACCGCCAGCACCCAGGCGCGCGCGGAGCGCCGATGGGCCGAGATGCGCGGGCGCGGGCAGGACGTCTCGCTGGAGGACATCGTCGCCGATCTAGAGGCGCGCGACCGGCGCGACCGCAGCCGCGCCATCGCCCCGCTGGCCCCCGCGCCCGACGCGCAGGTGATCGACACCACCGCGCTCGACCGCGATCAGGCGATCCGCTTCACCATCGAGGCGGTCGAAACCGCGATCCGCGGCGAGTGACGACGGCGAGAGGCCCCTCGTCCAGACGATTGTGGCTCCTCACCGCGGTATGGGCCGTCGCGCTGATCTGGTCCGGATGGGCGCCCTACGACCAGGCGACATGGTGGATGGAGGTCGCGCCGGCGCTGATCGCGCTCCCGATCCTGTGGGCCACGCGGCGGCGCTTCCCGCTCACCACGCTGGCGCTGACGCTGATCGGCCTGCACGGCCTCGTCCTGATGCTCGGCGGAGCCTACACCTACGCGCGCGTTCCGGCAGGTTTCGCGGTGCAGGACTGGCTGGGGCTCGCGCGCAATCCCTATGACCGGTTCGGCCATCTGATGCAGGGCTTCGTCCCCGCCATCGTCTTTCGCGAATTGCTGCTGCGCCTCAGCCCGCTGGGCCGCGGAACCCTGCTCACCGTGCTCGTGCTCGCCTGCTGCCTCGCCGTCAGCGCCGGTTACGAATTGGTAGAGTTCGGTGCGGCCATGGCACTAGGCCAGGACGCGGACGAGTTCCTGGGGACGCAGGGCGACCCGTGGGATACCCAGTGGGACATGCTGATGTGCGTGGTCGGCGCGGCGGCGGCCCTGCTGTTCCTTTCGCGCCCGCATGACCGGCAATTGGCGCGCCTGAGCTGACTTGCGCCCGGGGCTCCCGTCAGGCGACGGCGGCGTAGCTTTCCACAGGGCCGATCGCGGGCAATTCGCGAAAACCCGGGCGGGCGAAGTGATAGCCCTGCAGATAGCGCACGCCCAGCACCCGCAATGCCTCGTACTCGGCGGCCGTCTCGATCCCCTCGGCGATCACCGCGATGCCCAGCGAGCGCGCCATGCGCACCACGCCCTCCACGATCAGGCGGCGCGGGCGCGAGGCGTCGATTCCCCGCACCAGTTCCATATCGAGCTTCAGGTAGTCGGTCTGGATGCCCGCGAGCAGGCCCAGCCCCGCATACCCCGCCCCGAAATCGTCGATCGCGGTGCCGAAGCCCATGTTCTGGTACGTCTCGATGATCAGCTTCACATGGTCGGTGTCGGCCATGTGCTCGTTCTCGGTAAATTCGAAAATCAGCCGATCCGTGGGGAAGCCGCACGCGCGGGCGGTCTTCAGCGTCAGCTGGATACAGGCCAGTGGCGAATAGACCGCATTGGGCAGGAAATTGATCGAAAGCTTCGCATCCGTGTCCAGAATACCCGCGGCAACCGCCCCTTCGATCGCGGCGACGCGGCATTTCTGGTCGAAGGCATAGCGGTTGTCGGCATGAACGCGGGAGAGGACGCTATGCGCGCTTGCCCCGTCGGCCCCGCGAACCAGCGCCTCGTAAGCGAAAGGCGCACCGGTTTCGCAATCGACGATGGGCTGGAACGCCATCGCGATATCGAACGCGTGGTCTTCCCCGCGACAACCCTGACACCCAGTAACCATCTTCGCCTCCTGTCGGTCGCGGACTAGTCGCCAGTCGATAAAATATCGTGAACGCTGGTCTTTTCGCCTCCCGCCGACTCGGGGCCACCGGCGCAGGACGAAATGGCGCGCCTGTCCTACCCTTCCCCGTTCGACTATGCGGATCGGCGATGCAGTCTTGTGCTCCCTCCTCTTCAAACGCCCCCTCCCCGGGCCATTGGGCGGGTTCTTTTTCTCGCCCAGGACACTGTTCCATGTGTTCCATCGTGTAGGATTCGGGCGGCCACCACCGCCACCTTTCCGCTTGCCAAATCGGCCCGTTTTGCCTATGTGCGCGCCCGTCCGACGGACGCTTTCCTGACCGATGCCCGTTAGCCGCTGGCGCACTCACGCGCCGCCGCATCGCATTTCGGCAAGGGTGGCGCGCCCTAGGGCCTTCGCCACGGCATCCGGCCCGGCGGAGAGTCTGGCCACAAGACCCCGGTAAAACCGGTGGCCGGAAATGACTGAAACAGGACTGAACCCCATTATGGCAACAGCAGCCAATCCCACTCGCGCCGATTTCGAGGCGCTGCTCAACGAACAGCTCGGCAATGTCGACGACGGCGGCTTCGAAGGCCGCGTGGTCAAGGGCACCGTCACCGCGATCGAGGCCGGCATGGCCGTGATCGACGTGGGCCTGAAGAGCGAAGGCCGCGTCGACCTCAAGGAATTCGAGCGTAACAAGGACGAGCACGGCCTGACGGTCGGCAGCGAAGTCGAAGTCTATGTCGACCGCGTCGAGAACGCCGACGGCGAAGCGATGCTGTCGCGCGACCGCGCCCGCCGCGAAGCCGCGTGGGACAAGCTGGAAAGCGAATTCGGCGAAGGCAAGCGCGTCGAAGGCCGCATCTTCGGCCGCGTCAAGGGCGGCTTCACCGTCGACCTCGACGGTGCCGTGGCCTTCCTCCCCGGCAGCCAGGTCGATATCCGCCCCGTGCGTGACGTCACCCCGCTGATGGATCAGCCGCAGCCGTTCCAGATCCTCAAGATGGATCGCCGCCGCGGCAATATCGTCGTGTCGCGCCGCGCCGTGCTGGAAGAGACGCGCGCCGAACAGCGCAGCGAACTGATCAGCGATCTGGCCGAGGGCCAGGTGATCGACGGCGTGGTCAAGAACATCACCGATTACGGCGCGTTCGTGGACCTGGGCGGCATCGACGGCCTGCTCCACGTCACCGACATGAGCTACAAGCGGATCAACCACCCCAGCGAAGTGGTCGAGATCGGCCAGACCGCCACGGTACAGATCATCCGCATCAACGCCGATACCCAGCGCATCAGCCTGGGCATGAAGCAGCTCGAGAGCGATCCGTGGGAAGGCGTCAGCCAGAAGTACCCGGTGGGCATGAAGCTGACCGGTACCGTCACCAACATCACCGAATACGGCGCCTTCGTGGAGCTGGAGCCGGGGATCGAGGGCCTGGTCCACGTTTCCGAAATGAGCTGGACCAAGAAGAACGTCCATCCGGGCAAGATCGTTTCGACCAGCCAGGAAGTCGAAGTGATGGTGCTGGAAGTCGATTCCGAGAAGCGCCGCATTTCGCTCGGCCTCAAGCAGGCCCAGCGCAATCCGTGGGAAGAGTTCGCCGAGGCGCACCCGGTCGGCTCCAAGGTCGAGGGCGAAGTCAAGAACGCCACCGAATTCGGCCTGTTCATCGGCCTGCCCGGCGACGTCGACGGTATGGTCCACATGTCCGACATCGCCTGGGGCATCTCCGGCGAGGACGCGCTGGCGCTGCACCGCAAGGGTGAAGAGGTCGAGGCCATCGTGCTCGACGTCGACATCGACAAGGAGCGCATCAGCCTCGGCATGAAGCAGCTCGAGAAGGGTGCGCCCAGCGAATCGGGCATGGAAGGCACGCTGCGCCGCGGCGAGACCGTGACCGTCACGGTTCTCGAAGTGCGCGACGGCGGACTGGAAGTGCAGGTCGGCGAAGACGGCGCGACCGGCTTCATCAAGCGTTCCGACCTTGGCCGCGACCGCGACGAGCAGCGTCCGGATCGCTTCCAGACCGGCCAGAAGGTCGACGCCATGGTCACCGGGTTCGACCGCTCGAAGAAGCCGAACTTCTCGATCAAGGCCTACCAGATCGCTGAAGAGAAGCAGGCGGTGGCGCAGTTCGGCTCGTCCGACAGCGGCGCGTCGCTCGGCGACATCCTGGGCGAAGCGCTCAAGAAGGCCGACGACTAAGTAGACCCCAAGGCGCCGTCTGTCCGCGCCTGACGGTAACAAGAAAGGCCCGCCCTCCCTGCCCGGGAGCGGCGGGCCTTTCCTACTCTACCCTCCGTTCCTACATCGAAGGGTATGGCCGACCTCCAAATTCACCAGTTCCCCTGCCTCTCCGACAATTACGGGTTCCTGCTCCACGATCCCGCCAGCGGAGAGACCGCGGCGATCGATACGCCCGACGGCGCGGAATATCTGCATCAGGCGCAAAGCAAGGGCTGGCGCATCACGCAGATCTGGAACACGCATTGGCACCCCGACCATGCGGGCGGGAACAAGGCTATCGTGGAGGCGACCGGCGCGCGGGTGATCGCGCCCGCCGAGGTCGAGAAGATCTCTCCTATCGACAGCGTTGTGGGGGATGACGACAGAGTGACCCTGGGATCGCACGAAGCGCGCGTGATCGACGTGTCCGGCCACACCAATGGCCACATCGCCTACCACCTTGCCGACGACGCCATCGCCTTCGTTGGCGACAGCGTCTTCGCGCTGGGCTGCGGGCGGATGTTCGAGGGAGAGCCGGAGCAGTTCTGGGCCGCGCTGGAACGGATCAAGGCCCTGCCGCCCGAAACCACGCTCTATTGCGCGCATGAATACACCGCGGCGAATGCGAAATTCGCCCGCCATGCCGATCCCGACAACCGGGCGCTGGCGGTCTATGCGGCGGAGGTCGATACGAAGCGGCTGCATGGCGAGCCGACCGTGCCCACCGTGCTGTCGCGCGAGCTCGCCACCAATCCCTTCCTGCGCGCCGACGAGCCCGCCATGCGGCAACGCTGGGGCGGGGAGACACCGGCGCAGACCTTCGCCGCGCTGAGGGCTGCCAAGGACGCTTTCTAGCGGGACCGGCGGATTCGGCGAGGTGCACACGCCGCGCATACGAAAAGGCCCGGCCGAAGCAGGGCCTTTTGTATTCTAGACTATTGGAAGGTTAGATGCCCGCGATCAGCTCGTCGGCAAGGCGGCTGTCGGCGCTCGCATCGTGCTTCTCGGCGATCAGACCCCGGCTCGCCGCAGCGGCGGCGCTCGCCGCGCGGTTACGCACGTCCTCGACCGCTTCGCGCTCGGCGGCGGCGATCTTCTCGTCCGCCATCCGCTTGCGCCGTTCGACCAGCGCCTTGCTGTCTTCCTCGGCCTTGTCGAGCAGGGCTTCGGCTTCGTGCCGCGCATTCTCGAGCATTGCCTCTGCGTCCTTCTCCGCATTGGCGATCTTGGTCGTGTATTCGTCGCGCAGCGCCTCGGCCTCGGCACGCAGCTTCTTCGCTTCGTCGAGCTGTTCGCGAATGGCGGCGATGCGCGAATCGAGCCCGCCGGTCATCGCCTTGAGCCCGCCCTTCCAGATCAGGATCAGAAGCAGGACGAGCATCGACGCACCGACCCACCCGCCGGGAGTCAGGCCCAGCGCGCTCGGCTCGGCATGCGGCGCATCCTTGACCATGTGGCCTTCGGCAACCTGCTCCGCCACGGCGGGGTTCTCAGGAACGAAGGGATCGGTGGTGGGCTCAGCCATGGGCCATGACCTTCCTTACGGCGGCGTTGGCGTCACCCGCGCTGACATCGACGCCGGCGAGGCGGCGCACGATGTCCTGCGCGGCGTCCGCCGCAACGGTTTCGACCTCGGCCATTGCGGCATCGCGCGACTGCGCGATCCGCTCTTCGGCCTCGGCGATCTTCTTGTCGATCCGACCCTGCGCCGCGGCGAGCTTCTTCTCGCTCTTGGCGGCGGCTTCGGCCTTGGCCTCGGCAACGATGCCCTGCGCCTTCACGCGATTTTCGTTCTCGCGCTGACGCCAGGCTTCCTCTTCCTCGTCCGCCTTGTCGCGCGCGGCCTGCGCGGCGGCGAGGTCGGCCGAGATCTGCTCGTCACGCTGGGCGACGGTCGCCACGACCTTGGGCACCATGCCCCGGCCAACGACGAAGAAAACCAGGCCGAAAATCACCAGCAGCCAGAATATCTGGCTGGAATAGGTTTCGGTCAGCTGGGCTATCTGGGGCATGGGTCGGGTCCGGTCAGATCGATCGCAAGTCTAGGATGGATGCACCGCCGACCGGGCGCGAACCCGGCCGGCACTGTGCGTATCCGTCGATCAGGCGACGAAGATCAGGATGATCGCGATAAGGAACGCGAGCAGGCCGAGAAGTTCGGCGGCGGCGAAGCCGATGAACAGGCGGCCCTGCTGGCCGTCGGCGGCACCCGGGTTGCGCAGCGCGCTCTCGAGGAACGAACCGAACACGTTGCCCACGCCGATCGAGGCGAGGCCCGCACCGATGGCCGCGAGACCGGCACCGATAAGCTTGGCAGCTTCCATATCCATGACAAAACTCCTTTGGGTAAAATACGTTGGTTGAAAGGCTTAGTGAAGGTTTTCCGCGTCGTTGATATAGAGCGCGGAAAGCAGAGCGAAGACGTAGGCCTGGATCGCAGCGACCAGCAGTTCCAGCGCGCAGATCGCCAGCATCAGCAGGAAGCTGGGCGTGCCGATGGCGAGGCCCCAGCCCGCACCCGCATTGGTGCTGTCGATGATGAAGCTGCCCAGGATTTCCAGCAGGACGTGCCCGGCCATCATTGCCACGAACAGTCGCAGGCCGAGGCTGAAGGGCCGCATCATGAAGCTGAACAGTTCGATCAGGAAGATCAGCGGGATCATCGGCACCGGGGTGCCGTGCGGGATGAACAGGCTGAAGAAGTGGAACCCGTGCTTCCAGAAGCCGACCACCAGCACGATCAGGAAGCTCATGATCGCCAGAATTCCGGTGATCGTGAAGTGGCTGGTGAAGGTGAACGGGTGGATCCCCGCCATCGCCAGCGGCAACGGCACCAGGCCCAGCAGGTTCGCGAACAGGATGAACATGAACAGGCTGAAGATGTAGGGGACGTATTTACGTCCCGCCTCGCCGATATTGGCGCGCAGCAGGTCCTCGATGAAGCCGGTGCAGCTTTCCACCATCATCTGCCAGCGGCCGGGCACCAGCTCGCGCTTCATGCCGCCATAGACGAAGATGCCCAGCGCGATCGCCGCGATCAGCATCCACAGCGCGCTGTTGGTGAAGGAGATGTTGAAGCCGGCCAGCTCCCACGTCCGCGAACCGAACAGGGGTTCGATCGCGAACTGGTGCATCGGGTCGACCTTGGCATGTTCTGCCGCCACTTGCGCTATTCCCTATCGCGTCTGATCCCGATCGTGCCCCTGGTCCCGTTCTTCCTGGGAAGAACCGCCGGAGGGCCCGCTCGCGATCCGGAAAACGTTCCTGAAGGCCACGACTATTCCTGCGAACAGCCCCACCAACAGACCCCAGGGCAGCGTCCCGAACAAGGCGTCGAAACCGTATCCGATCAGCGCACCGCCGAGAAGCCCGCCAAGAAGATCGGCCAGTACCCGGTTGCCCATGCGATAGCTCGCATCGGGATCATCCGTCCTGGACCGGTTGCGCTCATCTTCCCGCTCGCGTGCGGCCTTCAGCCGCGCCTCGAGCGCATCGATCCGCGCATCCTCGGCAATGGGTTCCCGTGCGGGCTTCTCATCGCTCATGCCAAGCTCCTTTCCGTGTAGAAGGGGTGCGCGGCACAGGCGAGAGCTGCCCGCCGAGGGCGCCGCCCCCTTAGAAGGGGGGTAAATCCGAGTCAACCGGAGCGGTGCCCGCGAAGCCATTCAATTCGCTCCACTTGCACAGCGCAGCGACAGCCGTCATGCGGTTTGCCAGGCATTGCAGCGGGGCGCGACGAGTTGAGCGGCAACCAGGAAACCGGGAAGACCCCTCCCCCCACCCATGGCGGCACGGGCCACCGCGAACGGCTGCGCCGCCGCCTGCTGACCGGCGGAGCGGAGGCGCTGGCCGATTACGAGGTCCTCGAATACCTACTCTTCGCCGCCTTCCGGCAAGGCGATACCAAGCCGCTCGCCAAGCGCCTGATCGAGCATTTCGGCTCGCTCGCGGGTGCACTCGACGCCGATCCCGCTGCGCTCGCCGCGGTCAAGGGCATGGGCGAGACCAGCGCCGCCGCGCTCAAGGCCGTGGCGCTGGCCGCGCGGCGCATGGCCCGCGCACAAGTGGAACAGCGCCCGGTCCTGAGCAGTTGGCAGGCGCTGCTCGACTATCTCACCATCGACATGGGCAATCTGACGGTGGAGCGCGTGCGGGTGCTGTATCTCAATGCGCGTAACCAGCTCATCCGCGACCATCATGTGGGCGACGGATCGGTGGACGAGGCGGCGATCCACCCGCGCGAGGTCATTCGCCGCGGGCTCGACCTGGGGGCTACGGCCATGATCCTGGTCCACAACCATCCCAGCGGCAATCCGGAGCCGAGCCGGGCCGACATCCAGATCACGCAGAGGATCATGGAGGCCGGCCGTCTGCTCGGCATGACCGTGCACGATCACGTGATCGTCGGGCGCGAAGGCCATGTCAGCCTCCGCGCCAAGGGGCTTATCTGACCGGCGTCCGGCCCTCCACGCGGTCCGATCAGGGCTCGATGCCGTAGGCCTTGTTGATCCGCGCCACGCTCGGCTGAATGCGCTGGGCCAGCTCGATGTCCTTGCGGCCACCCTTGTCGCCCATCCGCAGGCGGACGATGCCGCGCAGGAACATCGACTGTGCCAGTTCGGGCGCACTGGCGAGCACGGCGTCGAGGTCGGTCAACGCCTCCTCCATTTCGCCCAGCCGGAAATGGACCATCGCCCGGCTGTCGAGCTTGTCTGCCGACCAGTCCGACTTGGCGACCGCCTGGTCGCAGACGCTCAGCAGCGACGCGTCGGCCGCGTTCCAGATGCCGCCCTGCCAGCATTCGCTGTTGAGCAGGGTCGGGTCGCCGGGGCGCTTCTTCACCTCGGACGCGAGGATGGAGAGCCCCTCCTCAATCTGGCCGTTCCACATCAGCGCCGATGCCATCAGGCTGCGCGCGTCGGAGTTCTTCTCGGCAATGTCAGCGTAATCTTCCGCCAGCGTCAGCCCCTCTTCCGGCCGACCCAGCAGGCCGAGCAGATCGACCTGCGACCAATAGGTCGAACCGTCGGCATTCAGCGCTTCGGCCTGCTGGTAATCCGCCAAGCTGGCTTCGAAATCGCCCATCCGATAAGCAAGCCCCGCCCGTTCGGAATACATGTCGGCCGATGCCTCCGCCTCGATCGCCTTGGTCAGGTCCTCGCGCGCACCGGCATAGTCGTAAACCGAGCTACGCAACGCCGCCCGCCCGTAATAGGCACCGGCAAGCTCGCGCTCGTCGGCCTTGGCGATGATCTTGGCGAAGGCGTCCTCGAGCGGCTTCATGCGCGCCGGATCGAGCTTCGCGCCGGTCCAGGTCAGGGCGAGATCGGCGGGCGCGATAATGGTCGGCAGCTTGCGCTGCAACACCGCCGTATCGCGCTTCGCGCCAACCAGGTCCCCGACCGCCAGCTCGCCCCCGGTCGAGCGCAGGCTCTGCTTCAGTTCGAACACGTCCCCCGTGATCGCGGCGGCGGAGTCCACCTCGACAACCGAAATCGTCTGGTCGATGTCGGGCTCGCCCTCGATCGTGAAGCCCTTCCCGCCGTCGGGCAGCAGCACCTTGAGATCGACCGTCTCGTAAGTCGGAGCGCCCAGCGCCAGCGGGATATCGCGCCACGCGGCACGCGCACGATCGGCGTCGAACGAAACGGACGCGGCCGGCTGGCCCGGCGGCTCGAGCTGATACACCTCTTCCTGGCGAGACCACGGCGAATCGATCACGCCGGTCGCGCGAAGCGTGCCGCGCCCGGTCTCGTCGTCGAATTCGAGCGAGCGATCGACGATCCGCGCATTCCCGAGGTAACTGCGCACGGCGGCGTTCGCGACATTGTCCACGATCTCCTTGCCCATCTGGTCGTTGACCACGCGCAACTGCCCCGCGGCCGCACCCGAAAGGCCCAGCTCGATATCGAACAGCGTGGGCAGGTTCGGCCCGGCCCGGCTGTCGAGCGTCACCCTGGCAGTCGCATCGGGAACCGGTGGGACGCGCGCCTCCAGCTCGATCAGATCCGCACCCCCGGCGCGCAGGGGCAGGCCGTAGGAGAAGGCGGGAACGGCGGACACATTGGCGAGGCGTGTCCCGGCGGTCGTGCCGTCCAGCCAGTAGTCCTCACCACCGATCACGGCATGGGCGATGACGTGGTTGAAATTGCCCGGCGTGGGCAGCAGCGTGGGGATCGCGTCGCCCTGTATCGTGGACACCAGGACCAGCTCGGCATCGATGTCCATCGCGCGCAGCATGGCGACGAGCAGCACCGACTTCGCCTTGCAATCGCCGTACCGCTCGCGCCAGGTGACGTCCGGTGCCTGGGGCAGGTAATTGCCGCCGTCCATGCCGTTCAGCATATAGCTGATCCGGTCCTGCACCAGCTGCGTGGCCAGCGCCGCACGCTCCAGCGGATCGGAGGTCTTCCCCTCGATCTCGCGCACCTGCTCCATGATCGGGCCGTCGGCGGCGAGGGACAGCTTGTCGAGGTAATGCGGCGCCATCACGCTCGAGACCTGCATCCAGTCGGCGAAAGTGCTCGCCTCCACGAACGCGCCCAGGCGATAGCGCAGAGGCGAATCGAACGGCATCTCGTCGGGCTTGGGCAAAGGCAGCGGCACCGACAGGAAACGATAGCCGTCGCGAGCCACGGGTGCCTGATCGCCAGCCGCGCCGCGCAGCATCCAGTCGACGTCCTCTCCTTCCGGCCAGGAGATGATCAAGCGGCCGTCCGCGATCGGGACCGGCTCTGTCGGAAGGGGAGAGACGAATTCGGCATTCTCGCCCAGCGCCTGATCCTTCTGCGTGGTGCTATAGGAGAACCGCAGAACATCCCCGACGCGCGCGCCGGGCAGCACCAGCGTGGCGGTGCGGGCACCATCCACGATCCGGCGCTCCAGCTGCGCCTCGCGCCGCAGCACGTCGAACTTCGCCCCGCCCGCGATCACGTCGACGATCTCGTCGCCGCGGATCAGCTTTACGTCGTGGATGATGAGATCGCCCTTGTCGGGCATCCAGCTCGCGGTCAGAGTGCTGGCGCTGGTGATCATTTCCGGGGAATTGAGGCGCAGCGCGGTCTCGCGGTAGGTCGAGACGGTGCCGCCTTCCAGCCGGACCTGCTGTTCCACGTTCACGATCGGCGGCCCGTCGGCGAGATCCTTTGCCGTCAGCGTCTTCACCTCGACCCAGTCCGGAGCCGGGCGGTACAGCACCTCTTCCCCGGCGATCGCCGGTGCCGCCACGCAAGCCAGCACCGTGCCGGCCACGAAATAAGTCGTCCTGTTCATAGGTACCCCTGCAACCCCCAAAGCGGATGAGAACCTCCGCACTCAATAGGGGTATCACCCGCCCGGCGCGCTTGCCAAGCGTGAATACCCCATCGCCGATCGGGTCGGGGGCGCTGGTGGCGACCCGCGCAAGCTTGCCATCGGCCCGGCCGCGCCCTAGCGGCTGGCGCGACTGGCCGGTTCAATGGAGTTTCACGCATGGTCCCCCGCTACGCCCGCCCCGAAATGACCGCCCTGTGGGAGCCGGAGGCGAAGTACCGCATCTGGTTCGAGATCGAGGCGCACGCCACGCAAAAGCTCGCCGAGCTGGGCGTGGTGCCCGAAAGCGCGGCCAGGGCGCTGTGGGACTGGTGGGCGACGGAGCCCGCGATCGACGTCGCCGCGATCGACGCGATCGAGGCGGTGACCAAGCACGATGTCATCGCCTTCCTTACCTGGGTGGCCGATCAGGTAGGCGACGAGGCCCGCTACATGCACCAGGGCATGACCAGCTCCGACGTGCTCGACACGACGCTGAGCATTCAGCTCGCCCGCGCCTCCGACATCCTGCTGGGCGATCTCGACCGGTTGCTGGATGCCCTGCGCACGCGCGCGGAGGAGCACAAATACACCCCTACGATCGGGCGCAGCCATGGCATCCATGCAGAGCCCGTTACCTTCGGGTTGAAGCTGGCGCAGGCGCATGCCGAGTTCGCCCGCTGCCGCAAGCGGCTGGTCGCCGCGCGGGCCGAGATCGCGACCTGCGCGATCAGCGGCGCGGTTGGCACCTTCGCCAATGTCTCGCCCGAAGTGGAGCACCATGTTGCCGAGCGTCTCGGCCTCGCCCCAGAGCCGGTCAGCACGCAGGTCATCCCGCGCGACCGGCATGCGATGTATTTCGCCACGCTGGCGGTGATCGCGGGCTCGATCGAACGGCTGGCGGTGGAGATCCGCCACCTCCAGCGCACCGAGGTGCTGGAGGCGGAGGAGTATTTCAGCCCCGGGCAGAAGGGGTCGAGCGCTATGCCGCACAAGCGCAATCCGATCCTGACCGAGAACCTGACCGGGCAGGCGCGAATGATCCGCGCCTACGCCCTGCCCGCACTGGAAAACGTCGCCTTGTGGCACGAGCGCGACATCAGCCATTCCAGCGTGGAGCGCTTCATCGGGCCGGACGCGACCATTACACTCGACTTTGCGCTCGCCCGGCTGACCGGTGTGGTCGAGAAGCTGCTGGTCTATCCCGACCGGATGCAGGCCAACATGGACCGGATGGGCGGCCTGATCCATTCGCAGCGCGTTCTGCTGGCGCTGACGCAGGCCGGCGTCAGCCGCGAGGATGCCTATGCCTTGGTTCAGCGCAACGCGATGAAGGTGTGGGCCAGCAATGGCGAGCTGTCGCTGCTCGAGCTGCTCAAGGCCGACGAGGATGTGCGCGCCGCGCTTTCGGAAGAGGAACTGGAGGAGAAGTTCGACCTCGAATACCATTTCAAGCACGTCGATACGATCTTCGACCGGGTCTTCGGCTAGACGAAGAGGCACCCCCGCCCTAGCATCGGGGGCCACGCGCAAAGGAAATCGACCATGCAGATCGTTCGCACCATCGTCTGGGTTCTGATCCTGTTCGCATTGCTGGCATTTTCGTTCTTCAACTGGCGCGAGGTCGATGTGGTCATCTGGGAGGATCTGATCCTCCAGACCAAGATCCCTGCGCTGGTAGTCGTCTCCTTCCTGCTCGGGCTGGTGCCGACCTGGCTGTGGTCGCGCGGGATCAGGTGGAGCCTGCAACGCAAGATCAACTCGCTGGAGACGGCGGCGCGGACCAATACCGCTACCGCCGCGCCCGTCGCGACAACCACTCCCCACCCGGTCACCGCGCCCCCGCCCGCGACTGCGGCCACGGTAGCGAAGGAGGATAACGACTACCGTGAGAACCACCTCGCCCCGGCCGCTCCCGAGGCCGAACCGGACGAGAGCGAACGCCGGTGAGCAACCCCATCTATCTCGCGCTCGACCTGCCGCGCATCGATGCGGCGAAGGATCTGCTGCAGAAGGTTCGCGGGCATATCGGCGGGGTCAAGCTCGGGCTCGAATTCTTCTGCGCCCACGGACATCATGGCGTGCACGAGATCGCGCAACTCGGCCTGCCGGTTTTCCTCGACCTGAAGCTGCACGACATCCCCAATACCGTGGCCGGGGCGATGCAGGCGCTCCATGTGCTGGAGCCCGCGATCGTCACCGTGCACGCGAGCGGCGGGCGCGCGATGATGGAGGATGCGAAGGCCGCGGCGGGCGAGAACACCAAGGTCGTTGCGGTCACGATGCTCACAAGCCTCGACGAGCGCGATCTCGCGCGCACCGGCGTGAACGGAGCACCCCACGATCAGGTCATGCGGTTGGCGGAACTGGCCGAGGCGGCCGGGCTCGACGGCGTCGTATGTTCCGGACAGGAGGTGAAGGCGGTTCACAAACAGTGGCGGGACGGCTTCTTCGTCGTCCCCGGCCTGCGCCCGACCGGCGCACCCACCGGCGACCAGAAGCGCGTCGTCACGCCCCGCCAGGCGCGCGACGATGGCGCGAGCGTCCTCGTGATCGGCCGCCCGATCAGCAAGGCCGGTGACCCGGCGAAAGCCGCCCGCGAGATCGAGGCGACGCTCTAGCCCCGTGCCCACAACGTTGATCAAGATCTGCGGCGTCTCATCCCCCGCCGCGCTCGACGCCGCGATCGGCGCGCGGGCGGACTTCATCGGCCTGGTCTTCTTCCCCCCCTCCCCCCGCCATATCGATACGTGGGGGGCGTCCGCGCTGGCGGCGCGCGCGGGGCAGCGGATCGGGCGCGTCGGATTGTTCGTCGATGCCGACGACGGCCTGCTGGCGGAGGGCGTGCAGGCCGGGCGGCTCGACGCGGTGCAGTTGCACGGGTCGGAAACGCCGCAGCGCTGCGCCGAGGTGAAGGCGCGCTTCGGCCTGCCGGTGTGGAAGGCGCTGCCCGTGGCGAAGGCGGAGGATGTTGCACGCGCCGACGGCTATCAGGGCGCGGCGGACCTGATCCTGTTCGATGCGAAAACGCCCTCGGGCTCGGCCCTTCCCGGCGGCATAGGCCTGACCTTCGACTGGAGCCTCCTCGCGCACTATCGCGGCGCGCTGCCGTGGGGCTTGGCGGGCGGGCTGAACCCGGCGAACGTGGCGGAGGCGATCCGGCAGACCGCCGCGCCGCTGGTCGATACCTCCAGCGGCGTCGAAAGCGCGCCGGGCGAGAAGGATGTCGACAAGATCGCCGCCTTTTGCAAAGCGGCTCGTGCATGACCGATCAACCCAACACCTTCCGCCAGATGCCCGACGAGCGCGGCCATTTCGGCGATTACGGCGGGCGCTACGTCGCCGAGACGCTGATGCCGCTCGTGCTCGATCTGGAGCGCGAATATCGCGCGGCGCAGGCGGACCCGGCGTTCAAGGCGCAGTTCGACGACTTGCTGGAACATTATGTCGGCCGCCCCAGCCCGCTCTATTTCGCGGAACGGCTGACCGAGGCGGTCGGGGGCGCGCAAATCTGGTTCAAGCGCGACGAGCTGAACCACACCGGCGCGCACAAGATCAACAATTGCATCGGGCAGATCCTGCTCGCGATGCGGATGGGCAAGACGCGGATCATCGCGGAAACCGGCGCGGGCCAGCACGGCGTCGCCACCGCCACCGTCTGCGCGCGCTTCGGCCTGCCTTGCGTCATCTACATGGGCGCGACCGACGTGGCGCGGCAGCAGCCCAACGTGTTCCGCATGAAGCTGCTCGGCGCGGAAGTGATCCCCGTCACCAGCGGCCGCGCGACGTTGAAGGACGCGATGAACGAGGGGCTGCGCGACTGGGTCGCGAATGTCCACGACACCTTCTACATTATCGGCACTGCCGCCGGCCCGCATCCCTATCCCGAGCTGGTTCGCGACTTCCAGAGCGTGATCGGCAAGGAAGCGCGCGCGCAAATGGTGTCGCGCATCGACCGCCTGCCCGACCTGCTGGTCGCGGCGATCGGCGGCGGGTCCAACGCGCTCGGCCTGTTCCACCCCTTCCTCGACGATCCCGACGTGAAGATGCTCGGCGTCGAGGCGGCGGGGCATGGCCTCGACGGAAGCGAACACGCGGCCAGCCTGCTCGGCGGATTTCCTGGCGTGCTTCACGGCAACAAGACCTACCTACTGCAGGATGAGGACGGCCAGATCACCGAGGGCCACTCGATCAGCGCGGGCCTCGACTATCCCGGTATCGGGCCGGAACACGCATGGCTGAAGGATACCGGCCGCGTCGAATACACCGCCGTCACCGACGAGGAGGCGCTGGAGGCGTTCCAGCTGCTCTGCCGAACGGAGGGCATCATCCCCGCGCTGGAACCGAGCCACGCCATCGCCGCCGTGGCTCGCCGCGCGAAGGAACTGCCGAGGGACAGCGTGATCCTCGCGAACCTGTGCGGTCGCGGCGACAAGGACATCTTCACCGTGGCCGAGCGGCTGGGAGTGGAGATTTGAGCGGATCAGGCCCGACTGGAATATCTGGAATTTGATACGCGAAAGAGAGATGATGGCCGATGTCTCGCTGACGTCATTCGGGCGGGAAAAGCCTTCTCCCATTCAGGGAGCCGGGCTGGCAGAGTGGCCTCGCGAGATAGAGGACCTGGCCTCCGCTTCCCATCCCCCATCGTCATCCCGGGCTTGACCCGGGATAGTGCTTCCTTTTTCACTACGCCCAAAGGAAGCAATACCCCGGCTCGAGGGCCGGGGCGACGGTTGCGGCAGAGTATGTCCTACAGCGCTCCCCACAGGCATAATCACGCCATGCCCGCAACCATACCCTTCCCCATCCAGCCGTTCTTTGCCATGCGCACGCGGACCGGATTTTTCCGCCCCTAGGACACTGTTCCATGTGTTCCATCCTGTAGGACTTCCCGCTTCAGAATGACCGCTCCCACCCGCCTCTCCTCTGCCTTCGCCAAACCCCACCCCGCACTCGTGACCTTCCTCACTGCCGGCGATGGCGACACCACGGCCAATCTCGATGCGCTGGTCGAGGGCGGCGCGGACGTGATCGAGCTAGGGATGCCCTTCACCGATCCGATGGCGGACGGCCCGGCGATCCAGCAGGCGAACATCCGTTCGCTCGGTGCGGGGACAACCACTGCGGACGTGTTGCGGATCGCGACCGCGTTCCGCCAGCGTCATGCGCAGGTGCCGCTGATCCTGATGGGCTACGCCAACCCCATGATCCGGCGCGGGCCGGAATGGTTCGCCTCCGCCGCGAAGGATGCGGGCGTCGACGGCGTGATCTGCGTCGACATCCCGCCGGAGGAGGACGAGGCGCTCGGCCCCGCGCTGCGCGATGCCGGAATCGCGCCGATCCGGCTCGCCACCCCGACCACCGACGACAAGCGCCTACCCGTCGTGATCGATGGCAGCGAGGGCTTCCTCTATTACGTCGCGGTGGCGGGTATCACGGGGATGCAGCAGGCGGCGATTGAATCGATTCGATTCAATGTCGGCCGCATCAAGCGCGCGACCGACATCCCCGTCGCCGTGGGATTCGGTGTCAGGACACCCGAACAAGCTGCTGAAATCGCTGCGGTCGCCGATGGGGTCGTGGTCGGTTCCGCGCTGGTAGAACTGGTCGCGAGGCATGGCCCGGACGCGCCCACCGCCATCCGCGAGCTGACCGCGGCGCTTGCCAAATCGGTGCATTCGGCGGCAAAGGCGACCCCATGAACTGGCTTACCCGCGTACGCAATTCGCTGCCCTTCGTCGGCAAGCGCGAAACCAAGGACCATCTGTGGGTCAAGTGCCCAGGATGCCAGGAAATGATCTTCGCCAAGGAGTACGAAGAGAACCTGCATGTCTGCCCGCGCTGCGGCCATCACGGGCGCATCGGCGCGCAGGAGCGGCTTTTCCAGCTGATGGACGAAGGGTTCGAAACCCTGCCCCAGCCCGAGGTGCGCCAGGACCCGCTCAAGTTTCGCGACACCAAGAAATACACCGACCGGCTGAAGCAGGCGAGGGCAAAGACCCCACTGCGCGACGCGTTCGTGGTCGGATCCGGTTCGATCGAGGGGCAGGACGCCGTGGTC
The DNA here is from genome assembly GCF_022576075.2 of Erythrobacter sp. LQ02-29. NCBI lineage: Bacteria > Pseudomonadati > Pseudomonadota > Alphaproteobacteria > Sphingomonadales > Erythrobacteraceae > Erythrobacter > Erythrobacter sp. LQ02-29. The sequence goes on along the minus strand of NZ_JANCNT010000001.1, from coordinate 1,888,683 downwards.
GGCGTGCAGGATTTCGGCTTCATGGGTGGCAGCATGGGGATGGCCGTCGGCCAGGCCTTCTGCAACGGCGCGCAGCGCGCGCTCGACCGCAAATGCGGCTATATCGTGGTGACCGCGGCGGGCGGCGCGCGGATGCAGGAAGGCATTCTCAGCCTGATGCAGATGCCCAAGGCGACCGTGATGACGCGCCGCCTGCGCGAGGCGGGGCTGCCCTACATCGTGCTGCTGACCGACCCGACCACGGGCGGGGTCACCGCCAGTTACGCCATGTTAGGCGACGTTCAGCTGGCGGAGCCGGGCGCACTGATCGGCTTCGCCGGGCAGCGGGTGATCCAGGACACGATCCGCGAGCAATTGCCCGACGGCTTCCAGCGCGCGGAATATCTCCACAAGCACGGCATGATCGACCGCGTGGTGGAGCGGCGCAACCTGCGCAGCGAACTGGCGACGCTGCTCGAATACATGCGGCCGCGCGCGGCGGCCTGACGACGCTGAAGGACTTCGCCCGCTCCGATTCGCCCGCGGTGCAGGCGCAGCTCGACCGGCTGGCGGCGCTGTCCGTGCCGGACGGGCGGGTGGGCCTCGGCACCGTTCGCGAACTGCTGGCGCGGCTGGGCGATCCGCAGGACCGCCTGCCGCCGGTGTTCCATGTCGCGGGCACCAATGGGAAGGGCTCGGTCTGCGCCTTCCTGCGCGCCATGCTGGAGGCCGATGGGAAGCGGGTGCACGTCACCACCAGCCCGCATCTGGTGCGCTATAACGAGCGCATCCGGGTCGCGGGCGAGCTGATCTCCGACCACCGCCTGGCCGAATTGCTGGCGGAGGTGCTGGACGCTGGCGAGGACCTCAACCCCAGTTTCTTCGAAGTGACCATCGCCGCCGCCTTCACCGAATTCGCCCGCGTGCCCGCCGATGCCTGCGTGGTGGAGGTCGGCCTCGGCGGCCGCTTCGATGCGACCAACGTGCTGCCCCGGCCCACGGCGTGTGGCATCGCCGCGCTGGGCATTGATCACGAGCGGTTCCTGCTGGCACCGGAGGAGGGCACGCCCACCCTCCCCCTCGCCCGCATAGCGTTCGAGAAGGCGGGAATCGCGAAGCCGGGCTCACCGCTGATCGCCCTGTCCTATCCACCCGAAGCATCCAGCGAGATCGAGCGCGCGGCGCGCGTGGCAGGTGCGCCGCTGCATCTGCGCGGCGGCGACTGGTCGGTCGCGGCGACGGAAGTCGAGCTGCATTATGCCGACCGCGCGGGCGAACTCGCCCTGCCCCTGCCCGCCCTGCCCGGCGCACATCAGGCCGAGAATGCGGGCCTCGCCATTGCCATGCTGCGGCATCAGGACCACGTGCCCGTCGGCAACAAGGCGATCGCCGTCGGATTGCGCGGTGCGCGCTGGCCCGCCCGGATGCAGGCGCTGGGCGAAGGCCCGCTGGCGGCGCTGGTGCCCGGACACGAGCTGTGGCTCGACGGCGGGCATAACCCGAACGCGGGCGAAGCGATCGCCCGGCATTTCACCGGGCGGAAGCTGCATCTCGTGCTCGGGATGCTCGACAACAAGGCACCACGCGCGCTGATCGACCCGCTGGCGGAGAACATCGTGACGCTTTCGGCAGTCGCGGTTCCGGGCCATGCCTCGCACCCCGCCGACGCCTTCGGAGCCGCGCGCAGCTTCGACAGCGTTACCGAGGCGCTGCGTGCGATTCCGCCCGACGGGCTCCCGGTGCTTATCGCCGGGTCGCTCTACCTCGCGGGCGAGGTGCTGCGCCTGAACGCGGAGATGCTGGACTAGGTCGCCGCCGCGGGATTCTCGGGCGTGACCACGCCGGAATTGGCGCCCGCGCGCTTCTGGCGGATCCATTCGGCGATACACAGCACGACCGCGCCGATGCCGATGAAGGTCGTCAGCAAGAAGACATCGTAATAGCCTTGCTCCTCGATCATCTGACCCAGCGCGCCCCGCCCCAGCGTGCCGATCAGCAGGGTGAGGGACGACAGGAGCGCATACTGCACCGCGCTGAACTTCTTGGACACGATGGAGGAAAGCCAGGCGATATAGGCCGCGCCCGCGATCCCGATGGCCAGATTCTCGCCGCCGATGGTCAGCATCAGCTTGGCGAGCCTCGCACTGCCGCCCGGGAATTGCTCCACCGCCCAGGTCAGCCCGATCGCGTCGCTCGCCATACCCATGTACCGGCCGCCCACCGCCAGATCGGCGTAGAGCAGGTTGGTCAGCGCCGCCAGCAGCGCGCCGAGCGTCAGGGTGAACATCCGACCAAACACGGTCAGCATGTATCCACCCAGCGCAAGGCCCAGGACGATGGCCCCGACGCCGAAGAACTTGGAAGCCACCGCGACCTCGTCGTTCGTGTAGTGCAACTCGCCCAGATAGAACGGGTAGGCGAACGTCCCCCAGATCGCGTCGCAGATCCGGTAGGTAAGTACCAGCGCGAGGATCAGCACCAGCGACCAGCCCAATCGGCCGACGAATTCGACCAGCGGCAGGACGAGTGCACGATAAAGGTGGTCCATCACGAAGCTGCCGCGACTGCTCGCGGGGGCATCGGCTTCCAGCAGATAGGTGCCTTCGCGTTTCTTCGCGGCCAGCCACCCCGCGATCAGCGCAGGCAGCACGACGGTTGCGACGATGATCCAAGGGCCGAACTGCACGGTGAAGTCGGTCGGGTTCGGGCGGTTCTCGGGCGCGCTGAACAGCGAGAGGCCCATGAAGATAAGAACGATCGCGATCGCGACGGCCCATAGCAGCCCGACGGCCCACAATGCGCGCAAACGGATGCGGGGGTGGAGTTCCCCCGCCTTGCGCAGGGCCAGAAGGTCCTCGTCACCCCGCGAACCGACATCGCTCACCTCGGAATCGGAATCAGGCGCCCGCAATCCGACCAGCCCGATCACCAGCAGGATGCCGCCCATGATAAGATATGTCTGCGGCCAGCCGATCCGCTCCGCGATGATCAGGCCGAACGCGCCGCCGACCAGAGCTGCGAGGCGATAGCCCATCTGGTAGATAGTGGAGAGGATATCGAGCGTCGCGACCTCGTCCGCCACGTCGATCCGCCAGGCGTTGATCGCGATGTCCTGCGTCGCCGAAGCGAGCGCCCCGATCCCGGCGAGCAGGGAGAAAAACCCGATCGTGGAGTTGCTCGGATGGCTCAGCGACAGCGCCACCAGGATTATGCCCAGCAGGATTTGCGCCGGTACGATCCACTGCTTGCGTTTGCCGAGCCGCCGGAACCCGGCGATATTCACCCGCTCGATCAACGGTGACCACATGAACTGGAAAGCGTAGGCGAGCCCGATCAACGAGAAGACCCCCATCGTTTCCAGCTCGACATCGGTTTCGCTCAACCACGCGAACAGGGTGCCCAGGAACAGCGCGAAGGGCAGGCCACTGGCGAAACCGAACAAGGCCATGAACCCGGTCTTGCGATTGCGCATGGCGCGAAACAGCTCGCGCCAGCCTGGCTTACCCGATTTCGCTGCGGTCTCTGCCATAAGCGGCCCGTCCTTCCCGTAGGTTTCGATTTCTGCGACACTAGCCGCACGGGCCAGCGATAGGGAAGTGCACATGAACCTCGGCGTCACGAACGTCCACAAGCCGGTGGCAGAGGGAGAGGATAACGGGCGACGCTACCGCGTGGAACGGTTCGGGCGCGAGGGCGAACCGGTTATCGTGATCGATGCTTTCAGCGGGCGGATCGCGGAGCTGGAAGCGGCGGCCCGGCGCGCGCGCTATTCGCCCGTGGTCGGTTACCCCGGCCTGCGCAGCCCGCTCGACCCCAACTATCTGCGGCTGGGTGGTCCTCTGCTTGCGCGTCTGTTTACCGAACATCTAGGGTTTAAAGGGAACTTCGGCGTGGAAGGCTGCGCCTTTTCCATCGTCGCCACGCAGCCCACAGACCTCACGCCGGTGCAGCGGCGGCCCCACTACGATGGCACGCGGCCCGACCTCGTCGCGACCGTCCACTACACCGGCGAGCGGGGTAGTGGCGGGACCGCGTTCTACCGCCACCGGCGAACCGGGTTCGAAACCGTGCAGCCAGGGCGGGCGGAGGAATACGAGGCCGCGGTCAAGGCCGACGAAGCCGAGTTCGGCCCTCTGCCGGCCGAATACTATTACGGCGACACCGACCGCTACGAGATGATCGGCGAGGTCGAGGCCGCGCCCGACAGGCTTGTCGCCTATCGCGGGTGGAACCTGCATTCGGGCGTCGTCCCCACGCCTCCCCCATCGGACCCCGATGGGTTGAGAAAAAGCGGTCGCCTGACCATCAACGCCTTTCTGATCGGACAGCGTTGATCGCGCCCGCATTGCGCGTGCCGTCGCCACGGCGTAGGCGCTCGCCATGACCGAGAATTCCCGACCCGAGGGCGAGCGCATCGCCAAACTGCTTGCCCGCGCAGGCGTCGCCAGCCGCCGCGAAGTGGAGCGCATGATCGGCGATGGCCGGGTCGCGATCGATGGCAAGGTGCTCGATACGCCGGCGACCATCATTCCCAGTTTGCGCGGGGTGACGGTCGACGGCAAGCCGATCGGCAAGGCGGAGCCGGCGCGCCTGTTCGCCTTCCACAAACCGCAGGGGCTGATCACCGCGGAGCGCGATCCGAAGGGGCGCGCGACGATCTACACTGCACTACGCAACGCCCTGCCCCAAGGCGCGCCGCGGGTGATGCCGATCGGACGGCTCGACCTCAATACCGAGGGGTTGTTGCTGCTGACCAACGATGGCGAGTTGAAACGCCAGATGGAGCTTCCGGCATCGGGCATCCCGCGCACCTATCGCGCCCGCGCCTTCGGCGAAGTGGCCGAAACCGCGCTGCACGATCTGATCGAAGGGGTCACCATCGAGGGCGTGCGCTACGGCCCGATCGATGCCGATATCGAACGTCGGACCGGGAGCAATCTGTGGATCGTGATGTCGATAACCGAGGGCAAGAATCGCGAGGTGCGCAAGGTGCTCGAATATCTCGGGCTGAGGGTGAACCGGCTGATCCGCACCGCTTACGGCCCCTTCGAACTGGGCGATCTCGCGCGCGGCCAGGTGCGAGAGATACGCAAGGAGGAACTCGGTCGGTTTCGCAGCACCCTCGGCAAGGGTCGCCGACGGTGAGGATCGTCGCCGGGGATTGGCGTGGGAGGAACCTGGTCGCGCCGAAAGGCGAGGCGACCCGACCCACGGCGGATCGGACGCGCGAGACGCTGTTCAGCATGCTCGCCAGCCGGCTCGGCGGGTTCGAAGGGCTCAGCGTCGTCGATCTTTTCGCTGGATCCGGCGCACTTGGTCTGGAGGCGCTGTCGCGAGGTGCCGCGTTCTGCCTCTTCGTGGAACATGACAAGGATGCGGTGAAAGCCATCCGCCACAACATCGCGGCGCTCGAGGCGCAAGATCGTAGCGCGGTGCAGGCGGGATCGGTTCTTTCGCTGGGACCGGCCAGGCAGGCGCACGAACTGATCCTGCTCGATCCGCCGTATCACACCGGCGCGGGGGCGGTCGCGCTCGACCGCCTGGCCCGTCTGGGATGGATAGCACCCGCAACCTGGGTCGCGCTGGAAACCGCGTCCGACGAGTCCCTCTCCGTGCGCGATTTCACGATTGCGGCAGAGCGCAAGGTGGGGCGAGCCAAGCTGTGGCTATTACGACGAACCGCATGAAAAAGGCCGCCCCCGGAAGGAGCGGCCTTTGACTGTTTTCTCGGTCGCGAACTTCGCGAGGGAAGTTCAGGCGATCAGAGAACCCCTGGCTCAGCGAGCGCCGGGATTGACGCAGTTGTCGGTCATGTTCTTCGTGCACACCGGATAGTCTCCACCGGCGGGCTTCTTCGAAGCGCCCATGTTCTGCACCATCTCGTTGCTCACATAGCGCGGCGTGCTCGCACTGGACGACATGTTGCCACTGTTCGAGGAAGACATTCCGCTGGAAGTGGTCGAACTGGTGGTGCTCGACGTCGCCGGCGTGCTTGCCAGCTGCGACTTGATCGAAGCCCAGGTCTGCGCCTGCTGCTCCGGAGTCATGCTGAGCACCTTGGCCTTCTGCGCGTCGGACAGGGCCCACCAGCCCTCCATCTCCATGGGGTCGAGCGTCCAGAAGTAGGTCTTGGTCTTGTCGTCCCAGGTGTCGTAGGCCGCCTGACGCGACTGGCGCCAGCCGTCATACGCGGCCTGCTGCTGGGCCGTCATCTGCATGCCGGTGGAATTCATCTCGCCCATGCTGTCGTTGTTCATCTGCGCAACGGCAGGGACTGCGGCGATCGCGAGTCCCATGGCGGCGGTTGCTGCTAGGATCGTTTTCATATGTTTGCTCCTTATTCCTGCCGTAAACCGGTTTCGCCGACATAACGGGCAAGCGCTATCAGGGTTCCGGACCGGTTCCGCCGATCCACCGCTTGCCCCCAAGCGCGTCGTTCCCTACCTGTTCGCGCGACACCCGACATGACGAACGAAAGCACCCTTCCCGCCGGCACTCCGGAATCCGCCGCTCCGCCCTATGCCGCGCGGCTCAATCCGCCGCAGCGCGAGGCCGTGCTGACGACCGAGGGGCCGGTATTGATGCTGGCCGGGGCGGGAACCGGCAAGACTGCGGCGCTAACCGCACGTTTGGCACATCTCGTCGCAACCCGGCGTGCATGGCCGAGCGAAATTCTGTGCGTCACCTTCACCAACAAGGCCGCGCGGGAGATGCGCGAGCGGGTCGGGCGGCATATCGGCGACGCGGTGGAGGGGATGCCGTGGCTCGGCACCTTCCATTCGATCTGCGCGAAGATGCTGCGCCGCCATGCCGAACTGGTCGGGCTGCAATCGAACTTCACCATCCTCGATACGGACGACCAGCTGCGGCTCCTCAAGCAATTGATCGCGCAGAACGACCTCGACGAGAAGCGCTGGCCGGCGCGGCAACTGGCCGGGCTGATCGACCGGTGGAAGAACCGGGGGCTCAATCCCGGCGATCTGGATGCGGTGGAGAACGAGGCCTACGCCAATGGTCGCGGCGCGCAGTTCTATGGCCTGTATCAGGACCGGCTGAAGGAACTGAACGCCTGCGATTTCGGCGACCTCCTGCTCCACATGCTCAACATCTTCCGCCGCGAGCGCGAGGTGCTGGAGCAGTATCAGCGCCGCTTCAAATATATCCTGGTGGACGAATATCAGGACACCAATGCGGTCCAGTATCTGTGGCTGCGGCTGCTGGCGCAGGAGCGCAAGAATATCTGCGTGGTTGGCGACGACGACCAGTCGATCTATTCCTGGCGCGGGGCGGAGGTCGCCAACATCCTGCGCTTCGAGAAGGATTTTCCCGGCGCCAAGGTGGTCAAGCTGGAGCAGAACTATCGCTCCACCCCGCATATCCTCGCCGCGGCCTCCGGCCTGATCCGCGCCAATAGCGAGCGTCTGGGCAAGACCTTGTGGACCGAGCTCGACGCGGGCGAGAAGGTGCGCATCATCGGCGTGTGGGACGGGCCGGAGGAGGCCCGCCGCGTCGGCGAGGAAATCGAGCGGATCGAGCGCGAGGGCGCTTCGCTGGACCAGGTCGCGATCCTCGTCCGCGCGCAATACCAGACCCGCGAGTTCGAGGACCGGTTCATCCAGATCGGCCTCAACTATCGTATCGTCGGCGGTTTCCGCTTCTACGAGCGTGCCGAGATTCGCGACGCGCTGGCCTATCTGCGCGTCATCGCCCAGCCTGCGGACGATCTGGCGTTCGAGCGTATCTATAACCAGCCCAAGCGCGGGCTCGGGGCCAAGACGCTGGAAAAGATGCATCAGCATGCGCGGCGGACCGGCCTGCCGCTCGCCGCCGCTTCCCTGCAACTCGCCGACAGCGACGAGCTGCCCGCCCGCGCCGCGAACACCATCGCGCGCCTGATGGTGCAGTTCCGCGACTGGCGCGAGCAGGCGGATAAGGTCACGCCCGCAGAGCTGATGCGCACGCTGCTGGAGGAAAGCGGCTATAACGAGATGCTCCAGAAAGAGCGGAGCGCCGAGGCGGCCGGGCGGCTGGAGAACCTGTCCGAGCTCGCCCGCGCGATGGAAGATTACGACGATCTCGGCGATTTCCTCGAACATGTCAGCCTGGTGATGGACAACGACGCGAACGAGGACGAGGAGAAGGTCACGATCATGACCATCCACGCCGCCAAGGGCCTCGAATTCGATCACCTGTTCCTGCCCGGCTGGGAGGAAGGCGTATTTCCCAGCCAGCGCTCACTCGACGAGGGCGGGCTTGCCAGCCTGGAGGAAGAGCGCCGGCTGGCCTATGTCGCGATCACCCGCGCCCGGCGGCGCTGCACCATCCTCCACGCCGCGAACCGTCGCATCTACGGCCAATGGACGAGCTCCATCCCCAGCCGGTTTATCGAAGAGCTGCCCCAGGAACACATCGATCAGGAAACGACGATGACCGGCGGCGCATCGCTCTGGCGCGCGAACTGGAGCGAACAGGAGGACCCCTTCGCCCACCTGTCCCAAAGCTCACCCGATCGCGCCAGCAAGCGCGGGCCCGGATGGCAGCGGGCGCTCTCTACCGGGTATGAAACCAAGCCGGCGCGCGTGCAGGAAAGCCGTCGCAGCGCCGCGAGCTTCGCGGCGCGGCCGCGAACCGATATCGCGATCGGGGCGCGGGTTTTTCACGAGAAGTTCGGATACGGAACGGTGACCGATCAGGAAGGCAACAAGCTGACCATCGAGTTCGAGCAGGCCGGCGAGAAGCGCGTGATCGACAGCTTTCTCAAGCTCGCCTGATCGTCGGTCCGGCGCGAAATACGTAATTTACGCTAAGCGGGTTACCTGGTCTTAACCAAGCTTGGGCACGGTCGGCGCATGGAGAGGCGCGATCTATCCCCGTACCAGCTCTGGCTGATCTGCATTGCCACCGGTGTGACCTATTTCGCCTGTGGCGTGTTCACCCTGGCATTGACGAAGGGCACGGGCGGAATCGCCTTCATCTGGCCTGCGAGCGGCGTAGCCGTGGCTGCGATGAGCCTGATCCGCAGGCCCTTCCGGTATCCTCTCGCCCTGTGCATCGGAATCGCCAGCTGCGCGGCGAACCTGATCGAGGGCACATCGCTGCTGGGCAGTGTCGGTTTTACCGTGGCCAATGTCGTCGAATGCCTGATCGCCTCGCATTACATTCTGCGCGGGACGGCCGGACTGCCCGCCTTCGACAGCCGGCTGGGCCTGATCGCTGTCGGCAAGGGAACGCTGATCGCCGGCTTGACCAGCGCGACGATCGCGACCTCGACCGTCGTCGGTTCGGCAGAGCTGGTGCCGTTCTTTGCGGCGTGGTTCTCCACCGTCGTACTGGGGATCCTGATCGTCACCCCGCTGCTGGTTGAACTGTTCGTGCCGTTCGTGTTCCCCGCAAAGCGTCGAACCGGATCACGATCGGTCGCCTATGCGGTCGTGATCGTCCTGGCCGCCATGGCAGGGTTCGCCGCCTTTGCGCAAACCGCGTTTCCGCTGCTGTTCCTGGCTCTCGCGACCGTCATCCTCGCTTCCTTCGCAGCGGGAGTCGGTGGCGCGGTGCGTGCCGTGTTCATCATCGCCATCATGGGGAGCGTGATGACGAGCCATCAGCTCGGCCCCATCAATTCGATCGGCGCCGACATCCAGGGGCGGGTGATCTATCTGCAATTCTTCCTGCTCACTCTGCTTGCCTGCGGCCTCCCGACCGCGGCGCTCCTGTCGGAATCACGCCGTAGCGCCGCCTTGCTCGCGGAACAGAACCGCTTGCTCGCCATGGCGGAAAGGACGGCGAAGGTCGGCCATTGGCAGCTGGAGATAGGTGCGGAAGAGGTGTTCTGGTCGCAAGAGGTCTTCCGTATCCACGGGCTGGAAGTGACGGACGCGATGGTCCCGCTGGAAAACGCGATCACGGCTTATCACGAGGACGACCGGCCGATAGTGGAGAAGGCGATCGAACAGTCCCTCGCGACCCGCGATCCCTATTTCTTCCATGCACGACTTGTCCTGCCCGACGGCACGATGCGTCGTGTCGAATGTCACGGAATCGTGGAGGTGCAGGACGACGAACCGGTGGCGATGTTCGGCACCATCGTGGACGTGACGGAAAAGGCGGAGGCGATAGACCAGCTCGAAGCCGCGCGGCGATCCGCGGAACGTCAGGCGGAACACGCGCTCAAGCTGGCCGAGACCGACCAGCTGACGGGTATCGCCAATCGTCGCAAGCTTATCGCGCGGCTGGACGAACAGGTGGGCGAAGCCCGGGCGATGAAGGCCCCGCTCTCTTTCGTCATGTTCGATGTCGACAATTTCAAGTCGATCAACGACACTTACGGCCATCCGGAAGGGGACGCCGTGCTGGTCCGCATCGCACAGATCGCCGCGTCGTGCCTGCGCAAGGGAGACCTGGTGGGGCGGCTTGGCGGGGAGGAATTCGGCGTGATCCTGCCCGGAACCGATCTCGAAATCGCCTCCAACGTCGCCGAGCGCATCCGGTCGCAGATCGCGGCCAAAGCCGGTCGGGGACGCCCCACCGGCCCGATATCGGTCAGTCTGGGCGTTGCCGAACTGAAGGAAGGCGGTACCGCCGAAACCCTGCTGGGAGCAGCCGATCTCGCTTTGTACGAGGCGAAGGCCAGCGGGAAGAACTGCTACCGGCTGGCGGCCTGACCGCCGGGACGGCGTTCAGCTCGCGCTGACGCTCAGAAAATCGGGCTTGGGCCCGTTCCATTCGCCCGCAGGCACGGAACCTTCATCGTCCCGGTCGTTCCTGCCGCCGCGGCTGGACCCGCGCCTGGTGTCATTGCCCCTGTCGGAGCGTCGCGGTTTCGCAGCTTCGTCGCGAGGACGGTCTTCCCTTTCGGGGCGCTCGCGCTTCTCGCTCGTGGCGCGACGCGGCTTCGCACCTTCGACCTCCGAAGCATCGCCCTGCCCCTTCAGCACGACGCGAACGTCGTCCTTGCCGAATACGGGGATCGCGTTGCCGGTGAGCTTCTCGACATTCTCGATCGCCTCGGCATCCTCGGGCGTGACGAACGTAAATGCCCGCCCCTTCGCCCCTGCGCGGCCCGTTCGACCGATCCGGTGAACGTAATCGTCGGGATGCCACGGTGTGTCGAAATTGAAGACGTGGCTAACGCCCTTCACGTCCAGGCCGCGGGCCGCGACGTCGCTGGCGACGAGGATATTGACTTCCCCCGCCTTGAACCGGTCGAGCTCACGGATGCGGCTGGTCTGGTCCATGTCGCCGTGGATTTCCCCGCTGGCGAAACCGTGCTGCTGCAGGCTCTTATTGAGCTCGCGCACCGTGGTCTTGCGGTTGGAGAACACGATCGCCGTGTCGACGTGGTCGTGGGCGAGCAGCCAGCGCAGCGTTTCGCGCTTCTGCCGCTGGCCGACCATGATCTTGAACGCGGTGATATCCTTGTTCGTGGTCGCCGCGCGGCTGACCTCGATGCGCTTCGGATCGTCGAGGAACTTCTTCGCCAGCTTCTCGATGGGCGGGGGCATGGTGGCGGAGAACAGCATGGTCTGCCGCGTTTCAGGCAGCTTCGAACAGATGAACTCGATATCGGGGATGAACCCCATGTCGAGCATCCGGTCCGCCTCGTCGATCACCAGCAGCTCGCACCCGTTGAGGAGGATCTTGCCCCGCTCGAACAGGTCCATCAGGCGGCCCGGGGTCGCGATCAGCACGTCGACACCCTCGTCCAGCGCCTTCACTTGGTCGCCCATCTGCACGCCGCCGATCAGCAGCGCGAGCGTGAGGTCGTGATTGACGCCGTATTTCTCGAAGTTTTCCGCGACCTGCGCCGCCAGTTCGCGCGTCGGCGCCAGGATCAGGCTGCGCGGCATGCGGGCGCGCCGCCGACCGTGATTGAGGATGTCGATCATCGGCAGCACAAAACTGGCGGTCTTGCCCGTCCCGGTCTGCGCGATACCGATGATGTCCTTCATCATCAGGACCGGCGGGATCGCCTGTTCCTGAATCGGCGTAGGCGTGTCGTATCCAGCGGCCTCGACCGCCTTCAGCAATTCATCAGAGAGGCCGAGATCGGCAAACTTCATCCAAATGTCCGGAAAAATGCGGAACCGAACCCGGTTCCTCTTTCATATCCCGCGCCCATCGCCGCAAAGCCGCGAGTTGTCAAGGGAAGCGGTGCCCGCTCCCGGTCGATCGGACCCGGTCAATCGGAGACGGGGACCAGTCGCCCGAGATGCGCTATCTGGCAGCTCGCCCCGTTGCGGGATTGAAGCCGGTCGCGCCGGATGCACAGCTTGCCGTCCTTGTTCGGTTCCACATAGAAGCCGGAATAGAAGTCGCGCGCGCTGCAAGACCCCTCCAGCCGGGCGGTGAACATCGACCGGTCCCGGGTGTAGAGCAACAGCTGGTCCGCCCCGTTCACGCGCACACCGACCAGCGAAGCCATCGGAATGCAGCCGCTCGTCTTGCGCTCTTCCCATCGCGTGTTGCGCTGTCGCCGCTGAATTTCCGCGACGGCGCTTTGCATTTCCGGTGTTCGCGGAGAGATCCGGATGGTGATCCTCTGTTCGATACGGACCTGGTGAGCGTCCGGGCGAAGGACAGCGGATAGAGGAAACCGATCGGCGGGCGGTGGCGGCTCGTCCGCACGCGCTTCCGGCGATTTCGCAAATCCCGGGGCATTGGCTTCGTCCGTCTCCGCATGGCCGGAAAACGGCGCGGCGGGCAGGAGGAACACGAGGGGAGCGAGAAATGCGGCGAAAGTCGTCATTCTAACCCGGTCCGTCCGTCTTGCTCGAAAGGTCTGTGCGCGGATAGTGCGTTGCCGATACCCCCACGGACCGGAACGACGCCATGATAGCGCCCGGATTTGAATGGCGGCTTAATTGGCGCAAAGCGCTGGCGAAGGCAGGGCAGCTTGTGGCATGGGAGCGGATATGAGCGAAATCGAACAGTTTCTGCAACAGGCGTCCGACCTGCTCGGGGCCAAGGGCTTCACCCGCGATGCGCAGGATATGGCACCGTGGCTCACCGATTGGCGGGGCAGGTTCAGCGGTAGCGCGCTCGCCCTCGCCTCCCCTGCCGACACGGCAGAGGTTGCCGAACTGGTGAAGCTGTGCGCGCGCCACGGCGTGCCCATCGTACCCCAGGGCGGCAATAGCGGCATGTGCGGCGGCGCCACCCCCGACGATACCGGCCACGCGATCGTGCTATCCCTGCGACGCATGAACGCGATCCGAGATCTCGATACCGAGGCCGGGCAGGTGGTCTGCGAAGCGGGCGTCATCCTGCAAACCCTGCACGAGCGGGTGGAGGCGGAGGGGCTGCGCTTCCCCCTCACTCTCGGCGGGAAAGGCTCTGCCACGGTGGGCGGCCTCATTTCCACCAATGCCGGTGGCACGCAGGTTCTGCGCCACGGTTCGATGCGCGCGCAGGTGCTGGGAATAGAGGCGGTGATGCCCGATGGTCAGGTGTTCTCCGCCCTCACGCCGCTCAAGAAGGACAATCGCGGCTTCGATCTGAAGCAGATGCTGATCGGGTCGGAAGGGACGCTGGGGATTGTCACGGCCGCCACGCTGGCCCTGCAACCCGCGATCGCGGAGCGGCGGGTCATCTGGGCGGGCGTGTCGTCGCTGGAGGCGGCTCGCGCCTTGCTCGTGCATTGCCAGCGCGCGTGCGGAGACGCGCTGGAGGGGTTCGAAGTCGTGTTGCAGGAAACGCTCGACGATGTCGTCGCGCACCTGCCGGATGCGCGCCCGCCATTGGAGCACCGCCATGCATGGCATGCGCTGATTGAACTGGTCGCGACAGGCGCCGACGCGGATCGCCTCGGCGAACTGGCGGAAACCGTGCTGATGGATGCGCTGGAACGCGACCTGCTGGAAGACGCGGTGATCGCGGCCAACGAAAGCCAGGCCGAGTATTTCTGGCTGCTGCGCGATTCGATCGCCCCGGCCGAGCGGGAGAAGGGGCCGGCGGTCCAGCACGATATCTCGGTGCCGGTGGACCGCATGCCCGCCTTCGTTACCGAAGCGGTCGCCAAGATCGAAGCCGCCTGGCCGGGAACGCAGGCCATCGCTTTCGGCCATCTGGGCGACGGCAACGTACACTTCCACGTCATCGCCCCACCCGGCGTGGAGCCGATGGAATGGATGACCGGCGACGGGAAGGAAATCAGTTCTCAGGTGTACGAACTGGTGACGCAATGGAGCGGGTCGCTCAGCGCCGAACACGGCATCGGCCAGCTCAAGCGGGAAGATTTCGCCCGGCTCGGCGACCCCGTCGCCCTGTCGATGCTGCGGCAGGTCAAGCAGGCGCTCGATCCGGCGGGCCTGATGAATCCGGGCAAACTGGTGCCGCTTGCACCGGCGCAAGCGAACTCCTAAAGCCCTCCCGCCCTTCGACCGCGCCCCTCGGGGTTTTCGCGATCGATCCCGCTTCAGCTTTTTCGGAGATGACCGATGGCCAGTGCGCCGCAGCCCAATCTGCCCCTGTTCTACAAAGATCTGATGCCGCTCAATTCGCGCGATCACGCGCAATACAAGACGCGGCAGACCGAGACCGCCTCGTGGCTGGTCGGGCAGCATGCTATTCCGCTGACCTCCGACGAGTTCGTGCCGGCCAGCCGCCATTTCCCGATCATCTTCTCCTCGGGCGATGCGCCTCTCCCGCTCGCTCTGATGGGCCTGAACGAAGGCGTGAACACCTTCGTCGACGACAGCGGAAAGGTGACCGAGCCGGTTTACATTCCGGCGTATATCCGCCGCTATCCCTTCATGCTCGCCCGGCTCCAGCCGGATAGCGAGGATCTGTCGCTGTGCTTCGACCCGACCTCCGACCTCGTCGGAGAGGATGCCGGCGGCGAAGCGGTATTCGATGGCGAAGGCAAGCCGACCGAGGCGACCCAGGGCATTCTGGAATTCTGCCAGCAGTTCGAAGAGGCGGGGATGCGCACGCAGAACTTCATCGCCGCGCTCAAGGAAAACGACCTGCTGACCGATGGCGAGATCGGCATCGAGGAAGCGAGCAATCCCGGCAAGCCGTTCGTCTATCGCGGTTTCCAAGTGGTCGATCAGAACAAGCTGCGCGAACTCGCGCCCGACCGGCTGAAGGAATGGAACGAGAACGGCATTCTGCAGCTGATCTACGCCCATCTCTTCTCGATCGACCTGATGCGCGTGATCTTCGCGCGGCAGGCGCAGCAGGGCAAGAAACCCGTCATGCCCGACGCGGCGACCGCCGAATTGCAGAATTGACGCGATAAACCGAAGCCAATTTGCGGTCGATGGAGACTTGATCCCAGGCGCGCAATTCCCCACATATGGAGCAGCCCGGCAGCGCTCCCCTCATGGCTTGTCCGGGCCGGGTGCATTCGATGCACCCCCTCCCTGAACCTTGGCCACCCCGTGCATCGCACGGGGTGGTTTTTTATGTGCCATCTGAACGAGTGCATCGCACGGCAGCAGTCTTCTATGGGTTATTCTGCCGCCTCGGCACTGCGACCGCCGCTCTGCTGGCGATTGAGCTCGTCCGCCAGGGCGCGCACCATTCCGGCCAGCAGCCGCGCGGTCATGGGCATGCGGGCGCTCAATCCTTCCCCCCGCCGGTCGAGATAGAGGGTACGGCACACCTCCACTTGCAGCGCGTGGATGTCGAGCGAAGGTCGCCCGTGCCGATCGAGGACGTACCCCCCCGCATAGGGGCGATTATGCGCGACGGGTCGATCCTTCCCGGAGAGATATCCGATCGCAGTGGCGCTGATCATCGGATCGCAGGATGCACCGAATCGATCACCGAGCACGAACTCGGCCGTCACGTCCGACGGATGGCGGCGGCGCAGCGGCGGCATCGAATGCAGATCGACCAGCAGCGCCGCCCCCCACCGTGTCCGGATGTCGCGCAGTATCGTGGCCACCGCCGCGTGATAGGGCGTGTGAATGGCCGCGATACGGTCGTCCAGCTCCGCGCTGCTCAGCCGGTCCCGCCAGATCTCCCCGATGCCGGAAATGCGCCGGGGCACGAGCCCCAGCCCGGTGCGCGCGCGGCGGTTGGCGAGCGAATGCTGCTTGCCCGCGGGCTTCTCCCCGCTCACCATCGTCCAGTCCATGTCGTCCGGCGCGCGGTTGAGATCCAGCATCGCGCGCGGCGCGTTCGCCGCGATCAGCACCGCCCCCGTCTCGCCTGCAACCTCCTCGGCCAGCCGATCGACATAGCGATCCTCCAGCCGCAGCTTCGTCGTATCGGGCACCCGCATGCGCCCGCTCAACGCCCCGGGATAGGCGCGCCCGCCATGGGGCGCGGCGATCAGGACCGGCAGCGCGGGGCGATCGGGCGACACCACGCGGAAAGCGGGCGTATCGAGGCCCGGAACCCTTCCGGTCTCGATCACGAATGCGATCGCCCGGTCCGCCGGAAAAGGATTGA
Source organism: Erythrobacter sp. LQ02-29 (assembly GCF_022576075.2). NCBI lineage: Bacteria > Pseudomonadati > Pseudomonadota > Alphaproteobacteria > Sphingomonadales > Erythrobacteraceae > Erythrobacter > Erythrobacter sp. LQ02-29. The sequence goes on along the minus strand of NZ_JANCNT010000001.1, from coordinate 1,872,306 downwards.
GGTGCCGTCCATCCGTAGCAGGCTGTACCGCCGCGGGCCGGATGTCAAAACAGGTTTTCGCGCGCCCCGGGACAGGATTTTTTAAGGGAGCGGTGCTATCGGCATCAGCCATGAATGCTCTCCCCCTTCCCCGCCGAATCCTCCTCGCCGAAGATGACGAGGCCATGCGTACCTACCTGTCCCGCGCCCTGATCAAGGCCGGATACGAAGTCGAAAGCGTTGATCGCGGAACCGCCGCGATCCCGCTTCTGGAAGAGGGCGAGTTCGACCTGCTTTTGTCCGACATCGTGATGCCGGAAATGGACGGGATCGAACTGGCGCAGCGCTGCAACGAGGTCAGCCCCGGCACGAAGGTGATGTTCATCACCGGCTTCGCCGCCGTGACGCTGAAGGCGCAGGCCGACCAGCCGCGCGCCAAGATCCTGTCCAAGCCGTTTCACCTGCGCGATCTGGTGCTCGAGGTGGATCGCGTGTTCGAGACCGAGCGACAGGCCTCGCTTTAAGGGTTGCGCGCCCATTCGGGCGTCGCTAAACGCCGCCTCCTTCGCGGGGCTGACCCGCGCAGGGCCGACGGTTCGGGCGTATAGCTCAGTGGTAGAGCACTGTGTTGACATCGCAGGGGTCGGAAGTTCAACTCTTCCTACGCCCACCATCGGCAAGCAAGACCCCGCCGGGCCCCGCGCCCCGCGGGGTTTTTCTTTGCTTTCGTGCTGCGTGCCCCCTCGCCTTGCCCTCGCGCGCCGCTCTGCTAAAGCCCGCGCGCAAGAGACAACTTCAGACAAGCGGACAGGCGAAACATGGCAAAAATTCAGGTCAAGAACCCTATCGTCGAACTCGACGGCGACGAAATGACGCGGATCATCTGGGAATGGATTCGCGAGCGGCTGATCCTGCCCTATCTCGACGTCGACCTGAAATATTACGACCTGTCGATCCAGAAGCGCGACGAGACCGAGGACCAGATCACGGTCGATGCGGCGAACGCGATCAAGGAACACGGCGTCGGCGTCAAATGCGCCACGATCACCCCCGACGAGGCGCGGGTCGAAGAATTCAGCCTGAAGAAGATGTGGGTCAGCCCCAACGGCACGATCCGCAACATCCTGGGCGGCGTGGTCTTCCGCGAGCCGATCGTGATCGACAACGTGCCGCGGCTCGTGCCCGGCTGGACCGATCCCATCGTGGTCGGCCGCCACGCCTTTGGCGACCAGTACCGGGCGAAGGACACGCTGATCCCCGGCAAGGGCAAGCTGCGCCTGGTCTTCGAAGGGGAAAACGGCGAGAACATCGATATCGACGTGTTCGAATTCCCGAGCTCGGGCGTCGCCATGGCGATGTACAACCTCGACGATTCGATCCGCGACTTCGCCCGCGCCAGCATGAACTACGGGCTCGACCGCGGCTGGCCGGTCTACCTGTCGACCAAGAACACCATCCTCAAGAAGTACGACGGTCGCTTCAAGGACCTGTTCCAGGAGGTGTTCGACAATGAATTCAAGGACAAGTTCGACAAGGCTGGCATCACCTACGAACACCGCCTGATCGACGACATGGTCGCCTCCGCGCTCAAGTGGAACGGCAAGTTCGTCTGGGCCTGCAAGAACTACGACGGCGACGTGCAGTCCGACACCGTGGCGCAGGGGTTCGGCTCGCTTGGTCTAATGACCTCCGTTCTGATGACGCCCGACGGCAAGACGGTCGAGGCCGAGGCGGCGCACGGCACCGTCACCCGCCACTATCGCCAGCACGAGCAGGGCAAGGCGACCAGCACCAACCCGATCGCCAGCATATTCGCCTGGACCCGCGGCCTCATGTATCGCGGCAAGTTCGACGACACCCCCGAAGTGGTGAAGTTCGCCGAAACGCTGGAGCGCGTCTGTGTTCAGACGGTGGAGAACGGCCAGATGACGAAGGATCTGGCGCTGCTCATCGGCCCCAACCAGGCTTGGCTGACCACCGAGCAGTTCTTCGAGGCGATCGTGACCGGCCTCGAGAAGGAAATGGCCAACTGGAGCTGAGCCCGCCGCCATTTCGAGCAATTGCGAAGGCCGCCATTCCGAAAGGGACGGCGGCCTTCGTCTTGTCTGACGCTTAGTCGCGTGGGCGTTCGCGCGCGATGAACTCGAGTTCGTGCTGCGCCACGGCGTTGTCAGGGTCGTGATCAAGGCTCTTGCGATAGGCCGCCTCCGCCTCGTCCCAGCGCTTGAGATCGATTAGCGCATACCCGATTCCGCGCTGCGCGACAGCGCTCCAATGCTGCTTATCGATGTCGTCGGACTGCAGCTCCAGCGCATCGATAGCCTGTCGATACTGCGCGAGAGCCTCCTCAGGCCGACCCGACTGTGCTAGCAGGTATCCGTATTCAATGTGGTACTGAGGCCGGAACGGCGCATACCTCGTAAGGCTAGCCATCAACTCCATCGCTTGCGCGCGGCGGCCCAATTCCTCCAACGCATAGGCACGATAGAAGAGGAGGTTGCATGGTGCCGCATTTCGCACAATCGTGCCCTGCCCATCCGGATCGGGCAGGGCAGTATACAGTACTGCCTCGACCTCCGAATGCGCGCACAGGACCCGGCGGCCCTCGCTGTCTTCCAGCGGAGGGCTATGGGCGATAGCCTCGTCCGCCAAGCGTAGCAGGTCGGCGAACCGCCGCTCACTTAGAGCGCCGCTCATCGCGTCCCAATCAGGCGAAAAAGTCTCGTCCTGCGCTGCTGCAGCCGCAGGTATGACAGCCGTCGCGATCAGTAAAGCCGGAGCAAGCGCCCTCGATATGATACCCATTTCAAAAGCCCCCTAAGACCCGCGTCGGAGCCTATCCAGCGCATCGGACTGGTGCAATTCCCTACGCGGCCCCGCGTGACTCGCCGGCCCCGCAGGGCTAGGGAGCGCCGAAAGCCAAACATCCACCGGAATTACCACATATGACCGAAACGCGCCGCAAGGCCCGCCTCGAAGTTCGCCAGGCCCAGATGAAGGACGTTCGCGGGATCGCGGACCTGATCCGCCGGTCCTATTCCGAATTGCCGCCCTATACCCACGGGGAAATTCGCGGGCAGCTGAACAATTACCGTGAGGGATGCTTCGTCGCGAAGCTCGACGGCAAGCTGGTCGGCTACTGCGCCTCCATGCGCCTGTCCGAACGGCTCGCCTTCTCGGACGCCACTTGGGACGAGATTACCGGCAACGGCTTCGGCAGCCGCCACAACGCGAAGGGCGAGTGGCTCTACGGTTACGAGATGTGTGTCGATCCCAAGGTGCGCGGCACCCGCATCGGGCGGCGGCTGTACGAGGAACGGCGCGCGCTGGCCGAGCGGCTCGACCTGTCGGGCATCGTCTTCGGCGGGCGGATGCCCGGCCTCGCCCGCGCAATGCGGCGCAAGACCAACAATGCCACGGGGCCGGAGGATTACCTGGCCAAGGTCGTAGATTCGAAAATCCACGACCCCGTGCTGCGTTTCCAGCTCGCCAACGGGTTCGAGGCGAAGGGCATCATCTCGGGCTACCTGCCGGAGGACAAGCCGTCCAAAGCGAATGCGGTGCGCATGGTGTGGCGCAATCCCTATGTCGACAGCGACGCTCCGCCAAAGCACCGCGTCCCGCGCGACGTCGAAAGCGTCCGGATCGCGACCTGCCAGCTGCAGGCGCGCGCGGTCACCGGCTTCGACGAGTTCATGCGCCACGTCGAATATTTCGTCGACGTTGCATCGGACTACGAATCGGATTTCATCGTCTTTCCCGAACTCTTCACGCTGATGCTGCTGTCGGCGGAAGAGAAGGAACTGAGCCCGCTGGAGGCGATCGAGGCGCTCAGCCGCTACACGCCGAAGATCCGCACCCGGCTTTCGGAAATGGCGCTGAACTACAATATCAACATCATCGGCGGCAGCCACCCGACCCGGATGGACGATGGCGACATCCACAACGTCGCCTATGTCTGCCTGCGCGACGGTTCGATACATTCGCAGGAGAAGATCCACCCGACGCCGAACGAGGCCTATTGGTGGAACATCAAGGGCGGCGACAGCATCGATGCGATCCCGACCGACTGCGGCCCCATCGGCGTGCTGATCTGTTACGACAGCGAATTTCCCGAGCTGGCCCGCCGGCTGGTGGACGAAGGTGCGCGGATCATCTTCATCCCGTTCTGCACCGACAGCCGCCAAGGCTACATGCGCGTGCGCTATTGCGCGCAGGCCCGCGCGATCGAGAACCAGTGCTTTACCGTCCTTTCGGGCAATGTCGGCAATCTGCCCAATGTCGGGAACATGGATATCCAGTACGCGCAAAGCTGCATCCTGACGCCCTGCGACTTCCCCTTCGCGCGCGACGGCATCGCGGCCGAGGCGAGCGAGAATGTGGAGACCCTGACGATCAGCGACGTGAACCTCGCCGATCTGAGCTGGGCGCGCGCCGAGGGCACGGTGCAGAACCTCGCCGACCGGCGCTTCGACCTCTACCGCATCGAATGGGACAAGCGTGTCGGACAGGTCAGCGAGCGGATCGGCGAAGCCGCGGCGGAAAGCGCGGCGGCGGATTCCAAACCGCACGGTCCGCGCTCACCGGGTGGGGGTTAGCGGAAAGTCGCGAGCGGCTTTCGCATTCGGCGGGCGGGGGGGGCGCGGTGGAACGCGCGATGCCAGCTTTCCTACCGGGGCGACGGTGTGGCATTCCATGCACATGTCAGCCGCCAGTCCGAACCGTGCCGATAACCGCTACCCACGCTCGGTGTATGGCGATCGCGGCGGCGATCAAGCACCCTCGGCGGAAGGTCACGCCCGGCTGCGCCCACCTATCCGTAATGCACTGACGCCGCTGCGCTTTTATCTAAAGTCACACTTTTCAAACGGCGATTGCGCGTTCCATCGTCCTGTGGCCCATTCGGTTGGCGGTATCCGCCGCACGACGCGACGAGGCCATAGCGCGGATGCGCCTCCCGTTGGGCCGGGACGCCGGGGCCGCCGCGTGACATCCGCGTCGCGCGGCGATAGGCGGTAACGATGGCCGGAGATCTCGCCCCCTCACCCGAACTCGCCGATGCGCTCGTGATCCTCGGCGCGGCGGGAATCGTGATCCCGGTCTTCGCCCGGTTCCGCATCACCCCCGTGATCGGCTTCATCCTGGTCGGTATCCTCGTCGGACCGTACGGGCTGGGCCAGTTCGCGTTCGAGAACCGATGGCTCGGCTACATAACCATCGACAATCCGGAGAATCTGGAGCCCTTCGCAGAGTTCGGCATCATCCTGCTGCTGTTCACAATCGGGCTGGAGCTTTCCTTCGACCGATTATGGAAGATGCGCCGCCTCGTCTTCGGGCTTGGGGCGATGGAGTTGATCATCATCGGCAGCGTCATTGCGATCGTGCTGGCGATGATGGGACAATACTGGACCGGTGCGTTGGGGCTGGGGCTGGCGCTGGCGCTGTCCTCCACCGCCATCGTGCTGCCGATTTCGGGCACCTCCTCCTCGGTCGGGAAGGCAGCGCTTTCCATGCTGCTGTTCGAGGATATCGCGATCGTCCCGATCATCTTCCTGCTCGGCGCGCTTGCCCCCTATGCGCAGGCGGATGGGCTGTCGGGCATCTGGGATACGCTATGGCAAGGCGCGGCAGTGATCGCGGCCCTGCTGATTTTGGGCCGTTTCGGCCTCCCCCGCCTGTTCGCGCAGGCGGCCCGCACCAAGAGCCCCGAACTGTTCCTTGCCGCCAGCCTGCTGGTCGTGATCGGCGCGAGCCTCGCCACTGCCGCCACCGGCCTGTCGCCGATCGTGGGCGCGCTGATCGCCGGATTGCTGATCGCCGAAACCGAGTTCCACGGCGAGGTCGAGACGATCATGGAGCCGTTCAAGGGCCTCGCGCTTGGCGTATTCCTGCTCACCGTGGGCATGAGCATCGACCTGGTCAGCATCTGGGAGAACTTCGGCCCGATCATGCTGGCCGTGGTCCTCGTCCTTTCGTTCAAGGCACTCGTCACTGGCGTGTTGCTGCGCCTGATGGGGGCGCGCCGCAGCACTGCGACGGAGACGGGGATCCTGATGGCGAGCCCGTCGGAAACCACGCTGATCGTGCTCAGCGCTGCGGGCTCGGCCATGCTGATCCAGCCCGGCACCGCCGCGTTCTGGCAGATCGTGACCGCCATCGGGCTCACCATCACGCCCGTTCTGGCGATGATCGGACGCCTGGTGGGCCGGCATGTCGATCCTTCGCCCGTGGTGGAAGATGCGCTGGAGGACGATGCGCCGCGCGTGTTCATCATCGGGGCGGGCCGCGTCGGGCGCCTGGTCGCTGACATGCTGGTCGCGCACGGCAAGCCCTATCTGGCGATCGATTCGGACGCCGACCTGATCGAGCGCGCGCGCCGGGACGGCTATCGCGCCCTGTTCGGCAATGCGGCCCGCACGCGGACGCTGGAGGCGATGGATCTGGGCTCCGCCGCCGCGGTCGTCCTCACCATGGATCAGCCTGTGCTCGCGCAGCGCATCACCACCAAGCTGCGTCAGACCTTCCCTGACCTGCTGATCGTCGCCCGCGCGCGGGACAGCGAACACGCCGGCGCGCTGTACCGTGCAGGGGCGAGCCATGCGGTGCCCGAGACGCTGGAAAGCTCGCTCCAGCTGTCCGAAGCGGTGCTGACCGATATCGGCGTCGCCATGGGACCGGTGATCGCCAGCATTCACGAGAAACGCGACGAATTCCGGGCCAAGATTCAGCACGAGGGCGCGCTCGATCACACGCCCAAATTGCGGACCTCATCCGCGAACGGCTGATTTTTCGAGAACTTTCGCCCGCCCCACACATTGATGGGGAAAAGGAGAAATCATGTCCGATCAAGATCCGACCAAGCCCATCCCGAACGACGAGAAGTTCAAGCCGCAAAACGTGGCCGAACCGGGCGCGCAGACCGAGCCTCCCGCTCGCGACGGGGACAAACCTGCCGATACCGGCGGGCGCGACGTGCCCAAGGGCAGCCAGCAGAAGATCGGTCGCAAGACCGGCGGAGCACGCTAGCTCCGCAACGATAGGGTCAGGCGGCGAGCGCTTCGCGCACCGCTGCGAGCGCTGCCTCGCCCTTCGATCCATCCGGGCCGCCGCCTTGCGCCATGTCGGGGCGGCCGCCACCACCCTTCCCCCCAAGTTCGCTCACACCAGCGCGAACCAGCGCCACCGCATCGAACCGGTCAGTCAGGTCTTCAGTAACGGCAACCGCGAACGCCGCCTTGCCATCGTTGACAGCGCAGATCGCCGCGATGCCCGAACCGATACGCTGCTTCTCCTGATCGAGCAGCCCGCGCAGCTCCTTGGCCTCCAAGCCGTCGATCACCTGACCGCTGAAAGTAACGCCTGCCACCGTCTCGTCGGCCCTCGCCGCCGCTGCGCCGCCCCCGCCGAGGGCCAGCTGCTTCTTCGCGTCGGCCAGTTCCTTCTCGAGCCGTTTGCGTTCGTCCAGCAGCGCGGTAACCCGCTCGGCGACCTCTTCCGGGTTCGTGCGCAACGCGCTCGCCGCTTCCTTGAGCGCATCCTCGCGGTCGACGAGCCAGCGACGCGCCGCCTCGCCGGTCAGTGCTTCAAGCCGGCGCACGCCCGAGCTCACCGCACTTTCCGACACGATCCGGAACAGCTGGATATCCCCGGTCGCCTCGACATGCGTGCCACCGCACAGCTCGACCGAGTAATTGCGACCGCCCTCGCCCGCCCGGCCCATCGATAGCACGCGAACTTCCTCACCATACTTTTCACCGAACAGCGCCAACGCACCCGCGGCTACTGCGTCGTCGGGAGACATCAGGCGTGTGGAGACGGTTTCGTTCGCCCGGATCTCCGCATTCACCTCTTCTTCGACGGCGGCGATGTCCTCTGCCGTCAACGGCTTGGGGTGCGAGAAATCGAACCGCAGACGATCTTCCGCCACGAGCGATCCTTTCTGCGTCACATGATCGCCCAGCCGGTGGCGCAACGCGGCATGCACAAGGTGCGTGGCCGAATGGTTCGCCCGCACGCGTGCGCGGCGCTCGGCATCGACCTCGAGATGCACCGTATCGCCCGGCCGGACAGAACCTGCGACAACGGTGCCTTCGTGCGTGTGCAGGCGACCAAGGGGTTTACCCGTATCGGTAACTTCGATCCTCAACCCCTCAGGAGTCGTGATGGTCCCCGTGTCCCCCGACTGACCGCCGCTTTCACCGTAAAAGGGCGTTTGGTTCGCGAGCACGGTTACCGTATCGCCTTCTTTCGCCTCTTCGACTTCCGTGCCGTCCCGGATCAGCGCGACGACACGACCCTCGCCGCTGGTCGCGGCGTAGCCGGTGAATTCGGTGGCACCTTCGCGCTCGGCGATGTCGAACCATAGCTCGCTGTCGGCGGCCTGCCCGCTACCCTTCCACGCGGCGCGCGCGGCGGCCTTCTGCTGCGCCATGGCAGCGTCGAAGCCCGCATTATCGACCGCAATGCCGCGGGTGCGCAGCGCATCTTCGGTCAGATCGTAGGGAAAACCGTAGGTGTCGTAGAGCTTGAACGCGGTCGCCCCGTCCAAGGTATCGCCCTTCCCCATGCTCTCAGTCGCTTCGTCGAGCAGGCGCAGGCCCTTCTCCAGCGTCTGACGGAACCGCGTCTCCTCGCGCTCGAGTACTTCGCGGATGAGCGCTTCGCCGCGCGACAGCTCGGGATAGGCTTGGCCCATCTCGGTTACGAGCGCGGGGACGAGCCGGTGCATCAGCGGCTCGGCCGACCCGAGCAGATGCGCGTGGCGCATCGCGCGACGCATGATGCGGCGCAACACATAGCCGCGCCCCTCGTTAGAAGGCAGCACCCCATCGGCGATAAGGAAGCTGGTCGAGCGCAGATGATCCGCGATCACACGGTGGCTGGCGGTGTTGCCGCCCTCGGCAGCGACGCCAGTCAGATTTTCGCTCGCCGCTATCAGCGCCTTGAACGTGTCGGTATCGTAATTGTCGTGGACGCCCTGCATCACCGCGGCGATGCGTTCGAGCCCCATGCCGGTATCGATGTTCTTGTTCGGCAGATCGCCGACGATCTCTCCAGCCACCTGCTCATGCTGCATGAACACGAGGTTCCAGATCTCGATGAAGCGGTCGCCATCCTCATCGGGCGATCCGGGCGGTCCGCCTGGAATATCCTCGCCATGGTCGTAGAATATCTCCGAGCATGGACCGCACGGACCATCGTCGCCCATCGCCCAGAAATTGTCCTTGGTCGCGATGCGGATAATGCGATCTTCGGGCAAACCGGCGATCTTGCGCCACAGTTCGAACGCTTCGTCGTCGGTGTGATAGACCGTTGCCAACAGCTTCTCGGGAGCCAGGCCCCATTCCTTCGTCAGCAGCGTCCAAGCATGCTCGATTGCCTGTGCCTTCAAATAGTCGCCGAAGCTGAAGTTGCCCAGCATCTCGAAGAAGGTGTGGTGGCGTGCGGTGTAGCCGACATTATCGAGATCGTTGTGCTTGCCACCGGCGCGCACGCATTTTTGCGCGCTGGTGGCGGTCGGAGCCGGTCGCGGCTCAAGCCCGGTGAACACATTCTTGAACGGCACCATGCCGGCGTTGACGAACATCAATGTGGGATCGTTGTACGGCACCAGCGGCGCGCTCGCGATCTCGGTGTGGCCGCGCTGGCCGAAGTAATCGAGAAAGGAACGGCGAATTTCGTTGGTCGACTGCATAAGCGGGGAGGTAAGCGCTCGCGCACGCGGTCACAAGCCGATTCGGCGCGCCTATCGTGCCGGTCGAACTCAGGCGCTAGCGGTGACGATCCAGGCCGCGGCAGAAAAGCGGAACATGCTGCCCTGCCGGTGTTCTGCTACCCAGTCTCCCAGTCGCCTGAGGAAATCATCATGCGCCTGATGCGATAGGGAGCGGGCTTCGCGCGCAGCCCGGGCAGATGACCTGCAGATAAGAGGCAGCGTCCATGACCGGATCGGATCGGCCGATCACACCGACGGGCTACTGTCTCCCGCATCAAACGCGCCCAAACGGAAAAGCCGGCGCCGCACCATTGGAGCGGTGCGCGCCGGCCTTCCGTTTTTCCGGGCCCGCTGGAATGAGTAGGCCCGCTTGAGGAGCTTGTCGCTCAGTCCTCCGCGTCAGGACCGGTCATCATCTCCTCGGCGACATCGTCGGTCTTGCCACGGATCGCAGCCTCCAGCTTGTCGCAAACTTCGGGGTGTTCCTTGAGATAGGTCTTGGCGTTCTCTCGCCCCTGACCGATCCGGATGCTGTCATAAGAGAACCAGGAGCCGGATTTTTCCACGATCCCAGCCTTCACGCCAAGGTCGAGAATTTCGCCAATCTTGGAAATCCCCTCGCCATACATGATGTCGAACTCGACCTGCTTGAAAGGCGGAGCGACCTTGTTCTTGACCACTTTCACGCGGGTGGAGTTGCCGATGATCTCGTCCCGATCCTTGATCTGCCCGGTGCGGCGGATATCGAGCCGGACCGAGGCATAGAACTTGAGCGCGTTGCCGCCGGTCGTGGTCTCCGGATTGCCGTACATCACGCCGATCTTCATGCGCAGCTGGTTAATGAAGATCACCATGCACTTAGACCGATTGATGGAACCGGTCAGCTTGCGCAGCGACTGCGACATGAGGCGCGCCTGCAGGCCGACATGGCTGTCGCCCATCTCGCCCTCGATCTCGGCCCGCGGCACCAGCGCCGCCACCGAATCGACCACCAGCACGTCGATCGCGTTGGAGCGCACCAGCGTGTCAGTGATCTCAAGAGCCTGCTCGCCCGTATCGGGCTGCGAGACGATGAGTTCATCGATATCGACGCCCAGCTTCTTCGCGTACACCGGATCGAGCGCGTGCTCGGCGTCGACGAAGGCTGCCGTTCCGCCGTTCTTTTGCGCTTCGGCGATGACATGGAGGGCCAGCGTGGTCTTGCCCGAACTTTCCGGTCCGTAAACCTCGATCACGCGCCCCTTGGGCAGGCCGCCGACGCCGAGGGCAATGTCGAGGCCGAGCGAGCCGGTGGAGATCGCCTCCACGTTCATGGCCTCGCGCGAGCCGAGCTTCATCGCCGACCCCTTGCCGAAAGCACGATCGATCTGTGCGAGAGCGGCGTCGAGCGCCTTCTGACGGTCCACGTTGGATTCCTTTTCAACCAGCTTCAGATTGGCGGACATCGCATTGTCTCCCACGCTTTGAAAGGGTGCCGAATTCCTTTTCGACAAAAGCGTTGTACCGCGTTTGTTCTATCAGAACAAGGGGGGAACGAATTTTCTCTGCGCACCCCGTCAGACTTCTGCACGCGTGCTTCGTAAAACGTCTCCGACTTTCTCGCTGATTTGCTGAACATTGAACGGCTTGGCGATGAAATGCATGTCGGGCACATCGATTTCCGAACGCAATTGCCCTTCGGCGTAGCCGGACATGAAGAGAACCGGCAACCGGGGTTTATGGGCGCGGATAGCACGCACCATGGCAGGCCCGTCCATTCCCGGCATGACGACATCCGACACCACAAGGTCGAACGACTGGTCTCCCCGGCTGACTGCGGCCAGCCCATCCTCGCCATTGGCACAGGCCGTGACCGTATAGCCTGCCCGTGTCAGCGCTCGTTCGGCCACCAGCCGCACCGTATCTTCGTCCTCCACCAGAAGGACCTTGCCCCCTCCCGACCATTCCCTCGCAGGCTCGGAACGCGCGGCTTCCCTAGGCTTGGGAACTTCGCCGCGATGGACCGGGAGATAGATGGTAAACCGTGCGCCCGGGTGAGAACCGGCGCTCGTTACATTGTCTGCGAAGATGAAGCCGCCCGACTGTTTCACGATGCCATAGACGGTCGACAAACCCAGTCCGGTGCCCTTCCCCTGTTCCTTGGTGGTGAAGAACGGCTCGAAAATCTTTCCGAGAATATCGGCCGGAATGCCCCCCCCGGTGTCCTGCACGATGAGGGCGGTATAGTCCGCCACCGGGAGTATCTCCGACCCCATCTTGCGCACGTCCTTCGCGGTCACCTGCCGGGTCGTCATGGTCAAACGACCGGTTCGCCCACCACCCGCCAACATCGCATCGCGCGCGTTCACGGCGAGGTTCACGATGACCTGTTCCAGCTGACCCGGATCGGCGCGCACCGGTCCCAAATCGCGATCGTGACGCACTTCGAGCTCGATCTTCTCGCCGAGCAGGCGCCTCAGCAACTGGCTCACTTCGCTGACCACGTCGGGCAGCTGCAACACCTCCGGCCGCAGCGTCTGCTGACGGCTGAAGGCGAGCAGCTGTCGCGTCAGGCTGGCCGCGCGGTTGGAATTGGTCTTGATCTGCTGGATGTCGTCGTAATCGCCGTCACCCGGGGTGTGGCGCAGCAGCATGAGATCGCAATAACCGATGATGGCCGTCAGCACGTTGTTGAAATCATGCGCGACACCGCCGGCGAGCTGCCCGACCGCCTGCATTTTGGTCGCCTGCGCCATCTCTCGCCGCAACTGACCCTCTTCGCGCGAATCGACGAGGCTGATCAGGACTGCGGCCTCGCCCAACCCGCGTACGCCCGCCAAGCCGATAGACACCGGCTCGTCCGGTTCGTGCCGCAATCGGGCGGCGAAATCGCCGCTGTTCACGGAGCCCTTCCCGTAACGGCGTACCGCGTCGGCAAGCGCTGCCTTGTCCTCGCGCACCACGAGATCGGAGGGATATTGCGGCAGCCCCTCCAGCTCGCGCCCGGTCGCCCGCAGGAAAGCCTTGTTGGCAAACAGGAAGCGTCCATCCCGCTCCGTCATCGCGAGACCCATGGGCAATGCACCGAGCAACGCTTCGAGCTGCGGAGTTGCACTGGGCGCGGATATGTCCCCGGCGCCTATACCCACTCCGGCTTCCAACAACAGCATCAGCGAAGGCGCTTCATCTGCCGCAACCGCGCCTTGGGACTCCGTCGAGAGCGGCACATGCACGAGGCTATGTGATGGCCCCTCCCTACCCTCGCGCGCGAAATAGATTCTGTCGCGCTCGTCGCTACGCAACAGCGAACTAAAATCCTGCCCGGCAAGGGTCGCGCTCCGGTCGCCAACCGCCCTCTCGGCAAAGCTCGACGATACGGAGCGGATGATACCGTCAGGGCCGACTACCGCCGCTTCGATACCTGCACGGCCCAGGACGTTGCCGAATATCCCTGCAACGATTGCGGTCGCCTGGTCGACTGCATCGCGGTCAGAACGCGGGTGGAACCCCCAGACGAGAAAGTCGTCACCTCGCCCGGCACGCTCGGCGACAACTGTCCAGGACTGGCCTTGGTCGTCCAAGGACACCAACGCTTCCGCCCGACCATCCCGCCAGGCTTCGCGCGCAAGTCTGGTCAGATCCTCCACGCTTTCGCGAGGCGCGCCGATCGCCGGGGGGGCGCAGGTTCCCCACTTGTCGGCAAAGAGGGCATTGGCACACACCAATCGGTTGGCCCGATCGGTGATGGCCATGGGGTGCGCGTGTTTCGCAATCGCCGCCGAGGTAACCGACCAGTCGGGGGGTGCCAGTTCGCTATCGGCACCGCTTCTTCGCCCACGGACCCCCAGCAACACCAAAGCCGACAGGGTCGCGAGACCCCCAGCATAGGCCAATGCCAGTAGGGCGGATCCACTCGCTAGCCAGATCAGCGCTATGCTGCCCAACAACGCAAGGACCCAGAACATTCCCTCCTGGCCCGCCCCAGAAGTACTCCGCACCTGAAGGCCCTTCATTCGCTGGCGTCCTGCGCCAGCCGCTCGCTGAGACGGTGTTCCATCGCGCGCAAGCGACGGTTTCGACGCCGCGCCACGACTACGCGCCACAGCAATCCAGAGATCAGATAACCGAGCGCCGCCGATACGATCGCGAGGACCACAAAGCCGAAGACAGTAACGCCGGCGGCTTCGAAAAAGCCACGCAGTGTCTGGAACCCCTCGGTTTCAAGCACCGCACCGCCGATGTGGCTATCGATCGCCAGCACGCGCGCACCGAGCCGATTGGCGACCACCACCCAGAAGGGAAACGTGAACGGATTGGTGATGAAGGTGACCGCTGCGGCCAGGGGGACATTGGCCCGCGCCGGCAACGCCATAAAGGCAGCAAGGAAAATCTGCCCGATCGGCACGATGAAGCCGCAAAACAGACCCAAGGCAACTCCGCGCGGAACCGATCGACGCGTAAAACGCCACAATTCGGGGCTGAGAAACCGGTGGGCGATCGGCGCGAGCCAGCGATTGCGTGCTAGCTCTTCCCGCTCGGGCATGCGGCGCTTCGCCCAACTCCCGAAACCGGATTCACCCTCGCCCTTCATGACCAACCGAGAGTGCACGAGGACCACATGGCGATCAAACGTTCATGGTGAGAAGGCGAGCGGGCGACCATGGGCGTCGATATGGCGAAAACGCCACCAAAAACCACCCCTGAAACGAGCGAAATTGCTAAGCGCGATCAGTTATGGTCGCGCATGATCCGCGCCTTGTCCCGCTGCCAGTCGCGATCCTTGAGATATTCTCGCTTGTCCTGCGCTTGCCGCCCCTTGGCGAGGGCAAGTTCGACCTTCGCCCGACCCTGTCGATTGAAGTAGATGCTCAGGGGTACGAGCGTCATGCCCTTGCGCTCGGTCGCACCGACAAGGCGTTCGATTTCACGCGTGTGGAGCAACAATTTGCGCGGACGGCGGGGTTCGTGATTCTGCCGGTTGCCATGGGTGTATTCGGGAATGTTGGCATTGATGAGCCACGCTTGCCCGTCGCGCACCTCGGCATAGCTTTCGGCGATCGAAGCCTCGCCCGCACGCAGAGCCTTCACCTCGGTTCCCTGCAGTGCCAGACCCGCCTCGAACTTGTCCTCCACGGCGTAATCGAACCGGGCGCGGCGATTCTCCGCGACGGTCTTCTGCTTGTCGAAGGTTTCGGGTTTCGGCTTGGCCATGGGGAGCGCGCATGTAGGCGCTCGAGGGCGACTAGACCAGCCCCGCGTGTTCCAGCGCCTGATCGACCGCCCTGCGCGCGTGTTCGCTGCAGGGGGTCAAGGGGAGGCGGACTTCGTCGGTCATCCCCTCCATCACGCGGCTGAGGGCGTATTTCACCGGCGCGGGGCTGCTGTCTTCGAACATCGCGTAATGCAGCGGATAAAGCTGGTCGTTGAGCCGCCGTGCTTCGATCAGATCATTATCGGCGCAGGCCTGTTGAAACCGGGCGCATAGTACCGGGGCGACATTGGCGGTCACAGAAATGCACCCCACCCCGCCGGCGGCGTTGAACGGCAGCGCCAGCTCGTCATTGCCCGACAACTGGCAGAATTCGCGTCCGATTCCCATGCGATGGTCGGCAACGCGCGACAAGTCCTCGCTCGCGTCCTTGATTGCCACGATTCGATCGGGATAGGTGTTTGCCAGATGACAGGTCGTCTCCGGCGCGATGTCAGTGACGGTCCGACCGGGAACGTTGTAGAGGACTATCGGGAGTTCGCTGTTCTCGGCGAGGTGGCTGAAATGCGCGATCAGACCCGTCTGGCTGGGTTTGTTGTAGTAGGGTGCCACGCAGAGCCCGGCAGCCGCGCCCGCCTTGCGACTGAACTGCATGTGCAGGAGGGCGTTCCGCGTGTCGTTGCTGCCGCAGCCGGCGATGACCGGCACCCGGCCGGCGGCATGCTCGATACAGATTTCGATCACGCGGTGGTGTTCTGCATTCGACAGCGTGGAAGCTTCCCCGGTGGTGCCGCAGGGGACCAATGCCTTGCTACCGCTTTCGATCTGCCAGTCGACCAGCCGGCGAAACGTCGCCTCGTCGAACGTTCCGTCGCGAAAAGGAGTCACCAGAGCGGGGATCGAACCCGAGAACATTTACATTCGCCTTTCGTTGGAAGGATGACCCATCCAGGATAGGGTCCTTCATTCACTGCCTGATAAGGAGCCGCCGGGCACAATGTCCAGCATGACAAGATTTAAGCTCTTCGCCGCCGGTCTGGCCAGCGCAACCATACTGGCAAACGCCGCCCCCGCTTTCGCACAGGACGGGGGCAGTTGGGATCGCGCGCGTGCCGACTTGGTCGCACGCGCGCCAAGTGGCATGGCACAGGCCATCACGCGGTGGGAATATCTGATCCAGCGCAGGGATCTGCCGTTCGAAGACTACGCGTCGTTCCTGCTTACGTATCCCGATTTCCCGAAGGCCGACACGCTGCGTATCAGGGCCGAGAACGCCCTCGACGAAACGGCGCTGCCGCCCGAACGCCTGGTCGCGTATTTCGATGCGCTACCGCCGCTGACCAATTCGGCCAAAGCGCGTTATGCATTGGCCCTAGCCACGCTGGATCGACCCGAGGCGTTCGACGTGGCGCGCGCCGCGTGGCGTGGGGGAATGATGAGCGGCCCGTCCGAAGCGTACACGCTGGCTCTGTTCGGCCCGCGCCTGACACCCGAAGATCAGAATGCGCGAATGGATGCGCTGCTGTGGCAGGGCGAGGCTGAGGCCGCCGCACGACAGCTTAGCAACACTTCGCCCGCTGCACGGGACGCCTTCGGGGCGCGTCTGGCCCTCATCCAGGGTAGCCCCCCTTCCGCAGCGGGTCTTGCCGAACCGGCCGGAGCACGCAGCGATCCCGGCTATGCTTACAACCTGGCGAATTACTACCGCAATTCGGGACAGCTTCCGTCCGCTATAAACCTGCTGGCGGGCCGCCAATCCTATGATGGGGCGGCCTTCGATCCGGAAGATTTCATCGGCGTGATGCTGCGCGTCGCGCGTTCCGCGGGGAGCGATCCGGCAGTGCGCATCGCAGCGTCGGCTCCGACATTGTTCGCGCCGGGCACCGATATCAGCACGATGAGCTATCGTTTGCGCGACGACTACACGTCGCTGATGTGGCTCGGCGGCACGAAGGCGTTGTGGACGCTGGGCGATGGAATGCGGGCGGCACCTCTCTTCTATCAATATGGCGCGGCGGCGCAGACGCCGCAGACCCGGTCGAAGGGCTTTTACTGGGCGGGCCTGGCTTCGCAGCGGGCAGGCGACACGGCGGAGGCCCAGCGCTATTGGAACCTCGCAGCGGCCTATCCAGACCGCTTTTACGGCCAACTCGCCTTGGCGAAGCTCGGCCGCGGCGTCCCTCCCCTCGGTCCGCAGGACGCGGTGCTGCCCGACGAGCAATCGCGGCGCGAGTTCGCCAACCGGCCCCTGACGCGCGCGGTTCGAGAGGTCGCCGTCGATGCGCCTTGGAGCACCGGCATCCAGTTCTATCGTGCCATCGCAGCTCAGGCCGACACGCTGGAAGAACATCAGCTCGTGGCCGATCTGGCGCGCGACATCGGCCGGCGCGACCTGGCGGTAAATGTGGCTGAGGCTGCCGCTGCCGATGGCTATGACCGGTTCGCGGCGCAGGGGTTTCCGACCATTCCCCTGCCGGCCAATATCGACTGGACCATGACCCACGCCATCGCACGACAGGAAAGCCAGTTCGCGCAAAACGCGATCAGCCATGCCGGCGCCCGGGGCCTGATGCAGCTGATGCCCGGCACGGCACGCGAACAGGCGGGCAAGCAGGGCATTGCCTATATGTCGGCCAATCTCATCAGCGATCCGGTATACAACATGCAGTTGGGGGCCGGCTATTTCGCGCGGATGATGGACTATTTCGGCGGGTCCTATCCACTCGCCGTGGCTGCCTACAACGCCGGTCCCGGCAATGTGAACAAGTGGATTCG
Organism: Erythrobacter sp. LQ02-29; assembly: GCF_022576075.2. Taxonomy (NCBI): domain Bacteria; kingdom Pseudomonadati; phylum Pseudomonadota; class Alphaproteobacteria; order Sphingomonadales; family Erythrobacteraceae; genus Erythrobacter; species Erythrobacter sp. LQ02-29. The sequence goes on along the minus strand of NZ_JANCNT010000001.1, from coordinate 1,854,649 downwards.
CGCCAATGGCGATCCGCGCTCGGGTGGCATCGATTGGGTCACGTGGATCGAGCAGATTCCGATCTACGAAACCAAGAACTACGTGCAACGGGTGCTGGAAAACGCCGCGGTCTATGAACAACTCTATCCGGACAAGGCGAGCTGGAACCGGCCCCGCATGGTCGGCGACTTCCTGCGCTGATACCGCACGCGATCGATCAATGAGGGAAACGCAGGGAAATCCCATAACCCCTGGTGGGTTTACCGCCATGCAGGCGCGCTACGAGCACCTGCTGGGCACCGAACGGCCACAGATCGTGGAGATCGTCAGCTGGGCCGCGGGAAATGGCGACCGGTCGGAGAATGGAGACTACCTCTATGGCCGCAAGCGGATGCGCGAAATCGATCGCGAGCTGGCACATCTTGCCAGAAGGATGAAATCCGCCCGGGTCATCGATCCCGCACAGCAGACCGAAACCGACCGCGCCTTCTTCGGCGCGACGGTGACGCTGGCCGACGAAGACGACCGCGAGACCCGCGTGACCCTCGTCGGTGACGACGAGCAGGATGCAGGTGCCGGTCGCATCGGGTGGTCCAGTCCGCTTGCCCGCGCGATCCGCGGCGCGCAGGTCGGCGACCTTCGGACAGTGCGTTTGCCTTCCGGCCCGAAAGAATGGGAAGTGATCGAAATCGCCTATGGCTAGGCTCGCAACAACTCTTGCTCTTTTCGCACTTGCGACAATGTCGGCCCCGGCCTCCGCCAGAGACACGCTGGGCGTATTCGAAAACTGGGCAGCGTTTCGCGACCCCGAGGCACCACGCTGCTATGCCATTTCCATGCCGCGGCCCAGCCACCTCGCTCGCGACTTCGAACCCTATGCGACCGTTGCGACATGGCCCCGACGCGAGATCCGCGGCCAGGTCCATGTGCGACTGTCCCGCAAGCTGGCGGAGGGCCGGCCCATAACTCTCATCATCAACGATCGACGTTTCCGGCTTACCGGCGGCGAAGGCGACGCCTGGGCGCAGGACGGGCGGATGGATGCGGCCATAATCGCTGCGATGCGATCGGGGGTGCGAATGATCGTGAGCGCGACCGATCTGCGAGGTCGCCGCTTTTCGGATATCTACGATCTCTCGGGTGTAGCGACCGCGATGGATGCCGCCAGCGTAGGTTGCGCCCGGCGTTGAGTTAAGGCCCAAAGAAAACGGCCGGAGCAAATGCCCCGGCCGTCCTGCATGCATAATTTCAGGTATTAGAAGCGGACGCCAACGCCCGCGACGACCTGGTGCCGGTCGGTGTCGACGTCGAACCGATCACTGTCCGGGAGACTGCCACCGAAATCCACTTTCGCATCGCTATAGTTCGAATAGCGATACTCGAGCTTCGCATACATGCGCGGGTTGAAGGCGTATTCGACACCCGCGCCGAGACGGTAGCCGTCCAGCTTGTAATTGTCGTCGAAGGTCGCGGTGCCGTCGTTGCTGCGGATGTTAAGCTTCGCATTGGTGTAGCCGCCCTTGGCATAGACCAGCGCCTGCGGACCCACCTTCGCGCCAACGCGCGCGCCGACATAGATATCGCGCCCGGCCGAGACATTGCCGTAGCCGAAACCTTCGAAATCGCCGTTATCGTAGTCGGTATCGGCGGAGGAACCCATAAGCTCCGCCTCGGCACCGACGACCACCGCGCCGAGATCGACGTCGTAACCGACCGCGCCGCCGTAAGTTACGCCCTCGGCCGACTGATCGTTGTCCACGTTCACATCGTCATCCACGCTGCTCCCGGCACGCAACTGATCGTAACCGGCCAAGGCCTCGACGCGCAGACCCGTGAACGGCGCATCGCCGACGGACTGGGCGGCAGCGGGGGAAGCGACTGCAGCCACGGCAACGGCGGCAAGGAGGGGAATGGACTTTTTCATGTATGTTCTCCGTCAAAGTTCTCATGCAGTCACGACCGCATGTGAGGCCAAAACGGAGCGCCGGGACAGAAAGTTTCATTAACGTGACACAACAGCAAAGCGTGACATTCTTATCACAATGGCGGGTTGAAACGTTCACCGAGTGTGGTGGATAGCTCCATCGGCCGTGAGCGGTGTGCCCGGCTTGGTTCCTGGCCGATCCGTCCCTATAAGACGTCGATGGCCGACACAGCGTTGATGAGCATCCCGGGGCAGGTCGACCCCATTCCCGCACCGCGCGACATAACCCCGCGCGCGGACGGTCGAAGCGATCTGATGGGGCTTCCCAAGGATCGCATCCGGGATCTGTTCGAGCAGGCGGGCCTCGATCCGAAGCAGGCGAAGCTGCGCGCCAAGCAGGTCTACCACTGGCTGTATCATCGGGGCGTCACCGATTTTGCGGAGATGACCGATATCGCCAAATCGATGCGTCCCTGGCTGACGGAGCGTTTTGTCGTCGGTCGGCCCGACGTGGTCGAGGCGCAGCACTCCTCCGACGGGACGCGCAAGTGGCTCCTCAGAACCGCCGACGGTCATGATTTCGAGATGGTGTTTATTCCTGACGCGGACCGCGGCACCTTGTGCATATCCAGCCAGGTCGGCTGTACGCTCAATTGCCGGTTCTGCCACACCGGCACGATGCGGCTGGTCCGCAACCTCACCCCTGGCGAGATCGTCGGCCAAGTGATGCTGGCGCGCGATTCGCTCGGCGAATGGCCGAAAGGTCGCATGGACGGGCTCGACGAGGCCGAGACCAGCGCGCAATACAGCTCCGACGGTCGGCTGCTAACCAATATCGTGCTGATGGGCATGGGTGAGCCGCTCTACAATTTCGACAATGTGCGCGATGCGATGCGGCTGGTCATGGATGGCGAGGGGCTCGCCTTGTCCAAACGCCGCATCACGCTTTCCACCAGTGGCGTGGTGCCGATGATGGACCGTTGCGGAGAAGAGATCGGCGTCAATCTCGCGGTGTCGCTTCACGCCGTGACGAAGGAGGTTCGCGACGAAATCGTGCCGATCAACCGCAAGTACGGGATCGAAGAACTGCTTGCCGCCTGCGCCGCCTACCCCGGTGCCTCGAACGCCCGGCGGATAACGTTCGAATATGTCATGCTGGACGGCAAGAACGACAGCGATGCCGACGCGCACGAACTCGTCCGGCTGCTGCGCAAGTACGACCTTCCGGCCAAGGTCAACCTGATCCCCTTCAATCCCTGGCCGGGCGCGCCCTACGAATGCTCCAGTCCGGAGCGGATCCGTCGCTTCTCCGATATCGTGTTCGAGGCGGGCATCAGCGCGCCGGTCCGTACCCCGCGAGGCCGCGACATCGATGCTGCCTGCGGTCAGCTCAAAACCTCCGCCCAGAAGAAAACCCGTGCGGAACGCGATCGTGACGCCGCAGCAGAGGTCGTCGAAGCCGGATGACGCCGCGCGCGGTACTCGTGACCGGCGGGGCCAAACGCATTGGAGCGACGCTGAGCCGCGCCTTTGCCGCGCGAGGCTGGCATGTGCTAATCCATTACAATTCCAGCGCGCGCGCCGCACGGCACCTGGCGGATAGCCTGCCGGGCGCCGAATCGGTCCAGTGCGACCTCTCCGATGCCGGGGCCGCCTCTGCATTCTTCGAAGACCTTGCCGGAAAGCTTTCCGACTGGCCTCTCCTCGTCAATTCCGCCGCGGTATTCGAACCGGACACGGTCGACTCGCTCGACGAGGGTGTCTTCAAGAAGGCGATGCGGGTGAACGCGCAGGCCGGAGCCGTTCTCGCACAAGCATTTTTCCGCCACGCGCGAGCCCGGTCCGGCAGGCGGTTCATTCAGTTCACCGATCAGAAGATCGAGAACATCAATCCCGATTTCTTTAGCTACACCATGAGCAAATGCGCGGCGAACGCGGGGATCGCCATGCTTTCTTCCGCGCTGTCCGACCCGCGAGACCGCGTTTACGGCCTCGCCCCCGGGGCCATTCTCGAAAGTCACGACCAGACCGAGGAGGAGGTGGCCATCTCCCATCGACTGAACCTGCTCAGACGCCGGACCGAACCCGCGGAGCTGGCCGTCGCAGCCCTGTTTCTCGCGGAAGGCTGGCTGGCGTCGGGGCAGACGCTGTTCGTCGACAGCGGTCAGCATCTGATGCGGCAGCCGCGCGACGTGATCTACCTCGCGCGCGAACTGATGGGCCGACCGGTCGAGGCGGCGCGGCTGTGAACCGCCATGCCCTCTCCACCCGCGTTTGGCACTGGCTGAACTTCGCCTCCCTTGTGGTCCTGTTCATGTCGGGCCTTAACATTTCCAACGCGCATCCGTGGCTGTACTGGGGGGAGTACGGCTTCGTACCCGACAATGCCTGGGCGGCCGTTCCGCGCTTCCCCGGCTGGGCGACCATTCCGGGGTACTACAGCCTGGCGGCGGCGCGCGACTGGCACATCCTCTTTGCCTGGATATTCGCCCTCACCCTCCTGTTTGGGTGGATCGCCATGCTGATGAACGGCCATTTTCGCCGAGACATCACCACGTACAGGCGCGAATGGCGCTGGCCCGCCATCCGGCGCGATATCGCGGCGCATCTGCGCCTCGATTTCGACCACGGGAAGGGCAAGTACAACTTCCTGCAGAAGGTCGCCTACGGGATCGTCCTGGGCATATTGCTGCCGGTGATGGTGCTGACCGGGATGGGCATTTCGCCGGGGTGGGAACCGGCGCTTTCCCCCGTCATCGAACTGCTCGGCGGCAGGCAAAGCGTGCGGTCCATACATTTCATCAGCGCCTGGGCCCTGTTCGCCTTCTTCGTCCTGCATGTTTTCCTCGTCCTGATCTCTGGCCCCCTGGAGCAATTGAAGGCGATGATCGTCGGAGGGCGGCAGTCATGAGCGGGTTCGAGCGGCGCGGCGTGATCGCCGGTATGGGAGCGCTGTTCCTTGGCGCATGCAGCAAGGTCGGCGATAGCGCCGCGGGCCGCTCGGCCTTCGCGACGGCGCAGGCTTGGCACCGGCGGGTGCAGCGCCTCGTGGGCGGTCGCGGCGGGTTGGTAAAGGAATACGCTGCCTCGCAGATTTCCCCGAGCTTCCGGGGCAACGGGACGACGGAGCCGTCTTCTCTCAGCTATCAAGCCCATGCCGCGACCGGCTTCGCCGACTGGCGGCTCGACGTGCGCGGGCTGGTCGAGCATCCGCTCAGCCTGTCGCTGGAAAACGTTCGCGGCCTTCCCCAGCGCACCCAGATCACGCGCCATGACTGCGTAGAGGGCTGGAGCGCGATCGGGCAGTGGACAGGGCCGCAGCTCTCGACCGTGCTGGAGGCCGCAGGCCTTCTTGCCGAAGCGCGCTTCATCGTGTTTCGCTGCGCCGATACGTTGAACGGCACACCCTATTACGAAAGCGTCGACATGATCGATGCTTTCCATCCGCAGACGATCGTTGCCCACTCGCTCAATGGCGAGCCCCTGCCGGTGAAGAACGGCGCGCCGCTCCGCATGCGAATCGAGCGACAGCTCGGATACAAGCATGCGAAATATCTCACCGCGATCGAAGCGGTCGCATCGCTTGACGATATTGCGGGCGGCCAAGGCGGCTATTGGGAGGATACCACCGGCTATCAATGGTATGCTGGCGTCTGATCGCTTCGCCGCCCCGACGCCCAATATTTTCTTTTCCGCAAACCGGTTGATTATCACGCGCGTCATAGGCAGCGGACGCGTCGTGGGGAGGAGATAACGGCAAATGCGGGCACGTAATGAGCAAGACACTCCTCAAGCAGGTTCTGGGCAAGTTCGTCACCGATGGGCAATTGCTCGTCGGCTTCGCTGACGGGGAGATTGCCGAGTTCGGGCGTTCGGTCGCCGGCTATCCCGATGTGACGATCCGCTTCGCCGATCGCCGGGTCCCGCGCGATATGGTGCTCGATCCGCGCCTCGGCGTCGGCGAGGCATACATGGACGGGCGGTTGATCGTCGAGGAAGGCGACATCCTCGATCTGGTGACCCTCTTTCGTGCCAACACGCGGTGGGAAGATGGCAGGCGCATTGCCGCGCCAGCGACCTTGCGCCGACTGCGGGAAACGGTTGAGTTCGCTGTCAGCCAGATCAACAATGCGACTTTATCGAAACGCAATGTCGCCGCACATTACGATATTGGAAACGCTCTCTACGAGCTGATGCTCGATGCGGAGCACATGCAATACAGCTGCGCCTACTGGCCGCGCGACGACATGACGCTTGCGCAGGCGCAAGAGGCGAAGCTGGCGCATATCGCTGCCAAGCTTTCGATCGAGCCCGGCAACGAGATCCTCGACATTGGATGCGGCTGGGGTGGCATGGCGATCTACCTCGCCCGCCACTTCGATTGCCGGGTGACCGGCATCACGCTGTCCGAGGAACAGGCGGCGCTCGCGCGCGAGCGGGTAGCCGAGGCCGGGCTTGCGGATCGGATCACGATCGAGTTGACCGATTACCGGGATATTCCGGGCCAGGCGCGCCAGTTCGACCGCATCGTCTCGGTCGGCATGTTCGAACATGTCGGTCGGTCCCAGTTCGACACGTTCTTCCGCACCTGCGCAGAGATACTGCGACCCAAAGGGGTGATGCTGCTGCATTCCATCGTGCGCTTCGGTCCTCCGGGATCCACCGACGCCTTTACGCGCAAGTACATATTCCCCGGCGGCTACATCCCGGCGTTGTCGGAGACCCTGGCCGCAAGCGAGAAATATCGCCTGATCGCCAGCGACGTCGAAGTACTTCGGGTTCACTACGCCAAGACGCTGCGCGAGTGGTATCGCCGGTGCATGGCGCATCGCGAAGAGATAGAGGCGCTGTTCGATGCGCGCTTCTTCCGCATGTGGACGTTCTATCTCGCAGGGGCCGCCACGGTGTTCGAGTATGGTGGGATGGGCAATTTCCAGATCCAGTATGTGCGCGACCGCCACGCCGTGCCGCTGACACGCGACTACATGGGCGAAGCGGAAAGCTCCCTTCTGCCCGTGGAAAGCTGACCTGCGATTGCAGCCTGCCAGCGGCGCTGTTACCGGCGCGCGATCCATCGGAGTACGACAATCATGGCCAACGACACCCCCTCCTCCGTCAAGCGGGTTGTGCTCGCCTATTCCGGCGGGCTCGACACCAGCGTAATCGCGAAATGGCTGGAGGTCGAGCGAGGCTGCGAGGTCGTGACCTTCACCGCCGATCTCGGTCAGGGCGAGGAACTGGAGCCGGCGCGCGCCAAGGCCCGGGCCATGGGCATCCCGGACGCGCATATCTTCATCGAAGATTTGCGCGAGGAGTTCGTGCGCGATTTCGTCTTCCCGATGATGCGCGCCAACGCCCGGTACGAGGGTGACTATCTGCTCGGCACCTCGATCGCGCGGCCGCTGATATCGAAGCGCCTGGTCGAGATAGCCCACGAAACCGGGGCCGATGCGATCGCCCATGGCGCGACCGGCAAGGGGAACGACCAGGTCCGCTTCGAGCTGTCCGCCTACGCACTCGATCCCGATATTCAGGTCATCGCTCCGTGGCGTGAGTGGGACCTTACCAGCCGCACCGCGCTGATCGCCTGGGCCGAAGAGCACCAGATCCAGGTGCCGAAAGACAAGCGGGGAGAAAGCCCATTCTCGACCGATGCGAACGTCCTGCACACCTCGTCGGAGGGGAAGGTGCTGGAAGACCCGTGGGAAGAGACGCCCGACTATGTCTACTCGCGCACTGACCACCCGGAAGATGCGCCCGAGACCCCGGAATACATAACCCTGGCCTTCGAGCGCGGCGACGGCGTGGCGCTGAACGGCGAGGCGATGAGCCCCGCCACCCTGCTCGCCGCTCTCAACGACCTCGGTCGCAAGCATGGCATCGGACGGCTCGATCTGGTGGAGAACCGCTTTGTTGGGATGAAGAGCCGGGGCATGTACGAGACACCGGGCGGCGAGATCTACGCCCGCGCGCATCGCGGGATCGAGCAGATCACGCTCGACCGCGGCGCGGCTCACCTGAAGGACGAACTGATGCCGAAATATGCGGAGCTCATTTATAACGGGTTCTGGTTCAGTCCGGAACGCGAGATGCTGCAGGCCGCGATCGATCACAGCCAGCAGAAGGTGACGGGCGAAGTCCGGCTGAAACTATACAAGGGGCTGGCCAGCGTCGTCGGCCGTCGCTCGCCCCAGACGCTCTATTCCGAGGCTCATGTAACGTTCGAAGACGATGCGGGCGCGTACGATCAGCATGATGCCGAAGGGTTCATTCGCCTCAACGCGTTGCGGCTGAAGCTGCTGGCGAAGCGCGACGGTCGTTGATCGAACGGCGGTGCGCCGACCGGTTGAGTTATCCACCTCTGTCCACCGCAAAATCGGGGAAAGGTGGATAAGTCGCTCTTGCGCGACTTGAAAAAGCAATAGTCGCGGCGCAGTTTCAAACCGTCGAGAGGGCAGAAACCCACCGGAGATCGAGGGCTCTAACAGCCGGAGATCAAAGGGGAACTTCAGCTTTCCCGATGTGGCGGGGAGACCGCTGCGACAACCGAGAACGGTATGCGGAAGGCTTTGGCCAGAAGCAAGCCGATCGCCCGAGATGGTCGCGGTATGGCGCTCTGACACAGGCCGGTTTTCCGGTCGGCGCGAGGAAGCATCGCGCGGCTTCGGCCAAGCGATGCGGACGATGACCGTCGACCAGCGATTATCGGTCTCGGTATTGCGGACCTTGCATCGCGGCCTTCGGGCCGAATGCGTGTAAACGATACCGGATGCCGGTGCGAGCGCCGGTCTTGAAATCTTCCCACCCACGCGGCGGGGAGGCGTAGAACCGGGCGCCAAGTTCGCTCTTCGGAGCGACCACGCGTCGGTAAGAGTGGGGTCGGCAGCAATGCCGGCCCCATTTGTTTTGGCCGCCGCTCTCGCGAGCCTGCACTGCGTGCTTGCTTTGGAGCTCACGAGCGCCAATTCGTACGCCACTGTTTTATCCAAACTTTTCCCGACTCCATACCCTGGCGATTCGCGCATTCCTAGGGAGTCGCCTACAAAACCCCCCAAATTCGCGGGAACCGGGGGGCGGTTCGGCGCATTTTTACAGTTCGGCGCGTGTGAATTGCGACGAGATGATGGCACGGCGGGACCAGCGGCTCTCGCATGGGTGCCATCTGTACTCCCCAGCCTGTATCCCCCCGGCCATGGAACGCAACAGCCCCATGTCCCGCCCCTGGCTCGCTCTCGGCGTCGGCTTCGCCACGCTGCTGGTCTCGCCGGCGAGCGCATCCGCCCCCGTCCCGACCGGTCCGCAGGCCGAGTTCACGAGCAGCTTCGCCGCCGTGGCTTCCCTCCCCGCAACGCCCGAGGCCCGCGGCAACGTCGTCGACATCTCCGAGATCGAACCCCCGCTGGAGGTCGCGATCGAGGATGACGGCGAGGTCATCGGCAGCGGCAACGCGTCCTATTACGGCCGCAAGTTCCAGGGCCGCCGCACCGCCAGCGGAGAGCGGTTCGACATGAACGACTTCACCGCCGCGCACCGCACCCTGCCCTTCGGCACCCGCGTGCGCGTGACGAACGAGGCGAACGGCAAGTCCGTCGTCGTGCGCATCAACGACCGTGGGCCGTTCTCCGGCCATCGCATTCTCGACCTCAGCCGCGCCGCCGCGAGCGAGATCGGCATCGTCGGCGCCGGGCACGGCCGCGTGGAGCTTGCCCGGCTCGACTGAGGACACCCGCTGGCATCGCTTCTAGCGAGCCGGCCTTTCGCGTTCCCCCATCCTTCACCCGCTTGCCAAGTGCGCCGCCGCGGGCCATCGCTGACGGTGGCGTTTTCGCGGGGGCCATCGGGTGGACGAATTTCCCTTCCTGTTCGAGCTGTTCACACTCCTCATCAGCCTGGCTGTGGCGGAGGTGCTGGGCGGTTTCGCCCGCATCCTGAAGCTGCGCGCCCGGCGCAAGGCGGGGGTCGACCCGCACGCGATCAGGGTCCGCGTCGGCTGGCTCGTCCCGCTGCTGGGCCTGCTCGTGCTGCTCGACCTCGCCACCTTCTGGAACATCATGTGGGGCGCGCGCGACGTGCTCGACATGCGCATGGCGATGGTCTTCGGCGTGCTGACCCTGATCGGCGGCTACTACCTCGTCTCAACCCTCGTGTTCCCGGACGAGCCCGAGCTGTGGCCCGATTTCGACTCCTATTTCTGGCAGCAGAAGCCCGTCGTCGTGTGGGGCATCCTCGCCCTCAATCTGGCCGCGCAGGGCGCGATCATGGCGCTGGGCGGCGGGCAGGCGCAGGACCCGGCGGCGATGCAGCGGTTCGTGGAGAGCCACCCGCTGTTCTCCTTCGCCAGCCTGGCCCTGCTGTTCAACTTCCCCGCCTTCGCCTGGCTGGCGCTGACGAAGGGCAAGCGGCGCGCGATCGCGCTGATGGCGTTCGTCATCGCCACGCAGATCCTGTTCGCGATCAGCAGCTGGGAGCTGAAGGGGCAGCTCTAGCCCCCTCCCCCTCCCCGCTACCCCACAGGCCCGCGCATTTCGCGTCGTCGGCGTCGTAGGCGGCGGCGAGGTCGGCTTCGGTGACGATCGCCCACCATCCGTCGAGATCGTGGTCGAAGGCCTCCCACTGCAGGCTGCGGATCGCCGCCGCGTCGCCGCCGTGGCGCGCCGGATCGGGCGCACCGGCAGGCCGCGCGGCCGCCATCGCGTCCAGCACCGCGCCGAAATCGGGATAGAAGCGCCCGAACACCCAGTTGCCCGGATCGTCCATCGCGTCTTCCCAGAAGGGGTAGTCGTGCGGCGGCACGCGGTCCTCGAAAGAGCCGCCGGGCCGGTCGGGATCGTGGGGGAGCGGCCCGCAGATGCCGCCGCAAATCCTACAGGATGGAACACCTGGAACAGTGTCCTGAGGTGAAATTTCCGCCCGGTCGTCCGTGGGCGTGGCCGCAGGCTCGGGCAGCGGCGCATCGGGGATCGCCTCGCCGCGGCGCAGCCCCTCCACCAGCGCGTCCAGCTCGGGCAGGGTCGCGGCGATCTCGGGCCGCTCCTCCAGCCTGTCGAGCCGCGCGATATGGGCGAGCAGCAGGCGCGAATCGTAGCGGCGGCGGGTCGCGACCTCCTCCCCGTGATAGAACACCTTCTCCTCCACCCCGTCGAGCGCGCGGCTGGCCAGCACCTCCTCCGCGCGGGTGCGGGCGGAAAGCAGCGCCGCGTCCCACCCCCGCGCGAACCCGGCCGAGGCCCGCCGCGCGCGATAGGCCGTCTGCGGACTGACCCCCGCCGCCCGGCAGGCGAGCCGCACGGTGCCGAAGACCATCAGATGCTCGAGAAACGCCGCCTGCCGCCGCGGGGTGAGGACGGTGAAGTTTCCGCTTCTGGTGGTGTCGGCGAACCCCTCGACGGGGACGAGGGCGGTGGTGGGGGCGTTCATGCGGTCCGGCTCCTGTGGGAGGAAGGGGGCCGGGTTAGTTATATGGGTGGGGGTGTGTAGGACAGTTTGACCTAAAAGGAGGAGAGATGGCAGGCACCCTCCTTGTGATTGGCGTAATCAGGAGCCAAATGAATTGGGAGCACTGACTCGGACACTGATAATTGGTGCCGCCGTGATCTTAGTGCCGCAAGCTCACAAACCTCTCATAGAGAGATGCGTTCGAAAATTCATTAGTAATCGCGCGATAAAAGAAGCTAGACTTTTGGCATGCCTATCGATCGAGAATCCGCTGCTAAACGCGCTATCGAGCACCTTGAGAAGTTCGGTGACACCGACCTCTTTCCGTCCCTGCCAGAAATGCGATGCTACATTGATTGCAAAGATGCGGTTGCTGCGGAGTTCGATAAGCTTACAGCCGGAAATTATCGGCCCCAGCACTGTATTGAAAGCCTCACTCCTAAGGGCGCGCTTGGTTTTCGTATCTCTCACCAGTTGTCCGCTACTGACAATATTGTATATTTAGCAGCAACCATTGTCGCTGCGCCCGATCTAGAAAAATATCGCGTTAATACTGAATCTCATCGCTCGTTCGCGTATCGCTTTATTGAAGGTGACGAGCCACGTCTCTTCGAGCGTGGAAAATCGTAGCACGACTGGATCAACTACATAACGAAAATGGGGAAGGGCTCCAATCCCTTTGACGAAATGTCGTACGGCATTATGACCGATATATCTGATTACTATCAGAGAATTTATTTCCATCGTATTGAAAATATGCTTGCAGACTGCGGGTGCGATAGAATGAGCGCTAGTCTAATAAAAAAGCTTATACAGAAGGTTCGCGCCAAGCAGTCATTCGGAATTCCGGTAGGCAGCAACGCTTCGCGCATTTTAGCAGAAGCACTGCTGACTGATGTCGACAAGTTACTGGAAAGTAAGGGCCTACAAGCTACGCGGTACGTTGACGATTTCCGTATACTTGCCACAAACGAAAAAGAAGCTCACTCTATATTATGCAATATTGCAGAATATTTAATGGTAACTGAAGGTCTTTCCCTTAATACAAGCAAGACAAAAATTCTTGAAATTGACGATCTCAGAAAATTCGCGACGAAACGTTTGGATGATGCATTTACATCGCGAGAAATGCTAGAAATAGAAGAATACATTAGAATTGAATACGGTGAAGATGAAGCAGAAGATAATGATGACTTAAAGGAAGATGCTTCGAAGAGTCTTTTTATGACGTCGGACCAACTTTTTGATAAGATGGACGAAATATCCTCAAACGGCCTTGCTGACATATCTATCTACAAGGCTATTCTTAGGGCGTTGAGATTTCTACCCAATATCAAAATTTCGCGGCTTCTCAGCGATCATAAGATTTTATTGTATTATATTCCTAGGGAATACTGCTTGCTTATTCGCGCTGCTTTAGAGCAAAATGCGAACAAATCAGATGAAGTAAAAGAAACGTTGCTTCAGCTTGTTAATGAGACGCCCTTTTCTGACCTGACATTTGTCCGCGCTTGGGTTCTTGATCTATTTGTCCGTGGCCCGCTAGTCCCTGCCGAGGGAGACTTTATTGGATATGATTTCACGCGGTCAACCTACGAAAAACGTTACCATCTCCTGCTTCGCGGCCTGTTAAATGAGCGACAGTTTTTCCGGTCGCAGCGTACTAAGTTTTCCGGTTTCAGCGACTGGGAACATCCGTGCCTTCTACTGGGCGCAATGTGCCTCCCGGAGGACGAGTTCAAGACATGGGTCGACTCAGTCAGCGACGACATACCGGGTACATTCCCCAAAATTTTTTCGAAATGGCTCAAAGATAATCATAGCAGGTTTCCGGACATACTGACCGAAGCCTAGCCGACAGCCGCTGCCTGCATAACCTCATGGCAGGTACTTAATCGACCAATGCGCCCCTCTGCGCCTCCCCTCCCTCTGCGGGGCTCCGCGTAAACCAAACAGACCCAAGGGCATGGGTCGCGCCGCGCCTCTTCGTGTCTTCGTGTGAACCGGATGGGTTACCGCTGGGGTAGTGCCGCGTGGGTCGGCGAGTGCGCCCCTCCACCACCTTCGGTGGTCCCCCTCCCCGTTCCGGGGAGGATTCAGGTTGCGCTTGCCTTGGCTTTCTTCGCCGGAGCGCGGGTGAGCATCGGGGTAAGATATTGCCCGGTGTAGCTCGCCTTCACCTTCGCCACCTCCTCCGGTGTGCCTTCCGCCACAATCTCACCCCCCCGCACGCCGCCGTCCGGGCCGAGGTCCAGCAGCCAGTCCGCGGTCTTGATCACGTCGAGATTGTGCTCGATCACTACCACGGAATTGCCCTGGTCGACCAGCCGGTGGAGCACCTCCAGCAGCTTGCGCACATCCTCGAAATGCAGGCCGGTGGTCGGCTCGTCGAGGATATACAGCGTTTGTCCGGTGCTGCGCCGCGCGAGTTCCTTGGCCAGCTTCACCCGCTGCGCCTCGCCGCCCGACAGGGTGGTCGCCTGCTGCCCGACCTTGACGTAGCCCAGCCCCACCTCGTTCAGCATGTGCATCTTGTCGCGGATCGGGGGGACGGCCTTGAAGAACTCCTCCGCATCCTCGATCGTCATGTCGAGCACGTCGGCGATGGAGTGGCCCTTGAACTTCACCTCCAGCGTCTCGCGGTTGTAGCGCTTGCCCCCGCATTCCTCGCACGTCACGTAGACGTCGGGCAGGAAGTGCATCTCGATCTTGATCAGGCCGTCGCCCTGGCACGCCTCGCACCGGCCGCCCTTCACGTTGAAGCTGAAGCGCCCCGGCTTGTACCCGCGCGCCTGCGCCTCCGGCAGGCCGGCGAACCAGTCGCGGATATTGGTGAAGGCGCCGGTGTAGGTCGCCGGGTTCGAGCGCGGGGTGCGGCCGATGGGGGACTGGTCGATCTCGATCACCTTGTCGCAATGTTCCAGCCCCGTGACCTTGTCGTGCGGGCCGGCGACCACACGCGCACCGTTCAGCTGCCGCGCGGCGGAGGCGTAAAGCGTGTCGATCGTGAAGCTGGACTTGCCGCTGCCCGAAACGCCGGTGATGCAGGTGAAGGTGCCCAGCGGGATCGACGCGGTGACGTTGTTGAGGTTGTTCGCGCGCGCGCCGTGGACGGTGAGCTTCTTGCCGTTGCCCTTGCGCCGCTCGGCCGGGACCGCGATTTCGCGCCGCCCGGTGAGGTAGTCGGCGGTGAGCGAGCCCTTCGCCTTCAGGATTTGCTTCAGCGTGCCCTGCGCCACCACGCTGCCGCCGCGCACGCCCGCGCCCGGGCCGAGGTCGACCACATGGTCGGCGGCGCGGATCGCGTCCTCGTCATGCTCGACCACGATCACGGTGTTGCCGAGGTCGCGCAGGCGCTTGAGCGTCTCCAGCAGCCGGTCGTTGTCGCGCTGGTGCAGGCCGATGCTCGGCTCGTCCAGCACGTAGAGCACGCCGCTGAGCCCGCTGCCGATCTGGCTGGCGAGGCGGATGCGCTGGCTCTCGCCCCCCGAGAGGGTGCCGCTGGTGCGGTCGAGGTTGAGGTAGTCGAGCCCGACATTGTCGAGGAAGCCCAGCCGCTCGTTGATCTCCTTCAGGATGGCGGTGGCGATCTGGTTCTGCTGCTCGTTCAGGTGATCGGGCAGCGCGAGGAACCACGCCTTCGCGTCGGCGACGCTCATCTTGGTGGGCGTGGCGATGTCAGTCGGACCTTCCGGTCCCGCGACCTTCACCGCCAGCGCCTTGTCGTTGAGCCGCTTGCCCCCGCACGTCTCGCAAGGCTGCGCCGTCTGGAACTTGGACAGCTCCTCGCGCATCCACGCGCTCTCGGTCTGCAGCATGCGGCGGTTGAGGTTGCCGATCACGCCCTCGAACGGCTTGTTGACGGTGTACTGCTTGCGCCCGTCCTTGAAGGTGAGGGGCACGCGCTTGCCCTTCGTACCGTAGAGGATCACGTCGCGCTGCTCGGGTGCCAAATCCTGCCACGGCGTGGTCAGGTCGAAGCCGTATTCCTTCGCCAGGCTGGCAAGCACCTGCATGTAATAGGGCGATGGCGGGTTGCTCTTCGCCCACGGCACCACCGCGCCTTTCTTCAGGCTGAGCGCCTCGTTCGGCACCACCAGCTGCGGGTCGAACAGCTGCTTCTCGCCGATCCCGTCGCAGGTCGCGCAGGCCCCCTGCGGCGCGTTAAAGGAAAACAGGCGCGGCTCGATCTCCTCGATGGTGAAGCCGCTGACCGGGCAGGCGAATTTCTCGGAGAAGACGATGCGGTTGGCGGGGAGGCCGGCGCCCTTCATCTTGTTTCCTTGGGCGCCGCCGCTTTCTTCCTCACCCTCGCGCCCCGGCACCACGCCGTCCGCCAGGTCGACATAGGCCAGCCCCTCGGCCAGGCGCAGCGCGGTCTCGAAACTGTCGGCGAGGCGCGTTTCCAGCCCTTCCTTCACCGCCAGGCGATCGACCACCACCTCGATGTCGTGCTTGAACTTCTTGTCGAGCGCGGGCGCCTCCTCGATCGGGTAGAGCTCGCCGTCGATGCGCACGCGGGTGAAGCCCGCCTTCTGCCATTCGGCCAGCTCGCGCCGGTACTCGCCCTTGCGCCCGCGCACCACGGGCGCGAGCAGGTAGGCACGCGTTCCCTCGGGCAGGGCCATCACCCGGTCGACCATGTTGGAGACGGTCTGCGCCTCGATCGGCTGGCCGGTCGCGGGGCTGTAGGGAATGCCGACCCGCGCCCACAACAGGCGCATGTAGTCATATATCTCGGTGACCGTCGCCACGGTCGAGCGCGGATTGCGCGACGTCGTCTTCTGCTCGATCGAGATCGCAGGGCTCAGCCCCTCGATATGCTCGACATCGGGCTTCTGCATCATCTCCAGGAACTGGCGCGCATAGGCGGAGAGGCTCTCGACATAGCGCCGCTGCCCCTCGGCATAGATGGTGTCGAAGGCGAGCGACGACTTGCCGCTGCCCGACAGCCCCGTGATCACGATCAGGCTGTCGCGCGGCAGATCGATATCCACGCCCTTGAGATTGTGCTCGCGCGCGCCGCGCACGGAAATTTTCGTAAGAGCCATAGGGGCCGTGTTCGCCTTGTGTTCCGCAAAGTCAAGCTTGCCGGGCGGCATCGCCGTTCAAGAGCGAGCGGAAGGTCGCAGCGGTTCCGCCCGGTCGCGAGAGATGTGGGGTCGCGGCCGGGAAATGCAAAAGGCGGATCGATACGTCCGGTTCTTTACGAAGGCTCCGCCCCGACCCAACCGTGCATCTGCATCCAGGCGACGAAGGCGTCGAACCAGCCGGTGCTGGTGGTATCCTTCGGGTACATACCGAAGCCGTGACCGCCCTGTTCGTACAGGTGGAATTCGACCGGCTTCTTCGCCGTGCGCCAGCTTTCGATCAGGCCGAAGCCGCTGTCGCCGAACAGCGGATCGTCGGCGGCGAGCGCAACGAACAGCGGCGGCGCATCGGCCGGCACGGTGACCGGGGCGAGCGGGCCGTAGATCGTTGCGGCGAAGGCGGGATGCGCCTCGCCATCGGTCAGCACGGTGGCAAGCGTCAGCATCGCCCCGGCGGAAAAGCCGACCATGCCGATCCGGTCCGGGTCGACATGCCACTCCCCGGCGCGCTTGCGGATCAGGGCGAAGGCGGCGCGCGAATCCGCCAGTTGCGGCGCAAGATCAGTGGCGATGTCCGGCGCCTGCCCACGCGGCTGACTCGCGGCGGCGGAGAACATCTCCGCCATGGATTTCTGGAAGGCGGGCAGCCCGGCGGCTGTCTGGCGCAACCGGTATTTCAGCACGAACGCCGCGATCCCATGATCGGCCAGCGCCTGTGCCACGTCCCACCCTTCGTTCTGCATCGACAGGGTGCGGAAGCCGCCGCCGGGCGCGACGATCACCGCCGTACCGGTCGCCTTCGCCGGATCGGGCAGGAACGGCGTGAGCGTGGCGTCCGTCACATTGCGCGCGAACACGCTGCCATACTGGCTATGCCAGCTTTCCGGCACTTTGGCGTCCGGCAGCGGACCGGTTTGCAGCGGGATCGCCTGCGGTTGCGCGGGCGTGGGGATTGCGGTCATCGCATCGTCCTGCGCCTGCGCGGGGATCGCAGGCGCGGCAATGGCGAAGAGCGCGGCGAACAGCAATCGCGGGAATCTCATCACTCGTTCTCCTTCCTGGCGATCATCGGGCCGGGATAATCGGACTGGTCGATCGGCTGCATCGTGCCGTCGGCATTGTATTCCAGCGGGAAGACCCGGACCGAGCGGCGCCCCAGCGCGCCCTTGCGCCCCCCGATGCGCAGCCCCGCATCGTGCGCGAACAGGTACCAGTGGCCGCGGAACTCCACGATGCCCGGATGGATGGTAAAGCTGTTGCGCCCCGCCCCGGTCAGCAGCCCGCGATAAGTCCACGGCCCCCGGATCGAAGGCGCTGTGGCGTAGGAAATGTGCTCGTCGCTCTGCGTACGCCGGTCGAGCGAGGCGTAGGTGAGGTAGTAAGTCTCGCCGCGCCGGTGCAGCCACGGCCCCTCCTCGAAATGCGGGGGCGTGATTTCGGTGATCGGGCCGTCGATCCCGGTCATGTCCGGTACCAGCTTCGCGATGTAGCATTGTCGGTTGCCCCACGCGATCCAGCTGCTGCCGTCCGTATCGATGAACACCGTCGGATCGATATCCTCCCAGCTATGCGTGCCCCTGGGCGTCATTTCATTGGTAATCAGCGCCGCGCCCTTCGCATCGCGGAACGGGCCGGTCGGCGAGTCCGACACCGCGACCCCGATCGCCTTGCCCGGATGGGTGTCGTCGTGTTCGACCGCGGCATAGAGCCAGTATCGCCCGTCCTTCTCGATCACCTGCGACGCCCAGGCATCCTTCTTCGCCCATTTGAAATCGGCGACGTGCATGACCGGGCCGTGCGCGGTCCAGTGGCGCATGTCTGTGGTGGAATAGACGAGCCAGTCGTTCATGTTGAACATCTCGCCCTCGCCCGCCTCGTCGTGCCCGACATATACATACAGCGTATCGCCCACGACCAGCGGCGCCGGGTCGGCGGTGAAGGTGTCGTATGCGATCCGGGTCGGGAACGATTGCTCCTGCTCCGGGCCAGGGGCCTGCGCCCGTACCGCCGCCGCCGATAGCGCCGACAGCGCCAGCAGGAATATCGTCAGGCCGCCCCATGCCATTTTCATCGGCTCTATCTCCCGCCGTGCCCGCGTCATCCGGGCCTCCCCCAATGTCGTAACCGATCATGGTAGCGCTAACAACAGCGGCGACGAGCCTTGATGCGGTGCCCGCTCTCGGCATAGGGAGCGCGCATGACCGATTATCATTTCTACGAGCCCGCCGAGGGCCACCGCCTGCCGCACGATCCGTTGAACGCCATCGTCGCGCCGCGGCCGATCGGGTGGGTTTCGACGCTGAGCGACGCGGGTGTGCGCAACCTGTCGCCCTACAGCTTCTTCAACCTGATCAATTATCGCCCGCCGCTGATCGCGTTCTCCTCCGTGGGGAAGAAGGACGCGGTCACCAATATCGAGGCGACCGGCGAATTCGTGTGGAACCTCGCCACGCGCGCGCAGGCGGAGGCGATGAACGCCACCTCCGCGCAGGTCGAGCCGGAGGTGGACGAGTTCGACCTCGCCGGGCTGGACGCCCTGCCCTCCCGATTGGTCAAGCCGGACCGCGTCGCGGGCAGTCCGGTTCATTTCGAATGCAAGCTGACCCAGCTCGTCCGGCTGGAAGACAAGGACGGCGCGGCAACCGACACCTGGCTGGTGATCGGCGAGGCGGTCGGCATCCATATCGACCCGGCGATGCTGGAGGACGGCATCTACCAGACCGCCCGCCCCCGCCCCATCCTGCGCGGCGGCGGCCCGGCAGACTATTTCGAGATCGGCGAGGACGGACTGTTCAGGATGCACCGGCCGGGGTGAGGGAGTGGCTGCTATCGGGTCGGAAGCTGGCGGCGGCCGCGAGCGAAGCTGGAATTGCTCACCCTACCCTTGTTCGACGACCCACTCCCTGAGGCGCAACTGCAGGTCGGGCACGGCCCTGTCTTCGCTCAGGAACTCATCGAAGCTCATCATGCGCCAACGCTGGCCCTCATCGCCGAATGCGATCTGACCAATCTCTTCCGGTTGCAATGGAGCCGCCAGAAAATAGGTGCATAGTCCACCACGAGCGCTGCTTTCATAGCGTCGGCTCCACGCAACCCTTTCGATCGGTATTCTGAGGCCGAACTCTTCTTCGACCTCGCGCATCGCGCATTGGGCCGGGGTCTCCTCACCCTCACGACCTCCTCCCGGCAGATCCCATCGACCGGGAAAGGGTATGCCGGGCTTCTCATCACGAAGATACGCAACGAGTTGATGATGCGTGTGGAGCACGATTTTCGCGCCTGAGAACGATTTGCGTTTAGCCACAGGCAGCACCGCCCCGGATCAAGTCCGGGGCGACGCGGGAGGGGACTTCTTGCCCGCCATCCATGCTCGTTTCGCGGCGGGGGTCAGCTCTCACCCGCCGCTGCGCTCCTTCTCCACTGCGTCGAGCGCTGCTTGCGGCCAGGTGACCGGGTACTGCGTCTGCGGGTTGAACACGCCTCCGGGATACTGCGCCTCGGCAGCAGCGGCGATTTCGGCGGGGCTCAGCGCGTCGGTGGGCTCCAGCGCCAGCACGTCGAGCCCGCGAGCGATCTCGGTGCCGTAGATCTTGCCCTTGTAGTAGTAGGCCGACCAGAACCCGCCCAGCACCAGCTGCTCGTCGTCGATCGGTCCGCGATCGAAATAGGCGATCTCCTTCGGGTTGGCGCTGTCGGTGAAATCGATCACCGAGATGCCGCCCTGGTACCACGCCTGCACGAAGATATCGCGGCCCGGCACGGGCACGGCGGAGCCGTTGTGCGCGACGCAGTTTTCCATGTCGCCCTGCGGCGCGGGCAGCTTGTAGGTACCGCGGCGCACCAGCTGGTCGCCCTCGATGTCGTAGATCGCATCGGCGCCGTAGCCGCGGGGATCGTAGGTGCGGCAGCGCGGGCGGGCCCCGCCGCCCCACTCGTCGGTGAAGATCACCTTCGTGCCGTCATTGTTGAAGGTCGCCGAATGCCAGTAGGCGAAGCCCGGGTCGCTGACCGCGGCGATCCGCCGGGGCTTCATCGGGTCCGAAATGTCGAGCAGGATGCCGTTGCCCGAACACGCGCCCGCCGCGATCTTCTTGCTCGGGAAGACGGTGATGTCGTGGCACTGGTCGGTCCGGCTGGTGCGCTGCGTCCCGTCGCCATGGTCGCCGCCGCGCCACAGCCCGGCGATCTGGCCGTCTTCCGCGAAGACGCGCGGGCGGTCCACGATCCGCGCCTTGCCGGGATCGGCGAGCGGGATCTCGATCACGTCGATGCTGAACAGGGCGGTGTTCTGATCGCCCGGCACATCGCCGACGCAGCCCGCCAGCTCCTCCTCGTCGCGCACGCTGGCGGTGCCGGAATTATACACGATTATACGGTTGCGATCGGCATCGACTACCGAATGCGTGTGGCTGCCGCGGCAGGTCTGCACCTGCCCGACCTGCACCGGCGCGGCGGGGTTGGAGATGTCGAAGATGCGCAGGCCCCGGAAGCGGTCCTCGCTCACATCGCCCTGCACCCCCTGCAGCCCGCAATCGACGCGGCCGCGGGTCTGTTCGACCGACATGATCAGGATGTCGCCGACCAGCGAGATGTCGCCCTGCCCGCCCGGACACACGACCGAGCTCACCAGATTGGGCATCCCCTGCGGATCGAGGCGATAGACGTTGAAGCCGTGGTAATTGCCCGCGACCATCATGTCGCCCTGGAACGCCATGTCGGTGTTGGCGAAGCTGAGGAGCGAGGAGCGCGAGCCGAACTGCGTGCCTTCCTTGCCGTCGCTCGACGTTTCGCTGGTCGGCTCCTCGGCGGCCTCGGCGTCGGCCTTGACGATTTCCGGCTGCAACCCGCCGGGATTGGCGGGATCGAAGAACCCGGCCGGCTTGGGCAGGTGTTCGACCAGCGTCAGGCCCTGTGCCGCGACGCCCGCATCGGTAAGACCGGCGGCGAGCTGCGCGCGCGGATCGGTCGACAACCCGGCCAGGATCGTGCTCATCCGGTCGATCTCGGACTGCTGTTCGTTGGTCACGTCGTTGGTGAACTCGAACAGCACGGGATCGTAGGCGGAGCCCGGCTGGTCGAGCAGATCATCCACCATGTCGATCGCGCCCTCGTGATGGGCGATCATCAGGGTCAGGAACATGCGGTCGAAGGCCCCGCCCTTCAGCGTGGCCAGTTCCTTCATCTGCGCGGGCGTCGCCATGCCCTGCATCGTGGCGTGATGCCCGGCCATGTCGCCCATGCCGG
Source organism: Erythrobacter sp. LQ02-29 (assembly GCF_022576075.2). NCBI lineage: Bacteria > Pseudomonadati > Pseudomonadota > Alphaproteobacteria > Sphingomonadales > Erythrobacteraceae > Erythrobacter > Erythrobacter sp. LQ02-29. Next base: position 1,832,976 of record NZ_JANCNT010000001.1, on the reverse strand, counting down.
CGTGCTGCATGTGCTGCATGTGGGCCGGGTCGGGTGCCGTCCGGCCACGCTGTTCCAGCCAGTCGCGCATGAACTGGATTTCGTCGCCCTGGCTCGCGCGGATGCGGTCGGCGGCGGCGCGCAGCGTTTCGTTATTGGTGCGCTCGTCCACCAGCGCGACCATGTCGACCGCCTGCTGGTGGTGGACGATCATGTCCTGCATGAACTTCACGTCGTCGGGTGAAAAGCGCGTGTCGGCGAGGTCGCTCGCTTCCTGCGCGCTCAGCGCCTTGCCCTGCTGCCCCGGCGCGCCCGGCTGGACGATCGGCGGCGCGTTTTGCGCGGCAACTGGAGCGGTGCCGGCCAGAAGCAGCGCGGCGAGCGAAAGCGAGCGAAAATGCATGAAATTTGTCCCCCTTGGATCACGCGCATTGATGGCCGATCGTACCCCGCCGTCAAGGTGAAATGCCCGATTCGCCGTGGAGACGAGCGATACGCCCGCTCCCCGGGCCGTGGCTCAGCATCGGCGAAATGTGGACCGAACATGCTTCCGGACCGTTGATATCACGAGAAACCTATCCGCAGGGCGAGATTTGCGCCCGCCAGACGAGACGATGACCATGAACCAGTTCGTTAGTTTCCCAGCTCAGCCAAGGCGCAGCTGCCGCGCAGGGGGCCCCAGATAACCTCCCCCATCGGACGAAGATTCAAGAATTCGCGTAAAAGCTCGACGAGTTTGCCCCAGAGCGGTGCGCAAAGCCACCCACAGCCATCCCGCCGATCGCGGCTGAAATCCCGGGGTCGTCGCGAGCGCGAGCGCTTGCGCAACCGCGCCAGAGGCTTCCGAGCGCGTGTTTCCGGCGGTCAGGCCTTGCGAGAAGCCTCGGTGCCGCTGGTCGCCGGGGCCATGGCGCTTGGCTTGATCGGTAACACCTTGCCGGAAGAGCTGATGCCGCGCTCGGCGTCAGAGCTGGTCAATGGCTGGTCCTACGACCTCGACATGGCGAACAATCCACGCATCCACCGCCAACCGGCGCTGTTCCAGTCCGCCAGCCCGGAGCTGCTGAAGGCTCTGTCGCAGGAAGAGGGAATGCGCCTGACCGTTTACCGCGACGTCGCCGGACATCCCACGGTGGGAGTCGGCCATCTCGTCACCCCTGCCGACGGCCTTCAGGTCGGCGACCGGATCACCCGGGCACAGGCGCTCGCATTCCTCAAGCAGGATTTGCAAACCGCCGAGGAAGCCGTTGCCCGACTGGTCGGCAATCTGCCCCTCTACCAGCGCGAGTTCGATGCGCTGGTGGACCTCGTCTTCAATGTCGGCGAAGGGGGCGCCGGGCCGGACGACAGCCCGATGCTCAACGCCGCGATCGCTTCCGGAGATTACGATGGCATCGCGCGCGAACTCGACTACACGAGCGCCGGCGGCAGGGTCGCCGGGGGCCTTGTCCATCGGTCGGAGCGCCGCGCCAATATTTTTCTGGATGGAAATTATGCGAACCCGAGGCTCGTCAACAGCTAGCGCGCTGGCGGCATCCGCGCTGCTCGTCGCCGGGTGTTCCGATGGCCCCGCTTCCCGCAACGAAGGCGCGGACCCGCGACCGACCGAGAAAGCCCTGGCGCAGATAGTGCGCGCGCCGGATGTCCGCCCGGCGGAGGACTGCCTGCTGGTGGTTTGGCAGGAACAGAAAAACCCCGATGCCTCTTTCGACCGGGCGCACGATGCGGCCGATGGAGGCGCGATTTCCTGCGCGACGGGAACGACCGCCAGCGAATTCGAAGCGGCGATCGAAACGCTTCGCGACGCGGCGAAGAGCGGCGACCGCGCCGCCTTGCTGAAACAGGTCGGGATGCCGCTGCTGTTCATCGATGGTCGCGGGGACCGGCGCGAAATCACCGATCCCGCGGCGATCGATGCAACCTTCGACACCGTCTTCGACCATCGCATGCTGGCCCTGCTCCAGCGGCTCGACCTGTCGCAGCTCACGGTGGTGCCGGATCGCGGCGCGTTCTTCGAGCTGGGATCGCTGTGGCTGGTGGTCGACCGCAAGGGCGGACGCCCGCGTCTGGTCACCGTCAACCACCAGGCGCTGGGCGAGGCCGCAGCGGCGGCCCGGCACGCCGCGGGCGACGGATCGCGTCGTTCGCTGTGAACGGGGGCGCTGTGACCGGGGCGCTGTAACCGGCGCGCTGTCACCGGGTTGCGGGCGCAGGGCGGTTGCAATCGCAATCAATCTTCGGTTCAAGCACGGTTCGCTAGACAAGACATTCTTCCCCGCCGCCTTCGCGAAACCGGGGACCACCCACGACGTTTGCCGGAGAGAGACTTCATGAAAGCCCGTATCCTCGCCACTACCAGTATCGCCCTCGCCCTGTCGGCCTGCGCGACCACGATGGAGAACGACATGGCCGTTGCCGATACTTCCGACGCCGAGGTGATGGCGGGTGCCGATATTCCGGAAGGGACAGGCTATTTCGCGAGCGAGAGCACGCTGCCGTTCCACGCCCCCGATTTCCGCCAGATTTCCGAAGACGACTACGTTCCGGCGTTCGAGCAAGGCATGGCGATCCACCAAGCGGAGGTCGATGCGATCGCCAACAATCCCGCCGCGCCGACGTTCGACAACACCATCGTCGCGCTGGAGACATCGGGCCGGATGCTGAACCGCGTCGCGACCGTGTTCTTCGCCCTGACGGGCACGAACACCACCGACCGGCTCGACCAGATCAATACCGATATCAGTCCGAAGCTGTCGGCCCATTCGGACTCGATCTCGCTCAATCCGGCGCTCTTCGCGCGCGTGCAGGCGCTCTATGACCGGCGCGACACGCTGGGCCTCGACAACGAGCAGGCCAAGCTGCTGGAGGAAACCTACAAGGGCATGGTCCATGCCGGGGCGAAGCTGACCGCGCAGCAGCGCGAGCAGGTGAAGGCTATCAATACCGAGCTGTCGACACTGACCACCGAATTCGGCCAGGACGTGCGCTCCGCTACCAACGACCAGCCGCTGATCGTCGACACGCGCGAGGAACTGGCGGGGCTGAGCGATGGCGAGATCAAGGCCGCGGCCGATCTGGCGGCGGAAAAGGGGATGCCGGGCAAGTTCGCCATCGCGCTGCAGAACACGACCCAGCAGCCGCTGCTCCCCAGCCTGGAAAACCGCGATGTGCGCGAGCGGCTGTTCATGCGCAGTATCCACCGCGCCGACGGCACCAATCCCGAATACGACACCCGCGTGCTGCTGGCGAAGATCGCCGCGCTGCGGGCACAGAAGGCGGCGCTGTTCGGCGAGCCCGACTGGGCGACCTACGCGATGTGGGACCGTATGGCGAAGAACCCGAAGACCGCGCTCGGCTTCATGAACCAGATGGTCCCGGCCCTCGCCGCGACGCAGCGGCGCGATGCGCAGATGCTCGACGCCGCGATCAAGGCCGATGGTGGGGATTACGAGGTCCAGCCGTGGGACTGGTATCGCTATGCCAACCAGGTGAAGGCGGAACGCTTCGATCTCGACGAGAACCAGGTGAAGCAGTATTTCCAGCTGGACAAGGTGCTGGAAGACGGCGTCTTCTTCGCCGCGAACAAGCTTTACGGCCTGACCTTCAAGCGGCGTACCGACATCCCGACCTATCATCCGGACGTGTGGACCTACACCGTCTACGACAAGGACGGGTCGGAGCTGGGCCTGTTCTATTTCGATCCCTTCCAGCGCCCGTCCAAGCGCGGCGGCGCGTGGATGAGCAATTTCGTGGAGCAGAGCAAACTCTACGGGACGAAGCCCGTCATCTACAACGTGCTCAATATTCCCAAGGCCCCCGACGGGCAGCCGCAGCTGGTCAGCTTCGACAATGTGAACACCATGTTCCACGAATTCGGCCACGCCCTGCACGGCTTCTTCGCCAACCAGACCTATCCCAGCATGTCGGGCACCGCGGTCGCGCGCGACTTCGTGGAATATCCCAGCCAGGTGAACGAGATGTGGGCGACCTATCCCGAGGTGCTGGAGAACTATGCAAAGCACTACCAGACCGGTGCGCCCATCCCGCCCGCGATGATCGACAAGATCGAGGCGGCGGCGAAGTTCAACCAGGGCTACGACTTCGGCGAGGTGGTGGAAGCGGCGCTGCTCGACATGAAATGGCACTCGCTCTCCGCCGCGCAGGCGAAGGCGATCGACACGCCGGAGAAAGTCGACGCCTACGAGCGCAAGTCGCTGACCGATCTGGGTCTGGAAATCGATCTGGTCCCGCCGCGCTATCGCAGCAGCTATTTCAACCACATCTTCTCCAGCCCGACCGGCTATTCGGCCGGCTATTACAGCTATCTGTGGACTGCCATGCTGGACCGAGACAGCCGCCAATGGTTCCTCGATCACGGCGGTCTGACGCGCGAGAACGGCCAGCATTTCCGCGACACGGTGCTGAGCCAAGGCGGCACGCAGGACTATTTCAAGATGTACGAGGCGTTCGCGGGCCGGAATCCGGATGTAAAGCCGCTGCTGGAGGCGCACGGCCTGATCCCGGGTGACGAAGGCGGCGATGCGACCGGAACCACGTCGGACGGCCAGCTTCCGGGGCAGACCACCGCCTCTGCGCAAACTCCGGTAACCAAGTAGTTACATTTCGTAACCTGCAAGGGCGGGCCGAGTTTCTACATAAGGGACCCGACCCGCCTTCGTTTCGGCTATAGCGTGATCAGCGCGCGGCGGCCCTGTTCGCCGATCCACTGCGCGCGGATGCTCCATACCTGCTCCACCAGATCGCGATGCAGCGCTTCCTCCGGGGGCCCATCGGCCGCCAGGCTGCCCCGATCGAGCACCACGACGCGGTCCGCGTGGTTCATCGCCTGGGCGAGGTCGTGCACCACCATTACCACGCCCGCGCCGTCGCGCGCGGCGCGGCGCAGATGGCGCAGGATCGTGCGCTGATGCGCAAGGTCGAGCGCCGCCAGCGGCTCGTCCGCGAGGATCCAGCGCGGCGTTCCCGCCAGCACGCGCGCCAGCAGCACGCGGGCGCGCTCTCCGCCCGAAAGCGTGGAGATGGGGCGATCGGCGAAGTCGGTCAGGTCCAGCCGCCGCATGATTTCCGCCACGATCGCGTCGCCCCGATCGCCATGGGGCAAACGACCGAGCGCGACCAGCCGCCGGACCGCGACGTCCCATGCGACCTGCGGTTGCTGCGGCAGGTAACCGATCGCCTGCGCGCGGGCACGCGGATGCAGCCTGTCGAGCGGCTTGCCGTTGAGCACGAGATCGCCGGTGCCGGGCACCAGCAGCCCGGCAAGGCATTGCAGCAGGGTCGACTTGCCCGCCCCGTTGGGGCCGCAGATCGCCGTGATGCCACCCGGCTCCAGCGTTAGCGAGACGCGGTCCAGCCGACCGGGCACGACGAGATTGCGCGCGGCGAGCGTCATGCGAGGCCCCGCCGCATGCGGATCAGCAGCCAAAGGAAGAACGGAGCGCCCAGCAGGCTGAGCAGGATGCCGAGGCGAAGCTCCGTAACCGTGGGCAGTACCCGAACCGCGCTGTCCGCGACCAGCACCAGCAGCGCGCCCGTCAGAGCGCTCGGCCCGATCAGCGAACTCGGCATACGGTCGGTGAAGGGGCGCACGATATGCGGTACCATCAGCCCGACGAAGCCGATGATGCCCGCCACCGCGACCCCGCTGCCCACGGTGAGCCCCACACCGACGACGAGCCAGCCGAGCGTGCGCCCCGGTTGCATGCCGAGCGAGCGGGCCGCTCCTTCGCCCAGCGTCAACGCGTCGAGCGCGGCCGCAGTGCGCCACAGGCAGGCGATCCCCGCCAGCGTCAGCGGCGCGGCGATCCACACCGCGCGCCAGCTGCGATCGGTCAGCGCGCCCATCAGCCAGGTCACGATCTCGCTCATCGCGAAGGCGTTGGGCGCGAGGCTGATGACCAGGCTGGTGAGGGCGCCCGCGAGGCTCGCGATCATCAGCCCGGCGAGCGTGAACAGCGCGATCCCGCCCGTCCGCCCCGCGATGGCAGCCAGCAGCGCCATCGCCCCGGCGGCCCCGGCCAGCGCGAACAGCGGCAACAGCCAGGCATTGGCCGTCAGACCGAACCAGAAGCTCGCCACCGCGCCCAGCGCCGCACCGGGCGCAATCCCGAACAGGCCGGGATCGGCGAGCGGGTTGCGCAGATAGCCCTGCATCACCGCGCCCGCCGCGCCCAGCCCCGCGCCGACCACGATCGCCAGCACCCCGCGCGGCAGGCGCAGTTCGGCCAGAATGATCGCGGCGTTGGGCGTGCTCGCCGGGTCGAGCCAGACGCGCCCCGCCAGCAGCGAAAGCCCGAAGGCGAGCGCCAGCAGCGCGAGGAGAATGGCGGAGAGGCGACTCATCCACCCCTCCCGTCCACGGGAGGGGCAGCGAGACTTGCTGCGCCAACGGCGAAGTTAGTCGCTGCGGGGTGGGCTTCCGCTCTGGCCGATAGCGTTGGAGGCTCACCCCCCGCCCCTCCCGCAGGCGGTAGGGTGGAAAGTTGAGCGCGTATCTCTCGCAACCGCTTCATCGCGCGGATGATCGTCGGGCCGCCGCAATAAAGCAGCGAGGGATCGAAGCGCGCGACCTCCATGCCGGGAATCCCGCGCAGCGCCGGGTGGCGCTGGCCGCGCTCGTTCCCCGCCACTAGCAGCAGGCGCGGCGGGTCGACCGTCAGCCGCTCCAGCGAGAGATAATCGGCCTGCCGCAGCCCGCGCTGGACGGACAGGCTGGCCAGCCCCGCCCGGGCCATCAATTCGGTCGCCAGCGTGTTGTCGCCCGGAACGATGCCGCCCGGCTGCCACAACACGGTCGAAACCGGCGCATCGGCAACGGGCGCCACCGCCGCCGCGATCCGCGCATTCAAAGCCGCGCCTTCCCGCTGTCGATCGGCCAGCTCCGCCAGCCGCGTAACCTGCGCCCGACTGTTCGTGACTGTGGATGCGATGCCGAAGGTTTCCACGCGGATTCCCATGTCGGTCAGCGCGGCGCGCGTGGCGGGCGCGATGAAGTCGCTCGCCACGACCATGTCGGGCGCGAGCGCGGCGATCTCCTCCACCGTGCCGCCGGTGGTGCCGTAACGCTGCGCCCGCGCGACCGACATCGAACTCGCCGCCGGATCGCGGCTGTAGTGCGACAGGGCCAGGACCTGGCCCGGCGGGGCGATCTCGCCCAAGATCGCATCGGTGCACGGGTTGAGGCTGACAATGGTCGGGTGCGCCGCACCGGTCTGGCGCACCGGCGGCGCGGCGGTGCAACCCGCCAGCGCCGCCGCCGCGAAAGCGGCGGTCCAGCCGCGCGGGTTCACAGCTTCAGCCGCGCCCCGACATAGGCGGATCGGCCCGGCGTGCCGTAGCCGACGACGCTCGTGTAATCGACGTCGAACAGGTTCTCGACCCGGCCATACAGCTCGAACCGCTCACCCACGGGCAGGCTGGCGCGCAGCGTGGTCAGTGCGTAACCGTCGAGCCGGGTGGCATTAAAATTGTCGTCGAAGCTGTCGCTCACCAGCCGCACGTCGCCGCCCAGCACCAGCCCGGCGAGCGGAGAGCGCCAGTCGAGCGAGGCGGTCAGCGCGTGGCGCGGACGGCGGGCGAGATCGTTGCCCTCGCGCGCATCGCCCGGCGTCCGGTTCTCGGTATCGGTGAAGGCATAGGCGAGCCGGGTGGACAGGTTCGCCCCCAGATCCCTGCCCAGCTCCACCTCGACGCCCTGCGCGCGGGTCTTGCCCACATTGTCGTAGGTCCCGAAGGGCCGGTTCGTGCAGATGCCGGTGGTCTGGCCGGTGCAGTTCACGAAATCGATCTGGTCGTCGGTGTCGCGGCGGAACAGCGTGACAGCGGCGTAGCCGTCCTTCGAGCGGTCGCCCCAGGCAAGGCCGAGATCGAAACTGGTGCTGTTTTCCGGCACCAGCGTCTCGTTCCCGTAATCGGACAGCAATTGGTAGAGCGTGGGTGCCTTGAAGCCCTCGCCCACGCTGGCGCGCAGGCGCAGTCCCGGCACGATGGCATAGCTGACATCCGCGCCGAAGCTGGTCGCGCCGCCGAAATCCTGGTGCTCGTCGTGGCGGACACCCGCATGGGCGGACAGCGCGCCGTACTCGATCCCCGCCTGCGCGTAGATGCCACCGATACCGGTGCTCTGCCGCGCGTCATAGGTGCTTTCGAACGAGGTCCATTCGTAGCTGCCGCCGAAATCCACCAGCAGCGGCCCGATCAGCCGGTATTCGCCGCGCGCGTCGATGCGGTCCGACCGGCCCTTGTAGCTGTAGGCGGGCGTGTCGCTCGTATCGGAAGCGTAGGAATCGCGGTCCGTATCGGCGAAGGAGTAATAGGCCTTCAGGTACAGCGTGCCGGTATCGCGCAGCGCGCCGACCGCGCCGGAGAGCTGCTTGGTGCGCTGGGTCTCCGGAGTATCGCCGAAGGTATAGGTCGGCGCGGGATACCCGTCGATATCGAGGTCGCCACGGGCGTAGCGCGCCGTGGCGAAGATCTCGCTGGCGGGGTCGAGGTAGTATCGCGCCCGCCCGTTGATCGAATAATGCTCGAACCCGTCGGGCTCCGTGCCGACGGCGGCGGCGGAGAAACCGTCGGTGCGATAATAATCGCCACCGATGCCGAGATAGCCGGTATCGCCGCCGATGCCCGCCGTGGCGGTCGTATAGACGGTGTCGCGCGCGCCGTATTCCGCGCTCGCGTCGATCCCGGTCGTGCTGCGCGTCGTCGCCTCCAGCACGCCGCCGATCGCGTCCGACCCCCAGATGGTGGAGTTGGAGCCGCGCGTCAGATCGAGCTTCGCCAGCGTGCCGGACAGCAGATTGCCGAAATCGAACCCGCCGCCGGGGCTGGAGGGATCGTTCAGCCGCACCCCATCAACCAGCACCAGCAGCTGCGCGGTTTCCGCGCCGCGCACGTTGACGCCGGTGGTCGCCCCGGGCGGGCCGTTGCGGGTGAAGGTGACGCCGGGTGCGCGTTCCAGCACGCGGGTGACGTCGGCCCCCTGGATACTCTCGATCTCGGACCGGCCGATCACGGTTACCGGCTGGCCGGTGTCCTCCACCTCGATCCGGGTGCCGGTCGCGGTGACGGTGATCTCCGTCTCCTCGAGCGCGTAGGGATCGGTGTTTTCGTGGGGCTGTGCGGGCGGCTGGGCCAGCGCGGGCGACGCGATCGCCGCCAGGGAAACGCCGAGTATCAGGTATTTACGCATAACTTCTCCATCATGTGCGAAATGTCGCCCATGACGGAATGCAGGCGCGAAAATGCCCGCTCCGCTTGCCACCGGTACACCCCGCCCGCCGGCCGAACGACACGCACAGGCAGGTCTCCTGGCTCCCGGATCGTCGCGCGCCGTCCGCCTTCCCACCCTTCGACTTGCTCGGGACAGTGGCGTGTTGGAAGGCGCGCTCCCCGGTCACAGTTGCGGGGGCAGCGAGGGTATTCCACCCTCTTCCCTCTTAGGCCCGCCGGTCGATCCCTCGCCCGCCGGACAACCCGTGACGTCGCGCGCCCCTTAGGGCCCGGTCCTGCGCGCGGCAAGCCTTTGCGCGCGTGTTGACGCGCATTTGGCCATGACGGTTTACGGACGCGGTCAGGCCGGAGGCGGGACGGGCAAATGTTAACGCACATGAAACCTTTCGCGGCAGCAAAGCCTTAGCCTGCACGCACTATAGGTGGCTCAGGGGCGGTTACGGTCGCCGGGGATCACTGTCGGGGTGGGTTGTACACCATGAAGTTCTACTATGCGGCGGCGCGCAGCGTGGCGCCTTCTCCAGTCGTGCGCGCTCTTTCCAGGCGCGCGAGCGCACGGGCGGCGAACGATAATGGCAATCGCTCGCAGAACCTCGCCACCGACCCGAAGATGGTGAACGCCGCGCTGCGTCACTTTTCCCAGCACGGGCTCCACGCCGCGAGCCGAGCCGCCGAGGAAGCCGAGACCGCCTTCTTCGCCGGCGATCGGGAGCGCTACGAATGGTGGCGTGGCATCTGCAAGACCCTGGACCGCCGACTGGCGGAAGAACTCGCGGACCGCTTTCGCTCCTCCCGCGAAATGACACCCGCATAGGCCCCCATCAACCGCTGGCGATGCCAGTAATAGCGACATTAACCAAATAGAGAGATGCCCGGGACTATCCCGCAAAGAATGTCGAGACTTTTCGAGCGTGTGCGGAAGCGTCGTAGAAGACAGGCGCGTCGCCGGGACGACGAGCTGTCGAACCAGGCGCGCCATTTGCTTGTCGTGTCGCTTTACAGCCAGCCCATCAGCCTGGCGATCGGCGCGCTGAATGGTCTGATGGCGGTCGGGATCGCCGCTTGGCTCATCGATCGTCCGCTGTTCAACGCCATTGCAGTCGTATTCGCTACGATCGCCGCCGCGCGGGTCGCGGTCGCATATTTCCTTTCGCCCGACGATGTGCGCAACACCACGCGCCATCTGGAACGGATCTACGAGATCGGGGCGTTTTCCTACGCCTTGTTCTACGGCATGGCCGCCGCCCTGACCGTTCATTATCGCCCGGGCGACGCGGTGATGACGCTGATGGTCGCCAATGCCCTGTGCTACGGCATCGGCATCTGCGCGCGCAATGCGGGCCGTCCGTACATCGCGCTGGGCCAGCTGGGCCTTACCTTCGTGCCCGTCATTATCGCCTGCCTGCTCGACGGTTCGCATGCGCTGGTGGTTCTGGCCCTGACCATGATCATGGTCGGCCCGGCGATGGGTTCGATCACGATGACGGTGTTCAACACGCTGCGCGATTCGGTCGCGGCGGCGCAGACCAGCGAACGGTTGGCGCGCAAGATGGAATCGCTGGCGCTGACGGACGTCGTTACCGGCCTCGCCAATCGCGCCGGCCTGAACCAGTCGCTGGTCAAGTCGCTGATGCGCGTGCCGGCCGACCGGCAATTGGCGCTGTTCTGGCTCGACCTCGACCGGTTCAAGGAAGTGAACGACCTGCTCGGGCACCAGATCGGCGACCGGGTCTTGGAAGAGGTCGCAAACCGGCTGCGCAGCGCAATGCCCGCCACGGCGACGCTCGCCCGTTTCGGCGGCGACGAATTCGTGCTGTTTTGCGAGGTCGACGATCGGGGCGCGGCGGAATATCTCGCCAACCAGCTCCTGGAGCAGTTCCTCGCCCCCATGCGCTTCGACGGCGACCGGCTGGAGATCAACACCTCGATCGGGGTCGCCCTGCTGCCAGAGGATGCGGGCGAGCCGGAGGCGCTCATGAAGGCGGCGGATCTGGCGCTGTACCACGCGAAGATCGAAGGGCGGGACCGCGCCCGCTTCTTCGATGCCGCCATGACCCGCGACCTCGCCCGCAAGCGTGAACTGGAAGAGGAACTGCGCGGCGCAATCCAGCGCGACGAGCTGTCGGTGTTCTTCCAGCCGGTGGTCGATCTCGCCACCGGTCGCATCCGCTGTTTCGAGGCGCTGGTGCGGTGGTTCCATCCGCAAAAGGGCGAACTGAGCCCCGGCGAATTCATTCCGGTGGCGGAGGAAACCGGGCTGATCGTCACGCTTGGCAACTGGATCACGCGCGAAGCCGCGAAAACCGCCGCGCATTGGCCCGACGACGTCCGCGTCGCCGTCAACCTCTCGCCCTTGCAGATCAAGGCACCCGGTGCGGCGCTGGGCATCCAGGCGGCGCTGCGCGATGCGGGGCTGGCCCCCGAACGGCTCGAACTGGAAGTGACCGAGAGCCTGTTCGTGGAAGATAGCGCGGGGACAGATGGCTTCATCCACGAACTTTCCGCGCTTGGCGTACGCTTCGCGATGGACGATTTCGGCACCGGCTACTCCTCGCTCGGTTACATCAACAAATATCCGTTCTCGAAGATCAAGGTCGACCGCAGCTTCGTTTCTGGCCCGCAGGCCGGGCGCAAGGCGGAGGCGATCATCCGCGCGGTGGCCGAAATGGGCGCGCAGTTGAATCTCGAAATCGTCGCGGAAGGGATCGAAACGCTGGATCAGGCGCGCGCGACCGCCCGGGCCGGGTGCACGCTCGGCCAGGGGTATTATTTCAGCCGCGCGGTGCCGGACTATCTGGCGTCGATGCTGCTGGCGCGCGAGCGCGACGATTTCGGCCCTGCGGACGAACCGACGGAGGTTACGGAGAATCCGACCGAACGGCGGTTGGGGTAGCTGGCTCACGGCAACGGCGCGGCGTTGCCGAACCCTGACCACGGTGCGAGAGAGCGCTCCAGCTACAGCGCTTATTGCAATTGCGAACCAATGTCATTCATCCGCCTGAGATCGCTACTATTCCCGGTTGCATTCCCCTCCCGCGACGCCTAACTCGGCCCCGATCATCCGGGCCCCCCGCTCGCGGGACGACGGGGTCGGCCTCCGGTCATACCGATCCGGTCCCGCGCGCAGGAAGGACAGTCCAAGGATTATGGCTCGCAAGAAGATCGCGCTCATCGGCTCCGGCATGATCGGCGGCACGCTCGCCCACCTCGCCGCGAAGAAGGAAATGGGCGATATCGTCCTGTTCGATATCGCCGAGGGGCTGCCCCAGGGCAAGGCGCTGGACCTGAGCCAGTGCGGACCCGTCGAGGGCTTCGACGCCAAGATTACCGGGACCAACGACTATGCCGACATCGCGGGCGCGGACGTCGTGATCGTCACCGCCGGCTCCCCGCGCAAGCCGGGCATGAGCCGCGACGACCTGCTCGGCATCAACCTGAAAGTGATGAAGGCGGTCGGCGAAGGCATCAAGAACAATTGCCCCAACGCGTTCGTGATCTGCATCACCAACCCGCTCGACGCGATGGTCTGGGCGCTGCGCGAATTCTCCGGCCTGCCGCACAACAAGGTCGTCGGCATGGCGGGCGTGCTCGACAGCGCGCGCTTCGCGACCTTCCTCGCGTGGGAATTCGACGTGTCGGTGAAGGATGTGAACGCCTTCGTGCTCGGCGGCCACGGCGACACCATGGTCCCGGTCACCAGCTACACCACGATCAACGGCATCCCGGTGAAGGATTTCGCAAAGATCAAGGGCGTGGACCAGGGCCGCATCGACGAGATCGTCGACCGTACCCGCAAGGGCGGCGGCGAGATCGTCGGCCTGCTCAAGACCGGTAGCGCGTTCTACGCCCCCGCCACCAGCGCGATCAGCATGGCGGAAGCCTATCTCGGCGATCAGAAGCGCGTCATCCCGTGCGCCGCCTATGTCGAGGGCAAGTATGGCGTCGACGGCCTGTATGTCGGTGTCCCTGCCATCATCGGCGCGGACGGGATCGAGGATGTGGTCGAAATCGAGCTCTCCGACGAGGAGAAGTCGAACCTCAAGGTATCGACCGACGCCGTCGAGGAACTCCTCGATGCGTGCAAGGGTATCGATAGCAGCCTGAAGAACTGAGCGCCGGACGAGGAAGCGGTTCCGGCGCCGTTCATGGACGGTGCCGGTATCGTTCCCCGGTTCGTGTTGGGGGCAGCCCCTTTGTCGAGGAGTGAAGTGATGGCTTACGGAATTACGCATTCAATCCGCGGTCTGGCGCTGGCTTGCGCCGCCATCGCCCTCCCCTCCGCCGCGCTGGCGCAGGACGTTTCGGCCGATCCGACCGACAGCCTGCCCGATGTCGAGGCGGCCAGCCTGCGCGACGCGGCGACGACCTGCGCCGCGGCCAGCGACGGCAGCGCGGTGGATATCGCGCGCTTCATCGGCACCGGCTGGAGCGAACTCGCGCTGACTGACGGCGATGGTGCCGCGCTGCCGATTCCCGTCACCTTCCTGCAACGTGGCGACGGCGATCCGCTGGTGATCGTGCCGCAGTCGCAGGACGAAGCGCCGGTATGCGTTTCGATGGGCGTCCTGTCCGCAGGGGATGCGGGCAAGGAAGCCGTGAAGGCGGCCTTCACCGACGCCTTCGGAGCCGGCGAAACGGCGGGCGAGGAAGCGGACGAAGACGGCGCGAGCGCTGATCAGACCATCTATCGACAGGGCGCGAACATGATCGTCCTCACTTTCGAAGACGACGACGAACAGGGCCTCGTCGCCCTCGCCGTCGTGGTCCAACCCGGAGAATAACCCACCTATGTCCATCCTCGTCGACAATTCCACCAAGGTCATCACGCAGGGGATGACCGGCGATACCGGCACCTTCCACACCCAGCAGGCGCTCGATTACGGGACGCAGATGGTGGCAGGCGTGACGCCGGGCAAAGGTGGCAGCACGCATATCGGCCTGCCCAATTTCGACACGGTGAAGGAAGCGAAGGACGCCACCGGCGCGACCGCCAGCTGCATCTACGTGCCGCCGCCCTTCGCCGCGGACGCGATCTGCGAGGCGATCGATGCCGAGATCGAGCTGATCGTTTGCATCACCGAAGGCATCCCGGTGCTGGACATGGTGCGCGCCAAGGCGGCGCTGGAAGGCTCCAAGTCGCGCCTGATCGGTCCGAACTGCCCCGGCGTGCTGACGCCCGAAGAGTGCAAGATCGGCATCATGCCCGGCTCCATCTTCCAGAAGGGTTCGGTCGGCGTCGTGTCGCGTTCGGGCACCCTTACCTACGAGGCGGTACACCAGACGACGCAGGTCGGCCTGGGCCAGTCGACTGCGGTCGGCATCGGCGGCGATCCGGTCAACGGGACCAACTTCATCGACGTGCTCGACCTGTTCCTTGACGACGAGGAAACCAAGTCGATCATCATGATCGGCGAGATCGGCGGCAGCGCGGAAGAAGAGGCCGCGGCCTTCATCAAGGAACAGCGCACCAAGGGCCGGTCGAAGCCCATGGTCGGCTTCATCGCGGGGCGCACCGCCCCTCCGGGCCGCCGCATGGGCCATGCCGGCGCGATCGTCTCGGGCGGCCAGGGCGGCGCCGACGACAAGATCGCGGCGATGGAAGATGCGGGCATTCGCGTCTCGCCCAGCCCCAGCGAACTCGGCACCACGCTCGACGCGATGCTGAAGGAAACGGCCTGACACTTCCCCACGCCGCGGTGGGTTCAGGGACCGACCGCGGCGTTCGGGCATTGGCTTAATACACCGCCGACAAACGCGCTATGCAAAAGGTGACCCGGCATGGGTAACGAAGCACACGATTTCCTCCCCGAGCTGGGCGACCAGGACGGGCCGCAGCAGGGGCCGAGCTGGGGCAACCCGCGCTGGCCGCTGACCGGGGTGGAGTCCGAAAGCGAGCTGACGCAAGCGCTCGATCCCACCGCGATGAAGATCGCGGTGAAGGAAGCGGCGAAGAAGGCGGGCAAGCCCACCGATGCCGCATCGATCGAGCAGGCGGCGGCGGATTCGATCCGGGCGATGCTGCTGATCCGCACCTATCGCGTGCGTGGGCATCTCTCCGCCAATCTCGACCCGCTCGAACTCAGCCACCGTGAGATTCCCCAGGACCTGAAGCTGGACTGGCACGGTTTCACCGGCGACGCGCTGAAGCGCGAGGTCTATGTCGGTGGCACGCTGGGCCTCGAATGGGCGACCCCGCAGGAAATCGTCGACAAGCTCCGTGCCGATTACTGCGGCAAGGTCGGCCTCGAATACATGCACATCTCCGACGTGGAGGAACGGCGGTTCCTGCAGGAGCGGTTCGAGAGCCCCGACGAGACGATCCAGTTCACCGACGAGGGGAAGCGCGCGATCCTGGCTGCCGTGATCCGCGGCGAGCAGTTCGAGAACTTCCTCGGCAAGAAATATGTGGGGACCAAGCGGTTCGGCCTCGACGGCGGTGAATCGATGATTCCCGCGCTGGAAGCGGTGATCAAGTATGGCGGCCAGATGGGCGTGCGCGAGATCATCTACGGCATGGCGCATCGCGGCCGGCTGAACGTGCTTTCGAACGTGATGGCGAAGCCGTACAAAGTGATCTTCCACGAATTCCAGGGCGGCAGCGCCAACCCTGACGATGTCGGCGGATCGGGCGACGTGAAGTATCACCTCGGTACCAGCACCGATCGCGAATTCGATGGGATCCAGGTCCATATGTCGCTGGTCCCCAATCCGAGCCATCTCGAGGCGGTCGACCCGGTGGTGCTGGGCAAGACCCGTGCGCAACAGGCGATCCGCGACGACCTGAAGAAGCACGAGCAGGTCTTGCCCGTGCTGATCCACGGCGACGCGGCCTTCGCGGGGCAGGGCATCGTGTGGGAATGCCTCGGCTTCTCCGGCGTGCGCGGTTACAACACGGGCGGCTGCATTCACTTCGTGATCAATAACCAGATCGGTTTCACGACCAGCCCGCAATTCGCCAGATCGTCCCCTTACCCCAGCGATGTTGCCAAGGGTGTGCAGGCCCCGATCCTGCATGTGAACGGCGACGATCCCGAAGCGGTGACCTTCGCCTGCAAGCTGGCGATTGAGTACCGCCAGCGCTTCGGCCGCGACATCGTGATCGACATGTGGTGCTATCGCCGCTTCGGCCATAACGAAGGCGACGAGCCGAGCTTCACCCAGCCGCTGATGTACGACCGCATCCGGAAGCATCCGAAGGTGAGCGTGCTTTATTCGGACCGGCTGAAGGACGAGAAGGTGATCGACGGCGAATTCGTCGGCACCTACGAGAAGGATTTCACGGCGCATCTGGCTGAGGAATTCGACGCCGCCGAAAGCTACATGCCCAACGCCGCCGACTGGTTCAGCGGTCGCTGGTCGGGCCTGAACAAGCCCGCCGACGCGGAGACCGCGCGCCGCAACGTCGAAAGCGCTATTCCGAAGAAGCTGTTCGACAGCCTTGGCCGCACGCTGACCGAGGTGCCCGAGGGACTCAACATCCACAAGACGCTCAACCGGGTGCTCGATGCCAAGCGCGAGATGTTCGCGAAGGGCGAGGGGCTCGACTGGGCGACCGCGGAGGCACTAGCCTTCGGCAGCCTCGTCACCGAAGGGTTCGGGGTGCGCCTGTCGGGACAGGATTCGGGGCGCGGCACCTTCAGCCAGCGGCACGCCGTCTGGGTCGACCAGAAGGACGAGCACAAGCATATCCCGCTCGCCACCCTGCCCCACGGCAAGTTCGAGGTCTATGACAGCCCGCTGTCCGAATACGGCGTGCTCGGCTTCGAATACGGCTTCGCACTGGCCGATCCCAAGACGCTGGTGCTGTGGGAGGCGCAGTTCGGCGACTTCGCCAATGGCGCGCAGATCATGATCGACCAGTTCATCGTGAGCGGCGAGGTCAAGTGGCTGCGCGCCAACGGGCTCGTCCTGCTGCTGCCGCACGGATACGAGGGCCAGGGGCCGGAGCACTCCTCCGCCCGGCTGGAACGCTTCCTGCAGATGTGCGCGAACGACAACATCCAGGTGTGCAACATCACCAGCCCGGCGAACTATTTCCACGTCCTGCGTCGCCAGATGCTGCGCAGTTTCCGCAAACCGCTGGTGATCATGACGCCTAAGAGCCTGCTGCGCCATCCCATGGCGAAGAGCGCGGCGGCAGAGTTCACCGGCGACAGCCAGTTCAAGCGTATCCTGTCGGACCCGGTGGACGTGCCCGACGACAAGGTGCGGCGCCTGGTCCTGTGCAGCGGGAAGGTCGCTTACGACCTGATGGAGAAGCGCGACGCCGAAGGGCTGGACGACGTTTCCATCGTGCGCATCGAGCAGCTCTATCCCTTCCCCGGCGATCCGCTGGCGGTGCGGCTGGAGCGGATGAAGAACCTCGAAACCGTGGTCTGGTGCCAGGAAGAGCCGAAGAACAACGGCGCGTGGTTCTTCGTCGACGGGCTGATCGAACAGGCGCTGGCAAAGGCGGGCCGCGAAGGGATGCGCCCCTGCTATGCCGGCCGCGAAGTAGCGGCGAGCCCGGCGACGGGCCTCGCCAACCGGCACAAGGTACAACAGGAATCGCTGGTCCAGGTCGCTCTCGGCCTGGCGGATGGCGGCGTGGCGGCACGCGAATGCCGTATCGAAGACGACAAGAAGAAGGCGAAGGGCTGACGCATGGCAACCGAAATCAAGGTCCCCCAGCTCGGTGAATCGGTCACCGAGGGCACGATCGCCGAATGGCTGAAGCAGCCGGGCGATGCAGTGGAGGTGGACGAACCCATCGCCAGCCTGGAAACCGACAAGGTCTCGGTCGAGGTACCGTCCCCGGTCGCGGGGGTGCTCGCGGAGCATGTGGCGAACGAAGGCGACACGGTCGAAGTCGGCGCGGTGATCGCGACGGTCGACGAAGGCGCGGAGGCGAAAAGCGGCGGTGGTGACAGCGCGCCGGCGCCATCGCCCTCCCCCGCTCCCAAGGAAGGCAAGTCGGACGACGCGGCCAAGCCCGAGAATGCGGGTCAGCAGGCTCCCTCTGGTGAATCCCCGGCAAGCGACGACACGCAAGCCCTGTCCCCGTCGGTCCGCCGCGCGGTGCTGGAACACGGGGTCGATCCCTCGACCATCAAGGGTACGGGGAAGGACGGTCGCCTGACCAAGGAAGATGTGATCGCTGCCGCCAAGGCGAAAGGCGATACGCCCTCGCCGAGTCAGAGCACGCCTGCCCCCTCCCCCACCCCGTCCGCGTCGGGCGAGCGCAAGGAAGAGCGGGTCAAGATGACCAGGATGCGCCAGACCATCGCCAAGCGGCTGAAGGGCGCGCAGGAAAACGCCGCGCTGCTCACCACCTTCAATGATTGCGACATGACCGCGGTCATGGAAGCGCGCGAGAAGTACAAGGACCTGTTCGCGAAGAAGCACGACATCAAGCTGGGCTTCATGGGGTTCTTCGCGAAGGCGGCGTGCCTCGCGCTGAAGGACGTGCCCTCGGCCAACGCCTATATCGAAGGCGACGAGATCGTGTACCACGACTTCGTCGACATCTCGGTCGCGGTCAGCGCTCCCAACGGTCTGGTGGTCCCGGTAATCCGCGACGCGGACAAGAAGGGCTTCGCACGGATCGAGAAGGACATCGCCGATTTCGGCAGCCGCGCGCGCGAAGGCACGCTGACGATGGAAGACATGAAGGGCGGCACCTTCACCATCTCCAATGGCGGCGTGTTCGGATCGCTGATGAGCACCCCGATCATCAATCCCCCGCAGAGCGCGGTTCTGGGCCTCCACCGGATCGAGGACCGCCCGGTCGCGATCGACGGCAAGGTCGAAATCCGTCCGATGATGTATATCGCTTTGAGCTACGACCACCGCCTGATCGACGGGCGTGAAGCCGTGACCGCGCTGAAGATCATCAAGGAGGCGATCGAGGATCCGACCCGGATGCTGATCGACCTGTAAGAGTTGAACCCACACCGCTCGGGCCGAGCTTGTCGACGCCCCGCCCTTCCTTGGGGTGCCGCGGTGAAAACTAAGATCCTTCGACAAGCTCAGGATGAGCGGAATTTGATATGGCTGACCAGAACTACGACTACGACGTCCTCGTCATCGGTGCCGGACCCGGCGGCTATGTCGCCGCGATCCGCGCGGCGCAGCTGGGGCTGAAGACCGCTTGTGCCGAAGGGCGCGAGACGCTGGGCGGCACCTGCCTCAATGTCGGTTGCATCCCGTCGAAGGCGCTACTTCACGCCAGCGAGTATTTCGACGCGGCAGCGAACGGCACGATGAAGGAGCTGGGGATCGACGTGACCCCCAAGCTCAATCTCGACCAGATGCACGCCCAGCGCCGCGACGCGGTCGAGGGTCTGACCAAGGGCGTCGCCTTCCTGTTCAAGAAGAACAAGGTGGACTGGCTGAACGGCTACGCCAAATTCAAGGACGCGCATACGGTAGAGGTCGGCGGAGAGACCAAGACGGCGAAGAACATCATCATCGCAACAGGTTCCGCCGTCACGCCGCTGCCCGGTGTCGAGGTCGACAACGACAACCATGTGGTGGTCGATTCCACCGGCGCGCTGGAACTGCCCAAGGTGCCCAAGAAGATGGTCGTCATCGGCGCAGGCGTGATCGGGCTGGAGCTGGGCAGCGTATGGCGTCGCCTGGGGGCCGAGGTGACCTGCGTCGAATTTCTCGACCAGGTGCTGCCCGGTATGGACGGCGACATTCGCAAGGAAGCGAACAAGATCTTCACGAAGCAGGGCATCGAATTCAAGCTCTCGACCAAGGTTACCGGCGTGACCGTGAAGGGCAAGAAGGCGACTCTGACGCTGGAACCCGCGGCAGGCGGCGACGAGGAAACGATGGAGGCCGATTGCGTCCTCGTTTCGATCGGGCGGCGGCCGAACACCGACGGCCTCGGCCTCGACGCGATCGGGCTGGAAACCAACAAGCGTGGCCAGATCGAGACCGATCACGACTTCCGCACCAAGGTGGACGGCGTGTGGGCGATCGGCGACGTGGTCCCCGGCCCGATGCTCGCCCACAAGGCGGAGGACGAGGGCATCGCCTGTGCCGAAAACATCGCGGGCCAGACCGGCATCGTGAACCACGCGGTGATCCCCAGCGTGGTCTATACCTGGCCCGAGATCGCGGGCGTCGGCCTGACCGAGGAGGAAGCGAAGGAAACGGGCGAGGTCAAGTCGTTCAAGTTCCCGATGATGGCCAACAGTCGCGCCAAGACCAATCACGAGCCCGATGGCTTCGTGAAGGTGATCGCGGATGCGGAAACCGACCGTGTGTTGGGCGTATGGTGCATCGCCAGCGTCGCGGGTACGATGATCGCGGAAGCCGCAGTGGCGATGGAATTCGGGGCGACGAGCGAGGACATCGCCTACACCTGCCACGCCCACCCGACCCATGCCGAAGCGATGAAGGAAGCCGCGATGGGCGTGACGGGCAAGCCGATCCACGTATGACCAAAGCCCGCTGATGGCGATCCGGCCACGATACCGCGTCCTGCCCTTCCTGGCGTTCCCGGTACTGGCAGGGATCGTCTGGATGGCGGGTAACGGGGCGCCGCGACAGTATATCGCCGTCAACGCCGTAGCGCTGGCCATCAGTCTGGCCGCGGCGCTTTGGCTGCGCCCGCCGCATGGCGCGATGATGCGGCGCGGGCTCTTCGCCTTTCTACTCCTTCTCTTGTTCTTGCCGCTTGCGAGTGGCCCGCATCTTGATGGCATCTCGCGCTGGTTGCCGCTCGGTCCAGTCACGCTACACGCTGGCGGACTGGCGCTGCCCGCCCTGCTGGTCCTGATGACGCGCGAGCGCTTGCTGCTGCTCGTCGGCGCACCTTTGGCGCTCCTTGCCGCGATTCTGCAACCCGATGCCGCGCTCGCGCTGTCGCTCGCCCTTGGCGTGGGCGCGATCGGGATGGTTGGCAGGGAGACGTCCCTGGCGCTGTTCGGCGTGGCGGGGATCGTCGCGGCGGTGGTGCTGCGCCTGAGCGACACGCTGGAACCGCAAATGTTCGTCGAGCACGTTTTCGCAACCGCAGCCGCGCAGTCGCTCGTGTGGGTGCTCGTCCTGGCTGCCGCGGCGATCGTGGGGCTGGTCGCCCTGCTGACCGCGCCAGTCGAGAAGCTTCCACGGCTTGCCTTGGCCGCATCCTTCGGCGGCCTCGTGCTCGCCAGCCTGATCGGCCCCTATCCGACAGCGCTGATCGGTTACGGCGCCGCCCCTATACTCGGCTACGGGCTGGCGCTCGGACTGCTTGGCCAAACGCGGTCAGCGCCATCGGCGCGACCTTTCACAAGAAGTCGATCGTAGCGATACGATTGCGCTCCTCGCCAGCGTGTATTACCATTGTAACACACGCTGGAGGGATAGCAATGAACCGTTTCGCACTCGGGCTGGCCGCACTGGTCGCCATCGCCACACCCGCCCATGCTCAGAGCGAGGCCGACATCGCCCGCTTCGCCGATGCCGAATCGGAGTCCGGGCAGTTCATGGGCGCGGTACTGGTCGCGCGCGACGGAACGGTGCTGTTCGACCGGGGCTATGGCGATGCCGACCTCGAATGGAACGTCGCCAACGATGGCGACACAAAGTTCCGCATCGGCTCGCTGACCAAACAGTTCACCGCCGTCGCCACGCTGATGCTGCGCGACCAGGGCAAGCTGAAGCTGGACGCGCCGGTTTCGACCTATCTCCCCGACACCCCGCCCGCCTGGGCGAAGGTCACGGTGCGCAACCTGCTCACCCACACCTCCGGCATCGTCAATTTCACCGGGCTCGACGCGTTCGACGCTGAAAAGGCCCGGCCGACCGCCGAAGGCGAGCCGATCGCGCTGTTCCGCGACCTGCCGCTGGAATTCGAACCGGGCTCCAAATACGACTATTCGAATTCCAACTATATCGTCCTCACCCGTATCGTCGAGCGCCTGAGCGGCCAATCCTATGCGGACTTCGTGCGCGAGAATCTGTTCCAGCCGGCAGGCATGGCCGACACCGCCTATGACGATCAGAGCGCGATCGTCATGCATCGCGCGTCCGGCTACGCGCCGGGGCCGGACGGGCCGCTCAACGCGCCCTATGCCGACATGTCGTGGCCCCTCGGCGCGGGCGGGCTCTATTCCACCACCCGCGATCTGCTCAAATGGGAGCGCGCGCTGTTCAGCGGCAAGCTGCTACCCGCCGCCAGCATGAAGGACCTGCTGACCGTGGCGCGCGACGACTACGCGCTCGGCGTGCTGGTCCAGCGCGAAGGCGACGCGACGACGATCTCGCACAGCGGCGGGATCGAGGGCTTCAACAGCTGGCTCGGCTACGATCCCGACCGCAAGGTGACGGTGGCGGTGCTCGCCAACATGAATGGCCCCGCCGCCTCGCGCCTCGGCACATCGCTGATGAAGCTGGCGCAGGGCCGCGAGGCCACGCCGGTCACGGTGCGCCATGAGGTCGCGGTGTCGGCCGAGACGCTGGACGAATACCCGGGCACCTATCGCCTCGCGCCGACTTTCGCGATCACCATCCGGCGCGAGGGCGATCATTTGATGGCCCAGGCCACCAACCAGCCCGAGTTCCAGCTCTACGCCGAGAAGCCGGACCGCTTCTTCCTGAAAGTGGTCGACGCGGTGGTGGAATTCACCCGCGATGACAGCGGCAAGGTCACCGGCCTGACCCTGTTCCAGAACGGTCAGGAGATGCCCGCCAGGCGCGAATAGGGCGGGCAGCGCTCACGGCCACCCCGATCGCGATCAGATACGCTCCGGATAGATCGGGTCGATATCGACCGGGATGTCGCCAATCGCGGCGATCGCGGCCCGGGCGTGATCGTCCAGCCTGGCGTAGCGAGCGAAGAACGCCTTGGTGCCGGCGTAATCGCCCCGCGCCTGCAGCATCAGTTGGTCGTGGAGGAGATCGGTGAGGCCACTTTCCATCTTCGCGTAATCGACCACGTAGCGCTGCGCCACATCGTCCCAGCGGAACGCGCCCTTCTCCTTCAGATAGCCGTATTGCAGCGCCGCGCCCTTGCCGTGCGCTTCCTCGGTACCGAAGCGAACCGCGCGGAAGATGCCGGCGAAGTAGGAGGCGAGCAGCTGCTGCTTCTCGCTGGCGGGGATTTCGCCGCGCTCCATCATGTAGAGCACATTGTACGCGCCCATCACATCGGCCTTCGATTCCTCGAGCGCGGAATACTGGTCCTTGAGCTCAGCGCTGACCGTGGTCCTGCGCCCGTCGACGGTGATGCTGCCCGGCCCCAGGCTGTGCGACAGCTCGTGGAACAGCGTTTCCAGCTCCATGTATTTCTTCGCCACCAGCGCGGCTTGATCTGGCTTCAGGATCACGCCCGCCATCGGCTTCAGGATGCGATCGTATTTGGCGCCGAGTACGTTCGCGAGGATCACCTTCTTCGCGCCCTTGGCCTCGCGCACGCGCTCGTCGTTCGGCAGGTTGAAGGCGATGGTCTGCACGCCCGGCTCGTTGTCGCCGCCGCCATGCACCTGGTCCGCCACCGCGATGGGGCTTTCCGAACCGCGTTCGAAGTTCTTGTACCGGTCCTCGATCGGCAGGTTCTTTTCCATGTCGCGCAGGTAGTTCTTGTACTTCGCCAGCGCGGCGCTTTCCTCGGGATTGCGCAGGGTGACGAAGCTCTCGAACGCGGTCTTCGTGCCGTAGAGCCTGTCGGTATAGACCTCGTACGGGCCGATTGCGACTTCGATCGGGGTGTCCTTCAGATCCATCCAGGCGAGCTCACTCTGATAGTAATTGTCGGTGAGGAAGGCCTTGGCCCGCAGGTTCAGGAATTTCTTCAGGCTCGGATTGCTGGTGCGCGCCGCCGCCTTCTCCAGCAGCGCGGCGGCGGGTTTGAGCCACTGCGCGTATTCGACCGAATAGGGGATCGCCTTCAGCGCGTCGCCATCGCGCCGCACCACGGTGTAGGGGCTGGTGAGCGCATCCTTCTGATCGGGATGCGCCGCGAGATAGGCGTCGAATTCCTCGCGCGTCATATCGGTGGGGTAGAAGCCCGCCCCTTCCGGCATGGCGTCGGTGCCGTAGAAGGGATGCAGTTCCGCGATCTCGTCCCACGGCCCGAAATTGCGGTCGAACATCGCCAGCAGCCGGTCGCGATCGGCCCGCCGGATGCGCGAGATGGCGGTGCGGATTTGCGGATTGTCGGCATAGCGCTGCCGCAGGTAGATCTCGCTCATCAGGTCGGACGCCTGGATCAGCAGGTTCACCACGTCGCGCTCTTCGGCGGAGAGGTAGGACGTATCCGGGTCCATTTGGATTTCCGCCAGCTTCGCGTATTGCGCGTCCAAGTCGTACCCCTCGTGCGACGCAGACCGGGTACTCGCAATATCGGTTGTATCGGCCATCGGCGCTGCGCACGCGGCTGTCGTCAGGAGAAGCGGGAGAATGGCTTTGCGCATGGGCGGGGTTCCTTTGCGATGAACGGTATCAACGGTCGATCTAACGGGCGGTGCCCGGCGTGTCACGGCAACCGCGGCACATGGGCGGCGCGCAACGGGTGGTGCCATACGCGCGAGGGGCCTAATGGGCCGCGCATGATTCTCTCCTGCCCCAGCGTGCCGTGATGCCAGACGCACAAACCATCCTGACGCCGCTGCTCGACTGGCTCGATCTGGCCGGCGTGGCGGTGTTCGCGCTGTCGGGGGCGCTGATCGCCGCGCGCGAGCGGCAAACCTTCGTCACCCTGTCCTTCTTCTCCCTCGTCACCGGGGTCGGCGGGGGGACGATCCGCGACCTGCTGATCGGTGCACCGGTGTTCTGGATTCACGATCCCTGGGTCGCGGCGGTGACGCTGATCGTGGCGCTGGCGGTGTGGTTCACCCCGACCCGCATCTGGACCGGCCATCTGCTCGACTATGCTGACGGACTGGGCCTCACCGCCTACGCGGTTCTCGGCACGGCCAAAGCGATGACCTATGGCGTTCCGCCCGTCCCCGCCGCAATGATGGGCGTGGTGACGGGGTGCGTGGGCGGCATTATCCGTGACGTGGTGGCGGGACGCCCGTCGATCCTGATGAAGCCGGAGCTGTACGTTACTGCCTCGGCTCTTTCCGCAACGCTGTGCGCCATCGGCACCGAGCTTAATATCGCTCGGGGCTTCACCTGGACCGGAGCGACGGCGGCAGGCTACGCGCTGCGCAGCGCCGCCATCCGCTTCAATCTGGCGCTGCCGGCTTATCATGAACGGGCCGCGGCAACAGCGGAAGAAGAAAATCAGTCGCCGTAATAGTCCGCCGGGGGACCGCCGGGATAGTCGGACCGGGCATTCGGATCGTAATCATACGCGCCCGACGGCGCGTCGGGTGCCGGGGAGCCGGCCCGGGCGCGGGCATTGTAATAGGTCTGATCGTCGTACTGCCCGTCGGCGGGCGCATAGCCATCGTCATAGGCCTGGTCGTTATAGGCTTGATCGGGGGCCTGCGGATAATCGTCGTTGTATTGCGGCTCGTAGCGGGGTTCCTCGCGCGGCTTCTGGCTGGCGGTGGCGAGCGCGGCCAGGCCGCCGATCACCGCCGCCCCGATCAGGATGTCGGTGCCGGTGATGCCGTTGTCGTCGCGATGGTGGCGATAGCGGCGATCGCGCCACCGCCGGTCGTACTGGTGCGCATCCGCATCGAGGAAGGCCAGAGCCGACCCCTGATCATAGACGGCAGGCGAAACCGGAGTCTCTACCTGCGCCGCAGAGGCGGAAATAGGCACGACCGCCATCGAAGCGGCGGCAAGTCCGGCGAGCAGGGAAGGCAGTCGTGTCATGATGAAATCACCCTTTCGATAGGGAAGAGGCGGAAAATGCGCGGTTCAGCCTGTCGTGAGGCTGAACCGCAGCTTTGCGAGAGATTGCGTCACCGCAGCCCGCGAATACCGTGATAGTCGATGTCGACCACGCGGCCGCGGCTGATGTCGCAACTGAAGCGACCGGTGTCGTAGCCACCGCGGCGATTGTAGCGGCCATAGCCCCGGCCCGCATCGACGGCGATGTTGCCGCGAACCTGCCAGCCATAGCGCGTGTCATTCACCCGGCTGATATTGGTGACGTCGGCGCGATAGCCGTAGCGGTTGGCATTGCCTTCCGCGGCGCGCACGCACTGCTCCACCGCGGCGCGCGGATTGCCCCGGCTGCGATAATAATTGTCACGATAGCGGGCATCGTAACGGCGGTCCCCGCGATACCGGTCGCGGTTCTTGCCGATCGAGCTGGCGATGGCGACGATGCCGCCCAGGATGACGGCGCCGGCGATCACTTCGCCCGTGCTGATACCGTCGTCGCGACCGTAACGATCGCGGGCCATTGCGGGGGCTGCCGAAGTCACCGCCATCGCACCTGCGGCGACGGTTCCGAGCAGGGCTTTTGAAACGGTTCTCATATGTTGCTCCTCGCATCAGGCCGGGGCGGGACTGCCTCGGTTGATCCCCTTATGGAGCATCGGCAGTGAGACGACGCTGAATTGGCGCGACAGCCCCAGTTCATCTAAAAGGCTAGTTATCTGAACGCACTTATACGTTCGAACCAATTGAAAAGGCCGCGAGTTTCCTCGCGGCCCTTCCAGTTGTTCGATATGTGGAGGGCTTACGCGTCCTCGTAATCTTCCTCGTCGTTCATGACCGGGCCCGAGTCTTGGCCCTTGGCCTCCTCGTCGCGGTCGACGAATTCGATCACCGCCATCTGCGCGGCGTCGCTACCGCGGTAGCCGGCCTTGATGACACGGGTGTAACCACCCTCACGATCGGAATAACGCTCGGCTAGAACGTCGAACAGCTTCTTGAGCTGGGTCTCGTCGCCCAAGCGGCTCATCGCAAGGCGACGGTTGGAAAGGCCACCGCGCTTCGCCAGCGTGATCAGCTTCTCGACATAGGGGCGCAGTTCCTTCGCCTTCGGCGCGGTGGTGAGGATCTGCTCGTGCTTGATCAACGCGGCCGACATGTTGCGGAACATGGCGGTGCGGTGGCCCGACTTGCGGTTCAGCTTACGCTGCGAAATTCCGTGACGCATATTTCATTCCTTCGTTCGTAAGGGGGCCGTGCGAGGTACCCCGGTACGGGCCGGATTTGCGGGTCCGGCCCCTGCCCGTTGCGAGGTGAATTAACCCAGCAGCTCCTGTTCGAGCTTCTTGGCCATTTCCTCGATGTTCTCCGGCGGCCAGCCAGGGATGTCCATGCCGAGGCGCAGACCCATCGAGGAAAGGACCTCCTTGATCTCGTTGAGCGACTTGCGGCCGAAGTTCGGCGTGCGGAGCATCTCGGCCTCGGTCTTCTGGACCAGGTCGCCGATATAGATGATGTTGTCGTTCTTCAGGCAGTTCGCCGAACGCACCGACAGCTCCAGCTCGTCGACCTTCTTGAGGAGGTAGCGGTTGAGCTGGTTGGCATCCGATTCCTGCGGCTCGGCGGCCATGCCGATCATCGCGCTCTGCGGCTGCGGGATACCGTCCTCGAAGTGGACGAACAGCGTCAGCTGGTCCTGCAGGATGCGCGCGGCGTAGGCCACGGCATCTTCCGGGGTCACGGTGCCGTCGGTCTCCACCGTCAGGTTCAGCTTGTCGTAGTCGAGCTCCTGCCCGACGCGGGCGTTGTCGACCTTGTAGCTGACCTGGCGCACGGGCGAATACAGGCTGTCGACGGGAATCAGACCGATCGGCGCATCGACCGGACGGTTCGCGACCGCGGGGACATAGCCCTTACCCACGTCGGCGGTGAGTTCCATGTTGAGGTTCGCACCTTCGTCAAGGTGGCAGAGCACGAGATCCTTGTTCATGATCTCGATGTCGCCCGACACGGCGATGTCGCCCGCCTTGACCGCACCCGGGCCGGTCTTGGAAAGCTGGAGACGCTTGGGCCCCTCGCCTTCCATCTTCAGCGCGATCTGCTTCACGTTCAGGACGATATCGGTCACGTCCTCGCGCACGCCGGCGAGCGAGGAGAATTCGTGCAGCACGTTCTCGATCTTGATCGAGGTGATCGCGGCGCCTTGCAGGCTGGAGAGCAGCACGCGGCGCAGGGCGTTGCCGAGCGTCAGACCGAAACCGCGTTCCAGCGGCTCGGCTACGAAAGTGGTCTTGCGCTTCTTGTCACCGCTGTCCTTGATGTCGAGCTGCGTCGGCTTCTTGAGTTCCTGCCAGTTCTTGGTGTTGACGGACATGGGATTCCCCTGGTGTTCGAATTCGGGCGGACCGGTGCGCTGGCCTTGCGCGTCCAATCCGGGATGGGAGCGGCGGCACCGTTAGGCGCCGCCGGGCAGGCTCGGATCAGACGCGGCGACGCTTCGACGGGCGCACCCCGTTATGCGGGATCGGGGTGACGTCACGGATCGAGGTGATCGTGAAGCCGACCGCCGCGAGCCCGCGCAGCGCGCTTTCGCGACCCGAACCGGGGCCCTTGACCTCGACCTCGAGGGTACGGACGCCGTGCTCGGCGGCCTTCTTGCCCGCGTCGTCAGCAGCGACCTGCGCGGCATAGGGCGTCGACTTGCGGCTGCCCTTGAAGCCCATCATGCCGGCGCTGGACCAGCTGATCGCATTGCCCTGCGCATCGGTGATGGTGATCATGGTGTTGTTGAAGCTGGCGTTGATGTGCGCAACGCCGCTGGTGATATTCTTGCGTTCGCGGCGCCGGATACGGCTGGGTTCGCGTGCCATGGTGATGTTTCCCTAACTTGAGAGAAGAAGACGGGTAAGCTGCGGAAGGACCCGCGCTTACTTCTTCTTGCCTGCGATCGGCTTCGCCTTGCCCTTGCGGGTGCGGGCGTTGGTGTGCGTGCGCTGACCGCGCACGGGCAGGCCCGCACGGTGGCGCAGGCCGCGATAGGACCGCAGGTCCATCAGCCGCTTGATGTTCATCGCCGTCTCACGGCGGAGGTCACCCTCCACGGTGTGTTCGGCGTCGATCGCCTCGCGAATCTGCAGCACCTCGGCATCGGTGAGGTCCTGGACGCGGGTCTTGTGATCGATGCCCAGCTTGTCGGCGATTTCCACGGCGGTCGTGCGACCGATGCCGTGAATGTAGGTGAGCGCGATGATCACGCGCTTGTTGGTGGGGATATTGACCCCGGCAATACGAGCCACTTACTTCTCCATGCTCCACAGGGGGACGGTCGATCCGCGGATGCGCGAAGCGGCGCCCCCTATCTCATCGCTGATATTCATTCGGCGGCTGCGGACACGAAGGGCCGGAAAAGCCAAAAGTCCGGTTGGCGTGCCAGTTTCTCGCAGCCTGCCGGACTCTTATATCTCGCAACAATCGAATGAATGGCGCGCTTAGGCCGATTCTCACCACGCGTCAACAGCGCACAATGCGAAAGCGGCGCGAGCTCCATATGGGTCCCGCGTAGCGCGTTTCAAGTGCGATTTACTCTGTCACGCCCGCTCTGTCAAAAACAGCACGCCTTACGGGAAATTGGCGGTGAAGGCCCCTCCGTCCAAGAGCAGATTCTGTCCGGTGATGAAGCCTGCATGGGTACTGGCGAGGAAGGCGCAGGCCGCGCCGAATTCCTCCGGGATACCCAGCCTGCCCACCGGTTGCGCCGTCGCCCGCTGTTCGCGCACCGCATCGCGCGACTTGCCCGTGTTCTCGGCGATCCGATCGATGATCGAGGCCTGCCGGTCGGTGTCGAAATTACCGGGCAGGAGATTGTTGATCGTAACACCCCTTGGCGCGACCTGCCGTGCGACGCCGGACAGGAACGCGGTCAGACCGGCCCGCGCGCCGGAGGACAGATCGAGCTTCTCGATCCCGGTCAGCACGCTCGCCGAAGTGATGTTGAGAATCCGGCCGAAGCCGCGCTCCTCCATACCGCCGATCACCAGCTGGATCATTGCGATCGGGGTGACCATGTTGGACTGGAGCCCGGCATGGATGTCCTGTTCGGAAAGGTCGCGGAAATCGGCCAGCGGCGGTCCGCCTGCATTGTTGACGAGGATATCGGCCGCCCCGCCCGCCGCTCCGATCAGGGCGTCGCGCGTATTTGCTTCGGTCACGTCGCCGGTTACCGCGACGATCTGCGCCCCGCTGCGTTCACGCAGTTCGGCAGCGGTGCGCTCCAGTCTGTCGGCGTCACGTCCGTTGACCACGACCGTGCACCCGGCTTCGGCCAGATGCGCCGCACAAGCTCGGCCCAGCCCGCCGCTCGAAGCGCAGACGATCGCAGTCTTCCCGCCTATTCCCAGATCCATCGTGCTGCCTCAATCCTTCGGTTTCTTGCCCAGCGCATCCACGGCGTCGAGCACGTTGTCGGAGCTTACGTCGGGAGCCTGTGCAGCTGGCTTCGGTTTGCCTGCGGGCGCGGCGCGCTCTTCGGCGGCGCCCTCCCCCGCGGCATCGACCTTACCGCCGAGCTTCTTCGCGAGGCCCGCGAGCTGCTGGCTCATCACGCCGTCCACCGCCTTGGCGATGTCGGCCGTATCGTAGCGCGTCTTGCCGCCGACGACATATTCCCACAGAATTCGCGTGCCGCCCGCGACCGGCTTGATGGTGATGGTGAGGACGCCCGTCGCCGGTTCGCTCTGCAACGGACCGAGCCCGCCGCGCATGCGCAGCGCCTTGCGTGGGAAGGCTTGCAGCACGACCATGTGCTGGACGCTCCCCGCCAGGCCGACCACGCCGTCCGTGTCGCTCTCCGGAATGCGCTCGCAGAAGCACCCGCCGCCCTGCGGAATGATCGACATGTTCGCGGCGTCGCCCGACCAGGTGTGCTCGTCGCTCCACCACTCGCCCGGAGAGATCAGCGCAAGCCACACCGCTTGCGGATCGGCGGGGACCGTCGCGCTGTCCTGCGTGACGAAGAAATCCGCCGCCTGCTTGACGACCTTGGCTTGCACCGGAGAGGCCATGGCAAGCGCCGTTCCGGCGGCGAGCGCGCAGGCACCGATTATCCGTTTTCCGATCACCCTCGCTCCTCCTTCGCATCCCATCCTAGGCGAACGGGCGCGCCGAGGGAATGGGAAGCGAAAGGAGGAAATGATCAGGAAAGCAGCGCGTCGATCTTGTCGGCAACCTCGTCGATACTGGCCATGCCATCGACACGGCTGACGATGCCGCGCTCTTCGTAATAGGGCAGGATCGGGGCGGTCTTGGCCCGGTACTCCTGCATGCGCGTGCGCACCGTTTCCTCGGTATCGTCGGGCCGCCGCTTGAAGTCGGTGGAACCGCACCGGTCGCACACCCCCTCCACCTGCGGAAGGTTGTAGCGATCGTGATAGCCAGCACCGCAATTGGCGCAGGTGAAGCGCCCGGTGATCCGATCGACCAGCGCGTCCTCGTCGACTTCCAGCTCGATCACGCGGTCCAGCTTGCGACCGTGCTTGTCGAGCAGTTCGTCGAGCCTTTCGGCTTGCGCGCGGGTGCGGGGATAGCCGTCGAAGATCGCACCGGTGCCCGCGTCCATGGCGGTGAGCTCGGCATCGATCAGCTCCGACACGATCTCGTCGGAAACCAGCTCGCCGCGGTCCATCACGGCCTTGGCCTTCAGCCCGACGGGCGTA
Source organism: Erythrobacter sp. LQ02-29 (assembly GCF_022576075.2). NCBI lineage: Bacteria > Pseudomonadati > Pseudomonadota > Alphaproteobacteria > Sphingomonadales > Erythrobacteraceae > Erythrobacter > Erythrobacter sp. LQ02-29. The sequence continues at coordinate 1,801,282 of NZ_JANCNT010000001.1, read as the reverse complement.
CCCGCCTTCACCGCGGCGCGCAGCATGTCGCCGGTGGACAGCTGCACCATGCCGCGCTCTTCGACCAGGCGATTGGCCTGCGTCCCTTTGCCCGCGCCCGGCGGACCCAGAAGGATGATGTTCACTTGGCGCTCCCCTTTCGCCCCGGTCATGCCCTAGCGCATGCGCCCCTTCAACTTCGCCTTCTTGATCAGGTCGCCATACTGGTGCGCCAGCAGGTGCGACTGGATCTGGCTGATGGTGTCGACGGTGACGTTGACGACGATCAGCAGGCTGGTTCCGCCCAGGAACAGCGGAATGCCGGTCTGCGCGATGACGTATTCGGGCAGGCAGCAGACCACGGTCAGGTAAACGGCACCGACCACGGTGATGCGGGTCAGGACGTAATCGAGATACTCGCTGGTCCGCTTGCCCGGACGGATACCGGGAATGAAGCCGCCGTTCTTCTTCAGATTGTCCGCGGTTTCCTCCGGGTTGAAGACGACGGCGGTGTAGAAGAAGCAGAAGAAGATGATGCCGATCGCATACAGCAGCATGTAGAGCGGCTGGCCATGCTGCAGATACTGGTTGAGCGTCTGAAGGATCTGGCCGCCGGTGCTGTCGATCGCGATCGAGTTCTGCGCGAACTGGCTGATGGTCAGCGGCAGCAGCAGCAGCGAGCTGGCGAAGATCGGCGGGATCACGCCCGAAGTGTTGAGCTTCAGCGGCAGATGGCTGCGATCCGCCTGCATCATTCCGCGCTGCGTCGCGCGCTTGGGATACTGGATCAGCAAGCGCCGCTGCGCCCGCTCCATGTAACAGATGAACAGCACCAGCCCCACGATCATGGCGATGAAGCCGATGATCAGGAACGAGCTGATCGTGCCCTTCGAATAGCTGGCGAACATGTTGCTGGTGAAGTTCGGGAACTGGGCGACGATGCCCGCCATGATGATCAGCGAGACGCCGTTGCCGATACCCCGGCTGGTGATCTGCTCGCCCAGCCACAGCAGGAACATGGTCCCGCCGATCAGGCTGATCACCGCGACCACGCGGAACAGCAGGCCGGGATCGATCACCGCCTGCATGCCACTCTGTGCGCCGTAGCTTTCGAGGCCGGTCGCCAGGAACCAGCCCTGGATCGCGCACAGGAAGACTGTGCCGTAGCGGGTGTACTGGTTCAGCTTCTGCCGTCCGGTCGCCCCTTCCTTCTTCAACGCGGCGAGCGCCGGGTGAAGCGAAGCGGCCATCTGCACGACGATCGAGGCCGTAATGTAAGGCATCACGCCGAGCGCGATGAGACTCATGCGTTCCAGGCTGCCGCCCGAGAAGGTGTTGAAGAGATCGAGGATCCCGCCCCGCGTCTGCGCGTATAGCTGCGACAGGATCATCGGATTGACGCCCGGCAGCGGTACGAAGCTCAGGAAGCGGAACACGATCAGGGCACCGATGGTGAACCAGATACGGTTCTTCAGCTCGGTGGCCTTGGAGAAATTCGCGAGACTCAGATTGCTCGCGATATTGTCGGCGCGTGATGCCATGGGATTCTGTATATCCTAGACTTTTCGCCGGTCCCTCCCGGCGTCGGGGGGACACATAGGGACGGGCGGGTCCGATGTCGAACCCGGCCCGCCCCTTTTGCGTGAATTAAGCGTCGGCCTTGGCGGCCTTTTCGGTTTTCGGCTTCTTGGGTGCCAGCACCTCGACCGAACCGCCGGCCTTCTCGACCGCCTCGATCGCGCCCTTGCTGGCACCGGCGACGATGAACTTGGCCTTCGCCTTGAGCTCGCCCTTGCCGAGCAGGCGCACACCGTCCTTGCCACCACGGGCGAGGCCGGCCGCCTTCAGTGCGGCGTGGTCGATGTCCTTCTTCGCATCGAGCTTGTCGGCGTCGATGAACTTCTGCACCATGCCCAGGTTCACCTCGGCATAGTCCTTCGCGAACGGATTGTTGAAGCCGCGCTTCGGCAGGCGCATGTGGAGCGGCATCTGGCCGCCTTCGAAGCCGTTGATGGACACGCCCTCGCGGCTCTTCTGGCCCTTCTGGCCGCGCGCCGCGGTCTTGCCTTTGCCCGAGCCGATGCCCCGGCCCACGCGCATGCGGGACTTGCGGGCACCTTCGTTGTCGCGGATTTCGTTCAGTTTCATAGTCTGCACTCGCTTTCGCTTTGGTTCGCGCTGTTGGAAAGGCGCGCCCTTAACGAAAATCGGGTGCGATGTCACCCTCGGAATCGCACTGAGGTTCTTTCCCGAAAATATTCTGAAAGAGGCTGAATTCCACCGGCGCGATCGTGTTCGGTGCTTGTCGATAGGCCTTCGATTTCAGCATAGGGAAACCGCCGGATGTCCGAAATCACAGCGTCGGACAAGAAACCACGCGAACTGTTCCTCGATACCGCGAAAGGCTTCTCGATAGTCCTGGTGGTATTCTGGCATGCCATTGCCGCCGCGTACACTACCATCGATCTGCCACGGGACTCGATCTACGTCGCAATAAACAATCCACTGCTTCAGATCCGGATGCCACTGTTTTTCTTCGTATCGGGTCTCGTTTTCAGCCATACCTTGTCCAAAGGCTGGGCCACCTTCTTTCGCAAGAGATTGCTGACGATGATCTGGCTCTTCACGCTGTGGACGTTCCTGTATGCGCTGCGAGGGCGCGAGGACCCGGAATGGGTTCTTTCATCGTTCTATAATCCACCGATACACCTGTGGTTCTTGTGGGGCCTCGTGATCTACCGCTTCACCGCGCGGGCGGCGGTGTCCATGAAACTTCCGGCGATACTGATAGCCGCGGCGCTTTCGATCCTATCGTTTGCAGGGTGGCCCCAGAACCTGTGGGGCGCGCTTTCGACCCATCAGACCGCCGTCGCCAAGGATGCTGTCTTCTATCTTTTCGGTATCTGGTTTGCGATGCCGTGGGTTCGATACCTCGTGGCTCGCCCTATCACGATCGGCACGGCGGCTCTTCTGCTGGCGATCATTTCCGGAAAACTCGGTTTCAATGCCGGTCTTGCCGTCTTCGGAACGATCGTGGGCTTGTCGATCGCCAAGATCATAACGGATCATCTCGAGGCCGTGCGCGCCCTGTTCACATACCTGGGACGGCATTCGCTCGAGATATTCATCCTTCACTTTGGCATGATGTGGCCGCTGATGAGCCTGTTCCGTAAGGTGACGGAAGAAGGCATCGAATACTGGGCGGTACCCTTGGGCACGGCGATAGCGGTATTCGTATCGGTCGTGATCAGAAACATCACGGATCGTTTCGCGCCGTGGCTATTCGTTCTACCCAAGTTTCTCGCGAAGGGAGAACGCCCGGGATTAGCCGACGAACGTTCCCTCCAAGGCAAGTGAACGATCGATTGCAGCTGGAGAATGGTCCAGGCTCGGGAATGGATGCGCCCATACGCCGACCATGCGCGCTTTCGCTATGGCCAGCACGGTTGGAAGGAACTGCCTCTTAGATCCCGATGTGCGTTTTCCGTTTCCGGGGTGTCTAACGTACCGGCGGCGGAGCGGGTCAGCCGCGGCGGGCTTCGTCCCGCATCAGGATCATATCCACCGTCACCGCAAGCTTATCGGGATCGACGGGCTTTTTCAAATAATCGGTCGCTCCGGCTCGAAGCGTGATCTCCTCGTCGGATGCGCTCTGGCGCGCTGTCAGGATCAGGACGGAAAGATCGTAGAGATCGGGATCGCGCCTGACGTAATCCAGCACTTCCGCCCCGCCGACCCCGGGCATGTTCATATCCAGGATCAGCAGCGCGGGCCGGCGAAAGCGCAGCGACGCGAGCGCAGCCTTTCCGTCCCCCACCACCCCGACGACGTGACCCGCCTTACCCAGCGCCGCCCTGACGATCTCCCCCATGATGGGGTCGTCTTCGGCGTACAATATCAGTGCCATAGATGGGCCTTTTCCTGCGATCCCGGAGGAGGTTAGCATCACCACCGGTATAGACAACACTGGGACCACACGATGCAGAAGGGGACCCTCCTCGCGAACGGGCATACGAACCTAACGGCTGCAAAGTTCCTCCGAGGCAGGCGTTTTCGATCATGTCTTGGAGGGTGCCTGGCGGCGCATCCGCAGATTGCCTAGGGCGAGGCGCGCATCGCGCCTTATTCCCCATTTGGCACTGCCGAGATCCGGTGGGCGTCTGCCGTAGCCAATGCGCCCGGGGGATGTCGCTCAGATACTGGCGCTCGCGGCGCTCTCGTTCTGCTTCGGGCCGGATGGCGGCATGCGATAGAAGGACAAAGCCTCTCGGTGGGCACCGGCCTGACCGGCGTTTATCCTACGTGCTTCATGCACGGACACGATTGCGCCGCTGCCGGAAGGAACGGCGGCAAGGCGGGTATGACGGCGAATGTCGCTCATCACCTTTGCCATCGCCGCGTCGAGCGTCGTCGCCTGCACCCAGCGGGTGGCGAACCAGCCCATGTCGACAACGACGTCCGATCCTTCCTGTGGAAGGGGAAAATTTTCCCCTTCCAGGAAGAACCGGAAGTGTTTCACTCGACCACTTCCACCATGTGGGGGAGCTTCGCGATCGCGCCGCGTACCTCGGGGGTGTCTTCCACCTCCACGGTGCGGTGCATTTTACCCAAGCCCAGGCCGACGAGAATCTTCTTCTGCGATTCAGGGCGCCGGATCGGGCTGCCGATCTGCTTGATCTTGATCTTGGCCATTCCGGTTACTCCACCAGAGCCGCGGCGTCGGCTTCCGCCTCGGCCTCGCTCGAACCGCCACGACCCAGCAGGTCGGCAACCTTCTTGCCCCGACGCTGCGCCACCGATTTCGGCGACGTCTGGTTCGTCAGCGCGTCGAAAGTGGCGCGGATCATATTGTAGGGGTTGGACGAACCGACCGACTTGGTCACAACGTCGGCCACGCCCAGGCTCTCGAACACGGCACGCATCGGGCCGCCGGCGATGATGCCGGTACCCGCCGGTGCGGCACGAACGGTCACCTTGCCGGCACCGAAACGGCCCTTGCCGTCATGGTGGAGCGTGCGGCCTTCCTTCAGCGGAACGCGAACCATTTTCTTGCGAGCCGAGGCCGAAGCCTTGGTAATCGCCTCGGGCACCTCGCGGGCCTTGCCGTGGCCGAAGCCGACCCGGCCGGACCCGTCGCCCACGACGACCAGCGCCGCGAAGCCGAAGCGCTTGCCGCCCTTCACCGTCTTGCTGACGCGGTTGATGTGGACGAGCTTCTCGATGATGCCGTCGTCCTCTTCCTCGCGCCGCCCGCGACCGCCGTCGCGGCCGCCACGGCCACGACCGCGACCACCGCCGCCACCGTCACGACCGCCACGGCCACGGCCGCCGCGATCACCACGCTCGCGCGGCTGACCTTCGGCACCCTGCGCGGCGCTCTGGTTGTCGGCAGCTTCGGAAGGCGTATCGGCGATCGCCGGTTCTTCCTTCTTCACTTCCGGACCGCTCTCAGCGCTCGCCGGGTGGTCGATATCGACACCGGAATCGGCGCGAGCCTTGGCGACCTCGGGGGTCATCGCGGGCGCGTTGGCCGCATCGGTCGCGGCGTTGTCTTCGGGTTTCTTTTCGTCAGCCATATCAGAACTCCAGCCCGCCTTCGCGGGCGGCGTCGGCCAGCGCTTTCACGCGGCCATGGAACAGGAAGCCGCCGCGATCGAACACGACGGAAGTCACGCCCGCCTTCTGGGCGGCGGCGGCGATGTCCTTGCCCACCTGGGTGGCGGCATCGACATTCGCGCCGGTGCTCTTGCCACCAAGGGTGGAAGCGGACGCGATCGTCTTGCCCTGCGCATCATCGATGACCTGGGCATAGATATGCTGGCCGGTACGATGCACCGACAGGCGCGGCTTGGCACCGGCGCGCGACTTGAGAGCCGTGCGCACGCGACGCCGGCGGCGTTCGAAGAGGGAAAGCTTTGCCATCTTACTTCTTCTTCCCTTCCTTGCGGAAGATATACTCGCCCTGGTACTTGATGCCCTTGCCCTTATACGGCTCGGGCTTGCGCCAGCGGCGGACTTCGGCGGCAAACTGGCCCACGGCCTGCTTGTCGATCCCGGTAACGATCACGGTCGTCTGGTCCGGGGTCTGCACCGTAAGCCCTTCGGGAACGTCGAGATCGACGTCGTGCGAATAGCCCAGTTGCAGCTTCAGCTTGCTACCCTGAGCCTGCGCACGGTAGCCGACGCCAGAGATCTGCAGCGTCTTGGTGAAGCCTTCGGTGACACCTTCGACCAGGTTCGACACCAGCGTGCGCTGCATGCCCCAATAGGCCCGCGCCTTCTGCGTGTCGTTGGCGGGCTGCACGCTGATCGCGTCGCCTTCCACCTTGTAGTCGATGAGATCGCTGAGCGACATCGACAGGGTGCCCTTGGGCCCCTTCACGTTCAGGGTCTGGCCCTCGATATTGGCGGTGACCCCGTTGGGGATCGCCACCGGCCTTTTGCCGATGCGGCTCATCAGAACACCTCCGCCAGCACTTCGCCGCCGACCTTCTCGCTGCGTGCTTCGGCATCCGAGAGCACGCCGCGCGGCGTCGAGACGATGGTGATGCCAAGGCCGTTGCGCACGCTCGGCAGCTCGCGGCTGCCCGAATAGACGCGCCGGCCCGGCTTCGAAACGCGGGCGAGATGCTTGATCGCGGGCTCGCCTTCGAAATATTTCAGTTCGATCCGCAGCGCCTTGTGCTTGCCGCTCTCGTCCTCGGAATAGCCACGGATGTAGCCTTCACGCTGGAGAACTTCGAGGACGTTTGCACGCAGCTTGCTGGCGGGCGAGAGGACGCTGTCCTTCTTCGCCTGCTGGCCGTTGCGGATGCGGGTGAGCATGTCACCCAGGGGATCGGTCATAGCCATCTATCGATTCCTCACCAGCTCGACTTGGTCAGGCCCGGAATCAGGCCCTTGTTGCCGAGGTCGCGCAGTTCGATGCGGTTGATGCCGAACTTGCGGTAATAGCCGCGCGGGCGGCCGGTGGTGGAGCAGCGGTTGCGGACCCGGGTCGGGTTCGCATTGCGCGGCAGCTCGGCCATCTTCAGCCGGGCCATCAGACGCTCGCTCTCGTCGAGCGAGGTGTCGTCCGCGATCGCCTTCAACTTCTCGAACTTCGCCGCAAACTGTTTGACCAGCTTCTTGCGCTTCTCGTTCTTGTTGATCGAACTCAGTTTCGCCATTGGACTTAAGCTCTCTTTCTCGCGGCTTACGCCGCTTCCTTCTCTTGCGACTCTTCCGCCGGGAACGGGAAACCGAACAGGCGCAGCAGTTCGCGCGCTTCTTCGTCCGTCTTGGCGGTCGTGGTCACGATGATGTCCATGCCCCGGACCTTCTCGATCTTGTCGTAGCTGATCTCGGGGAACACGATCTGCTCCTTCAGGCCCATGGCATAGTTGCCACGACCGTCGAAGGAACGCGGGTTGAGGCCGCGGAAGTCGCGGATGCGGGGCATCGCGATCGTCACGAGGCGGTCGAGGAATTCGTACATCCGCTCGCGGCGCAGGGTCACTTTGCACCCGATCGGCATGCCTTCGCGCAGCTTGAACTGAGCGATCGACTTCTTCGCCTTGGTGATGACCGGCTTCTGACCGGCGATCAGCGCCATTTCCTCGGCAGCGGTCTGGACCTTCTTCTTGTCCTGGCTCGCCTCGCCCACGCCCATGTTGAGCACGATCTTCTCGAGCCGCGGAACTTCCAGACGGTTCTTGTACCCGAACTTCTCGGTCATCGCCTTCGCGATTTCCTCCTCGTAACGGGCCTTCATGCGAGGGGTATAATCAGCCATCGATTTTCTCCCCGGACTTGACGGCGATGCGGACCTTCTTGCCGTCCTGCTCCTCGAAGCGGACGCGGGTCGGCTTGCCGTCCTTCGGATCGGCCACGGCAACCTTGGCAATGGACATCGGCGCCTCGTAGCGGTCGATGCCACCCTGCGGGTTGGTCTGGCTCGGCTTGCGGTGACGGGCGATCGTGTTCACACCCTCGACGACGACCTTGCCTTCCTTGGGCAGGACCTTCGCGACGGTGCCGGTCTTGCCCTTGTCCTTGCCGGACAGGACGACGACGCTGTCACCCTTCTTGATCTTGGCATTCGCCATCACAGCACCTCCGGTGCGAGCGAGATGATCTTCATGAAGCCGCGGCCGCGCAGTTCGCGCACGACGGGGCCGAAGATACGGGTGCCGATCGGCTCTTCGCTCTTGTTCACGAGCACCGCGGCATTGCTGTCGAAGCGGATCACGCTGCCATCGGGGCGGCGCACATCCTTCTTCGTGCGAACGATGACGGCGCGGTGTACGTCGCCCTTCTTCACCTTCGCGCGCGGCTGGGCTTCCTTCACGGAAACCACGATCACGTCGCCGACGGACGCCGTACGACGCTTCGACCCGCCCAGCACCTTGATGCACTGGACGCGCTTCGCGCCGCTGTTGTCCGCGACGTCGAGATTGGACTGCATCTGGATCATCGATCCGGTTCCTTCTCACTGGCTTGCCGGGACGGTTGCCCGGCAGTTCCTACGCCTGTCCCCGCAAATACGGGGCGCAAAATTCAGTTGCTCGCCGCCTCGACGTCGAGCTCGGCCTCGACCGGCTGCACGCCGCCCGCGGTGACCCGGTCCTTGACGGCCCAGGTCTTGGTCTTGGAGATCGGCTTGGTTTCCTCGATCCGAACCACGTCGCCCAGCGTGAACTCGTTGTTCTCGTCGTGGGCATGGTACTTCTTCGAGCGGCGGATGATCTTGCCGTAGAGCGGGTGCTTCACCTTGCGCTCTACCAGCACGGTCACCGTCTTGTCGGTCTTGTCGGACGTCACCGTCCCGATCAGGATACGTTTGGGCATATCTTGGTCCTTATGCCTTCTCGGCGGCGCGCGAACGCTCGCCCTGCAGCGTCTTGATCTGGGCGATCGTGCGGCGGACTTCCTTGATCCGCGCCGGACGCTCCAGCTGGTTGGTGGCGGCCTGGAAGCGCAGGTTGTACTGCTCGCGCTTCAGCTCGGTCAGTTCCTCGACGAGCTGGTCGTCGGTCTTCTGCCGCAGGTCTTCGAATGCGTTGGCCATCATTCGCCCCCCAGGTGGCTGGTGTCGCCCAGGCGGGCAACGACCTTGGTCTTGATCGGCAGCTTCATCGCTGCACGCTCGAACGCTTCGGCGGCCAGCGGACCGGCGACGCCATCGAGTTCGAACAGGATGCGACCCGGCTTCACGCGGGCGGCCCAGTATTCGACGGAACCCTTGCCCTTACCCTGACGGACTTCGGCAGGCTTCTTCGACACCGGCACGTCCGGGAAGATGCGGATCCAGAGGCGACCCTGGCGCTTGATGTGGCGCGTGATCGCACGGCGCGCGGCCTCGATCTGGCGGGCGGTGATACGCTCCGGCTCCAGCGCCTTCAGGCCGTAGGACCCGAAGTTCAGGTCGGTGCCACCCTTGGCCTCGCCCTTGATCCGGCCCTTGAACGCCTTGCGGTACTTGGTTCGTTTCGGTTGCAGCATTGCTCTATCCTACACTCAACGCGCCGGGCGCACGCCGGACGTCTGCGATTCCATCATCAGACGGTCCTGCGCGGTCGGATCGTGACCCAGGATCTCGCCCTTGAAGACCCAGACCTTGATCCCGATGATGCCGTACGAGGTCAGCGCCTCGGCCTCGGCGTAATCGATGTTCGCACGCAGCGTGTGCAGGGGAACGCGACCTTCGCGATACTGCTCCACACGCGCGATTTCGGCACCGCCCAGACGGCCGCCGCACACGATCTTGATGCCTTCGGCACCAAGGCGCATTGCGGATTGCATCGCGCGCTTCATCGCCCGGCGGAACGCCACACGGCGGATCAGCTGATCGGCGATTCCCTGCGCGACGAGCTTCGCATCGACTTCCGGCTTGCGGATCTCGACGATGTTCAGCTTGATCTCGCTTTCCGTCATGGTCGCAAGCTTCGTGCGCAGCTTCTCGATATCGGCGCCCTTCTTGCCGATGATGACGCCGGGGCGCGCCGCGTAGATCGAGATGCGGCACAGCTTGGCCGGACGCTCGATCACCACCTTCGAAATCGCGGCCTGCGGCAGCGAGTTCACGATGTACTTGCGGATTTCGATGTCTTCCTTGAGCAGCTTGGCATAGTCGCGCCCTTCGGCGTACCAGCGGCTGTCCCAGGTGCGGTTGATCTGCAGGCGCAGACCGATCGGATTGCTCTTCTGACCCATCTTACGCCTCTTCCTGCTCGCGAACGATGATGCGCAGCCGGCTGAACGGCTTCAGGATGCGCGTCGACTTGCCGCGACCGCGGGTGTGGAACCGCTTCATCGTGATCGACTTGCCCACCGAAGCCTCGGCGACGACCAGCGCGTCGACATCGAGATCATGGTTGTTCTCGGCATTGGCAATCGCGGAAGCCAGCACCTTGCTGGCATCGCGAGCCATCGCCTTCTTCGAGAAAGCGAGGATGTTCAACGCTTCCTCGGCCTTCTTGCCGCGGATCAGCTCGGCGACGAGGTTCAGCTTCTGCGCGGAACCACGGATGGTGGTGCCTACGGCGAGCGCCTCGTTGTCGGCCACGCGACGGGGGGATTTTGCCTTGCCCATTAGCGCTTGCCCTTCTTGTCGGAGGCATGGCCGGGGAAGCTGCGCGTGGGCGAGAACTCGCCGAGCTTGTGGCCGACCATGTCTTCCGAAACGGAGACCGGGATGAATTTCTGACCGTTGTAGACGTTGAACGTCAGGCCGACGAAGTCGGGCAGGATCGTGCTGCGGCGCGACCAGGTCTTGATCGGCTTGCTGCTGCTCGCTTCCTGTGCGTCCTGCGCCTTCTTCAGAAGGCTGAGTTCGACGAACGGACCTTTCCAGACGGAACGTGCCATGTCCGATTACCTCTTCTTCTTGGCGTGGCGCGAACGGATGATCATCTTGTCCGTCTGCTTGTTGTTGCGGGTGCGCGCACCCTTGGTCGGCTTGCCCCACGGGGTAACCGGATGACGGCCACCGGAGGTCCGGCCTTCACCACCGCCGTGCGGGTGATCGACCGGGTTCTTGGCGACACCGCGGGTCAGCGGGCGCTTGCCCTTCCAGCGGGTGCGGCCGGCCTTGGCGAAGTTCTGGTTCTGGTTGTCCGGGTTCGACACCGCACCGACCGTGCCCATGCAATCGGCGCGCAGGTAACGCTGCTCGCCGCTGTTCAGGCGGACCATGACCATGCCGCGGTCGCGACCGACCAGCTGGACGTAGGCACCGGCGGAACGGGCGATCTGCCCGCCCTTGCCCGGCTTCATCTCCACATTGTGGATGATGGTGCCGACCGGCATGTTGCCCAGCGGCATCGCGTTGCCCGGCTTGGTGTCCACACGCTCGCCCGCGACGACGGTGTCGCCCACAGCCAGGCGCTGCGGCGCGATGATGTAGGCCTGCTCGCCGTCGCTATAGGTGATCAGCGCGATGAAGGCGGTGCGGTTGGGATCGTACTCGATCCGCTCCACGGTGCCTTCCACGTCCCACTTGCGCCGCTTGAAATCGATGAAGCGGTACTTCTGCTTGTGGCCGCCACCGATGCCGCGCGAGGTCACGTGACCCTTGTTGTTGCGCCCGCCGGTCTTGCGTTTGCCCTCAGTCAGCGACTTGACCGGCTTGCCCTTGTAGAGCCCGGTCTTGTCGACGAGGATCAGCCCGCGGCGTGCGGGGCTGGTCGGATTGTAGTTCTTGAGTGCCATTTTCCTCTAGCCCCTCAGATACCGCTGGTGACGTCGATCGAGTCACCCTCGGCGAGCGTAACGATCGCCTTCTTGAAGTCGGTGCGCTTGTAGGGCTTGCCCCGCCAGCGCTTGGTCTTGCCCTTGGTCACGATCGTGTTCACGCCCACGACCTTCTTGTCATAGATCGCTTCGACCGCTTCCTTGATCTGCGGCTTGGTGGCGTCGTTCGCCACCTTGAACACCACCGCGTTGTTCTCGCTCGCGAGCGTGGACTTCTCGGTGATGTGCGGCGCCAGGATCACGTCGTAGTGGCGCGCGTCCACATTCTGCTGCTTAGCCATTGAAACGCGCCTCCAGCTTTTCGACCGCGTCCTTGGTCAGGACCAGCGTGTCGTGCTTCAGGATGTCGTAGACATTGGCACCGGCCGCCGGGAGGACGTTGACGCCCACCAGGTTGCTCGCCGCCTTGCGGAAGCCCTCGTCGACGTTCTCGCCGCCGATGACCAGGACCTTGCCGTTCCAGCCCGCCTTGTCGAAGTGGCCCTTGAGCTCCTTCGTCTTGGCTTCCTTCATCTCGAGGCTGTCGAGAACGACGAGGCCGTCCTTCGCCTTGCTCGAGAGCGCCATCTTCAGGCCGAGGGCACGGATCTTCTTGTTGAGCGACATGTTGAAGTCGCGCTTGCGCGCGCCATGCGCCTTGCCGCCGCCGATGAAGATCGGAGCGCCGCGATCGCCGTGACGAGCACCGCCCGAACCCTTCTGCGCGCCGAACTTCTTGCCGGTGCGCGCCACATCAGAACGCTCGCGCGTCGGACGTGCGGTGGCACGGCGGTTCCACAGCTGCCAGGTGACGACGCGGTGCAGGATGTCGGCGCGCGGCTCGACACCGAACACATCGTCGTTCAGCTCGATGTCGCCCGACGCCTTACCGTCGATTTTCTGGACCTTCACCTTCACGGCTCAGCCCTCCTTGTTCTCGCCTTCGGCCTTGTCGGCAGAGGGCGTGGTGTTGTTGTCATCGGCGGCGCCGGTATCGGCATCGGCGCCCGCGTCCTGTTCCTTCAGGAGCGCTTCCTGCTGCTCGGCGGAAACCTCCTGGTGCACTTCGTGCTCGGCTCCGCTCTCGACCAGACCGGCATCGGTCTCTTCGTGCGAGAACTCGGACTGGTTGCGACGCATCACACCGGGGAACGGCAGATCGTCGGCCATCGCCACCTTCACCGCATCGCGGACCAGCATCCAGCTGTTCTTCGCGCCGGGGACGGAGCCTTTCACGAACAGCAGGCCGCGGTCGGCGTCGGTGCGCACGATCTCGAGGTTCTGCTGCGTGCGCTGACGGTCGCCCATGTGGCCGGCCATCTTCTTGTTCTTGAAGACGCGACCCGGATCCTGACGGTTACCGGTCGAACCATGCGAACGGTGGCTCAGCGAAACGCCGTGCGTCGCGCGCAGGCCGCCGAAGTTCCAGCGCTTCATGGCGCCGGCGAAGCCCTTGCCCTGCGTGTAGCCCGTCACGTCGACCTTCTGGCCGGCGATGAAGTGGTCTGCGCTGATGAAGGCACCGACGGGGAGCAGGCCCTCGTCGTTCTCGACGCGGAATTCCGCGACCTTCATCTTCAGCCCGACTTCGGCCTTGCCGAACGCTTCGCGCTGCGGCTTGTTGACGTTCTTCTGCTTGGCAGTGCCCGAACCCACCGCGAGGGCGAAATAGCCGTCGCGATCCGCGGTGCGGTGCGAGACGACCTGGCAATCCTCCAGCGCGAGAACGGTAACGGGCACGTGCCGTCCGTCCTCCTGGAAGAGGCGGGTCATCCCGACTTTCTTTGCGATAACGCCTGTGCGCATCGTCGAAACTCCTCAACAGAGGCACCAGAGGCCCATCCCCGGGTGCATGCTTGGCCCATTCTGTGATGCGTCGCCCCGTCCGGGCCAAAGTGCCCTCCCCCATTCAGGAGAGAGCGAGACGGGGGACGCGGCCCGGACCAGGTCCGGCGGTATCCCTATGTCTTGCCGATCCTGGCTGGGATCGGCGGGGCCGTAGAGAACCCCGAAACCTTCGGTCAGTTTAGCGTCCCACCGGGGACGGTCGCGATCAAGCCAGTTTGATCTCGACATTGACGCCCGCGGCGAGGTCCAGCTTCATCAGCGCGTCGACCGTCTGGGCGTTGGGCTGCACGATGTCGAGCAGCCGCTTGTAGGTGCGCACCTCGAACTGCTCACGCGACTTCTTGTCGATGTGCGGGCCGCGGTTCACGGTGAACTTCTCGATACGCGTCGGCATGGGAATGGGGCCACGAATAAGCGCACCGGTACGACGAGCGGTCTCTGCAATTTCGCCAGTCGCCTGGTCGAGAACGCGATGATCGAACGCCTTGAGGCGAATGCGGATATTCTGAGCTTCCATTACCTACACCGATGCGAAAGAGCCAAACGACCCGTTGCCGGGCCATCAAAAAAAGAAAGGCCCACCCGCTTTCCGGAAAACTCCGGAGAGGGCGGCCCTCCTGAAATTCGTTTCGACGGAGACGAATCCCCGGGTCGAGGCGCGCATATACGAATCTGCTCGCGCTCTGGCAACCCCCGTTTTCCAACAAATCGGGCGTTACCGGGAGGTTCGGCCCGAAGCGTGAGACGGACGGCACCTCCTATAAATAGCGAAGGCCCGGCTCCCCATCGGGGAACCGGGCCTCCTCAATTCGCTACGGCGAAGATCAGGTGGTGATCTTCGACACCACGCCCGAGCCGACGGTACGACCGCCTTCACGGATCGCGAAGCGCAGGCCTTCGTCCATGGCGATCGGCGCGATCAGCTTGACCGAAATGGTCACGTTGTCGCCCGGCATCACCATCTCGGTGCCCTCGGGGAGGATGACCTCGCCGGTGACGTCCGTGGTGCGGAAGTAGAACTGCGGCCGGTAGTTGGCGAAGAACGGCGTGTGACGGCCGCCTTCGTCCTTCGACAGAACGTAGACTTCGGCGCTGAACTCGGTGTGCGGCGTAACCGAACCCGGCTTCGCCAGGACCTGGCCACGCTCCACGCCTTCACGCGCAACGCCGCGGATCAGGGCACCGATGTTGTCGCCCGCTTCGCCGCGATCGAGCAGCTTGCGGAACATCTCGACGCCGGTGACGGTCGTCTTGGTGGTGTCCTTGATGCCGACGATCTCGACTTCGTCGCCGACGTTCACAACGCCGGTTTCGACGCGGCCGGTAACCACGGTGCCGCGGCCGGAGATCGAGAACACGTCCTCGATCGGCATCAGGAACGCCTGGTCAACCGGGCGCTCGGGCTGCGGGATGTACTCGTCGACGGCCTTCATCAGCGCGATGATCGATTCCTTGCCGATGTTGTCGTCGCGACCTTCGAGGGCGGCCAGGGCCGAACCCTTGACGATCGGAATATCGTCACCGTCGAAGCCGTACTCGGACAGCAGCTCGCGAACTTCCAGCTCGACCAGCTCGAGGATTTCCTCGTCGTCGACCTGGTCGACCTTGTTCATGTAGACGACCAGCTGCGGCACGCCGACCTGACGGGCCAGCAGGATGTGCTCGCGGGTCTGGGGCATCGGGCCGTCGGCGGCGTTCACGACCAGGATCGCGCCGTCCATCTGCGCGGCACCGGTGATCATGTTCTTCACGTAGTCGGCGTGACCCGGGCAGTCGACGTGAGCGTAGTGACGCGCTTCGGTCTCGTACTCGACGTGCGCGGTCGAGATGGTGATCCCGCGCTCGCGCTCTTCGGGCGCCTTGTCGATGTTCGCGAAATCGACAGCCGAACCACCGTAGGTCTCGGCCATCACCTTGGTGATCGCCGCGGTCAGCGTGGTCTTGCCGTGGTCGACGTGACCGATCGTGCCGATGTTGCAGTGCGGCTTGTTCCGCTCGAATTTTTCCTTCGCCATTTTACTCTTAACCTCTGTCTGTCAGATATTGAATTTCACCGGGAGAGGATCGGCACCCCAGGTCGAAGGCCCCCGTGAAGACCCTCGTGAAGGCGCCGCCCCTACTCGCTTGCCCTGCCTTAGGCAAGCTTCTCCTTGACTTCCGCCGCGACGTTGGCCGGGACCTCGTCGTAGTGCGAGAACTGCATCGTGTACTGCGCACGCCCCTGCGTGAACGAACGCAGTTCGTTGACGTAGCCGAACATGTTGGCGAGCGGCACGTTGGCCTCCACCGCCTGGGCGTTGCCCCGGCTGTCGGTGCCCTGGATCTGTCCGCGCCGGCTGTTGAGGTCGCCGATCACGTCGCCGAGGTAATCCTCGGGCGTCACGACCTCGACCTTCATGATCGGCTCGAGCAGCTTGATCCCGGCCTTCTGCGCACCTTCGCGCATCGCGCCGCGACCCGTGATCTCGAACGCCACCGTGCTCGAGTCGACGTCGTGGTACTTGCCGTCAATCAGCTCGATGGTGAAGTCGATGATCGGGAAGCCGACCAGATAGCCGCTCTCGGCCTGCTCGCGCATGCCCTTCTCGACCGACGGAATATATTCGCGCGGAATATTGCCGCCCTTGATCTGGTCGTCGAAGACAATGCCCTGCCCGCGTTCGCCGGGGATCAGGCGCACCTTCGCCTCACCGAACTGGCCCGAACCACCCGACTGCTTCTTGTGGGTGTAGGTCAGCTCGACTTCGCGGGCGAGCGATTCGCGATACGCCACCTGCGGCGCACCGACATTCGCCTCGACCTTGAACTCGCGCTTCATGCGATCGACCAGGATGTCGAGGTGAAGCTCGCCCATCCCCTTGATGATCGTCTGGCCCGACTCGTGGTCGGTCGTGACGCGGAAGCTCGGATCCTCGGCGGCCAGGCGGTTGAGCGCAACGCCCATCTTTTCCTGGTCGGCCTTGGTCTTGGGCTCCACCGACAGCTCGATGACGGGGTCCGGGAACTCCATCCGCTCGAGAATGATCGGCTTGGCCGGATCGCACAGCGTGTCGCCGGTGGTCGTATCCTTCATGCCCGCCAGAGCGACGATGTCGCCGGCGAATGCCTCCTCGATGTCCTCACGGTTGTTCGAGTGCATCAGCAGCATGCGGCCGATCTTTTCCTTCTTGTCCTTCACCGAGTTCAGGACCTGGCCCTTGGCCAGCTTGCCCGAATAGATGCGGGTGAAGGTGAGCGAGCCGACGAACGGATCGTTCATGATCTTGAAGGCCAGCGCGGCGAAAGGCGCGTCGTCGGACGACGGACGGGTTTCTTCCTCTTCGCTGTCGGGCAGGACACCCTTGATCGCCGGAACGTCGAGCGGGCTCGGCATGTAATCGACCACCGCGTCGAGCAGGGGCTGAACGCCCTTGTTCTTGAACGCCGAACCACAGGTCACCGGCACGAAATCGCGCGCCATCGTGCCCTTGCGGATCAGCTTCTTCAGCGTGGCCACGTCGGGTTCGTTACCTTCGAGATAGGCTTCCATGACCTCGTCGTCCTGTTCGACGACGGTTTCGATCAGCTTCTCGCGGTATTCGGCGACCTTGTCGGCCATATCCTCGGGGATGTCGACGAATTCGTACTTCGCGCCGAGGTCTTCGGCCTGCCACACGATACCGCGATTGGCGACGAGGTCGACGACGCCCTTCAGGTCGCTTTCCGCACCGATCGGCAGCGTGATGACCAGCGGGGTCGCGCCGAGACGGTCGACGATCGACTGGACGCAATAATAGAAATCGGCGCCGGTGCGGTCGAGCTTGTTGATGAAGCACATGCGCGGAACGCCGTACTTGTCAGCCTGCCGCCAGACGGTTTCGGACTGGGGCTCGACCCCGGCCACGCCGTCGAACACGGCGACCGCGCCGTCGAGCACGCGCAGCGAACGCTCGACTTCGATGGTGAAGTCCACGTGGCCGGGCGTATCGATGATGTTGATGCGGTACTTGGGCATGTCCGCGCGCAGCGCTTCGGGATCCGAACGGGCATCCATCGTCGGATCTTCGGGCGTCCAGAACGTGGTGGTCGCGGCCGAGGTGATGGTGATCCCGCGTTCCTGCTCCTGCTCCATCCAGTCCATGGTCGCGGCGCCGTCGTGGACTTCGCCGATCTTGTAGGACTTGCCGGTGTAATAGAGGATACGCTCGGTCGTGGTGGTCTTGCCGGCATCGATGTGCGCCATGATGCCGATATTGCGATAGCGCTCCAGCGGATAGTCGCGGGCCATGATAATTCCTCGTCGGGTTCGAATTTAAAGCAGGGGCTGCCGGTAAGCCTCCCCCATATGGGTATCAGTGTGACCGATTGAAGACGCGGGGACCGCCGGCCGTCGCCGAGCGGCCCCGCTTTGACCGATCTCTTACCAGCGGTAGTGCGAGAAGGCGCGGTTCGCGTCCGCCATGCGGTGCGTGTCCTCGCGCTTCTTCACCGCGTTGCCGCGGTTGTTCGACGCATCGAGCAGCTCGCCCGAGAGGCGCGCCGCCATGGTGGTTTCCGGGCGACCGCGCGCCGCGGTGATCATCCAGCGGATGGCCAGCGCCTGAGCACGCTCAGGGCGGACCTCGACCGGCACCTGATAGGTCGCACCGCCAACGCGACGGCTGCGGACCTCGACCTGCGGCTTGATGTTGTCGAGCGCGGCGTGGAACACCTCGACCGGGTTCGCCTTGGCCTTCGCCTCGACGGTGTCGAGCGCGCCATAGACGATCTTCTCGGCCACGGCCTTCTTACCATCGAGCATCAGGTTGTTCATGAACTTGGACAGCACCAGATCACCGAACTTGGGATCGGGCAGGATTTCGCGCTTTTCCGGGCGACGACGACGTGACATATTTTCTAACTCCTTCGGAGTGGCCGCTCACATCCGTGAGCGTCCTGCGGCACCGGCTCGCTCCCCCACCCGGCCACCCAAATCCTACCCACGTAGGGCCAACCGGGTGGGGGAGCGAGCCGCCGCCGCGCCTAAACCTTACTTCGGGCGCTTGGCGCCGTACTTCGAACGGCTCTGCTTGCGGTCCTTCACACCCTGCGTGTCGAGCACGCCGCGCAGCACATGGTAGCGCACGCCGGGAAGGTCGCGCACACGCCCGCCGCGGATCAGCACCACGGAGTGCTCCTGCAGGTTGTGCCCTTCGCCGGGGATGTAGGTGATGACCTCGCGCTGGTTGGTCAGGCGGACCTTGGCAACCTTGCGCAGCGCCGAGTTCGGCTTCTTCGGGGTCGTGGTATAGACACGGGTGCAAACGCCGCGCTTCTGCGGGTTGGCTTCCATCGCAGGGACCTTGCTCTTGGCCTTCTGCGGTTCGCGGCCCTTGCGGACCAGCTGGTTGATCGTCGGCATATGAGTTCTTTCTCTTCACCGTATGGAGGCGGCAACTAGCGGATCGGGACGGAATGTATCGGTTCGGGCGAGCGCCACGCGGGCGCATCGCGTCGCACACGGTGTTCTCGCACGAGCCTGAAACACTCCACCCTCGGGCCGCACGGCCACCGGGTTACTTTGACGGCTGCCCCGCGCGAGCCCCACCCTGTCAAGCGTGAGGTTCGCCCCAATAGAAAAGAGCCCGACGCGCATCGGCACCAGGCCCCGGGACACCACCGGCAATGTTCAGCTCTATCTACCCGGGGCGGCGCAAGCGCTGCCTCGGATAGGCGCGCACATACGCACTTGTGGGATTCGGGTCAAGGGAGCGGTCGACCGCCCGACCGGAAACGACCGCCGCTACAACAGCGGAGGCTGCGCCGCCCCGCCCGCCCATGGCTCGTCCGTCCGCTCGAGCGTCAGCGGCCCTTCCCACGGGCGGCACAGCGCGCGCGCCGCCTCGGGTTCGCCCGCGGTCCAGATGGCGTAGTCGCTGGCCGACAGGATCACTGGCATCCGGTCATGGCAATCGGCCGCCACGCCGCAGGCATCGGTCATCACCATCGAGTAGCATCGCCCCCACTCGTCACTGTCGCGCCAGATTCCCGCGCAGGCAAACAGCGGCGCGTCGGGCAGCGAGAGCCAGCTGCGCGTTTTGCCCCCGCGCGGCCCCTCCGCCTCCGCCCAAGCGTTAAGCGGGATCAGACAGCGCCGCTCGGCAAAGCTGTAACGCCAGAAAAATCCGTCGAGCTTGTCTGCGCGCGTATTGTTGACCGGCTTGGGCTTCAACGCCTGCCCCTTCGACCCGGTGCGCTGGAGCGGAAAGCCCCAGCTCATCGAGACCAGCGCCCCTTCGGTCACGACCATGCCGGGCGTGCCGGGAAAGACCTCGCCCGCAAAGTTCGCGCCGGCGAGCTGCTCGATCGCCGAGAACCAGTTGGCGACCTCGGCCGTGGTTTTGGTCAGGCGATAGAGATTACACATGGGAACTGTGTAACGGCGTTTGGCTTGGGACGACAGGCTTCGGCCATAGGTGACAGTGCCCAGCCTTACAGGTCGGCTCCGGGCGAAAACACACGCGGCGAAATGCGAGGGGAGGATGCAGGCCCCCTGCCCCCCCGGTTCCGCTCAGCAGGTGAGCGGGGTCAGATTCTGCGTATTGGTGATCGCGTTCTCGGTCCGGTCGCGCACGTTGAACGCGCTTTCGTAGCGGATGATGGGATTGGAGATCACGCGGTCCCAGAACAGCGGCTGGTACTCGTAGGTCGCCTCGACGAAGATCACCGCGGTGCCCGGCCCCGCCGCGATGCGGTGGCTGGGAGCGCCCATGCCGTCCTTCAGCCGGTCGTCGTTCGCACCGGCGCCCTGCCGGCCATAGGCGGGATCGACGTCGAGATCGCCGTAGCAGCGCTGCCACTCGATCTCCTGCCCCTTCCTCGACCCGGTCTTGCCGTTGTCCTGCAGCGAGGAGACGACGACGCGACCGTTGTTCTCGAAGTCGAGGGAGCCGCCGATGGCGGGGACGCCGGCGAACACCTCGTAGATATCCGCCTCGTCCACGCTCTCAGGATTGCGGCCCGCATTGTCGGCGACCGACATCGCGATCTGGCTCGTGCGCAGCTGGGCGATCGTATAATTGGTGGTCTCGATCCCGCCCAGGATCAGCGTCAGGAACACCGGCAGGCCGAGCGCGAATTCGATATAGGCGACACCGCCGGTCGCGCGGCGCAGGCGGGAGAGGAAGGCGGCGGGCGCGATCACGGGCGACCGTTACCGTTACCGTTACCGTTACCGTTACCGCCGCCCGCATTGACGTTCACGCCGATACCGCCGACGCAGACACCCAGGCCCAGCCCGTTGCCGGTTCCGTTGTTGAGCCCCACTGCGAGGCCGTGGCCGTTGCAATTGCCGCCAGAACTGCCCGGGCCGCTCGCTACCGGTTTGCCACACAGGACGGGCGGCGTGACGCGCTCGCCGAAAGGCTGGTTGCGCACCGCTGCCTCCAGGGCCAGCTCGAACTCATCGGAGCCGCCCCACAGCCAGCCACTGTTGAACAGGCGTGGCACGAGCGCATCGACCTGGTAGAAGATGACATCGTCGGGGGAGCCGCGACCCGTCGCGCCCGCGCTCTGGTCGGTATCGTAAACCCCGTTGCCGTTCTCGTCGCGCCAGCAATCGCCGTCATTGGCGTCGAAGCGGCCGTTCTTGTTGACGTCGGTCAGCAGCGGCTCGGCATTGCCGATGCTGGAGAACCTGTAGAAGCTCGTCTGCTTCACATCGATGTCGGCCCCGATCGCGATGCTCCCGATCTGGTCGCGGATCATCTGCTCGACCTGGTCCTCCACCGAATCGCCAGCATAAGCTAGCTCCGGGTTCTGCACGGAGGCCCGGCGCGCGGCGTCGTTCACCGCGCCCTGCATCACCGCGCGGACATAGCTCTGATACCCGAAATCGAGCCCCGCGATGATGACGGTCAGCAGGGGGATCAGGATCAGCGCGAACTCGACGATGGTCGCGCCGCGTTCGTCGCGCGCGATGCGGGAAGGGAACAGGCGCCGGATCATTTGGTCAACCTCAGCCGGCCGATCCCGGCGCCGATATCGGAGAAGACCTGCTCCAGATCGTTACCGTCGCTGTAGAAATAGGTCGCACCGCTGGTCGCGCACTGCTCCACCTCCGGGTTGGGTTTGGTGTCGAGCACGATCACCCACACGGTGATACCCATCGATTTCGCAAGGTTGCAGGTCGCAAGGAAGCGCGCCCGGTGGATCGTGTCGAGAGAACCGCTGCCCCGTACCCGGTTCATCTGCGAGTCCCGGCTGTCCTCGGTATAGCCGTTGGCATTAACCTCCTGCACGCCGTCGGTCATGAACACGATATGCTTGTTGACGACGACGCCGTTGCGTGTGGTCGGATTATCGGCGGCAAAGAACCCGGTGGGGGAGATCAGGCGCAGCCCCCACAGCATCCCGGCATCGTGGTAGGTGTTGCCGCCCACGCGCTGCGTCACCTTGTTGACATCGCTGACGAAGCTGCCCTGATTCGAATAGTTGGTCAGAGGCAGCGCCTCGGACGGGCAACTGTGTCCACCCGGGTCGGCCATCGACTCCGGATCATAGCGACCGAATTGCCGGCTGGTGTCGTCGGGGCCGGTCGCCCGCCGGTCGATGTCGTTGCGCGTCACGGTATCGCGGATCTGGTAGTCGTCTTGGGTGTAGCCCTCGCTCGGTCGCTCCTCGACGCAGGCATCCCCGCTGGTGCGGAAGGCAGTCAGGCTCTGTTGCTCGTCGTTGTTCCTCCCCCATTTCGTATCGCGAATGTTGACCAGGAAATTGCCCACTTCCGTCTTGGAGCCGAAGCAAATGCCCCAGAGCACGAACGCGCACCCCTGGCGCGTAGTCCAGTGATGCTGGTTCTTCACGAAGTCGCTGTTGGAAAGCAGCCGTCCGACATTGGCAGTAACGGAATAAGCCACCATGCCGAAGCGTGTCGTGCCAGGCGAGTCGGCGGCGGCCAGCGATTGGTAGAGCCCCTTCGCGCCGGAACGCAGCCGCACGATCTTCTTCTGGCCGCCGCCCGAGGGTGCCGAATTCATCGATCCGGTCACGTCGAGCACGAGCATGACGTCGTTGTAGCCGAGGTCGCGGCGCGCATCGCAGGCGGCCGATATCGGGATCTGGTCGTATCCGAAGACCGCCATGATGGCAGTGGGCACCTTGGCGCTGGCGTAGCCGAGCAACTGCGCCTTGTCGGTATCGCTTTGCGTAATCTCCAGCGCAGCATCGTCGATGCCATAGATGCCGTCGGGGAAGTTGAACGCGAAGAACCTCTGTCCCTCCGTCTCGTTCGCGGCGGTGAACAGATTGCCGCGCATGGACTGGCGCGCGGCCAGCACACCCGCGTCGCACGCATTCTGCAGCTTCGCCTGCGCCATGTAGCCGATGCCCATGTCGACTCCGCCGCCGATCATCGCGGTCAGCGGCAGCAAGGCGCCAGCGAAGATTGCGAGCGCGTTTCCGCGCACGTCGCGCGCAAGCAGCCCGATCCAATGCGCAAGAATTACACGGAGCCCGGTCATAGGCTCGCGCATATGCCCCAGGAATGCTTACCGCATCGCTAAGAACGTCTGCTCATCCGGCGCTATGGCTATTTCGGCCAGACAACGCTGCGAACCGCCGTCAGGACCCGGTCAGGAAGGCCGTCAGCGTACGCACCTTCTTCTGCCGCCACTGGGGCAGCGGCGCGACCATCCAGTAGGCACGGCGTCCCTCGTCCGGCCCCTCTATCGCGACCAGCTTGCCCTGATCCAGCGCTTCCTCAACCAGCAGATAGGGCAGCACGGCACGACCCAGCCCCGCAATAGCGCTCGACAGCGCCTGCCCGGCATTGCCGACCTGCACCGTCGCCTCCGCTCCTTCCGGCAGCGGCGCGCCGGGCCATGCGATCCATTCGTCGGGCGGATCGCTTTCCTGCCCGGCGGCGACGACCACCACACGGCGCGCGGGCGCAAGCTCCACCCCTTCCAGATCGCCCGGCCCGTCGATCAGGCGGATGGCGACGTCGAGATTGGCTTCGGTGAAATCCGCGTTCTCGTTCTCGACCAGCTGGAAACGGGTGCCGGGACTTTCGGCCCGGAAGGCGGCGAGCCTGGGCGCCAGCCACTGGGCGTAGAATTCGCGCGGCGCGGCGATGGTGTAGCGATCGCTCGCCTGACCCGCCTGCATGTTCTGCACGCTTTCCTCGAACTTCAGGAAGCCTTCGCGCAGCGGCTCCAGCCCCGCGCGCCCTTCCTCGGTCAGTTCGAGGCCCTTGCTGGTGCGGCGAAACAGGACGGTGCCGAGGTGATCTTCCAGCGCGCGGATCTGCTGCCCGACGGCCGCGGGCGTGACCGCCAGTTCGTCCGCTGCGCGGGTGAAGGAGAGGTGCCGCGCCGCCGCGTCATACACACGCAGGGCGTTGAGAGGGAGGTGAGTGCGCTTCATCGGACCCGCGACTTAGGCCGCGCGGGCGCGAACCGCAATATTCAGCCGCGCGCTTCGGGGGCGCGGCTTTCCGCATTGGCCGGTGCGGCCAGGGGGAAGAACGGGATACGCACCTCGAACGGATGGCCGTCCTCGCGGTGGAAGGTATAGAAACCTTCCATCGTGCCGAACGGCGTTTCGAGCGGACAGCCCGAGACGTAATCGTGGCTGCGCCCGGGATTGAGCACCGGTTGTTCGCCGACGACCCCTTCGCCGTCGACATGGCTTACCCGGCCATCGGCATCGGCGATGCGCCAGTGTCGACTGACGAGCTGGACCCGCTCGTGCGAGCCGTTTTCGATCCGGATGTGATAGACCCAGAACCACTTGCCATCGTCCGGGCGGCTCTGTTCGGGCAGATAGTTGGCAACGACCCGAACCGTGATCCCGTCGGTCGTGGCGGCGTGCTGGAACATTTCCTTCATATCGGGCGAGCGTAATCCTTCTGTCTGTCACGGCAAGGTCCAACGCGCACTTTTTCGCGCCACGACCGAACCCGCGGTGAAATTATCGGAAAGCTGTTGCCAATCTGCACGGCCGCGTCGACGCGTCGAGTCACCCGTCCGCGTAATCTTTAGCCAGGCCGCTGGCGGAAATCCCGGCGCACAGACGCTGCAGCGCGCAGCCATGGGCGGCGGTACGCATATCGAGACCGTGCGAATCCATCAGGCGCCGGACGCGGTCGGCGGCGTCGCTGATATGATCTTCCAGATAGGTCTCGACCTCGTGCTCTTTCCATGGCCGCCCTTGGCGACCCTGTACCCATTCGGCATGGCTCACCACCACGCCGCCGCCATTGGCGAGGATGTCGGGCACGACCTCGATACCCGCCTGGCGCAAGGCGTCGTCGGCGGCCGGCAGAATCGGGCGGTTGGCAATCTCCACGATGGCCTTGCAGCCCAATTTCTCCACGTCCTCGGGGCCGCCGATCACTCCGCCGAGCGCGGCAAGCACCAGCACGTCGCATTCCTGCTCCACGATCTTCGCGCCGTCCTTGAGCGAGGAGATACCCTCCCCGGTGAGAGCGGAGACTTCGCCCTTCTCCTCCTTCACCTGCGATAGTCGGTCGATCGGTAGCCCGCCCTTCGCGCGCACCAGACCGGACGAATCGGATACGGCGACGATCTTGTGCCCGGCCTCGCGCGCGGCCTTTGCGAACCAGCTGCCCGCATTGCCGTAGCCTTGCAGGGCGATGGTCAGCGACTGGTTGCCGCCCAGCCCCAGCTTCTCGCGCATGGCTTCCAGCGCGATCATCCCGCCGCGCCCGGTCGCCGGGGTACGCCCGACGATGCCGCCCAGCGAGACCGGCTTGCCGGTGAAGGCGTGCGGTTCGATCCGGCCCACGAGGTCGGAATATTCGCTCACCATCCACGCCATCTCGCGCTCGCCGGTGGCGACGTCGGGCGCAGGGATGTCGCGGTCGGGCGACAGGATACGGGCGAAGGCGCGCACATAGCGCCGGGCCAGCCGCTCGCGCTCCATCGTGGAAAGCTGGGTCGCATCGACCTTCACCCCGCCCTTGCCCCCGCCGAAGGGCAGATCCATCAGCGCGCATTTCATCGTCATCAAGAAAGCGAGGGTCGAGACCTCGTCCTCGCTCACCGTGTGATGGAAACGGATGCCGCCCTTCGTCGGGCCGAGGGTGGAATCGTACCGGCAGCGCCACGCCTTCAGCTGCATCAGCGTGCCGTCGTCGCGGCGCAGCGGGATCGAGGCGGCCAAGGTCTCGCGCGGATAGCAGAGCCGCTCGATCAGTTCGTCCTGCAGGTCCAGCGCCTTCGCGGCGCGATGCATCCGCTCGCGCGCGGCGCTCAACATATCACCCATGTTGGAATTCTCCGGTCTGTTTTGCCCGAAGAATGGCCGAAACCGGCGCTTCGTTCCGGCCTAAAGCCCCGCTGCGGACAATGCGCGGTCGAGATCTTCCTTCAGGTCCTCGATATCCTCCAGCCCGACATTCACCCGCAGCAGCCCCTGGGGAATGCCCATCGCCTGCCGCTCGTCCTCGTTCATGGCGGCGTGGGTGGTGCTGGCCGGGTGGCACATCAGGCTGCGCGCATCGCCGATATTGTTGGAGATATCGACCAGTTGCAGCGCATCGAGGATCGCGTGCGCCTGCTCGCGCCCCTCGACCTCGAAGCTGAAGATCGGGCCGGTCGCGCGCATCTGCTTCATCGCGAGGTCGTGGCGCGGATGGCTGGCAAGGCCGGGATGGAGCATCCGCTTGACCCTGGGTTCGATCATCCGGCCGAGCGCGACCGCGTTCTCGCTCTGCTTCATGGCGCGCAGTTCCAGCGTTTCGAGGCCCTTGAGCACGACCCAGGCATTGAACGGCGACAGGTTGGGCCCGGTGTTGCGCTGGAACGGCAGCAGCACCTCGTCGATCCACTCCTTCGTCCCGCACACCGCACCGGCGAGCACCCGGCCCTGCCCGTCCATCAGCTTGGTCGCGGAATAGGCGACCACGTCGGCCCCGAACTCCATCGGTTTTTGCAGCACGCTGGTGGCGAAGGCGTTGTCGACGATGGTGGTGACGCCATGTGCCTTCGCGACGCCGCAGACATGTTCCAGATCGACCACGTCGAGCGTCGGATTGGCCGGCGTTTCGAAGAAGAACACCTTCGTGTTGTCCCGGATCGCCGCCTGCCAGGCGTCGTTGTCCGCGCTGTCGATGACCGTCGTCTCGATCCCGAAGCGCGGCAGGAGTTGGTCGACCAGCCAGCGGCATGACCCGAAGGCGGCGCGCGCAGCGACGCAGTGATCGCCCGCCGACAGGCTCGCCAGCAGCGCGGCGGTCATCGCCGCCATCCCGCTCGCTTGCGCCCGGCACGCCTCGGCACCTTCCATCAGTGCGATCCGCTCCTCCAGCATCGCGACGGTCGGGTTCTGCAACCGGGAATAGGTCATCCCCGGTTCCTCGCCCGCGAAGCGCGCCGCGGGGGTCGCCGCATCGTCGTAGGTATAGCCCGAGGTGAGGAAGATCGCCTCGCTCGTCTCGCCATGGTCGGACCGCCAGGTGCCGCCCCGCAGGGCCTGCGTGGCGGGGCGCCAGTTCTGCGTGATGGAACGGTCGGTGCCGGTGTCTTTCTTCATGCGGCCCGCTTACGGAACGCGCCCGTCGCTGGCAACGGTGGCGACGAAGTGCCGTGCGTCTGCAAAGCGCCAGAAAGCTGTTGTGGTCGGGCCGCTCTGCCCATAATCGTGCGGCGATGAACCAGCCCCGTTTCGGCGCGCGCGACCCGCTGATCATCCTCATCCTGCTGACACTCGCTTTCGCCGGACTGTGCGCCATCCGGCTGGATTTTCCGGCGAAGCTGTATTTCGACGAGGTCCATTACATTCCGGCCGCGCGCCAGATGCTGGCAGGGACTGCTTGGAAGAACGCCGAGCATCCGCCGCTGGCGAAGGAGATCCTGGTCGGCCTGCTCGCCCTGTTCGGCGATCGCCCGCTGGCATGGAGGATCGGGCCGCTTATTGCCGCCAGTCTGACGCTGTTCGCCTTCAGCCGCGCATTATGGCTCGCAAGCCTGCGCCGGGCGGCGACCATCATGTTCGCCCTGCTGCTGGCGACCGGCTTCATCCTGTTCGTGCAGGCGCGCATCGCCATGCTCGACATGTTCATGGTCGGTTTCGTGGCACTGGCGACGTGGCAGTTCGCCGCCGCGCTGCGCCATCCGCAGCGCGGGCGCACGCATCTCGTCCTTACCGGGATAGCGATGGGTGCCGCCCTCGCCTGCAAGTGGAACGCGGGGCCGCTCGTCGCGCTGCCGGGGCTCACGTTCCTGGTCTGGCGGGGCTGGACGGCGCGCCACCGGCTGCTGTTCGCGCGCGAGGGCGGACCCGTGCCCGGCGTCTCGCTGATAGAGGCGGGCGTGTGGCTGGGCCTGCTACCGATTGCGGTCTATGCGGCGACCTTCATCCCGGCGCTGTGGTTCGCGGGCGGCCCCTTCACGCACGGCAATTTGTTCGAAGTGCAGAAATGGATGGTTGAGCTGCAGGAAAGCGTACGCAAGCCGCATCCCTACCAGAGCCAGTGGTACCAGTGGGTCACCGATTCGCGCGCGATCTGGTATCTGTACGAGAAGATCGACGGGGCGCAGCGCGGAGTGATGCTGATCGGCAATCCCTTCACCATGCTGGCTGGATTGCCGGCAGTGCTCTGGTGCGCCTGGGCCGGCTTTTTCCGCAAGCGGGCGGACGCGCTGGCGGTGTTCGCGCTCTATGCCGTCGCCATCGGCACCTGGATCGTCGCGGCCAAGCCGATCCAGTTCTACTACCACTATTTCCTGCCGAGCTGCTTCCTGCTTGCCGCGCTGGCGCTGGCGCTCGACGCGCTATGGAACCTGCGGCGGCGCTGGGCGCAGGGCGCGGTGCTGCTGGCGATGGCCGCAAGCATCGGCCTGTTCGCGTGGTTCTACCCGATCCTGAGCGCCGCACCGCTCCACAAGAAGAACGCGTTCACGGATTACGCCTGGTTCAAGGAATGGAAGTGATCGGGCGCCATCGACGGTAGACGGTACCGGCAACCGATTGGGCGTAACCCGCCTAGAACTTGCCCCAGACGAAGCGGCTCGACAGCGCGTAGTTCCAGACCGAACCGATCACGATCCCCGCCAGCGCGGCGAGCACCCAGTGAAAGCCGCGCGCCTGCAACAGCGTAGCGATGGCGACATTGGCCATCGCGCCGACCAGGCAGGTGACGATGAACCCGGCCCACCCCCGCACGAAGGCGCTCACCCCCGCCAGCCGCTTGTCGCGATAGGTGAGCCAGTTGTTGAGCCAGAAGTTGAACGACATCGCGATGAAGGTCGCGATCGTGGTCGCAAGTGCAAAGCCTTCGCCCGCGAACCGGAACAGCAGCGTCAGCACGGTCAGGTGAACTGCCACGCCCAGCGCCCCGACGGTCCCGAACAGGGCGAAGCGGGTCGGAACGAAGCGACCGAAGGCACGGTCGTAGAGCCCGATCAGGAACTCGAACGCCACCGCTCGGTCCAGCTTGCTTTCGCCCTCGCGGCGGCAGGCGAACTGCATCGGCACTTCCTTGACCTTCAGCGCGACCGGTGCCGCGGCGAGGATGTCGAGCAGGATCTTGAACCCGATGCCGGACAGATTGGGGGCGAGCTCGCGAACCTTTGCCGCCTCGATCACGAAGAACCCGCTCATCGGATCGGCCAGTTCTACGCCGGTCATCTTGCGCGCCAGGCGATTGGCGAGGTCCGACCCCTTCTCGCGCCGGGCGCTGGACAGGCCCGCCGCACTGCCGCCTTCGACGAAGCGCGAGGCGACGGCGACCTCGTATTCCCCGCCGCGGACATGGGCGAGCATCTCGGGGATCAGCGCTGGGTCGTGCTGATGGTCGGCATCCATCACCGCGACGTAAGGCGCGGCGGTGGCACAGGCCCCCTCGATCACGGCAGAAGCGAGGCCTCGCCTGCCGATCCGCTGCACCGCGCGCATACGCGGGTCGGTCCGGCTCAGCCGACGCGCCTCCTCGGCGGTGCCATCCGGACTGTCGTCGTCGACCACGATCGCTTCCCAGGCGATATCGCCGAGAGTCTCGTGAAGCCGGTCGAGCAGGGGGGCGAGATTGCCGCGCTCGTTCAGCGTCGGCAAAATGATGGCGAGTTCGATCACGCGCGCGCCTTTAGGGTCAGCGCAGGTTACTGGCAATCGCCAGTTGACGTGGGTCAACCAACGAGGCGTCCGACCACCGCATCCCCCAGCCGTTCGGTCGATGCGTCTCCGCCCAGATCGAAGCCGCGCAGCCCATCCGCCAGCGTGTCGGCGACCGCTTTCTCCACGCTCCGCGCATCGTCTTCGCGGCCCAGCGAGTGGCGCAGCAGCATGGCGGCGGAAAGGATCGCGGCGAGCGGGTTTGCCCGGCCCTGCCCGGCAATGTCGGGCGCGCTGCCGTGGATCGGCTCGTAAAGTCCGAAAGTGCCGTGCGCGGTGCGGCGTTCGCCCAGGCTGGCGCTGGGCAGCAACCCGATCGAGCCCACGCACATGCTTGCCTGATCGGACAGGATGTCGCCGAACAGATTGCCCGTCACGATCGTGTCGAACTGGCCGGGCGCGCGAACCATCTGCATCGCGGCGTTGTCGACATAGAGATGATCGAGCTCGACATCGGGGTAATCGACAGCGACCTCGCAGACCACGTCGCGCCAAAGCTGGCTGGTTTCGAGGACATTGGCCTTGTCCACGCTGGTGAGGCGGCCCGATCGCCCGCGCGCCGCGGCGAAGGCGACATGCGCGATCCGCCGTACCTCCCCCTCGGCATAGGACATCCGGTCCCACCCTTCGCGCTGTCCGTCGGTCCGGGTATGCGTACCCTTCTCCCCGAAATAGACGTCGCCGTTGAGCTCGCGCACGATCAGCATGTCGATCTCGCGCGCGATTTCGGGCCGCAGGCCGCTCATGTTCTCCAGCCCGCCAAAGGTCGTCGCGGGGCGCAGATTGGCGAACAGGCCGAGTTCGCTGCGCAGGCCCAGGATCGCCTGTTCGGGCCGATGCTCGCGCGGCAGGTCGTCGCAGGCGGGATCGCCGACCGCGCCGAACAGCACTGCGTCCGCTTCGCGCGCCATGGCGAGGGTTTCTTCGGGCAGAGGATGGCCGTGGCGGCGATAGGCCACGGCACCGACATCGCCTTCGAACAGGGTCAGGCCGGGCAGATCGAGCGTCTCCAGCACGCGCACCGCCTGCCGGGTCACTTCGGGCCCGATCCCGTCGCCTCCGAAAACCGCTATCTTCATCGCTACCCGTCCATTCTTGCGAGGCGCGCCACCAGCCGCTCGCGCGCGGCCATCGTGTCGCTCGCCCGGTCGGCTAGCAGATGGCGGGCGAGCGGTTCGGCCAGTTTTTCCATCGCCGCCAATACCTCGGCTAGCGTGCTCGCCGCGGGCCGCGTGCCCCCATAGCCGAGCTCGCGCAGCAACAGCGCTTCGTAAGCCACCAGCGCGGGTGCCCAGCCCCGGGCGGAAGGTGCGGCGCAGATGGCGTCGAGCAGAGCCGAAAGCGCGCTATGCAGCGCGGGATAGGCATTGCGTTCGGGCAGGGTCGCGGCGGTGAGCGCAGTGACCCAGCCGATCGCCGCGGCGGGCAAGGGTTCGCTCAGCCAGGGTCCGCGCGACTGGGTGAGTTCGAGTTTGGCAAAGGGGAGCTGGCTGTCGGACCGGGCGCGAAGGTCTGCCTCCACCATATTGCCCGGCAGCACGACGGGCCGCATCCGGCGGCCTCGCGCGCCCGCGACATAGGCCGCCACGACGCCAGCCTCCTCGGTGAACAGCCGCGCGATCGCGGCGGTCTCGCCATGCGAGCGCGTCGCCAGCACGATGGCGGGTGCCCTCAGCTGCACGGGATCATCGTCCCGGCTGGCCGGTCAGAGCTTGTGCTTGGCCTCGAGCGCGGTCACGCGGGCGGCCAGCGCCTCGCTGTCCTCGCGCGCCTTGGCGGCGATGGCCTTGACCGCCTCGAATTCCTCGCGGCTGACGAAGTCGAGCCCGCCGAGCGTTTCCTTGACCCGCTCGCGCGCGCTCTCGCGCGCCTCGCGGGTCATCCCGGCAAAGGTGCCCGCGGCACCGTTCACGAGCTTAACGAAATCGGCGATCATGGGGTTCTGGCTCTGCATACCGGCCTAAATGTGGCGCGCGGGCGGAATTGGCAAGATCAGATCGCGATCCGCTGCGCCGCCCCGCTGGACGAGGCACCGTCGGCCTGCGGATTGAGGGCCAGGATCTGGTAGTTGAGCACGCTGGCGAAGCACACCCAGGCCAGATAGGGCACCAGCAGCACGGCGGCCGCCCGCCGCACCCGCCAGAACAGCACAATGGTCGCAACGATCGCGATCCCCATCGCGACGATCAGGATCAGCGCGGCGGTGATCTGGTGCGCGGCAAAAAACAGCGGGCTCCACGCCAGATTGAGTGCGAACTGCACCACGAAGGCAAAGATCGCCGCGGTCCGACCCCGCGCGCCCCACGCGTTGCACACCAGCGCCAGCGCCAGACCCATCAGGACGTACAGCACGGTCCAGGCGATGGGAAAGAGGATCGGCGGGGGATAGAGCGCCGGCTTGTCGAGCGAGGCGAACCACGGGTTGCCAGCGCCATTGCCCGACGCGGCCCCCGACAGCAGGCCGAGCAGGACGACTGCGGGAATGCACAACAGGGCCCAGCGGATGAAGCTGGCGCGCAGTTGCCCGCGCGAGGCCAGACGCGACATTGAACCTCCTCGATAAAGGGGCATTCATGCGACCTATTCGCACCAGCACCTAGATTGCGGCGCACGCGCGCGCAACCGGCAGACGCACTATTCCCCGCCGCATTCGCCTCCACCATCGCCGCGATGCGCGGCGACCAGGAATTCGACATTGCCTTCCGGCCCGGTGATCGGGCTTTCCACCACGCCATCGACCGTCCAGCCGCGATCCGCCAGCCAGGCGCACACCTCGTCGCAGACGCGCGCGTGCAAGGCCGGGTCGCGCACCACTCCGCCCTTGCCCACCTCCTCGCGCCCGACCTCGAACTGCGGCTTGATCAGCGCGACGAGGCGGCATCGGGGCGCGGCCAGCTCCAGCGGACGCTCCAGCACCTTGGTGAGGCCGATGAAGCTCGCATCGCACACCACCCAGTCGCAGGGCCGGTCGATCTGCTCTGTGGTCAGAATACGCGCGCTGGTCTGTTCCAGCACCGTCACGCGCTCGTCCTGCCGCAGCTTCCACGCAAGCTGGTTGGTGCCCGAATCGACCGCGAAGACATGGGCCGCGTCCTTCTGCAGCAGCACGTCGGTAAACCCGCCGGTGGAGCTGCCGATATCCATCGCCACCGCGTCCGCGGGATCGAGCCCGAAATGTTCGATCGCGTGCGCCAGCTTGATCCCCCCGCGCGAGACCCAGGGATGGTCGCGCCCGCGCACTTCCAGCGGCGCGTCCTCGGGCAGCTGGTGGCCCGGCTTCGCCAGCTTGCTTTCGTTGGAGAACACCAGCCCCGCCATCACCAGCGCCTGCGCACGGGTGCGGCTTTCCGCCAGACCGCGGGAAACGAGCAACTGGTCGATACGGATCTTCTTCGCCATGGACCCCATCGCGGTTAGCGCGCATTACATCCCCATGCAAAGCAACCGAACGCCGATCCGCTCCATCGCCCTGCGCCTCGCCCCCGCGATCGCGCTGACGATCGGGCTCGCCGCCTGCGCGCCCACGCCGCAGCGGGTGGAGCAGACCCCCACGCCCCCGCCTCCCCCGCCCCCGGTTACCGTGACGGTGCCCACGCCCAGTTTCGACAACTGGATGGACGCGCCCCAGACGCCGGGCGACTGGCGCTACGCCCAGGACGGCAGGAAGCCCTATGCCGTATTCGGCGCGCGCGGCGGGACCGGGCAATTCGCCATCGAGTGCGACCGCGCGGCCGGATCGATCGCGCTGGTCCGGGCGGGCAGCGCCGGTGCAGCGGTTCCCATGCAGGTGCGCACCGAAACCGCCGACCGCGTGGTGCAGGCCCAGCCCATTCCCGGCACAGGTCGCGTCGCGGCGACGCTCAACGCGCGCGACCCGCTGCTGGATGCGATGGCTTTCAGCAAGGGGCGCTTCGCGATCGAGGTCGCGGGATTGCCCACGCTCTACCTCCCCGCCTGGGCGGAAGTGAGCCGGGTGATCGAGGACTGTCGGTAAGGAGGATCGCGAGGCGCGCGCAAACCCGCGCACCGCATTCGATCAATTCTGACGTTGGAAAACTTTTATTCAGGCCTTGTTTTCGCAGGCCGCACGAATCACAAAGGGGATGAGATCGGCGGCGAACGACGATTTCAACCCCCGGTGATACGGCGGGTTATGGCTCTACAGCGCGAAAGGAGGTGATCCGATGTCTCATGGTTCAGCAGAGAGGTCGGCAAGTTTCCGCACGGAGCACTATCGGTAGGATCCTATCGATAGAGGCACCGTGAGCGGCACTTCCTGGCCGCTGACCATGCGAAGGCCAGTCTCCCCCAAGGCATCGAGCCGGGCGCGGAGGCTGGCCTTCTCATTTTGGGGTTGTGGCGAACCGGCCTTGAGCGCCCAATTCTGTCGTCCCGCCACTTTCGAAGCGATGCCGAAAGCGGCCGTTCGCTTATCCCGTTCGGCGAGATTGCGCGAACAGCCGACACAGTGCGCAAAGCCGTCCAGGGAGACGACGCTCGCGCCATCGCACACTGCGGTCGGAGAATCGAAAGCGAACGCCGTACCTATGCCATCCGAGCGGGGGGCCACCCACAAGATTGACGATCAACCGATCCGAGCAAAAGATGCGATGAACGTGGTCATCTCAAGGCGGCCATCGCGCCTCGCGGCAGACGATAGGGCTGCCGTGCGCTGAGCCCTGCGTTCAAGTAGTGCGATTACGATCAGGCGGAGCTTGTTCCATATCGGGATCTTTTCCCTAAAAGTTCCGCAAAACTATCGTGAAAATAGTGTTAATAGTGAGCTGGCCCTCGTATACTCGGCGTGATTCCGGGAGGGCGCACCGAGAATCCCGTTAAGTCTTGTCTTTTGGAGCGATCACCCAGGCGGGTAGGCTCGATGTTTGAGAGGGAATAATGAACAAAAAGTCTCTTTTTGCCGCAACCGCGGCTGCACTGCTCGGTACGACATCCGCCCATGCGGCCCCTATAGTCTGGACGCTGCAAGGCGTAACCTTCACGGACGGAGGAACTGCGAGCGGGACGTTTTCCACGGATTCCGAAACAGGCTCGCTGCTCTCCTTCGACATCACGACGACCGCAGCGTCTGCTCTGGGAGGCTTCACCTACGATGCGATGACCAGCACCGTGATAGCGCAAAACGCCTTAGGTCCGAACTCATTCTACATCGGCAACAAAGCCACATATAATAAACCCTACCTCAGCCTTGGCTTCATGTCGTCGCTGGCATCGGTGGGTACAAATGTACTGGACACCGCCAGGTCTTACGAATGCGACAACTGCTCTCCATATCGCTATGTCAGCGCCGGGAGCGCTATCGCAGCTAGTGGTGGCGTCCCCGAGCCGGCCACCTGGGCTCTCCTTATACTCGGTTTTGGTGCGATCGGCGGGGTTATGCGTCGGCAGGGCGCGAAGGTTGCGAGGGTGCGGTCCTCTCTCAGCTTCAGCTAGGTTGATACCGGAGCGTCGCGGTCTTCTTCCGCGACGCTCTGCTGCCTCAGGCGGCGTGGAGACCTTGGGGTCGTTTGCCGCCATCGCCGAGAAACCGGCCCGCCGGACCTTCGTCGGCTATCTCTCTTCAGACGCCGACAATCGCAAAACCGCCCATCTGCGCCCGTAGCGTCGCCCCGGACTTGATCCGGGGCCGGTGCTCGATTTGCACCGAGATATCTCAACTCGACGTCGCTCGGGAAGAAGCACCGGCCCCGGATCAAGTCCGGGGCGACGGGTTGGCGGTCTATTAACTTTCCTACTCCGCCGAAAAATGCCTTCTCACGGTGGATGAAGCACTATTTTGCCCGGCCGCCGCGCGATCGCGCGCCACCGCTCGCCATTCCGCCCTTCCACGCCGCGCCGGTACGGTTGCGGGCGGACGGGTGGACGCCGTTGCGGCAGGCGGAGTTCATCGGGCATCTGGCGCAGACGCGCTCGGTCGCGCAGGCGGCGCGCCGCGTCTCGATGGCGCGCGAGAGCGCCTATCGCCTGCGCGCGCGTGCCGGATCGGAAGGGTTCGTGGCGGCGTGGGACGCGGCGCTGGCCAGCACCGGAACGCCGCGTGGCCGAGAGCGGCTGGCTGCCGCGCTGGAGGCGGCGCACGCGGCCTTGCGCCCCTCTTGGAAAGTCACACTCGCACAGCTCGAATGGCGCATCGAGACCGGCATATGGCAGGTCGTCCTGCACGCCGGGCGTTATGCCGGGGTCCGACAGAAACCGGATAATTCCGCGCTTTTCGCGGTGCTCGCCCGGACGCGCCATGCCGAAGAAGGGGCAACGGGAT
Organism: Erythrobacter sp. LQ02-29; assembly: GCF_022576075.2. Classification (NCBI taxonomy): domain Bacteria; kingdom Pseudomonadati; phylum Pseudomonadota; class Alphaproteobacteria; order Sphingomonadales; family Erythrobacteraceae; genus Erythrobacter; species Erythrobacter sp. LQ02-29. The sequence continues at coordinate 1,765,371 of NZ_JANCNT010000001.1, read as the reverse complement.
GAGCGAAGGTCACACTTTTCAAACGCGCGGTTCGCGTTCCATCGTGTTGGACGATCAACCGCCGCTCCGCACCACCTCGCCCCTTGCCCCGCGCCCCGCCGCGGATTACGCCGCCGCCATGGACTTCGAGCACATTCCCCACCCCGCGCCGGTACCGGGCGAAACCCGCGACCAGGCGATCGCCGATCCGGGCTTCGGCAGCGTCTTTACCGATCACATGGCGATCATCGAATACGACGCGAACGATGGCCGTGGCTGGCATTCGGCCCGCATCGCACCGCGCGAACCGCTCAGCCTCGATCCCGCGGCGGCAGTGCTGCATTATGCGCAGGAAATCTTCGAAGGGTTGAAGGCGTACAAGCAGGCGGACGATAGCCTCGCACTGTTCAGGCCGGAGGCGAACGCGCGCCGGTTCCGGGACAGCGCACGGCGGCTGGCCATGCCCGAACTGCCCGAAGAGCTGTTCCTCGAATCGCTGCGGCGGCTGGTGGAGGTCGATCGCGCCTGGGTGCCGACCGTACCGGGCGGCTCGCTCTATCTGCGCCCCTTCATGTTCGCGGACGAAGCGTTTCTGGGCGTGCGCCCGGCGAAGAAATACAAGTATCTCGTCATCGCCAGCCCGGCGGGCAATTATTTCAAATCCGGCGCGCCGGCGGTGAAAATCTGGGTCAGCCAGGATTATGTCCGCGCCGCGCCCGGCGGCACCGGGGCGGCGAAGACCGGCGGAAATTATGCCGCCTCGCTGGTGCCGCAGGCCGAGGCGATCGAGAAAGGCTGCGACCAGGTCGTGTTCCTCGACGCGGTGGAGCGCAAGTGGATCGAGGAACTGGGCGGCATGAACCTGTTCTTCGTGTTCGACGACGGCAGCGTGGTGACGCCCCCGCTGACCGGTACGATCCTGCCCGGCATCACCCGCGACAGCCTGCTGACGCTGCTGCGCGAGCAAGGGCTGACCGTGCGCGAGGAGCCCTATTCGCTGGACCAGTGGCGCGCCGATGCCGAGAGCGGGAAGCTGGTCGAGACCATGGCCTGCGGCACCGCGGCGGTCGTCACCGCCGTGGGCACGGTCGCGCAACCGGACGGCGAGTTCACCATCGGCAGCGGCGGTCCGGGCCAGCTGACCACAAAGCTGCGCGAGCGGCTGGTCGGCATCCAGAAGGGCGCGGTCGACGACACCCATGGCTGGGTGACGCGGCTCTAGGTCAGTCGATCCGCGATAGCCGCATCGCCAGCCCGGCGCTGGCGGGCAGGAGCTTCGCCATGGTTGCCAGCGCAAGCGCGCCGGTCGGGTTCTCGGCAAGATGCCACACCAGGCTAGCCGCGCCGACGGGTCGCCGGGAGCGCCGGGCGAAGCCGCGCTGGAATTGCGGCGCGCTGCGGCCCGAAAGGTAGGCTTCGCCCGCCGCGATCCCGCTGGCGATGGCGATGCTCATCCCCTCGCCCGCAAGCGACGGAATGACCGCCGCCTGATCGCCGAGCCGGTAGAGGCCGGGCTGCGTCTCGGTCGCGATCCAGCCGTAGGGGACGGAGCCGATGGTATCGATGGGCAGCCCCGCCGGTGCGCCCGCCATGCGCTCGGCGAACGCCGGGTAATCCGCCGCCAGCCGGTCGAGCAGGGTGCGCGGGTCGCCGCCCGCCCCGGCCAGCAGCGACTTCCGCACCGCGAGACAGACATTGGCGCTGCCGCCCTCCTGCAACACGATCCCGGCATAGCCGCCGTCGAAGAAATGCAGCTCGATCGCCCCGGCGAGCAGATCGTGCAGCCGCTCACTGCCGGGCAGGCGGATACGCAGTCCGAGCGCCGGATCGTCGCCCTGGCGCGGGCGGCGTTCCCCGCGCACATCGTGCTTGCCCGTGGCGAGGAAGATCGCGTCGGAACACCATTCCCGCCGCTCGCCCTCGATCCGGCCGGGTGCCAGGCCCCGCGCGCGATCGATCTCCAGTCGCGCGCCCGAAGCCAGAGCCATCTGGCGCAGTGCGGTGTCGAAGGCATGGCGCGAGAGGCCGAATGCGGTCGCGGGCAATCGCGCGTCTGCCTGACGCTCGCCCGCGAACAGTCGCAACCGCCCGACCCGGTGCGCGCCCAGCGCGGGCAGATCGATGCCGAGGCCGCGCAGGCTCTGCGCCGTACGCCAGCTCATGAAGCCGCCGCACAGCGCGTCGCCTACTCTCTCGTCCCGGTCGATCAGCACCGGCTCCGCCCCGCCCCGCGCCAGCACGATGGCGGCGGCGCAGCCGGCAGGTCCGGCGCCGAGGATCAGGGGCGCGGTCAGCGCAGCTTCTCCACGCACAGGCGAAACGGAAAGGCGCGGAACACCCGCGCCCCCGTCGCCCCCGCCTCCGCCAGCAAGGGCGGCCATTCCGCAGGGCGGTAGGAACGCGCGATGCTCATCTGCCCGTCATGGCGCACAATATCGTGCCAGCCGAAAATCCGCGCGAGCAACGGATAGCCATGATAGGCAAAACCGTGGCGATGGAGGTCGTTGACCAGCCAACCCGCGCGCGCTTCGCCGTCCATGAAGCGCAGGAAGGAGACGAGCTGAGCATGGGTCATATGATGCGCGACGAGGCTGGAGACGACGCAGTCGAACCCCTCGCCCGCCAGATCGGCATAGTCGCCCGCCCGGTACTCTATTCCGCTGCCGGGATCTGTCCGCGCCTGCGCGATGGCGACGCTCTTGGCGTTCAGGTCGATGCCTACGAGCCGCGCCGCGACGCCGCGCCGAACCGCCCAGCGGCGTATGATGCGCAGCATATCGCCATCACCGAAGCCGACATCGAGGAGGGTGAAATGGTCGCGCCGTCCCACCGCTCGGTCGAGAAAGGCAAGCGTAGGGCGCGCGGCCATGGTGACCCGGTTGACCTTGGCCAGGTCACGTAACACGGCGTCGTAGATCTCCGGCACAAGTGCCGGATCATCCATCAGTTCCTCGGCGATGAGGCGGCGCTCAAGCATCCACTCGGCCGAACCGGAAGCCTTCCATCGCGAGACCCGGGCCGAAGGCAAGCGCGATGCCGCTAGCGGGCATCTCACGCAGCATCCGCCCCATCACGAACATCAGTGTAGAGGACGACATGTTCCCGAAATCGCGCAGGACCGCGCGCGATGCCTGCAGCTGGGCCGGATCGAGCTCAAGGCCACGCTCCACCGCGTCGAGGATCGAGCGACCGCCCGCGTGAACGGCAAAGGCTTCGGGTTTGGGACCGGTCCCGAGAATACGCCGCCGCACCGCCGTATCCGATAGGGCTGCGGCGATGCGATTGGGTACCTCCCCGGACAGATGCATCTCGAACCCGGTGTCGCCGATGCGCCAGGTTATCAGGGCCTCGCTTTCCTCAAGCGCGGCGGAAATACCCTCGCCCAATTCAAGGCCCGGCCCCTCGGCGGTGACGATCGCCGCGGCAGCTCCGTCGCCGAACTGCGCGCCCGCCAGCAGCGGCTCGATCTCGACCCGGTTCTGATGATGCAGGGTCGAGAGTTCGACCGTCACCACCAGTACCCGCGCATCTGGCTCCGAACGGACAATATGGCGCGCGGTGCGCAATGCGGTGACCGCGGCATAGCAGCCCATGAAGCCGATCAGCACGCGCTCGACATCGTCGGGCAGGCCCAGGCGACGCGCGATGATCTGGTCGATACCGGGGGCCACGAAGCCGGTGCAGCTTGCCACCACGATGTGCGTGATATCGCCCAACCGATCGAGCTTCGCAATCGCGCGCAGTGCCAGATCCGGCGCCTCCCGCTCGTAGATAGCCATCCGACTTGCGGTCGAGGGAGCGGCGGCCGAGTAATAGCCTTCCCCCCGGTCAAGCTTGGCGTCCTCCGCACTTAATACCGACCAGCGATGCTCGATGCCCGAACGCTCGGCCATGCGCTCGTAAACCTTGGCCTCCCGTCCCTCGCCCAGCTGGCGCATGGCCCAGCCGCGATAATCCTGCTCGAAATCGCAGTCGGGTACGGCGGTGGCTAGATCGGTAATACGCGCGGTCATGGAATGGGGGGTCTCGGCCATCGGGGTACGCACTAAACGCGGGAAGCGCGCGATCGCTCCCTTAGCGGCTACAACCGGGGCCGGACGAGGAACTGCTTCGGCATGACCTGGCTGGGGCGCAGCACGATCACCGCCACACCGGCGACAGCAATTAGTCCGCCGATGATGAGCGGCCATCCGATGGCATCCCCCGTAATCGATGCGCCCAGCCCCACCGTCATCAAGGGACACAACAGCGTAAACGGCACGATCATGTTCGCCTCGTTGTGCTGGAGCAGGCGGTAATAGAGCGAATGCGCACCGACCGAGGTGACAAGCGCGGCATAGAGCAGGCACGCCGTCGCTTCCCACGGATGGGTGGCGAGCGAAGCGAACTGCTCGCCCTCTGTCGCCAGTGTCAGCGGCGTGAGAACGATGGTGGACGCGACTGCCGCCCACGCCTGCAACCGCACGGAGTCGATCTCGACCCGTTTAACGAAAACGGATCCCAGCGCGCCGACGATGGCCGACAAGCCTACCCAGCCTAGGCCGGAACCGTTCGCCCAGCCGGATGGCGAGGCGACGGCGATCCCCACACCGACGAAGGCAAGCACGATCCCGCCGGCCCGCCGCCAGCGAACCCGCTCCTTCAGGATCAGGATCGCGAACAGCACGGTCAGCGGCGCCCCCGACAGGCTGACGATCCCCGCGGCCGAGGGACTGGCGGTTTTGAGCCCGACGAAGAGCAATGCGAACGAACCGCCGCTGATGGCGAGCCCGACCAGCATCACGCGAAGGAGCCCTTGGGGTACCGGGCGCAGCAGCGGCGCGAGCGCGGCCACCACGATCACCGAACGCAGCAAGGCGTAGAACAGCGGCGGGATTCCCAGATCGCCCACCGCCAGCTTGCTGACCACCACATTGGCGGCCCAGATCAGATTGACGAGGAACAGTAGTGCGATCGTACGGAATGACATGCAGCGTGCGTCAGCTGTTCCCGTCCGGCACGGTTTCGCGCAACTCCGCGAGCCAGATGTCCGCTACGGCGTCGCTCGGGGCACGCCAGTCGCCGCGCGGACTGAGCGCGCCACCGCCCGACACCTTGGGGCCATTAGGCATGGCACTGCGCTTGAACTGGCTAAACTGGAAGAAACGCCAAAGGAATTTTTCCAGCCATGTGCGGATTTCGGCCAGATCGTAGGCCCGTTTGGACCCTTCCGGAAAACCTGCCGGCCAAACGCCTTCGCCGGCGTCGCGCCACGCATGCCAGGCAAGGAAGGCGACCTTGCCCGGTTTCTGGCCGTAGCGCAGGATATGATGGAGGAAGAAGTCGTTGAGCGAATAAGGGCCGATTGTGTCTTCGGTGCTCTGGATCGTGCCATCCTCACCCGCCGGGATCAATTCTGGGCTGATTTCCGTGTCCAGCACCCGGTAGAGCGCCTGGTGCACATCCTCGTCGAATTGCTCGGTCTGCGCCGCCCAGCGCATGAGGTACTGGATGAGCGTCTTGGGCACCCCGGAATTGACCCCGTAATGGCTCATCTGGTCGCCCACGCCATAAGTGCACCAGCCCAGCGCCAGTTCGCTCAAGTCCCCGGTGCCGACGACGAAGCCGTTATGCTGCCCTGCCAGCCGGAACAGATAGTCGGTCCTGAGCCCCGCCTGCACGTTCTCGAAAGTGGTGTCGTAGACAGGCTCGCCATCGGCGAAGGGATGGCCGATGTCCTCCAGCATGCGACGCGCGGCGGGCTGTATATCGATTTCCTCGGCGACGATGCCGGTCGCTTTCATCAGGGCCCAGGCATTGCCCTTGGTCCCCTGCGACGTGCCAAAGCCGGGCATCGTGTAGCCGCGGATGGTCGAACGAGGCAGTCCCAACCGATCGCACGCCTTGCATGCGATCAGCAGCGCATGGGTAGAATCGAGCCCTCCCGAAATTCCGATGACGAGGCTCTCGGGCTTCGTTGCCTCGATCCGCCGCATAAGCGCATCGACCTGAATGCCGAAGGCCTCGAAACAATCCTCATCCAGCGCCCATTGCCGGTTGGGAACGAAGGGATAGCGACGGATCGGCCGTTCGAGCCCATGGTTGCCAGGCTCATATTCGTGTTCGAAACGGACTGTGCGATAGAAATCCTCCGGCCGCCCTTCGTGCTCGGCGGCATCCGAGAAGGTCTGGTTGCGCATCCGGTCCAACAAGATTCGCTGCGTGTCGATATCGACCACGCAGAGGTCGGGATCCAGATCGAAGCGCTGGCTCTCTCCCATCAGCTCGCCCAGTTCGTAGATCACGCCCTGTCCGTCCCATGCAAGGTCGGTGGTACTCTCGCCATGGCCCGCGGCGGAATAGGCGTAGGCACACATCGATCGGCTGGAGCTGGCGCGGCAATGCAGCTTTCGATCGTCCGCGCGCCCGATGGTAATCGGCGAGGCCGAGAGGTTGAGCAGGATCGTCGCGCCCGCCAGCGCGGCCAGCGTGCCCGGTGGGTTCGGAGCCCAGAAATCCTCGCAGATCTCGATCCCGAAGGTGAAACCGGGAAGGTTCGATGCGGCAAAGATAACGTCGGTTCCGAAGGGCACGTCCTGACCCGCGACCTCGATAGTCAGGCCGACACAGCCGCGCCCGTGCTGAAACCAGCGCTTCTCGTAAAATTCGCGATAATTGGGCAGGTAGCTTTTCGGAATGACGCCCAGGATGCGACCCCGCGCGATGGCGAGCGCGCAATTGTAGACTTTCCCATTGCGGGCCAGCGGCGCGCCGACGACCAGCACGGGGGTCAGTTCACGCGAGGCTTCGACGATCTCCCCGATGCCACGCTCCACCGCTTCCAGCATTGCAAGCTGCAGATGAAGGTCGTCTATCGCGTAGGACGACACGCACAGTTCGGGATAAAGCAGCAGGTCCACCTGCCGTTCACTGGCGACCCGTGCCTGTTCGATGATGCCGCGCGTGTTCGCGTCGACATCCGCGGTGCGCACCGTGGGCGTACAGGTCCCTACGCGCACGAAGCCATGATTGTGCAGGTCGTAGAACGGATGGCTGCGATCTTCACTCATGCGCGCAAGGCGTCCCTCATCATTTCCAGCGCCGTTTCGAGCGCCGCGATCCGTACGCCGTCCCGTCCGACGGCACCGTAATGGCATTCGCGGTGAAGCGGCTCGCCACCATCGCGAACGCATGCGAAATGCACAAGGCCCTCCTCGTCGTCATCTCCCCCCGGCCCGGCGAAACCCGTGACCGAAAGGGCGACTCCGGCATCGGCGCGGTTCAGCGCGCCCTTCGCCATGGCCAGCGCCACCGGGCGACTGACCGCGCCGCAATCATCCACCATTTCGCGCTCGATACCGAGCAGATCGCATTTCGCGCCGTCCGAATAAACGACGAAACCGCGCTCGAACATGTGCGAACGCCCCTGAACGTCGGTCAGCAGCGCGGCGAGCAGACCGCCGGTACAGCTTTCGGCAACGACGATCGGCGCATCCCGCTCCTTTGCCAGATCCAGCACTTCGCGTGCGAGCCGATCGAGCCGCTCGGGAAGGAGAGGGTCGAGCGTCTCCGCCATCAGGCGGCCAGGAGGTCCTGCGCAGGCGGGCAGGTTTCGAGATATTCGATGAGACCCCGTTCGGCGCGGGACAGCCATTTGGTCGCTCGCGGCAGCCGCAGACCGCGGCGCCATTCCGCCTGCCGGTCGAGCAGCGCGAACATGGCGGGATGAATGTAGCTCTTGCGGGTCACGGCAGGCGTGTTGCCCAGCTTCTCCGCAACTTTCTCCGTGAGAGCCTTGATCGTGAGATTGTCCTTCGCCGTCGCGATCATCTCGAACGCCAGGACGCTCGCATGCCAGGTGCGGAAATTCTTCGCGGTGAAGTGATCGCCCATCGTTTCGCACAGATAGTCGTTCACATGGCTGGAAGTGACGTCACAGATTCCGCCCTCGCCATCCTCGAACGTGAAAAGGTCCTGCCCATGCAGATCCTGCATCTCACGCACGATCCTTGCGAGGTCTGCATCGTCCAACGTGATCTCGCGCTGCTTGCCGGACTTCGCCTTGTAGCTGAAATCCAGTTTCTGGCCTTTGACCTTCACATGATGGCTCTTGATCGTCGTCGCCCCGTAGCTGCCATTGCGCTTCGAGTAACCGTCATTCCCGATGCGCACCGCGCCCAGATCGAGCAACCGGACCACACCCGCCAGCGCGCGTTCGCGCGTCACGCGGGTGCCTGCCAGATCCTCCTCGACCCGCTTGCGGATCAGCGGCAGCAGGCTGGCGAAGGTGATGCAACCGTCGAACTTCTCGCTTTCGCGCGCTTCCCGGAAAACTGGGTGATAGCGATATTGCTTGCGCCCCTTCGCATCGTATCCGGTTGCCAGAATATGCCCGTTTTCTGCCGGGCAGTACCATGCGTCGGTATAAGCCGGCGGTAGCGCGATCGCGTTGAGCCGCGTACGTTCGGCGCGGTCGGTGATCAGTTCGCCTTCGGGATCGTAATAGCTCCACCCCTTGCCTGACCGCTTGCGCGTGATGCCGGGCAGTTGATCGTCGACGTATATCAGTCCGGAGGGATGCGACACCATGCGGGCTCAATTCGCGCCCGCCCGGTCTGGTTCCCCGCATCGCCCCTTCACATCCCGCGTCTGCACGCTATAGGGGCGCGCACCTGCTGGGGTGTAGCCAAGTGGTAAGGCACCGGTTTTTGGTACCGGCATTCGCAGGTTCGATCCCTGCCACCCCAGCCATTCTCCCGCCCACACGTTTACTTAGATCGCTCGCCACAGCGGGACCCGTTTCCCCTACGGCATACATGGTCTTTCGTCATGAGAGACGCGGATTCTCGAGCTCTCCAGCAGCAGTTGTCGGCATCTGTTTCGCTCACGGCGACCTCGAAGCCAAGCGACGAAACCGTCCGGTAAGCTGTGAGTAACCAACGCGCTTAACTACGGTTTAGGGGCTAACCCGTATCCGGGCCTCGACGGTAGGAAAATCCCACAGTCCTGATTTCTATACGCGGAGGTTTCTTCATGCTCTCGTGGTTCCGGGAAAACGCGCCCATTCGGCGCAAGTTCGATGTCATCACATTCGTGTTCGCGGCGATCGTCGCGGTCCCGGTGTTTACCACTGTAACGGCGGTTTCGTCTTCCGGTGCGGAAGGGTGGCTGCTCTTTCCCGCGTTCGGGGCGCTGGTCGCCGCGGTCGCGGCGGGCCTGATTTTCAAGAATAACGTCTGCGATCCTTATGTGGGCACCGTGGTGCGGATGGAAGGCCTCGCCGCCGGCGACCTTTCCTCCCCCATCGAGTACACGACCTACACCGACTGTGTCGGCCGGATGACGCGCGCGATGGACGTGTTTCGCAAGAATGGCGAAACGGTGCGCGACACGGCCGCGGCGCAGGAGCGGATTGTGGCCGAACTGGGCGAAGGCCTTTCGAAGCTCGCGGTAAGCGATCTTACGCATCGGATCGATGAGCCCTTCCCCTCCGAATACGAGAAGTTGCGTAACGACTTCAACCGCGCCTCCGAAGCTCTCTCCGACGTCGTAGGAGCGGTTATCGAGGCTGCGAACGGGATCAACAACGGGGCCAGCGATATCCGCCAGGCGTCGGACGACCTCTCGCAGCGCACCGAACAGCAGGCGGCGAGCCTCGAAGAGACCGCCGCCGCCATGGACGAGATCACGGGCACCGTTCGCGAGACGGCCGAGGGGGCGAACCGGGCGAACGCCATCGTCGGCGAAACCCGCAACGACGCGCAGCAATCGGGCGAAATCGTGCGCCGGGCGGTCGAATCCATGAACGGGATCGAACGCTCTTCGGGCGAAATCAGCGAAATCATCAGCGTCATCGACGGGATCGCATTCCAGACCAACCTTCTGGCCCTCAACGCGGGGGTCGAAGCGGCCCGCGCGGGCGATGCAGGCAAAGGGTTTGCGGTCGTCGCATCCGAAGTGCGCGCCCTTGCCCAGCGTTCGGCCGAAGCGGCGAAGGACGTGAAGGCGAAGATCACGGCCTCCTCCGATCAGGTCGAACTGGGCGTCGGTCTGGTGAGTGAGACGGGTCAGGCGCTCGAACGCATCATCACCCGGATCGCAGAGGTCGCCGATCTGGTGGAAACGATCGCCGCATCGGCCAAGCAGCAGTCGACCGGTCTTCAGCAGGTAAATACCGCCGTAAGCGAAATGGACGGCGTGACGCAGCAGAATGCCGCGATGGTGGAAGAAGCGACCGCCGCAGCGCGCAGCCTGGCCGAGGAAGCGACGACCCTTAACCAGCAGGTTTCGCAATTCCGTCTGCTTAATAGCGGCACGGCCCCGCGTTCCACCGGCAACCCGGTTCACCGGCTCCAGGCCCAAGCAGCGAACATCAATCGCGCGCCGACGGCACCCCAGGCCCGGCGCGTGGCAAACGGTGGAACCACCAGCTTCGGCGACGACGACTGGTCCGAGTTCTGAGCCGCGCACGCGTACCAATCAGTTCAGGGGGAGTTGAAGCGTGACAATAGCGTTATCCCGTAACGTCAATGGCTCCGAAGCGGTCAGGATTGCGACCGCATTGGGAGAACATGTCGACCGATCCCAGCCCCTGCTGATGGACGGTGGAGAGGTTGATCAGATCGGGATGGCAGGCCTGCAGGTGCTGCTTGCCGCCAAGACGACGGCTGCCGGCGTCGGCCTGCCATTCCGGCTCGACAATCCGAGCAAGCCGCTGTCGGACATGGCGACCCTTGCCGGCCTCGACGACCTTCTGACCTCCTGACCGCCGGAGTCCCGCTCGTGGATATGAACGAAATCGAGGCCATCTTCTTCCAGGAATGTGAAGAAGGACTGTCCGGGATGGAAGCCTGCTTCGCCGAACTGCAAGGCGCGGATCAGGATCCCGAAACGATCAATACGATCTTCCGTCACGTCCATTCGATCAAGGGTGGTGCGGGGGCATTCGGCCTGGAGCAGTTGCAGCATTACGCACACCATTACGAATCGCTCCTCGACCTCGTGAGGTCAGGCAAGATCGCGCTCGACCGCGATCTGATGGACCTGATGCTGGGCGCGTTCGACATGCTGGCGGATCACGTCAATGCTGCGCGCGAACATGGCGAACCTCCCGCCGACGAGAGCATGATAGAGCGGCTCGATGCCCGCTGCCAGGCGACCGCAACCGCTGCCGCCGAGGCACCGGCGAGCGCTGAGGATGCGCCGACCGCTACACCGGAACAGGCGCAGGCCGAGGACGACGGCTTCGACGATCTGATGGCGATGCTCGGCCCGACGCCCTCCGTGGCGGAACCCGCGAACGAGACTGAGCCCTCCTCCACCACGGAACAGGAAGCGGACGACTGGGTACTCAATTACTGCCCAGCCCCGAATGCCTTGGCCAACGGAGCCGAGCCGCTGCTCATCCTACGCGAGCTTGCGGCGCTCGGCGCGCGCGATATCCGCTGTGATCATAGCACGCTTCCGGCGCTCGGCGCGTTCGACCCGGAAACAGCCTATCTGCGCTGGACACTGCGCATCCCCGCCAACGTGGCGGAGGAGGATATACGCACCCCCTTCGAATTCAGCGAGCCGGAGAGCCTGACCCTCGCCCGCGCTTCCGCCGAAACAGAGCAGGAGGACGCTGATCCTGCGGATGCCGCGCCCGAAGCGGCACCCGTGGTCCAACCCGCTCCCGTAGCCGAAGCGAAGCCGGAACCGGCGAGCGCGCCCGCCACACCCGCGGCACGGCCGAGCCCAGCTGCCCCACCTGCACCCTCGGCCACGATCCGCGTCGATCTCGCCAAGCTGGACCGGCTCGTGAACCTGGTCGGAGAACTGGTCATAACCCAGTCGATGCTGTCGCAGCGCCTCCTCGACGACGGGGCCGGGCACGCCGACGAACTGGCCGATCTCGAACTGCTGACGCGTGAATTGCAGGAATCGACCATGGCGATCCGCGCGCAGCCGATGAAGACGGTCTACAGCCGGATACCGCGCCTGATCCGCGACCTCGAAGCCGAAACGGGCAAGCGCGTACGCCTCGAACTCGAAGGCGAGATGACGGAAGTCGACAAGACGGTGATCGAGCGGATCGGCGAGCCGCTGACCCACCTCATCCGCAATGCGGTCGACCACGGTCTCGAGGGGCCGGAAGGTCGCGTCGCTGCCGGAAAGCCGGAGGAAGGTCTCATCCGGCTTTCCGCTACCCATCAGTCGGGCCGGATCGTGATCGCGGTGAGCGACGACGGTAAGGGGATCGATCGCGAGAAGGTGCGTGCCCGCGCCATCCAGCAGGGTATCGTACATGCGGACGCGGTCCTGACCGATGAAGAGATCGACGCGCTCATCTTCGCACCGGGTTTCTCCACCGCGGAGGCGGTCTCGAACATTTCGGGCCGCGGCGTGGGTATGGATGTCGTGCGCAAGAACATCCAGGCGCTAGGCGGGCGGATCACCATCACCTCGCGCCCCGGACACGGATCGATCTTCTCCTTCAGCCTGCCGCTGACCCTCGCGGTGCTGGACGGCATGGTGGTGACGGTTGGCGATCAGACGATGGTCGTTCCGCTGTCCCACGTAATCGAAAACATCCGCCCCACACCCGAAGCGGTCAAACCCTATGGCGCAAGCGGCCATCTCCTCAACGTGCGCGGAACCTACGTACCGATCCTGTCGGTCGCTTCCGCGCTGGCGATCGACGAGCGCGAGCGCGATCCGCGTGACGGGGTGCTGATCGTGGTCGACGGCGATCACGGGCAGGTCGCCCTGATGGTGGACTCCATCGACGATCAGCGACAGGTCGTGGTGAAGAGCCTGGAGGCCAATTTCCAGCCGGTCGCCGGTATCGCCGGGGCCACCATCCTGGGGGATGGCAAGGTCGCGTTGATCGTGGACGCGCACGAGTTGCTTTCCCGTCACCGCGGGGCAGCCGCTCCCGCAGCGCTGGCCGACGCGGCATGAAGGCGGCGATAGCCTCTCGTCCGCGCGAGCGCGAGTTCGGTTTCGGCGAGGCCGACCACCGGGCGATCGCGGAGCTTGCCTATCGCGAGGTCGGCATCCTGCTGCCCGCATCGAAGGCACAGATGGTATATGGCAGGCTGGCACCGCGCGTGCGCGCCTGCGGTCTGTCGAGCGTGGCGGACTATATCGGTCTGATCGATAGCGACGCCCCCGAACGGGGTCGCGCGATCGACGCGCTGACGACCAACCACACGTTCTTCTTTCGCGAAAACCACCATTTCGACGACTTCAACCGGCTTGTCTGGCCCGACCTGAAAGCGCGGCTTGCGTCGGGTGGGCGTGTTCGGCTGTGGTCGGCCGCATGTTCCAGCGGGGAAGAGCCCTACAGCTGGCTGATGTCGATGCTCGGCAGCGACCGTAGCGGCGGAAAGCGTTTGCTGAGCGGCGATTTCCGGATGCTCTCGACCGACGTTTCGCCATCGGTGCTGGCGACAGCGAAGGCCGGAATCTATCCCGCAAACGTGGTGGAAACCGTCCCCGGCCCGCTTGCGAAGACCTGGCTGAACAAATCCGGCGACGGCTTCGAAGTCGATCCCGCCCTCCGCGCTGCAGTGGTGTTCAACGTCCTCAACCTGCTGGGCGACTGGCCGATCCGCACAACCTTCGACGCCATTTTCTGCCGCAACGTGATGATCTATTTCGATGGCCCGACGAAAGCCCGGCTACAGGCGCGACTGGCCGATGCCCTGAAGGTTGGCGGTCTGCTTTGCATCGGTCACTCCGAGCGCCTCGACGGCGAGGTCGCCAGGCGTTTCGAAATCGTCGGTCGCACGTCCTGGCGGAAGGTCGCGTGATGCCGACGCGTGTTCTCATCGTCGACGACTCGCCCACCATGCTGGCGCTGTTGCGCCGCGAACTGGACGAGGCCCCCGATATCGACGTGGTGGGGGTGGCAAACAGCGCCTATGACGCCCGCGACAAGATCAAGGCGCTCAATCCGGACGTCATCACTCTCGATATCGAGATGGAGGGCATGTCCGGGCTGGAGTTCCTCCGGCGGGTCATGCAGCTCCGCCCCATGCCGGTGGTCATGGTTTCCTCGCTCACCAGCGAGGGGGCGAACGCTTCGCTAACCGCGCTCGAACTCGGTGCCTTCGCCTGCCACGACAAGAACAATCTCGGCGCCCGCAAGGTCGAGCACGCGCCTTCGCTGGTCGAGCTGGTTCGGTCCGCGGCGCTGCGGGCCCGGCTCACATGTTCGCCCTCCACCGCCAGGGCGGAACGGCCCGCGCGCGATTACAGCCCCCGCCCCGACAGCGTGATCGCCATCGGAGTATCGACCGGCGGCGTCGAAACGCTGATCGAGTTGCTTGGCGGGTTCCCTGCGGACTGTCCGCCAACCGTGATCGTCCAGCACATGCCGCCAAGCTTCACCACGAGCTTTGCGGCACGACTGGACCGCAAATGTCCGCCGAAGGTCGCGGAAGCGCGCGCCGGAGCGAAACTGGTACGCGGCCAAGTCTACATTGCGCCCGGCGGCGACAGGCATCTGGAAATCGCGGGCGAGCGGGGCCAGCTCTACTGTCGGCTGACCGCGGGCGAACGAGTTAACGGGCATCGCCCCTCCGCCGATCGCCTGTTCCAATCGGTAGCGCGCGTTGCGGGCGACACTGCCCTTGGCATGATCCTCACCGGCATGGGCTGCGACGGCGCGGCGGGGCTAAAGGGCATGCGCGATCGCGGCGCGATGACGTTGGGACAGGATGAGGCGACGAGCATCGTCTACGGCATGCCGGCGGCTGCGCTCAACTGCGGGGCGGTGACCGAACAGCTTCCCCTGCGCCGGATCGGCCAGCGCGCGCTCGAATGGTGCCGCGCATGACCCGCTTCCCCAGTCGCGATGGCCTGCGCCGGATCACGGTCGCACAGGGAGAAGGCCAGGTCTGCGGCGCGACCGATGTTGTGTTGACCACCGTGCTCGGCAGCTGCGTCGCGGCCTGCTTCTACGATCCCTTCGCGCGGATCGGGGGGCTCAATCATTATCTGCTGGCCGAAGGGTCGGAAGAGAATCCGGGCGCGCTGCGGCGCTACGGCGTCCACGCGATGGAAGTGCTGATCAACGAGATGCTGGCCGAAGGCGCGATGCGCCACCGGCTGAAGGCGCGGATCTTCGGCGGTGCCCGGATGCATGCCGCCTTCAAGGATATCGGCTCCGCCAACATCGCCTTCGCCCGCTCCTTCCTTGCGGAAGAGAGGATCCCGCTCGTCGGGGAAGACGTCGGCGGCACTTCGGCGCGCCGGGTCGAATTTCGCCCGGGCCTTGGCCTGGCACGTTCGCGAACGATCGCGGGTGCCGCGCCGCCACCGCCGCCGCCAGCTCCGACACCCGCCGTAGATACCGGCGGGGACGTGGAATTCTTTTGAGATCATCGAATGACAAGGACCGAGCCGTGACCAAGACGATTTTCACCGTGGACGATTCGCCCAGTATGCGAATGCTGTTGCGCAGCGCGCTTACCGACATGGGCTACGACGTGGTCGAGGCGGAAGACGGCGTGTGCGCGCTGGACAAGTTCGATTTCGACGGTGCCGAATTCAAGCCTGACCTGCTGATCACCGATCTCAACATGCCGCGGCTCGACGGGTTCGGGCTGATCGAACAGGTTCGTGCGGCGGGACGCAGCGATCTGCCGATCCTGGTGCTGACCACCGAAAGTTCGGACGAGAAGAAGCAGCGCGCGCGGGCCGCCGGCGCGACCGGCTGGATCGTCAAGCCCTTCCACCCGGAAAAGCTCGCGGCGGCTATCCGCCGGGTCCTCCACTGATCATTCGCACAACGCAGGAAGCCGACCATGAACCGCCAACTCATCACCTTCCAAATCAACGGCCAGACGCTGGGCATGGATATCATGGCCATCCGCGAGATTCGCGCGTGGTCGCCAGCGACGCCCCTGCCCAATGTCGATTCCCACGTTCGTGGGGTGGTAAACCTGCGCGGTGTGGTGCTGCCAGTGCTCGACCTCAGGGAACGGCTCGGCTGGGGGCGTACCGAACCGAGCGAGCGCCATGTGATCATCGTCATGTCGATCAACGAGCAATTGCACGGCATCATGGCGGACGCGGTCAACGATATCGTGTCCGTCTCGCAGGACGACCTCCAGCCCCCTCCCGAGGTCGACGATCCGCAGTCCCCGAGCCTGCTCGAAGCCCTCGCGACCGTCGACGATCGGGTGATCTCGGTTCTCGCACTGGAGCGGCTGAGTTTACCCAAGGCGCTGTCAGAAGCCGCCTGATCCCTTCCATACTTGCCTAGAGGTTGCAGTTAGCCATGTCCGACACGAAGGTTCTGGTCGTCGACGATTCCCGCATGATGCGCACGATGATATCGCTCGCGCTGGAGGAACTCCCGAACATCTCCGTCGTCGGGGAAGCCGACAGCGCCGACGACGCGCGCGAGCAGGCGGCTTCGCTTCGTCCGGACGTGATTACCCTCGATGTCGAAATGCCCGGCATGTCGGGAATTGAATATCTGGAAGAGATCATGAGCACGCGGCCGATGCCCGTCATCATGTTCTCCACCCGCACCTCAAAAGGCGCCGCCGATACGGTCGAGGCGCTTCGGCTGGGCGCGGTCGGGTGCTTCCCCAAGCCCGTCGGCTCGCGCGACGTGATGCAGGAAACCATCGCCGAGGTCGGCGAATGCATCAAGCGGGCACTGTCCGTCCGGCTGTCCAAGCTGTCGAAGCAGGACGAAGGGTCGGCACCGGCCCGCCCGCCTCTTGAGTGGAACGGTCGCCCGCTCGTGGTCGGAGCTGACTCGACCTCGATCAGCGAGCTTTTCTCTCTCTTTGCCGGCTTCGGCGACGACTGCCCGCCCACCGCCGTCGTCTTGCAGAACGTCGATCAGGACGTGCTGGATGGCGTGGTGGCGAAGCTGGACGGCCAGCTCGGCGCGAAGGTCGTTATTGCGGAAGACGGCATGGCGATGGAGAGTGGCACGATCTACTTCGCGCCGCGTACCGAGCATCACCTCGTCGTCGGCGGCTGGCCGGAAGGGCGCCTGCAATTGCTCGCGCGCGATCCGGTGGCCGGACAGCGACCGGCCATCTCGCTGCTGTTCGCTTCCACCGCAAAGGCGGCAGGCGATGGCGCGGTCGGCCTCGTGGTAACCAGCCTGGGCGAAGACGCGGCGCGGGGCGCAGGTGTGCTGAGCGATGCGCGATCGCACGTCATTGCCGTGGACGAGAATGGCGAATACAACCTGTCGCGCGGTCACGCATCCCAGCCGGTCGCACGCGAAAGCCTCGCGTCCGAACTTCTCAAGCTGATCAGCAAATGACGCGGGCCAGCGCAATCGTACAGGACGAGCCTGCGTTTCAGGGGCCGGCGCTGACCGCCGCCCTGGCCGAGGAACTCAGGCTTGCCGCGCGCCATCTCAACGATCTGGCATACGAACTCGCGATGGATCCCGAGGTCGTGCGCAAGCACATGGAACCGCTGCAGAAGATCGACCTGGTAACGCAAATCCAGCTCTCGGTCGCTAGCGTGCTGGAAAGCGACCCCCAGGCTGGCGACAGCCTGGAGGTCGGGCTGGAGGACATGGCTCAGCGGCTACGCGCCGCCTGCCAGCGCGACGATCAATAGCGCGCGGAAAGCGAAAGGATCGCCTGGCGCCCCTGCGCGGGAACCGCGAAGTGCGGGTTGCGCAGCTTCACAACGTAGCGCTCGTCGCCGACATTCTTGACGTTGAGCTGCAGCTTGATCCGATCGGTCATCGCGAAGGACGCAAAGGCGTCGACCCGCCAATATCCGTCCGCCCGCACCAGCTGCGTCGTATCGGCGAAGCGACTTGACTGATGATAGACGCCGCCACCGAATTCGAACCGCGGCGTGACCGCGAGCGAAGCGTTGAGCGACATGTTGTTGCGGGGCGAGTTGGGTAGCTCGCTGTCGATATAGCTGTAGCCGCCGAACACGGACAGTGGTCCGGCGCGGCCGGTCGCCCCCAATTCGAACCCGCGAATACGTGCGGAATCGATGATCTCGGTCACATTGCCCAGCCCGTCTGTCTGGATGATATTGTTGCGATCGACCTGGAACACCGCTCCCGATAGCTGCATGGAGCCGCCGAACAGATCGGCCTTCGCGCCGATCTCGTAGTTCTCGGTTTCCTGCGGCGCGTAGGTATCGTTCTGAATGGGGATGTTCCCCGATCCCGCGCCCACGTCGGTCCCCGGCGGGTTCTTGGCATTCGCGTAGGATGCGTAGATACTCGCCCACGGCGCAGGCTTGAATATCACGCCTGCCTGCCAGCTGACGAAATCGGTCTTGACCGACCCGCTATAGGGTCCGCCGCGCCCGCTGCCCGCACCACCCGCGCGGTAATCGGTGTAGCGCACGCCCGTGTTGACGATGATCTGCGGCATCAGCGTGATCGAATCGAACGCATAGACGCTGATATCCTCCGCATCGGCGGTCGAAGGCGAGGTGGAAGGCGTGATCGCACCGGACCATGGGTCGGCCGGGTTCGGGTTCTGCAGGTCGGTGCAATTGTAGCTGGCGAGCCCGGAAGGATCGAGGCACCCCGTTCCCGGGCCGTTGAAACGATAGTTGCCGGTATCGACGCTGTAGTTGCGGTTGAACGTATCGGCCCAGCTGTATTCCACTCCGGTCGAAAGGCTGTGTTCGATCCCGCCGGTGGCGAACTGGCCCGAAACATTGGCAGTCGCGGTCATCGATTCGGTCAGCGCATTGCGGCTTTTGATGTTCCGCCAGACGTACCCGTTCGCAACGTTGCCAGCGCTGTCGTCGGGGTTGGTGACGATATAGTCGTTGCGCGAGTTGGAGTAGCGCAGCAGTGCACTGGCGCTCCAGTTTGTGCTCAGCGCGGTGTCGAACTGGAAGGTGGTCGCATCGACCCGCGTTTTCTGGAAGTCGCGCACCAGCAAGCCATAGAAATTGTCGTAGTCGACATCGGCCGGGCGACGTACCCCGCCGGGTAGCTGACCGCGCGAGGTTAGCGGGATCCCGTAATCTGGGATGCCGTCGCTTTCAAAATGGTAGTGCGTCAGGCGCGCGACGGTGTCCGTCCCCACCCCGAACGCGATCGACGGTGACACGCCCCATCTTTCATCGTGCACGGCATTGCGCCCCGCCACGTCACTCTGATGATACAAGGCGGCGACCCGCACGGCGAGCCGGTCGCCGATCTGCTGGTTAATGTCGGCGGTCGCTCGATAGAGGTCCGCCGTTCCGATCGACGCGGTTCCGGCGACCAGGGAGCCTTCGCGCGCGGTTTTGCTGACGAGGTTGATCCCGCCCGCCGCTGCGCCGCGGCCGCCGAACGCGCCGCTCGGGCCCTTGAAGACCTCGATCTGCTCGACCGCGAAGGTGTCGCGGGTCTGGGTCCCGATGTCGCGTGCGCCGTCGACGAAGATGTCCCCGGTCGCATCGATTCCGCGTATCAGGGGTATGTCAGCGCTCGCCGTACCCCCCTCGCCTGCCCCCAGGGTGATCCCGGGCACCGTACGAAGCGCATCTTCCAGCGAGTAGGACGCGGTCTGCTCGATCGTCTTTTCCGATACGATATTGATGGTGCGCGGCGTATCGAGCACCGTTGCCGTGGCCTCGTCGATGTCCAACCCGTTCAGGCGCGCACCGTTGACGACGATCGTATCGGGAGGAGCCGCCGCCTCTTCGGCTTGGGCCGGGGCGCTGGCGATGAATCCGATGCATCCGATTGCGAGAAATGGCGCGGTGCCGCGATTCATGTTGCGGCGAGAAATAGCATTCACGATTTTTGACCCCTGTTTTCGTAGTCCCTTGGCACCGCCTCTAGGATCGCGAGAATAGGGAGTCAACGCTAATGCGAGTTATTCTCAATATCATCCTATGCGCTATGCGCCGTCAGGCGTCGGCCCAGCGACGCATGAGATTATGGTAGAGATTGGTGAGTTCCAGCACCACGGGATCGTGCGGTCCGCGCTCCTCGGTCAGTACCCGCACGCTGCGGTCCAGCCGGTAGAGTTGCTCGCGTTCGCAATCGTCGCGGACCATGCTCTGCAACCAGAAGAAGCAGGCGGTCCGCGTTCCCTCGGTCACCGGGGTGACGCGGTGGAGGCTGGAGGCGGGGTAAAGGACCATGTCCCCGGCGCGTAGCTTCACCCGGTGCTCGCCGAACAGATCCTCGACCACCAGTTCGCCACCGTCATAGGCATCGGGTTCTTCGAGGAAGAGCGTAGCCGACAGGTCGCTACGGATACGGAACTCGCTGCCGGCGAGCTGGCGGATCGAATTGTCGACATGCGCGCCGAAATTTTCGCCACCGGCGTAGCGGTTGAACAGGGGCGGGAAGACCTTCAACGGCAGCGCGGCGGCGACGAATTCGGGGGCCTTGCCGAGCGCGTCGAGAACCATCCGCCCGGCCTCAGCCGCCTCCTTGCATCCCTGGCGCAACTGCCGGTTCCGCTTGGCCGAGCGCGACTGGTGCCCCGATGTCTCGTTCCCGTCTACCCAGGGTCCGGCGTCGATGGTGCGGCGGACCGCGTCCAGCGAACCTTTGTCGAGCACATTCTCGATCCGCAGCATCATCCCGCTCGGTCCCCTTCGCACACAAGCATTGGAGTGCGCGCGCTGGGCCCCTTGCGAATGATTGTCAATAGCGCCGCACGGTTGTCTTAATGCGGATCGCCGATGCGGACCGGGCCCTATTCGGTCGTGTCCACTTCGGGTTGCGGATGATTGGGGACCAGGATCAGCTCCCCGTTCTCCACCCGCCAACCTGCCAGGCGGCTGAGCAAATTCATGCCGATCACGTTGGTATCGCCCAGATTGGGCGCGATCACCGCGTCGAGCCCGCGCGCCGCCACATTGCCGAAGCGCAGTTCGTCGATCGTCGTGGTGCCCACGCGGACGGTGCCGTTGGCGGTAGTCATCATCACCGGCATCCGGTCGCGGCGCGGTTCGATGCCTGCCCGCTCCGCCGTGCGCGCGGAAATCGCCGTCAGAGTCGCGCCGGTATCGACCAGGAAATTGGCCTGCTCGCCATTCACGCGCGCCTTGAGCCAGTAATGCCCGTCGGGTGCCAGCGGAACGCGCGTTTCCTTCCCCTCCACGCGCTGTTCCGGCAGGCCGAGGTCCGACATCGCGACGTCGAAGCGCGGGTCCATCCGCGCGACCTGCACCACCACCAGCGCCAGCACACCGACCAGCACGACTGTCGAGGCCGTGCCGACCAGGCGGCCCAGCGGTATGCGTCGCCGCGCCATCATCGCTCCGATCCAGCCCAGCACCATGGCCGCCAGCGCCGCCATCAGCAGCTCGCTCTGCGGAATGTCGGCGACGTAGCTCAGCAGCGCGTCGAAGAGGGTCTTGGGGTCCACGCGTTCGATATAGGCGCTATCGGCTAGCAATTCCATGAACGGTGCAAGCCGCGCGGCGCCCGCCCCTCAGGGTGCGTTGCGCGGCACGGTCGCCTGGGCCAGCACGACGCTGAAGCGGTCCTTGCCGTCGAGCCAGCGACCGACCGGCGTCCAGCCGCCCGCCAGCAGCAGGGCGTTGGAGCTGCGACGGCTGAACTTGTGGCTGTTTTCGGTATGGATCGTCTCGCCCTTCGCCATCGTGAAGCTGCGCCCCGCGACCTCGAACGCAATGTCGTCGTTGGCCACCAGATGCATTTCAACCCGGGCGAAATCGTCGTTCCACCGCGCCTCGTGGTGCAACTTCTCGACCGGGATGGTCCCACTTAGTTCGCGATTGATCCGCCGCGCCATGTTGAGATTGAAGCTGGCAGTAACGCCCGCTGCATCATCATACGCCGCTTCCAGGACGCTGCGTTTCTTGATCAGGTCCATCCCGATCAGCAGCATCGATCCCTCGCCCAGCGTCGCGCGCATCGTGCGCAGTAGGTCGACGGCCGTGCGTGGGACCATGTTGCCGATGGTCGAGCCGGGGAAGAAGCCCAGCTTGGGCATGTCGGCCACTTCGGCGGGCAGCTCGACCCGGCGCATGAAGTCGGCCTCCACCGGATAGATCGGAAGGTCGGGGAACTTGCGGCCCAGATCCTCTGCCGCGGCGCGCAGGAAGTCGCCGGCGATGTCGAGCGGCACGTAGGCCGCCGGGTCGATCGCCTCGAGCAGCAAAGGCGTCTTGACCGACGACCCGCTACCGAATTCCACCACCGCGCGCCCTGGCCCGACCGCGTCAGCAAACTCCGGGCCGCGAGCGCGCAGTATCTCGGTCTCGCAGCGCGTCGGATAATACTCCTCCACCTGCGTGATGTCCTCGAACAGTTCGGAGCCTGCATCGTCGTAAAGCCAGCGCGCGGGCGTCGCCTTCTGCATCTCGCTCAAACCCTCCAGCACGTCCTCGCGAAAGGCGCGGTCCACCCCCTGCTCGTCGCGATCGACCAGTTCCAGCCCCCGGTTTTGCGTCATCAGATGTCCTTGGCGAGCCGCAGGCCGGTGAATTGCCAGCGCTGATGCGGGTAGAAGAAATTGCGATAGGATGGGCGCGAATGGCCGCGCGGCGTGGCGCAGCTCGCGCCCTTCAGCACGAACTGGCCGCTCATGAACTTGCCATTGTATTCGCCCACCGCACCCTCGGCCGGCTGGAAGCGCGGATAGGGCAGATAGGCGCTGCGGGTGAATTGCCAGCAATCGCCGAACAGGTCCGACGAACCCGTGGCGCCACCCGTGGGGTGAACCGGGCCCGCTTCGTCGAGCTGATTGCCGCTCGCCGGATCATGGCTCGGCGCTTGCTCGGCATGTTGCCCGCGCGCGATCGCCTCCCACTCGAATTCGGTCGGCAGGCGTCCGCCCGCCCACAGCGCGAAGGCGTCGGCCTCGTAATAGGAGATATGCGTGACCGGCGCGTGCGGATCGCGCGCCTGCCAGCCCTGAAGCGTGAAGTGCTGGTCGTCGCGCCAATAGAGCGGCGCGGCAACGCCATTATCCTGAACCCAGCACCAGCCGTCGGACAGCCACAGCGAATGGTCCCGGTAGCCGCCATCGGCGATAAACGCTTCCCACTCGGCATTGGTGACGAGCGTGTCGGCCAGCGCGAACGGTTCCAGCAACACCCGGTGCCGCGGCCCCTCGCAGTCGAAGGCAAAGCCGTTTCCGCCATGCCCGATCAGCGCGATCCCGCCGGGATGTTCCAGCCAGCCGCGATCGCGCGCCTCCGCCTTGGCGGGGCTGCCGTCCCACACCGCGGGACCGAGCGGGTTCTGGAACAGCGCGTGCTTGATATCGGTCTGGAGCAGTTCCTGATGCTGCTGCTCGTGCGCGATGCCCAGTTCGATCAGCGGGGCGAGGTCTTCGCGATCCAGCAGCGGGCCCATCGCTTCGGTCACGTGATGCCGCCATGCGAGTATCTCGCCCACGGTCGGACGCGACAGCATGCCCCGGCTGTCGCGCGCGATGCGCTCGCCTTCCGTTTCGTAGTAGGAGTTGAACAGGAACGGCCATTTCTCGTCGTGCAGTTCGTAGCCGTCGAGATGATCGCGCAGCAGGAAGGTCTCCCAGAACCAGGTGACGTGTGCGAGATGCCATTTGGCGGGGCTCGCATCCTCCATCGACTGGATCGTCGCATCGCTTTCCGAAAGCGGTGCGGCCAGTGCCTCCGTCAGCCCGCGCGCGGCGTGGAAGCGCGCGGCGAGCGAGGCGTCTTGCGGACGGGTGCGGAGCTTCGGTTCGGCCATGCGGTCTGATCCCTGTCGCGGCGATCCGTCACCCGGTGACAGACGACCGCCCTTCCCGCTTAAGCGCGGGAGTTGCCCCTTCGTTCCAGAAAGCGCGCGCCTTTTCAAGGCGAAGTCCTACAGGATGGAACACATGGAACAGTGTCCTGGGGCCGGAAATCGGGGTTGGGAAGAGTGTGGTTTCTGACGGGCATGCGCGGGGTGTGCGGGGCACGAAGCATCCGGCACCTCTCGCATTTTCGCAGGGGGTAGGAAACTACGTCCACCAGCCAAAGACGTCCTGCCATGGGCCATAGGCAACATGCACGGGCACCGTCATCCTAGCCATTACCGGGATGACGGCCTTCTAAACTAACAGGGCGAGCCCTACCGTGGCCCGACCCCCTCTAAGCCGCGTCAGCCTGCTGCTCGGACGCCGCGAGCCGCAGCATGTCCGCGATCGCAAACGCCAGTTCGATCGACTGCGCGGCGTTGAGGCGCGGGTCGCAATGGGTGTGGTAGCGGTCGCCCAGCGCATCGTCGGTGATCGCCACCGCGCCGCCGACGCATTCGGTCACGTCCTGCCCGGTCATTTCCAGATGGATGCCGCCCGCATGGGTGCCTTCCGCCCGGTGGACGGCGAAGAAGCCGCGCACCTCGGCCATGATGCGGTCGAAGGGCCGCGTCTTGTAGCCGCTTTCCGACTTGACCACGTTGCCGTGCATCGGGTCGCAGCTCCACACCACCGGGTGCCCTTCCCGCTGCACCGCGCGGACCAGCCGGGGCAGCGCCGCCTCCACCTTGTCGTGGCCGAAACGGCTGATGAGCGTGATGCGTCCCGCCTCGCGGCCCGGGTTGAGCGTGTCGAGCAGCTTGAGCAGCGCGTCCGGCTCCAGGCTCGGCCCGCATTTCATGCCCAGCGGATTGCCAATGCCGCGCGCGAATTCGATATGCGCGCTGCCTTCGAACCGGGTGCGGTCGCCGATCCACAGCAGATGCGCGGAGCAATCGTACCAGTCGCCGGTCAGCGAATCCCGCCGTGTCATCGCCTGCTCGTAAGGGAGCAGCAGCGCCTCGTGGCTGGTGTAGAAGCTGGTGCCCTGCAATTGCGGCACGGTGGCGGGATCGACCCCGCACGCTTCCATGAAATCGAGCGCTTCGGTGATCCGGTCGGCGGTCTCCGCGAAGCGATCGGCCCACGGGCTGCGGCCCATGAAATCCAGCGTCCACTGGTGCACCTGGCGCAGGTTCGCGTAGCCGCCGCCGGCGAAGGCGCGCAGCAGGTTGAGCGTCGCCGCGGCCTGCGAATAGGCGCGCACCATCCGTTCGGGATCGTTGCGGCGCTGTGCGGGGTCGAAATCTATTCCGTTGACGTTGTCGCCGAAATAGCTCGGCAAAGTCACATCGCCCTGCGTTTCGGTGTCCGAACTGCGCGGCTTCGCGAACTGGCCCGCCATGCGCCCGACCTTCACCACCGGCAGCTTGCCGGCAAAGGTCAGCACGACCGCCATCTGCAGGATCACGCGGAAGGTGTCGCGGATATTGTTCGGGTGGAATTCGGCGAAGCTTTCGGCGCAGTCGCCGCCCTGCAGCAGGAACGCCTCCCCGCGCGCGACATCGGCAAGATCGGCCTTCAGCGCCCGCGCCTCGCCCGCGAAGACCAGGGGCGGATAGGCCGCGAGCGTCTCCTCGGCGCGGGTCAGTGCCGCGGGGTCTTCGTAACGGGGCAGGTGGCGCGCCTCGTGCGCTCTCCAGCCTTCGGGTTTCCACTCGCGTGCCATTTCTCGCTCGCCTCCTTCTGCGGGCAGCGCACGCCTTGCCGGGAAACAGGCGCGCGGGGCAAGGCTAATTTGGGTTTAGCCGCCCCAAGTAGCGCCCGCCTCTAGCGGCTCGAGAGTGCCTCCGCCGCCTTCGTGCCGGTCGGCAGCGCGGTCGCCAGCGTCTGCCCTTCCGGGATGAAGGCTGCGCGATAACCCGCCCGGTCGCCCAGATATTTCTGCGCCAACGCCTGCATCCGCTCCGGCGTGGTCTGCGAATAATCGACCAGCAGGCTGCGGGTAAGTGCGACGCGGCGCGGGTCCGTGCTCGCCCCTGCCAGCTGCCACATCCAGAAGGTGTTGCCGGTGGATGCGCGCATGACCTGCTGGCGAAGCGGTTCGGTCACCCGCTCCAGCTCGTCGGCGGAGGGCGGGTTCTTGGCGACGTCCTCCGCGATCGATTGCGCGGCGGCGAAGAACACCGGAACGTCCTGCGGCCGCAACTGCGCGAAGGCCGCGATATTGCCACCGGAGGGGACATCGACCGGCCAGTCGCTGCGCACCACCGGGGCATAGCTCGCCCCCGCCCGCTCGCGCATCTCTTCCAGCAGGCGATTGTTGAACAGCTGCGTCAGGATTTCGAGCTGGCGCGATTCCCGCAGGTTCTCGATCCCGCCGCCGGTCTGCCACGCGATAAGCGCCGCCGCCTGGTTGGCATCGCCGCGATGATACTCGACCGTCACCGGCTGGGGATCGGGGAAGCCCGGCACTCGCGCCGCCGCATCGGCGGGAATCGGCTCGCGCGGCGGCAGCGCGCCGAAGGTGTTCTCCAGCGCCTCGATCGCCTTCGCCTGGTCGAAATCGCCGAAGATCGAGATCTCGATCGGGCCCTGCTTCAACAGCGGCTCCCACACCTTGCGGAAGCCCTCGGGCGTGGTCTGCGCGATCATTTCGGGCGTCGGCGTTTCGTAACGCGCGTCCTTGCCACTCAGTAGATAGTCCAGATCGCGCTGGATCAGGCCCGCCGGGCTGGTCGCGAAGGTATCGTAGGCCAGCCGTGCCGCCGCCTGCGAGCGCAGCACCGGGTTATCATCCCAGCGCGGCATGCCCAGCTTCGCCGCGAACAGATAGAGCTGGTCGGCCAGGTCCTCCTTCCGCGTCTGCGCGTCGAAGGTGAAATTGGCATCGTCGATCCCGAAATCGAAGCCGAGCTTGCGCCCGGTGGAGAGACGATCGAGGTCCTCCTGACCAAGATCGCCGAGGCCCGACCCGATCAGCGCGCTCTCGCCCAGGGCGATATAGGGCGCGTCCTTCGCGTCGAAGGCGCGATAACCCGAACCGAAGCGCACGTTCACCGCAACCCGGCCCGGCTCCGCATCGTTGGACCACAGCAACGCGGTGACCCCGTTGGAAAGCTCGACCCGGTCGATGCCCAGAACACCCAGCGGCGTGGTGGAAACAACCGTACCCGGCGTTCCGACCGGCGGCAGGTCGGCGAAGGAGATGGTGCGCGCGGCGAGGCGCACATCGCTCGCCGCATCGACCGGAGCCAGCAAAGCGGTGCGCAGGGCGGCATCGCTCGCCTCTCCGGCGGCAGGCGTCGTATAAACGGCGCGCACGACGTCCCCTTCGAACAGGGCGCGAGTGTGCTCCAGGATCGCCTCGGGCGTGATCTTGGCCTGCATGCCCTGGAACACGGACAGCACGGTCTCGGGCGATGCGGTGGTCTCGCGGATATCGACCGCGCTGGCGATATTGTTGGCCAGCGCGCCCCCGGCCTGCACGTCGCGCTCGGCCACCCCGGCCTTGAACGCGACCTCCAGTTCGGACACCTCGCGATCGATTTCCTCCTGCGTCGGCGGCGTCGCGAGGGCATCGGCGATCACGCCGCGCACATCCGTCAGCGCGGCTTGCCAGTCCTCGGTCAGCGGGGCGAAGGACACGAAGGTTCCGTCGACGCTGCGGCTGACGTCCTGCTGCTGAACCTGGGCATAGAGGAAGCTGCCGCCCGCCCGCGCCTTCGCCTCCAGCCGCCGGTTGATGAGTGCCTGGGCGAGCTGATCCATCATCAGCCCTTCATTGTATTCGATCGTATCGTTCACCTTGCGCCACGGACGCAGGACGGCATAGGTGAAGCTGCGCGGCAGATCGGGCTCGACCTCGACCGCGACCTGACCCACCGGGTTGTCGGCATCGACGCCCTTGGGTGCGACCGGATCGCCGAAATCGGGCGCGGGAGTTGCCTTCGCCTTCACCTTCCAGTCGCCGTAATATTTCTCGATCATGGCCGCCAGGACCTTCGGATCGACATCGCCGGCGATCGAAATCACGACGTTTTCCGGCCTGTACCAGCGATCGTGAAAAGCCTTCACGGCCTTGGGAGTCGCCGCCTCCAGCTTGTCCAAGGTCCCGATCGGAAGCCGTTCGGCCAGCCGTTGCCCGGCGAACAGCGTCTTGCGGGATTCGAGGGCGACGCGCATCCCCGGGCCGCCGCCTTCGCGCATTTCGGCGAGCACGATTGGGAGATCGGCGGCCAGAGTCTTCTCGTTGAAGACGGGGTCGCGGATCATGCCCGAAAGATAGCGCATGCTGTCGTCGAGCTTGGTCGGCGTAATGTCGGGCAGGTCGAGACTGAACAGCGTCTGCGTGGGGCTGGTCTGCGCATTGGTGTCGGTGCCGAAGCTCGCACCCAGCCGCTGCCAGGTCGGGATCGCCTCGCCGAAGCCGAGATAGGTGCTCTGGCGGAAGGTCATGTGCTCGATCAGGTGCGCGAAGCCTTGCTCGCTATCCTTTTCGTAAAGCGAGCCGGCGTCGATCCGGATGCGGATGGAGACCTGGCCCGGCGGCACGCCGTTATGCCGCACGGCATAGCGCAGGCCGTTGTCGAGCTTGCCGAACACCCACTCGCGATCGACCGGGATGTTGCTGCCTTCGTACAGCCACGGCGTCTCGTCGGGGCCCTGGATCGATGTCGGCTCGGGCAACGCAATGGGTTGCGGCGCCAAATCCTGGGGTTGCGACGCAACATCCTGCGCCGCGGCAGGGGCGGTCAGCAACGCGAAGGAGACAAGGGTGGCGAACGGCCGGGCGGCGCGCGAAAAACGATTCATGCGCGCCCTATAGGCCGTGCAGGGGTGAAGGCACAGTGAATGGCTTGCCCCGCCCCACCCGCGATCCTACATCGTGGCCCATGTTCATAGAGACCGAAACCACGCCCAACCCGGCCACGCTGAAATTCCTCCCCCAGCGCGAGGTGATGCCGTCGGGCACCCGCGAATTCGCCAATTCGGAGGATGCGGAGGCGAGCCCGCTCGCCCAGGCATTGTTCGACACCGGCGAGGTGACCAATGTGCTGTTCGGCGGTGACTTCATTTCGGTTTCGAAGGCCCCCGGCGTCGAATGGACCGACCTGAAACCGCAAGTGGTCGCGATCCTGCTCGACCATTTCGTCAGCCAGGCGCCGCTGTTCGCCGCTGGCAGCGCCGCGGGCATCTCCGTCCCGGCAGAGGATGCAATGGTGGTCGAGGAAGACCCCGACGATGCCGATATCGTCGCGCAGATCAACGAATTGCTCGATACGCGCGTGCGCCCCGCGGTCGCGGGTGATGGCGGCGACATTTCCTATCGCGGCTTCCGCGACGGTGTGGTCTATCTCGGTATGCAGGGCGCGTGCGCCGGCTGTCCCAGTTCCACCGCCACGCTCAAGCACGGGATCGAAGGGCTGCTGAAGCACTACGTGCCCGAAGTCACCGAAGTGCGCGCCGCCTGACCCTGATCCCTTCGCTCGCAGGAGCCATAGATGACCGAACAATTCCACGATACCGTCTTGTCCGACGCCGCGCTCGCGCAGCTCTTCACCGAAGCGCGCAGCTATAATGGCTGGCTCGACAAGGAAGTGAGCGAAGACCAGACCAGGCGGATCTACGACCTTCTGAAGATGGGGCCGACTTCTGCGAACCAGCAGCCCGGCCGGTTCCTCTGGTGCCACTCGGCCGAGGCGAAGGACCGGCTCGCCGCCCACGCCTCTGAAGGCAACAAGGACAAGGTCAAGACCGCGCCGTGGTGCGTAATCATCGGTTACGACATCGATTTCCATGAGCAATTGCCGTGGCTGTTCCCTCACACCGACGCCAAAAGTTGGTTCGAAGGCGACGTCGAGGGCCGCATCGCGCACGCGAAGCGCAATTCCGCGTTGCAGGGGGCCTATCTGATGCTGGCGGCCCGCGCGCTGGGCCTCGATTGCGGGCCCATGTCGGGCGTCGACCTGGACGCGGTGACGGAGGATTTCTTCGCCGACGAGCCGCAATATCGCGCCGACTGGATCTGCTCCATCGGCTATGGCGACAAGTCGACTATCTTCGATCGCAGTCCGCGCCCCGATTTCGAGCGCTTCAACACCATCGCCTGAACCTCCGCACCCGCCGATGGAGAGCCCCCGGACCCTCGTGATCGAGTGCGCGACCGAGGCGTGTTCGATCGCCCTGGTCGAAGGCGAGCGGGTGGTCGCGCATGACCATCGCGTGCTTGGCCGCGGGCACGCCGAACAGCTCGTGCCGATGATCGCCGCGCTGCCCGAACGTGGGAAGGCGGCGCGGATCGCGATCTCGCTGGGACCGGGCAGCTTCACCGGCGTACGGATCGGCGTCGCCACGGGCCGTGCCCTCGGTGTTGCCTGGGGGGCGCATGTGGTCGGCTTCCCCACCCTCGCCCTCGTCGCTGCAATGGTGCGGCGGGAGCATGGCAATCAGCCGGTCGGCGTGGCGATGACGGGCGGGCACGGAGAGTGGTTCGTGCAGGAATTCGACACCGGGGGCTTACCCGCTACCGATCTTCTCTCGCTTCCTCCCGAAGCCGCCGCGCGCGAGCTGCGCCCACCGCTGGTCGCCGGATCGCAGGCGGAGCCGCTGGTTGCCGCCCGGGGGCAGGGATCGGCCTTGTCCCTATTGCCGGACGCCTCGGCTTTCCCCGCGCTCCCCACCATGCTCCTGACCGATCGGGTGGCGCCGATTTACGGTCGCGCGCCCGATGCGCGGCCGGCCGCCCCCCGGCCATGACCTTTCCGCCGCAGGACGATATCGATCGCATCATGACAGTCATGGAGCGCGCGTTCGATCCGCACTGGGGCGAAGCGTGGACGCGCCGCCAGGTCGAAGACTCGCTGCGCTTCGCCCATACACATTACTATTTGCTGCCGGACGAAGATGGTGACGGGAACAGGCGCGCGGATGCTTTCGCCCTGGTCCGGTCCGCCCCGGGGGAGGAGGAAGTGCTGCTACTGGCCGTCACCCCCGACCGGCAGCGGCGCGGACTGGGCCGCCAGGTGCTGCACCAAGTAATCGCGGCGGCGCGTGCCCGCGAAGCGGAATCGCTTTTCCTCGAGATGCGCGAGAACAATCCCGCTGCCGATTTCTATCGTGCGGCGGGTTTCGAGCCGATCGGACGGCGGAAAGGCTATTATCGAACCGGGAATGGCCAGGTGCTGGACGCGGTTACTTTGCGCCTGGCGATCGCCTCTCCATCGATTTGATCGATTTTCTGTCCTTAATAGTCGCAAAACCGTTGAATAGGGGAGGAGGGGTGACTAGGTGAGAACCCTCAACTTCCCCCACCCGAAAAAAATAGAAGAAAGTCAAATTTCGATGGACCAATTAGATCACGATCTTAACGAAACGTTGATCACTCTCACCTCCGACATCGTTGCGGCGCATGTCAGCAACAATAATGTCGCGGTAGAAGACGTGCCCTCGCTGATTACCAATGTTTATGGTGCACTGTCCGGGCTGGGTGGCGAAGACGACGGTCAGGAAGAACCGCCCGAACCCGCGGTGTCCGTCCGCGCTTCGGTCAAGCCGGACTACCTTATCTGTCTGGAAGACGGCAAGAAGCTCAAGATGCTGAAGCGGTATCTTCGCACCAATTACGATATGAGCCCGGAAGAATACCGCGCGCGCTGGAACCTGCCCAGCGACTATCCGATGGTCGCGCCCAACTACGCCGAGAAGCGCCGGGAACTGGCCAAGAAGATCGGCCTGGGCCGCACCCCGGGTCAGAAGCGCGGTCGCAAGAAGAAGACCGAGAGCTGATCGCTTTGCCGCCGCCCTAGCGCGGATCGCAGACAGTGATGGCTTGAGAACGACGCCCCGGCCCGGTAAGGGTGCGGGGCGTTCGTTTTTCAGGGAAGCTTTGTTTGCCGCATACCATCGATCTCGAACAGTTGTGCCAGGAAAAGGGTCTGCGGATAACGGAGCAGCGCCGCGTGATCGCGCGCGTTCTTTCGCAAAGCAGCGATCACCCGGATGTGGAATTGCTGCACCGCCGGGCGAGCGAGATCGATCCCAACATCTCCATCGCCACGGTCTATCGTACCGTGCGCCTGTTCGAAGAGGCGGGCGTGCTCGACCGCCACGATTTCGGCGATGGCCGCGCGCGGTACGAACCCGCGCCCGAGGCGCATCACGATCACCTGATCGATGTCGAGACTGGCAAGGTCGTCGAATTCGTCGATCCCGAGGTGGAAGCGCTGCAGAAACAGATCGCCGAACGGCTCGGCTATCGCCTGGTCGATCACCGGCTGGAGCTATATGGCGTAAGCCTCGCTCGCGATAGCGGCGACAAGACCGGTTGATGGCCGGGGCGCAGGCCGTCCCTGCGCCGCGAATCCGGCCGCTGGGCTGGGCGCTGCTCGCCATCCGGCTCGCCGCGATGGCGGTGTTGCTGGCGGTGTGCGTGCCTCTTCATCTTGTCACCCATGCGATGATCGGCGGTCGTTTCTGGCCGCGCCTGTTCCTGGCCGGTATCGGTGCGGTGGCCGGTCTGAACCTGCGGGTCGAGGGGCGACCCGAACGCGGCGCGCTGCTGTTGGCGAACCATGTCAGCTGGCTCGATATCCTGGCGCTGGCGAACGCATCGGGGACCGCCTTCGTCGCGCATGATGGGCTCGCCGCCTTCCCATTCCTGAAATGGCTGTGCGACATGAATGAGACGCTGTTCATCGCGCGCGACCGGCGCGAGACGGTGGCCGACCAGGCGAACGACCTGCGCGATGCACTGGCGCAGCGCCCGCCCTTCACGCTCTTCCCGGAAGGCACGACCTGCGACGGCACCCGGATCCTGCCCTTCAAATCCTCGCTTCTCGCCGCGATCGAGCCGGTGCCCGCCGATCTGGCGGTGCAGCCGGTGGCGCTGGTCTATGCCGATGCGCCGCGTGTTTCCTGGGTCGGCGACGAGCCAGGGCTGGACAATTTCCGCCGCATCCTGGCGCGCCTGCGCCCCGTCCACCTTACGATCCGCTTCCTCCCGCCCCTGTCGGCGTCCGATCTGGCGAACCGCAAGACGATCGCTGCCGCTGCCGAGCGGGCGGTAGCGGACGCGCTCTAGACCCCGCGCCCCTTTCGCCGCCGGGCCATTTGGTCTAACCGCCGCCGGTCATGAAACCGACCGACAATCCAAAGACCTACCGGGTCAAGAGCTTCGGCTGCCAGATGAACGTCTATGACGGGGAGCGCATGGCCGAACTACTGGCCACGCGCGGTATTACCCCTGCGCCGGAGGGCGAAGACGCCGATCTCGTCGTGCTGAACACGTGCCACATTCGCGAGAAGGCGGCGGAGAAGGTCTATTCCGATATCGGCCGCCTGGTGAAGGCAGGCGAAGCACGCGGGAGGAAGCCGCTGATCGCGGTGGCCGGATGCGTGGCTCAGGCGGAAGGGGAAGAGATCATGGCCCGCGCGCCCGCGGTATCGATGGTCGTCGGCCCGCAAGCCTATCACCGTCTGCCCGACATGCTCGACCGGGCGGTGGCGGGCGAGCGCGGGACCGATACCGACATGCCCGCGATCGCCAAATTCGCGAGCCTGCCGGACCGGCGCAAGAGCCCGCCCGCGACCTTTCTCACCATTCAGGAGGGGTGCGACAAGTTCTGCACCTATTGCGTGGTTCCCTACACCAGAGGCGCGGAAATATCGCGCCCGTTCGCGGACTTGCTGACCGAAGCGCGCAAACTGGTCGAAGCCGGGGCGCGCGAGATCACGCTGCTGGGACAGAATGTTTCCGCCTGGTCGGGGGAGGATGACAAGGGTCATCGCCAGGGTCTGGCGGGCCTCGTCCGTGCGCTGGCACGGATCGATGGGCTGGCGCGGATCCGCTACACCACCAGCCACCCCGCCGACATGGACGAGGACATCATCGCCGCCCATGGCGAGGTCGACAAGCTGATGCCGTTCCTCCATCTGCCGGTACAGGCGGGCAGCGACCGGGTGCTGAAGGCGATGAACCGCAGCCACACGGTCGAAAGCTACCTGAAACTGCTCGATCGCTTTCGTGCCGCCCGCCCCGACCTCGCGCTGTCGGGCGATTTCATCGTCGGTTTTCCGGGCGAGACCGAAAGCGAATTCGAACAGACATTGGCCCTGGTCGATGCCGTGGGATATGCGCAGGCCTTCAGCTTCAAATATTCGCCGCGCCCCGGCACGCCTGCCGCGACGATGGACGGGCAGGTCGCGCCGGACATCATGGACGAGCGCCTGCAGCGCCTGCAGGCCGCGATCAACCGGGATCAGTTCGCCTTCAACCGGAACTCGGTCGGGCGCACGTGCGAGGTTCTGATCGAGCGGCGCGGCAAGCGCCCCGGCCAATGGCTTGGCAAGTCGCCCTGGCTGCAGTCGGTATGGTTCGAAGGCGATTGCGCGATCGGCGACCTGGTCGAGGTCGAACTGGCCGAGGCCGGACCGAATTCGATGCGGGGCGCGCCGCGCGCAGCCATCGCCGCGTAGCTCGCCAAGCCGCGGAACAGTCATCGACTGTCGCGGGAAAGCCATAAAACCGACGCGGCGGTGCCACGCGATATCCTTAACAAATCCTTGTCCCCATCGACAAAGGATTCGCAATGCTCAAAGCCCTACGCCTGGCCACCGCCGCCGCCATCGCAATCGCCGCTCCCTTCGCCGCGCAGGCAGCGGAAACGGTGGAGGTCGCACCCGCTACCGCTGACCGCATGGTTACCGTTTCCGCCTACGACCCGATCGGGCAAAGCTTCACGGCGACCACCGACACGCTGAGTTCCTTCGGCTTCCGCTTCGGCACGCTGAATGCGAGCTCACCCAACACGCCGCTGACCTTCCGTCTGCTGGCAGGCGAAACGCTGACCGGCTCCGCCCTGTTCACGCAGGTTTTCACGCTGCCGTCCACCATCGCCCAGCGGGGCGATCTCGCCTGGGTGGACATCGCGCTGCCCGACCTGCCCGTCACGATGAACTCGATCTACACGGCCGTGCTGACCGCGACCTCTTCGCGCGCGGGCCTGCAGGTGGGGCCGGGCTACAGCTACTCGCCTCCCGGCCTGAAGAGCGGGGACGTATATGCCGGCGGCAAGCTGCTGAGCACCGGCACGACCTACTCCAACTGCGCGGGCGCCTCGAACAATTGCGACGCCGTGTTCCGCTACACCGGCGAAGTCAACGCGGCGGGCGCCGTTCCCGAACCCGCGACCTGGGCGCTGATGATCCTGGGTTTCGCCGCCGTCGGCGGTGCCCTGCGCAAGCGCGGTAGCCGCTCCCTCGCCTTCAATCCCGCCTGACCGAACCACCAAAGAAGGATACCAAGATGAAACGCATCACTTCGATAGCCGCAATCGCGATCCTCGCTTCCGTTCCCGGCACGGCGCTGGCCGAAGGGCGCACCGCCGCCCCCAGCTACACCCTGACCAACACGACCTACACGCAGAACTTCGATTCGCTGGCACGGTCGGGCGACAACAACAGCAACCTGCCTTCAGGCTTCCAGATCGTCGAGAAAGGGACCGGCAGCTCTGCAAATGGTCGGTACGAAGCCGGCTCGGGCACGTCCAATGCGGGCGATGTCTACAGCTTCGGCGCCAACGGTTCGTCCGATCGTGCGCTGGGCAGCCTCGGCAGCGGCAGCGTCGCCCCGACCTATTTCGGCGGCATCTTCACCAACGGCCTCGACGCGACGATTTCCGACCTCACCTTCTCCTACGACGGAGAACAATGGCGTGCCGGCAATTCGAACGACGATGGCCTGACCTTCCAGTATTCGCTCGATGCGACTCAGGTCGACAACGGGACCTGGACCACCATCTCGTCGCTGATCTTCAACCCGCTGGTGCTTGCTGGCAACACCGCGCTCAACGGCAATCTGGCCGCCAACCGCGTCTCGCTGAACGGATCGGCGAGCGGCCTCAATATCGGCAGCGGCAGCAGCTTCGGCTTCCGCTGGGTGGACCAGAACTCGTCGGGCAGCGACCATGGGCTGGGCGTCGATAACTTCTCCCTCACCGCGGGCCTTGCCGCGGCGGGCGGGGTTCCCGAACCCGCCACATGGGCGCTGATGATCCTCGGCTTCGGCTTCGCGGGGGGCGCTCTGCGCCGACGCAATCGCGGGTTCGCTCGCCTCGCTTTGGCATGACACGCGGTCGCTAAAGTGATGAACCGGGAGGCCGCATCCGAAAGGGTGCGGCCTTTCGCTTTCCCCTTGCGGCGTCCGACCCGCAGCGTTCGATCGAGCTGGGTTAACCCGCAGGCTTGTCCGCCGCGATGATAGTCTCCCCCATCTGATCGATCGTCTCCGCCGGGGCGACCGTCGGGTTGGAGGGGTAGGCGGTGCCTTGCCACGTCAGCTTGCGATAGCCGGTAGGCAGGCCCCCGCCCCCGACCGTGACCCACAGATCGCGCATGGTACCGGTACTGGACTCCAGCACACCCAGCGGCAGGCGGGTCACCGTCGTGCGGCCGAGCACCTGGAAACCGCTCGAGGCGCGGCGCAACACCACCAGATTGCAGCCGCCGCTGCCGCAGACCGTTGGTCCGTCGAGATAGACCAGCGCCTCCATCGTACCATCGCCGTCGAGATCGCTTTCCCCGTAAGTGGTTCCGACCCCGTCGCCGTAATTTTCCGCCACCCAGGCGAGGGCTGAATCGCGCAATGGCAGCAGTTCCCCATCCTCCTCTTCCTGTTCCTTTTGCGGCGCACCCGCCGCCGCTTCCTGTTCTGCTGCTTCTCTGCTTGCTTCGGCAGTGACCATATTGAGACCGACCTGCTGATATATCTGGGGCGCGTTCCACGTGGCGGGATAGTTGTAGAGAACGCGAAGATACGTCCGGTCAAACAGCGATAGCTCCTTGGGCGCGAAACTCCCGTTGAACAGCGACATGATAGTTTCGAATTGGGGCGTCTCATCTGGGGCGGGCGGTGTGATATCCGTCAACAGGCGCATCGCGGCATAGTCACCGATCTGGCCAAGCGACCTGCCGTTCAGCGCATCGCCGCCGACGACGAGAATGGACCCGCGGGATGCCATCTGGTTCTTGAGCCTCAGCCGAGTGCCGGTGACACGGTTCGTCGATGCGCCATTCGTGCCGAGACTACGATCATAGGCCATAGGCGCGCCGCGCTCGTCGAGCGTTTCCACATACTGCCAGCTACGGGCCGGGCCGGGTTCGTTAAATACACGATCAATCTGGTAGGACAGCAGCGAGTTGAAGGCCCAGTGATCCTCCTCCTTCAACTGTCGCACTGCCGCATCGGGATCAGGCACGAAGGCGATCAACATATTCGGCTGACAGCCGGAATCGCCTGTGCGCAGCCCTGCCTCGCGCGAGCGGGTTTTGACCCGGTCGACGATGAACTGGGCATATGGCGGGGTCATCCCGATCACGACCGGGCAAACCTCCCCTGCGAACCGTGCGAGCGGCTTGTCGATCCGCGGTCGCCGGGTAAGGTCCTTGGCAAAATTTTGAATTTGCTGTGCCCGGCGTTCGCGTTCGCCGGTTACGACAATAGTCGGCCCGTCTACGGTCAAATCCGTCACATCATTGTCCTGCGCTTGGGCAGGCAAGGACGATACACCCGCTACCGCCAGCGCGCTTATACCAATCAGCAAACGCATTGAGTTCTCCCCGTCACAATATGTATTCATCGGTGCACTAACGTAGGGCAGCGCTTGCCACGATCCTGGACGCACTTACATTACTGAGCGCTATACGAAAGGACCAGATGGGCCGCAGACCTACCAGCGCCGGCATTCCGGCCATTTCCCCTCCCCCCGCTCCCCAGCGCGAACATCGCCGCGCGCGGGCCGAGATGAGCTTTGAAAACCAGAGCTTGCTGATCCCGCTGTTCGGCCAGTTCGACGCGAACCTCGTCCAGGTGGAAAACCGCATGGGGGTGTTTATTTCGGCGCGCGGGCAGACCGTCCAGATAGAGGGGCCGGAAGACAATGTCGCACGCGCGCGCACGGTCATCCAGAAGATGTACGACGAGCTGGCGCTGGGCCGCGAGCTCGATCAGGGCGCGATCGAATCGCTGATCGCCATGGCGGACGAGCCGACTTTCGACGGCATCATCGACGCGGATGACGCGGAAGGCGGCCCGCCGATCATGATCCGCACCCGGCGCAAGACCATCGTTCCGCGCAGCGCCCGCCAAAGCACCTATATGCGCAGCCTCGCCCGGGACGACATCGTTTTCGCGCTGGGGCCGGCGGGCACGGGCAAGACCTATCTCGCGGTGGCGCAGGCGGTCAGCCAGTTGATCACCGGCAGCGTGCAGCGTCTGATCCTGTCGCGCCCCGCAGTGGAGGCGGGCGAGAAGATCGGCTTCCTGCCCGGCGACATGAAGGAGAAAGTCGATCCCTTCCTGCGCCCGCTCTACGACGCGCTGTACGATTGCATGCCACCCGAGCAGGTCGAACGCCATATCGCCAGCGGGGTGATAGAGATCGCGCCCATCGCGTTCATGCGCGGGCGCACGCTGGCGGACGCGTTCGTGATCCTGGACGAGGCGCAGAACACCACGCGTGAACAGATGAAGATGTTCCTCACCCGCTTCGGGCAGAACAGCCGTATGGTGGTCGCAGGCGACCCGCGCCAGGTCGACATCCCGGGCGGCGACCGGATGAGCGGGCTCGCCGATGCGGTGGAGAAGCTGGAAGGCGTGGAGGGCTTCGGTACCATCCGCTTCACCGCCGCGGACGTTGTGCGCCACCCCATCGTGGGCCGGATCGTGGAGGCTTACGAGGGCAAGGACTGATTGCGGCCAGCGCAT
The DNA here is from genome assembly GCF_022576075.2 of Erythrobacter sp. LQ02-29. Taxonomy (NCBI): domain Bacteria; kingdom Pseudomonadati; phylum Pseudomonadota; class Alphaproteobacteria; order Sphingomonadales; family Erythrobacteraceae; genus Erythrobacter; species Erythrobacter sp. LQ02-29. The sequence continues at coordinate 1,726,977 of NZ_JANCNT010000001.1, read as the reverse complement.
GGCCGCGCTGGTCCGGGGTCTGCGGCTATCGCGTCAGGCGGGGTCAGGCGACGCTTACCAGTTCGGGGCGTTTGCGAACCACCGGCGCGCTCGTCCATTCTTCCCGGCCTGCGGAAATTTCGCAGCGGTTGCGCCCCGTCTCCTTCGCTCGATAGAGAGCGCTGTCGGCGCGGCGCAGGGTGCTCGCCATGGTTTCATCGCGCAGTCGTGCGGTCAGGCCGATACTCACGGTGACGCCCATCCCGTTCTCGGCTTCCATGCAGGCGATCGCCTGTCTCAGGCTCTCGCAAATCTCGAACGCCGAGCCACGGTCGCTATCAGGCAGGACGAGGACGAATTCCTCGCCGCCGATCCGGGCCAGGCGCGCGTCTGTGGCAAGGTTGGAGCCGAAACACTCCGCAACCTTGCACAGCACGTCGTCGCCCGCCCCGTGTCCGAACCGGTCGTTGAACGCCTTGAAGTGGTCGATGTCGATCAGCGCCACCCAGCCGCCCGCCTTTGCGGACGCCCGGCCCGGTTCGAGCCATTCATCCATCGCACGCCGGTTGGGCAAACCCGTGAGCGGGTCTCGTCGCGCGTCGGCATCGGACCTTCGCACGACCGATTGCATCAGGCCGACCAGCAGCAGCAGTCCCGCCGCGACCAGCAGAACCCCGCTGCTGGTCTGTGAAACGACCGCGTAGGTCGTCTCGGTATAATCGCGTTCCGTGCGACCGATGCCGAGAAGGATGGAAAAGATCGCCTTGACCGGAAAGTGCAAACTGATGACCACGAAGATCGTGTAAAACATCTTCTTCGTCCGCGAGCGCGGCGCGTGGCGCAGGATCGTCCACGCGCAAAAGGCGGCCCCCAGGGCGTACCAAGCCTGATAGGTAACCAGGTACCAGGCGTTACTTGGCGTCTCCAGCGTCAGCAGGCGGAAGATCGTACCCCCAGCCACGATGCCACCCGCGATTCGCCACATCGGGCGGCGTGTGTAAAAGTGCGAGAGCGACAGGGCCATCCCCACTAGCGCGAGCAGAAAGGCCGTATAGCCGATCACACGCATTGCGTTCGTGGGTGCCCCCAAGACGATGGCGAGGTTGGAGATCGGCTCCAGCGTGCCTGCGGCATAAGCGAGCGCGAACCATCGTGCCCGGCGGATCGTCGGATTGGTATGGGCGATCACCAGGAAAACCGAGGCGAACATCGCCCCGATCAGTGCATTCATGCAGATTGGCAATACGGCTTGCGGCATAAGTTCTTCGCGCCTCCACGGACGCGCCCCCCTAACCGACCCGATCCATTGGCAAACCATGGACGCTCTACGTTAGGAATGGGTAAATAAGCCGGCAGTGCACTCCATTTTCGGTGAGATGGTGACCGATCGACCTGTTCAGGCGATAGCGGCCAACCGGGGCTCGTGAGCCCCGAACACGAGGTCGGCGTTGACCGGGCGCGACATGAAGTAGCCCTGCCCCTCGTCACAGCCCCATTCGCCCAGCATGTCGAAGACGTCGCGGTTCTCGATGCCTTCGGCCACCACGCGGTAGCCCAGATCGTGTCCCATCGTGATCATCGTCCGGACCAGCGAGCTATCCCGCGTGGAATTGGCCATGTCACGGACGAAGGCCTGATCGATCTTCAGCACCGATACTGGAAGTTTCTGAAGATAGGACAGGTTGCTGTACCCGGTTCCGAAATCGTCGATCGCGATCGAAACGCCGTGGTCGCGCAAGTGGCGCAGTTGATCGATGACGCGGTCCGCGTCGCGCGCGATGGCGCTTTCGGTAAACTCCAGCTCCAGATCCGCCGGGTTCACGCCCGCCCCGCAAGCGGCGGCGAGCAAACGCTCGGCAAAGTCCTCTTCGTCGAGATTCATGGCAGACGCGTTGATCGACATCGCATGGGGCTTCCCAGCCAGCATCCATGATCGCGCCTGTCCGATCGCCTGCCCGACGACCCATTCGGTCATCGATCGACCGAGTGCGGTCTGTTCCACCAGAGGAACGAACTCGCCGGGCGAAATCGCGCCCAGTTGCGGATGGTTCCAGCGCAGTAGCGCCTCGACCCCAGTATGCCGACCGGAAGCAAGCTCGATCCGGGGTTGATAGACCAGGCTCAGCTGATCGGGGCTTTGCAGCGCCGTGCCGAAATCGTTCAGCAGGGCAAAGCGCCGACCATTGCGTTGATCGCTGGCCGGATTGTACCGCGCTCGACCGGAAGAGGTTTCCCGCGCGTCGTCGGCGGCGCCGGAGGCGCGGTGGAAGACATCTCGGGCGGAAACCTCTCCGATCGTGAAATCGAAAACGCCGATGGAAGGATCGGCGGTGATCGGGACCCCCTCGCACGAGAGCGGCTCTTTCAGCGCGGCGACGATGCGATCCGCCAGCGCGTAACTTTCGAGCAAATCTCCTTCGATCAGGACCGCACAGCGGGTCCTGCCGGTATGGAATACCCGGGCGCCTTCACCCGCGGCATTGGTGACGGCGGAAAGTGCCTGTTGCATGATCATGCTGACACTTTCGCTCCCCATGACGCGCACGGTGTAATCGGCACGCGTCGGCGACAGCACATCGATGGAAAGGAGCGCTGCGGGCTTGCCGGCCGCGTGCGAGGCCAGGCTTTCCACCTCTTCGCGCAGCCGCAGCTGGTTGGGATGGCCGGTTCCGGGGTCGACTTGTCCGACGCGGTTCTGGAGATCGATCTGGCTCATCACCAGGCCTGCCAGATCCTGCAGAACCTCGCCCTCGCCCTCGCGCAGATCGCGGGCTTCTTCATCGACCACGCATAACGTGCCCAGGCCGTGGCCGTCCCGCGTGAACAGGGGCGCGCCGGCGTAGAAACGGATACCGGCCTTGGCGAGCGGGGAGCCGATGAAACGCTCGTCCTCGTTCAGATCGCGCACGACGAAAACACCGTCGCCCTCGATCGCGTAGGAGCACGGCGCCTGCTCGCGCGGAATCTCGGTCAGATCGACGCCGACCTTGCTCTTGAACCACTGGCGATCGCGATCGGTCAGCGAAATGGTCGACACGGGCGCCTTCAGGAGTTGGCTGGCCAACCGGGTCAGGCGATCGAAATTGTCACTGGGCGGGCTGTCGAGCAGCTTTAGATCGCGCAGCGCATTCAGGCGCGCTTCCTCGTTGACAGTATGGTCGAGCAGCTTTTCCATGAAGACCCCGTTACGTACAAGCCGCAGTGTCGAGCCAAGCTGTTAAAAATCCATTTAAATCGGTTGCATTTCAGAACGATAACGAGGCCCGGTGCGAGGCTCGTTTCCCGTGGCTCGGCTTGCAGTTTCAGGAAGCAGCGAACCGGTATAGGGCCGCGACATGACGAAGATTCGCGAAGCTGGGGGCATCCGCGATGCAGATTGAAACCGACATCCGGAACTGGCCGGACGGAGCGTGGGAGGAGCTGGCCGGCAGAGCTGGGGATGCCGCCGCGCAGGTGGAGCCTGCGCTGGGAAATCCGCGGCTCGAGGCGAGCGTATTGTTCACTTCCGATACCGAGGTTCACACGCTCAACCGCGAATGGCGCGACAGGGACAAGCCGACCAACGTGCTGTCCTTTCCGATGATAGAGCGCGGCGACCTGCTTTCGCTGCCGCCGGATGGCCCCCCCGAACTACTGGGCGATATCGCACTGGCGCACGAGACCTGCGCGCGCGAGGCGGCGGAAAAGGCTATCTCGCTGGCGGATCATGCGACGCACCTGATCGTGCACGGCCTACTGCATCTCGCCGGCCACGATCATGTCGACAGCGACGATCAGGCCGAGGCGATGGAGGCGCTGGAGATCAAGGCGCTTGCACTGATGGGCCTTGCCGACCCATATGGGGATCGCAACTGACGGGAGTGCATTAAGGGGCCATGCCCGAGACCGATTCCTCCGCCGGAGACGCGGACAGTAGAGGCGGGCTTTGGCTCGCCATCCGCAAATTGTTCGACGCAGAGGGCGACCGCTCGCTGCGCGCCCAGCTCGAAGAAGCGATCGACGAGCACGAGGGCGACCACCCCGATTCGGACGACGACGCGCCGCCCGGCGGCGACCTGTCGCGGGTGGAGCGCCAGATGTTGCGCAACCTCCTTCATTTCAGCGAGCACGACGCCGACGACGTGGCGATCCCGCGGGGCGAGATCGTGGCGATCGACGCGCGCGCCAGCTGGGACGATCTGCTCGCGATCTTCTCCGAACACGGCCATTCGCGCCTACCGGTCTATCGCGAGCAACTGGACGACGTGATCGGCATGATCCACATCAAGGATGTCTTCCCCTACCTCACCAACGGCAAGCCGCCGCCCGCCGACTGGACCGTGCTGATGCGCCAGCCGCTGTTCGTGCCGCAAAGCCGCAACGCGCTGGACGTGCTGGCCGACATGCGCAGCCGCCGCATCCACCTGGCGGTGGTGGTGGACGAGTTCTCCGGCACCGACGGGATCATCACGATCGAGGATCTGGTGGAGGAGATCGTCGGCGAGATCGAGGACGAGCACGACGACGCGCCCGAACAATGGATCACTCCCATCGGCGAGGGAATGTGGGACTGCGACGCCCGCGCTGAGCTGGAGGATGTGGGCGAGCAGATCGATCCGCGCCTGGCCGAGATCGAGGAATCGGTCGACACGCTGGGCGGCATGACCTTCGTGCTGGCCGAACAGGTTCCGCCCGTCGGCACGATCGTGGCGCATCCCAGCGGCTGGCAGATCGAGGTTACCGCGGGCGACGAAACGCACGTGACCCGCCTTAGACTGCATCCCCCGGTCGAGACGCAGGAAGAGGATTAACCCTACTCTTCGCACGTGCAGCAAATCGACGCTCGACATGATGCCTCGCCCAACGCAAGATGCATCGCATGGGCATTCGTCGGCTCCCCCCTTTGCGCGCGCTCGAAGCGTTCATGCGCACCGTGCGCCTGGGCTCCGCGCGGGCCGCGGCTGACGAGCTGGGCCTGAGCCCCTCGGCGCTCAGCCGGCGGATCACCAGCCTGGAGGAGTTCATCGGGCGCAAGCTGTTCACCCGTGCGCGCCAGACGATGCAACTGACCGACGAGGGGCACCAGTTCTACGAGGCGATCCACCCGCATTTCGAGGCGCTGGCCCGCGCGGTCGAAAGCCAGTCGGACAGCGTATCGGTGCTGCGCCTGCATCTGGGCGTGCTGCCGCTGTTCGGAACCCAGCGCCTGTTTCCGCGGCTGGGGGAACTGCGCAAGCTGCATCCGCTGCTGCATATCGACATCGACACCGGCCCCCATCTGGAAGGGCGCGTGGGCGACACGCTCGACGCGGCGATCATTCTCAGCCGGGGGCCGGACACCTCGCTGCATGCGATCCGGCTGGACGAGAACAAGGTCCACGCCATCGTCAGCCGCACGCTGGCCGACACGATCGGCCCCGATCCGGACTTGGATACCCTCGCGAAACAGACCTTCCTCGTCCACAACGAGTTGCCCGAAAGCTTCACCGCGTGGAAGAACGCGCTGGACATGCGCGAACTCGAACCGGCGGCGATCGACCATTTCGATTCCGGTTCGATCATGCTGGAGGCCGCGGCGCAGGGCCTGGGCATCGCGATCATGCACGACGACCATCGGCGGCGCGCCGCCGATCCGCGCCTGACCGACCTCTTCGATGTCGAGGTCGAAAGCCCCTACAGCTACTGGTTCGTGTGCAAGCGCGCCGCACTGGAGGAACGGCCCGTGCGCCTGTTCCACGACTGGCTGGTTCGGGCGGGGCTATAGCGCGGCGCGGGGGCGCGCCGGTGCGACGATTGCAAGGCTATCCGATAGATGCGACGCCGGCAGCCGCGTCGCCGCGTACATTCGGGCTAAGCTGCCGGGCGTTTCCGTGTGTTGCGGACTGTGACCGCTCTTTCCGCGCCGCGTGCCAAAGCCTGCCCAACTCGAAATCCACCCAGTCCGCGCCGAATGGGTCTAGACCCGATCCGGGATAGAGCGCGAACTCGCCGAACAGAGGGCCGGTGCACCCTTCGAAGAAATCGACGCGCAAGAAGTCACGGCCTTGCGAAAGGATCTCCGCCGCTTCCAGCATCGCCTTCAGGCTGCGCGGCGGCGGAGGCTTGTCGCGGCTAGGGACCAGTTGGCGGAAATAGCGATCGTGCAGGATCCAGCGGTGGTCGCTCGCCCTGTCCAGATGGACTTGTATATGCGTCGCCTGGCCCCCGAACACGTAAATCTTGTAATCGACCGGCAGCGTTCGTCCGTCGCCCAGCAGGCATTCCGCCATCAATCCGGCCGGGATGTCGCGATAGGCCCATTCGTCCAGCCAACCGCCGTAGGATCGCCGGCGCCACCGTTCCGAACGGCGCGCCGCCGCTCGCCACTCGGCATCGTTCCTGACCGGCTGGTATTGTTTGCACCCGTGCCTGCTCTTCACCATTGCCGCCGCCCCGAACGGGCGATCCATCGGCATGATCTCTCCCGTCCATAGGAGCGGCAGCACGGCCTCTCGTCCGAGCAGATGCGTCGCCAGTTTCTTCGAGGCAACCTTGTCGAGAAGCTGCGGCTGGTCCGGCGAGCGATCGTTGAGCTTGCGCCACTGGACCCACTCGGTGAAGCGGGTTGGCCGTTCGAGGTCGGGCTGTCGTCCGAAGCGCCAGAGATAGGTCAGTTCGACGCGCAACCGCGCGTATCCCTCGCCATGCATCCGCTGCGTCCCCCGACCTTTACCGGAGGACCCGGTAATTCACGCTATGGAATAGTCGATCGGCTTGAAAGTTCCGCCGCACGAATCGTAGGCCGAGCAGGCAGTCAGGCCGATCACGCAATCCATCAGCGCTTCCAGCACGATCCGGTCGCCCGGTTCGGTCGGGGGCGGCAAGACCTGCAGGCGACCGCTGTCCTGTTCGACCGGCACGTTCATGAAGGCGTTGAACGCGGTCGGGATGGCGTCCGGTTCGATGCCGTAAGGGGCCAGCGCCTCCGCCAAATTGCCGAAGCAGCCGCGATGAATCGGTTTGTCCGCGTAGAAGTGACGGAACGTCGCCTCGCTGCATGGCGTCAGCAGGAAATCGTGCGTGCCGCAGCTATCCTCCACGATCTCAAGCATCGGATTGGAGCGGTTGGACCACAAGCGGTTGCCTGTGGTGAGCTTGATCGTCTCTTCGTAATCGAAGGTGCGGCCATTGGAGATGACCTCGCGCGGATCGGCCTGCGAAAACGCGAGCAGGTCGGACACCTGCCCCCCTTCCGGATCGATCACGGTCAGCCGCTGCCCCTTCTCGACCACGAAGGCGGTGCCGCTGCGCGGCGGAATCGTCTGCGTCCCGCTCATGCGCGCGGATCCCGGAAGGGGCACTGCCATTCGGCGTCCACCTTGCGCCCGCTATACTGGCGCGCCTCGCTGCTTTCGCCGTGGCGCGACAGCATCGGGTTGATGTCGCCTGCCAGCGCCACGTCGCGTTTCAGGATGCTTTCGCGCATGCGCTCGTAGCGGCCTTCCTCCCGCAAGCGCTCGAACTGGTCGTGCAGATTGAAGACCAATGTGGGATTGGGGAACCGGCGCGCTGGCCGCGACGCGTGGGGATGAAGCCCGACGACGAAGAACGCCTCGCCCCCGAAGCTGAGAGAAAAATCGGGATGGGTCGGATCGGCGCTGACCTGCCGATCATAATCCTGCCCCAGCCAGGCATCCTTGTCGGCGAAGCTCTGGAGCCGGGTCCACATGGCCCGTTCGAAGGCCTGTTCGTCGAGATCGAGCGGACCCTCGAACACGACCGCCAGACTGCGCAGCTCCTCCCGATTGGCCGGCGCCGCCCAAGCCCATTCGAGTAGCTTGCGGTGCAGTTCCACATCGTTCCAGCCGCTGGTCAGGTCGCGCGCGGTCTCGACACGCAGATTGTCCCGCGCCAGCGCCGATTTCGCACCCACGCAGGGGAAGTCCGGCGCGCGAATCCTGTCGACGAACGTCTGTGCGAGCGTCTGCTCGCGGCTCTCGGCAATATCCAATCCCATGTCCGAAAAAAGAACAGGACCGAAAAACGGTCCCGCTCCTCACATTAATCAATCTCGGCGCGGTGGGTTCAGGACACCGACGCCTTGGTGATCTTGCCGGGATTGCGCGGCGGCTCGCCCTTGGGCAGCGCATCGACATGTTCCATGCCGCTCTCGACCTGGCCCCAGACGGTGTACTGCCCGTCGAGGAAGTGCGCGTCGTCGAAGCAGATGAAGAACTGCGAATTGGCGCTGTCGGGTACCTGGGTGCGCGCCATGGAGCAGGTGCCGCGCACATGCGGCTCGCTGTTGAATTCCGCCTTCAGGTCGGGCTTGTCGCTGCCGCTCATCCCGGTGCCGGTCGGATCGCCGCCCTGCGCCATGAAGCCGGGAATCACGCGGTGGAAGACCACACCGTCGTAGAAGCCGTCCTTCGCCAGTTCGGTGATGCGCTCGACATGACCGGGGGCGAGGTCGGGCCGCAGCTTGATGACGACGTCGCCGCCCTCGCCATTGCCGGTATCGAGAGTGAGGGTGAGGGTTTCGTCGGCCATTGCGGTAATTCTCCTGATCGTTCGTATCGGGTTTTCGTGTCGCGCGCCGATATAGGGGCGATGCGCACAATGTCACGCCGCGCGGCTTGTCTTTCGTGGGCGCTGGCCTAGAGGCGGGACATGGCGAACGGACCGCGCCCGGACGAACACGACCTGATGCTCGCCGATGCTCCGGCGGACGAAGGCGGTCGCCCCGATGATCGGATCGACGACGATCGCCACGACGAGGAAAACCGGCTGAAGCTGGAATATGTCCGCCAGGTGGTCGATACGCTGGAGGATGGCGACAAGGGTGCGACCTACGATCTGGTCGAGCCGCTTCACCCTGCGGATATCGCCGACCTTCTCGAATTGCTGGAGCCGCCCGCGCGGGCAGAGCTGACGCTCGCGATCGGCGACCTGATGACGGGCGACGTGGTCGCCGAACTGAACGACTACGTCCGCGACGAGATGATGGGCGCCCTGCCCCCGGGCGTCGTCGCGCAGATCGCGGAACAGCTCGAGACCGACGATGCGGTCCAGCTGATCGAGGATCTCGACGCGCCGGACCAGGCGGCCATTCTGGCCGAGATGGAGCCCGAAGACCGGGCCGCGATCCAGAGCGCGCTCGCCTATCCGGAGGAAACCGCCGGTCGCCTGATGAGCCGCGAGCTGGTCGCGGTGCCCGAGCATATGCGGGTCGGCGACCTGATCGACTATCTGCGCGAGGACGGCGATCTTCCGAACGAGTTCTTCGAGGTCTTCGTGGTCGACGCCGCGCACCATCCGGTCGGCGCCTGCGCGCTCGCCTGGATCCTGCGCGCCCCGCGCCACATCGCGCTGGCCGACGTTATGAAGCGTGACCAGACGCTGATCCCCGCGATGGCCGATCAGGAAGAGGTCGCGCTGATGTTCCAGAAATACGGCCTGATCTCCGCCGCCGTGATCGATACCGAAGGGCGGCTGATCGGACAGATGACGGTGGACGACGTGGTCCACATCATCGCGGAGGAAGCGGACGAGGACGTCATGCTGCTGTCGGGCGCAGGCGATGGCGACATCAACGAACCGATCCGCGACGCCTATTCCGCTCGCGTGCGGTGGCTGGTCGCGAACCTGGGCACCGCGCTGATCGCGAGCCTGATCATCGCCGCCTTCGGCGCGGCGATCGAACAGCTGGTCGCGCTGGCGATCCTGATGCCGGTAGTCGCCAGCGTCGGTGGCAATGCCGGGACGCAGACCATGGCGGTGACGGTGCGCGCGATCGCGACCAACCAGCTGGTGCAATCCAATACCGGCCGCATGATGTGGCGCGAGATGCGCGTCGCGCTGCTCAACGGCGCGACCATCGCGGTGCTGGTCGGGGTGGCGACGGGGCTGGTGTTCACCGCCAAGCTGGGCGTGGTGATCGCCGCCGCTATGGTGCTCAACGTCTTTACCGCGGGGCTGGCCGGCGTGCTGGTCCCGGTCACGTTCGACCGGCTGGGTCAGGATCCGGCGGTGGCGAGCAGCGTGTTCGTGACGATGATCACCGATTCCATGGGCTTCTTCGCCTTCCTCGGCCTGGCGGTTGCCAGCGGACTGGTCGCCCAAGCGGCTTGAGCGAGGGCCGCGCGGCCCTATCTAGAGCCGCAATGCCGCTGCACATGACCAAGATCGCCTTTGGGGCGAAGAACTACTCCGACATTCGCGGCTGGTTCGACGAGCGGCGCAAACGCGAGATGAAGCTGACCACGCGCTATCTGCCCAAGCGGCACGAGGAGATGGTCGGCGGATCGCTCTACTGGATCTTCGAGCACAACATCGTCGGGCGCAGTCCGATCACGGGTTTCGAGCAGACGCCCGAGGGTCGCTGGTGGATCGTGCTGGAGCCGAAACTGATCGCGGTCGAACCCCGGCCCAAGCGCGCGCATCAGGGCTGGCGCTATCTGAAACCGGAAGACGCGCCGCGCGATCTTCCCGAAGGGGAGGATCCCGGCGACATCCTCCCGGGAAAGCTCGCCGGAAGATTGCTGAAACTTGGCCTGATCTGAACCGTTGCGGGGTGGATGATCCCACCCTGGTTGCACACTCTGGCCGAGTTCTCGCTTGGCGTCGGCATCGCCAGCGCTCTCTATCTGTTCGCCCGGATGCTCCGCCACCCGCCGAAAATGACCGTCATGGGCTTCGTCTGGCCGCTATGCGGACTGTTCGCCGGGCCGCTGCTGATCTGGTTCGAACGTCGGTGGGGCCAGGTCGAGGATCCGCCCTGGGCGGTTTCCGTGGCGAAAGGCACCCTGCATTGCGGGGCGGGCTGCACGCTCGCCGACATCCTCGCGGAAACCCTCGCCCTGTTCGTGCCCGCCATCCTGACGGTCTTCGGGCTGGGCTGGCTGTGGCAAGACCATCTCTTCGCGGCGTGGACCTTCGACTATGTCCTTGCCCTCGCGATCGGAATCGCATTCCAGTATTTCGCCATTGCGCCGATGCGCGATCTCGGAGTTGGCGAAGGACTGCGCGCGGCGGCGAAGGCCGATGTGCTGTCGCTGACCAGCTGGCAGATCGGCATGTACGGCACCATGGCACTGGCCCATTTCGTGGTCTTTCCCCGGATAGTAGGCGCACCGGTCGATGCCGGTATGGCGGAGTTCTGGCTGGCCATGCAGGTGGCGATGCTGGGCGGCTTCCTGACTGCCCTGCCGGTCAATCACTGGCTGATAAAGTCGGGAATCAAGGAACGGATGTAGCGCGTCGGAACACCTGCCCGGCCCGCGCCGTTGGTCTGGCAAAGGAGAAACACGACATGCCAGAACGCCAGAGCCGCCACCCCGACAACGAGATGATCGACGCCATGAAGGAGGAGGCGACCCCGTCGCAGCAGAGCTCCAGCGGGGGCGACGTTAACGTTCGCGTCGGCAAGCGGGGCGAGGAACACCGCGCCACCGACCCCGACAATCGCGAACCCGTCGTCGGCTCCGACAACCCGGAGCAGGATGCGCGTAAGGGCGAGAAGACGATGGAGGCGATCAAGAAGGGCAACGCCAACTAGCGCATTACCCCCGCGATCGGTCGAGGCACCGCAGCTCATTCACGGCTCGACCGGTCGCGGGGTTGATTCCCATTCTATGGGTGCCACCTGCGTCCTACGCTATCAAAGAACGAAGGGACGGAATTTCATGACATTCACGAAGACCACAACCGCGCTCGCCGGTTTCGCCGCTGTTGCTACGCTCGGCACTGCAGCCAATGCGCAGATGATGTCCGAAGGTCAGGCCAAGCCGCAGGCTCAGCCTGCTGCTCCCGCTGCCGACGCCGGTCCGGTAAGTGCCGAGGAAGTCACGAAATTCGCCAAGGTCGTGATGGGCATTCAGCAGATGCAGGGCGAGAACCCCGACATGCAGCCGCAGGCGCAGCAGCAGGCAATCATGGTCTTGCTCCAGGAAAACGACCTGGCACCCGCTCGCTTCCAACAAATCGCAGTGGCTTCGCGGAGCGACACGGAATTGCAGACCCGCATTGCCACGGCCCTTTCGAAGATGTCCCAGGCCGACGGCTAAATCGGACCGCGCGACTATGAAGAGCCCCGCTCCCATCTCGGGACGCGGGGTTTTTTCATGTCCGGATCAGGCGCGGTCGAGCCACCATCGGATCAGCAGGTTCGCGATCGCCGCATCGGGCGGCGGAGCGAACGGCCCGTCCCCATCGCGGCCCTCGCGGATCGCTTCGGCCACTTCGGCGCGGGTGAACCAGCGCGCTTCCTCCAGCTCGGTTTCGTCGAGCGTAATCGCGTCGCCTTGCGCCATCGCATGGCAGCCGATCATCAGCTGACTGGGGAACGGCCAGGGCTGGCTCGCGACGTAGCGCACATCCGCCACCCTGATCCCCGCTTCCTCGAACACTTCGCGCGCGACCGCTTCCTCGATCGTTTCGCCCGGCTCCACGAAACCCGCCAGCGCGGAGAAGGCGCGCGCGGGAAAGCGCGGCTGGCGGCCGAGCAGCAGCCGGTCCTCGTGCTCCACCAGCATGATGGTGACGGGATCGGTGCGGGGGAAATGCTGGGCATGGCATTGCGCGCAGTCGCGCTGCCAACCGCCCTTCGCCAGGTGGGTGGCGGACCCGCAGCGGGCGCAGAAGCGATGGCGTGCGTGCCAGTCGACCAGGCTGCGCGCACCGCCGTAGATCGCCAGATCCTCCGCCGGCAATTGCTGCATCGCCTGCCAGCTGCGTGGATCGGCGAAGGGCGGTGCGATGTTGCCGTCGCGCGGCACCGGCGCGAAGCACGGCTTGCCATCCCGCAGGCCGAGGAAGACGAGCTCCGTATCCTCGTCGCAATCGGCCAGCGAGCCCCAGGCCAGCCCACCCGCATCGTCGAATTGCGGCAGCAGCCCGTCGAGCCGTAGCACCCGCGCGGAGAACCCGAACTGTTCGGAAAGCAGCTCCGGATTGCCACGGATGTGGTCCGCCCGGTCGATCGGGGAGCCGGAGAAGGCGGGCGGCTTCGGCGCGTCAGCCATTTGTCATCGCCGCCAGATCCTGACGGACCAGATCGCTGAACTCGCCTTGGATCGGGTAGGCTTCGGACGGCATATATTGCGTGAACAGCGTCGCGCGCAGGCCCGAATCGTAATCCACGAACGCCGCGGTTCCCGCCGCGCCGCCCCAGCCATAGGCATTCCCTTCGACCCGGCCGCCCGCGCCGTAACTGGTCACGCCCATCATCCCGCCTTCCGCCGGAATCTCAACCGTCTTGGGCAGGATGTTGGACGTGCCGACGCGCACCGCCAGCTCGCCCATCACCCGCTTCCCGTCGATCTTGCCATAGCCCAGCAGCATGCGCAGGAACCGGTCGTAATCGCGCGGGGAGGACACCAGCCCCGCCCCGCCATAGGGAAACGCGGGCTCGTCGAGATAGACCGAGCCCCTGGCCGGATCGAGTGGCAGGGGTTTGCCCCCTAGGATGCCGTAATTGGTGGTAAGGCGCCCAACCTCGCTCTGCGGTACGCGGAAGAACGTGCTGGTCATCCCGATCGGGTCGATCAGCCTTTCTTTCAGCACGAGGTCGAACGGCTTGCCCTCGATCACTTCGATCACCCGGCCCATCAGGTCGAGCGCGACCGAGTAACTGAATTTCGTACCCGGCTGCAGCACCAGCGGCACGGTGGCGAGCCTGTCGGCGAATTCCTTGAGGCTGGCGGCGGGCTTGCCGCGATCGATCTCCGGGAGCGGCAGCTTGGTCACTTGGCCGGGGACGAGGCCCAGCCGTTCGTACTCGGTCTTGATCGGACCCTGCTGGATGATCGAATAGCCCAGGCCCGCGGTATGGGTCAGCAACATGCGGATCGTGATCGGGCGCTCCGCCGGCTCCAGCGCGTCGGGCGCGATCGAGCTGTCGTAGGTCTTCTGCACCTTCATCTCGGCGAAGGCGGGCAGGATTTCGGCCAGCGGCTGGTCGAGGCCCATCTTGCCTTCGTCGATCAGCTGCATTGCGCACATGCCGGTCAGCGGCTTGGTCATGGAATAGATGCGATAGAGGCTGTCGATGTCGGCCTTGGCCGCGCCGCCCAGTGCCAGCGTGCCGCGCGCGATCACCTGCGGGTCGGGCGTCTGGCCCCAGCCGAAGGTGGCGAGCATGTTCGCGACCTTGCCGCTGGAAACATATTCCTCGATCGCGGCCCTGACCGACGGGAATGCCGGTGCGAGAGGCGGTTTAGCGAAGGCCGCGCGGCCCAGCGGTTGGGCCGCGAGCACACCCGCCGCTCCGAGCCAGCCCGCGCCCCGGAGCAGCGCGCGGCGATCGAGTGCGGTGCCGAATTCGCGATAGGCCATGGAAATCCTGCTCCCGGTTTCTCTTTGCGACCTTTCTGCGGCCTGGCGTGCGCCCGGTCAATCCGCTCTTGCAGGCGAAGCGTGTATTACCTAGCTAGAACACATGCTGAATATCATTTCGATCCTGATCGGGCTTTTCTCGCTGGTCATCGTCATCCCCTCCTCCATTCCTCTCCTTGGCTGGGGCAACTGGTTCGCCCTGCCGGTGATCGCGGTGGGCGTCATCGTCGGCGCGCTCTCGTCCAAGAATGGCGGGCGCAATTTCTGCCTGATCGTCGGGCTGATCGCGATCGTGCGCCTGATGATCGGCGGCGGTATCTTCTAGGCCGTTTGCCGCGCGGCCAGCACGCGCCGCGCCGCCTTCAGGAACAGGGTCGGCAGGCCGAGGGTCTCGATTTCCGCAACCGGATACCACGACCCGTTGCCTGTCTCCCCCGGCGGGCCGCCGACCCGTTCCAGCATTTCCAGCTCGATGTCGAAATGGGTGAAGCCGTGGCGCACCAACCCGCGCGTTTCCCATTCGCCCGGGAGTGGCGGCTCGCCATTCCCGTCGCCTTTCGCGGACCAGCCATCGTCGGGCAGCGCACGCATCCCCCCGAGCATACCCTTCCCCGCCCGCTCGACCAGCAGGACCTGCCCCTCCCGCTCGATCCAGAAACACCTTCCCTGCCGCAGCGGCTTCGCCTTCTTCGGCGGCTTGACGGGGAAGCGTTCGGGATCGGCCACCCGGCCCGCACAATGTTCCGCCAGCGGACACAGCAGGCACTTGGGCGCACGGGTGGTGCAGATGGAGGAACCGAGGTCCATCATCGCCTGCGCGAAATCGCCCGCCCGCGTGCCGGGCGTGATGCTATCGGCCGCCACCGCGATCTCGCGCTTCGCGCCGGGCAGTGGGGTGTCGATCGCGAACAGGCGCGTCACCACGCGGATCACGTTGGCGTCCACCGCGACTGCGCGCCGTTCGAACGCAATCGCGGCGATCGCGGCGGCGGTGTAGTCGCCCACGCCGGGCAATTCGCGAAGACCGGCTTCGGTATCCGGGAAGCCCCCCCGCGCAGCCACCAGCCGTGCCGCCTTCAGCAGATTGCGCGCGCGCGAGTAATATCCCAGC
Organism: Erythrobacter sp. LQ02-29; assembly: GCF_022576075.2. Lineage (NCBI taxonomy): Bacteria > Pseudomonadati > Pseudomonadota > Alphaproteobacteria > Sphingomonadales > Erythrobacteraceae > Erythrobacter > Erythrobacter sp. LQ02-29. The sequence continues at coordinate 1,711,595 of NZ_JANCNT010000001.1, read as the reverse complement.
CCCGCCCACGCGGCCATCACCTCCTCGTCCTTCGCGCCGGCGAGTTGATCCACGCTCGGCCAGCGCTGCGTGAAAGCGGCAAAATAGGGTTTCACCGCGGCAACGGTGGTCTGTTGCAGCATGATTTCCGACAGCCACACGCGATAGGGGTCGGGCGGCGCGGTACCCGGCGGCGCGCGCCACGGCAGGTCGCGCGCATGGCGATCGTACCAGGCGAGCAGTTCGGTCGCGATCGGCGGCGGGTTCGCGCTGGCAGTCACGCGGCGGCTATGGCATGACGGCGGCAGGGATGGAACGGGACGCGAAACCGAAAGCGCCGGCGAAGCGCAAGGGCACCTCGGCCCGCCAGTACGAGCGGCCGCGCGGTGGCTCCGCGCGCGCGGTCGGCGACCTGATGCCGCATATCGGGCGCACCGCCTTCCGCCGCTTCGGCTTCGTACAGAGCTCGGTCGTCAGCCGCTGGCCCGAAATCGTGGGGGAACGGCACGCGCGCGTCTGCGCGCCGGAATCGATCCGCTTCCCTCCGGGCGAGAAATCCGATGGCATCCTGCAACTGGTGGTGTTGCCCGCGCACACGCCGATCATTCAGCACGTGATCCCCGAGATTATGGAACGGGTGAACCGCTTCTTCGGCTACAAAGCGGTGGCCAGGGTGAAGATGCGGCAAGGCGCGGTTCAGGCAGCCCCGCTAGAGGAAAAGCCCAAGGCGCCGCCTTCGCTCAAACCCATCCCGATGGAACTGGGGGATTCGCTGCGCGATATCGGCGACCCGGAGCTGCGGGCGGTGCTGGAAGGGCTGGCGCGCAGCCTGGGCGGGCAGGAGACGTAAGAGATGCGCAATACCATCCGGGCCGTGCTACTGGTGGTGGCGGCCCTGGGCACCATTGCCGCGACCAAGGGCAACTGGCTTGCCACCACCGAAACGGGCGACGTGTGGCACAGCGTCGGCAATCCCGATGCGCCGGTCAAGCTGGCCGAATATATTAGCTACACCTGCCCCCATTGCGGCGATTTCGCGCGTAGCGGAGAAGACGCGTTGAAGCTGGCCTATATCCCCACCGGGAACGTGCAGGTGGAGGTGCGGCATTATATCCGCGACGATGTCGACCTGACCGCGGCGCTGCTCGCCTGGTGCGGCAAGCCTGCCGACTTCACGCGCAATCACGCGATCCTGATGCACGCCCAGCCGCAGTGGCTGGCGGCGCGGCAGGCGACCAGCGCGGGTCAGCGGCAGCGCTGGGAAACGGGCACCACGTTGGAGCGGCGACGCGCGATGGCGCGGGACCTGGGTTTTTACGAGCTGTTCCGCGACCGCTACACCACGCCGCAGCTCGACCGTTGTCTGGCCGACGATGCGCTGGCCGACCGGCTGGAGGCGTCGACGCAAAGCTATCGCGACGATATCGGGGTGACGGGCACGCCCAGCTTCACGCTGAACGGCGTGCTGCTGGCAGGAACCTACAGCTGGGACATGCTCGCCCCCCAGATCGACGCGCGCCTGCCCGCCGGTGCCACCCCGGCGCGGCCGGTGCCGGTCGCGACCGACTGATCCTGTGGATACCGCGCCCGGCGCCTTTGCCCGATGCGGGCGGCGGGCTAGACTTCCCTTCCGAAATTGCGAGGACTCCGTTCGATGATTGCCCAGTTCCGTTCCGCCCTAGCCGTCATGGCGCTCCCCCTGGCACTCTCGCTGGCCGCATGCGGTGATTCCGCCGGCGAAGCGAGTGCGGCGGCGCAGAGCGAGCCGGTGGCCAAGGTCGCGGCACCCGCCGGCGCGCAATGGGTCGATACGGTCAAGACCACGCCGGAAGGCGGCTGGCTGGTCGGCAATCCCGACGCCCCGATCAAGCTGGTCGAATACGGCTCCGTCCTGTGCCCCGCCTGCGCCGCCTTCGGCGTCCAGGGCATGGAACCGCTGATGAACGATTACGTGAATTCGGGCCGCGTTTCCTACGAATTTCGCAGCGTCCTGATTCATGGCACCGCCGATCTTGTGGTCGTGGCGCTGGATGCGTGCGGCCCGCCCGAGGCGGTGGTTCCGCGGGCGGAAGCGGTATGGCAGAACCTGCCCGAAGTGATGGAAGGGCTGCAGGGTAACGCCCAGGCGGCCGAGGCGGCGATGCAGCTGCCCGAAGACCAGCGCTTCGTCGAATATGCCGCGCGTACCGGGCTGCTCGATTATTACGCGAAGCTCGGCCTCAATCGCGATCAGGCGCGCCAGTGCCTGGCCGATGCCGGCAAGATGCGCTCCATGGCGGAGCAGATGCAGGAACAGGCGGGCAAGGAGAATGTCCAACGCACGCCGACCTTCCTCGTCAACGGGCGCGAGGTCGAAGCCAGCAGCTGGGCGCAGCTCGAACCGCTGCTGCAGCGCGCCGGGGCGCGCTAGGACGACAGACCCGCGCCCATGGAGATCCGGCGGCTCAAGCTCAGCGGTTTCAAGAGCTTCGTCGAGCCTGCCGAACTTCGCATCGAACCGGGGCTGACCGGGGTCGTCGGCCCCAATGGCTGCGGCAAGTCCAACCTGCTGGAGGCGCTGCGCTGGGTGATGGGCGAGAACTCGCCCAAATCCATGCGCTCGGGCGGGATGGAGGATGTCATCTTCGCCGGTACCGAGGCGCGCCCGGCGCGCGACTTCGCCGAGGTCGTGCTGCAGGGCGTGGACGGCGAGGGGGAAGAGCTCGACGTCACGCGCCGCATCGAGCGCGGCGCGGGCAGCGCCTACCGCGTCAACGGCCGCGACGTGCGCGCGAAGGATGTGGCGCTGACCTTTGCCGATGCCGCCACCGGCGCGCACAGCCCCGCGCTGGTCAGCCAGGGCAAGATCGCGCAGGTGATCGCGGCCAAGCCCGCCGAACGGCGCATGATGCTGGAAGAAGCAGCGGGGATCGCGGGGCTTCACGTCCGCCGCCGCGATGCCGAGAGTAAGCTGCGCCAGACCGAGGCCAACCTCGCCCGGCTGGAGGACCTGATGGCGGGGCTCGACAGCCAGATCGCCTCGCTGCGGCGGCAGGCGAAGCAGGCCAAGCGCTATCGCACGCTCTCCAAAGAGATCGCCGTGGCGGAGGCGCGCGTGCTCTACGCCCGCTGGCGCGATGCCGCCGCCGCCGCCGAGGAAGCGCGCGCGGAGGCAAAGCGCGCCGACGCAAGCGTCGCCGAGGCGCAAGCCAGAGCGAGCGAGGCACAGAAGGCGCAGCGGATCGCCGCCGAAACCCTTGCCGAAGCGCGCGACGAGCTGGCCGACCGGCGGGACGACGCCTCGGCCCATGGGCACCGCATGACCGCGCTGACGGACCAGCTCGAGGCGGCGGAGGAACGGCTTGCCGACCTCGACCGGCAGAAGGCTCGGCTGGAGGAGGATCGGGGCGAAGCCGACCGGCTGACGCGCGATGCCGCGGAAGCCCTGCGCAAGCTGGAGAGCGACCTCGCGGCGGCGCGCACCGCACTGGAAGAGGACGAGGCACGCCGCCCCGCCCTCGCCCGGCAGGTCGAAACTGCCGAAAGCGCGGCGCGCGCCGCCGAACTCGCGCTCGCGCGCGCGACCGCCGATCACGCCGGGGTCGAGGCCGACTGGCGCGTGGCCGAAGCGACGATCGAACAGGCACGCACGCGCCTCGAACGCCTCGATACCGAGATGCGCCGACAGGCCGAAACCCGCCGGGCGCTGGGCACACAGGGCGATCCCGACGCAGCGGTAGCGGCGGCGCAGCGCGAGAGCGAGCGCGCGGCGGAGCGCGCCGAGATGCTACGCGCCGACGTCTCGCGCCTGCGGGAGGAAAAGGATGCCCTGCGCGAACGGCGCGACGCGGCGGCGGATCAGCTCTCCGTAGCGCAGGCCGAACTGACCGGGCTCGAACGCGAACACACCGCGCTCGACCGCGACCGGCAGGCGCGCGAGCGGCAGGCGAAAGGTCATGCGAAACTGCCTGCCGCGCTCGACCGGGTGCGCGCGGCGCCGGGCTACGAGCGCGCACTGGCCGCGGTGCTGGGGCGCGATGCCAAGGCCCTGCTCGGCACGCCCGAGGGAGAGGCGGAGGGCCGCTACTGGACCGGGCGCGACGGTGCCTTGCCCCCTGCCGTGTCCGACAGCCTCGCCGCGCAGGTCACCGATTGCCCGCGCCAGCTCGCGGCGCGGCTGGCGCTGGTCCATGTCGTCGATGCCGACGACGGCCGCCCGCTCGCGCCCGGCGAATGGCTCGTGACGACGGGAGGGCGCCTGCGCCGCTGGGACGGTCTCGTCGCGGACGGCGAAGGGGCCGCCGAAGCGGCGCGGCTGGAAGCGGCGAACCGGCTCGCCGAACTCGAACAGGCATTGCCTAGCCACCGCGCGGCGCGCGACGAGGCGAAGGCTGCACAGGACGACAGCGCCGCGCAGCTCGCGGAGGCGCAAGCCGCGCTTGTCCGCACAGAGCGCGAGGCGCAGGACGCCGCCGAGACCGAGCGGCAGGCCCTGCGCGCGCTCGATCAGGCGGAGGCCGCGCGCGAGCGGCTGGCGGCGCGGCTGGCCGAGCTGGCCGAGGCCGAAGCCGCCACAGCGGAGCAGCGCGAGCAGGCCGCCGCCGAGCTGGCGGACGCCACGGAGCGGCGCGACCGGCTGCCCGACCCCGCTGCGGGTCGTGCGCAACTCGAAGCGGCGCAGGCGAAAAACGAGGCCGGCCGCTCCGCCATCCAGGCGGCGTTGGCCGAACTCGCCGCGCTCGATCAGGCGCTCGCCGTCGGGCGCGAACGCGTCGGTGCGCTCAAGAGCGATCAGGCGAACTGGCAGGCGCGCTCTGGCGAGGCGGCGCGGCGGCTTGCGGGCATGGAAACCCGCTTCGAGGAGATCGCCGGCGAACGCGCGGTCATCGCCGCCAAGCCGGAAGGGCTGATACGCGAGATCGAGCAAGGCGATGCCGTCCGCGCCCGGCTGGCGGCCGCGCTGGAGGAGGCGCAGGGCAATGTTGCCGTCGCACAGGAGCGCGCGGACGCGGCCTCCGGCGCGCTGGATGCGGCCAACGAGGCCCTGTCTTCAGCGCGCGAGTCCCGCGCCGGGCTGACCGCGCGGGCGGAGAACGAAGAGGTGCGGCGCACGGAAATGGCGCGCCTGTCGGGCGAGCGTTTTCAGTGCCCCCCGCCCCTGCTCGGCGAACGGTTCGGCTTCGACACCGAGACCGTCGCGGATCGCGATGCCGAAGCGGAAACGCACGAGCGCCTGATTGCCAGCCGCGAGCGGATCGGGCCGGTCAACCTGGTGGCCGCCGACGAGCTCGAGAAGATCGAGCGGGAGCACGGCGCAAGCGCGGAAGAACAGGCCGAACTCGCCGAAGCGGTGCATCGCCTGCGCGGGTCGATCGGCAATCTCAACCGCGAGGGGCGCGAGCGCCTGCGCGAGGCGTTCGAGCGGGTCGACACCCATTTCCGCCGCCTTTTCACCAAGCTGTTCGAAGGCGGGAGCGCGCATCTGGCACTGGTCGATAGCGACGATCCGCTGGAGGCCGGGCTGGAGATCTTCGCCCAGCCGCCGGGCAAGAAGCTGCAATCGCTCACCCTGCTGTCCGGCGGCGAGCAGGCGCTGACCGCTATCGCGCTGATCTTCGGCCTGTTCCTGACCAATCCTGCCCCGATCTGCGTGCTGGACGAGGTCGATGCGCCGCTGGACGATGCCAATATCGACCGCTTCTGCGACCTGCTCGACGCCATGGTGCGCGAAACCAGCACCCGTTATCTGATCGTCACTCATAACGCCGTGACCATGAGCCGGATGCACCGCCTGTTCGGCGTCACCATGATGGAGCGCGGCGTGTCGCGCCTGGTCAGCGTCGACCTGGGCGAGGCGGAGCGGATGGCAGCGGAGTAACACCGCCATCAGAAACGTTCCAATCCGGGAAATCTGCGATGAACCGATGAAACCAAACACCCCTTGCGATCATTGAGCCCGCAAAAGCCGGTATTGTGGGTTCCCGGGGGATTATGAGTATCGATTTCGAGCACGTCCTTGGCGCTTCGCCGAACCCGTATGTGATTCTCGATACCGATCTGGTCATCGTCTGGATGAACGATGCCTATCTGCGCGCAACCATGCGTGGGCGTGGCGATCTCGCAGGGCAAAAGATGTTCGACGCGTTCCCCAGCGAAGAGGGGAGCGAGAGCCACCAGCTGCTCAAATCGTCTCTCGATCGCGTACTGAAAACGGGGGAGCCGGACGAACTCGCCTTGATTCGCTACGATATCGAAAACCTCGACGGATCGACCGATGCCCGTTACTGGAGCGCCACGCATACCCCGATCCACGAAGGCGGGCAGTTGCGCTATATCCTGCAACATACGGTCGATGTGACCGAGGTCGAGAAGCTGCGACAACACAAGGATGCCATGGGCATCTTTCGGCGCGCCAAGAGTGTGCAGGACGAAAACCGCACATTGCGGGACGAGACGCGAAGGCTGCTCGCGTTATTCCATCAGGCACCGGGATTCACGGCGGTATTGATGGGAACCGAGCATCGCTTCGCCATGGCGAACGAGGCATATCGCGAACTCGTGGGCCGAGCTGACGTCGTGGGGCGCACGGTGGAAGAGGCGCTGCCAGAGGTTGCCGACCAGGGTTTCATCGAAGTGCTCGATAACGTCTATCGCACCGGCGAACCCTATTTCGGTCGCCGCGAGGAAGTCTTCCTGGTGCCGGAGGGCGAGAGCGAATCGCGGTCGCGCTTCCTCAATTTCGTCTTCCAGCCGGTTCTCGATGACGACGTCGTTCGCGGGATAATCATCCAGGGCAACGACGTAACCGACGAGGTGCTCTCGCTGGAGCGGCAGCAATCGCTGGTCAACGAGCTTAATCACCGGGTCAAGAACACGCTGGCGATCGTGCAGGGGCTCGCCATGCAATCGTTCCGCACCGCCGAAACGGAGCGTGGGCGCGTGGTATTCGAGGCGCGGTTGCGGACGTTGGCGACGGCTCACAATCTCTTGACCGAGGGGTTCTGGGGTGCGGCCGAGGTTGCAGATGTCGTGCGGCAGTCCGCCCAGGCCACGGCGAGAGATGCACTGGCACGGATCGATTTCTCGGGCGATCTGGTGCGATTGCCCCCGCAAACGGCCGTTTCCCTTGCGATGATCATCCACGAATTGTGCACTAACGCCATGAAATACGGTGCTCTATCCAATGAAAGCGGCTCCATCGCGATACGGTGGCACGTCGTCGAGAACGGAGCGAAGGCCTTGGTGTTCGAATGGAAGGAACAGGGCGGGCCCGCTGTAACGCCCCCCGAAAGGCCGGGTTTCGGCACGCGGCTTATCTCACGCGGGGTTTCCGATCGTTCCACCGGTTCGGCCGAGGTCGCTTACGAGCCGGATGGGTTGCGCTTCTCGATGCGGGCGGAGCTGGAAGCGGCATGAATCTGGCAGGGAAGCGCGTGCTATTGGTGGAAGACGAGGTCATCATCGGGTTCGCGCTCGACGACATGATTTCGGATGAAGGCGCGCAAACCACGCTTGTCGCATCACGCGCCGATGCGGAGCGGGCGCTCGCCGAAACGGATTACGACCTCGCAATCATCGACGTGAACCTGAACGGCGACCTCAGTTATCCGCTGGCCGATGTCCTGACGCAAAAGGGCTGCCCGTTCATTTTCGCCACTGGTTATGGGAATGTCACGCACCCCGACCGGTTCGCGCAGGTTCCCACGGTCGGGAAGCCCTACAATCTGACGACGATCATGCAGGCCACGACGGAGGTCTTGTAGCTTCCGACGCGATAGCACCGGCATCGAGAAGGTGGCAAAGCCCGGCCAGCTTCCGCATCCGCAAAAACCGGGAAGGCCGTTCTATGCGTTCAGCGCTTTCGCTAGACTGTCGCGGATATCCGTCAGTTCCGACAGCAAGTCGCTAGCGATGGTGGCGTTTTTCGCGTCGCGCCCTTGCTCCGGCGCAACCTCTGCCGTGTCCGTTTGCGGCGCGCTTTCGGTCCCACCCGCGACATCGGAGCGGCCATCCTCAATGGCCTGGCGCGCACCCTTGATGGTGTAGCCCTCGACATTGACCAGCCGGTCGATCGCTTCGACCAGGGCAACGTCGGCGGTTCGATAATACCGCCGGTTGCCGCTGCGCTTGAGCGGCTGGAGCATGGGAAACTGTTCTTCCCAATATCGCAGGACATGCGGACGGATGTTCAGCGCGGCACTGACTTCGCCGATGGTGCGCAGCGCCCCTTCGTCCTTCCCGTCCTCGAACCGCGCCGCCACCGGCTTAGAGCCCCGAAATGCGATCCCGCAGGATCTGGCTGGCGCGGAACGTCATCACCCGGCGCGGGGTGATCGGCACTTCCTTGCCCGTCTTGGGATTGCGACCGATGCGTTCGCGCTTGTCGCGCAGCACGAAGGTGCCGAAGCCGGAGATTTTCACATTCTCGCCGCTTTTCATGGCTTCGCACATGTGGGCGAGGATCGATTCGACCAGGTTCAGCGACTCCGCGCGGCTGAAGCCCATCTTGCGGTTGATGGTCTCGGCCAGATCGGCGCGGGTCAACGTGCCTTGGGAACGGGACATATTCGGTCAAATCTCCTGCTCGTTCGGTGCGGACCCGCGGTAAAATCCAACATAGATTAAACAATTAGACCCTAGACCGCAAACCGTACCTCGGGGCAATCCCCTAATGACACAGCTTCGCCAACCCCTGCCGGATCAGTACCGCGCGAGGCTGGCACCCCAGGTGAAGCCGCCGCCCATCGCCTCGAACATCACGAGATCGCCGCGGGCGATCTTGCCCGAACGCACGCCGTGGTCGAACGCCAGCGGCACCGACGCGGCCGAGGTGTTGGCGTGCTGGTCCACGGTGACGATCACCTTCTCCGGCGGCAGGCCCAGCTTGCGCGCCGTGGCGTCCAGGATGCGGGCATTCGCCTGATGCGGCACGACCCAGTCGATTTCCTCCGCCGTCAGGCCTGCGCCGTCCAGCACTTCCCTCAGCACCTGGGCGAGATTGACGACAGCGTGGCGGAACACCTCGCGCCCCTTCATCCGCAGATGGCCGACGGTCTGCGTCGTCGAGGGACCGCCATCGACATAGAGGAGATCGTGCTGCGCCCCGTCGGCATGGAGCGCCGAGGCGATGATGCCCGGTGCGCCCGCCTCGTCCCGGAACTCCTCGGCTTCCAGCACCAGCGCACCCGCGCCGTCGCCGAACAGCACGCAGGTGGTGCGGTCTTCCCAGTCGAGGATGCGGCTGAAGGTTTCCGCGCCGATAACCAGCGCCCGCTTCGCCATCCCTGTGCGCAGCATCGCATCGGCGGTGGTGAGCGCATAGAGAAAGCCCGAACATACCGCCTGCACGTCGAAGGCGATGCCGCCGGGCGTTCCCAGCGCGGCCTGCACCTTCGTCGCCGAAGCGGGAAAGGTATTGTCGGGCGTGGAAGTCGCCAGGATGATCAGCCCGATGGAATCCGCGTCGAAGCCCGCATCGTCCAGCGCGGCACGAGCCGCGTCGGTCGCGAGGCTGGCGGTGGTCTCCCCCTCGCCCGCGAGATAGCGCTGGCGGATGCCGGTGCGCTCCACGATCCATTCGTCGGTGGTATCGACACGCTCGGCCAGCTCGGCATTGCTGACGCAGCGCGCCGGCAGGGCGGAGCCGGAGCCCCGGATGACGGAACGGATCATTTCGCCTCCGCTTCGCCGCCATGCGCCCAGCCGCTCCGGTTGAGCTGGGCGAGATCGTCGGCCACGCGTTTGGTCAGGTCTTCCTCCAGCAGCCGGGCGGCGACGGCGACAGCATGCGCCACGCCCTTCGCGCTGGCGCTGCCATGGCTTTTCACGACGACGCCGTTGAGGCCCAGGAAGACCGCGCCATTGTGGTTGTTCGGGTCGAGGTGGTGGCGCAGCAGCTCGGTCGCCGGGCGCGAGACGAGGAAGCCGATCTTGGAACGCAGCGAGCTGGTGAAGGCGTTGCGCAGCAGGTCGGTCACGAAGCGCGCCGCACCTTCGATCGCCTTGAGCGCGATATTGCCCGAAAACCCGTCCGACACCACGACATCCACTTCGCCGCGATTGATCTTGTCGCTTTCGATGAAGCCGTCGAAGGTCAGCGGCAGGTTCTTTGCAGCCTGCAGGGTCGCCGCCGCATCGCGCAGTTCCGGCGTGCCCTTCTGCTCCTCGGTCCCGATGTTCAGCAGGCGCACGCGAGGCGCGGTGAAGCCGTTGACGATGCGCGAATAGGCCGCGCCCATGATCGCGAACTGGACGAGGTTGCGCGCATCGGCTTCCGTATTGGCGCCCAAATCCAGCATCACCGCATCGTGTTCGGCCAGGGTCGGCAGCAGCGCGGCGAGCGCCGGGCGGTCGATCCCCGGCATCGTGCGCAGCGCCAGCTTGCTCATCGCCATCAGCGCGCCGGTATTGCCGGCGCTGACCGCGGCCCCCGCCTTGCCTTCCTTCACCGCGTTGACGGCCAGACCCATGCTGGTGGATTTGGCCCGGCGCAGTGCGCGGGACGGCTTCTCGTCGCCGCCGACGACATCCTCGCAATGCAGGATTTCGGACGCCGCGCGCAGATTGGGGTGATGTTCCAGCGCCGCTTCGATGCGCGCGCGGTCGCCGACCAGCAGGAACTGGAAGCGGTCGTGATCCCGGCGGGCGAGAGCCGCGCCGTCGATCATCACGCGCACGCCTTCGTCACCGCCCATCGCGTCGACAGCGATACGCGGCAAAGTCATGGCGCTCTCCTGATTATGGGGCCGGGGCCCCGGATCGTCAGAGGCTCGGCGCGAGAACTTCGCGACCGTTGTAGAAGCCGCAATGCGGGCACAGATTGTGCGGGCGCTTGAGCTCGCCGCAATTACTGCATTCGTGGAAGGCCTCGACCTTCAGCGAATCGTGGGAGCGGCGATTGCCGCGACGATGCGGCGATACTTTTCTTTTTGGGACAGCCATGGCGGCACCTGTTCCTGCGAAATACGTCTAAATCTATGTCTTGGACCGCTTAGGCGAAGGCCGGAGCGCGCACAACCCATGGGGTCGGACGCCCTTGAAAGCCCAGCCGAGCGGGGAAGCAGCGCCCTATAGCGTGATTCCGGCGCAATGCAACCGGTTCGCGCCCTAACCTGCCAGCGCAGCGTCGCCCACGAAGGGATTGCTCTGCCGTTCGCGGCCGAAGGTGCTGGTCGGGCCATGGCCGGGAATGAAGGTGATATCGTCGCCCAGCGGCCACAGCTTGCCCGTGATGGCGTCGATCAGATCCTGGTGATTGCTCATCGGAAAATCGGTGCGCCCGATGCTGCCCTGGAACAGCACGTCGCCCACGATCGCGAAGCTGCTGGGCCGATGGACGAAGACGACATGGCCCGGCGTGTGACCGGGGCAATGGAACACGTCGAGCGTCAGTTCGCCCACGGTCACCTGGTCGCCGTTTTCGAGCCAGCGGTCGGGTTCGAAGGGCTCGCCCGGCGTGCCGAAGCGGGCCGCATCGTCGGCCAGGCGCGCGATCCAGAACCGGTCCGCTTCCTGCGGCCCCTCGATCGGCAGGCCCAGCTCCTTCGCCAGCACACCTGCCTGCCCACAATGGTCGAGATGGCCGTGGGTGATGAGGATCTTCTCGAGCGTCACTCCGGCGCGCTCCACGCCCGCCTTCAACCGGTCCAGATCGCCGCCGGGATCGACCACCGCACCGCGCATGGTCTTCGTACACCAGATCAGCGAGCAGTTCTGCTGCAGCGGCGTGACGGGAATGATCGCGGCCTTCATCGGCGGCTGGGTCTGGCTATCGGGCATGGGCAACGATGTGGCCGCAGGTCCGCCGCGATGCAAGCTCAGACGGTCCGTCGAGCTTGGCGGGCCTCCGACACAATCTCGACCGCTTCGCGCAGGACATAGAGGCCGATCGCGGCGCCGACGATCAGGTCGAAATAGCCGATTCCGGTCGCGAGCACGGCCAGGCCGCTGGCGATGACCGCGGCATTCGCCACCACGTCCGCCCGGGTGAATATCCACGCGGCGCGCAAATGCACCTCTCCCCGGCGATGCGTTGCCAGCAGACGCAGCACGATTACGTTCACCACCAGCGCAATCGAGGCGACCGCGATCATCCAGGGCCCCTCTGGCGCGGTCCCGGCAAAGAAGCGCCGCGCCACCTCCGCCAGCAGCCCCAAGCCAAGTGCGAACAGCGCGATGCCGCTGCCCAGTGCCGCATTGGCCTTGAAGCGGGACGATGCGCCGATCGCCACCAGCGCGATCGCGTAGACGGCAGCGTCCGAAAGCATGTCGAGCCCATCGGCGATCAGGCCGGTCGACCCGGCGCGCAGGCCGCTCGCCAGTTCGACGACGAACATTACCGCGTTCAGCGCCAGCGCGATACGCAGCGCATGCTTCTGCGCAGCCGTTTCCAGCGCCGGGGGCTCGCATCCGCAATCGCTCATGCGTAAGGACCTTGCATTGCTGGCGGCGCGCCGAGGAAGTGAGCGCGGATCATAGCCGCCCGCCTTTCCAGACCACACGCCCGACCACCTCTATCTCGGCCAGGTCTACCTCGAGCGCGGGATAGGCCGGGTTCTCGCTCAACAGGGCGACCCGGCCATGCCCGGCGAGTGCCACCCGCTTGACCAGCGGGGTATCGTCCATCCGCACGATATGGATCGCGTCGCGCAAGGGGCGCGGCGTGCGATCGACCAGAATTTCGTCGCCCTTGCGCAGCAGCGGCTCCATCGAATCGCCTTCCACCGTCAGCACCGACAGCATCCTGGGGTCGAAGCCATTGTCGCGCAGCCAGCGGGCGGAGAAGCCGAAATGGTCGAACGGTTTCTCGCCCTGCGCGAATTGCCCCGGTCCTGCCGACGCGGCGATCCCCAAACGCGGGATGGCGACGAAGGATTTATCCGCCTTTCCGCCGCCCGCATAGGAATTTTCCTCCCGACCGCCGAGCTCGCTTTCCGCCACGCCAAAGAATTCGGCTAGCCGCCGCCGGTCGCCTTCCTCCAGCTTGCGAGGACTGCCCTTGCGCACGAACTGCTGCAAATAGCTGGGATTGCGCCCGATCATCTCCGACAGCGCGGCAAGGCTGGCGCGCTTTTCCTGCGCCAAGGCGAGCAGGCGCTCGCGCGGTTCGGATGATGGATCGGACGTCATGATCGTCCACGCTCCCTACCAGTAGGAAAACTCCTAGACAAGTAGGATTTCGAGTGGAACGAATCAGAACAGAACAGGAACACAGATTCGCAGCCTTCGGAGATCCTTCCATGCTGATACGCCGTATCGAGCGATTCCTCAGGGAATTCGACATTGTGATGCGCCATTTATTCACTCTCGGTGATAAGGCGGGATTTGGCGTGATCTGCTGGGATGAAATGGGACTGTAACCAGCGGAAAACGGCGCATTCGTGAGGCGTAGGCGTCCTCCGGAAACCGACTAAATTTCTGGCACATCTTTAGGTGTCGTCGCGCGATCTTGAGGCTGAAAACCGCGGAAACCCGTTTCGATGTCCCAGTTACAGACCAACGGTGTCCCACTTAGTGCGAAGGCGCGCAAATCCGCGGATAAGCTAACGCCCAACTGTCGAAACTGGGACAGTTCAGCGTTGAGAAACCGGGACACGCTTTATGCGCGTCCCGGTCCATAGTGCTGGCGCGACGTGGGATCGCTTATTCATCACATGAAGGCAGCGCGGAGAGTGCGCCACGCATACGCTGCCGCCAAACTTGAAACCCCGTTACCGACTCCTCGGGTGCGGTCCAATCGATCGGCCATCCGAACATGAGCTCGTAGAAGCGCGGGTTGGAGATCAGGCCGCTTACGAAGGAGGTCTTCCCATGCTTCAAGCTCACCCGGACCGGGAGCGAAGAGGGGCAACGGTCGCTCAGCTTTACCCCCAGAGCCGCTAGTAGGAGCCAAAGCCAAGTCCAGATCCGCGCTGCGTTCTCCAGCGAGTACTGGCCCGAGCTCGACGGAACGATGTCCAACGGGCTCTTCGGTGATACCCTTCCCGAATCGATCAGCAGTTCGGGGTAATACCCGGCATCGGTGGCGGTCGGCGTCGGCCATGATGAAGAGGCGTCGCCGGCGGTGGCGAGCACCGACTTCTCGCGCCGTGAACAGGCCCGCTTTTGTGTCAAAGCCCAAGTCCTGAAGGCAGGTCGCGACCTCGGCAAATCCCAGATCGATGTGGCCTTCGACGTTTTCCGCGAAGACAATTGATGGTCGGACTTCGTCGATGATGCGTGCAACTTCGGGCCAGAGGTGTCGGGGGTCATCTTCAGCTCTTCGTTTCCCGGAGACGCTGAATGGCTGGCAGGGATATCCGGCAGAGAGGATATGAACGCGGTCACGCCACGCTCGGCCATCGAAGGATTTGAGATCGTCCCATATAGGCGCCTGATCCAACGCCTCGTCTTCCATCCGCGCCACGAGAGTGGCCGCTGCATGGGCTTCCCGCTCGACGTAACACACAGTTCGATATTGGGGTTCGGCGATGCTGATGCCGAGGTCCAGTCCGGCATATCCGGCACAAAGCGAGATCCCGAGAAGTTTGGTAGGTTCGGTATGTGAAGCCACAAGGACTTTCTCCACAGGCTGCTCAATTGGCGCTCTGGGGAGGGCTCGAAGGCCTCAGAATGTTGAAATGGCGGCAACGGCGACACTTTACCTCGACGCGGCCCACCAATGCGTTCCGTTCTGCTTTGAAAAGTAGCGCACCGCAAGATGCGCATCGAATCGACTCCTTCATTTAGAATACCTAGTAGGACCCCCGCCGTGACGGCCGGGGGAGCTAAGGGTCGAGCATGCCGACCCAAGGTGCGAGTGACAGCTCGCGGTTCAGGCTGTTTGCGCAGCCTGACCGCCCCCGTTAGAGGGCGATGTTCATTGAAAATTCGAGTTCGCGGCGCTAAGTCAGCGCTGCGACGCGCGCGACACGGTGATTTCTGTAGGCCGTAGCACGGGTTTCCGATCCGGAGCGCTTTGCGGGAGATTACAGGCCCCGCCGCGCGTCGCGTCCTATCTCTCACGATAACCTCCGATCAAAGATCAGATCGGCAAGTCCGCTCTGTGACTTCGCGCGAATGCGGCGAGGCGACGATCGGTGAACGCTGGAAAGGTAGTTTTCCGTCCCATCAGCGGTTGTCTTTAGGACGACCTCGTAGAGGTTCCCGTCATTATCTTGTCCGAACATCACTAGGTGGTTACCGCGCTCGCGGAAAACGACCTGCGGTGTGTCGATGATGCGAGCAGCAAGCCGATACTGCTGGGCCTGGAGATCGAACCGACCCCTCATGGCCTGCTTTTCCATCGTCGCCCGCGATAATCGGACGATACCAGACTGCGCGCCAATGATCGCTCGCCGATTTGCGTTCAACCAAGCGAACGGGAAAACCTGATCAGGAAGAGCGATGAACTGCTCGAATGCCGGATCTTCTAAGATGTCTGCCAACAGGGTCTGCGCCTGCTTTTCAAGACCAGCCTGTTCGGCCATTCTGATAGAATTGAGCGCCTTATCGGCGATCGCACGAAGGTGCGCGGTGCCAGGATTGTAGCCAAATCCGGGGTGAATGCCGGCGGGCACCATTATCGGTTCGCGGCGACCGGAAGCATGGAAGCGGGTGGCTGGGCCGTCCTCGGGCGGTGTCGAGACCTTCCAACCCTTTCGCTGCATGCGAGCTTCCGAGACTTGCTCGAAATGGCACTTGCAGCCCCACCCGTTGGGCGGGACATGAGCCTGCCACCATGGATGATCGACCGGCAGGATTAGACCGTGCCAGCTCAGATGGTCCTGTCGCGGATGACGCCGCCAATGATGCGAAAGATAGCGTAGATAGGGAAAGCGATCCTTCTCACGCTGAATTTTCGCCCAGGCCCCCGCCGCCTCCGACATCCTGAGGTTCGTATTGAAGATGGTTTGCAAGCGGCGTTCATTGACGATGATCGTCTCGGTCGTCCCGGTGAGATCGGGATCGGCTACCGATCCCCACCAGCCCGACTTTTTGAGCTCGGGTAGCAGATTTGCCTTCCAGCTTTCGAAGGTCCCCCCGTTGCGGATCACAGTATCCAGAGACGCCCGAATGCTGCGCAGGAGGTCGAGGCGCGCGATCTTGGCTACCGTGAAGGCGGTAGCGTGGTCCTCGTGCATCATCTCGTGCCAGCGCACCGATGGACGCAGTTCTTCGCGCAGCTGCCATACCCGCACGGTGTCGTCCGGGGGCAGAAACATGGTGAGGCGAAGGTCCGGGGACGGCATGGCTAACCTTCCGTTCGTCCATCGAGCGATGCCAAGAGCTGGTCGAGCTGGTAGAGGCCGCGCCGCCCGAAGTTCACCATGCCGTTCACTTCGTCGCGCGTCTTCTGAAGCCGCGCTCGCAAAACCTCCGCGGGCATTGCTTCCTCGGGCGCGTGCAGCGGAGCCGGCTCGGGCTCCGGCGGCACTGGCTCACTTGGAGGCGCTTCCGGGTGATCATCCTCGATCTCGGTTGGGCGATCATCCCACGCCACGATCCGGTTCGTGTCGGCCGGCACCTCTTCGATGAACCGGGGAGCCACGTTCCCGTCGACGACGCCGCCATAATCCTTAATGCGCAGAGCGCCTTCGTTCTCCGATGTGGTGGCGATGATGACGTTATCGACCACCTCGCCGCCGGATGCACCGCTGACCGCGATCGCATTGATGAGCGCGTCCACGGCCCTGCATCCCTTGACCGATACTCTCCCGAACTCCGGCCGGTCCATCTTCGGATCGTAGAGACCGCGGACGAAAACCACTTGGATCGGCAGCCCGGCCCCACGCTCGAAGGTGCAATCTTCCACTAGGATGTCATCGTTGTCGCTTTTGGCTTCCGGCCAGAACTGGAGGAGGTCAGGGTGATCCCCCTTGCCGCCAGTGTTGACCGGGTAGAAATCCGTTCCGTAGATCCGCCGCGCCCGAAACCGGCTTGCACCGCCACCCCCGATTGCATCCTTGCGAATGTTCCGGAAGTCGATGTCCTCGAAAGTCATTCCGGTGCAGATGTCGTGACGAATGCCGTTCTTAAGCCCATGGAACCACGCATTGCGAACCGTGATGTTCTCGCAGTGCTGGAAAAGAAACCCGTCCGCGCTGCGGTCTTCACCCACCACCTCGATCCCATCGAACACGATGTTGCGCGAGCGATCGAACCGGAACGTGCGCCGGGTATCGTTCGGGGCCTTCCAGAGGCCGCCCCGAATGGTGACGGAGCTGTCGAACGTCACGTCACGCGCGTAGAACGGGGCCACTGTATCGTCGCCTAGCTCGATGGTTTCACCGCCGGTGCAACCGGCCAGCCGCTGCAGAAGATCGATCATCCGTAGGCTCCTCGTACTATCAGCGCCGTCTTGATCGCGTCGCCCAGCGCGGCACCCTCGACGGCGAAGACCGGGGCGCGCGGGTGAAAGGCGTCGTAGAAAAGATTATTCGCGTTCATTTCGCTGTACGGAGCAGGCGAGGTCGCAGCGAAGCCAGCCTGCGCGTAAAGCACCGGCGCATCGATCAGCTGGCACCCGTTGGTCGCGGCCAGCTCATAATAGGCTTGGCGCATCGTGGCCTCGCTCCAGCCATTGCCATCGTCATACTGGGCGATCGGGTTGGGAATGGTCAGGATCACCGTCGCGCCGACCGACAGCGCCTTGTTGATGATCGTCTGCATGTTCGCCTTGAACGCGGCGTAGGACACCGGGGCCGGGCTGCTCGGCCGGGCGTCGTTGATACCAAGATCGATATTCACGATGTGCGGTGCGACCGCCGCGATCGCATTGAGCGGCGAACAAGGATAGGTCGCGCCGATCCAGTCCGTCGTGGTCCAGTTGCGTGCGCCCGCATTCATGCAATGGACGCGGGGGGCGCTGGCGTCGAAGGCATTGACGACGAAGGGCCCGTGCACCAGCCCGCTGATCCGCGCGAAGCGGATCGTGTGTGTCCCCAGCGGCATGGTATATTCGGCGCGCACGAAGCCCTCCGCGCCGTTCTGATCGAAGGTCGCGACCGGCGTCGGGTTGCCGTCGAGATACAGACCGAACGTGCCGAAGTTCGTCGCGCGGACGTACCAGAATTCGACCTTGCTGACCGGCACCGTAGGCGTAAAGGAATAGGCTTGCCCGGTCGACAGGCGGAACTGGCCGTTGCCGCCCAACGACGGGGTGCGCGAGCTGTTGCCGAACGGGGCGTTCTCGGTCTCGATGGTGGAGCGATATTGAGGCCAGGTTGCTGCGGTGCCGTTGTTGTTGTCGCAACAGATCGCTTCGCTGGAAGCCGCAATGCCGAGCGCGTTCAGCCGGTCGCGCGCCTGCACCGGGACCGATTTGGGATAGGCACCGGTGATTTCCGGCGCGATCCCGGTGCCATTCCCCGCCCCTACGCCTGCGGAAGTGCTGTCGCCGATCGTCAGAAATCGCTGGGAGGCCAGCAGCGACGCCGGAATTACACCCCCTCCCGCCGTTAGAGGAGATGCCCGGACGGACATTGCGAGTCCCATACCAAGGCCGCCCAACATGGGCATTATGCGAACAGGCCCATCAGACCGGTCGCGGTTGTTCCTTCCGCTAGAACACGAATTGGGGCGAACGGGCGAATCTGACCCTTCTCGAAAGAGAACGTCTCGGCGTTACCGTCTGCTCCTTGGAGCACTACCAGTCCTGCTTCGCCTTCGCAGGACATCGCATCCGGTATCATCGGCAGATCATTGTCGTCGTCCGGAACGATAGCTGCCCAAGTTTTCGCACTGCCAAGCTTCGATGTGACGGCTATCGCCGCGTCCTGCTTCGCCTCGGTTGCGCTGCCAGGGCTCTTGACCGGCAAGGGCTCGTCCTCCCCCACCTCGCGGTATTCGCCGTCGTCGCCAAACCCGAACTTGTTGCGGGCGACTTTCACCGGCCGACCGCCGATTTCGACTTCGTCGAACGCGAGCTCGTCGCCACCGGTTGTTGTCACGTTATCGGCCATGAGTGGTTCTCCTGCAAAAAAGGGTGATTTCGGTCGGTCCGGTGTTCACGGACTGGATGGTAAGCGCGCCGAGCTCGTGCGTGATGGTCGATCCGCTCTCGGGGAGAGCGATCAGGTTCGAGCGGGGGATGACGATAGTAGCCGCGTCAGGCCCGCATCGGCCCGGCCAAGCGAGAGCCTGCGGGTCGACTTGAAGCCGGACGGATCGCGCAGGCTCTGGAGGGCGAGCGCGTGGCGATCCTCGGCCGCGGCGATGAAGCGCTGCAGGGTGCGGAGCGAGGGCACCGCGTCGAACTGCGCCGCGATCATCTCGCGGATGACGGCGGCGGAGAGCTTGCGGCTCGCGAGCCAGCCGACCACCGCGTCGGCGATCTCGGAATGGTCGGTGAAGAAGTTGCGCCCGGCGGGGCGACCGCGCTTGCCGGGTGCCTTGCGGGTGTTGGTATTGGCCGGGAAGCGCGAGACCAGGTCTTCGCGCGCTGGCTGCGGCAGGTCAGCGACGCGGTAGAGCCTGCCCCCGCCGCGTCCGGTCCGCTCGATCCAGCGCCAGCCCTCGCGGTTGGCGAGGCTGTTCACCCGCCGCTTGGTCGAAGGCATTTCGTCGAGGCCGAGGTCCGCGATCTGCTGCGCGGACAGGTGGCGCGGCACCCGGCCACTCACGAAACCGTCTCCGGAAGAAGCGGAACGAAATAGGGACAAGACACGCGACGCGCCCGGTGATAGGCCTGCGTTATGCGAGGTTTCCCATGCTGAAAACGGCCCGCGCTCACGCGACTTCGGCCCTCTTCGCCGTGCGACGGAGCATGATGCGTCGTCCGTTGCGGTGGTATCGCGAGGGCCAGATTTCGGCCGGCTTGCGCTCGATGAAATCCGCGATGATTTTTTCGGCCCGGCCCGAAACCCGCGCGCCGATCGCCGCGATCAGGGTCTGCTTCGACAGGCCGTTGTCTTCAGCCAGCTCCGTCATCGAGATCCCGCGCTTGTGGATCTCGGCCTTGATATCGGCGGGGTGCATGTCGGCTGGCACGAATTGCTCCTGTCAATTTGGACGACATTAGGAATATGTCAGGCAAAGTGTCAGGTCAACAGGAAAACGATAACGCGTTCGTCGCGGGCTGGACCGCCGCGTCCGCGCGGCAGCTGAAGGCGCTGGTGAAAGAGTTCGGCAGCCAGGATCAGGTGGCGAAGCGAGCGCAGATCTCGCGTCAGTCCCTTTCCGAGATCCTGCGCTTCGATCCGGCGGCCGAGCTCGGCTCGCGGCCGCGCTATCGCAGCCTGCAGGCGATCTGCGATGTCATCGGGGCCGATCCGCAGGCGGTGATCGATGCCGGGGCCGGCGACGACGACGCGGACGAGGAAGAAGACGGCGATGCGGTGGTGATCGTGCGGCGCTACCGCGCCCAGGCCTCCGCCGGGCCGGGGCTCGTCCCGCTACCCGACGGCGCGGACGAGGGGATGCCGTTTCCCCGCCGCTTCCTCCGCCAGCTCGGTATTTCCGCCAACCAGGCCGCGATCGTCGAGGCGCGCGGCGACAGCATGCAGCCGACGATCCTCAATGGCGGGCTGCTGCTGCTGGGCCGGACCGAGGAGATCGTGGACGCGGGCGTTTACGTCTTCGGCCGCGAGGGCGAGGTTTCGGTGAAACGCCTGCACCCGCTCGACCGGGGCGAGGATGGCAAGCCGCGGACCCTGGCGATCGTGTCGGACAACCCGGCCTATGCGCCCGAGACCCTGACCGGGGAGGAGATCAACGCGATCCGCCCGATCGGCCGGGTGCGCTTCGTGATGACCGAGCTCTAGCGCTTCCAGCGCGGGCGGAAGTCCTCGCACCCCGTTGACCAGGCATCCTCGAAGGCGGCCTTCGTCTGCCGCGTGATTTGCTGAGTGACGGGTGAGTTGGAGACGGTGAGTTCGGGGATCGTGTCGATCAGAATGTCGCCATTGCCGCCCGCGTTGTAGATGTAGCGGCGCTCCGTCACATATTCGCGCGCCGCTTCGCCCGGCGCGAAGGTCCCGCAGATCGTCCCGGTCGCCGGTTCGCCGAGACTGTACCAGCCAGGCGTGAACTCTCGCGGTCCCATGATCGCGAATTCGGCATCGACCAGCGCTTTGGCGGGCTGCATCTCGGCCTCCGGGACCCAGGCGGTATCGCCGCAACCGCTCAGGGCCATCAGGCCGGCGAGAATCATCGCAAGGCGTCGCATCGGTCCGATCCTATACGCAAAAACCACGAACGAATAATGCTCTGACAGAAGTGTCCCGCTTCGCTATTCCTGTCGCCGGAACAAGGGGAAAGGGTAACATGAGCGAAGAAGGCGACATCTGGGAAGGCGACAAGCTGCAACGCAAGGAAGAAGCCAAACGACTGATAGGCTATCTTGAAACAATGGCGACTCGCAGGTCGCTGCGCGAAGATAGCCACGGCTTCGTCCTTGCAGTCGATGCGCCTTACGGTCGCGGCAAAAGCTGGTTTCTCAGGCGCTTCGCCAAAGAGATGGGGAAGAACCACCCTGTCGCCTTCGTTGATGCATGGACCGACGATCTCCAAGACGAACCGCTCGTCGCCTTAGCCGCAACATTGCGAAATGCGTTCGATCAACCATCGCACCAATCTCCAGAGTTGAAGGCTCGCTTGGCCAAGTTCGTCGATCGCGCCGGCAAGGTGGCGAAAATTTCAGCGCTTGGAGCCTCGAAAAGGGCTTTGGCTTATCTCATCACGGAAGGGGCGGTCGAGGCGATCGGCGCAATCGGCGATGTCTCCGAAGATGGGGAGAAGGCAATCGGAAAGGCGACGGATGAGGTCATCGAGAAAGCGATCAAACAAACTCCGATAGCATCGGTATCGATGGAAGCGCGGATCGATGAATTCAACCAAGCTCGCACCGAGGTCGACAACATGAAGGCTGCTCTCCGCGAACTTGTCGCAGGAGTGGGCGAGGAAAAGGGGTTGGAACTTCCGATTGTTATCGTGATCGACGAACTCGATCGCTGTCGGCCCAACTACGCGATCAAGCTACTTGAGGAGATCAAGCACCTCTTTGACGTCGAAGGCGTGGCCTTCGTGCTGGGCATGCACGCTGGCGCTCTACGCCACTCGGTGGCGGTCCCCTACGGAGTAAATTTCGACGGCGCGGCCTATCTCGGCCGCTTCGTCAATCAGCGCTACATGCTGAAGGATGTACCACTTCATCGCATTCTCCACGACTTGATTGAAGAACGCGGGTTGCCGATTGATCGGCTTCGCGCGCCGCAAGTTTACCAAGACGAGAGGGGCGCTGTCGAAATCCATCCGGGATATCTCATCGGATACTATATGCATGCCGCCGGTCTCGGCCCTCGCCACGCGTTCCCTGTAGTAGACAGGTTGGAAAATTGTCTGGCGCTCACTCAGGGCGCGCCTTTGATGTTGCCGCTACTCATACCGATGATACTTGCCGATCAGCAGGGTGAGCCATTTGAAAATTGGGGACCACAAAGGCTGCAAAGCTGGCAATTCGTGTTTTTTAGCAACTACGATCCCGGGAGTGGTCACGTAACATTTGATGAGGCACTCAGTCGGCTAAAGAAATATGCTAACATCGCCGAAATCAATCGATCTTCTATCATGAAGCAAGAAGACCCTGTCGGGGATTACTTCATCGACTTTTGCCGTATTGAGCCACGAAACTTGTTGTCCAACCCTAGCAATTACGAAGAACTTCTCTCCCTTGTCGGACGTTTTAAGAGCATTTCCCCGGCTTCATGATGCTCGCGCTGACCCTCGCAGCCGCCACCCAATGCATCGCCTATGTCCACGACGCGGACACCCTGAAGCGGTGCGATGGCACCCGACTGCGCCTCGAAGCGATCGATGCGCCGGAGCTGGAAGGGTCGCCATCCTGCCGTTCGGCCAAGCAGCGATCGCGGCATTGGTGCGACTACCGCAAGGGCGAGGAGGCCAAGCGCGCGCTGCAGCGCATCATGGCGAGCGGCAAGGTGGAGATCGTTTATTCCGGCCGGACCGATCGCTACCGCCGCCCCCTGGTCCGGGTGATGGTAGACGGCCGCGACGCGGGCCATGAGCTGATCGATCGCGGCCTGGCCAGGAAGTGGTGATGGACAAGCGACTGCTCCGCATCGAGTTCGCCTTTCTGTTGCTCTGCTATGCGGTGGTGATAGGTGGCTTCGCGATGAAGCTACTTCGCTGACCCAGGTCCAATCGATCTGTTAGCCCGCAAGGCAAGCCATCGCATCAGATCGAAGTTGGCGAAATTTCAACGCTGAGGGCACCGAGAGTGTTGCCGCGGTCCGGAAGGTGCTAAACGCTTCGGTTGCGCCTGTGCGGGGCTTCACACCCAATCACAGGCCCTACGAGCTTTAGGCGTCAACCTTGCTGTTTATCTCCGGCCATAATGGCCGAACCTCTTTTTTCATGAATGACACGTCGTAAATCCAGCACTGCCGCAAGCCCTCTGCCCTGTAGCTAATTGCGCAATGCAGCTCCCCGGAAGAGGTGCGCGAAACACCAACGCCCATCCGTGAAATATTAATAGGAATCTTCCTTAACGGCGAACCCGCTCCCATCCTTCCCCAGGCATTCAAATACCGCACAAACATTTGATCCGATATCTCCTGCGCTATTTCTTGTATTTTATCGAAAGCCTCTTGGCTTCCGTCATCTACCACGCCTCGGGCGTGCATCAACGAATGGAGTATTTCTGAGAATTTTATGTCGGGGGCATGCTGTTCCGGAGCAGGTTTGGTCGGAGATTTTTTGATCTGCTTATCTGTGACATCAGGAGGTATGTTCAACCGTACATATTCGAATAGGCCATAAACAAATAGAAGAAGAAGCAAGTAGGACCATACCCATAAAGGAAGCAGCGCCCCGGTCTTATCCCAAATTCTCGGAATTTTTGGTAGCCCGAATTGGTTCGAACCGACGTCCCAAGCGGACATCGCACCCAGTAAGATAGTCCCATAGCGGACAACCCTGTATTTCCAGATGGCTCGCAAAATTGAGCGGCGTGTGTTCTCCATCAACCTCGCATATCACCGCTTTCCCGTAGTCGGGAGTCTGCACCCGTCCGTTCTGAACCTCGTAGTCGCATACCGAGACACCCCCCTTTATCTTGTTCCTGTTGTGTTCCATCCGCAGCGTATGGCCCGCTACCGCATCGATTCGCTCGGCGACCTGCATCGGCATGGATACTGGATCCGGATCACCTGCCGACATTGCGGGCGGGTGATCCATGCCAATCCCGCTGCGCTGACGGTCGCGGCGATTCACCTTGACGTCTCGCGCTCGATCGAGCGGCTCGCGCGCAAGCTCCGCTGCAGTCGTTGCGGTCGGAAGAGGCCGGATCTCCAGCCCTGCTATCCGCCGGGTTAGGTTCCCCTCGGCCAATTTCCATTGATCGGAGCTCGCCGACCGGGTTAATCGTGCCAGCGCAAATCGGGGGCAGGAAATGAAAGACGATAAGGGGCAAAGTGAAAGCGGCGCGGAAGAGCAAAGTCCGTTCGCACTCCGCAAGGCCTTTCCAGATGCGCAGGGCATTTTCGACGCGCGCTATGAGAAGCTGGACGCGATCAAGGACGACTGCTTCGTAGCCCTCGACGCGAACGTGCTTCTGCTCCCGTACGAATTCGAGGAAGCCAGCCTTTCCGAGGTCAGCAAGGTCTATGAGGAGCTCACCCAGAATGGTCGCCTGGTCATTCCCGCGCAGGCGGCCCGCGAGTTCGCCAAACACCGCTCCGCCAAAGTGGCGGCGATTGCGAAATATATACGGGACCGCGCATCTCTGACCGGCCCCGGTTCTGCGAAGAAGATTGGTGCTCTGAGTGGCTTCGCAAAATACGGCGAAGCGGAGCAGAAAGTGAGGGAGGCCCAGGAGCCGCTGAAGGAAGCGCTAAAGGCTATGCGCGAGATAGCGGACGAAATTTCCTCGGACGTTGGGGAAGACCCGGTTTCGATAGCCTACCGAGATCTGTTCGGAGGGGTTGTCGCCCCCGATCCCGAATGTCTGAACGACGAAGAAGCGTTCCGCAAAGAGGCTCAAGGCAGGTACGCAGAGCGGCGTCCCCCCGGATATAAGGACGACAGGAAGGAAGATGGCGGCTTTGGCGATCTGCTGATCTGGAAAACAATTCTCGAGGAAGGTGAGAAGCGCAAATCTCACTGCATATTCGTGACTGGAGACCAAAAGCAGGATTGGTATGTCCAGTCCGACAAGAACCCATTTCAGCCCAGGCTGGAGCTGTTGGAGGAATATAGGGCTGCCGCGCAGAAGACGGTTCACATAATCCCACTTTCCCGCCTCCTTGAGCTGTTCGAGGCAGATGCAGGAACGATTGAGTCGGTACAAAAGGCGGAGAAACCGACAAAGAAATATGAATCATCACGGACTTGGATGATGAAGCCACAAGAGTGGACAGACTTTGTCAATCCTCACGAAAGTATTAGGTCGCGAGATGGAAGACTTGCCGCTAGGTCAGAATTGTTTCACATCGAGATGAATAAAATGTTGCTAAATGATAAGCTCGAGAGAGAGCAAGACCCTATTGAGCAATGGCGGCTTCATGAAGAGATAAACAGTCTCGAAATTCGACGTCGTGATTTGCTGGCGCAGCTCGCGTCGATGGGTGACGAAAAGGATTGATATCCCGGTAAGCTAGCGCACCGGGATAACGGCCGCCGGACCCGCCTAGGGCGGTCGGCATGGATCAGCCGACACCCGCCACCCCTTCCATTCGCATTCTGCGCCCCGGCACCTTCACGTCGGTCGAGGGCAAGCAGATCACTTTCGGCCAGGCCGAGCTGCAGGCGATCGCCGATGGCTACGATGCGGACAGCGATCCCGCCCCGCTCGTCATCGGACATCCGAAAATGGACGATCCCGCCTGGGGCTGGGTCGGCAGTCTCTCCGTCGAGGGCGGCGAGCTGGTCGCGCGGCCCGACACGATCGAGGCCGGTTTCGCCGAGCGCGTGCGCAAGGGCGATTATCGCAAGGTTTCCGCCCGGCTCTACGAGCCCGGCAATCCCCACAATCCCAAACCCGGCTCCTTCTACCTGAAGCACATCGGCTTCCTGGGCGCGCACGCGCCCGGCGTGAAGGGGCTCGGCACCGTCCAGTTCGCCGAGGGCGAGGAGGACGCGACCGTCACCATCGACACGCAACCCAAGGAAGAACCGATGTCCGACAAGACCAAGCCCGCGAAGCCGACCACCACCACCGGCGGCGATCAGGATGCCAGCTTTGCCGAGCGCGAGGCCGAGCTGACCCGCCGCGAGCGCGAGGCCGACGAACGCGAGCGTAAGCAGAAGAAGGCCGCCGCCGACGCCCGGCACGAAGCGAATGCCAGCTTCGCCGAAGGGCTGGTGAAGGACGCGAAGCTCGCCCCGGCGGGCAAGGACCTGGTCACCGGCCTGCTCGACCGGCTCGGCGAGCTCGATACCGACGCCACCGTCAGCTTCGGCGAAGGCGAGAGCATCAAGCCCGAGGCGGCGCTGAAGAAGCTGCTGTCGGACGCGACCCCGCTGATCAGCTTCGGCGAGCAGGCCAAGCCGACGCCGCACGGCAACGGCCATATCAGCTTCGCCGCGCCCGCCGGCTACTCGGTCCCCGAGGAGAGCCAGCAGCTCCACGCCGCGGCGAAGAAGCTGCAGACCGCGAACCCCGATCTCCCCTGGATGGACGCCGTCCGCCAGGCGCAGGCCGGCGCCTGATCGCGCCCGCCGACCTTCCATCCCGCAACCAGGAGTAAGCCCCGATGGCTCGACTGCCCCACATTCCCCTTCTCGCCCTGACCGTTGCCAGCGTCGCTGCCCCGGTCGCCGTCAACACCTTCGTCGGCTTCGACGACCAGACCGCCGGCGCGGGCGAGGATGCGCTCGGCATCGCCGATTACGACGCCGAGACCGGCACTGCCGTCGCGGTGACCGTCATGGGCACCCAGCGCGTGATCGCGGGCGGCGTGTTCAACAAGGGCGACGAGATCGAGGTTGGTGCCGGCGGCAAGGCAGTGGCGCTCAACGCCGGAAAGAAAGTCGCCAAGGCGCTGGAGGACAGCGCCGGGGACGGCGTCTTCGTCACCGTGCTGCTGACGCCCTGATCCAGCGGTCCGGATCCAGAATTCGGGGTAGCGGCGCGCCCCCGAGACCCGCGCGCCGCACCCTCTTTGAAAACGTCCTGAAGGAGCTTTGAAAATGGCAAGTGCCCCCGCCACCGGACAGCAGATGAGCGCCGCCCAGGCGCGCGTCGTCGATCCGATCCTGTCCGAACACGTTCGCGGCTATTCCAATGCGCAGATGGTCGGCAACCGGCTGTTCCCGCTGGTCAACATGCCGACCCGCGCCGCCAAGCGGATCGAATTCAACCGCGAGGCGCTGCGGCGCGTCCTCACCGCTCGCGCGCCCGGCACGAACATCGGCCGCTACACGATGAGCTACAAGGGTTTGCCGGTGAACCTCACCCAGGACGCCCTGCAGGCGGTGACGCCGATCGAGTTCGTCGAAGAGGCCGGCGAAGTGCCGGGCATCGACCTGCAGCAGGAAAGCGTCGACGTCGTTCTCGCCGTCATCGCGCTGAGCCTGGAGATCCAGCAGGCCGAGCTCGCCCGCAATCCCGCCGCCTACGATGCGGGGAACAAGCTGGCGCTCGCCGCCGGCGACCGGTGGACGAGCGCCGACAGCGACCCGGCCGACCAGGTCGAGACCGGTAAGGAGCAGATCCGCAAACGCACCGGCCGCCGACCGAACACGCTCCTCCTCTCGGCCGATGCGCGTTCGGCAGCGAAGAACCATCCGAAGATCCGCGACCACTTCAAATACACCACTTCGGCCGCGGTCTCGGACGAGATGCTGGCGCAGTATTTCGACGTTCCCAACGTCGTCACCGGCGATGCGATCTACGACCTCGACGATGGCACCACCGTCGATGTCTGGGGGCAGGACGCGGTTCTCGCCTTCGTCGCGCCGGAGGGGCAGCGCAACATCCGCCTGCCGTCCTACGGCTACACCTATCGCCTGCGCGGGCATCCGTTCGTGGAGCCGGTCGAGTGGGACAAGGACACCCGCAGCTGGGTGAACAACGTCATCGACGAGCAGTCGCCAGAGATCGTCGGTTCCGACGCCGGCTTCCTGTTCCAGGGCGTCGCCTAACCGGCGGCTCAGATCCAGTGCCCTGGGGGCGGGGCGGCGACTTCGGCCGTCGCCCCGCCTTTCGATTTCCCCCAGCGAAAGGACCGATCCGATGTCCGACTACGAAGTTCTTACCCGCCTTTCCAACGGCAAGAAGCGTCCCCATGCCATCGGCGCGATCGTCGAGATCGAGGACGAAGCCGAAGCCAAGCGCCTAGTCGGTCTTGGCGCTTTGCGTCCGGTCGCCGCGCGCGATCGCGAGGCCGATGGCAGCCCGATCGGCACGGCCCAGCGCTCGATGGCGGCGGCCACCGCCGGAAAGGGTGATCTCAATTTCGTCACCGCCAACGCGCAGATGCGCCACGATCTGACCGCGAAGAGCCACAAGCAGCTCGACAAGATCATCGCCGACGAGAAGATCGCCGATATTCCCGCCGCCGGTCCCAAGCCGAGCGTGGCCGAGAAGGCCGAGGCCATCATCGCCGCGCGCGGTAACGCGATGCTCGGCAGCTTCGATCGCCGCCAGCTGCTCGACCTCGCGGCCGCCTCCGGCTTCGGCGACGTCGCCGCGCTCGAACTGCCCGAGGACGCGGCCGAGACCGAGATCCGCGCGGCGCTGATGCGCGTCGCCGCGGCGAAGGCCGACCACCACGGCTGATGCGCGTCGTCTCGATCATCAAGGCCCCGACCGAACGGATCGTCCATCGCGTCGATCTGGGCG
Organism: Erythrobacter sp. LQ02-29; assembly: GCF_022576075.2. Taxonomy (NCBI): domain Bacteria; kingdom Pseudomonadati; phylum Pseudomonadota; class Alphaproteobacteria; order Sphingomonadales; family Erythrobacteraceae; genus Erythrobacter; species Erythrobacter sp. LQ02-29. The sequence goes on along the minus strand of NZ_JANCNT010000001.1, from coordinate 1,682,857 downwards.
GTCGGGGTGCCGGGCAGGCGCTGGTCGAGATCGAGCAGCGCGGTGTGGTCGCGAATGCTGCGGCGATCGGGGCCGACGCGATGCTGGTCGAGGGTAATCTCGAACTGGCGCTGAGCGGGGGCAGCGATGGCGAGCTCTATCTGGTCGAGGCGCAGGTTCCGATCGAGGACGGCTCGACCCGCGCGATCGCGATCGAGGTCGCGGTGATCGATGGTGCCTGGGTGATGCCCGATGGCGGCGCGCCGATGCTCTCGGTCGCCGCCTTCGTTTCGCGCGTCGGGCGCGACCAGGTCCTGCGCCTGACCGATATGGGTGACGGCCGGATCGACAAGGGGCTGGTCGTCAACGCCCTGGTCGATGCGCAGGCGCAAGCCGAGGCGCACCTCGCCGGCCGGTTCAAGCTTCCCTTCGAGCGCGTCCCCGCGATCATCGAAGCGATCGTCGCGGATCTGGCGCGCGCCGGCCTTTACGAAAACGAAGTCCCCGAAAACGTCGAGACCAGGCGCAAGCTCGCGCTGCGCAATCTCGAAGGGTTCCGGGACGGCAAGCTCCAGCTCGGCAGCGAAGCTCGGCCCGAGGCGACCGCGCCGCGCGATCCGGTTCGCGTCCGGCCCGGCCGCCGCGCCTATCCGGACGGGCTGAAGGACTACGGTTTCCGGTGAGCGAGATCATCACCATCAGGCTGGAACAGCGCCTGTCCGAGCAGCTGCGCGCCGCGATCGAGGGCGCGGAGGATCTGACGCCGGCGATGGACGACATTTCCGAGCGGCTGCTCGAAAGCACCCGCCGCCGGTTCGATACCGAGAGCGGCGTCAGCGGCGTTCCCTGGAAGAAGAGCCGCCGCGCGATCGAGGACGGCGGCAAGACGCTGCAGGACAGCGGCCGCCTCTACCGCGCGCTCGATCGCCGGTCCGGGCCGACTTTTGCCGAGGTCGGCGTTCGTGCCGGTGGCCCGCCCGAGATCTACGCCGCGATCCATCAGTTCGGCGGGACCATTCGCCCCAGGCACAAGAAGGCGCTTTCCTTCGCCGGGCGCGTCGTCGCCCAGGTGGTGATGCCCGCGCGGCCCTATCTCGGCTTCGATCCCGAGGACCGCGAGGATATCGTCGAGGTTCTCACCGCGCATCTGCGCCGGTCGTTCGACGAGGCAGCAGCGTGATCGCGCTCGCGCCTTTCGTCGAGCGGCTGAAGGAAGCCGGTTACGGTCACGTCAAGGGCCTGTTCGAGTTCGCGCAGCTGACCGCGCCGCCTCGCAACCTGCCCGCCGCTTTCGTCATTCCCGAAAGCGAGGGTGCCGCGGGGCAGCCGAAGGTCGGTGCCTACGATCAGCTGATCACCCTGCGCCTCTCGGTCGTCATCGTGATGGAAGCGCCCGGTCGCAACGCAGCGCAGGCCAGCGAGACGCTCACCACCGAACTGCGCCGGGTGAAGGACAGCCTGTTCGGGTGGAAGCATCCCGAGGCGGCTTCCGCCTGCATGATCGCGGGCGGGCGGCTGCTCGACCTCGACGCCTCGACGCTCAGCTGGGCGGCGCAATTCACCTGCACCTATCGCGAAAGGAAGACCCGATGAACCCGAAGAAAACCGCGCCCGCACCCGTCCCTGTCGAGGCTGCGCGGGAAGTAAGCCAGCGCACCGGGAAGTCCGCCCCCTCGGTGCGGCAAGGGTGCCTTCAGATCGACGGCTTCGGCCTGCCTGTCAACGGCCCGGCGCGGGCGAAGGTGCTGGCGGAGCTGAAGGACGCGAAGGGCGATCCCCTCGCGAACCCGAAGGACTGGAACGAGACGCTGGCCGGCGAGGCCCGCAAACTGACGGAGAAGTTCTATGGTTGATGTGACCCGCATCATCGCGGCGAAGGCCGAGGCGACCTATGGCACCGACGCCGGTCCGACGCTGGCGGCCGACGCGATCCTGACCCGTAATTACTCGACCACCCCGCTGGAGGTCGACCAGGTCAACCGCAACCTCGACAATCGCAACTACGGCGCGACCCGGCAGAAGCCGAGCAATGCGCGCATCCGGTCGAGCTACGAGGTCGAGCTCGCGGGCTCCGGTGCCGCCGGGACCGCGCCTGCCTGGATGAAGTTGCTCGCGGCCTGCGGGATGAAGCCGGCGCAGGTGACGGCGGGCGACAATGTTCGCCAGGTCTTCGCCCGACCGGGCGAGGCGAACGGCTCGCTGACCGAGTATTCCTGGACCGGCGGCAACCAGCTGCGCAAGGCGCTGGGCCAGCGCGGCACTTTCAGCCTCGATTTCACCGCCGGGCAGATCCCGTTCGCCAGTCTGACGATGACCGGCCTGATCCCGACCGTCGCGCCGCGCGTGGTCTCGGTGGCTGGCGCGGCCGATCTCACCGATTGGGTCGAGGGGCTGGAGGTCAACAACGAGAACTCGCTGTTCACGCTGGGCGGCTTCGCGGCGATCACCCGGTCGCTCAAGATCGATGGCGGGGTGAACGCGAACCTGCGCTCGCTGGTCGGTGCGCGCTACGTCAAGAGCGGCAATCACAACGCGACCGCCCGCGCGATGATCGAGGCACCCTCGATCGCGACCAAGGACTATCTCGCCAGCCTCCAGACCGGCGATCTCGTCCCCTGGAGTTTCGTCCACGGCACCGCCGCCGGGAACATCGTCGAAGCGGGCGGCGCGAAGGCGCAGATTACCGCGATCGCCGAGCAGAACGAGGACGACGTCCTGATGTTCGACATCTCGCTGCTGCTGACCACCGACGCCGCGAACGAGGATCTGGTTCTTACCGCCCGCTGAGACCGGCCCACCATCTTTCATCCCGATTGCAGGACCCTTTCATGTTCAAACTCGTCGAAGAACGCCGCGCCTGGCAGCCCGTCACATTCCCCGGCCTGACCGAGGAAGGGGAAACGGTCGACCTTCGCCGCGCTGCAGGCGAGCCAGCCCGCGCGCGGCGGCGGGGTGGTCGCGCCCTCGATCGCCTGCGCGAAATGGTGGACCCGGCCGAGCGCGCCGCTGACGGCCGACTTCATCGGCAGCGCCGGAACCGGGGGATCGATGCAGGCCGCCGCGATCGCCGATGCGATCAGCCGCCTCGCCTCCGGGCCAGCGGTCGAAGCGCTGGCAGAAGCCTGCGACCTGCGACCGGGCGTTGCCGGCATTCACATCGCTTCTGAGCAGGAGAGCTTCGCCCAGGCGATCGACCGGCTGCTCTACGGCCTGTCGCTGTTCTGGGTGCCGCAGCCGGCCGGAACGATCGCCATTCGGCCCTTCGCCTTCACCGCCGGTGCAGATCCCCTGCAGGGCGTGTTCAAGGGGCGTTCGCGGACCCATCCGCCGCACCGCGAGCGGCGCATCGGCTTCCAGCGCAACGAGCGGGTCCACAGCGAAAGCGAGATCGCAGGCATCCTGCTAGACGAACTGACCGATGGCGAGGCGGATTTGGCGCGCGAGGATCTGCTCAATTCCTACCAGCGCTGGTCCGAAGTCGCCGACACCGATCCCGACCGGCCGCGCCCGGCGGACGGCGCGACCAGCGGGACCAATCTCCTGTCCGATCCGGTTCGGCTAACCAGGGCGGTGCGGCTCGACTTCGCACCGTTCAATACAAATGCGGTGATCCAGCGCGACCTCGACCTCGGCCCTAACAATCGCAACAACAACCGGATCGCACACGGTCTCGGCACCAACGCGGTGATGTTCGACGCGGGCTACCTGCCGGTCCACCCCAGGGAGACCGTTTTCGTCTCGCGGTTCGTCTATCGCGACGGGGCGAACGGTCAGCTTTCCTGCTTCGTCGATTTCTTCGACGCGATGAGGGGCTATGTCAGCTCGATCACCGCGATCGCGGGGACAGCGCTCGACAACAGCGCGCCCGTCGCCTGGCGAGTGGTCGGCGGCAAATTCGTGGTGCCCGAGGATGTCGCCTTCATCCGCCTGGGCAGCGTGCGAACCGGGGGTGACGCGGGGGTCTGGTACGCTGCCGATCCTTACGTCGGACGGCAGGAAGGCGGCGCGACCGCCGGGGCGATCGCGGGCGATAATCTGACGGACAGCTCGGGCCAGCTCCTTGGCGACACGGACGTGAAGAACGACGCGTGGACCATCGGCGGCGATGGCCGCCTTACGACTGGACCGATCTCGCTGCCGAAGCCGGTTGCCAACGAGCAGATCGCGATCGACGGCAATGGCCAGATGCAGGGCATCGGCACCGGCGCGGGCAAGCGGGTCGCGAACAACAAGATCACCGCGAACGATGCCTATGCCAGCAATCTGTTGCGCCGGGCGAACGGCGGCGGCGACTTTACCGGCGAACTGAACGCCGATCGCACCGCGGGGAAGAGCCTGTCGCTGCTGGTCGACCGCACCGCGGACAACATCACAGAAAGCGGGGACCGCAAATGGGCCTCGGAAAGCGGGGCGGACATCACCGCGAACGCCCAGGTCCTGATTACGCCTCCCGCGACCCAGAAGGTCTATCGAACCTACGAGGGCGAAGTGAAGGCCGGCCAGCTGCCGCGCAGCATAAAGCCGCTGGTGCAGAAAGGCGCGGCCAACGTCTCTGCCGAGGACTTCGTTTCCTACGCGGCCAGCGCGACAGGTGGCCTGGCGGTCGCGGTCAACAATGCGAACGGCGACCCGGCGAAAGGAACGGTCACGATCAGCCAGGGGACCAGCTTCGGCGCGGGATCGGTTCGCCTCACTGTGACGGTAAGCGGGCAGAGCTATGGCCCCTACGCGGTCGATTTCGAGGTTGCCGATGATCCCCCTCCGACCAGCTCGGTTGGCGGAGGCGGCGGCTCGGGCGTCAAGCAGGGCAGCGACAGCACGATCGAGCAGGTCCCCAACGCCCCGGCGAATGTCGCGCAGCTTACCCGGATGGGTAGCGGCGAACTCCCACTGATCCTGTCGCTCGCGAGCGGAGAGAAACTCAAGGCGACCGGGCCTTTTTCCTACGAGTGCGCTGCTTTGAACGGGAGCACTTCGGAAACGCAGATGTATGCGCAGTGGCGCTATCGCCCGGTCGACGGCTCGGGCGTGCCGACGGCGGGATGGGCCGCGTTCGGTGCCTATATCGCCGGCACCGGGGCGTCGCGCTATATCGGCAGCGACTATGACGAGGTGGAGGGCGGGCAGCAGCCCGTCTATATGAAGCCATCCTTCACCCAGCAGAGCTATCCGGGGACCATCCTCGTGACGCAGGAGAAGGCGGGCCTCGCCGCCGGTCTCTATGAAGTCGAGCTGTTCGGCTATGCCGGGACGACGGGCGGCGGCAACGCCGTTGCATTGAACGTCTATTCCGGCACCGCGACCGTGAAGGCCACGGCATGAACGGCGTGCCCGCCACCAGGTCCGAATGGCTGCGCTCGAACGAGCTGGTCGAAATCGCGACGAACGCGGTCATCGCGGCGCGCTGGGGCGACCTCGCCTCGGTTGGCGCGGTCTCCTCGCCGCTCGCCCTGCGCGCCGACGCCAGAGCCGAGGCGCTGCGCCAGCTAGCGTTCTTCGACAGCCCGCTGGCGGTCGAGACGATCGAGGTTCCCGGTCGCCACGCCCACCGGATCGGCACAGCACTGCCGCTGTTCGCCGACGAGGAAGGCTATCGCGAGGGTCCGCTGGTCTTCGTGATCGGGGCCGAAGAGCGCGAGGGCGGCGTCACCCTTTTCACCGTCCTGCGCAAGATAGGAGCCGCCTGATGCGTGGCCTGACCATCCTCTGCCCGCTGCCCTTCGCCTCGGTCACCGTATCCGACGGGACCGGGGCCGCCTATCTGTCGACACCCGATCCGAAAGAGGTCTGGCGGGCGGGCGCGCTGCGGGCGGGCTCGATCGAGGTCGATCTGGGCGCGACGATCCCGATCGATACCGCGATGCTCGGCTTCACCAATGCGGCCGCGACTGCGACCTGGGCGGTGACGGTGATCTCGGCCGACCGGCAGACCAATACCGTCATTCATGGCCCGGCGACGATGCGGGTGCCTGGCGCGGCGGGCGCGCGCTTCCACGCGCTGGCGCTGGCGCAGCAGCCGGTCGAGGGGCGCTTCGTCCGCTTCACCTTCACCCAGGCGCAGGGCGCGCCCGCGCTGGAGATCGGGCTCGCCCTGGTCGGGCTACGCGCGGAGCATGCTTACGAATGGCGCTCCGGCCGGCGGCCGATCGATCTGGGCGAGCGGGTTGATCTGGCGGGCGGCGGGTTCGGCTTCGGGTCGGGCGCGATCAAGGGCTCCTATCGCTTCACCGCCGCCGACCTTTCCGACGCCGAGGTCGAGGACCTCTGGAACACCATCATGGAGGTCGGGGTCCGGCGACCGGTGCTGCTGGTCGAAGGTGGGGACAACGCCGTCTCGCACAACCGCATCCACTATGGCGTGTTCGAGCGGTTCGAGCCATACGAACGTGCCGACGCCGCCGACACGCGATGGGCGCTCACCCTCCAGGACTGGATCTGATGCCGGTGTGCCAGCGCACCGGGATCGACGGCTTTTCCGCCTGTTATTCGGCCGACTTCTACAGGAGGTCGAAATGAAAAGCTGGATTGCAGAGAGGCTGGTGCCCGACGCTCGCCTTTGGTGGCGGCTCTGGAGCGTGCGGGTGATCGCCCTGGGCGTTTTCCTGCATTCGTGGATCATGTTCGATCCGGGCGCGGTCCTCTGGCTCTGGAACATGATGCCGAGGCCCCTGGCGCGCTTGCTGCCGGTCGAGTTCGTCTCGCTGGTGAGCGTCGCGCTGTTCCTCCTCGCGCTGTTCATGCGCCTGACCCGGCAGAAGGCCCTGGAGGCGCGCGATGCCGGGTAACGCGAAGCCCGGTCGGAAGACCGCCGCTGCCGGCGGCGCGGTCGCCGGCGCGATCAGCGCGCTCGCCCTGATGTTCAGCCTGACGCCCGATTGGGAGGGGCGCAGGCTTGATCCCTATCAGGATATCGTCGGCGTCTGGACGGTCTGCGATGGGCAGACGCGGGTCGAGATGCGCCGCTACACGCCGGCCGAGTGCGACGCGATGAGCGAGCGCGCGTTCCGCGATCATCTCGCCTATGTCGCGCAGGTATCGCCGGGCATCGAGCGCTGGCCCTATCAGCAGGCCGCGCACGCCGATCTCGCTTACAACATCGGCAAGGCGGCCTATCGCAAGTCGAGCGTGAGCGCGCTGTTCAATCGCGGCGAATACCGCGAGGCGTGCCGGGCGATCCTGAAGTATCGGTTCGCGGGCGGCAGGGAGGTGCGCGGTCTCATCCTGCGGCGGACCGGCGACGCGGCGCGCATCGGTGACTATGAAATGTGCCTGGGCGACGCGGTCGAGGCCGATCTCGAAGCGCGAGGAGCGCTCTGATGGAGGCGAAGCTCTCCGCCTTCATCGCACGCAATGCGATCATCCTCGCGATCTTCGCTGTCGTGCTTGGCGTAGCAGTGGTGCAGACGGTCCGGATCGACGGACTGGCCTTGCGGCCGTTCGGCTTCAAGGTGTTCGCGATCGAGGGGCTGACGGAAACGGTGGTGAAACGCGATGAGGAGCTCGCCGCGATCAAGAGCGCCCAGAACCTTGCCGCCCAGCTGGCGCGCAATGCGCGGCTTGAACGCGAGCGGATTTACAGCGACCTCGCGGAAAGGATCGATCACGATGCGACTGCCGACCTCGATACTGCTCTCGGCGCTACTGAGCGCTTCATTGCTGCTGGCGGGATGCGCGGGCAAGCCGCTCGCTGTCCGGGCGGCGCAACCCGAACCGGCCCCGCGGATCAAGGCTCCCGAGGTTCTGAAGGAGCCCGTCGAGCGCCCCAGCTGGATGCCCCCGGCGCAGGCGATGGCAATAGCGCTGGTGAAGACAGTGAAGGGCTTGTCCTCGTCTCCGCCGAAGACGTGAGGCTGTGCACCCTTAACACCATCAAGGCGGAGGCAGGCCACCGCCTCGCCATCGATCTGGAGAAGGCCAGCGCGACCCACGTTGAAGGGCCGGTGCAAGCCCCGGGAAGCCGATAATACCGCCCGATTAAATGGCGCGGATTTTTTGGCGCGCTACAGACATGCCCGCGACCAAGTTCGGTCGCCTCGCCGCGCACGATCCGCGCTTCGTGCTCGACCTCAGGAACGGGCGCGAACCGCGCAGCGGCACTGTGTCCCGGATCGACCGGTTCATGACCGACTGGCGGAGCGCGCGCCATGCATGAGGAACGCCCCCTCCCCCGCCGCCCGCGCGCCCGTCGTACCCCCGCCGATCGCCTGCGCGCCGCGCTTCTCGCCCTGGCCGATGGTCACGGGATCGTTCGCGAGCACCTGGAAACCCCCTGGGCCAGCATCACCTTCGCCGGGGCGCGGCACCGCGTGGTGTTGTGTTTCGAAGGCGCGGAAGCCGTCGCGGCAGGCGAGCAATTCATCGGCGACCTGCGCGAACACGAGTTCACGATCCCCGGCCAGCTGGTCGCCGATGCCACCGTTGTAGAGGTGGACCATGTGCTGCTGCCCCAGCCGCGCCTGACCGTGACCGCCGAGCTACTGCTGCTCGAAGATGTCTAGCCGCTAGTACCCAAGCGACAGGTCGAAGCGCGGCTCGACCGGTTCGCCCTTCACCCAGCGATGGCAGTTCTCGACGAAACGCGTCGCGGCGCGTTGAAACATCCTGGTCTGCGCGCGGCCCGACAGGTGCATGGTCAGATGCGCACGCTCGACATCCCATAGCGGGTGATCGGCGGGCAGCGGCTCGGGCGTCATCACGTCGAGAAACGCCCCGCCCAGCCGCTTTGCCTCCAGCGCGTCGATCAGCGCAGGCTGGTCGATCACGCTGCCGCGCGCGATGTTCACCAGGACGGCGGTGTCCTTCATCGCGGCGAGTTCGGGCGCGCCGATCATGCCCTCGGTCTCCGGTGTCGCAGGGACAGCGAGGACGATCCAGTCGAACGCGCCCAGCCGCCGACGCCACTCGTCCGGCCCGAGCGCGTTCTCGCCGCCGGAGCGCCGGACAACGGTGACCTCCATCCCGAACGCCGTCAGCCGCGGTTCGATCAGCCGCCCGATTGCGCCATAGCCGAGCAGTAGCACCCGCCCGCCTTCCAGCTCCATCTTGCCCGGCGAATCGGACAGCCATTCGCGGGCGTCTCGCGCACGGACCACGTCGTCGTAGCCTTTTGCGTGAACCAGCATCCCCATCACGACATATTCGGCGATGGTCACGGCGTTGATCCCCGCCCCGTTGGTGACCGTGACGCCACGTGTCCGCAGCAGGTCGAGCGGCAGGAAATCTAGCCCGGCATAGATCGAGGTGAGCCATTCCAGTCGCTCCGCGCGCCGCACCGCCTCCAGCATGATCGCGGTGTCGTTATGATCGAACCACCCGATCTGCGCCTCTGGCGCCAGCGCGTGCATTTCCTCGACCGAGGTGAACCAGCGCGGCTCTATCTCAGGGGGGAGCTGCGGCTCCACCAGCGGGCGCACGAGCGCGGAAAGAACGGCGATCGTCATTTTCTTTACTGGTCAGCCCAGCTTCCATTCCCAGCCGAGCGGGTCCCCGTCCATCACCTCGACCCCCTTCGCCGTCAGCTCATCACGGATGGCGTCGGAGGCGGCGAAGTCCTTCTCCGCCCGCGCGGCCTTGCGGCGGGTGAGCGCGTCCTCGATCTCGTCCTCGCTCAGTTGCGCATCCTTCGGCCGGATGCGCAGGTCGGTACGCGCGAGGTCGAGCAGGCCGAGGCCCAGCACGGCATCCATTTTCTCGATGACCGCGCGCTTGGCACCGGCATCCACTTTCTTCATCGCGAGCGCTTCCTCGAGAGCGGTCAGCGCGATCGGAGTATTGAGGTCGTCCGTCACCGCATCTTCGAACTTCGACAGCGCTGGTTCGAACTTCGGGTGCATTTCGTCGACCTTGTCGGCAGCGTGCAGAGGGGCCGCCAGCAGCACCATTCGCTTCAACCGCGTCAGCGCCGCGCCCAGCCCTTCCCAGGAGAATTCCAGCTCGCTGCGGTAGTGTGCCTGCAAGCACATCAGCCGGTAGGCGAGCGGGTGATAGCCCCTGTCGAGCAGCAGTTGCAGGCGCAGGAACTCGCCCGACGACTTGCTCATCTTGCCCGTCCGGTCGACCAGAAAATTGTTGTGCATCCAGATGTTGGCACCCGAATGTGAGGGAACGTCGAGCCCCCCACAGCCGCAGAACGCCTGGTTCTGCGCGATCTCGTTCGGGTGATGGATCTCGCGGTGGTCGATCCCGCCGGTGTGGATATCGAACGGGAAGCCGAGCAGTTTGCCGCCCATGACCGAGCATTCCAGATGCCATCCCGGCGCGCCGCGGCCCCAGGGCGAATCCCATTCCATCTGCCGCGTTTCGCCCGGCGGCGTGGTGCGCCAGATCGCGAAGTCGGCGGCATTGCGTTTGCCCTCGACCGCGTCGATCCGTCCCTCACCCTCCTCGGTAACCGCCCGCGCGAGCTTGCCGTAATCCGCCACCGTGGAGACATCGAAATAGAGGCCGGAATCGAGCTGGTAGCAGTGCTTGTCGGCGATACTTCGCGCGAAATCGAGCATCTCGCCGATATAGTCCGTCGCCACCGACCATTCCGCGGGCTGCCGGATATTAAGCGCCTTCACATCGGCCCAGAACGCTTGCGTGTAGTGCCGCGCGATGTCCCAGATCGACTGCGCATTCGCCGCCGCCGCCTTCTCCAGCTTGTCCTCGCCCGCATCGGCATCATCGGTCAGGTGGCCGACATCGGTGATGTTGATGACGTGGGTAAGTCTGTAGCCCTGCCAGCTCAGCGTGCGCCCCAGCACGTCGGCAAATACATAGGCGCGCATATTGCCGATATGCGGATAATTGTAGACCGTCGGTCCGCAGGTATAGACCCGCGCCTCCCCCCTATGGACGGGCGTGAACGTCTCGATCTGGCGGGTCAGCGAATTGAATAGGCGCAGGTCGCTCATCCGCGTGCGATGGAGCGCCGTTCGGTGCGGGTCAAGGCAGCTCTAGCGCGCCTCCTGCTCGCTACAGAACGCCGGGTTGTCCGCACCATCGCCGAACGCACAGCCGCGCTTGATCTCGGCGCGGATCCGCTCGCAAGAATTCTGGATATTGCACGGCGGTCGTGTGGCGGTGGAAATCTGGTTGCATTGCCCGGACAGCGCCTCCGCCTTCTCGCGACCGATCTCCGCAAGGCACGACCCGGCGACCGGCTTCGCGTCCGCGTTGTTCAGCTCCCTGCTGGCGACATTGTATTCTTCGGTAGTCGGCGAAGCGGTCGGTGCAGGCTCGGCGGTGTCGCTCGGCTCGAAGCTGGTCGTCGTCACCTCGGCGGGCGTGGAAAGTTCGGTAGGCTGGGCCGAAGGTTGCCCATCGCCCGGTTCCTGCGATCCACACGCCGCCAGACCTAGTGCCAGGCACGTGAAAACAAACATCGGTACGGTACGGCGCATGGGGATCTCCTCTTCGCAGTTAAGCGAGCCCGTGCCTCAAGCGTTCCAGCTCAGGCGCTAAAACCCCTCGAACCGCACATGCTCATCCAGCGGCACGCGGCAGCGCTCGAAGGAATTCACCGCTGCGTCCGGATCGTCATAGCCGATGGCCAGACCGCAGAAGAACATGTGCGTCTCGCGATCCACGCCCAGATGCTCCATGATCGGACGGGCGAAATAGGCCATGTATTCCTGCGGGCAGCTGTCGAGCCCTTCGCCGCGCAGCAGCAGCATTATGGTCTGCAGCCACATGCCGACATCGGACCATTGCGCTTCCTTCATAATGCGCGGGAAATAGCACAGCAGCAACGCGGACGCGCCGAAGCTCTCGGTATTGCGCGCCATCGCCGCGGCGCGCCCCTCCTTGTCCTCGCGCGCGATTCCGAGCGATTCGAACATCGCCGCCGACAGCTCGTAGAGCCGCGTCCTGTAGCGCTCGTCCCCCTTGGGCGCGTCCCAGTCGTATTCGGGCGGCTGCATCTGCTCAGTGCGCAGTTTCTCGCGCAAAGCCTCGAGCGGCGCGCCGGTTAGCACCGTCGCTTCCCACGGCTGATAATTACACCCCGAGGGCGCCCAACGCGCCGTGTCGAGCACGCGATGCAGCACCTCGTACGGCACCGGCATGTCGAGAAATGCGCGGACCGAGCGGCGGGTGCGGACGGCTTCGGAGACGTTCATCGAAAGATAGCCGCCAGAATGAAGGCGAGACCAAGACTCATACCCAACATGCTGACCCATTTCAGTTTGTATGGAGTCATATGTTTCGGGGGCGGATACGCCTCGAGTTGCCGTCTTTCCTCGAAATATTTTTCATCCGCTCCAGCCTTCAATTCAGAAAGCCGCTTCTGCCATCCGACAACACCTTTCACGTCTCTTTCGGGGCTTCGATACCCTGAATAGGAAATCGCGACCAAAGCGATCCCAGACATCACGAGCGACCAATCCATCGCTACCCCTCCACCTCGAACAAGTCCGCCAGCTGCTCGATGATCGTGCCGCCGAGCTGTTCGACGTCCATGATCGTCACCGCGCGCTTGTAATAGCGCGTCACATCGTGACCGATGCCGATGGCGACGAGCTGGACCGGGCTCTGCTTCTCGATCCAGTCGATCACGCGGCGCAGATGGCTTTCGAGATAGCCCGCGCTGTTCACGCTGAGCGTCGAATCGTCCACCGGCGCACCGTCGGAGATGACCATCATGATACGCCGGTCCTCGGGCCGGGCGAGCAGGCGGGTGTGCGCCCATAACAGCGCCTCGCCGTCGATGTTCTCCTTCAGCAGCCCCTCGCGCATCATCAGGCCGAGATTGCGGTGCGCGCGGCGCCACGGCTCGTCCGCCTTCTTGTAGATGATGTGGCGCAGATCGTTCAGGCGGCCGGGCTGCGCCGGCTTGCCGTCGGCGAGCCATTTCTCGCGCGCCTGACCGCCCTTCCACGCACGGGTGGTGAAGCCAAGGATTTCCACCTTGACCCCGCAACGTTCCAGCGTGCGGGCAAGGATATCCGCGCTGATCGCGGCGATCGAGATCGGGCGGCCGCGCATGGACCCCGAATTGTCGATCAGCAGGCTGACGACGGTGTCCTTGAACTCGGTATCGCGCTCGCGCTTGTAGCTGAGCGAATGGCCGGGGCTGATGACCACACGGGCGAGGCGCGCGGCATCGAGCAGCCCCTCTTCCTGGTCGAAATCCCAGCTGCGGCTCTGCTGCGCCATCAGGCGGCGCTGGAGCCGGTTGGCGAGCCGCGTGACGATCGATTGCAGCCCGGTAAGCTGGCTGTCGAGATATTGCCGCAGCCGATCGAGCTCGGCCGCGTCGCACAGCTCGGGCGCCTCGACCACCTCGTCGAAGGCGGTGGTATAGGCGCGGTAGTCGAAATTCTCCGGCTCGTCGGTCCACGGGCGGTTGGGGCGGACGGGCATCATGCCCTCCTCCCCGTCGTCGCCCGGCTCGCCCTCGGCCATCTCCTCTTCGCCGGAAAGCTCGCTCTCGCCGTCCTCGCTTTCGCCTTCCTCCCCTGCCTCGCCCGCCATTTCGGCGCTGTTGGGCTCGTTCCGGTCGCCGCCTTCGGCCTCGTCCTCGCCGTCGTCCTCCGGGGTTTCGCCCTCGTCTTCGTCGCCGCCCTCGCCGCCGTCGTCGGGCGCCTCCTCGGGCAGCGTCAGTTCGAGATGGCGCAGCATGTCCAGTGCGAGCGACTGAAAGGCGGACTGGTCGGATAGCCGCTCGGCCAGCCCCTCGAAATCGCCGCCGGTGCGCGCCTCCACGAATTCACGCACCATATCGACGCCGGCGCGGGCGCGCTCGGGAACCGGCTGACCGGTTAGCTCCTCGCGAAGCATCAGCGAGATGGCGGTCTGGAGCGGCACCTCGCTTTCGTTCTGCGCGCGCACGATTGGATCGCTGGCGACGCGCAGCTCGGTCGCCGCGTCGAGGTTTGCGCCTATCCCGCTGTAATTGTTGGTGCCGAGCGCCTCGTAACGAACCTGCTCGATCGCGTCGTAGACCGCGCGTGCGACCGGCTCGGACGGAGCGCCCCTGCCGTGCAACGCCTCGTTATGGTGGCGCTTTCTGAGCGCGAAGCTGTCGGCGAAGCCGCGCGCCTCCTGCACCTGTCCGGCGGGCAGGTTGCGCCCGGGCAGCGGCACGCGGAAATTGTTGCCGCTCGCCGCCGGGCTGTCCGCGCTCCACGCGACATCGACCTCGCGCTCGCGCGACAGGGCGCGGGCGCCGCCGGTCAGGGCACGCTTGAAGCGATCGAGAGGGGTTTCTTCGGACAATTCGTGCGGCTTACAGGATCGACTGGCCGGTCTTTTCCCAATCGGCCAGGAAGCCCTCGATCCCCTTGTCGGTCAGCACGTGCTTCACCAGGCCATGGATCACCTTGGGCGGCGCGGTCATCACGTCGGCGCCGATCAGCGCGCATTCCAAGACATGCGTCGCGTGGCGGATGCTGGCGGCGAGGATCTCGGTTTCATAGGCGTAATTGTCGTAGATCGTGCGGATGTCGCGGATCAGTTCCAGCCCGTTGGCGCCGTTGTCGTCGTGACGGCCAAGGAACGGCGAGACGAAGGTCGCGCCAGCCTTTGCGGCGAGCAGCGCCTGATTGGCGGAAAAGCAAAGCGTGACGTTCACCATTGTGCCGTCCTCGGTCAGCGCCTTGCAGGTTTTGAGCCCGTCCATCGTCAGCGGCACCTTGATGCAGACATTGTCCGCGATCTTGCGCAGCTTTTCGGCTTCTTTCATCATGGTGGCGTGGTCGAGCGCGACCACCTCCGCGCTGACGGGTCCATCCACCAGATCGCAAATCTCCTTCGTCACTTCCATGAAGTCGCGGCCCGACTTGGCGATCAGGCTGGGATTGGTGGTGACGCCGTCGAGTAGGCCGGTTTCGGCAAGCTCGCGGATTTCGGCGATTTCGGCGGTGTCGGCGAAGAATTTCATGGGTAGCTGGGCTCCGGTTGATACGAGTCACGCCCGCTCTAACCGAGCCGGCGCGCACTCGCCACCCCGCTAGAGCGCCTGCGCGCCGCCGAACACGGCGATGATCGCCGGGTTGCGCGTGGATGCGGGATCGGCACGGATCGCGGCCTCTTCGCGCCCGATCTCGGTCCAGATCGCGTCGTTGACGCTGCCCGCCACGCGGTTGGCCACGCCAGCGACATCGACACCGGTGAGGCTCGACAGCGCCCGATCGACCAGCGGCTCGCGCGAGACGCGCATGGCCTGCGCCAGTTCGGGCACCATCGCCTCGATCAGCCCATTGCCGAGATCGGTGCGCAGGAAGCTGGTCGCGGCGGTCGGGCCGCCGGTGATGAGATCGACTGCACCCCGGATGCCGATCACGCGCACCGCGTCGGTGACCACCGGCGCAGCCCGTGCGCTGGCGTCGAGCGCGAACTGGGCGAAGGCATCCTGCAGCCGTGCCTTGAACAGGGCGGAGGTCAGAATGCTCGCCAGAACGTTACCCCGCGCGCCAAGCAGGCGGTCAAGCCCAACGGTCGCCACTTGCTGGTCCCAGAATCCACCGGGCGCGGTAAGCCGGGCGAAGGCGCGGTCGCTCGACAGAAACAGCAGTTCGCGCACGGCATCTGTCAGGCCATAGCGGCCGAAGGGGCTGGTCGCGCACCCGGCCAGCAGCAGACCGCCGGTGGCCGTCATTGCGCCGCCCATGAACGCCCGGCGTCGTGTGGGCTTGGTCAGAAGTCCGGTCATTATACTCCCTCCGCTCCTTGTCGCACCCACCCTGCGACCCTCATATTGACGGACGAATGAACAGAGTTCGCGTCCTCGTCTTCAACGCCGCCCTTGGCGCGCTGGACTACCGCGTGCCCGATGGCATGGCGGTCGAACCGGGCAGCGTCGTGCTCGCACCGCTGGGACCGCGCCGGATTACCGGCGTGGTGTGGGACGAAGACGTGCTGCCCGGTGCGCCGGTTCCCGATGCGAAGCTGCGTCCGCTAGCCGAGCTCCTGCCGGTCCCGCCGCTGCGCCCCGCCCTTCGCCGCCTGATCGAATGGACCGCCGACTATTACTGCGCCCCGATGAGCGCGGTCGCGCGCATGGTGCTGGCGAGCGGCGGCGCGCTGAAGGGTCCGGCGACCATGACCGAATACCGCCTGTCGGGCGGCCTGCCAGAGCGGATGACGCCGCAGCGCGACCTGGCACTCGCCGCGCTGGAGGGCGAGCAGGCGACGATCCGTGAGTTGGCGGGCATTGCCGGCGTGTCCGAGGGTGTCTTGCGCGGCCTCGTCAATCAGGGCGCGCTGGAACCGGTCGAGGTCGATATCGACCGGCCTTACCCGCAGGCGCGCGCCGACTTCGCGGAGCCGGTGCTTTCGGCGGAGCAGCGGGAAGTTGCCGACGAACTGGTCGCTGCGGTCGAGGCGCGCGACTTCGCCCCGATCCTGCTCGACGGCGTGACCGGCTCGGGCAAGACCGAGACTTATTTCGAGCCCCTCGCCGCTGCGCTGCGCTCCGAACGGCAGATACTGGTCCTGCTGCCCGAGATCGCGCTGACCGAGAATTTCCTGCGCCGGTTCGAGGAGCGGTTCGGAGCCGCGCCGATCGTCTGGCACTCCAGCCTCAAATCGACCGAACGCCGCCGGGCCTGGCGGGCGATCGCCAGCGGGGAAGCACAGGTCGTGGTCGGCGCGCGCTCGGCGCTGTTCCTGCCTTATGCGAACCTCGGCCTGATCGTCGTCGACGAGGCGCACGAGATCAGTTTCAAGCAGGATGACGGGGTGCGCTACAACGCCCGCGACGTCGCCGTGATGCGCGGCCATTTCGAGCAGGTCCCAGTGGTTCTCGCCAGCGCCACGCCCGCACTCGAGAGCCTGCAGATGGCCGAAAGCGGCGTCTATCGGAAGCTCGACCTGCCGAGCCGCTTCGGCGGAGCCGAGCTCCCCGCCATCGATCTGATCGACCTTACCGAGGAGAAGCCCGAACGCGGCCGCTGGCTCGCGCCCCGGCTGGCGCACGAGCTGTTCGCCCGGCTCGAACGCGGCGAACAGTCGCTGCTGTTCCTCAATCGCCGCGGCTACGCCCCCCTGACGCTGTGCCGCAATTGCGGCTTTCGCTTCCAGTGTCCCAATTGCAGCGCGTGGCTGGTCGAGCATCGTTTCAGCCAGCGCCTCGCCTGCCACCATTGCGGGCACGAGACGGAGCCGCCCGCGACATGTCCGGAATGCGGCGAGCCCGATTGCCTTGTCGCCTGCGGCCCCGGGGTGGAGCGGATCGCCGACGAGGTCGCTGAGATCATGCCCGACGCGCGCGTCGCGGTGGTCACCAGCGACACTCTCGGCAGCCCAGAGCGCGCGGCGGAGTTCGTCGAGATGGCAGAGAGCGGTGCGATCGACGTGATCGTGGGCACCCAGCTCGTTACCAAAGGCTTTCACTTTCCCGAACTGACGCTGGTCGGGGTGGTCGACGCCGATCTCGGCCTCGAGGGCGGCGATCTGCGCGCGGCGGAGCGGACTTATCAGCAAGTGGCGCAGGTCGCAGGTCGCGCGGGTCGCGGCTCCAAACCGGGTGAGGTGCTCATCCAGACCCGCCATCCCGATGCGCCGGTGATCGCCGCACTGGCAGCGGGCGACCGCGACGCATTCTACGAGGCCGAAACCGAGGCGCGCCGCCATGCCGGTGCCCCGCCCTTCGGTCGCTGGGCCGCGATCATCGTTTCCAGCGAGGACGAGGCCGAGGCGCGCGATGCGGCCCGCGCCATCGGCGGCACCGCCCCACGGCTTGAGGATATCGCCGTGCTCGGCCCCGCCCCCGCGCCGCTCGCGCTGCTGCGCGGTCGCTATCGCTACCGGCTTCTCATCAACGCGCGCAGGTCGGCAAGGGTACAGGACGCGATCCGCGCGTGGCTCGCTCCGCTCGATCTGCCGCGCGGGGTTCGGGTCAGCGTGGACATCGATCCGTATAGCTTCGTCTAGGCTCCGGCCCCCGCTTCTCGTCTTCCGGGAACGCGACGCAATACGGTTGGTTAACGCTAACATCCGGCGCGCCGTTCGACGATGCCGAGCCGAAGGAAATCACATGAACCGTTCCGTCTTTCGCCCCACACTGCGCGTGCTGGGGGTGCCCCTCCACGCCATGCTGGTGCCGTTTCCCATCGCCTGCTTCACCGGCGCGCTGCTGACCGATATCGTCTATGCCCAGACCGCGCAGGTCCAGTGGACCAATTTCTCGCAATGGTTTCTCGCGTTCGGCGCGATCGTCGGCGCGATCGCGGGCCTGTTCGGGTTGATCGATTTGCTGGCCGCAGGGCGGACCCGCCCGACGAGCGGCTGGTTTCACTTCGCGCTGATGGCGGTGGTGCTGATCCTGGCCGCGTTCAACAACTTCGTCCATGCGCGCGACGGCTGGACCGGCGTGGTGCCAACCGGGCTGACGCTATCCGCCATTACCGTCGCGGTCATGATCGTCGGCGGGTTTCTGGGCCATCGCATGGCCTATCGCCATATCGGAGAGGTCGCATGATCCGCTCGCTCATCGCAATCGGTGCCCTTCCCTTGTTAGCGCTCGGCGCGTGCTCTCAGGTCGAATTCCCCGCCTCCGATCAGGTCGGCGACGCCAGCGCGGTTAAGCTCCCCGCGGCAGAGCAATATCTGTTTCCGCCGATGAACATCTCCACACCGGTGGGTTGGGAGAAGGGGCAGAAGCCGACGGCACCGAACGGCTTTACGGTTACCCGCTTCGGAGACGACATGGCGCAGCCGCGCAATGTCCTGCCGCTACCCAACGGCGACGTGCTGGTGGCGGAAGCGGGCGGACCGGGTACCGAGCCGGTGCTGCGACCGAAGGACCTGATCTACGGCATCGTCAAAGGCAAGGCGCACAGTTCGAAGAAGCCTGGCATGGACGTGGTGCTGTTGCGCGATGCGAACGGCGATGGCGTCGCCGAACAAAGGACGGTGCTGGCGAAAAACCTGAATTCACCCTTCGGTCTCGCCTACGGTGGGGGGAAGCTTTACGTCGCCGACACCGATGCGGTTCTTACCTGGAATTTCACCCCCGGCCAGACCGCGCTGGCAGGCCCTCCGACCAAGCTGACCGATCTGCCCGGCCCGCCCTACGACCACCACTGGACCAAATCGATCGTGCTCAGTCCCGATGGGAGCACGCTCTATGCCGGCACCGGGTCGAACAGCAATATCGTGGAACGCGGCATGGAGGCGGAGCAGAACCGGGCGCTCATCTGGGAGATTAATCTCCCCAGCGGGGCCAAACGTTCTTACGCGACTGGCCTGCGCAATCCCAACGGCCTCACCTTCAACCCGACGAGCGGCCAGCTATGGACCGTGGTCAACGAGCGCGACGAACTGGGCAATAATCTGGTCCCCGACTACATGACCTCGGTGCGCGAGGGCGCGTTCTATGGCTGGCCCTACAGCTATTACGGCCAGCACGTGGACCCGCGCGTGCGCCCGCAGCGCCCCGATCTGGTGGCGAAGGCGGTGGTGCCCGACTATTCCCTGTCGAGCCACGTTGCGCCGCTCGGCATGGCGTTCGGTCCCGCCGGATTGCCCGGCGGCTATGCCGGCGGTGCATTCGTGGGCGAGCATGGCAGCTGGGATCGCAAGATCTTCAACGGCTACCGCGTCAGCTTTGTGCCCTTCGCCAACGGCCGTCCCGCAGGCAAGGCGCGCGATTTCGTAACCGGCTTCATAACGCCGGATGGCAAGACACACGGTCGACCGGTGGGCGTCGCGTTCGGACCGGACAACGCACTGTATGTCGCAGACGACGTGGGTAATATAGTCTGGCGCATCGCCCCGAGCGGATCGAAAGTCCGCCCGCCTCAGGCTCTGACGACTTCCTCAGGTCACAAACGCGTGGGCTGACGATAGCGGCGGGGCACTGCCTACGCGCTCGCTCGTTCGCTCCGCATGGCCGATACCGACCCGCGCCCCGTCCTCGCCCCCATCCTCGGCGATCAGCTGACCCGCACGCTCGCGAGTCTTCGCGGTCGGACGAAGGATGACACCGTCATCCTGATGATGGAGGTGTGGGACGAGGCGACCTATGTCAGGCATCACAAGCAGAAGATCGTCCTGATCTTTTCCGCCATGCGCCATTTCGCGGCGGAGCTCAGGGATGCGGGCTGGACGGTCGACTATGTGCGCCTGACCGACGCGGACAATTCGGGAAGCTTCACCGGCGAGGTCGCACGGGCCATGGAGCGGCACGATTGCAGCGCGATCCATGTGGTCGAGGCGGGCGAATGGCGCGTGCAGCAGCAGATCGAGGAATGGGCCGGCCGCTTCGACTGCGCGGTCGAGATCCTGGAGGACGACCGCTTCCTGTGCTCGATCGGGAATTTCCGCGAGTGGGCGGAGGATCGCGACACGTTGCGGATGGAGAACTTCTACCGCGAGATGCGACGGAAGACGGGCCTGTTGATGGACGGTGGAAAACCTGTGGGCGATGCGTGGAACTTCGACCACGACAACCGCGAAAGCCCGCGCGACGACATGGACCCGCCGGAGCGGCCGAAGTTCGAACCGGACGAAATCACACGCGATTGCATCGAACTGGTCGAGGACAAGTTCGGCGACCATTTCGGTTCGCTCGAGAACTTCCGATGGCCGGTCACCCGTGACCAGGCGGAGAAGGCCGCCGACGCGTTCTTCGCCGTACGGTTGACCAAGTTCGGTCCCTATCAGGACGCGATGGTCCACGGGCAGGACGATCTCTACCACTCGATGCTGTCGACCAGCCTCAATCTCGGCCTGCTCGATCCGCTGGAGCTGTGCGAGCGCGCGGCGAAGGCTTACGCAGACGGGGAGGCGCCCATCAATTCGGTCGAGGGTTTCATCCGCCAGATCATCGGCTGGCGGGAATATGTCCGCGGCTTCTACTGGTACCACATGCCGCATCTGGAGCGGGCCAACGCGCTCAATGCCCAGCGCGGCCTGCCCGAATTCTACTGGACCGGCGAGACCGACATGCGCTGCATGGCCGATTGCGTGCGCTCGACCCGTGACAACGCCCATGCGCACCATATCCAGCGGCTGATGGTGCTGGGCAATTTCGCGCTGCTGGCGGGCGTCAATCCGCGCGAGGTGCAGGACTGGTACCTGGTCGTCTATGCCGACGCCTACGAATGGGTCGAGCTACCCAATGTCGCGGCCATGATCCTTTACGCAGATGGCGGAAAGCTGGCGAGCAAGCCCTATGCGGCGAGCGGCAATTACATCAACAAGATGTCCGATTACTGCCGGAAATGCACCTACAGCGTGTCGAAGAAGACCGGCGAAGGGGCCTGCCCGTTCAATGCGCTGTACTGGCATTTCATGGACCGGCACCGGGAGCGGCTGGAAAACAACAATCGCGTCGCGCGGGTCTATCAGAACTGGGACCGGATGGGGGAGGAACGGCAAGCGGAATATCTGGAGAGCGCGGAGGCGTTCCTGGACACGCTGACCCCCGCCGATCGCGGCTGGGCGCGGAGCGAGTGAGCCGGTTGAAGCGCCGCACCGGTGGAACGCGAAAATCGATTTTGAAAACTGTGACTTTCCGGGATTTCTCCGTAACCCCATAGGTTTAGCACCCTCACAGCAGCGGCAAAGTGTGACTTTCCGCTGGGGGCATGTTCCAGTGCCACGGCGCTCCGACACGCGGCGGCGCGTCGGGCGGAATCGAACCGGTAAACGTTTGAAAGAGCACAGCGAGCAGTAGCGCCCCCGCCCCGGGTAGGAAACGCCGCCCGCCCTTGCTTCAGCCGGCGACCGCGCGCTCCCGCCGACGCGTCCACCACGGGCGCACCACATGCCCCCGGCGTACGGCGAGCGCGACCAGCCAGACCCCCGCCGCGGTGGCGAGGACCAGCGCGACCACCGACGCCTCCAGCCCGAACATGCCGCCGGAGATCAGGGGCGACCCGACCGGCTGCGCTTCGATCAGGCCCTCCACCGCCTTGCCCGAGACGGGCACGTCCCAGACATAGCCCTGGACGACGTTCCAGCCGAAATGAATGCCCATGGCGAGCCACAAATTGCGGGTGAGCATATAGGCGCCGCCCAGCAGCACCCCCGCCTCCACCGCGATGGCGATCGCCGCCAGCATGGATGCATTGTCGTTCGCGAGATGGACCAGGCCGAACAGCGCGGCGCTGATGGCCAGGGCGAACCAGCTCCCGCCGAATTCCTCCAGAAAGCGGAAGATGATCCCGCGAAACAGGATCTCCTCGAAAAAGGCGGCATGGACCCCGGCGAAGAAGAAGATCATCTCCCAGCTGTCGCCCGTGCCCCAGCCGAGCAGGCGATAGCCGCCCAGCAGCGCGGCGACGCCGACGATCGCGCTCATCAGCGCCCCGGCCCACAGCGCCCCGCGCCACAGATCGTTCGCCCTGCGGTCCAGCGGCAGGTCGTCTCGCGGCCGCTCCCCCAACCGGGCAACGATCAGCTTGTAAGCGGCGAACAGCAGGATGGTTTCGATGACGACCGGCACGGCGTTGGCAACCAATTCGCTGTCGACCTCCCCGAACTGGAGCATGGCCGCCGCCGCGATACCCGTCACGATGACCACGACGACGATGGCGACCAGCATTGCCATCAGCGGAAATTCGAAGATCCGAACCCCAAGCGATTTGCGCGGCTCCACCGACGCGGCCGGTCCCCAGTCTTGCTCTATTCGATCCGTCATGCCCGATCCCTTCCCCGCATAGCTTCGGTGCGCGCTCCGGTCTGTGGACGGGCGCGCAGGGATCGGCAAGTCAGCCGTCCGCTTCTCTGCGCAGCAGTTCGCGCTTGATGTCGGGGCCGTAGGCATAACCGCCCAGCTCGCCGCCGGTGCGGATCACGCGGTGGCAGGGGATCAGCACCGCGACATTGTTGCGTGCATTGGCGCTGCCCGCGGCGCGCACCGCCTGCGGATTGCCCGCCGCCGCCGCGATCTGGGCATAGGTGCGCGTCTCGCCCGCCGGGATTTCGCGCAAGGCCCGCCAGCACGCCTCCTGAAAGGCGGTGCCCTTCACGTCGAGCGGGATGTGGGCGCAATCGCCGGGCGTCTCGACTGCGGCCACCACCTGTTCAAGCAGCTTGGCGAAATCCGCACCGCCCTCCACCAGCTCGGCCCTGGGGAAGCGACGGCGCAGTTCGCCCTCATCCTCATTGAAGGAGAGGCGGCACACACCCTTGTCGGTCGCCGCGACCAGCATGTCGCCCATGCTGGTTGGCACCACCGCCCAGTGGATCGTCACGCCTTCGCCTCCCTTAGCCCATGCGCTCGGTGCCATGCCCAGCCTGCCTTTCGTTTCCTCGTAGAACCGCGAGGGGCCGGAATAGCCCGCCGCGTAGACCGCATCGGTCACGCTGGCGCTTGCCGCCAGCGCGTCTCCCGCCCGTTCCTGCCGCAAGGCGCGCTGGTAGGCTGCGGGGGAAAGGCCGATCGCGCGCTTGAACACGCGCTGGAAATGCGTCGGCGAATAACCGGTCAGCGCGCCCAGTGCGGCAAGGCTTGGGTCCTTCCCGCTCCGTATCGCGTCGATTGCCGCGTGCACCGCGGCCTCGTCGCGCGCGACATCGTCGGGTCGGCAGCGCTTGCAGGCGCGCAGCCCCGCCGCGCGCGCTTCCTCTCCGCTTGCGAAGAAGCGGACATTGGCGCGCGCCGGATGCCGCGCCGCGCAGGACGGGCGGCAATAGATGCCCGTGGACAGGACCCCGGTGACGAAACGCCCATCGAACGCGCGGTCGCGCCGCAGGACCGCATCCCATGCGCTGTCATCGGTGATCGGGCCGTCGTTCATGCACAGTGTGTAGCGCGGGGCGCAGGACACTGCATCCCGCGGCTTGCGATCAAAGCCCGCTATTGCCAAAAGCGCCGCAATCATGCGCGCGCTTCTCGCCTTCCTCGCCTGTCTCCTGCTCGCCATACCCGTGGCGGCACAGGCCGAGCCGGCCGATATCGACGCGGCGGCCCGCGGCGTGGTGCGCGTGGTGCTGGTCGAACAGAGCGGCGACGAGATGCTGCCGGTGATCCACGGAACCGGCTTCGCCGTCTCCTCCGACATGATCGTGACCAATGCGCATGTCGTGCGCGAGGCGATCGGCGACAGCGGATTGCGGATTGGCATCGTGCCGAGCGATGGCGAGGATGCCAGCTATGCCCAGGTAGTCGCCCGCGATACGCGCGCCGACCTCGCCCTCCTAAAGATCGTCGGCCCGCTGCGCTTGCCGCCGCTGACACTCAGCGGCACGCCCCCGCGCGGCAGCGGCGAGGTGACCTCGGTCGGCTATCCGATGAATGTCGATCGGGCGCAGGGACTGACCATGCGCGATATCTTCCGCTCGCAACCCCCGGTGAAGAGCCACGGCTATATCTCGGGCGAGCGCCCCAGCCGCCAGTTCGACACCATCCTGCACACCGCGCCCATCGCGCGCGGCAATTCGGGCGGGCCGCTGCTCGACAATTGCGGGCGGGTGCTGGGCGTGAACAGCTTCGGCTCCGATTCCGAAGGGGCGGATGCGGAGTTCTATTTCGCGGTGTCGGACCGGGAGCTGCTCCCCTTCCTGCGCGCGAACGGCGTGGAGCCGCGCGTCAATTCGTCCGAATGCCGCAGCATGGCCGAACTGGCCGATGCCGAATCGCAGCGCCGGGCGCGCGAGGCGGAGCTCAATCGTGAACAGCTGGCCGCGCAGACGCAGGTGGAGCGCGATCGCCGCGCGCGGGCGCAGATGGAGGCGCTGGTCGGGTTGCAGGGCGATCGCGAGGACCGGCTCGCCCTGGCGATGGTGCTGTTGATGGCGAGCCTCGCCATGGGACTGGTCGCCTACGACCGGCTGCGCCATCCGCGATCCGGCGATGCGCGCCTTGCCGAACGGCGGGATCGCGACGATCCGGACGAACCCGAATATCCTGGGGAGGAAGACAAAGAAGACGACGATACTGCGGGAGTCTTCGCTGCGCCTCCACCCGCGGACGGTGTCGCCCGGGTACTACTAGTCGCGGCGGCACTGGCGGCGATCGGCGCGATGGCGCTCTATGCCACGCGGCCCGGGATGGACGATTTCGACCGGCGGGTGGCCGGGGCGCTGACCACCGGATCGCCTTCCACTTCCGGCAAGGCGGGCGCTGACGCTGGCAGTGGGCACCAGGCGCTGCTGTGTACGCTGGTTCCGGAGCGCAGCCGTATTACCGGGGCACCGGCCGAATCGGTCGCGTTCGACTGGCAGGCGAGCGGCTGCGTCAACGAACGCACGCAATACGGCTTGCGCGCGGGCGAATGGTCGCGGGTGTTCGTCCCCAATCAGGAAGAGGCGGTTTCGGTCAATCGTTTCGACCCCGAATCGCGCACCTATGTCAGCGATCGCTACCTCCTCGCGCGCGATGCGATGCAAAAGGCGCGGGCGCTGCGCGGCCAGTATTCCGCGCCGAAATGCGGTGCGGAGAACGCGGCGGCGAAGCTGGGCGACCTCCAGGGCGCGGTGCTGTCCGGCCTCCCGGCCCAGCCCAACGAGCGGCTGGTCTATCGCTGCGCGCCCGGCGGGGAGGATAAGTGAGCGGTGGATACGACCGCGCGAACCGCGCCCCGACTTGCGCTGCCGGGCACCCGATGCTAGGCGCGCGCCAGCCTTGCCGGGGTGCCTTATGGCTGCCCGTTTCCGGCACAGGCGCAGCATCGTAATTCCGGACCCTAGAGGACGAGAGACGCGTGGAGATTTCCGCCGGTATTCAGGCTAGCCTGGCAGGCCGCTATGCAGCGGCCCTGTTCGAGTTGGCATCAGAGGCAGGCACCGTCACGGCGGTCGAGAGCGATCTCGACAAGCTGCGGGCGGCCCTCGGCGAATCGGCCGAGTTCAGGACGCTGACCACCAACCCCGAAATCTCGCGCAAGGCCGCGGGCAAGGCGGTGTGGGGGGTCGCGGCGCTGCTTGGCCTGACCGAACTGACGCAGAACTTCCTGGGCGTGCTGGCGGAAAACCGCCGCCTGTCCGCCCTGCCCGAGATGATCCGCGCCTTTCGCCAGATCGCCGCCGCCCAACGCGGCGAGGTGACCGCCGAGGTGAAGAGCGCGCACGCCCTGACCGACAGCCAGCTCGAAACGCTGCGGCAGAAACTGACCGCGCGCGAGGGCCGCACCGTGAAGCTGCACACGGAGGTCGATCCCGACCTGCTCGGCGGCCTCGTCGTCACCATCGGATCGAAGCGCATCGACGGCTCGATCCGCACCCGTCTCAACTCCCTCGCCCACGCGATGAAAACCGCCTGATAGGCCCAGAAAGGCTAGCAAATGGATATCCGCGCCGCAGAAATCAGCAAGGTCATCAAGGACCAGATCGCCAGCTTCGGCACCGAGGCCGAAGTCAGCGAAGTCGGCTCCGTCCTCTCGGTGGGTGACGGCATCGCCCGCATCCACGGCCTCGACAAGGTGCAGGCCGGCGAGATGGTGGAATTCTCCAACGGCGTTCAGGGCATGGCGCTGAACCTGGAAGCCGACAATGTCGGCGTCGTGATCTTCGGCTCGGACGCCAACATCAAGGAAGGCGACAGCGTCAAGCGGACCGAGACCATCGTCGACGTTCCCGTCGGCAAGGGCCTGCTGGGCCGCGTGGTCGATGCGCTGGGCAACCCGATCGACGGCAAGGGCCCGATCGAATCGACCGAGCGCCGCCGCGTCGAGGTGAAGGCGCCGGGCATCATCCCGCGCCAGTCGGTGGACGAGCCGGTGCAGTCGGGCCTGAAGGCGATCGACGCGCTGGTCCCGGTCGGCCGCGGCCAGCGCGAGCTGATCATCGGCGACCGCCAAACCGGCAAGTCCGCCGTCGCGATCGATACCTTCATCAACCAGAAGGATGCGCACGCGGGCGATAACGAGAAGGACAAGCTCTACTGCATCTACGTCGCGGTCGGGCAGAAGCGCTCCACCGTCGCGCAGATCGTGCGCCAGCTCGAAGAAAACGGCGCGATGGATTACTCCATCGTCGTCGCCGCCACCGCGTCCGAGCCGGCCCCTCTGCAGTACCTCGCGCCCTATACCGGCTGCGCGATGGGCGAATTCTTCCGCGACAACGGCATGCACGCCGTGATCGTGTACGACGATCTTTCGAAGCAGGCCGTGGCCTATCGCCAGATGTCGCTTCTGCTGCGCCGCCCGCCGGGCCGCGAAGCCTATCCGGGCGACGTGTTCTATCTCCACAGCCGCCTGCTGGAGCGCGCGGCGAAGATGAACGACAGCGAAGGCGGCGGCTCGCTAACCGCGCTGCCGATCATCGAGACGCAGGCGGGCGACGTGTCGGCCTACATCCCGACCAACGTGATCTCGATCACCGACGGCCAGATATTCCTCGAAACCGACCTGTTCTACCAGGGCGTGCGTCCGGCCATCAACGTCGGCCTGTCGGTCAGCCGCGTCGGCGGTGCCGCGCAGACCAAGGCGATGAAGAAGGTCTCGGGCTCGATCAAGCTGGAGCTGGCGCAGTACCGCGAGATGGCGGCCTTCGCGCAGTTCGGCTCGGACCTCGATCCGGCGACGCAGCGCCTGCTCAACCGCGGTGCGCGACTGACCGAGCTGCTCAAGCAGCCGCAGTTTTCGCCCATGCCGTTCGAGGAGCAGACCGTTTCGATCTTCGCCGGCACCAACGGCTATCTCGACAATGTCGCGACCAACCGCGTGACCGAGTACGAAGCGCAGATGCTGAGCTTCATGCGCTCCGAACATGCCGACATCCTCAACGAAATTCGCGAGAGCAAAAAGTTCGAGGGCGAGACGGCGGACAAAACCAAAGCGGCGCTCGACGCGTTCGCCAAGCAGTTCGCCTGATCGAGCGATGAGCTACACCGTCTTCGCCACGATCCCGGTCAAGCCCGAGCATATGGAGGCCGCATGCGATGCGGTGGCTTCCATCGTGCCCGCGACCCGTGCCGAAGACGGTTGCATCGCATTCGAACCGCGTCGCGCGGCGGACGGATCGAGCGCGATCATGATTTTCGAAGAGTGGGCGGATCGATCGGCGTTCGATTTCCACCACGCTCAGGATTACACCAAGGACGTCTTCGCAAAGTACGAGAACTGGCTGCAATCTGCACCCGACCTCGTCGAAGTGAAGCCGCTGGAAGGCTGACAGGATATGGCAAGCCTCAAGGAACTCAAGGGCCGGATCAACTCGGTCAAGTCGACCCAGAAGATCACCAAGGCCAAGCAGATGGTCGCGGCCGCGAAACTGCGCAAGGCGCAGGCGGCGGCCGAGGCCGCGCGCCCCTATGCCGAGCGCCTTTCCGCGGTGATGACCTCGCTCGCGGGCAAGGTGAGCGGCGAAGGCGCGCCCAGGCTGCTCGCCGGGACCGGCTCGACCCAGCGCAACCTGCTGGTCGTGGTCAATACCGACAAGGGCCTGTGCGGCGGTCTCAATGCCAATATCGTGAAGGCGGCGAAGGCGAAGGCACGCGCGCTGATCGCCGAAGGCAAGCAGGTCGAATTCTACCTCGTCGGCAAGAAGGGCCGCGCCCCGATCAAGCGCGATTATGCGGAACGGATCGAGAAGTGGTTCGACACCAGCGAGGTGCGCACCCCCGGCTTCGAACAGGCCGAGGAAATCGCCACCGAGCTGATCGAGATGTTCGAGGCGGGCAAATTCGACGTCGCGCATCTGATCTATCCGATCTTCAAATCCGCGCTGGCGCAGGATCCCACGGTCGACCAGCTGATCCCAGTTCCGGCCGATGAGACCGGGACGGCTGCCGGTGCGGCCTCCGGCGCGGTGGTCGAATACGAGCCCGGCGAGGAGGAAATTCTCGAGGAGCTGCTGCCGCGCTACGTCAAGACGCAGCTGTTCGGCGCGCTGCTGGAACGCGAAGCCTCGGAACAGGGTGCTTCGATGACCGCTATGGACAATGCCACGCGCAATGCGGGCGACCTGATCCAGAAGCTGACCATCCAGTACAACCGCAGCCGCCAGGCCGCGATCACCACCGAACTGATCGAGATCATCGCGGGCGCGGAAGCGCTCTGATCCGCCACCAAGGACCCGAACCAAAGTGAAGACTCTCCTCCCCCTCCTCGCCCTCACCACGCTGTCGGCATCGCTCGCCGCGTGCGGCCAGCAGGAGGCACCCGCCCCGGCCCCGACCCAGACCGCCACCACGCCGGTGCGCGAAAGCCTGTCCCCGCCCAAGCGCGACGACTTCGCCGATGCCTTCGGCAAGGCATGCCCGGAAGCAAAGCCGGTCAACAAGGCGGTCTGCAAATCGGCCGGCATGGGCTCGATCGATTTCATCTGCGATTACGGTTTGGGCGACGACGAATATCTGCGCAACGAAGCCACGCTGACCCAGCAGGACGATGCCTGGGTCATCGCCGATCCCGAGAAAGTCTGCGCCCAGTAAGGCGCGAAACAGCTGCGAGAACAGGACACCTATCATGGCCACCGCACCCGATCTTTCCACCACCAAGCCGAACCTGTCGGGTAACGGCACCATCAGCCAGGTCATCGGCGCCGTCGTCGACGTGCAGTTCGAAGGCGAACTGCCGCCGATCCTGACCGCGCTCGAAACCAAGAACGGCGACACCACGCTGGTTCTCGAGGTCGCGCAGCACCTGGGCGAGAACACCGTTCGCACCATCGCGATGGACGGCACCGACGGCCTGACCCGCGGGCAGGAAGTCGTGAACACCGGCGCGCAGATTTCCGTTCCGGTCGGCCCCAAGACGCTGGGCCGCATCATGAACGTGATCGGCCAGGCAATCGACGAGCGCGGCCCGATCGGCGCGGAGAAGACCGCCCCGATCCATGCCGAGGCCCCCGAATTCATCGACCAGTCGACCGAGGCCGCGATCCTCGTCACCGGCATCAAGGTGATCGACCTGCTCGCGCCCTATGCGCGCGGCGGCAAGATCGGCCTGTTCGGCGGTGCGGGCGTGGGCAAGACCGTGCTGATCCAGGAACTGATCAACAACATCGCGAAGGGTCACGGCGGCGTGTCCGTGTTCGCCGGCGTGGGTGAGCGCACCCGCGAAGGCAACGACCTCTATCACGAGTTCCTCGACGCGGGCGTCATCGCGAAGAACGAGGCCGGCGAAGCGATCTCCGAGGGTTCGAAGGTGGCACTGGTGTTCGGCCAGATGAACGAGCCGCCGGGCGCGCGTGCCCGCGTTGCCCTGTCGGGCCTGACCATGGCGGAATATTTCCGCGACGAGGAAGGCCAGGACGTGCTGTTCTTCGTCGACAACATCTTCCGCTTCACCCAGGCGGGTTCGGAAGTGTCGGCGCTGCTCGGCCGGATCCCGTCGGCGGTGGGCTATCAGCCGACGCTCGCCACCGACATGGGCAATCTGCAGGAACGCATTACCTCCACCAACAAGGGGTCGATCACCTCGGTGCAGGCGATCTACGTGCCCGCGGACGACCTTACCGATCCGGCACCGGCGACCTCCTTCGCCCACCTGGATGCGACCACCACGCTCAGCCGCGCGATTTCGGAGCTGGGCATCTACCCGGCGGTCGATCCGCTCGACTCCACCAGCCGCGTGCTCGAGCCGCGCGTCGTGGGCGAAGAGCACTACAACACCGCCCGCCGCGTTCAGGAAACGCTGCAGAAGTACAAGAGCCTGCAGGACATCATCGCCATTCTCGGCATGGACGAACTGTCGGAAGAGGATAAGCTGACCGTCGCCCGCGCGCGTAAGATCCAGCGCTTCCTCAGCCAGCCGTTCCACGTGGCCGAGGTGTTCACCAACATCCCGGGCGAGTTCGTGCAGATCGAGGACACGATCAAGTCGTTCAAGGCGGTGGTCGAGGGCGAATACGATCACTTGCCCGAGGCCGCGTTCTACATGGTCGGCGGCATCGACCAGGCGGTCGCAAAGGCCAAGAAGCTGGCCGACGAAGCGTAAGAACCACTCCCCTCCCGCCTGCGGGAGGGGACAGGAAAGAGAACATGGCACTGCATTTCGAACTCGTGACCCCGGCCAAGCTGGTCCGCTCCGAAGACGTCCACATGGTGGTCGTCCCCGGCGCGGAGGGTGAATTCGGCGTGCTGGAAGGCCATGCGCCCTTCATGTCGACCATCCGCGACGGCGCGGTGCAGGTGTACAAGACGCAGGGCGGCACGCCGGAAAGCATCGAAGTGCGCGGCGGCTTCGCCGAAGTCGGCGACAAGGGCCTCACCGTCCTTGCGGAGCATGTCGAGGAAGCCTGATCCCGCCGCTCCCGATGCGGAGCGTTGGCTGCGCCGCCTGGCATGCAGCGGCATCGCCACCTTCCTGCTGATCAGCGCGTTCGACATTCATCGCTGGCGAGTCGAGCGGTGGCAGGAATTCGATGCCGCCTTCGCTTTCCTGAAGGGCCATGTTTTCGGCATCCCGCCGGAGCCGGTGTGGCTCTACGCCCTCGCCTTCCCCATCGTCGCGGTGAATTTCGGATGCCATGTGCAGATTCTGCGCGGGCGGCGACGTGGCATCCTGAAACCCTTCGTCGGCAGCGCGCTGGCCATCGCCATCATGCCCCTGTTCGGCTGGCAGGGCGTGATCTATCGCATGATCTGGCCCGATATCCTCAGCTTCGTCGGTTACGGCATCGGCGGTGCCATTGCCGCAATCCTGGCCTTCGGGCTGGTGGAAACGAGCCAGTCCGGCCAAGACTGACCTTGCGTTCTCGTGCCCCCTCGCCATGATCGCGCGACAGGGAATCACGACGGGGACTGAATCGATGAAATTCGTATCCAATCGCGCCATCGCGACTGCGCTGGCGGTGGCGACGCTCGCCGCCGCGCCGCTCGCGGCGCAGAACACCGAGACGGAGAACGCTGCCGCAATGGCCGATACCGATACCGACGCCAAGTTCGAGGCCGAGAACGACCCCTTCATCTGGCTGGAGGAAACGCGCAGTGTACCGGCCCTCACCTGGGTCCGCTCCGAAAACGAGCGGGTCGACCAGACGCTGGGTGCAGACCCGCGCTTCGCCGAACTGAAAGCCGAAGCGCTGGCGATCCTCGACAGCGAAGACCGCATTCCTGGCGTCAGCTTCACGCCGCACGGCCTCGTCAATTTCTGGCAGGACGCGAAGAACCCGCGCGGTATCCTGCGGCTGACGACGCTGGAGAGCTATCGCAGCGAGAAGCCGGAATGGGAAACCATCCTCGACATAGACGCGCTGGCGAAGGCGGAAGGGCGCGAATGGGTGTTCCACGGCATGAGCTGCCTGCCGCCCGCTTCGGACAAATGCATGGTCGCGCTGTCGGACGGCGGCAAGGATGCCGACGAGATGCGCGAGTTCGATTTTCCGACCCGCAGTTTCGTGGACGGCGGCTTCTTCCTGCCCGAGAGCCAGGGCAGCGCGAGCTGGGTCGACGCGGACACGCTGCTGGTCAGCCGCGATTTTGGCGAGGGGACCACGACCGAAAGCCACTACCCCTTCACCACCCGTGAATGGAAGCGCGGCACCGATCTGGCCGCCGCGCCCGAGATCTTTCGCGGCGAACCGAAGGACGTGTCTGCCGGGGCCGCGCTGCTGCGCGATTCGACCGGCACCATCCAGGGCCGCTACGCCTATCGCGGGCTCGACTTCCACGATCGCGCGTATTTCCTGATGGTCGATGGCGAGTGGGTGAAGCTGGACATGCCGGAGAAATCCGGCCTTTTCGGCATCGTCGACGACCACATCCTGTTCAGCACCGATGTCGACTGGACGGTGGGCGGCACCACTTTCCCCGCCGATTCCATCGTCGCGGCGAAGCTCGACGCGTGGAAGGCCGATCCCAACGGCGCGGCGAAGGAACTGGTCTGGGCTCCGGGCGATCGCCAGACCAAGCAGGGCGCGGCGATCACCGCCAATTCGATGTTCGTGAACCTGCTCGACAATGTGCGCGGGCAGGTGCTCAAATTCGATTACGTCGACGGATCGTGGGTGAGCGAGCGTGTGCCCCTGCCCGACAACGCCACGGTGGGCGTCGCGGCGGCCGACGACAACAGCGACCGGATCATGTATTCGGTCACCGATTTCCTCACCCCCTCCACCCTCTATTTCTCCGACGGGACCGACGCGCCGGAAGTGATCAAGACCAGCCCGGCGCGCTTCGACACCGACGGGATGGAGGTCGAACAGTTCGAGGCGACGAGCAAGGACGGGACGAAAATCCCCTACTTCCTCGTCAAGCCGAAGGGGATGGTGATGGACGGCACCACCCCGACGCTGCTGAGCGGCTATGGCGGCTTCCAGATCCCCCGCCTGCCCAGCTATCTCGGCACGACGGGCAAGCTGTGGCTGTCGCGCGGCGGCGCATACGTGCTGGGCAATATGCGCGGCGGCGGCGAGTTCGGCCCGCAATGGCACCAGACCGCGATCCGCGAGAACAAGCAGCGCACCTGGGACGATTTCGAAGCGATCGCCGACGATCTGGTCGCGCGCAAGATCACCAGCCCGAAGCATCTCGGGATCCAGGGCGGCAGCCAGGGCGGCCTGCTGGTCGGCACCGCGTTCACCCAGCGCCCCGACCTCTACAACGCAGCGATCGTGCAGATCCCGTTGTTCGACATGCTGCGCTATTTCGAGATCGGACGCGGAGCGAGCTGGATCGGCGAATATGGCGACCCGCGCATTCCCGAACAGCGCGCCTGGATCGAGCCTTACTCACCCTATCAGAAGCTGGCGTCGGACATCGATTTCCCGACCCCGTTCTTCATCACCAGCACCGCCGACGATCGCACGCACCCCGCCCACGGGCGCAAGGCGGCGGCACGCATGTCGAAGAACGGGCAGGCCTATTACTATTACGAGGACATGACCGGCGGCCATTCGGGCGGCGTCGACAACGACCAGCGCGCGAAGCTGCTGGCGCTGCAGAACGTCTATCTGATGCAACAGCTGATGGACGAGGGCGGCGGCTACAAGGAGGAGTGATAGCGACCGAATTCCGGTTTCGTGGTCCCGGACCCGATCCGGGACCCGGCTTACTTCTGGCGGATTAGTAGGAAGCCCGGCCCCGGCTCGCGGGCCGGGGCGACGAGAATGGTATCGCCTACCGCGTCGGGGCGTGGAAATCGGGCGGCTTGTCCTTCACCCAGGCGATGAACTTCGCGACGCGTTCGTTTTCGAGCAGGCGCGCGCGGTCGGTGCCGAACCGCGCCAGTTCCGCATTGGTGAAATTGGCGTGGATCGCGCGGTGGCAGATCGGGTGGAGGGGCACGGTCTCGCGCCCCTTCTTCGCCTTGGGCACGGTGTGATGCCACTGCAGCCGCCCCGCGATCGGGCGAGCGCACAACCAGCAGGAGAGCGCACCGTCCTTCCCGCTAGTCGAGGCCGTAATAGACATCCTTGCCGACCCCGCCATACGCGTCGCCCGCCATCACATCGACCGAGACTACCTCCCCCGTACATTGCCGGTCGGCCAGGTTCTCGTCTCCACGCACGACCCATACCCCGTCGGTAAATTCGGGCTTGTTGCCATCTTCATCGAAGCCTGTGCGAATGGTGCGGCTGTAAACGATGTAACGCACGTCGCCATTGGCGAACTGGATCTGCGATTCACCGCCACCCGAATAGGCCGTATTGGCGAACCGCCCGCCATCGAGCACGAGCTCCACCTTGTCTGAGCTGCCAAAGCGGTACTGTGCGGTCTTCCGGCCCTGCGCATCGGTGACGCCGCACACCGCGATCCGCTTGCTACCGGCGGTGCAGGCGAACAATTCCTGCTCGTCCTGCGCGCAGGCAACGGAGGTGACCTTGGGCGCGGAGGCTGCCTCCCCGCCCGATGCCCGGTCGCCCGGCGTTGCTACCGGTTCGACCGCGCCTTCCTCGGACGCAGGGCTGACCGGCTCATCCTTTGCCGACTGGGCCGCACCCTGCCCGCAACCTGCGACGAGCAGGGCAGCAACCGTCACCAGCACTCCCCCCCTCATTTCGTCTCCGCCGCCTTCTTGCGCTTCATCGTGTCGTGGAAACGGTCGGCCCAGCCGGGCTTCACGTTCTGGTCCGCGCGCACCAGCCGCAGTTCGCCGTCGCCCACGTCTCGCGTCACCGTGCTGCCCGCGCCGACGATCGCATCGGCACCGATGCGGACAGGGGCGACCAGCGCGCTGTTCGATCCGATGAAGGCGCGCGGGCCGATGGTGGTCTTGTACTTGAAATAGCCGTCGTAATTGCAGGTGATCGTGCCCGCGCCGATATTCGCGCCCGCGCCGATCTCCGCATCGCCGAGATAGCTGAGATGGTTCGCCTTAGCGCCCTCGCCCAGCGTCGCCTTCTTCACCTCCACGAAATTGCCCACCTTGGCATCTCGCTCCAGCACCGCGCCGGGCCGCAGGCGTGCGTAGGGGCCAACCTCGCATCCCTCGCCCACGCGTGCGCCCTCTAGATGGCTGAAGGCGCGGATATGTGCGCCGGCGGCTACCGTGACGCCGGGGCCGAAAACCACGTTCGGCTCCACCGTCACATCGCGGCCCAGCGTGGTGTCGTAGCTGAAGAAGACCGTCTCGGGCGCGCGCAGGGTCGCGCCTTCGGCCATCCAGTGCTCGCGCTGATCCGCCTGCCACTGCGCCTCCGCGCGGGCGAGCTCGGCGCGGCTGTTGATGCCCTGCACCTCCGCCTCGTCCGTTTCGACCAGCGCGCTGACCCGGCCATCCTTTTGAGCGACCATCACGATGTCGGGCAGGTAGTATTCGCCCGCCGCATTGTCGTTGGTCACCCGCGCCAGCAGGCCGAACAGATCCTCGCTGCGCACCGCCATCATGCCCGAATTGCACAGGTCGAGCTGACGCTCGGCGGCGGTCGCGTCCTTAA
Organism: Erythrobacter sp. LQ02-29; assembly: GCF_022576075.2. Lineage (NCBI taxonomy): Bacteria > Pseudomonadati > Pseudomonadota > Alphaproteobacteria > Sphingomonadales > Erythrobacteraceae > Erythrobacter > Erythrobacter sp. LQ02-29. The sequence goes on along the minus strand of NZ_JANCNT010000001.1, from coordinate 1,647,241 downwards.
ACTCCACCATCTTGCCGATGGTGCGATCGTCCTCGCTGACGATGCGTCCGTAGGCGCCCGGATCGGCCGCGCGGAAGGCGAGCACCACGCAGGGCGGCGCATCCGCCTCGTGCAGGCGCGCGACCATGCGCCGCATGGTGTCGGCGGTGACGAAGGGCACATCGCCATAGAGGATCAGCACGTCGCCCTCGAAGCCCGCCAGCGCGCTCTCGGCCTGCTGCACCGCGTGGCCGGTGCCCAGTTGCGGTTCCTGGTGCGCGATGGTGGCCCGCTCGCCCAGTTGGGTTTCGATCTGCTCGCGCCCGTGGCCGGTGACGACGACCGTGTGTTGCGGGGCCAGTTCGGCCACCGAAGCCAGCAGATGCTCCAGCATAGGCCTGCCCGCGATGGGTTGCAGCACCTTGTGCAGGTCGGATTTCATGCGCGTACCCTTGCCCGCGGCAAGGACGATCGCGGCGAAGGCGCGTTGCGTAACCATGACCCGCGCAATGCCAGCAATCGCTTGCGGTTTGAAGAACCATCCGTCACCCCGCGCCGCCATGAGTGAAATTACTTTGGACATCCCCTTCGATATCGTCGGCTTCGACCTCGACGGTACGCTGCTCGACACCCATCGCGACCTGAGCGAAGCGGTGAACCACGCGCTGCGCGAAGGGGGCTATCGCCCCGTGCCCGTCGAGGAGATCGAGGGTCTGATCGGCGGCGGGGCCAAGAGGATGCTCGCCCGTGCGATCGAGCGACAGGGCGGCGACATGGCGCGCGAGGCATTCCGCCCGCTCTACAAGAGCCTGCTCGCCTATTACGAGGCGCACAATACGGTCCACACCCGGCCCTATCCGGGCGTGGAGGCCGTGCTGGACGATCTGGCCGCGCGCGGCATCGCGGTGGCGGTCGTGACCAACAAGTTCGAAGGCTTCGCCACGAACATCCTCACGACCCTGGGCCTTGCCGACCGGTTCGGAACGATCATCGGCGGCGACAGCCTCGGGCGCGACGAGGACGGGAATTACCGCGCCAAGCCCATGCCCGATCCGCTGGTCGAAGCGCGGCGGCGCTGCGGCGGCGGGCGAAGCGCCTTCGTGGGCGATTCGAGCTACGATGTCGGCGCGGCGCGCGCGGCGGAGGTACCGGTGATCGTCGCGGGGTACGGCTATTGCGACCGCGCTCCTGCCGAGCTCGGCGGCGATGCGGCGGTGGAACGATTCGCCGATATTCCGGCGGCATTGGCCCGGCTAGGCGGCTGAGCCCTCCGCCTGCCGTTACGGCACGGCGACACGGCCCGCGCCCGGTTGCGCCCAGTCTCGGAACCTGCCACTCCGCGCCCACGTTTTACGTGCACGTAAACTTCAACGGGAGACATCAGGCATGAGCATCGATTTCAAGGACAAGGTCGCCATCGTCACCGGCGCGGGCGGCGGGCTCGGCAAGCAATATGCGCTGGAACTGGCGCGGCGCGGCGCGAAGGTCGTGGTCAACGATCTTGGCGGATCGCGCGACGGCACCGGCCATTCGGACATGGCGCTGGAAGTCGTCGAGGAGATCGAGAAGGCGGGCGGCACCGCAGTCTCGAACGGCGCTTCTGTGACCGAATACGACCAGATGGAAAAGATGATCGCCGACGCGAAGCAGCAATGGGGCGGCGTCCACATCCTGATCAACAACGCCGGCGTCCTGCGCGACAAGAGCTTCGCCAAGATGAGCCCGGAGGATTTCGAGTTTGTGGTGAAGGTCCACCTGCTTGGCAGCGCCTATGCGACCAAGGCCGCGTGGGAAACCTTCCGCGAGCAGTCCTATGGCCGCGTGCTGATGACCGCGTCCTCTACCGGCCTGTTCGGCAATTTCGGCCAGGCCAATTACGGCGCGGCCAAGCTCGGCCTCGCCGGGCTGACCAAGACGCTTCATCTCGAAGGCGCGAAGTACAACATCAAGGTCAATACGCTCAGCCCCGTGGCGGGCACGCGCATGACCGAGGACCTGTTCCCGGAACAGGCGTTCGAACTCTTCGCGCCGGAGAACGTGGTTCCCGCCGCGCTCTTCCTCGTCAGCGAGGATGCGCCCAGCAACGCCATCGTCGGCGCGGGCGCGGGCGGCTATCACAGCGCGTGGACTGTGATGAACGAACCGGTCTGGCTGCCAGAGGGCGAGCGCACGGTCGAGGATTTCGCCAAGCACTGGGACAAGATCGGCGAGTTCAGCAATCTGAAGGCCCCGGAATCGGGTGCCGAGCAGTCCGGCCAGATCCTCGCCGCGATGCAGAAGGTTACAGGCCAGGGCCCCTCCTCCGCACGAGGCTGAGCCGAGCTGTATTGACCAAATAATACACTCGCGGTAAGCCCGTCCCTGAATTTTCAGGGGACGCGGCGATGTATAGCGAGGAAGACATCAATTCGGCGGTCGCCGCGGGGGCATTGACCCCCGAGGCGGCCGCTTCTTTTCGGGCACATATGACGCAGGTGCGCGAAATGCCGCGCGGCGACGAAGAGAACTTCCGCCTGATCAACAGCTTCAACGACATTTTCGTCGCCATCGGCGCGATCATCATGCTGCTCGCGGCTGGCGCGATCGGGCAGCAGATCGCAGGGATCTTCGCCCCCGTCCCTACATATCCGGGCATGACCGGGCAGGATCTCAGCGAGGCGCAGTGGAACACGTGGCAAGCCGCGCAGGGCCTGCGCACCGCGATGAACCTGATCTTCGGCGGTATCCTGGTCGCCGCAACCGCGTGGGGCCTGGCCGAATTCTTCACCCGGCGGCGGCGTATGGCGCTGCCCAGCATCATTCTGCTGCTGGCCTATGTAGGCGCGGTGTTCGCGACTTTCATGGGCATAGGCCTGGCGCTCGGCGGCGAACCGCAAACGGGCGAGGCGGGCGGCATTATTGCCAGCGTCGCCGGGCTCTTCGCAGCGGGAGCCGCTTGGGTGCACTGGCGCCGTTTCATGGTGCCGATCACGGTCGCTGCCGGAGCAGGCGCGATCGCCGTTACCGTCCTTTCGTTCGTCTTCACCCTTCTCGACGCTGCGGGCATGGATCGGCCGTTCGATGCGGTTCTGTGGTTCATCTTCGCCGCCGGACTGGCGATATTCGCCTTTGCGATGCGCTGGGACATGAGCGATCCGGCGCGCACCACACGGCGTAGCGACGTGGCCTTCTGGCTCCACCTGCTCGCCGCCCCTATGCTGGCCCATCCGCTGTTCTATTCGCTCGGCGTGATGGACGGGGGCGATGCGGTCGGCGTGGGCGGCGCGCTGGGCGTGATCGCGGTCTACATACTGTTCGGCGTGGTGGCGCTGGCGGTCGACCGACGCGCGCTGCTGGTCTCCGCCCTCGCCTACGTGCTGGCGGCGCTGACCTTCCTGTTTGACCGGTTCGGGGCGGTGGAGCTGAACTTTGCGCTGACCGCGCTGATCATCGGATCGGCGCTGCTGACGCTCTCCGCCTTCTGGACGCCGATCCGCGGCAAGGTGGTGCGGATGCTGCCGACCGAATGGCGCGACCGCCTGCCGGAGATCGGCGCGCTGCCCGCGACGGCCTCCGCCTGATCGCAGCGACTGGCGCACCGGCCAGCCGCTGGTGCGTCAGTCGTCGATCGCCTTCACCAGCTTGCGCTCCATCGGGGCGAGGACCCCGGCGAGCTCGTGCCCGCGCTTCAGTATCTGGCCGTGCTCGCCGAACAGCGTCCACATGCCCTGCCGATTGCGCAAGGCCGGTCGCTTCTCCACCCGCGCCTGCGGGCGCTCGGCAGTCCGGCGGAATGCGGCGAAGGCGGCGTAATCCTTCGTGAAATCCATCGCGTAGTCCCGCCACTCGCCCGCCGCGACCATGCGCCCGTAAAGGTCCAGGATACGCATCAGCTCGTCCCGGTCGAAGCCGACCTGGCTGGGCTTGCGACCGGGAAAGGCGACCACGGTGCCGCCGGGAACGCTCGCCATCAGCGCCCAGCCCCGCTGCGGCGACCATTCGTCGGATCGTCGCCCCGCGCCGCTTCGCTGTCGGCACGCAGCCGGGCGATCTCGCTCTCCAGCGTGCGCAATTGCACCTCCAGCCCTTCGAGCCGACGGCGACCGTTGCCGGTCGCCAGTTCTTCGCACGGCTCATCGCACGGGGTGCCGTAGGGGATGAACTCGCGCAGCCATTCTTCCGCCGGGACCAGTGTGGAGCGCGCCTTCATCCCGATCATCGTCGCACCGGCGGGCACATCGTCGGTGACCACCGCATTCGCGCCGATGCGCGCGCGTTCGCCGACCACGATCGGGCCGATAACCTGCGCGCCCGAACCGATGATCACGTTGTCCTCTATCGTCGGGTGACGCTTGCCACCAATCCCGTTCGCCGGGTTGGTGCCGCCCAGCGTGACGCATTGATAGATCGTGACGTTGTCGCCGATCACCGCGGTTTCCCCGACCACGGTGAAGCCATGGTCGATGAAGAAATGACGCCCGATCTTCGCGCCCGGGTGGATGTCGATCCCGGTCAGCACGCGCGAAAAATGGTTCACGAAGCGCGCGCAGAAATACATTCGCGCTTCGAATAGCCAGTGCGCGACCCGGTGAAGACCGAGCGCAAGCACGCCGGGATAGAGCAGGATTTCCCACCGCGAACGCGGCGCCGGGTCCCGTTTCTGGATCGAGTCCAGATAATCGACGAGGCCTTTGAACATCATCCTCTCGAATCTACCCCTCAAGGTGGGGTCAAAGCAAGCGCGCCTGTTCCGGCCCCTGCACCGCGTCCAGCGCATCGCGCCAGATGCCGAGCGTTGCGGGGGCCTTGCGCTCCAGTGTCAGCCGGTCGATCGTTTCCACCAGCCGTTCGATCCCGGCAAAGTCGCGCGCCGTGCGGGGTACGAGGTAGGTAATCGCCCCATCGCCCAGCGCAAGGCCCAGCCGCGCGGCATGGCTTTCGATCAGCGCCCCGACCATCGCATCGTCGGGCGGTCCGATCAGCAGGTGCAGCCCCGCACCCAGGCGCGAGGCGAGATCGGGCAGCGCGATGTCCCACCCCTCTCCCTCCGCGACCAGCAGCAGGGGCTCGCCGCTTTCCTGCGCGCGGTTCCAGCGGTGGAACAGCTCCGTTTCGTCGAGCGAGGCGGCGCGGTCGATGGCAGTACCCTTCCCCGACGCGGCGAACCAGCGCGCGAACAGCGATTTGCCGGACCGCGGCGGGCCGAACAGGATCGCCGTGCCGAACGGCCAGCGGAGAGGATTCGCCAGCGCTTCGGCCACATGGGCATTCGCCTCGCCCAGCACGATGCTGGCCGGATCGGTCGGGAGACCGCGGGATAGGGGAAGCGCGATTTGCGACATGCGCCGCTCGCCTAGCGCCGGATCGAAAGCGCGCCGCCGCCCTGCGTCACGGAGAAGCCGCGCCCGGCCAGCGCCTGTGCCAGATCGTTCAGCGATCCGGCGTAGGTTACGCGCATCACGGAGGTTCCGCCGATCGCGAGCGAACTCGTCGCGGTCGAACGCACGCCTGGCGTCGCATTGACCGCCGAGAGGGTGGCATCGACCGCGCCCGCATCGGGGGTGGCGAACTGGACGACATAGGTCGCCACGGTCGCGCCCTGGGTAGGGGGCAGCGTGATGGTGGGCTGATCGTCCGTCTCTGCCGCCTGCTGCGCCGCGCGGGCCGCCGCTTCCGCCGCCCGGCGTTGCGCCTGCGCGGCCTCGCCCCGGTCGATCAATTGCCGGACCGCCGGGTCCATCTGGCCTCCGCCGCTAGCCAGCGTGGGATCGGGCGTCAGCCGACCGTCGGCCAGGGCGCTTTCGAAGATCTTGTCCATCCGCAGCACCGCGCGATCGAGCATCGCAGGCAGTTCGCGCGGATTGCCCGCATCCATCGTGAAACTGGCGAGATAGGTGCTGTCGGGGCCGTAGCGTGCAGTGAAGGTCCCTCGCACCGGGCCACCGGGATAGGCGTAGTCCAGCCGCGCGATCGCGACGATGACGTCGCTCGCGCCGAACTGGTCGAGGATGTTGCGCCACCAGGTGCGGCTGCGCCGCCCGCTCTGGCCATAGGTGACGAGCAGCGAATCGGCCCCCGAGCCCGCCGGGCGGACATAGTCCACGCGGCTCGATCCGGGTTGGTATTCGGCCCAGGCGCGCTGCCATTCGTTGCGCCGTTCATAGACCGTCTCGGTCCCGCCGGTGAAGGTCACCGGGATCAGCAGCATCGGCGCGGAACGCGCCGCGCGGCCCGCCGCGCCGAGATAGCTGCCCGCCCGCTGCCGGTCGAAAATGACGCCCAGACGGGCCTTGTACCGGCGATCGCCGATCTGCTCGTCCTCGATCACGATTGCGGAAACGATTCCCTGCAGCTGGCTGTCGCCGAGGTTAGGCCCCTCCAGCTTCGCCCACGCCTTGCGGGCCGCCTGATGCCACCCCTCCAGCCGGGCCTCCTCCGCATTCTTCGCGGTGACGTCGACCTCGATCCCCGACACGTCGATATCGTTGCTGGCCATGACCGGCGGAATTCCGCGGTCGCCATCGACCTGTGCGCGGGCCCACAGCACGCCGAGCGCGACGAACGCAGCGATGGCGACGATCAGGAGCGCCGGGCGCATGGCGGGGGAGCGGAAAACGGGCATGGGGGATAATCGCCCGCCTTTTGCCGAAAGCCCCGTGCGATTCCAAGCGCGAATGCGTAAGGCACGCAGCATGAACGAAGACGAGCGGCGCTATACGTACGAACAGGCCGGGGTTTCGATCGCGGCCGGCAACCGCCTGGTGAAGGCGATCGGTCCCCTGGTGAAGGCGACGATGCGGCCCGGCGCGGATGGCGAAATCGGCGGTTTCGGTGGTTTCTTCGACCCCAAAGCGGCGGGCTATAAAGACCCGCTGCTGGTCGCCGGGAACGACGGGGTCGGCACCAAGCTGAAGCTGGCGATCGAGACCGGGCGGCACGATCATGTCGGGATCGACCTGGTCGCGATGTGCGTCAATGACCTGATCGTGCAAGGGGCGGAGCCGCTGTTCTTCCTCGACTATTTCGCCACCGGCAAGCTGGAGACCGGCATCGCAGAGCGCGTGATCGCCGGAATCGCCGAAGGCTGTCAGATGGCGGGCTGCGCCCTGATTGGTGGCGAGACGGCGGAAATGCCGGGCATGTATGCCGAAGGGGACTACGACCTCGCCGGGTTCTGCGTGGGCGCGGTCGAGCGCGGAGAGCAGCTGACGGGGGAGCGGGTCGCACCGGGGCACGTCATGCTGGGGCTCGCCAGTTCGGGCGTGCATTCGAACGGCTTTTCGCTCGTCCGGCGGCTGGCCGCGGATAAGGGCTGGCGACTGGATCGCCCCGCCCTGTTCGATCAGGAGCGGCTGCTGGTCGAAACCCTGCTCGAACCCACGCGGATCTATGTCGAAAGCCTGTTGCCGGTGGTGCGCAGCGGGCTGATCGACGCGCTGGCGCATATTACCGGCGGCGGTCTGCTGGAGAATATTCCGCGCGTGCTGCCGGAGGGCGCGCATGCCGTGGTCGATGCCGGTACATGGTCGCAGTCGGGGCTGATGGCGTTCCTGCAGGCGCAGGGAAATATCGAGCCGGGCGAGATGGCGAGGACTTTCAATTGCGGCATCGGCATGGTGCTGGCGGCGACGCCGGAGAATGCCGACGAGGTGCGCGAGAGGCTGGAGGCGGCGGGCGAAAGCGTCCACCGTATCGGCACGATCGAAGCGGGAACGCGCGGCTGCACCGTTCGCGGCAGTGCGGGCACCTGGTCGGGTCGGGGCGATTGGGAAGCAACGCACAATGCCTGACGCGCCCGCCGCTGCGGCCCCGCCTTCGGTGCATCGGCCCGCGCGGCTGGCGGTGCTGATCTCCGGCAGCGGCACCAATATGGCCGCGCTACTCTATGCCAGCCGCCTGCCGGGCGCACCTTACGAAATCGTGCTGGTCGCCAGCAACAATCCCGATGCGCCGGGCCTCGCGCTGGCCGAGGCGGAGGGAATCGCGACTTTCTCCCTGTCGCACAGGGGCATGGAACGGGCGGAACACGATGCGGCAATGGATGCGGCGATCCGCGAGCACGGTGCCGATTACGTCGCGCTCGCCGGCTATATGCGCGTGCTGGGCGAAGAGATGGTCGCGTCCTGGCGGGGCCGGATGTTCAACATCCACCCCTCTCTGCTGCCGAAATACAAGGGGCTGGATACCCATGCACGCGCGATCGCGGCGGGCGACAGCGTGGCGGGCGTTTCCGTCCACCTGGTTGACAGCGAGCTCGATGGGGGAGAGGTTTTGGGACAGATGCAGGTCGCGGTGCTGCCCGGAGACACACCCGATACGCTGGCCCGCCGGGTGCTGTTCGCGGAGCACCAGCTTTATCCGCGCGTGGTCGCCGACTACGTCTCCGGCGGCGCCAACCCGCGGTAGGCAGCAGGCATGCGTGCGGGCGACCTTCGCAATCAGTGAGTGCGGTGGAAGACGTCGGCGTCCGTGTTGCCGGAGGGCGGCGGCGGCGAAGCGGCATCGCGCGGATCGACCATGCTCGTGAAAGCCCCCTGCCGCTGGTGGCGCATCTCTTGAATTTCTGCGACCTTGCCGCCTTCGAAAATCAGCGTCCACAAGCCCTCGCCGGCGATTTCGGGCAATTCCGAATGAATTCGCCCGTGCGCCATTACCGCCCGGTCGTTTACCAGCAGCTCGTCGAGCTCCAGTCGCCAGTCGGGCACGATCGCCATGAGGCGGCGAAAAGCGCGAATGATGGCTTCGCGCCCTTCGATCACGGCGAACTGGCTGTCGATATGCACCACGTGCGGGGCCAGCAGCGCTTCGAGACTTTCGAATGCGCGCGTATTGAGCGCATTGCGGAAGGATTTCGCGCAGCGCCGGTTGCGGCGTTCCCGCAAGAAGCGGTTGAAAGTTACAGACCCACCCACGCGAACAGTGTATCACTGTTCGGTGGAGGGTAACAGTAAGTTATTTCAGCGAATTATTCGCCGTTTCGTAGGGCTTTGTCAGCCCACGATTTCATTATCGTCAAAGAAGAAGGCGATTTCCTTCTCTGCATTTTCGTCCGAGTCGGAACCGTGGACGGTGTTCGCTTCGATCGATTCGGCGAAAGTCTTGCGGATCGTGCCTTCCTCGGCATCGGCGGGGTTGGTCGCGCCCATGATGTCGCGATTGCGCTTCACCGCATCCTCGCCCTCGAGCACCTGCACCACCACCGGGCCGCTGGTCATGAAATCGACAAGTTCGCCGTAGAACGGGCGATCCTTGTGCACTTCGTAGAAGCCCTTCGCTTGGTCTTCGGTCATCTGGATCCGCTTGGACGCGACGACGCGCAGCCCCGCATCCTCCAGCATCTTGGTGACCGCGCCGGTCAGGTTGCGGCGAGTGGCATCGGGCTTGATGATCGAGAATGTGCGGTTGGCCGCCATGGGTAGTATCCTTGCAAGAGATGGTCGTAAAATTGCGCGAGCCCCTAGCCGCGCGGGGCTCTCTCGGCAACCCTTCGGAACGACGCTATCGTTGCAATCCGTCGCTGACGAACAGTTCGGCGCGGGTGAGATCGCCTTCCCGGCGGGCGGACAGGGAGAAGCTGCGCCCCTTCGCCCCCTCTCCGACCAGTGTCTGTCGCCCCTCGTCGCCCAGGCTGTAGGATATGGCGAGGCCCGCCGCTTCGGCCTCCTGGCGGTAGAACCGGGCGAGTTCGACCGGACTGTCGCCACTTTCCAATGCGACCAGCGAACCCTTCCGGTCGGCGCGCTTCACATCGGTCGCGTGGACCACACGCGCGTTCGGCACGATGGTGAAGCCGAGCGGGAGACGCGGGGCGACTTGCGGACCGCTGCGCATGGTGGCGCGCCCTTCCCTGGTGGGGATCTGGACCTGCACCTCTTCGCTCGCCGGATCGACGCTATGATGGGCCTCGTCGCCGCACGCGGCACACAACAGCGCCGCCAGCCCGGCAATAAGGCTCGCGAACGCGCGCGCGCCGGTCAGGCGATCCTGGCCCATTTCCCCCCATCCTGCCGATAGAAGCTGCGTTCCAACCCGGCTTCCTTGCCCAGCGCACTCCAGCATGCCCTTGCTGCCTCCACAGTGGCATCGTCGAACAACAGGAATGCGCGGGCAAAACCCGAGGGCGCGCGCCATTTGCCGTCGGCGAAGACGACATGATCCGCGCTGTTGAGCGGTTCGCAGGCCTGCGAAATCAGGATCGGCTGGCGCGCCTCGTGCCCTGCCCCGACGATACCATTGGCCAGGAATTCCTCCGGCTGGTTCGACCACAGGGCATCGGACAGCGCATCGCGCCGGGCCTCATCCTCGTGCACGACCAACAGGCGACTGCCCTCGCGAAGCACGCGCGGCGCGATCAGTGCCACGACCTGTTCCACCGAGCTGGCGGAGAGCTGCCAGAAATCGACCTTCATCGCGGACGGCCGCCGGAGGTCGGACCCATGGCGAGCACCCGCGCGCGGCTCAACTTTCCAGCGTGTCGCGCACGAAGCGATCGACCAGGCGCACGCCGTAGCCGGTCGCGCCCTTGTCCCAGGTGCGGCCCGGCTTGTCCGACCATGCCATCCCCGCGATGTCGCAATGCGCCCACGGGGTGCTGTCCAGGATGAACCGCTGCAGGAACTGGGCGGCGGTGATCGATCCGGCGACGCGCGGGCCGACGTTCTTCATGTCGGCGATCGGGCTGTCGATCAGCTTGTCGTAAGCGGGGCCGATCGGCATGCGCCACATCTTGTCGCCCGTCTGGCGCCCGGCGCTGAGCAGATCGTCCGCCAGCGCATCGTCGTTGGAAAACAGGCCCGCCTGCTCGTGCCCGAGCGCGATCAGCATCGCGCCGGTGAGCGTCGCGAAATCGACGATCCGCTGCGGCTGGTACGTCTTCTGGCACCAGTGCAGTACATCGGCGAGCACCAGCCGCCCCTCGGCATCGGTGTTGATCACCTCGACCGTCTGGCCCGACATGGTGGTGACCACATCGCCCGGCCGCTGCGCATTGCCGTCGGGCATGTTCTCGACCAGGCCGCAGATGCCGACCACGTTGGCCTTCGCCCCGCGCTTCGCCAGGGCCACCATGGAGCCTGCGACCACCGCCGCGCCGCCCATGTCCCACTTCATGTCCTCCATGCCCGCACCTGGCTTGATCGAGATGCCGCCGCTGTCGAAGGTCACGCCCTTGCCGACGAAGGCGACCGGCTTCTCGCCCTGCGCCCCGCCCGTCAACCGCATGGCCAGAATGCGCGAGGGCTTGGCCGATCCCTGGCCCACGCCGAGCAGCGCGCCCATGCCGAGCTTCTCCATCTCCGCATCGTCGAGCACGACGATTTCCACCCCGGTCCCCTCCAGCCGTTCGCGGCACCGCTCCACGAAGCTTTCGGGGTAGAGGATGTTTGCCGGCTCGGTAACGAGCTCGCGGGCGAATTCCACACCCTCGGCCACCGCCGCGGCTGTCGTCCACGCCTCGCGCGTTCCATCGGGCGCGCCGACCACCGTAACGGTGCTTAGCGTCTTCTTCTGCTCATCCTTCTGCATGGTGCGATATTCGTCCCAGCGCCACGCGCGCAGCCGCAGGCCCAGCAGCACGGCGGCCGCCTGCTCGGCCGAGAGGTCCCCGGTCGACAGGTCGAGCGCGAGCGCGGTTTCGCCCGAGCAGAGATATTTGCCTGCGAGCGCAGCGCCCGCCTTCTCCAGATTGGCCTCGCGCTCGTCCGCATCGGCGGCACCCGCCCCGGCCAGCGCGACTCGCCGCACCTTGCCATCCCGTTCGACATAGCCTTCGCTGACCTGTCCCGGCGTGCCGCGGAAACGGTTCGCCTTCGCGCCTTCGCTCAGCGTGCGCTCCAGCGTGCCGGGCAGGCTGTCGCGATCGACCACATGGGCGATGAGGGTGGCATCGGTGGGAAGGGTATCGGCGAAGGTGATTTGCATGGAAACTCCGGATAATCGCGTGAACGGCAGGGGCGTCGGCGCGGCACGATACGGCGGCGGAGACAGGCCCTCAGAAGTGAGATTGCGATTAGGAGAGGCAAGTGCAATAGGCAAGCGATGCGCCCCACCACGCGTCTCGCGCCGCCCCCCGTCCGTTGCCGCGCGTCCCGCCAGGGGGCGATGACGCTTGGCATGCTCGCGGGCCTGCTGGCCACACCTGCTTTCGGGCAGAGCGGCGCGCCGCCGGGTATCGAAACCGCGCGCGAGCCGCTGCAGCTTCCCGACCTAGAAGAGAGCGACACGCAGGATCGCGACGATGCCGGGCTCCCGGTAACCGAGGGGGCATTGCCCGGCGAGACGGCCGGCCAACCCGCCGATCCTTCGGGCGAGCGCAAGATCGATTTCGAGGCGAATACGCTCGAATACGATTCGGACAATGGGGCCGTCACCGCCAGCGGCAATGTCATCCTGCGCAACCAGGGCCGCTCGGTCCGCGCCGACAGCGTCACCTGGAACCGGGACAGCGGGCAGATCGTGGCGACCGGCAACGTCCGCTTCGTCGATCCGGACGGCAACCAGCTTTACACCGACAGGGTCGAGCTGACCGACGAGTTCGATGTCGGCTCGCTGGAAAACCTGCTGCTTGTGCTCCGCGAGGGCGGACGACTGGCCGCGGAGCGTGGCACGCGCGAGGTCGATGGCACGGTCACACTGACCCGCGCGGCCTATACCGCGTGCGATGTCGAAACCTCCGACGGGTGCCCGAAGCGCCCCAGCTGGCGGATCACCGCGGAACGGGTCGTCTACGATTCGCAAACGAACAGCATCCGGTTCCGCAGCGCCTATCTGGAGCTGTTCGGGGCGAAACTGATTCCGCTGCCCGGCCTCTCGCTGCGTACGGACGGGAGCGCGACCTCCGGCGTTCTGGTGCCGGACGTGCGGTTCTCGCGTTCCAACGGTCTCGAACTGAGCGGAAGCTATTACTACCGGCTGGCGAACAACATGGACGCGACGGTCGGGGCCAGCGTCTATTCCAAGGTTGCGCCTATGGTTTCGGGCTCCTTCCGCCATCTTACCGATGTCGGGGCCTATCAGATCACCGGATATGCCACCTACAGCAGCCGCATTTCCAATTTCACCGGGATTCCCAACACGGAAAAGGATTTCCGCGGGTACATCTTTGCCAACGGGAAGCTCCAGTTCGATCCCAATTGGAGCCTGACGGCCTCCATTCGCCGCACCACCGACAAGACCTTCCTGCGCCGTTACGACCTCAGCCGCGACGACCGCCTGCGCTCGCTGGTGGAGCTGGAGCGGATCGACCGCGATTCCTACCTGCTGGTCGCCGGCTACGCCACGCAGACGCTGCGCCTGTTGCAGCCGCAGGGGCAGGTGCCGATCGCCCTGCCGCTGATCGATTACCGGCGGCGCCTGGCCGATCCCCTGCTGGGTGGGAAGGTGGAGCTGCAGGCCAATACGCTGGCGATCCAGCGGCCCGAGGGTCAGGACACGCAGCGCGCCTTCGCCAGCGCGCGCTGGGACCTGCGCAGCTACACCGGGATGGGGCAGATCGTCCAGCTGACCGCGCTCGCCCGGGCGGACGTGTATCACTCGGATGAGAACTATCTGACGGAGACCGCGATCTATCGCGGCAATCCCGGCTGGCAGGCGCGCGGCGTCGGCACGCTGGCGGCGGACATCAAGTGGCCGTTCGTCGGATCGCTGCTGGGCGGCACGCAGGTGCTGACCCCGCGCATCCAGTTCGTGGCCACGCCCAATATCCGCAACCTTTCCGTGCCGAACGAGGATTCCCGGGCGATCGATCTTGAGGATTCCAACCTCTTCTCGCTCAATCGCTTCCCCGGCTACGACCGGGTGGAGGACGGCGCGCGTATCACCTACGGCGTGGACTGGCAGCTGACGCGGCCCGACTGGCGGGTGGAGGCGACCCTGGGCCAATCCTATCGCTTCGACGCGGATCGCACGATCCTGCCCGACGGGACGGGCCTCGCCGAACAGCTCTCCGATTTCGTCGGCCGGACGCAGGTCCGGTACAAGGACTTCATCTCGTTCACCCACCGATACCGGATCGACAAGGACAATTTCGCCGTCCGCCGCAACGAGATCGACGCCACGATCGGCAACCGGCGGACCTATGCCGAGGTCGGCTATCTCCGGCTCAACCGCAATGTCGACCCATCGCTAGAGGATTTGCGCGACCGGGAAGAAGCGCGGGTCGCCGCCCGGGTCGCATTTGCCCGCTACTGGTCGGTCTTCGGATCGGGGGTGATCAACCTGACCGACCGGCAGGAGGACTCGACGTTCACCTCCGACGGGTTCGATCCCATCGTCACCCGGCTGGGCGTCGCCTATCAGGACGATTGCCTGGAAATGGGCCTGACCTGGAAGCGCAATTACCAGGATCTGGGCGATGCGCAGCGCGGCGACACGTTCCAGGTCTATTTTCGCCTGCGCAACCTCGGCTTTCGCTAGGATAATAGCGGCGGATTGGCAGCGCTCGCCAAAACCGCTATCCCGCCGCGCTCATCATGCATTCAGCCGCTGGGCGGCACGGTTCGCATTCGCCAAATCTCGTGAAAGGCCCGCCTGGGCGGGTCGCCTTACAGGTAGGACAAGTGATCAAACGCCTCGCTTCCCTTATTCCTCCCCTCGCCATGGCCGGTGCGCTGACCGGACTAGTCGCCGGGCCGGTGCTCGCGCAAGCGACGCCGCCGGCTGCGACCACCGACGCGCAGACGCCCGCCACCGACGCCCAGCCGGCGGGTAACGCCTTCGGTATCCCCGACGATGTCGAGGTGTTCGGCAAACAGGATCCCAACAATCGCAAGGCGCGCGCGGTCGTCAACGGCCAGGTCATCACCGGGACCGATATCGATCAGCGTGTGGCTCTGGTCGTCTCGGCCTCCCAAGGCAAGATCGCCGACGAGGATCTCGACCAGCTGCGGATGCAGGTCCTGCGCAACCTGATCGACGAGACCCTGCAGATCCAGGAAGCGAAGCTGCAGGAAGTGTCCGCCGAACCGGCGCAGGTGGAACAGACCTACTCCCGCCTGGCGCAGCAGAATTTCGGGCAGGACCCGTCGAAGATGGACGCCTATCTGAAATCGATCGGCTCCTCCCCCGCGTCGCTCAAGCGCCAGATCGAGGGCGAGCTGGACTGGCGCAATCTGCTCAGCCGCAACGTGGCTCCGTTCGTCAATGTCTCCACCGAAGAGGTAAAGGACATGATGGACCGCATGCAGGCATCGCGCGGCACCGACCAGTTCCGCGTGGGCGAAATCTATCTCTCCGCTACGCCCGAGACCGCCGCGACCGTGGAGGCGAACGCACGCCGCATCGTCGAGCAGTTGAAGGCCGGGGGCAGCTTCGTGGGCTATGCCCGGCAATATTCGGAAGCCTCGACCGCCGCGACCGGCGGCGATCTCGGCTATGTCCGGCTCGCGACCCTGCCGCCCGAAATGGCGAGCGTCGTCAGCGAGATGCAGCCCGGACAGCTGGTCGGCCCCGTCGCCGTGCCCGGCGGCTTTTCCATCCTGTACCTGATCGACCGGCGCAAGATCCTGGCGGCCGACCCGCGTGACGCCGTGCTCAGCCTGAAGCAGATTTCGATCAATTTCCCCAAGGGAATCTCGCAGAAGGAAGCGGAAGCCAAGACGGTCGCCTTCGCCAAGGCCGTCGAATCGATCCGCGGCTGCGGCGATGCGGACCGCGCCGCGCAGACCGTGGGGGCGCAGGTCGTCTCCAACGATCAGCTGACCGTCCGCTCGCTGCCGGAACAGCTCCAGTCGAGCATCCTGCAATTGCAGGTCGGGCAGGCCACGCCGCCCTTCGGCTCGCTGGAAGAAGGCGTGCGGGTGCTGCTGCTGTGCGGGCGCGACGATCCGGAGGAGGCGAACGAGCCGACAATGGAGGAAATGCGCAGCCAGCTCGAGGACGACCGCATCGACAAGCGCGCGCAGCGTTACCTGCGCGACCTGCGCAACGACGCCTACGTCGAGTACAACTGACCGGGCGATGGGGCCGATCGCGGTCTCTCTGGGCGATCCGGCCGGGATCGGTCCGGAGCTGATCGCGGCGGCTTGGGCACGGCGTGCCGAAGAGCAATTGCGCCCGTTCTTCGTGTTCGGCGGCGCGGGCGTGCTGCGCGAGGCCGTTGCCGGCCTGCCGGTTGAGCGTATCGCCGCACCAGGAGAGGCAGGCGCGGCGTTCGATCGGGCGCTACCCGTTCTTACCGATCATGACGGTCCCTATCGCCCGGGATCGCCCGACGAGGCCGGTGCCCGGCTTGCGCTGGCGTCGCTGGAGGGCGCGGTCGCCCTCGCCGTCGATGGAACCGCCAGCGCCGTCGTCACCGCGCCCATCGCAAAGGGTCGCTTGGCCGAGGTCGGCTTCGTCCATCCGGGCCAGACAGAATTCGTTGCCGCGGCGGCCGGGGGCGATCCCGACGATGGCGTGATGATGCTGGCCGGGCCGCAGCTTCGCACGGTGCCCGTAACCGTCCATTGCGCGTTGGCCGAGGTGCCGGGACGGCTGTCCGTCGATCTGATCGTCGCCCGTGGCCGGGTGGTCGCCCGCGCGCTGCATGGGGATTTCGGGATCGATCGTCCTCGACTGGCAATCACCGGCCTCAACCCGCATGCGGGCGAGGACGGCCGCTTCGGCGACGAGGAGGCGCGCATCATCGCCCCCGCCATCGCGGCGCTTCGGAGCGAAGGCATCGAGGCCACCGGCCCGCACCCCGCCGACGCGCTGTTCGCGCCGCGCGCTCGCGCAGGCTACGACGCGGCGCTGTGCATGTATCACGACCAGGCGCTGATCCCGCTCAAAACACTCGATTTCGATCAGGGCGTCAACGTCACGCTCGGCCTGCCGGTGGTGCGCACCAGTCCCGATCACGGTACCGCCTTCGATATCGCGGGCAAGGGCTTGGCCGATCCGGGGGCGACCATCGCCGCGATCCGCATGGCGGGCGAGATCGCTGCGCGGCGGAGTGCAACCTGAGCGGACGGCCCGCCCCGCTGCGACTAGCAGCGCCTACGGCGCGGCAAGTCTCGCTCCCCTCCCGCTTGCGTGAAGGGTAGGGGGTGGGACAATGACCGATCTTGCCCCCCAGCTTCCCCCCTTACGCGAAGTCATCGCCCGCCATGGCCTGTCAGCCAGCAAGGCGCTGGGCCAGAACTTCCTGTTCGACGAACAGCTGCTCGACCGGATCGCCGCTTTACCCGGATCGATGGAAGGCCGCGCAGTGCTGGAGATCGGCCCCGGCCCCGGCGGCCTGACGCGCGCCGCGCTGCGCGCCGGGGCGCGCGTCACCGCGATCGAGATGGATCGCCGCTGCCTCCCCGCGCTGGCCGAATTGGCCGACGCCTTTCCCGGGCGGTTGCGGGTGATAGAGGGCGACGCGTTGAAGCTCGACCACGATGCGATCATGGGCGAACCCTACGCGATCCTGTCCAACCTGCCCTACAATGTCGGCACCGCGCTGTTCACCCGCTGGCTGTCGGCGCCCGCATGGCCGCCGCGCTGGTCTTCGCTGACGCTGATGTTCCAGCAGGAGGTCGCGCAGCGCATCGTCGCGGCTTCTGGCAGTTCGGCGTTCGGGCGGCTCGCGGTCCTGTCCCAATGGCGCAGCACGGCGAAGCTGGCGATGAAGGTCCATCGCAGCGCGTTCACCCCCCCGCCCAAGGTGATGAGCGCGGTCGTCCACGTCGAACCTGCCGCCATGCCTGAGGGCGTCGACCCCGCCCTCCTCTCGCGGCTGACCGAGGCGGCGTTCGGGCAGCGGCGCAAGATGCTGCGCCAGAGCCTGAAGGGCGTGCCGGGCGCGGTCGCGGCGCTCGAATCGCTCGGGATCGAGCCGACACGCCGCGCCGAGACGCTCTCGGTGGCCGACTTTGTCGCACTCGCACGCGTGCTGGGCCGGTAAGCGCACTTGGCCCGCGCCGCCCCTGTCGCTAGGCGGTGGGTATGACCAGACTTACCGGAACCTTGAAAGACGCGATAGAGACCATCGACGGCGCGCAGATGCTTTCCCATGTCGAGCGCTGGGCGCAGATCAACAGCGGCACGTCGAACGGCGAGGGCCTCGCCCGTATGGCGCAGGAACTGTCCGACGCTTTCTCCGCCCTCCCCGGCGACATCACGCTGGAGGAGCCCGCCCCCGTCACCGCCGTCGACGCCGCCGGCAAGGAGACGGCGGTGGAGAACGGCAAGCATTTCCTGTTGCGGGTCCGGCCGGAGGCTGGGCGGCGCTTCATCCTGACCGGGCACATGGACACCGTGTTTCCCGCCGATCACCCATTCCAGCAGCTGACCTGGCTCGACGAGGAAACCCTGAACGGTCCCGGTACCGCCGACATGAAGGGCGGCCTCGCGATCATCCTCGCCTCGCTTCGCGCCCTGGAAGGCACCGAGGCGTGGCAGCAGGTCGGCTACGACGTGCTGATCAATGCGGACGAGGAAACCGGCTCGCTCTCCTCCGCCCCGCTGATCGAGCGGACCGCGCAGGGCAAATACGCCGCGCTCACCTTCGAACCCGCCGCGACGCCGGAGGGGCGGCTCGCCCACGCACGCGGCGGCAGCGGCAATTACAGCCTCACCGTCACCGGCAAGTCCGCCCATGCCGGGCGCAATCCGCAGGACGGACGCAATGCCATCGTCGCCGCATCCACGCTCGCGGTGCGGCTGAAGGACCTTCAGCGCGACGATATCAGCGTGAATCCGGCGAAGATCGACGGCGGCGCCGCCAACAACGTCGTTCCCGATCAAGCCGTGCTACGCTTCAACATCCGGCCCAAGGAGCCTGCCGCGGCGGAACGCTTCGAAGCGGAGATGAACGCTTTGATCGCCGAGGTGAAACAGGCGCAGGAGGTCGATATCGCGGTGCACGGCGGCATCTCGCGCCCGCCCAAGCCGGTCGACCGACAGGCGCAGAAGCTGTTCGACCTGGTGCGCGATTGCGGTGCGGAGCTGGGCCAGGAGATCGACTGGCAGCCGACCGGCGGGGTGTGCGACGGCAACAATATTGCGGCGACCGGCGTGCCGGTGGTCGACACCATGGGGGTGCGCGGGGGCAAGATCCACTCGCCGGACGAATTCATGATCGCCCCCAGCCTGAAAGAGCGCGCCGCGCTCGCGGCCATGGTCCTGCATCAACTGGCGACGGAGAACGTGTTGTGAGTTTCCGCCTGCGCGCCTCGCGCCCCGAAGATATCGAACCGCTTTACGAAATGGCCAAGCTGACCGGCGGGGGGTTCACCAACCTGCCCGCCGATCGCGACGCGCTGGGCGCGAAGCTGGAGCGGTCGCGCGACGCGTTTTCGCGCACGGAGGAAACGCTGGGCGACGACCAGTTCGTGCTGGTGCTGGAGAATACGGAGACGGGCGCGGTGCGCGGGACGTGCCAGCTCTTCACGCAGGTCGGGCAGCAATGGCCGTTCTACTCCTACCGCCTGACCACGCTGACCCAGCACAGCCAGGAACTGGACCGCACTGTGCGCGCCGAACTGCTCAGCCTCGTGACCGATCTGGAAGGTTGCAGCGAAGTCGGCGGGCTGTTCCTGCACCCGAACGAGCGCGCGGGCGGGCTCGGGCTGCTGCTGGCGCGCAGCCGCTATCTGTTCATCGCCATGCACCGCACGCGGTTTGGCGAGCGCGTGCTGGCGGAGCTGCGCGGCATCATCGACGATCGCGGCGGCTCGCCGTTCTGGGACGGCGTCGCGGGCCGCTTTTTCGGCATGAGCTTTCAGGAGGCGGATTATTTCAACGCCATCAACGGCAACCAGTTCATCGCCGACCTGATGCCCAAGCACCCGGTCTATGTCGCCATGTTGGACGACGATGCGCGCGATGTGATCGGCCTGCCCCACCCCACCGGGCGCGCGGCGATGCGCATGCTGGAGAAGGAAGGCTTCGCCTATGAGGGCTATGTCGACATCTTCGACGGCGGCCCGACCATGCTGGCGAAGACCGACCAGGTGAAGAGCGTCGCGGGCGCGCATAGTGGGAGCGTGTCGGCGACTGATGCATCCGACGGCGAGCGCGCACTGCTGGCGGCGGGCACGCTGACCGATTTCCGCTCCTGCTACGGCCGGCGCGCGGTCGATGGCGATGGAGTGGCGATCGACGCGGAGGCCGCGCGCACGCTGGGCGTCGGCGAAGGCGACACGGTGTGGAGCGTGGTGCGCTAGCCCATTTCCCATCCCGTTCGAGCTGAGCTTGTCGAAGTCCGGTACTTTCTTCTAGCGCAGGGTCACAAGTGAAGGACGATCCTTCGACAAGCTCGGGACGAGCGGGAAAGGTTGGAAATGCTGCGCGAGATCAATTTCGACGGGATCGTCGGACCGAGCCACAATTACGCAGGGCTAAGCCTCGGCAATATCGCCAGCGCGAGCCATGGCGGCGATCCATCCTACCCGCGCGCGGCGGCGTTGCAGGGGCTCGCCAAGATGCGCGCGAACATGGAGTTGGGCCTGCCGCAGGGCTTCCTGCTGCCCCTGCCCCGTCCCAACTCCGCTTTGCTGGAAGCGCTGGCGGTCGATCGCAGCGCCGACCGCGCGCTGCTCGCCGCGGCGTGGTCCGCCTCCAGCATGTGGACCGCCAACGCCGCGACCGTCAGCCCGGCCCCCGATACGAATGACGGGCTTTGCCACCTGACCCCGGCGAACCTTGCGACCATGCTGCACCGCGCCCAGGAATGGCCCGACACCAAGGCGCAGCTTGCCCTCGCATTTGCCGACGAGGCGCATTTCGCCGTCCACGACGCCATCCCCGGCAGCTTCGGCGACGAGGGTGCGGCCAACCACATGCGCTTTTGCGAAGGCCACGGCGCGCCGGGCGTCGAAGTGTTCGTCTATGGGCGGCCGGGCGGCAAGTTCCCCGCGCGCCAGCACGAGCAGGCGAGCCGCGCCATCGCGCGCCGCCACGGGCTCGATCCCGAGAAATGCGTTTTCGTTGAGCAGAACCCCGAGGCGATCGAGGCGGGCGCGTTTCACAACGACGTTGTCGCGGTCGCGAACGAGCGGGTGCTGTTCACCCACGCCCGCGCCTTCGCCGACCAACGGGGCGCTTATCGCGCGATCCGCGAAGCCTTCCTCGCGCTCGAAGTGGTCGAGGTGGCGGAGGACGACGTCCCGCTGACCGAGGCGATCGCGACCTATCTTTTCAACGCCCAACTGGTGACGCTCGGCGACAAGGAAATGGCGCTGATCGTCCCCTCCGAATGCCAGGAGAGCGAGGCGGTGCGCACCTATCTCGATTCGCTGCTGCAGAAGGCCGGACCGATCCGCCGCGTGATCCCGGTCGACGTGCGCCAGTCGATGGCCAATGGCGGCGGCCCCGCCTGTCTGCGGCTGCGCGTGGTCGCGGACCCGGCGACGGTCGATCCGCGTTTTCTGCTCGATGCCGACAAGGCCGAGCGGATTGCGCGGGTGATCGAACAGCACTGGCCGCACGAGATCGCGCCAGGCGCCTTGGGCGATTCCGCGCTGGCGGAACAGGTGACGGAAGCGCGCGCCGCGCTGCTCGATACGCTCGATCTCGGCGAGCTTGGTTAACGCGCTTGCCGCTGGCTGTCGCGCGCGCTTACACTCCCCACCGTGTTAACCACCGGAGCCCCGGCGCACCGCCGCTGGCACGGCTTTTGCTGTTCGAACGGTTAAGGATTTCGGGGATTTATGCTCAAGAAGATCAGCCGCCTGTTCGTCATCAAGACCCGCTGGGAAGCGTTCCTGATCATCTACGCGCTGGCACTCGGCGCATGTCAGCGCGGGATCGTCTATCTCGGGCAATATCCCGGCTGGGGCGGCAAGCTGCTGTTCCTGGCCTGCACCGGTTCGGTGTTCATGGCCGGCGCAAAGATCCTAGACTGCCTGAAGCACGAGAAAGCGGCGAAGGAGCTAGAGGCGGCTGCTTCTTCTACCTCTTCACCGCAGTGAAAACCCGGCTCCAGCTACGCGCGCTCATCGATGAAAGAGAAAGGTGGAGGGCTTCTGTTGCTACGTGCCCTCCGGACGCCCGGAATCCGCTTCTGTTGCCCGGTGGGTCCAACCGCGCTTTAGCTTTGTAAATTCAGGCCGTTAGGCCATCAAATTACGCAGCGAGAGCGAGTGCTTCGTTGTCGTTGGCACTTGTGTGTTGTGAACATTTTTACGGGATACTCAGCCCGAGCGAAAACTGCGTCTTTCAACACACGTCGATCCTGGTTCGGCCCCGTCAGAAAGCGCGGTTTCCCGCGATTTTTGGTGGAGCCGCCGGGTACTGCCCCCGGGTCCGTTGTGTCTATTGCACGCCGCACTTTATCGCCATAGCCGGTCGAAACCGGCAAATCCCCATATAGCGATGCGCCCCTTAATGTGAAGTGGACGGGCCACTTTCGGTCTCGCCCGGCACGACGCCCTTCCGCTCCGCCTTCAATTCGGCGAGAATCTTCTTCAGCACGTCGAGTTGCGGGTCGGTCGGCACCTCGGGCGTCTTGGCGGTGTCCTCCGCTTCGACCTGCTTGTTCTCGATCTCCTCCAGTACCTTGTTCACGCTGCGCACCAGCAGGAACAGCGCGAAGGCGAGGATCAGGAAATTGACCACCTGGGTCAGGAAATCGCCATATCCCACCATGGCCACACCTGCCTCTTTCAACTGCGCGTAATTGTCGCGCGCGCCGGTGTAGCCTTCGGGAATCGCGCCCAGCCGGATGAACCAGTTCGAGAAATCGACATCGCCGAAGATCCAGCCGATCAGCGGCATCAGAATGCTTTCGGTCAGAGACGTGGTGATTTTCCCGAACGCCGCGCCGATGACCACGCCGACCGCCAGGTCCAGCACATTGCCGCGCGCGATGAATTTCTTGAACTCGGCGAAAAAGCCCATCCGTCTCTGCTCCTGCTGTCTTTGGGGTCAGATGGCACAGCCGCTTTTGCGTGGCAAACGCTTGCGGGGCCGCGCACGTGTGCTATACCAGCAACACAGTTATCCTCGGAGGATTCAATGACCCTTGCCCGTCTGCTTCGCCCGCTATTCCTGGCGCTCGGCCTCATTTCGCTGACCGCCTGCGGGATCAATTCGGTGCCGACCAAGGAAGAGGCCGCCAAGGCAGCATGGGGCAACGTGCAGAGTGCCTTGCAGCGCCGTGCCGATCTGGTCCCCAACCTCGTCGCCACGGTGAAGGCCGCCGCTGGCTCCGAGACGCAGATCCTCACGAACGTGACCGAGGCACGCGCCCGCGCGACCTCGATCAACGTCACCACCGACGATCTGTCCGATCCCGATACCTTCCGCCGCTTCAACGAAGCGCAGAACCAGCTGACGCAGGCGCTCGGTCAACTGCGCACCGTTGTGGAGAACTACCCGCAACTGCAGAGCCAGGGCCGCTTCGCCGACCTTATGACCGCGCTGGAGGGCACCGAGAACCAGATCAACGTCGCCCGCGTGCGCTATAACGAGGCAGTGCAGGACTATAACACCACCATCCGCACCTTCCCCGACGTGATCGGCGCAAAGATCGTCCACGGCGCGAAGCCGATGCAGCCGTTCGAGGCGACCCAGGCCGCGCAGACCGCCCCGACGGTCGATTTCGGCACCATGGGTGAGCCGGGCGCGCAGGCTCCCGCAGCGACGCCGCCTGCCAACGACAACACGGAGACCGGCACCGCGCAGACCGGCACCGGGAATTGAGACCTATCGCTCGCTTGCTGAGCCCGGCGGCGCTGCTTGCGCTGCTGGGCCTGGCGCTCGCCGCGCTGGCACTGCCTGCGGCGGCGCAGGAGCTGCCGCCGCGACCCGCGGGGCCGGTCTATGACGGGGCGGATATTCTCTCGCCCGCGGACGAGGCAGCGCTCGACCAGAAGTTGCGGAGCTGGACCGAGCGGTCGGGGCGTCCGATCGTCGTGGCTACGGTTCCGACAACCGGTGACGAGACGATCGAAATGTACGCCGCCAATCTGTACGAGAAATGGGGCATCGGCCCGGCCGATACCGACCAGGGCGTGCTGCTGCTCGTCGCGAGGAACGATCGCAAGATGCGGATCGAGGTCGGCTATGGCCTCACGCCCTACATCACCGATATTCTTTCGGGCCGGATCATCCGCAACGACATGTCGCCGCGGTTCAAGGCCGGCGACTTCGCGGGTGGTATCAATGCCGGGGTCGATGCCTTGATAGCGCAGCTGAGCCGTGCGCCGGAAGATGCGAGGGCGGTAGCGCAGGCAGCCGAGCAGGCCCAGGCGCAGGAGCGCGAGAGTGGCAAGGGCGGCGCCTTCGTCAGCGCGATCTTCTGGATCGTCATGATCCTGGTCTTCGTCTTCATGTTCGGGCGCGGCGGCCGCGGGCGGCGCTATCGCCGGGGCGGAACCGCCGGCGCAATCGCGCGCGATGTGGTGCTCTGGTCCGCGCTCAGCCACATGTCCGGCGGTCGCCACGACGGCGGCGGTTTCGGTGGAGGCGGCTTCGGTGGAGGCGGCGGCGGTGGCGGTGGCTTCGGCGGTTTCGGCGGCGGTATCTCCGGCGGCGGCGGCGCGAGCGGGGGCTGGTAGCGCATGGCCTATCTCAGCGAAGCCGATCACCGGCGGATCAGCGACGCGGTCGCCGCGGCGGAAGAAACCACCAGCGGAGAGATCGTGACCGTGCTGGCGGACCGGTCGGACGGCTATTCCGACATCGCGCTCGCCTGGGCGGCGGCCCTCGCCTTCCTCGCCATGACGATCCTGGCATGGTTCGGGGACTGGATGCTGGACCTGTTCGATGCGCTCGCCGGCGGGTGGAACCATGAATGGACCACCCCTGGCATCCTCGCCCTGTTCACCGCGCTCACCATCGCGATCTTCCTGCTCGTCTGGCTGGTGCAATTGTGGTCGCCGGTGAAATTCGCGCTGGTCCCCGGCAAGGTGAAGACAGCGCGTGTGCGCGAGCGGGCGGTCGACCTGTTCAAGGTGGGTGCCGACCGGCGGACGGTGGGGCGCACCGGCGTGGTGATCTATCTGTCACTGCGCGAGCGGCGCGCGGAAATCGTCGCCGACGCCGCGATAAACGAGATGGTGCCGCCCGAAACCTGGGGCGAAGCGATGACCGACATGCTCGACGAGATCGCCGAAGGTCGCATGGCCGATGGCATCATCGCCGGGGTGGCCGATGTGGGCGCGATCCTGTCCCAGCACTTCCCCCGGGCCGAGGACGACAGGAACGAATTGCCCGACCGGCTGGTGGAGCTGTGAGCCCGGGACACGGGCAGGACGAGAGAGAGCCCGAGGAGACCGTCTGGCAGGGCAAGTTCATCGCGGCCAAGAAACGCGGCAAATGGGAATATGTCGGCCGCGCGCGCGGCATTCGCGCGGCGGTGATCCTGCCGATCGAGGACGGGCACGTCATCCTGGTCGAGCAGTTTCGCGTGCCGCTCGGCCGACCCTGCATCGAATTTCCCGCAGGACTGATCGGGGATGATGATGGCGGAGAGGACGAGGAACCCCTTGCCGCCGCCGGACGCGAGCTGGAGGAGGAAACCGGCTATCGCGCCGGACGGCTGGAGGACCTCGGCACGTTCTATTCGAGCCCCGGCATGGTCAGCGAAAGCTACACGCTGGTCCGGGCCACGCAGCTGGAGAAGGTCGGCGATGGCGGCGGAACCGAGGACGAGAACATAACCGTCCACCGCGTGGCGCTGGACGGCCTGGGGCGCTTCGTCGAGGAATGCCGCGCGAAAGGCATCGGGATCGATTCGCGCATCACCATGCTGCTGATGCCGCATTGGCTGGGAGAGAGAGAATGACGGGACGGATGGCGGGCAAGCTCGCCTTGGTAACGGGCGCGGCGCAGGGTCTGGGCGCGGCGCATTGCCAGCGCCTGGCGGAGGAAGGCGCGCGGGTGCTGTGCACCGACATCAACGAGGAAGGGGCGCAGCGGACCGCGGAATCGGTGAACCACCATTTCGGTGCGGACACCGCCTTCGCCCTGCGCCACGACGTCACCAGCCCCGAAGACTGGGACGCGGCGATCGCGACGGCGCGCGAGAAGCTGGGCGGGCTCAGCGTGCTGGTCAACAATGCGGGCGTGGGCGTACGCGGCGATATCGAGACGTGCACCATGGAGGAATGGCGGCGCGGCTTCGCCATCAATGTCGATAGCGTGTTCATCGGCTGCCAGAAGGCGCTGCCGCTGATGAAGGACAACCAGCCCGGCTCGATCGTCAATATCAGCTCCATCGCGGGCCTGATCGCGAGCGACACCATGCCCGGCTACAACGCCAGCAAGGCGGCGGTGTGGATGCTGTCGAAATCGATCGCGCTCTATTGTGCGAAGCGCGGCTGGGACATTCGCTGCAACTCGATCCATCCGACCTTCGTCGACACCCCGATCCTGGACGGAATCGGGAAGAATGCGGGGATCGAGAAAGAGGTGGTGCTGGGCAAGCTGTCGCGCCAGATTCCACTGGGCCGGATCGGCCAGGCGGAGGAAATCGCCAACGGCGTGCTCTACCTCGCCAGCGACGAGAGCCGCTTCATGACCGGTGCCGAACTGAAACTGGACGGCGGTATCTCCGCGATGTGAGCGAAGGAGTGGATCTGGGCGGTCAATTCGCGACCGCCCAGATCACCAGGTAGATCAGGAGCAGGGAGCCGAACCCGATCAGGGTGCCGACGACGAAGAGGATGCGGACCATCGTCGCGTCGACATCGAAGTAATCTGCGATCCCGGCGCAAACCCCACCCAGCTTCGCATTGCGCTTATCCAGGTGGAATTTGCGGGGGTTTCCGGGGCCGCGTGTGTCGATCGGATCGTTCATGCCACCGCCTGGGTAACGGTCATCGTGGCGGGCGCATAGGCCATGGTGAGAACGAACGCGGTGCCGGCGAGAGCGAAAACGGCGGCGAAGAGCTGCTGGCCATACTTCTTTACGAACATGATATTTCCTTCCTTGTGTGCGTTTTGATGTGACCCTCATGGCCACATCCCATACATTGCATGGGCCGTGCCAAACTGCGCCACCCGCAGAATTCCGCCATTTCGCCCTCAACCGAAGATGAACCCCATATGACCCGATCCCACCTGTTGGGGATTTTTCCCATATCTCGGCGGCGGCCTTTTGCTTGGCGCTGAGGCGGCGCACACGCTAACCGCGATCGGACCCATGGCGCTCGATCGCATCTCCCTTTCCAACTTCCGAAATCACTCGGAATCGAGCCTCGACGGGGCGGCGCGCTTCAACCTGCTGGTGGGGGAGAACGGTGCGGGAAAGACCAACGTGCTGGAGGCGCTGTCCCTGCTCGCGCCCGGTCGTGGCCTGCGCCGTGCTCCGCTGGCCGAGATGGCGCGCGAGGGCGAACCGGCAGGCTTCGCCATCGGCGCGACGCTCCATCCGCGCGATGGCGGCGAGCCCGTGCGGCTCGGCACACATGTCGAGGCGGAGCGACCCGGTCGGCGGCTGGTGCGAATCAACGGCGCGCAAGGCAGCGCGGTGGCGCTGGGCGAGTGGTTGGCAGTCGGCTGGCTGACACCGGCGATGGACGGCCTCTTTACCGGCGCGAAGGGGGAGCGGCGCCGCTTCGTCGACCGGATGGCGCTAGCGGTCGCGCCCACCCACGCGCATCACGCAACCCGCTACGAAGCGGCGCTGCGCGAGCGTAACCGGCTGATCTCGGACGATCGCGCGCCCGAACCGCAATGGCTCGACGCGATCGAGGCGCAGATGGCGACGCATGGCAGCGCGCTGGCGATGGGGCGCGAACGGGTCGTGGCGGCGCTGCGCGACGAGCTAGCGCGGCAGGACAGTGCGCCCTTCGCGCATCCCCTGCTGGCGCTCGAACCCGGTGGCCCGGCGGAGGAGGCGAAGCTGGCCGAGCTGCTGCGCGCAGGGCGCGGTCGCGACCGGCAGGCAGGCCGCACTCTGACCGGCCCGCACCGCGCCGACCTGATCGTGACCATGGCGGGCAAGGATGCGCCCGCAGCGCGCTGTTCCACCGGCGAGCAGAAGGCGATGCTGATCGCGATCACCCTCGCCCACGGGACACTCGCCGCGCGCGGCCGCGCCGGGGTGCTGCTGCTGGACGAGGTCGCGGCCCACCTCGATCCGCTGCGCCGCGCCGCGCTGTTCGAGCGACTGGCGGCCACCGGCGCGCAAAGCTGGATGACGGGGACCGAACTCGCCCCGTTCGAGACGATCCGCGGCGAAGCGGCGGTGTGGCGGGTCGCGGGCGGCGCACTGGAGCGCCTCTGAACTAGCGCGCCAAGGCGGCTTCGACACGGTCGCTGGTCGAGGCGACGAGCAGGTCGATACCCTCCTCCGTCGGATGAATCCGATCCTGCTGGCGCAACTCCGGTCGCGCCTCCACCGACGACACCCAGTTCGCGATCAGCGGGATGTCGTATTGCTTCGCCAGGGAAGGATAGACCGCGTTGAATGCGCTGACGTAATCGCCGCCGAAATTGGCCGGAGCGGCGAGCCCCATCAGCAGCACCGGAATGTCCTGCGCCTGCGCCGCCTCTATCATGGCGGCGAGATTGGCGCGCGTCTGCTCCGGCGAAAGACCGCGCAGCAGATCGTTGCCACCCAGCTCCAGGATCAGGAGGTCGGGCTTGTACTGCATGCTCTTCAGCGTGAAGGCGAAGCGCTGGCGCCCCGCCGCGCTGGTGTCGCCCGAAACGCCCGCATTGGTGACCTGCGCATCGATGCCGTCCGCGCGCAAAGCCCGCTCCAGCTCGGCAGGGTACGACTGATCCTTCGGCACGTTGTACCCGGCGAACAGGCTGTCCCCGAAGGCGAGGATGCGGCGCACCGGGCCGGTCGGCGCGGCGGCGGGCGTCGTGCCCTCCTGACCGGCCATCTGTCCCGCCGCATGATCCGCCGCCGCCTGTGTCGCGCCGCCGGGGATCGGCTGCTCGCTGCCGCAGCCGGCCAGCGACAGAGCGGCGATGAAGGTCAGAGTGCGTCGCAGCGTCGGTCGTGCTTGTTCCATCCCTCACCCTATGCCAGTGGAAGGGGGTGACAGCCAGTACCCAGACGCCGCCAGCGATCCTTGCCGAAAACCTGACGCTTACGCTCGGCGATGCGCGCCGCCCGGTGCGTATCCTCGATGGCGTGGACCTGACCGTGGCGCGGGGCGAAGTGCTGGCGCTGCTCGGCCCCTCGGGCTCGGGCAAGAGTTCGCTGATGGCGGTGCTGTCGGGGCTGGAGCGCGCAAGTTCGGGCAGTCTGGAGGTTGCGGGCGCGGCCTTTACCGGGATAAACGAGGACGCGCTGGCCCGCGCGCGGCGGGGCCGGATCGGCATCGTGCTGCAGGCTTTCCACCTCCTCCCGACCATGACCGCGCTGGAGAATGTCGCGACGCCGATGGAACTCGCGGGCGCATCCGATGCGCGCGACCGCGCCGCCGCCGAGCTGGAAGCGGTGGGGCTCGGCCACCGGCTCGACCACTATCCCGCCCAGCTTTCCGGCGGCGAGCAGCAGCGTGTCGCCATCGCCCGCGCCATCGCGCCCCGCCCCGACCTCATCTTCGCCGACGAACCCACGGGCAATCTCGACACCGCGACCGGCGACGAGATTGCGAACCTGCTGTTCGCGCGGCGCGAGGAAACCGGCGCGACGCTGATCGTGATCACGCATGACGAGACGCTGGCCAAGCGTTGCAACCGTGTCCTGACCCTGGCCGACGGGCGCATTGCGAGCGATATCGCCCCGTGAGCGGCCGATGAGCTGGCGCACCGCTTGGACCATCGCGCGGCGCGAGCTCGGCTGGCGCTTCCGCGGATTGCGGCTGCTGCTCGTCTGCCTATTCCTCGGCACCGGGGCGCTCGCCGCAATCGGGACGCTGACCACGGCGATCGAGCAGGAGCTCGAACAGAACGGACGCCAGATCCTCGGCGGCGATCTGGAGGTCGAGGTGTGGCAGCGCGGGCTGACGCAGGAGGAAAGCGCCGCGCTGGCCCGCTACGGGCGGCTGTCGGGCGGCACGCGGTTGCAGGCGGTGGCGCAGCATGGCGAGAACACCGCGCCGGTCGAGCTGAAATCTGTGGATGGGGCCTACCCCCTCTACGGTACGCTGGAGCTGGAGGACGGCCGGACCGCGCGCGCACCGCCGCCGGGTTCGGCCTGGCTGGCGCAGGGGGCGATGGATCGCCTGGGTCTTCAGGTCGGGCAGAGCTTCACGGTGGGAACGCGCAGCTTGCGCGCGGCGGGCGTCATCGCCCGAGAGCCCGACCGGTTGGGCGAAGGCTTCCAACTCGGCCCGACCGTGATCGTCGACGAAGGAGAACCGCAGCGCGCAGGGCTACTCGCGCCGGGATCGATGTACCGTACCAAGGTGCGCGTCGCCTTCGACCGGGAACGCGATCCGGGCGCGGTGCGCGACACGCTGGACAAGCAGTTTCCGCTGGCGGGCTTCGAATTTCGCACCCGCGATCGTGCCAGCCCGGGCGCGGATCGCTTCATCGGGCAGATGGGGCAATTCCTGACGCTGGTCGGTCTCGCCGCGCTGGTGATCGCCGGAATCGGCATCGGTGGCGGCGTCTCGTCCTATCTCGAGGCGCGGCGCGCCAGCATCGCCACGCTGAAGATCCTGGGTGCGGACAGCCGCGACATCGCCCGCATCTATGCGTTGCAGATCGGCGCGGCGGCCCTTGCGGGCAGTGCGGCGGGATTGCTCGCAGGCGTAGCTATCGTGCCGCTGCTGGCGCAGGCGCTGCAAGGGCTGCTGCCGGTGGAGAGCGGCTTCGTCTTTGCACCGGGAGCTCTCCTCCTCGCCGCGGCCTACGGCCTGCTGGTGGCGTTCGTCTTCGCCGCCACACCGCTGCTGCGCGCGCGCCGCTATCCGGCGATGGCGCTGATGCGAGCGCGCGTCGCCCCACTGGCACGGGATCGGGCCGCATGGCTGTGGGTCGGCGGAGGACTGGTCGCAATCGTCGCTCTCGCGCTTCTGACGGCGCGTTCGACCTGGCTGACCGCCGGCTTTCTGGGCGGAGCGGCGGCGATGATCGCATTGCTCGCCGGGCTTGGCTGGGTGGCGCAATGGCTGGCGACACGCGCGCCCCGGACCGGCAACCCGCTGCTGCGCACGGCGATCGCCAATCTTCACCGGCCCGGTTCGGGCACCCCCGCCCTCGTCACCGCGCTCGGCTTCGGGCTGACCGCCTTCGTCCTGCTCGCTGCCGTCCAGACCGCGATCGACGGAAATGTCGCGAAACGGGTGCCGGAGCGCGCGCCCGACTATTTCGTGCTCGACGTGCCGCCGCCGCAGGAGGCGCAGTTCCGGCAGACCGTGCAGCGCTACGACCCGCAGGCCGCGATCCGAACCCTGCCCGCGCTGCGCGGCGCGATCACCGCGTTCGGCCCGAAGGACGCGATGACGCAGGTCGCCGAGCTGAAGGAAATTCCCGAGGGCGGCTGGCCCTTGCGCGGCGAACGCGGGCTGACCTATTCGGATGCGGTGCCGCCGGGCAACGTGGTCACCGACGGGCAATGGTGGCCGAAGGATTACGGGGGCGAACCGCTGGTTTCGGTCGACGAGGATTTCGCGCAGGCCATCGGCCTGAACCCCGGCGATTACCTCTCGATTTCGCTGCTGGGCGTGGAGCGCACCGCGCGGGTGGCGAACCTGCGGCGGATCGACTGGGAAAGCCTGGGCTTCAACTACGTGCTCGTCTTCTCGCCCAACGCGCTGGAGGATGCGCCGCACAACCTTGCCGCGACGATCGACCTGACCCCGGGTCGCCCCACGGGCCCACTGTTGCGCGATCTGGTACGCAGCTTCCCGGCCACCAGCGTAATCGAGGTCGGGCCGATCCTCACTCAGGCGCGCGATCTGTTGCGACAAATCGGGCTGGCGACGCTTGCCGCGGCATCGGTGGCGGTGCTGGCGGGGCTGGCAGTGCTGCTGGGCGCGATCGCTGCCGCGAGGGCCGCGCGCACTTACGACACCGTGATTCTGCGCGTGCTGGGTGCCAGCCGGCGGCAGGTGCTGTTGACCCAGCTGGCGGAATACGCGCTGCTTGCGCTGGTCCTTGCCGTGCTGGCGCTGGTGCTGGGCAGCGGGCTCGCCTGGCTTATCGTGACGCAGCTGTTCGAGTTCGACTGGCTGCCCGATTGGCCAACCGTATTCGCGGTGCTCGGCGCGGGGCTGGCGGTGGTGCTGGGCTTCGCCGTGGCGGGGTCGCTGCTCCTCCTCCGCGCCCGCCCCGCCCAGGTGTTGCGCACGCTGTAGCGCCTACGAAAAAGGGGGCCGCGCGGGCCCCCTTCCTCCGTTTCGCGATGGCCTTTTTCGGTCAGAAGCGGAAGCGGCCCGTCACGCCGTAGGTACGCGGCGCGTTGGGATAGCCGGAGATCGACCCCTGCTGCGCGACCGAGGGGAAAATCTGGGTCGTGTAGCGATCGTTGGTCAGATTGCGGACATAGCCCGTCAGTTCGAACCCGTTTTCCAGCACCAGGGTGAGCGATGCGTTCACCTGGTTGATCTCGCGCCGATAGTTGGCTGCGATCGCGCGCGCGGCGGCGTAAGGGTCCGCCGCGCCGAAATCGGCGAAATCGGGCAGGCCATCGACGATCTGCGTGTTGCTTTCGTGATAATAGTCGATCCGCCCGATCAGCAGATTGCCGCTATTGCCGAACTCGTGGGTGTAGGATGCCGAGGTGGCGATCGTCCATTCGGGGATGTCCGCCGGGCGGAAGCCCGTAAGGTCGCCCACCGCCGATCCGGTGAAGCTGTCATATTTCGGATCGAGATAGGTCAGCGAGAAGGTGAACACGAGCGGGTCGATCGGGGTGATCGTGCTGTCCAGCTCGAAGCCCTTGGTCGATTGCTTGCCCGCATTGACGAGGGCGAAACCGGTACCGGTAAAGGCGTTGGACTGGAAGCCCTTTAGCGTCTGGTCGAAGATCGCGAGGTTGACGGCGAGACCCGGGAACGCCGCCTTGATGCCCAGCTCGTACACCTCCGATTCCTCCGGTCCGGCGAAGCGCGTGCCCGCGGTCAGGTTGGTGATCGGCAGGCCCGCGTCGAGGATCGGGGAGGACGGGGCGAGGAAATTGCTGCCGCCGACGATCGGCCTGACGCCGCTGGGAAGGGTCGCCGGGGTGTAATCGCCCAGAACCGGGCGGGAATCGCGCGACAGGTTGACGGACGACGCCTTGAACCCGGTCGCGTAGGTGAAATAGGTATTGATCTGGTCGCTGACGTCGAAAGCGACGCGGCCGGTGTAGCTCCAGTCGCCATCGCGCGTCCGCCCGGGCTCGACCGCGTTAGGCACGGCCAGGAACGGGGGCAGGAACTGCAGCGCGGCCAGCGGCAACAGCGGGTTGCACGCCGGGGACTGCGGCGGGGCACCGTTCGTACCGCACGGGCGCAAGGCCAGCGCGCCCAGCTGCGCCTGCGCCGCGGCCGGCAGGGCCTGGAACTGCGCCCGGGTGCGCACCGCACCGCCGGTCGCGGCGGTGATGAAGGCATCGGCCAGGTTGATGTTCGCCAGCGGATCGAACGACGTCTGCTCCGCCGTGAAATCCTTCGCATCGTGGGTGTAGTTGAAACCGCCGGTGATGGTCAGCCGGTCGATCGGCTGGAAATCGACCGTCCCGAAGATCGAATAGGATTCGTCGTCGAGCGAGAACGCCTCGCGCGTGGACGGCCCTTGCGCGAAGATCGACCCGGCTGGGATGCCCAGCTGCGTCTCGAGGTTGGCCAGCGTGCCGGGCACGCCATTGCCCGCCAGCAGGTCGAAGAACGGCCGCGTCTGCGTGCCGTTGGTGATCCCGCTGGTCTGCTCGACATTTTCCTTGAAGTAGAAACCGCCGAGCAGGAAGTTCAGCGGACCGTCGAAATCGGAGGCCAGCCGCACTTCCTGCGTGAAGGTGTCGACCGCCTGATCGCGGAATTCGTTGATGAAATCGACGCTGGTGAAATCGACGTCCTGATCGCTGAACGCGCGCAGCTCGCGATAGGAGGTGATGGATGTCAGCGTGAGCTGGCCCAGTTCGAGGTCGCCCTGCAACGATCCGCCATAGGCCTCGATCTTGTTGACCGGCAGCTTGTTGAGATAGGTGCGGTCGGAATAGAGGTTTTCAGGCTCGATCGCGCCGCCCAGCGCGAACAGCAGCGGGGTGGTCGGCCCTGCCCGCACATTGCCGGCGTAACAGCACAGCTCGTCGATCTTCGAATAATCGCCGATGGCGCGCAGGCGCAGCGGGCCGCCATTGTCGAACAGCAGCTGACCGCGCACCATCCAGCGGTCGCGATCGTTGATCTTTTCGTCCAGATTGACGACGTCGACGTAACCGTCGCGCTTGTTGTAATTGCCTTCCAGCGAGAAGGCGACCGACTGGGTCAGCGGGCCTGTGACGTCCCCCTTCACCACGATCTGATCGTAATTGCCGTAGGTCGCGCTGATCGAGCCGCCGAAATCGAATTGCGGCTCGCGCGTCACGACGTTGATCACGCCCGCGCTCGCATTCTTGCCGAACAGCGTCGATTGTGGACCGCGCAGGACCTCGACCCGCTCGACATTGGCGATATCGTTGATCTGCGCCGCCGAGCGGGAGCGGAAGACGCCGTCGATGAAGACCGCGACGGAAGGCTCCACGCCGACATTGTTGGCCCCGTTGCCGAAGCCGCGAATGATGAAGGTGGTGTTGGCGGAACTTTGCAACTGGCTGACGCGGAGCGACGGGGTGACGGTCTGCAGGTCGAGCAGGTCGCGGATTTCCGCGCGCTCCAGCGTCTCTCCCGTGGTCACGCTGACGGATACGGGTGCCTCCTGCAGCGTCTGCGCGCGCTTGGTCGCGGTGACGATGATCGTCGCGCTGTCGGTCGGCGGGGAGACGTCCGGCTCATCGTCGGTCAGTTCCGCGTCGTTATCGTTGGTGCGCGGATCGGGAATCGCCTGCGCCATCGCAGCGGCGGGAAGCAGGGAGACCAGCGCGGCACCGGCAAACAAACCCAGGCGCGACGAGTTAAAGGACGGACGCTGTTTCATGATCGACTGGCTTCCTCTCTGCTCGGAAGTGAAGTCACCATGCCCCCTCCCGTTATGAAATCAGACTTAGCGGTCGCGAATCCCCCTCACAAGCGCCGCCACCGCCCCGAAATTCGCGAGTCGGCTTATCGTTGCACCTGTGCCACACTTGTCGTAGGGGCACGGCTGATCTAGGGGCGCGCCCGAATATGTCGGGCCTAGCCCCGCCCCTGCCATTCATCAGAGAAAACCTATGTCAGACCGCTTACGCAACGTGGCGATCATCGCCCACGTCGACCATGGCAAGACCACGCTCGTCGACCAGCTTTTCCGCCAATCCGGCACCTATCGTGAGAACCAGCGCATCGAGGAACGCGCGATGGATTCGAACGACCTGGAAAAGGAACGCGGAATCACCATCCTCGCGAAGTGCACCAGCGTCGAATGGAACGGCACGCGCATCAATATCGTCGACACGCCGGGCCACGCCGATTTCGGTGCCGAGGTGGAACGCATTCTCAGCATGGTCGACGGGGTCATCCTGCTGGTCGATTCGGCCGAGGGCCCCATGCCGCAGACCAAGTTCGTGACCGGCAAGGCGCTGGCGCTGGGCCTGCGGCCGATCGTCGTGGTGAACAAGATCGACCGGTCCGACGCGCGCCCGCAAGAGGTGCTGGACGAGGTGTTCGACCTGTTCGCCAGCCTCGACGCGAACGACGAGCAGCTCGATTTCCCGTCGCTCTGGGCCTCGGGCCGAGACGGCTATGCCAGCAGCGACGAGACCGCGCGCGAGGGCGACCTGAACCCGCTGTTCGAGCTGATCACCAACCACGTCCCCGCGCCGGGCCTGGACGATAGCGGCCCGTTCAGCTTTCTCGCGACGCTGCTCGACCGCGACAATTTCATGGGCCGCGTGCTGACCGGACGGGTCCAGTCGGGTACCATCAAGGTCAACGATCCGATCCACGCCATCGACGCCGACGGCAAGGTGATCGAAGTCGGTCGCGCGACCAAGTTGCTCAGCTTCGACGGGCTCGACCGCGTGCCGGTCGATAGCGCGCGGGCGGGCGACATCATCGCGCTGGCGGGCCTCGAGAAGGCGACCGTCGCCAACACCATCGCCGATCCGAGCGTGTCGGAGCCGATCCAGGCGCAGCCGATCGACCCGCCCACGCTCGCCATGCGCTTCGCCGTCAACGACAGCCCGCTCGCGGGCCGCGAGGGCAGCAAGGTGACGAGCCGCATGATCCGCGACCGGTTGTACCGCGAGGCGGAAACCAATGTCGCGATCCGGATCACGGAAAGCGAGGACAAGGATAGCTTCGAAGTCGCGGGCCGCGGCGAATTGCAGCTCGGCGTGCTGATCGAGACGATGCGGCGCGAGGGCTTCGAACTGGGCATCAGCCGCCCCCGCGTGCTGTTCCGCGAAGAGGACGGCCAGCGGCAGGAGCCGTTCGAGACGGTCGTCATCGACGTCGACGACGAACATTCCGGCACGGTCGTGGAGAAGATGCAGCGCCGCAAGGCCGAACTGACCGAGATGCGTCCGTCGGGCCAGGGCAAGACGCGCATCACCTTCTCCGCCCCTAGCCGCGGACTGATCGGCTATCACGGGGAATTCCTGTCCGACACGCGCGGCACGGGAATCATGAACCGCTTGTTCGAGAAGTACGACGCCTACAAGGGCCCGATCGAGGGCCGCCAGAACGGCGTGCTGATCTCGATGGTTTCGGGCGAAGCGGTCGGCTACGCGCTCAACGCGCTGGAGGAACGTGGCGAGCTGTTCATCGGTTCGGGCGCGAAAATCTACGAGGGCATGATCATCGGCGAGAACGCCAAGCCCGACGATCTCGAAGTCAATCCGATGAAGTCGAAGCAGCTGACCAACTTCCGCTCGACCGGCAAGGACGACGCGATCCGGCTCACCCCGCCTCGCGTGATGACGCTGGAACAGTCGATCGCCTATATCGACAATGACGAGATGGTTGAGGTCACGCCGGAATCGATCCGCCTGCGCAAGGCGATCCTCGATCCGCACGAACGCAAGAAGGCGAAGCGCAAGGCGGCCGACTGATACGCTGCCACCGCGCCGCCGCTGCCGGCGGTCGGGCACATGAAAAAGGGCACCGCGATCGCTCGCGGTGCCCTTTCTCGTATCAGCCTCGCGGCTCGGCTTTAGAAGTGGAAGCCGACCGTCGCGCGGAAGGAGTGGAAGCTGAGATTGTCGTCGCTCGGGCGCAGGTTGGTCTGGCCGGAATCGAGCAGGAACGGGTTGGTCGCGGGCGCGCTACCCTGCGTCACGCCGACGCTGTAGTCGCCGTCGTTGTAGTGCGAATACAGGTACTCGGCACCGATGCTGATGTTGCGCGTCACCATCAGCTCCGCGCCGCCGCCGGCCTGCCAGCCGAACTGCCAGTCGCCATCGTTGTTCTCGGTGAAGCTGTTGGCCGTGTTGGTGGTGGTGAAATCGTGGTCGATCTTGCCGTAGGCGACACCGCCGGTGGCGTAGAACAGGCCACGGCCGTCACCCGGCGACCAGCCGGCACGCAGGCGCGCAGCGGCGGAGTAATCCAAGCTGCGGCTGGCGGTGTAGCTCGCCGGGGTCGTGCTGAAGCCGGTGGAGTAGTCGCGCGCTTGCGAGCCCGCGCCCTCGATCAGCGCACCGACGACGAACGAGCCGCCGTTGAGCCGCTTGTCGAAACCGATCCGGCCGGCATAGCCGAGGTCGTTCTTGTCATCCATGCAACCCGCCCCGGTGGTCGCGCCGTTCGCGCCGCCGTTGCAGAAGCCGGGCGAGAACGCGTTGGCGCCGGTCGTGGTCAGCACGTTGTTGTCGAAGCTGCCATCGCCATCGGTATCGAAGGCGAGCCCGTCGCCGCGACCGGAATTGATCTGGTCGAGGCTGATCGCGCCGGCGACATACGGTCCGTTGAAATTGTCTTCGGGGGTGGTTTCCTGCGCCATGGCCGGAACCGCGAAAGCGCCCGTCGCAAGCGCGGCCGCCGAGAGTGTCAGAAGCTTAGACATGTAGAATCCTTATCCATTCATTTCCCTGTTGTGGGGGCCGAACGGACGGGTTGCGCTGGCGTTCCATAGGACGTGAACATTTGTTGCCGGGAACAGATGCAATGTTGCAACACCCGACATTATGGTGAATGGTTCGTTCATCAGGGCGAAAGATTAGCGCGCCGGACTATCCTCTACGAACTGCGCGATCGCATCCCCTACCCCCTCGGTGAGCGGAAGATTTGGATCGGCATAGGTGGCGAGGTTCGCCTGCACGCCCTCACCCTTCACGGTCTTCAACACATGGCTCATGTCCGGAAACGGCACCAGCGTCGCATCGGGTCGGGCCGCAGCCAGCCGCTCGCCATCGGCAAGCGGCACCTGCAAGTCGCGACCGCCATAGACCAGCAATAGCGGCAGGTCGGTCGCCTTCGCCAGCTCCGCCGGATCGAGCGCGAATTCGCTGCGCACAAAACCCTGGATGCTTTCGCGGAACAGCGGCAGCAGCGGCACGGGTATTTCGCTGTCGGGCACGGTTTCGCCCGCGATCAGCGCGTCGATGATGCGGTCCGCGTCCGTCAATAGAAACGCGTTGGCTGGATTGGCGCGCAGCTGCTCGCGGATGATGTCCTGCAGTGGGCGGCCGGGAGCGGCGACGAGGATGAGGCCGCACACCCCCTCCCCGCTCTGCGCCGCGCTGGCGAGCGCGATCAGGCCGCCCTCGCTGTGGCCGAGCAGCCAGACGCACCCGGCCCCGGTTTCCTCGCGGATCGCGCCGATCCAGCTGCGCGTGTCCGCGGCGTAGGCCCCGATCGTCACATCTTCCGGACTGCCCGCCGCGCTGCTGCCGAACATCCCGCGCTTGTCGATCCGCACGCTGGAGATCCCCCGCGCGGCGAGATCGTCCGCCAGATAGCGATAGGTCGCCGCCTTCAGGCCCATCGGGCTGTTGCCGTCACGATCCGTCGGGCCGGAGCCGGGCAGGATCAGCACCACGGGCGCATCGCCATCCCCCGCAGGTTCGCGCAGCGTCCCCGCAAGGTCGCCCTTCGGCCCCGGCGCGGTAATGGCTCGCTCCATAGGCGTATCCTGTGCTGTCGCCGCCGGGGCCGCTGCGACGCCGCCCAGCGCAAGCGCCAAACCGATCGCCATGCTCATCGGCCCGTCTCCCCTTCTTTCCTGCTCCGGTGCCAGAAAAACCAGCTGTATATCGCGGGCAACAGCGCCGCCACGACAGTCGCGCCGATCATGATCCCCGCGCGGGTCGATGGGGCGAATGGCAGGATCACCGTCAACAGGATGGCCGCACCCGCTGCCATGAACAGCTTGCCGCCCAGCCGGTGGGTGGCGATCCAGTTGTCGGTATCAGTCAGCGTCCAGGGCGTGCGGATGCCGACGAAGAAACCGGGTCGGCTCTTGGGCAGCATGTTGCCGATCACGATGAATAGCACCCCCACCCCGACGATCAAGAGATCGGCGGAAGGCTCCCGCCCGAAGGCCGGCATGGCGATCATGGCCTGCACCAGCACCATCAGCGCCAGCATCGCGTACCACACGGCCTTCAGCAGGTCGCCCGAGGCATCCAGCTGATTCTGCAGCGGTTCGATCCGGGGAATGATCGCGAACAGGGCGGCAAGGAAGATAACCAGGCCCACCGGCATGAGCAGGGCGAAGAGCGCCGGGCTGGTATCGTCGACCTCGCCCGCCGCGTTCCAGTGCGTGGGCAATTGCGCGCCGTCGGGTAACAGCGACGCGGCGTAGAGCGCGAACATCGCCATTGCGACCGCGAGGGCAAGCGACACGATCAGCGGCGTGCGGGTATTCATCGCGTGGTTCCTTGCGCTGGGGCAGGCAGAGCCGCCCCGTTCGCCGGGCGCTCCATCCCCATCCGGCCCATGAAGCCCATCAGCGCCTCCTCCAGCGTCGACATGTTGAGCGTATAGATCACTTGTCCGCCGCGGTTCTCACCCAGGATCAGCCCCGCTGCCTTCAGCTTCGCGAAATGGCCCGACATGGTCGGCTTGCTGACCGCGAAATTATCGGCAAGGTCGCCGGCGCTCATCCCCCCGCCTTTCAGCAGCTCCAGCACCTCGCGCCGAATGGGATGGGACAGAGCATCGAACACACCGGTCATAGCCATTTAGCTAATAGGCTAAACGACGAACGTCAAGGGCGTCCCACGCGCCCTACTGGAACGCCCCGAAATTCGGCTGGCCATTGGATGCGCTGACGCCGCCGTCCACCGGTAGGTTCACTCCCGTCACATGGCGCGCGTCGTCCGATGCGAGGAAGGCGACCACTGCCGCGACATCCTCCGGCTCACCGGGGCGGCCCAGCGGCATGCGGCGCATGAAGGCGGTCATCAGCGCATCGTTCTCCTCGATCCCGCTGCTCATCTCGGACCGGGTGAAGCTGGGGCACACGGCGTTCACCCGCACGCCCTGCTGGCCCAACTGCATCGCCAGTGCGCGGGTCAGATTGGTCACCGCGCCCTTCGAAGCGCAATAGATCGGCATCGTCCAGTCGCCGCCGGTGCCCGAGACGCTGGAGGTGTTGACGATACTGCCGTTGGCCTTTGCGAGTTCGGGGATCGCCGCGCGGCACAGATACAGGACGCCCTTCACGTTGATGTCGATCATCTGGTCGATATCGTCGTCGCTCGCTTCTGCGAGCGGACCGTTGCCACCGACGCCGGCATTGTTGCAAAGCACGTCGAGCCCGCCGAAGCGCTCCACCGTCTTGGCGACGATATCCTTCGCGAATTCGGGTTTCGAAACGTCGCCTTCCACCAGCAGCGTGCGGTTCTCGTCCAGCCCCTCGGCGACCTTCTCGATATCGTCGCGGCTGCGCGAATTGAGCACAACGTTAGCCCCTTCCGCTGCGAAACGTTCCGCGATGCCGCGGCCGATGCCGGACGAGGATCCGGTGACTATCACGGTCTTTCCTGAAAAACGGTCGGATGCGGCGGTCATGTATATCTCCTGCTGTCTGGATTTCCTGAGGCACTTAATGAGGCGCGAGGCCACGTTTCTCCTGTCGAACGGGTGGGACTGGGCCGGGGTCCGACGAGCGGGGTTAAATTTCCTACCTGGTCGAAGCTGTGTATCACCTCCCGACTTTCATCGCCGAAGAGGAGGAGGACCGGCCTCCGCTCGCCATGCACCTGTCCGTCCGGTCGCACGAGAACCAGCAAAATGCTTCATATTTCAAGACTTACACATCGCTGGCGAAAGTGACGGGGTGTCACCTTCGTCACCCGCGCCGGGGAGGAACGATGCTGCGAGAGAGCCTCGCGGGGGTGCCGCCGCACAAAAATCTTGCTTGCCGGTCGTAGAGCGCAAAGCGGGATGAATTACAGGAGGTTGCTCGAAGTTGCGCACGCAAGAACCACACGAACTTCCAAATTAATCCTTGCAATGATCCGCGTCTCTCGCATGTTCCCTGTCAATTCGGGCACTCGCTCGCCCGGCGCATCCCAGCCCGTCCGGGCTTTACGCTTTATCGCGGTATGGGGATGTTCGCGGCCCTCGGTGGCCAAAACCGGTTTCATTTGTTACTAGGTGCTGCATGCAGACGGGAACACTCATTTCGCTCGCCGCCTATTTCATCCTGATGCTTGGCATCGGGCTCTATGCGTGGCGCAAATCGACCGACACCAGCGAAGGCTATCTCCTCGCAGGGCGCAACCTGCCCCCCTCGGTCGCCGCGCTGTCCGCCGGTGCCTCGGATATGTCTGGCTGGCTGCTGCTCGGCCTACCCGGCGCGCTCTACGCCTCGGGGCTGGTGGAAGCGTGGATCGGGATCGGCCTGTTCCTGGGCGCCATCGCCAACTGGGTGATCGTCGCCCCGCGCCTGCGGCAACAGACGGAAGAGCTGGGCAACGCGCTTACGATTCCCGAATTCCTCGCCAATCGTTTCCCGGACAAGGCGGTGGCGCTGCGCGTGATCTCCGCCATCATCGTGGTGCTGTTCTTCACCGTCTATACCGCCGCCGGCCTCGTCGGCGGGGGCAAGCTGTTCGCGACCAGTTTCGCCGGGCTGCTGCCCGATGTCGCGATGAGCGATTACATGCTGGGCATCTGGATCACCTGCGGCGTGGTGCTCGCCTACACCATGGTCGGCGGCTTCCTGGCGGTCAGCCTGACCGATTTCGTGCAGGGCGTCATCATGATGCTGGCACTAGTCATCATGCCGCTGGTCATCATGTTCGGACCGGGCGGCAGCGCGGGCGAATCGCTCACCAATGTCCAGCCGGGCTTCCTCGACATCACCAACGGGTTGACCTTCGTCGGCTTCCTGTCGGCAGTAACGTGGGGCCTGGGCTATTTCGGCCAGCCGCACATCATCGTGCGCTTCATGGCGGTGCGCAGCGTGGAGGCGATGCCCACTGCCCGCAATATCGGCCTCGGCTGGATGGCGATCTGCCTGCTCGGCTCGCTCGGCATCGGCCTTGCCGGCCGCGCCTATCTGTCGCGCAACGGCATTCCGATCGAGGATCCCGAAACGATCTTCATTGTCCTTGCCGACCTGCTGTTCCAGCCGCTGATCACCGGCTTCCTGCTGGCCGCGCTGCTGGCCGCGATCATGAGCACGATCAGCTCGCAGCTGCTGGTCAGCTCCAGCTCGCTGGTCGAGGATTTCTATCGCCTGTTCTTCCGCAAGGAAGCGAGCGAACGCGAGGCGGTGAATGTCGGGCGGCTGGCGGTGCTGCTGGTCGCGCTGGCGGCGATCGCCATCGCTGCGGACCCCGACAGCGAGGTGCTGGGCCTCGTCTCCAACGCCTGGGCCGGGTTCGGCGCCGCCTTCGGCCCGCTGATCCTGTTCGCCCTGACGTGGAAGCGGATGACGGGCGCGGGCGCGGTCGCTGGCCTCGTCACCGGGGCGGCGGTGGTGGTCGGCTGGATTGCGCTTGGCTGGAACGACGCCTTTCTGGGCGGCCCGGGGGTTTACGAGATCATCCCGGGCTTCGTCGCCGCCTGCCTCGCCATCTGGCTGGTGTCGAGCGCCACCCGCCGAGGGGAAGCGACCCGCGCCGCCTCGCAGAGCGTGCCGACCTGACCGACCTTATTCGGATCGCGTTAACCGCGAGGGGCGAGAATGGCCGAATGGCTCGAGGTCTCGCCTCTATCGCGGTTCTGACCGCTGCTCTGTCGCTGCCGGCCTGCTCTCTGCTGCCCGGTGGCAAAGGCAGCACCCCGGAACCCGCCCGCCCCGCACGCGACGTGGCGCAACCTGTCGCCGAAAGCCCCGCCAACCGGCTCTGCCTGGCGCGCCTGGCGGATCAGGGGGCGACCTTCTCCGCCCTCCCCGATCGCTACTTCGGGGACGGCTGCCATACGCTGGGCACCGTCCAACTCTCGGGCCTCGCGGCAGATGTGGGAACGGTGGAGCTGGGCAATATCGGGCCGGTGACCTGCCCGCTCGCCAGTACGCTGGAGGGTTGGGCGCGCTATGGCGTCGATCGCGCCGCGCGCCGCCATCTGGGTGCGCCTCTTGCGCGGATCGAGACGTTCGGCAGCTATTCGTGCCGCAACGTCGCGGGCAGCTCGCGCCGCTCGGCCCATTCGCGCGCCGAAGCGGTCGATATCGCCGCCTTCGTGCTGACGGACGGGCGTCGCATCAGCGTATCCGGCGACTGGAACAGCGGGGACGGGGCGAAGCGCGACTTCCTGCGCATCGTGCACGCCAGCGCCTGCAAACGGTTCGGCACCGTCCTCGGCCCGGATTACAATGCCGCGCATCACGATCACTTCCACCTGGAAAGCGGGGACGGAAGCTTCTGCCGTTAGCGTTGCGGCTCTATCCCGCGATCGGCGGCTCCAGCCGCGCCTCGATCCGTAGCCGCACCGCGTCCGCGGGATGGCGCGCGCCGAGCTTGCCCATCATGTTCGCCCGGTGGATTTCGACCGTGCGCGGACTGATCGCCAGCGCGCGCGCGATCGCTTTGTTGCTCGCGCCTTCGGTCAGCTGGTCCAGCACCTCCCGTTCACGGGTCGTCAGGTCCGCGATCCTCGCGCGCGCTTCGATCATCCGTCGGCGCAATTGGGCCGCGCGCCGCGCCTCCTCCCCCACCCGGCGCAAGGTGGCGGCGAAGCGTTGCCGATCGAGCGGCAGGGAGAGGTAGTCAAGTGCACCCGCCTTCACCGCGGCGACGATACGCGCGGCGGAAGGCGCGTCCCCCATGGCTATCACCGACAGCCAGACACCGCTTCTTTCGAGAACGTCCAGCGCTTCGGATATTCCGCCTCTGCTCGGATCGTCCCGTGCAATTACGATACCGTCCTCGGGCGCATGCTGGGCGAGCTCTTCGATCGAGCCGTAAACCTCGGCATGATAGCCCAGCGCGAACGTCGCCCGCGCAAGTTCCGCCCGTGTCCGGCTATCCGCGTCGACGCAATGCAGGACCGTGGCTTCCATGCAAGCAACGATGCGGTTGGCTAGTGAACGACACAATCGGGGGTAATGCGGATATGGACCAAGTAGCGTGAGCAAGGACGCTTCGTAGCCGCCCGGTACCCGTAATATTTGGTCAATTATGGATGTAGTCGGCACCCGCGTTTGTACGGTGCACCGCGCTGATTAAAGGTTTACTATTAGGTAAAATTCCTAGGTCTGAAAGGTGTAATCGGGCAGCGAGTAGAAGGCGTGACGCAGCGCGTCGCTCCAGCTGGACGAGATTTCCTGGAAGTAGGGATCGTCGCCCTCGATCCGCCGCGAATGGGCGGGCGCGAAGCCGTCCTTCTCGATCACCATCATGTCCAGCGGCAGGCCGACCGACAGGTTCGCCTTGAGCGTCGAATCGAAGCTCACCATCAACAGCTTCACCGCATCTTCGAAACTCATCTGCGGATCGTAACCACGGATCAGGATCGGGCGACCGTACTTGGTCTCGCCGATCTGGAAGAAAGGCGTGTCGAAGCTGGCTTCGATGAAATTGCCTTC
Source organism: Erythrobacter sp. LQ02-29 (assembly GCF_022576075.2). NCBI lineage: Bacteria > Pseudomonadati > Pseudomonadota > Alphaproteobacteria > Sphingomonadales > Erythrobacteraceae > Erythrobacter > Erythrobacter sp. LQ02-29. The sequence continues at coordinate 1,602,478 of NZ_JANCNT010000001.1, read as the reverse complement.
CGGATAGATCAGGAACAGGCGCGGCTCCATGCCCGTGATCTGCCCGGCGAGGATAATGGAGGCGGTGAAACGCCCCTTCCCCCGGTCGCCATTGGCCTTCTGGCGTTCCTCGATGATCTCGTGGAGCAGTCGCCCCACTTCGGTGGCAACGTTGAACATCGTCGCACTTTCCAGGACCGAATTCGCCCGGTTCTCGGGCAGCTTGGTCCGCTCCTCCAACTGGCTGACGACCGCCTGGGTCGTTGCCAGATTGCCCGCCGTCATCAGGGTGATGATGCGTTCTCCGGGCACGCGCCAGTGGTGCATCTTGCGGAACGTCGAAATGTTGTCGACGCCCGAATTGGTTCGGGTGTCGCTCATTAGAACGAGGCCTTTCTCCAGCACCATGCCAACGCAATAAGTCATCTTCGTCTCCCTGGCGGACGCGAACGGAGCCTCGCCGATCCGCCACCTCGCTGGCATTGCGCGTCGGAGCGATCAACCCCGACGGCAAGGTATCTACTGCTGGTCGACCTGCTGCTGCTCGACTGCGACGTCGACACGAAGGTCCTCCGTCGTCGTCCCGAAACTGATGCCCGTGATCGGTGCGGCGTCGCGATAGTCGCGGCCGGTCGCGACACGAATATAGCGCTGGTCGGGGCTGATGCCGTTGGAGATGTCGAAGCCGACCCAGCCCAGACCTTCGACATGCGTTTCGGCCCACGCATGCGTGGCCTCCTGATCGATGCGGTCGTTCATCATCAGATATCCGCTGACGTAGCGTGCTGGAATGCCATGCTGCCGTGCCACACCGATAAAGATGTGCGCATGGTCCTGACACACCCCGCGGCCCTGCTCGGCAGCCTGTTCGGCAGTCGTGGTGACACCCGTCTCCCCGGTGCGATACTCGACTTCGTCACGGATTGTCTGTGACAAGGCGTGAAGATAATCGAGCGGGCCGAGACTGTTATCGAGCTTCTTCATCAGGCTGCGCACACTCGGCCCCGGTCGCGTCAATTTGGTCTGCGACAGGAAACTCCACAGGGGCAGATGCCCCGCATGGCTGCCGATCACTCCCGCATGATCGTGAGTATCGACCGTTCCGGAGCAGGTGATGACGACCTCTTGCGCACCCGGTTCGACAGCGACCAGCGTCGTAGTGTTGTGATGCTGGTCGTCATATTCCAGCTCCTCCTCGGCGCCGTCGTAATGCATCGACCATTCGACGATTTCCTGACCCTGCGTGCTCTTGGGCGTGAGCCGCAGGCGTTGCAGCGCGTGCACGACGGGCTCGGAAAAGCGATAACGGGAGGTGTGGCGGACGGATAGGCGCATCAGAGGTGAAACCTGTAATCTTCGCCGATCGCCTGAGCGATGGCGGCGTTGGACTGCATGAATTCGGTCAGGAATTCGTGCAGCCCCCGGTCGAAGATATCCTCGACCGAGAGGTTGGCGAGCCGCGTGTCGGCCTCGCGCATCAGCGCGTTGCTCTGGCCTTCCACGCCGTGCAGCCGGGCCAACGCGGCCAGTTCCTCGCGCAACTGACTGTGACAGAAGGCGAGACTCCGGGGGAAGCGGTCGTCGAGCGCGAGGAATTGGACGATACCGCGCGCGTCGATGTTGGCGGCGTTCAGCCAGCGATAGGCGCGGTCGCCCGATACGGAACGCAGGACCGTGTCCCACTGCCCGGTATCGAGGCTCGACCCGACATAGGACAGCGAGGGCAACAGCAGATAATATTTGATGTCGAGGATGCGGGCGGTGCTGTCGCCGCGCTCCACAAACGTCCCGGCACGCGCGAAATGATAGCCCTCGTCCCGCAACATCGAGCCGGCCAGCGCCCCGTGCGCCAGCGTGCCGCCGTGGCGAATGGCGGTGATGACATTGCCGACCGAGCCCTGCCCCACAGGACGTGCCAGCATGTCGTTCATCTGCATCCAGATTTCGTTGACCGCTTCCCACAGCTCGCCGCTGATCGCATTGCGCGCGGCTCGGGCATTGGTGCGTACGCCATCGACCATGTCCATGACACTGCTCGGATTGGCCTTGTCACGCAGGATGAAATTCCACGCCTGCACGCCGGTATAGGTCGCGTGATGCGCCTCGTAGGCCTCGCGCCGCCCGGCGGTCTGGATGACGGAGCGCCATTCCTCCTCCGCGGTCACCATGTCGCGGGTCAGCGCCATGCGCAGCCCGGCATCGAGCAGGCGCGCGGTGTTCTCCGCCCGCTCGAGATAGCGGAACATCCAGAACAGGCCATTGGCGGTGCGGCCCAGCATGCGTGTCGTCCCCCCCATCAGTCCTTGAGCACCCAGGTATCCTTGGTCCCGCCACCCTGGCTGGAATTAACCACCAGCGAGCCCTTCTTCAGCGCCACCCGGGTCAGCCCACCCGGGGTGATGTCCACACCGTTGGGAGACATGAGCACGAAGGGACGCAAGTCGACATGCCGCGGGGCAAGCCCCTTGCGGGTGAAGATCGGGCAGGTCGACAGCGACAGGGTCGGTTGCGCGATGTAATTGTCCGGGCGCGCTTCGATCTTCTGCCGGAATTCCGCGATCTGCTTGCGCGTCGAGGCAGGGCCGACCAGCATGCCGTAGCCCCCCGAACCGTGAACCTCCTTCACCACCAGTTCCGCCAGGTTGTCGAGAACGTATTTGAGGCTGTCGGGGTCGGCGCAGCGCCATGTCTCGACATTGGGCAATAGCGGCTTCTCGCCGGTGTAGAACTCGACGATGTCGGGCATGAACGAATAGATCGCTTTGTCGTCGGCGACCCCGGTGCCCGGCGCATTGGCGATGGTGATGTTGCCCGCGCGATAGACGTCCATGATGCCGGGCACGCCCAGCACGCTGTCGGGATTGAAGGTCAGCGGGTCGAGGAATTCGTCGTCGACCCGGCGATAGAGGACATCGACCGTCTGATAGCCTTGGGTCGTGCGCATCTGGACATGCCCGTCGATGACGCGCAGGTCCGACCCCTCGACCAGTTCCGCGCCCATTTGATCGGCGAGGAAGGCGTGCTCGAAATAGGCGCTGTTGTAGATGCCGGGCGTCAGCACCGCCACGGTCGGCTTCCCCACCGTGGAGGCGGGAGCGCAGGCGGCGAGACTGCGGGCAAGGCGACGGGGATAGTTCGACACCGCCTCCACACCGATCCGTGTAAACAGATCGGGGAACATCGCCATCATGGTCTCGCGGTTTTCCAGCATGTAGGAGACGCCGCTAGGCGTCCGGGCATTGTCTTCCAGCACAAAGAACTCGTCGGGTCCTGTGCGAACCAGGTCGATCCCGACAATGTGGGTATAGACCCCGCCCGGCGGGGTGAAGCCCACCATATTGGGCAACCACGCGTCGTTCTGGCGGAAGAGTCGTTCCGGGATGCGCCCGGCGCGGATGATTTCCTGCCGGTGATAGAGGTCGTGCATGAATGCGTTGAGAGCGCTCACCCGCTGCTCGATCCCGCGCGTCAGCTTGCGCCACTCGGCTGCGCTGATGATGCGCGGCACCATGTCGAACGGGATCAGGCGCTCTTCCGCCTCATCCTCGCCATAGACGTTGAAAGTTATGCCGGTGCGGCGGAACTGCCCTTCCGCCTCGAAATGCTTGCGGCGAAGCAGGGCCATATCCTGCTCTTCGAACCATTCGGAATATTCCGAATAGGCTTCGCGCACCCCGCCACCTGCAATCTGCATTTCATCGAATTGGGCGTCGCCCTCGGACATGAATCCCCCTCGTTAGACCCTCAAGGCCCGCCACCTCCTCTCCCATGCTAGAAAGGTTCAGGAGCGATCGAGTTCCCGGGCCACCGCGCGAATGGCGGTACGCGAGAATGCGAAATCCATATGCGAGCAGCGCAAGGCGACCGCTCGGTCGCGTTCGCCAGGCCGCCCCGCGGCGCACCGCGGGTCGATCACTCCGTCACGCGGGCTCCAGAAAGCGATTGTGCGGACCGGGGGCTTCTCGGCCAGTTGCGCCTCCACCGGAACCTGATCGACGCGATGCCCGGCGACCAGTTGATAGACCCGCCAGGCATTGTTCGCCCGCAAATCGCCGGAGAACGGGCTCCCCATGGTGATGACCCCCGCCACCAGATCGGGCTGCAACTTGGCGATCTCGCGCGCATACAGGCCGCCCAGGCTCCAGCCGACGAGCCACACCTTGCGACCGTAGCGACGGTGGAGATCGACCAGGCGCTGCTCGGCCAGACGCAGGCGATCTTCCGACACGCCGGTGTTCATGCCTTGCCCCCAGCGCTTCACCTTGTGCCCCGCCTGCTCCAGCTTGTGCGCCATGCGGCGCATGCGGACCGGGTGCGAGAGGAAGCCGGGCACCAGCATCACCGTCTGCGGTTCGTGCGTTTTCGGCAGGACGTAGGGATCGGCGAAATCGCGTACGCGCTGCAACACGGGTTCGGCGAGATAGGACAGCTCCGCCACCAGCAACCGTAGCGAGGGGCGGCGCGCCTTGCGCGCCTCCTTCTCCAGCGCCAGCGACACGCGTCGGCGCACCGTCTGCGCGGACGCGGTCCAGCTGATCGGAGGAGCGAGCGATGCCATGAAACCGTAACATAAGGGAATGCTCCGCGGTTCCAAGTATCGCGTGGACCATGTCAGATCGCTGTCGCGAAGGTCGGGTGCCGCGTGTGTGCACCAGTGCGCCACCTGTCATTGCGGCGCCCGCTGCGATGCCCCATATCGGGGCACATGGCCGAACTCGTTATCCGTCGCGGGCTGGAAGAGCCCGATACCTCCGGCAGCTTCACCCCGCACAAGCCAAACCGGCCCGAGAAGTCGATGCCGGGCAAGAGGTTCGAACTGGTGTCGGACTACGAGCCCGCAGGCGACCAGCCGACCGCGATCGCCGAACTGGTCGGGGCCGCGCGGGAGGGCGACCAGACGCAGTGCCTGCTGGGCGTAACGGGCTCCGGCAAGACCTTCACCATGGCCAAGGTGATCGAGGAACTGCAGCGGCCCGCGCTGATCCTGGCACCCAACAAGATCCTCGCCGCGCAGCTCTACGGTGAATTCCGCAGCTTCTTTCCCAACAACGCGGTCGAGTATTTCGTCAGCTATTACGACTACTACCAGCCCGAGGCCTACGTGCCGCGCAGCGACACGTACATCGAGAAGGAAAGCTCGGTGAACGAGGCGATCGACCGGATGCGCCACTCGGCCACGCGCGCGCTGCTGGAGCGCGACGACGTGCTGATCGTGGCTTCGGTATCCTGCCTCTACGGTATCGGCTCGGTCGAGACGTACTCGGCTATGATCTTCGACATCAAGCAGGGCGAGAGCGTCGACCAGCGCGAGCTGATCCGCAAGCTGGTGGCGCTCCAATACAAGCGCAACGACGCGGCCTTCGCGCGCGGCAATTTCCGCGTGCGCGGCGACAATCTGGAAATCTTCCCCAGCCACTACGAAGACACCGCGTGGCGGATCAGCTTCTTCGGGGACGACATTGAAGAAATCGTCGAGTTCGATCCGCTCACCGGTAAACCCGGCACCAAGCTGGACAAGGTGCGCGTCTATGCCAACTCGCACTACGTAACGCCCGGGCCGACGATGAAACAGGCTGCCGAAGCCATCAAGTTCGAGCTGGCCGAACGGCTCAAGGAGCTGGAGGCGGAAGGCAAGCTGCTCGAACACCAGCGGCTGGAACAACGCACCAATTTCGACCTCGAGATGATCGCCGCGACCGGCAGCTGCAACGGCATCGAGAACTACAGCCGCTTCCTGACCGGCCGCCTGCCCGGCGAACCGCCGCCGACGCTGTTCGAATACCTGCCCGAGAACGCGCTGTTGTTCGTGGACGAGAGCCACCAGACGGTGCCGCAGGTGGGCGCGATGGCGCGCGGCGACCACCGGCGCAAGCTCACGCTGGCCGAATACGGCTTCCGCCTGCCGAGTTGCATCGACAATCGTCCGCTGCGCTTCAACGAATGGGACGCGATGCGCCCGCAAACCTTTTGTGTCAGCGCGACGCCGGGCAGCTGGGAGATGGAGCAGACCGGCGGCGTCTTCGCCGAGCAGGTCATCCGCCCCACCGGCCTCATCGACCCCCCGGTCGATATCCGTCCGGTCGAGGACCAGGTCCAGGATTGCATCAACGAGTGCAAGGAGACCGCCAAGAAGGGCTATCGCACGCTGGTCACGACATTGACCAAGCGCATGGCCGAAGACCTCACTGAATTCATGCACGAGGCCGGGGTAAAGGTGCGCTACATGCACTCCGACGTCGAAACCCTCGAACGTATCGAGCTGATCCGCGACCTGCGGCTGGGCGTGTACGATGTGCTGGTCGGCATCAATCTGCTACGCGAGGGGCTCGACATTCCCGAATGCGGGCTGGTGTGCATCCTCGACGCGGACAAGGAAGGCTTCCTGCGGTCGGAGACTTCGCTGATCCAGACCATCGGTCGCGCCGCGCGTAACGTGGATGGCCGTGTGATCCTCTACGCCGACCGCATCACGGGTTCGATGGAACGCGCGATGGCGGAGACCGAGCGCCGCCGCGAGAAACAGCGCGCGTATAACGAGGAACACGGGATCACCCCGACCACAATCCGCCGCGCGATCGCCGACATCGTCGCCCATGCGAGCAAGGGCGAGGACGGCGCGGTCGAGGACGAACCACAGAACCTCGTGGGCCATAATCTGCGCGCCTATATCGAGGACCTGGAAAAGAAGATGCGCGACGCCGCCGCCAACCTCGAATTCGAGGAAGCCGGCCGCCTGCGCGACGAAATCCGCCAGCTCGAAAACGACGAGCTTGGCTTGCCCGAGGGTGAGCAGAAAGCGCCGCGCGTGGGACGCAGCAATGAGGGCAGGCCGGGGACGCGGAAGCTTCGATACGGGCGAACGCAGAAGAAAATGCGGTGAGGCTCAGCGCGTCGCACGCTATTTCGGCCATCGTGAATGCAACTCCTCTCCGCCGTATGCACTGGACGAAACTGGATCGGATCGCCAAGCGAGCGGCATAACCCTGCCGAACCCTATTGCGGACGCGCCGTTCGCGCGATTATGGCGGGCGGACATGTCGCCTTCCCGCCCGCTTGCCCTCGCCCTCCTGCTGGTCTGCACCGCGTGCAAGCCGCCGGCATCGGATGATTACGTCTCGCGCATGACGCTCACCAGACAAGCGGAAACCTTCGCTTCGGACCCGCTGCCGTCACCCGATGCGAAGGGCGCCGTCTGGGCCGCCGGTGCGCAGCCGCTGCGGATCCTCTACGGGGTTCCCGGCAAGATGCCGTTCCTGGCGATACGGTGCGACACCTCCACCGAGGTGCCGCGGATCGATTTCACCCGCTTCTCCCCCGCCGATCGCAATGCGAAGGCGATCATGGCGCTGATCGGGAACGGCCATGTCGAACGGTTCGAGGTTGCCGCCCGCAACAACGGGCGCGCATGGTTGTGGGAGGGTGGGCAGTCCGCGGACAGCGCCGAGCTCGACGTGCTGACCGGCTCGCACGATGTCGAGCTGACGATTCCGGGCGCGGGAAGCCTGATGCTGCACCCCAGCCCGCTGCCGGGGAAGCTTATCGAGGCGTGCTCGGATCTGACCCAGATCGCGCAGAGCCCCGAGGCGTCGCCCTCTCCGCCCGGCTGACCAGCGTATCGGGCGTCAGGACCTGGGGCAGTTGCTCGGGATCGCCTGCGCCGGGCTTGTACCACAGGTAGAGCGGCACGCCTGCCACGCCTTGTTCGGCAAGGAATTGCGTGATCTGCGGATCGGGACGCGTCCAGTCGCCGCGCAAGGTCTTCACCCCTGCGCGCTCGAAGGCGTCGGCGGTCGTCTCACGCTCGATCGCGACCTCCTCGTTGACCTTGCAAGTGAGGCACCAGTCGGCGGTGAACCACACGAACACCGGCCGGCCGCTGGCCCGCGCATCGGCCAGCGCGGCGGCGCTGAAAGGCTGCGGCTCCAGCAGACTGTCCGCGCCTGCGCTGACCACGGCGGGCGGCGCGGGAAGCGCGACCAGCGCGAACGCGGCCGCCGCGCAGGCGCCGATGGCGGGCAGCAGGCCCCGACCGTCCAGCCTGCGCTGGCTCCGCCCGAGCTGGAGCAGCAGGCCCACCATCACGATCGCGATCGCCCCGACCGACAGCGCCCAGCCGGTGCCCCCGATACGCCAGAGGAGCCAGCCGAGCGCAACAACGGTCAGGCCCATCGGCAGCGACATCCACCGGCGAAACCGCTCCATCCATGGGCCGGGACGTGGCAGGCGCGACCGCAGTGCGGGGATGAACCCCAGGAGCAGGAACGGAAGCGCGAGCCCTAGCCCCAATCCGGCGAACAGAGCGAGCGCCGCGATCGGTGGTAGCACCAGCGCCGCGCCCAGCGCCGCCGCCATGAATGGCCCCGTACACGGCGTTGCGACGAACGCGGCGAGAAGACCGGTGGCGAATGAACCTCCCGTGCCGCTGCTGGGCGCGCCGCCGCGGATTGCGATACCGGGTATTTCGAACAGGCCCAGGAAATTGGCGGTGATCGCACAGCCAAGCAGGAACAGCGCAATGAGCACAACCGGTTGCTGCAACTGGAACGCCCAGCCCACCTGGACCCCGGCGCCGCGCAAGCCCAGCAGCAGGCCACCGAGCGCGAGGCAGGCCACCAGCACGCCCGCGGTATAGGCCAGCGCATCGCGCCGCGCCGCCCGTTCGGTGCCGCCCGCCTTCGCGAGAGCCAGCGCCTTCAGGCTCAGGATGGGAAACACGCAGGGCATGACGTTGAGGATCAGCCCGCCCAGGATCGCGCCGAGCACCAGCAGTGCGAGCGATGAGCCTGGTCCGCCCGCGCCGAGCGGTTCACCGGTCGCAGGGACGGACCCCGGCACGGCTTCGAAACGAAAGCCCTGCCCATCGCCATAGGCGAGGATGCCGGTGATTTTCTCCGGCGTTTGTCCGTCTTCCGTTCGCGGCAAGCGCGCGATGAGCGTGTCGCCCGTGCGTGAGAAGGTCTGGGGTGCGGCGTAATCGACAACCTCGCCCTCGCCGATGAAGACATGGGGGTTTGCTAGGTCGAAACTGCCTGGCACCGGGATCGCGAGCGTGAGAGAACCGCCCTGCGCATCGAAGCGCGCGGTCCGATCGAGCAATGGGGGAATGGCGGCCTGCCATTTGGCGAAACGCGCTTCGCTCCCGCGCGCGTCGCCGGCCACCAGAGTGGCGCTTTCGGGAACGCAGATCCGGTCCGTGCAGGCGAGCCAGCGAGCTTTCACCGACAGGGGCTCACGGCCCTCGGCCTGCGCCCCGCTCGGCATCTTCACTGGCACCAGCACCGCGTACTGGTGCTCGTACACATGGTTCATCAGCCCGCCGATCACGAGTTGTTGCGGGACGGGATATTGCAGTTCTCCGATCCAGTCGCGGGGCCAGTTCCATTCCAGATGCATCGGCAAGCCGGCATCGCCGGGGTTGCGCCAGTAACCGTGCCAGCCGGGCTCTGGATCGAACACCAGCGCATAGGTCCGCTCCCGCCCGCCATCGCCGCTGTCGACCAGCAACAATTGGGGCCTGAGATGCGGCGGCTCGACCCCTTGCGCATGCGAAGGCTGCGCCAGGAGAGAGGCGAGGACAGCGAGGAAAAGCACCGCGATGCGGGGCAACGAACTTGCGCGCATGGTGTCTCGCCCTCTAGGAGCGAGGGCGATGGACGACAAGCGCGACCTCCTGATCCTCGGCGGCGGCCTGGTGGGCATGACGCTGGCCCTCGCCGCGGCAAGCCGTGGCTTCACCAGCCATGTCGTGGATCGCGCCGATCCCGCCGATCTGACGGCGGAAGGGTTCGACGGGCGCGCTTCGGCGATCTCGACCGCGAGCTGGAACCTGTTCCGCCATATCGGGCTGACCGAAGCGTTGGAGCCGCATGGCTGCCCGATCGACACCATCGCGGTGTCCGATCAGCTGCGGCCCGGCCGCATCGATTTCCGCCCCGAACCGCACGAGGGTTCGCTGGGCCGAATGTTCGCCAACCGGCAGTTGCGCCTCTCTCTGTTCGAAGCCGCGCGTGGGGAAAAGCGCATTGCGTGGCATTCCAGCGCGGAGGTGGTCGAACGCACCCGCGACGAGTTCGGAGCCTCGGTGCGCTTAGCCGACGGAACACGGCTCAAAGCGAGCCTGATGATAGCGGCCGAGGGTCGCGGTTCGCCCACCCGCGAGCAAGCCGGGATTCCGGTCGCCAAGTGGCAATACGATCATAGCGCGATTATCGCTGGGCTGCTCCACGAGAAGCCGCACGGCAACGTGGCCTGGGAAATCTTCTACCCCGCCGGGCCCTTCGCGCTGCTGCCCCTGCTCGACGATCAACAGGGTCGTCATCGCAGCGCGCTGGTCTGGACCGTGTCGCAGCGCGATGCCGCGGGGGTCGTGAAACTTGGCGACCGCGCTTTCCTGGCGGAGGTCGAGAAGCGCATGGGCAATTTGTTCGGCGCGCTCGACGTGTCCGGCCCGCGCGCCTCCTTCCCGCTCGGCTTTCATCACACCGCGAAGATCACGGCGCAGCGGCTCGCGCTGGTGGGCGATAGCGGGCACGGCATCCACCCGATCGCCGGGCAGGGGCTCAATCTGGGCCTGCGCGACGTCGGCGCGCTGGTACAAGTGCTGGAGGACGGGCGGCGGCTTGGGCTCGATTTCGGCGATGCGCAATTGCTCGCCCGCTACGAGACCTGGCGCGGGCTCGACGCCTTTTCCGTTGCCCTCGCCACGGACGGCCTCACGCGGCTGTTCGGTGTCCCCGGGCGCACCGCTTCGGCCATCCGTCGGCTCGGCATGGGCGCGGTCCAGCGGCTCCCGGTGCTGAAGGACTGGTTCATGGACGAAGCGCGCGGTGTCTCCGGCGATCGTCCGGCCATGCTGGAGGCCTGAGCCCCGCCGCTACTGCTGGGACTGGCCCTGCATGGTCACCACACTGGAACGGCTGACCGGATTGCCCGACCCATCGCGCAAACGCCGCGGCTCCAGGATCGCCGCCGTTTCCACCAGGTCGAGCGCGCGCTGCACCGCGGCATAGCGCCGCGTATCCGCCATCCATCGTTCGGCCTTGTCGGCCCCAGGCATCCGCCCAACCTCGTCGATCGCCGCCTCGTAGCGCCCGCTTTCGAGAAACAGACGCGCGCGCTCCAGCCGCCGCTCGGGCGTCGGCGACGGCGAGCTTTCGCGCCGGATGATGAAAAGCTGGTTCAATTCACGCTTGAGCATGCTCAGGCTGGGGCCGGCATCGCGGGCCTCCAGCGTCGGTCCCAACTGCTCCAGCCGCGCCGATAGCTGGTCGAGCGTCACCGGATCGCGCGAGTTTTCCACGATGGTCGACACCGCGTTGGGCAAGGCATCGCCGAAGCGAAGCCGTAGCTGGTCGGCCAGATAGCCGAGCTGCGCCCCACGCTCGATCGAGCGACGCACGGCAAAGGCTATCAGCAGCCCTTCCGCACGCGCGGCATTCCCGGCCGCCGCTTGCGCCTGAATGTCGAGCTGGTTGAGCCGCTGCTCCGCCGCGGCCAGCCGTTGTTCGATGCCGCCCTGCTGGCGAGCCACGCTGGCCGCCGATTTGGGAGGTGGCGCCATCGCCGCCTGCGTCACGCCGGTGGGCGACGGGGTACTCGCGCTGGGCGCAATGACCTTCTCGCTTTCCGCCTGCGCCACCTCGTCGCGGCGGATGTCGGCGATATCGGGCCGCCACCACATGAATATCGCCACCGCCGCTGCGATCAACAGCAGCAACAGCACGATCCCCAGCAGGGACCGCCAAGATACGCCCCGCGGGCCTTGCACGCTCGTTTCGTTCATTCCGTCCCGTCCCGCAGGCCGACCCCACCGTCGACACGCTTTATCAGGGGCTCTCGCACAGTTCGCCCGCGATAGCCAATAGCGCGGCGTCGTTCGGTGCGGGGGCCACCCGCACTTTGCCCCATCCCGGCCCTGCGGCCTCCGCTATGCGCGGGGCGAGCGCGGCCAGGGACAGCGCATTGCGTTCGATCCCGCTCCGCTCGCATTCACGCGCGAAATGCGCCGCAGCCTCGCCCGAATGGAGCAGCACGACCGAACCGCGGCTGAACAGCGCGCCTTGCGCGGGCGTCACCTGATGGTGGCGCATGCGATAAAGCGTGACCGTGTCGATCTCTACCGAATCCGGCACCGCGAGTTCGACACGTTGCTCGCCCGCCAGGCGCAACAGCCGGCGCGGCTGCGCGGGCAAGGCGTCGAGCAACGCCTGCAACCCGCCTTCGCCGGTTGCCTCGACTCGCCAACCGGTCCGGCGCGCGGCGTCCGCGGTCCTCTCTCCGACCGCCAGCACCGGCACGTCGCGCAGCTTTTCGAGTTCGGAGCCGCCGTGGCGGAAGACGTTGGCGCTGCCCACCAGCAAGCCGTCATAGGCTACCGCCGGGGGCGTCCACCCTACCGGTTCGGCCTGCGACAAGGGCAGTCCCGTGACCCGCAGTCCCATGTGGTGCGCGCGCGTCAGCGTTTCGGTCAGCCCCGGCTCGGGGCGAATGGCGACGATCCGGCGGGTCAAGGAGCGCCGTCGAACAGGTTGCGCACCAGAGCCGGCGCATCGGCAAGCATCCGGAGCGCGAGGTCCCTTGGCGCGCTCCCGTCACCCGCATCGAAGCGCGCTTCGCCTGCGATCCTTTCCGCGCCATCGGCACTGAATATCGCCGCACGCATCTCGATCGCGCCTTCACGGAACTGTGCGAGCACGGCGATCGGGCTGTGGCAGGTCCCGCCCAGCCCGGCGAGCAGCGCGCGTTCGGCGAAAACCTCGGCATGGCTCGATGCATCGTCGATCGCACCCAGCAAGGCCTTCGCCCGCTCGTCGCCGGTGCGACACTCGATCCCGATCGCCCCTTGCGCGACCGCGGGCAGGAAAGTCTCCAGCGGCAGTGGATGGCCGACTCCCGTCTCGCCCAGCCGGTCGAGCCCGGCACGGGCGAGCAGCGTGACATCGGCCTCTCCCGCCGCGAGCTTCGACAGCCGTGTGGCCACGTTTCCGCGGAACGTCACCGGTTTGAGATCGGGCCGCAGGTGCAGCATCTGCGCGACGCGGCGCGGCGCACTGGTGCCCAGCGTCGCACCTTGCGGGATGGCCGAGACATCGCTCGCCCCGACCAGCGCATCGCGGCGGTCGCCACGCGGCAGGATAGCGGCGATCGAAATTTCCGCGGGTCGGATCGTCTCCACATCCTTCATGGAATGGACCGCGGCGTCGATCCGCCCTGCTGCCAGCCAGGCGTCGAGTTCCTTGGTCCAGAGCGCCTTGCCGCCGATTTCGGCCAGCGGGCGGTCCTGCACCTTGTCCCCGCTCGCGACGACCGGCACCAGTTCGACCGCGTCCTCTAGCCACCCATGGGCGGCGCACAGGCGCAATCGGGTTTCCTCCGCTTGCGCCATGGCGAGCGGCGAGCGGCGGGTTCCGAGACGAAGGATGGGCTTATCGGACATGGGCAGGTTTGCCCTAACGGGGGCATCGGCTAAGGGGAAGCCGGATGGGCCTCGTTCTGGGCATAGAATCGAGCTGCGACGAAACGGCAGCGGCGTTGGTCACCACCGACAGACGCATCGTGGCGCAACGCATCGCCTCGCAGGAGGCGGAGCATGCGCCCTATGGCGGGGTCGTGCCCGAAATCGCCGCGCGCGCCCATGCGGAACGGCTCGCGCCGATGATCGATGCGGTTCTGAGCGAAAGCGGCGTCGAGTTGCGCGACCTCGATGCCATCGCCGCGACCGCCGGGCCGGGATTGATCGGCGGGGTCATGGTCGGCCTCGTCACCGGCAAGGCGCTGGCCATGGCGAGCGACGTGCCGCTGCTGGCGATCAACCATCTGGAGGGGCATGCGCTGAGCCCGCGTCTCGCCGATCCCGATCTCGCTTTCCCCTATATCCTGCTGCTCGTTTCAGGCGGACACTGCCAGATCCTGCGCGTGGAGGGTGTGGGTCGCTATCGTCGACACGCAACGACCATCGACGATGCGCTGGGCGAAGCATTCGACAAGACCGCCAAGATTCTCGGCCTTGGCTATCCCGGTGGACCTGCGGTCGAGCGGCTGGCGCGCGAGGGGGATAGCACAGCCGTTCCCCTGCCACGCCCGCTGAAGGGGAGCGCCGAGCCGCATTTCAGCTTTGCGGGACTGAAAAGCGCGGTTCTGCGCGCACATGAATCGGGTCGGTATTCAGCCGCCGATATCGCCGCAAGCTTTCAGCAGGCGGCGATCGATTGCGTGCTCGACCGCCTGACACGCGCCCTCGACACGCTCGAACAAGCCCCTGCCCTTGTCGTCGCAGGCGGCGTTGCCGCCAATCAGGCGATGCGCGGCGCGCTGGAGACATTGGCGGTGGATCGCGAGATGCGGTTCGTGGCGCCCCCGCTGGCCCTTTGTACCGATAATGCGGCCATGATTGCGTGGGCCGGCTGCGAACGCCTGCCGCTGCACGCTGGCGATCCGCTCGATTTCCGGGCCCGCCCGCGCTGGCCCCTCGATCCGGAAGCGCAGCCCGTGCGCGGCGCGGGGGTGAAGGCATGAGCGCTACCCCTCAAATCGCGGTGATCGGCGCCGGCGCTTGGGGCACCGCGCTGGCGCAGATGCTCGCGGCGGACGGCGCGCCGGTCCTCATCTGGGCGCACGAGGAAGAAGTCGTCGCCGACATCAACGCCTATCATCATAATGACCGGTTCCTGCCCGAATCGCCCCTGTCGCGAAGCATTGCGGCGACCACAGATTTAAGCGAGCTCGCCGCGTGCGAGATCGTCCTGGCGGTTACGCCCGCGCAGCATCTTGGTGCGGTTCTGAGGGGGCTGGAGCATACGCCGCGCGATCTCGTGCTTTGTTCCAAGGGGATCGAACAGGGCACCGGGCATCTGATGAACCACGTCGCCCGTGCGGCTTCCCCCGATTCGAACGTTGCGGTGCTGTCCGGCCCGACCTTCGCGCACGAGGTCGCGGCGGGATTGCCCACCGCAGTCACCCTCGCCTGTTCGGGCGGGGAGGAGCAGTGGGATCGCCTTGCGCCCGCAATCGGGCGGCCCCAGTTCCGCCCCTATTACAGCGACGATGTCGTCGGGGCCGAGATCGGCGGGGCGGTCAAGAACGTGCTCGCGATCGCATGCGGCGTGGTCGACGGCATGGCGCTGGGCCAGAACGCCCGCGCATCGTTGATCGCGCGCGGCTATGCCGAAATGCTCCGTTTCGGCGAAGCGATGGGCGCGCGCACGGAAACCCTGGCGGGCCTGTGCGGGCTCGGCGATCTGGTGCTGACCTGCAGTTCGACATCCAGCCGCAACTATTCGCTCGGCAAGGCGCTGGGCGAAGGGCAATCGGCCGATACCCTGATGGCCGACCGGCGCACCGTTGCGGAAGGGGCCTTCACCGCCCCCGTGCTGGTCGAGATTGCCAGCCGCCATGCCATCTCCATGCCGATCGTCGATGCGGTCCACAGCCTGCTGAACGGCGCGCCCGCGGCGGGCGTGGTGGAACGCCTGCTCGCACGACCCCTGCGCTCCGAACGCCACCCCGGCGCGCAGGACTGACGTTTCGTCATGGTAGAAACAGCGCAGCAGCAGGACGGCGACATGGCCGCGCTCGCCAAGGGCGGGCGGACCAATTTCATCGGCTTCCTGCTGCGGCTGGTGGCGCGCATCCCGTTCCTCTTCATCGCCGGACAGCTTTACGGCGCGCAGGCCCTGGGACGCTTCGCGTCGGCGCTGGTCGTGGTCGAACTCCTCGCGCTGGTCTGTTCGATGGGCGAGAAGCGCGGGCTGGCGCAGCGGCTCGCCAACAGCGACGAACCGGAATCGAACCTCGTGCTCGACGGACTGCTGCTGGCCCTGCTGCTATCGGTAATTGCAGGCACGTTCCTGTGGTTCGTGCCCGACCCGATGTTCCCCAACGGGATGAACGGCCCGCTCGACAAGCTGCTGGTCTTCGCCATTCCCGGGTTCGCCATGACGGAGGTCGCGCTGGCGGCGCAGGCCTACCGCTTCGACATCGCGACGACCGTGCGCGCCCGCTCGCTGGCCGAACCGTGGACGATCTCCATCGCGGCCGGGGTGCTGTATTTCGTCGCCCCAGCCTCGGGCCTCGCCCTCGCCTATCTCGCCTCGATCTACGCCGCCCTGATTGTGGCGCTGTGGCCCTTCCTCAAGACTTTCGGGAGACCGCAAGGCTGGCGCCCCCGGCCGCGCAATATCGGTTCGATGACGCTGCGCGCCTTGCCGCTCGCCGGGGCCGACGCGGTGGAGTGGGGCTCGCGCCGGCTCGACATCTTCATCCTCGGCCTGTTCGCGGCCCCCTATGCGGTCGGCATCTACTACGTGGCACAGCAGGTCGCGAGCCTGCCGCAGAAGATGAAGACCAGCTTCGAGCCGATCCTCGGCCCGGTGATCACCAAGAACCTGAAGAAGGGCGACAACACGGCGATCGCCGACCAGCTTTCGCAAGTGGGCTTCTGGATCATCGCGGCGCAGGCGGGCATCGGCCTCGCACTCGGCCTGCCCGGCGAAGGAGTGATGGGCCTGGTCGGGAGCGAGTTCGTCGGCGGCACCGGAGCGCTCGGCTTCCTCCTCTTGGCGGAAGTGGTGGCTGCGACGGCCGTCGTTTCGGAAGCCGCGCTGGTCTACGTCGCGCGGATAAAGAACCTGTGGATCTCGCTCGCCACCATCGGTCTGCAGGCGGTGCTGACCGTGGGCGCGATGTTGGGGGTCGAGCGGATGGGGCTGGCGGGCGGGTACAAGGCCGCCGGAGCCGCGATCGCGCTGATGCTTTCCCTCGGCCTGGCAGCGCTGATCAAGGCGAAGCTCCTGGGCCATATCCTCGGCCAGCCCATCAGGACCTGGCGCTGGGTTCTGGTCTGGGCAGCCGTTCCCGCCACCGCGGTTGGGATAACGATGCAATATGTGGTCGAGTGGGCGCAGCTGTTGTTCGGCATCCCCCTGATCCTGTTCGTCTATGGCATCATCATCTGGACGCGCGGGTTCGGCCCGGAGGACCGCCTCCTGTTCCGGCGCAACCTCGCTTCCGACACCGAACCGCTGCCTCCGGAACCGGGGCCGGAGAGCACGCGCATCCGATAGCGCCGGCTCATCCCAGCCCACGCCTTGCACCGCGCCCGTGAACGGGTAGGACGGGATCATGCGCCACCCCTCTCTCGTCATTGCCGCCGGAGCGGTCGCTACGGCCGGGCTCGCCCTGCTGGCGGCCGAATTCACTGCCGCACCGCTGGCGCAGACGATCCACGACCGGGCGAAGGTCATGCTGGATGAGAAAGGCATGAAAGAAGTGCGCCTGACCTTTGCGACGCGCGCGGGCAGCCCCAGCCGGCATGCCATTCTCACCCCAGTCGGCAACCCCGGCGAGGGGCGGCGGGGGCGGATTGCGAAGGCGTTGGCGGCGGTACCCGGCGTGGGCGGCGTGTTCTGGACCGACGGGACGATGATCGCCGAAAGCGGAGAGGCCCCCGTGGCCCCGCTCCATTGCCAGGACGATGTCGAGGCGCTGTTGCAGGCGCGAACGATCCGCTTCGAGGAATCGAGTGCATCGATATCGCCCGAATCCGGCGAACTACTGGACGAGGTCGCGACCGCCTTGCGCCCCTGTGTCGGGGCCATCATCGCG
Source organism: Erythrobacter sp. LQ02-29 (assembly GCF_022576075.2). Taxonomy (NCBI): domain Bacteria; kingdom Pseudomonadati; phylum Pseudomonadota; class Alphaproteobacteria; order Sphingomonadales; family Erythrobacteraceae; genus Erythrobacter; species Erythrobacter sp. LQ02-29. Next base: position 1,584,898 of record NZ_JANCNT010000001.1, on the reverse strand, counting down.
ATCACCGGCCATACCGACAGTTCCGGCCCGCCCGACGTCAACCGCGCGCTGTCGCTGGCCCGCGCCATCGCCGTGCGCGAAGCGCTGGTCTCGCGCGGAATACCCCGACAGGGTCTGATGACCGAGGGGATGGGATCCCAGCATCCCGTGGAAGGGCTCGAAACCACGGATCCGGCCAATCGGCGGATCGAGTTCGCGGTGGTCGCGGAAGTGCCGTTGAGGCCGACCCCCATCGATACGCCGAGCGCGCGCTGAGATGCCGATCTGGGCCGAGTTGATGGCAGCGATGCTCTTCACCTATATCGTGGGCTTGGCGCTCGGATGGGCGATATGGGCACGTCCCGGCCCGGACCGGGACTGACAAGGAGAATGGACGCGTGATGGAACTGGTGCAGGCCAACTGGCCATGGTTGCTGGCCGCCCTGCTGATCGGGCTGGCCGTCGCATGGCTGATCTTCGCGGGCAACCGCAAGACCCGGATCGCACCGGACGACGATGGCGCGGACACCGAAGGCGGTGGGGCGAAGCGCAATCAGGCGCTGATCGATGCGCCTCCGGCGGCATCTGCGGGAGGTTCCCCAGCCAACCCGCCCATTCCCCCAGTGACTCCGATGGGCGTCGCGGGCGCGGGAACAGCGGTTGCCGCCGCGGTGGAGGCCGATCAGATTGCCCGCGAGGAAGAAGCGAACAGCGAAGAGCCTGCTGCGCCTCCGCCGGCCGCTCCAGCCCCTGTTTCGACGCCGCCTTCGGCCCATGTTACTGCACCGCCGCCAGCGCCTGCGCAGCAGGACGACCTCACCCGTATCAAGGGGTTGGGGCCGAAGCTTTCCGCGCAGTTGCACGAAATGGGCATCACCACCCTCTCCGAGATCGCGAACTGGAGCGACGCCGATGTGGCCCGCATCGACGCGCAGCTTGGCCGGTTCGCGGGGCGGATCGAACGCGACGACTGGCGTGAGCAGGCGCGCCTGCTGGGCGAAGGCGACATGGCTGCCTACGAGGATCGCTTCGGGAAGCTCTAGGCCACCGTTCGGAACGACTCCTCCTGTCCGCGCGTATCATCCTTCCGGGCGGCAGAAATGGAGCAAGTCATGGACCGAGCCTATGTCCTCGTGGCCGAAGACGAACACATCATCGGATGCGATCTGGTCGAAACCGTGAAGGAAGCGGGGTTCGAGGTCGATGGCCCGATGCACGACGTGTCGTCCGCCATGTTGTCGTACCAGAAGCGGAAGCCCGATGTCGCCATTCTCGATGTGCAGTTGGGCGATGGCCTGGTGTTCAACTTCGCGGAGCAATTGATCGCGGAGAACGTGCCGGTCATCTTCCATTCGGGCGCGTTTACGCATGATGAGATCGCGGAGCGTTTCCCCGGCGAATACACGATCGAGAAGCCCTGCCCGCCGGACCAGATGCTGGAGCGTGTGCAGCAGGCCCTGATCCCGAAGTAGGCGAGCTGCTACCTCCGACGGCGGGTCCGGCACCGGACGGAAGCGACACTTGCCCGTGACGCGCTGGAGTGCGAAGGCGACCTGCAGAACGCAGGAGAAAACATGGCCGGAATGGTGAAATTCGACTGGGACGATCCGTTCCGGATCGACGAACAGCTGACCGAAGAAGAGCGGATGATCCGCGATACCGCGCACGCCTTCGCGCAGAACGAACTCCAACCGCGCGTCATCGACGCCTTCAGCCGCGAAGTGGACGCGCCCGAACTGTTCCCCATGATGGGCCAGGCCGGTCTGCTGGGCGCGACGGTGCCGGAGGAATATGGCGGCGCGGGTGCGAACTACGTTTCCTACGGCCTGATCGCGCGGGAAATCGAACGGGTCGATTCCGGCTACCGCTCCATGGCGAGCGTGCAGTCGAGCCTCGTGATGTATCCCATCCAGGCCTACGGCTCCGAAGAACAGCGCAAGAAATATCTTCCGGGCCTCGCCAGCGGCGAACTGATCGGGTGCTTCGGTCTGACCGAGCCCGACGCGGGCTCCGACCCCGGCTCCATGCGCACCTATGCGAAGAAGGACGGGGACGGCTACTCGATTTCGGGCAGCAAGACCTGGATTTCCAACTCGCCCTTCGCCGACGTCTTCGTGATCTGGGCGAAGAGCGAGGCGCACGACGACAAGATACGCGGTTTCGTTCTGGAAAAGGGGATGGAGGGGCTGTCCGCTCCGAAGATCGAGGGGAAGATTTCGCTGCGCGCCAGCACCACCGGCATGGTGATGATGGACGAGGTGAAGCTGCCCGCCGACGCATTGCTGCCCGAGGTCGAAGGGCTGAAGGGCCCCTTCGGCTGCCTCAACCGCGCGCGCTACGGCATCTCATGGGGATCGATGGGCGCGGCCGAGTTCTGCTTCCACGCCGCACGGCAATACGGGCTTGACCGCCAGCAGTTCGGTCCGCTCGCGGGCAAGCAGCTTTATCAGCTGAAGCTCGCCGATATGATGACCGAGATCGCGCTCGGCCTGCAGGCGTCGCTGCGCGTCGGCCGGCTGATGGACGAAGGCAAGTTCGCGCCCGAGATGATTTCCATCGTGAAGCGCAACAATGTCGGCAAGGCACTCGATATCGCACGCAAGGCGCGCGACATGCACGGCGGCAACGGTATTTCCGAGGAATACCAGGTGATCCGCCACATGGTGAACCTTGAGACGGTCAACACCTACGAGGGCACGCATGATGTCCACGCGCTCATCCTGGGGCGCGCGATCACCGGCATTCCAGCGTTCTGACGAAACCTCTGCCCTCCGCCCCGGTTTACCGATACAGCTGCAGCCGGAGCGGCAGGGAGAGGTGCCCATGATACTCTACGGGTTCTATCGCAGCTCGACGAGCTATCGCCTGCGTTGCGCCCTTGCGCTCAAGGGCATCGAATACGAATACCGGCCGGTGAACCTGTTCGAAGGCGAGCAGAAGGGAGAGGCTTTCTCCTCCCGCAATCCCTTCGCGGGCGTGCCCATGCTGGTGGCCGACGGACGCGACCGGGCACAGTCGATGGCGCAGCTGGAATGGCTGGACGAGGCCTATCGCGAGCGCCCGCTGCTGCCCGCCGGCATAGAGGACCGCTACACCGCGCGCGAGCTCGCCTATGCCATCGCGACCGAACTCCACGCCCCGCTGAACATGCCGGTGCTGAAATATCTGAAGGATCCGCTCGGCCACGACCAAGACGGGGTCGACACCTGGTATCGCCACTGGCTGGGCCGCACGCTGCGCCCGATCGAGCGCAGGCTCGATCAGCTGGGCACAGGCGACTTCCTGTTCGACCGGCCCGGTTTCTTCGAAGTCGTGCTCGTGCCGCAAATCTACAACGCGCGGCGCTTCGCTTTCGATCTGGCCGAGATGCCGCGCATCCGCCGGATAGAAAGCGCGTGCCTCGCCCTGCCCGAATTCCGGCGCGCCCATCCCGACGCGCAACCCGACAATCCAGAAAACAAGAAGGAAGAGATGTCATGAAGCTCGCAACGATCGACAACGGCACGCGCGACGGTCAGCTGGTCGTCGTTTCCCGGGACATCACGCGCTATTGCGCCGCCGACAACATCGCACCCACGCTGCAAGCGGCGCTCGACGATTGGGAGAATTGCGCGCTCAAGCTTGAGGCGCTCTATCGCGACGTCGAGCACGAGGCGGTGCCGTGCGAGCGCTTCCACGAACGGCAGGCGCTCTCCCCCCTCCCCCGCGCCTATCAATGGGCTGATGGCAGCGCCTATATCAACCACGTCGAATTGGTGCGGAAGGCGCGCGATGCGGAGGTTCCGGAAAGCTTCTACCACGACCCGCTGATGTACCAGGGCGGCAGCGACGACTTCCTGCCCCCGCGCGCGAACATCCCGCTGGGCGACACCAGCTGGGGCTGCGACATGGAAGGCGAGATCGCTTGCATCACCGATGACGTGCCGATGGGCGTGTCGAAGGAAGAGGCAGGCAGCCACATCAAGCTGCTGATGCTGGTCAACGACGTTTCCCTGCGCGGCCTGATCCCGGGCGAGCTGGCTAAGGGTTTCGGGTTCTTCCAGTCGAAACCCGCCACCGCCTTCTCCCCCGTCGCGGTCACGCCCGACGAATTGGGCGAAAGCTGGCGGGACACGGTCATCCAGTTGCCACTGAAGGTCGATTACAACGGCCAGCCGTTCGGTCGGGCGGAGGTCGGACAGGATGCGACCTTCAGCCTCGCCCATCTGGTGGCGCATGCGGCAAAGACGCGCAATCTGGGCGCGGGCGCGATCATCGGCTCGGGCACGATCTCGAACAGGGGAGCGGACGGCGGCCCGGGCAAGCCCGTGGCGGAAGGGGGCGCGGGCTATAGCTGCATCGCCGAGATCCGCATGATCGAGACCATCGCCGATGGCGAAGCGAAGACCCGCTTCATGGAACCCGGCGACACCGTGAAGATCTGGATGGACGATGCGCAGGGTCACTCGATCTTCGGCGCGATCGAGCAGGAGGTGGTTTCCGCCTGACCCTGCCGAGCCGATGCAACTGAGCCCGTTCGACACCGCCGACCACCCCGAGATACGCGAGGGCGTCCGCCGGCTGTGCGCGGATTTCCCCGGCGAATACTGGCGTCGGCTCGACCGCGACCGCGCCTATCCCGAGGCGTTCGTGAAGGCGCTGACCGAAGCGGGCTATCTCTCCGTCCTGATCCCGGAGGAGTATGGCGGAGCAGGCCTGGGTCTGTCCGCCGCCTGCGCCATCCTGGAGACGATCCAGGCACGGGGCGGCAATGCGGGGGCCTGCCATGCGCAGATGTACATCATGGGCACGATCCTTCGCCATGGATCGGACGAGCAGAGGCGCGCCTTCCTCCCCGGCATCGCGTCGGGCGACCTGCGCCTACAGGCCTTCGGCGTGACCGAGCCGACCAGCGGGACCGACACCACAAGCTTGCGCACCGTCGCTCAGCGCAAAAATGATGAGTTTGTCGTAAATGGCCAGAAAATCTGGACCAGCCGCGCCGAACACAGCGACCTCATGCTTCTCCTCGCCCGCACCACGCCCAAGGAAAAGGTCGCGACGAAGACAGATGGCTTGTCGGCCTTCATCGTCGACATGCGCGAGGTGGTAGGAAAATCGCTCACCATCCGCCCCATCCGCACGATGATGAACCACGCGACGACCGAGCTGTTCTTCGACGACATGCGCATCCCGGCAAGCGCGCTTATAGGCGAGGAAGGCAAGGGCTTCCGCTACATCCTTTCGGGGATGAACGCGGAACGAACGCTGATCGCGGCAGAATGTATCGGCGATGCGAAATGGTTCATCCGTAAGGCGACAGAGTATGCGGGAGAACGCAACGTGTTCGACCGGCCGATCGGGCGCAATCAGGGCGTTTCCTTCCCGATCGCGCGTGCTTACGCCAATATGCGCGCCGCCGAGTTGATGGTGCACGAAGCCGCGAGGACCTACGAAGCGGGTGAGCCCAGCGGGGCCGAAGCCAATATGGCGAAGCTACTGGCGGCGGACGCATCGAACGAGGCCGCCAATGTCTGCATCCAGACCCACGGCGGGTTCGGCTTCGCCGAGGAATACGATATCGAACGCAAATTTCGCGAGACGCGCCTCTACCAGGTCGCGCCGATCTCGACCAATATGATACTGGCCTATCTTGCCGAGCATGTGCTCGGCCTTCCAAGGAGTTACTGATGCGCCGCGCAGCAATCGTCGCCCCCGTCCGCACGCCAGTCGGCACCTTTGGCGGTGCGCTGAAGGATGTTCCGGTCGAAACGCTCGGGAGCGTGGTCGCCAATGCCGCTATCGAGCGGGCGGGTATCGATCCGGCGGCGATCGGCGACGTGGTGTTCGCGCAATCCTACGCCAATAGCGAAACGCCGTGCGTGGGCCGCTGGGTGGCGCTGTCCGCCGGGCTGCCGATAGAGGTGCCCGGCATGCAGCTGGACCGGCGATGCGGCAGCGGGCTGCAATCCATCGCCACCGCCGCGATGATGGTACAGACCGGCGTGTGCGACGCGGTCCTCGCGGGCGGGGTCGAGAGCATGAGCCGGATCGAATACTACACCACCGACATGCGCTGGGGAAAACGCGCGGGGACGACGCAACTCTACGACCGTCTCGATCGCGGGCGCGAACGCTCGCAGCCGGTCGAGCGGTTCGGCTATATCTCCGGCATGATCGAGACGGCGGAGAACCTCGCGCGCGACAACGACATCTCGCGAGAAGAGGCGGACGCCTTCGCCGTCGAGAGCCACCGCCGCGCGACAGAGGCGTGGGGAAACGGCAAATTCGCAGAGGAGATCGTTCCGGTCGAGGTGCCCCAGCGCAAGGGCGATCCCACCCTGTTCGACCGCGACGAAGGCATTCGGCCCGATAGTTCACCCGAAAAGCTCGCGAAGCTTCGGCCGCTGATGAAGGATGGCGTGGTTACCGCAGGTAACGCCTCCCAGCAGAACGACGCGGCGGCGGCGTGCCTGGTGGTGGCCGAGGACCGGCTCGCCGATCTCGGTATCACACCCGACGCCTTCCTGGTCGGCTGGAGCGCCGCGGGGTGCGACCCCTCGCGCATGGGCATCGGTCCGGTCCCCGCGACCGAGAAGGTGATGCGGCAGACCGGCCTTTCGCTCGCTGACATGGACCTGGTCGAGGTCAACGAGGCGTTCGCCGCGCAGGTGCTGTCCGTGCTCAAGGCATGGAACTGGGACGATCGGGCCCGGCTCAATGTCAACGGTTCGGGTATCTCGCTCGGCCATCCGATCGGGGCCACCGGCGTGCGGATCGCGGTGACCTTGCTGCACGAAATGAAGCGAAGAGGCAGCCGCTACGGTCTCGAAACGATGTGCATCGGCGGCGGACAAGGCATGGCCGCGATCTTCGAGCGCGCCTGACGAGAATGGCGGAGGGCGGTTACATCGCCACCCTCCGCCACGCTTAAGGCACCGGCGTGAACAGCAAATCCTGATAATCGAAACTGAAATCAGCGATCGGCGAAACCGGTTTGGCGGTGATCCGCTGCACCTTGCCATCGGCGTCGAGGGCGAAGGTCAGATAGGCCGGTTCGATCGCCGGATCGGTGAAGCGTACGATGAAGGTATCGTACTGATAGTGCTCCAGCGGCCCCTGCATATTCGGCGTCGTCTCGAAATCGACGCGCAGACCGTCTCCGTCGCTCTCCACCGTCATGTCTCCGTACCAGCGATCCCGGTACCTCCCCGCATAGCGCTCTAGAGGTAGAGAGGGGCCCACCTGCGCAGGTGTGGCCTGCGCGCTGGCAACCGCATCTTCCGCAGCGGCGATCCGATCGCGCTTGAAAGCGCCGAACGGCGTGGCCCAATCGCGTTTCGGCAATCCGAGATAATGGTCCAGCAATTCGTACATCAGCCCGTAACGCGGTTCGATCTCCTCGCTGTTGAGCGTGATCGCGAAACCCACGTTCTTCTCCGGAATCATCACAACCACAGTGGTAAATCCGAACAACCCGCCAGCGTGCCAAATGATCTGGTGCCCCCGGTAATCCTGCACCTCCCAACCCAGAGCGTAGGCCGCGTAGGTCGGTGTCGTCTCGGCAAGTACCCCCGGCCACGCACTGATCGGAATGGGCGTTACCGGCGTCCACATCTCCTTAGATGCGTCCTCGCTGAACAGCCGCCCGTCGCCGGGAATTTTTCCGTGGGCGAGCTGAATCTGCAACCACTGCGCCAGGTCGTTCGCGCTTGCAGCGATCAGACCGGCCGGGGCGGATGCCTGTCCGAGCCTGTCGTTCTCATCCAGCAGCGTCACCGGTCCGGTACCGCGTACCGGCCCGCCAACGCGCCCGTGCGGCTTCGCCCGGTCGGGAGCGCTCAACTGGCGGCTTTTGTCGGCCGTCGCATTGGGCATGCCTGCGGGCTTGAACACATGATCGCGCATGTAATCTTCCCAGCGCTGTCCGCTGACGACCTCGATCAGCCTCCCGGCGACGATGTAAAGGATGTTGTCATAGGCATAGCCACTGCGGAAGCTCGTAGCCGGTTCGATGTAACGCAGCCGCTCCACGATTTCCTGGCGCGATAGGCTGCCGCGCGGAACGATGAGAAGATCGCCCGCGCCCAGGCCCAGCCCGCTGCGGTGGACCAAAAGGTCGCGGATCGTCATCTCGCGCGTGACCCAGGCATCGTACATCTGGAAGCCCGGCAGATGGTCTATCACCCTGTCATCCCAAGAGATTTTTCCCGCGTCGACCAGCGTCGCCAGCGCCGCGCTGGTGAACGCCTTCCCCGTCGATGCGATCATGAATAGCGTATCGGCATCGACCTTGCGCGGCGCGTCGAGCGCGCGGACGCCGTAGCCCTTCGCCAGCACAACCTTGCCATCTTCCACGATAGCGACCGCCATCCCCGGCGTTTCCGACTGGCTCCGCAACGTCTCGATTCGTGCGTCGATATCGGCGGGCGGCTCGGCGAGAGCCGGGCTGGATATGACGAGCGAGCAGAGCGTGAAGAACGCGAACAGATGTCTCATGTTGCCTCCGGGGCTGGAACGGGAGTGCGCTTCACCCGCCGCCAGGCGACGTATGCGAAGAGCGGCAGGACGTAGACGGCGATGATGACCCAGGCGAGCGCACGGTATCCGGACGCTATGAGGTCCACGAGGCCGACGCGGTCGGCCACCAGCATGCACGGAAACAGGATCGCGAAGGCCAGCGCAACGCGCATCGGAGCCGTCATCACCACATCGCGGGTCTTGTCGATCCGCTCGTTAACCGCGTGAACCGCACCGATTCCGCTCTCGAGCAAGGCGGCGAAGATCATCAGCTGAAATACGAAGTTGAAGGCAGGAAGTCCAAGGCGGCCCAGGATGTAGTCCGAAGGCAGCACCGCGTCGGCAATGTCGGGCAGGAAGGCCACCATGCTCACGAAGAACAGGAGCGCGGGCAGCATGGCCAGCGGACCTGCCACGAGCCCGGCGGTGATGGCATCGCGGCGGCTGCGGAAATGCCGGGTGACGGGCAGGATCATCACCGCGCCGATTATATTGTAGCCTGCATAGGTCAGACCGCCCAGCGGCCATTCGCCGGCGGGTGCGGGAGCGGAGGCGAACGCCTGCTCTATCTCGCTCCCGACCCCGGTCAGAGAGAGGACCAGGAATATCGCATAGGTTGCGTAGAGCAGGACCGAGAGTGCCATGAAGGACCGCTCCACCCCCGCATTGCCGAATGCCACGCATCCCATGATCGCAACCATGAGCGCGATGGTGCCCACCATCGCGGGAAGGCCCAGCGTCGCGTGCGCGATGGCCCCTGCCGCGGCACCGAACACGGCGAGGATCAGCACGACAAAGACCGCGTAGGCGATCTCGAAAACGAACCAGCCCCGGCCCAGCAGCGTTTCGAAGAAGTGGCGATAATCGCGCGCACCGGTGCGGAATGCCACAGCGAAGGTTGCTGCGGCGACCAGGGACCAGATCAGCATGGCGAAAGCCATCGCCGCCACGCCGCCCCATGGCCCGAACGGGAGGAAGAATTCCGCCAGTTCCCGCCCCGTCGCATAGCCGCCGCCGATCACCACCGCCTTGAACGCCAACCCCGGCAGGAGGAAGCGACGGAAGCGATCGGCGGCCACACTCACGAGGTGCAGGCGTCCAGGAGCCGTTCGAAGGCGGGGCCGCCGCGGATGGGGTCCGCCACCGGGAGCGAAAGGCGCTCCTCTGTTTCCGCGATCAGGCGGGCGGCTTCCGCTTCCGCCAGTTCGTTGGTCGCGAGACTGACACCGGCGCAGCGGATGGCGGGGTTCGTCAGCCGGCCGTTGCGAATGCTGAGATCGATGACGTCCTCGATGGAAGGCAGCGTGTAGCCGGGATGCCCCAGGATGCGCTCTCGGCCCGGCTTGTGACAGACCACGAAGAGATCGGGCTGGCTACCGTGAAGAAGGGCAAGCGAGACCGAGGCATAGGAGGGGTGGAACAGCGAGCCCTGTCCTTCGATCACGTCGATGTGTTCGGGTGCCGCATTCGGGCTGAGCAATTCGGCCGCGCCGCTGGCGAAATCCGACACCACCGAATCGATGGCAATCCCCTCGCCCGCGATCAGGATCCCGGTCTGTCCGCTGGCCCGGAACGTTGCATCGAGCCCGCGTGCGGCAAGTCCGCGAGCGATCGAGAGCGCGGTGTATTTCTTGCCCAGGGCGCAATCGGTGCCGACCGTCAGCAGTCGCCGCCCCGTTCGCTTGCGTCCGGTGGCCACCGGTATGTCCGGTGGCGGAGTGCGAATGTCGAACAGCTCGCGACCATGGCGGCGTGCTGCCTCGCGGATCGGGGGCATATCGGTCAGGCGGCTGTGCATCCCGCCGATCAGGTCCAGTCCCGCCGCCATCGCCTCGATCAGCGGGGGCACCCATGCGTCCGGAATGAAGCCGCCAGGATTGGCGACGCCGATCACCAGCGCCCGCGCGCCCTTGCCCACCGCTTCCCTTGGCGTGAGCAGGGGCAAGCCGGCCGTCACGGTCGCTTCTGCCAGCGCATATTCGCCGACGCAGCGCTCCCTCGCCCAGTCCCGCAGTCCGAAGGCGGTCTTCGCGAACCCCGGTTCGGTCGTGTCGCCTAGGAAGATAAGATACGGGCCGGGCAGCGCCGGGGCTGAGGGCTCCATCTCCGATCGTTCGCGCAGCAGGGTGGCTTCAGTATTCGGCACTGAGCGACAGCCCTATGGTGCGTGGGCGGATGACCCCGGTGGTGATGGCTCCGTTAGGATTGAGCGGCAGGCCGTTGGCGGTCAACACGCCGGTCGACGTTCTACCATCGGCATCGGTGAGGTTGTGGACATAGGCCTCGATCCCGAACCGCCCGAAATCGATCCCGGCGCGCAGATCCAGTGTGACATAGGAGGGGATTTGCCGCTGCCGGTCGTTCGCCGCGCGATAGTCGGCATCGAAATCGCCTGCCTGCTTCGACAGGAAACGCAGCGATCCGCCAAGAAAGGCCTCGCTCTCTGCGCCGATCGCCCAGTCGTAATCGCCGTTCACCGAAACCGCGTATTTCGGCGTGAACGGCAGACGGTCGCCCTTCAGGCCGCCCACGAGCGCCGGGGCGTCTTCGTCCAATCGGGCGTCGGTATAGGCACCGTTGACCGACACCGCCAAACCATCGGTCGGCCGCATCGTCGCGGTGAATTCGAAGCCCTCGCTGGTCGCGCTCGAGCCGTTGGTGTTTACGCCGAACCCGTTGATAACCGTCAGCAGTTGGATGTTCTTCCAGTCGATATGGAACAGGGCGAGGTCGAGCGCGAAGCTGCGGTCGGCGGTCTCACCCTTGAAGCCGACCTCGTAGCTGAGCGTGGTGTCCGGGTCGAAGCTGGAGGGCGTGCCCGCCGGTGCGTTCGGCGCGATCACGTTCGGGCCGCCGGGCCGGTACCCCTTGGCGAGCCGGCCGTAGACGGTGGCCCGGTCGTTCAGGAGGAGCTTCGGCGCGACCGAATAGGTGAAGACGTCGTCCGACGAGCCTAGATCGGTGTTGACCGGAACGTTGCCCGCCAGAACGCCGCCCGCATCCTGCGCGGCGGTTTGCTTGTTGTGGCTGTAGCGCCCGCCCAGATCGATCTCGAACATGCTGCCAAGACGCAGCGTGCCGTTCGCGAAGCCCGCATACTCCTGATACTTCGAGGACAGATCGACTTGGCCGAGCACGAACGGGAAGGTCAGCAACGTCGTCGTTCCGGGGCTGTAGGCCGCGTAATCCTGCAGCAACGCACCCTTCTCGTCGTTGAAGTATCCCCCGATCAGCCAGTCGAAGCTGTCGGCCAGGCTGCCCGCGAGACGCAATTCCTGGGTGAACTTGCGGGTATTGGTTCGCTGATCCAGGACGAATTCGTTGGCGGGCGCGCCCAGCGCCGCCTGCACCAGCCCACTTAGGTTGAAGGTGGCATCGTCGCGCAAACGCTGCCGCTGGGTCGAATAGCTGGTCGAGCTGGTCAGCGTGGCGAACCCCAGGTCGGCATTGATGGTGCCGTTGTAGAGCCGGTAATTCACATCGGTGAACTCGGGGAAGAACTGCGATTGGCTCTGCTGGCCGTATAGGGTCTTCAGCGTGTCGGGATCGCTCTCGACGGTCGATGCCGCATCGGCGCGGATGTTCTGTAGGAACCCCGTCAGCCGGATATCCAGGCTTTCGCTCGGTCGGAACAGGAGCGATGCGCGACCGCCGTAGCTCAACGAGCTGTTGATATCGTCTTCGGTGTCGGATGCCAGAGTATAGCCGAAGCCATCGGTCGCCGTGGTGCCGATGGAATCGATCCAGCCGCCATTGTTATGGTAAAATCCGGATGCCCGCAGAGCGAGCGTCTGCCCCAGCGGCACGTTGAGCAGGGCGTTGCCGTGATACGACATTTCGCCCCCCCGGGTATCCTCGATCGCGCCGCGTGCCCGCGCCTCCCATTCGCCGATAACCGGTTCGTTGGTGACGTATTTGATCAGCCCGCCCAGGGTCGATGCGCCGTACAGCGTGCCTTGGGGGCCGCGCAGCACCTCCACCCGGGCGATATCGAACGTATCGAAATCGCCCGCCAGCACCGCGCCGTTTGCCAGCGCGGTAGAGGAGCCGAAGGGCGTTTCGTCGACATAGACGCCGACGGTTGAGGCGACGCCCCCCGTATTGAGGCCACGCAGGACGAGTCGGCCCGCCCCCGGCGTCGCCTGATCGACCTGCAGGCCTGGAACGTAATTCAGAAACTCCTGGAAATTGTCGGCCTGCGCCCGCTCCAGCTCCTCCCCGGACACCACGGAGATCGACTGCGGCACGTCGAGAAGCGTCTGTGCGCGCTTCTGCGCGGTGACGATGATCTCTTCACCCACCGCCACCGGGGCCCGGTCCGCGCCGGCAGTCTGGGCTTGCGCAGGATTGGCGCCCGCGATCGCGGCGACCGCCGCCGAGATGAAAAGAGATGTTTTGATGCGCCGCATGTTGCCCCCACAGTCGTGTCGATGACAGGATACCCGAATAGGAGAACTATTGTCCTAATCGGAAAATTGTCAACCCGGTTGTGACACCTCATCCTCGATCCGCGTCTCTAGCGGGTCGATCAGCCGCAGCATTCCCGCCGCCAGCCCCGCCAGCCCGGCGAGGAACGCGAAGTAGAGCGCGTGATCGGTAACGCTCCAGAGCGTGCCGACCACCCCTGCGCCCAGGCTTCCTGCAAATATTGTCAGGTACCACGCGGCCACCGTGGTCGCTCCCAGTCCGGCCGGTGCCAGCCTGGCGAAAAGCCCCAGGCCGGTCGGCAGGATGTAGAGCTCCCCGAAGGTGAAGATCACGAAGAAGGCGACCAGCCAGAGCCAGTGCGTGGGGCCGCCCAACGCCTCCAGCAGCGCCAGCAGCAGATAGGCGGCCCCCACGATCAGCGCGCCGGTCGCCATCTTGCGCGCGGGACGTTCGCGCCGCCCCGCCTCCGCCCTCCGCCGCCACCAGCCAAGCAGCGGCGGGGTCATCAGCATCACCAGCAGGGGATTGAGCGACTGGAACCACGTCATCGGGATTTCGGTCGCACCCACCGTGCGATCCACCCCCGTATCCGCCCACAGCGCCAGGGTGTTTCCGACCTGCTCGTACGCGCCGCGAAAGACGACGACCGAAAGGGCGACGGCGGACAGGAGAATGACGATATCCTTGGGAAAGCGCCCGATACCCCCGCCGAGCTTCGCCGCGGAAACGCCGCTCCGCGAGCGGCTCTGCTCCGGCAAATATTTCTGGCCCCAGACATAGATCGCGAGGCCCAGGCCCATCCCGATCCCGGCCGCGCCGAAGCCCCAGTGCCAGCCATAGAGTTCGCCCAGCGTTCCGCAGATGAGCGGAGCCAGGAAGCCGCCGATGTTCACGCCGACATAATATATGTTGTAGGCCCAGCCGACCCGCGGATCGCCCTTCTCGTAGAGATCGTCGATCTGACTCGGCAGGCTGGGCAGGAACAGACCGTTGCCCAGCGCGATGGTCACCAGCGCAGGATAGAGCAGCATCTCGAAGGTCATCATGAAGTGCCCGAAGGCCATGATGGACCCGCCGATCAGGATCGCGCGCCGCTTCCCCAGATAGCGATCGGCGATGACCCCGCCGACGATCGGGGTGAAATACGCGGTCGCGGTATAGGCGCCATAGACCAGCGATGCGTGCCCCTGCGCGAACATCAGCTGCTTGGTCATGTAATAGACCAGCAGCGCGCGCATGCCGTAGTAGGAGAACTGCTCCCACATATTGGTGAGGAACAGCACGGTCAGGCCGCGCGGCTGGCCGAACCAGGTCTGCTCCTCCGGCTTCGCAAGACTCATGCGATCGCCGGGGCCCCCGCCCCCCACACGTCGGCGGGGGCGTAGAGCATCCCGTCCGTGTAGGTGACGCCCGGCTCCCGATCCTCTGCAATCAGCAGCGGACCGTCGAGATCGACCAGATCGGCGAGCTGGCCCAGCAGGAAGCCGGGCGCGGTGCCGAGACTGGTGGCGATCATGGTGCCGACCATCACGCCCAGCCCCAGCCGCCGGGCCTCCGCGGCCATCATCAGACCCTCGGTCAGCCCGCCGCATTTATCCAGCTTGATATTGACGACGTCGAACCGCCCGACCGCCCGCTCGAGATCTTCCAGACTCAGCAGGCTTTCATCCCCGGCGATCGGAATGGTCGAGGAAAACCCGTCCAGGTCCGCCTCGCGCCCACGCTGAAGCGGTTGCTCCAGCAGCGAGACATCCTGCGCCTGCAGCCCCTCCACGAGCCGGTCCAGCTCGCGCGCCTCGAAACCCTGGTTGCCATCAACGCCCAGCCATACGTCGGGACGCGCAGCACGGATGGCGGCGACGCGCGCGAGATCGAGATCGAGGTCGCCGGTCAGCTTGATCTTGATTGCCTTCGCGCTGGCGAAGCGGGTGGCCTTGTCGGCCATCTTCGCCGGGCTGTCGGCGCTCACCGTCATCGTGGTGCGCACCGGTTTCGGCTCGTCCAGCCCGGCGAGTTGCCACACCGGCGTCCCGGTGCGAGCAGCCTCCAGCTCCCACAGCGCCGCGTCGAGCGCGTTGCGCGCGCCGCCCGGTGACAGGGCGGAGCGCAAGTCGGCGCGGGTGATCCCGCCCTCGACCTGGTCCCTCACCTCCTCGATCTGCTGGCGCATGTTCGCGAGATCGTCGCCCAGATAATAAACCCCGGCAGCCTCTCCCCGGCCGCGATGCGACCCGTCGTCCAGCGTCGCGACCAGCACTTCCGCGTGCTCGAACACGTAGCCCGATATCGCGAAGGGTTCAGCAAGCCGGATCGCCTGCGTCTCGACCGTCAGGCGCATCAGTAGTTCGTCGACAGCACGAGGACGTGGAAGACGATGGCGACATAGAGAACCACCACGGTCGCCAGCAGGAACAGCACGCTCCACAGCTTGGACGTCCACTTGCGGCCATCCGTCCAAGTCAGCCACGCGTTCCAGCCTGCGATCGGCACGGCACCGACGAAGACGATGATCGCGACGATCTTCGCAAGCCACAGCAGCGGGTCGGACGCCCCGCTCAGCAGTTCGAGCTGGGTGAACATCGCCAGGACCAGCGCCGTCCATCCGCCGATCGTCAGCAATTCCGCCCACGCCATGATCCCGGCGGCGCGATAGGCGCGGCGTGCGTTGCCCGCCACCCGCAGCTCCGACTGGTAGCGACGACGCACGAACCAGGTGGCAGGCCAGTAGAGCGCGGTCAGGAGAAGGATCGCCAGGCTGGCATAGAGCAGCGGCAGGATCCACGTCTTGGAGCGATAGCGCTCGACCGGGTCGAACACCATGAAGGGGGAGACCATGTCGAAGCTCCAGCGCACGACCTTTCCGTCGACGACCTTCGCCGCCAGCCGGTCGTGCCCGGTGCGATCGCGCCACACGAACGGCGCGATCTCGTCCCACTTGCGCGGCGCGCCGCCCGGTTCCACCAGCGAGGGGACGAGCAATCCGCCATCCGCGTCCAGCGTGACGTCGGTCTGGCCGAAGAGGTTGAGGATATCGATGAAGTTCGATTGACCCCGGCGGCTGTTCATCCAGACCCCGGTCATCATCCGGGCATGCCGCTTCGCCGTTTCCGGATCGACCCGTCCATCGGTACCGGAGGCCGGAAAGTAGCGGTCGGCGAAATCCTGGAACAGCTGCCCCCGAACCTCCTGCACGACCCCCTCCTTGCCGGTGGAATTGAACGAGACGTACAGGCCCACGCCCTCGTCCATGAACAGATGCAGGGAGGTGTGGAAGTTCTGCGTATCGCCGAGATGCGCGATGACGTCGCGCCCGTTGATGTTGGTTTCGAAGAAGCCCAGCTCCATACGGTTCAGCGGCGGGATCAGCGACGCCGGATCGACCTTGTCGAGAGGGCTGTCATGCATCATCGCCGCGGTCTTCGCGTCGAGGATCGGGCCGCCGCCCTGCAGGTGGGCGATCATGAACTTGGCCATGTCCAGCCCGGACGCGGACAGCGATCCGGCCGGGGCGGGAACGACGATCTCGAACCCCTCCTTTTCGCCCGAGGCGAGCGGATAGCCGGTAGCCATCAGCGGCTCGAGGCGGGCAGGCAGCGGCTGGCGGAACGTCGCGGTGTTCATGCCGAGCGGACGGAAAATCCTCTGTTCGACATAATCGTCGAACGGGATGCCGGACGTGCGCTGCACGATATATCCCGCCAGCGTGGTGCCCCAGTTCGAATAGGCCGGCGTCGTACCGGCGGCGAAGATACGCTCTGGCACCCAACGCTTGAGATAGGTGCCAATGGGCTGCGCGGCCTTGGGATCGAAGCTGATGAGGTCCTTCACCGCCTCTTCGAACCCGGCCGTATGGGTCATGAGCTGCCGCATCGTCACCGGCTGCCCGTCGCGCGGCGGAATCTCGAAATCGAGATAGCGATTGACGTCGGCGTCGAGATCGATCTTCCCGGCCTGAACCTGCTGCATGACGGCGGTCCAGGTGACGAGTTTCGAGACCGAGCCGGGGCGGAACAGGGTGCGTGCGGGATCGACCGGCGTCCCCTTGCCGACATCCGCATAGCCATAGCCCTTCGCCGCGACGATCTGGCCATCACGCACCACGGTGACGACGGCGCCAGCCACGTCGCCGGAGCGAAGCGCATAGGGCATGTACCCGTCGAGCCATGCGTTGATGTCGTCCTGGGTGAGCGTCTCGCCAGTGCCGCCCGATGATGGGGATGCTTGCGCGACCGCCGGTTCGGGGGTCAGCGGACCTTGCATGGCCGCGGTTTCATCGAGCGTCTGCGCGGTGGAGATAGCCCCCGCCGCGATCAATGTACCGATAAGCGCCAGACCGATAAACAGCTTGAAAAATCGCATTCCCGTTGCCCCCGCCACCAGCTTTCTCTATGAATGAATAACATTCCGATTGGGACAATGTTTATCCTGATTGGAAAATTCGTCAATGGCTGTGTGAGGGATCGGCATGTCGCAGGAACCGCCCACTCTGGGCTCTCTGCTTCGCAATCTGCGCAAGAGGGAAGGCTGGACCCTCAAGGAAATGAGCGCGAAGAGCGGCATCCCCGTTTCCACGCTATCCAAGATCGAGCATGACCGGCTTACGTTGACCTACGACAAGCTCCAGTCGCTGGGGCAAAGGCTGGGCCTGCGCATGTCGGACCTGTTTTCCGAACAGGACGAGACCGCGTCGCAGGCTGTTACCGCCCGGCGCAGCCTGGGCGATATCGGGCGCTCGGTTCGTGTGGAAACGCCCAACTACGATTATTACTATCTGTGCACGGAGCTTCGCCGGAAGCGGATGATACCCGTCATCACGAAGATCCGCGCCCGCTCCGCCGAACAGTTCGGCGATCTCGTGCGCCATTCGGGCGAGGAATTCATCTACGTGCTGAGCGGCAAGGTGGTCGTGCAGACCGAATTCTACGATCCGGTGACGCTGGAGGCGGGGCAGTCGCTCTATATCGATTCCAGCATGGGCCACGCATATCTGGCGGCGGAAGATTGCGAGGAAGCGGAAGTCCTGGGTATCATGTCGAGTGCCGACGAAGCGCTGATGGAATCGATGCTCAACCTGCACGAGGAACAAAGGCAGGCGACCACCCCGGCCAACGAGGACACGCCGTCCGACGAACACACCCGCACCGCAAGAGGAGCGCGATGAAGATGACACGCCTTGTTCTTACAGTCCTTGCAGCCGGGCTTGCCGTCGCGGCCCCGGCTTCCGCGCAGGATTACGATGCGCGGGTGGACCGCGTGCTGGCCGAAACCCCGCTGATCGATGGGCATAACGACCTGCCGGAGATGCTGCGAGAGAACGCCCCGGACAAGCGCTGGACCATGGACCTGCAAGATATCTCGGCGGACTCGGCGCAGTACAATACCGACATCCGGCGGCTGAAAGAAGGCAAGGTCGGGGGCCAGTTCTGGTCCGTCTGGGTGTCCCCCACCCTGCCCGGCGACGAGCAGGTGATCGAGACGCTGGAGCAGATCGACCTCGTGAAATCGATCGTCGCGCGGTATCCCGAAACCTTCGCGCTCGCCCGGACTGCCGCCGACGTGCGGCGCGCGCACAAGGCAGGCAGGATCGCCTCGATGATCGGCGTGGAGGGCGGCGGCCAGATCGACGGCAATCTCTCCATCCTGCGGACCTATGCCGCATTGGGCGCAGGCTATCTGACCCTCACCCATTCCATCACCATCGACTGGGCGGATTCGGCCACCGACAACCCGCAGCATGACGGGCTGACCCCGTTCGGGGAGGATGTCGTGCACGAGCTGAACCGCCTGGGAATGCTCGTCGACCTGAGCCATGTCAGCGAAGCGACCATGCGCGACGCTCTGCGGGTCACCAAGGCACCGATCATTTTCTCCCATTCGAACGCCCGCGCCCTGAACGATCATCCGCGCAATGTGTCCGACGATGTGCTGAAGCTCGTTCGCGAGAACGGCGGCGTGGTCATGGTCAATTATGCCGACCCCTATGTCTCCGATGCCTTTCGCCGCTGGTCGGCGGATCGGGGCGCCGAAAGAACGCGGCTGAACGCACCGCCCTACGGGGGATTGGCGATCGGTCAGCCGGAGAAAGCCGCCGCGCTTTTCGAAGAGTGGCTCGCGGCCCATCCCGCGCCCAAGGTCACGCTGAGCGAAGTGGCCGATCACATCGAGCACATCGCGAAGGTCGCAGGTGTGGATCACGTCGGGATCGGATCGGATTTCGACGGCGTCGGCAACCAGTTGCCCGAAGGGCTGGAGGACGTTTCAACCTATCCGGCGCTGCTCAAGGAACTGATGCGCCGGGGGTGGAGCGATGGCGATATCGCGAAGCTGGCCGGGGAAAACGTCCTGCGGGTGATGGAAGCGGCCGAAGCGGTCGCCGCGCAGGAGAGGGCGGAAAACCGGAGCTGACGATGCCCGCGCCTCCGCCGTTAGGTGCGCGCGGGCACCGGTGCCGAAGGCTAAAACGCGAAGGGTTCAACCTTTCGCTTCTCGCCCACCTTTAGCGCCTCCAGCACGATCCCGAGCGGCGCGCTGTCCACATCGCTCGCACCGGCCCCGATAAGGTCGGCGAACCGGCTGTAGAGGCGCGCATATTCGCCCGCTCCACCCTCGGAAGGAACGGCCTGTCCGCCGATCGTCAAGCAGGCTCCTCCATCCGCGAGGACCATGGAGCCGTCATCGGTCTCGATCCGGATTTCCCACGTCTGCGTTCCCGACTCCCGAAAATCGAGATCGGCGTGCGCTTCCGCGCCACCGGCCAGCCGCATCTGCATCGACGCGGCAATCGGCGAGGCGTAGTTCTCGGGATTATCCAGCCTGCAACCCGTGACCTCAACCGTGCCCGGAAGGATTTCGGTCAGGATCGACAGCGCATTGATGCCGGGATCGAACACGCCGAAGCCGCCCTCTTGCAGGATCCAGTGCTGGCCGGGATGCCATTGGCGGATATCCTCGCGCCAGACGATCTGCACTTGGCGAACGGATCGTCCTTCCAGCCATTTTCTTGCGGGGGCGACCATATCTGCTTCGCGTGAATGCCACGCGGTGAAGAGCGTGCAGCCTGCCCGGTCCGCATCCGCCGTCAGGTCCTCGACTTGCGTCAGGCTGAGGCAGGGAGGCTTTTCCAGCATAACGTGCAGTCCGCCAGCGAGTGCGGCCTGCGCCACCGCGAAGCGGACCGCCGGGGGCGTGCAGATAGCGACAGCACCCTGAAACCCGCTGTCCACGAGCGCTTCCACGCTTTCGAACGACGGTGTTCCGTCGGCCTTCTGGTCCGGATCGACAGTGGCCGCGAGGGTGAAAAAGTCGCTCTCGGCAACCGCGGGCAGGTGCTGGTCGCGGGCTATCTTACCCAAACCGATTGCGGCGAAATCCATCATTCCAGACACTCTCACATGTTTTATATGATTTATAGGTTCCTTAGCAGGAAGAACGCCGTTATCAATGATCGGCGCACATAGCGCGGTACAACTGTTTTCGGGGGATAAGGCGACGTGACGGGCCAGAATGAGATGCGAGCACCACGCAAGAGACTTCGCTCGCGAAACTGGTTCGACAACCCCGACCATCCCGATATGACCGCGCTCTATCTGGAGCGCTATCTGAATTACGGGCTGAGCATCGAGGAACTGCAATCCGACCGCCCGATCATCGGGATCGCGCAGACGGGCAGCGACCTCGTGCCGTGCAACCGCCACCATCTGGTGCTGGCCGCGCGGGTGAAGGACGGCATCCGGGAAGCGGGCGGCATCCCGCTGGAATTCCCGGTGCACCCGATCCAGGAAACCGGCAAGCGCCCCACCGCAGGGCTCGACCGCAACCTCGCCTATCTGAGCCTGGTCGAGACCATCTACGGCTATCCCATCGACGGCGTCGTTCTGACGATCGGGTGCGACAAGACCACCCCGGCGTGCCTGATGGCGGCTGCGACGGTCAACGTGCCGGCTATCGCTCTGTCGGTCGGTCCGATGCTGAACGGGTGGCACGAGGGGCGGCGCGTCGGCTCCGGCACGATCATCTGGAAAGCCCGCGAGATGCTGGCGAAGGGCGAGATCGATTACGAGGGATTCATCAAGCTGGTCGCCTCGTCGTCGCCCTCGACGGGCTATTGCAACACCATGGGCACCGCCACGACGATGAATTCGCTGACCGAGGCCCTAGGCATGTCGTTGCCGGGCTCGGCCGCCATCCCTGCGCCCCATCGCGACCGCCAGCAATGCGCGTGGGAGACGGGACGCCGGATCGTGGAAATGGTCGCCGCGGACCGCAAGCCCAGCGATATCATGACGCGCGAAGCCTTCCTCAACGCGATCAGGGTGAATTCCGCGATCGGCGGGTCGACCAACGCGCCGATCCACCTCAACGCGGTCGCGCGGCATCTTGGTGTGGAGCTGACGATCGCGGATTGGGAGGAACACGGGGCGAAGGTCCCCCTGCTCGTCAATCTCCAGCCCGCCGGGGAATATCTCGGCGAGGATTTCCACCGGGCCGGCGGGGTGCCCGCCGTCATGGGCGAATTGCTGCGCAACGGCCAGCTGGACGGATCGGTCATGACCGCCACCGGAAAGACTGTCTCGGACAATATCGGCACCGCCCGCTCGCTCGACGAGCAGGTCATCCGTCCTTACGGCCAACCGCTGGCGGAGCACGCGGGGCTGACGGTCCTGTCGGGCAATCTGTTCGACAATGCCGTGATGAAAACCTCGGTCGTCTCGGCGCAATTCCGGTCGCGTTACCTTTCGAACCCGGAATCGCCGAACCGGTTCGAAGGGCGCGCGATCGTGTTCGATGGGCCGGAGGATTATCACCAGCGGATCGACGATCCCGAACTGGGGGTCGATCAGGATTGCATCCTCATCATGCGCGGTGCCGGGCCGGTGGGCTATCCCGGGGGGGCTGAGGTCGTGAACATGCGTCCGCCCGCCGCCTTGATCCAGGCCGGTATCGATACGCTTCCATGCATCGGCGACGGTCGCCAATCGGGCACCAGCGGATCTCCGTCGGTCCTCAATGCCTCGCCTGAAGCCGCCGTCGGCGGCGGGCTGGCATTGGTGCGAACGGGCGACACGATCCGGATCGATCTGACCGCGCGCAAGGTCGACGTGCTACTGGATGACGAGGAACTCGACCGGCGCCGCCAGGAAATCAGCGACGATAACACAGGTTTGGCACCGGAATCACAGACCCCATGGCAGGAAATACAGCGCAATCTGGTCGGGCAATTCGGCGAAGGCGCGGTGCTGGAATGTGCCGTCGCCTATCAGCGCATCGCCCAGACCAAGGGTCTACCGCGCGACAGTCACTAGGGAAGCGAGGCGGCACGCCCGCCCTGCCCGTCGCCGCTATCCTGCCCGATTAGGTCGAGCACTTCACCGATCAGGTGCCGCATCGCGCGCCGCGCACCGTCCTCGTCCCTGTTGGCGATGGCATCGAGGACGGCACCGTGGTCCTCGATGCTGGCGGTATGGCCCTTGATCTTGTTGGTGAACCGGATCGAGGTCTGCAACGCCGTCGAAACCACATCACGAAACTGGCGGTAGAACGGGTTCTCGGAAGCTTCCAGAATCGCCACGTGGAAGGCGATATCGGCGGAGAGCGTATCGTCCTGGCCCTTCTCGGCCTCGCGCATCCGGTCCAGCCCATCCGAAATGAGTTTCAGATCGTCTTCCTGGTGAAAACGAGCCGCCAAGGCGGCCGCTTCGGGTTCGATCGCGACCCGCAGCTGGTTGAAGTGGCGCAAGAGGACGACCGAGGCTCTTCGTTCCAGCAGCCATCGAAGGACATCGGGGTCGAAAAGATTCCAGTTCTCCGCCGGCTCGACGACCGTCCCCTGGCGCGGGCGTGCGCTGAGCAATCCCTTGGCCGTCAGCATCTTCACCGCCTCGCGCGTGACGGAGCGACTGACCCCGTGATGCTGCGTCAATTCCGCTTCGGTGGGGAACGGCGCATCGTTGTATTCGCCCACGATGATCGCTCGCCCGAGATGTTCGAGCATTCCCTGAGTCAGATTCCGGCCAAGCCGGGAGCGGACGCTCCCGTCGTCTTCTACTGCCCTCACCAAGGCTGCTCCTTCCCACCAAAATCGGTTATCTGCCATCATAGCTTAAAGTGGTGATCGCGATAGACAAACCATCCACGGCTGGACAAAGTCCATAAATAATATAATTCGGCTCCAGAATGAAATGGGCCATCGCGGGTGGCCCGCGGGGCGGAGGGTGCGATCCTATGGGTCTGGCGACATTCGATATCGTCGTGGTGGCGATCTATGCGGTGGGAATATTCGGTCTCGCGCAATGGGTCAGCCGCGACCGTGCGGGGCATGAAAAGAACAGCTCGGATTATTTCCTGGCTTCGAAGTCGCTGCCCTGGTGGGCGATCGGCGCGTCTCTCATCGCCGCCAATATCTCTGCCGAACAGATCGTCGGCATGTCGGGTTCGGGCTATCGCCTCGGCCTCGCCATCGCATCCTATGAATGGATGGCGGCGCTAACGCTGCTGATCGTCGGCAAGTTCTTCCTGCCGATCTTCCTCAAGAACAGCATCTACACCATGCCCCAGTTTCTGGAGCAGCGGTATGGCCCGAATATCCGCACCATCATGGCGATCTTCTGGCTCGGCCTGTACGTCTTCGTGAACCTTACCTCGATCCTGTGGCTGGGTTCGATCGTGGTCAACCAGGTCGCCGGCGTCGACCAGACGGTGGCCTTGTTCGGCCTGGGCGGGTTCGCCCTGCTGTACCAGCTATACGGTGGCTTGAAGGCGGTCGCCCTGACGGATATCGTCCAGGTTACGCTGCTGGTGTTCGGCGGGCTGATCATCTCGGGCCTGACGCTGAACGAAGTGGGCGGCGGGCAAGGCGTCTGGTTCGGCTTCACCACGCTGCTCGACCAGGCTCCGGACAAGTTCAACATGATCCTGGAACCGGGCGATATCGGCTATCAGGAACTGCCTGGGATCGCCGTGCTGGTCGGCGGCATGTGGATCGCCAATCTCAGCTATTGGGGCTTCAACCAGTATATCATCCAGCGTGCTCTCGCCGCGAAGAACCTGAAGGAAGCGCAGAAGGGCGTGGTGTTTGCCGCCATCCTGAAGCTGCTGATGCCGCTGGTGGTCGTGATGCCCGGCCTCGCCGCCGTCATTCTGGCACCCGGCCTTGACCCCGCCGATCAGGCTTATCCCACCATGATGCGCTATCTGCCGACCGGCCTGCTGGGACTGGTGTTCGCGGCATTGATGGCGGCGGTCGTCGCGTCGACCGCGTCGAAGATCAATTCGATCGCGACCATTTTCACCCTGGACCTCTATGCCAAGCGCCGCGGGTACAGAAGCGAAGCGGAGGACGAGACCCGGCGCGCGGGCCATGAAAAGCATCTCGTTTTGATCGGCCGGATCAGCGCGAGCGTAGCCACGCTGCTGGCGCTGTTCGCGGCACGCCCGCTCCTCGGCAGCCTCGATCAGGCATTCCAGTTCATCCAGGAATTCTCCGGCTTCATCACGCCAGGCATCACGGTCATCTTCCTGCTCGGCCTGTTCTGGAAGAGGGCGAGCGAAGCGGGTGCCATCACCGCCGCAGCCGTGTCGATCCTGGGCAGCGTCGTGTTCTGGTTCCCCAGCGATTGGGGCGGGATCGCGGCGCTGAACGCGGTGCCCTTCATGAACCGCATGATGTGGGTGTTCTTCCTCTCGCTGGGACTTGCGATACTGGTCTCGTTCCTGAAACCCGGCGCGGCCGGCAGCGACCGGATCGAGACGGCGGATATCAGCTATGCGACCAGCAGGTCCTTCAATATCGCCGGGTTCGCGGTGATCGGGATCCTCATCGCACTCTATGCCGCAATGTGGTGAGCGTGGGGTGGTGAGCGTGGGAACCTTTCTTGCAGTCGACTGGGGAACGACCAACCGCCGCGTCTATCTCATCGAGGGTGACCGGGTCGTCACCACCGAAAGGGACGATCGCGGAGTGGCGGCGAAGCCCAATTTTGCGGTCGAGATCGAGGCGATGCGCGATCGCTTCGGGCCGCAACGGATCGTCATGGCCGGGATGGTCGGATCGTCGATCGGCTGGCACGAGGCACCTTACGTGCCCACTCCGGCGGACCTGTCTGGGCTGGCTGCAGCTTGCGTGCAGCCGGACCGGGATGTGTATATCGTGCCGGGCGTATCCCGGATGGACGCTGCCCGCGTGGACGTCATGCGGGGGGAGGAAGTTCAGCTGCTTGGGGCCGTGGACGCCGGTCTCGTTCCGCCCGATGCGCTTCTGATCCAGCCGGGCACCCACTGCAAATGGGTAGAGATGAAGGGCGGAAGTATCGCCCGCTTCACCACCGCCATGACAGGCGAACTATTCGCCATGCTCAGCCGCGACAGCATCCTCGCATCGCAGCTTGCCGGTTCGGTCACCCCGGGCGAAGCCTTCCTCGCAGGCGTGGACAAGGGCCTCGAACGCGACCTGTCCGCCGCGCTGTTCGGTATCCGGGCCGCCGGGTTGCTGGGCTCGCTCGCACAGGATGACGCACCGTCCTTTGCCAGCGGCTTGCTTATAGGAGCGGAGGTCGCCGCACGCTTTACCGAATACGGTCACGATCTCGTCCATATCCTGGCCGATGAGCGGCTAGGGGTTCTCTATGCCAAGGCGATCGAACGAGCAGGTCGCAAGTCAACCGTAATCGATAGCCAAGCGGCGTTCGTGCGCGGTATCGTCAAATTAGAAGGCCTATTGCCATGAGGTTCATCCCCGAGTTCGACAGTGCCTTTTCCGCCTGCCCGCTGGTCGCCATCCTGCGCGGCGTGACGCCCGACGAAGTGGAAGACATCGGCGAAGCATTGGTGGAGGCGGGCTTCCGCCTGATCGAAGTACCCCTCAACTCCCCCGAACCGCTCGATAGTATCGCTCGGTTATCCGAGAAGTTGAGAGGCCGCGCCATGGTCGGCGCAGGCACAGTGCTAAGCGTCGAACAGGTTGCGCAGGTGGCTGACGCCGGCGGTCAGATCGTCGTCTCGCCCAACACCAACGCGGGCGTGATTGAGGCGACGGCAACTGCGGGCCTCGCGTCTCTACCTGGCTTCGCGACGCCGAGCGAGGCGTTTGCCGCTATCGACGCCGGAGCGACCGCGCTAAAGCTGTTCCCCGCCGAAGCATCAAGCCCGCTCGCTCTGAAGGCCGCGCGCGCGGTGCTCCCGAAAGAACTCGCCGTTCTGCCCGTGGGCGGGATCGAGGTCGACTCCATGGAACCATGGGTGAAGGCCGGCGCGTCGGGTTTCGGCCTGGGCTCCTCGCTTTACAAGCCGGGCCGGACCCCGGCCGAGGTGGGTGAAAGAGCACGGGAATTCGTCGAAGCGTGGCGCGAACTTTCCGCCGCTCAGTCGCAGTAGAACCGCCAGATCATACGGTTGCGATAGGTCTCGCCGGGTTCGAGCACACCGGAACCGAAGGCGGGCTGGTTCGGCGTGTCGGGAAACAGCTGCGGCTCTAGCGCGAGGCCGTCATGCGGGCGATAGACCCGCCCGCACTTGCCCGCGCGCTCACCGGACAGGAAATTGCCGCCGTAGAACTGGAGGCCAGGCTGGTCGGAGCATAGATCGACGGCGCGCCGCGAAGCTGGGTCGCGAAGCGTGGCCACCAGACGCGGTTCCGCCGTTCGACCGCCAGCGAGCGTCCAGCAGTGGTCGTAGCCCCCTGCCACCTGCAACTGCGCGTCGTCGTTTCCCGCATGCGTCAGCGGCTGGCGAGGCTGGCGAAAGTCGAACGGGGTTCCCGCGACGTCGCGAAATTCGCCCGTCGGAATGCCCCCGGGCCGGATCGGAAGAAACGCATCCGCATGGATGGTGAGCTCCTGCTCGCGCGCGTCACTGCCACTCGCTTCGCCCCGCAGGTTCCAGTAGCTATGATGCGTCAGGTTCAGCATCGTCGGTCCATCGCAGACCGCCTGATATTCCACCGCTAATCGCCCATCGGGGTCGAGCGTGAAGATCGCCCTCACCCGCACATCGCCGGGAAATCCCTCCTCGCCATCCGGGCTGAAAAGCGACAGCACCGCCGTCGCGCTCTCGCCGCCGCTATGGCTCTCGATAGTCCATAACCTGGCATCGAAACCCTGCGTCCCGCCGTGCAGCGAATTGGGCCCATCATTGCTGGCGAGAACGAACTCTTCTCCCCCCAGCGAGAATTTCGCCCCGGCGATGCGATTGGCCCACCTGCCGACAGTGGCTCCGAGATAGGCGGGATCCGACAGATAGCCGGCGAGACCGGGATAGCCGAGCACCACGTCCGCCACGCTACCGGCCGCATCGGGGACCAACATGCTCTGCAGCCGCGCACCGTAGGTGATCACCGTGGCAACGAACCCGCGCCCGTTTTCCAGCCGGAGCGCATGAACCTCCCGTCCGTCCGGCAGATGGCCGAACGGCTCGATACGCGTTTCGCAAACGACGCCGTCTCTTTGCATGTGCTTCCAATCCTCCGGTTTGCGGTCTGTTTCCCGCTATCGCACCCTTTCCCCTGGCCTAGACGCGATTGCGAGAAGGCGCTGCTTCGAATCTTCGTTTTGCATCTTTTTATTGCCTCTGGTTGTGCCGGTGCCCTATCCCAAAATGGCGGGACAAAGCACGCGAACGCGTGAATATCCTTGCCCGCCCGACGAGCACGGCAAGCCCGGTCGAGGCTAGCGATCACAAGCGAGAATTCGCCAGGGGGAGGCGTCCGGATACGATGGCAGAACCTATAATCCATTCGCATTCCGATCCCCTGCGCGTGGTCATCTTGGGCGGCGGAACGGCAGGGTGGATGACCGCCGCCGCGCTCCAGACCATGGTCGGTGCGACGACCGATATCCATCTCATCGAATCCGAAGATATCGGCATCGTCGGTGTGGGCGAGGCGACCCTGCCGCATCTGCGCGCATTCATCGCGCGCCTCGGGATAGACGAAGGCGAATTCATGGCTGCCACGCAGGCGACCTACAAGCTGGGGATCGAGTTTTCGGGCTTCGGACGCGAGGGAGAGCGGTACATCCATCCCTTCGGCACCTATGGGCGCAGCCTGGCGGGGGTCGGTTTTCATCATTTCTGGCTGCGCGCCCGGACCGAGGGCCAGGCCTCGCGCATAGACGACTATTCCTTCGCAGTGATGGCGGCGGAGGCCCGGCGGTTCGCCCGGCCCGCGCAGGACGGCGATCCGATCGAGAGCTTCGGCTACGCCTATCAGTTCGATGCGACCCTGTTCGGCCCCTATCTTCGTGACCGGGCGACCGCGCGCGGCGTGCGACGGACCGAAGGGCGCGTCGTGTCGGTCGAGCGCGACGAAGGCGGCGACGTGTCCGCGCTCCTGCTCGAAAGCGGCGCTCGGGTGGAAGGCGACCTGTTCATCGATTGCTCCGGCTTCCGCGCGCTGCTGATCGGGGAGGAAGATTGGGAAGACTGGTCGCATTGGCTGCCGTGCGACCGCGCCGTCGCCGCCCCTTGCCTCCCCGCGAGCGACGAGATCGAACCCTACACGCGGGCGATCGCCATGCCCGCAGGCTGGCGCTGGCGGATCCCGCTGCGCCACCGCGTCGGCAATGGCTACGTCTATTCGAGCAAGCATTGTTCCGACGACGAGGCGCGGCAGGGCCTGCTGGACGCACTCGAAAGCGAAGCCCTCGCCGAACCGCGCGTGCTGCGGTTCAGCGCTGGCAGGAGGCGGCGCAGCTGGGTCGGCAATGTCGTATCGATCGGGCTCGCCTCCGGATTTCTGGAGCCGCTGGAATCCACCAGCATCTACCTGATTCAGACAGCCATTACCGGCCTGCTGGAGCACTTTCCCAATGGCACGATCGAGCCGGAAGAGCGCGCCGCATTCAATCGCGAAGTCGATTACGAATACGACCGCATCCGCGACTTCCTGATCCTGCATTATCACGCGACCGAGCGCAGCGATTCCGACTTCTGGAACCATGTGCGCACCATGGACATCCCCGAAACGCTGGCGGAGAAGATGGAGCTGTGGCGCACTTGCGCGCTGGTGCCGCAGTATCGCCGGGGGCTGTTCCTGGAGCCGAGCTGGATTTCGGTGATGATCGGTCAGGGGATCATGCCGCACGGCTGGGACCCGCGCACGGAGTTCCCGTCCCTCACCGGTCTTCGGCAGGCGATGTCGGGGCTATCCCACCGTATCGCCGAGGGAGTCGAGGCGCTTCCGACGCACGCCGCCGTACTGGCGGGAGAGGTCGCCTCGTGACTATGGAAAACGCGCGAAAGCCGATAACCAGCGCCGCGATCATCGGCAGCGGGGCGGTCGCCTTGTGTTCGGCACTGGCCCTGAAACGCGCTTTGCCGAAAGCCGATATTCGCGTGATGCAGGGGGCCACCACAGGGGGCGGCATCGCCGACAGCATCCTGCTCGTTCATCCGCCCGCGATGAGACTGCTCGATCTGATAGGTCTGGACGAGACTGGACCGATCCGCTCCGGACTGGCTTCCCACACATTGGGCGACAGGTTCACCGGTTGGACGAAGGCACCGTTCATCGTCCCGGTTGCGGAGGAAGAGCCCGTTGCGATGGGCATTCCGATTTCGCTCATCGAACGCATGCGGACGGGACGCCGCGATCCGGCGACCGGCTCTGCAGCTATTGCCTTGGCGGAGGCCGGGAAATTCGATCCCGACAGCTTGCATCGGACGGACGCGGGCGACGCGATCGGATATGCGCTGCATCTCGACACCGCGGGTTTCACGGCTCTTTTGCGGCGCTTCGCCGAGCAGGCGGGTGTCATCTTCATCGGAGATACGGACTCGCTTGCCGAGGTCGATCTCCGGCTGGAATGCGCCGGGTGCGGCGCGGTGCTCCAGGACGCCCGGTCGGAAGATTGGGGCGAGGCGATCCCGGACGGTGAAATGCTGCTGTGGGACGCTGTGGGGCCACCTTCGCTGCTGAACGAATATGCGGCAAGGGATTGGGGATGGCTGTCCACTCTGCCGGGACCGCGCACGACGCGCCAAGTTGCGGTGTTCGACCCGAAACGAGGTGCCCCGTCGACTCCCCCCGATGCGCGGAAGCTGGCTTTCGCAACCGGACGGCTCGAAAGACCGATGGAGGGTCGGCGCGTCGCGCTCGGCGACGCCGCCGCCGTGCCCGGCCCGCTTGGCGGCTTCGGATTTACGCTTGCGGCGATGCACCTGGCTCTCCTGTTGGACCTCATGCCGGGCAGCGAACCGCACCCTCTGATCGAGCGGGAATACAACCGCCGCGCCGCCCTCATTTCCGACGAAATCCGTGACTTCGTCTCCGCATTGCATGTCCATTCGCAACATGCCGGTGCCTTGTGGAAGCGTCTCCGGAAGCACGGCGGATCCGTGGAACTGATGCAGGTGACGCGGCGCTTCGCACGATCCGGTCGTCTCCCCCCGCGCGAGGTCGACGCGATCGGGGATGCAAGCTGGACGCGCGCGCTCGATGCTCTGGTTGAAGCGGGCTCGGGATACGACGCGCTCGCGCTGTCGGTCCCCCTGCAACGAGCAGACGAAGTGCTGGACGCGCAGCGCAATGCGGTGGCGAAAGTGGTGCGCTCGCAAACGGACTACGACAATTGGTTGACGGAGGAACGCGGACAATGAGCCGTGGGGACGGAAATGCGATACGAGATCTGGTGATCGTCGGCGGCGGTACCGCCGGATGGATGATGGCCGCCGCCGCCGGGCGCGTGCTGGCTGGTGGACTGCGCAGCATCACCCTGATCGAATCCGACGCGATCGGAACAATCGGCGTAGGCGAGGCAACGATTCCCCCCATACTGGGCTTCAACGAACTCCTCGGGATCGACGAGCGGGCGTTTCTGGAAGCCACGCAGGGCACCTTCAAGCTCGGGATCGAGTTCGAGAACTGGGGTAGGCCAGGCACTCGATATTTCCATCCGTTCGGCCGGACCGGCCGCGACTTCGACGGTATCGCATTCCACCAGCTGTGGTCGTGGCTGCGCGATGCCGAAGGCGTGGGCTCGCTGGAGGAATATTCCATGAGCGCCATGGCAGCGCGCAACGGCAAGTTCGCACACCCCCAGGCCGATCCGCGCTCGCCTCTCTCCAACCTGCAATACGCCTATCATTTCGATGCGACGTCCTACGCGGCATTCTTGCGCAGCTATGCGATCGAGCGCGGGGTCGCCCGGCAGGAGGGGCGGATCGTCGATGGCGAGCTCGACGGTGAGACCGGGCACGTCCTTGCAGTCAAGCTAGAGGATAGCACGCGGGTCGCCGGCGACCTATTCATCGATTGCAGCGGCTTTCGCAGCATGTTGCTGGGCGAGGCCATGGACGTGCCCTTTACGGACTGGTCGCACTGGTTGCCGTGCGACAGGGCTGTTGCGGTACCGAGTGCTGCGAAGGAGCAGATCGCGCCCTACACGCGTTCGCGCGCCCTTGCGGCGGGATGGCAATGGCGCATCCCGTTGCAACACCGCACCGGCAACGGCCATGTCTATGCGAGCGCCTATATGGAAGACGCGGAGGCCGAGCGGCTTCTGCTGGCGAACCTCGATAGCGAACCTGCCGACGATCCCCGGCCGCTGCGCTTCCGCACCGGAGTGCGCGAGAAATTGTGGGAGCGCAATGTCGTCGCACTCGGCCTGTCGGGCGGATTTCTGGAGCCGCTAGAATCGACCAGCATCCACCTGATCCAGACCGGTATCTCGAAGCTGCTGGCGCTCTTCCCCGACCGTGATTTCACCGACGTGGAGCGCGACGAATACAATCGCCTGATGACTTCCAGCTACGCCGCCGTGCGCGATTTCATCGTGGCGCATTACCATGTCACCCAGCGGGACGACACGCCCTTCTGGAATTACGTGCGCACGATGGACATTCCTGACAGCCTGAAGACTCGCCTGGAGTTATATCGCCGCAAGGGACGGATCTTCCGCTATGATGACGAGCTGTTCACGGTCGGCAGCTGGGCGGCTGTTCTGGAAGGTCAGGGAATGAAGCCGCTCGGCAGCGACCCGCTCTGCGCGGCCCTGGACGCAGACGGATTGGCACAGGCAATGCGCCGGATGAAGCAAGCCCACCACGCAATGGCCGCGCGCCTGCCGCTGCATCGCAATGCGATAGGGGGCGGCTAACGGAGCGGCAGGACCCTCAGGGAAAGCCTCGACCGTCGGGCCGAAACCCCATTAGCGCTGCAACTTCGCGTTCGCCCAGGCGACCATCGGACCACGCTGCTCGGTACCCCCGGCACGCGTGACCAGTTCCACGATCTTGGCCCCCGTTACGTCCGCATCGATCGCCCCGATCTGTCCGGCGACAACCTTTGTCTCGGCCACGAGCTTCTTGTCGGCATAGATTTGGAACTGAACGGGCACTGCACCTTCGGCCACCGCTGGCCGCGCAGTGAAACGGCCGAATTCACCGTCGGTCCGTAATTCGAGGCGTGAACTGGCGAAGAGGCCGATACCCTTGTCGAACGTGGTCTTCCCGGCAGCGAGCGGCCCGCCGTCGGGCGCGGCGGCGACGCGCGCCGGGGTCCAGCCGTCAGGGAGACTGTGATTGCCAAGCCCGTCGGCCGCGACATTGATGCGCGCCGGCATTTCATCGAGCCACACAGCATCGGGATCGAGTGGCGTTCCCTTGATCCGGAACAGCTTCGCCTCGCGGGCACCCAGCTTAACGGTTATCGCACCCGATGCCGGGGAGAGCGTTTCATGGCTCCAGACGTCGCGCATGCTCGCGTCGGTGTCGGGCGCGAAACCGAGCTGCGTCCAATTCACCGTCGCGGAAACCGGCTCGTCCCCCCGGTTGAAGAAGGCGACCGCGCGCGATCCGGGGCCTGAGAGCGTGCGAACGACCACCATCGCCTCGCCATCGCGATAGGCGACGCCCTGATTGCCGGCCGGGTCCTGATCGATCGCGATGACCTCGCGATTGCCGACGATATCGAGCAGTTCCTGCGGCGAGTGGCGCAGGTCGTATCCGAGCAAGAGGGGTGAAGCCATGATCGCCCACATGCTCATGTGGGCACGCGCTTCGGTCAGGTGGTTCTCGTCGAAATCGCCATGTCCGATCGCCAGCATGTCTGGATCGTTCCAGTGGCCCGGACCGGCATAGAGCGTGCGATAGACGGCGCTGTCGATGTTGCGCAGCATGCTGTCCCAGTTGAATTCGATATCCGGGCTGGTGCGCCACAGATTGCCCTGCTTGTGCCCCCAGCGCGGCGACAGCGCCTCGCCCCAGGCACAGATGCTCAGCACCGCATCGGGTCCGCCCCACTCCTTAATCGCGCTACCGAGCTGCGCGTAAAGCGCCTCCACCGCGTCGGGGTTCGACTTGGGAATGTCCCCCCGCACGATGTAGGGCGGGAACACCGCGAAGCGCCCGGACTCGACCGGCTCGGTACCCGGTGCGTAGTCGGCTACTCCGCACGCATCGATCTTCACGTAGTCGAAATTCCAGGTTCCGAAGATCGCCTTCATGTCCTGTTCGGCATGGCCCAGGCTGCCCACCTGGCGTTCGGCCATCGTTCCGACCGGCAGATTGGGGCTCTTCGCGTCGTGATACTGGGCACAGGTGTTGCGCCCGATATCGGTATAGAGGCCGGCCTTCAGGCCCAAACCATGGACGAAATCCGTGAAGGGGACGAAGGTGCCGTTGGGATAGCCCTCGACCTTGGCCGAAGGGAACATCGTATCGCGGATCTTGAGCGTCCCGTCGGCCTTGCGCTGCAACGCCCAGCCATCGTCTATATTGACGTAACGATAGCCAAGCTGGGCCAGACCGTTGTCGACCAGTGCCTCTGCCGACCCGCGGATCTTTGCCTCGTCAACATCGGTGCGAAATGCATTCCACGGATTCCACCCCATCGGCGGGGTCTGCGCGGCATCGGTCTGATAGACCGAATACGTCCCCGTAGGCTCGAGGTCGTCGACACCCTCCTTCGCCCCCAGCGGCGATGCCGCGAGCGAGAGCAAGGCAAGCGTGCAGATCGACCTCGAGAACAATTTCGATGCAGGATTGCGCATCGAGCGCCCGGATTTTGCGGAATTCATGGCTCGATACTCCTCCAACACCCTCTTATTCGCATTCGTACGTCTTCGGACGGTCAGAACTTCATCCGCGCCGTAAGAGCATACTGGCGGTCGTTCTTGAACCACGAACGCGGCGTCCGCAGACCGTCGCCGTTCAGCACGAACGAGGTCTTGAGCGTGGTGTCCAGCAAGTTCTGGACTTCGAACACCAGACGGAACCTGTCGTCCACATCCAGGCCGATAGATGCGTCCAGCTGCCCGCTGGGCTCCTGATACACCGGGCCGAAGGGGAAGCAGCAATCGAGTCTGGTGAGCAGGAACCGGGACCGCCAGCTGTAAGCCGCCCGCGCCTGGATCTTACCTCTTTCGTAGAACACGGCCGCGTTGAAGTTATGCTTCGACAGGCCCTCCAGAGGCAGGCTTTCATAGAGCCCCGAGATGTCGATGGTGGGCTGGTTGCCCGTTTCCACCAGGTTGTTCGACGGCGCGTAGGCGGGCGGGCCGAGCGCGATCTTGCCCACATCGATGAAGGTGTAGGAAAGCTGTGTGCCCAGACCCGCCAAGGCTCCCGGCAGGAAGTCGAAGGTCTGCTGATAGGCGATTTCCGCGCCCTTGACGGTCGTATGCCCTTCCGAATTGGCCGGGCCGCTGACCGAAACCGGTAGCGTCACGCCGTTGTTGGTCAGGTCGCGATTATAGACCTGATTGGAGACGACGACGTTGTT
Organism: Erythrobacter sp. LQ02-29; assembly: GCF_022576075.2. Lineage (NCBI taxonomy): Bacteria > Pseudomonadati > Pseudomonadota > Alphaproteobacteria > Sphingomonadales > Erythrobacteraceae > Erythrobacter > Erythrobacter sp. LQ02-29. The sequence goes on along the minus strand of NZ_JANCNT010000001.1, from coordinate 1,550,283 downwards.
AAGGTCCTTGTAGAAGGCAGCCAGCGTCAGGGACCCGACCGGTGCGAAATACCACTCGGCGGTCAGGTCGAACTGCCAAGCCTCCACTGGTCGCAGATACGGGTTCTGGGACCGCGCGGTAAAACCGCCGAGCTGCGCGTTGTAATTGAGCCCGACGTAATTCCGCAGCTTGCTGAACTCGGGCCGCGAGATCGCCTTCGAGGCGGCAAAGCGGAACACCAGTTCGTCCGACGCATCGAAGCGCACGTTCAGCGATGGCAGCCAGTGATCGAAGCTGTTCTCCGCAACATCGGCCAGCGCTGCGCCATCCGCGAAGTCGAGCGCCGCTTGCTGTTGAGCAGCGGTGACCCCCGGTCGACACAATGCAGGCAGCGGCCCGGTGCCCTGCGCCTGGCCCGCGCAGAATGCAACGAAGTCGCCATTGAAGCTATCCGGAATGACCTGAGACGACGGCGCGAAGTTGATCGCGCCGGACGATTCGTCGCGGGTGTGGACGTAACGCACGCCGAGGTTGCCCGACAGCTTCATGCCGCTGTCGAACTCTGTCCCGAACGAGGTCGAGATGTATCCGGCCCACGTTTCCTCGCTGTTGGGATACACTTCCCCTGGCAGGAAATAGCCCTTGATCAGATCGCTGCCACGATCCTCGATCGGCATGAAGTAGCCCGGAGGTGCGAGCGAACGGGCCAGATCGATAAGCCCGCCACGCGTTTCGAGTATCGAGTCGCGGATGAACAACGCAGCCGGCGGCGGGGTCGCGGCGTCGTGGAAGAAATCCGGGAAGCCGTAGAACGAAACGACGGACGGATCGCTGTTGACGAAGTTGGGACCACCCTCGATCCAGGTCTCCGACAGACCGCCCCAGTTGTTGAACTCGTTGGTGCGAACCGTCTGTTTACGCTTCGCATATCGGCCGCCGACGCGAACCTCCTTCAGGAAGCTGTCTTCCGACAGATCGTAGGAAGCATCCGCCCTGAAGGCATATTCTTCGCCATCATTGATAGCGCGGTTTTCGACCGCCGACCGATAATAGGTGGAATTGCCGCTTCCGATATATTCCGCAGGATCGAAACCGGGCGTGATGAAATTGACGTCCGGATACTTGCCGGTCAGATCGATATCGTAGTTCGCCAGCGTATTGAAATTGATCGCATCGTCGGCGTTGTCGACCTTGGACTTCGCGTATTGCCCGTCGAACATCAGGTGCAAACGGTCGGACGGCGACCACTTGATGTTCAGCGACGCGTCCTGCGCCGTCACATCGTTGAAGGCCGAACGGTTCGAAAGCTTGGTGAAAATCCCGCCGGGTATGAACTGGCGATAATCGCACCAGTCGCTCGAAGAACCCTGGCACAGTCCACTGACGTAGCCGCCGCTGTGCACCAGCGTGCCCGAGGTGAAGACACCGTTTTCATCATACATGAAATTGGCGTCCGGGTCGTACGCAAATCCGGGCTGGTCGAGGTAGCCCGCCGGGTAGATCTGGCCGGCATCGGGGAACCAGTTGTCCGCCTCGATGGTGCGCTCGGTCCACCTTTCGTTGAATTCCGAGCGGATATACTCCGCCGTGACCAGCAGATTTCCAGCTGCGTTCTCATACTGGAGAGCGGCGTTCAGGCTGTTGCGCTCACGCTCGAAATCCTGCGACCGGAACCCGGCGCCCAGCGGGGTATAGACCTGGTCGTACCCGGCGGGCGTCGGGAAGTTGTCGCACACCCGTAGCGCGTAGGGTTCGCCCTCGTTGATGATGCGCCCGTTGGCGCAGGTGCCATCGGCCTCGAACGGAGCATTGAAGCGGGGCTGGAAACCGTTGAGGAAGATCGAGTCCGCGCGGCTGTACTGCTTGGAATAGCTGCCGCCGACCAGCAGGCCGACCCGGCCGCCGTCGCCGAACTCCCACTGGTCGCTGAACAGGCCGACGAACGACGGCGCGGACTTCTGCGCGATGTCGCCGTAATTGATCCCGGCCGAGAGGAAGAGCACGGGATCGGTTGAATCGAAGGGTTTGCGCGAGTTGATGCTGACCGTGCCGGCGATGCCGCCTTCGATCATGTCCGCGGTCAGATTCTTGAACACCTCGACGGAGCCGGCGAGTTCCGCCGGCACGCTGTCGAAGCCGAGCTCACGCCCGCCCGAAGCGGAGAAAGCGTCGCGACCGTTGAACTCGCTGCGAACGTAATTCAGCCCGCGGACCGTGACGCCTGAGCCCTGAACCGAAAAGTGCGCGGAATCGTTGGGTGCCGCGAAGCGGTTGATGGCAACGCCGGGAACACGCTGCAGCGCTTCGTTGATGGAGCGGTCGGGCAACGATCCGATGTCGTCGGCCGTAATCGCGTCTACGACCGTGTCGGCGTTGCGCTTGATCTCCTGCGCAGAGGCGAGACTCTGGCGAATGCCGGACACGACGATGACATTGTCGTCCGTCTCGTCCGAGGCGGGCTTGGAAAGCTCCTCGTCCGCTTCCTGTGCATGCGCGACGTTGGACATGGACGCTGCGAGCAGCGAACTGCCCACGAGGAATTTCCAGTAGCCCGAAGCACGCTTGGTGCGCCGCCCCGCCGCAAGGGCCTGCGCCTCGTCTACCGAAACATCCGATCGGCTGCGTAGCGCTATTGGATCATATCCCGCAATTTTCATCATTTTTGTCCTCCCACTGAAGCGCATCGTGGCTGGCCACCCCTTGTTCGAACCAGCGCCCTCATCGCCATCGACGTCGTGGATAAAATAATATGATAATTTGTCAAACCCCAAAAAAAGGAAACATAGACAGGGCAATCGGGCCGGGAATAGGATGGGCAAACTGCAAATCTGGCAAAAAACGAGGGAGACCTTTCGATGAAAGTTTCGTTTTCTTTCCCGAATGCGAAGACAGCGATCGTCGGTATAGGTGCGGCTGTCATGCTCGCACTGAATGCAGCCATCCCCGCGGCGGCAGCGGCCAGCCATACGGATCTTCAGGAAGTCGAGTTTGTCTCTGATGACGGGGCTCATCCCAATCCAGAGAGAGGCTTCTATCTCTCGGCGAAGCACCCATTGCAGGATCTGAAACGGCGCGAGCTTCGCGACGCTTTCGCGCAGGACTATCGGTTGCTTTACGTCCGCATCGACCTCAGCGGCTACAAGAGTCGGCCTTTGCCCGACGGGTTTCTTCGTAAACTGTCCCGTGGCTTTGCCGCGGCGCGCAACGAAGGCGTCAAACTGATCGTCCGCCCCGTCTATAATTACCCCCGGGGAGAGACGGATTACCAAACTGCGCAGGATGCGCCGCTCGAAATCGTCCTAAAGCATATCGAGCAGTTGAGCGCCGTCATGCGGGAAAATGCAGACGTCATCGCGTTCATACAGGCCGGGTATATCGGCGCGTGGGGCGAGTGGCACACGTCTTCGAACGATCTGACTTCGCCCGCGAAACGCCGGCGAATCATGGACGCGATCATCGGTTCCGCTCCGCCCGAGCGAAGTGTGCAGTTCCGGTATCCGCCGTATATCGAGGAATGGCTCGCCTCGCGAGGCGCGGCTTCCGATAGTGCCGGGATCGGATTTCACAACGATTGCTTCCTCGCGAGCGACACCGATGTCGGCACCTATTCGGAGGATGCGCAAAAGCGGGAAGAACAACGCGACGCCATGGCCCGGCTGAGCGCGCGCGGGCCTTTCGGAGGGGAGACGTGCAACCCTCTGGCGGACCCGGACCCCTCCCCCCGGTCCGAATGCGCGGACATCCTACGAGAAGGCGCGCGGTTCGGCCTGACCTATCTCAACGCGGGCTATTATCGCCCGCTCTTTTACGACCGCTGGGAAGCCGGCGGATGCCTGGACGATGTGCGCAACAGCATGGGTTACCGGCTCTCGCTCTTGCGCCTGAAATATCCGCGCGTGGTTGAGGGAGGCGAGACCACCCGGATTGCGCTGACGATCGCCAACACGGGGTGGGCTCCGCCGTATAACCCGAAACAGTTCCGGGTGTTGCTGAAGAATCGGCAGTCCGGTGCCGTTTTGGAGTTCGGCGGGGTGAACGCGGATCCCCGAGCCTGGCTGCCGGGCTCAGAATCTGAAGTCAGTATCGACCTTCGCATCGACGACAGCGTGCCGCGCGGCGCCTACGATGTTTACCTCGCCCTACGCGATGGAGCATCCACGCTTGCGGCCGATCCGCGCTATTCGGTCCGGTTCGCCAATGCCGATCGCCCCGATCTGGGCCAGGAATGGGAGGCCGATATCGCCGCCTTCCGGACGGGCGCTACCATTGAGGTCACCGAATAGGCTTGGCCCTCTCGCTCAACGAGACGACCCGGAACCACGAAACCAAGGCGAGCGGCAGGGAGCCGAACCTGTCGCGAACCTAGCCAGCCGTCTGTGCGATGGAACGGGCTTGCGCGTTGCCTGCCCGACGCAGTGCATACAGCGCCGCCCCCATCGTCGGATCGGCGACTGGGTCCACAAGACGGTAGCGCGGGTCCATCTCAGCCAGTCTGGCCTTGAACGGTTCGGTGACGAGGTCGCCCGACCGGAACACGCCACCGGACCAGGATACCGGGATATCCTCATCCGGTGCGAAGGCGAGTTCTTCCGCCACGGCGTGCACGATTTCGGCAAGCTCACTGGCAGCATCACGGAAAATATTCGCCGCCGCCGCGTCTCCGGCATTCGCCGCCGCCGCTACGATTTGGCTGAGCGCAGCGATACTCTCGCGGTTCGCGGCCGCACCCATGACGTGCCCACACAGGTCGAGATCCTCATGCAGCGCGAAGTAATCGCGTAGCGCCATCAGCAACGGTCCGGGCGGGGATCGCCCGTCGCTCATTCTGGAAAAGAGCTGCAGGCCCCTGGTGGCGATCCAGTAGGCGGAGCCCTCGTCGCTGAAAATCTCGCCCCAGCCGCCTGCCCGTGCGCTTTTCCCCGCGCGCTCGCCATATGCGATCGAGCCGGTTCCCGCGACGATGTTGATGCCGTCCCGACCGCCCAGCGATCCGGCCCAGCCGCATACCATGTCGTTGCCCACGGCAAAGCGATCGTGGCCCAGTATCTCGCGCGGGAGTGTTGCGATCAGCGGATCAACCCTGCTGTCCTCTCCGAACGCCGGCAGACCGAAAAAGACGAAAGCCAGAGTTTCAGGATCGGGACAGACTTGCGCCACCCCCTCCCGCAACAGTTCGGTCAGGCTTTCTAAGCCGATCTGCAGATAATAGCTCGACCCTGCCATATGCTGGGCCAGAACCCTGCCCGCGCTATCGATCAGCGTGAAGGCGGTCTTCGTTCCACCGCCATCGACTCCCAGATAGATATCCGCGTTCAGACCGTCTCGCATGCGTGAAGCCTTACGCCTTGGACCACACGATTGACCGTACCGCTCACATTCGGATTGTCGGGGGTCAGCCCTGCATCGAGTGAGGCGAGAAGCCCGTAAATCTGCGGCGCGATGATATAGGGATAGAGCAATTCGGGGTCCTTCGCGTCTGCCATTCCCGGAACTAGGATCGCATCTTCGATATCGTCGATGGCCGACAATGTGACGATTTCCGCCGCCTTGCTGTCGGCGATGAGTTCTGCACGAAGGTCCATGTCATACGCCCGTGTAAGGGGATCGTTAGACATGAATAGCATCACCATGGTTCGGTCGGTAACGACTGTCTTGGGTCCGTGGCGGAACCCCAGTGGGGAATCGAAGCAGGTAGGGATCTTGCCGTCGGTCAGTTCCATGAGCTTGAGCGCCGCCTCGCGCGCCAGGCCCTTGAAAGGACCGCTACCGAGATAGACTACGCGGTCGAAACGAGCGTCCGCCAGACGCTGCATCATCGGTATGGTGATTTGAAGGATGTTCGCGCAGCCTTCCGAAATCCGTTCCAGATCGACCGGTTCGCGCGCCAACGTGGCCCAGGCGGCATACATCATTGCCGTAAAGCTCGACGTCATGGCGAAGCTGCGGTCGTGCGCTGCATCAGGCAGCAGCACCGTCAAACGGTTATCGTTGCCCTGCCCGGCGATCGCGCCCTCAGCGTTGCAGGTGATGACCAGGTGGCTCACGTCGGCAACCAGCTTGTCCGCGATCTCGATGGCTCCTTTGCTTTCCGGACTGTTGCCGGAACGCCCGAAGGAGACGAGCAAGGTCGGTGTGTCTGCTCGCAGATAGACGAACGGCGAACTCACGATGTCCGTGGTGGCCACCGCCTCGACCCGAGCGGTCGCCTGCGCGTCGAGGAATGGCGCCAGACATTCGCCGATGAACGCGGAGGTGCCCGCGCCGGTCAGGATGACACGCGCAAGGGGATTGGACAGATAGGGTCGCACGAACGCCGCGATCCGATCCTTCATCTCCGTCACGATCCCGTCGGTCGCCACTAGCGTTTCGGGCTGCTGCCCGATTTCGCGAGCAGTCCAGAGAGCGCCTTTCTGCTCCAGCTCCCTCTCATCGTATCCAAGCCTAAGCATTGCTTCTATCTCCAGCGTCGGTCGCTTTCAGGTATGTGTCCAGCGTCGTCATGACGTGCGCCATGACCAGTTCGGCCGGATCGTTCGTGATGGTTCCCTCGCGCAGTTCGGCATAGGATTGCGGGAGATACTGGCTGATCAGCGGGAGCGGCGGCGGGGATGCGCGCAAATTGGCGAACATCTCCTCCTGCGCGTCGGATATCAGCGCATCCGGCCAGTAATAGCGGATGCGATCGCTCAGCGAATATTGCAGGTCCAGCTGCAAGTCGGAGCCGGTCGAATGATAGTACTTCTTCCAGTGCCCCGGCTTGTCGTTCATCACCGCCAGCACCCTTGCACGGAAATCGGACGCGCCCTCGCCCAGCATGTCGCGTTCCATGGCGTCGAGCGCCCACAAGGCTTCGCGCAGCGCAAAGGTGAGGCCGGGCCCGACTTTCAGGATAGCGAAATGGTCGCGTACCAGCGCGGTCAGGGCTTCCTGGGTCTGGTAGTCGGTGGAATGCGCTTCGAAGACCATGCCCGGCACATCGTCGAGGCTCCGGCTGAGGTCTTGCGCAGCCTCCGGCCGGTAATCCAGCACTTGATGGTGATCGAATTCCACGCCCGGCTGAACCACCAGGGCGATCACGCGGTCCCAGGCTTCCGCCGGAAACAGCTCCTTGTGCATGGCGATTGTGCCAAGCGCCGCCTCGGGAGAGGTAACCTGCAACGGTTCCAGGTCTTCCGTCGCGCCGCCCGGCACGGGAACCTCCGTTCCGATCACGTACACCGGGGGCTGCGTGTCAGCTTCGATATAGGCGGCCTCCGCCACTCGGCAAAGCCGCGCCGCGCGCTCGGCAATCGTCTCTTCGGGCAAGGGAACGGGATCGTCGGCGCAGGACATCGAACAGTCGAGATGGATTTTGGCGAACCCTGCCCGAACATACTGGTCGATCAGCACATCGGACCGCTCCATCGCTTCCTCGGCGCTCAGCGAAGTCCAGGCGTTGGGGCCGAGATGGTCACCGCCAAGCACGATCCGATCTTCCGGAAAGCCCACGCGCTGGGCGATCTGCGACACATGGTCCCGAAAGCCCGCCGGCTTCATCCCTGTGTAACCGCCATCCTGATTGACCTGGTTGGAGGTCGCTTCGATCAGCACGAAAGGCGCATCGCGCCTCAGCGCATGACGCAGCGTGCCCTCGATCACCATGGGGTGGGCGGAGCATACCGAGTAGATGCCGACATCCTCGCCCGCCTTGTGTCGGGCGACCCGGTCGAGCAACAGGTTCATACGGTTTCTCCGTCGAAATTAGCTTCGGTTTCGTCTGCCGCCTCCGGCTCTATCGCCAGCAGAACGGAAGCGACGAGGGCCAGCACAAGGCCCACGATCTTCAGCGGGCCGGGAACGGCGCCCAGGATCAGCAGCGACAGGACGGCGGTGACCAGCGGCGCGCCGGCGTTAGAAAGGGGAGCAACGACGATCGCCTTGCCGTAACGAAAAGCGAAAACCAGCGTCAGCGCGCCAACGGCGTTCAGCATCTGAATTCCCGCCGCCAGCCAGGGTCCGTCCGCGCCGTAATTGATCGGTTGCGTGAAATCGGTCATCGACCAGGCGACAGGCGCCAGCACTAGACCGGACAGCATCATGTAAAAAAAGATGCTTTCCGCGCTCATGGTGTTGTTGGCGAGCTTCATGAAAAACGCCTGCACGCCCCAACACAACATGATTAGCAGCGCGAGCGGAGCCCAGCCCAGCCCCCCCACCGCGCCCGACAGCGAAAGGTCGAACATCGGAAGCGCCACCAGTGCCAGCACGATGCCTAGCACCCCCAGCCTGCCGGTCCGCTCCTTCAAAATCAGTAGCGAAAGCGCGATGGTGACGATCGGCGAGAGGGAAATGACCGGAAAGATCAGGTAGGCCGGGCCGCGGGTTACGGCATAGAACAGGATCAACTGACCGCCCGCGCCGAGCAGTCCGATGGTCAATCCGTACGCGATCGACCGGGCGTCCTTGTCCAGACGCCAGCCGGACATGGCGAGCACGATCAGCGCGGGCGGCACCATGGTCAGCGACCACACGCAATAGACCAGCGTTTCGGGAAACCCGCGTTCCGCCGACATTCCCGCGATCGCTCCCCATACGCCCCACAGGCCGACGGTAGACAGGGCAAAGATCAGCCAGCTTCGTTCGGCAGGCGGCGTGGACACGGCGGTCGCCGTCATGCCGACACCCTTTCCGCTTGCAGCAGGAGGTGCTCCTGGAACGCGACGGGAAGTTCGGGGCCAACGGCATCGACAGTACCCAGAACCTTACCGCTGGCGATGTCCGTCACGCGGTAACGCCCGGCTGCAAGTCCGCGCAATTCTACCGGCCCGGAATACTTGTCGGCGTAGAAGGCGAAGTAGCTACGATCGTTCTGGTCGATGGCATGTGCCTCGGGCCGGTCGAACCCGATGTCGTACAGCTCGCCGCGATAGGTGCCGCGCGCCAGATCGTGTTCCTTGTAAAGCCCGATCCATTTGCGCCAGTGCCGCTCTTTTTCGGGCGTAAGGACATATCCGCCGGGCGGAAGCTCGCCGCTGGGGTTGTCGGTATCGCGCGGCCAGGTGAACTTGGTCGAAACCACGCCGCCGATACCCACTGCAGAAGCGAAGTCCGTTCCGCCGTCGCTTAGCTCCACATGATCGCCGGAGAAGGGGGCCGAAGGGCCCATGAGCGCCTTGGTCGTCTTGCCTTTGGTCCGGATTTGCCAGGACGACAGCGGGTCGGATGCCGGAACCTGGTTCATGTAGGGAAGGGAATGGAATGCGAAGGATGTGCCGCATGGGCAGAATTCCAGGATTGCATCCGGATTGATCGATGTCGCCGCTTCATGCACCGCCTCCCAGAAGGCAGGCAGCTGTTCGCACGCTTCCTCTGGATAGGCGTGGTTGTGCGCCGGATTGTAACACGGCGGAACACCGTTGAGGTGCTGCCCGTCCAGCTTAAGCCCTTCAAATCCCCACTCACCGATGATCTTACGCACCAGGGCGGTGCAGTTGTCGATCGTCGGCTGGTAGGCCGGACACAGCGTAAACGCGTTCCACCACGTCACATCGTTGACCGCGCCGTTCTCGTCCAGCAGCAGCATGTCCGTGTGATCGCGCAGCAGGTCGGTGCCGGGATCGACGGCCAGCGGTGCGATCCACAAACGGGGGCGCAGCCCTGCCTTTTTTATGCGGTCGACGAAGTCGATCATGTCGGCGTCGCCGCGCGGGAACTTGACCGGATCGAGATACCAGTCGCCCTCCGCCGTCTGCCAGCCGTCATCGAGGACGGCCCACTCGATGCCGAGCTCCTTCACCTTGGGCAGAGTGTCGATGACCTGCGCAACATTGAAATTGCGCTCGTATCCCCAGGCGCACCACATCGCTTCGTATGCGGACGCCGGAACATAGGCGTCGGTCATCCCGCGCGCGGCCATGATCTCGCGATAAGCGGTCAGGGGCACGAAGCAGTCGCCGGTATGCGCGGCGACGAAGGTCGTCAGCGTGGACACCTCCTCGCCCGGTGCCAGCGCGAACGGCCGATCGCTCTCGATCGCGATGCTTGTGCCGCTGGCCGTACTCGCGACCGGCAATGCGACCAGTTCTGGCGTCAGCTCCAGATGGCCGACGGCCAGGCCCGCGTCGGGACGCCAGATGTCGACGACCGGGGTTCCCCCGCCATAATCCGATGCGTTCATGCCCATGTAGTTGCGCTGCTCGAACCCTGCCGGTGCGGGCTGGATCCAATCGCGCCGGTCGCCGTGCGACGATCCGGCAAAGGTCCACACGCCACGCGGTCCACGAGCGAGGCTGTGGGACGCATTGCGCCATCCGCGCAGCGACACCGCCTCGCGCCCCTTGTTGCGGTAAGTGGCGACGATCGCTGCGACGCCCGGTCGCGCGGGATCGAACGTGAATTCGACCGTCTTCTCGATTCCGCTCGCGCTCACTCCCGTGGCGCTGTGCGTCGTTCCGGAAAGACCCGCCACCTTCGAAGGACCCTCGCCCTGCTCGGTGAGCAGGAACTGGGCGAGCGCGGTGCCTTCGACGGGAAGCAGCATCTCGCTATCCGAAAAGTCGGTCAGCGCGCGTCCGCCGACAAGCAGGCGCGTGCGCATGGCGCCGTCGATCTCGATCATCAGCGCGTCATCGCCGAAGCGGTTGGCGACCGGCGCGGCGAACACCGGAGGAACGGTAATCGCGCCGACTGCCAGCACAGCGGACGTGCCGCCCATTAGCTGCAGCAACTGCCGACGTCGCAGACTTGGTTTGTAATTCATTCCTCGCCCTCCAGCGCTCAACTCGCCGGACAAACCCGCCCGGAATATCCGTTTGCTCTTCGCACCGATAGATGTAACATAACGAAAATCGATGCAAGGATGAACTTTCATTTTCATTCGATCAGGAGGCCAGATGAGAATCCCCAGTCTGAAGCATTCGCTCGTGCTCGCCGCTCTTTCAGCAGCGCTTGGTGCATGCACAGCGGTAGGCGGCTCCCGCCCGGAGGCTCTCTCCTCTGCTGATACGCATTATACCCAAGCCGACTTCGACCGCGTAGCCAAGGTGGACGTCCACGTGCATGCCAACATGTACGATCCATCGTTCCTCACCCTGGTACGGGACAATGGCTTCCAGGTGTTGTCGATCAACGTGGATTACCCCGACTTCCCCTCTCTCGATACGCAGGCTGAGGTAGCGCACCGCTACTTCGCGGATGATCCCGGGCATTTCCAGTTTACCACTACCTTCTCCATGGACGGTTTCGAATCCGCGAACTGGTCTTCCCGGACGGACGCTCACATCGACAGGGAGCTGGCCGCCGGTGCGATCGGCGTGAAGGTATGGAAGAACATCGGCATGGTCGAGCGTGACCGGGACGGGGAGTTGATCATGCTGGACGATCCCGGCTTCGACACCGTCATGGCGCATATCACGCAGCGCGGTGTTCCCTTGATCGCGCATCAGGGCGAGCCTTACAACTGCTGGCTGCCGCTGGACCAGATGACCACCGAGAACGATCGCCTCTATTTCGCGGCGCATCCCGAATATCACATGTACCTGCATCCAGAGATGCCGAGCTATCGCCAGTTGATGGACGCACGCGATCGCTTCGTGAAAGCGCATCCCGATCTGACAGTAGTAGGGGCGCATCTGGCCAGTATCGAGTGGAGCGTAGACGAACTGGCGGCGTTCCTCGATGCCCATCCCAACGCGGTCGTCGACATGGCGGCGAGGATGAGCAACCTGCAATATCAGTCGAACCGCGATCGCAAGCGGGTGCGCGATTTCCTCATCAAGTATCAGGACCGGGTCATGTACGGCACCGATCTAACGCTAAGCCCCCCATCGGAGGAGGCGAAGTCCCAGAACCCGCCGATGGATCCCGGCGCGGACTTCGCCGCGCAGGCAGAGAGCGTATGGCGGTCGGACTGGAAATATCTCGCGACACCGGACAGCCAGTATGTCGACACGCTCAAGGCCGATACGCCCGGGCTGGCATTGCCGCGTTCGGTGATCCGGAAGATTTACTACGAGAACGCGCTGCGGGTCTTCCCCGCCTTCTCTCAAGCCTCGTAAAGATCGAAGCCGACCGTCCGGGCTGCATCGCGAATGTAGTCGGGCGCGTCGGTGTCGGTCACCAACGCGGAAATCTCGCCGACATCGATGATCCGGTGCAGGCAGGTGCGCCCGAATTTCGAACTGTCGGTCACCGCGATGACCGATCGAGCGCGGCCCACCATCTTGCGGTTGAGGACAGCTTCGGGCTCGTAATGGGTAGTGAGCCCTCGCTGCAGATCGAACCCATCCACGCCCAGGAACAGCTTGTCGACATGCAGCGCGTCCAGCGCGTCCATCGTTTGCCCGCCGTAGAAGGCCATGTTGCGCCGGCGCATTTGCCCGCCCAGCATCACCGTGACCACGTGCTCCTTGCGCGCGAGTATCGACAGGACGTTGAAATCGTTCGTGACGACGGTGATGTCTTCGATATCCGGCAGGTGCGTCGCGATGGCCATGGCGGTCGTACCTGAATCGAGCACGATCGAATCGCCCGCCACAACCATATCGGCCGCGCACTTCCCGATCCGCCGCTTCTCCTCGACATTGATCACCTGCTTCGTCTCGACGGCGGGTTCGCCGCCAGCGTTTATGACGTCGGTCGATATGGCGCCGCCATAGGACCTTTCGGCCAGCCCGCGTTCGCACAGGAAATCAAGGTCTTTCCGGATCGTCTGGGACGACACGTCGAACTGCCGGGACAGTTCCGCCACCTGGATACTGCCCAAATCCTTCAGCATGGCGATCATTTTCTGGCGCCGACCGCTGGTGTCTCGCAATTTGGTCATTGTGCCCCGTGATGCCCGCTTGAATATGCCTTGTAAGAGGTACCGTTATCATCCGCAATACGACACGGTTTCGAAGCGCCCTGCAAACGCATGATAACGGTAGGTTTCAGCAAAGCACAAACGTATCGCGGGCCAAAACCACCGGGATAAATATCGTTATATTGTGCTTGCCATCAAAAAATTACGTGCGTACGATGCAAAATGAAACATACTGAGGGCACGGCCCTCGTTTCGCAAATCGGGGCGCTGTTACGGCCGGAGAATGCCGGGCAGCTTGATGGAGGGCTTATGATGAACGCATATCGTCAATTTCGTGCCATGGCAGTCGTGGGTTCCAGTGTCGCAGCACTGGTCGCGGCCACTCCGTTGGCGGCCCAGGACGTTACGGCGGACGATGCGCAGGCCGCGGCGGACGATGAGCAAACCGATTACGCCGATACGTCGTCCACAGTGATCGTGGTTCGCGGCGTGCGCGGGAGTATCGCCCGCTCGGTCGATCTGAAGAAGAATGCATCGACGGTACAGGATTCGATCAGCGCGCTGGAACTGGGCGTCTTCCCCGATGACAACGTGGCAGACTCGCTCGCGCACATCACGGGCGTCGCCATAAGCCGCACCGCCGGCGGCGAGGGACAGTATGTCAGCGTCCGCGGCCTTGGCCCCGAATACACCCTGACGACCTTCAACGGTCGGACGCTTGCCACCGATGGCGCGAGCCGCGATTTCGCTTACGACGTCCTGCCCGCCGACGTGATCAGCGGGGCGGACGTGATCAAGGGGGCGGAAGCGTCGCTGACCGAGGGTGCGATCGGCGGCCTGGTCAATCTGCGTTCGGCGAGCCCGTTCGACAAGGTCGGCCTGAACGGAGTGGTCCGCCTGCAGGGCGATTACAACCTGATGTCCGAATATGCGGGCGTGAAGTTTTCCGGGGTCGTCAGCAACACCTTCGCCGACGATACGCTAGGCGTCATGCTGGGCGTGGTTCTCGAGCGGCGCAAGGATCGCACCGACGTCGCCGGCAACGATGGCGGCTGGACCCGCAACCCCGATCCGACCGACGAAAGCTGGCTGTACGGCAATGCCTGGGGTGGAAATATCGACCCGAACGGCAACGGGGAGCTCGATCCCGACGAATACGGCCTGATCGGTCTCGGCCAGTTCCGGGTCGGCTCGATCTTGGAAGAAAAACGTCGCCGGGCTTTCACCGCCAAGGTCGAATGGCGTCCCACGGACACCTTCACCCTCACGCTCGACGGCATCAAGACGAAGCTCGATTCCCCACAGGTCGGTTTCCAGCAGTCGTATTACACGCTGTTTTCCCCGGGGCGCTGGTCGAACATCCAGATCCAGGACGGTATCGTCACCAGTTTCGACATGAACAATCCCGATCCGGAGCTGGCTCTGAATCCGGAACTGCTCAACCAGACATCCTACCGTGTGGTGGATACCGATCTCTACGGTGCCAATGCGAAGTGGGAGGCGACCGACGCCCTGACCCTGACCGCAGACATCTACCGCTCCAGTTCCTCGCGGAATTCGGGCGGTCAGGACAGCTACGTGGTCCTGCGCATGAACCAGCCCAATACCGCGAGCTTCATGCTGAACGATTCCGCGGTGCCCGACGTGCGCGTTACCTTCAACGACGGAAGAGACCTCGTCAGCGGGCTGGCGGATGGAGCGTTCGGTCCTTCGGACTTCAACACCCACTATTTCTCGCTGGCAGGCGACAACATCGACGACAAGATCACCGGCTTGTCCTTCGCCGGCAACTTGTTCACCGACATGGGGCCGCTGGAATCCGTTCTGTTCGGCTTCACCTACAACAGCCGCGAGAAGGCGCGTGAGCTGGTCAACAATTCGCTGACCGGCGGTGCCGACTATTATTCCGGCAACTACGCGATCAACGTTGGCGACCTGGGCGGCAACGTCATTTCACGCACCCTGGACTTGCCCAACTTCATGAACGGTGTGAACGCGATGTTCCCCCGCTCCTTCCTCTCATTCGACATTCCGGGCTACCTTGCCGCGCTCGAAGCGTATGACGGAACGCCGCGCCCGGGCGGTGGGACATACGATTTCTCCGCCGCAGCGCCTGTGTGGAACCCGCTTCAGAGCTACCGCGTGACGGAGGATACCGCGGTGGGCTATGTGCAGGCCAACCTGTCGGGCGCACGCTGGAGCGGCAATATCGGGCTGCGCCTGGTGAATACCAATACCAGCGCGCAGGCGTGGGATGCGAAGATTCTGAGCATCATCGCCAACGGCGCGTTCAACTACACCGCCGTCTACGACGCCCCGTCCGAAATAACGCAGGACAGTGAGTACACTTACCTCCTGCCCTCGGCCAATCTGAGCATCGACCTGATCGACAACCTTCGCCTGCGTCTCAGCGCCGCGCGCACCATGGCGCGTCCATCGGTCGAGGCCCTTGCGCCGACCAACACCACCGAGAGTGTGTCGTGGGGCGAATTCACACAGGTCTATAGCGGCAACGCGGATCTGAAACCGTACCAGGCCGATCAGTTCGACGTGTCGCTCGAATGGTATTTCGCGCCGAGCTCGATCTTCAACGTCGCCGGATTCTACAAGCACATAAAGAACCAGATCACGACCAGCTGGGAGCCGGGCGTCGACATCGGCGTGCCGGGATATCTGTTCAACATCATCCGCCCCATCAATGGCGATTACGCCAAGGTGAAGGGTATCGAAGTCGGTCTGCAGCATCTCTTCAACAACGGCTTCGGCGTCCGCGGGCAATTCACGCGCAACTGGTCCAAGAGCTATGTCGGCGACGAGGTCCGTCCGCTGGAAGGGATTGCGCCGTCCGTATATTCTCTCAGCCTGCTTTACGAGAAAGGTCCGCTGTCGCTGGCCGCGACGGCCGATCATACGGACAGCTTCACCACCGCGATCAACGTGCTGGGTGCAGGGTATAACGAGGAGGCCGATGCCATTACCTGGGTAACGGCTCACATATCCTATGACATTACCGATCGCGTCACTCTCGCGCTCGACGGACAGAACCTGCTGGACTCCAAGCAGACATACAGCCTGAACGGCAATCCGCTGCTTTCGCAGGGTTATTACCGGTATGGCCGTTCGGTCAAACTCAGTGCGAGCTATCGCTTCTGAGTAGGAACGCCGAAGCACCGCAATACGGTTATTCTGCGGTATCGGCTGTGTAACGGTCCAATCCCACGAGCTGTCAGGCTAAGTGAAAAGCAAGGATCGGGTATCCGCATACACGGTTACCCGATCCTTGCTGCGCAACCGCAAGCCAGAAGCGGTCCTACATGCGATCCGGATTACGCCCGGTAGCCGAGCCGGCTGAGAAGAACCAAACGCGACCTCCACCAGTCAGAACGTCATTCGCTTGGGAATACGCCGCTTCGCTGATAGTGGCGGCGGCCTCATGATCACCATCAACAATCTGACGTTGCGGCTTGGCGGCCGGGCCATTCTCGAGGGCGCTTCGGCTGCCATCCCGATCGACGCGCGGATCGGGCTGATCGGGCGCAACGGCGCGGGCAAGTCCACGCTGATGAAAGCGCTGATCGGCGAGTTGGAGGCGGATGACGGCACGATCGAGATGCCGCGCCGGTCGCGGCTGGGCTATGTCGCGCAGGAAGCGCCCGATGGCGCCACCACCGCTTTCGACGCGGTGCTCGCGGGCGATACCGAGCGCTCGCAATTGTTGGAGCAGGCGGAAACCTGCACCGACATGAACCGGCTCGGCGATATTCACGAACGTCTGCTGGCGATCGACGCCTATGCTGCGCCCTCGCGGGCGGCCATCATTCTGAACGGCCTGGGCTTCGATGAGGAGATGCAGGCGCGCCCGCTCGAAAGTTTTTCGGGCGGATGGAAGATGCGGGTTGCGCTTGGTGCCCTGCTGCTGTCCGCACCCGACATCATGCTGCTGGACGAGCCGTCCAATCACCTCGATCTGGAGGCGACGCTATGGCTGGAATCCTTCCTGAAATCCTATCAGGGCACGCTGATCGTCATCAGCCACGAACGTGATCTGCTGAACAATGTCGTTACCGGGATTCTGCACCTTCAGGGCGGCAAGCTGACCATGTATCCCGGCAATTACGACGCGTTCGAGCGGCAGCGGGCGGAGCGTGCCGCGCAGCTCGCCGCGGCCAAGGCGTCGCAGGATGCGCAGCGCGCCCGGCTGCAGGATTACGTCGCGCGTAACAGCGCCCGTGCCTCCACCGCGAAGCAGGCGCAATCGCGCGCCAAGATGCTGGCCAAGATGCAGCCGATCGCCGCGCTGATGGACGATCCGGGCCTCAGCTTCGATTTCCCCAGCCCGGACGAGCTGCGCCCGCCGATGATCACGCTCGATCTCGCCGCGGTGGGCTATGACGAGACGCCGATCCTGCAGCGCCTCGATCTGCGGATCGATCCGGACGAGCGGATCGCGCTGCTGGGCCGCAACGGCAATGGCAAGACCACGCTGGCCCGTCTGCTCGCCGCGCAGCTGCCGGTGATGGAGGGCGAAATGAACGTCTCCCCCCGCATGAAAGTGGGTTATTTCACCCAGTATCAGGTGGAAGAGCTGTCGTCCGACGACACGCCGCTCGACCATATGACCCGCGCGATGGAAAAGGCGTCCCCCGGTGCAGTGCGCGCGCAGCTGGGCCGGTTCGGCTTCTCCGGGCAAAAGGCGACGACCCAGGTCGGCAAGCTTTCCGGCGGCGAGCGGGCGCGGCTGGCTCTGGCCCTGATTACTCGCGACGCGCCGCACCTGCTGATCCTGGACGAACCGACCAACCACCTGGACGTCGACGCGCGCGAGGCGCTGGTGCAGGCGATCAACGCCTTCGACGGCGCGGTCCTCCTCATCAGCCACGACCGGCATATGGTGGAGCTGACGGCTGACCGGCTGGTGCTGGTGGATGAGGGTACGGCGCGCGAATATCCAGGCAGCATGGAGGATTACATCGATTTCGTGCTGGGCCGGAACCAGCCGAAGGAAGGCGGCAAGGCCAAGGGAAGGGGGGGCCGGGGTTCCTCCGCCAAGCAACGACAGGAAGCCAAAGCTGCGCGTAGCAATGTCTCGGCAGCGGAAAAGCGCGTGGCCACGCTGCAGGAGCAGATCGCCGCGATTGATGTCGCGCTGGCCGATCCGTCGCCCGCCCCTCAGGCGAAATCGCCAGCCGATCTCGCTCGCGAGCGGGCTTCGATAGCCGCGGCGCTGGAAGAGGCCGAAGCCGAATGGCTGGACGCGCAGGAAACACTCGAACAGGTAGAAGCCTGAGCGCAATGGCGGGCGTGATCGCCTTCAACAAGCCGTACGGCGTGCTGTGCCAATTCACCGATGAGAGGCAGGGACCGCCGCGCCCGACGCTGGCCGATTTCATCGACGCACCGGGATATTACCCGGCAGGACGGCTCGACTTCGACAGCGAGGGGCTGCTGATCCTGACCGACGATGGGCGAATGCAGGCGCGGATCGCCGATCCACGGCACAAGCTGCCCAAGACCTATCTGGTGCAGGTGGACGGCGATCCGGGCGAAGACGACCTAGAAATGCTGCGACGGGGCGTGCGGCTGAAGGACGGCCTGAGCCTGCCCGCCAGCGCGGAGCGCATCGACGACCCGCGGCTATGGCCGCGCGATCCCCCGATCCGCGTGCGGAAATCCATTCCTGACAGCTGGCTGCGGCTGACGATCCGCGAGGGACGCAACCGGCAGGTGCGCCGCATGACTGCCGCCATCGGTCATCCCACCCTGCGGCTGGTGCGCTGGTCGGTGGGCGAATGGACGCTGGACGGCTTGGCGCCGGGCGCGTGGCGCGCGGTGTGATCGCGCGTGTCAGTCGTCTTCGCTGAAGGCTACGCCGCCCCGGTGGACCAACTCGTGGATCAGGTTCACCACTGATGGGCACCTCGCCATGTCGGGGCCGGGAACCATCGTTGGCTCCGCGCAGAGACGCTGGGCAAAATCGGCAGCCGCACCGGCGCATTCCTCTGCGACGCCATCGACGAACAGCGTCACCGATCCAGCCTCATGGCACACGAAGGCGAAGCGGCTGGCGGGATTGCGCATGATCGTCGCGCCGGATTCCATCGCGGACCGTACGTCCTGCATCGAAACCGCCCCCTCGGGTGCCCAGTCCAGCCGGTCGGTCTTCGGCGCAGTGGCATACTCGCCGAACCAGCGCGCGAATGCGGGCCGGTCGGACAGGCTGCGCGTCATCATCTCGTAGACCCGGTCGAGCGCCGCGCTGGAAATCTCACCCGGATTGTCCTGCATGCTCAGGTCGGGATCGGTGTAGCGATCGTCGTCGGTAAGGGTGTCGAGCGCGTGATCGATCCACCCCGACAGCAGTTCGCCGCGCGAGGGCGCGCGGAAGCCCACCGAATAGGTCATGCAATCATCGCCGACCGCCACGCCCTCATGCGCGAAACCCGGCGGGACGTAGAGGATATCGCCCGGCTCCAGCACCCATTCAGCCGTGGGTTCGAATTCTGCCAGCAAGCGCAGATCATCGTACGGCTGCAACGGGGTGGCTTCGTCGCACTGCGGCCCGATCCGCCAGCGCCGGCGGCCCAGCCCCTGCACCAAGAACACATCGTACCTATCGAAATGAGCGCCCACCCCGCCGCCATCAACCGCGTAGCTGACCATCACATCGTCCACCCGCCAGTTGGGAATGAAACGAAATGCATCGAGCAGCGCAGCGACGGCGGAAACGTGGTGATCGACCGCCTGCACGAGCAGAGTCCACGGATAGCGCCCCAATTCGCCGAACCGCTCGGGCGACAACGGACCGTGCTCCAGGTCCAGCTCGCCGGATGCCGTTTCGTGGACGAGGCGTGATTCCACCTCGCCCTCGCACGCCAACCCCGCCAGTTCCTCCGGCGGCAATGGATTGCGCCATGACCGCCACGGATTGCGGATCAGCAGCGGCCGCTTCTGCCAGTGCTCGATCAGGAAGCGCTCAGCATCGAAGTCGCGAAAGGCGGGCACGTTCATTGCGGCTCGCCCTCGGCACCGGCGAGCAAATCCATGAAATTGCGCGCCGCCTCACGATCCGCCGGATCGGGAAATGCAACGTCCAGATCGGGTGCGGCGTCGAACATGTACAGCAGCGTCCACAATGCGAACCGACCCCCGCGATCGCGCGAGAGCCCGAAATCGACCAGCATCCGCTCAACGCCGGCCACCCGCGCCCCCTCGCCAACCCCATCCAGCGAGGTGGTCCCGAAATAGCGAAAGATGAGGTCGTCGAAGTCCATCCCATTCCGCCTAGCGATCGCCGTAAGGATGGCAAAGCATCTCAACTCTAGCAGTGCGGTTGCAAACCGCTGCCGCCAATCGCTCCGGGCCTTGGCGACAGTACTAGCCCATGTCAGAACTCGCCCTTCAGCGTCCCGACGGCCGAGCGGGTTTGCGCTTCCCTTTCTTTTCTCCGCCACCCTTCTCGCGGCGACCCTTTCGGAAGTTTTTCACACCCGGATCGTGATCGCCACGTTTGCGGTTCTGGCGGGCCTCCACACGCGGCCCTTCGTCGCTTCGCTCGATTGCGATGGCATCTTGACTGTCGTCTGCGGAAGCTGTGCGGCCAATCGTGTCCGCAAATTTCGAAGCGATCGCTCGCGGGATTTGGAACCAGCTTTCGTTCTGGCCAATCCGGATCGCCCCGATCTCGTTACGCGTTATGTGGCCCCGGCGGCAAATCATCGGCAACAGCCAGCGCGGCTCGGCATTCTGTCGTCGGCCGATGCCAATCTTGAACCAAACCACGTCGTCGAAGCCCGGACGATGATTGTCGGCCTTGTTCTTTTCACGCGCCGCCGGTGTATCCGCGATCAATTCTTCCGGTTGCGGCATCTTCGCACGGTGGGCCTGCACCAGTGCCGCTGCGATGTCTTCCGGTGCCATGCGGCTCATCAACTCGGCGGCCACCTTGCGGTCCGCTTCCTCGTATTCGACCGGAGCAGAAAGCTTGTCCATCAAGCGGATGTGATCCTGAGCGCGAATGGATTCGGCCGAGGGCGCGCTCATCCAATCCGCCGATATCTTCGCACCGCGCAACATGCCTTCCACACGCTTTCGGCGATTGTAGGGCACCACAATGACGGCGGTGCCCTTGTTTCCCGCCCGGCCGGTACGACCCGAACGGTGCTGCAGCGTTTCCGCATCGCGCGGTATCTCGACATGAATGACGAGGCTCAGCGAAGGCAGGTCGAGACCACGCGCCGCCACATCCGTGGCAACGCAAACGCGCGCACGGCGATCGCGCAATGCCTGCATAGCCTGGTTGCGTTCCGACTGCGAATGTTCGCCCGACAGGGCCACGACGGCGAAACCCCGATTCTGCAAGGTGGCATGCAGCCGCCGCACATTGTCGCGGGTGGCGCAAAAACAAATGGCCGTTTCCGCCTCGTGGAAGCGCAACAGGTTCACCACCGAGTTTTCGATCTCGGACGGAGCGACGGTAATCGCCTGGTAAGCGATGTCTCCGTGCCCGTGGCCCTCACTCGCGAGTGTCAAACGCAAGGCGTTGGTCTGATAGCGCTCGGCCAAGCGAACGATCGGACGAGGCAAGGTTGCTGAAAACAGAAGCGTACGGCGCGTTTCCGGCGCGGCGTCGAGAATTTCTTCGAGATCCTCGCGAAACCCCATATCGAGCATCTCGTCAGCCTCGTCGAGCACGACGCCCGCGAGCCCCGACAGGTCGAGCGCGCCGCGTTCGAGGTGATCGCGCAGCCGCCCAGGAGTGCCCACGACGATCGCCGGTCCGCCCCGCAGTGCCCGTCGTTCCTTGGACGCATCCATTCCGCCGACACAAGTTGCGATGCGAATACCGGTCCTGCCATACAGCCAGGCGAGCTCTCGACTGACCTGCAATGCCAACTCGCGCGTCGGGGCGATCATGAGTACCAGTGGCCCCTCGCCGCGCGACTCAGCGTCACCGTGGGTAAGCAGTTCGCTCGAAAGCGCCAAACCGAAAGCGACCGTCTTGCCCGAACCCGTCTGCGCGGAAACGATCAGGTCCCGCCCCCCGGCATCGGGGGCGATCACGGCAGCCTGCACCGGAGTAACAGAGGCGAAACCGCGTTCGACAAGGGTGTCGCGCAGAATTGACGGTAGATTTTCGAAGGACATTGGAACTCACAATAGATCCGCCCGTGGACAGGGCGGCGAGGTTTAGCGGGCGGAAGAGTTCCGCTCAGGCAGAAAACGGGGAACGGGCGCGTGCAAGCAGCCTCGCATCAGCACGATATAGCAATAAATGCCCCGGAAAGCTTGTGGAAAGTCATGCGGGGGGGCGGAATGACGCTGGAGAAGGGCGACGCAGACCAGCTGATGGACTTCACGACCAAGGACGACACGGCCGACTATACCGCCGATGTTGCTCTGGACGATGGCGCCCCCCGCCTCCTTCGCATTGCGGGCGACGTGGTTTCGCCCCGCGATCTCGCGGCAGGGATGACGCGGCTGGACGGCCGGCCCTGGAAGCTGCTTCGTGCAGGCGGGATGGGCCGGCTTTTGGCGCTGATCCGCGTTGCCCGGCTGCTGACCCCGGATAGCGATGCTGCGTTCCCGGCCTGGCAGGGAATGCAGTATATTCGCGACATGGCGAGCGGGCGAGGCAAGCTCTCGCCGCTCGACAATGCCCGCTACGGGAAGGCCGACTGGACCAGCGCCGAGGCGGTGCTCGCTCGGACTGTCTGACCAACAGTTCTTCAGCTTCAAAGGTGCTGGCCGCCGTTCCGATCGGCGGGTCGTCGCCAGTTCTGATATTCGAACCCTGTTCGTCTGGAGCCCAGTGCCAGCCGAGCGTTGCCCACCGAACTCGTGACCGGCGGTCCCGCCACTGTTTGCGTCACTCGAAGGGCAAAGTGCTTCGTCCAGTGATTTCGACGAAAAAGGCGGGCGGTGGTTGCATATATCCTTCCCTAGGGAAGCTGACCATCCGGCCCGCCGATGGCCGCGTGAAACGACACGAACGCCGTCGCAAGCGCAGCCTCGCTGTCGATAAGCGATTGGCGGCTGGCGATCAGTTGACGTTGCGCATCGAGGACGTCGAACAAGGTCGCTAGACCTTCGCGGTAAAGGGCGTCGGACTGTTCGAGCGCGGCTTCGCTTTGCTCGATCGCCTCGCGCAGTGCATTGATCCGCTGGCCGTTTGCGTCGAGCGCGACCAGAGCGTTCTCCACCTCGCCCAGAGCCTCGAGAAAGGTGAGCCGGTATTCACCGAAGCGGGCGTCGGCTTCCGCTTCCGCGGCGGCAACCTCAGCGCGTCGACGGCCACCATCGAAAAGCGGCAGATCCAGCACCGCTCCGACGCTGGCGATGAACTCGTCCAAGATGCCGCCGATGCTGCCATCGCCGAGCGCCACGCTGGCCGGGATTGTCAGCGAGGGGCGCAAGTCCGCTTGTTCGATTCCGACGCCGGCGGCGGCCCGCAGCAGCGCCGCTTCGGCGGCAAGCACATCGGCCCGGCGGCGCAGCAGATCGGCAGGCGTGCCCGCGGGAGGCCCACCGGCAAAGTCGGGAATGGTCTTCTCGCCCGGAGCGGGGGGCGGAGCGAACGGCCCTGCTGCCTGGCCCAGCAGGATCGCGAGCCGGTTGGCCGCGCCCGCCCTCGCAATCTCGATCAGGCCCCGCCGTGCGCGCGTTTGCGCGAGGTCTGCTGCGGCTCTCCGGACATCGAGATTGGCCGCAAGCCCAGCCTCGAACCGCAGCGTGACGATGCGCAAGGTCCGCTCTTGCAAGTCGGTCGACTGCGCGAGCAGCTCCAGCTGCGCGCCGGTGCGGCGGTACTCGATATACTGCGCGGCGATGGCGGCGGCCACCAGTCTGCGCTGGTCGGCGACGATGTATTCGGCCTGCGCATAGTCGGCGGCGGCGGCTCGGATCTCCGCTGCGAGGCGCCCCGAAATATCCGGATCGAAACTGCCGAGCAGGCCCACGCTCGCACTATCGCTATCGCTTGTGCCCAAGCCGATAGTCGCGTCGGCCGCTCCATCGAAGCGCGGCATTCGGTCCGCCCGCTCCGCCTGTAACAGTGCATCGGCTGCGCGCAGACGATCGCGCGCGATGGCAATGTCGAGATTGGCGTCGAGCCCCTGCTGCACCAGCGTGTCGAGCACGGGGTCGCCGAACCCCTCCCACCAGTTCGCCGCCACGCCGCTGGGCGGCAAGTCTCCCGCGTAGACAGGTGGCGCGGTCACGGGACGATCGACCGGATAGGGGTCGAGGGAAGCGCAGGCCGACAAAGCCCCGGCTGCCGCGACAAAGATGCCGACACGGATCATGCGGGGGCCACCGTCATATCCTCATCCAGCGAGTCGATCTCCTCGTGCAACTGGGCGAGGTCGACGCTGCGCGGCTGACCGAAGCGGGCGATAACAAGGTAGAGCACCGGTGTCAGAAACAGCGTGAAGACGCCCGCGATGCCGAGCCCGCCGAAGATTACCCAGCCGATCGACTGCCGCGCTTCAGCGCCCGCACCGCTCGCAAGGATCAGCGGCACCGCGCCGATAACCGTAGAGACTAGCGTCATGGCGATCGGGCGCAGGCGGATGGCCGCGGCCTCCTCCACCGCCTCGCGCACGCTGCGTCCCTGATGGCGCAACTGATCGGCGAACTCGACGATCAGCACGCCGTTCTTGGCCATCAGCCCGATCAGCATCACCAGTCCGATCTGGGAATAGATGTTGAGCGACACACCCGAGAGGAACAAGGCGAATACGGCCGCTGCCAAGGCAAAGGGCACCGTCAGTAGCACGACCAGCGCGCTGGTCAGGCTTTCGAACTGCGCAACCAGAACGAGGAAAACGATCGCGAGCGCGAAGCCATAAGTCAGAAGCAGGGCATTGGAGCTTTCCTCCAGACTCTCGGCGTCGCCCTGCAGCAGCAAGTCGATGTCTTCGGCCACCGTCTCTTGCGCCAGCCGCTCGATCTCGTCGACTGCGTCGCGCAGGGGCGTGCCCGCCTCGATATCGGCATTCACCTCGATCGCACGGCGCTGCTCGGTGCGGTCCAGTTCGGCGGCGATCCCCTGCTCCACGATAGTGGTCACTGCCGAGAGCGGCACCAGCCGGTTCCCACCGGTCTCGCCGCCCGATCCACGCACGTGGAGATTGCGCAGATCGTTGGGGTTTGTCACGCTGACCGCCTGCGCAGTGAGGAAGATCGGCACGGCCTGGTCGCCGACGTTGAGGTCGACCAGTTCCTCCCCACCGACCATCGCCCGCAGCGTCTGCGACAGGTCGTTCAGATCGATGCCGAGGTCCGACGCCCGTTGCCGGTCGATCCGGACGGAAAGCTGCGGCTGGGTGGGCTGGTAGGAAATCTCGGCGTTGGATAGAATGTCGGACTGCCTGTCGATCGCGGTCGCGAGGGCATCGGCGCTCTCATAGATACGGCTATATTCGGCACCGGTCAGCGCGACCTCCAGCCCGCCGCCGCCGCCGCCGAAGCTGAGCGTACCGCGTCCGCGGGCATTGGTGCGCGAGCCGGGAATCTGGGCGAGTGGGTCGTTGAGGTCCTGCACGATCTCGGTCTGGCTGCGATCCCGATCGCCCCAGTCTGCCAGTTCGGCGGTCACGCGGACGCGGTTGGGATCGTAGCGGCCAACGATCGAGAAGGTACTCTCGATCTCACCGCTCTCGAGATAGGGCTGGAGCACCCCCTCCACTTCGTCGAGTTCGCGATCCATGAAATCGAGTCCGACGCCGTCCGGCCCTGTCGCATCGACAGTTATCACACCGCGATCCTCGTCAGGGACCAGTTCGTTATCGAGCTGGGTATAGAGAAACCCGGCCAGCCCCGCCACCAGGATGGAACCGATGATCATAGCTCTCGGTGCATCGAGCGCGCGCTTCAAGGTGCGGTCGTAGCGGTCAGTCACGGCGCTGCCGAAGCGGGACAGGCGACCATCGCCCTCGCCGTTACTGGTAAGGTCGAACTTCGCCGCCAGCGCGGGCACTAGCGAGAGTGCGACGAAGCTGGACAGGATGACCGCGACCGCAAGCACGAAGCCGAATTCACGGAAAAGGCGCCCGGTCTCGGACGGCAGGAAGCTGATCGGCACGAACACGGAGACCAGCACCGCGGTGGTCGCGACGACCGCAAAGAACACCTGCCGTGTGCCCACGACCGCCGCCGCGCGCTTGCCCAGCCCCTTGTTCTGCAACCGCTGGCAGTTTTCCAGCACCACGATCGCGTCGTCGACGATAAGTCCGGTTGCGAGGACCAGCGCCAGCAGCGTGAGCAGGTTGATGGAAAAGCCCATAAGCCAGATGCCCGCGATCACGCCGACCAGCGCCACGGGGATCGTCGTGCTCGGGATCATCGTCGGTCGCCACGCGCGGAAGAAGATCAGCATGGTCGCCACGACCACAAGGATCGTGAAGGCGAGAGTGATCAGCACTTCCCGGACCGAAATGCGGATGAACTCCGCATCGTCGGAAACGACCTCCACCTCGACATTGTCGAACCGCCGGTTGACCCGCTCGATCGCCTGCCGGATCGAATCCGAAATCTGAATCGTGTTCGAACTGGCCTGCCGCACTACCCCCAGCCCGATGATCGGCCGCCCGTCCAGCCGCACGAAGTTGGTCGCATTGGCAGGCGCGAAATCGGCCTGCGCGACGTCGCCCACCCGCACATTGCCCGAGATGACCACGTTCTCTATTCGGTCGGGCTCGGTTGCACTCGCATCGGCGCGCACGACCAGGTTCTGCGCATCCGAACGGAACGAGCCGACCGGCACATCGAACGGCGCGTTCTCGAGCGCATCGGCGACATCGGTCAAGGTGAGGCCGAAGCGGTTGAGCCGTAGCGGGTCGACCGCGACGCGCATCTGCCGCTGCCGCGCGCCGAACGGCTCGATGCTGGCGACGCCGTCGGCTGTCAGCAATTCGGGAATGATATCGTTGTCGACCAACCGGGTCAGCTCCGCCTGATCGTAGGCATCGCTCAGCACGGCCAGCGTCATGATCGGTTGCGCATCCTGGTCCGCCTTCACCACGGTGACCTGCTCGACCCGCTCGGGCAGATCACGCTGGGTGCGGCTGACCGCCTCACGCACGTCGGTCGCCGCTGTGTCGAGATCGACGCCGGGGTTGAATTCGACCCGGATGCGAGAATTGTTCTCCTCGCTCGAGGAACTGATCTGGCGCACGCCCGAAACCCGCGCCACGGCGTCTTCTAGGATGCTCGTGACCTCTGCATCCATCGTCTCGGGCGCGGCTCCCGGCAGTGTGGCAGTGACCGAAACGATCGGCCGGTCCACATTGGGAAGCTCGCGCACCTCCACACCCATCAGCGCCGCAACACCCGCAATGACGATGAGCAGGTTGAGGACGCCGATCAGCAGCGGCCGCTTGACCGCGAGCATGGGCAGATCCGACCTAGTCTCCATCTCTGCCGCGGGTTGGCGCGTTCTCGACGCGAACATTTTGCTCGGGCTGTCGCGCTCGGCGGACGAGCCGAATGTCCTGCCCGTCGCGGACCTTTTGAACACCTTCCACGATCACGCGGTCGTTGCGGCTCACCCGTCCGTCGACGAACACCCGCCCGTCGCGCCGCGAGGTGATGGTGACCGGCACGCGCACGGCCTTGCCCTCTCGGACTAGGAACAGGTGCGAGCCTTCGCCGCCCCACACGATCGCCTCTTCGGGAATTGCCGGCCGGGTCGTGCCGTTGCGGGTGAACTGCACGCGGAAGCTCATTCCGGGTCGCAACTTATCGTCTTCGTTGGGTATCGCGGTGCGGACGATGAAATCGCGACTTTCCTGAGACACGCGGTTGTCGGTCGCGATCACCTGGGCTTCGATCGTCCGGCCGGGTTCGGAAAAGGGCGTTACCTCGACCGTGTCACCTGGGCTGAGATTGGCGAAGATCGCTATGCCGGCGGCCTGCAATCTCTCCGCCTGAGGCGTGGACAGCCCCGCGATGCGCGTGAGGCGGTCCTCTGCCTCCCAAACCCCTTCGCAGTGATCCAGCCAAGGGCAGAGCGAACAGGCATCGCACGGATCGGGCGTTGTGCCTCGAGCGCCGTTGGCAACGAAGGCCAGATAACGCGTGATCGCCGCATCCAGAACGTGACCGAACTCCGCCATGCGAAAGCTTGCCCGTTCGCCGGAACCGAGCTGGACGTGCACCCGGGCGGGCGCCCTCCCCTGGATCGTCCCGATCATCCGGGCATAGATGCCGAGCTGAACGATATGGCTCGCCTTGGCCGAGCGGGCGAGCTTGGTGTCGACCGGCTCGTAGGACCAGCTTCCGAGGTCGGACGGCTCCTCCACCCGGACGAGGAAATCGGCGAAGCCGTGCCAGGGGCTCTGCAGGAAAGCGGCCTGGAAAATCGCGGGCGCGCCCTTCCACATCGCCGCAATGGTGGTTGCCGCCCGTTCCTGAAGACTTCCCTCGGCCGGGATCTCGACAAGTCCGCCTTCCGCCGCAAGCCGGTTGCGATAATCCTCCTCGTGAGCGAGGCCGGCCTCCTGCACGAGAGCGCCCATCGCATCGCTTTCCTGGTTACGTTCGGGCGCATCTTCGGGCCGGGTCAAACGCATGAAGTCGAGCGCGGTGGCGTGCGCGCAGCCGAGATAGCGCACGAGGTCGCTCGGTGAGTGCAGTATGGCATCGGCATGGTGGCGCATTCGAAGTCTCTCCGTTCAGAGAAGCCGTGCTAGATTGCCGATACGCCAATTCCGGTCGTATCAGCGTCCGGCCTTCTGGCGCAGGGTCTGAGCGCGTGAGGTGAGCGCATCGCGCAATTCGGTATCGTCGGCTGAGCCGACACGCTCGGCATGATCCAGCACGAGTTCCGCGATCTCGCCCGCCCGACGGCGCACGAACGGCGCGCCGACGCCCGCCTGGTCCGCGAAGCGCTCAAAGCTCGCGCCGTCGACCTCTTCCAGGCGGCGCGCATCCCCGAATCGCATCGCGAGATGCGGGGCGAGACCGGGCCAGCGGAAGGTCGCGACCAAATCGTAGAGCGGGGCGAGGATGGTCTCGCGCCCTGCCTTGCCGTCCCGGTGCAGAAGGCTGAAATTCTTCGCATGGGCGTCGGCATTGCCGATCACCAGATTGAACAGCGCGGCGTCCAGGAGGCGCAGAACCTCGCGTGCAGGGCGAGTGGTGGCGCTGCGCACGAGAGCGAAGGCGTCGCGGAATGCAGGCCCGCCTTCGGCCGCGTATTTGCGGCTCGGCACTACGCCGAGGCTCTGGGCGAAATCCTCCTGATGCAGGCGCAGCGTGGCGCCATTGGTGGTCTCGCGGTCGTAGCGCTCGACGAGGAGGAACGGGCGTTCGACCACCACCCGACGCTCGGCCTGCACTGCCGCAAGCCCGCAGGCGCGGGCCAGGGCGATGCAGAAGGCTTCGTTGGCGGCAAGGCCGGGGAAACGCGCCGGCTCGGGCTTGATGAGGTGGGTCGACGGCTCGCCGGGATGGGGCAGAGCGATAGCACCGCCCGCCAGCACGACCGGCAGCTTGTCCTGCGCGCCCGCCAGGCTGAGGCGCAGCCCGCCCTCCCCTGCCAGCATCGGCGTGACCGGAAGCTGCAGCATGATCGCCGCCAGGTCGTCGTCGTCGAGCGGTTCGTGCGGCCGGGTCGGAGCGGCGGCAGATGCCGACTCCTCGCCGGGGGGCAGGAAGGACAGCGCGCCAGCCACATCCCCGCCCAATCGCTCCAGCAAGCGGAACGTGTTGTCGGGCGAGATGCCGAGCGCACGGGCGACCGCGCTGCGCTGGGCCTCCTCCGGCAGTAGACCGCCGAACACCGCCTTGCAGAGGCGGTCACCGGCCGCTTCGGCGGTCTTGGGCAGGGAATGGAACAGGGGCGGCGCCTGCGGATCGGCGAGCCAGTCGGGATCGTAGCGGAACGCCATCGCCCCCGCACGGTCGACAGTGAGTCGACCGGCGACCGTTATGCGCAGAAAAACCGTCAATTCACGCAGCGGCTCGACCATCAGATCGCCTCGGCGCTTCCGGGCCGCACGATCTCGACCTGGCAGCCGAGTGCCGCCAAGACGGCAAGTGCCTTCCCGATCTGAGCGGTGGGCTTGCCCGCTTCCAGTTCGGCAAGAAAGCGAACCCCCACCCCACTGGCGGCGGCCAGTTCGACCTGGCGCAGCCCCTGAGCCTTTCGTTCAGCGCGCACCACCGCACCCAATTTCTCGGCATCCATCATCCTGATCGGGATTATCCGTGGCTGATGCGTGTCCGTCAAGCCAAATAATACCGCTCGGGAAGATTATACAACCTTATTTGTAGAACTGCTTTCCGGGGCTCGTCGCCAATCACTATCGCGCTTCGCGTGCGCGCACGTCCGCCTTTGGATTCCTGCGATCAGTGCCAGTAGGGCCGATAATAGAGCACGAAGCTATCTTTGATCGATGTGCCTTCGTTGCTTCCCCGTGAGCTAGATCCATGGGATCCCGTAATCAGCTTAACAGTCGACCGTCAGCAGTGAATGCAACCAGATCACCTTCAGCCAGCATCAGATCAGCAGATTTTACCGACGAGCAAATAGGATCAATTTCCCCAATGTCGGGTAGATAATCTTCAGAATATACGGTGCCGCCGATCCATTCGAACCGCGTGCAAAACATGTCTTGCGACCCGCATTGAGCCTCTGGTGATCGCGCAATTTCCCGCAAATCAGCTTCGAGGTCTTTCGATAAGCCTTGCAACTGCGTCAGGCTTCTGGCTTCAATAAAGCCAACCGCTCCCTTCGCATCGGCCAACTTGAATTTTTCGGATGCGGGGAGAAGCTTAGCACGCAAGCTTTTCATTTCGATACTCGTCTCCTTGACTGAGGAAACGGAGAGCGTATCCCGAAACGATCGGAGCATGTCACAGGCGGCTGCTTCGTAACGAATATCCATTTCGCCCATTCGATCCGCCCGTTCAGGATCGACCGTAGCGAACTCCACCGCAGTAACCCTAAGTCCGATGCCTTGACGCCGAGCCAATGATACCTGCTTGTTTGCCTCGGCTTGGATTAAATCGCGGTGCTCAAGCAGTTCATCGAGATTAGCCAGCACTCGCTCAAGCCTCCTCCCAACCTCAGCCAGATTGATCTCAATCTGATTGATGCAAGCTGTCAAAGGCAACCTTACTCGCTGTTTGACGCCCCATTGGACCATAAGATCAACTTCAATCACGACAGCGCCAGGGAAAATTCTAACGGCCCGGTAGTCGTCTTTATCAGGTGCCAAAAGCGCTCGGAATCTAATAGTATCGAGCATCGGCCCCATCATCGCTGCATTGTGTTCGATCGCATTCTTCACCCCAGCTTCGAGATCGATCGCGGTGACCTGCGTCATTGTATTTACCTTCTGATTTTCATTCGAGGACCATTCCTCAGCCATCCCTTATCAACGTATCGGCGGTAGCCGTCGGCGCGCGTCCGGCGCTTCATTCGAATTCGCGGCCAGAGAAATTGCAGTCACGAAGCAAGTGTAAGCGGCTGGCAATCGACCTTGAATTTAGATTCACGATCTCATCGAGCAGAACACGACCCTCATGTCCTTGCAGGTTTATTTTCCTGATATGCCCCTAATTTCTTAACACCGGTTTTAAACGGCGGGCATCATCAGCATTCGCCGCAACGTTGTCCCTCTCCCCCGATGCATTTAAATCCTCGGATAATGAGATTTATCACGCCCCTTTTTGGCTCGCGCCGCTGGCCAATTTGGGCATGCCACTGCTCAGCCGGCGGTCCAGCAATCAACATCAGCCGCTCGGTTCCGAAAAGCGTTGGGGCCTCCGAAACCGAGCTGCCGATCAGCGACTAGGGCTTGCCTCCCCCACTACGGTGGTCTTCCCATAGTTCCCTTAAGACCTCTTGGCCCTCGTCCCGGATCAGCGGCTGGTCAAAAGGACCATGCCGGAGGCCCAGTCCACTGATCCGCCGCGGCACGATGAGCAGGTGAGCGTGCAGCGGATACGCGGTCCCGATTGCCCCCGGACTATGCAAAATCACCAGCGTTGCCAGCTCGCGCTCCTTTGCGATGCGGTGGGCAAAGGATCGCGCCATTTCGAACGCCACATGTATTCGCTCGCAGTCCTGCAACGGCAAGGTCAAATAAGTCAGCAAAGCAGCTTCGTTTGGAGCCGCGTATTGATCGACCTGTCTGAGCAGCGTTTCGGGGTCGGACAAAAGGTCGTCGGCCTTAACAGGCAAGACGATCTCCGCCCGCTCGACGTTCGGCGTCCAGTCCGCTTTATCCGGTTCAGTGAAGTCTGGTCCCACGTGAGCTTTTCGCCATCCGAACTCGTAAGCGCTATTCACACGACCGCCAAAGCTCTTGCGTAGCACGCCGAACGCCGTTCCGTCGGTCACCGGTTGGGGATTCAGATACAACCAGGACAATGGGTCCTTGTCGCTTGGCTTTTTGCCACCCTGCGCTTTCTTGATGCGCGGCTTAGATTTCGCGGTAGCCATCAGAAGGTGACCCCCTGGAGAAATCGGGTGATCTCGGAAGCAGCTCGCTCACATCCTGCCTCGATATCGCACGCTGTTGCCGGAGCGCTCCAGTGAATGGCGAGACCGCTCTCTTGAACTTCGACACAGCGGCCAAGCCTTGGTGGAACGAACCAGAGTGAGCCTTCGACACGACACGGCCGCAATCTCGGCAGGAGCATCGGCTCAGCAACCGAACGAAGCACGATGTCGGCTTCGGCGGGATACTCACCAGTCATCATTCGGATCAGCAGCACGTCGCGATTGAAGTCAGCGCAGGTCTTCACCATAGCAAGATCGAAGCGATCGAGATCGGCGGTCCCAGTCATGACGAGATGGCATTCGGGCAAATCCAACGTTCCAGTGGGCAAGCCTGGTAGCCGCCACGTCGCTACCGTATGAGCATTCAGTTCGAGCAAGGGGATTGCGAGCAGCCGTTCGCACGGCGCCAGCGGCGTATTTTTTTCTGACATTTCATTAGCTTTCGCAAGATGATCACCGATCGGGATTGACCGGATCAGGCTGCCTTCGAATTTTCATCTTAAGGCCAGCTTCGCTTGCTCAGCTTAATTATCTTCGATTGCCGACCCCGCCGCCCCGCTTAGAGCATGTGTTCTATGAAAAAGCACGGTCTATGTTATCGAATACCCTACAAAATATAAAAACATTCTGAACTTACTTTGATTCTTTCAATTCTTGAGTATATTTATATAAACTTCAGAGTTCTATAGCAAATTGTCCAAAAGGAAGTTGTCCGCTTAAGGTATGGAGGCGTTTTCGTTTCAATGGGCCGTCCTGCGCAAGCAAAAATATGCCGACGGTGCAGGCAAATTAGAAACGGCAGAGAGTCCTAAAGTCGGTCTCTCAATCCGATCGACAAACATATCTGCTATCGGGCGATCGACGAGCGACCTTGAATGAACGACATTGGGGCGAATTTTGTTGAAAAACTCCACGATCAGTTTGCTCTAGCAATAACGTAATATGGACCATGCGTTTGGCGCAGAGATACTTCAAAAAGCATCGGCGCTATGAAACCCGTTGCCGAAATTCAGCCGCTGGATCGCCGAAACCGACTTTTTAACCCTAGCGGGCGAAACGGACGGAAGTCAGTAGACGCCAATAGTATGAGTGCCTATTTCCGAACCGTCAGATATGACGGAAGCTCACTAACCAGCTTTCGCGACCATTGCGTCTCGTAGATTCTGAAAGCTTTGCATTATCTCGCCTAGAGCGGCAACCGCCCTTGAAATGGGTGCCATCGCATCTCGTAGGTCGCCTTCGGCGAAACCCTTCGCGATCGCATTTTGGTCAAACTCGATGGGGAGGTAAATATCATTCCCGTCACGCCGGAAGCCAGCCGCCTCAATATTTTTCAGGTCGTCTTTGTGAGTTTCTAGAATGGCTTTGTAATCGCGCACATAAAGGTTATTGTAATACCATTGGATGCCAATCGCTTCTCTTTCATTTCGCGGTTCGCAGTAACAAGCGAGCCAAGTGTCCAATTGAGAGCCGTCCCTCGCAGAAAGCTCAAACCAAGGATCGCTGTCTTCATTGACAATCCAAGATCTCGGTGCAAACCAAGATTCATCGGGATCGTCGCCATCTTCAAAAAAGAAAGCTTCATTTTTCAGCGCGCTTTTCAGCGCATCCCACGCTGCTGCGTTGATCCGCGGATCAATTTCTTCTTCGATACGGCGGATTGAAGCCTCAAGATTGCCGATATTTTTCGCGATTAGAGCGTCAAGATTGTTCTCTGCCATCCTCTAATTCCCCAGTTTGCGGCAAAATTCGCCGAATTGATTAATAAGCCACCCCGAGCGATTCGTGTGATCAGACATCGCTGCTAGGTCAGATAACTGTCGCCATGATATGTGAGGCACATCGTGATCCGTATTCCTGGAAGAATAGGGAGACAGGAACACAACCTGATGATGCTTGCGGCGCATAAGCTCAGCGCGTCGAGTAATGGCCTCAGAATAGTCGAATAATTGATTGTCGCGCTCCGACGCGTAGACTTTCACCTCGATGCCAATGATTGCCGTTCGCGTCTCTATCGTGATATCAATACGATCTTTCACTGCTCCATTAAGGCAATGTTCTATCTGAATACGATAACCCTCGTTAAGGTCGACAGCGAACCCGCTCTTTTCGGTGCTTGCATCAAGGAACCTAGCCAAGAAAGATACCGCTTCGGTGCCATATCGGTTTATATCCCACAGCGATGCTAGGACAGAACATATCCGCACCTCGTCATGGCCAAGACCAGCCACCACCCAAGGGTTGGTGAAAGTTGTCGCACGAACATCATGCAGCGGTTCGCGCACCATCTCGAAGAAGACTGCTAAATCCGCGGTAGGAAGCGAACGATGGCCGGTTTCCTGCTCTTCCCAAAGACGATTATCAGCTACGCTGGCAAAAAATTGCGATAAAGCAGTATACAGGTTCCCGTCACCGTCTAACATCCTTAGGGCTCCCCACTATGTCGATTGCCTTCTGAACCAAATCGTGATCGCTCCCTATCAGCTCGAGGGACGACGGGCCGCGACCTAGGCGCCAGTATTCGTCGTCGTTCAGTCTGTAGACGACCAAGGTATCGCCGTCGGTTTGACCCTCATCAACCCGCGACGGATCAATTCTCATCCCAAGTCTTTCTGCTAGTCGCCGGCTTGCTCGATTGTCTCGATGTATCCTGCATACCAGCTCGCTGATATCCCACTCCGAGAAGGCAGAATGCAGGATGGCTTGAGCCGCCTCAAGCGCGATCCCCTGCCCCTGCGCGACTTGCGAAAATCGCCAACCGATCTCCCATGAGCCCGCTAAAAGACAGTCATCTTCTTCGATTTTCAGCACTCCGCAAAAGCCGAGCAACCGACTATCTGTTCTGTTCGCGACAGCCCAGTAGGTGGGACCGGCGCTGCCGAGCTCCCGAAAGTATTCAAAATCGTCTGCTACCTCTGACGAGGACTGCTGGCCGCCAAGATATGTCATGGCCTCGGGCGAATTACAGATCGCCTCGTATTGAGACAACTCGTCTTTCCGCCAGTTCCTGAAAGCTAATTGGCGCGTCTCAATAGCTGGGGCGTCCTCCCACCTGAAGTCATCGCTTCCCAACGGTTCTGGTTCGAAAGGATACCAATCCACGCTTACGCCGGGAGATAGCAGATTGTGCGGCGATAGCAGGACGTTGCCCACCCTCGTTTCTCGCTTCTCGCCAACTTTGAAGCGCCACCATTTCATCTGAGGCTGTGGATCGCCCTGGACAAAGGTGTGGAGGTGTAAAGCGGACCGCGCTGGTATCGTTAGTCGTTCCCAATCAATAGCGCGGGGCCAATGCACCTTTCGATTTATATCGGTGCGATAGGCCTGCCACCGCACATGCAACGGTGTCTCGTCGTAGTTGGCATAGTATGCGTGCACCACCTGCCGCATGGGCTCCCGGCGAAGGACGATCTCGTGACGACTGTCCGTCCGACCGAGTTCGATGATGCTGCCCGTCTGCCTTTCCCGTTCCGCGTCAATGAAACGCTCGAAATACCGGTGCGCTGAGGTTAAGGGCGTGTCTGTCGGATGTCCGCGAAGTGAGAATTCTGCCACTCGAATATCGAGGCGGGCGTAGTCATGGAGTAACTTCCAGTCGGGTAGGAACGGGTCTCCGTCGCCGATCCCATCCGAACGCAGCACGATCAGCGAGCACCTGTCGTCGGTGATGGCTCTCTGAGCAGCCGCGTCCAACGCCAGTTGCCAACCGGGTCGCGGTTCCATGAAGCCTAGAAACGGCGCGGCAAATTCCGGGTCACCATATCCGCCGACAACTTCGTAACCTCGCGCATCGAGAGCGTCCTGAGCAGCCCTTTGCTGCTCATTCGCGAAATGGTCGGCTCGCCGCTCCGCGTAACGGCTCCGAAAATAAACGATACAGGGGGTCTTGTCGTTGCTCATCTGATACGATCCTAGCTGCTTGTGGCTGAGCTAGGCCGACCGGCAATGCGGTCCGGTCTTGGAGCAGGGTAGGGTCGCTGTCTCCAATTCGAGCTGAAGATGGCCTAGCCGAACGGCGGCGGCAAATCTATTGCTAAATTGACGCTAATCAGCTGCTTTTGGGCGATTGTATGATCAGTTCAAACGGCCGGAATTGGGGCGCTTTGCTGACCGGCAAATGCTGGGTCGGTAGCCAGCTGGCAACTTCAACTCTACCGTGGTGAAAACGGACCTAAATATAGAAAACTTCGCGTCGCGAAACTCAGATGCAAACAATCCTGCCATCGAGCACGGTTCTCAGCTACCTCTGCTTTGATAGCGCATCCATTGTTGCAGCAAACCGAGGCTGGGTGCTCCGAGATGCCGTGCGCAGCATAAAATTCGCGGTCGTTGTCGCGTCAGCCTACCGCCGCCTTCGGCGGCGCAGCGGCGAGCGACTTGCGGCGGTCCTCCGCCTGCCTGTTAGATTTCGACTTCGCCGTCCTGAAGCTAGTGAGCTCGTCCAAGTCCGCCCGCATTTGTGCTTTAGTTGGCGTGTCTAATTGCCGACCCGCGGCTTGGTCGTGTCCGGAGTGCTCGGACGCGCGAGACATAGCCCGGTGGACGAGCACGAAATCGTCATCGTTGACATCGACTCCGCCCAGGCGAAGTGTGCCGACGTTCGGACCAGCTCGCCGCCACGATCAGCGACCGCGGCATCGCTACGGTGATCGTCGATCCATTCGTGTCGAGCCACGCGGTGCGGGAAAGCTCCAATGAGGCGATCGACGCCATCACGAAGCGGTGGAAGCGGCTGGCTCAGGAAACCGGCTCTGCCATCGTCCTGGTGCACCACACGCGCAAGCTGGGCGGGCGCGAGGTGACGGCAGAGGACGGGCGCGGCGCGGTTGCCTTGCGCGATGCCGCCCGCGTCGTGCTCCCGCTCAATCCGATGGGCGACAAGGAAGCCAAGGAGCTGGGCATTGCGGACCCGGCATTACGCCGCTCGCTGGTGCGTATCGACACCGGCAAGGCCAATCGCGCGCCTCCCGATGCTGCCACATGGATCAAGCTGGAGAGCCAAAGCCTCGACAATGGTGAAGGGCTGGAGCCATCCGATTTTGTCGGTGTGGCCACGCTCTGGGAAAAGCCGGACGTGTTCCATGGCCTGACAACGTGGCACCTATACACCGTCCAGCAACGGCTTGCGGCTGGTGACTGGCGGGAGAGCGTGCAGGCCAAGGATTGGGTTGGCCATCTTGTCGCCAACGTGGCCGGCCTGTCCGCCGAAACGGACAAGGGGCGCATCAAGGCCATCATCCGGACGTGGAAGCGCAACGGCGCGCTGGCTGTGGAGCATCGCGCGGTCAATGGCCGGGACGTGCCTTTCGTGATCGTCGGCAAGCCGGTGGACGCCAGCGAAATTGGCTCCCGTCCGCACCTTGCAACGTGTGGTGCGGAAGGTGGGGAAGGTGCGGGCGCGGACCCGTGACGAACCTGCCCACACCACCACCCCCTTTATAGGGGGTGAGGTGGTGGTGTGGTGCGGGTGAATGCTGGCGAGGATCAAAATTTGAAGGTGCGGGAATTATGACTGTTACGAGCAAGGCGAAACGCAAGGAACCGGCGCGCAAGGGCAAGGCTAGTGGCCAGCCGCAAGAGCGGTCTGTGACGATCCCGTTTCCCGATACGGATAACGAGGACGAGGCCAATCGTATTCTGGCGAAGGATGTTCCCGATTGGGAAAAGCTCGACAAGGACGAGCGGGTCGAATTGTTGCGGCTAATCCGCGCTTATCGCAAGCGCGGCGATCCGGCCAAAGTGAAACTGACCCGTAAGCCCGCTGGCGGATGGAGCATTGCCCCGGTGGGCAAGAGCGAAATGCTGGCGCTGCTCAAATTATACGAAACCTTTTCGGCCAATTCGATTGATCCGGTGAACGCGCGCGCTAACGAACTGCTCAAATATCTCGGCTCGGTCGGGGCGGACAATGAAGCGCGCTACAATGCGGCGCTGTCATTCATCGAGAGCATGAAGCCCCAGGATCAGGCGGAGGCGCTGTTGCTGGTGCAGATGTATTGCACCCATGACGCGGCAATACGGGCGCTGAGCCAACTTGGATCGGCGGAATGGGTGCCGACCGCGCAGACATTCGGAAACCTCGCCACGAAGCTGCTTGGCACCTCTCAACGGCAAATGGAGACGCTGTCCCGGATGCGCCGGGGCGGCGAACAGGTGGTGAAGCATGTCCACGTCGATAACCGGGGCGGGCAGGCGGTAATTGCCGAGAACCTCAATCAGGGGGGAGGACCAACGAAAAATGAGGATCAATGCCATGGAGCCGGAATTGCTGGCAGCGGCCCCGCGCTGCTTGGCCATGACGCGCAAGGGAACGGCGTGCCAATCCCCAGCCGTAAAGGGGCGGAAGCGGTGCAGGATGCACGGCGGGACGAATCCTGGCGCGCCTAAGGGCAATCAGAATGCCCGCAAGCATGGCGGCTATTCAGCCAATAAGCTGGAGGAGGTGCGATATTTGAGGGCGGTTGCCCGGCTGGTGCGGGAAGGCGGCTAGAGGTCGTCCAAAAGAGTGAATCGCGCCTGATAAAGACAAGCACACTGCCCCGGATGGGAGCATCCCCTGAGCGGCAAAATTGGGCAATCGCCAATCGGCATAATCTGCCCGTCCAGTTTCGCGGCAGAGTCGCACGGGCCAGCCGCCAGGTTCGATGCGAGCAACTTGGCGCTATCCATTCCAGCCGCCTGCATCTTGGCAAGATCGCGCAGGGTGCAGAGGGCGGTCGATACGGCAAGCCCGATGACGCTAGCCGCTCCAAGTGGATCGGCGCGGCCCAGCTCATTCAAGGTCGCCAGAAACTGCGCGGACAGCTTCACATTGGCGCGGAGGCCCAACGCTTTGAGCGATGCCCTGTCCAGCAAATCGCCTTGCTTGCGAAGATCGTCATAGGTGACGAACCGGCTGGGGTGATCGGCAAAGGTGGCTTGATAGAATGCAAGCGAGCCGGGTCGGTCATTCACGAGGCCGGACAGGCTCACCGCATAAGCGATTGCGTCATCCCTATTAGGTCTGCCGTTGGGAGAATCGGCGGCGGCTGTTGGTTTCTCCGATTGCGCCGCGCCTTGGCCCCCAACCATCTTTTGCAGCCAAGATCGAATGGCCATCCTGTCCCCCAAGTCCGCCAGCGGTGAATTGAATCTGATTGGGGCGAAATGTGTCACCGGCTACGCGGAAAGCCCAGCATTTCAGCGATAATCCAGCGGAGCCAATCAAATCCGGGTCACATTTTGGCAGCAAGTCATTTTTGATTGAGAAGCTGCCACCTTCCGAAACCCGCACAATTCCACCATTTCCAGCCGCGATTTGTCGCGTTCGGTGTGTAGTTTTTTACTGCCTCCATGGCTGGCACCGGCATGGCTGCCCGAATGGCATTGCGGACGAATGCCGCGCCCTAGTTGAGAAATGTTGAGGTGCGCGCCGATTGAGCGAATCTGGCAGGTCAAGAATTTGGTGGATCGTATTGCGTCGGTCGGTGAACAGTCTTTGCCGGTCCCGTCTGGATGGATGCAGGCAACAAATTCTTGGCGATCCTAGCAGCCGAAAGCTCCAACTTGGGGCCAAGGGCGCGACAAAGTGCATGGCGCTTGGGCGGTGCTGCCACAAACACCTCGCATCGAGGGGCATGGGCAGCGATCATCTTGATCGGAGGTGATAGGTCCGTGTCGGCGCTAATCAACACTAGCCGGTCAGTCTCGCCACGAAGCGCATCTGAAACCATGTGCGCAGCAATCTGCACGTCGGTTTCTTTTTCCTCATGTGCCATCCACTTTGTGCCGCAAGCGTTGCACTTGCGCGGCTTTCCCTTGAATTGACCAAGGATTACCTCGCAGCCCCGCGCTTTGAGGGCGGCGACATAAGCGTAGTGCCGAGCAACGGCATCGGACTTCCAAGTCGCATGTGCCGAGAAATACTTAACAGCCTTGAGCACCTCGCCCTTCCTCAGAAGGGACTGGGACAGCGAGCGCAAATCCACCCATTTGAGGTGCGGCTGACGTAGATTGTCGATTGCATGGTAGAGGTTGAAGCCGTCGATATAGACGATAACGCGCCGATCCATGCTGCCCCCAAACGACAAAGGCCGAGGCTTGCGCCCCGGCCTGTCTAACGAGTTAACCCCGCTAGGATGATGTGAGCGATATAGCGACAGCTTTCCTAAGGATCAACTACCAGCCGATGGGAAATGTTGTCCATCCATGTGTGGCGGCATTCGCCCGCAAGCAAGCGCACTATCGGGGAGCGGTTATGGGAACCGAGGGCATTCCTTGGATTTTTTCAAGGAAATTCAAAGGATGTTGGCGGAGAGGGAGGGATTCGAACCCTCGGAACCCGTAAGGGCTCAACAGTTTTCGAGACTGCCCCGTTCGACCACTCCGGCACCTCTCCGCGATTCGTGAGGACGGCGGTCGACGCATGCCGCCCTTCGCGAGGAGGTGCGCGCTTAACGGAAGAATGGCGCCATGCCAAGCCGCGTATGATCGAAAATGAGCGGGTGGTGCGTCTTGGCCAAAGGAAGGGTCGCAGAAGCTGTCAACCCACGGCAAAGCGGGGCTTGATTTACCGCCTATGTGCCCTGATATTTAAATCATGGCGCAAGAAATTACCATGCCACGTCTGGCCGAGGCACGCTTCGGTATCGGCGAAGTCGTCCGCCACCGCATGTTCGATTTCCGTGGGGTTATCTTCGATATCGACCCGGTCTTCGCCAACAGCGAGGAGTGGTACGAATCCATTCCCGAAACCATGCGACCGCGGCGCGATCAGCCGTTCTACCATATCTTTGCGGAGAACGAGGACAGTTCCTACGTCGCCTATGTGAGCCAGCAAAACCTCATCGGTGATGCCGAGCACGGGCCGATCGACCACCCGGACGTGCCCCAGCTGTTCGAAGCGTTCAGCGATGGCCGTTATCGCATGCATCGCTCCCTGACACACTGATTATAGCGCGCTTGCAGCGTCAGTCCTTCAGCTTCCAGCCCGATTTTAGCAGGCGATAGACCAGCCAGCAGAAGATCGCGTTCAGCACACCCAAGCCCAAAGCGGCCTGCCACACGGCGCCAGCACCCGCCCCAATGTCGCTCTCACCCAGAAAGCCGTACCGAAACCCGGAGATGGTGTAGAAGAACGGGTTGACGCGGCTGATCGCCTGAAATGCGCCGTGGAGATTGTCGATCGTGTAGAACGTGCCCGAAAGAAGACTGAGCGGCGCGATCACGAAATTCGTCACAGCGGCGTTGTGATCGAACTTTTCCGCCCAGATCGAAGTTACCAAGCCGAGCAGCGCGAGCATCAGCGCGCCCATCAAGCCGAACCAGACGATGGCCCACGGGGCCGCCACCGTCAGCGAAACGCCGGGCCATAGAATTACTGCGAGAGCCACCGCGCAGCCGACCATGACCGAGCGGGTCACCGCCGCGCCCAGAATTCCGGTCATCAATTCCCCGGTAGAGAGCGGCGGCATCAGGACGTCGATGATCGTTCCCTGAATCTTGCCGGAAAGCAGGCTGAACCCGGAATTGGCGAACGCGTTCTGCATCATGCCCATAACGATCAGGCCGGGCGCAAGGAAGCTCGTGAACGGTACGCCGAATACCGTCCGGTCCGCGCGTCCGAGCGCAAGGCTGAAAATCACCAGAAACAGCAGGGTGGTGACCGCCGGCGCCCAGATCGTCTGCGTCTGCACCTTCATGAAACGGCGTACCTCTTTCAGGTACAGGCTCCACAAACCGATCCGGTTGATACCGGTGATGACCGGCTCTCCTTGCGGATGAAAGCGGTGCGGCGAACTTTCCCCGGCTTGGGTAAGGCTCGCTGGGTCGATTGTCTGCGCTTGATCCGCCATGGTCCGCGCGTTAGGCGAGCGTTCCGGGGCTGGCAAGTTGTGTGCCGCACCCCATATCGGTTGACCGAGCCGACCTTTTTATCTCCCGAGACTATGGATTTTGCATGAGCTGGACCGACGAACGTACCGCGACCCTGAAGAAGATGTGGGAAGACGGCGCTACCGCCAGCCAGATCGCGGAGAAACTGGGCGGCGTATCGCGCAATGCGGTGATCGGGAAAGCCCATCGCATGGGGCTGAAGGCGCGCCCATCGCCGGTGAAGGCGAACGAAAAACCCGCGCCCAAGAAACCGACGCCCGCTGCGCCAGCGCCCAAACCGGCTCCGAAAGCCGCCCCCGCGCCCGCGCCCGCGCCGACCCCTGCTCCCGCCCCCATTTCCGCTCGCTCCGACGCGAAGGAGACGCCATCGCAGCCGATGCCAAATGCGGGGCAAAACGCGCCGAAGATCGTGTCGGTCGGCCCGGGCGGCTTCTTGCGCCAGGGTCCGGGCGACCAGCAGGCGCCGATTCCGCCCGCCCCGCCGCGTCGCCTCGTCCCCGCAAAGCCATCTTCGGAAGTGGCGGACAAGACCAGCCTGCTCGATCTCAACGACAAGATCTGCCGCTGGCCGATGGGTCACCCCGGCGAGCCCGATTTCCATTTTTGCGGCGAACCCGTGAACCCGGGTTTCCCCTATTGCGTCGAGCACTGTGGGCGGGCGTTCCAGGCGCAATTGCCGCGCGGTGCGCGCCGTCCCCCTCCGCCCCTTCCCTTCGGCGGCCCACGGGTCCGCTGAAGCGCGACGCGGTCTTTTTCCAGGGCTCGCCGGTTCCGATCGGCGGGCCCTTTCTCTATCACTTGCCTGAAACAAGAGGAGTAGCTCTATGGCCCTGTCCCTTGACGCCGCGATCATCCCCAATTGGTGCCAGACGCTCGGTGCCGTCGAAGGACTGCTCGACAAAGCGGAAGATTTCGCGCGTGCCAACGACGGGGAAACGAGCCTTCTGCAAAGCCGACTCATAGACGACATGCTGCCCCTGAATTACCAGTTCAAGAGCTGCTGGACGCATACCGCAATGGCGATCGAGGGCGTGCGTCATGGACGGTTCTCGCCGGAAATGACACCACCGCCAGGCTCGATTGACGAGTTGCGGAAGATGATCCTCGATGCGCGCTCGGCATGCGAGGCAATCGGTGAAGACGAATTGGAGGCGCTGGCCGACAACGAGATGGTGTTCTCCATTGGCGACAAGTTCCGCCTCGACTTCACAGTGCAGGATTTCCTGCTCAGCTTCTCGACCCCCAACCTCTATTTCCACGCCGCGACAGCTTACGACATCCTTCGCATGAAGGGCGTCGAGATCGGAAAGCGTGATTATCTGGGGGCGATGCGCGTACGGAACGCCTGACGATAGCGCTCCCTCAGCAAAGAAAAACGGCCGCGAAGAGCAATCTCCGCGGCCGTTTTCATTCAGGCTGAAGGCTGGATCAGTCCTTCAGGAAGTCGGGAACGTGGGCTTCGCCACCGCCACTGGAACCGTCGCCTTCGCCACGGGGGCCACGGTCGCCACCACGTCCGCGGCCACCGCCGCGGCGACGATCGCCACCGCCACGCGGTCCACGGTCCCCACGATCACCACGCGGCTCGCGCGGAGGACGCGTGTCCTCCAGCTCTTCGCCGGTTTCCTGGTCAACGACGCGCATCGACAAGCGGACCTTGCCACGGTTGTCGATCTCGAGGACCTTGACCTTCACTTCCTGGCCTTCGGAGACGACATCGGTCGGTTTCTCGACCCGCTCGTTCTTCATTTCGGACACGTGGACGAGGCCGTCCTTGCCACCCATGAAGTTCACGAACGCACCGAAATCGACGATGTTGACGACCTTGCCGGTGTAGATCTTGCCGACTTCCGCTTCTTCGACGATGCCTTCGATCCACTTCTTGGCGGCTTCGATCTCGTCGGCGTTGGAGGAGCTGATCTTGATCACGCCCTCGTCATCGATGTCGACCTTCGCACCTGTTTCGGCGACGATCTCGCGGATCACCTTGCCGCCCGTGCCGATGACGTCGCGGATCTTCGACTTGTCGATCTGCATCGTCTCGATACGCGGAGCGTGCTTGCTGACGCCGGTGCGCGACGTGCTGAGCGCCTTGGTCATTTCGCCCAGAATGTGCGCGCGGCCGGACTTCGCCTGCTCCAGCGCGGTCTTCATGATCTCC
The DNA here is from genome assembly GCF_022576075.2 of Erythrobacter sp. LQ02-29. NCBI lineage: Bacteria > Pseudomonadati > Pseudomonadota > Alphaproteobacteria > Sphingomonadales > Erythrobacteraceae > Erythrobacter > Erythrobacter sp. LQ02-29. The sequence continues at coordinate 1,505,978 of NZ_JANCNT010000001.1, read as the reverse complement.
TGCGTGATGCCGGCGACCTTGATGTCCATCTGGAGGGAAGTGATGCCCTTCTCCGAACCCGCGACCTTGAAGTCCATGTCGCCCAAGTGATCTTCGTCACCCAGAATGTCCGACAGGACGGCGAAGTCGTCGCCTTCGAGGATCAGGCCCATCGCGATGCCGGAAACCGGGCGCTCGATCGGAACGCCCGCATCCATCATCGACAGACAACCGCCGCATACGGTCGCCATCGAGCTCGAGCCGTTGGACTCGGTGATGTCGGACAGGATGCGGATGGTGTAGGGGAAATCCTCGTGATCGGGCAGCACCGGGTGCAGCGCGCGCCATGCGAGCTTGCCGTGGCCGGTCTCGCGGCGGCTGGTGAAGCCGAAGCGACCCACTTCGCCGACCGAATAGGGCGGGAAGTTATAGTGCAGCATGAAGGGCGAATAGGAGAGACCCTCCAGCCCGTCGATCATCTGCTCGGCATCCTTGGTGCCCAGCGTGGTGGTGCAGATCGCCTGCGTCTCACCGCGCGTGAACAGCGCCGAACCGTGGGTCCGCGGCAGCAGGCCGACCATCGCCTCGATCGGGCGAACCTGGTCGAGCTTGCGGCCGTCAATGCGCTGGCCGTCCTTCAGGATGGCACCGCGCACGATTTCAGCTTCCAGCTTCTTGGTAAGCTTGATCGCGGTCATGCGCTGCTGGCCGTCGAATTCCTCGCTGGAATAATGCGCCTTCACTTTCTCGCGCGCTTCGTTCAGCGCGTCCGAACGGGCGGACTTGTCGGTCAGCTTATAAGCCTTCGCGATGTCGTCGCCGATCATCGCCTTGATCGAGGACTTCATGTCCTCGTTGCCGTCACTGGTGGCGACTTCCCACGGATCCTTCGCGGCCTGCTCGGCCAGATCGATGATCGCGCCGATAACCTTGCGGCTTTCCTCGTGCGCGAACATCACCGCGCCGAGCATTTCCTCTTCGGTCAGCTCCTTGGCTTCGGATTCGACCATCATCACCGCGTCCTGCGTGGCGGCGACAACCAGGTCGAGGCGACCTTCGTCGTCCAGTGCGCTGGAAAGCGACGGGTTCAGCTCGTACTCGCCATTGCGGAAACCGACGCGCGCGGCACCGATCGGGCCCATGAACGGCACGCCCGAAATGGTCAGCGCAGCCGAAGCGGCGATCATCGCGACGATATCGGGCTCGGTCTCGCCGTCATAGGAGAGGACCTGGCAGATCACGTTGATCTCGTTGTAGAAGCCTTCCGGGAAGAGCGGCCGCACCGGGCGGTCGATCAGGCGCGAGGTCAGCGTCTCCTTCTCCGTGGCGCGGCCTTCGCGCTTGAAGAAGCCACCCGGGATACGGCCCGCAGCGGAGAATTTTTCCTGGTAGTGAACGGTCAGGGGGAAGAAGTCCTGCCCCTCCTTGACGCTCTTGGCGGCGGTCACGGCGCACAGCACCACGGTCTCGCCATAGGTCGCCAGCACGGCGCCGTCGGCCTGACGGGCGATACGCCCGGTTTCCAGAGTGAGGGTCTTTCCGCCCCACTCCAGTTCTACTTTCTTCGTGTCGAACATTGATTTTCCTTCTGACCCGCGTGCCACATTGCCTCGCGGGGCCTCATATTCCGGGTAAGCCGTCCCGGGTCGGTGCGGGGCCTTGTCTGCCCCATTCTTCAGCCCGTGCGCCGAATTGCGCGTAGGCCGGATAGACGACGGGGCGGCTCTTGGAGCCGCCCCTTCGAGAAACTCTTATTTACGAAGACCCAGCTTCTGGATCAGCGCGTTGTACCGCTCGACATCCTTCTTTTTAAGATAGGCGAGCAGGCTGCGGCGCTTGTTGACCATGGTCAGCAGGCCGCGACGCGAGTGGTTGTCCTTGTGGTGATCCTTGAAGTGTTCGGTCAGGTTGCGGATACGCTCGGTCAGGATCGCGACCTGCACCTCGGGCGAACCTGTATCGTTCGTGCCCGTGGCGTTATCCTTGATGATTTCCTGCTTCTTCTCGGCGGTTACCGACATTTCATTCACTCCGCGACATCGTGCATGTTGAAACCCCGGACGACTTTCGCGTCGCCTCCGGCAATTTCCACCAGCGCCACCGGAATATCGCCCGATTTCGCAAGGTAGAGCCCGTCGGATTGGGGCATTCCCGAAAGGACCCGGCCCTGGCGGACCGCCTGCGCACTATCGGGGGTGAGGTTGAGAGCCGGGATGTCGTCCAGCCCCGCCTCGAGCGGCAGGAGGAGGTCTTGAAGGGGCGCGCCGTTACCGATTTCGTTGAGTTTGTCCAGCGAAATCGCCTGATCCTCGCGGAATGGCCCGGCCTTCGTACGTCTGAGATAGGTGACGTGTCCCACGGTGCCAAGGGCGCGCGCGATATCCCGTGCCAGCGATCGGATGTAGGTTCCCTTGGAAACATGCGCTGTCAGCGTGACCGCGTCGACCGAAACGAGCGGCGGCGCGGGATTGTATGGGTCGGGCTGGGCGAAGCCGGTAGCAAGCTGCGAGGGATTGTCCTCTCCCGCATAGCCGCCGGCCAAGCGCAGATCACGAATCGTGACCCGCCGCGTCTTCATCGCGACTTCCTCGCCCGCGCGCGCGCGATCGTAGGCGCGCTTGCCGTCGATCTTCACAGCCGAATAGGCCGGTGGCGTCTGCTCGATTTCGCCGACGAACGCGTCGAGCACGGCCGCGACCGCCTCCATCGGGGGCAGGCGGGTCGAACGTGCGATTACCTCCCCCTCGGTATCTAGGGTGTCGGTTTCCTCACCGAACTGGATCGTGAACTCGTAGATCTTGCTAGCATCGAGCATCCGCCCGGCAAGTTTGGTCGCTTCTCCCAGCGCGATCGGCAGCACGCCTTCGGCCAGCGGGTCGAGCGTGCCACCATGGCCTACCTTAGTCTTCGCATAGCCACCCTGTCGCAGGTTGCGCTTGACCGCGGCAACTGCCTGCGTCGAACCGAGGCCACGGGGTTTGTCGAGAATGATCCAGCCGTGCGGGATATCAGCCCCCTGCGACCGCGTCGGCCAGCGCGAGGTATTTGCGCATCGCCCAATCGACCGGCGGCCCCACCGTGTTCTCGATCAATCCCAGACCGGGCAGGAACCATGTGAGCGCGATGAGGCCGACGAATAGCAGCATGCCGATCGGGCGCAGCCGCTCATAGACGCGCGCCCAACGCGGCGGCAGCAGTCCTTCCAGAATATGCGAGCCGTCAAACGGCGGGATCGGCAGCAGGTTGAAGAAGGCGAGGAAGATATTGATCAGCAGGAAATAGAACAGGCCCTGCACGAGCATGTCCGGCGCGGCCATTTCCTGCGCGGTCATGCCGTGGGTGACAAGGCCGAGAACCACCGCACCGATCGCGGCGAGCAGCAGATTCGTCCCCGGTCCCGCCGCCGCAACCGCCATCATCCCGTAGCGCGGATTGTCGAGCCGGTTCTTCATCACCGGCACCGGCTTCGCCCAGCCGAATATCGGCCCGCCCACCACGGCGAGGAACCCGGGCACCAGCAAAGTGCCGATCGGGTCGACATGGCGCAGAGGATTGAGGCTGAGCCGGCGCTGCTCCTTCGCCGTGGGATCGCCGAGCGCGAGCGCCACCCAGCCATGGGCGACCTCGTGGAATACGATGGCGACGATCAACGCCGGCACGAGCACCACAGCGAGGGAAAGGGTATCGGTCATAGCGGGGAAATAGGGTCAGCCGCGCCTTGTTGCCATAGCACCCGTCAGCACTCCGCCAAGGCGGATACGAAATGGCGTCGACACAGCGCCACGTAGCGGTCGTTTCCCCCGATCTCCGTCTGCGCGCCTTCCTGCACCGCCGCGCCTGCCGCATCGACCCGCAGGTTCATCGTCGCCTTGCGACCGCAATGGCATACAGCCTTCAGCTCGATCAGGGAGTCTGCGATACCCAGCAGCGCGGCGGAGCCGGGGAAGAGCTCGCCCTGGAAATCGGTGCGCAAGCCATAGCACAGAACGGGGATGCCCTCTTCGTCCGCCAAACGGGCCAGTTGCCATACCTGATCGCGGGTCAGGAACTGCGCCTCGTCCACCAGCACGCAATCGAGCGGCCTGCTGCGATTGGCGGCGCCGATTTCCGCCCACAGATCGGTATCGGGGCGATAGAGATTGGCCTCCGCCTCCAGCCCGATGCGGCTGGCGATGGGCTTCCCTTCCGATCGGTCGTCGAGCGCCGCAGTCCACAGCATGGTCGCCATGCCGCGCTCGCGATAGTTGAAGTCGGCCTGCAGGAGCGTGGTCGACTTTCCCGCGTTCATGCTCGCATAATAGAAATAGAGCTTCGCCATCGCCCACCCTTTACCTGGGGCTCGCGCAGCGCGATACGCCTGCACACGACATCATCCCCATCCAATGCAGCGACCACGAGGTACAGGCATGAGCACGACCGGAAAGCAGATTTTCACCACGCTGGAGAGCGACGGCACCCTGACCGTGGAACTGGCGGACAGCGAATGGCGCGCCCCTACCGGCAATCAGGTGCTGGTGAAGATGGAAGCCGCGCCGATCAATCCCAGCGATCTGGCGCTGCTGCTCGGCCCTGCCGATCTGGAAAATGCCGAATATTCATCCGGCAAACTCGTCGCGAAGATGCCGGAGCCGTTTAATTCCGGCGCGAAGGGCAGGCATGGCCAGCGCTTGCCAGTCGGGAACGAGGGTGCCGGAATGGTCGTGGCGACCGGAGAAGGTGACATGGCGAAGGCTCTCGCCGGACAGCGCATCGCCTGCGTACCCGGCACCGCCTACGGCGAATATGCCATCGCCGATGCGACGATGTGCCTGCCGCTGGGCGACCATTCGGCACAGGACGGTGCCAGCGCCTTCGTCAATCCCATGACAGCGCTCGGTTTCGTCGAGACCGCTAAGGGCGAAGGGCAGGACGCGATCATCCATGCCGCCGCGGCCTCCAATCTCGGGCAGATGCTGGGGCGGATATGCCGCGCCGACGGGATGGCGCTGGTCAATATCGTCCGCAAGCAGGAGCAGGTCGAGCTGCTGAGAGGGCAAGGTGCGGAGCACATCGTGAATTCGAGCGACGAGGATTTCATGGCGCAGCTGCGCGGCGCCATCGACGCGACCGACGCCTATTTGGGTTTCGATCCGATCGGCGGAGGCAAGACGGTCGACCACTGTTTCAAGGCGATGGAGCAGGTCGCAGTCGGCAAGATGAGCGAATACAACCGCTACGGATCGAACCAGCAGAAGAAGATGTATATCTACGGTCGCCTCGACCTCGGGCCGACGATCCTGACGCCCAGCTACGGTTTCGGCTGGACGTTGGGCGGCTGGCTTCTGACGCCTTTCCTGCAGCAGGCGGGCATGGAAACAGTCATGCGGATGCGCCGGCGCGTGATCGACGAACTGACGACCACATTCGCCAGCAACTATACCCGCAAGGTCACGCTGGAAGAGATGCTGCAGAAGGACGCGGTGATGCAGTATTCTGCGATGCGGACGGGCGAGAAATATCTCGTCACGCCCTGACCGGCGCGCCTAGCGGCGCTGGAAAGCGGCTTGGATGGCGGCGGGGTCGGTGATCCCGTTCGCCAGCAGCAACTGCAACAGGATGCGCGCTTTCGCCGGGCCAAGGGCGCGCGCGGCGACGAAACCGGCATTGTCGTCCTCGGGCTCGCGATCGACCAACCCTTCGTCCACCCGGCTCGAGCGGACCACCGGCACGCCAGCGCGGACCGCATCGGCCAACGCATCGCGCAAGCGGCGCGGCGCGTTGCCTTCGCCCATACCGGCCAGCACGATGCCCCTCGTCCCGTGGCGGACGAGCAGCGCGACGAGTTCGACATCGGCCGCTGCGCACGCATGGACGATCGCAACCGGGGGCAGTTCATCCGGCAAGGGATAGCGCGCTTCCTGCGCAGGCCGCCACGGTTCGGCGAACCATTCGAGCGACGTCGGCGTGACCGCCGCGATCGGGCCGCGCGGAAAGCTGCGGAAGGCCTTCGTTCCGGTGGTCACGGCCTTGCGCACGTCGCGCGCTGCGTGAACCAGATCGCCCATCACCACTAGGACCCCGCGCCCGGCCGCCTCCCGGTCGCGCGCTACAACCACCGCGTTGGCAAAATTGCGCATACCGTCGCTCCCCACCGCATCGGCGGGCCGCATCGCGCCGACCAGCACCACCGGCTTGTGCGTCGGCAGCGTCTGGTCGAGCAGCAGCGCGGTTTCCTCCGCCGTATCCGTTCCGTGGGTGATGACGATCCCGTCGCACTCGGGGTTCTCGATCGCCGCCAGCGCGGTCGCGTGCAGTTCCCGCCACACCGTCATATCGATGTCTTCGGACCCGATATTGGCGATCTGGCTTCCGGTCAGTCTGGCATCGAGGCCGAAGCTTTCGATCCGCGCGATGAACTCCTCGATACCGATCTGCCCGGGGCGATAGTCGCGCCGCACGGGGGAGCCGGCACGACCGGCAATGGTGCCGCCTGTGGCGAGGACATGAATTTTTGCCTGCGTCATGCCCGTGCGTTTGGGGGACGCGCAGGCGCGGCGCAATGGGGGCGTCAGCACATCCCGCCTAACAAAAGGGCAGTGTCGAGCTGCGTGATCGAGGCGGCTAGCGCATCCGCATGCGCAGGGGCGATCAGATGATCGATCGAACGCGCGTTCTTAAAGGCTCCGGAAGAACCGGTCAGCGCGACGAGCAGAATGGCTTCCCCTTCCCCGATGCATGGTGTGCACGGACACGAGAGCACCAACCGTTCCCGCCCATGCCGGGCGATGATCGCCATCGTCGCATGGAACGGCTCGATCCCGCCGACCACCCGGTGCGACACGAAGCGTAGCGATACCGCGTCCACCGGGCAGCGCCCCCTCTTCGCGGCGAAGACCCAGTCCCGCATGGCCAGCAAGAGGAGCCGCTCGCGGCGATCGAGGTCGGCAAACGGGCGATCGACATACTGGTACATGGTAACGGCAGCTCCCTCGGCGAATCGAACAGGGAGACCTTGCCACGGTCGCCACTATTTGCAAATAATTCTCATTAGCGAATTCAATCCGATGATTGACCATTCGGCTTTCGGCGCTATGGGCGTGTCGCGCTCCGGGCGGTTAGCTCAGCTGGTAGAGCATCTCGTTTACACCGAGAGGGTCGGCGGTTCGAACCCGTCACCGCCCACCAGGCTCCCCAACACGACATATGCTTGGAAAAGCGAAGGGTGGCCTTTGCTCACCCCTTTGGCGCGATACCCTCGTCGATTGCCCCGCGCGCTTGGGGCGAGGACCAGTCATAGCCGCCTGCCACGCGCCACACCTCGCGACCGCTCGCATCGTAGAGCACGGTGATCGGCAGGTTCGCCCCGTAGGCGAAGCCGAGGCGGTTGTCGGGATCGAGCCAGGGTTGAAGATTGGCGAAATCGTTCTTGGCGAAGAACGGCTCGACCTTTTCGGCCCCTTCTAAATCCTGGCTAACGGTAACCACTCTCACCTTGCTGCCGAGCTCGGCTGCCAGTTCGTCGAGCTGCGGCATCTCCTCGATGCAAGGGGCGCACCATGTCGCCCACAGATTGAGGAGCACCGGCGTACCCTGCAGTGCCCCCAGATTGAGCGCGTTGCCGGAGGGATCGGTGACATTCTGCGTCGGCATGAGATCACCCGCATGGCTGCGATCGATTTCGGCCTTAGTGGCGGTCTTTTGCGCCGCAGTAGTCTCGGTTTGTTGCGGGCCGTCGGAAGTCTGCCTATCGCAGCCGGCGAGCAGCAACAAAGACAAGGCGGCGATGGAAGAGAAGCGGGACAATTCGGCCTCCAATGCGATGTGGGGCGGCAGGTTCGCCGAAGGGCCTAGCGCGATCATGCGCGAAATCAACGCCTCTATTCCTTTCGACAAGGCGCTGTGGCGCGAGGATATCCGTGCGTCGAAGGTCCATGTCGCGATGCTCGCACGTCAGGGAATCGTAACGTCGGACGATTCCAATGCGATCACGCAGGGGCTCGACACGATAGCGAGCGAATTCGAACGCGATGGCGTACCTGAAGACTGGGATCTCGAAGACATCCACATGACGGTCGAAAGCCGGCTGACCGAACTGATCGGTCCGGCTGCTGGCAGGCTGCATACGGCCCGCAGCCGCAACGACCAGGTCGCGACCGATTTCCGGCTGTGGGTTCGCGCCGCCAACGAACGCGCGCTGGCAGGATTGGACGCGCTGCAACATGCGCTCGTCACTCGCGCGGGCGAGCATGCCGATAGCGTCATGCCCGGTTTTACCCATCTGCAGACCGCGCAGCCCGTGACCTTGGGTCATCATCTGATGGCCTATTACGAGATGACGCGGCGCGACGTTGCCCGGTTCGCGGCGGCGCAGGAACGGCTTGCCGAATGCCCTCTAGGCGCGGCGGCACTCGCCGGAACGGGCTTCGACATCGACCGGGATTTCACCGCTACGGAGCTCGGTTTTTCCCGGCCCACGGCCAACAGCCTCGACACCGTGTCCGATCGGGACTTCGCGCTCGACTACCTCATGGCGGCGGCCCAGTGCTCGCTTCACCTGTCTCGTTTGGCCGAGGAGATGATCGTGTGGGCCAGCCAGCCCTTCGGTTTCGCGCGGATGCCCGATGCCCTGTCGACCGGCAGCTCGATCATGCCGCAGAAGAAGAACCCCGACGCGGCCGAGCTCGTGCGCGGCCATGCGGGACGCATCGTCGGCTGCGCGACGGCATTGATGGTGACGATGAAGGGTCTGCCGCTGGCCTATTCGAAGGACATGCAGGACGACAAGCCGCCTGTGCTGGAGGCGGCGAACCTGCTCGACCTGTCGCTCGCCGCGATGACCGGCATGGTCCGTGGATGCACCTTCCAGACCAAGCGAATGCGCGCGGCGGCGGAACTCGGCTTCGCGACCGCGACCGATCTTGCGGACTGGCTGGTGCGCGAGGCAAACATTCCCTTCCGCGAGGCGCATCATATCACCGGGGCGGCGGTCAGGCTCGCCGAAGAGCGCAGCATAGCGCTCGACGCGATACCGCTGGCGGACCTACAGGCGATCGATACGCGGATCGACGAGCGGGTATTCGACCACCTCACCGTCGATGCCTCCGTTGCCGCGCGGGCCAGCTATGGCGGGACCGCACCCGATCAGGTAAGGCAGCGCGTCGCCGAAGCGCGCGCCGCGCTGGGCATGGAGGAATGATGCGTCGCCCGACCGCCACCGCCGTTCTGGCACCAACTGCGCTGGCCCTGTGCGCCTGCGCCCAGCAAACCGATCTGCGACCGCTGGCCGGGCACGATCTGCCTCCCGCTCCGTATGGCGCGGTGGTGAAGCCCGAACCGGCGGAACTGTTGGAACTGCCGCCGGTCGCCGCACCCCAGCGGGCGGTGGAACTGCGCACGCGCTCGGAAGAGCGCGAAGACGATCCTTTCGATCTGCCGCCCGAATAATGGACCATTTCTCACTACGCGACGGCGTGCTCCACGCCGAAGACGTGCCCCTGCCGCGGATTGCGGAAGAAGTCGGCACGCCCGTTTATGTCTATTCGCGCGCCACGCTGGAGCGCCATGCGCGCGAGTTTCGCGATGCGCTGGCCCAGCTTGCCGACCCGCTGATCGCCTTCGCGGTAAAAGCGAACCCCAACCTTGCCGTGCTGAAGGTCTTGCAGAAGCAGGGCTTCGGTGCCGACGTGGTCTCCGGCGGCGAGATGCGCCGCGCGCTGGCCGCCGGAATCGCGCCCGACAAGATCGTGTTTTCCGGCGTCGGCAAGACGCGCGCCGAGCTCGAGCTGGGGCTCGACGAGCGGATCGGCCAGTTCAACATCGAATCGGTCGAGGAAGGCCGGGAACTGGCGGCGATCGCCGCAGCACGCGGGATCGCCGCGCCTGCCTGCCTGCGCATCAACCCCGATGTCGATGCGAAAACGCATGAGAAAATCTCCACCGGCAAGGCGGAGAACAAGTTCGGCGTACCGCTGATCCTAGCGCGCGAAATCTTTGCCGAGCTGGCCGCATTCGACGGGCTGAACCTGCGCGGCGTGGCGATCCATATCGGCAGCCAGATAGCCGATCTCGCCCCGCTCGAAGCCGCGTTCGACAAGGTTGAATCCCTCGTCAGCGACTTGCGCGAAGCCGGCCACCGGATCACGCATGTCGATCTGGGCGGCGGGCTCGGCGTACCTTATCGCAAGGGCGAAGTGCTCCCCTCCCCTGCCGAGTACGGCGCGATGGTCGCGCGCGCCACGAAGGGGTGGGACGTTCGCCTGACGTTCGAACCCGGTCGTCTGATCGCCGGCAATGCGGGGGTGTTGCTCACCCGGGTCATCAGGGTGAAGCGGGGTGGCAACGGCGCGCCCTTCCTGATCGTCGATGCGGCGATGAACGACCTCGCCCGCCCGGCCATGTACGGTGCCTGGCACGACTTCGACGCCGTGACGCCGAGCGGCGAGCGGATGACCGCCAATATCGTCGGGCCTATTTGCGAGACCGGCGACACCTTCGCCACCGACCGCGACTGCGACGCGCTGGTCGCCGGCGATCTCGGGGTGTTTCGCACCGCCGGGGCCTATGGGGCTTCCATGGCGAGTTCGTACAATTCGCGCGGTTTCGTGCCCGAGGTGCTGGTCGATGGCGGACGCTATGCCGTTGTCGCGGACCGGATCGATGCCGCGGCGATCATGGAGGCCGAACGCGTGCCCGACTGGCTCGCCTGATGGGCGCGTGCCATGCATAGCCTGCCGCTGTTCCATCGCATCGCGGGGACGCGGGTGGTCGTTACCGGCGACGAACCGATGGCAGGGGCGAAGCGGCGCCTGGTCGAGCGCGCCGGGGGTATCCCCTGCCCGGAAGAAGAAGCGGACAAGGTGAGGATCGCCTTCGTGGCGATCGATGATGACGACGAGGCGGAGGCCACGGCCTCCCGCTTGCGGGCGAAGGGCCTGCTGGTGAATGTCGCCGACCGGCCCGACCTGTGCGATTTCACCACGCCGAGCATGCTGGACCGCGACCCGGTGATCATCGCGATCGCGACCGGCGGGGCGTCGGCGGGACTGGCGAAGCATCTGCGTCTGCGGATCGAACAATTGCTGCCCCATACGCTCGGCCTTCTCGCCGCGCGGCTCGCCGGATCGCGCGATGCCATTCGCCAGCGCTGGACCAATTCCGACATGCGGCGCTTCGCGCTCGACAATGCGCTCGTCCAGGGTGGCCCGCTCGACCCGCTGGACCCCGGATCCGCCCAGAGGGTCGCGGGATGGGTGCGCGGCGATAGCAATCTGCCGCATGAAACCGTCCACACGTTCCGGCTGCGATCGATCGATCCGGAGGAGCTCACGCTGCGCCAGGCGAGGCTGCTCGGAACCTGCGACAACCTGCTCCATGATCCGGCCATTCCGCCTGCTATCCTGGATCGCGCGCGCGCGGATGCCGTGCGGCATGTCCTTCCCGCCGCGCCGCCCGAGGAAGGCCTGACGGTAATCCTGCGGCTGGATCAGGAAGAGGACCCGGCGACCTCCACAACTTCCGCGAAATAGCGCGCCATGGCATCCGCCGCCCCGTCGCTGAGCGCGATATAGGCGCGGCGGCGATCGATGGTGTCGGCGACCCGCTGCAACAGGCCGTCCTCCGTCATTTGACCGATCCAGCGCAGCGCGGTGGTGGGCGGCACGCCACTGGCAATACACAGGCTGGTCACGGACACGCGCTTGTACTCCGCCCGCGCGGCAGTGAGGTCGAGCAATATGTCCCACGCCGGATCGGCAAACAGCGCACCGTCGAAAAAGCGCCCGCGCGCCTGCCGCTGGCGAATGATCCGCCGCACCAGCCGTGGATCGGGTAGCGAAGGCCGCGTGCGACGGATCAACCGATCGCACTCATTATTTCCCGCTTCGCTTTCGGCATCGAAGGAAATGGCAGGCGAGCGCACCATCAAGGTATCCAGCCCTCCACTCTCGCCGCTCGTTTGCTGCGCGAGCCGTTCCACCTGTTCGGCGAGGCGCAGCATCGCGATGCGGTCCTCATGCGAGAAATCGCGCACCCTTGCAGAAGATGGTCGTGCCAGCGCCCGACCGATCGCGGCCAATCGCTCCCCCCGCGACGGCTCGACCAGCAGGATCGGTTCCGATCGGTCGAGGCAGGCGAATACCTCCTCCAATGTGCCGATCGAGGTCGATACCACCAACGCGATACCTGCTTGAAACACCGCATCATCGATCCGTGACAGCGCCGCCAGCCGGGCCGCGTCGAGCGCGGGACAGTCGAGTACGACCACCGCGCCCTGCAGCGGCCCCAAATCGGTGGCGAGGTCCCGGAGCGCCCCTTCACCCGCGATACCGCATCCGACGGCGAGCAGGTCCTCGACCAGTTCGGCGCGCACATGGGCGCGATCGGCAAAGATCGAAACACTGGCCGGGCCGACCGCGGCACGCGCGGTGGGCGCATATTCGAGCGTGAGCCGTTCCATCATCCGTCCGAATCCTCTTGTCGAGACATCGGAACATATAAGGAACACTACGGAGCCTGAGTCAAGTCAGGGGACGATCTCGATCGGCGTGCCGTCGGGCACCAGCGCATAGACTTCCTCGATCTCGGCATTCGAAAGCGCGATGCAGCCATCGGTCCAGTCGGCCGGCACACGGCCGAGCGGCAGTGCGTTGGGCTGCCCGTGGAGATAGATGTCGCCGCCCGGATCTCGCCCCCGCGCGGCCGCATAGGCGCGGTCAGCCTCGTTCGGATAGGAGACGCGCAGCGACAGGTGATAGGCGCTTTGCGGATTGCGCGCATCGATCGTGTAGCGCCCTTCCGGCGTGCGCTCGTCGCCTTCGAAATGCTTGTGGCCGAGAGGCGCGTCGCCGAATTGCAGGCCGGTATAGCGCCGCACCGCGCGACCGTGATCGTAGAGGACCAGCGTCCGGTCGGACTTGTCGACGCGGAGGAAGTCGACCTGTGGCTGCGCGATCTCCTGCGGCGGTGACGTCGGCGCGCAGGATGCTGCCAGTAGAGCGAGCACCACGCCCACCCCGCTGCGCCTAGCCTCGCCTGCGGCTCGGCAAGGCTCGCTCCCCTCCCGCTTGCGGGAGGGGTTGGGGGTGGGCCTGGTGTCGACCCGCACCATCAATCCTCGAACGGATCGCGCATCAGGATCGTGTCATCGCGCTCGGGACTTGTGGAGACCAGCGCCACCGGCGTTTCGATCAGTTCCTGTATCCGCTGGATGTACTTCACCGCGTTCGCCGGCAGGTCGGCGAAGCTGCGCGCGCCGGCGGTGCTTTCGTGCCAGCCGTCCATCTCTTCGTAGATCGGCTCGACCGCCGCCTGGCTCGCGGTGTGGCTGGGGAGGTAGTCGTAGACGTTGTTGTTGAGGCGATAGCCAGTGCAGATCCGCACCGTGTCGAGCCCGTCGAGCACGTCGATCTTGGTCAGCGCGATGCCGGTGACACCGCTGATCGCGCAGGTCTGGCGCACCAGCACCGCGTCGAACCAGCCCACGCGCCGCTGGCGACCGGTGACGGTCCCGAATTCGTGGCCCCGTTCGCCCAGCCGCTGGCCGACCTCGTCGTCGAGCTCGGTCGGGAACGGCCCGCTGCCGACGCGGGTAGTGTAAGCCTTCACGATGCCGAGCACGAAGCCGGTCGCGTTCGGCCCCAGCCCGCTGCCCGCCGCCGCGGTTCCGCTGACGGTGTTGGAGCTGGTGACGAAGGGATAGGTGCCGTGATCCACGTCGAGCAAAACGCCCTGCGCGCCCTCGAACAGCACCTTCGCCCCGGCCTTGCGCACCTTCTTCAGCCGTTTCCACACCGGCTGGGCGAAGCGCAGGACGAAGGGCGCGATCTCAGCCAGGTCCGCCTTCAGCTGTTCGCGGTCGACCGGCTCCTGGTCGAAGCCGGCGCGCAGCGCGTCGTGATGCGCGCACAGGCGATCGATCTGCGGGTCGAGCTGGTCGAGATGGGCGAGGTCGCACACGCGGATCGCGCGCCGACCCACCTTGTCCTCGTAAGCCGGCCCGATCCCACGCCCGGTGGTGCCGATCTTGCCCGCCCCCGCCGCGCTTTCGCGCAAGCCGTCGAGATCACGGTGCAGCGGCAGGATCAGCGGGCAATTGTCGGCGACGGCGAGGTTGTCGTCGTTCACGGCGACGCCCTGCCCCTCCAGCTTCTCGACCTCGTCGCGCAGCGCCCACGGATCGAGCACCACGCCATTGCCGATCATCGATAGCGTGCCCGACACGATGCCGCTGGGCAGCAGGCTGAGCTTGTAGGTGGTGCCGTCCACCACCAGCGTGTGGCCGGCATTGTGGCCGCCCTGGAAACGCACGACGGCATCGGCGCGGCTGGCCAGCCAGTCGACGATCTTGCCCTTGCCCTCATCGCCCCACTGGGCGCCGATCACGGTCACGTTAGCCAATGCGCTGTTCCCTGTTCCTGCGAAAGCCGCCCGCGCACTAGGCGTTTAGCAGCAGCCCGGCAATGCGCATCGCACCTGCGCCCCGCCGTAGAAATCCTACAGGATGGAACACATGGAACAGTGTCCTGGCGCGAAAAAAGCGGCCCGTTCCATGCGACGAATGGATGGCTGCATCGGGAGGGCGGAGAGCGTTGGCATCCCCCTCTATGTGCCAGCGCCGCCGGGGGTAGGAAAGTACGGACCCGACGCGGTGGCGCGGCGTTGATCGGGCAAAAGGAGATACCATGACCGATTACCCTACCCTCACCCTCAACGACGACCGCCAGATCCCGCAGCTGGGCTTCGGCACTTATCAAATTCCCGACGACAAGGCCGACGAGGCCGTGAAGGTCGCGATCGAGACGGGATACTGGCTGGTCGATACCGCCAAGGTGTACGAAAACGAACGCGGCGTCGGCAAGGGCGTCGGCGACTGGTCCGATATCTTCCTCCAGACCAAGATCTGGAACGAGGACCAGGGCTACGACAAGACGCTGAAGGCGGCGGATGGCAGCCTGGATCGGCTCGGCCGCGATCACGTCGACATGCTGCTGATCCACTGGTCCTGCCCCGAGGACGAGCTGTTCGTCGACACCTGGAAGGCGCTGATCGAACTGCGCGATCAGGGCAAGGCGAAGTCGATCGGCGTTTCGAATTTCCGCGAAGAAGACCTGAAGCGGATCGTCGACGAGACCGGCGTGGTGCCCGCGCTTAACCAGATCGAGCTGCATCCGACCTTCCAGCAACGCCAGCTGCGCCAGGTGCATGACGAGATGGGCATCGTCACGCAGAGCTGGTCGCCGCTGGGCCAGGGCGAAGGACTGTCCAACGACACGATCAAGCAGATCGCCGACGAGACCGGGCAACCGGCCAGCGCCGTAATCATCAGCTGGCACCTGCAGCACGGTCTGGCCCCGATCCCCAAATCCGCCAGCCGCGATCATATCGAGGCCAATTTCAAGGCGCTCGATTTCACGCTGACCGACGAACAGATGAAGCGGATCGACGAGCTCGACAGCGCCAGCGGACGGATGGGGCCGGAACCCTCCAAGATGCGTATCTAGCCGCTTGACCGTCCTATAGCGGCATGACACCTCTCGGTTTTTGCCGAAGGGATCGTCATGCCGCTTCTGAGCATCCTTGCCCTCGCCGCCGCGGCGGTCGCCGCTCCGCTTCCCGACACGGGGGAGCAGGTCGCCGATCCGGTCTCGATCGTCGACGCCGCGGCGCAGACGCGCGGCGATCGCACACCGGTGCTGGTGCTGGGTAGTGCGCATCTGTCGTCCCTGCCCAAGGATTTCGACCGCACGCGGTTCGATCCGCTGCTTGATCGGCTGGCGAAATGGGCACCGGAAGCGATCGCCGTGGAGGGCCTGTCGGGCCCGCAATGCGATTATCTGCGTGAATATGCCTTCGTCTACACCGATACGGCCGAGACATATTGCCCGGACGCCGGTCCGGCCCGAGAGGCATTAGGGCTGAGCGGCGCCCAGGCTGAGGAGGAGGCGCTTGCGCTGCTGGAAGCGCCTGTGCGCGAACCGCCTACGCGGCGGCGGCTGGCGGCGCTGTTCCTGGCCATGGGCGAACCCGAATCGGCGATCGCGCAATGGTGGCAATTGCCCGAGGCGGAGCGGTATGCGGGCGACGGGCTGACGCCCGATCTGGTCGCGACGATCGAAAAACAGTCCGGCAAGTCGAGCGAGAGTGTCATCATCGGATCGCGGCTCGCGGCACGACGGGGCCTCGACCGGGTCTACCGGGTGGACGATCATACGGGCGACCGCGCGGGCCGGGTGGCGGACGAGGAAGCCTATGGCAAGGAGCTGCCCGAAATCTGGAACAGTCCCGCGCTCGACGAACGGATCGCGCGGATGAATGCGGAAAGCGCCGCGCTGAACGACGGATCGATGGATGTCGTCGCCTATTACCGCTCGCTCAATTCGCCGGAGGCGCAGCGTCTAGCGATGGCGACCGACTTCGGCGCGGCGGCGGGATCGACCCGCTACCCCGCCACCGGGCGCGCCTATCTCGCCTATTGGGAAACCCGCAATTTGCGCATGGTCGCGAATCTGCGCGAGGTGATCGGCCCGGGAACGCGGACGCTCGCCATCGTCGGCGCCAGCCACGTTCCCTATTACGACCGCTATTTGGGCATGACGAGCGACGTCGCGATCGCCGATACCCAGGCGGTGCTGGCGGGGAACTAAAGCGGCGTCGGCTCGGCACCCGCCAGGCGGTGGGTGCAGCCCAGCGCGCGCGGATCGTCGCCATCCGTCAGCGCCTTGAGCGTGCGCCAGCCTTCCGCCCGCAACCGCCGCGCGACGGCGGGATCGTGGTCGGTCGGCAGGAACAGCATGTCGCGCGCCGGAGCCGGCGGAAGCGCGGGCAGCAAGCGGTCGAGATAGCAGGTGAAGCCGGTCGCCGCCTCTCCCGAACGCTGTACGCGATAGGTCCCGCCGCGCGCCAGTGCGCCGCTCGCTCCGGCGCCATAGGCGGTGAAGCCGAACCAGCTGTAATATTTGAACCCGTGCCGCTCGGTCGGGTCGAGCGTGACGCGCGCCCGCCCCTGCAGGCTCTTGGCCAGTTTCTCGATCCCTTCGATCCGGCTGGCGAGCGCGCCGCCCGCGTCGATCGCGCGCAGGCGCTCCAGCGCGGTTTCGACCGGGCCGGTCGCATGGATCAGCGGCAGGTAGGTTTCACCGCCCGCCGCGACGAGCCCGCCTGCATCCTTGCTGTCGAGCTCCACCTTTACCGGCTCGACCCGTTCGGGCGCGAGCGGCATCGGCCCGGCGGCCAGCGTGTCGACGAGATCGGGCAGCGTCAGGTCGATGGTCAGGCCCTTCGCGCCCATCGCTTCCAGCGTTTCGACCGCCAGCGATAGGATTTCGGAAATCGCCTCCAGCGTGTCCGCCCCGACCAGTTCGGCCCCCAGCTGCAGCCGCTGGCGCGCGGGATCGAGCTGGTCGGCGCTGAGCACGGCGACCTCCCCCGCATAGCACAGGCGCAGCGGGCGCGGCGCCTGCGACAGGCCGGTATCGGCGATGCGCCCGATCTGCGGCGTGATGTCGCTACGCACCGCCAGCGTGCGCAGGCTGGCCGGATCGACGAAGCGGCACAGCGTGCGCGCGCTCTCGTGCCCCATCCGGCCCGCCAGCGAACGCTCGAACTCGATCAGCGGCGGACGTACCCGGTCGTAACCGTGCGCGTCCATCGCATCGAGCGCCTCGCGCATCGCGCGCGTGATCGCCGCCGCCTCACGCGGGAGACGATCCTCGAGGCCGATCGGCAGCAGGTCTTCGGGTTCGGTCATGGTGCCGTTCCCCTAGCGCCTGGCGCGGGATTGTGAAGGCGAAAGGGTGCCCACCCCGCTGCGACTAGCGAGCAAGCTCGCAAGTCTCGCAACCCCTCCCGCCTGCGGGAGGGAAGGTGCAGCTTGCCGCGGCGGAGCGGCGGCTAGCGAACCGGGGTGGGCCCGAAACGTCAGAACGCCACCGCCTTCACCGTACGCACACCGGGCACCTGGCAAGCCTGGTCGATGACCTGCTGCGGGATCGGCTGATCGACGCTCAGCAACAGCACCGCCTCCCCGCCGGTCTGCCGCCGCCCGAGGTTGAAGGTGCCGATATTGATGCCGCTATCGCCGAGCAGCGTACCGATCCGGCCGATGAAGCCCGGCGTATCATCGTTCACGATATAGAGCATGTTGCCCGCCAGCTCCGCCTCGATCCCGATGCCGAAGATCTCCACGAGGCGCGGCGCGCTGGACCCGAACAGCGTGCCCGCAACCGACCGATCGCCGCTGTCGGTCGCCACGGTAACGCGCACCAGCGTGTTGTAGGCGCCCTCGCGCGTGTTGCGGATCTCGCGCACCTCGATCCCGCGCTCCTTCGCCAGATACGGCGCGTTGACCATGTTCACGCTCTGCGAATAGCGCGCCATCAGCCCGGCGAGCACGGCGGCGGTGATCGGCTTCGGATTGAGCTCGGCCGCGTCCCCTTCCAGCTCGACGCTGATCTTGGGCAGGTTGCCATGCGCGAGCTGCCCCACCAGCGAGCCAAGATTTTCCGCGAGCGCCATGTAGGGGCGCAGCTTCGGCGCTTCCTCGGCCGAAAGACTCGGCATGTTGAGCGCGTTGGTGACGCCGCCATTGACCAGGTAATCGGCCATCTGCTCCGCCACCTGCAGCGCGACATTGACCTGCGCCTCGGTGGTGGAAGCGCCCAGATGCGGGGTGCAGATGAAGTTGGGAGCGCCGAACAGCACGTTGTCCTTGGCCGGTTCCTGCGCGAACACGTCGAGCGCCGCGCCCGCGACATGGCCGCTCTCCAGCATGTCCTTGAGCGCCGCTTCGTCGATCAGCCCGCCGCGCGCGCAGTTGACGATCCGCACGCCTTCCTTGGTCTTGGCGAGGTTTTCCCGGCTGAGGATGTTGCGCGTGTCGTCGGTCAGCGGGGTGTGCAGCGTAATGAAATCGGCACGCGCGAGCAGCTCGTCCAGCGTGACCTTCTCGATGCCGAGTTCCACGGCGCGATCGGGCGTCAGGAACGGATCGAACGCGATCACCTTCATCCGCAGGCCCTGCGCCCGCGCCGCGACGATCGAGCCGATATTGCCCGCCCCGATCAGGCCCAGCGTCTTGCCGGTGACCTCGACCCCCATGAACGCGCTCTTTGGCCACTCGCCCGCCTGCGTGCGGGTATTCGCCTCAGGGATCTGGCGGGCGAGTGCCATGATCATCGCGATCGCGTGCTCCGCGGTGGTGATCGAATTGCCGAACGGGGTGTTCATCACCACCACGCCCTTGCCCGACGCATGGGGGATATCGACGTTGTCGACCCCGATACCGGCGCGGCCGATGACCTTCAGATTGTCGGCGGCGTCGAGGATATCGGCCGTCACCTTGGTGGAGGAGCGGATGGCGAGGCCGTCATATTCGCCGATGCGGGCCTTGAGCTCTTCTGGCGTCTCGCCGGTGATGACGTCGACCTCGCAACCGCGCTCCTCGAAGATACGCGCGGCGTTGGGGTCCATCTTGTCGGAAATGAGGACTTTGGGCTTGGTCATGATGTAACCTCGATAGAATAAGACCGCTCATCCCGAGCTTGTCGAAGGATCGTCTTTCACCTTCGACGGGTCTTCAGAAGAAAAGTACGGCCCTTCGACAAGCTCAGGGCGAGCGGGAGACGGCTAGCTGAGCTCTGCCCAGGCCCAGTCGAGCCAGGGGCCGAGCGCTTCGATGTCCGCGGTGTCGACGGTCGCGCCGCACCAGATGCGCAGGCCGGGCGGCGCGTCGCGATAGCCGGCGATGTCGTAGGCGGCATCGTGCTGCTCCAGCAGGGCGGCGAATTTCTTGATGAAATCCGTGTCCGCACCCTCGACCGTCAGGCACACGCTGGTGTTCGACCGGCTGGCGGGATCGGCGGCGAGGTGGCCGAGCCAGTCGCGATCCTGCACCAGCTTGTCCAGCGCCGCGGCATTGGCGTCGGCGCGCGCCTTCATCGCGGACAGCCCGCCCAGCGCCTTGCCCCATTCGAGCGCGAAGATCGCATCCTCGACCGCGAGCATGGACGGGGTGTTGATCGTCTCGCCCCGGAAGATGCCGTCGATCAGCTTGCCGCCCTTGGTCAGGCGGAAGACCTTGGGCAATGGCCATTCGGGCGTGTAGCTTTCCAGCCGCTCGACTGCGCGCGGGCCGAGGATCAGGACGCCGTGCGCGCCCTCCCCGCCCAGCACTTTCTGCCAGGAGAAGGTCAACACGTCGGTTTTATCCCAAGCGATGTCCTGCGCGAACACGGCGCTGGTCGCATCGGCGATGGAAAGGCCCTCGCGCTCGCTCGCAATCCAGTCGCCATCGGGCACGCGCACGCCGCTGGTCGTGCCGTTCCAGGTGAAGACGACATCGTGCGACCAGTCGACCTGCGCCAGCTCGGGCAGTTCGCCGTAATCGGCGCGGATCACGGTCGGATCGATCTTCAGCTGCTTGAGCGCGTCGGTAACCCAGCCTTCGCCGAAGCTTTCCCACGCGATCGTGGTGACGGGGCGCTGGCCCAGCATGGTCCACATCGCCATCTCGACCGCGCCGGTGTCGGACCCGGGGACGATGCCGATCAGGTGCGTCTCCGGCACCTCAAGCACTTCGCGGATCAGGTCGATACAATAGGCGAGGCGCGCCTTGCCCAGTTTCGAGCGGTGCGAGCGACCGAGCGATTCGGTGGCTAGTTTGTCGGGGGACCATCCGGGCGGCTTGGCGCACGGGCCGGACGAGAAGAACGGACGCGCAGGCTTGCGCGCCGGGGGAGTGGTATCAGTCATGTATTCTCTCCTTGCAGAGAGCGCGCGCGGCGTTGGGACCGCGTGGCCCGTCGGCGCAAGTGGTGGAGCGTGACCCCCGAGTCAAGCGCGCATGCGGTTGCAGTTGAAACCGCATGCGGCCACGAGGTCTCGCGCTTCCCAAGCCAGCGGGCGGTCGATATGGCGCGAGGTTATATGCACACCACCGATCTTCGCGTCGCGCTGTTCAGCGGGAACTACAATTACACCCGGGACGGTGCGAACCAGGCACTCAATCGCCTGGTCGGCTACCTGCTGCGGCAGGGCGCATCGGTGCGCGTATATTCGCCCAAGGTGGAAAACCCGGCGTTCGAAGCGACCGGCGAATTGGTGAATGTGCCCAATGTCCCCCTGCCGGGACGCGGCGAATATCGCATGCCGCTGGGCCTCAGCCGCGCGGTGCGGCGCGATCTCGCCCGGTTCGCGCCCAATGTGGTCCATCTGTCGAGCCCCGATCCGAGCGGCCATGCGGCGCTCGCCTGGGCGCGAGCCAGCGGCATTCCCGCGATCGCCAGCGTCCATACGCGCTTCGACACCTATCCGCGCTATTACAAGCTGGGGATGATGGAGCCGCCGTTGCGTGCCATTCTGCGCCGCTTCTACGGTCGCTGCGACGCGGTCCTCGCACCGACCGAGGTGATCCGGCAGGACTATCTGGCGCAAGGCATGAACGACGATATGCGCATCTGGGCGCGCGGCGTGGATCGCAATATTTTCGACCGCGATCGCCGCGACCTGGCTTGGCGCCGGTCTCTCGGCATCGCCGACGACGAGGTCGCGATCGGGTTCTTGGGACGGCTGGTGCTGGAAAAGGGGCTCGACCGGTTCGCGGACGTCACCACGGAACTGACCCGACGCGGGGTTCCGTTCCGCGTGCTGGTGGTTGGCGAGGGTCCAGCCGGGGAGTGGTTCAGCGAACGTGTCCCTAACGCGCGGTTCGCAGGGTTTCAGACCGGAGCGGACCTGGGCCGCGCGGTCGCCAGCATGGACGTCCTGTTCAATGCCTCCATCACCGAGGCGTTCAGCAACGTCACGCTGGAGGCGATGGCGTGCAGCCTGCCGGTGGTCGCGGTGGATACTACGGGCAGCAACCACCTGGTCCTGGATGGCGAGACGGGGCGGATGATCCCGCCCGACGACACCGGCGGGTTCGCCGACGCACTGGAAGCCTATATCCGCAAGCCGGAGCTGCGCGCAGCCCACGGGGCCGCGGGCGAAAGGCACAGCCACAAATGGGCCTGGGACCCCGTGAACGAAGCCGTCGTCGAAACCTATCGCGACATGATCGAGGCCCGGCTGATCTGATCGCCGCCGGGCCTCGCCATGAACATAGCAGGTGAGACCGTTAGCGGTCCTGCCAGTCGAATGTCAGCGGGGCCTCGCGAAAGGCGAAACGGTCGAGATGTTCCGCCACGACCCGCTTGAGCATTTCCAGCTGGCCTTCCTCGCTGGCGGTTATCGTGCATTCGAGCGTGTCCGGTTTCGCGGCGAGCGAGAGCACTCCCTCGCCCGCCCACGAACCGCCGCGCCCGTCCGCGGGGAAGGTTACGCGGCCCGCCTGGCTGTCGTATTCGACAGCCAGGTTGTGCGACCAGTGCTTGCAGAGTTGCTGCAGGTAACGCGACCCGGCAGCGGTCGGAACATGCGCTGTGGCGGTGACAGTCATAGCCGCTCGATCGCGCGTGCGGCGTCGTCGATCAAGTCGACCAGCCGATCGAGCCTCTCGCCCTCCAGCTCGCCCTGATGGCGGTGGAGACGGACCGCGTTGCGCAGGTTTTCCATGGCGCGATGGACCCGAAGGTTCGGCGATCCGTGCTGTTCGTCGCCCACGGCGGACAGACGCTCGAACAGGGCCCGGACCTCCTCTTCGCGCTCTTCCAGCTCGGCATGGCCCTGCGCGGTGGCGGCGAACGCCTTGCGCGGGCTATCGTCGTCGCGCTCCTCGATCAGGCCTTCGTCGGCGAGCAATTGCAACGTCGGATAGACCGCGCCGGGGCTGGGCGCATAGGTCCCCCCGGTCAGATCCTCGACCGCCTTGATCAGCTCGTAGCCGTGGCGCGGTTCGTCGGCGAGCATGCGCAGCAGTGCCAGCCGGAGCTCGCCCTGCCCGAACATGCGCCGCCGGCGGCCGGAACGGTGACCGCCTCGCCCGCGATCACCACCGAAGGGCCCGCCGGGTCCGAAGGGACCACCTGGCCCAAAGGGGCCGCTGGGGCCGAACGGACCGCTCGGGCCGAAGGGACCGTCGGCACCGAACAGACCGTCCGCGCCGCCGCTCCAGTTCCATCCGGAGCCCTTGCGGCCGCGACCTCGTCGCCCATCCTCGCTGCGCTCATGATTGCATCTGGTCATGGGATATTCCTTTTCACTATCAGAGATGCACTAAGATATATCTTGATGTGTCGAAGACAAGTCCATTTCGGCGGCCTGCCTCAAAATGTTCGCGCGCCTCCGTCGAACCGGAGGCGAACCGACGTCCCTGTCCGTCCGGTACGGTCCGCGCGTGGGTGGGAAAGTGCCGGCATGCGACCTAGATAGGCTTGCGATGGCCGACCTCTTCAACGACGATCCACCGCAAAGCGCCGCACCCGCCGAGCCGCGCGAGGGCGCGCCGCTGGCCGACAGGCTGCGGCCGCGCGCGCTGGACGAGGTCGTGGGGCAAGCCCACCTGACCGGGCCGGAGGGCGCGATCGGACGGATGGTCGCCGCCGGGCGTCTTTCCAGCATGGTGCTGTGGGGACCGCCCGGCACCGGCAAGACCAGCATCGCACGCCTGCTCGCCGACAGCGTGGGCATGCGCTACGAGGCGATCAGCGCGGTGTTCTCGGGCGTCGCCGACCTCAAGAAGGCATTCGCCGCGGCGGACAAGGCGGCCGAGGCGCAACAACGCACCTTGCTGTTCGTGGACGAGATCCACCGCTTCAACCGCGCGCAGCAGGACGGTTTCCTCCCCTTCGTGGAACGCGGCACGGTAACGCTGGTCGGGGCGACGACCGAAAACCCCAGTTTCGAGCTGAACGCCGCGCTGCTAAGCCGCGCGCAGGTGCTGATCCTTCACCGGCTGGATGCCGAGGCGCTGGGAGAACTGCTGGACAAGGCCGAGACGCTCGAAGGCCCCCTTCCCCTTAACGAAGACGCTCGCGCCGCGCTGATCGCGAGTGCCGATGGTGACGGGCGCTTCCTGCTCAACCAGGCGGAAACGCTCTACGCCGCGAAGATCGAGCAGCCGCTCGGCCCCGGCGAACTCGGCCAGTTCCTCCAGCGCCGCGTGGCGGTGTACGACAAGGACCGCGAGGGGCACTACAATCTCATCAGCGCGCTGCATAAGGCGGTGCGCGGGTCCGATCCGCAGGCTTCGCTCTATTATCTCGCGCGCATGCTGGTCGCTGGGGAGGAGCCGCTGTTCCTCGCCCGGCGGCTTATCCGCATGGCGGTGGAGGATATTGGCCTCGCCGACCCGCAGGCGCTGCCGCAATGCGTCGCGGCGAAGGACGCCTACGAATTCCTCGGCAGCCCGGAGGGCGAACTGGCGCTGGTGCAGGCCTGCCTCTACCTTGCCACCGCGCCCAAATCGAACGCCGGCTACAAGGCGCAGAAGGCCGCGTTCCGCAGCGCGAAGGAGACGGGCAGCCTGATGCCGCCGATGAACATCGTCAACGCGCCGACCAAGCTTATGAAGGATGTCGGCTACGGCAAGGGCTACACCTACGACCACGATGCGGACGAGGGGTTCTCCGGCGACGACTACTGGCCCGCCGAAATGGAGCCGCATACCTATTATCGCCCCGTCGGGCGCGGCTTCGAGCGCGAAATCGCCAAGCGCCTCGAATACTGGGACAGGCTGCGAAGGGAACGCGCATGACCCGGTTCCGCCACTTCCTCGCCGTGGACTGGTCGGGCGCGGCGGGTGAACGACACAAGGGGATCGCGCTGGCCATAGCCGAGGCGCGAGGGGGGCCGCCGGTGCTTCTGCCCGGTTGCCCGAGCTGGTCGCGGACCGATGTGCTCGCAGCTTCGCTGGACCTGCCGGAAGATACGCTGGTGGGGGTCGACCTAGGAATATCGCTGCCCTTCGCCGATTGCGGGGCGTTTTTCCCGGGCCTCCCCGAAAGCCCGCCCGATGCGCGATCGCTGTGGGCTCTGGTTGACCGGGTATGCGCGCAAGACGATCATCTTGCCGCGTCGGCGTTCGTCGACGATCCACGCTTCGCCCCGTATTTTCGCCGCCATGGCGGTCGCGAAGGCGAACGCTTCCGCTGTGACGACGCCGCGCACGGGCGCGGTCGCTTCCGCGTGACCGAGGCGCGCCAGGCGGAGTTGGGGTGCAAGCCCTACTCCAACTTCAACCTCGTCGGCGCGGCGCAGGTGGGGAAGTCGAGCCTGACCGGGATGCGCGTGCTGCACCGGCTGGGCGACCGGGTGCCGGTGTGGCCGGTCGATCCGCTGCCCGACAGTGGGTCGTTGATCGTCGAGATTTACACCGCTCTCGCCGCGCTGGAGGCAGGGCGCAGTGCCTCGCGCTCGAAGATGCGCAGCTACGAGGAAGTGAACGGAGCGCTCGCCACACTGGGCTCGCCCACTCTTGCCCAGACCGGCCCGATCGACGATCACAGCGCCGACGCGCTGCTCACCGCCGCGTGGCTGAGAAAGGTCGCGGGCGAACCCGCACGCTGGAACCCGGCGGGGCTGACGCCCGAGATCGCCCGTACCGAGGGCTGGACTTTCGGCGTCGCCTGATCGAAAGGCGCTGTACAGTGCCGGCTTAGCTCAGGTGGTAGAGCACCTGATTTGTAATCAGGGGGCCGCGGGTTCGAATCCTGCAGCCGGCACCAAGATCTCCGCAAGCCGCAGACGTAACGTGTTCTGAACCGTTGCGACGAATGCCGGACTATCGTATTCCATGAAATCGATGCGCGCGACACGGTGAATCTCCCTGCCGTAGCACGGGCCCGCCGGTCCGGAGCGCGATGCGAGGGACATGGGAGTCCTCGCCGCGCATCACCCCTCCCGTTTGCCTCCGCTAAGGTCGCCCGTTATTGATATTGCCGCGGCGCGCGCGACACGGTGATTTCTGTAGGCCGTAGCACGGGTTTTTGATCCGGAGCGCATTGCGGGAGATTACAGGCCCCGCCGCGCGCCGCATCCTGGCTCGCCGGGAAGAGCGCCCCGATTGGGTGGGCCTCTTACTCGTCCAGTAACTGATTTCCTCTCAAGCTCGTCCTAACCCCGCCCGCGATAGCTTGCCACGCCCTGATCGGGCACCCAGAGCCCCTCGGGCGGGGCGGCGGTCTGCCAGAACACGTCGATAGGGATGCCGCCGCGCGGATACCAATAGCCGCCGATCCGCAGCCAGCGGGGCTTCATCTCTTCCGCCAGCCGCTGGCCGATACCGACCGTCACATCCTCGTGAAACCCGCAATGGTTGCGGAAGGAGCCGAGGAACAGCTTCAGGCTCTTGCTCTCGACGATCGTTTCGCCGGGCGCGTAATCGAGCACCAGATGCGCGAAATCCGGCTGGCCGGTCACGGGGCACAGGCTGGTGAATTCCGGCGCGGCGAACCGCACCAGATACAGGCTGCCGGCCCGCGGATTGGGGACGTAGTCCAGCTCGGCCTCTCCCGGCGAGGCGGGCAGCGGGCTCGATTGGCCGAGAAAACGGGGAGTGCCTGTGTCGCTCATGCGCCGCATGTGCCGCGATCGCGCGCGTGACACAAGCCGCCGATTGACCATGCGGATTAACAGCGTATTCAGCGCCGCCTCTGTCTTACCGTGCCTTGCCTGCTTGCCTGGTGTCGCCGCAAATGATCCGCCCCGCCTCGATACGTCTGTCCATCCTGCTGCTGACAGTGGCGAGCGCGCCCGCCGCGGCGCAGTCCGTGCCGGATTTCCGCCTGCCGCCGCAGGAAACACCGACGCCGCAGGTGCAAGGGCCGGTCGATCCGGACAATCCCGTCCCCGCCCAGCCGCGCGTCATCCGCAACCCGACGCCTTCCGCCTCTCCCACTCCGCGCGCGACCGCCACCCCGACGCCGAACCCCACGGCTGCGCCCACCCGCGGCACGCCGCAACGCCAGCCGACTATCGTCCTGCCCGACACGGCGCCATCGGCGGCCCAGGCGCGCCGTTCCGAAGCAGCCCCGGCGCGCGTCGCACCCTCGCCGACCGGGTCTGCCGCACCGGAGACGGGTGCGACCCAAGAGCCTGCCGGACCGCTGTCCGACTTCACTTCGCCAGCGCTCCCGCCGCCCGACACCGATACCGATACCGCCGCAGCGACCCGACCCACCGAGCCGGACGGGGGTCTGGAATGGTGGATGGTCGCGCTCGCGGTCCTGATCGCCGCCGGTATCGGCTTCGCGATCTTCCGCGGGCGTCGGCATTCCCATGGTTCCACAGTCGAAGCGCCTGTGATCGAGCGGCCACGGGTCGATCGCACCGCCGCCCCTGCCGCCGCAACAAAGACACCGGCGTCCGCCGAACCCGGCCCTGCGGGCGGATCAGTGCAGCATCGGCTGGAGCTCACCGCCGATGCGCTGCGCGTGGTTCGCAGCTTTGCCAACGTTACGCTCGCCTATCGCTTCGCCATCGCCAATCGCGGCAGTGCGCCGGTAACGCACCTGCGGATCGCGGGCGATCTCGCCAGCGCGCACGGTAGCGCGCCGGTCGACCGCCAGTTGGCGGATGCCTCCGCCGCGTTTCCCCTGCTGCACGAGGTCGAGAGCCTCGCGCCGGGCGAGGAACACGAGTTCAAGGGCGAGGTCCGCCTGCCGCTGCAGTCCGTGCAACCGATCTGGCAGGGCAAGGCCCCGCTGATCGTGCCGCTGTTGCGGCTGGTGCTGTCGGCAGACGAGATCGCTCCGGCTCCGCATACGCTGGTCGTCGGGCGGCGTCCGGCCGAGCCGGGCGCGCGGCTGCAACCCTTCCGGCTGGACGAGCAGGTGCAGACCTATCGCGACGTGGCGACCCGCGCGCTCGCCTGATCCTCGACCCCGCGCCACTTGCACGCTATCGCGGCCCGCAATGCTGATCCATCCCGACACGCTCGCCACCCGGCTGGGCGAACCCGCTCTCGCCATCGCCGACGCCTCGCTCCACCTTCCGGCGGCAGAACGCGACGCGCGCGCCGATTTCGAGACGGCGCATATCCCGTCCGCCCGGTATTTGCCCCTGGCCGAGCTGGCGGAGCCCGACAGCCCCCTGCCGGGAAAGATACCTTCGCCCGCGACCTTCCGGCACCACTTGGAAGCGCGCGGGATCGGCGATGGCAGTACAATGGTGCTGTACGACGACAGCGCGCTGCGCAGCGCCTGCCGGGCGTGGTTCCTGTTCGATCTGTTCGGGCTGGAGGCGCAGGTGCTCGACTGCCGCTTCTTCGCGTGGCGAGAGAGCGGACGCGCGACCGCTTCCGGCGCATGGCACGGCGAAGCGGCCACGCTCGGCCCCATCGCTGCCGACCGGGCGAAGCTGCGCGACAAGCAGGAGATGCTCGACAATCTGACCTCCCATGCGGACCAGGTCGTCGATGCGCGCGATGCGGGTCGCTTCACCGGCGAGACGGAAGATACGGTGCATAATCTGCCGGGCGGGCATATCCCCGGCGCACGCAATCTGCCGTACACCCGGCTGCTGCGGGAGGACGGTGGTTTCCCGCCCGCTCCCGAAATCCGCGAGGCATTTCTCGGCGCGGGGATCGATCCCGAAAGGCCCGTCGTAGCGACTTGCGGCAGCGGAGTGACCGCATCGGTGCTGGTCTTCGCACTGCACCTGATCGGCGCGCCGCATGTCGCGCTTTACGACGGAAGCTGGTCGGAATGGGGGGCGGATCCACACACTCCAAAGGAAAAAGGACCAGCGGCATGAGCGAGAAACGCGAGAAGGGCACCGGGACGCGGCTGGTCGAGGCCGGGCGGCGGCGCGAGTGGACCGGTCCGGTGGTGAACCCGCCGATATGGCGCGCGAGCACACACCTGTTCGACAGCGATGCCGACCGGCGCGCAGGCGGCCGCGCGAATGCGGACGGACATTTTCACTACGGTCGCCGGGGCGCACCCACGCAATGGGCGCTGGCCGATGCGCTGACCGAGCTGGAGCCGGGGGCGCACGGCACAATGCTCTATCCCAGCGGCACCGCCGCGCTGGCAGGCGCTCTGCTGGCGGTACTCAAGGCAGGCGACGTGCTGCTGTGCACCGACAACGTGTACGAGCCCACACGCGCCATCGCGGACGACCTGCTTGCGCGGTACGGCATCGAAACGCGCTATTTCGACCCGCGCGATCTCGATGGTTTCGCCGCGCTGTTCTGCGATCGGACGGCGGCGGTGATGCTGGAAAATCCCGGCAGCCTGACGATGGAGCTGTGCGACGTTCCCGCCCTCGCCGCGATCGCGCGCGAGCATGGGGCGGTGAGCCTGCTCGACAACACCTGGGCCGGGCCGCTCGGCTTTCCCGCCCTGGAACGCGGCGTCGATATCACGGTGATGAGCCTGACCAAGCATGTCGGCGGCCATTCGGACGCGATGATGGGGTCCGCCGCAACCGGCGACGCGTCCCTCTATCGCAAGCTACGCCATACTGCGCAGCTGCTCGGCCAGATCGTGTCGCCCGACGATGCGGCGCTGATGCTGCGCGGCCTGCGCACGATGGGCTTGCGGTTGGACCGCACCGCGGCGAGCGGCCTGAGGATTGCCGAATGGCTGGGTGGCCGGTCGGAGGTGGCGCGGGTGCTGTGCCCGATGCTGCCCGGCTCCGCCGATCATGAGCTGTGGCAACGCGACTTCACCGGCGGTTGCGGCCTGCTCAGCTTCGTCCTGCACGACCGCACGGCGCAGCAGCGTGAAGCCTTCGTCGATGCGCTCGAAATGTTCGGCATCGGCTATAGCTGGGGCGGCTTCGAGAGCCTGGTCGTCCCCTTCGACCCGGCCCCGATCCGCCCGGCGAGCGGCTGGCCGCCACGTCATTTCGCGCTGGAGGACCGGCTCGGCGTGCGGCTCGCGATCGGGCTGGAGGACCCGGACGATCTGATCGCCGACCTTGACCGGGCATTTGCCGCGATGGATACCCCGTAACCGCATGCTGCTGTTCGCCTCTTCCTCCGTTCCCCAGTCGATCACCGATCTCGCGCCGAGCGAAGCGCCGATCCCGACCGACACGGGGAGCGCCACGGCCAGCGCCTCTGCCACGCCGGTGCCCACCGCGACCCCGTCGCCCGCCGAAACCGCGGCGGCCGCGGACGACATCCGCGAGGCGGTGAACAAGAAGAGCCAGACCGTCGGCGACATCGTCGACCAGCTCGATTCGATGGCGATCACCGTCGGCAAGTTCCACATCTCTGTGTGGGACGTGATGGTCTGGGCGATGATCATCGCCCTCGTCATCGTCCTGGCCTATCTGCTGACCAAGGCCTCGCACGCATTGCTGAAGCGCCTGACCAAGCTCGACATGGCGCAGCGGCTGCTAGCCGAGAAACTGGTCTCGATCGCAGTGTGGGCGGGCTCGATCCTGCTCGGCATCGATCTGCTAGGGATCGACCTGACCGCGCTGGCGGTTTTCTCCGGCGCGTTCGGCCTCGCCATCGGTTTCGGTTTGCAGAAGACCTTCGGCAATCTGATCGCGGGGATCATCCTGCTGATGGATCGCTCGATCAAGCCGGGCGACGTCATCGCGACGGCCGATTCAACCGGCAATTTCGTGTTCGGCCAGATCCGCAAGATCGGCATCCGCGCGGTGTCGATCACCACGCGGGATCAGCGCGAATACCTGATCCCGAACGAGAATCTGATGGTCAATCAGGTCGAAAACTGGTCCTATTCGAGCAAGAACGTGCGCATCCAGGTGCCCGTCGGCGTTTCCTACCAATGCGACATCAAGCTGGCCGAGGAACTGATGCTCGAGGCGGCGAAGAGCGCCAAGCGCGTGCTTGCCTCGCCGCCGCCGCTCGTCTGGCTCGACAATTACGGCAACAGCTCGGTCGATTTCATCATCCAGTGCTGGATCAACGATCCCGAGGCGGGCGTCGGCAACATCAAGTCCGACGTGCTCAAGCGACTGTGGGATCTGTTCCAGGAAAACGACGTCGAAATCCCCTTCCCGCAGCGCGATCTCAACCTGCGGCACAACGAACAATTCGACCAGCTCGTCGCCGCGATCGCACAGCGGGTCGCTCCACCGCAGGAAAAAGAGGTGGGCGAAGGCGAAAACCGGGATATCGCCGACAAGGATAGCTAGCGCCCCGCAAACGCGCGCTTTCAAAATTTCAGCTACCAGAGCGGCCACGCATTCTCGTTGGTGAAGGTCGCCGGGCGCGCGCATCTATCTTCGCATGCAAGATTGCGGAACCATCCACCTCGTCGGCGCGGGTCCGGGCGACCCCGACCTGCTCACGCTGCGCGCGGCACGTCTGATCGGGCGAGCCCGCCTGATCGTGCACGACGGGCTCGTCTCGCCCGAGATACTCGCCCTCGCCCGTTCCGACGCCCGGCTGGTCTCCGTCGCGAAACAGCGCGCGCGCCATACGCTGCCGCAGGAGCAGATCAACGCCCTGCTGGTCCGCGAAGCGCGCGCCGGCCACGATGTCGTGCGCCTCAAGGGCGGCGATCCGTTCGTCTTCGGTCGCGGGGGCGAGGAAGCCGAGGCGGCGCGAGCGGCGGGCGTCCCGGTCGCGATCGTGCCCGGCATCAGCGCCGCGAACGGCGCGGCGGCGGCGGCGCAAATCCCGCTGACCCATCGCGACGCCTCCAGCATCGTCAGCTTCGTTGCCGGTCAGTGCAAGGGTCTGTCCGAACAGGACTGGGCCGGGCTTGCCGGGCCGGGCCGCACGCTGGTGATCTATATGGGTGTGAAGACGGCACCGCAGATCGCCGAAAAGCTGATGGCGGACGGCCTTGCGCCCGACATGCCGGTCGCGGTGATCGAGAACGGCGCGCGGCCGGAGATGCGCGTGTTGCGCGCGCCACTGGCTGGTCTGCCGGACTTGGTCGTGGACGAACAGGTCGTGAGCCCGGCGCTGATCGTGATCGGCGCGGTGTCCGCGCGCACCGACACCGTGCTCGCACAAACGGCGATGGAGGCGGCGCTGTGATAATCCTTACCGGCAACGATTTGAAAACCGGCGCGGTGGTGTGGTGGACCGGCAGAGCCTGGTCGCTCCAGGTGGACGACGCGGTGGATGTGGGCGATCAGGCCGACGCCATCGCGCGCACCGAAGAGGCTGCGCGGCACGTCAACGTGCCCTACGCGATCGAGGCGGAGCAGACCGGCGACGGCGTGCGGCCCGCGCATATCAAGGACCGCGTCCGTGCGCTCGGCCCAACCGTACGCCCCGACCTTACTCTCAAGCCCGCCGATTCCGAAGCCGGCAACTGGGTGATCTGATGTATCGATACGACCAATACGACCAGGCGATGGTCGACGCCCGGGTGGAGGAATTCCGCGACCAGGCGCAGCGCCGGCTGGACGGCAAGCTGACCGAGGACCAGTTCAAGCCGCTGCGGCTGATGAACGGCCTCTACCTCCAGCTCCACGCTTACATGCTGCGCGTCGCAGTGCCTTATGGCACGCTCAGCTCAACGCAGATGCGCGCGCTGGCTGACATCGCGGAGAAGTACGACCGCGGTTACGGCCATTTCACCACCCGCCAGAACATCCAGTACAACTGGATCAAGCTGGAGGATGCCGCCGACATCCTCGCCGATCTGGCGAAGGTGGAGATGCATGCGATCCAGACCAGCGGGAACTGCATCCGCAATATCAGCTCCGACCATTTCGCCGGCGCCGCCGCGGACGAAGTCGCCGATCCGCGCCCCTATGCCGAGCTGCTGCGCCAATGGTCGAGCTTCCACCCCGAATTCAGCTACCTGCCGCGCAAGTTCAAGTTCTGCGTGATCGCGTCGGAAACCGACCGCGCGGCGATGCGGCTGCACGATATCGGCATCCGGATCGTCGAGCGTAATGGCGACCTCGGTGCGCAGTTCTACGTCGGCGGCGGCATGGGCCGCACCCCGATGATCGCGCCGCTGATCCGCGACTTCGTGCCGCTCGACCAGCTGATCACCTATGCCGAGGCGTGCCTCAGGGTCTACAACCGCCACGGCCGGCGCGACAACAAGTACAAGGCGCGTATCAAGATCCTGGTCCACGAGCTGGGCGCGGAGGAATACACCCGCCAGGTCGAGGAGGAGTTCGCACACCTGCTCGATCAGGGCATCGAACCGCCCCTGGCAGAGCTGGAGCGGATCAAGGGCTATTTTGGCGATCCGGACCTGCCGGCTTCGAACGACGAAATCGATCGGTCGGACCCCGAATTCGCGCTGTGGGTCGACCGCAACACCCATCCGCACAAGGTGCCGGGCCACGTCGCCGCGGTGATCTCGCTGAAGCCCGTCGGCGGCATCCCCGGCGATGCCACCGCGGAACAGATGCGTCTGATGGCCGACCTCGCCGAGCGCTATTCCCACGACGAGCTGCGGGTCATGCACACGCAGAATATCGTACTGCCCCATGTGGCCGAGGCCGATCTGGCCGCGATCTGGAAAAAGCTCGCCGAAGCGGGGCTTGCCGCACCCAATCTCGACACGGTGGAGGACATCATCGCCTGCCCGGGGCTAGACTATTGCAGCCTTGCCAATGCTCGCTCGATTCCCGTGGCGCAGAAGATTTCGGAGCGGTTCGCCGCCACCGGCAAGACCGGCGAGCTCGGTCAGCTCAAGCTGAAGATTTCCGGCTGCATCAATGCCTGCGGGCACCATCACGCGGGCCATATCGGCATTCTCGGCGTCGACCGGAAAGGCGTCGAGAACTATCAGCTCCTGCTCGGCGGCAGCGAGGCGGAGGATTGCTCGCTGGGCAAGATCACCGGCCCCGGCTTCGACGAGCCGGGCGTGGTCGATGCGGTCGAAACCGTGACCGACCTCTATTTGCGCGAGCGCACCGATGGCGAGCGCTTCCTCGATACCTATCGCCGCATCGGCATGGAGCCGTTCAAGGAGGCGCTGTATGGCTAACGCGACCCAATCCCCCGGCGAAGGGGGGCTCGGCACCGGCCGCGACGAAGTGCAATTCCGCTTCCGCGACGACGCGATGGCCGACCATGGATCGGTAACCGTCGACAGCTTTGTGGCGGCGGGCGGCGGCGCGGCGGTACGGATCGAACCCGGCGACGACGCGCGCGAGCTGTTGCCCTTGCTTGCCAAGCTAAAGCTGGTCGAGGTCAATTTTCCCAGCTTCGGCGACGGGCGCGGCTACTCCGCCGCCCGCATCCTGCGCGAGGCTGGCTATACCGGAGAACTGCGCGCGGTGGGCGACGTGCTGGTCGACCAGATCGCCTATATGCGCCGCTGCGGGTTCGATGCCTTCGCGCCCGATCACCCGCTGGACGAGGCCGATGTCGAGGCGGCGCTTGCCCGTTTCCCGCACGTCTATCAGCCCGCCGCGGACCGGGCGCGCCCGATCTGGAGCCTGCGCCATCAATGAGATGCGCGCCATCGACCGGCTCGAGACGAGCCCGCGCTTTTCCGAAGGCGACGCGATTGCGCTGAACCGGCGCTTCCGCGCCGACGATTCGGCGGACATGTTGCGCGCGCTGGTCGATGAAGGCGCGGCGGGGCGCATCGCGCTCGTCTCCAGCTTCGGCGCCGAAAGCGCGGTGCTGCTGCATCTGGTGGCCGAGGTCGATCCATCGCTGCCCGTCCTGTTCCTAGATACCGGCAAGCATTTTGCCGAGACGCTCGCTTATCGCGATACCCTGGT
The DNA here is from genome assembly GCF_022576075.2 of Erythrobacter sp. LQ02-29. NCBI lineage: Bacteria > Pseudomonadati > Pseudomonadota > Alphaproteobacteria > Sphingomonadales > Erythrobacteraceae > Erythrobacter > Erythrobacter sp. LQ02-29. The sequence continues at coordinate 1,471,514 of NZ_JANCNT010000001.1, read as the reverse complement.
CGATCATCTCGGCCTGACCGGACTGCGCGTCCTGACGCCCGATCCGGCGGATATCGCCGCGCGCGACGAGAGCGGCCTGCGCTGGTCCTACGATCCCGACGGGTGCTGCGAATTGCGCAAGGTTCGCCCCCTCGCCCGCGCGCTGACCGGTTTCGACGCCACGCTGACCGGGCGCAAGGCGTTCCAGAGTGGCACCCGTGCGAACCTGCCCCGGTTCGAGATCGACACGACCGACGCTGCGGGTCGGCTCAAGATCAATCCGCTGATCGATTGGGATGCGGATCGCATCGCCGCCTATATGGCCGAGCACGAGATGCCCGCCCATCCGCTGGTCGCGAAAGGCTTCCCCTCCATCGGCTGCTCCCCCTGCACCAGCGCGGTCGCGCCGGGCGAAGACCCCCGATCGGGGCGGTGGCAAGGCTGGGACAAGGTCGAATGCGGCATCCACACCGACGGCGAGGATGGCGGCGCGTCGTCCGGGCTGGAGCCCTTCCTCTAGGCTAGAGCCAGCCCTGCTCGCGATACCAGCGCGCGGTGGCCGCGAGGCCGGACATGGTCGCGATCTCAGGCTTCCAGAGCCGTTCGGGGACAGCCCGCTCGCGCGCCGCCACCCAATCGCGGTGGACGAGATAGCCGACGCGGTCCGGGGTCAACCGCGCCTGCGTTCCGCGCATTGCCAAATCGAGGCGCGCGCCCAGTTCCATGAGCGGTCGCGGCAGGTTCAGGCCGACGACCCAGTGGCCCGTTGCCTTCCCGATTGCGTGGGCCAGCTCGCCATGGGTCCATCCGCCCTTGCGCCCGTCGTCGGGCTCTAGGATTTCGCCCCTCGCCCCTTCGCCGCGCGGGATCAGTGCGATCAACAGTCGAGCCAGATCGTCCACATGGATCAGCGAGCTACGGCCCGCCGGCGGCAGGGGCAGGACATGCCATTTCGCGGCCCGGAACATCTGCAGATAGTCGACGTCGCGCGGGCCATAGACGCCAGGGGGGCGCACGATCGTCCATTCCATGTCGCTGCTCGCGACGATTTTCTCAGCCCGGCGTTTCGACGCACCATAGGCCGACAGCTCTGGTTCGCGTGCGGCGAGCGAGGAGACAAGGACGAAGCGCCGCACCCCCGCCTCGCGCGCCGCCTTGACGATATTGAACGTCCCCTCGGCATTGGCGATCTGGAAGTGTTCGGGCCGCGTCCCGCTGGTCAGCCCGGCGATATGGATGACCGTCTCGGCCCCTTTCAACAGGTCCTCGAGCGCGAAACCGTCGGTCAGGCTGCCCTCGACCCATTCGAACCCGGGTCGGTCCGTGGGCGGCGTGCGGGCGAGGACGCGCGCGCCGGTCCCCTCGGCCGCCAGCCGGTCGAGCAATGCCTGTCCGACGAAGCCGGTTCCTCCGGTGATCGCCAGCGTCACAGCAGCACCAGATGGTCGCGGTGAATGACCGCGGAGCGGGGCGCATGGCCGAGCGCGGTGGACTGATCCTCCGCCCGCAGCCCCATGATCGCGCGACAGGCGGCGGCGTCGTATTCGACCAGCCCCTGTGCGATGGCCCGCCCCGACGCTCTGGCCACGCGAACCAGATCGCCGCGCCCGAAATCTCCCTCGACCGCCACGATCCCGGCGGCCAGCAGGCTGGCGCTGGTCGTCAGCGCGCGCGCGCAGCCCTCGTCCACCGTCAGCGTGCCTGCCGGCGCGATGCGACCGCCCAGCCATCCCTTGCGCGCCGCGGCCCCCTCGCCGGGCAGGAAGAGCGTCCCGATCCCGTCGTCCAGCGCGCGCGCGATCGGGGCGCCCTCGCGCCCATTGCCGATGGCGAGCGCGATCCCGGCGCGGGTCGCGATTTGGGCCGCGGCGATCTTCGCCTGCATCCCGCCCGAGCCGAGTCCGGAACCCGAGCGGTCGCTGGCCATGGCGCGGATCGTCTCGTCGATCGTCTCCACTACCGAAAGCCGCGTCGCGCCCGCCTCGCGCGGATCGCGGTCGTAGAGCCCGTCGACATCGGACAGCAGCAGCACTGCATCGGCCCCCGCCGCCTGCGCGACCCGGGCGGCAAGGCGGTCATTGTCGCCGAAGCGGATTTCCTCCGTCGCGACGCTGTCGTTCTCGTTCACCACCGGCACCGCGCCCAGCTCCAGCAGCCGCTCCAGCGTAGCGGAGGCATTGAGATAGCGCCGCCGGTCTTCCAGATCGCCCAGCGTCACCAGCATCTGAGCCGCGGCGAGACCGTGCGCGTCCAGCGCTGCGTCCCAAAGTCGTGCGAGCGCGAGCTGCCCGCGCGATGCGGCGGCCTGTGCATCTGCCAGCGTCGCGCGCCCGCCCCGCTCCAGCCCGAACTGCGCCGCGCCCAGCGCGATCGCTCCGGAACTGACCACGACGACCTGCTGGCCGCTCTTGCGCATGGCGGCGATTTCCCCGGCGAGCGCCCGCAGCCAGGCGGCGCGCGGCTCACCGCGCTCGACCAGCAGGGCACTGCCGATCTTCAGCACGACACGGCGCACGCGGCGCAGGTCCTCAAGGGTGGCGATCGCCATCTATCCTCGCGTCTAGAGTCCGCGCGGCGGTCGCGTCAATCGAGCGGCGACCAGGGGGCGGGCTCGGCCTCCGCCTCTTCCTGTTCGGAGCCGCGCGTTTCCGTGGCAGTGCGTTCGGGCAGGTAGCCGAGAACGGCGTCGAGCAGTCGTTCGATGCCTTCCCCGGTGGCACCCGAGACGACGAAGACCTCGTCCGCGCCCGCTTCCTTCAACTCCTGGGCGAACGCCTCGCCCAGTTCGGCATCGGCGAGGTCCAGCTTGTTGAGTGCGATCAGGCGCGGCTTGTGCGCGAGATCGGCGCCGTAGGCCTCCAGCTCGCCCTCGACCGTCCGCAGCGCCGCCACCGGATCCTCGCCCGCGATGTCGACCAGATGAATCAGGACGCGGCAGCGTTCGATGTGGCCCAGGAACCGGTCGCCGATCCCCGCGCCCTCGGCCGCGCCAGCGATCAAGCCGGGAATGTCGGCGAGAACGAACTCGCGCGCCTTGTGGCGCACCACGCCCAGCTTGGGGATCAGGGTCGTGAAGGGATAGGCACCGGTCTTGGCCCCCGCGTTAGACACCGCGTTGATGAAGGTGCTCTTGCCCGCATTGGGCAGGCCGACCAGGCCGACATCCGCCAGCAGCTTCAGCCGCAACCAGACCCACATCTCCTGCCCCGCCTCGCCCGGCTGGTGCTGGCGCGGCGCACGGTTGGTGCTGGTCTTGTAACTGGCATTGCCACGTCCGCCCATGCCGCCTTCGAGGAAGACGATACGCTGCCCGACTTCGGTGAAATCGGCGAGCACCTCTTCCTTATCCTCCGACAGGATTTGCGTCCCCACAGGAACCTCGATCACGAGATCGTCCGCGCCTGCTCCGGTGCGGTCTTTGCCCATGCCGTGCGCGCCCCTGCTGGCCTTGAAATGCTGCGCATAGCGGAAGTCGATCAGCGTATTGAGGCCGGGCACCGCTTCGAACACGACATCGCCCCCGCGCCCGCCATTGCCGCCGTCAGGACCGCCATATTCGATATATTTCTCACGCCGGAAGCTGACCGCGCCGGGCCCTCCCGCGCCGGAGCGCACGTAGATTTTGGCCTGATCGAGAAAATGCATCGTGGCGAAGTAGTGATTTTCGAGGGGTTACGCCAGCGCCGGGGTACTTGTTTTCGCCTAAAGCGCCGACAGCGCCAGCCAGTCCTTTGGCTATCCTCGCACCTTTCGGCGCTGCGGATGGCCCGTCGGCCCCGAAAATCCAGGACTTGCTCGAAGATAAAAACCTGGTGGAGCCGAGCGGGATCGAACCGCTGACCTCGTCATTGCGAACGACGCGCTCTCCCAACTGAGCTACGGCCCCGTTCCAGGTTTTCCAGGCGGCGGGAGCAGTCTCCCGCATTGCCAAGGAGGGCGCCCTTAGCGAATGCGGAGAGGTGCTGCAAAGGGTTTTTGCCGCGAATTCCTGCTACTGTCCGAGCGGCTGGCCCTGCATCGTGGGTTCCTCCTCGCCATCCGTCGATCCGTCTGCCGGATCCTCGCCCGGGAGGGTCAGCGACGGGCCTACCTGCGCCTGCGGCGCGGCACCCTCGCCGGGCAATGCCAGCGCGGGTGTCGCATCGCTCGCGGCAGGCTCCGCGGGCGTTTCGGCCATGACCGTTGCACCGGGAGCTGGTGCCTGCGTGGCACGGGGATAGGGTTCGCTCGCCAGAGCGGTGGTTGCGCCTTCTCCCGCTGCGATAGCCGGCTGCGCAGGCGCAACCGTATCCGCCGAAGCGAGTCCGGTTCCGGTCGCCCCCATACCCGGTGTGGCGACACCTGTATCATTGCTGGTGAAGACGACCGCGGACTGTACGGTCTCCGGCGCATACCGTGCGTCCCATTGCGCCACAGCCACGCGATAACTCTCGAACGCGCTGAAGAACTTCTCAAACGCGGCCTGGATCTGCGGCAGCGCACCTGCCGCGAAGGCATCCAGCGACCCGGGGGCAACGGACAGCGCGGATTGGCTGATCTGCATAGCCGCGTCGCAGAAATATTCCTGCGCCGGCGGCATCGCGAAATAGTTGTAGACCCTTGTGTTGTAGCTGTCCTGTGCTGCGCGTGCCTCGCGCACGGTGTCGTACCGTTCGCGGAATTCCTTCTCCACCGCCGTGTTGGTGGCGCGCAGCGGCTTCTCGAAATTCTTGAGGAAGATCGTGTAGTTCGGGATCATCGCGGCATATTGCGGATCGACGCAATTGAGCGCTGCGACGTTGAGCGCAGAACGCAGGTTCCAAGTCACCTGAGCTTGCGAGATATCGCTATTGACCGTCTGACGCACCCCATTGGGGCCGACCGGCGGGATCAGCATCGTGGCGGCAGCGCCCAGCGGCGGCGTGGGACGCGGCGGGATCACCACCGGGGGAGGCGGCGGCGGCGGCGGGGGCGGAGGAGGCGGCGGGGGCGTGGCGCACGCGGCCAGCGCGGCGAGACCGGCCAGCGCAACGATGAGGCGAGATGCGCGTGACAGTTCGGAATTCATAAAAATCGGGGCTCCCTCCGGCAATGCCGTTTTGTCTATTGCCGGGGGCATGGCCCAGCGCTGAATGGGCACCCTAATCGCTTGGTCCGGATATGAAAATGCCCGGAATGCGCTTGGGCACTCCGGGCACGATGAACTGAGTCTTTCCTGCCGCAGTCCGTTGGACCGCGAGCATCAGGCATGGATCAACCGCGCGAGTTGCCCATGAACCGAAGCAGGAAGAGGAACATGTTGATGAAGTCGAGATAGAGGTTCAGCGCCCCCATGATCACGACCTTGTCCATCATCTGTGTCCCGCGCACCTGGCTGTAAATCGCCTTCAGCTTCTGCGTATCGTAGGCGGTGAGGCCAGCGAAGATCAGCACACCGAGGAAGCTGATCGCCCACATCAGGCCGGTCGACTGCAGGAACATATTGATGACCGAAGCGATGATCAGGCCGATCACACCCATGATCAGGAAGCTGCCCATGCCCGACAGGTCGCGCTGGGTGGTGTAGCCGTAGAGACTGAGCCCGGCGAACGCGCCCGCCGTGGCGAAGAACGTCGCCGCGATCGAACCGCCGGTATAGACCAGGAAAATGGTCGACAGCGACAGACCCATCAGGAACGCGAAGCCCCAATAGAGCGCCTGCAGCGTCGTCTTCGAGAACTTGTTCATGCCGAAGCTCATCGCGAAAACGATCGCGAGCGGCGACAGCGCGACCAGCCACATCAGCGGGCCACTGGCGAAGGTGTAGGCGAGGCCGCTGCGCGCGGTGAGCAGCGCAACGACGCCGGTCAGCAGCACGGCCGAGGCCATGTAGTTGTAGATCGAGAGCATGTACTTGCGCAGACCCGCGTCGAAGGTCGTGCGCGATGCGACGTCGCTCCCCGCGCGCGGTACGGCGCGGAAGCCGCCTTGCGTTCGTTGCGGGTCGTTCCAATCGGCCATGTCTAAGTCCTACTCCTCAAGATCGCGCGAGTGGCGGATTGCCCCTGCGCTGTCAGTCGAATATCGGGCGTATCCGCCGGAAATTCAAGCTTCGTGAGGCAGAAATGCCACGCCCGCCATTAACCATCGCTGAGTGGCGGGAAAGCGCCCTGCTCAGGCCTCTCCCAGCGCGTCGATCAGCGCCGCTTCCAGGGCTTCGCGCGGCGGCTTGTCGCTCCACAGAAGGAACTGGAAAGCAGGATAGAACCTGTCGCATTCCTCGACCGCAGTTTCGACCATCGCCTGCGCCTGCGCCAGCGTCAGGGTGTTGTCGTCTCCCAGCATCGCCCCGTGCCGATAGACCAGGATTCCGCCATCGGACCAGATATCGAAATGGCCGAGCCAGAGCTGCTCGTTGATCAGCGCCAGCAATTCGTGCGCTCCGGCTCGTTTGTCGGCCGCGACACGGATGTCGGGCAGGCACAGCAATTGCAGGACCCGGTCGTGCCCGCGCCAGATCGCGCGCAGTTGATAGGTCGACCAGGCCCCCTTGATTTCGCCGGCGAAATCGTCGGTCTCGCTGGCGGCGATATGCCATCCGCGCGCGTCGAACAGCGCGGCGAGCATCTCCATCGGCGGGGCGTCGTCGGCCAGCAGGGCGGCGTTAGCGAGCATGGGATTTACCATAGCGATCGGGCATGGCCGCTACATCGCTTGCCGACCCCTCCGCTGGCAACCTGGCGAGGCCACCGCGGCTGGGGAAATTCGCCCTTCCCTGTGAAAACCATGTGCACAGCTTTCCGGGGAAAACCGGTTCTATTCCCCTAGCTTAGCGGGGCGATCTCCTCGCCCGCCCGACTGGTGAAGAGGAAGCCATCGATCCCCGCTTCCTTTAGTTCGTCGAGCGCGGCGTCGGCTTCCTTGCGGCTGGTGTAAGGACCCGCGAGCAAGCGATTGGCCTCGCCCCACGGGGCCGTGAACGGGCCCTTCCCATCGAGAACCTTGCCCGCCTTCTTCGTGAAGCGTCGCCAATCCCATCCCAGCGCATCGCGATCCTTCCCGGTCGCGACCTGCACCCAGATGCGGCTGGGATTCGCTGGCTTGGCCGGTTTGGGCAGCTCCGCCTTTGCGGCCGGTTCGGGTTCGGGTGTCGGCGCGACCTCGCGGCGGACCTTGATCCGCGTGATGTCGACCGCGTTTCCGGGCCGGGCGCGAATCGGATCGGCGGGCAGAGTGAGATCGGCGAAGGCGCTCGCCACGCTGGCCGCTGGAGCCGGCGCAGATGCCGGTGCGGACGTGGGACTCGGCGCAGGCTCCGTCGAGGCCGACCGGCCTGTCTGGGCGAGCGGCGTATCGGGCACCTTGCTGAGATCGAAGCGAGGCGCGGAGGGGGCGCTCGCGGCGACCGTCACCCCTGCCGGGGCCGGCGTTTCGTCGTCGGGCAAGATGAGAGCCGGCGCGGGCGCGGCGTTGGCCGAGGTAGCGGGCTGGACCGCGGCGGCGGTCACGGGCGGCAGTTCGCCGCGCGGTCGACCCGCTTCCGCCACGCGGACACCGGCCTGCGTGGTTTCGGCACGTGCCCGCTCGGGCTTGGACTTGGGCGCAGAAGCGGCCGCGAGCTTGCGCGCAGGCGTAGCGGCCTTGGCTGCCGGGGCAGCTTGCGTCACCGCCGGACCGAGCGGCGCGCCGCTGGGACGCAGCCGGGCCTCGGCTGCTCCAAAGGATCCGGCGGCCGAGGCAATGCGCGGATCGTCGCGTCCGATCTGCGTGGCGCGCGGGAACACGCCCAGGTTCGCGGCGGCGGCCTGCTGCGCCGCAGTCAGTTGCGGCATGTAGCGCAGATAGGGGGTCAGCTTACGCGCGGTCTCGCGCGGCATTGCCGCTTCCAGGATTGCCACGGCGGCCTCGCCATCCCCCAGAATGGCCAGCCCGAACGCGCGCGCACGAAAGGCGGCGGGGTCCTGCAGGTCCAGCAGCGGACGCAGCGTCGATTCGAAGGCCGTCCGATCCCCGCCGATGGCATAGCTCAGGGCAAGGCGACGCCTGACCTCGGGGTCGTCCGACAGGTCGAGCGCGGTATGGTAGTTACGCTGCGCGTCCTTCCCCGCACCGACGAGATCGTAGGCCAGGCCCCGCTCCCCCGCGAGGCGCGTGATGGCAACGCCCGCGCGCTCCGCCTCGTCGAACAGGCGCAGTGCCTCGACCGGGCGTTGCTGGCGCGCATAGGCCGCGGCAAACCCCGCCTTGATCCGCGCATCCTGGGGCGAGAGTTCCTGCGCACGACCGAAGAACCCGAGCGCGGCATCGGTGTCGCCCAGTTCGAGCGAGGCGACCCCGGCATCGATCAGCGCGGTGACGTCCTTCGTATCCTGCGCCAGCCGCGAAAGCGCCCGGGTAAGATCGGCGGAAGTCTGCGCGGGAAGCGGCTGCACGACCTCGCGGCTGACCATCCGAGTCTGCGCATGCGCCGGGATGGCCACACCCGCCACGGTCAGCGCCAGCGCCACCGGTGCCAGCGCGAAGGGAGTTGGGAACGCTCGGATCATGAATCGCATATGCCCCGACGCGTATAGCGATACTACCTGAACGAAGCGGGAACGGGGCGACGGAGACCCGACAAGGCAGGCAGCTCGTCCCGTTACTGGTTGTTCTGCCGCCCCAGGAAGCGCGGAATGTTCAATGAGCCGTCCGAATCGTCGTCATCGCCGTCTGCATCCGCGCGGCTGGCCTTGCTATCTCCAGACCCGCGAGAGAGGTTGGCCATACGCTCGAACAAGGTGCCGCCCCCGCCCGGCGATTTGCGCGGGAGTTCGGGCCGCTCGGATCGCCCACCAGTCTGCTCTCCATCGGCCAGACGCCGACCGCGACGAAGCAGGCCGCCGCGCTCTTCGTCGTCGCCAGCGGCCCCGCCGTCTTCCGCTTCGTCGCCGAGCAGCAATTCGCCACGCTCGTTGCCTCCACGATTGCTATCGCGCGTTCTCGACGCGGGAGATTGGGGCGCACTGTCGGACGAGTGTGGCCGGTCGACTTCGCTGCCCGCCAGGTCGAGCGCTTCGTCGTCCTCAGCCGCGCGGGCAGACCGGTCGTCTTCACCACGTTCGGCGCTGGGATAGCCACCGTCGGAGCCCGGCCTTGCCGCAAAGCTGCTATCGTCCGTCGCGGCGGCCGCGGCGGTTTCTCGTCCGGCAGAGTCGTTGCGCAGATCGGCGAGCGCGTCGCTTGCCAAATCATCGGACGACCGGTCGCCGTCCCGATCCGTATCCTCGTCCGCCGATTCATCGAACCGATCGAAGCGTGGAGCGGGCGATCCGAAGGCAGTCGCACCGCGCTCTTCCCCGCCGCCGGACCTGTCGCCGGCCTCGCCACCGGTCTGCGCACCGCTGCCGGGCGTACGCAGGGGCTGGCTGCTGCCGAAAGCCGCGGCCTGGCGAGGCGGAGCCGCTTCGCGGCGATCACCGACCGAATCGATGCCCGTCGCGACCACGGAAACGCGAATCTTGCCGTCGAGGTCCGGATTGAAGGCCGAACCCCAGATGATGTTCGCATCCTCGTCCACCAGGTCGCGAATATGGTTCGCCGCCTCGTCCACCTCGAGCAGGCGCATGTCCTCGCCCCCGATGATGGAGATGATCACGCCCTTGGCCCCGGCCATCGAGACGCCGTCGAGCAGAGGGTTGGCGATGGCGCGCTCGGCAGCTTCCAGAGCGCGGTTCTCGCCCTCGGCCTCGCCTGTCCCCATCATCGCCTTGCCCATCTCCTCCATCACCGACTTCACGTCGGCGAAGTCGAGATTGATGAGACCCGGCATCACCATCAGGTCGGTGATCGAGCGTACGCCCTGCTGCAACACCTCGTCGGCGAGCTGGAACGCCTCCTTGAACGTGGTTTCGGCCTTGGCGATCAGGAACAGGTTCTGGTTGGGAATGACGATCAGCGTATCGACGTGCTTCTGCAGCTCCTCGATACCCGATTCGGCGGCGCGCATGCGGCGCGTTCCTTCGAACAGGAACGGCTTCGTCACGACGCCGACGGTCAGCACACCCATGCGGCGCGCCGCCTCCGCGATGACCGGCGCGGCACCGGTGCCGGTGCCGCCGCCCATGCCCGCGGCGATGAAGCACATGTTCACGCCCTCGAGCATGCCCTCGATATCGGACAGCGTCTCTTCCGCCGCCGCCTTGCCCACTTCGGGCCGCGCGCCCGCACCCAGGCCGCCTGTGATATCGGGGCCGAGCTGGATGCGCTGTTCCGCGGTCGAATTGTTGAGCGCCTGCGCATCGGTATTGGCGACGATGAAATCGACGCCTTCGACCTCCGCCTCCATCATGTTGGCGATGGCGTTCCCGCCCGCGCCGCCGACCCCGATCACAGTGATCCGGGGGCGCAATTCGTCGCCGGAAGCGGGGCCGATATTGATGCTCATAACGCTGTTACTCCGTCAGTCCGATCGAGGCGGACCCTTGATTGCTTTATTGTGGCACAAACGGCTGGGGCTGTATTGTTATCCAGCCATTTTTCCACAAGCATGTCCACGGGCGGGGGCGATACCCCGCCCGGTCAGAAATAGTCGCGCGCCGCGTGCCAGAGCCGCCGCGCCAGCGCGAGCCCGCCATACCGGGTGGTCTCCGTGAAATTGCCCGAAACCTTGCGAACGTCGATCGGGTCGGCCTCAGCATAGAGGCACAGGCCGGCCAGTGTGGCGAACCCGGGATTGGCCATCGCGTCCGGCATGCCGCGCAGTTCCGGCGCGCGGCCGATGCGGACCTGGCGGCCGAGCGCCCCTTGCGCGAATTCGGCGATGCCCGCGAGTTGCGCCCCGCCGCCGGTGATCACGACCTGCCCCTTCGTCTTCGCAAAGGTATCGTGGCGCAGGATGCGACCGATTTCGCCGAACATCTGCCCCAGCGACTCGGTGATGACGGAGACCAGTTCGGCGCGGTTGACCTTATCGCCTTCGGCCGCATCTTCGCCTGGCGGGTTGACCGGAACCATCTCGCGGTGATCGGTCGGGCTTGCGATCGCCGAGCCCGCGAGGTTCTTGAGCCTTTCGGCCTGGGTCCGGCGGATGCCGAAGGCGGAGGCGATGGCATCGGTGATATCGCCCGATCCCATGCGCACCGTATGCAGCGCCTGCAACAGCCCGCCCGAGAACAGCCCGACATTGACCACGTCGCCCCCGATCTCGATCAGGACCGTGCCGAGCTCGCGTTCCTCCTGCGTGAGGCAGGCATAGCTTGCCGCCACCGGCGAGGCGACGACCCCCTCCACCGTCAGATGCGCGCGCTCGACCGCTTCGCGCAGATTGCACACCGGTGCGGTCTCGGCGAGCATGATATGGATGTCGACCCCCAGCCGCTCCGCATAGAGGCCGCGCGGCTCCGTCGCTCCATGCGCGCCGTCGAGAATATAGCTGGCGGGTTGCGCGTGCAGGACCATGCGCCCGTCGGGTTCGATCGCCTCGCGCGCGGAATAGAGGAGGTGCGCGATATCCTCGTCCTCGATCCGTCGGCCGCCCACCGGCACTTCCACCCGTGCGATCCGGCTGGAAAGTCCGCCTCCCGCGGCCCCGACCCACACGCTGGAGATGCGCGTGTCGGCATTGTCCTCCGCCCGCTCCACCGCGGCGCGGATGGCGTAGGTCGCCGCGGCCATGTCGGTGATATAGCCGCGGCGAACCCCCTGGCTCTGGCGATGGCTGGCACCCAGCACGACCATCTCGCCCGTTTCCGACTGGCCCATGATCATGGCCGAGACCCGGAAGCTGCCGATATTTACGGCGCCGAAGACCCGGGCGATGCGCGGCAGTCCCATCAGTTCGCCTCCCCCAGATCGCCGCGGCCGGGAACGCGCATATAGATGCGGTCGGGCACGCGCATGTCGAACGCCGCGACCTTGCCCCCCAGCAGCCGGTTCTGCCCGTCCATGCGGGCGAAATGGATCAACGCCTTGCTCGCTTCCTCGCGCCCCTGCGGCAGGACCAGCAGCTGGTCGGTGGCGAAAGTCAGGTTCCAGCGCCGGTTGCCGACCCATTCGGCGGAAATCACCTGCGGCTTCAGCGCGGGCGCGGTGTCGAGCAGGCGAGACAGGTTCGCCACCTGCTTCGCCGCACCAGCCCCGGAAACGCGCAGCATGCCCTTGGAATTGGCAGCCGATATCGGCTCCAGCTCCACCCCGTCGCCGTCGATCAGGGTCAGTTTGCCGTTCCGGGCCAGCACCGCATGGGGCGTGCGTTCGACGATGTCGATCACCAGCCGGTCGGGCAGCTGGCGCGACACGCGCGCATCCTCCACCCACGGCATGGCGACCAGATCGGCCCGCAGCGCCTCCAGGTCCACAAGCGGCATCGGCTTGTCCTTCTGACTGAAGGCGGCTTCATAGACCTTCAGCTCGTTCATCCGCTCGACCCCCGTCACGCGGACGTGGCGCGCCTCGAACCCGGCATCGGAAGCGATGGTGGCGAGCTGCGCCTGCGCCAGTGCCGGTACGCCGGCTAGGCTCGCGACCAGCCAGACGAGCATCGCGGCAACGCCAAGGATCAGAAACAGGAAGACGCGGTGCAGCTGCTCTTCCGTGATCGGCAGCATCGCGACGAGGCGATCGACCACCCCCTGCCCCTGCCGCTTCGCGTGCCGGGCGCGCGCGGCGCGTGTCTTGGCCGCGGTCGCGCGGCGGACCCCCTGCGGCTTACGCCCGACCGTGGCCATCGGCCTCCCCCTTCCCTGCGAAGAAGGCCAGCGCATCGGCGATGACGATCTCGACCAGCTCGCCGTAGGAAATGCCGCACTGCTTCGCCTGCTCGGGCACGAGGCTGAGCGGCGTCATCCCCGGCTGGGTGTTGGTTTCCAGGACGAACAGCCCCGCCTCGCCCCGCTCGTCGTCCCAGCGGAAATCGGTCCGGCTGGTGCCGCGACAGCCGAGCACGCGGTGCGCCTGGAGCGCGTATTTGCGGCACAGCTCGGCGATGTTTTCCGGAATTTGCGCGGGGCAGACGTGCTCGGTCATGCCCTCGGTATATTTGGCGTCGAAATCGTAGAAGCCGGACTGCGGGACCAGTTCGGTGACGCTGAGCGCGCGGTCCCCCAATACGGCCGTCGTCAGTTCGCGCCCGCGAATATAGGGCTCGGCCAACAGACGGTCGAATTCCTGCCAGGGCCCCGCCGCGTCGCGCCGGATCGGCTGGCCGTAATTGCTTTCCTCGGTGACGATCGCCACGCCCACCGAGCTGCCCTCGTTGAGGGGTTTCAGCACATAGGGTCGCGCAAGCGGATCGCGCTCGTACAGATCCTCGCTCGCGACGATCCGCCCGCCGGGCATCGGAATGCCGTGCGGGACCAGCGCCTGCTTGGTCAGTTCCTTGTCGATCGCGATGACCGAGGTGGCGAGGCCCGAATGAGTGTAGGGCACGCCCATCAGGTCGAGCATGCCCTGCACCGTGCCGTCCTCTCCCGGAACGCCGTGGAGCGCGTTGAAGACCACGTCAGGCGCCGCCTCGGCGATACGCGCCGCCACCTGCCGATCCATGTCGATCCGCGTCACACGATGGCCCCGCTCCTCCAGCGCCTTGGCGACGCCCTCGCCGCTCATCAGCGAAACCGGACGCTCGTTCGCCCAGCCGCCCATCAGGACGGCGACGTGGAGCTTGGGGAGATCGGTAGCTTTACTCGCCATCACGGCCGCCCCACCCGGCGGATTTCCCATTCGAGGGTCACGCCCGAATTCTCGTATACCTTGCGCTTCACCAGTTCGCCCAGCTGCTCGATATCGGCGCTGGTCGCGTCGCCGGTGTTGATGAGGAAATTGGTGTGCTTTTCGCTCACCTGTGCGCCGCCCAGGGTCAGCCCGCGACAGCCTGCCGCATCGACCAGCTGCCACGCCTTGCCCCCATCCGGATTCTTGAAGGTGGAGCCCCCGGTCCGGGTGCGGATCGGCTGCGACTGCTCGCGCGCCTCGGCGATGCGGTCCATCTCCGCCCCGATCGCTGCGGGATCGCCCGGCCGGCCACGAAAGCGCGCGGCGACCACCACCATGTCGTCGGCCAGCGCGGAGTGACGATAGGTGTATTCGAGGTCCGCCACCGGCAGCGTCAGGAACGCGCCATCATGCGTCACCACGTCGCAGTCGATCAGCACGTCGGCGACCTCGCGCCCGTAGGCCCCGCCATTCATCCGCACGAAGCCGCCCACGGTGCCGGGGATGCCGCGCAGGAATTCCAGCCCCCCCACGCCCGCATCGCGCGCGGTCGAGGCGACGAGCACGCCGTGCGCGCCCGCGCCGCAGGTGACCAGGCAATCCTCGCCCACTTCAACCTGCGCGAAGGCCTTGCCCAGCTTCACCACCACGCCCGGCACGCCATTGTCGCGGATGATCAGGTTGGAACCGAGGCCCAGCGCCATCACCGGCACGTCCCCGTCGAGATGCGCCAGGAACCGTGTGAGATCCTCCAGATCGGCGGGCTCGAACAGCCAGTCCGCCGTGCCGCCGCTCTTGAACCAGACGAGCTTTGCCAGCGGCGCGTCGCGGGTCAGCTTTCCTCGGATCGCGTCGTTGGGCACGATGGCATCGACCGTGCCCTCTACCGACCCGTCCGGGGCCATCCCGTCGTCGTGCATCGCCCAATCGTCGGGCTGGGTATTCCCGCCCCTCATGCGCGCGCCCTCTCGATGGCTTCGGGAAGGCCGGCCGCCCATTTGGTGATGTCGCCCGCGCCGAGACAGACGATCAGATCGCCTTCTTCGATGTCCTGGGCCAGCGCCTGCGCGAGATCACCCTGGTCGCGCACCGTCCGCGCATTGCGATGGCCGCGCAATTGCAGGCCGCCCACCAGCGTCTCCGCATCGACGCCGTCCACCGGGTCCTCACCCGCGGCATAGACCGGGGTAACATAGACGCGGTCGGCGTCGTTGAAGCAGTTCTGGAAGTCTTCCATCAGGTCGCCGAGCCGCGAATAGCGGTGCGGCTGCATCACCGCGAGCACGCGGTTGCCGGTGCTCTCGCGCGCGGCGGCCAGCACCGCTCGGATTTCCACCGGGTGGTGCGCATAGTCGTCGATCACAGTCGCGCCGCCGACGGTACCGACCCGGGTGAAGCGGCGTCGCACCCCGCCGAACTGGCCGAATCCGTCGCGAATGACGCCGTCGCCGCAACCCATCTCGATCGAGACCGCGATCGCGGCAAGCGCGTTCTGCACGTTGTGACGCCCCGGCATCGGCAGTTCGACGTCTTCGATCCGCCGATCCTGTTCCCCCCGCTGGCGCACGATCACGTCGAACCGGCTGCCGCCCTTGTGCGGCTGCACGTTGATGCC
Source organism: Erythrobacter sp. LQ02-29 (assembly GCF_022576075.2). NCBI lineage: Bacteria > Pseudomonadati > Pseudomonadota > Alphaproteobacteria > Sphingomonadales > Erythrobacteraceae > Erythrobacter > Erythrobacter sp. LQ02-29. The sequence continues at coordinate 1,456,273 of NZ_JANCNT010000001.1, read as the reverse complement.
GCAGATGTCGGCCTGGAGAGAGAAGCCGTAGGTCACCACGCGCCGGTCGCGGACTTTGCCGATCACCGCCTGCACCTCCGGATGGTCGATGCACAGGATCGCCGCGCCGTAGAACGGGACGTTGTGAATGAAGTCGACGAAGGCGCGCTTCACCCCTTCGAAATCGCCGTAATGGTCGAGATGTTCGGGATCGATATTGGTCACGACCGCGATCGTGCCGTCGAGCCGCAGGAAGCTACCGTCGCTCTCGTCCGCCTCGACCACCATCCAGTCGGAATCGCCAAGCCGCGCGTTGGAGCCGTACTGCTCGATGATCCCGCCATTAATCACGGTCGGGTCGATGCCGCCCGCATCGAGCAGCGCGGCGATCATGCTGGTGGTCGTCGTCTTGCCATGCGTACCCGCGATCGCGACCGTGCTTTTCAGGCGCATCAGCTCGGCCAGCATCTCGGCGCGCCGGACCACCGGCACGCGGTGTTCCAGCGCGGCGGCCACTTCGGGATTGGTCCGCTTCACCGCAGTGGAGGTCACCACCACCGACGCGCCTTCCACGTTCTCGGCCACATGGCCGATCATCACTTCGATCCCGCGGGCGCGCAGCCGCTCGACCGTCTGGCTTTCCGACAGGTCGGAGCCCTGCACCTGGTAACCGAGATTGTGCATCACCTCGGCAATGCCGGACATGCCGATCCCGCCGATGCCGACGAAGTGGATCATCCCGATATCGGTCGGCACGCCCCTCATGCCACGGTGTCCCGCGCAGCTTCGCGACTGGCACCCTGACCCACGGCGACGCCCTGCGACGCGCCGCGCGCATTGTTCGCGCCCACTTTGATCACATCCATCATTTCCGCCCCGCCGAAGCTTTCGACCAGATCGGCGAGGTCCTTCGCCGCGTCGGGTCGCCCGCAATTCCACGCCGCATGGGCTGCGGTGGCGAGCGTCTCGTGCCGCTGGCTCAGCGCCTGAATCTGCTTGGCGAGTGCTTTCGCGGTGAACTCGCTCTGCCGGATCATCCGCGCGCCGCCCGCTTTCACGATCTCCCGCGTATTGGCCGCCTGGTGATCGTCGGTCGCGATCGGCAGCGGGATCAGGATCGCCGGGCGGCCCACCGCGGTAAGCTCAGCGATGGTGGAGGCCCCGGCGCGACCGATGAACAGATGCGCATCGGCGAGCCGCGCCGCCATATTCTTGAAATAGGTGCCGAGTTCGGCGGGGATGTCGTGGCTGCGATAGCGCTCGCGCACCGCCTCCAGATCCTCTGGCCGGCACTGCTGCGTGACCTGCAACCGCTGACGCAGGGCGGTCGGCAGCATGGCGAGCCCGTCCGGCACCACTTCGGACAGGACTCGCGCACCCTGGCTGCCGCCGGTAACGAGCACCTTGAGCAAGCCGTTCTCGGTGAAGGGCGGGAACGGCTCGTCGCGCAGGCTCAGCACCTCCGGGCGCACCGGATTGCCGACCAGTTCCACCTTGTCCCGATGCTGCGCCGGCAGGCGCTCGACCACCGGGTAAGCGGTCGCGATCGCGCGGACATTGCTTGCCATCAGTCGGTTGACGCGGCCCAGCACGGCGTTCTGTTCGTGCAGCACGACCGGGATTTTTTCGGCATTGGCGCCCATGACCGCAGGCAGCGCGGGATAGCCGCCGAAGCCGACGACGGCGCTCGGCTGGAAATTGGTGAACAGGCGGCGCGCCATGGCCCGGCCCTGCAGCACCGCCCCGATCGCCTTGGGCCAGCCAAGCGGGTTCTTGCCGAAGCGACCGGCGGGAATGACATGGACCGGCAGATCGTCCGGCTTGCCCGGAATGGCCGCACCCCGCGCATCGGTGAGGAGCGCGACGTGGTGCCCGCGCGCGTGCAGCTCGTCCGCCAGTGCGAAGGCGGGGATCAGGTGCCCGCCGGTGCCCCCGGCGGCGAGAACGTAATGGCGCGAAGCCCCGGTGCGGGTCGTGCCGGTCATTGCGATGTCTCCCGTGTCGCGAACAGGGCCCGGAGCCCCTGCGTCTCCCGCGTGATGAAGGGGTTTCGCCGCGTGAGCGCGAGCAGCAGCCCGACCGCCAGACATACCGCGATGGTCGACGAACCGCCATAGCTCACCAGCGGCAGCGTCATACCCTTCGACGGGAAAAGCCGCAAATTGACGAGGATGTTGATGAAGGCCTGTCCGCCGAGCTGCGTCACCAGCCCCGCCGACGCGAGCAGCGCGAACAGGTTTTCCTCCTCCACCAGCCGCACCAGCACGCGGGTGACGATGGCGAGATAGAGCGCCACCACGATGGCGCATACGATCAACCCGAATTCCTCCCCGATGACCGAGAAGATATAGTCGGTATGCGCTTCGGGCAGCTGCATCTTGCGCAGCCCCAGCCAGAACCCCGTGCCCGACCAGCCGCCCGCCAACAGGGTCCGCTGCGCCAGGTCCACCTGGTCGAATGCAACGCCCCCGCCGAAGAAGGAATCGATCCGGTGACGAGCGTTGTCGTAGAACAGATAGGCGAGGCCGAGCGCGCCCATGCCGCCGCCGATAAACGCGCCGACCCGGATCAGCGGCATGCCGGAAAGCGTCAGCAGCACCAGCCACACCCCGCCGAACAGGATGGCATCGCCCAGATTGGGTTGCAGCATCAGCAATCCGCCGACCAGCACCATCAGCCCGGTCGCCACGCTGAGCACGGGGAGATTGGGATCGCGCAACCGCCACGACAGGACCCAGGCGAGCAGGATCGCGAAGCCCGGCTTCAGGAATTCCGACGGCTGGAAGCTGAAACCCAGATTGATCCAGCGCTTCGCCCCGTTGACCTCGTAACCCAGCACCGGAACGAAGACGAGGGCGCCCAGCATCGCCACGGCCAGCACGATGCCCAGCCGGCGGGCATGCTCGCGGTCGAGGAAGGACGCCCCGATCATCGCGCACAGGCCCAGTATCTGCCAGCGCAAGTGCGCCCAGAAGAAATAGAGGTCGGGCAAGGTGACTTCGCCGCTGGACAGACGCCGCGCCGATGCAGGGGAGGCCGCCGCGACCGCGATGCTGCCCATCGCCATCAGGCACAGGACGAGCGCCAGCAGGACGCGGTCGATCTCGCGCCACCAGATTTTCACTTCGGACCAGCGCCCGGTCGCGCGCCGCACCGGTGCACCGGCGCGCGCGGGGCTGCCAGGAACATAGGGCCGCGAGTTCATGCCGCGTGGTCCCCGCTGCCGCCATCATTCAGAATGGCGTCGACCAGCTGGCGGAAATGATCGCCGCGCTGCTCGTAATCACGAAATTGGTCGAAGCTGGCGCAGGCGGGCGAGAGCAGCACGACGTCGCCCCGCTTCGCGTTCAGAACCGCGCGGCGCACCGCCTCGCACAGCAATTCGCAGCGGTTCACGGGTACGCGGCCTTCCAGCAACTCCGCAAACCGCGGCCCCGAATCGCCGATGGTGTAGGCGGCGGCGATGTTTCCGAGATGCTGCTCGCACTCGCCCAGCCCGTCTTCCTTCGCCAGCCCGCCGACGATCCAGTGCACCCGCGGCTCCGGGTCCGGGGGCCACGCGGCGAGCGCGGGGGCGGCGGAGGCGGTGTTGGTTGCCTTGCTGTCGTTGAGATAGACTACGCCCGCCTCCTCGCGCACGAACTCCATCCGGTGCGGCAAACCGCGGAAGGTTCTGAAACCTGCCCTTAGCTGTTTCTCGCTCACACCCAGCCAACGACAAACATATCCGGCGGCGGCAAGGTTCTCGAGATTATGCGGACCTTTCAGCGCGGCATAATTATCGAGGCTATCAAGATGCGGCGTAACGTCACTGAGAAGGGTGTGCGGATATCGCTCATATTGATCCATCGCCGCTTCAGTGCTCGTCGAGATCACCCCGTAGTGATCTTCGCTTTGCATCGCGAAAAGCCGACCCTTGCTCGCCGCATAGGCTTCGAAATTCTCGTACCGGTCGAGATGGTCGGGCGTGATGTTTAGCAGCACCGCCACATCGCAGTCGAGCGTGCGCGTCAGGTCGATCTGGTAGCTCGACAGTTCGAGGACATAGACCCCGCCTTCGGGTAAGGGATCGCCTTCCAGCACTGGAATGCCGATATTGCCGCCCATCCGCGTCGGCACACCCGCGGTCTGGAGGATGTGATGCACCAGCGCGGTGGTCGTGCTCTTGCCATTGGTGCCGGTGATGCCGACCACCTTGTGCGACGGCAGCGTGGGGCGCGCCTGCGCGAACAGCTCGATATCTCCGATCACCGGCACGCCGAAGCTTTGCGCGCGCGGGCCGATCGGGTGGGTGTTGAGCGGCACGCCGGGCGAGACCACCACGCCGTCGAACCCTGTCAGGTCCTCCACCAGCGGGTCGCCGATGCGGGCGCGCCCGGCCAGCTTCTCGCGCGGTTCGTCCTGCCGGTCCCAGGCGAGGACCTCCGCCCCGCTCGCGAGCAGCGCCTCAGCCGTGGCCATGCCCGATCGGGCGAGGCCGAGGACGGCGAAGCGCTTGCCGGACCAGGTGGGGTTCGTGATCATCGCAGCTTGAGCGTCGCCAGCCCGATCAGCGCGAGCACGATGGCGATGATCCAGAACCGGATCACGACCTTGCTCTCGCTCCAGCCGAGCTGCTCGAAATGGTGGTGGACGGGGGCCATGCGGAACACGCGCTTGCCCGTCCGCTTGAACCAGAAAACCTGGATGATGACGCTGAGCGCCTCGAACACGAACAGCCCGCCGACGATGGCGAGCACGATCTCGTGGTGGCTTGCCACCGCAATCGCGCCCAGCGCCCCGCCCAGTGCGAGACTGCCGGTATCGCCCATGAACACAGCGGCCGGAGGGGCGTTGAACCACAGGAAGGCAAGCCCCCCGCCCATGATCGCGGCGCAGAAGATCGCCAGCTCGCCCGCACCCGGCACATGCGGAATGCCGAGATAGCTCGAAAAGTCGGCACGGCCCGCGAGGTAGCAGATGATGGCGAAGGTGCCCGACGCGATGATGACCGGCATGATCGCGAGGCCGTCCAGCCCGTCGGTCAGGTTCACCGCATTACCCGCCCCCACGATTACCACCGCGGCGAAGACGTAGTAGAACGGCCCCAGCGGAATCGCCTGGTTCGATACGAAGGGGACGTAGAGCCAGGTGCTGATCTGGCTGACCACGATGTAGCTCGCGATCCCCGCCACGATGAATTCCAGCAACAGGCGAACCTTGCCCGAAACGCCGCGGTGGCTGTTCTTCGTCACCTTGTCGAGATCGTCCATGAAACCGATCGCGCCGAAACCCACGGTCACGGCGACGCAGGCCCAGACGAACGGGCTGGACAGGTCCATCCAGATCAGCAGGCTGAGGATCAGCGAGAGCAGGATCATCAGCCCGCCCATGGTGGGCGTGCCGCGCTTCGCCAGATGCGTCTGCGGCCCGTCCTCGCGGATCGGCTGCCCCTTCCCCTGCCGCACGCGCAACAGGTCGATCAGCCGCGGGCCGACGATCAGGCCGATGACGAGCGCGGTCATCAGCGTCGCGCCTGCGCGGAAGGTCTGGTAGCGAACGAGGTTCAGCGGTCCTGCGTAATCCAGCCAATCGGCGAGCAGATAGAGCATGCGGCCTTCCCGGCTCCCCTTCAGTTGCGGCGGGTGAAGTGGTCCACCAGCCTGCCGAGCCCGACCGAGTTCGACCCCTTGACCAGGATCGCGTCCCCCGGGACGAGGCCGTATTCCTGCAGCGCGGCTATCGCCTCGGCCGGACCTTCGCAATGGGCGAAGCCGTGCGTGGGCGGAAGGGGGGTGGCGGTCGGTTTCCCCAGTTCGCGCGCGAGGGGGAGCATTTCCTCGCCCACCAGCACCGCGAAGTCGACCTGCGTCGCGCGCAGCGGCTCCGCCAGCTGCGCATGGAAACCATCCGAAAAGTCGCCCAGCTCCTTCATGCTGCCGAGCACCGCGATGCGGCGACCGGCGGGCGTCTGGCCGAGTTGCGCCAACGTTGCGCGCATGGAGGCAGGGTTGGCGTTGTAGCTTTCGTCGATCAGCAGGGCCTTGCCGCCCGGCACGCCGATCTGGTGCCGCGCGCCGCGCCCCTTGAGGCCGCCCATCTCCGCGAGCGCGAGGCCCGCGGCGGCCAGGTCGCCGCCCGCCGCCTTCACCGCCGCCAGGACGGCGAGCGCGTTCGACACCCAATGCCCCCCCGGCTCCGCGACCGAGCAGCACAGCCGCGTATCGCCCACCTGCGCGGTGATGAGCGAGCCGCCATTCGCGGCCGGGATCGCATCGAGCAGGCGCACGTCCGCCCCCGCCCCGCGCCCGAAGGCCATGACCCGCGCGCCGATCTCGGTCGCGTGATCACGCAGCCGCTCGAAATGCGGGTTGTCGAACGGGATGACCGCGACCCCGCCCGGTTCCAGCCCGGCAAAGATCTCCGCCTTGGCATCGGCGATCGCCTCCTCGCTGCCGAGGTTCTCGATATGGGCGGGCGCGATGGTGGTGACCACCGCGACATGCGGGCAGACCTGCCGGGTCAGCCCGGCGATCTCGCCCGCATGGTTCATGCCCATCTCGAACACGCCGTAACGCGCGCGGGCGGGCATGCGCGCCACACTGAGCGGCACACCGACATGATTGTTGTAGCTGCGCACCGAACGATGCGCCTGCCCGCGGCTGGAACGGTCCAGCGCGGCGAAGATCGCCTCCTTCACGCCGGTCTTGCCGACCGACCCGGTGACGCCGATCCGCTTCGCATCGGAGCGCGTCCGCGCGGCGGCGGCAAGGGCGTGGAGCGCGGCGGTGGTATCCTCCACCAGCACATGCGGTCCATCGACCGGGCGATCGACCAGCGCGGCGGCAGCTCCGGACGCAAAGGCTTTCTCGACGAAACGATGGCCGTCCATCGCATCGCCTTTCAGCGCAACGAACAGGTCGCCCGAACGCACATCGCGGCTGTCCATCTCGACCCCCGCGCACTGGAACGCGGTGCTGGCCGTGCCCCCGGTAGCGGCGGCGATCTCTTCCGACGTCCACAGCGCCAGGCCGAGCCGGTCGCGTGCGACGCGCGGCCACTGGCGCAGGGCGGGATGCGGCTGGCGCAGCGCGTTCATGCCTCGTCTCCCGACCCGGACGCACATTCGCGCGCCACCGTCACATCGTCGAACGGCAATATCTTCATATCGTCTCCCGAGCCCACGATCTGGCCCTGTTCGTGTCCCTTGCCCGCGATCAGGACGATGTCGTCCGCGGCGGCCATCCCGATCGCGGTCGCGATGGCATCGCGTCGGCTGCCGATCTCGCGAATATCGCCATCACCCGCTCCGGCCAGCACCGCCGCACGGATCGCGGCTGGGTCCTCTCCACGCGGATTGTCGTCGGTAACGATGGCGATGTCGGAAGCGCGCGCGGCGACTTCGCCCATCGGGGCGCGCTTGCCGGTATCGCGGTCGCCGCCCGCGCCGAAGACGGTGATCAACCTCCCGTTCACATGCGGGCGAAGCGCCTCGATCGCGGCCTCCAGCGCTTCGGGCGTATGGGCGTAATCGATATAGACCGGCGCCCCGTCGCGCGTGATGACCGCGCGTTCGAGCCGCCCGCGCACCGGCTGAAGCCGCGCGACCTCGTCCCACACGCGGGCCGGGTCCGTACCCGTCGCGATGGCGAGCCCCGCCGCGACGAGCGCGTTCGACACCTGGTATGCACCGATCAGCGGCAGGCGCAGCTTGCGCGTTTCGCCTCCGGTTTCGAGCGTCAGGTCCTGCCCGAGCTGGGTCGGCGATCGATCGACCAGGCGGATGTCGCTGCCGTCCGCGCCCACGGTAAACGGCTTGAGACCCCGCCGCTGCGCATGATCGATCGCGCGTGCGCTCCAGTCGCCGCCATCGGTCCAGATCACCGCGCTGCCGCCATCGACCACCACCTCGTCGAACAGGCGCATCTTGGCCGCGAAATAATCGTCCATGTCGACGTGGTAGTCGAGATGGTCGCGGCTGAGATTGGTGAACGCGGCCGCCGCGACGGGCAGCCCTTCGTTGCGGTATTGCGACAGACCGTGGCTGGACGCTTCGTAGGCGATGTGCGTCACCCCCTCGCGCGCCAGCCCGCTGACATTGGACAGGAAGGTCACGATATCGGGCGTTGTCAGCCCGGTCGAAACGCTCTCGTCGGGCGTGGTGACGCCCAGCGTGCCGATGCTCGCCGCGCGCTCGCCCGCCATGCGCCACAGCTGGCGCGTCATCTCCACGGTGGAGGTCTTGCCGTTGGTCCCCGTCACCGCGACGATGGTATCGGGCACCGGCTTGAAGAACTGCGCGGCCAGCAGCGCGAAGGCGCGGCGCGGATTGGCGTCGGCGAAGTGGAATGCGCCCTCGACCCGCGCCTCCGGCCGGGCGACCACCGCGATCGCGCCGCTCTCGATGGCGGAAGGGATGAAGTCCTCTCCATTCACCTTCGCGCCGCGAAAGGCACCGAATACGGTACCGGGGGCGACCTTGCGATGGTCGATCGCGAAGCCGGTGACGTTCTTGCCCCCGACGGGATCGTCGGCAAGGTCGAAGCCGGCCTGATAGGCGAGATCGGCGAGTTTCATTCGGCCGCCACTCCCGCTTCCGGCACCATCGGGCGCAGGTCGGAGATATCGACGTCGCGAGTCTCGTCGGGCCGCACGCCGAGCAAGGGGCCGATGCGCGGCACCAGCCGCCCGACGATAGGGGCCGCGTTCCAGGCGGCGGTGCGCTGGTAGGAACTCGCCAGCGTGCCCTTCGGCTCGTCCAGCATGGAGATCACGACATAGCGTGGATGATCCATCGGGAAGGCCGCCGCGAAGGTCGAGATCAGCAGCTTCTTCTGATAACCGTGCGCGCCCGGCTTCTCCGCCGAGCCGGTCTTGCCGCCGACGCGATAGCCCGGCGCGTCGGCGCTGCGGCCGGTGCCGTACGAGGTGATCATACGCAGCAACTGGCGCATGCGCGAGCTGGTCGATTCCTTGAACACCCGCCGTCCGCGCGGGGCGTGGCCTGGCGCAACCTTGTACAGGGTGGCCGGACGCCAGATCCCGCCATTGACCATCGCGGCGTAGGCGCTCGCGAGGTGGAGCGGCGTGACCGCGATGCCGTGGCCGAACCCGACCGTCATCGTGCGCAGGCGGGGCCAGTCCTTGCCCGGCCAGATCGGAAAGCCCTTCGCCGGCAGTTCGATATAGGGCCGCTCGTTCATGCCCAGGTCGATCATGGTCTGGCGCAGCCTGGTGCTGCCGATCTGGTCGGCCAGTCGCGCGGTCACCGTGTTGGACGAATGGATCAGCGTTTCGGGAATGTTGAGCGTATTGCCCATGCTGTGGCTATCGTGAATGGTGAAGCGCCCGACGCGCAACGGCGTCGCATCGTAACGCTTGCCGAAATCGCGCACGATGCCCGCATCGATGGCGGAGGCGACGGTGATCGGCTTGAACGTCGATCCGAGTTCGTAAACCTGGTTCGTCACCCGGTTGAACATGTTGTCGACGCCCTGCTGGTCGAGATGGTTGGGATCGAATTCGGGCAAAGAGGCCAGCGCCAGCACCTCGCCCGTTTCCACGTCGAGCACGATGCCCGCCGCGCCCTTCGCCTCGACCGAGCGCATCCCGCGGCTCAGCTCGTCCTCCAGCGCGCCCTGCACGCGCATGTCGATCGACAGCGCCACCGGCGCGCCTCGACGCGCGGGGTCGGACAGGCGATCCTGCAGCACCTCTTCCATGCCGACCTTGCCCTTGCCGTCGGCACCGACATAGCCGAGGACGTGCGCGGCCATGGAGCCTTGCGGATAGTAGCGGTCGGCCTCCTCCGGCAATTCCAGCGCCAGCTCGCCGATGTCGAACACCCGGTTCGCTTCCTCGGGCAGAACGTGTCGGCGCAGATAGCCCCGCTTGCCGGAGGCGAGCCGCCGCGCGACCACCGCTTCGTTCAGATCGGGGAAGATCGCCTTGAGCTCGCGCGCGACGAGCTGGGGCGAGCGCACCAGCGGCGCGCCGTCCTCGCCCAGCGCCTCGGGATTGAACCACAGCGCGCGCGCGGGATAGTTGCGCGCCAGCGACATGCCGTTGCGGTCGACGATTTCCCCGCGCGGCGGCAGCAACGCCTGTTGCAGGTTCATCGGACCGCTGCCTGCGCCGCTCATCCCGAAGAACACGATCCGCAACAGCGCGATCAGCGCCAGAACGGCGAACCCGCCCGCCACCATCAGCACGCGCATCTTGGCCGTCAGGACCGCGATCCGCCGGTCGGCGACGATCCGCGACCGGCCGTAGGTGATGGGGGGATCGATGGCGAAGGCGTTCACTGCGCGATCTCGGCCCCCGGCTGGAACGAGACGCCTGCCGCCAGGCGCTGACCCAGCGAACCGCGCACATCTGCGGTCAGCGAGCGGCCGCTTTCCTTCTCGCCCGCAACCTCGTCATCCTTGGCCGCGAGTTCGGCGATACCGGTCAACGGATTTACCATCGCGGGAAGCTCGCCCTCGTCGATCGCGCGGGCGACGCGGATCGGGCTCGGCGCGCCGGGGCCGGGCAGCGAACCCAGGCTCGCCAGCTGGCGTTCGTTTTCTAAATACTGGTCGGCGCGCGGTGCCTGATAGCCGAAATCGACCGCGTTCCAGTCCGACAGCTGGCGCTGGTTGGAACGGGTCTCGAACTCGGTTTCGAGGCGGGAGGTCTCGCGTTCGAGCGCGACGATCTGCCGCTCGGCGCGAACGACCTCGCTCTTCACCGTGCGCACCTGGAAGGTAAGCGCCAGGAACAGGGCGAAGGTCGCGCCCAGGACGACTGCCCAGCCCAGGCGGCGCAGGCGGCTACCACCGATCATCATGCGGCCTCCTTGCGTGCGGGAATGTCGGTGCGCACCGCGCTTCGCAGCGTGGCGGAGCGGGCGCGGGGGTTGCGCACCACCTCCGCCTCGCCCGGCCGCACGGCGCGCGAGACTTGCGAAAAGACGGCCGGCGGCTGCTCCTGGAGGGGGAGGTGTCGGGAGCCGCCGCCGGTCGCTTCGGAAGCGTCCTTGAGGAAGCGCTTCACGATCCTGTCTTCGAGCGAATGGAAGCTGACCACCGCGAGCCGTCCGCCGGGCCGCAACAGCGTCTCGGCGGCGGCGAGGCCGTGGCGCAATTCGTCGAGCTCGGCGTTCACATGGATGCGGACCGCCTGGAAGGTGCGGGTCGCCGGGTCCTTCGGCGCGCCGGGGCGATACCCCAACGCCTTGCGCACGACATGGGCCAGTTCGCCGGTGGTCGAAAGCGGACGGGCGGCGACGATGGCGCGCGCGACGCGACGCGACTGGCGTTCCTCGCCATAGGTGTAGAGCACGTCGGCGATCGCGCCCTCGTCGGCGGCGTTGAGGAAATCGGCGGCGCTTTCGCCCTCCTGGCTCATGCGCATGTCGAGTGGGCCGTCGGCGGAGAAGGCGAAGCCCCGCTCCCCCTGGTCCAGCTGCATGGAGGAAACGCCGATGTCGAACATGATCCCGTCGACGCTGGCGATGCCGGCCTCGGCAAGGGTGCGCACCATGGCGGAAAAGCGTGCGGGGTGGAGCGCCAGCCGCTCGCCGAACTCCGCCTCCATCGGGGCGGCCGCGGCGATCGCATCGGGATCGCGGTCGAACGCGTGGACCTGCGCCCCGCGTTCGAGCACGGCGCGCGTATAGCCGCCCGCCCCGAAGGTCGCGTCGACGATGACGTCGCCCGGTTGCGGATCGAGCGCCGCGATCACCTCGTGGAGCAGCACGGGAATATGCGGGGACGCGCTCACTTGCCCTTCCCCTTGCCCTTGGCGGAAGCTTCGGCGACCAGCGCGGCACAGGCCGCCTTGGCGGCGGCGAATTCGTCGCCCATGCGCGCGATCTCGGCCGGGTTCCACGCGGTGAAGAACCGGCCCGCGCCCTGGAAGAACAGCCCGTCCTCGATATCGGCGAGATCGCGCAGATAGTCCGGCATCACGAAGCGGCCGCTGTCGTCGAAGGGGATGGTGGCGAAGCCGTTCAGCTGGAGCGAACGCTGCTCGCGGTCGAAGTCGCGCCCGAACTTGAACGCCATTTCTTCCTCGCGGTCGAGCTGCGCCTCGAATTCGTCCATGCGCGAAAGGCCGAATCCGACGAGGCAATTCCAGCGGTCGTGCTTGGTCAGGCACAGCGTGCGGCCATCGGAGGAGAGTTTGACGGCGTTGCGGAAGGCAGGGGGCAGCACGAAGCGCCCCTTGTCGCCTGCAGGCGAATAAGCCTGTCCGCTAAACCCTCTGAACCCCTCGGCCACGTGCCCCTACACCCCAGGAAATTGAACGCCTCCCTCGGACATCGGCACGACTTCTCCGCTGTCGCCCGCGCGATATCGCGAGCGACCTGCCCTTGTGGCAGCGCAAAGCACGTCGGCCTGTCCGTTGGCATTTCTTGTTACCGCGTGCCCGCGCGGGATTAAAGGGGAAATCTGGTTTTTTTACGGGATTACGCGGTAAGTAACTGTTTTATATAGTCATTTTCGCGAAACGTGTCCCGCTATGCCTAACAGAACCTTTACGGCACCCCTGGCGGCAAATATCGGAATTCCGGGGTGTCGGAAGACTCGTATTGGATCACGGTGCAGCCGTTCCCGCGTTATCCCCGCTTCCGTCCCGTGCCATCCCCACCAGTTCCCGCAGCGCCTTTGGCGACTCGGGTGTCTCGAATCCCGCCTCCAGCAGAGTCGCATCGGCGACCGCCACGACGCGCCCCGTTCCGATGCGGCAATCGGCCATCAGATCGCCCGCCTCCAGCACGCAATCCGCGCTGGCTCCCCCGGCCGGCTCCCGCTTGGCGAAACGCCCCGCGCTGGCCGTGGGAATGATCGCACCGGCCACCTGCACTTGCGACACGCGGGGGTCGTGACCTGGCGGGAGAAGCCGCAGGCCCCAGCGGGCCAGGATCGGATCGAGCAGCGCGACATCCTGCGGCCGGCGCGGATCGCCCAGGGGATAGGCGGTTTCGCCCGACAACAGAGGGTCGGCGAAGACCAGAACGTGGCCGCCCCCGCGCACCCAGTCGTCCAGCGCGACGTTCTCCGGGCCGGACAGGGCGCGCGGCTGCGCGAGGACGAGGGTATCGATCCCCTGCAACGCCGCCGCGTCCAGCGCATCTACGGGCACCAGCCGATAGGATCGTTCGAGCGCCGCCCGCGCCCAGTGCGACTTGTCCGGGTCTCCGCCGAGTGCGGACAGTGCGCCGCCCTCCGGCCAGTAGATCGGCAGTGTGGACACGAGGCCGAGCGTCGGACGCGTCGCCGGCGGCCCATCGCGCTGTGGCAATTGCGCAGGCTCCGCCGGCCCGCAGGCCGACAGGCAGACCGCCAGCATCGGGCCGAACAGCGCGCGCAAGCTAGGTTGCGGTGGAAGAAGGCGCGGCATCGCCCGCTTCCGGCAGGACCGGGCCATCGGGCACCGGGCTCTCGTCCGCCTTCTTCGGCAGATCGGGGACGACGCCTGCATCCGCCAGCGGATCGTTCTTCTTGCCGTCGCTTTCGGCCACGGTCTGGACCGCTTCGGGCACCGCGGCATCGTCCGTCTGCTGGGCCCGGTCGGTGACGACGGTGGCAACGCCGATGGAAAGGATCATCGCGCCGAGGCCGAGCAACCCGACCTGCAGGCGCTGCATCGCCTCCCCGCGCGAGCCGCCCAGCGGGGCCGCGGCAATGCGCCCCTCACCCTTCCTGCGTTTTCCGACCAGCGCCATGGCGTGATTTCTACGCCGTCATTCCTGCCCCTGCAACCAGTCGGGCACCGGCAGGTCCTTCGACCGCAGCCAGTCCGCGTCGTACAGCGTGGAAAGATAGCGGAATCCGGTATCGCACAGGATGGTGGCGACGCGCGGCGCCTCGCGCCCCTGTTCGACCAACATCTTGCCCAAAGCGACCGCGCCCGCGACATTGACCCCGCTCGACAGGCCCAGGCACAGCCCCTCCTCGCGCAGGAGCCGGGCGACCCATGCCAGGCCTTCCTCGTCCGAAATGCGGAACTGCGTGTCGATCGGCGCACCTTCGAGATTGCCGGTAATCCGGCCCTGCCCGATCCCTTCCGCGACGGACGATCCCTCCGCCTCCAGCTCGCCATGCGCGTAATAATTGTAGAGCGCCGCGCCATGAGGATCGGTCAGCGCGATCACGCAATCCTCGTCGTAGCTTTTCAGCCCCATCCCCGTGCCCGCGATCGTGCCGCCGGTGCCCGCCGCACAAGTGAAGCCGTCGATCCGCCCGTCCAGCTGTTCCCACAGCTCCTTCGCCGTACCCTCGATATGCGCCTTGCGATTGGCGGTGTTGTCGAACTGGTTGGCCCACACCGCACCTTCGGTCTCTTCCGCCAGGCGGCGCGAGGTGTGCACGAAATGGCCCGGATTGGCGTATTTGGTCGGTGGCACCAGCACCAGCTCGGCCCCCAGCGCGCGCAGCGTGTCCATCTTCTCCCGGCTCTGGTTTTCCGGCATCACGATGATTGTGCGGTATCCGCGCGCATTGGCGACCAGCGCCAGGCCGATGCCGGTATTGCCCGCGGTCCCTTCCACCACCGTGCCGCCGGGCTTCAGCAGACCCTTCTCTTCCGCGTCGCGGACGATGAAGAGCGCCGCCCGGTCCTTTACCGAGGCGCCGGGATTGGTGAATTCGCATTTGCCGAAGATGTCGCAGCCCGCGGCCTCGCTGGGTCCGGCCAGGCGAACCAGCGGTGTGTTGCCGATCAGCGAGAGCGTGTCGGCAGTCGTCATATGTGTCGTCATGCCATCCGCGCGTAAGCGGACGGTATTCGCGCGGCAAGGCAGATGCGCTTGCCGCCCTGCATCCTGAACTTCGCTGCCCGAAGGGACAGCGGGTGCGGGATCAGTCCTCCGCCGCGATCGTGACCTTAAGCCCGTCGAGTTCGGGTTCGAAGGGGATCTGGCACGACAGGCGCGAATCCTCGTTGCGATGCTCGCTGCTCTCCAGCAGGTCGTCCTCGTCCTCGCCCAGCGGCGGCAGCTTGTCCTTGAACGCGGGATCGACATGGACGTGGCACGTCGCGCACGAGCAGCAGCCGCCGCACAGCGCCAGCAATTCGTCGAAGCCGTTGTCGCGGATCGCCTCCATCACGGTCAGCCCGTCGCCGACCTCGATCGTGCTTTCCTGGCCTTCGCGCGTGATCACCGTCAGTTTCGGCATGCTGTCATCCCACCTTTTACGTGCGGCCTTTCGGCCCGTTGGCGCGACTGCTAGACGCGCCGTTGCGTCAAGACAAGCGATGCACGGGGACGAACGAATGGGCCTCACCGCCGATCAGATAAGGAGCGGGCTGGATGCCATTGCGGCGGACGACCCGCGCATGGCGCGCGCGCTCGCCGTGGCGGGCTATCCCGAACCGCGCATTCGCGAACGCGGCTATCGCACCATGCTGCGCACCATCGTCGGCCAGCAGGTGAGCGTCGCGTCGGCCGACAGCGTCTGGCGCAAGCTGGAGGTGGAACTGGGCGAGGACATTCCGGCAGTCGATCTGCTGGGCCGCGATTTCGATGCGTTGCGCGCCTGCGGCCTGTCGCGCCAGAAACAGGGCTACGTCCGCTCGCTGTGCGAACTCGTCGAGGCGCGGGAGATCGATTTCGAGAACCTGCCCGCCGACGACGAGGAAGCGATCGCCCTGCTTACTCGGATCAAGGGGATCGGCCGCTGGTCGGCGGAAATCTACCTGCTCTTCGCGGAAGGTCGCCCCAATATCTGGCCCGCGGGCGATCTAGCGGTGCAGAAGGCGGTGGGCCGCATCGTGGGCCTGGACGAGGCACCGGGCGAGAAGGAAACCCGCGCCATCGGGGAGGACTGGCGCCCCCATCGCGGCGCGGCGGCGATCTTCACCTGGCACGCTTATTACGTGCCCACGCTCTGACGCCGCGTAGCTGCCATCTCGACATCGCGCCGCGCGAGGCGCATACTCCCGCGCGGGTCGGAACTTTGCATCGCGAAGGAGAGCGCGCGTGTCGATCGGACCCGTTATTCGCAAGACCTTGCTGGCCGGTATCGCGGTCGCGGCATTCCTTTCCACGCCGCAGGCCGCGCTGGCCGATCCTCACCAAACAGGACAATCGATGACCGCTGATACGCAGACCGCCCCGCTGATTCCGCGCGAGGCGCTGTTCGGAAACCCGACGCGTGCCGGGGCGCAGATCAGCCCGGACGGGAAATACATCTCGTGGCTGGCACCCCGCGACGGCACGCTCAATATCTGGCTGGCCCCGGCTGACGACCTCTCCGCGGCGAAGCCGATGACCGCCTCGACCGACCGGCCCATCCGCAGCTACTTCTGGGCACCCGACGGGCAGAGCCTGCTCTACGTGCAGGACAAGGGCGGCGACGAGAATTTCCTGCTCTACGGTGTGAACGTCGCCACGGGTAAGGAGACCACCCTCACCCCGTTCGAAAACACGCGGGTCCAGCTGGTCGGCGCGTCGGACACGATCAAGGACAAGGTGCTGGTCGGCCTCAACAACCGCGATCCGCAATTGCACGACGTCTACAGCCTCGATCTCAACACCGGCGAACTGACTGAGCTGATCGAGAACGACGGCGGCTATGCGGGCTTCATGGCCGACGACAATCTCGACGTCCGCCTCGCCCTGCGGCAGAACCCGGCGGGCGGGATGGATTTCTTCAAGGTGGAGGACAACGTCGTCGCGGACGAGCCATTCAGCTCGACCGATCTGGGCGACTCGCTGACGACCAGCCCCGCCGGCTTCACCCGCGACGGCCGGACCATGTACTGGTACGACAGCCGGGGGCGCAACACGGCGGCGCTGATGGCGATGGACATGGCGACCGGCGACACCCGCCTGGTGGCCGAGGACGACAAGGCCGACATCGGCGGCTCGATCCGCGACAAGGATACCGGAGAGATCGAGGCCTATTCGGTCAATTACCTCAAGACCGAATGGACCGCGCTCGACCCCGACGTGAAGGCGGCGCTCGATTTCCTGGGCAGCAAGCTGGAGGGCGAGTTCGGCGTCCAGTCGCGGACCGACGACGATCGCAAGTGGATCGTCGGCAACGACCCCGTAATCGGGCCGAGCGCGGCCTATCTCTACGATCGTGATGCCGGGACGTTGGAACAGCTCTACGTCTCGCGCCCGGAGCTGACCGGTACGCCGCTGCAGCCGATGCAGATGCTGGAGCTGACCAGTCGCGACGGACTGACCCTGCCCAGCTACCTAACCCTGCCGCCGGGCAGCGATGCCGACGGCGACGGCGTGCCCGACGCGCCGGTGCCGATGGTGCTGCTGGTGCATGGCGGGCCGTGGGCACGCGACGCCTACGGCTTCAATTCCTATCACCAGTGGCTCGCCAATCGCGGCTATGCGGTGATGAGCGTCAATTATCGCGGCTCGACCGGCTTCGGGAAGGAGTTCATCAACGCGGCCAATCTCGAATGGTCGAAGAAGATGCACGACGACCTGATCGACGCGGTGAACTGGGCGGTCGAGAAGGGTATCGCGCCCAAGGACAAGGTCGCGATCATGGGCGGGTCCTACGGCGGCTACGCCACGCTGGTCGGCCTGACCTATACGCCCGAAACCTTCGCCTGCGGCGTCGACATCGTCGGCCCGTCCAACCTCGAGACGCTGCTGTCCACAATTCCGCCCTACTGGAAGCCGATGGTGGCGCAGTTCCACGAGCGGATGGGCGATCCGTCCACGCCCGAAGGGCTCGCCGCGCTGAAGGCCGCGTCTCCGCTCTACAAGGCGGACCGGATCGTGCGCCCGCTGCTGATCGGCCAGGGCGCGAACGATCCGCGCGTGAATCAGGCGGAAAGCGACCAGATCGTGGAGGCGATGAAGGCGAAGGACATTCCCGTAACCTACGTCCTGTTCCCCGACGAGGGGCATGGCTTCGCCAAGCCGACCAACAACATCGCCTTCAACGCGGTGACCGAGAATTTCCTCGCCAGCTGCCTCGGCGGTCGGGCCGAACCGGTCGGAGACACGATGGAGGCATCGACCGCGCAGATCGTCGACGGCGCCGAATACGTGAAGGGCCTAGACACCGGTGACAATGTTGGAGGATAAGGATTACGCCTCCCGACGTCGCTGGCAAGCCGGCACCGACGGTGGCAGAGCGCGGTCGCGTTAGGAGATGGCCATGCACCCTCGCAAATCCATTTTCATTACGGGCGGAGCGTCGGGGATCGGGCGCGCCATCGCCATGCGCTTCGGGCGCGAAGGCTGGTGCGTCGGACTAGGCGATATAGACCGGCCGGGCATGGACCAGACCTGTCGCCTGATCGGGCACGACTACATCTTCTGCTACGATCTGGATGTGCGCGACCGCGCGGCGTGGGACGAGGCGCTCGATCAATTCTCGGACGTCGCGGAAGGCCGCATCGACGTGGTCGTCAACAATGCCGGAATTCCGCTAGGCGGCATGATCGAGGAGATGACGGTCGAAGAGATCGAGCTGTGCTTCGACGTCAATCTGAAAGGCGTGTTCTTCGGCGCGCAGGCAGCGCTGCCGCATCTGCGCAAGGTCGGATCCGGCTCGTGCCTGCTCAACACCTCCAGCGCTGCCGGGATCTACGGTTCGGCGGGCGCGTCGGTCTATTCCGCGACCAAGTTCGGCGTCCGTGCCCTGACCGAGGCGCTCGACGGCGAATGGGCGCAGTACGGGATCAAGGTTCGCGCCCTGATGCCCAGCTTCATCGACACGCCGCTGCTCGACCACGCCCCCCACGGTGGCGCGAACGAACAGATCCGCCAGCGGGTGCGCGGTGCCGGGCTAGAGATTACGCCGGTGCAGCAAGTCGCGGATGCGGCATGGCAAGCGGTTCACGGGGACAAGCTGCTATGGCCGGTGGGCGCGACCGCGCGCAAGCTGACGACAGCGGCCCGCTGGATGCCTGGTCGCCTGCGCAAGTTCGCGCGCAAAAGAGCGCAGGTGGCCGAGGGCATTTAACGCCCCGTTTCGACGCAAACCGATCAGGCGAGGCTGTCGATCGCCTTGGCCATCTTCACATCGCGGCGGGAGAGCCCGCCCGCATCGTGCGTGGTCAGTGTGATTTCCACCCGGTTGTAGACATTGCACCATTCGGGATGGTGATCGTGCTTTTCGGCCAGCAGCGCGACCCGGCTCATGAACGCCCATGCTTCGCCGAAATCGCCGAATTCGATGGTGCGGCAGATGGCGTCGCGATCTTCGCACGTGTTCCACTGCTTCAGAGCCGTCAGCCAGCTCTCGCGTTCCTCTTCGGTCAGTTTCTCGACGGCCATGGAATCTCCTCGCATTCGCCTTCGCTTGTCGCTGGGCGGGCAATCGCCTATCGCGCGCGGTCATGCAAGCGAGCGGGCTAACGGCAAGGGCGCTTTTCTGCCGCCGGGGCGACCGCCCGCTGTTCGGCGGCCTCGATCTGTGGCTGGAACGCGGGGCCGCGCTGCACCTCGTCGGGCCGAACGGGATCGGGAAAACCAGCCTTTTGCAAATCCTCGCCGGACTGCGGCGACCCGACCGGGCGGTGTCCCCTGATGGAGCGCGCGAAACACGCGGGAGCATCCACTGGACCGGCACGGTCGGCTTGCTGGACGAACGCCCCGCCCTCGATCCCGACCTACCGCTGGGCAAGGCGCTGGGCTTCTGGTCCCGGCTCGACCGGGCGCAACCGGCGCTGGACGCAGTCGGGCTGGCCCGAATTGCCGAAGTGCCCGTGCGCTATCTGTCGACCGGGCAGCGCAAGCGCGCCGGTTGGGCGCGGCTGCTGGCGCAAGGATGCGATCACTGGCTGCTCGACGAGCCCTTCAACGGGCTCGACAGCGACAGCCGCGCGATCGTGGAGGATCTGATGCGGCAACGGCGCGAGGGGGGCGGCGTGCTGGTCATCGCCTCGCACCAGCCCTTCGCCGGGGAAGCGATCGAACCGCTCGATCTGCGCGATCACCCCTGGTGAACGGGATGTTCGCCACCCTGCTGCGCCGCGATCTCGCGCTGCTCGCCCCCGGCGGCGCGCGCGGGGGCGCGGGGCTCGTCTTCGCTTTCTTCCTGGCGGTCGCGATCCTGTACCCGTTTGCGGTCGGCCCCGATGCCGCGCTGCTGCGCCGGACCGGACCCGCGATGTTGTGGATCGCCGCCCTCCTTGCCGCGATCCTGCCGCTCGATCGGCTGGTGGCGGCGGACCTGGAGGCAGGCGTCCTCGATCAGTTCACGCTGCGCGGCATCGGCGAGGAAACCGCGATGGCCAGCCGCCTGATCGCGCATTGGTGCGGCTTCGCCCCCGTCCTGTTGCTGGCCTGCCTGCCGGGGGCGGCACTGTTCGATCTCGACCGCGCGACGCTGGTCACAGTCCTGCTCGGCCTGCTTGCCGGGACGCCGGGGCTCGCCGCGATCGGGCTGGTCATCGCCGCGCTCATGGCGGGCCTGCGCGCGGGTGCCGCGCTGGCCGGGCTGCTGCTGTTGCCGCTGGCGGTGCCGATCCTGATCTTCGGTGCCGGCAGCCTGTCGACCGGTGGCGACAGTGGCATCGCGCTGGCCGGGGCGCTCAGCCTGGCGCTGTGCGCGATCGCACCCTTCGCCGCGGGCGCGGCGATCCGGGCTGCGCGGGAGGGCTAGCCGAGGGGCAGGTCCATGGGCGCGGACCGTTTCCTACTTTACGATGCGGGGATAGATAACGGGCGATGTCCACCGCGCCTCACCGATCGGATCGACGACCAGGCACGGCCCCCGATCGCAAGGCGGAATTTCGCACCCAGGACACTGTTCCAGGTGTTCCATCGTGTAGGACTTCGACGCAAGGAACGGCGCAAATGCGCCGATCGTCAGTAGGGCGGCTTGTGCCGTCCGGTCGGGCTCTCGGTAAAGATCTCGACCCCGTTCTCGGTTATCGCCAGCGAGTGCTCGAACTGGGCGGAAAGCGATTTGTCCCGCGTCACCGCGGTCCAGCCGTCGCCCAGCACCTTGGCCCATGGCTTGCCCAGATTGATCATCGGTTCGATGGTGAAGAACATTCCCGGCTTCAGCAGCGGGCCGGTGCCCGCCTCCGCCTGGTGGATGACTTCCGGGGCGTCGTGGAACAGGCGGCCGACGCCGTGGCCGCAGAACTCGCGCACCACCGAATAGCGGTGCGGCTTCGCATGCGCCGCGATCGCCGCGCCGATATCGCCCAGCCGCGCCCCCGGACGGCCCGCCGCCTCGATCCCCAGCATCAGGCATTCGTAGGTGACCTCGACCAGCTTCTTCGCCTTCAGCGAAGGTTCGCCCGCGAAGTACATCCGGCTGGTATCGCCGTGCCAGCCATCGAGCAGCGGGGTCACGTCGATATTGAGGATGTCGCCATCCTTCAGCGTCTTGTCGCCGGGGATGCCGTGACAGATCACGTGATTGATCGAGATGCAGCTGGAATGGGTATAGCCGCGATAGCCCAGCGTCGCCGGAACCGCCCCGCCATCCAGCATCATCTCGCGAATCGCGGTATCCAGGCTCTCGGTCGTGACGCCCGGGCGGACCAGATCGGGCACTTCGTCCAGGATCCGCGCAGCGAGCTGGCCCGCCTTGCGCATGCCCTCGAACCCTTCCGGTCCGTGGAGCTTGATCGTGCCGTCGCGCTGAACGTCGTCTTCGTCGGTGATGGTCTGATACTGGGTCATGCCCACCATTTAGCGCGGACGGAGGCGAATTGCGAGCCTCAGCCGCCGAACGCCTTGCGGTATTCGGGCTTCACCGCCTCGCGCACCGCGGCATCCACTGCCACCGGTATCTCGTATGCCCCCTCCACATAAGGGCCCGCCACGTAGGGGCCGGCATACATGACGATAGTATCGAACACCTTGCCCTTCGCCTTCACCTCGATCGCCAGGTCGGACATCGGCGGGCACTGGTCGAACTCGTCGATTGTCGGGTTGTCCGCCGCCTCGCTCGCTTCCTCGGTCGGGCCGCGCCGCTTCGCCCGCTCGGCGTCGAGCTTCTCGCAGAACCGCTCCTCCACCGCGTCGTACAGCGCCTCGGGCGAGGTAAAGAGAGTAAGCGGCTGGACCGTCCGCTTCGCATCGCGATCCCACAGGACGGGATCGATGCCGTAGATGCCGTGCGCCCCGCCCGAATAGCTGCTGACATCGGCGACCAGGCTGATCCATTCCGGCGTGCGCCCGATCACCTTCCACTCGGTGTTCTGCGAATAGGCGTTGTAGGGAAAGCCGTTCTCGCGCGCGTCCTGCCGCGCCTGCTTCGCCAGCTTCGCCAAGCCCTGCTCCCCCTCGCGCGCCCGCGCATCCAGCAGCTGGGCGAGTTCGGGCACCGCACCCACCGCCGCGGGGTAGCTGTACTGGAAGCTGTAGAGATCGTTCTCCACCTTGATGTCGCGCGCGCCGCCATCGGCTTCTGCTCCGGCGGACGCGGTGGCCACCGCGTCGCTGGTCTGCTGCACCCCTAGATCGTCGCCCATGTCGCTGGCCGGCGTGCATTCGGAGAGGGCGAGCGCGAGCAGCATTGCCGGCGCGGCCAGTCTGACGATCATCGCGGCTTCCTTCCCTTGTGTCATCCGGCGCGGCGGCCAAGGATGGATTGCACCCTTGGCATGCGCCCTCGATCGCTCCATGTGCCTTACATGACCGATACGCCATTGATCCAGCCCGATCGCGGGCAAGACGCCATTTCGATCCATCTCGTTAACAAGGACGGGTTCGAAGACTGGGCTTCCACCCTCAGCGCCGCCCAGCGCGCCACGCTGCGCGCGCAGCGCTTCGACGGGTCGGGATACCAGACCGCAATCGTCCCGGGCGGCTCGGCCGAACCGGAGGAATGGTTCGCGGTCGGTGGCGTGGCCGATCCCGACGGCCTGTCGAGCTGGTGCCTGGCGAAGCTCGCCGAGACGCTGCCCGCTGGAACCTATCGCCTGGCGAAGGGAGAGCCCGGCCCCGCCCTGCATGGCTGGCAGACCGCGCAATATGCCTTCACCCGCTACCGGAAGCCGGACAACGCGGTCGGCCCGCGCATCCTGCTGACGAAGAACGCCAAAGCCGTTGAACCCGCCATCGCGGAAGCCAATGCGGTGTGCCGCGTGCGCCGCCTGGTCGACACGCCGGCCGAGGATATGGGGCCCGCCGGGCTGGAGGCGGAGTGCGAAGCCCTCGCCAAGGAACACGGGGCGAAGCTTTCCGTCACCCGCGGCGATTCGCTGGAACAGGACTATCCCATGGTCCACGCCGTCGGCCGCGCGGCTGCGCGCCATCACGCACCGCGCATCATGCACCTGTCGTGGGGCAAGGAGGGCGATCCGGTCGTCGCGCTGGTCGGCAAGGGGGTGTGCTTCGATTCCGGCGGGCTGGACGTGAAGTCGGCCTCCGGCATGCTCATCATGAAGAAGGATATGGGCGGCGCGGCGCACGCGATCGCGCTGGCGGACCTCGTCATGCGCGCAGGGTTGCCGGTGCGGTTGCACCTGTTCGTTCCGGCAGTGGAGAACGCCATTTCCGGCAACAGCTTCCGGCCGGGCGATGTCCTGCGCAGCCGCAAGGGGCTGAGCGTCGAGATCGGCAATACCGATGCCGAAGGGCGCCTGATCCTGGGCGACGCGCTCACCCGCGCGAGCGAGGAGAACCCGGAACTGCTGATCGATTTCGCGACCCTGACGGGTGCCGCGCGCGTAGCGCTGGGGCCGGATTACCCGGCGCTGATGACCCGGCGCGAGGAAACCGCGGCGGAGCTGATCCGGGCGGGCAAGGCACATGACGACGAGCCCTGGCCATTGCCGCTGCCCGCGGCCTATGCCGACTATCTCAACTCCGACATCGCCGACACCTCGAACGCGCATACCAACGGGTTCGCCGGTGCCAGCATTGCGGGCCTGTTCCTCGACAAGTTCGTGGGCGACGGCATCGACTGGGCGCATTTCGATACCTATGCATGGCGCCCCTCGCCCAAGCCCGGCCGGCCCAAGGGCGGCGAGGCGCTGGGCTTGCGGGCGGCGTGGCACATGCTGCGCGCGCGCTACGCCGACGCTTGAACCGACTGCCCCTCCCCCGGGCGCTTGTCGCTTGCCCCCCGGCCCGCTAAGCGCGGCGCGCAGGCACGAAAGGTCGAAAGTTTCAGTGAACGGCAGCGAAGGCAATCTGACGGATTACTCCCCACCAGCGGGTCAGGTCGGCCTGACCGGACCGGTGGCGGTGCCCGAAAGCGGAACTCTGCCGGTCCGCGGCGACCTGGCGCATATCGCGCTGGCCGAACGCTATCTCGTCGCCGCCTATGCCATCCCCGTGCGGATGACCGTCCGCGAGGGCGCGGCCACCCTGTATGCCGCGCGCGACGATCGTTCGGACACCGTCGCCGAATTGGCGGAAGGTTCGGCGTTCGAGGCGCTCGACGTGACCGAGAGCTGGGTCTGGGGCTGCGTCGCCCCGACCGGGCCGAGCGGCTATGTGCGGCGTTCGGCGCTCGCCTGATGGCGCATTCGGTTTTCATCGACGGGGGCGAGGGAACCACCGGGATCGAAATCCGGGAGCGTCTGAGCGGACGCGACGAATTCGAATTGGTGGTGCTGGCGGAAGATCGGCGCAAGGATGCTGCCGCGCGCCGGGACGCGCTGAACGCGGCCGATTTCGCGATCCTGTGCCTTCCAGACGAGCCCGCGCGCGAAGCGGTGGCGATGATCGATCCGGCAAGCGCGGTGCGGGTTATCGACGCATCCAGCGCCCATCGGGTCTCGGATGGCTGGACCTACGGCTTTCCCGAACTGGTCGGCCGCGATGCGGTCGCCCGGGCAACCCGCGTCGGCAATCCTGGATGCTATCCGACCGGCTTCCTTGCGCTCGTGGCACCACTGGTCCGGGCCGGGCTGCTGCCGGCGGACTGGCCCTTCACCATGAACGCGGTGAGCGGCTATTCCGGCGGGGGCAAGGCGCTGGTCAAGCGCTTCGAAGAGGAGCCCGGCATTGCGTGGCGCGGCTATGGCTACAGCCTGTCGCACAAGCATCAGCCGGAAATGAAGCGCCATGCGGGGCTGGCCCACGATGTCATCTTCGCGCCCGCGGTCGTCCCCGCCTATCGCGGCATGGTGGTGGAGGTGCCGTTGCATCTGGGCGCGATGGATACGGAGCCGACGCCCGCCCGGCTGCGCGAGGCGCTGCGCGAATTCTACGCCGGTTCGCGCATCGTCGCCGTCGCCGACGACTTGGTGCCCGACGAACTGCTGCTGCGGCAAGGCGCGGCGCCCGACGACGGCATGACCCTTCACGTCTTCGGCAACGATGGCGGCTTCCACGCGCGCCTCGTCGCGCGGCTGGACAATCTCGGCAAGGGGGCCAGCGGCACCGCGATCCAGTCGCTCAATCTGATGGCCGGGCTTGACGAGACCACCGGCCTGCGCCTGCCCAATTGCTAGGCAGCCGCGCCCGCATGTTGTGCAGCGGCGGCGGATCACCGGCCCGCCCCCTTTCGCCCGCTTGCGGCTTCCCCTAGGCTGACAGCTCGAATCCCGGAGGCGCGAAGCTTGGCACGATTCTTGGATCGCACCTCGTCCCGGGAGATATTTCCGGACCGCCGGTCCGCGGGGCGCGTTGCCCTGCGCCTCCCGGCCGTTCATGCAAGAGGGCACCAGCGGTGAAAAAGATCGAAGCGATCATCAAGCCGTTCAAAC
This sequence comes from Erythrobacter sp. LQ02-29, assembly GCF_022576075.2. Taxonomy (NCBI): domain Bacteria; kingdom Pseudomonadati; phylum Pseudomonadota; class Alphaproteobacteria; order Sphingomonadales; family Erythrobacteraceae; genus Erythrobacter; species Erythrobacter sp. LQ02-29. The sequence goes on along the minus strand of NZ_JANCNT010000001.1, from coordinate 1,430,722 downwards.
TGGACGAGGTGAAGGAGGCGCTGCACGACGTGGGCGTTTCCGGGATCACCGTGACCGAGGCGAAGGGCTTCGGCCGGCAGAAGGGGCACACCGAACTCTATCGGGGCGCCGAATACGTCGTCGACTTCCTGCCCAAGGTGAAGCTGGAGGTGGTCGTGGCCGACGATGTCGCCGACCGCGTGGTGGAAGCGATCGCGAACACCGCCCAGACCGGCCGGATCGGCGACGGCAAGATTTTCGTCTCCACGATCGAGAGCGCGCTGCGCATCCGAACCGGAGAAACCGACAACGACGCGATCTGACCCGATCGCACACATCCGACCTATCGCTACCAAGAAGGGAAACAGCAGCATGGCTTCCGCAAAAGACGTCCTGAAGCAGATCAAGGAAAACGAGGTCGAATGGGTCGACCTGCGCTTCACCGATCCCAAGGGCAAATGGCAGCACCTGACCATGGTCGCCGGCATCCTGACCGAGGACGAGCTCGAAGACGGGCTGATGTTCGACGGCTCTTCCATCGCGGGCTGGAAGGTCATCAACGAAAGCGACATGATCCTGAAGCCCGACCTGAACCGGGTGTACATGGACCCGTTCAGCGCGACGCCGATGATGATCGTGTTCTGCGACATCGTGGAACCGAGCACCGGTGAATGGTACGCGCGCGACCCGCGCACCACCGCGAAGCGCGCCGAGGAATACCTCAAGTCCACCGGCATCGGCGACACCGTCTATGTCGGTCCGGAGGCCGAGTTCTTCATGTTCGACGACGTGAAGTTCGAGGATGGTTATGCCGGCTCGGGCTATCGCATCGACGATATCGAGCTGCCGACCAATTCCAGCCGCGATTACGAGGCGGGCAACATGGCGCACCGTCCGCGCGCCAAGGGCGGCTATTTCCCCGTCGCCCCGGTCGACAGCGCGGTCGATATCCGTGGCGAGATGGTTTCGACCATGATCGAGATGGGCCTGAACTGCGACAAGCACCACCACGAAGTGGCCGCCGCGCAGCACGAGCTGGGCCTGACGTTCTCCACGCTGGTGGAAACGGCCGACAACATGCAGATCTACAAGTATGTCGTGCACCAGGTCGCCCATGCCTACGGCAAGTCGGCGACTTTCATGCCCAAGCCGATCAAGGATGATAACGGGTCGGGCATGCACACCCACATGTCGATCTGGGACGATGGCAAACCGACCTTCGCGGGCAACGGCTATGCCGGGCTGTCGGACAACTGCCTGTATTACATCGGCGGCGTCATCAAGCATGCCAAGGCGCTGAACGCCTTCACCAACCCGACCACCAACAGCTACAAGCGGCTGGTGCCGGGCTTCGAAGCACCGGTGCTGCTAGCCTATTCGGCGCGCAACCGGTCGGCTTCGTGCCGCATCCCCTACGGCGCGGGCGACAAGGCGAAGCGCGTGGAGTTCCGCTTCCCCGATGCGATGGCCAACCCCTACCTCGCTTATGCGGCGCTGCTGATGGCGGGCCTGGACGGGATCCAGAACAAGATCCACCCGGGCGAGGCGATGGACAAGAACCTCTACGACCTGCCGCCCGCCGAACTGGCGGAGGTGCCGACGGTCTGCGCCAATCTGCGCGAAGCGCTGGAAAGCCTGGAGGCGGACCACGAGTTCCTGCTGAAGGGCGACGTGTTCACGAAGGACCAGATCGAGGCCTATATCGAGCTCAAGTTTGAAGACGTCCTGCGCTGGGAAACCACCCCCAGCTCGGTCGAGTTCGACATGTATTACAGCTCGTAATACCGGGCCTGCCGATACTGAAAAGGGGGCGCCGGAGTCGATCCGGCGCCCCCTTTTTCGTGCAACCCGCCAACCTCGGCTCAGCGCGGTTTCAGCAAGCCTCGGCCGGCACACACTCCGAACGCCGCAAGAAGCAGCACCGCCCACATCATGGTAAGCCAGTCGAGCGGAGCTGGAGCGTTGGCGAGGCCCAGATGTGCCATCAGGGTCCATGCGCCGCCGGTGAGCGCGATCAGATAGAATGCCAGCGCAGCGACTTCCCGTGAAATCGCGCGCATGAACTCATCCTGCCGCTTCGCCGTCCCCACCGATGTTATTACGAATATCAGCATGGCGATCGCGAACCCCGCCAGCGCGACGGGAGCGGCTATAGGACCCGCGGGCGCTGCCAGCGCCGCGATCATCAGCGCGATCCCCGCCGCCGTCGTGCCCGCCGAGGCGAAGGCCAGCTGGGCCCGTTGTTCGCGCAGTTCGTCGCTGTCCTCGACATTCAGGAAGCGGGCACCGAGGTTCGGGATGAACAGGCCAAAGCCGAGGGCCAGCCCGGTGACGATGTAGACGAGGGCGACCAGCCCGGCGACCTCCCCGCTTTTACCCAACTGGTCGAACGTCCCGTCGACGAGCGACAGGAAGAGGAACGACGAGAGCCCGCCGCATACGGCGCCTACCCCCAGCGATATTGCGAACTTGCGCCATTTGCGGACTTCCCCGCTGGTGCGATCTTCAATCTTCATCATCTTGCGGCTCCCAGTCGTCCTTGAAAAGATCCGGCACGCTCACGCCGAACAGCTTCGCCATGCGCAGCGCCAATGGCAGCGAGGGATCGTATTTGTCGGTTTCGACGGCGTTGATGGTCTGGCGCGAAACGCCCAGCCGGCGGGCCAGTTCTCCCTGGCTCCATCCCCGCCGCTCCCGCTGTTCCTTCAGCGTGTTACGCATCGGTCCACAATTCCTCCTGCCTGACAAGAGCTCTTTACTGACAAGAGTTCTTGACTGTCAAGAGCTCTTGTCAGACGAGGTTTACAAGTTCCGGAACCATCCCGCTCAAGGTCGCGTTGCGGAGTCAAAGGAGTCTAACAAATGCGAAGTTTGATCGCCGGTATCGCGCTTGTCGCGGTGGCGAGCGGGCTCGCGCAGGCGCGACCCGACCAGCAAGGTACAAAGCCCGCCGCTTCAAAAGCGGCCGATAAACCAGGAAATAATGCGCGCCCCTCACCCAAGGTGCGCGCGACTACCGGCAGTGAACGACCCGAAATTTCCCTCCCCGTCCCCAAGGTCGCCGAGACACAAAAAGAACGCGCAAAAGCCGCTGCCCGAAACGCACCCAAGGTCTCGGCCGGTGAAGGCGGTAAAGACACGGTCCGGGCCAGACCTCAGGACGTTCGCCAGCCCGCCGGGCGAACCCCATCACCCCCGTCCAGGCCATCGCCGGTTCGTCGGGTGGTAGCGACGCCAAAGCCGGCGAAGACCGCGTCGGTCGCATCGATGAAGGACATGCAACGCTTCGCGGCGCGGCAGCTCGCCCCGCTGAGGGGTTGCCCGCCGGGCCTCGCCAATAAAGAGAACGGCTGCATGGCCCCGGGTCTGCTTCAATCCGCGACGCGCCGGTTCTCTCCATCCCATTTCGGTATGCGCGCCCCCTCACAGGGCAGCTATTATCTGCGGGACGGTTATCTCGTCCGGCTCGATGCGCGGGACCGCATCTCCAGCTATATCCCGCTGCTGGGCGGCGCGCTGTCGATCGGGTCGATCTGGCCGCGAGCATACGGACCGGTCACCGTTCCGGACTATTATCGCAACTTCTACGACCTCGGCCCCGACAACAGCTATCGCTATGCCGACGACGTCATCTATCGGGTGGATCCCGCCAGCAAGGCGATCATAGCAGTCGCCGCGATCCTGACCGGCGACCGGGTATCGGTCGGCGACCGGCTACCGGCGGGTTACGACGTCTACAACGTCCCCCTGGGCTATCGCGACCGGTATGCCGACAGTGAGAACGCGAATTATCGCTACGGCGATGGCTACATCTATCGCGTCGATCCCCGGACCCAAGTGGTGAACGCGGTCATCGAGCTGCTGACATGAGAGCCTCGCGAAAACTGATTTGCGCTCTGTTCGCGGCGACCGGTTTGACGCTCACCGCGTGCGACAACGATAGAACAGCGACGCCGCCCGAGAGCCTGCCGACCGAAACGCTCGCCACGGCGGTGGCGAGCACCGCGGACCTGTCCGATTTCGCGACCATGGTGAACGAGGCGGAACTCGGGTCGGTTTTCGATGGGCGCGGCGTCTATACCGTGCTCGCCCCCGTCAATTCCGCCTTCGCCGACACGGAGGGCGGCCAGCCGAAAGATGGCGTGGAAAGTCGCCCTCTGCTGGTGGCGTCGATCCGGCAGCAAATCCTCCCCGGCTATATCACCCTTGAAGCCATCAGGCAGAGTATCGACCGCCACGGGGGCAAGATCCAGATGCGCACCCTGGGCGACACGCTCGTCACGTTCTCGCGCGAAGGCGAGGTTATTCAGGTCACCGGCGAATCGGGTCAGAGTGCTACGCTGACGGGAAATCCGACCCCGGCGACCAATGGCGCGATCCTGCCGATCGATGGGCTGATGGCGCTGGCGCCGGACGATGCGCCGCCCACCTCGCCGAACCCGCCAGCCTAGTAATCGTAGCTCGCCTCCGCAGCGACGCTGTTGCGCCCGATCGAGGAAATCGTCGCGAGGATAGACAGCCACCGCGTGATCCGGAATTCGACCGAGGTGGCGGTGTAGCCACGCCCATCGGTGATCAGCTCGACATAGAAACGGCGGCCGATATTCTTGCCCAGCGCCACGCCCGTGCCGCGATCGATCGTGGGATCGGCGCTGACGATGCGCAGCCGGTCGAGCCCGATCGCGGTGCGCAGCTGGTTGATCGGGTCCATCCCGCCCCCGCCGCGCAGCGATGCCAGCGCGGAGCCCAGCTGCAACGCATCCGTCGCCGACAGGCTGGTGATCGACCCGCCGAACAGGAGGCGCGCGAGGATTTCCTCCTCCGGCAGCGAAGGTGTGGAGGTGAAGGTGATCTCCGGCTGGGTCGCGCTGCCGGTGGCGGTCACGGTCACCGACAGACCGTTCTGCGTCGTCTCGGCGGCGATGTCGACCTGGGGATCGATCGGTCCGCTCTCGTCGAACCGGATCTGCCCCTTGGTCAGTTCGAACCGAGTGCCGGCGAAGCTGTATCCGCCGCTGACATACCGCGCGGAGCCGCCGAGGCGCGGTTCGTCGGTTGTGCCGCGCACGCGCAGATTGCCGCTCCATTCGCTGTCCAGCCCGAGCCCATCCACGTCGACGCGACCCGGCGCACGGGCATCGATGAGGTAGTTCCAGGGCACGCGCGCGCGGCGTGCCGGGGCGCGGTCGCTGGGTACGTTGACCTCTTTGGTCTCGATCTGGGGCAGGCGATAATCCTCCGCCGCCGTGCCCAGTTTCCAGCTCGCCCGGTTGACCAGCAGGCGTCCCGCAATGGTGCCGCCGATGCCGTTCGAGACGATGCGGATCGGCCCCGTCACCGTGGCGGTCAGCCCGTTGGCGTCGAACAGTCGCGCATTGCTGGCGGCGATCCTGAGATCGAGTTCCGGACCCACGCCCGCGCCCAGATTGGCGAGGTCGACCACCCCGCTGCCCGACACGCGCCCGCCATTCACTGCGGTGCCGCTGAAACGGTTGATCTGCAGGCGCGAGCCGCGGAAGGTGCCCTCCACCTTCGCGTTGCGGACATCGGTCCCCGACAGCGCGCTCTGCACGCGCAGATCGTCGCTCGCGAGCGATCCGCGTACCTCGGGCTGGGCCAGCGTGCCGGTGGCATCGGCGGCGAGGGAGACCGGGCCGGTGAAATCGAACGCGTCGACCGCGGCGAGGCGCCACAGCGCGGAGGCCGCGCCGCGATACCGCAATTGCGCGAACAGTTCGCCGGCGCGCAACCGCTCCGGCAGAGTTCCGTCTCTCGGCAGGTTGGCGATCCGCAACTGGAGGCGCCCGGATTGGCTCTGCGCGTCGTCGATAACGGCGCGCGCTTCCAGCCGGTCGGCGGTGAGGCGCGACACCAGCGCAAGGTTGATCGGCCGCGAGGTGAGGACCAGCCCCGCGCGGGTCAGCCCTTGCACCTTCACCTTGACGTCCGCGGTCGGCGGCCCGCCCGCTTGCGCGCGATAGTCGATCGTGCCGGACAGGTTCCCGCCGAGGCCCAGATCGGCCACGGCGACGTCGATCAGCGACAGCGGCATGTCTTCCAGCGCCAGCGACAGCTGCGTGTCGCCCCCGCCCAGCCTTCCGCTGGCAACCACGGCACCATCGCCATAGGTGATCTGCGTCGGGGCCAGGGTGTAGCCGCCCTCGGGTTGCCGGGTCAGGATGGCCCTGCGCGGCATGGTGATGGCTTGCCCGGCATAGGACCCGCGCGCGATGAGGGCGATCCGGTCACCGCCGAATTGCGCGTCGAATTGCAGCGCGAAGCGGCTGCCGCGCGCGCCCGCCACGGACCCCGTCACCTGCCCGATCCCGTTCGACACCTGCGCGCGTGCCGCGACCTGGCCCAGGAACAGCGTGCCCAGCCGCACGCCGCGCGCATAGACCGATCCCTCCAGGTCGGTGTTCGACCCGCCCAGCGTCCCGCTCGCATCGATATCCGCCCGGGCGATGTAGCTCGGCCCCAGCGCGGCGTTGCGCGCGGTAATCTTCGCGGCAAAGCCCTGCGCACCGTTGCGGGGCGCAAGGTCGATCGTGCCGTCCAGTCCGCCACCGGCGAGCGTGATGGTGCCGGCGACGCCACCATCGCCCAGCGTCAATCCGCCGCTGACCTGCGTTTGCGATAGCCGGAAGGTCTGGATGTCGATCCGCGCGGGCTCGCCGCTGGGCATTACGAGGCCCAGCGTGCCCTCGAAATCGCCGAGCAGCGATCCGCCCTGCGTATCGATGGTGAAGCCTTCCTTCGTGGGGGCAAGCGCCACGCGCACATCCTTCAGGCCCGCCGCGGGCAGCGGATCGGCGAATACCAGCGTCGCGGTCGGCCCGGCATCGGTCAGCGCCGCCTCGATCGTGAAGGGACCGTAATCGGCCGAGCGTCCGCGACCCGCGACGGTCGTGCGTCTGCCCCTGACCGTCCCGTCGAGCACGAGGTTTAGCTTCTGCGAATCGAGGCGGACCTGACGGAAGGTGACCGGTCCGGCGGCCGATAGCGAGACGCCGCCGCCGAAGGACAACTGCGGCCCGGCCAGATTGGCGATCGTGTCGTTCGTAACCCTGGGGACCTGACCGCGGAAATTGGCATCGAGCGTCCAGTTGCCATTGTCGGGCAGCGTGAAATCGATCGTCGCCGCCGCGTTGACGATCCCGACGGTCTCGAACGGCAGGCCGTTGACTGCCGCCGGGCCGCGCAGCCGGTAGGTGTTCGTCGCGAGATTGCCATCGAACGCCAGTTGCGCGCTCGCGCCCGGGAAGGCGAGGCGCAGCTGGCGCGAGCTCAGCCGGTTGCCGTCGAGCACCAGATCGCCCATCAGCCGACCGCTGATCAGGCGGGGATCGACGAACGCATTGCCGGTCTCGATCCGCCCGATCGCTGCGTCCAGCGGCAGGATCAGCCGCTTCCCGGTCCAGCGCGCCGTGCCCCTCTGCGTCAGGCTGGTGAGGGTCGCGGTGCCGATTTCCATGCGATCCACGGCCAAAGTGTGCTTCACGGCGAGATTGTCGAGCGAACCGTCTGCCACGCCTTCGAAGCGCCCGCCCCTGATGGCAACGCCCGATCCGAACAGCGCCGGGTCGCGTACATCGCCCTCCAGCCTCATCTTGCGGACCGCGCGGTTGAAGTAGTCGATCCCGCCCTGCCCGCGCAGGTCGAGGCCCCGCCCGCGAAGGTCGAAGGCTATCCCGGCGGCGGTGGTGTCCTCCACTAGCCGCCCCGCGGCGGTCACCAGAACCTGATCCCCCAAAGCGCGCTCCGGCAGCCCGGAAACCATTCCGGAGGCGTCCAGCCGCCCGTTGAGGAGGTAGAGATCGCCGCGCTTCGTCAGGGCGAAGCCGCCGATGGTCTCGCCCGCGCGGACCAGGCCGAGCTGGCCGTTCCACGCGTCCCACGCGCCGTCGCCGGTAATCCGCACGCGATAGGGCACCTTCGCCCCGGTCAGGCCCGCCATCAGACCGGTCGCGCTCGCGCGGTAATCGAGCGCGACCTTGTAGACATTGTCCTGCTTGCGCGAATCGAAGTCCACCGCGAACCGGTCGCCGCCGCTGCTGCTGCCGGTCGCCTTCACCACGGTCCGCCGGGGCAGCAGCTCCAGGGAGCCGGTCAGATCGACGCGATAGGCCTTGTCGGGCGATACCAGCCCCTTCGCCAGAATCAGGTCGTTCACGTCGAGATGACGGACATGGACGGCGAGGCCGCCCGGCTCCTGCGAACTCTTGCCCAGCGTCGGAAGGCGTTTCAGCACCGCGCCGTTCACCGTCAGCGCGTCGATATCCACGCCGTTGAAGAAGTAATTGTACGGCTTCCAGTTCAGGCGGGCGCTCTCGATGCGCATGAACTCGCCGTTCTCGTCCGACAGCACGACATCCTCCAGCCGCGCCGGGCCGAACAATCCGTAGATGTCGCCGCGGATATTGCCGATCGACACGCTGACGGTCTTGCTGATCTTCTGCTGCGCGATCTGCTCCGCGATGAAGCGCTTGCCGATCTGCGTGTTGAGCGAGGCGAGCGCCACGATCACCAGCACCACGAGGCCGATGATGCCCAGCGCGACGCCGCGCGCGAGCTTTCGGCCCCGTCCGGACCGGCGGCGGCCGGGCGCCGGCTCCGCTTCCGCGCCATCCTGCACGGGTGGTGGGGTCTCGGCTTCGTCCATCAGAAAGCCTGGCCCAGCGATACATAGACCGCGACGGGGCTGTCGTCGGGGCCGGGATTGATCGGCACGCCGACATCGAGCCGGATTGGCCCGAAGCCGGTGGCATAGCGCACGCCGACGCCCGCGCCGATCTTGACGCTATCGAAGTCAGGCACGGTGCTGGTGCTGACCGAGCCTGCATCGATGAAGGGAACGACGGACACCGCCCCGCCGAACAGCCCGGTCCTGATCCGGGCCTCGATCGCGCCCTCCACCACCGAACGCCCGCCGGTCGGATCGCCTTCCGCATCGCGCGGGCCGATGGTCCGATAGCCGTATCCGCGCACCGATCCGCCGCCGCCGGCATAATAGCGCCGCGACGGCGCGATATCGAACAGGTCCGCGCCGACGATCGAGCCATAGGCCGTGCGTCCCGCCACCACGATGCGGTCGTTGACGCTGTAGTAATAGGACGTGTCGAGCCGCCCGCGCAGGTAGAAGCTTTCCGCGCCATTGGTGCGCGAGACCTCGGGCGACAGCTTCAGCGCGACCCGGAACCCGTGTTCGGGATCGAGCAGATCGTCGCTGGTGTCGATCTGCGCGTAGAGCGGCAGGGCGGCGATCAGATAGGTCTGTCGCGGCTGGCTGGAATCCGCCGGGCGCTCGTCCGTCGCCACCAGTTCCAGCCCCGCGCTCCAGCTGAAGGGTTTCTGGAACAGCAGGTTGCTGACCTTGCCCAGCGTTCCCACCAGCGACACGGTGTTCGCGTCGAACGCCGGGTTGTTCAGCGTGCTGGCATAGGCGTCGATATTCAGGATGCGGTCGCGCTCGCCGAAATTGTTCTTGCGGAACGTCACGCCGAACAGCTGTTCCTGCGTCCCCGCGATACCACGTACGCGCAGCGCGCCTTCGGGCGGGAACAGGTTGCGATGCTCCCAGCTCGCCTCCAGCCGGATGCCGTCCTCGCTGCCGTAGCCGATCGCGCCCGCGATCGTGCGCAGCCGGGCCTTGCGCAGGCTCACGTCCAGATCGACCACCCCGGGCTCGTTCCCGCTAGGCGCTTCGACCTCGCGCGGGGTTACCGTGACGGAAGAGACGAGCCCGGTCGCGGTGATCGCGCGGCGCAGGTCGAGCTGCAGGCTGCGCTGATAGATGTCGCCGGGATCGAATCGCGCAATGTCCGCAAGATGGCGGCCCGACAGGAAATCGGGCTCTGAACTGGTGACCGCGCCGAACCGGTATTTCCCCATCGGACGCACCGCCATGGACAGGTCGCCGATCGTCTCCTCGTGGTCGATCAGCAGGCTGGGCGAATCGATCTCGGCAAAGGCATAACCCGCTTCGCCCAATGCGGTATCGAGATCGAACTGTTCATCGACTATGGCGTCGTTCGACAGCGGATCGCCCGACTGAATTTCGAACGCGGAACGCAGGTAGTCTCCATCCGGCGCGCTTGCCAGCTGGCCGAGGTCGATGCTGCCGAAGCGGTAGCGCGGCCCCGGCACGATATCGAAGCGCACCTGCGGCCGCGTGGCCTCGCCATCGGCGGCGGGAACGGCGCTGACCGTGCGCTGCACTTGGCTGTCGTAATAGCCGTAATTGCGTAGGATCTGGTCGAGCAGCTCGGTGTCCTTCTTCGCGCGCGCGGCCAGCTGCGCGATATTGGCATCCTTGCTGCCGTATTCCTCGATCGTGGACAGCGCCTTGTAGCGCTCGATGAATTCCTGGCGCAGCGGAAATGCGGTCTCGTCGGCGGGGAAAGCGAGCACCAGCTGATCGCTCAGCCTCTCTTCCACCAGCCCGGCGGCGAGATCCTCTCCCTCCAGCTCGGGGGCGGCGAACTGTGCGGCGTCCTCGTCGGGTTCGAGCCGTTCGAGCGGGGGCAACTCCAGCGTATCGGGCCATTCGACACCCATGTCGGGCAGCTCGGCCATGGGGCTGTCGGGGTCCAGCGAGCTCTCGATCGGTGCCTCGGCGTTGTCGATCGGCGTCGGCTCTTCGGGCGGGACCCCGTCGGCAGCCCATTGTTCGGGATCGGCGACCGCCTCGTCCGGAACCAGCTCCTTCAGCAGCTCGTCATCCGCCGACGCGGTCTGCGCCGCGAGTGGCAGGGGATGCGTTGCGAGGAGAAGGGCAATCAGCAGCGCGGCACGGCGGGACCGCGCGCGCGCTTCACCCGGCAGGGGCGTCGACCCGCTTTCCGGACGTGGCGGCGCGGATAAGCGTGTCCTGCTCTTCGGCGGACATGCGAGCCCATCCTTGCGGGCCGAGCCGTTCGAGGGGGCGATAGCGAATCTTGTAATCCATCCGGCCCGAACCCTGCACCCAGTAGCCGAGATAGACGTAGGGCAGTCCTTCTTCGGCGGCGCGCCGGATGTGATCGAGGATGATGAAATTGCCAAGACCCTGACGCTTCTCATTGTTCGAGTCGTAGAAGCTGTAGATCATCGACAACCCGTCCCGCTGCCGGTCGGTGAGGCAGGCCCCGATCAGTCGGCCAGCACCACCGTTGCCATCGGGTTCCCTATATTCGACCACATAGCTGGATACAGGCGTATGTTCCACCATATCCGCAAAGTCGGTTTCCTCCATTCCGGCCATGCCCCCTTCGGGGTGCCGCTGGGCGAGGTAGGAGCGCAGCAGGTCGTATTGCTCGCCGGTCGCCCAGGGTCGGCATTCGTTGACGATCAGGTCGGAATTGCGGCGCAGGACACGCCGCTGCGTCGCCGACGGGGCGAACTCGTTAGCCACCACCCGCACCGAAACGCAGGCCTGGCAATCCACGCAGCTGGGGCGATAGGCGACCGTCTGGCTGCGCCGGAAACCGATCCGCCCCAGCGCCTCGTTCAGCGCCTCCGCATGCGAACCGCGCAGTTCGGTGAACACCTTCCGCTCCGTCCGCCCCGAGATATAGGGGCACGGCGCGGGGCTGGTGACGAAGAAGCGCGGGAAACGTACGGGGGCGGTCACGTGCTGGTCAGCCTGTCCTTTGCGGGGCGGCGAGTCCGCACCCGGAGAAGGCGTGATATGGGGCAAGCGCGGAATTGATTAAAGGGAGTTAACCATGGAATGTGGGTAATTCGCCCACGAACCGGTCGCCCCGACCCGCAGCCTCCCCGTCAGGCCAGTTCCACCGGGTGCACCACGTAACCCTGCTCGCGCAGCTCCGCCACCAGCGCTTCGAGCTGGGTCCGGTCGCGGGCCTCGCACTCGATATCGGTGATCAGCCCCTTGGCCGGAAGGTTGGTGAAGATGCGCTGGTGATAGATCTCGATGATGTTCACATTGTGCGCGTCGAACAGGCGCATCACTCGGAACAGCGCGCCCGGCCGATCCTTCAGCGTTATCCGCAGCCGGGCCAGCCGACCCTGCCGCGCGAGATCGCGCAGCAGCACGTTGGCGAGCAGCCGCGAATCGATATTGCCGCCGCACAGCACCAGCCCGATCTTGCGCCCGGCGAAACGCTCCGGCTCGGCCAGGATCGCCGCCAGGCCCGCCGCCCCGGCACCTTCCACCACGGTCTTTTCGATCTGCAACAGCAGCGCGACCGCGTTTTCCAGCGCAGCTTCGTCCACCAGCAGGATTTCATCGACGTTCTTGGCAATTACCTGCGAGGTAAACTCGCCCGGAGCCTTGACCGCGATACCTTCGGCCAGCGTATCGCCGCCGCAATCCTCGTTCAGCCCCTTCACCCGCGAATGCATGGACGGATAGAGCGCCGATTCGACCCCGACGATCAGCATGTCGGGCTTCAGCGCGCGGGCGACGGTCGACATGCCCGACATCAGCCCGCCGCCACCGATCGGCGTGACGATGCAGTCGAGCTCCGGCGCATCCTCCAGCATTTCGAGCGCCACGGTGCCCGCCCCGGCCGCGACGTCCGGATCGTCGAAGGGATGGACGAAGGTCAGGCCGCGCTCCTGCTCCAGCTTGCGGGCATGGGCATTGGCTTCGTCGAAGGTCTCCCCCTCCAGCACGACATTGCCGCCGACGCTTTCGGTCTGCATCACCTTCACGACGGGCGTGGTGCGCGGCATCACGATGGTGACGGGAACGTTCAGCCGGGTGCCGTGATAGGAAAGCCCCTGGCTGTGATTGCCCGCGGAGGCCGCGATGACGCCGCGCTCGCGCTGCTTCTCGTCCAGCAGTAGCAATGCGTTCAGCGCGCCGCGCTCCTTGTAGGCGGCGGTGAACTGCTGATTCTCGAACTTGAGCCAGATGTCCGCGCCGGTGATCTGCGACAGCGTAATCGAATGCATGGTCGGCGTGCGGACCACCGCGCCCTCGATCCGCTTCGCGGCGGCGCGTACGTCATCTATCGTCAGCGCTTCCACGCCGGGCTGTGCGGTTTCGGGCTCGGATCTGCTCATTGCGCGGCCTTAGGATCATGCGCCGCTCGCTGCAAACGGCATTGGCACCGGCGCATGTGCAGGATAATCCCTGCGCCCATGAAAGCCGTCTCCATTCTCTGTCGCCACTTCCTCGCCGCTCTCGCGCTCTGGTCCCTTACCGCGCCTGCCCAGGCGGACGTGCTGGTCGATAATATCGAGGGCATTCGCCTCGACGACGAGGGGAAGGTCGACCGCTTCACCGGCCTGTGGATCGACGATGGCGGGCATATCCTGCAGGTGCTCCACCGCGGTGACAAGCGCCCGCAGGGCACCACCTATCGCACCGACGGGCGTGGCCGCATCGTCATTCCGGGCATGATCGACGCCCACGCGCACGTCATGGACCTGGGGTTCGCGCAGCTTGAGCTCGACCTTTCGGACACCACCTCGCTGGCCGATGCGCTGACCCGGATCGGCGCGTTCGCCGCCGCGCATCCCGATCGGCCCTGGATCCTGGGCCGCGGCTGGAATCAGGAGAAATGGGGGCTGGGCCGCTTCCCCACTGCGGCGGAGCTCGATCAGGCGGTCGGCGACCGGCCGGTCCTGCTCGACCGGGTAGATGGACACGCTATCTGGGCCAATTCCGCAGCGATGGAGCAGGCCGGCATCACCCCATCTACGAAGGACCCCGTCGGCGGCCGCATCGAACGCGTGGCGGGCTCGCGAAAGCCCGCGGGCGTGTTCGTGGACGCGGCCATGCCTCTCGTGCGCCAGGCGGTGCCCCAGCCCCGCCCGCTCGATTACGACATCGCGCTGGGCGAAGCGCAGAAGTTGCTGCTGGCGAACGGAATCACCGCCGTCGCCGACATGGGCACTGACGTGCCCGCCTGGCAGGCCTTCCGCCGGGCGGGTGACGAAGGGCACCTCAATGTCCGGATCATGGCTTATGCGGCGGGGCTCGACGCGCTGGAGACGATCGCCGGGCCGCGCCCTACCCCGTGGCTCTATGGCGACAAGCTGCGCGCCGGGGGGATAAAGCTGTATCTCGACGGGGCGCTGGGATCGCGCGGGGCCTGGCTGACCGCCGACTATGCCGACGATCCCGGCAACAGGGGCTTGCCCCTGCTGAACCCCGCGCAACTGCGCAATCTGATGAGCCGCGCGTCGATGGACGGTTTCCAGGTGGCGATCCACGCGATCGGCGATGCCGCCAATCGCGAGGCGCTGTTGGCGATCGAGGAGCTCGCGCAGACCTATACAGGCGACCGCCGCTGGCGCATCGAGCACGCGCAGATCGTGGCACCGGGGGACATTCCCGCCTTCGGGCGCGACGGCATCATCGCCTCCATGCAGCCGACCCACCAGACCTCCGACCGGCTGATGGCGGAGGCGCGGCTGGGTCCGGACCGGCTGCAGGGCGCCTATGCGTGGAAGAGCCTGGCGGACGCAGGCGCGACTCTCGCTTTCGGGTCGGACGCGCCGGTAGAGGCGCCCGATCCCTTCGCGGGCTGGGCCGCCGCGATCTCACGCCAAGACGCGCGGGGGGAGCCGTTCGGCGGGTGGATGCCGCAGGAACGGGTCAGCAGGGAGGCCGCCTTCGCCGCCTTCACCGCCGATGCCGCCTATGCCGGTTTCGCGGAAGGTCGGTTCGGTCGCCTCGCCCGGGGGGAGCGAGCCGATTTCATCGTGATCGATCGCGACCCGATGCTGGCCTCTCCCGACCAGTTGGGCCAGACCAAGGTCCTCGAAACGTGGGTTTCGGGGGAGAAAGTCTATTCGTCGACAGCGCAGCCATCCGCCGGCGGGCGCTGACGCGCGATCCGGTAACCTGATCGTAACCCATTGTTCGTAACGCCCCACAGGCGTGGAAAGGTCGAAGGGGTTCAGGAACTTTTGGGGTTCGTTCCGCGTATAGGTAGGTGAATGTACGGCGTTTTCGCTGGTGCTCCTCGCATGTAATGCACGGACTGCCGTCAGCACATCGCCACGATGTTGATTTATGCTAGGGAAATTGGGAACTGCGGCCTGTTTTCAACACTTTCGCGAAGATTGTGCAAATGCGAAGTTGGATGAGGCAAAAAGGTTGAAGTGACCACTCGAACGGCTTAGAGGCCCTGACTGAAACGAATTACTACTCGGAGATTGTTTATGAAGACCCGTATTCTTACCGCTGCCGCCACCGCTCTGGCGCTGGTTTCCGTCCCGACCATGGCGCAGGCCGAAGTGTCGCGTGACGCGGCTCCCGTCGAAGGCGAGAGCAACCTGGCCGGTGGCTCGGGCGTGATCATCGGCATCCTCGCCGTTGCCGCGATCATCGCCGGCATCGTGGTTGCTGCCGACAGCGACGACGAAGAGCCGATCAGCTTCTAATCTCCGCTGATACGCTACAAAAAGGGGGCGAGGTCACACGATCTCGCCCCCTTTTTCGTGCGTTGAACACGTGTTGGATGTCAGCGCCGTCTTCGCGAACTTCGCGGGCACAACCTTGGACTTCGCCGACACAACGTCGAACTTCTCCCACCGCTGCCGATCGTGTCGAACAGCGTAGGAAACTGATGAAACGCCGCCCAATCGCGGGGCCTGGATGGGGATTAGCTGGAGGGTTCCGTCGTTTCCGCAGCCGCAGAACCGGCGCTTTCCCGCCGCTCGCTGAACCGCATGATGACCAGCGATCCCTCGAACAGCAGATAGAGCGGAATGGCCAGAATCAGCTGCGATCCCGGGTCCGGCGGTGTCACTATCGCCGCGATCGTCACCACCGCGACCATCACGTAGCGCCGATAGGCGGCGAGCTGCTTGCGCTCCACCAGCCCCGCGCGATGCAGCAGCAACAGCAGGACGGGCAGCAGGAAGCTCACCCCGAATGCCAGGATGAACTGCATCACCAGGCTGAGATAATCGCCCGCACTCGGCAACGCCTCGATGCTGATCCCGCCAGCGGTCCCCTCGAATCCCAGAAACCAGCGGAACGCCGTCGGCATGACCACGAAGTAAGCGAGGGATCCGCCCGCTATGAAAAGCACCGGCGTAGCGATGATAAACGGCAGAAACGCGCGCTTTTCCTTCGCATAGAGGCCCGGCGCGATGAAGGCCCAGATCTGGTTGGCGATGACCGGGAAGCTGATGAAGAACGCCGAGAACAGGGCGACCTTCAACTCCACGAAAAACACCTCGTAAAGCTTCGTATAGATCAGCCGACCCTGCCCCGGGGGAAACGCCTCCAGCAGCGGTCGGGCGAGGAAACCCAGGATGTCGTCCGCAAAGTACAGGCATACGCCGAACGCGACCACCAGCGCCGCGAGCGCGCGCATCAGTCGGGTCCGTAGTTCGATCAGATGGTCGAGCAACGGTGCCTGCGTATCGTCGATATCGCGCAGCTTGAATGCCATGTCAGACCTCCTTGCGGTCCGATTCGGGGGTGCCTTCGGCACCCTCTGGCGCGGCATTTTCCCGCTCGCTCTCCGCCCCGCTCGCATCCGACCGCGCTTCTGCGGTGGCCGTGTTTGCGGGAGCGGACTCTGCCGAAGGAGCCTCGAGCGGCGTCATCTGGTCGGCGGGATATTTCGCCATGATCGCTTCGTTCTGCTCACGCCATTTGCGATCCATCTCCTCCATCTCCGCTTCGCGGATCATGGCGTCGAGACCGCTGCGGAAATGGGCGGAAATGCGCCGCATCTTGCCGATCCACCGCCCGGCGGTGCGCAGCGCGAGCGGCATGTCCTTCGGGCCGATCACCACGATCGCCACGATCGCGATGACCAGCAGCTCGCTGGCACCGATATCGAACATGGGCTTCCAGCCTTCCGGGCGTCAGCCCTGCTTGTCGGACCGCTCGCTCGGCTGCGGATCGCGCGCCGCGGTGTCGGCGGGCTTCGCCTCGTGGCGCGGCCCTTCGATCCGGCCGGAGGGCGTGGAAGAGGAACCGGACGTGCTGTCGGGCTCGTTCATCCCTTCCTTGAAGCTTTTGATACCCTTACCGAAATCGCCCATCATTTCGGAGATGCGCCCGCGCCCGAACAGCACGAGGATGACGATGGCGATGATGATAAGCTGCCAGGGACCGAGGCTCATGGATAATCTCTTGGTTAGCGTTGAAGCGCCGATATACAGGTTCGCGGCGGGGAGTGCCAGCGATCATCCACCTTCGGAGTTGGCGTCGGTGTCGGCCTCGGCTTCGTTCTCTTCCGGATCCGAACCGGTCAGTGCGCCGAACGCATCGTCCACCGGGTCGAGCAGACCCGCCACTCGCAGCTCATCGATGCCAGGCAGGTCGCGGCGGCTTTCCAGACCGAAATGATCGAGGAAGGCAGGTGTCGTCGCGTAGATGACCGGCCGGCCCGGCACCTCCCGCCGCCCCGCGACCCGTACCCACCCAGCCTCCATCAGCACGTCCAGCGTCCCCTTCGCCGTCTGCACGCCGCGGATCGATTCGATCTCCGCTCGGCTGACCGGCTCGTGATAGGCGACGATCGCCAGAACCTCCGTCGCGGCGCGACTGAGCCGGCGGACCTGCTCGCGCTCTCGGCGCAGCAGATGCGCAAAATCGGGTGAGGTCTCGAAATGCCAGCGCTTGCCGCGCTCCACCAGCTGGATGCCCCGGTCGCGATAACGCTCCGCCAGCGCGCGCAACGCTTCGCGCAACGCCGCGGGTTCGGCACCGCCGAGATGCCCGGCGATCGCCTCCACGGTCATCGGCTCCTCCGCCGCGAACAGCGTGGCCTCGATCGCCCGTTCGAGGTCGGTGGCGAGATCGTCGGACGATTGGGTGAGCGTGGGCGTATCGCTCATCCCGGTACCCGGCGCAGGTGCAACGGACCGAAGATATCCTCCTGCCGCAGCTCAGCCCGGCCGAGGCGAGCGAGCTCCAGCGCCGCGACAAAGCTGGAGGCAAGCGCGGATCGGCGCAGGCGCGGTTCGGCATGGGTGGGCAGGAAATCCTCCAGCACCATCCAGTCCAGCGTCACTCCCAGCATGTTGGAAACCCGCTCCAGCGCGCTGTCGAGCGTCATCACCGGGCGTTCGCGCACCATATGCACGGCGGGCGCGGTGCGTGCCTTCACCCGGCCATAGGCCTGGATCAGATCGAACCAGTCCGCCTTCCACCGCGTGCGGCGATCGACCCGTAGCCCCTCTGGCGCGCCGCGCACGAACACGTCGCGCCCGATCCGGTCCCGCGCCATCAACCGCGCCGCCGCCTCCCGCATCGCGCCCAGCCGCTGAAGCCGCAATTGCAGGCGCAAGGCGAGCTCTTCTGGGCTGGGGTCCTCCTGCTCCTCCTTCGGCAGCAGCAGCGCGGATTTGAGGTAGGCGAGCCACGCCGCCATCACCAGATAGTCCGCCGCGAGCTCCAGCTTCAGTGTCTCCGCCTGCTCCAGATAGTCTAGATACTGGTCGACCAGCGCGAGGATGGAAATCTGGCGCAGATCGACCTTCTGCCGCCGGGCCAGGTCCAGCAGCAGGTCGAGCGGCCCCTCCCAGCCGTCTATTTCGAGATAGAGCGCACTTTGGTCTTCGGGGGCGGTCCCGGCGATTTCCCAGTCGTCCCCGTCCCGAAGGTCTTCGTCCTCCGCGATCGGGGCATGCCCGCTCATGCGGCGAGCCCGGCCGCCGTAAACAAGGCGTCGCGCTTCGCCAGCAGGTCGCGCCGCTCGCCCTCGGTGGGTTTGCTTTCCATCGGTTCGAGGGCCCGCGCCAGTCGGCCCGATCCTTCCTCCGAGAGAGCGGGGCATCGTTCGGCAATTCCCTCCATCTCGGGAATCTTGGCCCAGCAATTGAGCACCACGTCGCACCCTGCGGCGAGCGCTTTCTCGGCACGGTCCGGAATGTTGCCCGACAGCGCCTGCATGTCGATATCATCGGTGAGCAGGAGACCGTCGAACCCGATCGTTTCGCGAATGATCCGCTGGATTACGAAGGGAGACAGCGTTGCCGGATTGTCCGCGTCCCACGCCGTGAACACGATATGCGCGCTCATGCCGATGGGCGCGTCGGCCAGCCGCCGGAACGGGGCGAGATCGGCTTCCAGCTCAGCCGCGCTGGCTTCCACCACCGGCAGCTCCTTGTGACTGTCGGCCATTGCCCTCCCGTGGCCGGGCATGTGCTTGAGGCAACCGGCGACGCCCGCCCTCCCCAGCCCTTCCATCAGCGCGCGACCGAGCGCCGCGACCCGCATCGGATCGCCGCCCAGCGCGCGATCGCCGATCACCCCGTCGGTTTCGGGGCGGCGCACATCGAACGGCGCGTGGAAATCGACATTGATCCCCGCCTCCGCCAGGTCGCGTCCCATGGCCTCCGCGTTCATGCGGATGGCCTCGATCGCGGAGGCGGGGGCAATTTCGTAAAGTCGGTCGAAAGCTTCCCCGGCTGGATAGCGGGTCCAGACGGGCGGCTTCATCCGCTGCACCCGCCCGCCTTCCTGATCGATCGAAACCAGCAACCTGTCGCGCCCGTGAATCGCGCGCAGATCGTCGGTGAGCGCGCGCAGCTGCTGCGGATCGACGCAATTGCGCGCGAACAGGATGTAGCCGACCGGATCGGCGTCGCGGAAGAAGTCGCGCTCCTCCCCGGTCAGGGTGGGGCCGGACAGGCCAAAGATCGCTGGCGTCATGATGGACGGGAAATTTGCAGGAAAGCCGGCGCGCGGCAAGGCAAAGCGTGATCTCGCCGGTGGACAGCGCCCCCCTATTTCACCTGGCAGGCGACGCCATCGGCCTTGAGCGCGCGGCACAGCGTATCGGCGGCTTCGCGAGAGCCGGTGATGGCCTGAAGCCGATAGACGGTCCCGTTATCCACCGTGCCTTCCAGCACCCGGTGACTGACGCCCTGCAGCTTCTCCGTCTGCCCGTTCAGAGTCTGCCACCCCCGCTCGGCCAGCGCTTTGGTGGAGAAGGCCCCGACCTGAACCCCGACGCCGCTGGCAGAAGGCGCGGGCGATGGCTTCGCATCCGGTTCGTCCGATGCGGGCTTCGCGCTGGTGGAGGAGGCGGTAGGGGTAGGCGTGGGCGACGGCTTCGCATCCGCGATGCGGCCCTCTCGCGTCTGACCCTGACCGACCGCGGGAGCGACGTCGCCGGTGTTGGCGAACTCCTTGCCGCCCGCATCCTCCGGCCGCTGTTTGTACCCGTCTTCGGGAGCGGCGATCGCGCTGCCGTCGCCCGCCAGTTCCGCATCTGAACTGGGGCGGGAGAAATACCAGATTGCCCCAAGGATCACGACGAGCGCGATCAAGGCCAGCAACGCGAAGCCGACCATCCGCGACGTGTCGGTGCCTTGCCCTTCGACGTAATCGGACGATTCCAGCCACGGGAGCGAGTCGTCGTCGTTGAGCGCGAGTTCCTCGTTCGTCTCGTCCTGGTGCAGGCGCTGGTAGGCGGTCTGGTATTCGCCTTCCTCGTCATGCCGATCGTCGACCACGCTACATTTCCTCCACCGCCTGTACGCCCAGGAGGGCGAGACCGTTGCGCACAACCTGCCCGATCCGGGCGACGAGGAAAAGCCTCGCCGCGGTCAGCGCCGGATCCTGTGCCACGATGACCCGGTTCGCGGGATCGTCGTTCCCCGCATTCCAGTAGGCGTGGAATTCGGCGGCGAGGTCGTAGAGATAGAACGCGATCCGGTGCGGCTCGCGCGCCGACGCCGCCGCTTCCACCACGCGCGGATATTGCGCGGCCATGCGAACCAGTGCGAGATCGCCAGAATTCAGCCGATCAAGCGCTTCGTCGGAAGGTGATATCCCCTCCTCGCGTCCCTTGCGCAGGGTCGAATGGATCCGCGCATGCGCGTACTGGACGTAGAAGACCGGGTTGTCCTTGCTCGTCTCCACCACCTTGGCGAAGTCGAAATCCATCTGCGCCTCGGGCTTGCGGGTCAGCATGGTGAAGCGGACCACGTCCCTGCCCACTTCCTCCACGACTTCGGCGAGCGTCACGAAATTGCCCGACCGCTTCGACATCTTGACCGGTTCGCCGTCGCGCAGCAGCTGGACCATCTGCACCAGCTTCACGTCGAACGGGATCGGTTCGCCCTGTTCCTGCGAAAGCGCCGCCACGGCCGCCTTGATCCGCTTGACCGTGCCGGCGTGATCCGCGCCCCAGATGTCGATCAGCGCATCTGCGCCTTCCGCCTTCTGCATGTGATAGGCGAGATCGGCCCCGAAATAGGTCCATTTGCCATCGCTCTTGCGGATCGGGCGATCCTGGTCGTCGCCGAATTCGGTCGACCGGAACAGCGGCAGCTCGACGGGCTCCCAATCGTCGGGCGTCTTGCCCTTGGGCGCTTCCAGCATGCCGTCATAGACGAGGTTCGCGGCCCGCAGCTTCTCTTCCGCCTGTTCGGGCTTCCCCGCCGCCTGCAGCTCCGCCTCCGAAGCGAACACATCGTGCCGGATGCCGAGCGTCGCCAGGTCGGCGCGGATCATGTCCATCATCGCGGCGACCGCCGTCTTGCGGAATACGGCGAGCCATTCGCTTTCCGGCGCGTCGCGATATTTCTCGCCGAACTCGCCTGCGAGCACTTGGCCGACCTGCTTCAGATAATCGCCGGGATAGAGCCCTTCCGGTATCGTGCCGATATCGTCGCCCAGCGCCTCGCGATACCGCAGATGGGCGGAGCGGGCGAGAACGTCGACCTGCGCGCCTGCGTCGTTGACGTAGTATTCGCGGATGACGGTATGCCCGGCGTGCTCCAGCAGGCTGGCGAGCGCATCGCCCACCACCGCGCCGCGGCAATGGCCCATATGCATCGGCCCGGTCGGGTTAGCGGAGACGTATTCGATGTTGACCGTGGAGCCTTCGCCCATGCGCGACCGCCCGTAATCGGGACCCAGCGCGTGGATCGCGCGCAATTCCTCCAGCCAGACCCGGTCGAGAAGCCGCAGGTTGATGAAGCCCGGACCCGCAATCTCGGCGCTTTCGATATCGGGTTCGCGCTCGAGATGCTCGACGATCTTCTGCGCCAGCGTGCGAGGATTGGTCTTCGCCTGCTTGGCAAGCACCATCGCGGCATTGGTTGCGAGATCGCCGTGAGCGGGATCGCGAGGCGGTTCCACCGCCACGCCGGAACGCGGCGTGTGCGGGGGCAGCGAGCCTTCCATTTCGAGCGCGGACAGGATCGCGTCGATCCGTTCGGCAAAGGTGGCATGAAGGGTGTGGGGGTGGGTCATGGGCGACATCGCGCTTTATGCGCCCCCATGCGGAGGGGGCGGGTCTGACGGGAGCCCGCCACCATGGCGAGCCGGATGGATGGCTTGGGCCGGCCGCGCCTCAACGCGTGGCGTTGTAGGCGAGCTGGTCCTGCCCCAGCTGGAACCCTACCAGCACCTCGAAATTGGCGCGCTGCAATGCAGCCTTCACCTCGGGATCGGCCAGCGGATCGAGCGCGGCGTCCGCTTCGCCCGCCTTGCGCTCGCGCGTGATCTTCGCGCGGATGTCGTCGGGCAGAGTGGCCTCGGCGCGGTCGATGAACGCCCCGCCCTGCGCACTGGCGCTGGCGCGGCCCTGCCCGTCCGCGAACTGGACCGTTACCGTCCCCATACGCTTGCTGACCACCGCGCTCCCGCCCCGCAGGACGGTGACGAAGTACGGCAGCTCGACACTGCGCGCGCCGCGCGTGTCCATCCGGCTCGCCAGCACGTCGAACTTCACGTTGGCGTAAATCTTCTCACCGGTCTCGTCGCAGGTGCTGCGTACATCGGTGAGCGTCGCGGTCACGTCGATATCGGAGGCGAGCGTCGAACCGGGAGTACGGAAGGTGGTGATGTCGCCGGTATATTGTGGCACCCCGACCGCGGGGCATGCGGTACGCGTGGCGCGCACGCCGACGCCCTCGGCAACGACCAGCTCGCCCTCGCGCGAGCAGCCGGCAAGCGTTGCGATCGCTACGGCGACGGCGAAGATGCGTGCGGATTGGTTCATCGGTCGAACTCGGTTCCCTGGGTCTGCCTGTGGTCTGCAATATGCCCGCGTGCCCTAGCGACCCGCGGCCGAAAGCGCTAGAGGCGCAGGAATGAACGCACCCTTTCCGTTGTCGTCCGAAGCCGAGGGCAAGCCCGGCCTGCAATTGCTGATCGCCGCGCCGCGCGGTTTCTGCGCCGGGGTCGATCGCGCGATCGAGATCGTGGAGCGCGCGCTGGAGCGCTATGGCGCGCCAGTCTATGTCCGGCACGAGATCGTTCACAACCGCTATGTGGTCGAAACGCTGAAGGAGAAGGGCGCAGTCTTTGTCGAGGAACTGGACGAGGTGCCGGACGGCGCGCACGTCGTCTTCAGCGCCCACGGCGTGCCCAAAGCCGTTCCCAAGGAGGCAGAACGCCGCGAGCTGTCTTATTTCGATGCGACCTGTCCACTGGTGAGCAAGGTCCACCGCCAGGCGGAGCGACAGATCGAGAAGGGGCAGCACATCATCTTCATCGGCCATGCCGGGCATCCCGAAGTGATCGGGACCATGGGTCAGGTCGAAGACGATCAAATGACACTGGTCGAATCGGTGGAAGACGTCGCCCGCCTGCCGTTCGGACGCGAACATTCGCTCTCCTACCTGACCCAGACGACGCTGTCGGTGGACGACACAGCGGAAATTGTGTCCGCTCTGGAGGACCGTTTCCCCCAGATCGTGGGGCCGAAGGCAGAGGATATCTGCTACGCAACGTCCAACCGGCAGATGGCGGTCAAGAAGATTGCGCCAGGCAGCGATCTGGTGCTGGTGATCGGTGCGCCCAATTCGTCCAATTCCGTGCGACTAGTGGAGGTCGCCGAACGGCTCGGCACACCGGCCCGGCTCATCCAGCGGGCAGAGGATATCGATCCCGCTTGGCTGGAAGGTGTGGGCACCATCGGCCTGACCGCGGGTGCTTCCGCCCCGGAAACCCTGGTCCGCGAGGTCGTCGCCAGGCTGGGACAATGGCGGAGCGTCGAAGAGCGCACGCTGAGCAGCGCGGAAGAAAACATGGTCTTCAAGCTGCCGCGCGAACTGGTCGACTGATCCTCTCCGCACGCGCGTGGCAGTCTATACCCATCTCACGACCGAAGAGCTCGCGGAGTTCGTCGCGCACTATGCGGTCGGCGCGCTGCGGTCTGCCAAGGGTATCGCGGAAGGCGTATCCAATTCGAACTGGCTGATCGAGACCGCCGGTGGACGCTTCATCCTGACGATCTACGAAACGCGAACCGACCGCGAAGGCCTGCCGTTCTTCCTCGGCCTGCTCGATCATCTGGCTGAGAAGGGCGGACCGGTGCCGCGGGTCATCCACGACCGGGACGGCGCGGCCTTCCGGAGGATACACGACAAGCCGGCGGCCCTGATCGAATACCTGCCCGGCGTCGCGCCCGACCGGCCGGACCCGGCCCAGGCGCATGCGGTCGGAGCGGCGCTGGCCCGGCTGCACCGCGATGCAGTCGATTTCGGCGGGACCCGGCGCAACACCATGGACCTTCCCGAATGGCGGCGGCTGCTGTCGGGGTGCGGCGCGGACGGGCTAGACCGGATCGATCCGGCACTCGAGTCGCTCGTCGAACCCGAGCTCACGGCGCTGGAGCGGGACTGGCCCAGCGGCCTGCCGCGCGGGATCATCCATGCGGACCTGTTTCCCGACAATGTGCTGATGCTCGGCGACGAAGTGACCGGGATGATCGATTTCTATTTCGCCTGCGAGGATCTGCTCGCCTACGATTTCGCCATCACCCACGCGGCGTGGGCCTTCGACAAGGGCGGCGGCTTCCGCCCAGAGATCGCCGCCGCTCTCGCGCAAGGCTATCAGAGCCAGCGGGAGTTCGCCCGCGCGGAGAAGAACGCTCTGCCGATGCTGGGGCGCGGGGCGGCGCTGCGCTTCGTCGCGACACGGGCGTGGGACTGGCTCCACACCCCGGCCGACGCGGTCGTGACGCGCAAGAACCCGATGGATTTCGCGCGCCGTCTTGCCTTCTATCGCGATGCGGGGGAGGAGGCGTTCGCCCTATGAAGAAAGTCGATGTCTTTACAGATGGTGCCTGCAAGGGGAACCCCGGCCCGGGTGGCTGGGGCGCGCTGCTGCGCATGGGCGCGCACGAGAAGGAGTTGTCGGGGGGAGAGCCCGATACCACCAACAATCGGATGGAAATGACGGCGGTCGTTCGTGCGCTCGATGCCCTGATCGTGCCGTGCGAGGTCAACCTGCACACCGACAGCCGCTACGTCATCGACGGGATGACCAAGTGGATCCACGGCTGGCAGAAGCGCGGCTGGGTGAACGCCAGCAAGAAGCCGGTCCGCAACGACGATCTGTGGCACGAACTGATCCGTGCGGCGGGACCGCATCTGATTCGCTGGACATGGGTAAAGGGCCATTCCGGCCATCCAGAGAACGAGCGCGTCGACCGGCTCGCCAGCGACGAAGCCGAACGGTTCATGCGCGGCGGTTAGGCGAAGCGGCCCGGGCGGTAGAGCCCGGCATCCAGCGGCGCGGTCATCGCGTCGCGCGGGGCATCGAGCAGTAGCTGGCTGGCGAGCCGGGCCGCGGCGGGCGCGGTCTGAATGCCGAAGCCCCCCTGCCCGGCGAACCAGAAGAACCCATCTACTGTCGGGTCCCAACCATAGACGGGTGCGCGATCGGGCGAGAAGCTGCGCAATCCGGCCCAGCGCCGCTCGACCCGCGTCACCTTCGCGTCCACCGTCTGCTGGTAGCGCTCGATCGCCTCGGCGATGGCGATTTCCTCGGGCGCGGCATCGACCGCGGGCGAGGGGGTTTCGTCGTGCGGGCTCAGCCACAAGCGGCCACTCTCCGGCTTGAAGTAGAACCGACCGTTAATGTCGAGCACCAGCGGCGCAGCGGGATCGGTTGGCGGATCGGTCTCGACTTGCGCGACGGTCCGGCGCAGGGGCTGAATGCCTAGAGCGCGCGCGCCGGCCATCCGCGCGACCTCGTCTGCCCAGGCGCCTGCGGCATTGACGATGGCGGAAGCCTGCCAGCTGCGGCCGCGTTCGTCCGCTATCGCCCAGCGCTCTGCGTTCCGTTCGATCCGGGCGATCCGCGCGCGGCATAGCGGGCGTGTTCCCGCTCGGGCGGCCAGTGCGAGATAGTGCTGGTGAAGCGCGGCGACGTCGATGTCCGAACAATGCGGCTGCCAAACCCCTTCCGTCCATTCCGGGAGCAAATCGGGGAGGCGCGCGCGCATGGCGACCGCACCGATTCGCTCAATCGTCGCGCCTGTGTCCGAGAACCGGTTTACGAAGGCATCGATCAGCCCAGCATCGTCGCTTTGACCGATGGTCATCGCACCGCGAAGTTTCAGGAACCCGCCATCGCGCAGATACGCGCCGGAGGCGAGGGTGAGTGGGACAATGGCGGGGCCGCCATAGCATTCCTCCCAGAACGCAGCCGAACGTCCGGTGGTGTGATAACCCGGTCGTTCCTCCGCCTCCAGCAACAAGACCCGCGCGTTCGGGGCGCATTCGGCTGCCAGGCTGGCCCCGGCCATACCCGCGCCGATCACCGCAATATCGTAATGCTCCTGCGTCAAGCCGCTTCCCTCAGCGCGGCGCGGGCGCTTCGCGGGCGAGGAAGTCGGCGATCGTCTCCATCGCCCGGTCGCGCACTGGATCGGCTTCGCGCAGTATCTCGTGACGCGCTTCTTCGCCGAAAGCGACCAGTTCGGCATGCGGAAGCCGCTCCGCCGCCCGTTCGATGGCAGCAAAGGAGACCAGACGGTCGACTCGCGTCGCGATCAGGAGGACCGGCAGATCGACTTTTTCCAGCACACCCGGCGCGGCAAGCGCGCGCATGGACGCCATGGCCCGTTCGACCCAGCCCCAGCTGCCCGGCCCCATCGCCAGCCCGGGACGCGTTTCGCGCCACGCGATCTCGTCCTCATACCGGTCCTCGTCATGAGTCAGCAGCGCGACCCGCGTCGTCGGCAGCACGCCGGGCTTCTCGCTCCACTTCCAGGCCGGGCGCCGCGGATCGCCCAGCGCGCGCATGACCCGCGCGATCGTGTGCATCACCGCCGGGGGGAGCGGCTGACCGACGAAGCCCAGCATCGGTGCGGATAGCACCAGCGCGGTAGGATCGACCTTGCCCTCTACCACGGCACGCAACGCCAGGTGGCCGCCCATCGAATGGCCGATCAGTACATGGGGCGCAGGCGTCGTCACCTTCCATTCCGCCCACAGGGCCGCAAGGTCGCGCACCCAGTCGGCGAAATCGGCGACGTGGCCGGTCAGCGGATCGGTCCCCAAACGGCCCGAACCCGCCTGCCCGCGCCAGTCGGACGCGGTGACGCGCCAGCCCGCCGCGTGCCATTCACCCAGCGATTCGAGGTATTTCTCGTAAAAGTCGCCGCGACCGGGCAGGAACAGGATCGATCCGCGGGTAGCGGAACCTTCGCCCCAGTCGATCCGCCGCACATCGGCACCGCCCGGCGCACGCCATCGGCTCTCCCGCGCACCGTACGGAATCGATCGGCGGGAATGCTGCCTAGCGGTCGCCTGTCCGGTTTCGATCATGCTGCGCCTCCGGGCGGCAAACGTGGTTACTATTTGGTAAGCCCTGCCCTGTAGCACGGCGTGCACGCATTCATGCACGGGGGCTTCATGCAGCACGACAGCTTTCACTACGGACTGCTCGCAGCCTTGGCAATCGCGCTGCTCTACGCCGCCTTTACCGACCTGCGGCATCGCCGGATCGACAACTGGCTTAACCTGGCGATCGCGCTCGGTGCGCCGCTGTTCTGGTGGAGCAGCGGCCTGTCGCTGTGGCCGGGCGTCGCGATCCAGCTGGGTATCGCGCTAGGGACTTTCGCGATCACCGCCGGCCTGTTCGCCATCCGGGCGATGGGCGGCGGCGATGTGAAGCTGCTGACCGCACTCGCGCTGTGGATCGCGCCCGCCCTGTTCCTACAGCTGATCGTCCTCATGGCGATCTTGGGCGGCGTGCTCACGCTTGTCTTCGGCGCGTGGCATATCGCGCGCCGGCGCAAGGACCGTCTCGCCGTGCCCTATGGCGTCGCGATTTCGTGCGCCGCGCTGTGGGTAGTGAGCGCGAACTACCTCGCATTGCCCGGATTTACGCAAGTTTTCGGGTGAACTCCTTTTTAACCATTTTTCCCGTAGTCCAACGGGTGAACCGGGCCCGAAACGGGTCGGGCGATTAGGGGGCCTCCAAGAGCCATGGACCGGAAGAAAGTCATATTGATCGTCGGCGCGCTGTTCGTTGCGATTATCACCGCGCTGGCCGCGCGCAGCATGATCGTCGGCTCTTCGGCACCCGAAGCGAGCGCGGTCCCGGCCCAACCTGCGGGGACCCGCGTCCTCGTCGCGCAGCGGGCGCTGCCCGCCGGCACCATCATCACCGCCGACGCGATCGGTTACCAGCAATGGCCGGACGGGCTGATGAAGGACGCCTATTTCATCGATGGCCAAACCGATATCAACAAGCTGCTAGGCACCGTCGTCCGCCTGCCGATCACTGCCGGCGAGCCGGTGACGCAAGGCGCGCTGGTCGCACCGGGCGATCGTGGCTTCCTGGCCGCGGCACTCGCCCCGGGCATGCGCGCCGTCACTATCCCGGTCTCGGACATGACCGGCGTCGGCGGCTTCATCTTCCCAGGCGACCATGTCGACCTGATGCTGACCCAGTCGATCGCGGGCGACGACACCACCAGCGGTCTCAACGCGACGGAAACCTTCCTGCGCAATCTGCGTGTCCTCGCCACCGACAAGAAGACCGAGACAACCAAGGGTGAGGACGGCAAGACCGAAGTCACCGGCTTCACCACCGTCACGCTGGAAGTTACGCCGAAGATGGCGGAAAAGGTCGCAGTAGCGCAGACGATCGGGACGCTCAGCCTGGCGCTGCGCTCGCTCGCCGACAACCAGGACGATCTCGAGCGCGCGATCGCCGAAGGCGACGTGAAGATCCCCGAAGATGCGACGCCGGAAGAGGAAGAGCGCCTGCTGCGCAGGGCCGCCTCGCGTCCGACCGACGGCGGCAGCAGCTATGCCACCGGGGGCGATGTCTCCCGCTTCCAGAACCGCACGTTCGTTCGCTCTCGCCCCGCGTCTCAGCAACAGCAGGGACAGGCGCAGATGCCGATGAACTACCTGCCGATGCCCGGTACCGCTCCCAGCCAGCCCACCGGCCCTATCGTGCGCGTCACCCGCGGCACCGATACCAGCGCGGTCGAGATCAATCGCAACGGTCAGGCGAAGCGGTCTGATACCGGGGGCGCTACCACCAATGACGCGCAAGCAGCCGCGATGGTCAACCTTCTCAATCAGATGTCCGCCAACGGCAACCGGAACGCCGGCAATGCCGTGTCCAACCGGATCGTGCAGTGAGGCACCGGATGCTTGCTTTCCCATCTCGTTCGACGGCAGCCGCGAAAGGCAAACCGATGACTCACCGCATTCTCGCCCGGGCGCTCGCCCTCGGCATCGCCGCGCTGCCTCTCGCCGCCCTACCCGCAGCATCGGCGAACGCGCAGTCCATCGTGCGCCCCTCGCAGGACATCACCCTATCGATCGGGCGCGGCGAGTTGGTCTCCATTCCCGCGACGCTGGCAGACGTGTTCGTCGCCAATAGCGAGATCGCGGATGTGCAGGTCAAATCGCAGCACCAGCTGTATCTCCTGGGCAAGGCGGGCGGCGAAACCACCGTCTATGCCAGCGACGCGAAGGGGCAGGTGGTCTGGGCGGCCAATGTGCGCGTCGGGTCGAACATCGGCAGCATCGACCAGATGCTGGCGCTCGCCATGCCGGAGGCGAAGATCGCCACGGCGAACATCGGAAGCAACACCGTGCTGCTGACCGGCACCGTTACCCAGCCCGACGACGTCGCCGAGGCGGAGCGGCTGGTTGCCGCATTCCTGGGCGATCAGACCAACGTCATCAGCCGGCTGCGCATGGCGACCCCGTTGCAGGTGAACCTGCAGGTGCGCTTCGCCGAGGTCAGCCGCTCGCTGGTGCGCGAGATCGGATCGAACCTGAAGACCCGCGACACAACCGATGGCTTCATGTTCGGGGTCAATCGCGGTCGCAATTTCGGTAATATTACGGACATCGACGTCTCGAATCTCCCAGTGGTGGACGCGTCGGCGCAATTCGGCCTGCCTGCAGGTTCGATCTCGCTCCCCTTCGATCCCGTCACGCGCCAGTTCGTGTTGGGTGGGTCCGCTTTCCCCATCGCCTCCAACAACGTCGGGCAGACCGCTATCACCCTGGCGGGCCGCCTGTTCGGGCTGGATATCTCGCAGGCGTTCGACCTAGGCGAGCGGCTGGGTCTGATCAGCACGCTGTCGGCACCCAATCTTACCGCGATCTCGGGCGAGACCGCGACGTTCCTGGCGGGCGGGGAATTCCCCATTCCGCTGAACCAGGGCTTCGGTCAGACGACGATCGAATTCAAGAAATACGGCGTCAGCCTGGAGTATACTCCGGTGGTGCTGTCCGACGGACGGATCTCGCTCCGTGTCCGTCCGGAAGTGTCCGAACTGTCCTCGCAGAATGCGGTCTCGCTGGGTGGTTTCCAGGTCCCCTCGCTGACCACGCGCCGGGCCGAAACCACGGTCGAGCTCGGCTCGGGCCAGAGCTTCATGATTGCCGGTCTGATGACCAACAACATGCAGAACCAGATCGAGAAGACCCCCGGTCTCGGCGACGTACCGGTCCTGGGCAATCTCTTCCGCTCCAGCGATTTCCGCCGGGGCGAAACCGAACTGGTGATCGTCGTCACTCCCTATCTGGTGAAGCCGGTCGATGCGAAGGACATCGTGCTGCCCACCGATGGCTTCCACGTGCCAGACGAATTGCAGCGCAATACCATTTTCAAGAGCAATGCCGGTGTTTCCGGTGAACAGCGCCCCGGACCTGTTCAGCGCGATGCGGACGCGGTTGGCGCGCCCGTGATCGGTCAGCAGCCACCCGCGGCCCAGGCGCTCCCGCCCCAAAATGTCATGGGCGAGCGCAAGACCGATCCGAATGCCGCCCCCGGCTTCAGCATGAAATGAGCGAGGTGAACGCGATGTCTCCTACCAAAGCCCTGACCGCTGGCATGCTCGCCGTCCTCGCCGGATCCGGCCTGGCCGGTTGCGGCAGGATGGCCGATAACACGTCGCTCTATTCTGTCCATCAGCCCGTGGTCGAACGCAGCAATTACACGATCGATCTGCGGACCGGTCCCGGCGGGCTACCCGTGGGCGAGGAAGGTCGGCTGGCCGGGTGGCTGGAAGCTATGGACCTCAAATACGGCGATCGCCTGGCGATCGAAGATCCGGCGATGAGCCCCGCCACGCGCGACGAGATCGCGCGCCTCGCAGCCAAGCATGGCATCCTGCTGAGCGAAGGCGCGCCGGTCACGCCCGGCTATGTCGAACCGGGTAGCGCGCGGGTGGTTCTGACCCGTACCACCGCCAGCGTGCCGGGCTGCCCGGACTGGTCGGTGAAGACCGATTTCAACCCCCGCAACGGCAACAGCTCCAACTATGGCTGCGCGGTCAATTCCAATCTCGCTGCTATGGTGGCCGATCCGGAAGACCTGGTGCGCGGTCAGGATGGGACGGAACAGCAGCTGATCTACGGTGCCAGCCGTGCCGTGGCCAAGGGGCAGGCACCGTCGACGAGCGGCTCTGCCGGAGGCGGTACCTCGGGTGGTTCGGGCGGCATATCCCTAGGCGGATCGGGAGACTGACATCATGAACGCACCCTGGAACAGCGCGAGCCGCGCCCCCGTCAGCGCCTATATCTGCGATACAGCGGCGCTCGACACGGTCCGTAGCGCGGTCGCCGAAATGGGCTGGTCGCCGGAACTGTGCCACAAGGGCGGCCTGCGCGACGCGGTGCAGGCGCTGGCTGTGAGCGCGAGCCCCAACATCCTGCTGGTCGACCTGTCGGAATGCGGCGATCCGCTGAACGACATCAACTCCCTGGCCGAGGTCTGCGAACCCGGTACGGTGGTAATCGCGATCGGCCAGATCAACGATGTGCGTCTTTATCGCGGTCTCCTGGCCAGCGGCATGCACGACTACATGCTGAAGCCGCTGGCGCTGAAGACAATGTACGAAGCCCTGCAGGAAGCGCAGGAGATATTCACCGCGCCGAAGGCGGGCGAAGGCAATACCGGGCGGCGGCATATCAGCACCGCGATCATCGGAACGCGCGGCGGTGTCGGCGCGTCCACGCTGGCGACGTCGCTGGCTTGGGAGTTCAGCGAGCAGCACAAGCTGACGACCGCGCTGTTGGACCTCGACATCCATTTCGGCGTGGGGGCCCTGACCCTCGACCTCGAGCCGGGTCGCGGCCTGACCGACGCGATCGAGAACCCCAGCCGCATCGACGGCCTGTTCATCGAACGCGCGATGATCCGCGCCAATGCGAAGCTCGCGATCCTGTCGGCGGAAGCGCCGATGAATGCACCGCTGCTGACCGATGGCGCGGCCTTCGTGCAACTGACGGAAGAGTTTCGTCAGGCGTTCGAACTGACCGTGATCGATCTGCCGCGCAACATGCTGATCAACTTCCCGCATCTGCTCAACGACGTGAACGTGGCGGTCATCGCGACCGAGATCACCCTGGCGGCCGCGCGCGACACCATCCGGATTCTCAGCTGGATGAAAACCCACGCCCCGCATGTCGAGCCGGTAATCGTCGCCAACAAATCCCAGCCGGCGGTGGCCGAGATCAGCAGGAGCGATTTCGAAGCCTCGATCGAGACCAAGATCGACTTCGTCGTGCCGCTCGATGCGAAGGCCGCTTCCAATGCCGCCAAGCTGGGCCGCGTGCTTACCCATGCCACGCCATCGAGCAAGGCCAGCGTAGTGATCCGCGAACTGGGCTCTCGGATCGCGGCGCTGGGCGACGATAGTGTTGATGGAGCCGGCAGTGTGAGCAATACGCAGAAGAAATCGCTACTCGAAAGCCTCGATCTCAAGTCGCTCATTCCGGGGGCCAAGAGCTCTTCGAAACCGAAAGAGAAAGCCGCGGCGCGCTGAGGCGCGGGCGCGAGCGAGAGCGGAGACAGGGAAGCGGCGATATCGTGAGCACCGATTTCATCTTGGTCCTATGTGGCGGTCTCGCCACGCTGGCGCTGCTTGCCTACGCTTTTCTCGGCGGGGCTTCTCCGGCCAAGGAAAGCCGACGCCGGCTTGAAACGGTGCGCTATCGCCATTCGCAAAACACCGAGACCAGGGTCGAATCCCAGCTCAAGAAAGCCATCGCTTCGCGCCGGTCGCAAAAGGGTATGTTCGCGACCGACTCGACGCGCATGCAACAGATCCAGAACCGGCTCGACCGCACCGGCAAGGGATGGTCGGTCACCGGCTACATGAACACCTGCATCGGTCTGGGGCTGGTGGTCGGCGGGCTCGTTTTCCTGAAGTCTGGCGCGCTGTTCCTGGGCCTGTTCGTCGGGGTGATCGTCGGCCTCGGGCTTCCCCATCTCTATGTTAGCCGCCTCATCACGAAGCGTACGGCGCAGTTCAATGCGCGGTTCCCCGATGCGATCGAATTGCTGGTTCGTGGCCTTCGATCCGGCTTGCCCGTCACCGAGACGCTGCAGGTCGTCGCGCGGGAGGTGCCGGGGCCGGTAGGCCAGGAATTCAAGGGCATCTGCGAGCGTATCCGGATCGGGCGCACGATGGACGAGGCGTTGCAGGTGGCGGCGGAAAAGCTCGGTATTCCCGAATTCAACTTCTTCTGCATTTCGCTCGCCATTCAGCGCGAGACCGGCGGCAACCTGGCCGAAACGCTGTCCAATCTCTCCGAAGTGCTGCGCAAGCGCAGCCAGATGAAGCTGAAAATCAAGGCGATGAGCTCGGAGTCCAAGGCATCGGCCTACATCGTGGGGGCCCTGCCCTTCCTCGTCTTCGGGCTCGTCTATTACATGAAGCCCGATTATCTGCAGGGCTTCTTTACCGAAGACCGCCTGATCATCGCCGGGCTCGGCGGAATGGTGTGGATGGGCATCGGCGCGTTCATCATGGCCAAGATGATTAATTTCGAGATCTGAGGCGAACGTGATCCTTCTCTCCTCCGCCACCGGCCCTACCCTCCTGGGCGTCGACGTGATCTTCGCGGGCACGGTGCTGGCCGCGGTCGCCGCGCTGTCGGTGCTGTTCGCGGTCTATACCGCGATGAGCGTGAAGAACCCCATGGCGAAACGCCTGCGGGCCCTGAACGCGCGACGAGACGAACTGAAATCCGGCATCGTAAAGTCGACCGCGCGCAAGCGGCAGAGCCTCGTCAAGCGAACCAACCAGACCGAACTGGTGCGCGAGCGGCTGGAGAAGATGAGGGTCCTCCAGCAAAGCCAGCTGAAGGACATCCGTCAGAAGCTGGCGCATGCCGGCTATCGCAATCCCGAACTCGCCTTCTTCGTCATCGGCGCGCGCATGGTGGTGCCAATCACGCTCGGCCTGCTGGTCTTCTTCGTGGTCTATCTGGGCAACTCCTTTCCCGAATGGGGCGATTTCAAGCGGTTCGCCACTTTCGCCGCAGCGGTCGGCATCGGCTACAAGGCACCGGAGATCTTCCTCAAGAACAAGGCGACCAAGCGGACCGCCGAAATTCGCAAGGGATTGCCCGACGCGCTGGACCTCCTCGTCATCTGCGCCGAGGCGGGCCTTACCGTCGATGCCGCCTTCGGCCGGGTGGCGCGCGAACTGGGCTCCGCCTACCCCGAACTGGGCGAGGAATTCACGCTGACCTCGATCGAGCTCTCCTTCCTGTCCGAACGCAAGCAGGCGTTCGACAACCTGGCCTATCGCGTGAACCTGGAATCGGTGCGCGGCGTGGTGACCACCATGATCCAGACGGAGCGCTACGGCACACCGCTCGCCTCCGCGCTGCGCGTGCTGTCGGCCGAGTTCCGCAACGAGCGGATGATGCGCGCCGAAGAGAAGGCGGCCCGCCTGCCCGCGATCATGACGATCCCGCTGATCCTGTTCATTCTGCCGGTGCTGTTCATCGTCATCCTCGGCCCCGCGGCGTGTTCCATCGCCGATGCCTTCGCGGCGGGCGGCCCGGTGAAGGGCTGATCGCTCAGCCCAGTTCGGGCGCGATCGATCCGGCGCGCTCGCGCACCCTGGCCAGCAGGGCGCGCAGGCTCTCCTCTTCCGCGGCGGTGAATCCTTCGAGCAGTTGCGCTTCGCTCTCGCGCGCAAGCGGCATGATCTGCGCGTAGATTCCGCGCCCCTCCTCCGTCAGCGCCAGATGGTGCGAGCGCCCGTCCTGCGCATTGGGTCGCCGGGCCGCCAGACCACGGTCGACCAGGGCCTTGCATGCCCGGTTGACCGCGACCTTGTCCATCAGGGTCAGCGCCACGAGTTCGCGCTGCGTACGCTCGTCCGCTTCGCCCAGCACGGCCATGATCCGCCATTCCCCGACCTTCAGACCGAACCGCTCCTGATAGAGCTGCGCGATCCGGCCGCTGACCGCGTTCGAGGCGATCGAGAGCTGGTACGGCAGGAAATCGGCGAGGACGGGAGCGGTGGTGGCTTTGCGAGACATGATCGTCATTCCTACTGCACCCACCGCATCGATCAAGCTTCGCAGCCCCTCGCTCGCGCCCCTTGCAGGCACATTCCAAGGCGCGGCGTCGGTGCGAAACCCTACACGATGGAACACATGGAACAGTGTACTGGGCCAGGAAAAACCCCTTCCCCGATACCCCGCAAAAGGGATCGGAAAAGGGGCGCATGAAGGAAGTCATCGGGCGCGGATTACCGCGCCCGAGCCGAGTAGGACAGGAGCCCTAGCGCGGGGCCATCCGGATCGCCCCGTCCAGCCGCACGTCCTCGCCGTTGAAATAACCGTTCTCGATCATGGTCATCGCGAGGTGGGCATATTCCTCGGGGTTGCCCAGCCGCTTGGGGAACGGCACCGAGGCATTCAGCGCGTCGATCGCCTTCTCCGGCAGGCCCATCAGCAGCGGCGTGTGGAAGATGCCGGGCAGGATCGTGTTCACGCGGATGCCTTCGTTCATCAGGTCGCGCGCGATCGGCAGCGTCATGCCGACCACTCCGCCCTTCGACGCGGAATAGGCCGCCTGGCCGATCTGGCCGTCTTCCGCAGCCACGCTGGCGGTGTTGACGATCGCCCCGCGCTCGCCCTCGTCGTTCAGCGGATCGAGGCTCATCATGCCCGCTGCCGCCTTGGCGATGCAGCGGAAGGTGCCGATCAGGTTGACCTGCACGACGAATTCAAACGCCGACACCGGGAAATGTTTGATCTCCCCCGTTTCCTTGTCGCGGCTCGCGGTCTTCATTGCGTTGCCGATGCCGGCGCAATTGACCAGGATGCGCTCCTGCCCATGGGCCTCGCGCGCCTTCGCGAAGGCGGCGTCGACCTCCTCCTCACTGGTCACGTTGACCTTGCAGAACACGCCGCCCAGCTCCTCGGCGAGAGCGTTGCCCTTCTCCTCGTTCATGTCGAACAGGGCGACCTTCGCGCCCTTCGCCGCGATCGCGCGCGCGGTGGCCGCGCCCAAACCGGAGGCGCCACCGGTCACGATGGCGGGGGTATTGCTGCTGACTTCCATTGATCTCTCCTGTGTTTCTCAGAACCGCTCGCCCTGAGCCTGTCCAAGGGCTGTCCCTTGCTCAAGCACTGCGCGCAAAGCGAGTACAGTGCCTAGACAGACTCAACACCAGGGGAATTTATCTTCGAGCCGTGACCTACATCGCCTCGACGATCGTGACGTTGGCGACGCCGCCGCCCTCGCACATCGTCTGCAGGCCGCGCTTGGCCCCGCGCGCCTTCATCGCGTGCAACAGGGTCGACATCAGCTTCGTGCCCGACGCACCCAGCGGGTGGCCGAGTGCGATCGCGCCGCCATTGACATTGAGCTTGTCCGGATCGCCCCCGACATGCTTCAGCCAGGCGAGCGGCACCGGCGCGAACGCCTCGTTGACCTCGTAAAGGTCGATGTCGTCGATGGTCAGCCCCGCGCGCTGCAACGCCTTGTCGGTCGCGAACAGCGGCTCTTCCAGCATGATGACGGGGTCGCCCGCGGTGACCGTCAGGTTGACGATCCGCGCCATCGGGGTGAGGCCGTAATCCTTCAACGCCTGTTCGGACACGATCAGCGCCGCGCTGGAACCATCGCAGATCTGGCTGGCGCTGGCGGCGGTGATCACGCCTTCTTCCGACAGCTTTTTGACCGAAGCGATGCTTTCCAGCGTTGCGTCGAAGCGGATGCCCTCATCCACGGTGTGCATCTCCGCGCCATCGGGCGTCTCGATCTCCACCGGCACGATCTCGGCCTCGAAACGGCCCGCCTCGGTCGCGGCGATCGCCTTCCTGTGGCTTTCCAGCGCGAAGCGGTCGAGGTCGTCCTTGTCGAAGCCGTGCTTCTTCGCGACCATCTCCGCCCCGACGAACTGGGACCACATCACGCCCGGATATTTGGCCTCGAGACCCGGCGACTTGTAGTTGCCCAGCCCCTCCTTCATCGCCAGCGTTACCGGCGTGCCCATCGGAACGCGGCTCATGCTCTCGATCCCGGCGGCGACAACCACGTCCTGCGTGCCGCTCATCACCGCCTGTGCGGCGAACTGGATCGCCTGCTGGCTCGATCCGCACTGGCGATCGATCGTCACGGCGGGCGTCGATTCCGGCAGCAGCCGCGCCGCGAGCACGGCGTTGCGCCCGACCTGCATACCCTGCTCGCCCGCCTGCCCGACGCAGCCCATAATGACGTCCTCGATCGCCGCGGGATCGACGCCGGTCCGTTCGACCAGCGCATCCAGCGAATTCGCTGCAAGGTCGACCGCGTGAACCCCGGCAAGGCGACCGCCGCGGCGCCCCCCGGCAGTGCGTAACGCATCGACGATATAGGCTGCGGACATGTGGCTCTCCTGAAGGTGGGTTTTTATTTGCCACCGGCGGTGGGGCGAGTTGGGGGGCGGAGTCAAGGGAGGGGGGCGGGTGTTCCAACCTTCCCAACTTACGGTGCCACAGGAAGGCAACGGAAACGTTGCAAATGTGTCACAGCCTGGACGGCGGAGGCCTGCATCGGGATGGAGGCGATTGAACACACCTGCGAATTCGCGCAATGCCATCATATTCAGCTGCGAAAAAGCCCTTTGGGGGAGGCTGATTCCTTCGGATAATGTTCAAGAGGATTGAACCCATATGACATCCCATCCAATTCGAAGCGGAATTCTGCGTAAGCGGAAGCTTTCCGCGGGAACCGCATTTCAGGCGCTCGCTCTTCTTGGGGCAGGTGCCGTGGGCGGGCTTCTGGTTGCAGAACCTGCGGCTGCCCAAGACGTCGCGGCTGGCCAAATTAGTGGTACTGTCGTTGATGACGCCGGCAGCCCAGTTGCGGGCGCGACTGTTACGGTTCAGTCCACCGATCGCGGTTTCTCCCGCACTGCGACCACCGGCTCTGCAGGCGGTTTTACGTTCACCGGCCTTTCGTTCGGCGGTTACGACATCGTTGTTTCCGCTCCGGGCTTCGGCACCACTCGCGTAACTTCCGCCTCCGCTGCCTTGGGTGGCTCGTCTTATACGGTCACCTTGACGCCTGAAGCTACGGCGGGCGGCGCAGAGATTGTCGTTACCGGGACACGCGCGCGCTCTCTCGATTTTTCACAGGCCGCAACCGGGCGCACGTTCGACGTTCAGGAAATCGCGAGCGATATCCCCGTCCCTCGTACGCTCGAAAGCGTTGCGCTGCTTGCCCCTCAGGTTATTCCGGGTGATACTGCTTTCAACGGCAATGGCGGTGTGATCTCTCTCGGTGGATCGTCGGTCGCCGAGAACATCTATTATATCAACGGCATGAACGTAACGAATTTTCGGACGTTCGTCGGTGGCTCTACGGTTCCGTTCGAATTCTACGATCAGGTACAGATCAAAACCGGGGGCTATCAGGCCGAGTTCGGTCGTTCGACCGGCGGTGCCGTGATCGCCGTCAGTCGCTCGGGTAGCAACGAGTTGCACGGCGGGATGAACGTCTATTACGAACCCAACGGGCTTCGGGAAGATTCACCTGACACCTATGCGACGCTGAACTCTCAGGGTTCGCGCGAACAGGTGGAAGGTAACGTCTGGCTTTCCGGCCCGATCATCAAGGATCGGCTCTTCGGTTTTGCGTTCGTAAACCCGCGTTACTACAACTCCTCAAGCGTCGCTGTTTCGGGTGTTGAGACGGACTTTTCATACGACACGCCTTTCTACGGTGGTAAGGTCGACTTCCTTCCGTTCGACGGGCATCGGTTGGAGTTCACCTATTTTAACGACTCGCAGACCGAGCAAACCGACCAGGATACGGGTTCGCGTGTTGTGAGCCAGTACGAGTACAAGGGCGGAGAGAACTTCGTTGGTCGGTACGTTGGTAACTTCACTGACTGGATGACTGTCACCGCGATGTACGGCAAGTCGGACTACGAACGTCGCCTTACCGGCACCGATGCGTCCGTTCCTTATACGGTAGACGTGGGCGCTACCACGGAGGGTGTGAACCGGTTCATTCAGGGCATTGGTTCTCTGCTCGACAACGGTTCGGACTCTCGCGAACAGTACCGCGCTGACATCGATATCTTCGCAAACTTCCTCGGAGAACATCACTTTCGCTTTGGCGTCGATCATGAAATCCTGAAGGCGGACAACACTTCGGCTTACTCCGGCGGCGAAATTAACTATTTCTATCGCAACCGGACGGGTGCGCCGCTCTTTGCTTCTTCGGGCAATCCGATTGCACCGAACGAAGTTTACCTCCGTCGTATCGTCTACACTTCGGCAGGCGAGTTCACCAACAAGAACACTGCGTTCTATCTGCAGGATAACTGGGACGTAACCGATCGCCTCAACCTGTCTCTCGGCATTCGCAACGATCGGTTCGTCAACTACGGCAATGGCGGAGACGCGAAGTTCGTCGACATCAAGAACCAGTGGGGCCCTCGCCTCGGTGCGAATTTCGACGTTTTTGGGGACAACCGCACGCGGCTGTCGGCTTTCTATGGGCGGTATTACCTCCCGGTAGCCGCCAACACCAACTTGCGGCTTGCCGGTCAGGAGAACTACTTCCAGGAGTACTATCACTACACCGGTACGTTCGAAAACCCGACACCGGTCGGTCCGCCCGTTTCGACCACCGTGTTTTCCGACACGAACTTCTCGGATGCCAGCACTCTGGTTTCCCAGAACCTCGAGCCGCAGTACATGGACGAGTTCATTATCGGCGCTGAAACGCGGGTTGGTGATCATTGGCGCTTCGGCATCAATGCCACCTACCGGAACCTGAAAAACGTGCTCGAGGATGCTGACCTGAACCAGTATGCGACGGGTCAGTTCTGCGGCGACAATCCAGCCGCCTGCGGTGGTGAAGCGGATCTCTCCGTCGGTTCGGGCGGCTATGTGCTGCTCAACCCTGGCAAGGACGTGATCATCAACGTGCTTCCTCAGGGCGGATTTGCCGGTGGCGAACTTACCATTCCGGCGGAATACCTCGATCTACCGGCTGCCAAGCGTAAGTATTACGCGGTGGAGTTCTCGTTCGATCGTGATTTCGACGGGAAATGGCTCCTTTCAGGTTCCTACACATGGTCGCGCCTGAAGGGTAACTACGAAGGCGGCGTGAAGTCCGACAATGGTCAGGATGATGTCGGTCTGACCCAGGACTATGATGAGCCAGGCTGGATGGACGGAGCTTACGGGTTCCTACCCAATGACCGCCGCCATTCTTTCAAGCTGTATGGCGCGTA
Organism: Erythrobacter sp. LQ02-29; assembly: GCF_022576075.2. Taxonomy (NCBI): domain Bacteria; kingdom Pseudomonadati; phylum Pseudomonadota; class Alphaproteobacteria; order Sphingomonadales; family Erythrobacteraceae; genus Erythrobacter; species Erythrobacter sp. LQ02-29. The sequence continues at coordinate 1,390,103 of NZ_JANCNT010000001.1, read as the reverse complement.
TTCCTTGACCGATAATTTCCAGGTCGGTGCAAACGCCCGGTTCAGCTCGGGTCGGCCGTACGGTTGCTTGGGCATTTACCCCTTCACCGACGGTCGGGCCAAGGATCCGTATGAGGATGGTGGTGCGGATACTTGGTACTGCGGTGATCGTGGCGCCGGGTTCGCCCCTCACGATGCGGACTACTCGCCGTCCGATAGTGCTGATTCGTCGGTACTTGTTGGTCGCGGAGGCGCCTTCCGCGGTGCATGGGAGAAGCGGATCGACCTTAACCTCCAGTACAAAGTTCCGCTTAACACCGGTGGCGACATGCGCATCCGGGTCGATGTCTTCAATGTGTTCAATTTCGACAGCCCCGTAGACTATAACGAGGTCGGCGATGAGGACACGGTGATCGGCCAGCCCACGCCTACGACCGTCGCGGTTCCGCTCGCCGAGAATTACGGCAAGCCGACTGTGTACCAGACTCCTCGGTATTTCCGCTTCGGCCTTTCCTTCGACTTCTAATCGAACCGAAGGGATAAAAATTTAGGGCCCCGGGCAACCGGGGCCCTTTTTGTTTGCTCAACCTAATGGTTCATCTACCCGCTCACAGGCTAGGCTTCGGGATACGCATGTGTTGCAATTCTGCGACAAGCCCGTGAAAGGAGCTTGAGCGCGATAGTTTTCGGTTTGCCGTATCCAGCCAACCTGCGAATACCTCGTCAGGAGACCTTGGGGAACCGCGCGTGTTAATCACGCCAGCTGCCCCTCGGCGGGACGCAACCGACAGGGGACTAAATACATGAATTCTCGCATCACGACTGTTCGCGGCCAAAAGGGCGTATTCTATACCGGTGCCGCTGCGCTCGCTATTTCCGTAGCTAGTCTGGCTGCGCCCGCGGCCGCTCAGGACTCGCCCACTATCGCCGACTGCGAGGACGTAAATAACAACGGCGTTTGCGACGACGAAGAGGCGGTATCCGCCGATGGCACAACCGCTCCGAGCGAGAACGTGATCGTAGTAACCGGGTCGCGCATCGTGCGCCCTGTCGGTGTCGAATCCCCTGTCCCGGTGACTTCAGTCGAAGCCGGAGAATTGCTCGACAGCGGGTCGATCTCCCTAGGCGACGCGCTGAACGACCTGCCTTCGCTCCGCTCGACCTTCAGCACTTCGAACTCACAGCGGTTCATCGGTACGACCGGACTCAATATTCTGGACCTTCGTGGACTTGGCACCAGTCGCACACTGACCCTTGTCAACGGTCGGCGTCATATCACGGCGAGCGCCGGCGACTTCCAGGTCGATGTGAACACCATTCCTTACGAGCTGCTCGAACGGGTCGATGTGGTTACCGGCGGTTCCTCCGCGGTTTACGGATCAGACGCTATCGCCGGTGTTGTGAACTTCGTTCTGCGCCGCGACTATGAAGGTCTGGAATTGAACGGCCAGGCGGGCATGTCGGAACGCGGCGACAATGGCCGCTATTCTCTAGGTCTCGTCGCCGGCAAGAACTTCGGCGATGGTCGGGGCAACATTGCGCTTTCAGCCGAATTTACAAATATTAGTTCGGTTCTGAATTCTCAGCGTCCAGAACTTTCTGGTGCGGGCATTGGCTTTACAGCGTTTGAAGAGGTGGATAGCGATAGTGACGTACTGAGCAACTCCGACGGCGATCCCGACCTACAGTTGTTCGACAACCTCCGTCTGGACTACCTGTCTGAGGGCGGTACCGTTTATACTTATTGCTTGGACCCTGCCACTCAGCCTTTTGCATGCGGGACAGACGGGCTTGGTGGTGCGCTTCGTTTCAATTCAAACGGACGTCTCTACGCCGAGTCAAACAGTCCGTTTCCGGATGGATATGCCGTAGGGGGAACCGGTTCGGCTTTGTCTGACGGGACACTCATTCCGGATATCAAGCGCTACAATGTAAACCTTCTGGCACATTTCGATGTTAGCGACTCCTTCCGGCCTTATGCCGAGCTTAAGTACGCGCGAATCGAGGCGATCGGTGAGGGTACCCCGTCATTTTTCAACGGCTCTTGTGCAGTAACGTTTGGGTCGATCGGCGGTGCGGCTACCCAATGTCCCACGCCGAACCAGACCGCGACTGCTTTCATCCGCTTCGATAATGCATATCTAAACCCTGAGGACGCAGAACTGATCAGGCGGGTACAGCAGACATTTCTAAGTCTCGGCGGTGTTACCCAACCGAGCCAAGGTTTCTTCATCAGTCGGAATAATTCCGATTTTGGAACGCGCAATGACGAACTCGTACGTCAAACCTATCGTGCGGTTGTGGGGGTCGAGGGCGACCTCGACTCTCGCACTAGGTACGACCTGTCGTTCACATACGGGCGCTTCCGTAGTCATCTGGATGCTCAGAACAATCTAATTTACCAGAACGCACAGAATGCAATCGATGCCGTTATTGATCCGTCAACGGGCGCTCCCGCTTGTCGCATCAATGTAGATGCCGACCCTAACAACAACGACGCTTCATGTATTCCAATCAACATTCTCGGACCGACCGCTGCAATCGGTAGTGGAGCCTTAGACTACATCAATACTGCAGCGACCTTGGATGATGGTGCGGAGCAATATGACGTGCTCGGCTATATCAGTACGAATAGTGGATCGTTCTTCGAGCTCCCCGGCGGCCCCATTTCTGTTGTCTTGGGCGGAGAGTGGCGGCGCGAAACAGCTTTTTCGCGTCCTGACGCCCTTTCCGCTAGCGGCGCGACTTTCTTTAACGCGTTTAGCGCGTTCGAACCGCCAGCGCTTGAGGTTTTGGAAGGCTTCGGAGAACTTTCGATTCCTCTACTCGCTGATATGCCCTTCGCTCGGGAACTGACCCTGTCTGGTGCTGCACGTGTTTCAGACTACAATTCAGGTGCAGGCGGTACGGGGACTGTATGGGCTTACAATGGTAACCTCGTATGGGCCCCCATCGACGACATCCGGCTTCGGGCAAACTACTCGCGAGCCGTTCGCTCGCCTACTCTAAGCGACCTTTTTGCCTCACAGACGCAGAACTTCCTATTCTTCGACGATCCTTGTGATATCGATTTTATAGATCAGGGCAGTGCTACTCGCCCCGCCAACTGTGCGGCAGACGGAGTTCCGGATGGTTTCGACGACATGAGGCAAGGTAACCGCCCGGTACTGCAGGGCGGAAACCCCGAGTTGAATGCAGAAACTTCTGATAGCTATACGATTGGCGGAGTGTTCCAGCCTCGTTTCGCACCAGGCTTGTCGTTTACCGTTGATTACTATAACATAAAGGTGAAAAACGTTATTACGAGTGTGGCAGCTCAATCGATTATTAATAACTGTTACGACGCGGCGGATCTCAACAACTCGTTTTGTGACGCGGTTTTTCCACGTACATCTAGTGGCTCACTTGATCCCAATGCCGCGTTGCTCATTGGGCCAATCAATTTTGCTAAACTCACCGCAGAGGGGCTCGATTTCGACCTCAGCTATCGCAAGACGTTCGATAATGGGGATCGTCTGAGCCTGCGAGCGATTGCGACGCGTGTTCTGGACCGTACCAATTATTTGGACTCGGATAACCCCGAGGTGCCGAATCGAGTTCGCGGTGAATTGGGCGACCCGACATGGGCGGCGAACTTCAATGCTTCGTACAAGCATGGTCCGATCACGCTTTCCTACAGCCTGCGGTTCATCGACAAGATGTACATCGGTTCCGCCGAAAACTACGTGTCGAGTACGCAGCTTTGTGCGGCGAACCTAGACCTCGACCCGACGGGGGATACTACCTATATTCCGCGCACCGATACGCCATGTACGGCAGGCTCGCTCGTCGAGGCTCCGCCGCTAAATCCTGATTATACCGCGGAGGTTTTCTATCCGAGCCGTACCTACCACGACTTACGTCTCGATTTTGACGTGATGGAAGATTACAACTTCTACGTCGGTGTCGACAATCTCACTAACGAGAAGCCGCCATTTGGTCTTACCGGTCTGGGCGCTGGCTCAGGCATCTACGACAATATCGGTCGGTACTTTTACGCCGGCTTCCGCGCGAACTTTTAATTGAAGTTACCTCGGTTCTAGAAAAAGGGCCCCGGGATGCCGGGGCCCTTTTTTGTTGGTGTGGGTACGGAATACGAGAGTTATTCCCCTACCCCACCCGCATCTCAAGCGCGCCGTCGCCTTCGTCGATCTTGACTGTGCTGCCGTCGGGCACTTCGCCGCGGAGGAGTTTGTCGGCGAGCGGGTCCTGCAGATAGCGCTGCACCGCGCGCTTCAGGGGCCGTGCGCCGTAGACCGGGTCGTAGCCCACCCGCCCCAGCCAGCGGCGTGCCGCGTCGGTGAGGTCGAGCTTGATCTTGCGATCCGCCAGCAGCTTCTGCACCCGCGCGACCTGGATATCCACGATCGGGGCCATGTGCTCCTGCGCCAAGCGATGGAACAGGAGGATCTCGTCCAGCCGGTTCAGGAACTCGGGGCGGAAATGTCCGCGCACGACGTCCATCACCTGCGGCTCGACATCCTCCACCGATTGCTCGTCGGTCATATTGGACAGGAACTGACTGCCGAGGTTCGAGGTCAGGATGATCAGCGTGTTGGAGAAATCGACCACCCTGCCCTGCCCGTCGGTCAGGCGCCCGTCGTCAAGCACCTGCAGCAGCACGTTGAAGACGTCGGTGTGCGCCTTCTCGACCTCGTCAAACAGCACGACCTGATAGGGCCGCCGCCGCACCGCTTCGGTCAGCACGCCGCCTTCCTCGTAACCGACATAGCCCGGAGGTGCGCCGATCAGCCGGGCGACCGCATGCTTCTCCATGAACTCGCTCATGTCGATGCGGACCATCGCCTGGTCGTCGTCGAACAGGAAGCCGGCGAGGGCCTTGGTCAGCTCGGTCTTGCCGACGCCGGTGGGGCCGAGGAACAGGAAGCTGCCGAGCGGCCGGTTCGGATCCTGCAGACCGGCGCGCGCACGGCGCACGGCCTTGGAAACGGCCTCCACCGCCTGCTCCTGCCCGATCACCCGCTTGCCGAGGATCGCTTCCATCTGGAGGAGCTTCTCACGCTCGCCCTCCAGCATCCGGTCGACCGGCACGCCGGTCCAGCGGCTGACCACGCCGGCGATGTCGTCCTCGGTCACTTCCTCGCGCAGCAGGGCGTTCTCGGTCTGGCCGCTCGCCTCGGCGAGCTTCTTTTCCAGCTCGGGGATCCTGCCGTAGGAAAGCTCGCCCGCCTTGGCGAGGTCGCCCGCGCGTTGCGCCTGTTCCAGCTCGATCCGCGCCTGGTCGAGCTCTTCCTTCAACCGGCTTTCGGCGTTGATCTTGTCGCGCTCGCCCTGCCAGCGGGCGGTCAGCGCGCTCGATTGCTCCTCGAGCCCCGACAGTTCCTTGCGCAGGTTCTCCAGTCGATCTTTCGAGGCGCTGTCGCTTTCCTTCTGCAGCGCCTGCTCCTCGATCTTGAGCTGGATGATCCGCCGGTCGAGCGCCTCGATCTCCTCGGGCTTGGATTCCACTTCCATGCGGATGCGCGACGCAGCCTCGTCCATCAGGTCGATCGCCTTGTCGGGGAGGAAGCGGTTCTGGATGTAGCGGTTGGAGAGCTGCGCCGCCGCGACGATCGCGCCATCGGTGATGCGCACGCCGTGGTGCAACTCGTACTTGTCCTTGATCCCGCGCAGGATACTGATCGTATCCTCGACGCTGGGTTCGTCGATATAGACGGCCTGGAAACGCCGCTGCAGGGCCGGGTCCTTCTCGACATATTTCTGGTATTCGTCGAGCGTTGTCGCACCGATGCAATGCAGCTCGCCGCGCGAAAGGGCGGGCTTCAGCAGGTTGGAGGCGTCCATCGAACCTTCAGAAGCACCCGCGCCGATCAGCGTGTGCATCTCGTCGATGAACAGGATGATCTGGCCTTCCGCGCCCTTCACCTCGTCGAGCACGGCCTTCAACCGCTCTTCGAACTCGCCGCGATATTTCGCGCCCGCGATCAGCGCGCCCATGTCGAGGCTCATCAGCGTGCGGCCCTTGAGACTGTCGGGCACGTCTCCATTGGCGATGCGCAGCGCCAGCCCTTCGGCGATGGCGGTCTTGCCGGTGCCGGGTTCGCCGATGAGGGCGGGGTTGTTCTTGGTCCTGCGGGCGAGGATCTGCACCGTACGGCGGATTTCCTCGTCCCGGCCGATCACCGGATCGAGCTTGCCCGCCCGCGCCGCCTCGGTCAGGTCGCGGGCGTATTTCTTCATCGCGTCATAGGCTTCTTCCGCGCTCGCGGTGTCGGCATTGCGGCCGCCCGCAAGCTCCTGAATCGCGTTCTCCAGCGCCTTCACCTCGACCCCGGCGGCCTTCAGCGCCTGTCCGGCATTGGTCGTGGTCGCCAGCGCCAGCGCCTGCAACAAGCGCTGAACGGGGACGTAGCTGTCACCCGCCTTGGTCGCGATCTGCTCCGCCTGGTCGAGCACGCGCACGCTATCGTTGTCGAGGCCCGGCGTCTGCTGCGCCCCGCCCCCACTCACGGCCGGAATCTTCCCCAGCGCGGTATCGACCCCGCTTTCGACGTCACGCGGATTGCCGCCTGCGCGAGCGATGAGCCCGGAGGCCATGCCTTCCGGGTCCTCGATCATCGCCTTCAGGATATGCGCGGGCGTGATCCGCTGGTGGTTCATGCGGATGGCGACGGTCTGCGCGGCCTGGAGGAAACCCTTCGCGCGGTCGGTGAACTTTTCGAGATTCATGGGTGGACTGTCCCCTTGTTTCGACTACCGGGCCAAGATGGTGTTGCGGTTTTGCAACACAAGATCGGCGCCGAGATTTTTGCTCGGCGGTAGTGATATAGGGGTCTCCCGCAAGGGTGCGAGAGCGCTGGGTGTTTTATTCCACCGACACACCTTCCAGGCCGGGCACCAGCAGCGTGCGTCCGCCCCCATATTCCTCACGCACCACGATCAGGCCGAGCCGTTCGAGATGGTCGAGCAGGCGGCGGATGCGGCCCGGCGAGCTGGTGCCGTACACCCGCGCCAGCTCGTCGTCGTCCGGCGCGGGGGCACCCAGCGCGTTCGCGGTGGCGATGGTGAGAAAGGGGGCGAGGATATCGTCGTCCACGCCCTCGCCCAGCTCCAGCACGCGGGCGCGAACATGGTCGTCGAGATTGCCCATCCTGACGCTCGCGAGCGCGAAGCGGCGCTGGAACGCGGCCATGTCCATCGGCACGCCGGGGATGCGCGCCTGACGGCAGCGGGTGAGGAAACCCTGGTACTGGCGGCTCGCCGGGCGATAGGTCGCGCCCTCCTCGTTCGCGATTTCACGCAGGATCGCATCGACCCGTGCCTCGCGTTCCCCGTCATCCTCGGTCGGCGCAGGGGCCGCGGCGGCCTCTCGCTCGACCAGCCCGCGCTCGATTTCCTCGACCGGCGGTGGCGGGGGAGCGGGCGGCGGGGGTGGCGGCACGGAGGCGACTTCCTCTGCCAGGTCCTTCACCAGCAGGCTCTCCATCTCGGCGCGCGGCGCCTCGGGCAGCGGCATCAACCCCTCGACCGCGAGCGCCTTGCCGGTCTTCACCGGGCCGATCTTCACCGCCTGCGGACGGCGGCTGATCGCGGGGCCGAGCGCGAGGAAATGCCCGCGCTCGAGATCGCGGATCCGCTCCGCCTGCCGCCGCTCCATGCCCAGCAGGTCGGCCGCGCGCTGCATGTCGATGTCGAGGAAGGTCCGGCCCATCAGGAAGTTGGAAGCTTCGGCCGCGACATTCTTCGCCAACTTTGCCAGCCGCTGGGTCGCCACGACCCCGGCCAGACCGCGCTTGCGCCCCCGGCACATCAAGTTGGTCATGGCGGACAGCGTCATGCGGCGCGTGTCCTCCGCCATCTCCCCGCCCTGCGAGGGCGCGAACATCTGTGCCTCGTCCACCACCACCAGTGCGGGATACCAGTGCGCGCGGGGCGCATCGAACAGCGCGTTCAGGAACTGCGCGGCGCAGCGGATCTGCTGCTCCACCTCCAGCCCCTCCAGCGCCAGCACCACGGAGGCGCGGTGTTCGCGGATGCGGCCCGCCAGCGCCTCGATCTCCGCCGGGGAATAGGCCGCAGCGTCGATCACCACATGGTCGAACACATCGGAAAGAGAGGCGAAATCGCCCTCCGGATCGATCACCACCTGCTGCACCAGCCCGGCGCTTTCTTCCAGTATGCGGCGCAGCAGATGCGACTTGCCCGAACCGCTATTGCCCTGGACGAGCAGGCGGGTCGCGAGGAGCTCCTCCACGTCGAACGTCACCGCCTGTGCGGTCGAATCATGTCCGATGGTGATGCGCGTACCCATGGCCCCAGCGTAGCGAAGGGGATCGCCCAGGCGGAAGGGCGGCAGCCGGAGTTTTCCCGATTCGCCCGCTCGACCGGTTTTCCCCTTCACCCGCATCGCCCGCCCGGCTAGGCCAGCGATGGAGGAGAGGTTGCATATGAAAACTCTGGGGCGGATCGGACTGGGCGTGCTCGCGCTGGTCCTGGTGGTTCTCGTCGGGCTGATGGTGTGGGAACCCTTCTTCGCCGGGCAGGGAGAGGCCCCGCAAACCGGCCGCGCCTACACCGCCGAGATCGTGCGCGATGAGTTCGGCGTGCCGCATATCTATGGCAAGACCGATGCCGACGTCGCCTACGGCGTTGCGGTCGCCCATGCGCAGGACGACTTCTTCACGCTGCAGGACGTGGTGGCGATGAGCCGGGGTCGCTATGGCGCGATCGCGGGCGAGGACGGGGCGCAGGTCGATTTCCTCTACCATTTGCTCGACGCGCGCGGCGTGGCCGATCGCAATTGGCCGCAGGTCCCCGCCGATACGCGGGCGCTGTTCGATGCCTATGCCGCCGGTCTGAACGACTATGCGCAGGCGCATCCGGGCGAGATCAAGCTCGCCAACCTGTTCCCGGTCAACGGGAAAGACATCGCGGCGGGTTTCGCGCTGCGCCAGCCGCTGTTCTTCGGGCTCGGCAGTGTGATCGGTCCGCTCGTGTCCGGCGAACCGCTGACGCCCGAGCACGGGCCCAAGATTCCCGGCGCGACGCCCCAACCAGCAATCGGCGACGCGCCGCCGATCATGGATGAGCGACCCGCAGCGGCCAAACCCGTCGCCAGCCGGGTGAACACACCCGTTGCGCTGGGCGAGGAAGCGGCGATGTCCGGCTCCAACGCCTTTGCCGTCGCGCCTGCCAAAGCGGGCGGCCCGACCACGCTCATCTCCAACGCGCACCAGCCATGGCGCGGCGGCGTCGCGTGGTACGAACTGGTCGTCGAAAGCGGCGAAGGCTGGCATTATGCCGGGGCAACCTTCCCTGGCTCGCCCTACCCCTTCCTCGGCCATAACGAACATCTGGGCTGGACCAACACGGTCAACACACCCGACATGGTCGATGTCTACCAGCTGGTACTGGACGACAGTGGGACCCGCTATCGCCTCGACGGGAAATGGGTGCCGCTGGAACACGAGACGGTCACCCTGCCCGTAAAGCTCGGCCCGCTGGTCCTGCCCATTCGCAAGGACATCTGGCGCTCGGTCCACGGGCCGGTGATCAAGAACGACAAGGGCGCGTTCGCCGTCCGCTATGGCGGGATCGGGCAGCTGGGCCAGCTCGACGCCTATTACCGCCTGAACAAGGCGAAGACCTACGACGAGTGGCGCACCATCCTGTCGCGCATGGCGATCCCCAGCACGAACTTCATCTATGGCGACGAAGCCGGCAACATCGCCTATATCTACAACGCCTCGATCCCCGACCGGCCCGCCACGCTCGACGGCAAGCCGATCGACTGGCGCGGCATCCTCCCCGGCGACGACAGCCGCCTGATCTGGCAGCGCAGCGTACCCTTCGACAGTCTGCCGCAGTACAAGGACCCGGCCAGCGGCTGGCTGTTCAATTCCAACAACACGCCCTTCATCGCCGCCGGTCCGGGCAGCGACCTCTCCCCGGACTCCGTCCCGCCGGAAATGGGCGTCGAACTGAAGATCACCAACCGGGCGCGCCGCGCGTGGAAGCTGATGAGCGAGGCCCCGCTGCTCGACCGGGCGAACCTGGCGCGGATCAAGTACGACACCGCCTACGAGCCCGCGGGCTACATCGCGCACATGATGGCCGATGTCGCCGCGCTGCGTCCGCGCACCCGCGAGATGCAGGCGGCCCAGGCGCTGATGCTGCAATGGGACGGGAGCGAGGACAATGTCGGGCGCGCCGACGCTCTGGCGCTGCTGATGATCAAGCCTTTCATGGCGTCGAGCTACAACAACGTGCCCTGGCCCGATGCGGCCGAGGAGCTGAAACGCTCCACCGATCACCTGATGCGCGTGTTCGGGCGGCTCGATCCGCCGATGAGCGAGTTGCTGCGGTTGCGCCAGCCGGTCGGCCCCTATGCCGTGGACCTGCCGCTCGACGGCGGGTCGGATACGCTGCGCGCATCCACGCTCTGGGACATCGATCCGGACGGCAAGCTGAGCGTGAAGCACGGCGACAGCTTCATCCAGTGGGTCGAATGGCTGCCCGGCCAGCGAGTAAGTTCGCGCTCGATCGAGCCCTACGGCGCGGCGACCACCCGGCCCGACAACCCGCACTATTCCGACCAGGCGACGCTGTTCATCCAGCACCGCCTGAAGCCGGTCCATTTCTGGCGCGACGATGTGATTGCGAACGCGCATTCGCGTCTTGTCGTATCGAGCGCGCGGTAGGATAACGCACGCATTCCTTGGGGAGAATCACCGATGTTGAAGACCACCGCCGTCAGCCTGCTCGCGATTTCGCTGGCCGGGTGCGCCACCATGAACGAAAGCCAGATGGGCCGCGCGGACGCAGGCACGTCGCTCGCCAGTGCCGAAGATACCATCGGCGATCCCGCCCCGGTGTCCGAACTCGTCGACGAAGTGTCGATCCCCTACGACAGCTTCAAGCTCGCGAACGGCCTGACCGTGCTGGTGCATGAGGATCGCAAGGCACCGATCGTGGGCGTATCCGTGTGGTACAAGGTCGGCTCCAAGAACGAACCGAAGGGCAAGACCGGTTTCGCCCACCTGTTCGAGCACCTGATGTTCAACGGGTCCGAACATTCGCCGGGCGATTTCTTCGAACCGCTGCAACAGGTCGGGGCGACCGACTTCAACGGAACCACATGGTTCGACCGGACCAATTATTTCGAGACGGTGCCGACCGGCGCGCTCGACCGCGCGCTGTTCCTCGAAAGCGACCGGATGGGCTATCTCCTTGGCGCGATCACGCAGGAGAAGCTCGATAACCAGATCGGCGTTGTCCAGAACGAGAAGCGGCAGGGCGACAACCAGCCTTACGGCCTCGTCGAATACGAGCAGCTGGAAAACCTCTATCCGGTCGGGCACCCCTACCACCACTCCACCATCGGTTCGATGGAGGACCTGTCCGGTGCGACGCTGGACGATGTGAAGAGCTGGTTCCGCGACCATTACGCACCGAACAACGCCGTGCTGGTGCTGGCCGGCGACATCGACCTCGCCACCGCGAAGGAGAAGGTGACGCACTGGTTCGGCGCAATTCCTTCCGGCCCGGCGGTAGCGCCGGTGGACGCGCCCGTACCGACGCTGGATGCGCCCAAGTCGAAGACGATCAAGGACCGCATCGCGACCCCGCGCATCTATCGCATGTGGGCGGTTCCGGGCCTGAACGATCCCGAATTCCTGCCGCTTTCGATGGGGGCAAGCGTGCTTGGCGGCCTTGCCAGTTCGCGGCTCGACGATGCGCTCGTCCGGGGCCAGGAACTGGCGGTGAGCGTTTCCGCCAGCCCCGAGATTTTTGCCCAGGCAGGCCAGCTGGTGATTTACGCCGATGCCAAGCCCGGCGTGACCGAGGAACAGCTTGGCGCTGCACTGGATGCCGAAATCGCCAAGTTCGTGAAGGAAGGCCCGACGGCAGACGAGTTGCAGCGCGCCACCACCACTTACGCCGCCGGCCAGATCCGCGGACTGGAGCAGGTCGGCGGGTTCTCCGGCAAGGCACCGACCTTGGCCGAGGGGCTGCTCTATCAAGGCGATCCTGCCGCCTACAAGGACACGCTGGAACGCGCTGCGGCGATGACGCCCGAGCGCGTGCGCGAGGTGACCGCCAAGTGGATGTCGCGGCCCGCCTTCTCACTCGTCATCGAACCGGGCGATCGGACCGAGGGCGGTGAGAACCGCGGCGGCTGGTCGTTCAACGGCGGCACCGGGGCCTGGGCCTTCACCGCGGACGACAAGGGCGGCCCGGCACCCGCCTATTATGCGGCACCGGGTACGATGGCCGCTGCGGCTGCCACGACGGCGGAGGCCGATCGCAGCCAGTTGCCCCTTGTAGGTACTCTCGCTCCGCTCGACTTCCCGAAGATCGAGCGCACGACGCTTTCCAACGGCATGCAGGTCTATTTCGCGCATCGCGACGCGGTGCCCGTGGTCACCATGCGCGTTTCCTTCGATGCCGGCTACGCCGCCGATCCGAAGGACGAGCTCGGCATCCAGTCGCTGATGCTGGAGGCGATGGACGAAGGGACCGAGGATCTGACCGCCAGCGAGCTTGCCACGGAGAAGGAGCGGCTGGGCGTCAATCTCTACGGCACGGCCGATCTCGACACGACCGATTTCGGGCTCGACGCGCTGACGCCCAACCTCGACCCGTCGGTGGCGTTGCTCGCGGACTATATCCGCCATCCCGCCTTCCGCCCGGCCGATCTGGAGCGCGTGCGCACGCAGCAGGAAACGCGGATCAAGAACGAACTGAACAACCCTGGGCAGATCGCGGCCCGCGCGCTCCAGCCGCTGCTCTACGGGACCGACCACCCCTACGGCGTCGCGCCCAGCGGCACCGGCGACCTGGAGGTGGTGCAGAACCTGACCCGCGAAGACCTCGCGGCGTTCCATGACAAATGGCTGCGCCCCGATGCGGCCAAGGTGTTCGTGGTCGGCGATACCTCGCTCACCGCGGTGAAGGCTGCGCTGGAGAAGAGCTTCGGAGACTGGAAGGCCCCGGCAGGTGCCGCGCCGACCAAGAACTTCGACGTGCCCGTACCGCCACAGATCTCGCGCATCATCCTGATCGACCGCCCGCAATCGCCGCAATCGGTGATCGTCGCCGGTCGCATCCTGAATGCCAAGGGGACCGACGATCTCGTCGCGCTGCGCGCCGCCAACGAGGTGTTCGGCGGCAGCTTCCTGTCGCGGATCAACATGAACCTGCGCGAGACGAAGGGGTGGTCCTACGGCGTGCGTAGCCAGATCGGCAGCCCGATCGATCGCACCAGCTTCATGATCTACGCCCCGGTCCAGGCGGATCGTACCGGCGATTCCATCGTCGAACTGCGCAAGGACCTGACCGCCTACACCGAAGGCGGCGAAGGTGTCACAGCGGAGGAGCTGACCCGGCTCGTCAACGGCAGCGTGCGCGAACTGCCCGGCCAGTTCGAGACGAGCCGCGACGTGCTGGGTGGAATTGCCAACATCGTCGAATACGATCGTCCCGACGATTACTACGAGACGCTGGCAGCGAAGTATCAGGGTCTGCAGGCCTCGCAGCTCGATGAACTGGCCGCGGCCGACTTCCTCGGCAACGATCTGGTCTTCGTGGTGGTTGGCGATGCCGAGAAGGTGCGCCCGCAGCTCGAAAAGATCGGCCTGCCGATCGAGGAACGCGAAGCCCCCGCCATCCGTTGACATCCATGTAAGTAGCGGCGCGCCCCGCCGACGCTTATCTCAATTTGTCCCAGAGAGGAGTTTATCGAATGTCCGTTGCAGGTACCTATGAAACCGTCGTCACGAGTCCGATGGGCGACCAGAAGGGCACTTTCACCGTCGTACCCGGCGACGATGGCAAGACCTTCACCGGCAGCATGGCTGGCGGCATGGGCTCAATGGACGTGAAGGACGGCACCATCGACGGCGACACGCTCCGTTGGAAGATGGACATGACTGTGCCCATGCCGATGACGCTCGACTGCACTGCCGATGTGAACGGCGATCAGATGACCGGCAAGGTCAATGCCGGCGCCTTCGGCGACATGCCGCTGACGGGCGAGCGCAAGGACTGATCTACGGTACGATGATTTTACGAAGGGGCGTCGGGAGCGATTCCGGCGCCCCTTTCGTTTGGATCGCATGAGGCGCGCGCAGTGAGCGACGAGGACCGGAAGCGGGAGCGGGAGCGGGGGCGCGCAGTACCAAGCGGGCGCGCCAGCAGGCTCGGCGTGTTTGGGCGGCTGGCGGGCGGACTCGCCGGCGGGATCGCTGCGGAAGGCGCGCGGCGGCTGGCACGGGGCGAACGCCCTCGCATGCGCGACATGATCCTCACCCCTGGCAATGCTGCGCGCATGGCCGACCGGCTGTCGCATCTGCGCGGCGCGGCGATGAAGATGGGCCAGATGATCAGCATGGACGCGGGCGACATGCTGCCGCCCGAGCTGGCCGAGATTTTGGCCCGCGTGCGCGATCAGGCCCACCGTATGCCGCCACGCCAGTTGCGCGACGTGCTGAACCGCGAATGGGGCGAAGGATGGCGTACCCGCTTCTCCGCCTTCGATGCGACACCGATCGCCGCCGCCTCGATCGGCCAGGTTCACCGCGCGACGACGCAGGACGGACGCGAGCTGGCGATCAAGGTGCAATATCCCGGCGTCCGCCAGAGCATCGATGCGGATGTCGACAATGTGGCCACCCTGCTGCGTGTTTCCGGCCTCTTGCCCAAGGAACTCGACCTCGCGCCATTGCTGCTGGAGGCCAAGCGGCAATTGCACGAGGAGGCGGATTACGAGCGCGAGGGTGCGCAGATGATGCGCTACCGCGCGCTTCTATCGGATCAGCAGGACTACGTGGTGCCCGCCATCGCGCCGGATTTCTCCACCGCCAACGTGCTGGCGATGGATTACCTGCCCGGCCGCCCGATCGAGGCGCTGATCGACGCTCCACAGGAGGAGCGCGACCGGGTGACGGCCAGCATCATCGCCCTGGTGCTGCGCGAACTGTTCGAATTCGGCGTGATGCAGACCGATCCGAACTTCGCCAATTTTCGCTACCAGCCCGAGTCCGGTCGACTGGTGCTGCTCGATTTCGGCGCGACCCGCAATGTGGAGCCGGAGGTCGCCGCCGTCTATCGCCGCCTGCTCGCGGCGGGGCTGGCCGAAGATCGCGACGCGGTCCGCGCGGCGGCGGTGGAGGCAGGCTTCGTCGGCCCGGGCGTGCTGGAACACCACCGCGAGCCGCTCGACCGCATCATCGATATCATCGTCACCGAGATGAGCCGCGAGGGGCCATTCGATTTCGGCGACCGCGCCTTCGTCGGCACCGTTCGCGACCTCGGCATGGAAATAGCCGCCGATCGCGCCATCTGGCACATCCCCCCGATCGAGACGCTGTTCGTCCAGCGCAAGATCAGCGGCACCGCGCTGCTCGGCGCGCGGCTGAAGGCACGGGTGGACGTGCGCGGGATGGTAGAAGAGCGGCTGGCAGGATAGCCTTACGCCAATTGCCCGCGGCACGGGGCTTTCCAGTAGCGGCGGTCAGCCCTTCGGCCCGCCGGCGGCGTCCAGGATTGCCTGCGCATCGGACCAGCTCAGTACCGTTTCCACAGCGGCGCGCCGGTCGGCAGCCTGGTCCACGTAACGCTGCCAGATGCGCATCCCCATCCAGTAGCCGAGTTCGTAAGGCCACCCGTCGGGGGCGTTCTGGTAATTGCCCACCCACCGAGAAGACGCCCGCTGGCGTTCTTCCTCGGTCGCATCGGAATCGAATACCGCCAGATCGGACTGCAATTGCCGCCACAGGTCTGTTTCGCGCGGGAGCGCCCATGCTGCTCGCTCGGGCGAGGGATCGCGACCCAGTACCAGCGAAGCGACGTAATCCGCGGCCCCTTCCTGCAGAACCGCCATCAGCAATGGGTTGGGCGCGGCATCTTCGCTCTGGTCCTGCCAGGTATGCACCGTCTCATGCGCGAATAGCAGGCGAAGCCAATTGCGCAGGTCGGCATCGTCCTTGGTTATCGCGCATAGCACTTCGAGTCCAAGCACCTGCGCTCCGTCACCTGCGGTTCCGCCGGAATTCCCCGCTCCGAAGAGCGCATATACGCTTGGCAACGGACGATTGGGGTAGAGGCCGTGCAATCCGAGGTAGATCGCCTGCAGTTCGGCGCTAGACTGTTTGACGACCGGAAGGCAACGGTCGATCGCGACTTGGTACGCGGCCGGATCGGCGGCGATTGCTTTGGCAAGGCGCGCCGCGTTTTGAATCCTGTTCGGCGTGAAGATGGCAACCGCCTGCGTTCCGGGGTCCAGATAATCCCGCTGGATCGTCTCGGCATTTGGCTTGCCGTTGCTCCGGGCGAACATTTCGGCGAAGCGATCGGCGTCTTCAGTGTGGACGTGCGCGCCGAGGGGATCTTCGGATTTTGGCGGTGCGGGTTCCTGTGCACACACCGGCTCGCCCATGAGGGCCGCGCTGCCGGACACGATAAGGAACGCGCGCAGCAGAGCGCGGGGCATCACCCCAGTTTCGCCTTCAGCAACTGGTTGACCACGCCGGGGTTCGCCTTGCCCTGCATCGCCTTCATCGTCTGGCCGACGAAGAAGCCGAACAGCTTGTCCTTGCCCCCGCGATATTCGGCAACCTTGTCTTCGTTGGCGGCGAGGATCTCGTCGATCTTCGCCTCGATCGCGCCAGTGTCGCTGACCTGTTTCAGCCCTTCGGCATCGGCGATTTCTTCCGGATGGCGGCCGGTCTTGAGGACGATCTCGTAGATCTCCTTCGCCTGCCCGCCCGAAATTTCGCCCGCATCCTGCATCTTAAGGATCGCGGCCTGCGCCTGCGCGCTGGCGTGGGCAGGGTTCGCCTCGTCCCCCAGCGACTTCACCACGCCCGGCGCGACCGAGAGCGACCAGTTGGCGACCTGCGTCGCGACCGCGGCTTCCGGCTTGCCCAGCGCGGTGGCCGTTTCGGCCAGCAACATCTCGAACCGCTCGAACGTCTCGACCTCGGCCGTCAGCTCGCGCGCGTTGTATTCGGTGAGGCCCAGTTCGCCAGTATAGCGCGCGCGCTTGGCATCAGGCAGCTCCGGTAGCGACGCCCGGCACTCGGCGAGGAAATCCTCGTCCAGCTCCAGCGGCAACAGGTCGGGATCGGGGAAGTAGCGGTAATCGTGCGCGTCTTCCTTGCTGCGCATGGTGCGCGTGGTCCCGGTGCCGGGATCGAACAGGCGCGTTTCCTGGTCCACGGTCCCGCCGTTTTCCAGCACGTCGACCTGCCGGTTCGCCTCGTATTCCACCACCTGCATCACGAAGCGCACCGAGTTGACGTTCTTCGTCTCCGTCCGCGTGCCGAATTCCTCGCCCGGCTTGCGCACGCTGACATTCACGTCGGCGCGCATGGAGCCTTCCTCCATGTTGCCGTCGCACGATCCGACATAGCGCAGGATGCTGCGCAGCTTGCGGACATAGGCCCCAGCCTCCGCCGGACTGCGCATGTCGGGACGGCTGACGATCTCCATCAGCGCGACGCCGCTGCGGTTCAGATCGACATAGGACATGGTCGGATGCTGGTCGTGCATCAGCTTGCCCGCATCCTGTTCGACATGGATGCGCTCGATCCCGATGACCTTGTCCTCCGGGATGCCCGCCTTCTCGTCCGCGTCGATGGTCAGCTGGCCCTCGCCCACGATCGGATGGTAGAGCTGACTGATCTGGTAGCCCTGCGGCAGATCGGCGTAGAAGTAGTTCTTGCGGTCGAAGCGGCTCCACGCGTTGATCTGCGCCTCGATCGCCATGCCGGTGCGCACCGCCTGCCGGATGCACTCGCGGTTCGGCACCGGCAGCATGCCGGGCATCGCGGCGTCGACCAGCGACACCTGCGAATTGGGCTCGGCCCCGAACGCGGTGGAGGCACCGGAGAAGAGCTTGGCTTTGCTGGTGACCTGCGCGTGAACCTCGAGGCCGATCACGACCTCCCATTCGCCGGTGGCACCCTGGATACGATAGCTGGACATGGACTTGCCTCTAATAGCGACGGGCGCGGGTGTGAAGCGTCACTTCGCAGGCGGCGGGAGCCGCTTCGTCCAGTGGCGCGCAGGCTCCTCGATCGTGCGCCACGCCAGCCACGCGGTGGCGAGTGCACCGGCCAGTAGCGCGAGGCTGATCGCCGTGGCGAGCGCGGGCGGAGGTGCCATGCTGAGCAGGCCGTATTTGTTCAGCCCCGGCGCGATCCAGTCCGCATGGCCGAGCGCATCGAATATCCACGGCCCGAAGCGGTTCGGCAGGATCACCCAGAACAGATGAACCATGAACAGCGCGAAGCTGAGCTTCCCCAGCCAGACGAAGGGCGCGGCGTGGAGAAGGCGCGCGACATGCCCGCGATCGCGCGCAAAGACGAGCACCATGGCGGCGAAGAGCGGCGCGGCGAGCAGGACCCAGCGCCCATCCTTGCCGGGGATCCACAGCAGCCAGATGAGGAGCGCGATCAACCCGATTTCCAGAACCGTCAGCAGGGTCGTACTTATCTCCCTCCGCGCAAATTGCTGGTGGATACGCCAGGTCAGCAGGCCGATGGCGAAATCGAACAGCCCGCGCTGGAGCAGCGAGCCGAAGCCCACCACCGAGATATGGTTCCACAGCCCCCATGCGGCGGCAACGGCAAGCATGGCGGCGACGGCAATTGCGACCGCGCCGCGCCCGAACAGCAGCGCAGCGAGCGCATACAGCACCATCTCCACCCCCACGGCCCAGCTGACCGGAGCGTAGAAATTGCCGGCCCCGACCGCGAAGGCATCCAGCAGGAAAGCGCCCCTGACCCACTCCATGGGAGGGTGCGCCTCATGCAGGATCGGGCGGAACACGGTGAATTCGAGCAGAGTGAAACCCGCAACCACCGCAAGATGCAGTGGAAAGACCCGGCCGAAGCGGATCAGAAGGAAGCTGCCGCGCGGATAGCCATGCGCAAGCCGCGCGCCATAGCTCATCGCGATGACAAAGCCCGACAGTACGAAGAAAAAATCGACCAGCATCCAGCCCGAGCGGAACGGCGTCCACCCCGACACCCAGCCGAAATCGCCCATGTGGTAGAAGACGATGAACAGTGCCGCGATCCCGCGCAGAGAATCGAGCGCAACGAACCTTTCCGGCGTGCCCCCGGCCGGGGCCGCGCGGATGGCTACCACCAGCGTTCCGGTTTCGCGGTGAAGCCAGCGCGTTGTTCGATGGCAAGGCCGGCGTTCAGCACCCCCTGCTCGTCGAAGGGCTTGCCGACGATCTGGAGGCCCAACGGCAGGCCGTCATCGTTCAGCATCGCGGGCACGCTCATCGCGGGCAGCCCGGCAAGGCTCGCGGGTACGGCAAACACGTCGTTCAAATACATCGCCAGCGGATCGTCGCTGTTTTCACCCAGCGGGAAGCTGGCAGTGGGCGTGGTCGGGGCGAGGATCACGTCGCAATCTGCCCAGGCACGTTCGAAATCGCGGGCCACCAGCGCGCGGACTTTCTGCGCCTGCGTGTAGTAGGCATCGTAGAACCCCGCGCTCAGCACATAAGTGCCGATCAGGATGCGGCGCTTCACCTCGTCGCCGAAGCCGTCGGCGCGGGTCGCGGCGTACATGTCCTGCAGCCCCGCCCCCTCGGGCAGATCGCGCAGGCCGTAGCGCACGCCGTCATAGCGCGCGAGATTGCTCGAGGCTTCGGCAGGCGCGATGATGTAATAGGCGGGCAGCGCGTATTTCGTATGCGGTAGCGAGACGTCGACGATCTCCGCACCCGCATCGCGCAGCCATTCCTTGCCGCGTTCCCAGCTGTCGAGGATCGCCTGATCGGTGCCGTCCATGCGGTATTCGCGCGGAATGCCGACGCGCTTGCCCTTCACATCAGCATTCAGCCCCGCTTCCCATTCGGGTACGGGCATGTCGAGGCTGGTCGAATCCTTCGGATCGTAACCCGCCATCGCTTCCAGCATGATCGCGCAATCGGTGACGTCGCGCGCCATCGGCCCGGCCTGGTCGAGGCTGCTGGCGAAGGCGACCACGCCCCAACGCGAACAGCGGCCATAGGTCGGCTTGATCCCGGTGATGCCGGTGAAAGCGGCGGGCTGGCGGATCGAACCGCCGGTGTCGGTACCGGTCGCGGCAGGCGCGAGCCGTGCGGCGACCGCGGCGGACGACCCGCCCGAACTGCCGCCGGGGGCAAGCGCGGCATTGCTGCCCGACTTGCGCCATGGCGAATTGACGTTGCCGAAATAGCTTGTTTCGTTCGAGCTACCCATCGCGAACTGGTCGAGATTGAGCTTGCCCAGCATGCCCGCGCCCGCGTTCCACAGGTTCTGCGACACGGTGCTTTCGTATTGAGGCACGAACCCTTCGAGGATGTGGCTGGCCGCGGTGGTCTGCACGCCCTTGGTCGCGAACAGGTCCTTCATCCCGATCGGCACGCCCGCCATCTTGCCCAGCGGCTTGGCATCCGCGCGCGCGGCGTCGACCGCATCGGCGGCCTCCAGCGCCTGCTCCGGCGTGGCGACGATGAAGGCGTTGAGCGCGTCCTGCGCCGAAGCGACATTCGCGTTGAAGGCTTCGGCCACCTCGCGCGCGGTGAAATCGCCCGCCGCGACACCGTCGCGGATCGCCTTCACGCCCAGTTCTGTCAGGTCGGTCATGCTTACCTCGTCACCCCCGCACAGGTGGGGTTCCCATAAAACGGAGCGCGGCATGCGCCACGCTGGATTCCCGCCGCTGCGGGAATGACGGATGGGATCGTCACTCGATGACCTTCGGCACGCCGAAGAAGCCGTGTTCGGCCACGGGCGCGTTGGCCAGCACCTGGTCACGCACGCCGCCGCCGGTCAGCGGGTCGGCATCGACCACGTCGTCGCGCAGCCGCTGCGCACGCGGGATGACGGCCGTCATCGGCTCGACACCGGCCACATCGACCTCGCCCAGCTGTTCGACCCAGCCGAGAATGTTGTTGAGTTCGGGCACCATGCGCTCCAGCGCCGCGTCATCCATCCGGATGCGCGCCAGCGAAGCGATCTTGGCCACGGTCTGCTTGTCTACGGACATGGGGACGCCGGTTAGCGCCCCCGTCCGTGCGCATCAAGCACGCGCGCTCTTCTTGCGCAGGAATTCGGACAGATTGCCCGAAATCAGGCGTAGCGGACGGT
This sequence comes from Erythrobacter sp. LQ02-29, assembly GCF_022576075.2. Lineage (NCBI taxonomy): Bacteria > Pseudomonadati > Pseudomonadota > Alphaproteobacteria > Sphingomonadales > Erythrobacteraceae > Erythrobacter > Erythrobacter sp. LQ02-29. Next base: position 1,368,987 of record NZ_JANCNT010000001.1, on the reverse strand, counting down.
GCGCGAAACGCGCGGCGTCCGGCTGCGCTGGCGACGCATGCCGAAACCGATCGCGCCGAAGCCCAGGATCAGCATCATCCAAGTCGCCGGTTCGGGCACGCCCGGGACACCCTGCGCCACGACCGCGCCCAGCTTGAAACTGTCGGTCACCTGATTGCGGGGGGTCAGCGCGCCGACGATCCAGTTGGCGGAGGTCCCGCCCGATTCGTTCGCCGCCCAGCGGCTGCCGGTGCCGCCATAGCTGTTGTCGCTGGAGGTGATCAGCGAATTGATCTTGGACACCGAGGAACCGTTCCAGCCCTTCGTATCGCCGGAGGATAGCGACGCGAAGGTCACGTCGGTATCGCCATAGGCGGACAGATAGGCGTAGGGCAGCGAGACCGGCTGGTCGAAGGTCAGCAGGATGAAGTCGCTGCCGAACGAATTGTCGATCGTGTGCGTGTTGTTGGCGCCGCGACCTTCGAGGAAGTTCGTCACGCCCAGACCGTTCGCATAATCGCCGAGATAGGCGCTGGTGACGACGTTCATGAACACCGACCAGGCGGAAGCGGTGACGTTGATCGTCTGACCGTTATCCGTGCCCGTGAAGGTACGGGTGTTGCCCGGAGCGCCACTCGTCGCGCTGGAATGCTTCGTACCGAAATTGATGGTCGGCGCCGCGCTGGCGGGCACGGCCATCATCGATGCGCCGATAACGGCGGCGGAAATAACACTCAGACGTTTCATGGCCGTCGGCCCTCCTTCACCCGGATCATCGCCCCTGCGATGTCCGGTCATGAAGAAAGTATTAATTCGGCCCCTGGTCGCTGACAATCGCCCCGAATACACCCGTCCCGCGTTGAGACAGCGGCCGGCAACCCGAAGGAAAGGCTCCAAATTCCCCAGGCGGGAACTTGGTCTGCACTATCCTTAATTGCCAGCCGGTGCCGAATCGGGTGCCTGCGCTGCCCCCGGCGCGCCACCCTGCTGCTGCATCATCATCTGCTGCAGCATCTGGACGCGACGCTCCGCATCCTCGCGGCTCATGAAGTCGTTCACGGTAACGTCGAAGACAAGATCGCTGTTCGGCGGGATCGGGGCACCGGGCGGCGGGCTGTCGCCATAGGCGAGGTCGGAAGGAATCTCGATCCGGTACTTGCCGCCCTTCTCGGTGCGTTGCAGCCCTTCCACGAAGCCGGGGATCATCTGCCTATCCTCCAGTAGCATCGGCGTGCCCGGCGGCAGGATGCCCGGGGGGAAGGGCGAAGGCTGCGACTGGTCGAAGGTTTTCCCGTCGGGCAGCTTGCCGACATAATCGATGAACACGACATCGCCGATCTGTGGGCTGGTGCCGTTGCCGGCCTCGAGCTCGGTCACCTTGACCCCGCCCGGAACCGCGGCCCAGGCGACGCCCGCGGCGACCAGCAGCGCGAGGATCACGCCGATCCACAGCTTGGCCAGCGAGCCCTTGGCGATCGGCCGGAGCGGTACACGGGTAATCTCGGTCATCGATAGAAGTCCTGCGATCTGGAGCCGCGCGTTCGATACGCGAAGGGCGCGGGAGGCGATGTGCCCACCCGCGCCCTTTGGCGTGTCTCGGCCCGATCTTCAAGCCGGGCGTGTGAACGCAGGTGGTTTATACCGCGCCGTCGCGCTCCATCCGCTTGCGCTCCATCTTGCGGGCGCGGCGAACGGCGGCGGCCTTTTCACGGGCGCGCTTCTCGCTCGGCTTCTCGTAGTGGCGGCGCAGCTTCATCTCGCGATACACCCCCTCGCGCTGCAGCTTCTTCTTGAGCGCGCGGAGAGCCTGGTCGACATTGTTATCGCGAACGACGATCTGCATAGAGTTCACTACCTTTCAATTCGATCGGTCAGAGCCCGCGTGATTCGCCCGATCGATTCGGGAGGCGGCGGGTCACCGTCTGTAAATGCAACGAAAATGCGCCCGTAACCGTTCCGGACGGGCGCCATCGCGGTCCCTATAGGACTTCGCGCGTCTCGAAGCAAGGTCCCGTACCACTCCTGCCGCGCCGTGGCAGGCTTGCCACAGCGGCGGGCAAGTCTATGGAGCCCATATATGGCTGCGACCCCTCCCCTTACCGCCACCGCGCTGGTCTTCGCTGGCGGCGGCACCGGCGCGGTGCTGCGCTATCAGCTCGGCCGGGCGATGACCGGGTGGCTGGGGCCGCAGACCATAACCGCCTTCCCATGGGCGACGCTGGCGGCCAACGTCATCGGCAGCCTCGCCATGGGGCTGCTCGCCGGATTCCTCGCCCGTCACGGTGCGGCGCAGGGCGAGACCTGGCGCATCTTCGTGGGCGTCGGGCTGCTCGGCGGCTTCACCACCTTTTCCAGCTTCAGCCTGGAACTGATGCTGCTGATTGAGCGCGGCCAGCCCTCGCTCGCCCTCACCTATGCCGGGGTTTCGTTGCTGGCGGGTCTCGTCGGGCTCTATATCGGCCTCATCGCGATGCGGCTGACGGCATGACCCTTCGACAAGTTCAGGATGATCGCAATGTCCGATGAAGTCCGCCAGTTCGCGGTCGCGCCCGACGACGACGGTATCCGGCTCGACCGGTGGTTCAAGCGCAACCTGCCGCAGGTAGGCTTCGGTACGGTCAGCCGCTGGGCGCGCACCGGTCAGCTGCGCGTCGACGGCGGCCGTGCCAAGGTGGACGACCGGCTGAGCGCGGGCCAGGTCCTGCGCATTCCACCCGGCGGTGAGGATACGCGCCGGAAGCCGGCGACCCGTCGTGAACTGACGCCCGAGGAAATCGAGCTGGCCGAGAGCATGGTGATCGCGCGCACCAACAGCGCGATCGTCCTCAACAAGCCGCCGGGTCTCGCGACGCAGGGGGGCACCAAGACGCACCGCCACGTCGACGGTCTGCTCGACGCTTATCATAGCGACGATGAGCCCCGCCCGCGGCTGGTCCATCGGCTGGACAAGGATACCAGCGGCGTGCTGCTGATCGCACGCACGCCGGGCAGCGCGGCGAGCTATTCCAAGCGCTTTTCGGGCCGCAGCGCGAAGAAGATCTACTGGGCGCTGGTCGTGGGCGTACCCGATGTGCACGAGGGCACCATCGACGCCGCGCTGGCCAAGCAGCCGGGCACCGGCGGCGAGAAAATGCATGTAGACGAGGAAGGGGGCCAGCGCGCCGTCACCCGTTACCGCGTGGCGGAACGCGCGGGCAACCGCGCGGCGTGGGTCGAGCTGGAGCCGATGACCGGGCGCACCCACCAGCTGCGCGTGCATATGGCGGCGATCGGCCACCCGATCGTGGGCGACGGCAAGTATGGCGGGCAGGACGCATTCCTGACCGGCTCCATCAGCCGCAAGATGCACCTCCACGCGCGGCGTCTCGTCATCAGCCAGCCCAAGCTCGATGGTGGCGGCCAGCTGGACGTAACCGCCGATCTACCCGAACATTTCGCTGCGAGCATGGAGCAGATGGGCTTCGACCTGTCGCTGAGCGCGGCGGAGCCGCTGCGCGACGAAGCCCCCGAACGGACCAAGGCCGAAAAGAAGCAGGCCGCGCGCGCGCATTTCAAGCAGGTCCGCAAATCGAAGCGTGGCGAGCGGCGCAATCGCGGTGCGACCGCCCCCACCGGCAAGCTGGGGAAGAAGTCGCCGTCCGGGGCGAAGCGCAAGGGCCCCCCGAAGGGATCGCCCGCAAAAGGATCGCCTAAGGGGCGCGGCTGATGCACCCGAACCCGCTCTTTCGCAGCGAGGATCGCGCGCTATTTGAGAGCCTGATCGACCAGGTCGGCTTCGGCATGGTGTTCCTGACCACGCCCGATGGCCCGCGGGTGGCGCACACCCCGCTGCTGTCGACCGGTGACGGAGCAGTGCAGTTCCATCTCGCGCGCGGCAATGCGCTGACCCGCCATCTCGACGGCGCGACCGCGCTGATCGTCGTGAACGGGCCGGACAGCTATGTCAGCCCGCGCTGGTATGCCGACCGCGCGCAGGTGCCGACCTGGGACTATCTCGCGCTGGAGCTGGAAGGCCGCGTGCGGCGCATGGACGAAGACGGGGTCGAGGCGCTGCTCCACACGCTGATCGAGCGGCACGAGAACCGGATCGAGGGCGAGCCCTGGCGGGCGGAGGAGACCCCGGCCGATCGCTGGGACGGGCTGCGGCGTGGCATCGTCGGCTTCGAGCTGGAGGCGCAGGCATGGCGGCCCACGGTGAAGCTGTCGCAGAAGAAGTCGCCGGAAGAGCGCGACACCATCGCCGCGCAACTCGCAGCCCATGGCTCGCCCGCGCTCGCGCAATTGATGCGGGCGCTCGTCGCGTGAGCGTACGCCTCGCCGTGTTCGATTGCGACGGCACGCTGGTCGATGGCCAGGGCGCGGTGTGCGAGGCGATGGAGACCGCCTTCGCCGAAGCGGGTCTGCCCACCCCCGACCGGCACGATATTCGCCAGATCGTGGGGCTGAGCCTGCCGATGGCCCTGCGCCACCTCGTTCCCGACGCGCCCGCCGAGCAGCGGGCGCACGCGGTGGAGGCCTACAAGACCGCGTTCCGTTCGGCCCGCGAAGCCGGGCAAGTCTCGGAACCGCTCTATCCCGGCATCGCCGATCTTCTCCGCGAGCTGAAGGCCGATGGCTGGGCGCTTGCGGTTGCGACCGGCAAGTCCGACCGGGGCCTGCGCGCCTGCGTGGCGACGCACGGGCTCACCGACCTGTTCGACAGCCTGCAGGCGGCCGATTTTCATCCGTCCAAGCCCGCGCCGGAGATGCTGCTCGCGGCCCTTGACGAATGCCTGGCTGAGCGCGCGAACAGCGTGATGATCGGCGATACGATCTACGATATCGAAATGGCGGCTGCGGCGGGCGTGCGATCGATCGGGGTCGGCTGGGGCTATCATCCCCCGGACACGCTCCTCTCCGCCGGAGCGGTGGGCGTGGCGAACACCGCAGCCGAGCTGAGGACGATGATCGATGGCTGACGAAACCCGCATCGCCAATCGCTACTGGCTGCTCCAGCTGGTGCGGCTGATCTGCGTGGTCGCCGCGGTCTATGGTGCCGCAATCACTGCGCACGCGGTGGAAGGCGATGCCACACTGGGCGGCGTGTTGTTCATCGCGGGAACCGTCGGTTTCTTCTTCGGGCCTCTGCTGCTCGCCCGTCATTGGCGCGGGAGCGACCGGTGAAGCGCTTCTGGAAGGACGTGACGGTCAAGGAGGTCGCGGGCGGCTATCAGGTCGCGCTCGACGGGCGACCGCTGAAGACCCAGGGCAAGAGCGAGCAGATCGTGCCCTCGCGGGCGCTGGCCGAAGCGCTCGCGTACGAATGGCGGGCGCAGGGCGAGGATGTCGATGCCGCTGCCTTCCCCCACCGCGACATGGCCGATTTTGCCATCGACCGGATCGCGACGGGCGCGGAGGACTCGGTCGGCAAGCTGCTGGCCTTCGCGGAGACCGATACGCTGTGTTACCGCGCCGATCCCGACGAGCCGCTTTTCCGTCGTCAGCAGGAGCTGTGGGAGCCGCTGCTGACCGCCCTCGAAGCCCGCGAAGGCGTTCGCTTGGCGCGTGCTAGCGGCGTTATGCATCGCCCGCAGCCGGGCGAGACCATCGAGACACTGCGGGCTCGCCTGCAGAACGTCGATCCGTTGACCCAGGCGGCGCTGCTGCAAATGGCGTCGCTCGCCGCCTCGCTCACCATCGCGCTGGCCGCGCTGGAACCGGACGCCGACATCGAGGCGCTGTGGAACGCCGCCAATCTGGAAGAGGACTGGCAGATCGAGCTGTGGGGCGAAGACGCGGAGGCCGCGGCGCGCCGCGCCGACCGGGCGGCCCGCTTCGCGATGGCGGCGCGGTTTGCCCTCGCCGCCCGATCGCGCGATGATGGCTAGGAACCGCGCCGGGACGAGCGGCTAAAAGCGGTCCGGGGAGAATGAACGTGCTGCACACCATCGCCGCACTTTTGCTGCTTATGGGGGCACCCGCCGCGAGCGACCCCCATCTGCCGCAGCCGACCTACGACGAGGTCGCTCCCGAACTCCCGGAGGGGCTTCACGACGCGGTGCTGATCGTTTCCAAGACGAATGGCTGGCGGCATATCGAGCATATCCCCCACTCGAACGCAGTGCTGGCCGGTATCGCTACGGAGATCGGCCGGCAGAGCTACACCACCGAGAACGCAGCCGTCTTCAATGACGAGCAGCTGAGCCGTTTCGCGGTGGTGGTGCTCAACAGCGCGAGCGGCGATTTCCTGACGCGGGAGCAGGAAGGCGCGTTTTCACGCTTTCTCGCACGCGGCGGCGGCATCGTGGCGCTTCATGCCGCGGGCGACGACAGCCATACCGGACCGTGGTACGTCCACTCCATCATCGGCACGACATTCATTGGCCATCCCGGTGGCGACGACCACATCCAGCCCGCCCGCATCGTGCCGGACCGACCGGACGACCCGCTGCTGGCCGGGCTGACCTTCCCATGGACGCTGGCGGACGAATGGTATTCTTTCAGCGCGAGCCCTGCGGACGATGGGATGCAGATTATCGCCAGCATCGACGAGGACAGCTATCGCGCGGGCGAAGCGCTGGCGATGGGCGCGCATCCGGTCATCTGGACCAATCCGCGTACCCCGGGCCGCGTGGTCTACAGCGCGCTGGGCCATACGCCGCAAGCCTACGACGATCCCAATTATCGCCGCTTCCTCACCAACGCGATCCGCTGGGCCGCCGAGGCGCAGGGGCATTAGGCGGCGTTCCCGCCCGACCCCGCTGCAACAATCAGCCGACCCAGTCGGCGATCTGCTGGGCAACGTCGTTCGCCGCCTCGTTCAGCGCCGTGCCGACCGGGCCCACCTCGGCGGGAATGCCCGGCACCGTCTGCTCGAACCGGCGGGTGGTGATCTCGCGCCCCTTCCCCTCCAGCACGGCATCGACCCGTACGACCACAGAAGAAGACTGGGCATCGTAGCCGAACGAGACCAACGATCCGCGCACCCGCGTGTCCGCGGCGAAATCGGGATCGCTGCCATCGGTCACGATCCGGCTGGAGCGGTTGCGCAGCGTTTCCGCGAGCAGTGTCTGGAAGAGGCGCGCGGGCCGATCGACCCACTGCGCGTCCTCCAGATAGGCGATGTTGCTGGCGTCGATCTGTACCGGCACCCGCGTGACGGCGATGCTCTTGGGTGCATCGAAACCGGACACCGCGATCGCGCCCCCGGCAGTTCCTCTGGCCCCCGTACCCGCCACCGGCGTGCGTTCGGGCGTCAGCGTCAGCAGGGAGGGCGGCGGTTCGCTGCCGAAGCTGATGCAGGCAGACAGCGCCAGTGCGAGGCCGACGGTCGGCACCAGGCGAGCAAACTTGGTCGTGGCAGTCATTCTCACCCTCACTTCGGCTTATAGTCGGGCAGCTTCTCGCTGCCGATCAGGCTGCCCGCGCCGTCGCTCTCGATCCGCTCGGTCACCTGACGCAGCGCCTTGCTGGTCGCCTGCAGGTCCTTGATCGCGGCGGTGGCGGCCGGGATCGTCTCTTCGTTGATCTTGCGCGCCGCGGGCGTCGTCTCGTCCAGCGTGGCCTGCAGCGAATTGGCCGCGGTGCTCGCCGAATTGAGCGTCTGCCTGAGCTGCGCGGCAAGCGAGGCGCCTTCCTGGTTGAGCAGGCGGTCGGTGCTCTCGGTCACTTTCTGGAACGAATCGAGCGTTTCCCCGGCTTCGCGCAGGGTTACCTGCAGCTCCGCAAGCGTTCCCTCGATCTGCGGCGTGGCCGAAGCGAGGCTCTCGGTCATCTTGTCGGTATTGGCCAGTATCCCTGCGATCGACGCCTGGTTCCGGTCCGACAGCAGGACGGTGAGCCGCTCGGTCAGCGTGGCCAGCCGCTCCAGCAGCAGCGGCGCATTGGCCAGGATCTGGCCGAAGCCCCCGGCCTTGGGCGGGATGACCGGAACGTCTTCCGGACAGGCGGTGGTCTCGCAGGTGATGGGCGGGCGACCCTTGCGCGCGCCGTCCAGCAGGATGGTGGATACGCCGGTGAAGGAGCTCTGGATGGTGGCAGTGGTGCCGACCAGTACGGGGACCTCGTCCTTCACCGCGATCCGCACGCGCACGAATTCGGGATCGGCTTCCCACAGGCGGATTTCCCGCACCTGCCCCACCGGAACGCCGGCGAAGGAAACCTGCGATCCCTTGGCGAGGCCTTCCACCGACTGCTTGAAGAAGATGTCGTAATCCTTCTGGTCGCCCTGCCCCAGCCGGGCGATCCAGACGACGAAGAGCGCCAGACCGGCGAGGATCAGCAGCGAGACCGCGCCCACCCAGACATGATTTGCTCTCGTTTCCATGACGTTCCTATGCCCCTCTCGCGGAGGAATTGTCCATCGCGGTGCTTCGTTCCTTGCTCGACAGCGCAGCGCGGCCGCGCGGGCCGTTGAAATATTCGTCGATCCACGGGTGGTCGGTTTCGAGCAGTTCGGGGATCGTCCCGACCGCGATCACCTGCTTGTCCGCCAGCACCGCGACCCGGTCGCAGATTTCGTACAGCGTATCGAGGTCGTGGGTGATGAGGAAGACGGTCAGCCCCAGCGTTTCCTTCAGCTCGCGCGTCAGCCGGTCGAACGCGGCGGCACCGATCGGGTCGAGCCCGGCGGTCGGCTCGTCCAGGAACAGCAGTTCCGGATCGAGCGCCAGCGCCCGTGCCAGCCCCGCGCGCTTCTTCATGCCGCCCGACAGCTCGCTGGGATATTTCGCCGCCGCATCCTCCGGCAGGCCGCTCATCACCACCTTGTAGCGGGCGATGTCGCGCATGACGTCGGGCTCGATATCGGGATAGAACTGCTTTAGCGGAACCTCGACATTCTCGCCCACGGTCAGGGTGGAGAACAGCGCGCCGCCCTGGAACAGCACGCCCCAGCGGTTGCGCACCCCCAGCGCCTCGTCCGGTTCGGCCGAGGTGATCGATCGCCCGAACACGCGAATATCGCCGGAATCGGGCGTCTGCAGGCCGATGACCGATCGCATCAGCACCGATTTGCCGGTGCCCGAACCGCCGACCACGCCCAGGATCTCGCCCCGCTTCACCTTCAGCGACAGGTTCTCGTGCACGACCTGATCGCCGAAGGCATTGGTGACCCCCTCGATCTCGATCGGATATTTTCCGCGAAACCGCTCGTGCCGACCGAGCGCCGGTTCGGTGGAATCGTGTTCGACCGCGTCGCTCATTGCCAGCCCACCTTGCTGAAGAACACCGCGAAGAAGGCATCGAGCACGATCACGGCGAAGATCGCCTGGACCACCGCCTTCGTCGTGCGCAGGCCGACCTGTTCCGAGTTCCCTTCCACCTGCATGCCCTGATAGCAGCCGGTCAGCGCGACGATCAGGCCGAAGACCGGTGCCTTTATCAGGCCCACCCACACGTCGTAGGTCGGCACGACCTCCTGAATGCGCTGCAGGAAGGTGATGAAGGGGATGCCCAGCATCACGTCCGCGATCACCGCGCCGCCGATGATCGACATGACCGAGGCATAGAAACCGAGCAGGATCATCATGAAGGTACAGGCGGCGATGCGCGGGATCACCAGCGCTTCTATCGGCGAGATACCGATGGTGCGCATCGCGTCGATTTCTTCGGTCAGCTTCATCGTGCCGAGCTGCGCCGCGAAGGCGGAGCCGGACCGGCCCGCCACCATGATCGCGGTCATCAGTACGCCGAGCTCGCGCAGGGTGATTCGGCCGACCAGGTTCACGGTCAGCGTCTCGGCCCCGAACTGCGCCAGCTGCGCCGCGCCCTGCTGCGCGATGACGATGCCGATGAGGAAACTCATCAGCCCGATGATGGGCAGTGCGTTGACGCCCACGCTTTCCAGCTGGCTCACCATGGCCTTCATGCGGAAGCGGCCTGGGTGGCGGACCATCGCCGCGACGGCCATCAGGATCTGGCCGAGGAAGCCGACGATGGTGCGAATGCCGCTTCCCATCTCGAATATCTTGTCGCCGACCACCGCCGGGACGCGTTCCAGCAATCTGGCACGGTCGGCCTCGACATCGGCCTCGTTGATGCTGTTGCCCACGGCCTTCATCAGCCGGTCCGCGCGTTCGCTGGTGCCGACGATCTCGGCATTGGTTTGCCGCGCGACGTAGCAGGCGAGCCACGCGCCAACGGTGTCGATCTCGCTGACATCGGACAGGTCGATCCGGTCGAGCGACTGGTCCATGACCCTGAGGTCCTGGTCGATCTCTCCGATGCTGGAGACGAGATAGGGGCCCGACAGGCGCAATACCTTGCGGCCGTCCTCCCCTTCCTCGACGCTGTATTGCGGACCCTGTGCCATGCCGCGCCCCATATGCGGCCAATCACCGCGCTTCACAAGCTGCAACCTCGCTGGCAAAGGCCGTGGCACTATGGACGCCAAGCTGCCCACCACCTTCGATCCCGCCTCCATCGAGGCGCGCTGGTACACCCATTGGGAGGAGAACGGCCTGTTCCGGCCCGACCGCCCCGACGCCGAAGCCTTCACCATCGTGAACCCGCCGCCCAACGTAACGGGAAGCCTGCATATCGGCCACGCGCTCGACAACACGCTGCAGGACATCGTGATCCGGTACGAGCGGATGCGTGGCAAGGATGCGCTGTGGGTGGTCGGCACCGACCATGCCGGGATCGCCACACAGATGGTGGTCGAACGCCAGCTGATGGAGCGGCAGGACAAGCGCACAAACTATTCACGCGAGGATTTCGTCGCGAAGGTGTGGGAATGGAAAGAGGAATCGGGTGGGACCATCACCAGGCAGCTGCGTCGCCTGGGCTGCTCGATGGACTGGAGCCGCGAGCAGTTCACCATGGACCCGCATTTCTCCGATGCGGTAACCAGGGTGTTCGTCGATCTCTACAATGACGGGCTGATCTATCGCGACAAACGGCTGGTGAACTGGGACCCGGCGCTCAAGACCGCGATCTCCGACCTCGAGGTCGAGACCAAGGACGTGAAGGGCAGCTTCTGGACCTTCGAATATCCGCTGGCGGACGGCAGCGGTTCGATCCGCGTGTCGACCACGCGGCCCGAAACCATGCTCGCCGACATGGCGGTGGCGGTGCATCCCGACGACGAGCGCTACCGCGATCTCGTGGCGCGCGGGGCGAAGGTGAAGCTGCCGATCACGGGGCGCGAGATTCCCATCGTCGCCGACGAACACGCCGATCCCGAACTCGGCAGCGGCGCGGTGAAGATCACGCCGGGCCATGATTTCAACGACTTCGAGGTGGGCAAGCGCGCCGGAATCGCACCTGCCGACATGCTCAACATGTTCGATGCCGATGCGCGGGTAGTCCAAACCGCAGACGGCAAAGTCCCAGCCGAACTGATCGGAGTCGAACGGTTCGACGCGCGCGCGCGCATCGTCGAACTGATGAAGGAAGGCGGCCACCTCGTCTCGCATGTGACGAAGGACAAGAACGGCGAAGAAATCGAACACGACGCCGAGCCGCGCACCATCCCCACCCCCTTCGGCGATCGCGGCGGGGTCGAGATCGAGCCGTGGCTGACCGACCAATGGTATGTCGATGCCGAGAAGCTGGCGCAGGCCCCGATCGAGGCGGTGCGCGACGGCCGGGTCGAGATCGTGCCCAAGACCTGGGAGAAGACCTTCTTCAACTGGATGGAGAACATCCAGCCATGGTGCGTTTCGCGCCAGCTGTGGTGGGGGCACCGGATTCCGGCGTGGTATGCCGAGGATGGGCAGGTTTTCGTCGCAGAAACGGAGGAGGAGGCTCAGCAGCTCGCGGGCGATGGCGTCGCGCTTTCCCGTGACAATGACGTCCTCGACACCTGGTTCTCTTCCGCCCTGTGGCCGTTCGCCACGCTCGGCTGGCCGGACAAGACCGACCTGTTCGACAAGCACTATCCCAACAGCCTGCTGATCTCCGGCTTCGACATCCTGTTCTTCTGGGACGCGCGGATGCTGATGCAGGGGATACACCTGACCGGCGAGGTGCCGTGGCCGCGGCTTTACCTCCACGGGCTGGTGCGCGCGGCGGACGGGTCCAAGATGTCGAAATCGAAGGGCAATGTGGTCGATCCGCTCGGCCTGATCGACCGTTTCGGCGCGGATGCGCTGCGGTTCTTCATGGCGGCGATGGAAAGCCAGGGCCGCGACATCAAGATGGACGAGGCGCGGGTCGAGGGATACCGCAATTTCGCGACCAAGCTGTGGAACGCGACCCGGTTCTGCCAGGCCAACGGCATCGGCGCGAGCGATACCATCGCCGCCCCGCCCGCGCGCATGGCCGCCAACCAATGGATCATCGGCGAGGTCGCGCAGACCGTCGCCGCGCTGGACGAGGCGCTGGCGGACTTACGCTTCGACGCGGCGGCGAACACGATCTACCACTTCGTGTGGGACCGGTTCTGCGACTGGTATCTCGAGCTGATCAAGCCGGTGTTGCAGGGCGATGCCGATGCGAGCGCGGCGGAGGAAACCCGCGCGGTCGCCGGGTGGGCGCTGGATCAGATCCTGGTCATGCTGCACCCCTTCATGCCCTTCGTCACCGAAGAGCTGTGGCATGCGCAGGCCGAGCATCAGGGGGGCAAGCGGCCTTACGAGTTGATCCTCGCCAAGTGGCCCGAACCGCAAGCGCAGGTGAGCGAGCAGGCGGTCGCCGCGATCGACTGGGTCATCGCGCTTACCACCTCCGTCCGGGCGGCGAAGAACGAGCTCGGCATCGCGCCGGGCGCGAAACTGGAAGCGTGGATCGCCGATCCCTCCCCCGTCGCGGCGGGCGTGCTCGATCGTGCCGGCGCGGCGGTCGAGCGGCTGGCGCGGCTGACGCCGGTCCATGTGGGCGAGGCCCCGGCCGGCCCCGCCATGCAGATAACGGCGGGCGGCGACGCGGTCGTGATCCCGCTGGAAGGCGTGATCGACATCGGCGCGGAAAAGGCGCGGCTGGAGAAGGCGCTGGCGGCTTCTGCAAAGGAGCGCGACAGCCTCGACAAGCGGCTCGGCAATGCGGCCTTCGTGGAAAAGGCGAAGCCCGAGGCGGTCGAGAAGGCGCGGGCCGATCGCGCCCATCACGCCGCCGAGGCGGAGCGGATCGAGGCGGCACTGGCGCGGCTGGGCTAGGCGAACGGCTTTCCTACCCCGCACCCGGCGTGGCATAGGGCGGGCGTGACCAACACTCGCCCACCCGTCTCCCGCCCGTCCCTGTCCCGCGCCGTCGCAAACCGGGCGACAACGGCGGTTTTTTCGCGCTCAGGACACTGTTCCATGTGTTCCATCCTGTTGGATTCCGGATGCAGCTGACCCTCGCCACGCAGGCTGCGAACGAGCCGGAAATCTTCGCCTCGTTGCAGGGCGAGGGGCCGAGCGCGGGGCGTCCCGTCGCGTTCCTGCGCCTGTCGCGCTGCAACCTCGCCTGCGTGTGGTGCGACACCGCCTATACCTGGCATTTCGAAGGCGATGCACGCCCGCATCGCGGCGGCGAAACCTTCGACCGGGGCGCAAACCAGCTGAAGCTGGAAGCGCGGGAAGTGGCCGACCGGATTGCCGCGCTGGGACAGGATCGGCTCGTGATCACCGGCGGCGAGCCCTTGTTGCAGGCGGGCGCGCTGGCGGAGATGCTGCAACATCTGCCCGACATCGCGGTGGAGATCGAAACCAACGGCACCGTCGCCGCGCCGCCGCGGCTGGACGTGCGGATCGACCAGTTCAATGTCAGCCCGAAGCTGGCGCATAGCGGCAATCCGGCCGAGCTCGCGCTGCTGCCCGAACGGCTGGATGCCTATGCCGCCGACCCGCGCGCCTTTTTCAAGTTCGTGATCGCCGAGCCGACCGACGTCGAGGAAGTGCTGGCATTGCAGGAACGCTATCGCTTTCGCCCCGGCCACGTCTTCCTGATGGCGGAAGGGACCGACAGCGAGACGCTGCGCGCGCGCGAGGCGTGGCTGGCGCCGCTATGCCTGCGCCATGGTTTTCGCCTGTCCGACCGGCTGCATATCCACCTCTACGGCGATACGCGCGGGACCTGACCCGCCGCGGCCGCGAACCCCTAGGCCTTGTGGTTGCGCCAGCGCTGCACGATCCGCTCCACCGACTGGCGTTCGCCCCCGCCCTTCGCCCACATGGTGGAGAAGCTGGGATCGTCCGACGCGGGCCGCTTCGCCTCGTCCAGCGGGTCGAAGCGCAGGCGCATCGGGATCGAGACGCCTTCGCCCGACACGATCGCCTCGCGATTGGCGAGGGCGGAGATCGAATCAAGGAAGCCGCGCGACCCCTCGGGCATCGCCGCCTTCACGAACGCCTGGTCGCGGTCGTTGTTTAGCCGCATCGAGATGATGGTGCCGCATTGCGACAGCACTCCTTCCGCCAGGTCCGACGGGCGCTGCGTCACCAGACCCAGAGAAATGCCGTATTTGCGCCCCTCCTTCGCGATGCGGCTGAGGATGTTGGCGACCGAAGATCCATCCGCGTTCTTCTCGCTTGGAATGTAGCGGTGCGCCTCTTCGCACACGAGCAGGATCGGGCGCGTCCCCTCCTTGCGGCCCCACACCGCATAATCGAACACCAGGCGGCTGAGTACCGACACGACCGTGGCGGTAATGTCGGACGGGACGCCGGAGACGTCGATGATGGAGATCGGCTTGCCCCCGCCTGGAAGGCGGAAGACGCGGCAGATGAAATCGCTCAGCGTGTCCGCGACCAGCATGCCGGAGAACATGAACTGATAGCGCGGATCGGCCCGCAGCTCCTCCAGCTTGTTCTTTATGCGCATGTAGGGCGAGGTGTTGGTCGCCTTGTCCAGCTGCCCCATCTCGTCGGTGAGCGCCACGGCGAGGTCGGACAGCAGGTAGGGCGTGGGCGAATCGACGGTCACCTTGCCCAGTTCCTGCGCGATCTTGTTCTTCGCCCGCGCGCGCTGGAGACATTTGGCAAGGATGTCCGCATCCACCTGCCGATCGTGGCCCTGGCTGGTCAGCAGGACTTCGCAATGTTCGGCGAAGTTCATCATCCAGTACGGCATCTGCAGGTTGGAGACGTCCAGCGTCATCCCCCGATCGCGGAAGGCGGCGGTATATTCGCCATGCGGGTCGATCATCACCACATGCCCTTCGGGCGCGCTGTCGCAGATGCGGTGCAGGATCAGCGCGAGGCTGGTCGACTTGCCTGTGCCGGTGGAACCGAGCAGCGCGAAATGCTTGCCCAGCAAGGCGTCCATGTACAGCGCCGCCCGGGTATCGCGCGTGGGATAGACCGTTCCGATCTCGATACAGGTGCTGCCGGTATTGGCATAGGCCTGGCGCAAATCCTCCGTGGTGGTGGGGAAGATGCGATCGCCCGGTACGGGAAAGCGCGACACGCCGCGCCGGAAGGAGTGCATCCGGCCCGTGACGCGTTCCTCCTGCCCCTCGCCCAGGAAATCGGCCATCGAGGCGATGGCGTTGCCATCGGCCCCCGCCCGCCGCTGATCGCGGATCGAGGCGAGCAGCCATTTGCCCCCGACGCGCACCTTCACCTGGCTGCCGACCTGCCCGGCCTGTGCAATGGCGGGGTCGGGATCGGCGGTGCATTCGCGCAGCCGGGCGGTGTCGAGCGCCAGCTTCACGCCCGCGCCCGAGACTTCCAGCACGGTGCCGATCGCCCGCGCGGCATTGTCCATATCGGGGGCCGGTGCCGGGCGGCGCTCCACGAAGGCATCGCTGTTTTGCATCTGCGTCATGTCGTCGGGGTCGCCCTGCCGCTGGTCATGGGATCACGGATCGGCGGCCTAGCGCGAAGCTGGTTAATTTCGTGTTGCCCCGCGCTCAGCTGCGTCCGAACGCGCGCCCGGCAAGCCAGCCCATCACGACCGACAGCGAGATCGCGAGCAGGCCGTAGAGCAACGACTGGTGCAGCGCGAACTGCTCCACGAACCGTTCGAACCCGACCTTGCGCACCTCGACCTCAGCGGTGGCGGACGCGAGCACCCGGCCATCGGAAACGGCGAAGGTTTCTGCGGTGTAGATGCCCGTCTGCACATTGGACGGCAGCTCGATCCGGGCCTGGTACAGCACGCCCTCGCTGACCTTCACGCCCTCGTCGTCCTCGATATACAACCCCTCGCGCTGGCGCAGATCGACCAGTCCGGCGCGAAAGCGGTCCTGCTCCTCCGGATCGATCGCGCCGGAGGGGGAGAGCTGTATGAACCCGGTGCCGAATTCGAAGATCGCCGCCGTGCGATCGTCCACGATGCGGTCGATCGGGCGCGAGGATGCGACCGCGAAGAAGCTGGGCGCGGATCGGAAGGCGGTGCTTTCGGCATTCATCCACATGCCCCCGATCTGGCGCTTCTCGCGCACCAGGATCGGGCGAGTCGGGCCCTTCAGCACCACGATGATGTCGTAATTCGCATCGGCCCGGCCATCGGGTGCCAGCACCGCGCCGAACAGCAGCAGCTCCGTGCCGACGAAGCCCTGCCGCACATTGACCTCGTGCTGCGACACCTCCGGCACCAGGGTCGGATCGCGCTGGGCGGTCAGCGCGACGAGGCACACCAGCAGCGCCAGCACCCGCTTCATAGCTCGGTGACCGTGAAGACCTCGTCCGGCCGCACGCCCAACCCGTACAGCATGCGCAGGGCGACGAGCAGGACGATCGCCGCCAGCACCACGCGCAACGCATCGGGCTTCACCCTCAGCGCGAGACGCGTGCCAGCCTGAGCGCCCAGAACGGACCCGACGAGCAGCAGCACCGCCAGCACCAGGTCGACCGCCTTGGTCGTCAGGGCATGGGTCATGGTCGTCGCCATGGTCACGAACAGGATATTGAACAGCGATGTGCCGACCACGACGTTGCCGCTCATCCCCAGGATGTAGAGCATCGCGGGCACCAGCATGAAGCCCCCGCCCACGCCCATCAGCATGGTGAGGATGCCGACGCCGAAGCCCAGCAGCAGCGGGGCGAGCGGGCTGATATAGAGCCCGGAGGCATAGAACCGCCAGCGATAGGGCAGCGCGGCGACCAGCGGATGGTGGCGGCGGCGCGCCGCCGGGCGGCTCGACCCGCGATTGCGCTCGAGGATGGAATTGACCGCCTCGCGCATCATCAGCCCGCCGATCGATCCCAGCAGGACGACGTAGAGGACGTTGATGACGACATCGATCTGGCCCAGGGACTGCAGGATGCGGAACAGCACCGCCCCGAACAGGGCGCCCAGCACGCCCCCGGCGACCAGCACGCCCCCCATGCGATAGTCGACCCCGCCGCGCCGGTTGTGCGCCAGCACGCCCGACACGCTCGCGCCGGTCACCTGCGTCGCCGCGGAAGCGGCGGCGACGGTCGGGGGAATGCCGTAGAAGATCAGCAGGGGCGTGGTCAGGAACCCGCCCCCGACGCCGAACAGGCCGGACAGCAGTCCGGTGATGAATCCCAGGCCCACGATGACCAGGCCATTCACCGACAGGTTGGCAATGGGGAGATAGACATCCATGGGCGCCCCAGCCGTAGCGGACCGGGCGGTTCCATGTCACCTTGCAAAGCGCGGTTAAACCCCGCTTTGCGCGGCCTTCAGAAACCGGCGCTGAGCGTGACGGCTACTCCGGAACCGGGCGCGGCGTTCCCCGCCACCCGGATGCGGTAATCGACGGAGAGGCGCGCGCTTGCGGGACCCAGGGCGATGCGGGTGCTGGCGGTGGGTCCGATATCTACCCGCGCCGCGCCCTTCTGCGCCCCGGCCCAGGTGCCCGCACCCGCCCGCAATTCGAGCGGGCCAACGGTGCCCACCACCCGGTCGATCCGCGCCTGACCGTCCGCGAAGCCGGTCGCATATCGCCCGCCCACATATCCCGCCTGGCCGTAGCTCTCCAACCGGAAGCGCCCCGGCAACGGCACGGGTGGCAGCTCGGTGGTGAGGAAAGCGGACGGCGCGATGGTCGAGCCCGCCCGATCGTGTCGCAGGCGGACCTCCCCATGCAGGCGAATCGGGATCGATGCGACCGGCACGGCGGAGAGGCCAGCCGCGCCCTCGGTCTCGTGCGTCGATCCTAGCGCTCTTGCGACACGCACATAGGCGGCGGGATCGAGAGACGAGCCGGGCGCCAAGCGATAGCGCAAGACCGCCCCCGCCTGACTTGCGCCGTAATTCGCCGGCGTGGTTCCGGCGCTCGTCAGTTCGGCTGCGCGCTCGCGGACGAATAGCCAGCTATCGAGGCTCCAGCGCGACCCGGCGGCGTTCCTTGCGGCGAGGTTGAGGGGAATTATCGGAACCGGGGCCGCGGCCATCCTTCTCCCCGCCGGGAGACTCTGCCGGATGGCGAAGGCAGGTCCGCCGGTTGCCGCCATCCCGGATATCTCCCCGACGGTGCCAGCGGAACCACCCGCTTCCTTCACCCATGACCGAACCGCAAGATGGGTGGGACCTGGCGCTGTCGATGGGACCAGCCGGGGCGGAAAGGCCAGCGGCAGGGCGGTCGTGGGAGCGCGCCCCACCCCGCCCCTGTCGTGCAGTGGCTTCATAGGAATCGCGGCCGCCTGCGCTGCGGACGGTCGCGGCAGAGCGAGTGTCGGGAACACCGGAAATGGCGAAGCCCACGTCATCGCTCGCAAACCTGCCCAGGCCAATGCCAGTCCGCCAAGCGCCAGCAGCGGGCCACCCCGGACGTTCCGCACGCCGCCTATCATCCAGCGGCCTCCCGCGCCTGCAGGGAAACCGCGTGAACCGGGTGGTCGGTCTTGTCCCAGTGCACCTTGCGACCCCGCAGAACGCCTAGATAGGCCGCCAGCGCGCGCCGCGCCGCGATGATCGCGATGATGTTGGAAACGGGCAGCCGCGCCACCGCGCGAAATCCCTCCGCCCAGCCGTATTCGCGGGTGGTGAAGACGAACCGCGTGGTCGCCCGAAGGCAAAGATGCGCGAAGTTGAGCGCAATCAGCCACCACACGCCCGGCGGCAGGGCGAAATCCGGGAGCAAGCCGAGAAAGCCCAGGAGCAGATCCAGCGCGCCCACGATCAGCAATGCGTAGGCCATGGTGAGCAACAGGGCGGAGAACAGCCCCCGGCGATCGCGCAAACGCATCCATATCTCGACCGGCCGGGCGCTCCAGCCCACCCGGTCCCAACCATGCAGGCCGATCCCGTTTATCCAGCGTGATTTCTGGCGCACCGCGGCGGAAAGATCGGCGGGAAAGCAGGCGCGCGTCGCGATCAGCTGACCCGAACGGTCGCGCGCGCGCAAGAAGCGGGAGCGCCCGCCCATAGCAGCTATGCGCAGACCGAGCTCGTAATCTTCGGTCAGGCTGTCGGGGTGGAACGGGCGTCCCTCCGGATCGAGCGAACCGATGCGCGCCAGCATGTCGCGCGCAAAGACGCACCCCACGCCCGCCGCCGGCAGGCCGGCCCCGATCAACCCGCGAACCGGCATGGCCTTGCCATGGGCCTCGGCGAACTCCTCGCAATAGTGCCCCCCGATCCAGCGCGATTTCGGCTGTGGCTGCGGCAGCACCGGGAATTGCACGAAATCGGCGTAATCGATCGCCGCATCGGCCAGCGTCAGCGCAGCGGGATCGACCATGTCCTCCGCATCCTGCAGCATGACGAGACGGAAGCGGAAGTCGTGCCGCTCCTCTTCCAGACTGACCGCCCGATAGAGGCGGTTGAGGCAATCCGCCTTGGTCGTCGGACCATCGGCCTCGTGCACCACCAGCCGGATACGCGGATCGGAACGGACGGCCCCCGCCACCGCCGCCATCGTCGCATCGTCGTTGCGATAGCAGCCCACGAAGAGCGTTAACTCGGCCTGCGGCCAGGCATTGAGCAGATGCCCGATGGTGATGGCGATCACCTTCTCCTCGCGCCAAGCGGGGATCAGCACCGCCGCGCGCCCGGCCAGGGTCCGCGGCAGCGCCTCGCGATCGATCCCGTGGGTTCTGATCCGCCCGGTAAGCTTGCCCCATAGCCAGAGAAGATCGACCGCCACCTCGTCGAGCGCCCCCAGGGCGAAGAATGTCGCGGAAAACAGCAGCAGTTCGTTCTGCACGAGCACCAGCCAGTGCACCGCATCGAACCCTGCCGACATGAAAGCGCCCCCGCATTTTCCCCTAGAAAAGACAGCTATCGGAGCATTCGCGGCCTTGCAACCTGGCAAACATTCCCCGAAAGCTCCCGCCCGCAATGGTTGATCCGATACCCAAGCCCATCGTTCGGGCTCTCGCACCTGTCCGCGCGCTGTTCGTCGGCGACGCGTCCGGAGGCATTCTGCTGATCCTGGTCGCCGCGGCGGCCATGGCTGTGGCGAACTCGCCCCTGTCGGAGAGCTACCACGCGCTGTTTCACGACTACTGGTTCTCACCCCGCGTCTTTAAGCTCAACACGCTTCACCTGTGGGTGAACGACGGGCTGATGGCGATCTTCTTCTTCGTCGTCGGACTAGAGGTGAAGCGGGAAGTCGTCAGCGGGCAGCTGTCGGACCCGGCGCAGCGGCGGCTCCCGGTCTTGGCGGCCGCCTGCGGCATGATCGTTCCGGCGTTGATCTTCGTCGCGGTGGTGACGGCGGAGGGCGCGCATCTCGTGCGCGGCTGGGCGATTCCTGCCGCGACCGACATCGCCTTTGCGATGGGGGTGCTGGGCCTCTTGGGCAACCGCGTGCCTTCTTCGCTACGCCTGTTCCTGCTGACCGTCGCGATCGTCGACGATATCGGTGCCGTGCTGGTGATCGCCGCCTTCTACAACAAGGGCATCGATCCGATGTGGCTGGCGATCAGCCTGGCCATTTTCGGCGTGATGATCGGGATGAACCGGTTCGGCGTGAAGCGCATGTGGCCGTTCCTCCTCTTCGCAGTTCTGCTGTGGGCCGCGGTGCTCTTCTCGGGCGTTCACGCCACCATCGCAGGCGTCATGGCCGCGCTGACCGTTCCCCTGCGCACGGGCGACGGACAATCGATGCTGGAACGGCTCGAACACAACCTCGCCCCGTGGAGCGCCTATCTGGTGGTTCCCGTCTTCGGCTTCGCCAATGCCGGGGTCGATTTCTCCGGGCTCGGGTTGGGGGCGCTGGTCGACCCGCTGCCGATCGCGATCGCGGCGGGGCTGTTCCTGGGCAAGCAGATCGGCATCTTCGGCATCATCGTGGCAGCGACCAAGGTCGGGTTCGCTAAAAAGCCGGAAAATGCGAGCTGGCCGGAAATCTGGGGCGTCACCATCCTGTGCGGGATCGGCTTCACCATGTCGCTGTTCATCGGGCAACTGGCGTTCGACGGTCAGACGGAACTGATAGACGAGGCCAAGATCGGGATCCTGGGCGGCTCGCTGATCTCGGCGATAGTCGGTTACGTGGTCCTGCGGATGACCACTGCCCATCCGGAAGAGGACGCGGGCCAAGCGACCTATCCATCCAGCCCATAAGGGGGCTGGCCGGCATGCGCCGGTCCGGTCCCGCTGCGTTCGGGCAGCTTACCAGGTGCCGGAATTTTCCATACTGGCCCAGGGTTCACGCGGCGGAAGACTGCCTTCCTGCAGCAGTTCCACCGATATGCCATCGGGCGATTTGACGAACGCCATATGCCCGTCGCGCGGCGGACGGTGGATCACATGGCCCGCGTTCATCAGCCTTTCGCAGGTGCAGTAGATGTCGTCCACGCGATAGGCGAGATGGCCGAAATTGCGGCCGCCATCGTACTGTTCGGGCGCGCTTCCGTCTTCCGGCGGCCAGTTGTGGGTCAGCTCCAGTTCGGCCTCCCCCTCCTGCCCCGGCGCGGCGAGGAAGATGAGGGTGAACCGGCCCTGCTCGACATCGCGGCGACGCACTTCGCGCAGCCCGATCATCTCGAAGAAGGCGATGGTGGCGGCAGGGTCGGTGACCCGGATCATGGTGTGAAGGTATTTGGTCATCGCCGCTCGCCCTAACGCAACGAAGCCCGCCTCACAATCCGAGGCGGGCTTCGCGATAACGTCACAAGCGACGGTCAGAAACTGTAGGACAGCGTGCCGATGAAGGCGTCATTGGTGAAGTCGTCGATCGACGGGCCCCCCACGTCGGTATAGCTGATCCCGGCGGTCAGTCCGCCCAGCACCGTCATGCTCGCGCCGACCGACCAGTCCCATCCGGTCTTGTCCGCTGTCCCGGCGAGAAAGGGCGGAGCGAGCGGACCATCGGTGTAGCCGACATGCCCCGTCAGCGTCAGCGGGGTACCGGGAAACGCCGTCTGGAGATCGGTATAGACATAGATATTGTCGTCATCGCCCAGGGAATCCTGATCCCACGCATAGGCGATGCCGACAGTGGCACCGACCGGACCGAGAGTCGTCCCGATCGATGCGTAGGGTTCGAAGTAATCGCCTGCAGCGGCCCCTTTGCTGTCCGCCGGATAGGTATAGTACAGCAGGCCGGCATCGAGGGTGATCCCATCGCTGATATCACCGCTCCAGCCGCCGTAGAGGTCGAGCTCCATCGTGCCGTACACGGCGGAATCCTCGATCGAAGAGGCCCAGGCACCGACATAGAAGCCACTCGAGTGGACCACATCGATACCGCCCTGGACCGCCGGCTCGCCCGCCGAGAGCGACACGCCGCGGAAGCGGTAGTCGGTGACGAGTGCGACATTGCCCGAAACCGTCAGACCCGATTCGCCGGCGACTGCATTGGACCGGGACAGGTCGACGTCTTGCGCGTCGCGCTTGGTGGCGTCACCGCCATCGGAGGCAAGTGTCAGATCGATGACCGGTGCCGGTGTTTCGGTCGCGCCATCGTCGTTTTGCGAATCGGGGGCACGGCCCTCTCCGGCAAAGGCGGGAGTGGCGGACATCGCTAGGATCGCGATGACGGAAGTAGCGGCAAGGCCGCGCTTGGACGTAAGCATGAGGAGTGTCTCCTTCTCGTGGCTGCTTCGTCCCACCTGCGGATTTCGCTGGCCGTCCGGTCCGTGCCGAACGATCTCTTGCGTATTGCGGTGTGATATGAAGCGGAATATTGCACTGCACAAGCGGGGTGCGCAATTTCCGCGTCCTATCGTTGCATTTTGGCATCAGGGGCGATCAATCGCGCGTTCGGGCCCGCGCAATTCGGCCAGCCGGGTCCATATTCCGCTAAAGCCCTTCGCGAGTTTGATACCGATCTTATGGCCAGCCTTTTCCGCACCCTCTTCTCGGCATCATCGCCCAAGCCGCGCCATGCGGTGCCCCCCGGCTCGCGATATTACCTGATTGGCGATATCCACGGCCGTCTCGACCTGTTCGATCGCATGATCGAGGCCATCGACGACGACGACCGGCAGGGTGGCGAGGCGGACAGCACCGTCGTTCTGTTGGGCGACCTCATCGACAGGGGCCCCGACAGCGCCGGGGTGATTGCGCGGGCCCGCGACTGGCAACAGCAGCGGGCCGTGCGCATCCTCGCCGGCAATCACGAGGAGATGTTCCTCGAATCCTTCGAAGATCAGGCCATCCTGCGCCACTTCCTGCGCCATGGCGGAGTCCAGACGCTGCGCAGCTACGGGATTGCGATGGACGATATCGCGGATGGTCCGATGGATCGGTTGCAGGACTTGCTCCATGCCGCGGTGCCCGAGGCCGATCGCGCATTCGTGCAAGGGTTCGAGGATTGCATCGTCGCAGGCGACTATCTATTCGTCCACGCGGGCATCGCCCCCGGCGTCCCCGTCGACCAGCAGAAATCGAGCGATCTGCGCTGGATTCGCGAGCGGTTCCTGTCGCATCGAGACCCCCACCCCCAACTTGTAATCCATGGACATACCGTGCAGGAGGCCATCGATGAGCAGCCCAACCGGATCGGGATCGATACGGGAGCTTATCGCACCGGCGTATTGACCACGCTTGTCCTGGAAGGGGAAGAGCGACGGTCGTTGCAGGCGGTGGATCACAACGGAAAGATCGCGATCCGTCGCGGCGCGATCGGCTTAAGGAACTGAAGCCCATATGAAGATCGCTCTGGTTGGCTCCGGATATGTCGGACTGGTGTCCGGTGCCTGCTTCGCCGATTTCGGCCACGACGTCGTCTGCATCGACCGCGACGAGGACAAGATCGCGCGCCTGCGCGACGGTATCATGCCGATCTACGAACCCGGTCTGGATGCGCTGGTCGACAGCAATGTGAAGGCGGGCCGCCTGACCTTCACCACCGACCTCGCCGAAGGGATCAAGGACGCGGCGGCCATCTTCATCGCGGTCGGCACGCCCAGCCGCCGGGGCGACGGTCACGCCGATCTCTCCTTCGTCTATGCTGTGGCGAAGGAGGTGGGCGAACACCTCGCAAACGATGCGGTTGTTGTGACAAAGTCCACCGTTCCGGTGGGCACCGGCGATGCGGTCGAACGCATTCTGGCCGATAGCGGCGCTGTCGAGCGCGGGCACCGCGTGGCGGTCGTGTCGAACCCCGAATTCCTACGTGAAGGCGCGGCCATCGGCGATTTCAAGCGGCCCGACCGGATCGTGATCGGGGCGGAAGACGATTTCGGGCGCGAGGTGATGCGCGAGGTCTATCGCCCCCTGTTCCTCAACGAATCGCCCATTCTGTTCGTGAACCGCCGGTCGTCTGAACTCATCAAATACGCCGCCAACGCCTTCCTCGCGACGAAGATCACCTTCATCAACGAGATGGCGGATCTGTGCGAGAAGGTGGGCGCGGATGTCCAGGATGTTGCGCGCGGCATCGGGATGGACAACCGCATCGGGTCGAAGTTCCTGCACGCCGGCCCCGGCTACGGCGGGTCGTGCTTTCCCAAGGATACCCTCGCCCTGCTGAAGACCGCGGAGGATTACGACAGCCCCACGCGGATCGTCGAGGCGGTGTCGAAGGTCAACGAGAGCCGCAAGCGCGCGATGGGCCGCAAGGTACTCGAAACACTGGGCGGGCAGGAAGATGCCCGGGGCAAGCGGGCGTGCCTGCTCGGCCTTACGTTCAAGCCGAATACGGACGACATGCGCGACAGCCCGGCGATTGCGATCGCCCAGACGCTGATCGATGCGGGAGTGAACGTCGCCGCCTACGATCCGGAGGGGATGGATCAGGCCGCACCGCTTATGCCGCAGGTCGAGATGAAGGACGATCCCTACGCCGCGATCGACGGCGCCGACGTGGTCGTGATCGTGACCGAGTGGAACGTTTTCCGGGCGCTCGACCTTGGACGAGTGAAGCAACTCGCGAATGCACCGGTGCTCGTCGATCTGAGGAATATTTACCGGCCCGAGGAGATGGCGGCGCAAGGCTTCACCTATACCAGCGTGGGAAGATAGCGGATGGAAGACGCCACCGAGGAGTCCCTCAGCGATCGCCGCGCGAAATGGGCGGTACTGGGCAGCACGGTGGCGCTAGCGGCCACGGTCGCGATCGCCATCTGGCTCGCCGTCGCGGTGTCGGTCGATACCGAAGTGAGCATCGATCCCGGGTCCGGCACGATCCACCTGCAGGGGACGGAAGGAAATTTCGTCGGCCGCGTGCGCGGCACCTACGAAGGGCGACCGGTGCTGATCGAGGGGCTGCCAGTGGCATCGGAGATCAAGGAACAGCCCATCGCGTGGCGCGCGATCTGTATGGTGCGCGACGATCCGGCGACCGACTGGTCCGAAGCGCGCCCGATGCTGCGCAGCCATCTGTTTTCCGACCGCATGGACGAGCTGTGCAAGCCGTTCAATTGAGCCCGCGGGCGATCCGGTCGAAGGTGCCAGGGGGCCTGTAAGCCGGGTTCTGTCCCGCGACCGGTATCGTTTCCGACCGGCGCCGCGGGGGCAGCCATTCATCTGGGCCATGGATCGCTCCATGGCTCGAGCAGCCAACCCGGGCCTCTCGGGGCGAAACGCCCCTGCCTCTTGCCGAGGCGCGAGGCCCCTATGCGGCCTTGCTCCGGGTGGGGTTTGCCATGCCGCGGCCGTTGCCGGCGCGCGCGGTGCGCTCTTACCGCACCCTTTCACCGTGACCGGCCCGAAGGCCAGCCGTCTGCTCTCTGTGGCACTGTCCCTGACGCCGGACCGACGGTCCGATGCCGGCGGGCGTTACCCGCCACCCTCGTTTCGTGGAGCCCGGACTTTCCTCGGACGGATCGCTCCGCCCGCGGCTGCCCGGCCCCCTGGCCCGTGCGAGATAGGCCAGTCGCACGCCCCCGCCAAGAGGGGGCGGCAAATCGCCTGGGTCAATCGTCGACCGAGACCGCCTCGTGCCGGGTTTCGTAGTAGCTCGCCACGCGGTCGGCATAGGCCTGGTTGAAGGTCGGCGCATTGTTCGACCAGCTCGGCCCGCCTTCCAGCAGCCGGCGATCCACCGTCACCACGTAGACGTCGTCCACCGCGTTGTATCCCATCAGTTCGAACGGCAGCGGGTAATAGCTCTTGTTGAGGCCCAGGAACCCACCCAGGCTGAGCACCGCATGCGTCACCGTGCCGGTCCGCTTGTTGATCATGTAGCTGTGGACATGCCCCATCTTCTCCCCATCGCGGGAACGGACGGTCATCTCGTCCACCTTGTTCGAGGCGATCAGCAGGGTCTTGTCGGTGGTAGCGGCTTCTTCGGTCATTCCAGGCTCCTTCACACCTCGCCAACTCTACCGCGGGTGAGCGGGTTCCCGCGACCGGCTAGCGCGTTACGCCCCGGTCGCGGTCGAGCAGCAGCTGGAACAGGATCGCGCGCACCTGCCCGTCGATCTCGCCGTCGATCTTCTCCGGCCGCCAGCGCCGCTGGAACGCCTCGACCGCCTTGTGCCCGTCGGTAATGTCGTAGCCATAGCGTTCGAGCGCGAGATAGAACGCCCCGTCATTGCTGAACGGGTCGCCCAGTTCGAGCTTCTCCGGCCGCGGCAGGCAGAGATCGTATTCGGCCAGCCGCTCCCACGGAAACAGCTCGCCAGGATCGATCTTGCGCTGCGGGGCGACATCGGAATGGCCGACGACATTGGCGCGCGGGATGTCGTATTGCTTCACGATCCGCGCCAGCAGAGGAATCAGCGCGTCGATTTGCGCCTTGTGGAAATCGCGATAGCCATAGGCGTGGCCCGGATGGTCCAGCTCGATCCCGATGCTGGCCGAATTGACGTCGCGATGCCCGCGCCAATAGGATTGGCCGGCATGCCAGGCGCGCTTGTCCTCCGCCACCAGCTGCACGACCTCGCCCCCTCCGCCGATCAGGTAATGCGCGGAAACCTTCGCCTCCGGGTCGCACAACCGCTCGATCGCGAAGCCCTGGTCCTGCATCTCGGTATAGTGGATCACCACCATGGAGATCGGCAGGGCACGCTCGTTGAAATTGGGCGAGCGGGCGGTGCGATCGACCAGCTCGTCGTCGCTGGGTGGCAGCTCGTTCCCCGCCTCGCCGAAATCGCTTTGTGCCATCAGCCGATCCAGCCCTCCCCTTCCGGAATTTCCGCCCCGAGCAGCAGCATCGTCTCGCTTCGCTGGTACTGGATCGCGCCGCCCGCCTTCTCCGCCAGCAGATGGAGCATGTAGGCGGGCGCGGTGCGGCCTGTCAGCTCAGCGGGATCGATGTCGCCGTCGAGCGCGGCGCCCACGCTTTCGTCGAACGCGATTCGCATGCCCTGCGCCCGAACCACGATTTCATGCGCGCCGTCGCGGCGTTCGGCCCCGATGTCGAGTGTGCCGCCGCGCACCAGCGCCTCGATCGCCATATGCGCAAAATTGAGCAGCACCTTGGCGGCGGGCTTGGGCAGGCTGTCGACCTCCAACGCCCAGGCGAGCTCGATCCGCTTGGCATCGTGCGCCAGCGTCTGAATGACATCGCGCGGCTCGGTGATATCGACCTTGTCGCCGAAACCACCGCCTGCGCCGAAGGCGAGGCGGAAGAACTTGAGCTTGGCCGCGCTCGTCGCCGCGCTCTGTTCGAGCAGGTCGAGACAGCGTTCGCGCATCGCCGGATCGGTTTCGTCCGCCATCAGCTCCAGCCCGTTGGACAGCGCGCCCACGGGGCTGAGAAGGTCGTGGCACAGGCGCGAGCAGAGCTGGCTGGCAAAGGCAATGGGATCGATCTGGGTCATCTAGAAACTGCGAAATCCTACAGGATGGAACACTTGGAACACTGTCCTAGAGCGGAAAATCCGCCCGCGAACGCCGGCGCGACGGATCGTTGGGGAAAGAGGACGGTGCGTCGGTGCATCCGACCGCCTCTAGCCGTCTCGCAACGCGTAGGGAAGCGGAGCGAAGCCATCCTTTTCATCGCGCCACCAAGTCACCCGCCCCTCCCCCACGATCGCCCAGATCGATCCATCGCCTGCAGCGCGTGCCCGGTCGGTGGCGGATGGTTCGGGCAGCGTGGTGGGATGCGAATGGTAATAGCCCAGCACCTGCGGCCCGCCATCGCGCGCTGCGCGATGCGCGTCGAGGAGCGCCTGCGGGTCGATCTCGAAATGCGTGGCCGGTTCGCGATGGACATTGGCAGCGGGCCGGATCTGCTCGATCCGCCCGCCGCGCCCGAGCAACAACCCGCAGCATTCGTGCGGATGCGCGTCCCGGGCGTGGCCGAGGATTTTCTGTTCGATTTCGATCCCCAAACCAAACCCCGCTCGTCCTGAGCCTGTCGAAGGACCGTCCTTTTTCCGGGTCAAGCGCGAAATGCCCTCCCAGTCGCCTCGGATCAGCGCCAGCTTCTTCGCCCGCGACCAGCCCTTGATCCGTCGTTCGAACTCGAACGCTTGTTGCCGATCCGGAAACTCGCCCGACCAAACCAGTTCGACCGGCAGACGATCGCGGGTAAAACCGAGAAACGCGCCACTTTGATGTTCCGCGACCCGCCGATCCAAGTTGTCGGTGTGCCCGGCGTAGAAGGAACCTCCGCGACAATGGAGAAGGTAGGTCCAGAACGGCATATGTCTCGCTAGAAGGAAAGACGGTCCTTCGACAAGCTCAGGACGAGCGGACTTTGTTTTGTTACTGCACCCCCATGACCACCCGCACCATCACCGGCGCGCTTGCCGCCGCCACCCGCCTCGACAAGGCGCTGGCCGAGGCATCGGACCTGTCGCGCGAGCGGGTGAAGGCGCTGATGGCCGAGGGTGCCGTCACCGTCGATGGCGTGGCCGCAACCAATCCTTCGGCGAAGGGCAAGGCAGGCGCACCGTTCTCGATCGCCTTGCCCGAGCCCACGCCGCTGGCCGCGCAGCCGCAGGACATCGCGCTCGACATCGTGTTCGAGGATGCGCATCTGGTGGTGGTCAACAAACCCGCCGGGATGGTCGTCCACCCCGCCGCGGGAAATCGCGACGGCACGCTGGTGAACGCCCTGCTCCACCATTGCGCGGGGCAGCTTTCCGGCATCAACGGCGTCGCGCGGCCCGGCATCGTGCACCGGATCGACAAGGACACGTCCGGCCTGCTGGTGGTCGCGAAGACCGACGCCGCGCACGAGGGGCTGGCGAAGCAGTTCGCCGACCATTCGATCGACCGCGCCTATCTGGCGGTGTGCGCCGGGCATCCCGCCCCGCCCGCCGGGACGATCGCGGGCCGGATCGGACGCAGCGACCGGGATCGCAAGAAGATGGCCGTCCTGCCCGACGATGCGCGGCGCGGAAAGCGCGCGGTGACCCATTATCGGACGCTTCGCCGGCTCGACCATTGCAGCCTGATCGAGTGCCGCCTGGAAACCGGACGCACGCACCAGGTGCGCGTTCACTGTGCGTCAATCGGCCATGCGCTATTAGGGGATCAAGTCTATGGACGCGATCCCAAGGCGTTGCGAGCGCTGCTGTCCGACCTCGGTTTCCACCGACAGGCCCTCCATGCAGCAGAGCTGGGCTTCACCCACCCGGCCACCGGCGAACGGGTCGATTTTCGCGCCGAACCGCCCCGCGACATGGCGGAACTGATCGAAACGACCGCTCGTTAATATCGGAATAGTAAACTCGCAATATCTTGCCGCGCGTCCTATATCGAAGGTTCGCGGCCCAACGCCATCGGATGCCCGGCAGGGGTCCGTTCGACGGGGTCGGCGCAAGAAAGGTTAGGGAAGACATGAGTAGCAATAAAGCGGTGGCCATTCCGGCACTCGGCGGGGAACAGAGCCTCAACCGCTATCTGTCCGAAATCAAGAAATATCCCGTGCTGACGGCGGAGCAGGAATACATGCTCGCCAAGCGTTATGCCGAGCACGAGGATCCCGACGCGGCAGCACAGCTGGTATCCAGCCACCTGCGGCTCGTGGCGAAGATCGCCATGGGTTATCGCGGCTACGGCCTGCCCGTCAGCGACCTCATCTCCGAAGGGAATGTGGGCCTGATGCAGGGCGTAAAGAAATTCGAGCCCGATCGCGGGTTCCGCCTCGCCACCTATGCCATGTGGTGGATCAAGGCCAGCATCCAGGAATTCATCCTGCGCAGCTGGAGCCTCGTGAAGATGGGCACCACCGCCGCGCAGAAGAAGCTGTTCTTCAACCTGCGCCGGATGAAGAAGCAGCTCGACGCCTACGAGGATACCGACCTGCATCCGGACGACGTAGCCAAGATCGCCACCGATCTCGGCGTGCCGGAGCAGGAAGTGATCAACATGAACCGGCGCATGCTGATGGGGGGCGATTCCTCGCTGAACGTCTCCATGCGCAGCGACGAAGAGGGCAGCGGCCAGTGGCAGGACTGGCTGACCGACGATCGCCCCCTGCAGGATGAAACCGTCGCTGACGCGGAAGAAGCGCAGGTGCGCCACGGCATGCTGATCGAGGCGATGGACAGTCTGAACGACCGTGAGAAACATATCTTCACCGAACGGCGCCTGACCGAGAACCCGCAGACGCTCGAAGAGCTGAGTCAGGTCTACGACGTCAGCCGCGAACGTATCCGCCAGATCGAGGTACGCGCGTTCGAGAAAGTGCAGAAGGCGATGAAGACCATCGCCAGCGAGAAGCTGCTGCCGACCGCCGCCTGACCGGGCGCATTAGTACGCAAACGAGGGCCCTCCCGGTCAAGACCGGCGGGGCCCTTGTTGTATCGGCCCGCCGCACGCTTTAAGAGCCACCGCAATGCGCTGGCTGCTGAAAATCCTCGCCTGGGCGGTCGGCCTGTTTCTCGGGCTCAGCCTGCTCTTCGTGCTGCTCTACAAGTTCGTGCCGGTGCCCGTCACCGCGACGATGCTGATGGACGACAACGGCATCACCAAGGATTGGGAGCCACTCTCCAATATCGACCGGAACATGGTGCGCGCGGTGATCGCGGCGGAGGACAGCAAGTTCTGCCGCCATGACGGCTTCGACCGCGAGGCAATCGAGAACGCGATCCAGCGCAACGCGCAAGGAGGGCGGATCCGCGGCGGCTCCACCATCAGCCAGCAGACTGCGAAGAACGTCTTCCTGTGGCAGGACGGCGGCTATTTCCGAAAAGGTCTGGAAGCCTGGTTCACCTTCCTGATCGAGAAGATCTGGGGCAAGCGGCGGATCATGGAAGTCTACCTCAACGTCGCGGAGACCGGGATCGGGACTTACGGCGTGGAGGCGGGTGCGCAGCGCTACTTCCGCCATTCCGCCGCCCGGCTCACCCCGTTGGAGGCCGCGCGGATGGCCGCTGCCCTGCCGCTGCCCAAGAAGCGCGCGGTCGCCAACCCCTCCGGCTGGCTGCGGCGTCACGGCGGCACCATCGCCCGCCGGATCGGCACCGTGCGGCGTGACGGGCTCGATCGCTGCGTGTACGACTGACGCAGATGGGCGCAGGGCACTCCCATTCGCATGATCACGGCGCAGGGCACAGCCATGCTCCTGCCGATTTCGGGCGCGCCTTCGCGATCGGGGTCGGGCTGAACACCGCCTTCGTCGCGGTGGAGGCGTTCTACGGTCTGGCCGCAGATTCGATGGCGCTGATCGCCGATGCCGGGCACAATCTGTCCGACGTGCTCAGCCTGCTTCTGGCATGGGGCGCGAGCGTGGCGGCCAAGAAGCCGGCGAGCCAGCGCTACACCTATGGCTACAAGAGCTCGACCATCCTCGCCGCGCTGGCGAACGCCATGCTGCTGCTGATCGCGATCGGTATGATCCTGGTCGAGGCGATCCAGCGCTTCTCCGACCCGCAGCCGGTCGCCGCGGGAACGGTGATGGTGGTCGCCGGCATCGGGATCGTGATCAACACCGTCACCGCGCTCCTGTTCATGCGCGGGCGTAAAAGCGATCTGAACGTGCGCGGTGCCTATCTCCACATGGCCGCCGACGCCGCCGTGTCGGCCGGCGTGGTGCTGGCAGGCGCGGCGATCTGGTGGACTGGGCTCGCCTGGATCGATCCGGTCACGAGCATCGTGATCGTCGCAGTCATCGCCTGGGGAACCTGGGGGCTGTTGAAGGAAAGCGTCAGCATGGCTTTGAACGCCGTGCCCGATGCGGTGGACCAGGAAGGCGTGAAGAGCTTTCTGGAGGGGCAGGACGGGGTCGTCGCGGTACACGATCTGCATATCTGGCCCATGAGCACCACCGAGACCGCGATGACCGCGCATCTCGTCATACCAGAGGGCCACCCGGGAGACGAATTCCTGCGCCGCGTGGCAGACGAGCTCGCCCATCATCACCGCATCGGCCACACCACGCTGCAGATAGAGTGCGACCGCGCCTGCGCCACCGGTTGCTGATCCGCGCCCGGTCGCCCGAATTCCGCGACCACGCGCGGGATCGGAATTCGGCACCTAACCGTTTCATATTCCCGCATAACCCCGTGCGGGATTTTGGAGTGGTCCGATGAACGAGAAGGACAAGAACCAGCAATCCCAGCCCAACGACAAGCAGGCCCGGGACCGCCAGACAGAGCAGCAGGCTGGCAAGAACCAGCAGCCCAGCCAGTCGAAGCAGCCCGGTAAGGACAGCGGTTCGCAGCAACGCTGACCGCGTAATTCCCTGACGGGAAATAGAAAAAGGGCCGCCCGCGAGGACGGCCCTTTCTCGTATGCGCTATCGTCGCAGCCGTCAGTTGACCTGCTGCTGACCTTCCTCGTCCGCGACCGGCAGATCCCCGGTCGGATCGGTTTCCACCATTCCGGCAACCTGGTCGTAGACCTGCGCGTTGTTATCCATCTGCTCTTTCAGCTCGGGATTCTGCTCGCCCACGTGGCGGAAGAACTGTCCGGCATCGCGCAACAGCTTGGCGGCGAGTTCGTTGGTCTGGGCCATGGAATTACTCCTGATATCGTAAAGTCATGAAAAAGGGCGCGCGCGCCGGATAGCACGCACGCGCTCGGGAACGGCGCCGTCTGGCGCGCGAACGGATTGCGATGGGGAATTGGGGATGAGAGGCGGCTGACGCTAAGGTCAGGCCGCCGCCTCGTCCTTCTTCTCGCTGCTGACCACGCGGATCGGCTCCTTGCGGCCTTCGACTACGTCCTTGTCGATCACGACTTCGGAAACGTCGTCGAGATCGGGCAGGTCGAACATCGTGTCGAGCAGGATGCCCTCCACGATCGAGCGCAGGCCCCGCGCGCCGGTCTTGCGCTTGATCGCCCGCTCGGCAATCGCACGCAGCGCATCGTCGGTGAAGGTGAGCTCGACATCTTCCAGCTCGAACAGCTTGGCGTACTGCTTCACCAGTGCGTTCTTCGGTTCCTGCAGGATGGTCACCAGCGCATCGACGTCGAGGTCGTGCAGAGTGGCGATCACCGGCAGGCGGCCGACGAATTCGGGAATCAGACCGAACTTGAGGAGATCCTCCGGCTCGCTCTTCTCCAGCAGTTCGCCAATGCGGCGCTTGTCCGGGTCCGCGACATGCGCGCCGAAGCCGATCGAACGCTTCTGCAACCGGTCGCCGATGATCTTGTCCAGCCCGGCGAAGGCACCGCCGCAGATGAACAGGATGTTCGTCGTGTCGACCTGCAGGAATTCCTGCTGCGGATGCTTGCGCCCGCCCTGCGGCGGGACGCTGGCGGTGGTGCCTTCCATCAGCTTGAGCAGCGCCTGCTGCACGCCTTCGCCCGAAACGTCGCGCGTGATGGAGGGATTTTCCGCCTTGCGCGTGATCTTGTCGATCTCGTCGATATAGACGATGCCGTGCTGCGCCTTCTCGACATTGTAATCGGACGCCTGCAGCAGCTTGAGGATGATGTTCTCCACATCCTCGCCCACATAGCCGGCTTCGGTCAGCGTGGTCGCGTCGGCCATGGTGAAGGGCACGTCGAAGGTGCGCGCCAGCGTCTGCGCCAGCAAGGTCTTGCCCGAACCGGTCGGGCCGACCAGCAGGATGTTGGACTTCGCCAGTTCGACGTCGCCCTGCTTGCCCGCATGTTTCAGCCGCTTGTAGTGGTTGTGCACCGCAACCGACAGCACACGCTTCGCCCGGTCCTGCCCGATCACGTAATCGGCCAGCGTGGCGCAGATTTCGGACGGCGACGGCACGTCGCCTTCCTTGCGCCCGCTCAACCCGGCCTTGGTCTCTTCACGGATGATATCGTTGCACAGCTCCACGCACTCATCGCAGATGAACACGGTGGGGCCGGCGATCAGCTTGCGCACCTCGTGCTGGGATTTGCCGCAGAAGCTGCAGTACAGGGTACTCTTGCTATCGGTTCCGCTCAATTTCGTCATATCCTGATTTTCCTCCCCCTTGCCTGGCCATGCAAGGGGATTCGACCGAGTGTATCGCGCTCGATCGGTTTTACAACACTTGCCGCCCTATACCGCGCCGCCTTGCCAAGGGCTTAAGCGGCGCGAAGTGGCGGATCATTCCGGGGCGCCGCCGGACCCATTGTCTTCGCCGGTGGTCTCGCTTTCCGGCCGGGTCTCGAACACCTTGTCGACGATGCCGAACTCCATCGCTTCCTCGGCTTCGAGGAAGGTGTCGCGGTCCATCGCCTTCTCGATCTCGTCCAGGCTGCGCCCGGTATACTTGACGTAGAGATCGTTCATCCGCTTCTTGATGCGCAGGATTTCGCGCGCCTGGATCTCGATATCGGAGGCCATGCCGCGGGCGCCGCCGCTGGGCTGGTGGACCATGATGCGCGCATTGGGGAGCGCGATGCGCATGCCCGGCTCACCCGCTGCGAGGAGGAAGCTGCCCATGCTGGCGGCCTGCCCCAAGCATACGGTCGAAACGCGCGGCTTGATATACTGCATCGTGTCGTGGATCGCCATGCCGGCGGTCACCACGCCGCCCGGCGAATTGATGTACATGCTGATCGGCTTGGAAGGATTTTCGCTTTCGAGGAACAGCAGCTGCGCGGTGATGAGCGAGGCCATCCCGTCTTCCACCTGGCTGGTCACGAACACGATTCGTTCGCGCAGGAGGCGGCTGAAGATGTCGAAGCTGCGCTCGCCCCGGCTGGTCTGCTCGACCACCACCGGCACCAGTGCGCCGGTCACCGGATCGCGGGTGAACTGGCCCTGCGTGCCGTAGGTTTCGCCGAGCTGCGCGGAAAGATCGATCATGTTAAGTCTGAACCCTCTCGTCTGAAGTCCGGCCCTATGTCGCGCGTGGGTTCGCGATGTTCAAGGGGGTGAAGGGCGACATCCCCTTGCAATCACTCCGCGCGCGGGCATGATCGGCATCGATGACCAGATACGCCCTCGCGCTCGCCGCACTCGCCCTCCCCGCCAGCGCGGTTTGCGCGCAGGAAACGATCGTAATCCAGGAACCGGCACCTGCGGCGATATCCGATACGCAGGCGCAGATCGAGCGGATCAGGACGCTCGACGATGCCGGACCCACGCTGAATGCCGTGATCGTCTACGATCCCGGTGCCGCGCGGCAGGCGGTCGCCAATACCGAGCGCCCGCTCCAAGGCCGGACCGTGCTGGTGAAGGATAATATCGAAACGCGGGAGTGGCCCACCACCGCGGGCAGCTTGGCGCTGGCGAACAACATGACCGGGCGCGACGCGCCGTTGATTGCCAATCTGCGCCGGGCGGGCGGCGTGATCCTGGGCAAGACCAATCTCAGCGAATGGGCGAACATCCGCTCCAGCAATTCGACCAGCGGGTGGAGCGCGGTCGGCGGGCAGACCAGGAACCCGCACGCAACCGACCGCAATCCGTGCGGTTCCTCCTCGGGCAGCGGCGCAGCGGTGGCGGCGGGCTTCGCCTGGGCGGCGATCGGGACCGAGACCGACGGTTCGATCACCTGCCCCGCCAGCGTGAACGGCGTGGTCGGGTTCAAGCCGACCGTGGGCATGGTCAGCCGCACCCATGTCGTACCGATCAGCCATTCGCAGGACACCGCCGGGCCGATGGCGAACAGCGTAATGAATGCCGCGCTGCTCCTCGGCGCGATCGCGGGCAGCGACCCGGCCGATCCGGCGACGAAGGATGCGGACAGCCATCTGCGGGATTTCACGCAAGGCCTGGCGACGGCTTCGCTAAGGGGCGTGCGGATCGGCGTACTGCGCAAGCAGGCGGGCGACTTCGTCCCCGTCACCGCCCTGTTCGACGCCGCACTGGCCGATCTGCGGCGTGCCGGGGCCGAACTGGTCGAGATCGACTATTCTCCCAGCGACGAGATGTACCGGGACGAGTTCACCGTGCTGCTGTACGAACTGCGCGAGGACCTGGGCACATACCTCGCCGGATCGCCGGCCGACATCCCGGTCCGCTCGCTCGCCGATGTGATCGCATGGAACAAGGGCCATGCCACGGCGGAAATGCGCTGGTTCGGGCAGGATATCTTCGAGCAGGCGGAAAGCACGACGGATCGCGCTGCCTACCGCGCCGCACGCGAGAACGCGCTGCATCTGGCAGGCGAGCAGGGCATCGACCGGCTGCTGCGCGAAAACGGGGTGCGATTCCTTGTCGCGCCGACGACCGGGGCGGCGTGGCCGATCGACCTGATCTACGGCGATCATTATCCCGGCGGAATCGGCGCGGGATCGCTGGCCGCGATCGCGGGCTACCCGCACCTGACCGTGCCGATGGGCGCAGTCGAAGGCCTGCCGGTGGGGTTGAGCTTCATGGGCGCGAAATGGCGCGACCACGATGTGCTGAAGGCGGGCGCCGCCTATGAACGCGCGCGCACGGCCGACCTACCGCAGCCTTCGATGAAGCCGTGGGCGCCGCGCGACTGACGCGCAGCGCCCGAGCGGCGATCACTTCTTCGTCGAAGCGGGCTTCTTAGCGGCAGGCTTCTTGGTTGCCGCAGCCTTTGCCGGAGCTTTCTTGGCCGGGGTCTTCTTCGCCTCAGGCTTGTCCGCATCCGCCGTCGCGGCGGGCTTCTTCGCCGGGGCTTTCTTGGCCGGAGCCTTCTTTTCGGCGGCGGGCTCGTCGTCGGACTTCGCTGGCGCCGCCTTTTTGGCTGCGGCCTTCTTGGCGGGAGCCTTCTTCGCGGGTGCAGCGTCCGCCTCGGACTCGTCCTTCTTGGCTTCGGTCTTCTTGGCCGGGGCCTTCTTCTTGGCGGCGGGCTTCTTCTTCGCCGCAGGCTTGGCCTGTTCGTCGGATTCCGCCTCGATCGCGGCTTCCAGCTCCTCGCGCGTCACTTCGCGGTCGGTGATCTCGGCCTTGTCGAACAGGAAGTCGACAACCTTGTCCTCATACAGCGGCGCGCGCAGCTGGGCGGCGGCCATCGGCTCCTGCTGGACGTACTGCATGAAGCGCTCGCGATCTTCCTCGCGATATTGCTGCGCCGCCTGCTGAATCAGCATGCTCATTTCCTGGCCGGTGATTTCCACCCCATTGGCCTGGCCGATCTCGGACAGCAGCAGGCCGAGGCGCACGCGACGCTCGGCGATCTGGCGGTAATCGTCCTTCTCCGCCTCGATCTCCTTCAGCGCGCCTTCGGGATCCTCGTCCTGCGAGGCCTCTTGCTGGAGCTGGGCCCAGATCTGCTCGAACTC
This sequence comes from Erythrobacter sp. LQ02-29, assembly GCF_022576075.2. Classification (NCBI taxonomy): domain Bacteria; kingdom Pseudomonadati; phylum Pseudomonadota; class Alphaproteobacteria; order Sphingomonadales; family Erythrobacteraceae; genus Erythrobacter; species Erythrobacter sp. LQ02-29. The sequence continues at coordinate 1,331,364 of NZ_JANCNT010000001.1, read as the reverse complement.
GGCGTCGACCATGCCCTGCGGCACCGGGAAATCATGCCCCGCCGCCAGCGTGTCGAGCAGCTGGCGCTTCATCTGCGTGCGGGTGAGCCCGGCGGTTTCCTGCTCCAGCTGGCCGCGGATCAGCTCCTTCAGCTTGTCGAGGCTGTCGAGGCCGAGATTCTTGGCGAATTCATCGTCGAGCTTGGTCTCGCCTTCGACCTTCACCTGCTTCACGGTGACGTCGAAAGTGGCTTCTTTGCCCGCCAGCTGCTCGGCCTGGTACTCTTCGGGGAAGGTGACGGTGATGGTCTTCTCGTCGCCCGTCTTGACCCCGGTCAGCTGCTCTTCGAAGCCGGGGATGAAGGTACCGGAACCCAGCACGATCGGGGCATCCTGTGCGGAGCCGCCGTCGAACGGTTCGCCGTCCAGCTTACCAACGAAATCGACGATCAGCTGGTCGCCATCCTTCGCCTTGCGCGTCTTGGGCGCGTCGGAATAGCTCTTGTTCTGGCCCGCGATCCGCTCCAGCGTCTCGTCGATCTGATCGTCGGCCACCGGCACCGTCAGCCGTTCCAGCTCCAGCCCGTCGACGCTCGGCGCGTCGATCTTCGGCAGCACTTCCAGGCTGACGTCGACCTTCGCATCCTTGCCCTGCTCGTAGCCTTCGCCCAGTTCCACCTGCGGCTGCATCGCGGGGCGCAGCTCGTTCTTCCGGATCACCTCGTCCACGCTGTCGCGGATGGTGTCGTTGAGCACCTGCGCGTGGAGCTGCTCACCATGCATCTTGCGCACCAGATTGGCCGGCACCTTGCCCGGGCGGAAGCCGGGCATGCGGACCTGCGGGGCGATCTTCTTCACCTCGGACGAGATCTTCTCGTCGATCTCCTTGGCCGGGATGGTAACCGTGTAGGCGCGCTTGAGGCCCTCATTGGTGGTCTCGGTGATCTGCATGCTGTGGCTCTTCGAAGCTTTCTGTAACGACGTGGGCGACGGACTGCGCACTGCGGCGGGACTGGTGCGGGCGAAGGGACTCGAACCCCCACATCTTTCGATACTGGTACCTAAAACCAGCGCGTCTACCAGTTCCGCCACGCCCGCAACCCGAACGAAGCCGCGCAGGCGGGATGGGCCGCCTGCGGGTGAACGCGCGCCTCTAGTCCGAACGCGACAAAAGGGCAAGCGCACGGAACAGCATCCGACCGGGCGACGTTGATTGCGGGAGAAAGGATGCGGCCATGCCGAGACCGAAAGACGACTACGATACCGCGCGGGTGCCCCCCGCCACCCCGCCCGCGATCGACCCGGACGCAAAGCCGGTCGACGCCCGGGAACTGGCCCGCGATAATGGCGACAGCGATGCCGACGGCCATTCCAAGTTCGATCGCCCTGGCGAGCAGTCCGAAATCGACAAGGAACGTGAAGCCGCGATGCGCGAAGGCGAACGACACGAGGGCGAAGGCGAAAGCCAGCCCGAACTCGATGCCCTGCCCCCCGATTAGGAGATTTGAGAATGGCAACCCAACCTGGCCAACCCGCCCCCGACACGATCGAACCCGGCGCCCCGCCGGAAACCCCGATCGAGCCGACGCCGCAGGAGGCGCCCGGCCGTCAGCCGGACGAGATCGATCCTCCTTCGCCCGACATCGACGAGCCGGACCGTGGTCCGGTCGAGACGCCCCCTCCGCCCGATTGATAGCACCCGACTGATCGCCTGCGATCGATACCGTGCCCGCTTGCCAGTCGCAGGCTGGCCGATTATCGGCCCCTCCCATGAGCGAAGAGCAAAATCTCGATACCGGCGCACAGGATGCCGCCACCACCGGTAGCGACACCCCGCCCGATCACCTGTCGGTCAATCCGCGCAGCGAGCATTTCGACAGCGACGCGCTGCAACGCGGGGTCGGCATCCGGTTCAAGGGCCGGCAGCGGCGCGATATCGAGGAATATTCGATTTCCGGTGGATGGGTCCGCGTGCAGGCGGGCAAGACGGTCGACCGCAAGGGCCGCCCGTTGACGCTGAAACTCACCGGCCCGGTAGAGGCGTGGTTCGAAGACCTCGGCGAGGATGCCCCGGTGGCGAAGGCCGATTAACCCCTACTCGTACTGCGCGATGACTGCGGCATAGCGGTCGCGCGGCGGAGCGCTCCGCTTTCCCGCAGCTGCGGCAGGTTTCGCCGGAGCATAGTTTGCCGTCAGCACCGCCAGTCCGCCTGGAGTGCGTGCAGCTGTGCGAACGGGTGCCCTTTCAGCGGGTTTCGCAGTACTTCGCCTCTCGGGAGCACGAGCTTGGCTGGTCGTGCGCGGAGAGGTCGGCGTGGCGAAGGCACCCAGAAACTGCTTCGATGGAGCGCCGCTGACAGGTGCAGCGCGGGCGACCCGAACCGCGGGTTCGACCCGCATCCGGCGCTCGGCCTCGCCATCCGCATAGATGAAGCCGCGCACCGGCCATTCCGTGGTGCCCAACCCGCCCACCGGCGCGTACCATACCCGCACCTGGCTCCAATCGTTGGCGGGCGAGACGTCCACCGCCTTCACCCCGCGTTCGATGCGGCCGCGTCGCCCGTCGATCGGCGACCAGTTGGCATGATCAAGCAGCACCGTGCGCGAATCGATCACCTTGGATACCGCGGCGACATGGCCCAGGGTCATGTTCCCGTAAGGCGCAAACGCCATCACCGCGCCTACGCGCGGCGCGTGGCCGCGGGCATACTGCCCCTCCGCCTGATCCCACCAGGTATAGGCGTCACCATAGATCGCGATGCCGCTCACTTCTCGCGCGTAGGGCACGCATTGAAGATAGGCCGGCAATTCCAGTTCGCTGTCTTCGCCGCCATCGGCCAAGGCGTCGGCCAGGGCCGGGGTTGCGGGAAGCATTGCGAATACCGGCAACAGTGCGATAAGGAGAGGCTTCATGGCGCTGCCACCTATGTCGCCAATATGCTTAACACTTACCTAAACCGTGTGGTTGAGGGAAATTAACGCCGCTCGTCAGCCCGCCTCCGGCCTTCGCTGCCAGCGCGCAGCACGAACGGTACATCCGACATGACAACGCCAGCCAACCCATCCCCCCAGGTGATCATCATCGGTCGCCCCAATGTCGGCAAGTCGACTCTGTTCAACCGGCTGGTCGGCAAGCGGCTGGCGCTGGTCGACGATCAGCCGGGCGTCACGCGCGATCGCCGCTTCGGCGATGCCGAGATCGCGGGCCTTAAGTTCACGATCGTCGATACCGCGGGATGGGAGGACGAGGATCCCAACAGCCTGCCTGGCCGGATGCGCGCTCAGACCGAAGTCAGCCTGGAAGGTGCGGACGCGGCGCTGTTCGTGGTCGATGCGCGCGCCGGGCTGACGCCGTTGGACGAGGAAATCGCCCGCTGGCTGCGCGGGCAGGACGTGCCGGTGGTGCTGGTCGCCAACAAGGTCGAGGGGCGCGCCGCCGATCCCGGCTTCTACGAATCCTTCTCGCTCGGCTTCGGTGAGCCCGTGGCGGTGAGCGCCGAGCACGGCGATGGCATCGCCGATCTGTTCGACGGGCTCTGGCCGCTGATCGGGCATAGCGAGAAACAGGCCGATGCCGACGAAGAGGCTGGCGATGGGCCGGAGGAGACCGAGGAGGCGCCGCAAGGTCCGCTGAAACTGGCGATCGTCGGGCGTCCCAATGCGGGCAAGAGCACGCTGATCAACCGCCTGCTGGGCGAGGATCGACTGCTGACCGGCCCCGAAGCGGGGATCACCCGCGATTCGATCGCGGTCGAGTGGAACTGGCTCGACCCGCGTGACGGCTCGCGCCACGAGATCCGGCTGATCGACACCGCGGGGATGCGCAAGAAGGCGCGCGTGGTGGAGAAGCTGGAACGGCTGAGCGTCGCCGACGCCCGCCGCGCGGTCGATTTCGCGGAGGTCGTGGTGCTGCTGCTCGACGCAACGCAGGGGCTGGAGCATCAGGACCTGAAGATCGCGAGCATGGTGCTGGAGGAAGGTCGCGCGCTGATGATCGCGATCAACAAATGGGACATCGCCGAGGATGCGAGCCGGCTGTTCAACGGGATCAAGGGCGCGCTCGACGAAGGGCTGGCGCAGGTGCGCGGCCTGCCCGTGTTCGCGGTGAGCGCCAAGACCGGCAAGGGGCTCGACACCATGCTGGGCGCGGCGTTCGAGATCCGCGAGGCGTGGAGCCGCCGCGTGCCGACATCGGCGCTCAACCGCTGGTTCGAGGATGCGCTGGCGGCGAACCCGCCCCCTGCCCCCAAGGGTAGGCGGATCAAGCTGCGCTACATCACCCAGGCCGGCACCCGCCCGCCGCGCTTCGTGGTGTTCGGGACGCGGCTCGACATGCTGCCCAAGAGTTACGAGCGCTATCTGGTCAACGGCATCAGGCGCGAACTCGGCTTCGACGCGGTCCCGGTGCGCGTGGTGCTTAAGAGCCCGAAAAACCCCTTCCAGTCGACATGATCGATCTCGCGCTGCTGACCGCGCATTCGCTTTCCAGCGACCTGCTCGAAAGCACGCGCAGCACCGTCCGGGTGCAGGCGATCGTTCAGTTGAGCCTCGCCCCTGCCTTCCTGCTGGCCGGGATCGGGGCGGTAATGAACGTGATGACCAACCGGCTGATCTGGGTCGCCAACCGGATCGAGACGATCCGCGAGCGCGAGGCGGACGGGCGCGCCGGCGAAATGGTGGCAGACCTGCCCTCGCTCGAACAGCGACGCCTCTATGCGCAGGCCGCCCTGATGTTCAGCACCGCGGCGGCGCTGGTGATCAGCATCGTGATCGCGCTGCTGTTCGTGTCCGCCTTCATCCGGCCGCAGATCGGCACGCTGATCGCCATCGCGTGGATCGTGACGATGATCTTCCTTGTATTGGGCCTGGGCTGTTTCGCGCTGGAGGCGCGCACCGCCGCACGGCGCAACCGCCTGCGCCTGCGTGCGATGGCGCGTCGGAGCCGGGACCAGGTCGGACCCGATTAACCGCATTTCAACGGCAGCGGTTTAGCGATGTCCATCGGCCCCGCTCCTCTCAAGGAATGATAGGCGGGGCGCGGGGGGGAGGTTCGCACGATGGCTATCGCGGTGATCAAGGGTTCGATGTCCGGTGCCCTCGTCACCTGGCTGGTCGCCCTATTCATCGGCTCGTCCGGATCGACCGGAGCGCAGCTCGCAATCCACAAGATCTATTTCGAGCAGCACAGCTTTTACTGGTCGTGGCCGTTGTTCCTCGGCCTGACCGTCCTCTTCGCCTCCATCGTCTGGCTGATGGATTCCTGAGGCTCAGCGCCGGATCGGAAACCGGCACCAATAGGTCAGGCACCGCCACGCCCATTCGAGCGGCCCGAAACGGAAGCGATCGAGCCACGGTTTCGACCAGGCGAGCATGAGCAGGCAAGTCGCAAACGCCACGCCGTATAGTGCCGGGCGCGACAGCACGCCGAACAACCCTCCCGCCCAGCCGTGGAACACCAGCATCATCACGATCGAGGTGCCCAGATAGTTGGAAAAGGCCGCACGGCCCGCCGCCCGGATGCGTTGCCCGAGCCAGCCGTCGCGCCCCGCGCCGACCACCGCAAGCACCGCCAGCAGCCCCACCCCCATCATCAGCCGGGGAATGTGCGACAGCGCCAGCATGGCAACCTGCGTCCCCCAGAAGGTGAATCCTTCGCGCCATGCCCAGACCCCGGCGACCAAACTGAGAGCCGCGCCCACCGCAATACCTGCCCCGCCCCAGCCGAGCTGGCAGCGGCGGTCGAACGCGCCGGAGAACAGGCCCATCCGGTACAGCGCCATTCCGATCAGCATCAGCGGCACGGTCTCGAAGCCGACCATCAGGAAGCCGAGCAGCGGGTCGCTGGCGTGCTGCGCGAAGTTGTGGGCCACCAGCTCGCCCCAGCGCCCATGCTGGATCAGGTTCGCTTCCAGCATGGCGTCCTGTCCCGCCGCCAGCTCCGCCCCGCGCAGCGTTTCCAAGGTGTCTGCCGTGCCCTGCGCAGGCGAATTGACGACATACCACACGGGGACGGTGGACAACGCGTAGATCACCTGCCCGACGCCGTAGATCGAGAGGGCGGTGACGATCTGCGCCCGCGCCGTGAGGTTCAGGAACAGCAGCAGCACGAAGCCGCACAGCCCGTAGAGGAGGAGGATGTCCCCCTTCCAGATGAAGAAAAAATGCAGCACGCCGAACGCCAGCAGCCAGAACAGCCGCCGCGCCTGCAGGTCCGCATCCTGACCACGCGACCACGCCTTTTCCAGAAACAGCCACATCCCGGCACCGAACAGCATGGAGAACAGGGCGCGCACCTTCCCGTCGATCAGCACGAACTGCACCACCCACAGCACGTCCGACAGCGGGCCATGCGGCACCATGAAGGCGTCCGGAAAGGATTGCGCGGTCGTCGGCTGGCCGAAACTGATGATATTCGCGAACAGGATCCCCATCACCGCGATCCCGCGGATGAAATCGAGATTGTCCAGCCGGTCGCCCTGTCCGGCGGGGAGCGGCACGGCAGGCTGATCGGGGGTGGCCCCGTGCGAAGATGCGGCGTCGCCCGCTTCGGTCATGATGGTTCCCCTCGTGCGGGCCCTAGCCTGCGATCGGAGAGGGGAAAAGCGGCAATCAGCGGGTGACGAGACAAGCCTCGCCCGCACGCTTCAGCGCCGCGCAGGCGCGATCGGCCGCCTGGCGCGAGGGATATCCCGCCGCGAGCAGCTTCGTCAGCCTGCCCTCGCGCTCCGTCAGCTTGGTCCGGCCTGCCAGTTCTGTCCGACCCGCGAGACGACGCCACAGCTTGTCGGCATTGCCGCCGACCGAAAAGGCACCGAGCTGCACTTTCCAGGGGCCCTCACTTGCCGCTGCCGGTCCGGCTGGCGCCACGGGTTCGCGCTCGGGACTACGCCCCGGGGCGGGCCGCGCTGCTTCGGCCGGGCTCTGCGTTCCGGTGACGCGGGCGGCGTCCGCGATGGCGGCCTGCGCCGCCGCGACCGGGGTGGGAGGGGCCGGGGCCGGACCGACCGGCGGCAGCACCAGCGGTGTCGGAGCGACGGGGGCGCTCTGGGTGGGCGCGACCGGCACCCGCGCCTCGGCAGCATCGGCGAAAGTCGCGCCAACGTCCTCCTCTCCGTCCAGATCGGCGGAGGCGAACGCCGCGCTGCGCTGCGCATCGGCTTCCGCCTTCAATCGCGGCGCGAGCAGTTGGGCCTGCTGGCGCTGCTCCAGAGGAATGTATCCGTCCATCTGCGAGATCGCCCGGCGCGCCTGCGGCAAACCCGCGGCATTGGCCAGCGTGAGCAGCGCATAGGCCCGCGTCCAGTCCTGCTCCACCAGGTCGCCGTTGAAGTGCTCGATCCCCAGCAGGTATTGCGCCCGTGGATCGCCCCGGTCCGCGGCGGTGACGATATAGGGCATCGCCTGCTCGCGCCGCCCATCCTGGAATAATACCAGCCCCAGATTGTCCGCCGCCTTCAGATGTCCCTGCACCGCGGCCTTCGCGTAATAGGATTCCGCCTGCTGCAGGTTCTTTTCGACCCCGCGACCGAGCCGGTACGCCTGAGCGAGATTGAACTGGGCATCCGCGTCGCCACGCTCCGCGGGCTCGCGCCATTCGGCCACCGCGCGTGGGTAATCCCCCGCCTCCCACGCATCGACCCCGGCCTTCACATCGGCATGCGCCGTGCCTGATATCGCGAGGAGCGATGCGGCCACTATCAGGCTTGCGGTTCTAGCTATCGGCATGAGTTTTCGCGCCCCTTTCAATCGAATTCTCGTCCGCCCGCCCGCAATGGACCATAGTAAACGGCCAGTTGGCAAAGCATCGTTCGCTTGCGCCCAGTTCACGGGAGCGGTTTTCCTGATTTCGCTCGCCACTCGTCTTTACCGCAACAGGGCCGCCCAAGTTAATCATTAATTAGCCATGGCATGCGATCCCCTGTCGAAACCCGTTCTGTTCAGGCGCGGGTGGACGGCACCAACCGGGGATACGCAGACAGTGCGCGTATTGACAGTGGCATCGCAGAAGGGCGGTTCGGGCAAGACGACCCTGGCCGGGCACCTTGCCGTGCAGGCCGACCGGGCAGGCATGGGCCCCATCGTCGTGATCGATCTGGATCCGCAAGCCGCACTGACCGGATGGTGGCAGGAGCGCGAGCCGGAAGAACCCGCAATGGCGGAAACCAGCGCGGCGCGCTTCGTCGCCGACATCGAATTGCTGCGCCGCCAGGGGTACAGGCTGGCGGTGATCGATACCCCTCCCGCGATCGAGCCGTTGGCCGAGGCGATCGCTGCAGTCAGCGATCTGGTGCTCATCCCCACGCGTCCCAGCCCCCACGACATTCGTGCCGCCGGTTCGACCGTGGCGCTGTGCGAGCGGGCCGATCTGCCGCTGCTGTTCGTGATGAACGGTGCGACCCCCGATTCGCGGATCAACGGCGAAACCGCCCTGGCGCTGAGCCAGTACGGCACCGTCGCCCCGGTCACGCTGCACCACCGCTCCGATTTCGCATCCTCGATGATCGACGGACGCACCGTGATGGAGGCCGATCCGGGAGGACACAGTGCCGCCGAAGTCGCCGCGCTGTGGGATTTTTTGGGGGATCGCATCGAAACGAAATTTCGCCGCACGGTCTTCATGGTTCCGGGCGGAGGCGTACGACCACACGCCATCGCGCGGGCCAGAATGAAGTTCGGCAGGCGGGTCGCGTCATGACCGTATCGACACCCGATCCGACGCTTTTTTCGCGCCACCGAAACATCGGACAGGCGCAAGGGGGACAGATTTCATGAACCGCCATCATCGTTTCGCCGCGCTCGCCGCGACCGGCCTCCTGCTGGGCACCACGCTGGGCGGCTGCACCACCGGTCGCGGCGCGCCGCGTGCCGAGGTCGCCGCCGGAAAGGCGCAGGTCGCGCTGGAAAAGGGGCGGACCGACGCTGCGCTGGCGCATGCCGAAGCCGCCGTGCTGAGCGAGCCGCGCAACGCATCCTACCGCGCCATTTTGGCAAATGCCTATCTCGAAGCGGGTCGGTTCGCATCCGCCCGCACCGCGTTCGACGATGCGCTTGAGCTGGGCGACACCGCACCGCGGACCGCGCTGGGTTATGCCCTTTCCTCCATCGGCGCAGGCGACAATGCGTCCGCGCTGGCAGTGCTGGAGGATTGGCGAAGCGATCTCGCGCCCGCCGATCTCGGCCTCGCGCTGGCGCTGGCGGGCGACGTTGATGGCGGGGTTCGCCTTATCTCGGACACCATCCGTTCGGGGCAGAACTCGCCGAAGCTGCGCCAGAATCTCGCCTACGCCTACGCCCTGCAGGGGAACTGGCGCGCCGCCCGCCTGATGGCGGTGCAGGATCTCGATCCCGCGACTGCCGATGCGCGGATCCTGGAATGGGCGCAGACCATCAGCGAGCAGAGCGGCCCACGCCAGGTGGCGAACCTGCTGGGCATCTCCATCGCCACCGATCCCGGTATGCCCCCGCAACTGGGGCTATCGAACAACCCCTCCACAGAGCAGCTTGTCGCCGAGGCGGCAGCGCAGGCGAGCGCGGTAACCGAGAGCACTGTGGAAGCCCCGCAGATGGCGACACCCCCTCACGCCGCGAGTGCGGCTCCGGCTGCCACGGAGGCTCGCACCGCGGCGCCCGAACCCGCTCTCACCCGCGAGCTACCCCCGGTCCAGCCGACCCCGGTCGTGGCGCGAGCCGCGCCGTCTGAACCCGCCGACAGCTCGGCCCCTGCTCCGCTGGTCCCGGCGATGCAAATGGCGAGCGCCGCGATCGAATTCGTTTCCCAGCCGGTGGTGCAGAACCTGCTTGCAAGTCGCGGCTCCGCCCGCTCGGCCGCACCGGCGCGATCCGCGTCCGCCGCATCGGCTGCACCGCAAACGCTTCCGGCCTCCTCCATCGCGCGCAAGAGCGCCGACGGCTCGAACCTGATCCAGCTCGGCAGTTTCTTCTCGGAAGCCGGCGCGCGCCGGTCTTGGGACATCTATACGCAGCGCTACCCCGAGCTATCCGATTGTCGCATGGTCATCACCCAGGCGACCGTGCGCGGAAGGCATTATTACCGCGTCAATGCCGGTGGCCTGCAAACCGCCGACGCGCGCGACCTGTGCGGCCGCATGAGCGAGAAGGGTCAGGGATGTATCCGCTGGACGTTCGCCAATCCCCTGCCCGGTACGACCGCGGAAAGCGTGCGGATGGCGATGCGCTGAGCCGCGTAGGAGCTACTCAAACCGAGGCTCAGACTTCCACGCCACCTTTATAGAGCGTCAGGACCCGCCCTTGCGCGGGTTGGCCGTCGAACGGGGTGTTGCCTGCGCTCGCCTCCATCCGGTCGCTCGAAACGATCCACGGCTTCTCTGGATCGACGATCGCGATATCCGCCTCGTAACCCGTGACCAGCCGTCCTGCCTCGACGCCTAGCAGCCGCGCGGGATTGTCCGCCACCAGCGCGAATGCGCGGGGCAAGTCGATTACACCGTCGCGCACCAGCGACAGCACCAGCGCGAGCAGGGTCTCGGCCCCCGCCATGCCCGGCGCTGCATCGGCGAAGGGCAAGCGCTTGTCCTCCGGTCCGCGCGGATCGTGCCCGCTGGAGACGACGTCGATCGTACCGTCGCCGATCGCCTCCACCACCGCCTGTCGGTCCGCTTCGATGCGCAAAGGCGGCGAGAGGCGGGCGAAGGTGCGGAAATCGCCGGTGGCGAGGTCGGACAGCATGAAATGCGCCGGCGTGACCCCGGCGGTGACGGCCACGCCGTGCGCCTTCGCCGCCCGCACCAGATCGAGACCGGCGCGTGTCGTCACCTGCCGCAGATGCAGTCGCGCGCCCGCCATTTCCGCCAGAGCGACATCGCGCGCGATCGCCAGCGCCTCGGCTTCGGCAGGCGCGCTCGGCAGGCCGAGCCGCGTCGCCATCTCGCCCGCGGTCGCCACCGCATCCCCGGCCAGCGCGCCGTCTTCCGCATGCGACACCACGACGAGGTCGAGCATCGCGGCATAGCGCAGGACGCGCAGCATGGTGCCGCTATCCGCGATCCAGCCACGGCCCGTCGCGATCCCCCGCGCCCCGGCATCGCGCATCAGGGCGATCTCCGCCAGTTCCGTCCCGGCGAGCCCGACCGTCGCGGCGGCCAGCGGGTGGACCCAGAGATCGGGCTTCCCGCTCTTGGCGATGAAATTGACCCGTGCCGGCAGATCGAGCGGCGGCGACTGGTCGGGCATGAGCGCGGCGCGCGCGATCCCGCCGAAGTGGAACGCGGGCTTGTCCACCGCGAACACGCCCAGATCGACCAGCGCCGGGGCGACCAGCCGACCGCGTGCCTCCACGATCTCGTCGCCATCTTCTGCGACCTGCGCACCGATGGCCGCGATCCGCCCTTCGACCAGCCGCAGGCTCGCTTCCTCGATCCCGTCGGTAGTAACCAGCCGACCGCCGGTAATGGTCAGGGCGCGCGTCTGCTTCACACCCACTGGCCCTCGCCCATCCCGTCTCCCCAGCCGGATACTCCGCGCCCGCGCCTGGTCAGCACGTCGAGGCAGGCCATGCGGGTCGCGACCCCCATCTCCACCTGTCGCGTGATGATCGAACGGTCGAGCATGTCGGCCACGTCGCTGTCGATCTCCACCCCGCGGTTCATCGGGCCGGGATGCATCACCAGCGCGTCCGGCGCGCAGCGTTGCAGCCGCTGGCGCGTGAGGCCATACAGATGGTGGTATTCGCGCGGCGAGGGGATGAACTGCCCGCTCATCCGCTCGTTCTGCAGGCGCAGCATCATGGCGACATCGGCCCCTCGCAGGGCGGCGTCGAAATCGTGGAAGGCTTGCGCTCCCATCGCCTCGATACCCGCAGGCATTAGCGCGGGCGGCGCGCAGACGCGCACGGTGGCGCCGAGCGCCTGGAGGCACAGGATGTTGGAGCGGGCGACCCGGCTGTGCATGATGTCGCCGCAGATCGTCACCACCAGGCCGGTGAAATCCTCCGCATCCTCCCCCCGCTCGGCCAGGGCGTGGCGCAGGGCTAGCGCATCGAGCAGCGCCTGTGTCGGATGCTCGTGCTGTCCGTCGCCCGCATTCAGCACCGGGCAGTCGACCTTGCTCGCGATCAGCGCCACCGCCCCGCTCGATCCGTGGCGGATCACGATCGCGTCGGCGCGCATGGCGTTCAGCGTAATCGCGGTGTCGATCAGCGTCTCGCCCTTCTTCACGCTGGACTGCGCGGCATGCATGTTGACCACGTCCGCACCCAGCCGCTTGCCCGCGATCTCGAAGCTGAGCAGCGTGCGCGTGGAATTTTCGAAGAAGGCGTTGATGATCGTCAGGCCCGCCAGCGTGTCCGAATGTTTGTCGGGCTGGCGATTGAATTCCACCCACTGCTCGGCCTCGGCCAGCAGATAGAGTATCTCGTGCCGTTCGAGCTGCGCGATCGCGGTGAGGCTGGTATGCGGGAACGCTCGCCCCCCCATGGGGAAGCGCCCGCCCGATTGCGAAGTGCCCGATCCTGCCATCAGGGCCGAGCGTCTAGAACCGGGGTGCCCCGCGCTCAAGCACATTCGGCTGGCATGGCCCGCGCGCGACGGTTATGCCTCGATAAGGATCGAAATTCGGGGTGGAATGAAAATGGCTTTTGCCAAGAGTGTCTGGAAATTGCTGGTGGGGATCAAGGACGGGCTGGTGCTCGTCTTCATGCTCCTGTTCTTCTTCGCGCTGTACGGCATCCTGACCGCCCGCCCCTCCCCCGCACAAGTCCAAGCGGGCGCACTCCTGCTCGATCTCGATGGCCACATCGTGGAAGAGAAATCGCGCATCGATCCCTTCGCCGCGCTGTTGTCCGGTGCGGTTCCGGCGACCGAGTTCGACGTGCAGGAGCTGGTCGGCGCGATCGACGCCGCCGCCGACGACGAGCGGATCAAAGCGGTGGTGCTCGACCTCACCACCTTCACCGGCGGCGGGCAGGTCCACATGCAGGACGTCGGTGCCGCGCTCGACCGGGTGCGCGCCGCCAAGAAGCCGGTGCTGACCTACGCCATGGCCTATACCGACGACAGCATGATGCTGGCCGCCCACGCCAGCGAGGTGTGGGTCGATCCGCTGGGTGGTGCCGTGATCGCGGGGCCGGGCGGCAGCAATCTGTATTTCGGGCAGCTGCTGGAGAACCTCGAGGTCAACGCCCATGTCTTCAAGGTCGGGACCTACAAGTCCGCGGTCGAACCCTACATCCGCGATTCCATGTCGGAGCCGGCGCGCGAGAATGCGCAGGCCCTGCTCGGCGCGCTGTGGGAGGAATGGCAGGCGAACGTGAAGAAGGCCCGGCCCAAGCTGGATCTGGCGCGAGTAACGCAGGATCCCGTCAGCCTGGTCGAAGCGAGCGGCGGCGATCTCGCCACCGCCGCCATGCGGGCGGGCATGGTGGATCGCATCGGCAATCGGGTGGCCTTCGGCGAACACGTGGCGCAACTCGTAGGTGAAGATCCCTATTCCTCCCTGCCGGGCGCATTCGCCCACACCGAATACGAGCCATGGCTGGCCGACAACCCCGCACCTGTCGCCGGCAAGGCGATCGGCGTCATCACCATCGCGGGCACCATCGTCGATGGCGATGCGGGGCCGGGCAGCGCGGGTGGCGAACGGATCGCGCGGCTGCTCGACGAGGCGCTGGACGACGATCTCGCCGGGCTGATCGTACGCGTCGATTCGCCAGGGGGCTCGGTCACCGCGAGCGAGGAAATCCGCGCCGCCATCCAGCGTTATCGGGACAAGGGCACGCCAGTGGCCGTGAGCATGGCCAATCTGGCTGCCAGCGGGGGCTATTGGGTTTCAACCTCCAGCGACCGCATCTTTGCCGAGCCGGAGACCATCACCGGTTCGATCGGTATCTTCGCGGTGCTTCCGACGTTCGAGAGACTGGCGGCGAAATACGGCGTCAATTCCGACGGCGTGCGCACCACGCCGCTATCCGGTCAGCCCGACTTGATCGGTGGCCTCACGCCGGAGGTCGAACGGCTGCTGCAGGCGACGATCAACAACGGGTACAACGACTTTCTCACCCGCGTCGCGCAGTCGCGCTCCATGGCACCCGCGGCGGTCGACAAGATCGCGCAGGGGCGGGTGTGGGACGGGGGAACCGCCCGCCAGATCGGACTGGTCGATCAGTTCGGCGGTCTTCCCGACGCCGCCGCCTGGGTCGCGGGCAAGGCGGGCATCGCGCAGGGCAACGACTATCATCTGGTCTTCCTGGGGGACGCGGAAACGCCCTATGACAACTTGCTGCGCACGCTGCTGCTCACCCAGGAGTCCGATACCGCGGCGCGCGGGCAGGACCTTTTCGCCATGGCCGCCCAGCGCCAGGAAGCGGCCCTGTTCCAGGCGCGGGACGAGGCGATCCGGCTGATCGGATACCCGGGCATGCAGGCCTATTGCCTCGCCTGTCCCAAGCCCGTGGCCGCGCCTTCCGGCCAGGCGCTTCCCGGCGGCTGGCTGGCGCAGGTGCTCGCCCGGCTCGATTGAGTGCGCTGTCGCTTGCGCAGCGCTGGATAAGCTGGCATGGGCGCGCCTTCGCCAGCGGCACGGCCATCGGCCAGCCCGGGCGGGCGCGTAGCTCAGTGGTAGAGCACACCCTTCACACGGGTGGGGTCGCAAGTTCAATCCTTGCCGCGCCCACCATCTTTTCAATGACTTAGAAGAGATGGTCGGCGGGCCTTTGCGGTTTGTTTTGGGGTCAGCCATAGGGCATTCCAATCCGCTGAGTGTTCCTACGCCGAACGCAGCCCGAGAATCCGCCGCAATGAAAGCCGCTTCCTCAGGATCGTTCGTTCGATAAGGGTCACCAGGGCGAGGCTCAGGCCGAACAAGGGGACCAGCAAGGCAAGCGCGATGACCGCAGCGACCAAAGCTGCGCTATGTCGGATCGCGCCTTTCGCAGGTGGTGCACCGAGCAGGCCTTGCGGTCGCCGGCGCCACCACATGACGATGCTCGAGATCGCCAGCGTGACGAGAGCGACCAGCGTCAGCAGGCCCAGAAGCTGATTGGCGAGGCCGAACAGCGCACCTTCGTGAACCGCGATGCCGTATCCGACCAGGCGATCTATCCAGTGGTGCCGGGAGAAATCCTGGCGTCCGACCACTGCCCCGGTCCGACCGTCGATTTCGACCGTCTCGCGTTCGGGCCGGTCGGCGACGTTCGACTGCGCCTTCCAGCGTTCCGATCCCGCCTTCGGCGGCGTAATCTCGACCGGGGCCGATAGGCCGAGAAGTGACGCGGTTGCGACCACCCGATCCAGCTCACCAGCTCGCGACCCGTCCATCGCGACGGAGCCAGCCGCCATATGTTCGGCATGGGGACCCAGTGCGGTGCGGCTCTGTCGATCGAGCGCCGCGCGCTCGCGCGCATCGGCATCGGACCCGCGCGACCAGTCGACAGGACCGTCGACCTGCCCTGTCGTCTCTCGCACCAGTGCCAGGTAATCGCCCCAGTTCTTCGCCCAGGGAAGCCCGGTAAGGATCAGCAGGACCGCGAACAGGGAAACCCAGACGCCGGTGACGGCATGCAGGTCCTTCCAGAACACCCGGCCCGATCGCCGCAGCCGGGGGTAGAGCACGCCGCCCATCCCGGCTCGATCGCGCGGCCACCACAGGAACAGGCCCGTCAGCAGCATCACGATCGCCCAGCTCGCGGCGAGCTCCACCAGCGTCGAGCCCCAGCGTCCCGCCATCAGTTCGCCATGGAGGCGGAAGATCACGCGCATCAGCCGGTCTTCTTCGCCCACGGTCTTCAGCACCGCGCCGGTAACGGGATGGAGATAGACCCGCGTTTCCTCCGCGCCCACGCCGACCACGATCCGCTGGGCATCGTTCGGCCCTTCGCGCATGACGAACCGGTGCAGGACCGATCCCGGCACGACCGCCTCGGCGCGTTCGACAAGCTTGGACGGAGCCGCAGGCGCACCTGCCGCCGCCAGATTGTCGTAGGGCCGGTCGATCCAGCCCTCGATCTGCGGCTTGAACAGGTAGATTCCGCCCGTCACCGACAGCCACAGGATGAACGGAATGGTGAAAAGCCCGGCATAGAAGTGCCACCGCCACACCGTGCGATACCAGCGTTCGTGCCTAGGCGCAGTCGCGCCGGGGTTGGCGGTGGCGCGGGCCATCAGAAACCTCCCTTCCAACGCAGACTCGCGACGAAAGTACGGCCCGGATAGGGATGGAAGACGAAGGCCTTCTCATCCAGCAGGTTGTCGACACCCAAATCGAGATCGAAGCGACCGAAATGGATGCTCGATTTCAGATCGACGAAGGTGAACGGCGAAACGCAATAATAGGTGTCGCAGCGCGAGCTGGCGCTGTTTTCCAGATTGCGTTCCGGCGTGCTCTGGTGGCGGACATTCGCCGCCAGATCGAGCATCGGCGACACGGCGTAGCGCAGCGAAGCGTTCGCCCGCCATTCGGGCACGCGCGGGAAGCGATTGCCCTCCAGCGTCGGATTGAGCGGGTTGTCGGTGATCTTCGCATCGATCCACGATACGTTGCCGTCGAAGGACAGACCGGGAATGAACAAGTCCTCCGCCGCAACAATGAAATCGACCCCATAGGTTTCGACCTCTGCGATATTGGTGATCAGCGACTGGCTGACCGGTACATCGGGATCGGTCGGGCTCGGCACCAGGATGGTCTGCCCGAACAGCGTATCGTCGACCGCCTGCCGGAACCCGCTGAGCGTAAGCTTCACATTGCCGAACCGGCGCGATCCGGTGAGTTGCAAGTCGAACCCGCGTTCCGGCTTCAAATCGGGATCGAAACCGTCGAGATCGATCTGGCCGACGTTCGGGCCATAGCTGATGAGGCTCGCCTGATAGAGCTCGCCGATGGTGGGAAAACGTGTCGCCCACGCTGCCGAAGCCACCAGCTCGGTCGCATCGTCCGGGCGGAAGGTCAGCGCGATCTTGGGCGACAGCGCATCGTGCGAACGGGAAGCGTAATCGACCCGGGTGCCGCCATTGCTGAGGAAACCGTCGCTCGCGCGCCAGCTCTCGTAGCGCAGGCCGAGCGTCGCCTCGATCATAGGGGTCAGAGCGATGGCATCCTGCGCGAACACACCCATCAGACGCGTCTCGCCGCCCGAAGAATTGCGGATGGACGCGGGAACGCCCCCCCGCCAGTCGGTGACTGCCCCGGTACGGTTCTCGCCCGCATAGCCCGCATAGGACGCGCCCAGCGCGAACCGATGCGGGCCGAAGCTCCGCTCGGCCGAAGCTTCGAGGCTGGTCCAATGCGCGTCCTTGTCGGTGACGATGCCGCTGTCGGGAATGATCCCCGTGACGACATCGACCCCGTCGGACTGCCGACCGCGATCCTTCAGCAATTCGAACCGGCTGGCGGTCAGATCGATACTCCAACCCGAAACTTCGCCGGACAGTCCGAGACCGGTCAGCAATTCGTCGCTGCGCGTCTGCCCGCGTGTGACGCCCGCTATGCCGACAAATGTCGGGTTGCCTGCCCCGTCCCGCAAAAAGCTCCGGGGATCGGTGGTGTCTTCGGCATCGAGCAGCAGCGCGGCAAGGCCACGCGCTTCCCAGCCCCCGCCGAGGTCGTAATTGCCGCGTACGCGGATCTGGTCCTCGACGCTGTCGACCACGCTGTCCTGCGCCGCGATGCGCAGCGGGAAGCCGAGCGCGTCGTCGACGATCGCTTGGCCGGCATAGGGCGTGCCGGGCGCGACAGTGCGCCACTGCATCGGCTGACCCTGATTCTCGAAGTGGCGATAGGCGACCGAGACGCCCCCGCGCGAACCCAGCGCGACATCCGCCTGCCCATCCAGCGCGTAACCGAACAGATCCTCGTCGGTGTCGTAATATCGGTAGTTCTGATACAACCCCTGCGCGCCCAGGCGGATCGCGTTCTCGCGCACCGGCGCGGTCTCCAGCCGCAGCACCCCGCCCAGCGAATTGCCCGAATAGCGCGCCGAGGTCGGCCCGTAGATGATCTCCGCCCGCGCGATGTCGGTCGGCGAGAGCACGGCCCATTTGGGCGCGGTATCGAAATCGGCGCCGAGGAAGTCCGAGATGAGGAACCCGTCGACCGTCACCAGCGCGCGTGGGGTCTGCGTGGTGTGCATGTTGCGGAAGGAAAGCGTGGCGTTGGCATCGCCGACATAACGCTTCCTGACGATCAGGTTGGGCGCGTAACGGATCACGTCCTCGCTGTTGATCGCATTGATAGCCCGGATCTGGTCGGCATCGATCGCGATGCCAAGCGCCGGGGTTTCGAGCGACTGCAGATCGCGACTGTCGAGCGTGCCGGTGACCACGATCGTGGGGCCGGAGCTTTCGTCGGCAGGTGTCTCGGCGGGGTCTTCGGCGAGCGCGGGGAAGGATACGAGAAGCAGGGCCGACACGCCCAGCGGCGCGCGGCAAATATAATTGAACGGCATGGATACACCCTGATTGATAACATCGATAGGCGCCGCACGAAGCGTGGACGCCGGAACAAGGAAATCAGGTGTGCGAGGGTGGTCCGGTTGCCGGCGGAGGGGGGGCCGCGAGGCCTTGGCCGATGGAGACCGGCGGCAAGGCCGCGAAAATTGCCTGTTCAGGCGCAGGCGTGGGAACGTCGATATCGGGTTGGGGAGCGAACGTGGCGGTGTGCGCGGCAACGCCATAGGGGCAGTGCTTCGACATGCTGTCGGGCTTCGTCGGCTCGTGGCCCCCATGCCCCATCGCCGCTGCCATCATCGCGCGTGCATGTTTGGCGAACACGGCCTGCTCGGTCGGCGTCAGACCTTCTGAGCAGATGGTGACCGCGAAACTGCCATCGGCACCGCGCATGGGCATCCATCCGCGCGGCACCGCCGCGCCCATCGCCACCGCGAACGCGGCGAGACACAGGAAGCCGAAACGAAGTGCGTGATAGCCCGATGAGATCACCGGCCGCTCCTTAGGCGGGAAACCGGGACGCGCAAATTGAAACTTGGCCCGGCGGACGACATGCCCCGCAAGGTGTAAACTATCCCGACAGTGCAGCCGCGATCACGGTCCGAAGCTGATTCCCACCCAGACCGTTCGCGGAACGCCCAGGTCGATCGATCCGCCCTGATTGCGGGTGAAGATTCGGGTATCGGTCAGGTTTTCCGCCCGCAGCACCAGCGATATCCGCGGCGAAAGTGCGGCGCGCGCATACATGTCCAGCGTCGTCGCGGCGGGCAGCAGATCGGTTTCCAGATCGTCCTCGAACTGCGCGCCCACATGGCGCACGGTTGCGGCCACCGTCACATCGTCGCCGGACCGCCAGCTGAGCGTACCGCTGGCCGCCCATCTCGGGGTCTGAGCTGGCCGATTGCCGTCGAGCGCCGCCGCCACCCCCGAAGCCCGCGCCACCGCATCCGTATAGGCGAGCGAACCATCGAAGCGCAGCGAGCAGTAGCGCAACGTCGAACTCGCCTCTATCCCGCGCGCACGGATGGCGTCGATATTGCGACGCTGGCGCAAATCCGGCCCGATGGTGACATTGGCGATGGCGTCCTTCACCCGGTTGTCGAACGCGGTCAGCGCCACATCGAACCAGGCGGTGGGGGACAGATCAATACCGGCTTCGTAACCGACCGACCGTTCGTTGCGCAGCCCGGCGTTCGCCTGCGTCACCACCGGAAAGACGACGAACGGGCGGTAAAGTTCGTTGAGCGTCGGGAGCCGTAGCCCGGTATAGGCCGCCCCGCGCACGCGCACGCCTGGTGCCACGCGCAGCACCGCGCCACCGCGAAAGGACCCGGCCCAGCTGGTCCGATCAGGGTAACGTGTCGTGACCGTCGACCCGCCCGACCCGTCGCGCTCGGTAAAGAAGCCGTCCCGGATAGCGGTCCGGTCGGCACGCGCGCCTGCCGTCAGGGTCAGATCGCCGAGCACCCAGTCGTCTTCGACGAACAGGCCGAGATCGGTGTTCCGCCCCCCGGCATTGCGGCGCGCGGTCACCTGCCCGCTCACCGCGCTCAAGGCATCCTCGAACAGTTCGCCGGAGGAACGGCGATAGTCGAGGCCCACGCGCAGGACGTGGCCGCCGCCCACGGGAGGGCGCAGTTCGGCCTTCCCGCCCAGCCCGGTCGAGGGCGTGTTGCGCTGATAGAGGACCGGAACGAAGCGGGTCGAACTGACGACGACATTGGAGAAATTGCGGGCCTGCACATATCCGAGCACGTCGAATGCCCAATCGCCCCTGCCCACCAGCCGGATGCTCGCATCCTGTCCCCGGCTCCGGCTATCGGCCCCGTCGAATCGCAGCGTGCGGCGATCGTCGTACAGCAGCATGCGCGCCTGCATCTCCATCGCGTCCCCGATCGGAGCGACGCCGCGAAGCTGAAGCGATCGGGAATCGTAACCCGCGCGGGCGCTGGCCGGCACGCGCTGGTCGACGGGAGTCGTGTAGAAGCCCTGCCCCCGGTCCCACCGTGCGCTGAGAACGCCGAAGCCCGCGCCCAGGGACGGTGCGAGCGTCGCGCTGGTCTCCGTCTCGCCGCGCTGATCCACCAGCGACCGGGCACCAACCAACCCGAGTGTTTCGGCATCGGCGCTGGTCAGCTCGATCGTGCCCGCCAGCGCGCCCGCTCCGAAGGGACCGGACCCGCCTCCCCGCGTGACCCGAACCTGCGCCAATCGATCGGGCGCAATGGCGCTGAAAGGGATATAGCCGAAGAACGGATCGGCCATCGGTACGCCGTCGAGCAGCACGAGCGCCCGGCTGGTGGCGTTCCCTCCCAATGCGCGCAACGTCGCCCCCTGCGCTGAAGGGTTGGCGGCGCGGCTGTCCGAACGGCGGAATTGCTGAAACCCCGCGATATTCGACAGCACGTCCTCGATGCGGCCCGAAGGTGCCGAAACCAGCTGCTCGCGGTCGAGGGTTCGGGTGTCGTATGCGGGCGTGGCCGGCGTATCCTGCAACCCGCGCCCGGTGACGACGATGACTGGTCCGGAATCCTTCTCTTCACCCGCACCGTTCGCATCGGACCCGGTCGCTTGCGCGAAGACGGGCGCCGGAAGGACGGCCAACAGGCCCGGAAGCAAATGAAGCGGGCGTATGTGATTGAAGAAGGTGACCATTCTTCGTGCCGCATGCCCGCCGACCGCGCGCATGGCAAACCGTTCTTGCGATATCGGATGGTGGCGGAGGATGAGAGCTTCGGGGAGGCGGGACCGGGAGACTATTCGATCCCGCCTCGTATCGAAGACTTTCGAGTGCCCCATACTACGCATGGGCCATGCCAGTTTTCGCAAACCCCTCGCTTGCGCACGTTCCGATGGTTAACCGCGCGCTGCCCCAATGGCGGTCTGTAAAATTTCCCGACACCCAGCGTCGCCCCCGCTTGGCAATGCGGCCCTGTCAAGACAAAGAGGGGGCGTGGATGAACGACATGAGACAACGCGGGGTATCCCGGCCGCCACCGTTGTGGTCTTCCGTCATGCGCACGGAGGCGGCGATCCCCAGATTCTGCTGACCGTGCGCTCGCGCCAGCTAGCGTTCGCGGGCGGGATGGCGGTGTTCCCCGGCGGACGCGTCGATCCAGCGGACCGTGAACTGGCCGACCGGCTCGCCTCGGACGACGCCGACGAAGCGGCACACCGGATTGCCGCGATCCGCGAAACGCTGGAGGAAACGGGACTCGTTATCGGTGTGGCGGGCGATATCGACGCCGCCACCGCGTGCGAAGCCCGCGCGATGCTGGCCGCCGACCGGCCTTTCGGTTCGGTGATCGATCGATTCGGTTGGCGACTCGACCTCGCCACCATCGTGCCGTTCGCCCGCTGGTTTCCGCAGAACGAAGGCCTGACGCGCATTTTCGATACCCGCTTCTACCTGGCCGATATCGGAACCGGGGCGGTCGATCTGGCCGTAGCGGAAGACGAGGCGACGCACCTGTTCTGGACCAGTGCCCGCGAAGCGCTGGCGATGGCCGATCGCGGCGAAATCGGGGTGATCTTCCCCACCCGCCGCAATCTCGAGCGCCTCGCTGGCTTCACGACCTTCGGCGAAGCGCGCGACCATGCGCTGGATTTCCCGGTGCGCCCCATCATTCCCTTCGTAGGGGAAGTCGGCGGTCGGCGCTCGATCTGCATCCCGGACGATGCGGGCTACCCGGTTACAAGCGAACCTCTGGATCAGGCAAAGCGGCAATAGGTTGCGGGTCGGAACCGGTCCGTGGCATAACCCGTATAAGATTTGCGTCGCCGGGAGCGGATGCGACGCTCCAGCCCGACAGGATCAGGACCGATGCAAGAAGAACACGGATTCTCCATTTCGCGCCGCGGGGTGCTCCTCACGGGCACCGCCGCGACGGCAGGCGCTGCCTTGCGCCCCAGTCGCCTCGTCGCCCGCGACGGCGCTCCGGCAAAAGGAGGGTCGGCTATGGAGAGCGTCACGCTCACCGTGAACGGGCAGCGGCACGAGTTGGAGCTCGACACGCGCACCACCCTGCTCGACACGCTGCGCGAGCACCTCAAACTGACCGGAACCAAGAAGGGCTGCGACCATGGCCAGTGCGGGGCCTGCACGATCATGGTCAATGGAGAGCGGATCAATTCCTGTCTCAGCCTCGCGGTGATGCACGACGGCGACGAACTGACCACGATCGAGGGTCTGGGAACGCCCGACGACCTGCATCCGATGCAGGAGGCGTTCGTGAAGCATGACGGATACCAGTGCGGCTATTGCACGCCGGGCCAGATCTGCTCTGCCGTCGCCACGCTGGAGGAAATCCGCAAGGGTATCCCCAGCCATGTGACCGAAGACCTTACCGGCACCATGCGACCGACCAACATGGAAATGCGCGAACGGATGAGTGGCAATATCTGCCGCTGCGGTGCCTACTCCAACATCGCCGACGCCATGTCCGAAGTGGCGGGGGCCTGAGATGCGCAGCTTTACCTACGAACGTGCGACCACGCCCGGCGACGCAGCGAAAGCCGTCGCGGGCACGAAGAACGCGAAGTTCATCGCCGGCGGGACCAATCTGCTCGACCTGATGAAGCTGGAGATCGAAGCGCCGACCCATCTGGTCGACGTGACACGGCTCGGCCTCGATCGGATCGAGAATACCGAGGGGGGCGGATTGCGCATCGGCGCGCTGGTCAGCAACACCGCGCTCTCCGCCCATCCGCGTGTTCGCGCGGACTATGCCGTGCTGACCCGCGCAATCCAGGCGGGTGCCAGCGGACAATTACGCAACAAGGCGACGACGGGCGGCAACATGCTGCAACGCACGCGCTGCCCCTATTTCTACGACACCAACATGCCGTGCAACAAACGCCAGCCGGGCAGCGGTTGTGCCGCGATCGGCGGCGTCTCACGCAGCCTGGGGGTGATCGGTACCTCCGACGCCTGCATCGCGACCTATCCCGGCGACATGGCCGTAGCGATGCGCGTGCTCGACGCGACCGTCGAAACGGTGAAGCCCGATGGCAGCACCCGCGCCATTCCCGCCGGCGATTTTCACCGCCTGTGGGGCGACACCCCGCATATCGAGACCGTGCTGGAACCGGGTGAGTTCATCACGCATGTGACGTTGCCCAAACCACTCGGCGGCAAGCATTTCTACGCCAAGGTCCGCGATCGGCGGTCCTATGCCTTTGCACTGGTATCGGTCGCGGCGGTGATCCAGCCGGATGGCACGGGCCGCGTCGCCTTCGGTGGCATGGCACCCAAGCCGTGGCGTGTGGCAGAGGCCGAGGCGCTGCTGCCGCAAGGCGCGAAGGCAGTGGTCGATCGGGCCTTCGCCGATGCCCGGCCTACCGCCGATAACAAGTTCAAGATCCCCCTCGCCCAGCGCACCCTCGCCGGTGTGCTGGCGGACGCCAAAGCCTGATCCGGAGCCACGACATGGAATTCACCGCACCCGCAGGCGAGAACCTCTTCGATAAGGCAAAGATCGTCGGCAAACCGACCCGCCGGATCGACGGCCCGCTAAAGACCACCGGCACCGCGCCCTATGCTTACGAGCGGCACGATGTCGCGGCCGATCAGGCCTATGGCTGGGTCATCGGATCGGGCATCGCAAAGGGCCGGATCGCATCGATGGACCTGGACGAAGCCCGCGCCGCGCCCGGCGTGATCGCGATCGTCGCGGCGACCGAGCACAAGCCCGTCGGCACGAGCGATTTCAACTATGCCCCGCTGTTCGGCGGGCGCGAGGTCACGCATTATCATCAGGCGATTGCCGTCGTCGTCGCCGAAACCTTCGAACAGGCGCGCGCGGCGGCGCACCTCATTCGCACGCAGTACGATCGTGCCGACGACGGTGCCTACGACCTTGAGAAGATCAAAGACGGGGGCGCGATCGGCACCGGGTTCAGCGGCGAGAAGCTCGACAGCAAGCGGGGCGATTTCGACGGTGCCTTTGCCGATGCCGCGGTGAAGATCGACGCGACCTACGAAACGCCCGACGAAAGCCACGCGATGATGGAGCCGATGGCGACCATCGCCGCATGGGATGGCGACAAGCTGACGCTGTGGACCTCCAACCAGATGATAAACTGGGGTAAGCAGGCGCTCGGCAGCATTCTCGGCATCCCGGCCGAGAACATCCGGCTCGATTCGCCCTATATCGGCGGCGGGTTCGGTGGGAAGCTGTTCGTGCGCGCCGATGCAGTTATGGCCGCTCTGGGCGCGAAGGCGGCGAAGCGACCGGTCAAGATCGCTTTGCAGCGCCCGTTGATCGCGAACAACACCACCCACCGCCCCGCGACGATCCAGCGCGTCCGGATCGGTGCGGGGAAGGATGGGAAGATCACCGCAATCGGCCACGAGTGCTGGTCCGCCAACGTGACCGGCGACAGCGGCGAAGACGGCACGCAGCAGACCAAGAAGCTGTATGCGGGCGCGAACCGCATCGCCGCCTCCTACGTCGCGAAGAACGATCTGCCCGAAGGCAACGCCATGCGAGCGCCGGGCGAGGCGGTCGGCCACCTCGCGCTGGAAGTCGCGATGGACGAAATGGCGGAAAAGCTCGGCATGGACCCGATCGAATTCCGCATCGCGAACGAACCCCACAGTCTGCCCAGCGATCCGGAAAAGAAGTTCTCCGAACGCCATCTGGTCCGCTGCATGAAGGAAGGCGCCGAACGCTTCGGCTGGGCGAAACGCAATCCGAAGCCGGGCCAGACCCGCGATGGCCGGTATTTCACCGGCATCGGCATGGCCGCGGGCTATCGCGGTGGGCCCACCAACAAGTCGGGCGCGCGAGTCCGGCTGGAAAAGGACGGGCGGATCACGGTCGAAACCGACATGACCGACATCGGAACCGGCAGCTACACCATCATTGCCCAAACTGCGGCGGAAAGCATGGGCGTGCCGCTGGAAAAGGTCTCGGTCGAGCTGGGCGATTCGGCCTACCCCGTCTCGTCCGGGTCGGGCGGGCAATGGGGTGCCGCTTCGTCCACCGCCGGCGTCTACGCCGCCTGCGTCGAATTGCGGCGCAAGATCGGCGAGAAGCTGGGCATGGACGGCGATACCGCGACCTTTGCCAACGGTGCGATCATCCATGACGACCAGACCGCGCAGCTCACCGACGCGGGCGAGCTCACTGCCGAGGGTGTGATCGAGTTCGGCGACTTCAAGCAAGGGTACGACATTGGCACCTATGCCGCGCATTTCTGCGAGATCGCGGTGGATGCCTATACCGCCGAAACGCATATCCGCCGCATGCTGGCGGTGTGCGACGCCGGCCGCATTCTGAACCCGCTATCGGCCCGTAGCCAGGTGATCGGCGCGATGACGATGGCGGCTGGTAGTGCCCTGATGGAAGAGCTGGCGGTCGACACCCGCTTCGGCTTCTTCGCCAATCACGACCTCGCCAGCTACGAAGTACCGGTTCATGCCGACATTCCGCATCAGGAGGTTGTGTTCCTCGACACGCTCGATCCGGTGATTGCACCTCTGAAGGCGAAGGGCGTGGGCGAACTGGGCATTTGCGGCCCAGGCGCGGCGATCGCCAATGCGATCTACAATGCGACCGGTGTGCGGGTGCGTGAATATCCAATCACGCTCGACAAGCTGATCGAGGGGATGCCCGCCGTCTGACGGGCATCTCACTCACCGCGTTCAGAGCGTGATGAGGCCAAGCGCCTTGCCGCCCATCCATAGACCCATGCCAATCATGAACAGGTTCTCGGTAAGCGAAACGAAGCCCAGCGGCACGTTGGAATTGCCGCCGACACAGGCACATTTGAGCTCGCGCTTGTCGATATAGACCGCCTTGAAAACGCTCACAGCGCCGATCGTGCCGATAAACAGCGATACCGGCACCGATATGATCGGCAGCGCGTGCGCCGTCATCAGGACTCCTGCCAGTGCTTCGCCGAACGGATAGATCATGCCGTAGCGCACCCAGCGTTGCGCCAGCAGATCGTAATTGAGGAACATCAGCGAGAAGCTGCGCACGTCCTGCAATTTTTGCAGCGCGAGGAAGCTCATCGAAAGGCTGACGAACCATTCCGCCGCCTGCACGGTGAGCAGGCGACCAGAGAGGTACCAGCTCAGCCCGAGGCCCAACAGCGCCGCGACCGCGAAGATCGCGATGACAGGCTGGTAGGTCGTGCCTTCTTGCTTGCTCGACAGCGATTCCTTGCCGAAGAACTCGCGCACCGCGTCATAACCGCCAATGCGTTCGCCGCCGATGAAGGTCTGCGGCGTGGTTTCCACGCCATGCTTCTCCTTGAACGCATCGGTCTGCGCGCGCGTTTCGAGATGGTGGTCTTCGACCGAATATCCCTCGCGCTTGAGCAGATCGAGCGTCTTGAGCCCGTAGGGACAGATATGGTCGGGCATGACCATGCGATAGACGGTTGCTGTCTTGGTGTTGCTTGCCATGCACTAAAGCTAGGTACGGTGCGCGCGAATTTCACGGGTGCGATGGCAAAGGATGGTGGCGCGCCCTGCAGGATTCGAACCTGCGACCTCAGGTTTAGAAGACCCGCGCTCTATCCAACTGAGCTAAGGGCGCATCGCGGGCACGGCCTTAGCGCGCTTTGCCACGGCGACAAACCGCGATAATCGGTTGGCCGATGAGTGAACCCCTGCCCGAACCAACGAACGCCGCCGCCCGCCATCGCTGGCGCTATTACGACATCGTGATGGCGGCTTTCGTGACCATCCTGCTGCTCAGCAACATAATCGGCGCGTCGAAACCTTCTTATCTTACTCTTCCGGGCGGTATGCAGTGGTCGTTCGGCGCGGGCATCCTGTTCTTCCCCGTCAGCTACATCATCGGCGATGTGCTGACCGAGGTCTATGGCTACGCCCGCGCGCGGCGGGTGATCTGGACCGGGTTCGCCGCGCTGGTGTTCATGGCATTCATGGCGTGGGTGGTGGTCAGCCTGCCCCCGGCGAAGGACTGGCCGGGCCAGCCTGCCTACGAGTTCGTGTTCGGCAATTCCTGGCGCATCGTGCTCGCGTCGATGACCGCGTTCTGGATCGGCGAGTTCGCCAACAGTTACGTGCTCGCCAGAATGAAGGTGTGGACGAAGGGCCGCGCGTTGTGGAGCCGCACGATCGGCTCGACCATCGTCGGCCAGGGGCTCGACAGCCTGATCTTCTATCCGCTCGCTTTCTACGGCCTCGCCGGATGGCCGATCGAGCAGTTGTGGCAGGTCGTCCTGTCGCAATGGTTCTTCAAAACGATGTGGGAAGTCGTGCTGACGCCGGTGACCTATCTGGTGATCGGGTGGCTGAAACGTCGCGAGGGCGTGGACGTGTTCGACACCGAAACCGATTTCTCACCTTTCGGCAAGGAAAGGGAACGGGCGCCCTCACAGCCGTCCGACTAGTCCGGCAGTCGGTCGACCACCTCCATCGCGGGCTTCAGGTCCAGCCGACCCGCCAGCAGGTTCAGATCCTTCTCGGTCGGCGTGGCGTAGAGCGCGGCGCGGTCGCGCTCAAGCCGCAGTACCAGCTTGCCATCTTCTACCGACAGCCGGCTCGCCTCCAGCGATCGCATGCTGCGCGCGCCCAGGCGGCGGCACAGCCGCGTGGCGAGCCCCCAGCAGAGCGCTTCCTCCAGCGCTTCCGCCGGGGCCAGGCGCTTCAGCTCGGCAGGCAGATCGAGGGCGTTGCCATTGCCGCAGATCGCGGCCGCCAGCATCGCGCGGCCTTCGTCGTCGATCGCCAGCCAGCGTTTCTGCAACGCCCATTCGATACCCTGCGCGATGCGCAGGTTCGGCTCTATCTGCATCGCCGCCAGCGAAAGCATGGTCGCGGCCATCCGCAGCCGCTCGTCTCCTTTCCTCAGCGGCGGAGCGGCCTCGACCGTCCAGCCCGCGACCCTGGTTGCCAGAGCGGGCGGCGCGCCGCGCTGTATGGCGAAATTCGACACTCCCGAGATAAGGGGGTCTCGCGCCTGCACATGCGGCTCCAGCTGAGAATAGAGCAATCCCTCGCGCAGGCCCCAGGCGGAGACGATCAGGCGGCGCGGCTGGAACCGCTTCACCAGCACCTGCAGCAATACCGCGGCATCCGGCAGCATCTGCGAACGCATGGTCGAGATGCGCGGCATCTCGTGCAAGCGGGCAGGGGCGGACCGCGCCAGCTTGCGGGTCAGGGACAGCGCTTCTTCGCCGGTGAGCGTCAGCCCATGTGGATCGGTCAGAACAGTCCCCGCCCGCTCCATCGCGTACACCGCCATCGCGCGCCAGGTTCCGCCGACGAGGTAGAGATTGCCGTTGTCCGGCATCGCCGCCTGTGAGCGCCGCAGCGCCTTCTTGAGCGTGCCCTTCAACGTGCCGCGGTCCCCTCCGCCGAGTTCGGGGAGGCGCAAGGTGCCCATCGGCAGGCTTTCCGCATCGCCGGGAGCCTC
The DNA here is from genome assembly GCF_022576075.2 of Erythrobacter sp. LQ02-29. Lineage (NCBI taxonomy): Bacteria > Pseudomonadati > Pseudomonadota > Alphaproteobacteria > Sphingomonadales > Erythrobacteraceae > Erythrobacter > Erythrobacter sp. LQ02-29. Next base: position 1,302,575 of record NZ_JANCNT010000001.1, on the reverse strand, counting down.
CGCCGAAACCGGCACAAGTTCCAGGCTCCCGCCGCCCAGATCCGCGACGAGCCCGTGCGCTCTTGGAAAGGCACCGATAACTCCGAAGGCGCTGGCGATGGCTTCGTCCTCGCCCGAAAGAAGGCGGGGGGCGAAGCCGAGCGCGCGCACCTTCTTCAGGAAAGCAGGACCGTTGGAGGCATCGCGGACCGCCGCGGTCGCAACCACGTCGATCCGCTCGATGCCGAGGTCGTGCAGCAGCAGCCGGTAGCGCGCGAGACCATCGAGCGCGAGGTGCATTGCGTCCTTCGCGAGCTTACCGTCACGGCCGATGTCGCGGCCGAGCCGGGCCTGCACCTTCTCGTTCAGCAGGATGCCGGGAGCGCGGGGCGCACCGCCATACACGACCAGGCGGACCGTATTCGACCCGATATCGATGATCGCACGATGCGGCTTGTTGCCCGAAAATAGCCCCTCGCGATCGTCCCTTCGCCCCAGTCTCACCCGGCAGCCCCCTTGCGCAAGGCAAGCCGGGGCACGCGATCGGATTCGAGCGCGCCCCCGCGGCCTGACAGCGAAGGGTTGTTCATGAAATAGACGTGACAGTTGAACGGCTGTTCGCCCGGGTCCGCCCGCGTATAGCTGCCGTCGGAATCCAGGAACCAGCTGCGCCGATTATCGAGCAGGTTGGCGAGCATCACCTGCTCCAGCACCTGATCGTGCACGGTATGATTGTCGATCGGCACCAGATGTTCGACCCGGCGATCGAGATTGCGGGTCATCAGATCGGCGCTGGAGGTGAAGACCAGAGCGCGGCTGCTGGGCATCGCGTGCCCGTTTGCGAAAGCGTAGATACGACCATGCTCCAGAAAACGGCCGATGATGGACTTCACCGTGATGTTCTCTGACATGCCGGGCACGCCGGGCCGCAAGTCGCAAATGCCGCGCACGACGAGCTGGATCTGCACCCCGGCCTGGCTGGCCTCATAAAGCTTGTCGATCATTTCGCGATCGGTGATCTGGTTCATCTTGGCCCAGATTGCGGCGGGCTTGCCCGCGCGGCCGTTCGCGGCCTCGCCCTCTATCAGCTCGTACAGCCGTTCGCGCAGATTGACCGGGCTGACGGCGAGCAGCTCCGTCTTGTTTGGTTGCACGTATCCGGTCACGAAATTGAATACGCGCCCCGCGTCCCGTCCCAGGCGGGGGTCGGCGGTGAAATAGCTGAGGTCGGTGTATATCTTGGCGGTGACCGGGTGATAGTTTCCCGTGCCCATGTGGCAATAGGTGCGAAAGCCGCCATCCTCGCGCCGGACCACCATCGCCAGCTTGGCATGGGTCTTCCAGTCGACGAAGCCGTAGATCACCTGCACCCCGGCCCGCTCCAGCTTGTTGGCCCAGATAAGGTTCTGCTCCTCGTCGAAGCGCGCCTTCAACTCGACCACGGCCGTCACCGACTTGCCGTTCTCCGCCGCCTGCACCAGCGCCTCGATCACTGCCGACTGGCTGCCTGCGCGATAGAGCGACTGCTTGATCGCCACCACTTGCGGATCGACCGCGGCCTGCCGGACGAAATCGACCACCACGTCGAAGCTCTCGTAGGGGTGGTGGACGATGAAGGGCTTCTCACGAATCGCGGCGAACAGATCGCCGTCATGCTCGCGCACCCGCTCGGGATAGCGCGGCTGGAACGGTTCGAACTTCAGGTCGGGGCGGTCTTCCGCGACAATCTCTGCCAGCCCAGAAATGCCCAGCAGCGTGTCCGTCTTGACCGTGGTCGCGCCTGGGATCAGCAGCTTCTCGCGCAGCAGGGCCTCTGCGGCGGGGTCGCAATTTTCGTCGATCTCCAGCTGGATCACCTGCCCGCGCCGGCGGCGCTGGATCGCGCTGCGGAATGTGCGGACCAGGTCCTCCGCTTCTTCCTCGATCTCGATATCGCTGTCGCGCAGCACCCGGAAGGCGCCGTGGCCGCAAACTTCGAACCCATGGAACAGCTGATGAGCGAACCGCACGATCAGGCTCTCGATACTGATGTAGAGTGCCTCGTCCCCCGGCACGCGAACGAAGCGCGGCAGCGCGCTCGGGACCAGCACCATCTCCACCAGCTCTTCGCCGTCCCGGCGGACATTGAACAGCAGCCCCAACCCTTCGTTGGCGATGAAGGGAAACGGGTGCGCCGGATCGATCGCCTGCGGCGTGATGACCGACACGACCTCCGTCAGGAAGAAATCCTTCAACCAGCGATGCGCTTCCGCATCGACGCGCTCATCGTCGGCGATGTGGATTTCCGCCTCGGCAAGCATGTCGCGCAGCGCGCGCCAGGTCGCCTGCTGCTTGTCGATCAGCACATCGACCCGCTCCAGCACCTCGCTCAACTGGCGCGCAGGCGTGCGCCCGTCGATGGAAGGAGTCTCGATCCCGCGCTGCACCTGGCCGATCAGGCCGGCGACGCGGATCATCAGAAATTCGTCGAGATTGCTACCGGAAATGGACAGGAACCGGAGCCGTTCGAGCAGGGGGAAGTCGGCATTGCACGCTTCCTCCAGCACCCGGTCGTTGAATTCGAGCCAGCTCAATTCGCGGTTGAAATAGCGTTCTGCCGGGCTTTGTGGGGCCTCGCCCTGTTCGGCCGGGATATCCTCGCGCGGTGCGGTGGTCATACCAGGTCGCGACTCTCGGCGATTGCGGAGATCCCGCGCTGCCCCTCAGGCCCGCGCCCCAGCTGCACCAGCACGTCGATAACGCTGGAGGCATAGGCGATCGTGTCGGAGCGGGTCAGCCCGATCCCGGTCTGCATGACCATGAGACTGAGTTGCTCCAGCGCGCCGCGCAAGGAGTTGGCGTGGATGGTCGAGAAGCTGCCGGGGTGTCCGGTGTTGATCGCGCGCAGGAAGGAAACGCTTTCCGCCCCGCGCAATTCGCCCAGCACGACGCGGTCGGGGCGCAGGCGCAGCGCGGCTTGCAGCAATTCGTTGGCGGTGACCTTGGCTTCGCCCAGTTCACCCTTCACCGCCACCAAGCCGACGCCGTTCTCGCCGGGCAGGCGCAGTTCGGGCGTGTCCTCGACCAGAACGACCCGCTGGCTCTTGGGAATTTCACCGAGCATCGCATTCAGAAAGGTCGTTTTGCCGGTGCTGGTTCCCCCGGAGATCAGGATCGTGCGCCGCTGGCGGATCGCCTCGCGCAGATAGTCGATCGGCCGCTCTTGCGGATCGGGCATCGGCGGGGGCTCGGGCGAACGCAGGGGCCCCGAATCGTAAGCGTCGAGCGGCAGGTCGAGCCGACGATGGCGGCGGATTGCCATGACCCAATGGCGACGGCTCGCGGGCGGGCCGCAGAACTGCACGCGCGCGCCGCCGGGCAGGGTTGCGCCCAGCAGCGGATGCTCTCGATTGATCCCCTGGTGGCTGACCCGCGCGACCTGCTCCGCCAGGCGCTGTACCAGCGTATCGGTGATTTCCGGCGTCTCGATCCGCCGCATGCCCGGATCGGCTGAATCCTCGATCCATACCTCGCCGGGGCGATTGACCATGATCTCCGTGATCGAGTCACGTTCCAGCCATTGCCGGAACGGCGCGAGATAGGCGTCCAGATAGACGCTGCGTTCCGTCATCGGGTGTGTCTGCGCCCTCGGCTCAGCCTCTTTCGGCTGTTCCGGCGCGAATGGATGGATATCGGCACTCATCGATAAAGGTCCGGGATGGCGGCCAACCCTATTGAACCGGACCGAAATCGAGATCGCGCGCGGTGAAGACCCGGATCGGCTCGCCTTGGCGCACGCGGATGGTCGGCGCGATCTTATCGCCGGACTGCACGGCGGCGGCGGCGGCAGCCTGTCCCCCGCCGCCCACGATCACCGACGCGCCGCCGGTACCGATCGCCGACAATCCGCCCACGACCGACAGCAGCATGGCTGACCCGAAGCGCTGGAAGAAATGCGAATCCACCTTGCCGGGCAAACCGGTGGTCCCGTCGAACCCGACCGCGGGCGAGGCGATGGAGACACTGGCGCCATCGGGCCGGATCAGCCGGGTCCAGATCACATAGGCGCGCTTCTGCCCCTGCTGCACGCCCGACTGGTACTGCCCGATCAGGCGGCTGGAGCGCGGGATCAGTACCTTCTTACCGTCGAAGCTGCGCACGTCCTGGCTCACGACCGCCCGCACGAAGCCGGGCACGTCGGTGTCGATAGCGGTCTCCAGGATCGCCGGGATCAGGGTGCCCTGCGTCACCGTGGTGGTCGGGTTGGCGAGCGGCTGCGCCTGCGCCGTTCCGCCACCGACTCCGCCGATCTTCGCGGCGAAGTCCCCGGCAGAGCCGCCGACACCGGCAGCGGAGGCATCGCCCGCTGCCCCGGCCGCAATGGCGGCCGCCGGACCGGCCAGGGGCGTGGCCCTGCCGCTGGCATCGAAGACAAGTGTTTCGGATGCGTAGGGATTGGCCGCGGGAACGCCTGCATAGCCCGGCGCGCGCGAAAGGACCGGTTGCGGAGCCGGATCGACGCGCATCGGCGCGGGGGCCACCGCCGGATTGCCTGCTGCGTTGGGCACAACGACGGGCGCTGGCACGACGGCGGCCTGCTGCGGTGTCTGCACCGCCGGATTGCCCACGCTCGCCGGTTCGCCGGTACGGGCGCTGTTCATGCTCCACAGCGTGACCGCGCCCAGCGCGGCGACGATGGCGATCCCGGCGACGAGACCGGCGGCATCGGACTTGCCTTTCTTCTGCGCGACGGCCGGAAAGGAATTTCGGCTGGCGAGATCGATGATCTCCGCGCTCTCACCCTCGCGCGGGTCTTCGTCGCGCGCGGCGTCGTTGGCGGCGGCTCCCTTGCCGGACATCTTCATGGCTAGGCGCATGTCGTCACTCCCCTCGGTTCGTGCGGCCAAGGGCCGCCTGCTCGGGCAATTTGCGGATGATCGGTGGGCCGGCATAGGTCAGCGTCGCACTGTCCTCGCCCAGCCTCAGGACGATTTCGGGCGGCACACCATCAACGATGATCGTGTTGTCGCGCACGATGTAGTTTACCGGCCCTTCGGTGCCCTTGCGATCCTTCACCTGGATGGCGGGAGCCGTAACCCCGTCGGGCCAGGTCATGAAGACCGCCTCGCCATTGTCGTAAATCCGCGCCGGCATCAGCTTGTTCTCGCCCGTTTTGCGCCATTCGAAATTCAGGCTTGCCGGATCGACCACGGCGAAGGGATCGGTCGCGGCGGCCATTTCGGTGCCGCTCGCCTGCGGCTGCGGTTCGGCAGCGGCCATCTGCGCCTGCTCCTCCGCCGTCGGCGCGGGTGGTTCGGGATAGGTGAAGCGCAGCGCATACACTGGCTTCGCGCGCGGACTCGCGACGAGGTCGAAATAATAGGTCCGCTTGTCGGTCACCACTGTCATATTGGTGGCGCCGGTGGGCTGCAGCGGCTTCACGAACAGCAGGTTCGCGCGCTTGTTGGGCGTCACTTGCCACGCGGTGGAATCGCCCACAGCGACGTTCTCGATCGCCTCGTCCTCGCCGAATTCGATCGTCGCCTGCACCTTGGTCTTGCCGTGAATGGTGACGACCTCGTCGGGCTGGTAGAACTTCTCAATCAGGCGCGAATCCTGCGCCTGCGCGGGCGTTGTGGCAAGGGCGGCGAACAGCAGCAGCGCTGGGAGACCGGCGCGGATCATTTCACTTTCTCCGTGGATCGGGTGGCGGTCGGCTTGAACCGGGTCCCCAGCCCCGAGGTGCGCGAATTCCCCTTGCTTAAGGGATTGACCTGACCGCCCCCTGAAGAGGTGGCGAGCACGCGCGTCTCGCGCACCGAACCGCCCGTGTCGTTCGCCGGAATGTGGCTGGGGGTGGCCGCCACCACTGCGGTGCGGCGTGACGCCGTCGTCGTCGGCGTGGCGTTCGCGGCTCCGGCAGCCTGCGCGGTACTGAGCGGTGCGGCCCGTGCGGGCGAAGACGAGGTGGATTGCGCGGTCGAGCGGCCCCCGCTCTCGTTCCCATCGGCGACAAGGCCGAAAACGCGCCAGCCGGACACCATCGTACCCGTAACCTTCAGCACCATAATCATCAGCGCGACATGCACCGCACCGATCATGAAGAACGCCATCGCGGCGCGCTGCGGGATCTCGCCACCAGGGTTCTGCGTCAGCGCGGAGAGGACCGGCACCGCCATTTCCAGCATGATGCTGCCGCCGAGCACCGCGAACAGTGGGGTCAGCGCCAGCATGACGACACCTTTCAGCCAGCCGGTGAAGAGACCGCGCGTCCCGTTGAACAGCGCCATCACCACGAAGATCGGACCGAGCGCGACCAGCAGCGCCAGCGCAATCCGCGCGGTCACCAGGACGCCGACCGTGCCCAGCATGAACAGCATTGCGCCGAGCCACATCATGCCTGCGGGCGAAAAGGCCGAGATGTCGTCCTTGCCCTGGCTTGCCTGCTCGATCGCCTGGAACACCACGTCGACCTTGCTCGCAAAGGTCTGCGTTGCCGAGCCGCTGTCGCCGGTCAGAACCGACGCGAGCCAGTCCGGCGCGCCGATGGCGAGATTCCATACCACAGACTGGTAAGCGACCCAGCTGGTGGCGAAGGTGAGTACGAGGCCGAGCGTGATCATGCGCGGCGTCAGCGACCGTACGCCAAGCGAGCCGCGCCCGGTCAGCAGGTTGACCGCGAAGAAGGCGACGTAGAGCGTCAGCAGGATCGTGAGCACCGTCGCCATAGCGCCGCCGGGGGCGAACAGCCGCCCGAATGCCGCGCCCGTCACTTCGCCCGCGACGCAGTCCACCGCCTGCAGCGCCGCGGCCACGCCGCCCGCCGCCTGGCTCATCACCATGTCGCAACCCGCGCTCATTCGGCGGCCTGCTTGAACGCGATGTCGTCCTCGGCGTTCTCGCTCGCTCCACCCGGCCAGGCATGGCCGGTAAGCGCGGGGAACCAGTCCGCGGGATCGTCACCCACCGCCTCGCGCAGCAGGTCGAGCCGACGCACGGTGCTCTCGCGGCCCGACAGCATTGTCAGCACTTCGGGCGCGTTCGACAGATCGAGCCGGACGACCACGCTGGCGTCGGGCTGGCGCACCAGGAAGCAGCGGCTGTGCGCGGGCAGGCTGCGGATCAGCGCCAGCTCGTGGCTCGTGAGACCGAAGCCGTCGCAGTAGTCTTCCGGCCGGGCGCGGCTGTTGGGCATGAAAACCATGGTCGCTGTTTGCTCCACCAATGCGGTGGAAATGCGGCTTTCCAAAGCGTCGCGTGCGCTCTGCGTCGCGAAGCCAACCAACGCGTTGCGTTTCCGGAGGGTCTTGAGCCAGTCGCGAATCCGCGCGGCGAACACCTCGTCGTCGAGCGCTTTCCAGCCCTCGTCGATCAGGATCATGGTCGGTTGCCCGTCCAGCCGCTCTTCGATCCGGTGGAACAGATACATCATGGTCGGTGTGCGCAGCTTCGGGTTCTCGAGCAGCGCGGTCATGTCGAAGCCGAGGGTGCGGTTGGCGAGGTCGAGCTTGTCCTCGCCATTGTCGAACAGCCAGGCATGCTCGCCGCCGTGAATCCAGGCGGAGAGGCGATCGGCGAGATCGCCGGGTTCGGGCCGCCGCGTGCCTGACAGCAGCTCGCGGAAATGCCGCAGGCGGCGCAGCTCCGGCGCGTTCTCGTACGTCGCATCGACCGCGTGGCTGATCGTCTGCAGTTCCTCCGGCCCCTCGGCCTTGAGCAATACGCCCAGCCAGTCGCGCAGGAACGCGCGGTTGGCGGCGCTGTCGGGCAGGCTGAGCGGATTGAAGCCCGAGGGCTCGCCTGCATAGATACGATCGTAGCGCCCGCCGATGCCGCGCACGAACAGCTCCGCCCCGCGATCCTTGTCGAACAGAATGGTGCGGGGCGAGAACTTCTGCGCCTGCGCGGCGAGGAAGTTCATCACCACCGTCTTGCCCGAACCGGACGGCCCGATGACGGAGAAATTGCCGAGATCGCCATGGTGGAAATTGAAGAAGAACGGTGTGGCGCTGGTCGTCTCTAGCAGAGTCACCGCCTCGCCCCAGTGATTGCCGTCCGCCTGCCCCAGCGCAAAACCGTGCAGGGACCCGAAGCTCGCCATGTTGGCGGAAGAGATCATCGCGCGGCGTACGATGTAGTTCTCGTTGCCGGGGAACTGTGCCCAGAATGCAGGTTCCAGGTTCACGTCCTCGCGCACCACGATCGCGCCGGTATCGGCCAGCGCAGCGGCGCAGGCGGCGGTCGCATCGTCGAGACGCGGCAGTGTGCGCTCGCGCACCAGCACCGACAGATGGTGGTCGCCGAAGCCGACCGCGCCATTGCCCAGCGCATCTCGCGCGGCGAGCATGTCGCTTCGTTCGGCCTGCGCTTCCTCGTCGGCAGAGCGCAGGCGGCGTAGCGCCAGGTCCATCCGCTCGCGGGCGGTGGTCCGCTCCGCCGGGGCGTAGCTCTCGGACACGACCATCTCGTAGGGTAGCCGCAGCAGCCCGTCGATCAGGCCGGGGCTGGTCGCGTCGGGATAGTCCTTGAGGCTGAGGATCGAGGCGAAGTCGGGATCGCCCGAGCCGCGCAGTTCCATCGCGTCGAGCCCGAAGGAAACCCGACGATAGGGGAGCATGTAGCCGATATCGGTATCTTCGGCCGGGCGGCGCACGGGGCGCATCTCGCCATTGTAGAGTGCAGAGAGCAACTCCAGCATTTCCGAATTCGTATTGCCCGCCGGGCCGGTATATTCGGCCAGCAGCGCCGCACCGTAGGGCTGCAACGCGGCGACGAGGCCGGTCGCGGCTGCTTTCAGGCTGCGCAGGTCCTTGGGATCAACTTCCACATCATCGCGCTTGCGACGGTTGAGCTTCTTGCTCGCCTTTTCGACCCAGCCGGCCTTGCCGCGCGCGGGGCGCCGGATGAGGGTGACGAACTGATCGTTGATGAACAGCGCGCCCGAGCCCAGCCGTTCCTTCCACCGCGCGTCGATATGGCGCGCCAGCGGATCTGCGAATTCGGTCTCCAGCTCCACCTCGACCCGGCGACGGATCACATGGTGGTACATCACGAAACGCGCATCGAGGGTGGAGCGCAGCATGATCTCGCGCGTCGCGGCATGGGCGTTGAGCGCGTCGGTATCCTCGGTCTCGAACAGCAGGCCGGGCACCTGGATCGCGGTCATGACGGAGCCGTCGCGCAGCAGCACGGTGCTCTCGTCGACCAGCCGCGCATAGGGCAGCCGGTCGCCGGCGCGAGCCTCCTTGCCGCGCCAGGCGGCGGTGCCGATCCACTTGCTCATGCGCGCATACTCATCGCGTTACTGGGCCTTTCCCCGGTTCGGGTCAGGCGGCGTAGCTGTTGCAGCCCCACCGCTTGAAATTCTTCACCCGCGGGCATTTCGACACCTTGGTGAGCCACAGGTCGAAGATGCGCGGCTCGCGCAGGCAGGCGAAATAGCCGATGCCGTGCATCAGCGCCGCTGCTGGCAATGCCAGCCAGCTGCCGGTGATCAGGAACACCTCCGTCGTGACGGCGGCGTTAATGATGAAATAATTGTAGGTCACGCCCGCGAACATCTGCGGGCGGGTCAGCGCGCGGTGGACCGGATGGCGGACGAGCTGATCCATCGCGAAGCCCCCCTAGCCCGCCGCCGACTGGATGCCGGACACGATCGAGGCCGCGCCGAACAGGATGAACACGCCGATGATCACTGTCGCACCGAAGCGCCAGTTGAGACGCCCCGTCAGCATCATGAAGCCGACCGCGGCCACCGCCATAACGGCGACGGCGGTCGCGACATTGCCCAGCAGAGTGCCCTGCAGCCAGGCGAGCGCGTTGACGATCGGGCCCGACCCGGCCGGGTCCTGACCCTGCAACTGCGCCAGCGCGACGGAAGGGGAAAGCAACGCGGCAAGCGCGGTCAGGCGGGTAATCGAATGCATTGTCTAGTCGTCCTCTCGGGAATGATCGGCCAGGCGACCCATGATCGCCGCCACGTAAATCTGCGTTTCGCGGATGCGCGGCACGCCGTTCGCCTGCAGGACCCGGCCAGGCCCCGCATTGTAAGCCGCCAGCGCCTTCTCCAGATCGCCGTCGAAGCGATCGAGCTGTTCGCGCAGATAGCGCGCCCCGCCCTCCAGATTGGCGAAGGGATCGTCGGGATCGACGCCCATCTCGCGCGCCGTGCCGGGCATCAGCTGGGCGAGGCCCCGCGCCCCGACGGGCGAACGTGCTCCCGCCTGCCAGCGGCTTTCCTGCCACACCAGCGCCTCTATCAACGTCGGGCTCAAGTCGAAGCGACGCGCCAGTTCGGCCACCTTCGCCGCATAGGCGGTGGGAATGCCTCCGGCCTGCGCGGCAGGGTCCGACAGGGCGGCGGGCGGCAGGTCGCCGCCCCATTCGGCCGACAGTTCCTGCGCCCCCGCATCCGGCATTCCAGCATCGGACACGCCCGCTTCGAACAAGACGGCCTGATCCCCGGCGATCCAGCGCGCGCCGTCGTCCCCGATCTCGAGGACGTCCGCTTGCGCGACGTTTGCTGTCAGAGCCAGCGCGACCGCCAACGCCGCGCCGCCACACTTGGCGAGAATCATGAACCCTCCGATGCGACGTCCCTTGGACACTACACGTGACAACCGCATGACTACAAGCGCGAGCCGTTCCCGCGCCCGCCGCACGCAGCGTCCGCTTCGTCGCACCCAACCCATTCGCATCGCGCGTTCTTTTCGCTTGCGGCGCGCCGCGCGGCCACGCACATTCCATGGCGATGCTGCGTCAATACGAACTCGTCGAACGGGTGAAAGCCTACGATCCGGACGCCGACGAGGCGATGCTCAACCGCGCCTATGTCTATACCGTGCAGAAACACGGCAGCCAGAAGCGAGCCAGTGGCGACCCCTATTTCAGCCATCCGGTCGAGGTCGCGGGCCTGATGACCGACCTGAAGCTGGATCAGGACGCGGTGATGACCGCCCTGCTCCACGACACGGTCGAGGACACGCTGGCCACGATCGAGGACATCGAGTCCAATTTCGGCCCCGATGTCGCGCGCTTGGTCGACGGCGTCACCAAGCTGAGCAAGATCGAGCAGATGCCCGAGGACGAGCGGGCGGCCGAAAACCTGCGCAAGTTCCTGCTCGCCATGAGCGAGGACATCCGCGTCCTGCTGGTGAAACTGGGCGACCGGCTGCACAACATGCGCACGCTGGATTTCATCAAGTCGCCCGAGAAGCGGCAGCGGATCGCGCGCGAGACGATCGACATCTACGCCCCGCTGGCCGAGCGGATCGGGATGTACGAATACATGCGCGAAATGCAGGCGCTCGCCTTTCGCCATCTCGAGCCTGAGGCGCATGCCACCATCACCGCGCGCCTCGACAAGATCCGCGAACAGGACAGCGGCGAGGTCGAGGCGATCGCGTTGTCGATCAAGCAGGCGCTGGCGGAAGCGGGCATCCAGGTGGAGGTCACGGGCCGCGAGAAGCAGCCCTATTCGATCTGGCGCAAGATGGCCGAACGCCATGTCAGCTTCGACCAGATCACCGACATCTTCGCGTTCCGGGTGCTGACCGAGAGCGTGGCCGACTGTTACCGCGCGCTGGGCATCTTGCACACGACGTGGCAGTTCATTCCCGGGCGGTTCAAGGATTATATCTCCACGCCCAAGAATAACGGCTATCGCTCGCTCCACACCTCGCTGATCTACGAACAGTCGATGCGGGTGGAGGTGCAGCTGCGCACGCGCGAGATGCACCGGACCAACCATTTCGGGCTCGCCGCGCATTGGGCCTACAAGCAGGATGGCGAGGCGGACGGGCAGGTCGGCTGGCTGCGCGATCTGATCGAGATCGTCGATGCGAGCCACGATCCGGAAGAGCTGCTCGAGCACGCGCGCCTGGCCGTCTATCAGGACCGCATCTTCGCCTTCTCGCCCAAGGGTGCGCTGTTCCAGCTGCCCAAGGGCGCAACGCCGGTCGACTTCGCCTTCGCCGTGCATACCGACCTCGGCGCGCAGACCGTCGGCGCAAAGATCAACGGACGGCACGTCCCGCTGCGCACCGCCCTGAACAACGGCGACGTGGTCGAAATCATCAAGGGCGCCGAGGCGGAGCCGCAGATGAGCTGGCTCGGCTTCGTCGTGACGGGCAAGGCGCGCGCCTCCATCCGCCGCGCCGTGCGGCTGAAGGAGCGGGCGGAAATCGCCGAGCTGGGGGCGAAACTGTTCGACGAGATTGCCGAGCGCGTACCGGCGGAGATCGGCCGCAAGGCGGTGCGCGCCGCGCTCAAGCGGTTGGAAATGACCGAGATAGAGGAGCTGCATTACGCGATCGGCGCGGCGCGCATCACCGACAAGGAGGTGATGGAGGCGCTGGTTCCGGGATGCACCGCCAATGTGGAGGCCGATGCGGCCTGGGTCAGCCGGGACCGCGCGATCTCCATTCGCGGCCTGACACCCGGCGTCGCCTACGAGCTGGCGGATTGCTGCCATCCCGTTCCCGGGGACCGCATTGTCGGCCTGCGCCACCAGAACGAACGGATCGAGGTGCACCGGATCGATTGCCTGGTGCTGGCGAACGGCGTGGACAGCGACTGGCTGGACCTCCAGTGGGGCAAACAGTCGAATGGCGCGGTGGGGCGCCTGCGCCTGACGCTGTACGATCGGCCCGGAACGCTGGCGGACATGGCCGGTATTTTCGCGCGCAACCATGTGAACGTGCGCAGCCTCGTCCAGACGCAGCTCGACCATCCCTTCACCCATTACAACATCGATCTCGACGTGCAGGATCTTGCCCACCTCACCCGGATGCTCAGTGCCCTGCGCGCCAGCGATGCGGTCGCCGATGCGGAGCGGGTATGACGGGTATCGTCGGCCTCGACCATGTGCAGCTGGCCATGCCGCGCGGCGAGGAGGAGCGGGCGCGCGCGTTCTATGCCGAGGTGCTAACGCTCACCGAGGTGCCCAAGCCCGCCGACCTCGCAAAGCGGGGCGGGTGCTGGTTCGAAGGTGGTACCGCGCATATCCACCTTGGTGGGGAAGACGATTTCCGACCGGCGCGAAAGGCGCATCCGGCGTTGCTGGTCGACGATCTCGATGCGCTGGTGGCGCGCCTGGAAGCTGCAGGTGTGGCGTTCACCCCTGGCAAGCCGCTCGATGGCTACAAGCGGGGCGACATCGCCGATCCGTTCGGCAATCGCATCGAACTGATGGAACGGGTCTGAAGGCCCGACGTCACGTCGAACTGGGTTATCCGGTGATCCGGCGCACCGGTACCGGAATATTGCAGATAGCCGCCCCGCCCGCCGGCACCACGAAGAACGGATCGCGCCGGTTCGCCCGGGCCTCGACATAGCGGGCGAAGCTGTCGCTCTCGGTGGAGAGATATTCGAAGCTGGGCCGCTCGCTCGGGGGCAAGTCGCTCGCCACGCGAATGCTTTCGATTCCCGTGCGCCGCGCCGGGTCGGCGTAGAAACCGCCCGCTCCCGCCCCGCGCGGCAGGCTGGAGAGATGCTCGATCCCCTCCACCACGCGCCCGACTAGCGCGAGATTGCGGTCGAGATGCCGCGGTGCCTGCCCGATCACCGTATAGAGCTCGCCGCCGGTGCCGGTATCGGGCGGCATGCCGTGGCCGACCCCGACCATGCCGTAGCAGTGGAGGGGCCACCACGGTGCGTCTTCAGCCTCACCTTCCGTGCCGACTGGCCAGCCTTCGAAGAACTCGATCCACTCCGCGGAAGAATCGCGCTGATGCCAACCCGCATAAGTCCAGTCTGTTTGTGTAATCCGGATATCTGGCCGCTGGTTGTGAAAAACGGGGTCTCGATTCGTGGACCAATCGTTGTCGGACCACGTTGACCTGTTCTCTGGAGTGATTTCTTCGCCGTTATAGGCCATGGCTACGTCCACGGTCGGAGCAGCGTAATCCCCCTGGTTCATCACTTTCAGCCCTTCCGGCAGCGGCTTCTGCGGCCCGCTGCTTTCCGGGTTGTCATGATTGGGATCGCCCCACTGGACGACGTAATTGTCCTGCACCCGCATCACCGCCAGCCCGTCGTACCAGTGCGCGCGGGCGAGCGTGCGGATGTTCTCGATCCAGCCTTGGCTGAAGGGCGGCGGCATGAGCTGGATGTAGACCTGGCGGGGCTGGCCCTCGCCGTCCGGGGCGAGCGTCATCACCAGCAGGTCCTCGGGCGCGATCGCGACCCAGTCCGATTGCGGCGCGGCGGCGACGATCTCGCCAGGCGACATCGCTGTTTCCTGCGCATCCAACGGCGCGGCGAGCGCCAGTGCCGCAAGGAGCGCGAGGCCGCCGCGCAGCATCACTCGCCCTCGATCTCGCGCACCGGGTAAGTCAGCGCGCAGATGTCGTAATCGCTCGGCACGGTGGTGTAGAATTCGTTCGGTCGCCCCGTCGCCGCCAGCCACTCGGCGAACGTACCGCTCTCGGTTTCGAGATATTTGAACCGCGGGCGTGCCTCGGGCGCAAGGTCGCTCGCCAGCCGCGCCCACTCGATTTTCAGCGGATCCTGCCCTTCGGCGTAGAAGCCCATCTCGCCCGTCCCCGGCGGCTGGGTGCGCAAGAGGTCGAGCCCCTCGACCACCCGGCCCACCACCGCGAGATTGCGGTCGAGCCGCCGCGGTGCGTGCCCGATGATGGTGTAGAGCGTGTCGCCGAGCCCCGTCGCAGGATCGACATCGCGCGCCACCCCGACCATGCCCGGGCAGTGCAGCGGCCAGTCGCGCACGCCGTCGGTCCCTATCGGCCACCCGTCCTCGAACGAAACCGCCGGCGCGTAAGGATCGCAGAAGCTATTATCGAGCTTGCGATCGGCGCAAGGATCGGCGAGCTGCGCAACGGCAGGCAGGCGATGCGTGAAGTCGTCCTTTCCCACCGGTTCCAGGCCCTGAAGCGGCGCACGTTCCTCGTCCGGATCGCCCCACTGCGCGACGAAGCCCGGCGCGATGCGATAGACCGACGAATGCGTGTCCCACCACCGCGCCTTCGCCAGCTTGCGGATGTTGCGGACCCATTTCTGGCTCCACGGCTCGCTCATCAGCTGGAGCACGATGCGCCGCTCGCTGCCATCGGGGGCGGGGTTCAGTTCGAAGACCAGCAGATCCTCGGGCCGCACCTCCTGCCAAGCAGACCGCGGCGCCGCATCGAGCACTTCCTTCGCGCTCGGCGGCTTCGTCGTCTCCGCGTCCTGCGCAAGAGCCAATGCGGGGAGCGCCGATGCCAGCGCGGCGAATGCGATTGCGAGCCTCTTCATGGCCGCGCATCCTGCCACGCCGCGCCCGCATGGCAAGCACCTTCGCTCAGTCGGCAGCGTCTTCCAGCGCGTGCATGTCGTCGTCGGAAAAGCCGAAATGATGCCCGATCTCGTGGATCACGACATGCGCGACGAGCCGCTCCAGCGTCACGTCCCCGCGCTCCGCCCATTCGTCGAGAATGGGGCGGCGAAACAGGCGGATCCGCGTCGGCATCTGTCCGCTCATCTCGATGCTGCGCGCGGGCAGTGGATGGCCCTGGTAGATCCCCGAAAGCTCGAACGGCTCCTCCAGCCCCACCGCCGCCAGCGTCTCAGGGTCGGCGAAATCCTCGACCCGGAAATCGACGTCGCCCAGTTGCGCGCGAAACTGTTGCGGCAGGCGGTCGTAAGCCGCGCGGCCCAACGTTGCCATATCCTCGAGCGAGGGCGCCGTGCCGAACCGTTGCGTCATCGCCTGCAAAGCTAGGCAAGCCCGCTTGCGCTCGCAACCCCGTCCCGCTAGGGCGCGCGTTCTTGTTCGAACCGGCGTGCTTCCATCGCTCAATCTGCGAAGCGGCAGCGCCACGAGAGAACATGCGGAGCGGTGGCCGAGTGGTCGAAGGCGCACGCCTGGAAAGTGTGTATACGGTAACCCCGTATCGAGGGTTCGAATCCCTCCCGCTCCGCCATTACCGAACCTCGGGAGGACCAGCCTCGGTCGGTTACGCTCGCTCCGGGCAATCGGCGACCATTCTCATGTGCTGTCGCTTGCATGGCCGATCCGATACGGTCCGGACCGCGCAGGGAGAGCCCGGCCTTTCCAGGTCAGTTCTATAGCTCCCCGCTCGATAAGCCGGTCGACCGCAACGTGGACGAGCGGCATCGCCATGCGCCAATCCGCTTCGCCATCGGAAGTGATCCTTCGTGCGACTTCGCTAGGGCATACCGTTTTTCCGGCCCCGCGCTCGGCGAGCAGGGCCAACACGGCATCGCTCGTACCCCCGACACTCACTTTCGCTTGCGCTTGGAGGTCATGGGATCGGGCTTGGCGGGCGGCTTCCAATCGGGCGGAGCAACCGGTCGCTGTCGACTTGTGCCAAGCCCCATCGCGCCAGGCCGCTGGCGAACCAGGCCCGACGTGTCGGCTTGCGCGGCATCCGCAGCATCCGCCCCGCCCCGCATCAGATTGATGCGGTCGCGAATGCGCCGGGCTTCCTCGAAATCGAGGGCCTCGGCCGCAGCTTCCATTTCGCGTTGAAGATCCTCGACAGTCTTTCGCATGGCCATTCAACGCAGCGACGCGGTCTTAGGCTCCATCAATCGGGATATCGCTCATCAGTGAGTCCGCTCCGCCCCAAATCGCGCGACCCCGGAAGCACATGGGCGCCTGCGGTGTCGCTGGCCTACTATGCCGCGCGGGCCTCTCCGACCGCGTCCGGATCGCTTGTCATGGGCGGGATACCGATTTCCGAAAGCTCCCCGGACCGGCCGATCTCCAGCAGCTCCGCCAACCGACCATTCCGCAGATCGTAGATGAAGCCATGCAGGGTCAAATCCTGCCCGCGTGCGAAGGCGGCCCGGACGGTGTCCGTCTTCGACAGGCGGACCAGCTGCTCGCGCACGTTGAGTTCGGCCATCCTGTTGAGCCGCTCCGACTGATCCTCGATCCCCTCAAGTTCCGCGCGATGCTGCGCGAACACCTCTCGCGCGGCCGCAAGCCACGAATGCACATGGCCGGAGCCGCCGCCGGTCATCGCCGTTTGCAGTCCGCTGCACCCGTAATGTCCGCAAAGGACGATGTGGGCGATTTCGAAATCCTCGATCGCGTGCTGGACGTCCGCCATCAGGTTGTCGTCGGTTTCATAGACGAGGTTGGCGAGATTGCGGTGGATGAACAGCTCGCCCGGACGGGTCTGGGTTATGTTCTGCGGCGAGACGCGGCTGTCCGACCCGCCGATCCACATGATCTCGGGTGACTGGCCAGAGGTCTGCTGCGCGAAGTAGTCCTTCTTGCGCTCCTGCATTTCCGCCGACCAGGTCTTGTTGGACAGGATCAGTTCGCGAATGGTTTTCATGAGTAGGCAACCTTCTTGAATGGGGCTTCCAGCGGGGCGGCTTGCAGGTGATCCAGATCGCCCCGGATGGTGACCGCGATGTCGCGGAACTTCGCATTGCGCGAGAAGCTGTTGATGATGTCGATATTGTCGGGGTCGATGAACTCGGCCCGCTCGAGATCGATCACCACGCTCGCACCATCGGGCACGCTGCCGAGCGACTTCTGCAATTCGTACTTGTGAATGAAATACAGGTTGCGCCGGGCGCTGACCAACCAGAACCCTTCGTCGTTCGCCACGCTCACCGCCTTGCGGAAATTGCGGGCGACGACGAAGACGAAGCCGATCGCGAGCCCGATGATGATGCCGCGCAGCAGATCGGTGAACAGGATGGCGCCGATCGTCGCGATGAACGGCACGAACTGGTGCCATCCCTGCGCCCAGCGCCGGCGGTACAACTCGGGCGTGTTGAGCTTGTAACCGACCTGGATCAGGATCGCAGCCAGCGCCGCGAGCGGGATCATGTTCAGCAGGACCGGGATCAGCAGCACGCTCAGCAGCAGCCAGAAGCCGTGCAGAATGGCGGAGGTTTTCGTCTCGCCCCCGGCCGCGACATTGGCGGAGGAGCGCACGATCACCGAAGTGAGCGGCAGGCCGCCGATCAGGCCGGAAAGGATGTTGCCGCCACCCTGCGCCAGCAATTCGTGATTCTTGTCGGTCGTCCGACGGCGCGGATCCAGTTCGTCGACCGCCTTGACGCATAGCAGCGATTCCAGGCTTGCGACGATCGCGAGCGTAACCGCCACGATCCAGACGTCCGCCATCCCGATCGCGGTGAAATCGGGGGTGCGGAACTGCCCGACGAACTCGCCCAGCGATCCCGAGATGGGGACCTGAACAAGATGGCTGGGCCGGACGGCCAGGCCGGGTGCGAACAGTTTGAAGGCCTCGTTGGCAAGCACGCCGAAGATCACCACGACGAGCGGACCGGGCAGCAGCCGGAACGGCCCGTCCTTGGGCTTCTTGGCATCCCACCAGAAGAGGAAGACAAGCGAGATCAGCGCGATCAGCATCGGCCCCGGAAGGAAGAAATCCCATGCCGAGTAGAACAGCGCCGAGAGGGTGTTGAGGCCGTCGGGCTGAAGGAAGCTGAGGCTACCCTCGAAATCGCCGTCGTAGCCAAGGGCGTGCGGAATCTGTTTGAGGATCAGGATCAGGCCGATCGCCGCCAGCATGCCGGTGATGACCGAGCTGGGCACGAATTCGGAAAGGGTGCCCGACCGGGTGAAATACAGCCCGATCTGAAGCACGCCGGACAGGGCGACCGCGAGGAGGAAGATCTCCCAGCTGGGAAGCAGCTCGAGCGCGTCGAGCACGATGACGGTCAGCCCCGCCGCCGGCCCGCTGACCGACAGCTGCGATTTGGACAGGGTACCGACGACGATGCCGCCGACGATGCCGGCGATCAGGCCGGAAAACAGCGGAGCCCCCGAAGCGAGGGCAATGCCAAGGCATAGGGGTAGGGCGACCAGCGCCACCACGATCGATGCGGGGATATCCTTGCCAAGAGAAGACAAGAACGTCGTTTTTTCAGTCACTTCGGATCCTTCGCGTGCACATGGCTGACCAGGGGATTGTCGCGCCCTTCCGACCGGCAGAAATCATCGAGAAATAGAAAAAAAAAGGTGGGCCGATGCGGCGGGTTCTCCTGCGAACAACCCCATCGGCCCTGAGTTTGGGGGGATTCAGGCCGCCTTTTTAGGCGTGTCGCGATCCAACCCGCCTTCCGCGATCGGCGGAGTGTCTCCATCGGACAACGGTCCGAACTGCCGGGTCCTGCCGTCGAACGCTCGGATGGTTCCGCTTTCGATGTCGAAGACCCACCCGTGCAGCCGGATTTTCCCGGAGGCGAGCGCCGCCGCGACGGACGGATGGCTGCGCAGATGCGTCAGCTGAAGAGTGACGTTTTCTTCCACCAGGCGATCGAGCTTTTCCGTATCCCCGGCACCCGCGCAGCAGGCATGGACGATGTCGCGCGCGGCACGCGAATGGCCGATCCACGCCTTGACCGAAGGCATCGCATCGAGCGCGCCTTCGGGTGCGAAATGCGCCTTCATCGCGCCGCAATCGGCATGGCCACAGATGACGATGTCCGTGACGCCAAGGCCGACCACCGCATATTCGATGGTGGACGTCACGCCGCCATTGATGGACTGCCAGGGCGGCACGATATTGCCCGCATTCCGGATCACGAAGAGGTCGCCCGGAAGCGACTGGGTGATCAGTTCGGGAACGACGCGGCTGTCGGAACAGCTGATCATCAGCGTCTTGGGGCTCTGCCCCTCGCGTCCGAGGACCTGAAGCTTCTGCTCATGTTCCTTGTAGATGTGCTCGCGGAACCGCGTAACGCCTTCCATCAACTCTTTCATGGTGCACTCCTGTGTTAGCGGGCCGGAGCCCGTGTCGCAGTGCACAATCGCGCCCGCGCATTTCCGCGCGATGCTCGATTTGTTTCAAAGTATTTCCGGGGACTGTTTTTGCGGAATTACCAGCGCCGCACGCAGGCCGGTCGGCTCCACCCGCGACAGTTCGAATGTTCCGCCATGCGCTTCCGCGACGTTACGCACGATGCTGAGACCCAGCCCCATGCCGGGATGCCCCCCGGAACGCGCGATATCGAGCCTTTCGAACGGCTGCATCACGCGCTTCATGTCGGCCCAGGGTATGCCGGGGCCGCCATCCTGCACCGCGATCACCGCGTGCGTTTCGGTCAGTTCGAGCTCTATCGTGGCATGCCCGGCAAACTTCACGGCGTTGTCGACCAGGTTTTCGATCGCCCGGGTCAGGGAATTGTGCAGCGCCGCGACCACCGCCCGTTCCGGGCCGCGATAATCCACGTCGTAACCCAGGTCGGCGAATTTCTCCCCAATCGTCTGGCACAGGCTGGACAGGTCGGTCGGTTCGTAATCCTGCTTCAGGTCGCCGGTTTCGAAATATTCGAGCAGTTCCTGCAGCATCGCGGTCATCTGTTCGATGTCGGACCGTGCCTCTGCCCGGTCCTGCTCGTCGGCGATCGCACCGATCCGCAGCCGCAGCCGCGCCAGCGGCGTACGCAGATCGTGGCCGACCGCCATCAGGGCCTGCGTGCGCTGGTTCATTGCCGCCTCGATGCGGTCCTGCATCAAATTGAGCGCGTGGGAAACCTGCCGCAATTCCAGCGGACCGGCCTGCTCGTCGAACGGGATGCGCGCGGTCGTGCCGATAAGTTTGGCGTCCGAGGACAATTGCCTAAGCGGGGCGCTCAACGTCCGAACCAGCACTGCCGCCGACCCCAGGACCAGCAGCGCCACGATCCCGACCGTCAGCGACGTTCTGATCAGCGGTGTCCAGCCGGCCACCGGCTCATTCGTTTCGAACGCGATCCAGACATCGGGGGCGATCCGGAGCGCGCCTTCCAGATGGCGATCGAGGACGAGTGGAGATTTGCGGACCATGGCGAGGCGCAAGTCGTTCTTGGCCAGCTCCGGCTCCCATCGCACGAGCGAGCGGGCGATCTCGGCGGCATCGGGCGCGATCCCGGGCGCGATCTGCGGCGCCCCTTCCACGAGCCGCATCTGCAAATGAATGGTCGACAGACTGCCGAGCAAAGGCGCGCGATCCTGCGGCGCAACCGCCGTCACCACTCGTTCCGCAGTGACGAGCTGTTCGGCGATGCGCTTGCCCAGACCCTGGCGCTGGATATGCGCTTCCCCCGCCCCGATCAGAAGCGTGCCGGCAATGAACTGCACCGCCACGGCCAGCACGAGGACAAGCGTGACGCGGCCGGTGAAACCCTTGGGCCAGAGCCGGCCGCGACCGATCACCGTTCCACTTGCCCGGTAAAGACATATCCCACGCCGCGCACGGTGCGGATCAGATCGCGCCCGCCCTCGACCGACCCGAGCTTGCGCCGCAGGCGGCTGACCAGCACATCGACGCTGCGGTCGCCGCTATCGCGCCCGGCAATGCGGTCGCGCGAGTGTTCCAGCAGCGTGTTCCGGCCGATCACTCGCTGGGGCATGTCCACCAACACGTTCAGTAGATCGAATTCCGCTTCGGAGATGGATACCCGCCCGCCATCGGGCGCGAACAGCTCGCGCCGCCGCCGATCGATCTGCCAGCCGTCGAACCGCGCGATCGCGGTGTGATCCTGCGTTTCGCCCCCCGCCGGCTGCTCGTACCGCCGCAGGACCGAGCGGATGCGCGCGACCAGCTCGCCCGGATCGACCGGCTTTACGAGATAGTCGTCCGCGCCGAGCTCCAGCCCGACGATGCGGTCGGTATGGCTCGACCGCGCGCTGATGAAGATGATCGGAACCGCGCTTCGCTGGCGCAGCCAGCGGCACAGGTCGAGCCCGCTCGTACCCGGCAGCATCACGTCCAGAATGACCAGATCGTACTGCTCCGTCGAGGCGCGGAATTCCGCCGCGGTCGCATAGCTGCGGATCGGAAATCCGCTCTGGCGGATATGCCGCGTCAGCAATGTGCGCAGAGCGCCATCGTCCTCGACGAGCGAGATATGGTAGATTCGTTCGTTGAACTGCATGGGTACGCTCGAGTGCCAACCATCTAGAACCGTTGGCGGCCACCGAAAAGGGAATTTGCGGACCGATACTTAACCATCGTTTTCGGCTGGAGATTCGTTCTCCGCGCGCTGTTCCTGCGACGTCCGCTTGTCGGATTTCGGGCGCGTGTCGCACAGACGCAGCTTGCCGGGGAGCTCGCGACAGGTGGTATCGCGCTCCGCCAACCTCTCCTTGTCCGCGGATTCGCTTTTGCGACCACAGCCGTGAACCTTGTGTTTGTATGGATGGCAGCGCGCCATTGCGACGGCGGCGTGCGCGACGGGCGGAACCGGCACGGTCGTGGCGCTGCCCAGTGTCAGCAGGCCGATCAGGATATTCATAAGCACTCCTCTTGGGCGAGAGCGCGGGCACCTAATCCGCCAGTGTTTCGCCAACAGGGACGCATTGTTACGAAGTGTGTCAGGATCGCTTTGCCGGGTTTCAGGCTTCTCCGGCAAGGCTCGGGCGCTTGCCCGCTTGCGCCACGGCTAACCGTGGCCGATCATCTCACCGTATTTCAGGATGGCTTGCGCCCGGTTGGAGACCCGCAGGGATTTGAATATCGAACTCAGGTGCGATTTGACCGTTGCCTCCGACAGGTCGAGATTATGCGCGATCACGTTGTTCGAGTTCCCTTTGCACAGTTCAGACATAATTCGCAGCTGCGCCGGCGAGAGGGCGTGAAGAAGATCGTCTTCGTCGCCCGCTGCGTCTTCGTCGGTCGGGAAATATGTTTCGCCGGCCATCACGCGCAGGATGGCCTCGCCCATTTCCTCCAGGCTGCTCTTCTTCGACAGGAAGCCTCGCGCGCCGAAAGATCGGACGCGCATCCGGGTCGTCGCATCGTCGGTGGCGCTGATCACCAGGATCGGCAGACGCGGATAACTACCGCGCACGCGCCTCAGGTTGATGACGCCTTCTGAGTCCCTGAGTCCGAGGTCGAGCACGAGCGCGGCGTAGTCCCGCTGCGCGAGATCGTGAATCGTACCTTCCAGCGTGTCGCAGCCATCGACCTGGATCGCGCTGTCGCGCGCGTGCGCGGCACTCTTCAGGGCGGCAAAGCAAAGCGGATGATCTTCGGCGATCAGGAGGAAGCGCAGCATTCGTCCCAAATCGTCTCTCCCGATGACGGCCCAGCCTTCAACGCCACCAAACACCGCCAAAGGTTAAGATGCCGCTAACTCTTTCATACCTTGGGTTGAATTCGCCGATTCGCAGGTTTCCCGGACCCGCCCCCATGCCAACGACGCTGCATGGTACGTCAAGAAAGACCATTTGCCAGTAACCGTCTGGCTGCCAGGGCCGTGCGCTTCTCCGACGCTCGCCCCCGCATTACACCCCTTCGCAAGGGGGGCGGTGCCCTGGCGACCATGTTCGGCACGACGATGTGTCTCTCGCTCGGTGCCTGCACTGGGGGCGGCATCGGATCTACCCCTCCCCCCCCATCCGGAGCCATGGCTTCGGACCCGATTGCCGCCCCACCTTTTTCGACCGTACCCGCACCCGCTCCGGCTCCGACCCCGACCCCGGCCCCGTCGCCGACCGAGGACGAGCCTCCGCCCGAAGCCGGCGTTCGCCCCTCCGGCAACGTCGCGATGCGCTCCGCCGAGGATGACGCCGAATACCGCGAGAACTATCTCGCCGCGGAGCTGATCAACGCTCTCTATGCGCTGGACAATGGTTGGGACGGAAGCGGCGTTCTCGTCGGGGTTCTGGACGAGGGGGTGGAGGAAACCTTCGAACTCGAAGGGCAGATTTCCAACCTGAGCAAGGATTTCGGAGGCATCCGCGACGACGGCGTGCTCACACCTCACGAGTCCCTCGGCGGCGACAATTCCGACCACGGCACGCGGGTCGCCTCGATCATTGCCGCACGCAATAACGGGAACGGCATCCAGGGTATCGCCCCCGGTGCCAGCATCGTGGTGTTGCGAAGCGACGTAGAGAATATCGACACGGGGACATCCACCGTCGGCTTCAACAGCCACGAAGCGCTGCGTTATGCCGGCGAAAACGGCGTGTTGATCGTCAACCGTTCGATCGCCAAGGCCAATCCGGATATCTCGAACAGGCTAATGCAGGATGCCGTCAACGCGTATCGGCAGGTGGGCGGCCTTGTCGTCAATGCCGCCGGCAACACAGGTGGTGCGAACCCCAACGACGCGATCGACCTGACCCCTGAAAACGCGGAAGGGTGGCTGTTCGCGGTCGCCCTCGACCCGAACGGCGCGGGTTACGAACTGGCCAGCTATTCCAACCGTTGCGGCACGGCCATGGACAGGTGCGTGGCGGGCGTAGGCACCAGCGCCACCACCGACGTGTCGGGCAATATCGTCAGCTTTTCGGGGACCAGTGCCGCAGCGCCGCAAGTGTCCGGGCTGGCCGCACTCATCCTGCACAAATGGCCGCATCTGACGGGCGTCGACGCCGGCAATGTCATTCTCGCTACCGCGCGCGACATCGGTGAAGCGGGCGTGGATCCGGTTTTCGGACACGGTCTCATCGACGTGGAGGCCGCCCTTTCCCCGGTCAATCCGACCCTGTCGAACGGTACCACCGTCAGTTCCCTCGGCTCTGCCTCGTTGATCCTGCCTGCCGCGATCGGAGACGGGGCGGATGGTTCGCTGGCGGCCGCGATTTCCGATGTCACGCTGGTCGATGCGTTCGGGCGCGATTATCAGGCCGACCTTTCCGGCTTTGTGCGGCACGCGGCGAGCGGGTCCGCTGGTGTTCTGGGGCCCCGGTTCGACGCGATGACCCAGGCCGGTGACGCCGCCTTTCGGTTAGAAGGCGCAGGGGTCCAGATCGGCTACCTCGCCGGGAATCGGTCCGATTTTTCGGCCCGTATCGGTAGCAGGATCACGGACGGGCGGATCGCCGTTCCCCTGCGAAGCGTCGGCGGCACGGTCACCGCGGATTATCGGAACGGGCGGTATATCGATGCCACGATGTTCGGCCGGGCGGCGAGCGCCGATGCACTCGATGCCTATATGCCGGGCAGTGGGATCGGGCTGGCCTATCACCGGCCGCTGGGGATCTTTCGGGTCGGTGCCTCGATGCGGTCGTACAGGACGGGCGAAGGCGAGGCCACCGCACTTCTCGCCTCGCTCGGCAAGGATCGGACCGTGTTCGAGGTCGGGATGCTGACCGAACGCGGTACGCTGTTCGGGACCCCAACGGGGTCCGGCTCACTGCGCTTCGGCGACGGGGCGCGAACCATCTTCGCCCAGCTGTCCAGCGAGATTTCCATCGGCAGCTGGGAGCTGGCGGCGCATGGGAGCCTCGGCAGCACGCGGCTCGCGCTCGGACCGGAGACGGTGGTGACCGATGCCACCGCGATCACCACCGGCCGGTTCGGGATCGATCTCAGCCGTGACGTACTCGGCGGGCGGATGCGCATCGGCCTGGCGCAACCCCTCGTGGCGCTATCCGGCACCGGCCTGGTTACGGTCGGGTCGGGCTTCGACCGCACCAGCCGTTCGCTCCGCTTCAGCACGCGCGAGATCGATCTTTCGGGCGAAATCGCCCCGCGCATCATGTTCGGCTACGAAAGAGCGGGTCCGCGCTCCAGCATGCGTCTGGGGCTGGAAAGCCGTCCTGACGGGCGGGACAACACCGTCCTTGCCAACTGGCGTTTGCGCTTTCGCTAGCAAAGGAGGGCGGTGGTCGTGCTTTGGACATGTTAACGAGTGCCAACGATAATGGGAGGTCGAACCCCGGATTGGCCGGGCGGGGACCACGCATGCTCGACAGCGACCGGCCGACGGACGGCGAGAATGGCGATGCCATCGCCTCGCTGCGTCCACACTACGCGGCTTTCAAGGAACAGGCGCTGGGCCAGTTAGCGCTGTGTTGCCGCAACCCGTCGGACGGGGATTACGAATCACTCGAAGAATTGCGGACGCTGATGCACATGCTGGCAGGCACGGCGACGCTGTTCGGCGAACCGGCGGTGGGCGATCTCGCCTCCGAACTGGACGAAGCGCTCACGAGACGCCGCGAACCCGTTCGCGCCTCGCTCGAAAGGGCACGATCGGCCTTCGCGGACCTGCGCCGGTCTTAAAAAAGGACTGCGACGCAGCGCGCCGCAGTCCCCAGTATGACCGATGGGGGGAGATCGGTCAGAAGCTGAAGCCGGCCCCGGCGCTGAACCCGCTATTGCCGCGGGTATCCACCGTCGCCCCGGCCTTCACCACGCCGCGACCCTTGCTGAAGGTGGTGGACATGCCGAGCGCGAAGGCCGTCTCGCCTTCGTAATGGGCGATGCCCGTACCCACCATCGAGCGTCCGGCGGTGATCGTCTGCGGGATTCCCGAGACGGCCATGGCACTGGCGGTTCCTGCCGAGGCATCCCGACGCGCCTCCTCCAGATCGAAGTCGAGCTGTGCGATGCCCGCCTGCAGATCGCCGAAGCGCAGGTCGGTATAGGCACGGGCATCGGCCATTGCAGCGGCCAAGCCGTTCTGCACCTGGCCCAGGTTCACCGCGTCGTTCGCCCGGGTTCCGGCAGCGACATTGTGGAGCGCCACCGGCGCGGTCGCGTCCGCTCCGACCAATGCGACATCGTTGGTCACCGTGCCGCCATTGCTCATGGTCGGATCGTTGGGGTCCGAATATTGCACCGCGACCACGGTGCTACCCGCGATATTGTTGTTCAGCGCTGCGATATTCGCGGTGTTCTGGTCGATATCGGCACGATTGCTCGCCACCCGGTCGTTTGTCGCAGCGAGCTGCGATCCGTTGACGGCGTCCGTGGACCCCGCCGCAAGCGCGCCATCGGCAACATTGGTCATCCTGACCGGCGCATCGCCCGCCCCGATCAGCGCCGCTGTGTTCGTCGGCGTGGTGCTGGCGACGGTCGGATCGGTGTCGGACACGTAGCCGAGCGGGACATTGGCGAGCTGGTTCTGCACCGATGTGAGCTGGGTCGTATTGTCGGTTACCCGCGCATCTATCGATGTCACCGAGCTGTTGAGATTGTCGATGTCGCCCTCGTTGACGGCGACCCGCGTGTCGAGGTCAGCTATGTCACCTTCGTTTACGGTCACACGCCCATCCAGATTAGAGATGTCGCCTTCGTTCACCGTAACGCGCCCATCCAGACTGGCAATGTCCCCCTCGTTCACCGTCACGCGGCCATCCAGGTTCGCAATGTCCCCCTCGTTCGTGGTCACGCGAGTATCGAGGTTGGCGATGTCGCCTTCATTGACCGTCACGCGATCGTCGAGGCCGTCTATCGCATCGCTATTGGCTGCGACCGCCTGGTTGGTGGCAAACAGCTGCGATCCGTTCACCGCCTCGCCCGAGGTGGCGCTCAGCTCGCCATCCGCGACGTTGCCGACGGTCGTGCCGCCAGCGCCATCCAGCGTCAGCGAGGTTCGCGTCGCATCGTCGTAGAGCACCGCCAGCGCATTCCCGCTGCCCGCGTCGCTGAGCGAGGCGATGGCATCGGCGTTGGCCTGAATCCCCGCCGTATTGGCGTCGACCTGCTGATTGGTCGCGAACAGCTGGCTGCCGTTGACCGCATCGGCAGAACCTGCGGCGAGAGCGCCCGGCCCCACATTGCTGAGCGTAACGGTGCCAGGGTCCGCACCGATCAGCGCGGCCCGGTTGGTCGGAACCGGACTGGCGACGGCAGGATCGTCATTGCTGACGTAACCGATCGGCACATTGTCGACCGCCGTTTGCAGGTCGGCGATGTCGGTCGTGTTCTGCGTCACCCGCGTATCGATCGTGGTGACCCGGCCATCGAGATCGGCGATGTCGCCCTCCGCCGCGGTCACGCGACCATCCAGTCCATCGATCCCGTCGGCGTTGGCTGCCACCTGCTGATTGGTCGCGAAAAGTTGCGAGCCGTTCACCGCATCGGTCGAATCCGCGCTCACGGTCCCATCCGCGAGGTTGGTGACCGTCGTCCCTTGCGCACCGGCGAGGGTCACGCTGGCCTGCGCCGGGCCATCATATTGGACGCCATTGCCGAGTGCCGCCTGGAGCGCGTCGACCGCGCCCTGTACCTGACCCACCGTTGCCGCATCCGTGGCTTGCGTCCCCGGCGCGACATTGGTGATCTGGCGCAGGCTGCCCGGCGCGCCGACCGAAACCGATCCGACCGAGCTGTAGGTGCCAGGCAGACCCGGTGCGACGTAGTCGACCAGTGCGCCACGATCGGCGAGCGAGCCGTTGCCCAACGCAACGCTGTTGGCGACCGTCGCGCTCGCATCTGTGCCAAGGGCAATGGCCCCGGTCGCCCCGACGGCGGTGCTGGCATTGTTACCGAAGGCGATCGCGTCGAGCTCGCCGGCCGATGCCGCCTGCCCGTCGCCCAATCCGGAGATCTGGTTGCCGCCGATTGCGATACCCGCCTCTTCGTTCAGCGCATAGCCGTCCGCCGTCAGGTTGCAGTCGGCACCGGGGGCGAGCAGCGAGCCGCTAGTGTCCGCCACCCGCAGCGAGATCGGATCGCCATTTGCGTAACCTTCCAGGGTATCCGCAGCACCGATCTGGACATCGTCGAGAGTGAGGATCGGGTTGCCGAGGATGGAGACGTTCAACAGCGCACCGTAGAGGTTCTCCACCGCGGTCGCTGTGGGCACCGCGACATCGCCGACGATATCGGTGACCGCGGATGGATCGAGGCTGATGCCGGTACAGACGTCGACCACCGGCTGAAGGGCCTGGGCCTGCGCTGGCGCGGTAAGCCGGGGGGGCGCACCGCCCGCCATC
Organism: Erythrobacter sp. LQ02-29; assembly: GCF_022576075.2. Lineage (NCBI taxonomy): Bacteria > Pseudomonadati > Pseudomonadota > Alphaproteobacteria > Sphingomonadales > Erythrobacteraceae > Erythrobacter > Erythrobacter sp. LQ02-29. The sequence continues at coordinate 1,274,005 of NZ_JANCNT010000001.1, read as the reverse complement.
ACGACCGATGCGGTCGCCAGCAGCGAGATACGGAGATAGGTTGTTTTACTTAGATTCACAGCTCGCTCCATTAGATTGATCAATGTTTGTATTTCTAAGAGAGCTATGAGCCTATGGATGACAGGTTGAGTGACCGGTAAGGACTGTCGCGAGACAAATTACATAAAATACGTTACTCCATGAGCCGCCGCTTGGACTCGCTCGTATCCTGCCGAGATGCAGGCTTATCGGGGGGATATCAGGCCATAGTTTCGACCATCCGGCAGCTTTCCGGACCAATCGACGCAGCCTGTTTGCAAGAGGAATTGCGCGAAATCCGCAATATCCTGGCCTGCGAAAGGAAATCTTAGCATTTAGAATTTTATCTTGTTTTTGAGGCTCTTGGTTCTTGGGGGAGAGCCCGTTGCAAGCGGCAGAAGTGCTGTCAGAGGGGTAGAAGACGTGGCATACAAGGGCGGCATTCCGCATCAGCGCAGCCAAGGCGCTGGCGAAGTGCCAAGGCAATTCCGGGTGGTCGCCGATCCAGAGGCGACCGAAGGCACCGGGGTTCCGGCGGCCAATTTCGTGCGATGTTTTGCGAAATGGCGGGACGAGGCGCTAGTAAAACCGGTCTTCGTGACAAATCATGGCCGCATCACCCATGCGCTGGTCGGGATCAACCAGTTCATGGGGCTGAGCGAACAGGCCGACACAGCGGGGGCCGGGGCCGACCCGTTCGAGCTGGCCGAATGGATCGACGAAGCCGTGATCATCTGCGACGACGACCTCGGCGTGGTATCGATGAACCGGATGGCCGCGGCGACCTGCGGCATATCGGCTTCGCAATGCGTCGGCCGAAAACTCTACGATTGCCTGCCGCAGCTTCAGGGAACGCTGTACGAGGTCAACATGATGCGGACCGTCCAGGCGAACGAGCCTACATCGGCGGATATTCCATCGCCTCTGCGAAAGGATGGATGGATGCGGTTGCAGACGTTCCCGCTCCACGGACGCAACGTGCTGATGTTTCGCGACATTACCGAAGAAGTCGAGCATCACCGTCTCGCAGACGTGAAGACCGCTATCATAGAGGCGATGGCGGTGCACAACGCTATCGGCTACGTTCGCGTAGGCGTGAGCGGTCTGATCGATCGGGTGGACGAACCCTTTTGCGATCTCCTGGGCGTGCCGGAAGAACGGTTGCGTGGCGCAAGGCTGGTGGATCTCGTCAGCCGCGAAAAACGGGTCGCGTTCAAGAGCGAACTCGAAGAAGCCATGGCCGGCAACGGCGCGCGCCGGGTGATCGCCGAATTCATTTCCAACCGGGGGAAAACCGAAACTCTGGTAGCTGCGATCGTCCAGCTGAAAGGGGCCTACGGGGCCGAAGGGGCGGTCGTCCTGCTAACCTCTGTCGACCCGGGTCGAGGGCTCGACGACACCGGATGGCGCTGAGCAAAGGCGGTCCGACGGCGTTTTGACCTCCGCATGCGCGGAGCCGCTCGCCATCAAACCTTGACCGCCTTCTTCGGCGCGACCTGGTCCGCGCGTTGAGAGGCGGGGCCGCTGGCAGCCATCAGGTTATGCGCGGTGTTGATCAGGCCGATATGCGAGAAAGCCTGCGGGAAATTACCGAGGAGGCGATCCGCGACCGCATCGTATTCCTCCGCAAGCAGACCGAGATCGTTACGCAGACCGAGTAGCCGATCGTAAAGCGCGCGCGCATCTTCGTGCCGCCCGGCCAGGACATAGGCATCCGCCAGCCAGAAGCTGCACGCAAGAAACGCCCCTTCCCGTCCCCCGACCCCGTCGTCCGTTCCATCGGTTGAATAACGCGCGACCAGCCCATCGTGCACCAGCTCGCGCTCGATCGCCTTGATCGTGCCAGCCACGCGCGGATCGTCGGCGGGGAGGAAACCCAGTTGCGGCATCAGCAGCAGGCTCGCATCGAGGGTCTTGCCGCCGTAATACTGCACGAAGCTGTTTAGGTCCGCATCGAACCCGTTGTCGCATACGTCGTCGTGGATTTCCTGGCGTAGCTTGCGCCACCGGTCGACAGGTCCCTCCAGCTTATAACGCTCCACGCTGGTAACCGCGCGGTCGAATGCGACCCACGCCATCATGCGCGAATGGGTGAAGGCGTGTGTGGGCCCCCGCACTTCCCAGATCCCGCGATCGGGCGTCTGCCAGACGGTTTCCAGGTGATCGAGCAGCACCTTCTGCAACCGCCAGGCCTCGTCCTGCGGTTGCAGTTCGGCCTCGCGCGCGGCGTGGAGGGTGTCGATCAGTTCGCCATAGACGTCGATCTGCATCTGCCCTGCGGCAGCGTTGCCGATCCGGACGGGCGCGCTCTTCTCGAACCCGGCCAGCCACGGCACTTCGAATTCGGGCAGCCAGCGCTCGCCGGCGATCCCGTACATGATCTGGAGCTGGTCCGGAGCGCCCGCCACGGCGCGCAGCAACCATTGCCGCCAGTCCTCGGCCTCCTGGCGATAGCCGGAATTGAGCAACGCATAAAGCGTCAGCGCCGAATCCCGCAGCCAGCAATAGCGGTAATCCCAGTTGCGCTCTCCGCCGATCGCTTCCGGCAGAGATGTGGTCGGCGCCGCGACGATCCCGCCCGTCGGTGCGTAGATCAGCATCTTCAGCGTGATGAGCGAGCGTGTCACCGGCTCTCGCCAGGCATCCGGCTGGTCGTCGAAACTGCCGGACTTGACCCATTCGCGCCACCAGATCGCCGTACGCTCCAGCACCTCGCGCCGATCGGCGACGAAGTGCGGCTGCTGGTTGGAGGGATGATACGACATCGTCAGCGGAACGCTGTCACCCTCCGCCACCGTGAAACGCGCGCACGTTTTCATGTTGCGCCCTTCGAGCGCGAGATCGGCGTGCAGTTCGACGGCATCGGGGCCGGCGATCGCGCTGAGCCCGTAATCCTTGCGCCGCACCCACGGGATCGCCTGCCCGTTCTCGAACCGCAAGGTGAACTCCATGTCCATCTCGACCGTGCCCGACACGCCGGTCACGATGCGGATCAGATCGACGTGCCGATCCCCCTCGTTGACCGGCATGAAATCGGTCAGCGTCACCACGCCCGTATCGGTCTCGAACCGGGTTTCGAGGATGGCGGTATCGTGCAGGTAGCGCCGGCTCGTCGCATGTACCTTCCCGACCGGCGCGATCTTCCATCTGCCGTTATCGGGCGTACCCAGCAGCGCGGCAAAGCATGCGGCGGAATCGAAGCGGGGCAGGCAGAGCCAGTCGATCGATCCGTCCTTACCCACCAGCGCGGCGGACAGCATGTTGCCGATCAGCCCGTAATCCTCGATCCGCTGCATCATGCCCGACCTATCCGCCATGGGCGAAGGATGGATAATCGGTCATGCCGCCATCGACGAAGACCGTCGTCGCGGTGACGTAGCTCGCCGCGTCCGAGGCCAGGAAGACGGCCATCTTCGCGATGTCCTCGGGTTCGCCGATGCGGCCGAGCGGGATTTTCTCCAGCAGGTCGGCATACCCTTGCGGATCTTCCCATACCTCCCGGTTGATCGGCGTCCTGATCGCGCCGGGCGCGATGCACAGGACGCGCACGCCGTGCGGCGCCGCCTCCTGCGCCAGCGATTTCGCCATCATCGAGGCACCCGCCTTGCTGGCGGTATAGGCGCTGTAGCCGGACCAGGCGACCACCTCGTGCACGCTGGAGGTGTTGAGAACCACGCCCGATTTCTGCGCCGTCATCCGCTTCAGCGCCTCGCGCGCGCACAGGAACGTGCCTTTCAGGTTGATGTCGATCACCTTGCTCCAGGCATCCGGCTCTATCTCCCAGCCAAGCGCGTGCTGGCCATCGATACCTGCGTTGTTGACGAGCACGTCGATGCCGCCCCAGGCCTCGTCGATCGCGGCGAACATGGCGGCGACCGCCGCCGGATCGCTGATGTCCGCCTTCAGGCCGATCGCTTCCCCGCCCGACCCGGCGATCCGCTCCTTCAGAGCCTCGGTCTGTTCGGGATCGACCAGATAGTTGATCGCGACGCGCGCGCCTTCCTGCGCGAACGCCATCGCGATCGCCGCGCCCAGCCCGGAATTGCCGCCCGTGACGAGGACGCGTTTGCCTTTGAGATCGAGGTCCATGGGTGCTCCACTGCGATTGGTCGAAGCGCCCCGAACGGGCCGCACAGTGGAGATAACTCGGTCGCCACGAAGGGCGTTCCTTCGCAGGCCCCGCGCCGAAGGCTAGAAGGTCGCGGTGAGATCGACATAGCCGTACAGCGTATCGCCGGAGCGCGGCGCGTTCGGCGCATCGCGCAGGAAGGGGCCGTCGAACAGCACCGCCGCGCCGGTATCGAGCCTCAGCAAATCCTTCACGAACCAGTAGCGTACGCGGCCTTCGACCTGATGCCCCGCGAACCGCCCCGCCCGGCCGGACGGATCGCGCACCCCGGTATTGGCGAAGCTGTCGCTCGCGCTGTCGAGCCATAGCGCCCGGTAGGAGACGAAGCCGTCGAGCAGGCGGCTCGGCGCGGCTTCCAGGCGGACCCCCGGCGCGTGGATATTGCTTCGCCCCAGGGGGCCGTAGATGCCGGTCGGGCCGAAATCGGAGCGCCGCGGGCCATAGAGGCTGTCGAAGCGACCGTAGTCGCGCCCGGACCCGTCACCGCTGGCAAAGTCGTATTCCAGGGCGACGCGCGGCTGCCATTTGGCAGCGAAGCGATAGCCGAGGGCCGCATGGGCGAAATTGGCGGAAACGTCGCGCCGCGGCGCGTTCACCGCGGTACTGTCGCTGATGCTGCCGAACTGGTGCGCGTATTCCAGTTCGCAATCCGCCTGCCCCTTCGCCGGCGCGCGCACCAGCCGGAAACCGGGCGTGTAGAGCCGCCGGTCGCGGGTCGCCACGCCCGGGCGGTCGTCCTCGTCCAACCCGTAGAAATACGCTTCCAAGTCGGCTCCGCCCAGAAGCTTGGAGAAGCTGCCGAAGGCACCCCAGAACAACAGGTCCGTGCCCTCGTGATCCCACTCCACCTCGTTGTCGAGGATGGACGCTTTGTCGCTGGGCAGGCGTTGCTGCGGCATGGTGACGAATGCGGTCAGCTTGCCGCCGGAGCCCTTCGCGTCGAAGCGCACGCCGGTGAAGGCGTTGGTCGCGTTGCGGAAATTGTTGCGACCGACCAGCCGCCGCGAGCCGAGATCCATGGTGAACCGCCCCGCGGTAAGCCTGGCTTCGCTGCCCGCGCCGAACGGCTGACCCAGATCGGCCGCGAGATAGGCCTGGATCAGCTCGACCGCGTTGACCTCGCCGGTGCCGACCGAACTGCCCGTATCGCCGAAATAGGCGCGCGAATCCTGCAATTCCGCCCCAACCTCCACCGGCCCGGCATCGTATCGGGCGGCGAGCGTGAAGCGCAGGGTGACGAGGTCGTCGTTCCGGTCCAGCGCGGGGCGAAACTGGTTGTGCAGGGCCTCGTAGCGCACGCGGGCGCTGCCCGACACCTCCAGATTGTCGGGATCGCCGATCGCATCCTGCAAGGTCCAGGCCGTGTCCCCGGCGGGCGCATTCTGCGCAAGGGCGGGAGTCGAGGCGAGCGCAAGGGCGCTCACCAGGCAGAGCCGGTAAGTCATGTTCGTTCCCTTTCGAAAAGGTCCTACGGGTTCAGGCGGCGAGCACCCGGTCGGGGAATATCTGCGCGCGCGTGATCGCCACGCACAGGCGATCGCCCTGTTGCGGGCACGGTAGCGCGCCATCGACGTCGATCTCGACCGGCGTCTGCACCCCGTCCATCGTCGCTTCGACACGCCACACGCCCCCCTTGCGATAGGCGGTGCCGACGATCGCGACGACGCCGGGGCGGTCGGGCGTTTCCGCCGCCACGTCGTGGGGCCGGAAGGTCAGGGTACCCTTGCCTTTCGCGAAGGCGAGATGCGGACACTCGAACGCCGGCCTCCCGGCGAGGAATGCCATCCCCTCCCCGAGGGTCACCGGCAGGCTGTTGGTATCGCCGACGAAGTCCGACACGAACGGCGTGGCCGGTTGCATGTAGATTTCTTCCGGGGTGCCCACCTGCTCGATCCGCCCGTGGTCGAGCACCACCACGCGGTCGGCCAGTTCGAGCGCCTCCTCCTGATCGTGGGTCACGAAGATCGAGGTCAGGCCCATTTCCTGGTGCAGATGGCGCAACCAGCGGCGCAGGCCCTTTCGCACCTTGGCGTCGAGCGCACCGAAAGGTTCGTCCAGCAACAGGACGCGCGGTTCGACCGCCAGCGCCCGTGCCAGCGCCACCCGCTGCCGCTGTCCCCCCGATAGCTGCGCCGGGTAGCGGTCGCCCAGCTTGCCGAGCTGGACCAGTTCGAGCAGGTCGAGCGCGCGCCGGCGTATCTCGGTCTTGCCGGGCCGGGTCCTGCGCGACCGCACGGAGAGGCCGAAGCCGACATTTTCCGCGACCGTCATGTGCTTGAACAGCGCGTAGTGCTGGAAGACGAAGCCCACTTCGCGCTTCGCGACGGGCATCGCGGTTACGTCGCGGTCGGCGAACAGGACCCGTCCGCTATCGGGGAAGGCGAGCCCGGCGATAAGGCGCAACAGCGTCGTCTTGCCCGACCCTGACGGCCCGAGCAGCGCCATGAATTCGCCGTCGCGTACCTCCAGATCGATGGCCTTGAGCGCATCGAACGTGCCGAAGCGCTTGGTGACGGAATCAAGCCTGATCAATGTCCCGATCCTTTCGCGAGATAGGAAAACCGCCATTCGAGCCCGGTCTTCACGACCAGCGTGACGAGCGCGAGCATGGCAAGCAGAGAGGCCACCGCGAAGGCGGCGACGAAATTGTATTCGTTGTAGAGAATCTCGACATGCAGCGGCATGGTATTGGTCAGCCCGCGCAGGTGGCCGGAGACGACCGACACCGCGCCGAACTCCCCCATCGCGCGCGCATTGCACAGCAGCACACCGTAGAGCAGCCCCCAGCGGATATTGGGCAACGTGACCATGCGAAAGGTCTGGAAACCGCTCGCGCCCAGCGACAGCGCCGCTTCCTCGTCATCGCGCCCCTGCTCCTGCATCAGCGGGATCAGCTCGCGCGCGACGAAGGGAAAGGTCACGAACACGGTCGCCAGCACGATACCCGGGACCGCGAAGATGATCTGGATGTCGTATTCGCGCAGTACCGGCCCGAGCAGGCCGTGGACTCCGAACAGCAGGATATAGACGAGGCCCGCCACCACCGGAGAGACCGAGAACGGCAGGTCGATGAAGGTCAGCAGCACGCTGCGCCCCGGGAAGTCGAACTTGGCGATGGCCCAGCTCGCGGCGATCCCGAACGCCACGTTCAGCGGCACGGCGATGGCGGCGACGAGCAGGGTCAGCCCGATCGCGGAAAGCGCGTCCGGCTCGGCCAGCGCCTCCAGCAGCGGCGGCACGCCCTTCGACAGCGCCTCGGCGAACACCACCAGCAGCGGCAGCAGCAGGAACACGAACAGGAAGCCGAGCGCGAGGGCGATGAGGCCGAGCGCGGTCGGCGTCAGGCGCGTGGCGGGCGCGGCTGCGGCGGCGGGGGCTGTCATACGCTCATCCTGTGGCGGCTCCACGCCTGCACCATGTTAATGAGCAGGAGCATGGAGAAGGAGATGGCCAGCATCACCAGGGCGATCGCGGTCGCGCCGTCGATATTGTACTGTTCGAGCTGCGTGACGATCAGCAGCGGCGCGATCTCGGACTTGAAGGGCATGTTGCCCGCGATGAAGATGACCGATCCGTATTCCCCGACGCCGCGTGCCAGCGCCAGCGCGAAGCCGGTCAGGAGGGCAGGCATGATCGCGGGGAAGATGACGCGTACGAACACCTGCCACGGCTTTGCGCCGAGCGAGAGCGCCGCTTCCTCCACGTCCGAACCGAGGTCCGCCAGCACGGGCTCCACCGACCGGACGATGAACGGCAGCCCGATGAAGATCAGCGCGATGGTGATGCCCACGGGATTGTAGGCGACTTCGATGCCGTATCGGGCGAGCGGTTCGCCGAGCCAGCCATTGTTCGCGTAGATCGCCGTCAGCGCGATGCCCGCGACCGCCGTCGGCAGGGCAAACGGCAGGTCGATCAGCGCGTCGAACAGGCGCTTGCCGGGAAAGCTGTAGCGGGTGAACACCCATGCGATCAGCAGGCCGAACACGCCGTTGATACATGCCGCGGCCAGCGCGGTGCCGAAGCTGACCCGGTAGGCCGCAATCGCCCGCGGCGAGAACGCCACCTCGACGAACGCGTCCCAGCCCATGCCCGCCGAACGCACGAAGATCAGCGACACCGGGATCAGCACGATCAGCGACAGCCAGCCGATGGTAAAGCCCATCGTCAGCCGGAAACCGGGAATGATCGACTTCCTCGCGCGGCGCGCCCGATCGCGCTTCGGGGCAGGCGCGACGTCCCGCTCCTGCCGTCGCGCAAGGTCCTGGCCGGGGAGCGGGGCGGCGAGCGAGGCCATCAGCGCCGCTGCTCGAAGATCCGGTCGAACACACCGCCGTCGGCGAAGAACTTCTTCTGCGCCGCCTGCCAGCCGCCGAATTCGCCATCGATAGTCACAAGGTCGATCTGCGGAAACTGGCTGGCGTATTTCGCTTTCGCGGCTGCGCCGGTCGGGCGGTAGAAATTCGCGCCGATGATGTCCTGCGCCTCCGGGCTGTAGAGGAACTTGAGATAGGCTTCCGCGACCTTTTCGGTACCGTGGCGCTTCGCGTTGCCGTCCAGCACGGCGACCGGCGGTTCGGCCAGGATGGAAACGGACGGGACGACGATCTCGAACTTGTCCTTGCCCAGCTCCTTCTGCGCGAGGAACGCCTCGTTCTCCCACGCAAGCAGCACGTCGCCGATCCCGCGTTCGGAGAAGGTCGTGGTCGCACCCCGCGCGCCGCTGTCGAGCACCGGCACGTTCCGGAACAGCCGGGTGACGAATTCCTGCGCGCCCTTCTCGCCTCCGTACTTCCTGGCGGCGTAGGCCCATGCGGCGAGGAAGTTCCAGCGGGCACCGCCACTGGTCTTCGGATTGGGGGTAATGACGGCGACACCCGGCCTCACCAGATCGTCCCAGTCGCGAATGCCCTTCGGATTGCCCTTCCGGACCAGGAACACGATGGTCGAGGTGTAGGGCGCGCTGTTCTGCGGCAGGCGCGATTGCCATCCGGGCGACAGCGCGTCGGACTGCCCCGCGATCTCGTCCAGATCGTAAGCCAGGGCCAGGGTGGCGACATCGGCATCGAGCCCGTCGATGATGGCCCGGGCCTGTTTGCCCGAACCGCCATGGCTCATGTTGATCGTCACCTCCTGCCCGGTGGCCTTCTTCCAGCTATCTTTGAACTTCGGGTTGATCGCTTCGTACAACTCGCGCGTCGGGTCGTAGGAAACGTTCAGCAGTTCGACCGACTTTCCGGTGTCGCCAACGGCGGCGTCTCCGGACGAAGAGGGCGTGCAGGCGGCGATGGCCGCCCCGATGGCAAGGATCGTGGCAAGGCGAAAGGATCGCATAGGGAAAGCCGCTCCAGACGAGTCGCACGTTTCGCGACACGTCCAAACGTCTATTCTCTTTATTCCCTATCGGTCAACTAGGTTTATGCGGACCACCGTATCTCACCGCCCTGTTTTTGGCCTTCGCTCAACGCGTCGCCGATCGTGCGGTTGTCCAGCACCGCGCGGCTGGCGTCGTAGGCGCGTCCGAATTCGCGCCGGATGAGGCAGGTGCGCTCGTCCACGCAATCTTCGCACTGGCGGTATGCCTGGCGAGAGAGGCACGGCAGGGGTGCCAATGGCCCCTCGAATATGCGCAGCACTTCCCCAAACGTGACGGTATCCGCGGGACGCAGCATGGTGTAGCCCCCGCTCTTCCCGCGACGGCTCTCCAGAATGCCGGCCTTGCGCAGATCGAGCAGGATCTGCTCCAGGAACTTATGCGGAATGGCGTAGCGCCGGGCGATGTCGGCACTGGCCATCGCTTCGCCGGAGGGCGCTTCCGCGATCGCCACGAGGGCACGAAACGCATAACGGGCCTTGTTCGAGATCATACCAATTCCCTATCGTATCTCTGTGGAAATGACAACGCCTAGGCCATCAGCGTCAGAATAACGACCGCCAGGACCAGACAGATCGCTGTCAACGGCGCACCCAGCCTGGCGAATTCGCCGAACCGGTATCCCCCCACGCCCATCACGATCGCATTGTTGTGATGCCCGATCGGGGTGAGGAAATCGATCGACGCCGAGATGGCGACCGCGATCAGCAGGGGCTCCAGCGGCGTACCGGTCCGCACCGACAATTCGCCCGCGATGGGGCTGAGGATCACCGCCGTCGACACGTTGTCGATGAACGGCGTCATCGCTACACCGCACAGCAGCACTGTCGCTATGATGAAGGCGGGTTGCTCGCTGGGAAGCCCGGAAACGAGGATTCCCGCCAGAATACGTGCCGCGCCGGTTGTCTCGACCGCGATGCCGAGGGGAATCATGCAGGCGAGCAGGATGACGATCCGCCAGTTTATCTCGGTAAGCGCCCGGCGCAGGTCGAGCGCTCCGACGAGGAGCAGGGCAAGGATCACCCCGCCGAACGCGATCTCTACCGGCACGAGGCCCAACGCGCTCGCCAGCACACCCGCCGTGAAGAGGCCGACGCCGAACCCGCGCCGCAGGGGCGGTTCGCCCGGCCGACGGGGCGAGAGCAGGAGGAAGCCGACATCGTGCGCGAGGGTGCGAATGTCTTCACTGCGCCCGGACAGGCTCACGACATCGCCGGTGGAGAATTGCAGGTCCTCGAACCGCCCCTCGACACGTCCGCGTCGACTGACGAGGCCATCGACCGCGACGGCGTCCCCCGAAAGCGCCACCAGGTCTTCAACGCGCGAGCCCACGATCAGGCTCTCGGGCATCACCACGCCCTCGATCATCATCTCGTCGGCATCCAAAACCTTCGCTCGATTAAGCCCGAGCTCTTCCAGCGCCTCGATCTCATCGTGGCTTCCCTCGACCAGCAGGTTGTCGCCCGCCTGTACCCGGATCGCTTCGCGACGCGCGAAGACGTGTTTTCCATCGCGCAATACATCATGGATGACGATCCCGGCGCGCTGCTCGATCGCGAGGATACTCTCCCCCGCCACCACGCTCGCGGATGCCACGATGCGCGGGGCAAGTTGAACCTGCTGCAAGCCCGGACCGTCAGCTGGTCCGGCGTCGTTTCCAAACCGGGCGAACAGCCGCGGCGAGGCGAGGACCAGCCACAGGACCCCTGCCAGCACGAGCGGTAAACCGACCTTCGCCAGTTCGAAATAGCCCATGCCGCTGCCGGTTTGCGTCATCAGCCACTGGTTCACGGCGAGGTTGGCCGGCGTGCCGGTCAGCGAGCACATCCCCCCCAGCAAGGTCGAGAACGACAGGGCCATGAGGATGCGTCCCGGCGCGACACCCAACCGGTGGCTGAGCGAAAGCGCCACGGGAAACATCAGCGCCAACGCGCCGATATTGTTCATGAAGACGGACACCGTCGCGGCCGAGAGGCAAAGCACCGCCAGCAGCGCGCTTTCCGATGAAACGCTCGCCGCCAATCGACGCGCGAAATCGTCTATCACCCTGCTGCGCGTCAGCACCGAGACGACGAGAAGGATTTCCACCACGGTTATCACGGCCGGACTGGAGAAGCCCTGAAAGACGGACCCGATAGGCACCACGCCGCTGATAAGGCCGAGAGCCAGGCCCACGAGCGCCACCGTCTCTACGCGCCAACGCTCGCATGCGAAGGCGAGGAGCATACCGCACAGGATCACAACTATTGCCGCTTGTTCGAAGCCCATCGCCCACCAGGCATATGCCGATATCGCCTGCTACCTAGTCGAAATCGAACCGCGGCCAAAGCATCGTTCGAGCTTCGCGAAGCAATGCGATAGGAACATCTTGCAACAGCAATTGACCAGCCGCGACGCATCAGACCGCATTTGCTAATCGCACATTTGCGGACCTATGGAATGGGCCGAAGCTTGGCACGGGAGAGCAAATCCATGAGCGGTTACGAAACGATACGGGTCGAATACGATGGGGCGCTGGCCGTGCTGACGCTCAATCGACCCGACCGGATGAACGCCGTCACGCCCGCTTCGATCGACGAATTCCGCGATGCTTTGGGCGAGATTCCGGGCAAAGGCGGGCGCGCACTCGTCATCACCGGCGCGGGGCGTGGTTTCTGCGCCGGTGCCGACCTGGGCGGGCGCGATATGGGTGGCAACACGAAGCCGGGCGATGCCACCTACCGTTCGCTGCAGGAGCATTACAATCCGGCGATGCTGGCGCTTGCCTCGCTCGAGATACCGGTCGTCACGGCGGTGAACGGGGCGGCTGCGGGCATCGGGTGCTCGCTCGCCCTGCTGGGCGATCTCGTGATCGCCGCCCGGTCAGCCTATTTCCTTCAGGCGTTCGTCAATATCGGCCTCGTACCCGATGGGGGCTCGACCTGGCTGCTCCCGCGAATGATCGGCATTCCGCGCGCCATGGAAGCGATGCTTCTGGGAGAGCGGATTTCCGCCGAGCAGGCCGAACAATGGGGCCTGGTCAATCGCTGCGTCGAGGACGGGAGCGTGCTGGACGAGGCTAAGGCTATCGCCAACCGCCTCGCCAACGGTCCCACGATCGCGATCGGCCATATCCGCCAGATGGTCCGCAGCTCGCAAAGCATGAACCTGGCGGACGCCTTGGAACAGGAGGCTCATGCGCAGCGGATCGCGGCCAACAGCGCGGATTTCGCGGAGGGCGTGGTGGCTTTCCAGGCGAAGCGCACCCCTGAATTCCGGGGCGAATGAGCGGGCCGCCCGGCTAGCTGCCCGCCGCGCCTTCGCCCTTCCCGCCCATCATCAGCGCCGCACGGGTACAACGCGCGACCACGTCGCCATGCTGGTTGGTCGCGGTATGCTCGAACTCCACGATCCCCTGCCCTGGCCGCGATTTGCTCGGCCGGGTAGAAAGCACTTTCGTATGTGCTTTCAGCGTGTCGCCGGCGAAAACCGGTTTGGGGAAGGTTACATCGTTCATGCCAAGATTGGCGACCGTGGTACCCAGCGTGGTGTCGTAAACCGTCATGCCGATCATGATGCCAAGCGTGTAGAGGCTGTTGAACAGAGGCTTGCCGAACTCGGTCCGGCTGGCGAAATCGGCATCGATATGCAGCGGCTGCGGGTTCAGCGTCATCAGGCTGAAGCTGATATTGTCGTGTTCGGTCACGGTGCGGGAGAAGGCGTGGTCGAAGCTTTGCCCTTCCTCGAATTCCTCGAAATACAACCCCGGCATGCCGCTCTCTCCTTTGATTTCCGCTGCGGTTTCGGCCCTAGGCGTTCGGGCGCAACCCGCCAAGACGTAGCGCGTTTGGCAGGTGAGCGCGGTTATGGCATCTCGCCAGCCAAACGCGAGATGCCAACGGAGAGAAACACATGGACGCCGATACCTTCCAGATGCTGCGCGACACCGTGCGGCGTTTCGTCAACGAACGGCTGATTCCGGCTGAGGACCGTGTCGAGGAAGAGGACGAGGTTCCCGCCGAGATCGTCGACGAAATGCGCGAAATGGGGCTTTTCGGCCTGTCGATCCCTGAGGAATTCGGCGGACTCGGCCTGACGATGTCCGAAGAAATCCGCATAATGTTCGAACTTGGACGCACGGCGTCCGCATTCCGCTCCGTTTTTGGCACCAATGTCGGCATCGGCAGCCAGGGCATCCTGATCGACGGCACCGAGGAGCAGAAGGCGCACTGGCTACCCAGGCTGGCGAGCGGCGAAATCAGCTCCAGCTTCGCGCTGACCGAGCCGGAGGCCGGATCGGATGCGGGCTCCGTCAGGACCACCGCGATCAGGGAGGGCGACAACTACCGCCTCAACGGGACCAAACGCTACATCACCAACGCGCCGCGCGCCGGGATCTTCACCGTGATGGCGCGGACCGATCCCGACACGCCGGGAGCGAAGGGCGTTTCCGCCTTCATCGTGCCCGCCGACACCCCGGGCCTGACCGTGGGCAAGGTGGACAAGAAAATGGGGCAGAAAGGTACCAAGACCTGCGACGTCATGTTCGACGACGCGCTGGTCCCCGCCGCGAACATCATCGGCGCGGAGCCGGGCCGCGGCTTCAAGACCGCGATGAAGGTGCTCGATCGCGGGCGCATCAACATCGCGGCGAGCGCGTGCGGCATGGCCGACCGGCTGGTCGAGGAAAGCGTAACCTACGCCGCGCAGCGCAAGCAGTTCGGGCAGGAGATCGGCACGTTCCAGCTGGTCCAGGGCATGATCGCCGACAGCCGGACCGAAGCCTACGCCGCGTGGTGCATGGCGCGCGACATCGCGCGCCGCTTCGACGAGGGCGAGCGCGCCGCGGGCGACGTCGCTGCAACCAAGTATTTCGCCACCGAGGCACTGGGCCGGATCGCCGACCGCGCGGTGCAGGTCCATGGCGGCGCGGGTTACATGCGCGAATACAAGGTGGAGCGCTTCTATCGCGATGTGCGCCTGCTGCGCATCTACGAAGGCACCAGCCAGATCCAGCAGACCATCATCGCCAAAAGCCTGCTGCGCGAGGCCGGGCTGAAGGTCTGAGCCTTACTCCGCCCGCCCCGAGCTTGTCGAAGGGCCGTTTTTCTATTTCGGCGCTGCGGTGCCGGAAAAGTACGATGCTTCGACAAGCTCAGCCTGAGCGGATGGGGGTTACAGGATTTCCTCGACCCGCTCCTTGGGGCGGCATAGGCGCACCCCCTTGTCGGTTTCGACTAGCGGCCGCTCGATCAGGATCGGGTCGGCCGCCATCGCCGCGAGTACTTCGTCCGCGTCGGCATCGGGCAGACCGCGCTCCTGCGCATCGGTGCCGCGCAGGCGCAACCCCTCGTTCGGGGTGATTCCGGCGTCGCGATAGAGCTGGGCGAGCTTGTCAGCGGTGGGCGGGTTCTTCAGATACTCGATCACCTCGACTTCCACGCCGTCGCGGTCCTGCAGGATCGCCAGCGTGTTGCGCGATGTGCCGCATTTAGGGTTGTGCCAGATGGTCGCTTTCATCGCGGTTCCTTTTTTACAGGAGTGGTCATGGCGGGCACGGCCTGCGCCGCGTCCTCGGACGTAATGCCCGGCGCAGGAGCCGCGCTGATCGTCTCGCGGCGCCGCGCGACCCGGCCCGCGCGCTGCATCGCGCGCACCAGCCGTGGATAGACGCCGCAGCGGCACAGGTTGGGAATCGCTTCCTTGATCTCGGCCTCCGACGGGTTCGAATTGCGCTGCAGCAACGCCGCCCCGGCGATCGCGATCCCCGGCGTGCAGAACCCGCACTGGATCGCCTGTTCCGCCACCAGCGCCTGTTGCACCGGATGCGACCGGTCGCGGCTCAGCCCCTCGATCGTAGTGACTTCGCGCCCCTCCGCCTCGGCAATGGTGATGAGGCAGCTCCTGAGCGCCGCGCCGTCGACCAGCACCATGCACGCACCGCAATCGCCCACCCCGCAGCCATATTTGGTGCCCGTCAGGTTGGAAGCGTCGCGCAATGCCCACAGCAGCGGTGTCTCGGGATCGAGGAGGTATTCTACCGGTCGCCCGTTGACCGTCATCTTCGACATGGTGCGATCCTCAGGCGGCGTAGAATTCGATCATGCCGCAGCGTTCGCAGCGATACGCCATTACGTCGCGCAACTGCTTCTTGTCGATCTTGTACATGCCGGTCCAGCTCCTTTCGGGCGCACCGGGGTGCCATTTGACCGGGGAGTACCGGTTCTGGCTGTTCTCCGCCGCGAAACCGCGCTCCATCCGTCCGCCGCACTTGCCGCAGGCACGCGCCGCGGGATGGCCGTCCGCCTCCATTTGCGTCAGTTCCGCCAGCTGTCGTTGATCCGGTCGACCCGGCGCTTCCACGCCTCGAAATCGAACAGGCCCGCCCCTCCCTGAGAGCTCATCTGCGCAAGGTCGCGCTGATGCACGTCGAGCACGTCCTGCTGCACCACGACCGGATTGCCCATGGAAAGTGTCGCGACCTGGATCTCGCACGCGCGCTGCAGCGCCCACATCTGCATAAACATCTGCTGGATCGTCCGGCCCATCACCACGGGTCCGTGATTGCGCAGCATCAACACGCTGTGTTTACCGAGATTGTCGACCAGCCGGTCGCCCTCCTCGCCGCGCACCGTGACGCCCTCGAAATCGTGATAGCCGATCTGCCCCTGGAAACCGCAGGCATAGAAATTGGTCGGCAGCAGCCCGCCCTCGTGGCTGCACACCGCCATCGTCTCGGTCGTATGCACATGGCAGATCGCGTTCGCTCGCTCGCCCAGCTCGCGGTGGAAATGGGCGTGCTGGGTGAAGCCCGCCTTGTTCACCATGTAGGGGGAGCCGCCGATATTGTTGCCCTCGACATCGATCTTGACGAGGTTGGATGCGGTGACCTCGTCGTACAGCAGACCGAAGGGATTGATCAGAAACGCACCCTCCTGATCCGGCACGGCGAGAGAGATGTGGTTGTAGATCGATTCGGACCAACCGAGGTGATCGAAGATGCGATAGCAGGCGGCAAGGTCCAGCCGGGCCTGCCATTCGGCTTCGGAACAGTCGATCTTCGTGTCCTTCATCTGCGTGGCCATTTTCGCCGCTCCTCTCATTTCCCGTTGCGATCGACTATCGCAGCGTCGTACGCCCGGGACAAGCGGGGCGCAGACGAATCCGTCCCGTAGCCTTGCGATCCCCCTTGCCAAGCCGGACGGCCTTCGCCATAGGCGCCCACTCGCTTGCAGGCGCCGGTTTGTACCCCCGCTACGCAGCGGCGCCCGGGTAGCTCAGTTGGTAGAGCATGCGACTGAAAATCGCAGTGTCGGCGGTTCGAATCCGTCCCCGGGCACCACTCTTCTCCCATAGCACCCGCTTCACCGCCTGAGCGCGGTTTATCTGCGCCAGCACTCGCTGCGCTAGGACGGTTTGTGGCCTGGGTTCTTCGGCGGCGGAGGGGGTGGCGCGGGTGGCTCCTTGGGCAGCGGTGGCGGGAGCACCAGCTTGCGCAGGTCTTCGCACGAGCCCCTCGCGTCCGTATTGGCGGGCGAGAGACAGCCCTTGTCGTGCTTCTGCACCCGGTCAATCGTTTCCCCGAGCGTCTCGACCTGCCGGGCCGTTGCCGTACGGCCGCTCTCGGACACGGTGTAATCGGGCGCTGCACAGCCGGCCAGGCCGGTCATGGCGCAGACCAGTGCCAGCCCGGCAGACTTCCTAGTTTCGTGGGCCATCGTTCGTATCCTTAAACCCTGGCTCCGGACGTGACGTCCCGCCCGCCCCGCAAGCAGTGCGAACTTGCTCCCCCTTGTATGACTACCACCGGAACGGAGACGCACAAATGCATCGCGCGGGGTCGATCACCGTGATCGCAAACGTCGCACGTTTGAATAGGAAACATCGCGCGAGGTTGATGTTTGTTACACGAACCCCTTTCGCCAATTGCACAGGAGCATTCCATGGCCCGCATTCTCGTTCTCTATTATTCTTCCTACGGACATACCGCTCAGATGGCGGAGGCGGTGGCCGAAGGCGTGCGGGATGCGGGCGGCGAGGCGGTAATCCGCCATGTCGCCGAAACCGCGCCCCAGGAGGTGGTGGAGGCCGCGGGCTTCCAGAAGATGGAAGGGCATACCTGCATCGGTGGACCCGACGAGCTCGCCGAATATGACGGTATCGTCGTCGGCACGCCAACCCGCTACGGTCGCATGACCAGCCAGATGGCGAGCTTCTGGGACCAGACCGGCGGCCTGTGGCAGAAAGGCGCGCTGATCGGGAAGGTCGGCGCCGCGTTCACTTCCACCGCCAGCCAGCACGGCGGGCAGGAAACGACGTTGTGGTCGGTGCTGAACAACCTTCTCCATATGGGCATGACGGTCGTCGGCCTCGACTACGGCTTCGACGGTCAGATGGGTGTGGACGAGGTCCATGGCGGTAGCCCCTATGGCGCGACCACGATCGCCGCGGGGGATGGCAGCCGCCAGCCGAGCGAGATCGACCTGTCGGGCGCTCGCTATCTGGGCAAGCGGGTCGCGCAGACCGCGGCGAAGCTGCACGTTTGATCCACACCGGCGCGCACTCGCCAAGGTGGGCTATGCGCGCTAGGCAGGCACCGTGGAGAACAACCCCGCCTTTTTCAGCACATTCGACGTCGCGGCCATCCTGGTGGTGGCCGCGGCCGTGCTCGGCTACGTCAATCACCACGTCTTTCGCCTGCCGCATGTGATCGGGCTCACCATAATGGGCGCGATCACTTCGCTCGGGCTGATGCTGGCCAACAGTCTGCTGCCCTGGGTGACGCTCGACAACTGGGTGTCCGATCTGCTCGACCGGATGAATTTTACCCAGACGCTGCTGCAGGGCATGCTCAGTTTCCTGCTGTTCGCGGGCGCGCTGCATGTCGATCTGGAGAAGCTGAAGAGCGCCTGGTTTCCCGTATTGTTGCTTTCCACCGTGGGCGTCATCCTATCGACCATCATCGTCGGGCTGGCGATGTGGGGCGTGGGCGATATCCTCGGCCTGTCCGTGTCGCCGATCTGGTATTTCGTGTTCGGCGCACTCATCTCTCCCACCGATCCGGTCTCCGTGCTGGGCGTGCTAAAGGAATTCAACGTACCCGGCACGCTGCAAAGCGCCGTGGCGGGCGAGAGCCTGTTCAACGACGGGGTCGGCATCGTGGTGTTCGCCATCTTGCTGGAAGCCGCGGTCACCGGGGCGGACTTCTCTCTTAGCGAAGGCGCGCATCTGTTCCTGGTGGAGGCGGGTGGCGGACTTGCGATCGGGCTGGCGATCGGCTGGATCGGGTACAAGGGTCTCGCCAGCATGGACGAATACTCGCTCGAAGTGCTGATCACCCTCGCCGTGGTCATGGGCGGTTACGCACTAGCGAGCATGCTGCACGTTTCCGGCCCCCTCGCTATGGCGGTCGCAGGGCTGGTGATCGGCAATTACGGTTTCGCCCATGCGATGAGCGATACGACGCGCGACTACGTGCACAAGTTCTGGGAGCTGATCGACGAGCTGCTGAACTCGATCCTGTTCCTGCTGATCGGGCTGGAGATGATCGCGCTGGTGCCGCAGCTCAACCATCTGGCGGTGGGAATCGCGGCGATCGCGATAACGCTGCTCGCGCGCGCGATCGCCGTGGGGGTCACGACCAAGATCGTCCCCGGGACCCGGCTGGAGGGGGCAGGCACCGGAACGATCCTGTGGTGGGGCGGGCTACGCGGGGGCATCTCCATCGCTCTCGCCCTGTCTTTGCCGGAAGGGACCACGCGCAACCTGCTGCTGGCCGCGACCTTCGCCGCCGTGCTGTTCAGCGTGCTGGTCCAGCGCGCCACGCTGGGCCGGCTGATCAACCGCCATCGCCCGGCCGTGGAAGGGGGCGACGGCATTGCTTCCGCCACGCAGGATTGAGCGGGCGGATTGCCCCCGTGGATGGTGTGATCTATAGGGTCCGCCCTCGCTTCCCCGGTGCTACGCCCGGGCCTTCTCCCTTGTCCTGAATCCCGAGGAACAGCCTATGTCGCGCCGCCGCCAGATCTACGAAGGCAAGGCCAAGATCCTCTACGAAGGTCCCGAGCCGGGCACGCTGATTCAGTATTTCAAGGATGATGCGACCGCCAATAACGCGGAAAAGCGCGGCACGATCAACGGCAAGGGCGTGATCAACAACCGTATCAGCGAGCATGTCTTCACCCGCCTCG
This sequence comes from Erythrobacter sp. LQ02-29, assembly GCF_022576075.2. Classification (NCBI taxonomy): domain Bacteria; kingdom Pseudomonadati; phylum Pseudomonadota; class Alphaproteobacteria; order Sphingomonadales; family Erythrobacteraceae; genus Erythrobacter; species Erythrobacter sp. LQ02-29. The sequence goes on along the minus strand of NZ_JANCNT010000001.1, from coordinate 1,254,318 downwards.
CCCATATCGGCATCCCCACCCACTTCATCCGCCGACTCAACATGCGCGAGCAGCTGATCCGGCAGGTGGAGATCATCCCGCTGGAGGTCGTCGTGCGCAACGTCGCGGCGGGCAGCATCAGCAAGCGGCTGGGCATTCCCGAAGGCGATCCGCTGCCCCACACGCTGATCGAATACTATTTTAAAGACGATGCGCTGGGCGACCCGATGGTGTCGGAAGAGCACATCGCCTGCTTCAACTGGGCGGGGCACGAGGAAATCCAGGACATCGCCAGCATGGCGATCCGCATCAACGACTTCATGTGCGGCATGTTCGCCGCGATCGACATCCGGCTGGTGGACTTCAAGCTGGAGTTCGGGCGGCTGTGGGACGGCGATTATGCGCGCGTGATCCTGGCCGACGAGATCAGCCCGGACGGCTGCCGGCTGTGGGACATGAAGACGGGCGAAAAGCTCGATAAGGATCGCTTCCGCCGCGACATGGGCGGCGAGGAAGAAGCGTACCAGGAAGTCGCCCGCCGCCTCGGCCTGTTGCAGGCAGAGGGCGACGGCCCCGGCGAAGTGCTCGACATGAGCGCCCATCGCGGCCGGCTGCGCGGTGGCGGCAAGCCCAAGCCAAAAGGTTGAGCCGGGTCGATCGACGCGGGCCTTTACAAGCATTGAGCAAGGGGTAGGGTCCGTCTCGTCGCAGAAACACTCCGTAAATCAGAGGAATTCACGTGAGCCTTACCTCTCTTCGCCGTCGTTCGGCCATCGCCATCCTGCCGCTGTTCGCACTGACGACCACCGCCTACGCCGCGGTCGACAATGGCGCGGCAGTTGCCGAGAAGGCCGTCCCGGCACAGGCGCAGCGGGCTCCGGCGCCCGCGCCCGCCCCGGCGACGAGCCAGCAGACGGTCACCGGCGAGACGCCGTGGAACTTCCCGATCTACGACATCCCGATCGATCAGCACGTCATCTACGGCACTCTCGACAACGGGATGAAATACGCCATCCTGCATAACGAGACGCCGAAGAACACGGTCGCCCTGCGGATGCGCTTCGGCTTCGGCTCCATCGCCGAATCGGACGAGGAACAGGGCCTCGCCCACTTCATCGAACACATGGCCTTCAACGGTTCGAAGAACGTGCCCGAAGGCGAGATGATCAAGCTGCTGGAGCGCAAGGGCCTGGCCTTCGGTGCCGACACCAACGCCTCCACCGGCTTCGATGCCACCATGTACAAGCTCGACCTGCCACAGAACAACGCCGATCTGCTCGACACCGGGCTGATGCTGTTCCGCGAGACCGCGTCGAACCTCACCATCGCCCCCGAAGCGGTCGACCGCGAGCGCGGCGTGGTGCTGTCGGAAATGCGCACGCGCGACAGCTTCGGCCTGCGGCAGGCGAAGCGGAACCTTCAGTTCGAACTTCCCGGGGCGCCGTTCGGCACGCGCCTGCCGATCGGCACGGCGGACGTGCTGAAAAACGCGACCGCTGCCGAAATCCGCTCGCTCTACGAGCGGTATTACCAGCCGGAGAACGCCGTCCTGGTCGTGGTCGGCGACATCGATCCCAAGATGGTCGAACCGGAGATTCGCAAGTATTTCGCCGACTGGAAACCGGAAGTCGCTGCAGGTGCCCCGCTCGACCGCGGCTCGGTCGATACGAACCGCAAGACCGAAGCCGACATCTTTGTCGATCCGGCAGTGCCCTATGCGGTCTCGATCGACCGGATCAGCGACTATACCTTTCGCCCGACCAGCGTTGCCGCGCTGCGCCAGCAACTGCTCGAAAATCTTGGCGCGAGCATCGTTTCGCGCCGGATCCAGAAGATTGCGCAGCAACCCGATGCGACGATCGTCGGGGGCGGTGCCGGGATTAGCTCCATCCTGCAGGGCGCCGACACCGCTTCCATCAGCCTCACCGCAAAGGAAGGCCAATGGGAAGATGCGCTGCGCATCGGCGAACAGGAGCTGCGCCGGGCGAAGGAATACGGCTTTACCCAGGCCGAACTGAACGAACAGCTGGCGAATACTGAAACGAGCTTCCGCCAAGCGGCGGAGCAGCAGGGCACGCGGAGAAGCGCCGGACTGGCCGAATCGATCGCCAACACGGTCGGCGAGGACGATCTGTTCGTGACGCCAGCAGCGTTCCTGGCCGCGTTCGAGCAGATCAAGCCGACACTGACGGTCGATGCGGTGAATGCCGCCTTCGCCAGCGCCTATGCGAGCGACAATCCGCTGATCTTTGTGAGCAGCAAGGAACCGGTCGAAGGCGGCACAGACCACGTCCTGTCGGTCTATCGCGAGGCGCAGGGCACGCCCGTGAGTGCCCCCGAGGACAAGGCGGTGTCCGAATTCGGCTACACCGATTTCGGCACGCCGGGGAAGATCGCGAGCGACAGCACGATCCAGGATCTGGGCATCCGCACGATCCGGTTCGGCAACAACGTGATGCTGAACCTCAAGCAGACCGATTTCGAAGACGGGCGCCTGCGCTTCACGGTCAATATCGGTCGCGGCGTCCTGTCACTCCCCGCCGACGAACCCGGCCTGCCCATCTACATGGGCGCGATGTATGCGCAGGGCGGCCTGGGCAAGCACAGCTATGACGAGTTGCAAACCATTTTGGCGGGCAAGGACGTTTCGGCCGGCATCAGCCCGTCGCTCGACGCCTTCCAGATCAGCGGCAGCACGAAGATGGCGGATTTCGAGCGCCAGATGGAACTGAGCACGGCCTACCTGACCGATCCCGGCTATCGGCCGGAAATGGAGGCGCGCTGGCAGGGTATCGTGCCCCTGTTCGAGGCCCAGCTGAAATCCACCCCGCAGCAGGTCGCGGCGGCCAATGTCGATCGCATCCTCGCCGACGGCGACCAGCGTTTCGGCATCCCCGATCAGGCGACTTTGCTCAGCCGCAATACGCAGGAACTGAAATCGGCGCTCTCGAAAATTCTTCCCGACGCTCCGATCGAAATCTCGGTGGTCGGCGATTTCGATCCTCAGCAGGTCATCGCCGACGTCGCCGAGACATTCGGCGCGCTGCCCCAGCGGAAGGCCAGCTTCACTCCCACATCGTCCTACCCCGGCGTCAGCTTCCCGGCCGACAAGAGCGAGGTGACGCTCTATCACGAGGGCACACCCGATCAGGGCCTCGCCATCGTCGACTGGCCGACCACGGACGACGCGGATGCGCAGCAGGAAGCGGTGCTGAACATGCTGGCGCAGGTCATGCAGCTCGAGCTAACGGAGGAAATCCGCGAGAAGCTGGGCGCGAGCTATTCGCCGAATGCCTTCTCGACGATGTCCGACACCTTCAAGGGCTACGGCTATCTCGGTGTGCAGATCGTCATCGCGCCGGACACGCGCGACGAGGTCTACAAGGCGGTAGATACGATCACGAAGTCCCTGCGCGACGCGCCAATCGACGCCGATACGCTGCAGCGGGCCCGTGCGCCCGTGATGGAGCAGATCGACAAGTCCCTGCGCGAGAACGGTTACTGGCTCGGCGTGGCTTCGCATGCGCAGAGCGAAGCCGCGCGGCTGGAGCGTTATCGCACGCGCAAGGAACGCTATGCCAGCGTCACCGCGGCGGACATCCAGGCAGCCGCGAAGAAGTACCTCCAGCAGGGTTCCGAGAAGCGCATTTCGGTGATCCACGAAAGCCTGCGAGGCGAATAAGGGCCGGGTTCGCTCCCGTATCCAGGGTATATGGCGGGGTGGTGCCGATGGACGGCGCCGCCCCGCCGCTCTATGAGGGCCACGATATTCTCGCGGCGCTCGCCGCCGTCCCAGCAGGAGTCCCGCCCAGTGAAAGTTCGCGTCTTCGTCAGCCTGAAACCCGGCGTGCTCGACCCGCAGGGCCGCGCGGTCCATCACGCGCTGGAGGGGCTGGGATATGACGGCGTGGAAAATGTACGCATTGGCCGCACGGTAGAGCTCGAAGTGGCCGAGGGCACCGACCGCGCGACCATCGCGGAGATGTGCGAGCGGTTGCTCGCCAATACCGTGATCGAGAACTACGAAATCGCTTTCGACGAGGGTCGCCGATGAAAGCCGCCGTCGTCACCTTCCCCGGTTCCAATTGCGACCGGGATATGGCGGTCGCGCTGGAGCAGGTGATGGGCCGCGCTCCGGTCCGGATCTGGCACGGCGAAGCGCAATTGCCCGACGGGCTCGACCTGATCGCCCTGCCGGGGGGATTTTCCTACGGCGACTATCTGCGCTCGGGCGCCATGGCGGCGAACACCCCGATCATGCGCGCGGTAATCGAGCAGGCGAACCGCGGCGTTCCGGTATTGGGCATCTGCAACGGCTTCCAAGTCCTGACCGAAGCCGGTCTGCTGCCCGGCGCGCTGATGCGCAATGCCGGCCAGACCTTCATCTGCCGTACCGTCCGCCTGCGGGTGGAAAACGCCCGCACGATGTTCTCCGCAGGTTATGCCGAAGGAGGCGAAATCCGCATCCCGGTGGCCCACCACGACGGCAATTACTTTGCCGATGACGAGACGCTCGACCGGCTGGAGGGAGAGGATCGGGTGGTGTTCCGCTATCTCGATGCCACCAATGGCTCGCGTCGCGACATCGCGGGAATCGTGAACGGGGCGGGCAACGTGCTGGGCATGATGCCCCATCCCGAACGCGCGATCGACCCGGCGCATGGGGGAACGGACGGGCGCGCGCTGTTCGAGGCGGCGCTTTCCAACTCAGTCAACGCCTGAATCGTTCGGGAAGCGGCGCAGCTACGCGGGTTCGCGATCGCGCGTCCGGAACAGGGAATCCGTGTCGCTGACGTTCATCGGTCGCCCGAAGAGGTAACCTTGCATCTTAGTGCAGCCGAGGTCGCGGATCAGATCCGCCTCCTCCGCCTGCTCGACTCCTTCGGCGGTGGTCGCCATGTCAAGGAATTCCGCCATGGCCACCACCGCACGGATGATGGCCAGGCTTTCGATGTTGCCTTGCGCGGCACCGTTCACGAAGCTGCGATCGATCTTGATGTTCGAGAAATGCAGCTTGCGCAGATAGCCCAGCGACGAATAGCCGGTGCCGAAATCGTCGAGCGCTACCTTGCAACCCAGCGCGATCACTTCCTCCATCGCCCGGCGGGCACGGTCGGCGTCGTTCAGGAAGACGCTTTCGGTTACTTCGATCTCCAGTCGGCTCGGGTCCAGGCCGCTGGCGGATAGCGCGCGCACGACATCGGCCGAAAAATCCGGATCGAGCAATTGCTCGGCCGATACGTTCACGCTGAGCCGAACATGCGTGGGCCAGCGGGTCGCGTCACGGCAGGCACGCTCCATCACCCAGCGGCCGATCGGCACGATCAGCCGCGTCTCTTCCGCCAGGCGGATGAAGCGATCCGGGGGAATGGGGCTGCCGCGTTCGGGATGCCAGCGGATCAGCGCCTCGAAGCTAATCAGCGTTTCGCTGCGGGCATCGACGATCGGCTGATACTGGAGGTGGAACTCGCCCCGCTGAAGCGCCGCGCGAAGCGCAGTCTCCAGTTGGCGGCGTTCCTCCGCCACGGCGAACAGTGTCGGTTCGTAGCACCGGTAGACGCCGCCCCTCTCATCCTTCGCCCGATAGAGGGCGAGGTCGGCATTGCGCAGCAGCATCTCGACCGTCGTGCCGTCCGCCGGGCCGGTTGCGGAGCCGATACTGGCCCCAATATGTAGCGTATGCTCGTCGACCGAATACGGCTCCGACAGCAGTTCGATCAGCCATTCCCCGCGTTCGGCGAGAAGGCGCGGATTGGCGTCGCGCACGACCACGGCGAACTCGTCCCCACCCAGCCGCCCGCAGAACGTGTTGTCGTCCATCGCATCGTTCAGTCGCTTGGCAACCTGCGCCAGCAACGTATCGCCGACGAGATGGCCCAGCGAATCGTTCACCGCCTTGAAGCGATCGAGATCAATCATCATCAGAGCGCATTGCGTCCGCCACTTTTCCGCGAACCGCAGCGCTTCGGCCAGCGCCTCGGTCAGCATCATCCGGTTGGGGAGACCGGACAGCGTATCGTAGCGGGCGAGATAGGCGATCTTCTCGTTCGATTCGTGCTGTTCGGTGACATCCGATCCGACGCCCCTGAAACCGGCAAAATTTCCCTGCTCGTCATAGGCGGGCATGCCCGAGAGTTCCCACCACTTCACGTTCCCGTCGAGCACCACGCGGACCGCCAGACTCGAAAAGGATTCGCGCCGGGTGAATTTTTCGGCGAGTTGCCGGTGCACGGGCAGCGCCTCCTGGTTCTGCCAGTCGTCGCCCAGGATCAGCCGGAGGAAGGGTTCCCCCTCGATATCGACGGGGCTGGCCCGCAACGCGCCTGCGAAGCGCATGCTCGGATCGCAGACCCGGCGCGCGGTGTCGATTTGCCACAGCCAGTCCGCCTCGCTTTCCTCGAACTCTCCCAGCAGCATGGAGACGACCTCGTCCTTCTCGGCCCGGTCGGCCTCCGCATCGCGCACGCGCAGGAAATTCTCTCCCCGCAGCACTACGTTGATACCCAGTGTCACAGTCAGAACCGCGATCGCTCCGGCGGGCACCGGAGCCCCGTCCAGCAGCATGGCCGTAACGCTCGCTCCGCCCACTATCGCCAGGAACAGCACCGCCGCGAGTGGGACGACCGCCATCAGGGCGGCGGAGGTCGCCATCACGGCGACCAGCAGCGGGCCCGCCATCAGCAATTCGGTTTGCGTGCCCCACACCGCCAGCGCGAGCGCGAAGACGCCCCAGGCAAGCCCGATCGGTGCCGAGCCGATCGCCCGGATAAAGGCGCGGTGGCGGCTGACCCGTTCGATCCGCTGCACCCGCATGGTCCGGCTGGTAACGATGTAGCGCGCAAGCCCGACCGCCAGGAGCGAAAGCCAGCCGACCGTCGCCCACACGGGCAGCGCGGTGTGGGAAATGACGAAGGCTGCCCCGGCCGCGATGACCTGGCCCAGCATTCCCATTCGCCAGTATCGGGCGGCATGTGCATGCTGCAAGGCACGCAGGCGCGACCAGTCCAGCCCGCCGCGATCGCTCAGGCCGAGCAGGGCCGACAACCTCAACGGCGAATCGGGCCGAAGATGCCGGTGCGCAGGCGAGGAGATGTCCTTCACTGGTGGCGCAATAAACGCGAATGGTTAGTCGCCCGTTAAGAGCTGTCTTCGCACGGCAATTGTCGTCGCGGAACGGTTTCCCCCGATGGCCCTATTCGACGGTCACCGACTTCGCGAGGTTGCGGGGCTGGTCCACGTCGGTGCCCTTCACAACCGCCACGTGATAGGCGAGCAGTTGTACGGGAACGGCATAGACCAGCGGCGCGATCAGCGGGTGCACCCGCGGCATCTCAATCGTCGCGAGGCAGCCTTCGCCGGCTTCGGCGATGCCGTCCGCGTCCGAAATCAGCACCACCTTGCCCCCACGCGCCCGCACTTCCTGCATGTTCGAGACGGTCTTCTCGAACAGCGGGCCCGACGGGGCAATGACGATCACCGGCACCTTGTCGTCGATCAGCGCGATCGGACCGTGCTTCATCTCGCCGCTGGCATAGCCTTCCGCATGGATATAGCTGATTTCCTTCAGCTTCAGCGCCCCTTCCAGGGCCATGGGGAAATCCGACCCGCGCCCGAGATAAAGGACGTCGCGCGCCGGTGCGATCAGCGGCGCCATTTCGGCGATGTCGTCATCGTGATCCAGGGCGCGGTTGAGACCGGCCGGTGCCTCCAGCAAGTGGCGCACGATCTCCTGCTCCTCTTCCCGGTTCATCCGCCCCTTGCGCACTGCGAGATGGGCCGCGAGCGCGGCGAGCACCGCTAGCTGACACGTAAACGCCTTGGTGCTCGCAACGCCAATTTCCGGCCCCGCATGCGTCGGCAGCAGCAAGTCCGCCTCGCGCGCCATGGTGCTGGTCGGCACGTTGACCACCGCCGCGATCGTCTGCCCTTCGGCACGACAATGACGCAACGCGGCCAGCGTGTCCGCCGTTTCCCCACTCTGCGAGATGAAGACGGCGAGCCCGCCTTCCTCCAGCACTGGCTCGCGATAACGGAACTCGCTCGCCACATCGATGTCGACAGGCACCCTGGCGAATTGCTCGATCCAGTATTTGGCGACCAGTCCGGCGTAATAGGACGTTCCGCAGGCGACGATGGTAATGCGGCGGATGGCGGAGAGGTCGAAGTCGATCTGCGGCAGCGCCACGCTGGCATCGGCTTGCCGGACGTAGCTCGACAGGGTCTGCGCCACCACGGTCGGCTGCTCGAAGATCTCCTTCTGCATGTAGTGGCGGTAATTGCCCTTCTCGACCGCCGCGGCGCTGGCACCCGAGGCGACTATCTCACGCTCCACCAGTTCGTTGTTCTGGTCGTAGATCTGCGCCCCCTCGCGCGTAATCACGACCCAGTCGCCTTCCTCCAGATAGGAGATGCGCTGCGTCAGCGGGGCGAGCGCCAGCGCATCGGAACCGAGGAACATCTCCCCCTCGCCATAGCCAACCACCAGTGGAGAGCCGAGCCGCGCGCCGATCAGCATGTCGGAATGCTGGCGGAACAGCATCGCGAGCGCGAAGGCACCGCGCAGGCGTGGCAGCACGGTTTCCACCGCCTCGCGCGGGGGCGCCCCGTTTTCGACCTCGCGCGAGATTAGATGGGCGACGACCTCGCTATCGGTTTCGCTTTCCATCGTGCGACCGTCCGCTTGCAATTCCTCGCGCAGCGACCGGAAGTTCTCGATGATACCATTGTGAACGATCGCCACCTCGCCCGTTGCGTGCGGATGCGCGTTGGCGGCAGTGGGCGCGCCGTGCGTCGCCCAGCGCGTATGGGCAATGCCCAGATCGCCCGGGGCCGGCTCCTGCGCCAGCACGGCAATCAGATTGTCGAGCTTGCCCTGCGCCCGGCGGCGGATCAGTTGTTCGTCGTCCAGGGTGCACAACCCTGCGCTGTCATAGCCGCGATATTCCATCCGGCGCAGCCCGTCGGTCAACCGATTGGCGACGGCGCGCTGGCTGACGATACCTATGATTCCGCACATTTTTCTCGACTCCGCGAGTGGAAAGACGCTCCGCCTCTAGCGAGCGCGTCCTATGAATCAATTGCCATGGCGCGGCGCGCCGCGCGTTGCCTCTGCCGACCGGCGTACCAGAGGTACAGGCCAGCCATGATGATCACCAGCGCGCCGGCATAGGTGACGATATCGGGTCGGTCGCCGAACCACCACCAGCCCAGCGCGCTCGCCACCAGCAACTGCACATAGGTCATCGGCGCGATGGTCGCCGCGCCAGCGCGCATGGTGGCGAGATAGATCAGCCAGTGCGCAGTGCTGGCGGTGAAGGCCACGATGGCGCACCGGGCGATCACGTCCCATTCGGGCCAGCCGAAGCGCAAAGGCTCGAACCCGCTCGCCTGCCCGAGAACCGCGGCGGCGATCAGCACTGGCGCGGCGAAGCCGGCGACGAAGCTCTGCATGGACAGCGCGCTGCCCTGCCCGCTCGACGCGCGATTGGCGATCACCAGCAGCGACATGAAGATGGCCGATCCCAGTGGCAGGAAGGCCGCAACACCGATCGCCGCGACATTCGGGCGCAACACGATCAGCACTCCGGCGAAAGCGATTACGGAAGCGATCACGGTGGAAGGATACACGCGTTCCCCCAGCAACGGGCGGGACAGCAGCGCGGTGATGATGGGGGAAACGAAGACGATCGCGGTCGCCTCGGCCAGCGGCATGACGAACACCGCGGAGAAGAAGCACAGCGTCGCCAGCGCGACGAACAGACCGCGCGCGGCCTGCAGCCACGGCTTGGCCGGGCGGAAGGCGCGTGGTCCCTCGTGAACCAGCAACAGTGCGCTCAGGCCCACGGCGCCGAAAGCGTAGCGCAGCGCGGCCACCGCCAGCGGGGACCATTGCCCGGCCATGGTCTTGATGATCGCGTCGCCGAAAGAAAGGCAGGCGAAGCCCGCCAGCGCAAAGGCGAGCCCCGCGCGGTCGTCGGTCTGCATCGAACCCCCGAGGTAGAGAACCAAATGCCGCCGGTGGGCGTATCAGCCCCGCGAAGCAACCCCTCTTCCGCCAAGACTAGCTGTGCAAACGAGGTTAGGAAAAAGATAAGGTTTCCATCCTATTTACCTTTTTCGCTCGTCGGACGTCATCGTCTTTGCGGGAGATGGTCGGTCGAGCTACGGAAATTGGGATAGGCGAATGAGCGCATTTGGACGAAAGACGGGACCGGGCGGAGCGACAGGTTCGCGGCCTTCCTTCGGTGTCGCCCGCCCCATGAAGGGCGGCGAACGCGCCGATCCGGCCAAGTCCGGCGAAAAGGGGGGGGAGCAGTTTCCGCCCCTGCCCGAGGATGAGGAAGAACAGAGCGAATTCTTCGGCAACGAGGCCGCCCCCGGATCCGGCACCAAGAAGCAGACCGATGCCCTCGCCCGGCTGACCGACCGGGCCAACGCGGTCCACGAGAAGCAGGAAGTCGGCGGCTTCGAAGCGAGCATCCACAAGATCAAGGAGGAGGTGCTGCCACGCCTGCTCGAGCGGGTCGATCCGGAAGCGGCCGCGACCCTGAGCAAGGATGAGCTGTCGGACGAGTTCCGACCGATCATCATGGAGGTGCTGGCCGAGCTCAAGGCCACGCTCAACCGGCGCGAGCAATTCGCGCTCGAAAAGGTCCTGATCGATGAGCTGCTCGGCTTCGGGCCGCTGGAAGAACTGCTGCACGATCCGGACGTGACCGACATCATGGTTAACGGACCGGAACAGACCTACATCGAAAAGAACGGCAAGCTGATCGTCGCCCCGATCCGCTTCCGCGACGAACAGCATCTGTTCCAGATCGCCCAACGCATCGTGAACCAGGTCGGCCGCCGCGTCGACCAGACCACGCCGCTGGCCGATGCTCGGCTGAAGGACGGCAGCCGCGTCAACGTGATCGTGCCGCCGCTATCTCTGCGCGGCACCGCGATCTCGATTCGTAAATTCTCTGAGAAGCCGATCACGCTCGACATGCTGAAGCAATTCGGTTCGATGGACGACAAGATGTGCACCGCGCTGAAGATCGCCGGCGCATGCCGGATGAACGTGGTCATTTCGGGCGGTACCGGTTCGGGTAAGACCACCATGCTCAATGCGCTGTCGAAGATGATCGATCCGGGCGAGCGCGTGCTGACGATCGAGGACGCGGCCGAACTGCGCCTGCAGCAGCCGCACTGGCTGCCGCTGGAAACACGCCCGCCGAACCTGGAGGGCCAGGGCGCGATCACCATCGGCGATCTCGTCAAGAACGCCCTGCGTATGCGGCCCGACCGGATTATCCTGGGCGAGATTCGCGGCGCGGAATGTTTCGACCTTCTCGCCGCCATGAACACGGGCCACGACGGCTCCATGTGCACACTTCACGCGAACTCCCCGCGCGAGTGCCTGGGGCGTATGGAGAACATGATCCTGATGGGCGACATCAAGATCCCGAAGGAGGCCATCAGCCGCCAGATCGCGGAAAGCGTGGACCTGATCGTTCAGGTGAAGCGCCTGCGCGACGGCAGCCGTCGCACGACCAACATCACCGAGGTGATCGGGATGGAAGGCGACGTGATCGTCACGCAGGAACTGTTCAAGTTCGAATATCTGGACGAGACCGACGAGGGCAAGATCATCGGCGAGTTCCGCGCCTCGGGCCTTCGTCCCTACACGCTGGAAAAGGCACGCCAGTTCGGCTTCGACCAGGCCTATCTGGAGGCGTGTCTCTAGCGGCCCGCGCCCCGCGTCAACCCTTCAGCACCGATGGCATCGAGAGGGCGAGCAAGCCGCCGCCGATAACGGCGCAGAGCAGGAACAGGCCGGTCCACGGCACCCAGCCCACTCGGTCGATCCGTGCACGCCGTACCCGGCTTCGCTCCGCGACGAGAGCGACGACGGCGAACAACAGGAAACCGCCGCCCCACAGGGCCATGATTTCCGCGTCGCTGGCGAAGACGAGATCGCGAAGCCATTCCATCGTGCCGCGCGATATGGGCGCGGCTGCTTCCTCTCGCAACGCCCGGTAAGGGGCGCGCAAGATTATCTGCGCCGTATGCCGCGGCCGGGCGTTGCCGCCACTGCGCGCCCACCTTAAGGCCTGTGCGATGGATGGTTCCGTCGCCGCCCCCCGCCCCATTCTGGCGCTGGTCATCCGCTTCTTCGCGGCGGGGTCGCTCGCGACCATGGCGATGCTTGTCAAACTCGCCGGGTCGCGCGGAGTCGCCCTGCCCGAGCTGCTGTTCTGGCGTCAGGCGGTCACACTGGTGGTGCTTGGGAGTGCGATCGCGCTGACTGGGCGCCTTGCGACTCTGCGGACGGAACGCCTGGGTGCTCATGCGCGCCGCGCCTTCCTAGGCGTTACCAGCATGGCGTTCGTGTATGGCGCGGTCCTGCTCCTCCCGCTGGCGGAGGCGACCGTGCTCGGCTTCACCACCCCTCTGTTCGCGGTGCTGATCGCGCTCATCTGGTTCCGGGAGCGGATCGGCATCTATCGCTGGACCGCCGTCGGGCTCGGATTCCTGGGTGTGGGCATCGTGATGCTGCCCGACCTGGGGGGCGGTGTATCGGTAGAGGGGCTGGCGGTGGGCCTGATCGCGGGGGCATTCGTCGCGCTTATCTCGTTCCTGATCCAGGATCTGAACCGATCCGAAAGCCCGTGGTCGATCGTGTTCTGGTTCGTCGCCTTCACCACGCCGGCGCTGGCGCTGTTCCTGCCGTTCGTCGGCGCGGCGCACGATCCGACGACTTGGGGTATCGTCATCGCGATGGGGCTGGCGGGCGCGGTGGCGCAGTTGTTCCTGACCTGGTCGCTGCGCTTCGGTTCCGCCGCGACGATCATCGTGATCGACTACACCTCGCTCGTCTGGGCGGTCTTCTATGGCGAGGCGGTGTTCGGTCGCCTGCCCCCGGCCACACTGTGGCTGGGGGCGCCGCTGATCATCGGAGCCGGGCTCGTCGTCGCCTGGCGCGAGCACCGGCTCGGCCGCCGGAACCGAGCGGGGTGACCGGCGTTCTGGATGGCAATGGCGGAAGGGTGGTAACCCGCCGTGCAACGAAAGGAAGCATAGCATGACACGCAAGATCATGATGGCGATCGGTGTCGCCGCCCTCGGACTCACCGCGACCGCCTGCAATACGGTCAAGGGAATGGGTCGGGACGTCGAATCGGTCGGCCAGGCCGGCGACGACGCCATCAACTGAGCCAACGCGAGCAATTACAAAAACGGCCGGTCGCAGGTAACTGCGCCGGCCGTTGTCTTATCTTCGCTCTGGAAGCGGACCATCGCGATCAGCCTATAGCAGGTTCGCCAATTTCATCCTCTCAGACATTGCTGAGATCATCGGGTATCGCGACATCGAGCTCACGGCATCGGTCGAGCGCGAAGCGATCGGTCATTCCAGCGATGTAATCGGCGATGTGGCGGCTGCGCTGCGGCTCGTCGGCAGGAAGCTTCTCAGCCCATCCCGGACCCAGGAGCGCGGGCGTAGCGCTGTAGGCTTCGAACAGATGTCCGATCACCACCCGCGCCTTGTCCGCCGTCTCCACTTGCTGTGGGTGATGATAAAGCCGAGCATACATGAACGCCTTCAGCCGCCGCTCCGCCGCCCTCATGGCAGGCGAGAACCCCGCGACCTGACCCGCGCGCGCGATCTCGTCGCGCGAACCGAGCCCTGCCGCCGCCTCGCGCGCCTGTTCGATCACGTCGTTGACCATCCAGCCGATCTGGCCGCGCACCAGCTCGCGCAACTGGCGATCGCGAGGCGCGCTCGGGAAACGCCGCTCCACCTCGCGCCATTGGTCGCGCACGAAATCGAGGGTCAGGAGATCGTCCAGTTCGATGAACCCGGCGCGCAGCCCGTCGTCGATGTCGTGATTGTCGTAGGCAATGTCGTCCGCCACCGCGGCGACCTGCGCCTCCAGCGAAGGCCAGGTCGCGAGGTCCAAGGGAAAGGCGCGGTCGAGTTCGGCGAGCGACCAGTGCGGCGCATCGACCGGGCCGTTGTGCTTGGCGAGGCCTTCCAGCACTTCCCAGCTGAGATTGAGGCCATCATGCGTGGGATAGGGGCTCTCGATCCGCATGAGTGTGCGCAGCGTCTGCGCGTTGTGGTCGAATCCCCCGTGCGCCGCGATGGCCAGGTCCAGCGCATCCTCGCCCGCGTGCCCGAAGGGGGGGTGACCGATATCGTGCGCCAGGCTGAGCGCCTCGGTCAGGTCCTCGTCCAGCCCCAGCGCACGCGCGATCACCCGCGCGATCTGCGCCACTTCCAGGCTGTGTGTCAGCCGGGTGCGATAGTGATCGCCATCGGGTGCGACGAAGACCTGCGTCTTGGAGCGCAGGCGGCGGAAGGCGATCGAATGGATGATCCGGTCCCGGTCGCGCTGGAATGCGCTGCGGGGCCCACGGGTTCCGTCGCCCGGCTGTTCGAATTCGCGTCCTTGCGACGCCTCCGGTCGCGCGGCAAGGTGGGCCAGCGGTCCCGCGCTGGGGACGCGATCAGCCATCCATCATCCAGTCGACCGCCGCATTGCAGTGGATGCGCGCGGAATCGTAAATCGGCAGGACATTCGCATCGACGTCGACCACGATCGCCAGCTCGGTGCAGGCGAGCACGATCGCCTTCGCGCCCGCCTGCTCCAGCTGTGTGATCACGGTGCGGTAATAACGTTCCGCATCGCGCGGCGCGCGCCCCTGCATCAGCTGTTCGTAAATGATCCGGTCGCTCTGTTCGGCGAAGCTCATATCGGGCGGCAGCAAATCGATGCCCTGCGCGACCAGGCGCTGGCGATAGAAGCTTTCGGTCATGACGTTACGGGTGCCGATCAGCGCCGCATTCTTCGTCGCGCCGTCCGCTTTCATCTTCGCGCCGACCGCGTCCGCGATGTGCAAGACGGGGATCGAAACGGCATTAGTCAGCCGGTCGTAGAGGCGGTGCATCGAATTGGCGCACAGGATCAGCCCTTGCGCGCCCGCATCCGCCAGCCGTTTCGCCGATTCTTCCAGGATATCGCCCGCGCGGCTCCAGTCGCCTTCGTCGAGAAGGCCCCACAACTGCCGATAGTCGAGGCTCTCGATCAGCAGCGGCGCGGAGGCCATCGGCTCGATCTCGCGGCGAACCCGCTCGTTGATGCGGCGATAATAGGTTTCGGTCGAGATCCAGCTCATCCCGCCGATCATTCCCAGCTTACGCAAGTGATTTCCTCGTTGTTCGGCCAATCCGGTGCGGCGTGCGCCTGCCCTAGCCGCGATTCACCGCCTATGAACAGGGTTGCGTGAGCGCGTTTCCGCAGCCCGATGGGGCGTGTCAGCGCTTCTCGTTCGCTAGACCGGTATAGCACAGCGCGGCGGAGGATGCGGTCACGGTGACGACCTCCCCATCCCCCACGCGCCTGACCCGGTTCACGAAATCGCGCAGCGAGGTCGGCTTGTCGCTTTCGCCTCTGCGCGCCTTCATGCCTTCCAGCTTCTTGAGCTGGTCGATGGTCAGGCGGTCGACCATGCGCTCAGCCATGCAATCGGCGTTGTTCCGCGACAGCCCGGCATCCAGCAGGGCGCTGCGCACGCGGCTTTCCGCGATCCGCTGCGCGCAGCCGCCGGTCAGCAGGGCGATGGCACACAGGGCCAGTGCCACGCGGCGCATCAATCCATCGCCTTCACGATTTCCTCGACCATCTTCTTGGCATCGGCCAGCAGCATCATCGTCTGATCCATGTAGAACACGTCGTTGTCGACCCCGGCATAGCCGACCCCGCCCATCGAACGCTTGATGAAGAACACCTGCTTCGCCGCGCCGACATCGAACACCGGCATACCGTAGATCGGGCTCGACTTGTCGGTCTTCGCCGCCGGGTTCACGACGTCGTTCGCCCCGATCACGAAGGCGACATCGGCCTGCGCGAATTCGGAATTGATGTCCTCCAGCTCGAACACCTCGTCATAGGGCACGTTGGCTTCGGCCAGCAGCACGTTCATGTGCCCCGGCATACGCCCGGCGACGGGATGGATGGCGTATTTCACCTCCACCCCCTTCTCCTTCAGCACGTCGGCCATTTCGCGCAGCGCGTGCTGCGCCTGCGCCACCGCCATACCGTAGCCGGGGATGATGATGACCTTCTCCGCCTGTTCCAGCATGAAGGCGGCATCGGCGGCGCTGCCCTGCTTGTAGGGGCGCTGTTCGCGCGGGGCCCCGTCGCCTGCGCTGGACGTTTCCGCGCCGAAGCCACCCGCGATTACCGACAGGAAGCTGCGGTTCATCGCCCGGCACATGATGTAGCTGAGGATCGCGCCCGAGCTGCCGACCAGCGCGCCGGTGATGATCATCGCGGTGTTGTGCAGCGTGAAGCCCATCGCCGCTGCCGCCCAGCCCGAATAGCTGTTCAGCATCGATACCACGACCGGCATGTCAGCCCCGCCGATCGGTATGATCAGCAGGAAGCCCACGGCGAAGGCGAGTGCGAGCACGACCCAGAAAATCCACCCCTCGCCCGCCGGGGCGACCGGCTGCATCGCATAGAGCGCGGTCAGGACGACGATCGTCGCCAGCGTGCCGAGATTGATGACATGGCGCGCGGGCAGCAGGATCGGCGAGCCGCCCATATTGCCGTTGAGCTTCGCGAAGGCGATGACCGAGCCCGAGAAGGTGATCGCCCCGATCGCCGCGCCGAGGATCATCTCCACCCGGCTGACGGCGAGGATATTGCCGCCCGCATCGAGGATGCCGAACGCGCCGGGATTGAGGAAGGCCGCGCCCGCGACCAGCACCGCGGCGAGGCCGACGAGGCTGTGGAACGCCGCGACCAGCTGCGGCATCGCGGTCATCGCGATCCGCCGCGCGGTGACGAGGCCGATGATCGCGCCGATGGCGATTGCAGCGAGGATTTCACCCATCGAAGCCCAGTCGGGCATGATGTTCACGACGTCCGGCGCAGCCTGTTCATGCGTCCGGGGGAAATGGGTCACCAGCGTGGTCACCACCGCGATCAGCATACCCGCCATGCCGAAGCGGTTGCCGGTGCGGCTGGTGGCGGGACTCGAGAGGCCGCGTAGCGCGAGGATGAAGCACACCCCCGCAACGAGATAGGCGAGGGCGACCCAGGGATTTACCGGGCCATGCTCGGCGACAGGCGCTGCGAGGAGAAGCGTGCCCATCACTTCTTCTCCTTCTTCTTGTACATCGCGAGCATCCGCTCGGTCACCGCGAAGCCGCCGAAGATGTTGACGCTGGCGAGCACGATCGCGGCCAGGCCGAGCCATTTGGCACCCGGCACGTCCGCCGCCGCGGCGGCGATCAGCGCGCCGACGATGATGACGCTTGAAATCGCGTTGGTCACCGCCATCAGCGGCGTGTGAAGGGCGGGCGTGACCGACCAGACGACGTAATAGCCCACGAAGCAGGCAAGCACGAAGATCGACAGGATCGAAATGAAGTCCACTCTTGGTCCCCTCCCCCGGGTCCGGATTACTGCGCCGCCAACCTCTCGTTCACGACCTTGCCGCCCTGCGTCAGGCGCACCGCGTCACCGATTTCCTCGTCCAGCGCGACTGCCCCTGCGTCCTTGTCCCAGAAGGCGGACAGGAAATTGTAGAGGTTGCGCGCGAACAGGGCCGAGGCGTCGGGTGCGAGCGTGGTCGGGGTGTTGGCATAGCCCATCAGCGTGACGCCGTGTTTCACCACCAGCTCGTCAGCCTGCGAGCCCTCGACATTGCCGCCCTGCGCGACCGCCAGGTCGAAGATGACGCTGCCGGGTTTCATGCTGGCGATCTGCGCGTCGGTAATCAGGCGTGGTGCCGCGCGGCCGGGGATCAGCGCGGTGGTGATCACGATATCCTGCTTAGCGATATGCTCGGACACCAGCTTTGCCTGCGCCTGCTGGTATTCCTCGCTCATCTCGGTGGCGTAGCCGCCCGAACCCTCGCCCTCGATCCCGGCGACGTCTTCGACGAAGATCGGCTTCGCACCAAGCGACTTGATCTGTTCCTTGGTCGCGCTGCGCACATCGGTGGCGGATACCTGCGCCCCCAGTCGCTTCGCGGTCGCGATCGCCTGAAGCCCCGCCACGCCAACGCCCATTACGAAGACGCGCGCCGCCTGCACCGTGCCCGCGGCGGTCATCATCATCGGGAAGGCGCGGCCGTAAGTGTCGGCCGCCGCGATCACCGCCTTGTAACCCGACAGGTTAGACTGGCTCGACAGCACGTCCATCGATTGCGCGCGAGTAACGCGCGGCATGAATTCCATCGCCAGCGCCTGATATCCCGCGGCGGCATAGGCATCTACCCGATCGCGGCGCGCGAAGGGATCGAACACCGCAGCGACCATCGCCCCCGCCTTCGCACCCGACAGGAGAGCAGGATCGGGCGCCTGAATACCCAGGACGATATCGGCGTCCCGGACGATAGCGGCGGCATCGGCGACCTGCGCGCCCGCCTCTTCATATGCCGCATCGGAAATCGCGGCGGTCTCGCCCGCGCCCGTCTCCACCGCGACGTCGGCACCCAGCGCCGCGAACTTGCGGACCGTTTCGGGCGTCAGCGCCACCCGCGTTTCGCCCGGAGCGCGTTCCCTGAGTGCGGCGATCCGCAACGGCTTCAGCTGATGACGATCAGGAGGAGGAGCACGAGGATCGCGATGACGGGCACCGCGACCTTCACGACCGATATGAAACGCGAATAGGTCGCGCTGGCGGATTTCATGTCGTTGGCTGCCATGACCGGCAAATCCCCTTGCAAGTAAGTTTCAGCGCCCTGCCCTATCGCGATGCCCCCGGCTTGCCAAGCCTGCCGCGCGTCCGGCCCGTCGCCCTTAAGCGCGCCTTTACCCTATAGCGCTACGGCTCTTCCGACATCGACCATCCCGATTGCCGGGGCGGCACTGGAGAAGCGCGCGCGAACGATGGCGAAGGAAGATACACGTCTGTTGATGCTGGTCGACGACGAGCCGGCGCAAAGCCGCCTCGTCACCGCGCTCGCCGCGCGCGAGGGTTGGCGCACGTTGGTGGTTAAGGATTGCGAGACCGCCATCGCCACGCTCGGCACGCGGGAGGGCATGCAACTTTCCGCCATCATCCTCGACCAATGGGTTCCGGGCGACGAGGCCTGCGCGGTCATCGCCGAACTGCACAAGCGCCGCCCCGCCCTTCCGATCCTGATGCTCACCGCCAGCGCCAGCCCCCTGCAGGCGGTGGAGGCGATGCGCGCGGGCGCGACCGATTACCTGGTGAAGCCGGTCGCGCCGGAGCGGCTGATGCGCGCGCTGATCAGCGCGACCCGGATGGAGATGCCGCGCGACGAGCTGCAGCCTCTGACCGAGAAGATGCCCGTCAGCCTCGATTTCGATGCCATGATCGGTACCGCGCCCGCATTCCGCACCGCGCTCGCCCGCGCGGCCAAGGCGGCGCGCGGGCACGGCCATATCCTGATCGGCGGCGAAAGCGGGACCGGCAAGGAAATGCTGATGCGCGCCATGCACGCGTCCAGCCCCCGCGCCAAAGCACCCTTCCGCCTCGTCAACCTTGCCGGGATACCCGGCAATTCGGTCGAGTCCGCGCTGTTTGGGCATGAACCCGGTGCCTTTGCCGGGGCGTTCGACCGCCAGATCGGCGCGCTGCAGTCGTGCGACGGCGGCACGCTGGTGCTGGACGAGATCGATCGCCTGCCGCCCGATCTCCAGACCCGCCTTGCCGCGACGCTCAATTCGGGGATCGTGCGCCCCGTCGGCGCGACGCACGGCTTCCGCATAGACATCCGCCTGCTCACCGCCAGCAACCTGCCGCTGGCCGACATGGTGAAGACGGGACACTTCGACGGCGACCTGCTCGAGGCTATTTCGGCCACCAGGATCGAGCTGCCGCCGTTGCGCGAGCGATCGGGGGACATCCCCGCGCTCGCGCGCCATTTCCTTGCCCGCATCGGCGAACAGCCGGGCCTGCGCCATCTCAGCCTGGCCGACAGCGCGCTGAACCTGCTGGCTGCCTTCGATTGGCCCGGCAATGTCCGCCAGCTGCAGGCGGTGCTGTTCCGCGCCGCGGTGTTCTGCGATGGCGAGGTGCTGACCGCAGGCGACTTTCCGCAGCTGTCCGGAATGGTCGGCGAAGTGGCGGAGAACGGCGCGGCCCAGCCGGAGGCGGTGGGCGTCATGCTCTATACCGACGACGGCAATCTGCGCCCGCTGGAGGAGATCGAGGCCGATGTCATCCGCCTCGCCATCGGGCACTATCGCGGGCGCATGACGGAGGTCGCGCGGCGGCTCGGCATCGGGCGGTCGACGCTCTATCGCAAGCTCTCCGACCTCGGCATCGACAACGCGGCCTGACTTCTCCCGGCGCGGAACCGCCCGCGCCATGCCCCGTTCTCTCGGCGTAATTCCACGCCAGCAACAGGGACATCCCACATGGACATCGTCGACTGCATTCTAGCCGACCACGACCGCCAGCGCCGCTGGTTCTCCGCGCTCGACGAAGCGCGCGACGACACCGAATCGCTCGGCAAGATCTGGGAACGGCTCAAGAACCATCTCGAAGCGCATGCCGCGGCGGAGGAGAAGTTCTTCTACCCCCGCCTGCTCGAATGCGGCACCGGCGCGCTCGACAGCGACAGCGCCGAGGAGACCACCGAGGATGCGATCGGCGATCACAACGACATCGCCGAGGCCGCCGAGGAGGCGGACAAGCACAAGGTCGGCTCCGACAAGTGGTGGGAGAAGGTCGACCTGTGCAATTGCAACAACAGCTCGCACCTGTCCGAGGAAGAGCGCCAGGGGCTGACCGATTTCCGCCGCCATGTTCCTGCGGAGGAGCGGCGCAAGCTGGGTGTGAAATACCTCGCCTTCGAAGCCGACCATTCGGGGACCTACCACCGCCAGGAGAAGGACCCGGACGAGTATATAGAGGAAAACCAGGCCGCCTGAGCGCGGTCGAAAGGCAAACGGAATGTTCGATCTTGCCGGGCGGACCGCGCTCGTCACTGGCGCGGGTTCGGGGATCGGCGCGGCTGTCGCTCGCGCACTGGACGCGAGCGGGGCCGCGCGGCTGATCCTAGTCGACCGCGATGGCGACGCGATGCGCGGGCCTGACCTCGCCTGCGAGTTTGTGCCGTTGACCGGCGATGTGGCGGACCCCTCTTTCTGGAATGGGCCGTTCGCCGAAGCCGCCGCCGCGCATGGCCCGATCGACCATGCGGTGCTCAACGCGGGCATTTCCTCAGGCGGTCCGATCGCGGAGCTCGATTTCGCCGAATGGCGGCGGGTGCTGTCGACCAATCTCGACGGCACGTTCCTGTCCCTGCAGGCGACCCTCCGCGCGATCCGGGATGACGGAGCGATCGTCCTCACCGCCTCGATCAGCGGAGCAAAGGCGGAACCCGGCACCGCGGCCTATGGCGCGTCGAAGGCTGGGGTAATGCAACTCGCCCGGGTCGCCGCGAAGGAAGCCGCGCCGCGCGGCGTCCGGGTCAACGCGATCGCACCCGGCGGGGTCGACACCCCGATCTGGGACGACACCCCTTTCTTCCGCGACCTGGTGGCCGAGCACGGCGGAGACCGGGGCGCCGCGATGGACGCCCTTGCCAGGATGGCGACGCCGCTGGGCCGCTACGCCAGTGCGGACGAGATCGCGCAGCAGATCGCCTTCCTCCTCTCCGATGCCGCCGCGACCATTACCGGCGCGGTGCTGGTCAGCGACGGCGGCTACTCGCTCTAATCCGTCATCCCGGCAAAGTCGGTCAGCGCCGCATCGCGCAAGCCCCGCCAGACATTGCGCGCCTGCACCGTTTCGAACACGTCGTGGACGCGCAGCAATTGCACGCCCGCGTTCATTCCGGCGATCGCCATGGCGATACTGCCGCCCAGCCGCTGCTCCACCGCGGCCTCGTTCGACAGCGCGCCGATGAACCGCTTGCGGCTCGCGCCCAAGAGCAGCGGCTGGCCGAGCGCATGGAACAGCGGCAGCGCGTTGATCAGCGCGAGGTTGTCCGACAGCGACTTGCCGAAGCCGATGCCGGGGTCGAGCACGATGTTCTCCCGCTCCACTCCGGCGGCGATAGCGCGCTCGCGATGCGCCGCCAGCGCGTCGAACACGTCGAACACCACGCTGTCGTAGCCATCATTGTCGTGCAGGCCCGACCCGTCGCCGGGCAGATGCATCAGCGCCACCGGGCAGCCGGTCGCAGCCACCAGTTCCAGGCTGCGCGGATCGTAGCGTAGCGCCGAGACGTCGTTGACCAGCCCGGCCCCCGCGCGCAGCGCCGCCTCCATCGTGCCCGCGCGGCGGGTATCGATGCTGACCGCGGCGCCCATCGCGGCGCAATATTCTACCGCGGGGAGCGTGCGGCGAATCTCCTCCTCCTCCCACACAGCGTCCGCACCGGGGCGCGTGCTCTCACCCCCGATATCGAGGATCGCCGCGCCTGCTTCCACCATCGCGGCGGCATGCGCGCGGCCCACCTCGGGACGCTCGAGGAACTCGCCCCCGTCGGAGAAGCTGTCGGGCGTGACGTTGAGGATGCCCATCACCTGCGGCTGGTCGAGCCGCACGGTCCGCGCGCCTAGTTGCAGCGGCGGATGCGCGAGGGTCAAGTTCGCCCACTGCGCCTCCGCCGCCGCGCCCACGCTGTCGGGCAGTTCGCCCAGCACCCGCGCCATCGTGCCGCGCGAGGCCTGCCAGCGCGCGATCGTCTCGCCATCGCGGCGCAGGATCACGGCGAACCGGCTGGCGAAGACCATCCCCCCGGCGAGCCGGATCGCGTCGCCCTCCTCTTCCTGCGGGCCGGGCGCGAAGCCGATGGGACGGATGTAGATGCGTTCGGTCATGCGTCAGACCCGTAGCAGCGCGAGGGGAGGATGGAACACCGAAGCGGGTGTTTTGCGAAACTTCGGTCGAGGAGGTTTTCTTTTTCTCTCAGATACTTGCAGCATATTCGACCCCTGCCAGCGTCAACTTCCGTTCTCGCGAGGGAAAATCGGTCGTCGAGTTGATATCGAAGCGGCGGCGCGGTCATCCGCGGCAGGTTAATGCAGCCATGGCGAGTAGGACAGCGACGGGGTGTGTCCATCAGACCTGGCGCTCGAAATCCATGCGATGGTGCAGAACGCGCACGACGAACACCTCCTGCTCGTTTGCCGTATAGAACACCACATGGGCCTGTTGACGTATTGGGCGAAGCCCTAGCGCCAACTCTTCGGCGCTGTGTCCGAGCATCGTGCAAAAGAAGCTATCATACTAATGGTGCAAACAACACCGCAGCCCGCATAGAAGCCGATCCCCCATCAATTCCGCAATGCGAATAAACGGGGCCCTCACTCCTCCGCCGCCAGCAGGTAAAGCTGCCGCGCGGCGTCGATCGGCTTGATCTCGCCGCCGTTCTCGTAATGCCAGAAGGTCCAGCCGTTGCAGCTGGGCGCGCCTTGCAAATCCTTGCCCAAGCCATGGATCGAGCCGCTTTGTTTGCCGCATTCGAGCGAGCCGTCGGCGCGCACGGTGGCGGTCCAGCGGCGTTTCTTGTCGAACAGCTGCGTGCCCGGTTTCAGCATGCCGGCCTCCACCAGCGCGCCGAAGGCGACCTTGGGCGCGGTCCGGCCCGCCTGCATGGTGGTCAGCGCGCTTTCGTCCAGGGGCAGTTCCTTCTCGATCCGCTTCAGCGCGGCATCGCGATAGACATTCTCGCGTTCGCAGCCGATCCATTCGCGCCCCAGCCGCTTCGCCACCGCGCCGGTGGTGCCGGTGCCGAAGAACGGGTCGAGCACCACGTCGCCGCGCTCCGTCGTCGCAAGCAGCACGCGATACAGCAGCGCTTCGGGCTTCTGCGTCGGATGGACCTTGTGCCCGCCTTCCTTAAGCCGCTCCGCCCCGGCGCAGATCGGGAAGAGCCAGTCGCTGCGCATCTGCAATTCGTCGTTCAGCGTCTTCATCGCGCGGTAGTTGAACTGGTAGCGTGCCTTTTCGCCCTGCGAACACCACAGCAGCGTCTCGTGCGCATTGGTGAAGCGGGTGCCGCGGAAATTGGGCATCGGGTTGGTCTTGCGCCAGACGATGTCGTTGAGGATCCAGAAGCCCAGATCCTGCAGGATTGCGCCGACGCGGTAGATGTTGTGATAGCTGCCGATCACCCACAGCGCGCCGTCGGGCTTCAGCACGCGCTTCGCCTCGGTCAGCCAGGCGCGGGTGAAATCGTCATAGCTCGTAAAGCTGTCGAAGCGGTCCCATTCGTCCGTCACCGCGTCGACATGGCTGCCGTCGGGCCGGTTGAGGTCGCCGCCGAGCTGGAGGTTGTAGGGCGGATCGGCGAAAACCAGGTCGACGCTGGCATCGGGCAGCCCGCGCATCGCGGCCACGCAATCGCCGCCCAGGATCCGGCCCAGCGGCAACAGCTCCTTCGGCACGGCGACCGGTTTGGCCTTGGCCCGCGCGCGCTGCTTCGTCGTGGTCTCGACGACCCCCATTCCGATCCCCCTCGTGAAAACTTATCCACAGGGTGAGTCCATCGGGACTCCACGTCAACCGCTCAATTGCCGCGCGGGTTATTTGAAACGTTGCAGGGACGTGCGGAACGAAGCGAGTCCGGCACAAGATATGGGGTGTGCGGCCGCGCACGGGACTCAAGATGGTGCGGTGTGGCCGCGCGGACTCACCGGCGCGCTTTCGCCTAGTTGGCGGGCGCGAGGCCTGGATCGACGCCGGTCATCTCCACCGAGGTCTCCCACAAACGCGCCGCCAGCAGCGGGTCTTGCGCGGTGTCGGTCGCGAATGCGCGTCCCGAGCTGTTCCCGCGCACTTCCATGAAGCCATAGGGGCCGAGATAGCTGCCCGAGGTAACGCGCGGATCGGTCGCCGCCTGCAGGGCAGGTAGCGCGCCTTGTCGTGCGCTGTTCAAGACCACCCCCATCAGCGGGCCGAGCAGCGTCGCCGCGCCGAGATGGCGCATGAGCTCGCTCTGCGCGACCCCGGGGTGGCAGCCGATCGCCGCGACCGGCGATTTCGCCGCGCGCAGCCGCCGGTCGAGCTCAAGCGCCATCAGCAGGTCGGCAAGCTTGCTCTGCGCATAGAAGCGCTGACGGTCGTAACCTTTGGCTGCGTCGAGATTGTCGAAGTCGATCCGCCCGCGCTTGTGCGCGATGCTCGACTGGATCACCACGCGCCCCCCGCCGTCCTGCGCCAGCCTGTCGAGCAGCCGACCGATCAGCGCGAAATGGCCGAGATGATTGACCGCGAATTGCAGTTCCGTGCCCGCCGTCGCGTGGCCGAGCGGCGGCATCATCACGCCGGCATTGGCGATCAGGAGATCGAGTTTCCTCTCCTTGCCAACCGTCTGCGCCGCCGCCTCAACCGAAGACAGGTCGGCGAGATCGCATGCGACGAACGCCAGATCGGCAGCGGGGGTATGCGCGGCGATCTTCGCCATCGCATCGCGCGCCTTGTCTTCGCTGCGGCAGGCGAGGAGGACGCGCGCGCCGCGCCGCGCCAGCTCGTCCGCGATGTGGTAGCCGATGCCGGTGTTCGCACCGGTCACGAGCGCGGTGACGCCCGCCTGCTGGGGAATGTCGTCGAACGTGAAACCGGTCATGTGGGGAACATCTCCGTCTGCGCGACCGGAGCGAAGCTGCGCCGGTGCAGCGGACTCGGCCCGTATGCACGCAATGCGGCGAGGTGATCGGCGGTTCCGTAGCCCTTGTTGCGGTCCCATCCGTAATGCGGATGGCGCGCGGCCTCCGCCACCATGATCCGGTCGCGCCATTCCTTGGCGACGATGCTGGCGGCGGAGATGGCGCGCTCCTTCGCATCGCCGCGCACGATCGCGCGGGCGGGCCACGCCCAGCGCTCGCATCGCCCGATGGGCGTTAGGTTACCGTCGATCAGCGCGATGTCGGGGGCACGGCCGAGCGAGGCGACGAGCCGCTCGACCGCCAGGCTCATCGCCAGCATGGTCGCGCCGAAGATGTTGCGCCGGTCGATCTCGTCCGGCTCCACCACGCCGACACCCCAGGCGCAGCGGGCGCGCACCGCGAGGTCGATCTTCGCCCGCTTCGGCGCGGCGACCACTTTCGAATCGGCGAGGCCGGCGGGGCACGGCTTGCACAGCACCACTGCGGCGGCGACCACCGGCCCTGCCAGCGGCCCGCGCCCCGCCTCGTCCACGCCCACCACCAACTCGCCCGCGCCGAACCCGGCACCGAATGCAGCGTGGGGCGTTCCCGACAGCATGACGATACGCTCGCTTTCCATCTCGCTCGCCCTATCGCTCCCCGCCGCGCTGATCTCAAGCTGCGGGGGCACGACATCCGGGGATGGCGCGACCTCACAATCCACCCCGCCGCCCGTCGGCTCCACGTCGCAGGCGCCGGACGAGACCATCGGCCCCTTCGCGATCACCGACATGGGTACGTTCGACGAACCGTGGGCCGCCGCCTTCGCGCCGGGCACGCGCACGCTCTTCATCACGGAGAAGGCGGGGACGATGAAATTCGTCGACACCGCCACCGGGCGGATCGGCACCGTCAGCGGCGTGCCGAAGGTCGATTACGGCGGCCAGGGCGGGCTGGGCGACGTCGCCTTCCTGCCTTCCGAAAGTTCGGCCACGCTCGACCGGCGCACGATCTACCTGACCTGGGTCGAGGCGGGCGGCGGCGACACGCGCGGCGCGGTGCTGGGCCGCGGCGAACTGGTGTGCGAGCAGGCCGATGCCTGCGCGATCCGCGGCATGAACGTGATCTGGCGGCAGGAGCCGAAGGTGACGGGTCGCGGCCACTTCTCGCACCGCATCGCCTTCTCGCCGGACGGCAAATACCTGTTCCTGTCCAGCGGCGAACGGCAGAAGGGTTCGCCCGCGCAGGACCTGTCGGTCAATCTGGGCAAGGTGCTGCGCCTCAATCTCGATGGCTCCGCCGCGGCAGGCAATCCCTTCGCCGACCGGGGCAGCCCCTCCGACCAGATCTGGTCCTACGGCCATCGCAATCTCCTTGGCCTCCATTTCGACAGTGCCGGGCGGCTGTGGGATCTGGAACACGGACCGAAGGGCGGCGACGAGCTGAACCATGTCGTGCGCGGCGAGAATTACGGCTGGCCGATCGTGTCCGACGGCGTGAACTACGACGGTTCGCCGATCCCCGATCATTCCACGCGGCCCGAGTTCAAGGCCGCCGCGATCGGCTGGACCCCCGTGATCGCGCCGGGCGATTTCGTGTTCTACGACGGAAAGCTGTGGCCCGAATGGACGGGCGATGCGATTATCACCGGGCTTGCGACCGAGGCGATCATCCGGGTGAAGATGGACGGCACCAGCGCGACCGAGGCCGCACGGTACAAGTTCGGCCACCGTCTGCGCGAGATCGAGGAAGGCCCGGACGGTGCGCTGTGGCTGCTGGAGGATGGCGATGGCGGCCGTTTGCGCAAGCTGACGCCATCCGGCCGATAGCCGGACCGGCAGCGCGGCGAAGGCAAAATTGATCGACAGGCCGCACGCCTCACCCTACCGCGCCCCGCCACGATGACGACGCTGATCCCCCTTTCCGCGGTCGAGCCTGCCATGCTCGAAGATCTGCTCGACGCGGCGTTCGGGGAGGATCGCCATGCACGCACCGCCTATCGCATCCGGGCCGGCATGGACTGGCTGCCCGCTCTCAGCTTCGCCACGCTGGACGAGGACGACCTGCTGGTCGGCACGATCCAGCTCTGGCCGATCGCGCTGATGACACGCGAGGGACGCGCGCATCCGCTGCTGATGGTCGGTCCGGTCGCGGTCATGCCGGGTCGTCAGGGCGAGGGGTTCGGCAAGGCCATGCTCGCCGCCGCGCTGGGCGCGCTGGATGTGGAGACATCGCCCGGCCGCCCGCCACTGCCGCAGGTGCTGATCGGCGATCTCGACTATTACGGCCGCTGGGGCTTCTCCGCGGAGCATACCGCCGGCTGGCGCTGCCCCGGCCCCTACGACCCTGCGCGCCTGCTGCTGCGGTGCCCGAACCCGGCGGTGCTGCCTGCCGAGGGCATGCTGGGGCCATGGCCCGAGGCGTCCTGACCGGTCCCGTATTGAGCGCGTCGCCGCGATCTGCCATCGCATGCTGCCCATGCCCTATCAGCCGCCCCCCGATCTTGCCGGACTGACGCTGGCGCAAATCGCCGAGCAGGTCGCGGCGCGCAAACTGCCGCCGGTTGAACAATGGTCGCCGGAGCGCGAAGGCGACAGCGAGATGCGCATCGCCGCCGACGGCACCTGGTTTCACCAGGATAGCCCCATCGCGCGAGCGGGCATGGTGCGCGCCTTTGCCGGCCTGCTGACCCGCGACGCGGACGGCGCGCATTTCCTCGTCACCCCGTTCGAAAAGCTGGCGATCGCGGTGGAGGACGCCGCGTTCATCGCGACCGATGTGGGCGAAAGGGATGGCGCGCTCGCGTTCCGACTCAACACCGACGAGCTGGTGGTGGCGGGGCCGGACAACCGGATCGTCGCGCGTGGCGATACGGAGCGTCCCGCGCTCTATCTGCAGGTCCGGCGCGGGCTGGAGGCGCGGCTCAACCGCTCGACCTACGAACAGCTGGCGCAGATCGCACTCGGCCAGGGTGACGACTGGAGCGTGACGAGCGAGGGAGAGCGCTTCTCGCTGGTGCCGGAATGAGCGCCCCAGGAAGCGCCTTATTCGACCGCCTGGCGGCGCTGTTCGAGGAGGGGCATCGCGCGGATATTCCCGACCTTTTGACCGACGAGCGCTTCGCCCACACCGCCCGCTCCACCGATGCGGCGGTGCTGATCGCCGTCACTGAACGCGAGAAGCCGGGCGTCATCCTGACTCAGCGGCCCCAGGATATGCGCGACCATCCGGGCCAGGTCGCCTTCCCGGGCGGCAAGATCGACGCGGGCGAGGATGCGATCGCGGCGGCCTTGCGCGAGGCGGAGGAGGAGATCGCCCTGTCGCCCGCCGAGGTGCGCGTGATCGGCGCGACCGACCGCTACCAGACCGGCACCGGGTTCGAGATCACCCCGGTGCTGGGCGTGATCCCCCCCGATCTGCCGCTGGTCGCCAATCCGGGCGAGGTCGCCTCGTGGTTCGAGGCACCGCTGGCCACCCTGCTCGACCGCGCCAGCTGGGAGGAGCACTCCGTCTTCTGGCGCGGGGCGGAGCGGCGCTATCTGGAATACCATCACGATGGCTATCGCATCTGGGGCGTGACCGCGGCGATCATCGCCAACCTGTCGCGCCGGATCGCCTATGCCGGGCTGTTCGATGCCTGATCGGCTGCCCGATGCCCCATGGCTGCGGCGCGAGGATCTGCCGCAACTCGTCGCCGCGCTTGGGGCCGAAAACGTGCGCTGGGTCGGGGGTGCGGTGCGCGACGCGCTGCTCGGCCTGCCGGTCAACGATGTCGACGCGGCCACGCCCCTGCTGCCGGAAACGGTGACGGAGCGACTGAAGGCGGCGGCAATCAAGGTCGTCCCCACCGGGATCGAGCACGGGACGGTCACCGCCGTGCTGCCCGAGGGGCCGGTCGAAGTCACCACGCTGCGCCGCGACGTTTCCACCGACGGGCGGCACGCCACCGTCGCCTTCGCCATCGAATGGCGCGAAGATGCCAGCCGGCGCGACTTCACGATCAATGCGCTCTACGCCGATCCGGAGACGCTGGCGGTCCACGACTGGTTCGACGGGCTGGCCGATCTGGCGGCCCGCCGCGTGCGCTTCATCGGCGATGCGCGGCAGCGTATCCGCGAAGATCACCTGCGCATCCTGCGCTATTTCCGTTTCCAGTCGCGCTTCGGCAGTTTCCCGCCCGACGTGGAGGCGGCCACGGCCTGCGCCGAACTCGCCCCGATGCTGAAAGGTATCAGCCGGGAGCGGATCGCGAACGAGCTGCTGCGGCTGCTGGGCACCGACGGCGCGGAGCAGACCGTGCGCTGGATGGCCGAGCTCGGCGTGCTGGCGGTGGTCCTGCCCGAGGCGGATGTCGCCCGTTACGACATCGCGCGCGAGGAGCGGGCGCATGGCATCGCCTCCGATCCGATCCGGCACCTCGCCGCGCTGCTGCCCGCCGAACCCGAGACCGCCGCCAGTGTCGCCAGCCGCCTGCGCCTGTCGAACGCGCAGAAGAAGCGGCTGGTCGCCGCCGCCGCGCGCGAGGCGGGCGATGCGGACGATCCGCGCGCGCTCGCCTATCGGCTGGGGACGCAGAGCGCCATCGACCGACTGCTGCTGGCCGGACGGGATGCGAGCGCGCTGCGCGATTTCGTGCCCCCCGTCTTCCCCCTGAAAGGTGGCGAGATCGTCGCGCGCGGCGTGGCTGCCGGGCCGGAGGTCGCGCGCGTGCTGCACGCGGTGGAGGCGCGCTGGATGGCGGAGGGGTTCCCGGATCGCAGCCGGGTCCAGGAACTGCTCGAAGACGAACTCGGCGACCTGCCTGGCAGAACCTAACCCCGCATGACAAGTCAGTCCTGGCCTGGTTAAGGCACCCTTCATCCGGTATGTGGCATGACCCTTGCATGATGCGGGTTCGGAAGAGTTCCCCTCATTCCCCCGCATCGACTGTTCCCTGGCGCCACCAAGTCCAGGGTCGCGGGACGGGTCGGGCCTTTGGGTTCGGCCCGTTTCCCATTCCATAAACTGGCACCTCAGTGGAAACGGTTGTCCTTCGGGAAGCCGTTGGGCGGCATGCGCCCAGCCGCGCCGCGCGCCACCTTCCATTGCCAGATGTCGGTCTCTGTCC
Source organism: Erythrobacter sp. LQ02-29 (assembly GCF_022576075.2). Taxonomy (NCBI): domain Bacteria; kingdom Pseudomonadati; phylum Pseudomonadota; class Alphaproteobacteria; order Sphingomonadales; family Erythrobacteraceae; genus Erythrobacter; species Erythrobacter sp. LQ02-29. The sequence continues at coordinate 1,223,662 of NZ_JANCNT010000001.1, read as the reverse complement.
GGGTGCGCCCGGTTTCGCCACCCATCGGCCAGCTCAGGCCGTCCTCCAGCTTGAACGTGATGGCATCGGACAGCCCGCCGTCGCGGTAGCGTTGCAACTGGACGCCCTGCCCGCGCGTCATCACCGGCACTTCCTCCAGGTTGAACACCACCAGCTTGCGGTTGTCGCCCACAGCGGCGACGTGATCGTCCCCGGTGGCGATGGGTCGCGCGACCACCAGCTTCGCATCGCCCTTCAGGTTCATCACCTGGCGCCCTTTGCGCGTTTCGGCCAGCAATTCGCCGGTTTCCGCCGCGAACCCCTTGCCGCTATCCGCCGCCAGCAGGACGCGCGCGCCATCGCGGTGCACCAGCAGCGCGGCGATATGCGCGCTCGCCTCGAGATCCAGCGTGTTGCGGATGGGCTCTCCGAAGCCGCGCGCACCGGGCAGCTTGTCCGCTCCCATGGTGTAGAACCGCCCGTCGTCGGCGGCGATCAGCAGCTTGTCGGTGGTCTGCGCGTGGATCGCGAAGGCAAGCTCGTCCCCTTCCTTGAACTTGAAGTCCTGGTCGAGCTCGACATGCCCCTTCGCCGCGCGGACCCAGCCCTTCTGCGACAGGATGACCGTCACCGGCTCCTTCTCGATCATCGCATCCATGCTGAATTCGACCGCGGGCTCCGCCTCCTCGATATGCGTGCGCCGCGCGCCCAGCGGCGTGTCGAGGCCGTATTCCTTCTTCAGCGCATTGAGATCTCGTTTCAGCCGCGTGCGCTGGCGCGCGGGGCTGCCGAGCAGCTTCTCGAGCTCGTCCTGCTCCTTCAGCAGGTCGTCCTTCTCGGCCCGCAGTTGCATCTCCTCCAGCTTGCGCAGGGAGCGCAGCCGCATGTTGAGGATCGCCTCGGCCTGCCGGTCGGTGAGCGAGAATTCCGCCATCATCACCGCCTTGGGCTCATCCTCGTAGCGGATGATCTCGATCACCCGGTCGAGGTTGAGGAAGGCGACGATGTAGCCCTCCACCAGCTCCAGCCTCCGGGCGATCTGGTCCAGCCGGTGCTGGCTGCGGCGCTGCAGGATCTCGATCTGGCTGCGGACCCAGTTTTCCAGCAGCTCCTTCAGCCCCATCACCATCGGCGTGCGGCCCATGCCCGGCTGCGTGTCGAGCACGTTGAGATTGAGGCCGAAGCGGGTCTCGAGATCGGTCAGCTTGTAGATCGATTCCTTGAGCAGCTCGGGATCGACCTTGCGGCTGCGCGGGACCAGCACGATGCGGATCGCCTCGTCGCTTTCGTCGCGCACATCCTCCAGAATCGGGACCTTCCGGTCGGCGATGGCAGCTGCGATCTGCTCGATCAGCTTGCCCTTCTGCACCTGGTAGGGGATCTGGTCGATGACGAGTTGCCATTGCCCGCCACCCATCCGCTCGATTCCCGCCGCGCGGTCCGCCGCCGTTCCGGCCTCCGCCGCATGGAAGCGCCCGCGGACCCGGAACGAGCCGCGCCCGGTCTCGTAGGCGTTGGCGATCGTTTCAGGGCTGTCGACGATCAGCCCGCCGGTCGCGAAATCCGGCCCCTTGAACAGTTCCATCAGCCGCGCGTGCTCGACGTGCGGGTTGTCGATCACCTCCAGCGTCGCGTCCACGATCTCCGAAACGTTGTGGCTCGGAATGTTGGTCGCCATGCCCACGGCGATCCCGCTGGCCCCGTTGGCGAGCAGGTTGGGGAACAGGCCGGGGAAGATCTCCGGCTCCTGCTCCTCGCCATTATAGGTCGGGATGAAGTCGACCGTCCCCTCGTCCAGCCCCTCCATCAGGCGCAGCGCGGTGCGGGTCAGGCGCGCCTCGGTGTAGCGATAGGCGGCGGCGTTATCGCCGTCGATATTGCCGAAGTTCCCCTGCCCCTCCACTAGCGGATAGCGCAGAGCGAAGTCCTGCGCGAGGCGGACCATCGCGTCGTACACGCTGGCATCGCCATGCGGGTGATACTTGCCGATCACGTCGCCCACGACGCGGGCCGATTTCTTGAATGCGTCGGTCGGATTGAGCTTCAGCTGCCGCATCGCCCACAGCAGACGGCGGTGGACCGGCTTCAGCCCGTCGCGCAGATCGGGCAGGCTGCGCGCCGTGATGGTGGAGAGCGCATAGACCAGATACCGCTCCTCCAGCGCGCTGTCGAAGGGGGCATCGACGATCGCGTCGAAGGGGTCTTTGTCGTCGTCCAGGGTTGTGGCCATGTATTCGCCCTACCACCGCCACGCTTCGCCTGTCAGCCCGGAACGAGGCGCTTTTCCCGTGCGTTCAAAGGGGGAACACACAAACAAGGAGTACCCCCACATGAGCAAGGTATGCATTCTCGCCACCAACGGCTTCGAGCAGTCGGAACTGTTCAAGCCGAAGGAAAACCTGGAGAACGCCGGAATCGAGACCGAAGTGGTCAGCATCGAGAGCGGCGAGATCAAGGCTTGGGACCAGGACGACTGGGGCAAGACGATCAAGGTCGACAAGACCCTGGACGAAGTGAAGAGCTGCGAAGGCTACGACGCGCTGATGATCCCCGGTGGCCAGATCAACCCCGACCTGTTGCGCGCCGACGACCGCGCCGTTGCGCTGGTCCGTGAATTCGACATGGCGGGCAAGCCGATCGCGGCTATCTGCCATGCCCCGTGGATGCTGATTGAGGCGGGCATCGTCGAAGGAAAGACGGCGACCTGCTACAAATCCATCCGCACCGATCTGAAAAACGCCGGAGCGAACGTGGTCGATACCGAATGCGCGCAGGACGGCAATCTGATCACCAGCCGCAATCCGGACGATATTCCGGCATTTTCCGAGGCGCTGATTGCCCGCGTTAAGAAGAAGGTAACCGAGAACGCCTAATCCGATCGAACAGCCAACAAGAGAAAACCCCGTCGCATCGCTGCGGCGGGGTTTCTTGTTTCTTGCTACCCTAAAGCAGCCGTACCGGATACGCCACCGATGATCAGGTGCAATCCGCCAGCGCAGGGGACGCCACCCGGCCATCTAGCCTGCGGCTAGCGACCGGGCGAAGTAGCGTTTAGCTCGGCTGGCGGCCGGTGCGCCCACGCGCATGGGGGCTGCGCTTCTGGCTGTTCCCCCGCGGGGTCGCCTCGACGCGGCGGGGCTGCCCTTCGGACCGGCCCTCGCCTTCACCATCGCGGCGACGGTTCGGATTGGCCTTGCCGCCACGCGCATTGTTGCGCTGGCCGCCGCGTCCCTGGCCGCCTTGGCCACCCTCGCGGCGCGGGCCACGATTGCCGCCACCGCGTTGACCGTCACGACCGCCGCGCGGTGCGCGTTCCTGCGGGGCGGAGCGCGTGCGCTCCTCCTCTTCCTCCACCACGGCGCGGAAGCCACTGGGGAGCGGAACCTTGGTCAGCGTGACCTTGGTCAGGCGCTGGATGTCGCGCAGGTAATCGCGTTCGTCCGGCGCGCACAGCGAGATCGCCATGCCCTCGCGCCCCGCGCGCGCGGTGCGGCCGATGCGGTGGACATATTGCTCGGCCACATTGGGCAGCTCGAAATTGAACACATGGCTAACGCCCGGAATGTCGATCCCGCGCGCGGCGATATCGGTCGCGACCATGATCTTCACCTTGCCGCGGCGGAACTCGTCCAGCGCCCGCTCGCGCTGGGGCTGGCTCTTGTTGCCGTGGATGGCGTTGGCGCGGATACCGGCCTGGCCCAGCTTCTTCACCACGCGGTCGGCACCGTGCTTGGTCCGGGTGAAGACCAGCACCAGGTCCATATCGCCGCTCGCGAAGCCCTTCTGCAGCATGAGGGTCAGCAGCGCCTGCTTCTCCGGCTGGTTGACGAAGGTGACGAACTGCTCGACCCGCTCGGCAGTGGTGGATTGCGGGGCGACGGAGACATGCGCGGGATTGCGCAGGTACTTGGCGGCGAGATCCTTGATCTGCTTGGGCATGGTGGCGGAGAACAGCAAGGTCTGCCGCCCTTCGGGCAGCAGGTCGACGATCTTGCGCAGGGCATGGATGAAGCCGAGGTCGAGCATCTGGTCGGCCTCGTCCAGGACCAGGATTTCCACCGCGCGCAGCGTCAGCACGCGCTGGTCGATCAGGTCGATCAGGCGGCCCGGCGTCGCGACGAGGATATCGACCCCGCGCGACAGCTTCTGCCGGTCCTTGCCGACGGAGGTGCCGCCGACGACGCTGGCCACGGTCAGGCCCGACAGCGCACCGTAATCGCGGGCGCTTTCGGCAATCTGGCCGGCGAGTTCGCGCGTCGGTGCGAGCACCAGCATGCGGCACGACTTGGCCGGTGCGCCGTGCTCGCCCGCCGACAGGCGATCGATCGAGGGCAGCATGAACGCCGCCGTCTTGCCGGTGCCGGTCTGCGCGATGCCGAGCAGGTCGCGCCCTTCCAGCACGGTGGGAATGGCCTGTTCCTGGATCGGCGTCGGGGTTGTGTAGTTCTTCAGGTCGAGCGCCTGGAGGATGGGCTGCGACAGCCCGAGATCTTCGAATTTCATGTGTTTATGACTCGCAAAATATGCGTCGCGCACGAGCGAGTGCTCACGCGGGAAGCGGGGGTTGGAAGCGCCCGCGTGAAAGGAAGCTTTGAAAGAGGTTTGGAGGCGGGGCCGGTGCGGCGAAAGGGCCGCTTCACGCTGTCGGGTCCCCGCGAGTTGACGGGCAGATGGGCGCGAACGGCGCGAAAGTCAATGAAAAGCGCATGAAGTCCAAACCCGCGGTGCCGAAAGACGAGCCATGGGCGCTTCTACCCGGCTCACACCCCGCGCATGTCCCGGCTCTCGGACGGAATCTCCACCTCCAGCCCGTCGAGGTCCGGGGTCAGGTCGATCTGGCACGACAGGCGGCTGGTCGGGCGCACGCCGTGGGCGAGGTCGAGCATGTCTTCCTCGTCCTCGCTCGCTGCGGGCAATTTCGCGAACCAGTCGCGCGCGACGACGACGTGGCAGGTGGAACACGCCATCTGCCCTTCGCACGTCCCCTCCAGCGGCAGGCCCGCCGCCTGCCCGACGCGCAGCAGGTTGTCGCCCGGCTCCGCCTGCGCTTCGACCCGCCGGTCGTTCGCGGTGATGAAGACGACCTTCATCACTGGGCGTCCGCCGCGGCGTTGATGAGATGCGCGGCCTCCTCGATCTCCTCGATGGTGGTGTAGCGCCCGAAGCCGAGCCGGATCGAGCTCTTCGCCTGCTTGTCCGACAGGCCGATCGCCTTCAGCACATGGCTGGGGCGCCCCGATCCACTGGCGCAGGCCGATCCGGCGGAAAACATCACGTCGCGGCAATCGCTCATCAGCCGGTTCACGTCGAGCCCCTTCTGCCGCAGATTGAGGTTGCCGTGCCAGCGCGCCTCCTCGCTGCCGTTCAATGCCCAGTTCTGGCCGAAGAGCGTCCGCGCGCGCTGCCACAGCTCCTCGATATGCTCGGCGTCGCGCGTCATCCGCTCCTTCGCCTCCTGCGCCGCCGCGCCGAACCCTGCGCACAATGCCGGGCTGAGCGTACCGGAGCGCAGGCCGGCCTCCTGACCGCCGCCGGTCTGCACCTCGTTCAGCTCCAGCCCGCCGCGCACCCACAGCGCGCCGATGCCCTTGGGCCCATGGATCTTGTGCGCGCTGATCGCGATCATGTCCGCGCCGGTCACCTCCACTTTGCCATAGGCTTGCACCGCGTCGCACAGATAGAGCGCGTTCGCGGCCTTCGCCTTGCGGTGCCAGTCGACCGTCGGCTGCACCGTGCCGATCTCGTTATTGACCTGCATCACCGCGACCAGCCGGGTGTCGTCGGGCAGGTCTTGCTTCGTATTGCACTGGCCGTTCCTGGCGACGTTGAGTTCGTGGCACCGACCGAGCGCGTGCGCGGTATCAAGCACCGCGGCATGCTCGATCGCGGAGACGGAGATGGAACCCTGCGGCTCGCCTTCGCCGCGCGCGGTGCCGCGCATGGCGAAATTGATCGCCTCGGTCGCCCCACTGGTGAAGATCACCCGGCCGCCCGCCGGGAACAACGCCGCGACCTGATCGCGCGCGAACTCCACCGCCGCCGCCGCCTGCCGCCCCATCCGGTGCGGACTGTTGGGGTTGCCGAACGCGGTCCCGCCCGGCCCGTCAAGCCAGCGCAGCATCGCATCGCGCGCCTCGGGCGCAAGGGGGGTGGTGGCCTGGTAGTCGAGGTAGATCATAATATGGTGTTCACCCTACCCTAACCGTCGCCCCGGACTTGATCCGGGGCCGAGCTTCAACTTTCGCAGTGCCCACGAAGGTAGCCTTGCCCCGAATCGAGTCCGGGGCGACGAGATAGAGGGGAATAGAAAGATCATGCCTTTGCCAGATCAAGCCAGACCTCACAGAAGCGTTCCACCTCAGCGCGCATGGTGTTCCAGCCAAAGCTGACGCGAATGGTATTGGTAGCGACCTCAGGTTCGACCTGCATCGCCTCCAGCACCCGGCTCGTCTTCATCGTCCCGCTCGAGCAGGCAGAGCCCTGAGACACCGCGATCCCCGCCATGTCGAAGCGCATGACCTGCGCGGTAGCCGACATGTTCGGCATGGCAAGGGCGCGAATGTAGGGGGTCGGGTCGGACAGGTGATCGGACAGCCAAGTGCCGCCGATCGTGCGGCATTCGCTCGCAAGCCGGTCGAGCGGTTCGAGCACCACCGGATCGATATAGGGCCTCCCGCACGCCTCCAGCGCGGCAACCATGCCAAGCGCGCCGGGCAGGTTCTCGGTCCCCCGGCGATAGCCGCGTTCCTGCCCTCCACTGGGGTGGAGCAGGGCATAATCCTTCACCAGCAGCGCACCGACGCCGATAGGACCGCCGAACTTGTGCGCTGAGACGATTGCCATGTCGCATGGCGGGATCGCGAACTTTCCCGCACTCTGGGCGCAATCTGCCAGCAGCAGGGCCCCGTTGTCCTGGATGGTTTGTCCGATCCGAGCAAGCCCCTGCCGGTTGCCGGTTTCCGAATTGATGTGCTGCACCGCGACGAGGGTGCGAGATTCTGTCAGGGACGTGCTGAGCAGCCGAGCGTCCACGGCTCCGTCCTTCCCAACTGGAAAGGTAAAATCGACCATGTCGGACGCCAACGCATCGTGCTCGACGCTGGACATATAGGTTGCCGGGGCAGCTGCATGACCTTGCGCCAGCGAAGCCGCCTCGCTCGCCCCGCTGGTGAAGATCACCTCGCCCTGCCAGCCGAGCGCCGTCTTTATCCGCTCGCGCGCGTCCTCCAGCGCGGCACGAGCCTTGCGCCCCTCCGCATGGGGGCTGGAGGGATTGGCCCAGAGCCGGAACCCCACCTCCATTGCCGCCCGTGCCTCGGGGCGCAGCGGCGTGGTGGCGGCATGGTCGAGATAGATGCGATCGGGGATCGGCTCCGCCCTTCAATCCAATTGCGAAATCGTGAGAAAAACCTATATAGCGCGCACCCTCGGCGCGTCACCCCGCGCCGGCTCAATCTCGTCAGGTGCCTCTCCCATGCCCACCGTCATCTTTCCCGGCCCCGAAGGCCGCCTCGAAGGCCGTTTCTCCCCGCCGCCGCGCCCGCGCGCGCCGGTTGCGATGATCCTGCACCCGCACCCGCAGGGCGGCGGCACGATGAACGAGCAGATTACGCAGCGACTCTACAAGACCTTCGTCGATCGCGGCTTCGCCACGCTGCGCTTCAATTTCCGCGGCGTCGGCCGCAGCCAGGGCAGCTTCGACAATGGCGTGGGCGAATTGTCCGACGCCGCCGCCGCGCTCGACTGGATTCAGTCGATCCACGAGGAAGCGCAGGTGACCTGGGTCGCGGGCGTCAGCTTCGGCGCGCTGATCGGCATGCAACTGCTGATGCGCCGTCCCGAAATCCGCGGCTGGATCAGCGTCGGCGCGCCGGCGAGCATGTACGATTTCAGCTTCCTCGCGCCTTGTCCGGCCAGCGGCATCTTCATCCACGGCGCACAGGACACCGTGGTCCAGCCCAATGCGGTGACCAAGCTGGTCGAGAAGCTGCGCACGCAGAAGCACATCACCGTGCACCACGAGGAAATCCCGCGCGCGAACCATTTCTTCGAGAACGAGCAGGCCGAACTGATGGCCTCGGTCGACAATTATCTCGACTTCCGTCTCGATCCGAGCTGCCCGATCACCTGATCCGGCGGCTGCGCGCACGCCGCGAACCCTCCCTACCGTAGCGTAAAGTGGCGATTTGCCACGCGATTGCGCTTGGTGAAACGACGTGACGATGTAACATTCTCCTTAGGAGACGCCGGCTCGAACCGGCGCCGCAAAGAGGAGAGTTGCCATGGCTTACGCACAATCGGGCGATCCCCGCAGCCGCGCGACCGCTGTCGTGGCCGTCGTCGCGGTCCACGCGGGGCTCGGCGCGCTGCTGCTATACGGGTTGGCAGCGAACGGCGTCATCAAGATCGAGGAGCCGAAACTGGTCGGCGGGCAGATTCCCATCGCCCCGCCGCCACCGCCCCCGCCGCCCGATCCCACGCCCACGCAGCAGGTTCAGCCGAAAGACAGTGCGGCCGCGCCCAAGCCATACGCGCCGACCCCCGTCTTCACGTTCGAGCCCGGTCCGACTGTCGACACCACGGATGTGTTTCCGCCCCTGCCCACCAGTTTCCCGACCGCGGGCAGCGGCGGCATGGGCGACACGGGCGCGGGCGAGACGCCGCTACCCACGCCGCAGCCTAGCTTCGACCCGGTCCCGGCGCGCGTCGCCAACGACGCGAGCAGCTGGGTCACCCAGAGCGATTACCGCACGTCGTGGATCACGCGCGAATGGGCGGGCACGGCGAGCTTCCGCCTCAGCATCGGCACCGACGGGAAGGTGAAGCAATGTTCCATCACCCGCTCCACCGGCCACGCCGCGCTGGACGATGCGACCTGCGCGCTGGTCAGCAAACGGGCGAAGTTCAAGCCCGCGACCGGCAGCAGCGGCGCGAAGGTGGCGGGCAGCTACACCGGCTCGGTGCGCTGGCAGATCCCGCGCTAGGGCGCTCCCCGGCCCGGAACGCGATCCACCGGGGCGGCACCGTCCGCCCCGGGCAGGGTCCAGATGGCGATATTGACGACGGCGATCGCCGCGAGGACCAGCATCAGCAGCGCCTGCTTGCGCACCCCGCGCCGCCATAGGACCACCGCGCCCAGGGTCAGGGCGATGGTCGCAAGGACCAGCAGCGAGAGAACGACGGACAGCATTGCCCGCCCATAGGCCGCGTGGGCGCGCCAAGGAACCCGAAAGCCATACCGAGCGCTTCTGTCGGCAAGCGGCGCGTCGTGCGCGCGCCATGACAGGAGCGAGACCATGAGCACTTTCACCGCCATCACCCGGGCGATCTTCGGCGACGACCACACGACCGCGCCCCCTTCGGCCCCGCCGGTGGAGGACCCGCAGCTGATCGATCTGGAAAACCATTTCGATTCGATGCCGGGAGCCGATCACCTCAACTGGCGCACCTCGGTCAGCGACCTGCTCGAATTGCTGGGCGTGGAGCACGATCCCGAAAGCCGCGCCGCGTTGGCGCGCGAACTGGGCGCGACCGAGTGGAGCGGCACACCGGAAGACGATGCCTGGCTGCACGCGCGGCTGATGCGCGGGATCGAACATAACGGCGCGCGGGTCCCGCCCGAATTCACGGAGTGATTTGACAGCTTCCGGGGGCCGGGCCAAACCGCTGGAATGAGCTACAAAACCTTCGACATCTCGCGTCGCCAGATCCTCCACGGGGTCGGCGCGACTTCCGCCCTCGCCCTGTCCGGATGCGCCGCCACCCGGACGGCCCCTTCCACCCGCCCGGTCGCCAAGGCCCCCGACGAGTGGCTCGATCAAATCGCGTACGGCATGTTCGAGCACGAGCCCGAGCGCGCCACCTCGGCGGGCGTCGACACCGGCGAGCACGCCGGTTTGCGCGGGCGGCTGGAGGATCAGTCGGCGCAGGGGCAGCAGAAATACGCGCAATATCTCCGCTGGGTCGTCGACCAGATGGACGGCTATCCGGAAGGGTCGCTGAATGCCGACCAGCTCACCAGTTTCGAGGTCGTGCGCAGCGCCTTTCGCACCGCGATCGACGGGTTCGCCCTGCCCTATGGCGATGTCGCCGTGGGCAGCTGGCGCAACGCACCCTATGTCGTGATCCAGAACGTCGGCAGCTATCTCGACCTGCCGCGCTTCCTCGATACCGACCAGCCGCTGTCGAGCGCGCAGGACGTCGATTTCTACATGTCGCGGCTGAACGCCATTCCCGGCGTGCTGGCGGGCGAGTTGGGCCGTATCCAGTCCGCCCGCGCGATGGGCGTGGTGCCTCCCGACTTCCTGTTGAAGAAGGCGATCGGGCAGATGGAAAGCACGCTCGCCGACGCGCGCGGCGGGACGCTGTTCGTCGCGGCGCTGAAGGAGCGACTTGCCAAGGCCGGGCTTCCCACCGCGCAGGTCGACGCGGCGGAGCGCGCGGTGACCGGGCCGATCGCCGCCGGGCTGGCCGCCCAGCTGGAGGAGCTGCGCGCGCAGGCCGCCATCGCCACGTCAGACCCCGGCATGTGGGCGCGCCCGCGCGGCGAGGAATGGTATCGCTGGGGCCTGCGCGCCAGCACCACCACTCCCCTGACGCCCGACGAGGTGCACGAGCGCGGGCTGGAAGAGCTGGCCGCGCTGCACGCGCGCATGGAGCCGATCCTGCAGGAAATCGGCTATACCACGGGCTCGGTCGGGCAGCGGATGCAGGCGTTGAGCCAGGACCCGCGCTACAAGTTCGCCCCCGGCGATCCGGGGCGCAAGCAGATCCTGGATTTCATCCACGACCGGATCGACTGGATCACCGCGCAGATGCCGCGCGCTTTCGACACGCTGGTCGATCCGCGGCTGGAGGTAAGGCGTCTGCCGCTGGCGGAGGAGCCGGGCGCGCCGGGTGCCTATGGCGGCGCGGGCAGCAAGGACGGCAGCATTCCGGGCCGGATGTGGATCAACCTTCGCACCACCGACCTGCACCGCAAATACGACCTCGCCGACTTGGTCTATCACGAGACGATCCCCGGCCATGTGTGGGAAGGCGAGTTTTCCAACCGGCTGCCACTGATCCGCTCGGTCCTCGCCTTCAACGCCTTCTCCGAAGGGTGGGCGCTCTATGGCGAGCAGCTGGCCGACGAGCTGGGTGCGTACGACGATTTCAAGGTCGGGCGGCTGGGCTATCTCCAGAGCCTGGCCTTTCGCGCCTGCCGTATGGTCGTCGACACCGGGCTCCATCACAAGCGGTGGAGCCGCGCGCAGGCGGTCGATTTCTTCGTGCAGCGCAACGGGTCGAAGCGCGAGGAGGTCGAAAGCGAGGTCGACCGCTATTGCAGCTGGCCCGGCCAGGCCTGCGGCTACAAGGTCGGCCACAGCGAGATCGTGCGTCAGCGCATGCGGGCGAAGGATGCGCTGGGCGCGGCCTACGATCTGAAGGCGTTCGACGATGCGGTGGTGCTGGGCGGCAATTCCCCGCTCGACGTGATGGCGAAGAATGTGGGTCGCTATATCGAGAGGGCACGCGCATAATAGGCTGAGGCAACCGGGGGGATGCGGATGTTTTTCAGGAAGCTGGTTCTGGCGGCGCTGCTCGCCGCGATACCCGCCGGCGCGCAGGCGCACTGGCGCAAGGCGTCGAGCGAGCATTTCGTCATCTACGCCGACGACAGCGAGCGCGATCTGCAACAGTTCGGCGAGACGCTGGAGCGCTATCACGCCGCAATGGCGTACCTTACCAAAAGCGATCAGGCCGCGCCGAGCCCGTCCAACCGGGTCACGATCTACGTGGTCGGCAGCGAGCGCGATGTGCAGAAACTGGCCGGAGGCGATTCGAAATATGTCGGCGGCTTCTACATTCCGCGCGCGGGCGGCTCTCGCGCGTTCGTGCAGAAGATACGGTCAATGGGGCGCGACCCCGATTTTTCCGTAATCATCCTGCTGCACGAATACGCCCACCACTTCTTGATGAGCAGTTCGCGTTTCGCCCTGCCGCGCTGGATGAACGAAGGCGCGGCGGAGTTCTACGCCTCGGCGGACTTCCCCCGCGACGGCAGCGTGAATATCGGCAAGCCTGCACAGCATCGCGGCCCCGAGCTCTATCGGGCGCGGGAAGTGTCGATCGAGGAACTGTTCGATCCCGAACTCTACGAGAAGAAGCGCAAGAAGGGCTACGACGCGTTCTACGGTCGCAGCTGGCTGCTCTATCACTACCTGACCTTCAACGAGGAGCGGCGCGGACAGTTCGCCGCTTATCTGACCGCGCTCCTCGACGGCAAGGCACCGCTCGAAGCGGCGCGCGCGGGCTTCGGCGACCTCGACCAGCTGGAGGACGAACTCGACGACTATCTCGGTTCGTCCAAGATGATGCAGATCTCCCTCCCAGCGGAGTGGCTGAAAATCCGGCCCGTGACGGTCAGCGAACTGAGCGAGGGGATGGACGAGATGATCGAGGTCCAGATGCGCTCGCAGCGCGGCGTCAATCGCGAACAGGCGCTTGCCATCGTCGAGGACGCTCGCAGGATCGCGGCGAAATACCCGGACGATCCCAGCGTCCTGGCGGAGCTGGCGGAGGCGGAATACGACGCGGGCAACCCCGATGCGGCGATCGCTGCTGCGGACCGGGCGATCGCACTCGATCCCGCGCTGACCAATCCCTACGTCCAGAAGGGATATGCCCTGTTCGCCGAGGCGAGCGAAGCGGGCGCGGATGCGGACTGGGCCGCCGCGCTCAAACCGTGGACCGCGCTTAACCAGCTGGAGAACGACCATCCGCTGCCGCTGATCTATTTCTATCGCATCGCGCAGATGCGCGGCGGCGAGGTGCCGGAACTGGCCCGAGGCGCGCTGGAATGGGCATCGCAGCTCGCACCGTTCGACCTTGGCCTTACCTTCCAGACCGCTCTCATGCAGGCGGGCGAAGGCAAGATCGCGCTCGCGCAGGCGAACCTGCTCTCGGTCGCTTCCAACCCGCATGGCGGGGGACTGGCGGAAAAGGCCAGGCAATTGCATGAGGCGCTTGCCGGGTTCGAGGAGGGAACGCCGGTCGGTCCTGCCGATCTGCCGACATTGGTTTCCCCGCCGGAGGGCGATGATCCGGAGAGCTAGGTTCGGCGATCGGCCTACTGAACCATTTGATCGCTGGGCACGAGGGTTATCTCGAACAGACTGGGCCAGCGCTTGCCCGTCACGAACAGGCGCTTGCCTGTCGGGTCCCATGCGATGCCGTTGAGCACGGCGTTCGGGTCGCTCGCCGCGACCTGCTGCACGATCCCACGCAGATCGTACAGCTGACGCACCTTGCCCGTGGCGGGCTCGATCGCGACGATGAAGGGGCTCATCCAGACATTGGCCAGGATCATGCCGTCCACCGTCTCCAGCTCGTTCAACTGGCGCAGGGGGCGGCCGTTGAGAGTGACGGGGATGTCGCGCTTCCACGCATAGGTGTTCGGATCGAGCACATGCAGGTTCGCGCTTCCGTCGGAGGCGATCAGCTCGTCGCCCAGCGTGGTGAGGCCCCAGCCTTCGTACGGATAGCCTTCCTGCGAGCGGACCGGCTTCAATCCGTCCATCTTCCAGCGATGGATGATGCCGTCCTTCCAGGTCAGGCTGACGAGCTCCTTGCCCACCAGCGCCATCCCTTCGCCGAATTCGCCCGAGGGGATCGGCTTTTCGGCCAGCACTTTGCCGCTTGTCAGGTCGACCTTGCGGATTTTCGATTCGCCGATCTGGCCCGTGCTTTCGTAAAGCGCGCCGTCATGCCACAGCAGCCCTTGCGTGAACGCGTTCGGATCGTGCGGATAGGTCGCGACCACCTGCGCTTCCAGCACCTGTGGACGATCGACCGTCGCCACCGGGGCGGGCGTTTCGGTAGCGGCAGCCTCTTGCGCGGCAGCTTGGCTCGGTTGCTGGGCGGTGCATGCCGCCGCAGCGGCGAGTGCGAATAGGAGCGAAAGCGGCGCGGCGAAGCGGGTCATGGGCGCGCAATATCACGCGCGCGAGATGAGCGCAGCATGAAAGGCCCGCACGCAGTGCGCGCGGGCCAGGCAGTCAGATTGCGCGGGTCATTTCTTCCCGAACAGGCCGCTGGCGAAATTCGCGACATCGTCGAACGGATTACCGTCGTTGTCCTGGTCGAGCATGGAAGCGAACTTGGCGAGCGAGCCTTCGCCACCGATCTGATCGCGAATCTGGCTGAGGATATCGGCGTCGATGCCGGTCTTGTCCGCCGCCGTCCGGATGGTGTCGCCATCCTGGTGATGCGCCTCGGCAAGGGCGGCGATCGCCTTCTCGGCGGTTTCGGGTTCGATGCCGAGTTTGTCGGCCATGTTCTTGACCGTGGGGTGGTTGCGGGCTGCGCCCATGACCTGATCGAAAAGGCCCATCGTCTCGTTCTCCTGTGGTCGGACGGCGACGGGCCGTCCATCCCTCCAGATACGATTGGCCCCCGCTCCGGTTTCCCGGGCGGGGGCTCTCCTCTCCAACTCGTGGCCGGGTGGCGAAGCGGGTCAGGCCGCCTGCGGGGCGGCGTTGCGCACGCCCTCGTCCACATGCGCTTCGAACTCGGCAAAATTATCCACGAACAGCTGCACCAGCTTTTGCGCGGTGCGATCGTATTCCTCGGCATCGGCCCAAGTGCTGCGCGGATCGAGGATGGTCTGATCGATCCCCTTATCCGCCAGCGCAGGCACGGAAACCGGCACATCGAACCCGAAATTCGGGTCCTTGCGATATTCGACAGCGTCCAGATCGCCGTCGAGCGCAGCGTTCAGAAGCGCGCGCGTGGCCTTGATCGGCATGCGGCTGCCGGTGCCGTATTTGCCCCCGGTCCAGCCGGTGTTGAGCAGCCAGCACTGCACTTCGCCCTTCGCGATCCGCTCCTTCAGCAGATTGCCGTACACGCTGGGATGGCGCGGCATGAAGGGTGCGCCGAAGCAGGTGGAGAAAGTCGCCTCGGGCTCGGTCACGCCGATTTCCGTCCCCGCGACCTTCGCGGTGTAGCCCGACAGGAAGTGATACATCGCCTGATCGGGGGTCAGCCGCGCGATCGGGGGCAGCACACCGAAGGCATCGGCGGTCAGCATCACCACATTGCTCGGCACGGGCCCCATATTGTCCGCGCTGGTATTGGGAATGAACTCGAGCGGATAGGCACCGCGCGTGTTCTCCGCCAAGGAGTTGTCGTCGAGATCGAGCTCGCCGTCTGCGTCCATCACCACGTTTTCCAGCACCGTGCCCGGCATCTTGGTGGTGGCGAAGATTTCCGGCTCCGCCGCGGGATCGAGGCGGATCATCTTGGCGTAGCAGCCGCCTTCGAAATTGAAGACCGCGGTGTCTGACCAGCCATGTTCGTCGTCGCCAATCAGCGTGCGGCTGGCATCGGCGGACAGCGTGGTCTTGCCGGTGCCCGACAGGCCGAAGAATACCGCCGTCTTGCCGTCCGGCCCGATATTGGCGCTGCAATGCATGGGCATCACGCCCTTGGGCGGCAGCAGGTAGTTGAGGATGCCGAAGACGCTCTTCTTCATCTCGCCCGCATAGCGCGTGCCGCCGATCAGGATCAGCTTCTCCGACAGGTTGACCGCGATCACCGTCTCGCTGCGGGACCCGTGCCGTTCGGGATCGGCGCGGAAGCTCGGCAGGTCGATGATGGTGTATTCGGGTGCGAAGCCTTCCAGCTCTTCCGCCGTCGGCCGACACAGCAGGGTGCGGATGAACAGGTTGTGCCAGGCGAGTTCGTTCACCACCCGCACCTTAACCCGGTGTTCGCGCTGCGAACCGCCGAACAGGTCGGCGACGTATAGCTTATCCTTGTCCGCGAGGGCGGCGAGGAAATCCTCCTTCAGCGCGGCGAAGTGTTCGGGCGCCATCGGCTTGTTGACCTTGCCCCACCACACCGTGTCCTCGGTCTCGCCGTCGCGCACGATGAACTTGTCGTTCGCGCTGCGACCGGTGTGCTTCCCGGTTTCGACCACCAGCGCGCCGTGCTTCGACAGGCGACCTTCGTTGTCGGCCACCGCCCGCTCCACCAGTTCGGCGGTGCCGAGATTGGCGCGGACTTCCGCATCGGTCCGAATGCCCTGGTCGGCGAGCGAGTGCGACAAGCCATTGATCACGTGAACGAAATCTCCTCCGGGACGCTGCATCGAACGAATCGCGGCGCGCCTCCGGCGTGGTTATGCATAGGTATGCGCGACCGCATAGTGCGGGCTGGCGATCCCGTCAAACGGCTTGCGCACGAAGCGCGACGAAAAGATGCCCTGCGGCGCGGGTTTGTGCCGCGCTCTCGCATTGTGTCGGCCTGCACATCCGTTTACGCCGGATCGCGAGCAAAGGTGCGGAAAGGCGATCATGACGAGCGAGGTGCGGACGAGCGACACGGGTGAAGCGCCCGCCCCGCGCAGGGGGCGGCGCGAGATCGCGCTGGTCGACGACGATCGCAACATCCTGACCACCGTTTCGATCGCGCTGCAGGCGGAAGGTTTCGCCACGCGGGTCTATTCCGACGGCGAAGGCGCGCTCAAGGCGTTGCTGGAAAGCCCGCCCGACCTCGCCGTTTTCGACATCAAGATGCCGCGCATGGACGGGATGGAGCTGCTGCGCCGCCTGCGCGCCGAATCCGACCTGCCGGTGATCTTCCTGACCAGCAAGGACGACGAGCGCGACGAGGAAGCCGGGTTCGAAATGGGCGCGGACGACTATATCGCCAAGCCGTTCAGCCTGCGCCTGCTGCTCGCCCGCATTCGCGCGATCCTGCGCCGCAGCGGGCTGGAGGAGGATGGCGTCGAAGGCGAGGAAGCGGGTCCGCCGCGCGAACCGTTCTCGCGCGGGCGGCTGACCATGGATCCCGCGCGCCACAAGGTCGCGTGGGAGGACCGCCCGGTGGCGCTGACCGTGACCGAGTTCCTGCTGCTGGAGGCGCTGGCGCTGCGCCCCGGCATCATCAAGAGCCGCAACCAGCTGATGGATGCGGCCTATCCCGACGACATCTTCGTCGACGATCGCACGGTCGACAGCCACATCAAGCGCATCCGGCGCAAGTTCCGCCAGATCGACCGCGAATTTTCCGCGATCGAGACGCTCTACGGCGCGGGGTACAGTTTCTCCGATGGCTGACGCGCCGACGGTTCGGGACCGGCTGGTCCGGCCGCTCGCCCGTATCCGCCCGCTGGAACGGCTCTCGCTCACCGCTCGCATCCTGGCGGTGAACATCCTGCCGCTGGCGTTGCTGGGCGGCGGCATCTTCTACCTCGATTCCTACCGGGCGCAGCTGCTCGACGAGCGTTACAAGCTCGCCCGGATCGAGGCGCAGATCACCGCCGAGGCGCTGGCGGGTGCGAGCCGCGAGCGGCAGGACGCGCTGCTGATCCAGATCGGCAAGGAACAGAAGATGCGCCTGCGCCTGTTCGATCCGAAGGGGCGGCTAATCGCCGACAGCTTCAAGCTGGACGAGCCCGGCTTCACGCTCGACAATCCGGACGACGATCCCTTCTCCCTGCGCTTCGCACGGCTGCTCGACCAGGTGGTCGACACGCTCGTCAGCGCACAACCCGTGCCGCGCTATATCGAGCCGGAGGCGCAAACCGCCGATGCGTGGCCCGAACTGGTTCGCGCGCGCGAACAGCGGCTTTCGCAGATCGAGCTGCGCCAGGCACGCGACCGCACCCCGGTCATCACCGCCGCCGCGCCGGTGGGGCTGCAGGGCGCGACGCTGCTCACCACCCGCAACGCAGTGGACATTACGGAGGCGGTGCGCGCCGCGCGCAGTACGCTGGGCTTCGGCGTGCTGCTGGCGCTGTTCGCATCGATCATGCTGTCGCTGTTCATGGCGCGGACGATCGTCCAGCCGCTGCAGACGCTGGCCAAGGCGGCGCAGCGGGTGCGGCTGGGGCGCGAACGCGAGGTGGAGGTCCCGCGCTTGCCCGACCGCCCGGACGAGATCGGCGTCCTCGCACGCGCAGTATCCGACATGACGCATGCGCTGCGCCAGCGGATCGATGCGGTCGAACATTTTGCCGCCGATGTCGCGCACGAGATCAAGAACCCGCTCGCGTCCCTGCGCAGCGCGGTCGAATCGCTCGGCACCGTGAACGATCCGGACCTGCGCGCCCAATTGCTGGAGATCGCGACGCACGACGTGCGCCGGATCGATCGCCTGGTCACCGAGATTTCCGAGGCCAGCCGCATCGATGCCGAGCTGTCGCGCGCCACCTTCGAACCGATCGACCTCGCTGCCCTGGCTGCCAATATCGCCATCTCGCGCGAAGGACGGGGCCTCAATCGCGGTCACGAGATCACGATCGAACGGCCGGAGCGCACTGTGGCGGTCATGGGCGTGCCGCTGCGGCTGGAGCGGGTGATCGACAATCTGATCGACAACGCGGTGTCCTTCTCCCCCCCCGGTGCGCCGGTCGAGCTGACCGTGCGCGAGAGCGGGAGGACCGCCGACCTCGTGATCTGCGACCGGGGGCCGGGCATCCCTGAAGACGCACGGGCCAAGGTTTTCGAACGGTTTCATTCGGACCGGCCGGAGGCGGAGGATTTCGGCAATCACAGCGGCCTTGGCCTCGCCATCGCGCGCACCATCGTCGAAGCGCATGGCGGGACGCTGAGCGTGGAGGACCGCGCCGATGGCGGATACGGGGCGTGCCTGGTCGTCCGCCTGCCCGCCGCCCGCTCCGACGAGAACGAGCCGTGACGCGATTCCAGGCGAGCTGCGTGGCGGTAGGCGGACGCGGTCTGCTGATCGCCGGGCCGCCGGGCAGCGGCAAGAGCACGCTGGCGCTGAAGCTGATCGACCGCGGGGCAGTGCTGGTGGGGGACGACGGCGTGGAACTGGCACGCGAGGGCACGCGCCTGATCGCGCATCCGGTCGCCGCTACGGTCGGGCTGATAGAGGTACGCAATGTCGGGATCCATACCCTGCCCGCGTCCCCCGCCGCCGTCGCCCTGCTGCTGCGACTGACCGGGGAGGCTCCGCGCTATGTCGAGGCGGCGGACAGGGAGGAACTGGCCGGGGCGGCGATTCCCGTGCTCGCCTTCGATCCGGGCATTCCAGCAACGGCGATCCGCGCCGAAATCGCCCTGCGGCGTTACGGACTTGCGTGACCCCTTCCCAGCAAGCGGCAAATCGGCGATGAACCGCGCCATGGTGCCCCGCGATTCCCGCCCCGCCCGATGACCGGGCAACGGCAGCATATCCTGCTCGTCACCGGCGTTTCCGGCGCGGGCAAGACCACCGCTCTTCATGTGCTGGAGGATCTGGGGTGGGAAGCGGTCGACAATTTCCCTATCCGCCTGCTCGAATCCTTCGTCAGCGAGGCAGCCGGCGATCCCGGCCCGCTGGCGATCGGGTTCGACGCCCGGACGCGCGGTTTCGTACCGGCCGAAATCATCGAACTGGTCG
Organism: Erythrobacter sp. LQ02-29; assembly: GCF_022576075.2. NCBI lineage: Bacteria > Pseudomonadati > Pseudomonadota > Alphaproteobacteria > Sphingomonadales > Erythrobacteraceae > Erythrobacter > Erythrobacter sp. LQ02-29. The sequence goes on along the minus strand of NZ_JANCNT010000001.1, from coordinate 1,204,288 downwards.
GGCGTCTAGCACAGCGCGAAGACCTCTCGATCGCCACCCTGTTTCTCGATTGCGGGAGCGGCGAACTGGAACGCCGCTACAACGAGACGCGGCGCCGCCACCCCCTGTCCGAAAGCCGGGCCGCGCTCGACGGTATCCGCGCGGAACGCGAATTGATGGAACCGCTGCGCAGCTGGGCCGACATGGTAATCGACACCACCACGCTGTCGAGCAACGAGCTGCAGCAGTTCGTCCGGCAGCGGTTCGAGGATGTCGCCCCCGACGCCCTGACTGTGACGGTCAGCAGTTTCGGCTTCGCCCGCGGCATGCCGCCCCTGGCCGATCTCGTCTTCGACATGCGCTATCTCGACAATCCGCACTGGGCGGAGGGCCTGCGTGAACAGACCGGCAGGGACGAGGCAGTGGGCGAATATATCGAGCGCGACGGAGCCTTCGCCGAAACCTTTCCCCGCATGCGCGACCTCGTGATCGACCTGCTCCCGCGCTATCGCAAGCAGGGCAAGGCCTATGTCCACGTCGCCTTCGGTTGTACCGGAGGGAGACATCGTTCGGTCTATACCGCCGAACGCATGGCGCAGGCCTTGCGCGAGGGGGGAATTTCGCCCACTGTCATTCACCGCAACCTGGCGTCGCGCACCGCGGACCGGATCGAAAGCCAGTAAGGCCGGGAACCACAAGCGGGACAGCGCCGGGCACGACGTGATGTTAGAAGAATTCACCCCTCCCCTTATCGGACTCGTCCTCGTCACCCACGGCCGGCTGGCCGAGGAATTCGTGGCCGCGATGGAACACGTGGTCGGGCCGCAGGCCGCCGTCCGGACCGTGTGCATCGGCCCGAACGACGATGCGGAGGAGCGTCGCCGCGAAATCGCGGACGCGGTCGCCGCCGTCGATAGCGGTCAGGGCGCCATCCTGCTGACCGACCTGTTCGGCGGTACGCCGTCCAACCTCGCCATCTCGCTGCTCGACGCCGGGCGGATAGAGGTGATCGCCGGGATCAACCTGCCTATGCTGATCCGCCTCGCCGGAGTGCGCAAGACCATGGATGTGCGCGCTGCGGCCACCGCGGCGCAGGAGGCCGGGCGCAATTACATAACGGTCGCGTCCGAATTTCTCGGTCATGGCGATGTGGCGCATGCGGAGAAGAAGGCGTCGTGAGCGAGCATCGGCGCACCGTTACGATCGTCAACCAGCGCGGCCTGCATGCGCGGGCGAGCGCGAAGTTCGTCTCCGCCGTCTCCGAGCTGCCCGACGGGTGCGAAGTGACGGTGGCGAAGGACGGATCGGAGGCCGCGGGTGGCTCCATCCTCGGCCTGATGATGCTGGGCGCGGCGAAGGGCGACACGATCGAGATCATGGTCGGCGGCACGGGTGACGAGACGGTGCTGAACGGGCTCTGCCAGCTGGTCGAAAACGGCTTCGGCGAGGAATAGCGCCATGGCGCGCCGCCGGATCACCGGCTTCTCCAATCCGACGGTAAAAGCGCTGCGCGCCCTGCGCGAAAAGAAGCATCGCCGCCGCGAGCGCCGCTTCCTGGCGGAGGGGCTGCGCCTGCTTACCGATGCGCGCGAGAACGGCCGGATTCCCGAAACGCTGGTGATGGCAGAGGGGCGCGATCCGCACCCGCTGGTCGAGGCGCTCGAACAGGCGGTCACGCGCGTGGGGGGGGAGGTGATCGAGGTGCCGGTGGAGATCCTCGCCAAGATCACCGGCAAGGACAATCCGCAGGCGGTGGTGGGCGCCTTCGCCGAATGGGATACCACCCTCGCCGCGCTCGATCGCTCCGCCGCGCCGATCTGGCTGGTGGCGCAGGCCCTGCGCGATCCGGGCAATCTGGGCACGATGCTGCGCACCGGGGATGCGGTCGGCGCGGGCGGGCTGATCCTGATCGACGACTGCGCCGATCCCTTCAGCGTGGAGGCGGTTCGCGCCAGCATGGGGGCCGTCTTCACGCAGGCGATCGTCCAGACGCGCTGGGAGGGGTTCCTGCCATGGCTGCGCAACGGCCCCGGCCAGCTGGTCGCCGCATCGCTTCGGGACGCGGTGCCCTATCGCAGCGCACCGTACGAAGCGCCCTGCTTCGTGATGGTCGGCAACGAATCGCAAGGGCTGCCGGAGGATTACGAGGCCGCGTGCGACCTGCGTGTCACCATGCCGATGCGCGGGCGCGCCGACAGCCTCAACGCCGCAGTCGCCGCCGCGGTGCTGGCCTACGAAGTGCTCGCCAGCCTCGAGATCTGACCCGCGCCCCGCCCGCTGCCTGAACGGGACGCGGCGGAGGCATTCACGGGCGATGCAGCGTTCGCGTCCTAGTTTCCCGCCATGCGCCGATACCTCTCTCTCCTCGCCATTCCCGCCCTGCTCGCCTCGGGCGTCGCGATCGCGCAGTCGGCTTCCGACTGGGAGATCGGCCCGGTGGTGCGCGGGCGCAACTACTCGCCCGGCATGCCCGGCCAACTGAGCGCGGGCCGGGACGGACCGCAGTTCACCTTCCCCACCGGCGCGCGAGAGGGCAGCGTGCATTACGTCACCCTGCCGGTCCGCTCGCTGGCCGGCGCAAAGGAACTCCGCCTGCGCTATCGCATCGACGCCGGCCCCGGCACACGCTTCATCGCCGCTGAGAACCCGAAGGCGCAGGCCGCGATCACGCTCTATTTCCAGCGCCGCGGCGACAACTGGAGCGGCCGGGGCCGGTTCGAGGCGTATCGCTGGTACGCCGCGCCCGCCACCATGATGCCGCTGTCGCCCGGCACGCACGAGATCGCGGTGCCGCTCGATCGCAGCTGGGGCGCGGTGATGCACACCACCGCGCGCAACGATCCGGCTGCGTTCCAAGAGGCGCTGGACGATGCGGGACGCGTCGGCTTCGTCTTCGGATCGGCGGGCGGGCGCGGCCACGGGGTGTACGCCACCGGCCCGGCGCGCTTCACCGTGCTGGATTTCGACATCCGGTAGGAACTTCGCGCCCGGCGAGAGCGGGCAAGCGGCGGAGGATGGAACGCCGACCGGGGGTCTTTGCAAAACTCGCGGCTCAGCATCCGGGAGGCCCATCGGAAGCGCCGGGCTCGTTCGCGTCGATCCGGCGCAACAGGCGCAAAAGCGCGGAATTGTCGGCCTTGCGCCGCAGCGCGGTCATCCGGCCGCGATGGATGACCGGCTGGACCAGGCCGGTCTCGATCCGACGGATCAGCTGCGGAACTGTCACCTTCCGCCAATCGGTTCGCGGCGCGTGGCGGCGACCGGTTCCGGGCGGCGTCAGGACGCTGTCCCAGGCATGGGCGAAGCTTTCCGCCCCCTCCCGCGCGCGCAGCCGATAGGCGCTGTGACGGCTCATCCCCACGCAGCGCGCCGCCGCGCCGACCGAGCCGGTGAGATAGAGTTGCGCCAGAAATGCGCACTGCCGCTCGATACTCCACCCGTCGCGCCGCGCGCGCAGCGGCACGGGATGGAAGAACGGCGGCCTGCGGCGGCAGCGATGGGCGAGGCGCTTTGGCATTGCGCAGGGTAAGACAGGTTGAGCGCGTGTAGGAAAGCGGGTGCGAAACCGCCGTATCGGCCAAGCTGGATAAGGAACGCGACAGGGTCCTCAGCGCGTTCCGGCCGAGTCGTCCCAACCGCTCACCGCATGTCCGCCATGCACCATGCGCCGCGTATCGCGGGAAGTGAGCGAAGCGGTGAACCCGGGCGTCGGGGCGCTAGCGTCATCGAGCCGCTTGAGCTGATCCGGGCTGAGGTCGAGTTCGGTGGCCGCGACATTGCTTTCGAGCTGCGACACCTTGCTCGCGCCGACCAGGGTAGAAGTGACGCCGGGCTGCGCCAACGTCCATGCGAGCGCAACCTGAGCAACCGGGCGTTCGATTTCCCGGGCAATGCTCTCGGCGGCGCTGAGAATATCCCAGTTGCGATCCGTGAACTTGCTGTCGCCGAACGGGTTGGCACCGCTCAGCCGTCCGGTGTCGGACGTGTCGTCGCGCTGATACTTCCCGGTCAGAAAGCCGCCCGCCAGCGGGCTCCAGGGCATGATGCCCATGCCCCCGTCGCGCGCCGCCGGGAAATGTTCGGCTTCGACATCGCGCGCGACCAGAGAATATTCGAGCTGCATTGCGATCGGCCCCGGAACGCCCCGCTCCGCCGCAATCGTGGCGGCCTTGCTACCGACCCATGCCGGCATGTCGGAGAAGCCGTAATACCGGATCTTGCCTGAGCGGACGAGGTCGCCGAGCGTCTGGACGATTTCCCCGATCGGGGTGACGCCGTCCCAGATGTGCATCCAGTAAAGGTCGATGTAATCCGTCCCGAGGCGCTTCAGCGATCCTTCCAGGGCACGATGGATGTTCTTCGCACCCGATCCACCCGCGTTCGGATTGCCCGCACTCGATTGGTTCGCGGTGAGCGGATTGGCCGATCCGTTGAAGCCGAACTTGGTGGCGAGCACGATTTCGTCTCGCAGGCCTGCTTCTGCTATGAACTTGCCGACCAGTTGCTCGCTCTGGCCTCCGGAATAGATGTCCGCCGTATCGACGAAATTGCCTCCGGCCTCGCGATACGCGTCGAAGATGGCACGAGAGGACGCTTCGTTCGCCCCCCATTCACCGGGTCCGAAGGTCATGGTGCCCAACGCGAGGGGGCTGACGACGAGGCCGGAGCGGCCGAGTGTACGGAAATCGGTCAAAGACATGGAAAAACCTTTATAATGATCGTTACAGAACTATCTGTGTCCCTGGTAGGCCGATGTCAATGGATATTGTAGTGAACGATACGGAAGTAGCAGACGATCGGGTTTCGGATGTTCGGCGCAAGAGCGGCCGACCGCTGTCGTTCGATCGCGACGCCGCCCTCGAAAAGGCTATGCTGGCATTCTGGCAGTATGGTTACGAAACGACCTCCATCAGCGACCTGACACGCACGATGGGAATAAGCGCACCGAGCCTCTACGCCGCTTTCCGGGACAAGAAGCACCTCTTCCTCGAGGCGGTCCGGCTGTATGCTGGCGACACGCAAGAGGTTCGCGCGGCGATCGATGCCGCACCCAGCGCCTATGAAGCGGCACTCTCGGTTCTGGCCAATTCGGTCGATACCTTCACCGGTGCGGACACGCCCCCCGGCTGTCTACTAGCGAGTTCCACCGCCAGCGGATCCGCCGCGTCGGCCGACGTTCGTGCCGCTGTCGCTCAATATCGCCGCCAATTGCGTGACGCCCTCCAGACACGTGTCGAGCGCGACATTTCAGACGGTACATTGCCACGCGATACGGACGCCGCCGCTTTGGCAAATATGGTGGTCGCATTGATTCAGGGGCTGTCCGTCATGGCCCGTGATGGTGTCGATCGCGCTTCGCTCACATGCGTTGTCCACGCAGCCATGAAAGCCTGGCCTACCCGTGAGAAAAGCTGACCGGACCGACTAAGGGCTTCATAGCCAGCGCGCCGATGCCCTCATGGCTCGGCATCAGGAACTTTCGCCGGGCCGATCCGCCGCCATATCGGCAGGGTCCTTCGCATAGCCCAATAGATCGCCCGGCTCGCAGTCCAGGGCGAAGCATAGCCGCGCCAGGGTCGAGAAGCGTATGCCCCGGACCTTGCCCGAGCGGAACAGGGAAAGCTGGGTCTCGCTCAGCCCGACTGTCTCCGCCACCTCCTTGCCCAGCAGGCCGCGGTCCTTGAGAAGGCGGTCGAGCGTGATGGTGATCGGCATCAAAGGATACCCTCGATTTCCGCGCGGGCTACGGCGGCGTCACGCAGGGGTCGGGCCATCACGAACAGCAGGAGCCCCAGGCACCCCAGCGTGATCGAAGGCACGTCGAACCACGCCCACGCGCCCCAGCTGACGGTCAGCGCCTTCAGCAACAGGGGCTGCACGAAGACGAAGGCAATGCCCCCCAGGAACAGCCACAGGCCCAGGTTCTGCATCAGATTGCCGAGAGCGACCTCTATTCGCTGCCCCCTCTCGATCGAACGGAACGCCCGCTCCACCATCCAGATCGCCGCGACGTAACACAAGGAGGGTATCAGACCCGCCGCCTGCCGGATTTGCGCATCCTGCCCGCCATGGTCGCTGAGCAATCCAGTGCTGTTCAGCGCCAGTCCGCTGATCGTGCAAACCAGAACTGCGATCGTGGCGAAGCGCGCGTTGCGGGCTGTGGTGAAGCGGTTCACTTTGTCCTCTTTTTAATTTAAGTCTGAGTTAAACCTTCCACACAATTTAAGCAACAATTAAATTTGCCGCAGGGTCGTTGGCGGTCGCGTCCATCCGGCGATGGAGGGTTGCGAGGCCGGATCCGGCGGCTCCGCTTCGGTAGAAAGAGCGCCCGAAGTTAGCGGTTGCCCCCACTCGGTGCTGCGGCGAAAGAGGTTACATGTCGCTGGGCAGGCTTTTCCGATACGATGTCAGGATCGCCGCGAATGCGACAAGGGCGATCCTCACACGATGGCGCGATGCGCTGACGATCGTGGTCGCGGCGGCGGTCGGGTTCGCCATCCTGCGCGGCTGGATCGGGTCTCGCCCACCGCAGGTCGCCTTCCGGATTGCAGCCGCTTCGGCTGCGCTCGCCGGGCTCCTAGTTGGAAGCACCATCGCGCGCCGATTGGCGTTCCACGCGTTCGACGGCCCCATGCCGTCCCGCGCGCTGATGCGGGGGGACGCGCTTCGCTACACGCTGGGCTGGCACGCGATCGCCGCCTTCGTCGCGCTCGCGGTCGCGCTCGTCATCCGCTCTGTGCTCATCGGCGGAGCGCTGATGGGGTACGGTGCCGGTGCGGCGGGCGCATACGCGTTGGCGGCGCTCACGCCATTCGGCCCGGCGTACCGGACGGGCAACCTGCGCCGGTGGGTGCTGAACGAAGCGGGGCGTCCGCGCTTCGGCATGATCTGCGCCGCGCTGCTGACCGTTGCGATGCTGGCCGCGAGCCGCCTCGTGTCCAACGACACCGTGGCCGGGATTGCTATCTGCGGATCGATCGTTTGCATGCTTCCTATGACGGCGGTCGATGCCGAACTGGTACGGTTCCGCACGATCGTCGGCCATGGGTCGGGTGCCATCGTCGCCGATCGCTGCACGGCCATCGCATGGTTCGCAGGGATCGCCGTACCGGCCTGCCTGGCCCTGGTGGAGCCCGTCGCGGCCGGCATCGTTGCAGCGATCTGCGGGGGTTTCGCACTGGTGGCGACGATCCGGATCATGGCCTACCGCCTCTATCGCAGGAAGCAGGCCGACCTGCTGGTGTCCGTCATGCTGGGCGTGCTAGCCATCTCCGCCCTGTCGGTCCCGCCGCTCAGCCCGGCATTGGCGGCGGCGATGCTGTGGTATCTGCATCGCCGGGCGCGCCAGGCGTGTTGGTTGCTGACATGACCGCGGCGGTGGCGCTCAGCAATGCGGCGGTGAAGCGCGGCGGGGCGCTCGTCACGCACGAGATCGCGCTGTCCGTTTCGCCCGGCTCCTGGTTCGGCCTGATCGGCGCGAACGGCTCGGGCAAAACCAGCCTTTTGCGGGCGCTGGGCGGCCGGCTGCCCTTCGCAGGCGGATCGTGCCTGCTGGACGGACTTGAAGTGGCGGGCGACCGCGCGGGGCGTGCCCGCCATTTCGGCTTCGCCCCACCGCCGGACACGCTGCCCGACATGCTGCGGGTGCGCGAGGTCCTCGAGCTGGTGAGCGGGTCGGGGGAAGCGTATCGCGCGCGCCTGGAACCGCTGTGGCAGGCGCTGGGGCTCGACGGGTTGATGGAACGGTGGATCGGCGAATGCTCCGCCGGAATGCGCCAGCGGGCGGCCATCGCGACCGCTTTTGCCGGGGAGCATGCCGCGGTGATCCTGGACGAGCCGTTCAACTGGCTGGACCCGGTCGCCGCCTTCGACCTGCGCCGGGCCTTGCGCGCGATGGTGGACGATGGACTGACCCTGATCACCGCGCTGCACGATCTGGGCACGCTGGCGGCCGCGTGCGACACCGGGGTGATGCTGGCGGACGGGCGGTGCGCGATGGAGCTCTCGCGCGAGATGCTGGCGGCGGCGCGGCGCGATCCGCTCGCGTTCGAAAGCGCGACGATCGATCGGCTGAGATCGCGAACCGCCGGGCGGTAGGGCTTCGCGCGGCTCTACTCCGCCGCCTCACGCTCCTCGCCGGTGCCGTCCTCGATCGCGGCGGCATCTTCGTTGTTATAGCGCGGGCTCGCCTCGACCTTGGGCACGTCCTCGATCTCGCGCTTGCCGATCTCGATGCCCTTGTCTGCCAGCCGACGCCCGGCGGACAGGACGTTGCGTTCGAAGCTGCCGACGAACTTGTTGTAATTGTTGACCGCGGTTTCCAGCCCGCCGCCCACGCGCTTCATATGCTCGGCGGCGATGGCGAGCCGGTCGTAAAGCTCCGCGCCCGCCTTGCCGATCTCCATCGCCTCGTTAGCGATGGTGTCCTGCCGCCATACCTGCGCCACGGTGCGCGCGATCGCGACGAGGTTGGTCGGCGTCGCCAGCAGCACCTTGTTGCGGAAGGCGAAGTCCCACAATTCCGGATCGTGTTCGAGCGCGGCGGCGACGAAATGCTCGCCCGGCACGAACATCACGACATAGTCGGGCGTGTCGTCGAACTGACTCTGATAGCTCTTGGAGCCGAGCGTCTGGACATGGCCGCGCATCGATTTGGCGTGGAGCCCCAGCTGCCGTGCCCGCTCCTCCTCGTCGTCCGCCTCGAACGCGGCCTGATAGGCGTTCAGCGACACCTTGGCATCGATCACCAGCCGTTTCTGCCCCGGCACGTTGACGATCGCGTCGGGCCTCAGCCGGCCCTCGTCGGTCGAGACCGAGTGTTCGAGGATGAAGTCGGTGTGTTCGGACAGGCCGCATTGTTCCAGCACGTTCTGCAGCGCCCGCTCGCCCCAGCGGCCGCGGGCCTTAGGCGCGTTGGTGAGCGAATTGCCCAGCCGCTGCGCCTCGCGCCGGACATCTTCCTGCCCACGCCGCATCTCGGTGATCTGCTCGTAGAGGCGCGAGAAGGCGTCGCCGCGCTTTTCCTCCAGCTCGGCGACCTGGCGTTCGTATTTCGCCAGCCGTTCGCCGACCGGTTGCAGCAGCGCGCGGATCTTCTCCTCGCTGGTCTTCTCCGAATGGCCGAAGCGCTCGCTCGCCCGCTCCAGAAACCGCTCCTGCGCCGCGCCCAGCACCTTCGCCCCGGTGTTCTCGAACTCCTTAAGCAGGTTCGCGCGGCTCTCCTCCAGCAAGCGCTTCTGTTCGTCGAACGCGGCGCGCTCGGCCCGCAGGGTGGAGAGCTGCTCGCGCGCATCGTCCAGCTGGCGCTCCAGCCCGTCGACCCGCCCGGCCCGCTCGCGCGCGGCCTCCAGATCGGCGAAGGTGCGCAGATATTTCGCGTCGAGCTCCTTCGCCTCCGCATCGCGCGCCGCATGCCGCGCGCGCCACTCCGCCGCGGGGCGCGAGCCGAAGAACCAGCCCGCCGCGCCCCCGATGCCGAGGCCGATGACGAGCGCGATGATGGTGATGAGGGTCGGGTCCATGCGCGGAACATAGCTTGAACGAACCGGAGCGCCAAGCGCCGCTGCGGAACCAATCCCCGGTCCGGACCGCTCCCATCCACAGAAGGAGAAAAGCATGTCGATCAAGGAAATGATCTCTGAGCACCCGCAGGTGGGCGCGGATTACAACGAGCAACTGGGCGAGGCGGTGAAGCACGCGCTGTACGGTGCGGCGATCATGAATTCATGCGCCGATGCATGCCTCGCCGAGGAGAACGCGGGCGAGCGGGCGCAATGCATCCGTACCTGCCTCGATGCCTCGGACGCCTGCACCGCATTCTATCGCATGGCGAGCCGCCGGACCGGCCGCAACGTGCCCGCGATCAAGGCGATCGGCGCGGCGACGGTGATCGCGTGCGAGCAATGCCTCGCCGAATGTGAGAGCCATACGGACGCGCATTGCAAACGCTGCGCCCAGATGTGCCGCGAAGTGATCGAGGATGTGAAGAAGGCGGTGCAGGGGCTGGACTGACCGGCCCCGCCCGCCCGGGGCGGAAGGTTACGCCGCCGCCCGCATCTTGTTCAGCTTCTTGAGCGCCATGTTGCGCTTCAGCCGGCTGAGATGGTCGATGAACAGGATGCCCTCGAGATGATCCATCTCGTGCTGGATGCAGGTGGCGAGCAGGCCGTCGAGGTCTTCCTCGTACGTGATGCCCTCGACATCTTGATAGCGCACGCGGCACGTCTTGGGCCGGTCGACGTCGGCGTAGATCTCGGGGACCGAGAGGCAACCTTCCTGATAGGTCGACAGCTCTTCCGCCGGATCGAGGATTTCGGGGTTCACGAACACCCGCGGTTCGCGCTTGGTCGGCTGATGCGTGTGCTCGTGCCCACCGTGGTTGCACACCTCCGGCTCCGCATCCGGATCGTCGGGCTGGAGGTCGATCACCAGCACGCGCTTTGGCACGCCCACCTGGATCGCCGCGAGCCCGATGCCGGGCGCGTCGTACATCGTTTCGAACATGTCGGCGACGAGCGTCTTCAGCTCGTCGTCGAACACGGTGACGGGGGTCGATACGGTCTTGAGCCGGGGGTCCGGCACTTCGAGGATTTCGCGGATAGCCATGGCGGGGAATATAAGCGGCGCGGGGAATGGCTTCAACTGGCACGTGCTTTGTGTGGTCCAGAATCAACCCAGCGGTCGCCGCGCGCGCAGGGCCTGGGCCAGCGTGCCCTCGTCGAGATAGTCGAGCTCGCCGCCGACCGGCAGCCCGTGGGCCAGCTGGGTGATGCGGACCGGGTAGTCCTCCAGCCGCTCCGCGATGTAGTGCGCGGTCGTCTGCCCCTCCAGCGTGGCGTTCATGGCGAGGACGACCTCGTCCACCCCGCCTTCCTCGACCCGGCCGAGCAGCGTGTCGATCGCGAGGTCCTCGGGGCGCACGCCGTCCAGTGCCGACAGCCGCCCGCCCAAGACGTGGTAGCGCCCGGTGAACAGCTTCGCCCGGTCGAGCGCCCACAGGTCGGCGACATCTTCCACCACGCACAGCTGTTTCGCGTCGCGCCGCGGATCGGCGCAGATGCCGCACGGGTCCTGCGTGTCGACATTGCCGCAGATGTGGCATTCGACCAGCCGCCCCTGCACCTCGGTCAGAGCGTCCAGCAACGCGGGCAGCGCGCTCTCGCGCTTCTTGACCAGCCACAGCACCGCGCGGCGCGCGCTGCGGGGGCCGAGCCCGGGCAGGCGCGCGAGGGCGGAGGCCAGCGTCTCGATTTCTTGCGATGCCATCCAGATCACCTAACCGCTCACCCTGAGCTTGTCGAAGGGCCGTACTTTCTTCTAGCGCCGCTCCCAAAGAAAAAGCGGTCCTTCGACAAGCTCAGAACGAGCGGGGGCCAGGAAAGGAAGCATGTCCATGCGCATCATCTTCATGGGAACGCCCGAATTCGCCGTGCCGACGCTGCGCGCGCTGCACAAGGCGGCGCACGAGATCGTGGCGGTCTATACCCAGCCGCCGCGCCGCGCCGGTCGGGGGAAGAAGGAACAGCCGAGCCCGGTGCAGCGCGCCGCCGAGGAGCTGGGGCTGGAGGTGCGCTGCCCGACCTCGCTGAAACAGGCTGAGGAGCAGGGCCGGTTCGCGGCGCTGGAGGCCGACGTGGCGGTGGTCGCGGCGTATGGCCTGATCCTGCCGCAACCGATCCTCGACACGCCCGCGCATGGCTGCCTGAATGTCCATGCCAGCATCCTGCCGCGCTGGCGCGGGGCGGCACCGATCCACCGCGCGGTAATGGCGGGCGATCCCGTGACGGGCGTCACGATCATGCAGATGGAAGCCGGGCTCGACACCGGGCCGATGCTGGCGACCGTGCGGGTGCCGATCGAGCGCAAGACCACCGGCGAACTGACGGCGGAACTGGCCGACAAGGGCGCGCAGCTGATGGTGGGAACCCTGCGCGAACTCGCCAACCACCGCCCGCTGGCGCAGAAGGACGCGGAGGCGGTCTACGCGCCGAAGATCGACAAGGCCGAGGCGCGGATCGACTGGTCGGAAGATGCCGAGGCGATCGAGCGCAAGGTGCGCGGGCTGGCCCCGTTTCCCGGCGCGTGGTTCGAACTCGCCCCCGGATCGCAGTCCGGGGCAGATGGCGAGCGGGTGAAGCTGCTGCTGGCCGAACTCGCCGAGGGTTCGGGAGAGCCCGGCGCGGTTCTGGACGACGATCTCACCATCGCCTGCGGCACCGGCGCGATCCGGCCCTTGCGGCTGCAACGCGCGGGCAAGCCGGCGATGGACCGCGCCGATTTCCTGCGTGGGCGCGCGGTGCCGGAGGGGACGGTGCTGGCGTGACCCGCTTCGCGCTCACGCTGGAATTCGACGGGACGCCCTTCGTCGGCCTGCAGCGGCAGGCGACGGGCGCGAGCGTGCAGCAATCGGTGGAGGAGGCAGCCGAGCGGATCACGGGAGAGGAGGTGACCCTCCACAGCGCGGGCCGCACCGATGCGGGCGTACATGCGCTCGCCATGCGTAGCCATTGCGATATCGCGAAGGATCTGACCCCGTTCCGCCTGATGGAGGCGCTGAACGCGCATCTGCGCCCCGATCCCATCGCGGTGACCGCGTGCGAGGCGGTGGCGGACGACTGGCATGCCCGCTTCTCCTGCATCGGGCGGCGCTATACCTATCGCATCCTCAACCGCCGCGCCCCACCCACGCTGACGCGCGATAGGGTGTGGCACGTCGCGCGCGATCTGGATGCGGGCGCGATGCACCGCGCGGCGCAAGCGCTGGTCGGGCGGCACGATTTCACCACCTTTCGCTCGGTCCAATGCCAGGCGCGCGATCCGGTCAAGACGCTCGACCGGCTCGATGTCGAGCGCAAGGGTGACGAAGTGCTGATCCACGCCGCGGCGCGCAGCTTCCTCCACCACCAGGTGCGCTCGATGGTTGGCTGCCTGGCGCTGGTCGGTCTCGGTCGGTGGAGAGAGGATCGCGTCGGCGAGGCGCTCGCGGCGCGCGAACGGCAGGCGCTCGGCCTCAACGCCCCGCCGCACGGGCTGTATTTCGTGGAGGCGGTGTACCCCGTTTAGTCTTCGTCGAGATCGCGGGCCACGCGCGGATCGTTGAGCAGCTTCTCGATCCGGTCGGCTTCCTCGAAGCTCTCGTCAGGGCGGAAGCGCAGCCTGGGCGCGAATTTCAGGCCGAGCCGGCTGGCCACCTCGCGCTGGAGATAGGCGGTGTTCTGCCGCAGCGCGGTGACGATATCGTCCTCCTCGATCCCCAGCAGCGGCTTCACGTAGGCCGTCGCCTGCTTCAGGTCGGGCGTCATCCTGACTTCGGTCACCGCGATGTTCGCGGCGCTGACGGTCTCGTCGTGCACCTCCTGCCGCGCGAGCAGTTCGGAGAGGATGTGCCGCACCCGCTCGCCCACCTTGAGGACGCGGATCGAGTGCTGTTCGGGAGTGAATTGCTGGCGTGCCATGCCCACGATCTAGGCGCTTTGCCCGCGAATTTACAGGGGCGCATTCGGGCGGCGCAGCGACATTCCGCGACCATTCGCGACGCAACTCCCACGCGTTTCGGGGCATTGATGGATCGTCAACCAGACCAGGAGACGACCGATGAAGAAAACCCTGATCCCTCTCGTTGCGGCGCTCTCGCTCGCCGTTCCCGGCATGGCGCAAGCGCGCGACCATCATCGCGACAGGGGCCATCACCGCACCGAAGTGACCCACGTGGTGGTGAAGAAAGATCGCGGCAATCATTATGGGCAGACGCGCTACGTCGCGCAGCGCCACTGGCAGCGCGGCCAGCGCTTCGACCGCCGCTACGCGCCGAACTACCGCGTCGTGAGCTATCGCGACTATCGCGGCCTGCGCGCTCCGCCGCGCGGATACCAATATGTCCGCTCGGGCAACGACGTCCTGCTGGTGGGCATCACCAGCGGCATCATCGGCGCGGTTATCGGCGGCCTGATCCGCTAGGCCGGGCCGTAAACGAAGAAGGGCGGCCCCTCGCTATCAGGGCCCGCCCTTTTTTGCGTATCTCAGCCGGTCATTTTGTCGAGGATGCGTTGCAACGAGCCGACATTGCGTGCGGTGTTGCGCAGCCCGAGTGGGCGCATCTTCTGGTGAAGTTTGGAATCGCCCACCCCGCCCCGATAATCGACGAAGAAGGCGCGGTCTCCGACTGCGACCCGCTCAGGCCCGTCGTACGCAGCGACGAAAGCCTCGAAGGCCGGCCGGTCGAGCGGTTCGGGCACGAAATGCGTGTGGACGAACCGATCTTCGTTCTCGCCGACGAACGGATTGTCATCGATCGCGGCGCGCAGTTCGTTGGCCGTTCGCACCACCACCAGGCTTTCGATCCCGAAGTCGTTCTTCACAACATCGGCAATCCGCGCCGCGAGTTCCGCGTCGGTGGCGGGTGCGTGGTCGAACAGCACATTGCCGCTGGCGATCACGGTCGCAACATTCGCAAACCCACGATCCGCCAGCGCCGCCCTCAACTCGGCCATCTTCAGCTGGTTTCCACCAACGTTGATCGAACCGAGCAGGGCGGCGTAGCGGGTCACGCGGTTATAGCGTCCGTTCGCGCTCCGTCACCTCGAACACCTCGAGCTGGTCGCCCGCCTTGATGTCGTTGGTATCGGCCAGCACGACGCCGCATTCGAGCCCGGCGCGGACTTCGTCGACATCGTCCTTGAACCGACGCAGGCTGGCAATTGTCGTGGCCGAGACGATAACGTCCTCGCGCGTGAGGCGTGCGTGCAGCCCCTTGCGGATGACGCCTTCCTCGACCAGCAGGCCGGCGGCCTTGTCGCGCTTGCCCGAACGGAACACTTCCTTGACCGCGGCACGGCCGACGACGGTCTCGACCCGTTCCGGACCAAGCTCGCCGATCATCTCCTTCGCGATCTCCTCGGTCAGGTGGTAGATGACGTCGTAATACATCATCCGCACCTTCTCGCGCTCGACCAGCTGGCGCGCCTTCGCATTGGGGCGCACGTTGAAGCCGATGATCGGCGCGTTGGACGCGGCGGCGAGGCCGACATCGCTTTCGGTGATGGCACCCACACCCGCATGCAGCACGCGGACCTTGATGTCGTCGTTCGACAGGTTGTGCAGCGCCGAGACGATCGCCTCGACCGAACCCTGCACGTCCGCCTTCACCAGCACCGGGAATTCGATCACGTTGTTCTGGAGGTTGTTAAACATCGTGTCGAAGCTGGTCGGGGCGAGCGCGGTCCGCTTCTCGGTCGCGCGTTCCTGGCGGTATTCGGCGACTTCGCGGGCGCGCTGCTCGTTCTCGACCACGGTCAGGTTGTCGCCCGCCATCGGCACGCCGCCCAGGCCCAGGACCTCGACCGGCATGGAGGGGCCGGCTTCCTTGATCTGCTTGCCCTGGTCGTCGACGATCGCGCGCACCTTGCCGCTCTGCGTGCCCACGACGAAGGTGTCGCCGCGCTTCAGCGTACCGCGCGTGATGAGCACGGTGGCGACCGGGCCGCGGCCCTTGTCCAGCTGCGCCTCGATCACGGTCGCTTCGGCATCGCGGTCGGGCCGCGCCTTCAGCTCCATCAGTTCGGCCTGCAGTGCGATCTTTTCCAGTAGCTCGTCGAGGCCGGTCTTGTTCTTGGCCGAAACCTCCACGTCCTGCACGTCGCCCGACATCTCTTCCACGATCACCTCGTGTTCGAGCAGGCGCTCGCGGATCCGCTGCGGGTTCGCCTCTTCCTTGTCGACCTTGTTGATCGCCACGATCATCGGGACGCCCGCGGCCTTCGTGTGATTGATGGCCTCGATCGTCTGCGGCATGATCCCGTCATCCGCCGCGACCACCAGCACCACGATATCGGTGACGTTGGCACCGCGCTGGCGCATTTCGGTAAAGGCGGCGTGGCCCGGCGTGTCGAGGAAGGTGACGGTGTCGCCGCCCTTCGTCTTCACCTGATAGCTGCCGATATGCTGCGTGATGCCGCCCGCTTCGCCGCGGGTGACGTTGGTGCCGCGCAGCGCGTCGAGCAGGCTGGTCTTGCCATGATCGACATGGCCCATGATGGTGACCACCGGAGGACGCGGACGGAGGGTTTCCTCCGGATCGGTATCCTCGCTGGTATTGATGTCCACATCGCTGGCGGACACGCGCTGCACATTGTGGCCGAACTGATCGACCAGCAGTTCCGCGGTGTCCTGGTCGATCGTCTGGTTGACGGTGACCATCATGCCGAGATTGAACAGCTCCTTCACCAGGTCGGCGCCCTTTTCCGCCATGCGGTTGGCAAGTTCCTGCACCGTAATCGCCTCGGGCACGATAACGTCGCGCACCTGCTTCTCGCGCGGGCGGCTGGGCCCGCCATGGGTCCGGCGTTCCTTCTCCCGCGCACGCTTCAGCGCGGCGAGGCTGCGCGCGCGGCGCCCCTCGTCCTCGTTCAACGCCTTGTTAACGGTCAGCTTGCCGGAGCGCCGCTTGTCGGGACGCTCGACCTTCTCTTCCTTGGGCTTCTTGCGTTCCGGCTTCTTGGGCTCGGGCCGCGCGACAGGGGTGAACCGGCGGGGAGCGGGCCGGTCCGAACCGCTTGGCGCATCTCCCTCTGGCTTTGCCTCCGCTTCGCCGGCCTCGGGGGCGGCGTCGGCCTGCGCCTCACGCTCCGCGGCGAGCTGCTCGGCAGCCTCGGCCTCGGCCTGGCGCTGCTTGTCGGCCTCTTCCTCGGCCTTGCGGTTCTGCTCGGCACGACGGCGCTCGTCCTCGGCCGCTTCCTTGGCCTCGGCATCTTCGCGGCGGCGGGCTTCCTCGGCCTGGTGCAGGCGATCTTCCTCCGCCTCGCGCTGCAGGCGCGCGACCCGCTCCTGCGGAGTCTCGTCGCTGGGCGCGGGCCTCTTCTTCGGCGCGGGCTGCTTCGCCTCTACCGGAGCGGGGGCGGGCGCGGGCGCGGGAGTCGGGGCGGGCGCGGGTGCCGGTTCGGGCGTCGGAGCAGGCGCAGCGGCGGGCTCCTCGCCCGGTTTCACCAGCTTGCGCCGACGCTTCACCTCGACCGCGACCTTGTTGGTGCGGCCGTGGCTGAAGGTCTGCTTGACCTCGCCCGCGTCCACCGCTCGCTTGAGGCCGAGCGGTTTGCGGGTGCGGGTCTTGTTGTCGTCGTCGCTCATATACCTACCGTATTTCCTTCAAATCCAAATCGTCCAGAACCCGTTGCCCGGGCTCCACCGGCATCGTTCGCCGGTCAGCCGGTGCCCGGCGCGGGCGCTCCGCTGAAATGCAACAGGCGCTGGAGGGCCAGATCGACCCGTTCCGCCGCCGCAGCGTCGGCCAGTGCCAGGTGGACGACATTCGCGCGGCCCAATGCCACAGACAGGGCCTCGCGGTCCAGTGGCAGGCGCGTGCCGGTCAGGCCGGAGCCTTCCGCGTCCTGCCCCACGCGCCACGCCTGGTCGAGCTTTCGCGCCCCGTCCTCGCTCGCGTCGGCGGCATGAAGCAACAGCTCCACCGCACCGCAGCGGGCATGCTCCGCAATGCGGTCCGAACCCAAGATAAGGTGTCCGCCGCGCATTTCGAGCCCCAACCGGTCGAGCAACAGACGAATCAGCCCGCTTTCGATCCGGTCGGGCAGATCGTCGGGTACGCTCAAGGGGGCACCCTTGAACGCGCGCGCCAGCGCGCCGCGCAGGCGGCCCTTCTCCATCGCCTGCACCAGCTCGGCGCGGGTCACGCCGATCCAGGCACCCCGCCCCGGCGCGCGCGCCAGCAGATCGGGCAGCACGTCGCCGTCCGGCGAGACGGCGAGCCGGATCAGCGCGGAACGCGAACCGTGCTCCCCGCTCAGGATACAGCGCCGCTCCGGCGCAGACTTCGCAGTCCGCGTCGCAGGGGCTTCAGCAATGTCGGACGTCAGGCGCTCATTGGGTGGAGTCCGCATCGGCGGCCTCCTGCGTGTCGGCGGATGCGGCATCCTCGGTCTCGGCCGGAGCCGCGCCTTCCTCATCCTCGAACCAGTGTGCGCGGGCGGCCATGATGATCTCGTTGCCCTGCTCTTCGGACAGGCCGAATTCGCCCAGCACGCCGCCCTTGTCCTGCTCGCGCTGCGGGCGGCGCTGCGGCGGTCCGCTTTCCGTGCCGGGTGCCGGGGCACGGCGACGCGGCGCCTCGCGCTTCTTCTGGATCAGTTCGTCGGTGGCGAGATCGGCCAGATCGTCCAGCGTCTTGATGCCCGCCTTGCCGAGCACGACCAGCATCGCTTCGTTGAGATGTGGCAGCTCGGCGAGGTCGTCCTCCACGCCCAGTTCGCGGCGGGCCTCGCGATGCGTGGCCTCCTGCCGCTCCAGCGCTTCGGTCGCACGGCTCTGCAGCTCTTCGGCCAGTTCTTCGTCGAACCCTTCGATGCTGGCGAGTTCGGCCAGCTCGACATAGGCGACTTCCTCCAGCTCGGCGAAGCCTTCGGCGACCAGCAGCTGCGACAGCGTTTCGTCGACGTCGAGCTCTTCCTCGAACATCTTGGAACGCTCGGCGAATTCCTTGCTCCGCTTCTCGCTCGCCTCTTCCTCGGTCATGATGTCGATCTGGTGACCGGTCAACTGGCTGGCGAGCCGCACGTTCTGGCCGCGGCGGCCGATTGCCAGGCTGAGCTGATCGTCGGGCACGACGACCTCGATCCGGCCCTCGTCCTCGTCCAGCACCACGCGGGCGACAGTGGCGGGCTGGAGCGCATTGACGATGAAGGTCGCCTGATCCTCGCTCCACGGAATGATGTCGATCTTCTCGCCCTGCAATTCCTGCACGACGGCCTGAACGCGGCTGCCCTTCATGCCGACGCAGGCGCCGACCGGGTCGATCGAGCTGTCGTGGCTGATCACGCCGATCTTCGCACGGCTGCCCGGATCGCGGGCGGCGGCCTTGATCTCGATGATGCCGTCGTAGATTTCGGGAACTTCCTGCGCGAACAGCTTGCGCATGAAATCGGGCGCGGCGCGGGTCAGGAAGATCTGCTGGCCGCGATTGTTGCGTTCCACCTTGCTGATCAGCGCGCGCACGCGCTCGCCCACGCGGGCGGCTTCGCGCGGGATCTGCTGGTCGCGGCGGATGACGCCCTCGGCCCGGCCCAGGTTCACGATCACGTGGCCGAATTCGACCGACTTGATGACGCCGGTGATGATCTCGCCTGCGCGGTCCTTGAATTCCTCGTACTGGCGCTCGCGCTCCGCATCGCGGACCTTCTGGAAGATCACCTGCTTGGCGCTCTGCGCGTCGATACGGCCTAGATCGACCGGCGGCAGCGGATCGACGATGAAGTCGCCCACGCTGGCATCGTCCTTCAGCTTCTTCGCCGCCTTCAGGTCGATCTGCTTGAAGTAGTCCTCGACCTCCTCGACCACTTCGACGACGCGCCACAGGCGCAGGTCGCCGGTCTGCGGATCGAGCTTGGCACGAATGTCGTTCTCCGCGCCGTAGCGGTTGCGCGCGCTCTTCTGGATCGCCTCTTCCATCGCCTCGATGACGATCGCCTTGTCGATCATCTTTTCGGACGCGACCGAGTTCGCGATCGCGAGCAGCTCGGCCTTGTTGGCGGAAATTGCAGTGGCCATCAGTCGTCAGCCTTTTCTTCTTCGTCTTCAAAAACTTCCTCGGCACCGGCGGTGTCGAGCGGTTGGGTCGCGGCGATCAGCGCGTCCGTCAGGACCAGCTTCGCCGAATGGATATCGTCGAACGGCAGTGTCGCGGGGCCGTGCTTCGCATCGTCCAGCATCACCACGCCGTCATCGATCCCGGTCAGCGTGCCCTTGAACGCGCGCCGACCCTTGTCGTCGCCCGACCAGCCCTTGATCATGACGATGCGCGCCTCGTGCCCGGCCCAGGTGGTGAAATCCCTCGGCCGGGTCAGCGGGCGGTCGATGCCCGGGCTGGACACCTCGAGGTGATAGGCCCCCTCGATCAACGTCTCGCCGTTCTCCTCGGCCGTGTCGATCGCATCGGAAATGCGGCGGCTGAGCGCGGCGCACTGGTCGATGATCAGCTGCCCGGTCGCCGGGTCTTCCGCCATCACCTGCAGAGCCTGCCCGCCATCGCCCGCTTCGGACGGCATCATCTTCACGCGCACGAGTTCGAAGCCGAGCGCTTTCGCTTCGGGTTGGATGATTGCGTTCAGGCGTGCCAGATCGGCCAAGCGGTTCTCCAAATGATACGCGACGGATGCGACAACGGGGTTTGGTGCCGGCCCCTTGCGGCGCCAGCCCCTTCAGTGTCGCGACAATGTCGGGATTGCTGGCTAGGTACGCGCAAGGAGCGGCGATTGCAAGCGGCTTCGCGCCGTCAGTCCCCGTCCTCCCCGATCGCGTGCTTCTTGATACAGTGGCGCAGCTGGTCGTAGCTGAGGCCAAGCGCTTTCGCCGTCTGGCGCTGGTTCCAGCGGTGTCGGGCCAGCGCCGCCTCTACGATGGCGCGCTCGTGCGCGTCGACCGCGCCGCGCAGATCGTCGATCGAATCGAAATCGAAGGCGGGCTTGCCCGCCGGTTTCGGCGCGACCTGCGGCTTGGCACGCGTGGGTCCGCGATTTTCGCCCGGCAGCGGGTCCCATGGGCTGTCGAAGGGATCGAATTGCACGGCACCGACCGGGTTCTCGGCATCGTCCCAGCGATAGACCGCGCGTTCGACCACGTTGCGCAGCTCGCGCACATTGCCCGGCCACGGATGCGTTTCCAGCTGTGTCGCGACCGGATCGGCGAAGCCGGGCCAGCCGTCCCAGCCCAGTTCCGCCGCCATGCGCCGCCCGAACCAGTCGGCCAGCACGCCGATATCCCCTTCGCGCACCCGCAGCGGCGGCAGGGTGATGACTTCGAAGCTCAGCCGGTCGAGCAGGTCGGCGCGAAAAGTGCCCTCGATCGCGGCGCGCGGCAGATCCTCATTGGTGGCGGCGACGATCCGCACATCGACGCGGATCGGGCGGCTGGAGCCGATCCGGGCGACCTCGCCATATTCGATCGCGCGCAGCAGCCGTTCCTGCGCGGCCATGGACAGCGTGCCAAGTTCGTCGAGGAACAGCGTGCCCTTGTCCGCTTCCTCGAACCGGCCCGCTCGCGCCCGCGTGGCACCGGTGAAGGCGCCCGCCTCGTGCCCGAACAGCTCCGCCTCGATCAGCGTTTCGGGTAGTGCGGCGCAGTTCATGATGATGAAGGGCTCGTCCCACCGCGTGGACAGGCGGTGCAGGCGCTCGGCGATCAGTTCCTTGCCCGTCCCACGCTCGCCGATCACCAGCACCGGGCGGCTCAACGGCGCGGCGCGGCTGGCCCGTTCGACCGAGTCGAGAAAGGCACCCGATTGCCCGACCAATTGCCCTTCACGTTCCATGACCCGAGAGTTAGGACAATCCCCCACATCTTGGCAATCGTTACCTCACTGCGGACAACGCGATCGCTCAAAAACCGAGCATTTCGGCCATTCCGAAGGTTTGGCACGGCTCCTGCAAATATCGGGACAAGACACCAAATCACTCGTTTCGATCAGGGGATCATCCCATGGACTTCCACTCTTTCCTTCGCACCCGGCTCGGCCAGGCATCGCTTGCCTCGATGGTCGCGATGACCGTCTTCGCGCTGTCGCACGGCTCGTTCGTGCAGCCGGGCATGGCGATCCAGGCGCCCGCCGCGACGACGTGGATCGACCGCGCATGAGCGGCCCCGATCTGACCCCCGAACGCTCGCCCTCGCGCCTCGACGCCGAGGTCGAGCGCCTGCGCCGCAGCCCCACCCCGACCGCACGGACGCGCGAGCAGCGCACCGACCCCTTCACCATCGGAGCAC
The DNA here is from genome assembly GCF_022576075.2 of Erythrobacter sp. LQ02-29. Taxonomy (NCBI): domain Bacteria; kingdom Pseudomonadati; phylum Pseudomonadota; class Alphaproteobacteria; order Sphingomonadales; family Erythrobacteraceae; genus Erythrobacter; species Erythrobacter sp. LQ02-29. The sequence continues at coordinate 1,182,547 of NZ_JANCNT010000001.1, read as the reverse complement.
CCTTCATGGGCATTTTCAGCCGTACCCGCGATATCATCGCCGCCAATTTCAACGACATGCTCGACAAGGCCGACGACCCCACCAAGATGATCCGCATGATCATCCTCGAAATGGAGGAGACGCTGGTCGAAGTCCGCGCGAGCGCCGCGCGCACCATCGCGGACCAGAAAGAAATGCATCGCCACACGGTGAAGCTGGACAAGCTGCAGGCCGACTGGGCCGACAAGGCGCAGCTCGCGCTCAGCAAGGATCGCGAGGACCTGGCCCGCGCCGCGCTGGTCGAGAAGAAGAAGGCGGCCGACATGTCGGACCAGCTCAAGGAAGAGATCGCAGTGCTCGACGATGCGCTGCGCGCCTACGAGAAGGACATCGAGAAGCTGCAGCAGCGCCTGCGCGAGGCCCGCAGCCGCCAGAGCGCGATCGCCGCGCGGCTCGAGAGCGCGGAGAACCGCGTCAAGCTGCGCAGCCTGATGACCAACGAGCGGGTCGACGATGCGCTGCACCGCTTCGACCAGCTCGAACGGCGGGTCGATTATGCCGAGGGGCGCGCCGACGCGCTGCAGATCGCCGACCAGCCGGGCAAGCCCAGCCTGTCGGACGAGATCGCCGCACTCGAAGGCGGCGACAAGATCGACGACGAGCTCGCCGAGATGAAGCGCGCCCTGGGCAGGAGCGATGCCCCCGACAGCGAAAAGAAGGAGGACTGATCGATGGAAGACTTCATCTGGGCTGTCGCCCTGTTCATCGCGATGCCTTGGATCATCCTGCACTACGTCACGAAGTGGAAGACTTCTGCTACCATCACGACCGATGACGAGGCGCTGCTGGAGGAAATGTACCAGCTCGCAAAGCGCCTGGACGAGCGCATGGATACGGTCGAGCGACTGGTTGCGCATGACCACGTCGACTTCAAGCCTGCCCGCCTCGTGCAAAACAGCGAGGAAGACAACGCCAAGCTCAGCGAACTCGAGGAGCTGATCACCCAGAAGAAAGGAACCCGCCAGTGAACAGCCGTACCAAGCTTTATCGCGACAAGCAGAATGCGAAGCTCATGGGCGTGTGCGCTGGGATCGCGGAATACACAGGAATCAACGCGATGTGGGTCCGGCTGGGCTTCATCGCCGCCATCCTGACCGGGATCCTGAGCCCCATCGTCCTGCCGCTCTATTTCCTCGCGGGGCTGCTGCTGAACAAGAAACCGCCTTACCTCTACGCCGATAAGGAAGAGGAGAAATACTGGCAGGGCGTGCGCCAGAATCCCAAGCGCACGGTGCGCGAAGTGCGCGGCAAGTTCCGCGACATCGATCGCCGCCTGGCCGAGGTCGAGAACTACTACGTGTCCAGCAATCCGCGGCTCAACGCCGAAATCGAACGGCTGCGCTGAGCGGCGCCTGCCACCGGAACAGGGGGACTGAGAGATGGAATGGGGAATTCTGATACCGATCGTCGGCATCATCATGGGCTGCGGCATCCCGATGGTCGCCATCTGGTCGAAGCACCAGCTCAAGATCGCCGAGACCCAGGCCGCAATGACCGCCGAAAAAGCCGCGCAATATGCCGCCGACAACAAGGAGCTAGAGCAGCGGCTCCAGGTCCTGGAGCGGATCGTGACCGACCGCGGCTACGACGTCGCGACACAGATCGAGGCGCTGCGCGATACCCGCGCGGTCGAAACCAGCGAACGCCCGCGGCAATTGAGCTGATCTTTCCGAGCACAGGAGCTTCATCCAGATGCAACAAATTCTCGCCCTCATGATCCCGCTGGCACCGTTTTTGATGGTCGTGGCCATAGTGTGGATGAAGAACCAGCGGCGGCTCGAGGAAAAACGGCTCGATGCGGCGGCCAATCACAGCGCCGAGGCCGCCGCGCGGCACGCGACGCAGGTGGCGGAGCTCGAGAACCGGGTCCGCGTGCTTGAACGCATCGTGACCGACAAGGGTTACGACGTCGCCAGCCAGATCGAGGCGCTGCGCGATCAGCAGCGGGTCGATGAACAGGGCACCGGAACGCCCCTCGATATCCGCAACCGGGAGAAAGCATGATGGATACCAGCCTGATCGAAGCCCTCACCCCCATCGCACCGCTGATCGGCATCATCGCGGTGGTCTGCACCGGCGGCTGGGTCATCAACACCTGGCTGCGCATCCGGCACGGCTATCCGCTCGACGGGGCCTGGGGCCAGGCGGTCTATCCCAAGAGCGACGAGGCGGTCGAGCGGGTCAAGCTGCTGACCAAGGAAAACGCCGAGCTGCGCGCCGAGATCGGATCGATGAAGGACCGGCTCGCCACGGTCGAGCGGATCGTGACCGACCGCGGGTACCAGCTTTCCCGCGAATTCGACGCGCTGCGTAGCGACGAGGAGAAATTCCAGTGAACCTGTGGACCATGATCGTGCTGATCGTTGCGATGAGCATGCTGACCGCGATCATCACCGAACGCTACAAGACCATGCGCAAGACCGGCGCCCGGGAGGCCGAGGACGAGCGGCGGATGCTGCGTGACGACCGCGACGCCGCCCGCGCCGAGCTGGACGAGCTGCGCGACCGGGTGAAGGTCCTCGAACGCATCGCCACCGACCCTTCGCGCCGGACCGCCGACGAAATCGAGAAACTGCGCGACGACCGCTGAGCGGTGGCGCACGCCAAGTAGAGGAGATGGAAATGGCCGACCCGACCCTGACGATAGCGCTCAGCGTCCTTGCTGGCCTGCTCGTCATCATCGCCGCCCTGTTGCATGCGTGGCGCTCCTGGCTGGCCTACAAGCGCAGCGAGCTCGACCATGGGGCCCCGCGCCGCGACCCCGATCGCGTCGCTCCCGAAGGGGCAGCGCGGATCGAGATCGCGGATCTGAAAGAGCGCATCCGCAAGCTGGAAGCGATCGCCAGCGGCGTCGATCTGTGAGCGACACCCGCAACACCGCTGCCCAGGCCGGTATCGGCCTGGGCAGCGCGATCGCGGTCGCCATCAGCTGGAGCCTGCACAAGTCGATCCTGTGGGCGATCATTCACGGCGTACTCGGCTGGCTCTACGTTATCTATTATGCCGTCACCCGGCCCGGCGGGCTGTCGGGCTGAGTTCATGCGAAGGGGATATGGGTTTCCAATCCTCTGGCCACCCTCTAACTGCGCAGCCATGCGAACCCTGTCCGACATCGCCGAAGAATACGATTTCCTCGAAGGGGACGAGCGCTATCGCCTGCTGATCGAGCTCGGCCGCGAACTGGAGCCGATGCCGCCCGCGCTGAAGACCGATGCCACGCTGGTGCGCGGCTGTTCGGCGCAGGTGTGGGTCTATCCGACCGGCGAAAGCGACAAGCTGCACTTCCTGGCCGACAGCAATGCCGCGATCACCAAGGGGATCGTGGCGCTGGTGATCGCCGCGGTTCAGGACAAACCGGCGCGCGAAGTCGCGGCGATGGACGTGACGGGCGCGCTCGAACCTTTCGACCTCAGGAACCAGCTGTCGAGCAACCGCACACAAGGGGTGCCCAATATGATCGCGCTGGTGAAGGAGCACGCCGCGCGGATCGCGGCGGGATAAGGGTGCGCCCGCTCTACCTTGCGGGCGGGCTGGTCGCGGTCGGCCTCGCCATTGTCGGCGCGGTGCTGCCGCTGATGCCGACGGTGCCGTTCCTGCTGCTGGCCGCCTACTGCTTCGCGCGCAGCAACCCGGAATGGGAGCGCCGCCTGCTCGACCACCCGCATTGGGGCCCGTACATCATCGACTGGCGAGAACGCGGCGCGATCAGCCGCAAGGCGAAGACGCTTGCCATCGTCGGCATGGCGGCGGGCGCGGTGTTCACTTACCTGACGCTGGGCGAGCCATGGTATTTCTTCTCGATCGCGATCCTGGTCGTGGTCGGCGCGTGGATCGCCACCCGGCCGGAATGAAGAGCCCCGCATGAGACGCACCGGGCCGGAGATTTGACTGGCACGAACGCCGGACGTGCGGCACATTCTTGCTCGCCCCTGCCGGATCGGGGTGTGATTCGGACGGAGGGTCCTATCCGATACTTGGCGGATCGTCGGCGAGCGGCACGGGCCGCGCGCGTCGCGGCGCTACTGTTCGCCTCGTCGCTGCCTACGCTTGCAGTGGCACAGGTGGAGCAGGAGCCGGAACCGGCGGCGAACACGCAGGCCCCCGATGACGCCTCCACTATCGTCGTGATTGGGCAGCGCGGTTCCGCCATCACCGACATCGCGCCGATCGCGGAGCTCGATCAGGATGCGCTCGCCGCGATCGGAGCGACCAGCATCGACGACATCCGCCAGGCGATCCAGGGACAGACGCAGTCGGCCAGCGGGGGCGAGCCCATCTTCCTCCTCAATTCCCAGCGCGTCTCGGGCTATCAGGAAATCGGCTCGCTGCCGCCCGAAGCGATCGCGAAGGTCGAGGTACTGCCGGAGGAGGCAGCGCTGCGGTTTGGCTATCCCCCGACGCGGCGGGTGGTGAATTTCATCACCAAACGGCCCTTCTCGCAGGTCGAGGCTCGGGTCGCGGTCGCATCTACCGTTCCCTTCGGCAGCGCGACCGAGAGCGCGCGCGCCGGTTATACGCGGCTGAGCGGCGAAGCCCGGCTGACCGCCAATCTCGAATATGCGCATACCGATGCGCTCGACTGGTCGGAGCGGAACCTGGCGCTCGATCCCGACATTCCCTTCGATGCGCTGGGCAACATTACCGGGATCGGCGGCGGCCAGATCGACCCGGCCCTGTCCGCTCTCGCGGGACGGATCGTGACCATCGCCCCGGTGCCCGCTGCGGCAGGCGACCGCTCGCAGCTGGCCGCCTATGCTTCGGCGGCGGGCGATCCGCGGCTGTTCCAGCCCGGCACGCTCCAGACGCTGGCGCCGGGAAAGGATACGATCACGGGAGAGGCGGTGCTGGCCGACCGGGTCGGGGAAACGCTGGCGGGATCGCTCACCCTGTCGGTCGCGCACAGCCGCACGCGCGCGCTGAACGGTCCCGCCAGCGCGCGGCTGATCGTACCGGGCGACAATGCGTTCTCACCCTTCAACGATACCGTGGTGCTCAACCGCTACCTGACCGAGGTCGGCACGCTGCGCGATCGGCAGAAGACCACCACGGTTACAGCGGGCAGCACCCTGCGCGGCGCGATCGCGGGGTGGCAGTGGGATGCCACCGCCTCGCTCAACCAGACTGTCACCGACGGCACGAGCGAGCGCGGCATCGACCTGTCCGCGGCCAACGCGGCGATCGCGGCGGGGGCCGACCCCTTCGCACCACTCGACCCGGGATTGCTCGCAGCGCGGCAGACCGACCTGACGCATCAGCGCACGCGCACGGTGGAGACGAAGCTGGTCGTCACCGGCAGCCCGCTGGAACTGCCCGCCGGAAGTGCCACCGCCACCGCCACCGTGGAGGCCGCGCGCCTCAGTTCGCTATCATCGCTGCGCGGCGAAAGCCCCTTCGACCTGTCACTGGGCCGCTCCCGGTTCGAGGGCGGGCTGGCGCTCGACCTGCCGATCGCGAAGCGCGAGATGGACGTGCTGCCGGTGATCGGCGACCTGTCCCTCAATGCCTCGGCGAACCTGCGCCATGTCGGCGGCTTCGGCAGCTTGCGCGATCGCACGCTCGGACTGGTCTGGTCGCCGATCAAGGGCCTGCAGGTCAATGCATCCGCCCGCCGGAACGAGGCCGCGCCGGACCTCGCGCAGCAATCGACCCCGCCGCGCCGGATCGAGGACGTGCCGGTATTCGACTTCGCCTCCGGCCGGACGGAGATCGTCACGCTGTTCACCGGCGGCAATCCCGAACTGCTGGCGCAGCGCCAGTCCGTCAAAACGCTCTCGCTCAATATCCAGCCGATGGAAAAGAGCCAGTTGCGGTTCAACCTGTCCTATACCGATAGCCATATCCGCAACCAGACCGGCACCATTATCTCCAACTCGCCGGAGACCGAGGCGCTGGTGCCCGACCTTTTCACCCGCGACGCGAACGGAACGCTGACGGCGGTCACCTATCGCCCGATCAATTTCTATTCGGAGCGGCTGGAGACCGTGCAGGTTTCCATTACGGCAAACGGGCGGCTGGGCGAGCCACCGCCCCCGCCGGCGGAAGGCGTGCCGCCCGTCGCGGATACGCGCCCGACCTATTACGCCGGACTCGTCCCCACCTTCGTCCTGCGGGACGATCTGCAATTGCGCCCGGGAACCCGCGCGCTCGACCTGGTCGGCGGCGACAGCGTCGGCGGCTACAAACCGCAATTCTCCGGCTATGGCTATCTCGGCCTCAACAAGACGGGGTACGGCGGCACTTTCAGCTTCTACTATGCCAATGCCCGCCGGATCCGCAGCGATATTCCCTCGTCCGACCTGCGCTTCAAGCGCCTGCTCCAGCTGAATCTCACCGCCTATGTTCCCGTCAGCGATCTGGTGCGCGAGGCGGGCTGGGCGAAGAACCTGCAACTGCGGCTGGACGCGCAGAATTTCACCGATGCGCGCCAGCGCGTCGGTGACGGCAACGGCACCGTCCCGTTCCGCTATCAGGCCAACCTGATCGACCCCATCGGTCGCACGGTCACGCTGTCGCTGCGCAAGCGATTCTAGCGCGTCAGGCCCCCGCGCTGTCGCGAACGACGGCGATCCCCGCTTCGCGCTGGCGCTTCAGCTCCGCCTTCAGTTTGGCCGGTTCGCAGGCGAAGACGAAGCCGAAGCTGACCCCGCCTTCCTTGCCGATGGTCGCATGGTGCAGCTTGTGCGCCTGGACCAGCCGCTTGGCATAACCGCTCTTGGGCACCCATTTGAAATAGCGCTGGTGGACCAGGCCGTCATGGACCAGCGTATAGATGATCCCATATCCCAGCACGCCGACGCCGATCCAGGTCGCGGGCCACCAGGCGGCATCGCCCATGACCAGCGGGCTGCCGAGCGCGAACATGGATATGCTCAACGCCGCGCCGACGACGGCATAGAGATCGTTCTTCTCCATGAGTTTGTCGTGCGGCTCGTGATGGTCGCGGTGCCACCCCCAGCCGAAGCCGTGCATGATGTATTTGTGGCTGCCCCACGCGACGCCCTCCATCGCGAGGATGGTGGCGAGGACGATCAGGACAGGCAGGGCGACGCTCATTGCGTCATCCGATATAGGTCAGTCGCGCGGGAAAAAGAACCGGGCGATTTCCTCCCCGATCCGCGCCGGGCGGTGGGTTTCGGCGTCGACGCAGCACCAGCTCGACTTCACCTCGGCCAGCACTTCGCCCCCGCGCTCGATCACGGTGTGGTAGAAGGCGCGCGCGCCCTTCGTGCTTTCGAGCACGGTGCTGGCGATCACGTCGTCTTCCAGGAAAGCTGGCTTGCGATAGGTGATTTCGTGCTTGAGCGCGACCCATAGCCGACTCGCCACCGCTTCCGCCGGGGCCAGTTTCTGCCAGTGCGCCAGCACGGCGTCCTGCACCCAGCCGAGATAGCGGGCATTGTTCACGTGCCCCATGAAATCGATATCGTCGGGCCGGATCGTTATCGGGTGCGCGAAGGGAATTGCTGACATGGGTGTAAGTTAGCACGGCGAAGGTTTCTTTTCCATGACCCGCATATTGCTTTTTTGCGCGGTGTCCGCCCCGATTGCACAACAGCCCCATGCCGACAAACCCCCGCACCCTGTACGAGAAAATCTGGGACGATCACGTCGTCGAAACGCGGCCGGACGGGACCGCGCTGGTCTATATCGACCGGCATCTGGTGCACGAGGTGACGAGCCCGCAGGCGTTCGAGGCGCTGCGTGCGAACGGGCGGCCGGTGCGACGGCCCGACCTGACGCTGGCGGTGCCCGATCACAACCTGCCGACCACGCCGCGCCTCGCCGCGGACGGCAGCCGGTTGCCGATCGCCGATCCGCAGAGCGCGAACCAGCTCGCCGCGCTCGAACGCAACACCGCCGAGTTCGGGGTCGACTATATCGACGCGGTCGCGCCCGCGCAGGGCATCGTCCATGTCGTGGGCCCGGAACAGGGCTTCTCCCTGCCCGGCACCACAATCGTGTGCGGCGACAGCCACACCGCCGCGCATGGCGGCATCGGCGCGCTGGCCTTCGGCATCGGAACCAGCGAGGTCGAGCATGTCCTCGCGACCCAGACCCTGCTGCTGAAACGCTCGAAGACGATGGAGGTGCGGGTCGAGGGATCGCTCGGGCCCGGGGTGACGGCAAAGGATCTGATCCTCCATATCATCGGTGTCGTCGGCACCGCGGGCGGCACGGGCCATGTGATCGAATATCGCGGGACGGTGTTCGAGGAGATGAGCATCGAAGGGCGGCTGACGGTGTGCAATATGAGCATCGAGGCGGGCGCGCGCGCCGGCCTGGTCGCGCCGGACGAAACCACTTTCGCCTATCTGCAGGATCGCCCGATGGCACCGCGCGGGGCGGATTGGGACGCGGCGATCGCATACTGGCGCACGCTGCATACCGACGATGGCGCGCGCTTCGACCGCACCGTCGTGATTGATGCGGCGGACGTGCAGCCGACCGTCACCTGGGGCACCAGCCCGGAAGATACCGTGGCGATCGACGGCACCGTGCCCGATCCCGCCAGCTTTGCCGATCCGGCCAAGCAGGAGGCGGCGCGCAAAAGCCTTTCCTACATGGGTCTCCAACCGGGCGAGCGGATCGCGGATATCGCGATCGAGAACGTCTTCATCGGCAGCTGTACCAACAGCCGGATAGAGGATCTGCGCGCCGCCGCCGAGGTGCTGCGCGGGCGGCGGATCGCGCGCAACGTCAAATGGGCGATCGCGGTGCCCGGCTCCGGCCTGGTCAAGCGGCAGGCGGAAGCCGAGGGGCTCGACCGCATCTTTACCGACGCCGGCTTCGAATGGCGCGAGCCGGGCTGTTCGGCCTGCCTCGCGATGAACCCCGACAAGGTTCCGCCGGGCGAACGCTGCGCCTCCACCAGCAATCGCAATTTCGTGGGCCGACAGGGCCCCGGCGCCCGCACCCATCTGATGAGCCCCGCGACCGCGGCGGCGTCCGCCGTGGCGGGAAAGCTGGCCGACGCGCGAGGCATGATTCTCTCGGAACACTCCGCGCCGCAGGACGCTGGTGCGGCATAACCCATGGGGAAGAGGAAAATTTCGATATGAGCATCAATTCGAGCAAGGGCGGCAAGGCCGCCATCGCCGCAGGGGCCGCGATCGGTTCTGCCGCCATCGCCGGCGCGCTGCTGTTCGCCACCAGCCGCAAGCGGAAGAGCCCGACCCAGCCCGGCCCCATCCCCTCTGGCGAGAAGCCGGAGACCGATTGATGCAGGCCGTCGACACCGTCGAAGGGCGCGCAATCCCCTTTGGCGCGAAGAATGTCGACACCGACGTCATCATCCCGGCCCACTGGCTGAAGACGGTCACGCGCGACGGGCTGGGCGAGGGGGCGTTCGAAACCGTGCGCGCCGAGCCCGGCAACGTCTTCGACCGACCCGAATTCGCCGGCGCCCCGATCCTGATCGCAGGCGACAATTTCGGCTGCGGATCGAGCCGGGAGCACGCTGCGTGGGCGCTGCTAGACCGCGGCATCCGGGTCGTGATCGCGCCCAGCTTCTCCGACATATTCAGCGGCAATGCGTTCAAGAACGGCATTCTCGCGGTCGAATTGCCGCAGGAACAGGTCGACCGGTTGCTGGAGGTCGCCGAGAGCGATCCCGTCACCGTGGACCTGGAAAACCAGACCGTCACCACCCCGTTTCAGGACCGCTTCACTTTCGAAATCGACCCGTTCCGCAAGGAATGCCTGCTGGAGGGGCTGGACGAGATCGGGCTGACGCTGGCACGGGATGAAGCGATCGGCCGGTTCGAGGACAGGCTGCGGGCAGATCGCCCGTGGCTCGCCCCGGCGGCCTGAACCGGACATACACAACCAGGGAGAGATCAATGAAAGCCGTTCTGACCAAGGATGTCGGCGGACCCGAAACACTGGTGGTGGAGGATATCGACGCTCCCTCCCCCGGCAGCGGCCAGGTGGTGGTCGATGTCGCGGCCTGCGCAATCAATTTTCCCGATACGCTGATGATCCGCGATCTCTACCAGTTCAAGCCCGAGCGCCCCTATTCGCCCGGCGGAGAGATCGCTGGCACGATCAGCGCGGTGGGCGAAGGCGTCGACGGCTGGCAGGTCGGTGACCGCGTGCTTGCCGGGATCGGCAGCGGCGGCCTGCGCGAGCGGGTGGCGGTCGATGCGGGCAAGCTGTTCCATGTACCCGAGGGCATCGAACTGGTCGATGCGAGCGCGCTGCTGATGACCTACGGCACCATGATCCACGCGCTGAAGGATCGCGGCGACATCTCGCAAGGGGATACCGTGCTGGTGCTGGGCGCGGCGGGCGGCGTCGGCCTCGCCTCGGTCGAGCTGGCCAAGGCCTATGGAGCGCGCGTGGTCGCCGCCGTCTCCAGCGAGGAGAAGGCGCAGGCCGCGAAGGATGCGGGGGCCGACGAAACGGTGGTCTATCCGCGCCAGCCCTTCGACAAGGATGCCTCCAAGCAGCTGGCGAGCGATTTCAAGGCGGCGGTCGGTCAGAACGGTGCGGACATCGTGGTCGATATCGTCGGCGGCGACTATTCCGAACCGGCGCTGCGGTCGATCGCGTGGGAAGGCCGCTTCCTGGTGATCGGCTTCCCGGCGGGCATCGCCAAGATGCCGCTCAACCTCACCCTGCTCAAGAGCTGCGACATTCGCGGTGTCTTCTGGGGTGCCTTCGCCGCGCGCGAGCCAAAGCGAAATGCCGACAACATCGCCGAGCTGTTCGATCTGTGGAAGGCGGGCAAGATCAAGCCGCAGGTGAGCGAGACCTACAGCCTCGACAACGCACACGAAGCGATCGCCAAGCTGGAGGCGCGCAAGGCGGTCGGCAAGCTGGTCGTGAAGATGTAGCCGCTGGCGCCCGCCGCGCTTGCCCGGTGCCGGGCACGCGGCTATCGGCGGGCGCAAGCCATCTTTCGGGGAGTTACCGATGACCGATTTCAAGGATCGCGAGCGCGGCGAGGAAGCCAAATACGCGTTCGATGAGGATACCGCGTTCCGTGTCGCGGCGCGCCGCAACCGCCTGCTGGGCGAATGGGCGGCGGGTCAGATGAACCTGACGCCGGAGGAAACCGACGCTTACAAGAAAGCGGTCGTGCAGGCCGATTTCGAGGAAGCGGGCGACGAGGACGTGATCCGCAAGGTGCTGGGCGACCTCACTGCGGCGGGCAAGGACGTGGCCGAAGCCGACATCCGCCTGAAGCTGGAAGAATGCGCGGTCGAGGCGCGGCGCCAGTTCATGACCGGCGAATAGGCGGCTGCGATGGCGATGAGCGCAAGCGAGATCGAGCGCATGATCGTGGCCGGCGTGCCCGATGCCGAGGTCGAGATCCGCGATCTTGCGGGCGATGGCGACCACTACGCCGCGCATGTCGTCTCCCCCGCCTTTGTCGGCAAAAGCCGGGTGCAGCAGCACAAGATGGTGTACGAGGCGCTGGGCGGTAACATGGGTGGCGCGCTGCACGCCTTGCAACTGACGACCCAAGTGCCCAACTGATTCCCCACTCAGGAATTCAGCAACGGGACGCTCTGGCTATGGCCGATACAAACACGCGCATTTCAGGCATCGTCGGCGAGGCCGACGTCGTGCTTTTCATGAAGGGCACACCGCTCTTCCCGCAATGCGGCTTCTCCAGCCGCGCGGTCGCGATCCTCGAACATTGCGGCGTCGCTTTCGACAGCGTCGATGTACTGCAGGACCAAGAGATCCGGCAGGGGATCAAGGCCTATTCCGACTGGCCGACCATCCCCCAGCTCTATGTGAAGGGCGAATTCGTCGGCGGCAGCGACATCATGATGGAGATGTACGAGGCGGGCGAACTGCAGCAGCTGATGGACCAGAAGGCGGTCGCGAAGGCGAACTGACGCCGCGGGCGCGGGCCGCGCGGTTGCGCGTGGCCTCGCTCGAGAAGCTGCGCGGCGCTCGGTCCGCCTCTCCGGTCGCGAACACCACCGTGTCGCCCGGGGCCACGTCGTTCGCGGCGTACACATCCCAGACCGGGTGGATCATGTCGGGCGGGCCGAACACCCGCACCGCATTCCAATAGCGATCGTCGCGAAAGCCGACGAAATGGACGAGGCGGATAGGCTCGGGCATGGCCGCCTCTGCCTTCGCGCGAAAGCCCGCGCCCTGCAAGTCGGCACTGGCAATCGCCGTCGCGCATCGGCATAGGCTGCCGCCCATGCACGACATCCGCCTGATCCGCGACGATCCGCAAAGCTTCGACGCCGCTCTCGCCCGCCGCGGGCTGGAGCCGGCCGCCGCCGACATCCTCGCGCTCGACACGCAGCGGCGCGAAGTGACGACCAAATTGCAGGAAGGCCAGAGCCGCCGCAACGAGGCCTCGAAGGCGATCGGCCAAGCGATGGGCAAAGGCGATACCGGCACTGCCGAGGCGCTGAAGAAAGAAGTCGCCGAGCTCAAGCAGTCGCTCCCGGCGCTGGAGGAGACCGAACGTCGCGTGGGCGCGCAGCTCGAGGCCCTGCTGGCCGCCTACCCCAACCGCCCCGCCGACGACGTGCCCGAGGGTGCGGACGAGAGCGAGAATGTCGAGCAGGATCGCTGGGGCACGCCGCGCAGCTTCGACTTCGCGCCGCAGGAGCACGCCGATCTCGGCCCCGCGCTGGGCATGGATTTCGAAACCGGCGCCAAGATTTCGGGCGCGCGCTTCACCTTCCTGCGCGGCGATATGGCGCGGCTGCATCGTGCGCTGGGCCAGTTCATGCTCGACCGCCAGACGCGCGAGAACGGCTACGCCGAATGCGCGCCACCGCTGCTGGTGCGCGACGAGGCGGTGTTCGGCACCGGACAGCTGCCGAAATTTGCCGAAGACCTCTTCCGCACAACCGACGATCGCTGGCTGATCCCCACCGCCGAGGTCAGCCTCACCAACGCGGTCCGCGAGACGATTCTCGATGACCTCACTATCCCGCTACGGATGTCCGCGCTCACGCCCTGTTTCCGCTCCGAAGCGGGCGCGGCGGGGCGCGATACGCGCGGCTTCATCCGGCAGCATCAGTTCGAGAAGGTCGAGCTGGTCAGCGTATGCCGCCCCGAAGACAGCGCGGCGGAGCACGAGCACATGGTGCGCAGCGCCAAGGGCGTGCTGGAAGCGCTGGAGCTGCCCTATCGCACCATGTTGCTGTGCACCGGCGACATGGGCTTCGGCGCGCGGCGGACCTACGATCTGGAGGTGTGGCTGCCGGGGCAGGACGCTTATCGCGAAATCAGCTCGATCAGCTGGTGCGGCGATTTCCAGGCGCGGCGGATGAACGCGCGCTACCGGCCCGAGGACGGCGCGAAGAAAACAGAGTTCGCCCACACCCTCAACGGCTCCGGCCTCGCGGTCGGGCGGACCCTGGTCGCGGTGCTGGAGAACTACCAGCAAGCCGACGGATCGGTGCGCGTGCCCGATGCGCTGAAGCCCTATATGGGCGGCATCGAAGTCCTTGCCCCCTAACCCCCGTTCGCCCTGAGCTTGTCGAAGGGCCGCACTTACTTTTAGCGATGCTCGCGGAAGAAAGAGCAGTCCTTCGACAAGCTCAGGCCGAGCGGATAGAGATACCGAAATGAAAATCCTTCTCACCAATGACGACGGCGTGCACGCCCCCGGCCTCGAAGTGCTGGAAGCGATCGCGCGCGAGTTCACCGACGACATCTGGATCTGCGCGCCGGACGAGGAGCAGTCGGGCATGGGCCACGCGCTCACGCTGACCCGTCCCGTGCGGCTGCGGAAGCACGGCGAGCGGCGCTTCTCCGTCACCGGCACGCCGACCGACAGCGTCACCATGGGGCTGCGCAACGTCATGGACGGCGCGCCCGACGCGATCCTGTCGGGTGTCAATCGCGGTGCCAACCTCGCCGACGACATCACTTATTCGGGCACCGTTTCGGCGGCGATCGAGGGCGCGCTGGCGGGCATCCGCTCCATCGCGCTGAGCCAGGTGACCAGCCGGGACGGCGAAGCCGGTGCCGATACGTTCGACGCCGCGCGCAAATGGGGCGCGAAGGTCCTCGCCCCGCTGCTCGATGCACCGCTGCCCCGGCGCACCCTGGTCAATGTCAACTTCCCGGCCATCGCGGGCGAAGCGGTGAAGGGCATCCGCGCCGTGCGCCAAGGCTTCCACGACTATTCGCGCGGCACGGTGGTGGAGGGGCGCGATCCGCGCGGCTTCCGCTACTACTGGTTCGGATTGCAGGCGATCGAGCACTCGCTCGACCATGGCACCGACCTGGAGGCTATCGACGAGGGCTATGTTTCGGTGACGCCGTTGCAATTGGACCTCACCCACCACGCCTCGCTCGGCGAACTGGGAGAGCGCTTCGCCTGATGCGCAGGCCGGCGCCCCTCGCGCTGGCCGCTGCCGCGCTCCTGCTGGTCGCGGCGGGCAATCCCGCGACCGAGACCCGGCACACCGTCGAGGAAGGCGAAACGCTGGGCGGCATCGCCAATCGCGCCGGGGTGGAAAAGGCGGCGATCGCGGCGGCGAACGGTCTGGTCGAACCCTACGCTGTGCAGGCGGGCCAGGTTCTGGTGATCCCGCGCCAGCGCAGCCATACCGTCAAGGCGGGCGAGACCGCGCTGGGTATCGCGCTGAAATACGACGTTCCGCTCGACAATCTCGCCATCGCCAATGGGCTGGAGAAGCCATACCCGGTGCAAATCGGTCAAAAACTGATTATCCCGGCGCAGGTGGCGCAAGCCCCCGCTCCCATCCGTGCCACGACGCACACCGAACCCTATTTCCGCTGGCCGCACGATGGGCGGGTCCTGCTGCCGTTCTCACCCACGCACGACGGGATCGATATCGCGGTCGATACAGGCGACATGGTCCGCGCGGCGGCGAGCGGCACCGTTGTGTTCGCCAACACCGAACCCACCCGGTTCGGTCGGCAGGTGCTGATCGACCACGGCAATGGCTGGCAGACCTCCTACGGCCACCTGTCGCGCATCACCGTGAAGAAGGGCGACGTTATCAAGACCGGAGAGCGGATCGGGCTGGCGGGCGCGGCGGGCACCGCCACCCGGCCCGAACTTCATTTCGAAATCCGGCACGATGGCAAGGACATAGACCCCAAGAGCAAATTGCCGCCTCGCGACAAATAGGCTAGCCACCCCTTCTCCATGGCGAAGCAGATCGAAACCGTCGGCCGTCGGACGGCGCGCGGACCCCGCTACAAACCGCTGCGGCGCGCGGTGAAGATCCCCGTCTGGGGCGATCTCGGCATCCGGATCAGCCTGGCGCTCGGCCTCATCATGCTGGTGGTCATGATCCACTGGTGGGACCGTGACGGGCTGGTCGACAATCTCGACGGGGAGGTCAGCTTCCTCGACGTGATCTATTTCACCATGATCTCCATCACCACCACCGGCTTCGGCGATATCGCGCCGATCTCGGATCGGGCCCGGCTGGTAGAGGCGGTGATCGTGACGCCCGTCCGCTTCGCCGTGCTCTTCATTTTCGTCGGCACCGCCTACAACTTCATCATCAAGCGCAGCTGGGAGAAATTCCGCATGGCCCGTATCCAGGAACAATTGTCCGACCACGTGGTGGTCCTCGGCTACGGCATCAGCGGCTCGCAGGCGGTCGAGGAACTGATCGAGCGCGGGATCGAAGCGAGCTGCATCGTGGTGATCGACCCGAGCGAGGAGCGCCTGACCGAGGCAGAGAAGCTGGGCTGCAACGTCATGGCGGCGGATGCCACCCGCGACGACACGCTGGAGGCGGTGCGGATCGCCAACGCGCAGTCGGTGCTCGTTTCCGCCGGGCGGGACGACACCTCCATCCTGATCGTGCTGACCGTGCGCCACCTCGCACCCAATGTGCCGATCAGCGTGGTGGTGCGCGCGGACGACAACGAACTGCTGGCGCGGCAGGCGGGCGCGAACAACGTCATCAACCCGGTGCGCTTCACCGGCCTGCTGCTGGCGGGCAGCGCGAAGGGCGCGCATATCGCCGACTATCTCGCCGACCTCGCCTCCGTCAGCGGCAAGGTCCAGCTGGTGGAGCGCGAAGTGCGGGCGGACGAGATCGGGCGCTCGCTGAAGGAATCGTGCCAGGAAGGGATCGGCCTGCGCGTCTATCGCGACGGTCATGCGCTGGGCTATTGGGAAGACGCCTGCGAGGCGCTGGAGAAAGGCGACATCATCGTCGAGATCATTCCGACGAATGGCGGCGAGTACGTGCAGTTCACGTAGGTCGCCGCGCTTCGCGCTATTTGAGCGCGGGTTAGTTGAACGCCACGAATACCGCGCCCATCGCCGCCATGCCGACGACGAAATGCCCCGCATCGATCAGGAACAGCAGGCCCGGCTTGCGCTGGAACAGGTAGTTGATCCCGATCGCCGGGCTCATCACGAACGCGCCGAAGCCGATCGAGATCATCCAGATCGCCCGGTCGCTCGCTCCCGTCATCGCGAACTGGTGCGCAAGGACCTGCGCGATCAGCATCTCGAACAGGAAGGCGAGCAGGAATATCAGCCACATCGGCTTGCCGCCCCGCAACGCCTCTTCCGACAGGCCGGCCGCCCGCTGCCAGACCTTGCCGAACAGAACCCCGTACCACAGCGCGCCGACCACGAAGAATGCCAGCGCCGCCAGCACGATCGGCACAATCGAAATCTGTCCCATGTCCAAAGCTCCCGCGTAAACCCGCCCCCGCTAGCGCATTGCGCGTCCGGGGTGTAGAGGCGGCGCGCATGAATACCGCCGCCACCACCCAACCCACGGTTCTGGCCGACCAGAAGAAGGTCGGCATGGTCAGCCTCGGCTGCCCGAAGGCGCTCGTCGATTCCGAGCGGATCCTGACCCGGCTACGCGCCGATGGCTATGCCATGAGCCCCGATTACGCCGGGGCCGACGTGGTCCTCGTCAACACCTGCGGCTTCCTCGATTCCGCGAAGGAGGAAAGCCTGGCCGCCATCGGCGAGGCGATTGCGGAGAACGGCCGCGTGATCGTGACCGGTTGCATGGGTGAGGAAGCGGACGCGATCCGCGCCGCCCATCCGCAGGTGCTGGCAGTGACTGGCGCCCACCAGTACGAACAGGTGGTGAAGGCGGTGCACCAATACGCGCCGCCCACGCAGGGGCCGTTCATCGACCTGATCCCTCAGCCCGACATCAAGCTGACCCCGCGTCACTACAGCTACCTGAAGATTTCGGAGGGGTGCAATCACTCGTGCGCCTTCTGCATCATCCCCGATCTGCGCGGGAAGCTCGCCAGCCGCCGCATCGACGCGGTGCTGCGCGAGGCGGAAAAGCTGATCGCGGCGGGGACGAAGGAACTGCTGGTCATCAGCCAGGATACCTCGGCCTATGGGGTCGATACCCGCCACGAAGCGCGCGAGTGGAAGGGCCACGAGGTCCGTGCGCATATGACCGACCTGGCCCGCGAACTCGGGCAGCTGCGCACTTCCGAAGGCACGCCCCCGTGGGTGCGGCTGCACTATGTGTACCCATACCCCCACGTCGATCAGGTCATCCCGCTGATGGCCGAAGGGCTGCTGACGCCCTATCTCGATATCCCGTTCCAGCATGCCGCGCCTTCGGTGCTCAAGCGCATGAAGCGCCCCGCCAACGAGGCGAAGGTGCTGGAGCGGCTGAAGGGCTGGCGCGAAATCTGCCCCGACATCGCGGTCCGGTCGAGCTTCGTCGTGGGCTTCCCCGGCGAGACGGAGGATGATTTCCGCTATCTGCTCGACTGGCTGGAAGAAGCGCAGCTCGACCGCGTCGGCGGCTTCCGCTTCGAGCCGGTCGAAGGCGCGCAGGCCAACGCCCTGCCGGACCAGGTGCCAGAGGATATCAAGGAAGAACGCTACGCGCGCCTGATGGAGTGCACGACGCGGATCTCTGCCGCCAAGCTGCAGGCGAAGGTCGGACGCACGCTGCCCGTCATCATCGACGAGGTGGGCGAACCCGACGAGGACGGCGATATCGGTGCCACCGGGCGCAGCCAGGCCGACGCGCCGGAGATCGACGGGCAGGTCTTCCTGCGCAACGTGCCCGAAACCCTCGCGCCGGGCGACATCGTGCAGGTCGCGGTGGAGGATGCCGACGCGCACGACCTGTTCGGGGCCGTGCGCTGACGCCGCCCCGATGAGGATACAGCACCGGCGGTATCTGCTGTTCCTGC
The DNA here is from genome assembly GCF_022576075.2 of Erythrobacter sp. LQ02-29. Taxonomy (NCBI): domain Bacteria; kingdom Pseudomonadati; phylum Pseudomonadota; class Alphaproteobacteria; order Sphingomonadales; family Erythrobacteraceae; genus Erythrobacter; species Erythrobacter sp. LQ02-29. The sequence goes on along the minus strand of NZ_JANCNT010000001.1, from coordinate 1,164,391 downwards.
TGGTGATGGCGCTCGCCGTCTGGCCCGCGCTGCTCGTCGCCGGCTGGGCCAGCGCGCTGCTAATCGCGTTCGATGTCGGCGTGGTCGCCTTCGTGCTGTCTTGCATTCCGCTCTGGCGTCATGGTGAGGCCGGGGTCCTTCGCCCTGACGCACAGGCGAACGATGCGGGCGGCGTCCTGCTGCTCCTGATCACCGCGCTGATCAGCGCCAGCGTAACTGCGGCGCTGTCGGTGCTGCTCGCCGGAAAGGACACCTTGTCCGGTCCGGAAATTGCGCTGATGGTGGCGACCCTCCTGGCGAACTGGTGCTTCGCCAATCTTGTTTTCACCTTTCACTACGCGCGCCTGTACTGGAGCGACGATCCGGACGACGGCCGGCCGGGCAAGCGCGGCGGGCTGGATTTTCCGGGCGGCGCTGCGCCGGGCTTTTCGGATTTCGTGAACTTCGCCTTCGTCATCGGGATGACCTGCCAGACGGCGGACATAGAGATCACCGGGCGGCACATCCGCCGGGTGTCGACGTTCCACGCGCTGTTCGCATTCGTGTTCAACCTGGGTATTCTGGCGTTGACGGTGAATACTCTCGCGTCGGTCTAGGGAGGCTCGTAGTGCGCCAGCGGCAAACCATCCTCGGCGTCGAGACGCCCGGCCCCGGGCTGACGGAAATCACGCACGAGATCGCGGATTGGATCGCGGACACCGGCATCTCCGACGGGCTGCTGACCGTGCTATGCCGCCATACGAGCGCGAGCCTGACGATCAACGAGAACGCCGCGCCCGCCGTGCGCCGCGACATCGTGCGCTGGCTCGACCGGATCGCTCCTGAAAGCGCGGCCTACGAGCATGACGACGAGGGGCCGGACGATATGCCCGCCCATCTGAAGGCGGCGCTGACGGGGGTGAACCTGTCCATTCCGGTTCTGGGCGGGAAGCCGCTGCTGGGCACCTGGCAGGGCGTGTTTCTGGTGGAGCACCGCGCACGCCCCCACCGGCGCGAGATCGCGCTGCATCTGCTGGGCGAGTAGCCGGACCGGCTCAGACGACCAGGCGGGGCTTGGCCTCTTCCTTGTCGCCGCGACGATCCGCCATGCGCACGCAATTCTTCCCGTCCGCCTTCGCCTGGTAGAGAGCGGCATCGGCCAGGGCGACCACATCGCCCACCCCGGAAGCCGATTCGGGGACCGTCGCCACGCCCAGCGACGCACTGATCTTCGCGCCGTGAATTTCCGAGAGGGTCTCGATCCGCTCGCGCAGCAGATCACCCTTCACCAGTGCCCCGTCCTGATCGCACCCGGGCAGGATCACCAGCAGTTCCTCGCCGCCATAGCGCGCGACCACGTCCGACGGCCGCAATGCCCCGACCAGTTGCGAAGCGACGTCGCGCAGCACCGTATCGCCCATCGCATGCCCGTGCAGATCGTTGAGCGTCTTAAAGTTGTCGAGATCGAGCATAATCACCGAAGTCGCCTGGCCGGTCCGCTCGCCCAAACAGATATAGCGCTCCAGCACGTCCTCGACATAGCGCCGGTTGTACAGGCCCGTCAGCGGATCGCGCAGCGACTGCGTGCGCAGCTTCTCGCGCAGCGAGATGTTCGACAGGGCGAGCGACATCGAGTCCGCCAGCGCGCGGCACACGCGGCGAACCTCCATCAGCCGGTCGAACGATTCGCTGTCACTGGCGCAGGAGGCCACCAGCAGGCCGTAGATCTGGCCGCGGGCCATCATCGGCACCTCGACCGAGGCGACGCCCGCCGCATGATGCGAACAGACCAGCGTCTGGCAGTGCGGGTCGTTGATATGCGGCTTGCCCCGCTTCAGCCCCCAGCAGTGACCGGGTATCAACGACTCGTTCGGAGCCGGCAGGTCGCCGGTATTCCAATGCGTCACCAGATCCAGGCGGTCGCGCGAATTATTGAAGACATAGAGCGCGCCCGCGAAGCTCGGCAGCAGGCGCGTGGCGGTGGCCTCCAGCACGGAACCGGCATCCTCGTGCCCCTCCGCCGCCTGCAGCATATCGGTCATCGCGAAGAGTTCTTCGTTGTGATGCTTAAGCCGGCTTGCTTCCTCGCGTTCGGCGCGGGTGCGTTCGAGCGCGCCCATCACCGAATGTCGGATGCGGTAGCGCATCACCATCAGGCCGAGCGAGGCCGCGATGGCGACCAGGATCATCGCCCTTGCGCCGGTAGAGGGCAGGAACAGCGCGGCGGTCAGCCCCAGCGTCAGCACGCCATGGAACACTTCGGCCCCGACCTGCTGCCAGGGGCGCGCATTTAACCGTTGCAAATATGATAGTCCTGCCGGATCGCTCATATATGTCCCTCCACCACCACCATCTAGAACGCCACGGATGAGAAAACGTTAAGGGGGGCCACCGTAGCGAACGCCAATTGACGGCACCGCGAAACCAGATCGGCAAGGCGGCGTTGGGAAGGCATGGCCCTTTCCATCGAGATGAACTTCGCCTTCCGCACGGAAGAGGTGATCGACGTGCTGCTTCAATTCGAAGCGGCGATGATCCCGGAGCAGACGCTGCGCGATTATCACACGTTAATTCCGCCGCACGAGCATTTCGCGCGCATTCCGGCCCAGGATGGGATCGGCGACCGGCTGTGGATCCGGGCGCAGGGGCGGGTCGAGGCTGGGTACCGCGCCCGGGTTCAGGTCGATCGCATGCTGAGCGAGCTGTCGCAGCTGGAGCGCATGGACCTGCACGACCTGCCGGGCGAGACGGTGCCCTATCTGTTCGACAGCCGCTATTGTCCGGCGGACCGCTTCCAGACCTTCGTCCATGACGAGTTCGGGACGCTTTCCGGTGGAGGGCAGATCGTCGCGATGCGCGACTGGATCGCGCGCAAGTTCACCTACACCCCGGGTAGCAGCACCGCGACCACCACCGCGCTCGACAGCTTCACCGAACGCCGTGGCATCTGCCGGGACTATGCGCACATGATGGTGACCTTCGCCCGTGCCGCGGGTATCCCCGCACGTTTCGTCAGCTGCTACGCCCCCGACGTCACCCCGCAGGATTTCCATGCGGTGGCGGAGGTTTTCCTTGCCGACGAGACCACGCCGGGCGGCGGTGCCTGGCACCTGGTCGATGCGACCGGAATGGCCGAGCCGGGCGAGATCGTGAAGATCGGGATCGGTCGCGACGCCGCCGATGTCAGCTTCATGACCAGCTTCGGAATGACCGAATTCCTCGAAAAGACGGTCAGCGTCGTTCGTGAATAGGTATGCGGGTGTTTTGACTTTCCGGCGCGCATCGGGTGGTGGTGCGGGCCATCGGATGATAGCTTTGCTGCATCGCACCACGATTGTTCGACGGGGGGATTTAGCGCGCGCATGAGCTTTACCGCAGACCGGCTGATCCTGTTCGGCGCGACGGGCGATCTGGCGCAGCGCATGCTGCTGCCTTCGCTTTGTGCGCTCGACGCCGACGAACTGATCCATCCGGATCTGAAGATCATCGGCACCGCACGGTCCGAAATGGACGATGCGGGCTTTCGCGACTTCGCGCGCAAGGCGCTGGAGAAATACCTGCCCGCCGACCGGCGCGGCGGGATGGCGGATTTCCTCAACCGCCTCAGCTACCAGCCGCTCGATGCGACAACGCTGGAAGGGTACGAGGAACTCGCCGAGAAGGCCGGGCGCACCGGCAACGGCCTGGCGATATTCCTGTCCACCGCGCCCAGCCTGTTCGAACCTACCATCGCCGGGCTGAAGCATGCGGGGCTTACCACCGGCGATGTGCGGATCGGACTGGAAAAGCCGCTCGGCGTGGACCTGGAAAGCAGCCGCGAGATCAACGACGCGGTCGCCAGCGCCTTCAGCGAGGACAGAATCTACCGGATCGACCACTATCTGGGCAAGGAAACGGTCCAGAACCTGCTCGCCCTGCGCTTCGCGAACATCCTGTTCGAGCCGATCTGGAATTCCAATTACATCGACCACGTCCAGATAACCGTCGGGGAGACGGTCGGGCTGGAATCGCGCGTCGCCTATTACGACGACAGCGGCGCGCTGCGCGACATGGTGCAGAACCACATGCTGCAACTGCTCGCGCTCGTGTGCATGGAACCACCGACCAGCTTCGACGCGACCGCCATCCGCGATGAAAAGGTGAAGGTGCTGCGCGCCCTGCGCCGGGTGGCGGAAGGCGAGACCGTCACCGGCCAGTATCGTGCGGGCGCGGTCAGCGGCGAAGCGGTGCCGGGTTACGACGATGAGCTGGGCAAGGACAGCGACACCGAAACCTTCGTCGCGATCAAGGCGCATGTCGACAACTGGCGCTGGAAGGGGGTGCCCTTCTACCTGCGCACCGGCAAGCGATTGCCCAAGCGCATCACGGAAATCGTGGTCCAGTTCCGCCAGATCCCCTATTCGATCTTCGACGGGCGCGGCGCAAAGACGCAGCCCAATCGGCTGGTGATCGGCATTCAGCCGCGGGAGAACGTGCATCTGGCGCTGATGGCGAAGATGCCGGGCCTCGATCGGCAGGGTATCCGCCTGCGTTCCGTGCCGCTCGACATCAGCCTGCCCGATGCCTTCAAGGGGCCGCATCGCCGGATCGCCTACGAACGGCTGCTGCTCGACCTGATCGAGGGCGACCAGACGCTGTTCGTGCGGCGCGACGAGGTGGAGGCGCAATGGGAATGGATCGACGCGATCCGCGCACGCTGGGCCGAGGAAGGCAGCGAGCCGAAGGAATACACCGCAGGCAGCTGGGGTCCGAGCGCCGCGATCGCGCTCGCCGAACGCGACGGAGTAACTTGGCATGAGTAACCGGTCATGAGCAAACTACACGATTCCGTCCATGCCGTGACCCAGCGGATCATCGAGCGCTCCAGGCCAGGGCGCGACCGCTATCTGGAGCTGATGGACCGCGAGCGCGACCGCGCGCCGGACCGTGCGCATGTGTCCTGCTCCAATCTCGCCCACGCCTATGCCGGGGCGCTGGAGGATCAGGAACGGCTGAAGGCGGGCGGCGCGGTCAATCTGGCCATCGTTACCGCCTATAACGACATGCTTTCCGCGCATCAGCCCTATGGCCGATATCCGGAGCGGATGAAGATCTACGCGCGCGAGGTCGGAGCGACGGCGCAGGTCGCGGGCGGAACCCCGGCGATGTGCGACGGTGTGACGCAAGGGCAGGACGGCATGGAGCTGTCGCTGTTCAGCCGCGACACCATCGCGCTCGCCACCGGCGTCGCGATGAGCCACGCGATGTACGACGGGATGTTCCTGCTCGGCATTTGCGACAAGATCGTGCCTGGTCTGCTGATGGGCGCGCTGCGGTTCGGCCATCTGCCAGGCATCTTCGTACCCAGCGGCCCGATGCCCAGCGGCATTCCCAACAAGGAAAAGCAGCGCGTGCGCCAGCTTTATGCCGAGGGCAAGGTGGGCCGCGACGAGCTGCTCGAAAGCGAGAGCCGCAGCTATCATTCGCCCGGCACCTGCACCTTCTACGGCACGGCAAATTCCAACCAGATGATGATGGAGATGATGGGCCTGCACGTGCCGGGTGCAGCCTTCGTCCAGCCGGGCACCAAGCTGCGTCAGGCGCTGGACCGGGCGGCGGTGCATCGCCTGGCCGCGCTGGCGGGCGATACCGAGCGCAGTCTCGCGCGGTGCGTGAACGAGAAAGCGATCGTCAACGCGGCGGTGGGCCTGCTCGCCACGGGCGGATCGACCAACCACGCGATCCACATCCCGGCGATGGCCCGCGCGGCCGGCATTTCGATCGACTGGACCGATCTGGCCGAGCTCAGCCATGTCGTGCCGTTGCTGGCGCGCGTCTATCCCAACGGGTCGGGCGACGTGAACGCGTTCCACGATGCGGGCGGCATGGGCTACGTGATCGGCGAACTGCTCGACGCGGGCCTCGCCCACCGTGACATTGCCACGATCTGGGACGGGGACTTGTCGGCCTACGCGCTCGAACCCGGGCTCGACGGCGACGAGCTGACCCACCGCGAGACCGGCCCGTCGGGCGACGACACCATGCTGCGCCCGGCCAGTAACCCGTTCCAATCCGATGGCGGGATGCGGCTGGTGGAGGGCAATCTGGGCCGCGCCTGTTTCAAAACCAGCGCGGTCGAGAAGGAGCGCTGGACGATCGAGGCCCCGTGCCGCGTGTTCGCCGACCAGCACGAGGTGGCCGAGGCCTTCAAGGCGGGCGAGCTCGACCGCGACGTGATCGTCGTCGTGCGGTTCCAGGGCCCGCGCGCCAACGGCATGCCCGAACTGCACAAGCTGACTCCGCCACTGGGGGTACTGCAGGATCGCGGCTACCGCGTCGCGCTGGTCACCGACGGCCGCATGTCCGGTGCCAGCGGCAAGGTGCCGTGCGCGATCCACGTCACGCCCGAGGCGCTGGAGGCGGACGACGGGAGCTTCGGTCCGCTCGCCTATCTGCGTGACGGCGACATGGTGAAGCTGTGCGCCGACACCGGCACGCTGTCGACCGAGGCCGATCTCACCAGCCGCGATCCTGCCCCCGCTCCCGCACCCGGCTGGGGCGTCGGGCGCGAGCTGTTCGCGATGTTCCGCCAGAACGCCGACGGCGCGGAACAGGGCGCGAGCCCGGTGCTGGCGGCGGCGGGGCTATGAGCATCGAGCTCGTCACCGTTGATATCGGCGGCACCCATGCGCGCTTCGCCCTCGCGAGCGTCGCAGACGACGGCACGATCTCTCTCGGCGAACCGACCACGCTGCACACCGACGATCACGCCAGCTTCCAGACGGCGTGGCAGGATTATCGCGAACGGCAGGGCGGGTCCCTGCCGGGCAACGTCGCCATCGCGATCGCCGGGCCGGTTGGGGGGGAGGTGATCCGCTTCACCAACAACCCCTGGGTCATCCGCCCCGCGCTGATCGCCAGCAAGCTGGGTTGCGACCGCTTCACCATCGTCAACGATTTCGAAGCGGTGGCCTATGCCGTGGCCCGCGCACCGGATGAGCAGTTCGAACACCTCGCCGGCCCCGACCAGCCATTGGCGAGCGAAGGGACGATCAGCGTCCTAGGCCCCGGAACCGGCCTGGGCGTGGCGCATCTCTGGCGCGCGGGCGACGATTACCGCGTCCAGGCAACCGAGGGCGGGCATATCGAATTCGCGCCGCTCGACCCGATCGAGGATGCCCTGCTTGCGCGGCTGCGGCGGCGCCACCGGCGCGTATCGGTAGAGCGGGTGGTATCCGGCCCCGGCATCGTCGACATCTACCAGGCGCTCGCCGCCATGGAGAAGCGCCCCGTTCCCGATCTGGAGGACGTCGCTATCTGGACGGCGGGCCTTGACGGATCGGACCCGCTTGCCGCGGCCGCGGTCGATCGCTTCTGCCTGTCGCTCGGCAGCGTGGCGGGCGACATCGCGCTGGCGCAGGGCGGTTTCGGCGGCGTCGTGATCGCCGGCGGGCTCGGCTATCGCCTGCGCGAGATGCTGCCCGCCTCCGGCTTCGCCCAGCGGTTCATCGCCAAGGGCCGTTTCGAAGGCCTGATGTCGGGCATCCCCGTAAAACTCATCACCCATCCCCAGCCCGGCCTGTTCGGCGCCGCGGCAGCATTCGCGAGGCAGCATCCGTGACCCAGATCGCAACCATCATGCAAACCGCACCGGTCATTCCGGTGATCGTGATCGACGATCTCGACCATGCCGTACCGCTGGCGGAGGCGCTGGTCGAAGGCGGGCTGCCCGTGCTCGAAGTGACGCTGCGTACACCCGCCGCGCTCGACGCCATCCGCGCGATGAAGCAAGTCGACGGGGCGATCGTCGGGGCCGGCACCGTGTGCAATGGCGAGCAGCTGGATGCCGCCGTCGAGGCGGGGAGCGAGTTCATCGTCTCTCCCGGCCTTACCGAACCGCTGGCCAAGGCGGCGGAGCGGGCGGGCGTGCCGTTCCTGCCCGGTATCGCCACCGCTGCCGACATCATGCGCGGGCTCGACCTGGGCCTGACCCATTTCAAGTTCTTCCCGGCGGAGGCGGCGGGCGGCCTGCCTGTGTTGAAAGCGCTCGCCGCACCCTTCCACCAATGCCGGTTCTGCCCGACCGGCGGCATCACCGAACAAAACGCCCCCGACTGGCTCGCCTTCGATCCGGTGCTGTGCGTCGGCGGCAGCTGGGTCGCCCCGCGCGGCGCGCCCGATCATGCCGCCATCGCCGCCAGCGCAAGGGCAGCTAAGGAATTGAACCGATGAACACACCGCAAGATCTCAGCGAGCGCCTGCAGGAACTGCACAAGCGCACGGCTGAAACGCCCATGTTCAATCCCGTCTTCCAGCTCGCGCTCGATCTGTCGCGCGAACTGGAAGCAGGCAAGATCGACCTCGACACGATCGAGCACATGGTCTGCTCGCTGGAGCAGGAGGCGCTGACGAGGCGCGGCGATCACGTTCGCGATCTGCTGGGCCTGAACGAAGGCGGCGCGTCCGCCCTGCCCGAGCCGGCCGATTTCGGATCGCTGCGCGAGGAATGGGAGCACCCGCGCCTGCACGCGGTCTTCACCGCCCACCCGACCTTCCTGATGACGCCGGATCAGTCTGCCGCGCTCGCGGCGGCAGCGGGCGAAGAGACGCCGGTCGGGGACGAGGTATGCGTGAAGGTGAAGGATCGCCCGGCGATCACCCTCCCTTACGAACACGAGCGCGCCATGCGCGCGATCGGTCATGCGCAGGACGCACGCGATACGATAGTCACCCGCATCTTGCGCGACGCGGCGGACCGGTTCCCCGAGCGGTGGCGCGAGCTGAAGCCGCTACCGTTCCGCTTCGCCACTTGGGTCGGCTACGACATGGACGGGCGGACGGACATCCGTTGGCACGATTCGATCGGCTTCCGGCTGAAGGAAAAGGCCATGCGGTTGCAGCGCTATTGCGACCAGCTGGCGGCGATCGATGCCGAGCACGAACTGCTCGACACGCTGCGTCCGGCGCAGGCCTATGCCGCCGCGCGCGCCGACGACTTCGCGCAGGACCTGTCCGCGCCGGGCGACCTGTCGGAAGCGGCCAATCGCCTGACGCGCGACGATCCGCACAAGCTGCTGAGCCTCGAACCCGTCATCGCTTCCCTCGAGGCCGAAGCGGACAGCGCGACCGAAGCACGGGCGACCGAGCTGCTGACCCTCGCCGCCGCGATGCGGGCCGACGGGCTCGGCATGGGCTGGATCCATTTCCGCGTGAATGCGAAGCAGCTCCACAACGCGATCCGCCGCCGGATCGAGGGCGGCGAGGATCTCGACATCGGCAGCCAGGGCGCGATGAAGGTGCTGCGCCGGATGATCGCCGATATCGAGCCGCTGCGATCCAATTTCGGCGCCCTCGCGATCGAGGCGAGCACCGCCATCCGCCAATTCCTCGCGATGGCGCAGATCCTCCACCATATCGACGCGGATCAGCCGATCCGCATGCTAGTGGCCGAATGCGAGGAACCGAGCACGGTCATGGCCGCGCTCTATTTCGCGAAGCTGTTCGGCATCGCGGACAAGGTCGACGTGTCGCCTCTGTTCGAAACCGAGAACGCGCTGGAACACGGCGGCCGCCTGCTCGACGCGCTGCTGCAGGAAAGCGAGTTCCAGAAATACGCCCGCACCCGTGGGCGCATCTGCATCCAGACCGGTTTTTCCGACGCGGGCCGCTTCGTCGGACAGATTCCCGCCGGGCTCTCGATCGAGCGGCTGCAGGGCCGAATGGCCGATGCCATGCGCGCCAACGCGCTGACCGATGTCGCCGCGCTGGTCTTCAACACGCATGGCGAGGGGATGGGCCGCGGCGCGCATCCGGCCAGCTTCGCCGACCGGCTGGAATGGCCGATGTCGCCATGGGCGCGCGGTCGCTTCGCGCGCGGACGCATCCGGCTGGAGCCGGAGGCCAGCTTCCAGGGCGGCGACGGCTACCTGCTGTTCGAGACCCCCACGCTGGCACGCGCCACGCTGGAACAGATTGCGGCCTACCGCCCGCCGGCCGGGGGCGAAGAGCCCGATCCGTTCTACACGCGCACCGATCTCAGCCTCGATTTCTACCGCGCGATCCGCACGCATCAGCACGAACATCTGGAGAGTCGGACCTACGCCCGGGCGGTGACCGCCTTCGGGCTCGGCCTGCTCAACACCACCGGCAGCCGCGTCGCGCGCCGCCAGTCGGACCTGTCGGCGGAACGCGAGATGAGCCTGCGGCAGATCCGCGCGATCCCGCACAACGCGATCCTGCAGCAGCTGGGTTACCCCGTGAACATCATCGCGGGGATCGGCAGCGCGGCGGACGGCAATGTGGAGGAAATCGCGCAACTGCTCGATTCGAGCGCGCGCGGTCGCCAGTTGATGAGCCTTGCGCGGTCGTCCAACGCGCTTGCCAGCATCAAGACGGTCGCCGCCTTCGGCGAACTTTTCAACTCCGCCTACTGGGCCAGCCGGACCTATCGCGGGACGGAGGAAAGCATCGCCGATGCATGCCAGGCGCTGGCCGATTACCTGACCAAGGACGACCGCAACGGCGTGTTCCGCCGCCTTGCGAGCCGGTTGCGCATCGACGCGCTCAAATTCCATCGCCTGCTCGATCTTTTGCCGGAGGAAACGGCGCCGCCGGGACGCGAAGAGACGCGGCGCTTCATCGGCGTGCTGCAATCGCTGCGACTGACCCTGCTGCAGCACATGTTCCTGAAGGCGGTGGCGCTTCCCAGCTTCAGCCGGGCGAACGACATCAGCCGCGACGACGTGCTGGAAATGGTCTTCACCCTGCGGATCGACGATGCGCTGGCGCAGATGCGGCGCGCCTTCCCGACCAGCTTCCCCCAGATCGACGACTTCGACCTCGACGAGGCGAGCGATTTTCCGGATCGCGATACCGACGGCTATGGCCAGATCGGCCGCGAATATATCGATCCGATCGAGCGCTCCTACGACCTGTCGCTGCGGATCGGCGGCGCGATCGCGCAGGTCTTCGGCGCGCACGGCTAGCTCCCTCCCCGACCGACATAGCGGGGGCGAGGTTACCAATGGCTATGCCAGTCATGGCTGCGTGGGCGTGCCGGATGGGTTCGCTGCCGAGCTCTTCGCCGCGACCGAAAAGGGCGACAAGGTCGTCATCACGTGCGGCGAGCAGCTCGGGATGGGCGAGAAAATCCTCTAACTCAGGCCGAACGACGAGGTGGCTCGGCCTCGAAGCGCCAGCTATCGACATCGGGCTCCCGGCGCGCCAGCACGCCGCCGAGCGACGCATTGTCGCCATTGTGCAAACGCTCGACCATCCGCGCGATCTCGGAACGCGGCACGCCTGCCGCCCCAAGTGTTTCGAGGATCAGCGCGACCACCTCGATCTCGATCAATCGGGGATGGCCGCAGCGAAACACGTAGCCGTCTCCAGCCTTCTCCACGCCGCTGTCGAACGTGCCTTTCGCGACATACGCGATGGCCTCGTCCGCGTCTGCCAGATGGCGGGCGCTTTCGGCCATTGCCAGCGGATCGAGCCAGTCCTGTCCGGCGAGAAAGGCACGCACCCGCGCGCGCTCGAAGCGGCAATCCTCGTTCGAAGGATCGCGCACCGGCTCTATTTCCGCCGCCGCGACAACCGCCTCCAGCTCCTCGCGCCGCCAGCCGAGTAGCGGGCGAAAGACCTCGCAATCGAGCGGTTGCGGCTCGGCGAAGCTCAGCCGACCGCGCGGCCGGATTCCGGCCAGCCCCGCCAGCCCGCTGCTTCGATTGAGCCGCATCAGCAGCGTTTCCGCCTGATCGTCGGCATGGTGGGCCGTGGCGAGGCCCGCCACTTCGCGGCCCGCCAGCCACCGACCCAGCGCGGCATAGCGCGCCGCACGCGCCCGCTGGTGCAGATTACCCGCGCCCACTTCCACGCGCAGGGTTCTGTGCGGCACGCCGAGGGATGCGCACAGGCGCGCGACCATCGCCGCCTCGTCCGCGCTTTCGGGACGCAAGCCGTGATCGACGGTCGCCGCCTCCACCATGCCGGGCATCGCGGCATTGGCCAGCAGGAGCAAGGCGAGGCTGTCCGGCCCGCCCGATACCGCCAGCCCCAGCCTGCCGGACGCAAACCTCACAGCGGCGAGATCGCCGCGAAAGCGCTCGATCAGCGCGGAATCGGGCGCGGTGTCAATTTTTGCAGGTGACCTTCTTGCGGTTCGCCTCGTACTCGCTCTGCAAGCGGCCCGCAGCGATCGAGGGATAGGTCTCGCTGAATTCCGACAGCGCGATGCAGGCGCGGTTGGTGTCGTCCAGCGCGATCATCGACACCGCGAGATAGAGCAGGCTATCGGGCGCGCGCGCCGCTGCGCGGTCGGCCTGGTAGTTCTTGATGAACCACGCCGCCGCCTCGCGCGGCTTGCCATCGTCGAGATAGGCCCGCCCGAGCAGATTGCGGCCATAGGTGGTGCGCCAGTGGCTGGGATACTTGTCGACGAACAGGGTCAGCTGCTGCTCCGCCTCGGGAAAGAAACCGGCGTCCCATAGGCGGAAGCCGTAGGAATATTCGTCGTCGCCCGCATCGTCGGTCTGCGGCTTCATGATCTGCTGCACCGCCGCCAGACGTTGGGCGGTGGGACCCGAAGGCGTCGGTGCAGGCGTGGAACTCGCGGGCGGGCTCGAAGTCGTGGCCGCAGTGGTCGGGGGCCGGTTGGCCGGTGTGCTGACCGTGGTCGCGGGGGTGGAGTTCCCCTGCGCAGCCGCCGCGGCGGCGGTGCCCGTGGTTTCCAGCGCCGAAAGGCGGGTGTCGAGTTCGGACAGGCTGTTGGCGTTCTGCTCCACTTGCGCGGTAAGGCGCTGCAGGCTGCTTTCCATCGCATCGAGGCGCGCCAGCACGTCCGTCACCGCCGTGGTGGAAGTGGTGGAAGGCTGCGCCCCGGTGCGCGGCGCGCCGGTGATCTCAGGCTCGAAATAACGGCTGTCGCCGCCGGGAAAGACCGTGCGCTGCAAGGCGCGCACTTCCGCCTCCAGCTTGCGCAGCCGCACTTCGGCATCCGCGTCCTGCGCCGCGGCGGGCACCGCCTGCAGCGTGAGCGCGGCAAGCGCCGCGCCCCACAGGATATTGCGATGGCGTCTGATCATTCTCGTAAGCTCCCTGCGGACCGCATCCGCGCGGTCCCGATTGATATTCCTACACCCTGGTTCCGCCGCTCCGAACCGCGTCTGAACGCCGGCTCGCGATACTATCCCCTGCCTGCCGCGTGTCGAGGGAGGCCCGGGCTGCGGCGGGGGAAAATCGCGACGACACGCCCGTGGCACCGGGTTCGTCGGTGGTTCAGGTCGGCGAGGTGGGCGTCGCTGATGGCGCGGATGGGCTGGGTGAGGGGGTAGCGTTCGCGCGGTCGGTCAGGGCCTGCGGCGTGACCGACACGTCCTTCACGATCTCATCCTTCTCCGACAGCTTGGGCACCGGCTTGCCGCCCACGGTGATCGCCAGCGCGTAGGGCCGTCCGGTCCAGACCTGCGGGTCCTTCGCATCGGTGGGGACGGTATAGCTTTCACCCTTCGCCATCTGTTTCTGCATCAGCTGGTTGCCGTCGCCATCGTAGAATTTCACCCAGGTATCGTCCATCAGCGCGGTGAACACGACCGGTCCGGTCGGCGCGGCGGGGACCGCCTGTGACGCGCGCGGAGCTGCGGCAGCCTGGCGTGGGGCGGAGCTCGATTCAGGCCGATCGATGATCGATCCCGGCCCGGTGCCCGGCGCGAAGAAAGTGCGATAGAAGGTGTACCCCCCCACGATCAGCAGCACGAGCGCCACGATGGAGAGGAAAACGAGCCCGCGCGAGGGGACGCGCGCCGGGTCGCCCGGTTCGAACTTGGTCTCGCGGCGATAGGCCCGTTCGACCTCCCCATCCTCGAGCTCGCGGCGCACGCCTTCCGCCGTTTCGTCCTCGTCCAGCCCCACAGCCCTTGCGTAGTTGCGGGAAAATCCCAGCGCGTAGGTTCGGGCAGGAAGGCTGGCGAAATCGTTCGCCTCGATCGATTGCAGATGGCGGCGCGGCACCTTGGTTTCGTCCGCCACTTGGTCCAGTGTCAGCCCACGCTCCTCGCGCGCTGCCTTCAGCCGATCGCCGACCCGGATCGTCGGCGATGCGCCTTCCGCCGGCGCATCGATACCCTCCGCGCCTTCCGCGACCGGTTCGTCGGCGGTCCGTTCTTCTGCTTGCATCAGTCCCAATCGCTCATGTGTCCGGCCCCTACTCCCCCCTCTTCCTAGCGCCGGGGGGTGCCTGTCAAGGCGGCACCCGCGCCTGGTGTGCGCTATTGCGTGTCGATACCCTTCGCCTGCGCCCACTCGGCTATCGCTTCGCGCAAGCAGCCGGGCGGGCGCACCAGCCATTCGTCCATCGCGGCCTCGATCTCGGCCAGGTCGACCTGGCGCACCAGTTCCTTGATCGGGCCGACCGAGCTCGGGGTGATCGACAGGCGGCGGATGCCGACGCCCAGCAGCGCCAGCGCCTCCAGCCGCCGGCCACCCATCTCGCCGCATACGCCGAGGTCGATCGGCTGGCCCTGCGTCCCGCGCACGAGGCGGCGCAGGAACCGCAGGATCGCCGGGCTGAGCCAGTCGTAACGCTCCGCCAGCTTGGGATTGGCGCGGTCGGCGGCAAACAGGAACTGGGTCAGGTCGTTGGTGCCGATCGACATGAAGGAGATGCGCGGGATCATCAGGTCCAGCACTTCGGCGAGTGCCGGCACCTCCAGCATCACGCCATAGCGGATGGTTTCTGGTAGCATCTTCTTGCGGTCGCGCATGTAATCGAGCTGTTCGTCGAACACCGCCTTCGCCGCATCGAATTCCCACGGCTCCGCCACCATCGGGAACATGACATTGAGGGGGCGGCCACCGGCGGCCTCCAGCAGGGCGCGAGCCTGTGCCTTCAGCAGCCCCTTGCGCTCCATCGCCAGGCGCAGCGCGCGCCAGCCCATGGCCGGGTTCTCGTCCTGCTCGGCATATTCGGAGGCGAGATAGGGCACCGCCTTGTCGCCGCCGATATCGACCGTGCGGAACACCACCGGCTTGCTCCCGGCGGCGTCCATCACGTCCCGATAGAGCCGGGTCTGCCGCTCGCGCTGGGGCAGGGTCGCGGAAACGAGGAACTGGAACTCGGTCCGGAACAGGCCGATGCCGTCCGCACCGACGAGGTTGAGCGACGATATGTCGTCCCGCAGCCCCGCATTCATCATCACCTGGATGCGCGTTCCGTCCCGCGTGAACGGCTCCACGTCGCGCAGTTCCGCATAGCTGGCGAGGCGTTTCTTCGTCTGGGCGAAACGCGCCTCGAACGCCTGCAACATGGTCTGCGCCGGCCGCGCGGTTGCCGTGCCCGCATCTGCATCCAGCAGCACCTCGTCGCCTTCGCGGACCATGCCGCGAAGGCCCCGCACGCGGCCCAGCACCGGCACCGCCATCGCCCGCGCGACGATCACCACATGCGCGGTGAGCGAGCCTTCCTCCAGAATAACGCCCTTGAGCTTGCGCCGGTCGTATTCGAGCAGTTCGGCCGGACCCAGGTTCTTCGCGATCAGGATGGTTTCGCGCGGCAGCCCCTTGCTCGCCGCGGTGCCGATCTGGCCCGAAACGATCCGCAGCAGCCGGTTCGACAGATCCTCCAGATCGTGCATCCGGTCGGCCAGCAGCGGATCGTCGATCTCGCGCATACGCATGCGGGTGCGCTGCTGCACGCGCTCGATCGCCGCCTCAGCCGTCAGCCCGGAATCGATCGCCTCGTTGATGCGCCGCGACCACCCCTCGTCATAGGCGAACATCTTGTAGGTCTGAAGCACCTCCTCGTGCTCCCCCCCGGCGCCGAATTCGGCCTGCTGCGCCATGGTGTCGATCTGGTCGCGCATCCGGTCGAAAGCCCGATAGACCCGCTGCCGCTCCACCTCCACGTCCTCCGCGACGACATGGTCGATGGTGACCCGCGGCTGGTGATACACCGCAACGCCGCTCGCCAGCCCCTTCACCAGCGGCAGCCCCTCCATCTTGGCAGGCTCGGTGCTTGCCTCGGTCAGGCCGAGCGCCTCCTCCTCGTCGATCAGGCCGGTATTGGCGATCAGTTCGGACAGGACCATCGCGGTGGTCTGCAACGCCTCGATCTCGACGTCCTCGTACCGGCGGGGATCGAGGTGCTGTACGTTGAGCGCGCCCACCGCGCGTTCGCGATAGACGATCGGGACGCCGGCGAAGGAGTGGAACTTCTCCTCCCCGGTTTCCGGGCGGTACTGGAAATCGGGATGCGCCTTCGCCTCGGCCAGGTTCAGCGTCTCGACGTTCTGGGCGATGGTGCCGGTCAGCCCCTCGCCCAGCGCCATGCGGGTGACGTGCACCGCCTCCTGCTTCAGCCCGCGCGTCGCGAACAGCTCCAGCATCCCCTCGCGCAGGAGATAGATCGAGCACACTTCGCTATCGAGCGCTTCGCCCACGATCTCCACCACGCGGTCGAGCTTGCCCTGCGCGTGAAGACGCGAGGCCATTACCTCGTGCAGGTGGGTCAGGATCTGACGGGCGGCGGCGGCGGCGCTCATACCGAACCGCCTAGCCTATCGCGCGGCAATTGGGAAATACGGTGAATGCCGTGCGTGGGTGCGCTTAGCAGGTGCCAAGCTCCTCCTTCAGGCGCAATTTCTCGCGCTTCAGCCGCTGGAGCATCGCATCGTCGGGCGCAGGCCGGGTCATTTCCTGCGCGATGGCGGCTTCGATACCCGCATGCTTGGATTTGAGGGCGCTGACATGCGATGCATTCATGTGCTTTCTCCTTTTGGCCGTTGGTCGGAAAAGGGGCGCAAGGGCACCGTTCCGACTCGGTGATATGACCATATTTGGCAAAGCCTGCGAAGTCCTTGCCAGGCCGATAGCGATGGGCCAGTGCTGGCGCGGGACGAGACGATGACGGCGTGATCGGGGGCAAGATGCGATGACCGAAGCGGAACTTCGCAAGCGCCTCGAGCACCTGAGGGTGGAACATCGCGACATGGATGCCGCCATCGCGGCGCTGACGGAAACGGGCGGCGGCGGCGACCAATTGCAGATTGCCCGGCTCAAGAAGCGCAAGCTCGCCCTGCGCGATCAGATCGCCGCGATCGAGGACGAATTGATCCCCGACATCATCGCCTAGACCGCCAAGGCAGGCGAAAAAGACCTTCGATTTCTGCGACCTGTCCCCGCCCGGGAAACCGCTGCGTTGCGGCTAGGCACCATCACCGCCCGCGCCTATCGCGACGGGCATGCCTGCCCCTTCCGACATCAACGTCGCTATCGTCGAGTCGCTTTACAGCGAAGCATTGGTCCTGGCGGACGAGGTGCGGGCCACGTTCGACCTGATGCCGGCCCCCCCGGGCCGCGAAAGCGACCCGATGCGGATCGCCTTATCGACCGAGGGGCTGAAGACGACGACCCGCATCATGCATCTGCTGGCGTGGCTGATGAACCAGCGCGCCTATCTGTCGGGGCGCATGGGCGAGGTCGAATTGCGACGCGCCGGCCGTCTGCCGACCAACCGACCCAGCGAGGCACGGCATTTGCGTCTGCTATCGCCCACCACCTGCGAGCTCATCGCGCAGACCGAACAATTGCATGGGCGGGTGTCCCGGATCGACGGGCAGTGGCAGCGCGCCCTGCAATCGCGCCCCGAAGCGGTCGCGCGCTTGCGCGAGCGTCTGTACGAGGCACTGGGGAGCTTCTGAGGCGCTAGATCCCGGCCAGCGCGCGGTGCCAGCGCGTTAGCCGCTCTTCGCGCACACTCGCCTCCATCGCGGGGGAGAACCGGCGCACGCCGCCGCGCATCGCATGTACCGCCGCGGGCAGATCGGGATGCAGCCCCGCCCCCACCGCCGCAGCCACGGCGGCACCCAGCGCGGTCGTCTCGACAAAATCGGGACGTTCGACTTCCAGGGCCAGGATATCGGCGAGATCCTGCGCCATCCAATCGTTCGCGCTCATCCCGCCATCGATCTTCAGGCCCGCCCAGCGCCGCCCGTCGGCCGCGAAGGCTTCGGCCAGGTCGTGGGTCTGGTGCGCCATCGATTCAAGCGCGGCGCGTGCGATCTGTGCCCTGCCGCTAGCGAAACTGAGCCCGGTTATCGCACCGCGCGCATCGGCCCGCCAGTGCGGCGCACCCAGCCCGCTGAGCGCCGGGACCACCACCACCTCGCCCGAATCGCTAATCGAGCGCGCCAGCTCTTCGGTCTCCGCCGCGCTGTCGATCAAGCCGAGCGTGTCGCGCAGCCACTGGATCAGGCTGCCGGCGACGAACACCGATCCTTCCAGCGCGTAGCGGCGCTGCCCGTCGCGCTGGGTCAGCACCGTTCCGAGCAAGCGATGGTCCGAGGTCGGCGGGGTGTCGCCCTGATTCGTCAAAATGAACGCGCCGGTGCCGTAGGTCGCCTTCGTTTCCCCCGGCGAAAGGCACCCCTGCCCCACCGTCGCCGCCTGCTGGTCGCCGAGCATGCCGGTGATGGGGATGGCCCGCCCGAACAGCGCCAGCTGCGTTTCAGCCAGGTGCCCGTGCGTATCCACCACCCGGGGAAGGGTGGCGAGCGGAATTTCGAACAGGTCCGACAGGCCGGGTTCGAACTGCGCCCCCTTCAGCGGCATCAGCAGCGTGCGGCTGGCATTGCTGGCGTCCGACACATGACCTCCCCCGGTCAGCTTCGCGACCAGCCAGCTTTCGACCGTGCCGAAGGCGAGCGCCCCACGCTCCGCCGCGCGGCGCACGGTCTCGTCGTTATCGAGCATCCAGCGCATCTTGGTCGCCGAGAAATAGGGGTCGAGCAGCAGGCCGGTCCTGCGCTGTACCTCCGGCTCGTGGCCCTGCTCCTTAAGCCGCGCACAAAGATCGGCGGTCCGCCGGTCCTGCCACACGATCGCGCGGGCGAGCGGCTCCAGCGTGTCGCGATCCCATGCCACCACCGTCTCGCGCTGGTTGGTGATGCCGATGCAGGCGATCCGCGCGGCATCCTCGCCCACCACTTCGCGCGCGCAGGCCAGCGTCTTGTCCCAGATCTCGCCCGCGTCGTGCTCGACCCAGCCGGGCTTCGGATAATGCTGCGTCAGCTCCGCCTGGGAGAGCCGCTCCACCGTGCCGTCCAGCCCGAACAGCATCGCGCGGGTCGAGGTCGTGCCTGCATCCAGCACCAGTATCGTATCGCCCATCGCTCATCGCCCTCTCCGCTTCCCGGCGTGGCGTGACATGCGCCAGCCCGGTCCCCATATGCAACCCCATGGCAGGACCACCCCCGAAACCATGGCCCACGGGCGAGACGGAGCGGATCGAACCGCTGGTCGCGCGCGTGCTGGCGCCCAACCCCTCCCCCTATACCTATACCGGGACGCAAACTTATGTCGTCGGCACCGGAGCCGACCGCGCGATCATCGATCCCGGCCCGGACGAGGCCGAGCATCTCGGTGCCATCATGCGCGCGGTGGGCGATGCGCGGCTGACGCATATCCTGTGCACGCACACGCATCGCGACCATTCGCCCGGGGCCGCGCCGCTGGCGCGTGAGACGGGGGCGGAAATCGTCGGGTGCGACAAGCTGGTCCTCGCCGATACCGGCCCGCGCGCCGATGCCCCGTTCGACACGAGCTACGAACCCGATCGCGTGCTGGCGGATGGGCAAAGCGTTTCGGGTGATGGCTGGACGCTGCGCGCGGTGGCGACGCCCGGGCACACCTCCAACCATCTGTGCTTCGCGCTGGAGGAAAGCGGCGCTCTGTTCACCGGCGACCATGTCATGGGCTGGTCGACCAGCGTCATCGTGCCGCCCGACGGCGACATGGGCGATTACATGGACAGCCTCGACCGGCTCTATGCGCGCGAGGATCGGATCTATTACCCCGCCCACGGCCCCGCGGTGGAGAAGCCGCGCCAGCTGGTGCGTGGCATGATCGGCCACCGCCGCCAGCGGGAGCGGCAGATCGTCCGCCTGCTGGAGCAGGAGCCGCGTAAGCTGCCCGATTTCCTCGCGCCGATGTACAAGGGGCTCGACCCCCGGCTGGAGAAGGCGGCGCAGATGTCCGTGCATGCCCACCTCATCGATCTGGAACGGCGCGGCGTGGTCCGGCGTTCGGGAAATCAATGGCAAACGACGTAAAGAACGACCTGACCTCGCGGACGGAACCGACCATCCACAAGGATCGCCCCCTCGCGCGCGTGCAGGCCCTGCCGTGGCTGATCGTGATCGTGCTGCTCGCCGCGGTCGCATGGCTCGGCTGGCGTGCGTTTCTCTACAAGGAGGAAGGCGATCCGGTGGGGAGCGCGATGCTCGCCTTCCAGAAGCAGAACTCGCTCAACGTCTTTTCCAGCCGGTTCGAGGTGGTGGCGGAAAGCACCAATGCGCAAGGTGTCTTGGGCATCGATATCCTGAAGAGCCGGCAGGCGGCGATCATCCCCGCGATGGTGGAATACCGACTCGATCTCAGCCAGATGGATCGCGACCGGTTCGCGTGGAACGATGCCAGCGACACGCTCGACGTGACGCTCCCGCCCTTGCGCATTTCGCGCCCCAACCTGGATGAAGCCGCGGCGAAGACCTACACCCAGGGCAGCTTCGTCACCGGCGGGGCGGCACAGGCGATGGCGAAGAACAATTCGCAGCAGGCGGAACGCAAGGCGGCGGAATTCGCCAAGAACCCCGAGGTGCTACGCCTAGCGCGGCAGGCGGCGAAGGAAGCCGTGCGCCAGAACCTCGCCATTCCGCTGCAGGTCGCGGGCTATGGCGACGTGAAGGTGAACGTGCATTTCGACGGCGAGAAGAAGCCCTCCGACTGAGCCCCACCCGCGACGGCGTCAGGTAAGGCGCCGCGTGTGGCGGAAATGCGCGTAGCGATTGAGCAGGTCGTGAATGATCTGCTCGGTCGAATAGCCGGTCACATCAAGCTGATGCCCGCCCTCCGAGCTGCGCGCCATCGCCCGGAAATGACGTTCTTCGTCCTCGCCCGGTCGATGGGCCTCCGCCCAGGCGAAGCTGGGTGCCCGCAGCCCGCGGCAGCGCACCTCATAGGTGAAGGTGCCATGGTCGCCATGCGGTACCGATAGCAGGACGTCCTGCCCCTCCATGGTGACTTCGGGGGCGAGACTGCGGCGGCGCATCTCCGCCGCCACATCGTCCAGCGCGGGCCGCGCCCGCTCTTTCAGGAAATCGTACACCTGTTCGCGCTTGAACGAACCCGTGATCGTGGACAAACGCTGCTTCCAGCCGATGTCCGGATCGATCGGGGCGTCGGGCAGATGGCCGTATTCGGGAACGTCGCCGCGCTTTTCCATCCGCAGTGCGCGCAGCAGACCGTAGCAGATGAACAGCATGATGACGGCGAAGGGCAGTGCGCTGGCGATGGCGGCGGTCTGCAGCGCTTCTAGTCCGCCGGCGAGCAGGAGGACCGCGGCGACCAGACCGGCACATACCGCCCAGAAGATGCGCTGCCAGACCGGCGGGTTTTCCGCTGCTCCGCTGGTGATCATATCTATCACCAGCGCGCCGGAATCGGCCGAAGTGACGAAGAAGGTGACGATCAGCACGGTCGCGATCAGCGATGTCACGCTCGCCAGGGGCAATTCGGACAGGGTCGCGAACAGCGCCGTCGGCAGGTTGTTGCTGACGATGCGGGCGATCGGCGCGACACCCGACATGTCCAGCGCGATCGCGGTATTGCCGAACACCGTCATCCACAAGAAGGTGAAGAGCACCGGCACCACTAGCACGCCGAGCACGAACTGGCGGATGGTGCGCCCGCGCGAGATGCGCGCGATGAACATGCCGACGAAGGGCGACCAGGCAATCCACCACCCCCAGTAGAACAGCGTCCAATTGGCGAGCCAGTCGTTCGGCTCGTAGGCGTACATGCGGAAGGTCCGGCCGACGATCGCCGAAAGATAGGCGCCGGTGTTCTGGACGAAGGCCTGCAGCAGGAACACGGTCGAGCCTGTCACCAGCACGAAGCCCAGGAGCAGCACCGCGAACAGAATGTTGAGTTCCGACAGGCGCTTCACCCCCTTGTCCAGCCCCAGCATGACCGACAGCGTCGCAAGCCCGGTGATTCCGGCAATCAGCACGACCTGGATCGTCGGCAATTCCGGCACGCCGAACAGGTAGTTGAGGCCGGCATTGGCTTGCAGCACCCCGAAACCGAGAGAGGTCGCGACGCCGAACATCGTGCCCAGCACCGCGAAGATGTCGATCGCGTGGCCGATCGGCCCGTAGATGCGCCGCCCGATCAGGGGATAGAGCGACGACCGGATGGTCAGCGGCAGACCGCGGCGGAAGGAGAAATAGGCGAGCGCCAGCCCGACCACGGCGTAGATCGCCCAGGCATGCACGCCCCAGTGGAAGAAGGTCAGTACCATCGCCTGGCGCGCCGATTCGACCGTGCCGCCGTCCCCTACCGGGGGATTGGCGTAATGCTGGATCGGCTCCGCGACGCCAAAAAAGACGAGCCCGATGCCCATTCCTGCGCTGAATAGCATCGCGAACCACGAAAGATGGCTGTATTCGGGCTCGCTTTCGTCCGGCCCCAGCTTGATATCGCCGTATTCGCTCACGGTCAGGAAGAGGACGAAAAGCAGGAAACCCGCCGCGGCAGCGATGTAGAACCATCCGAAATCGGCGACGATCAGCGCCTGCAGCCGGTCGAAGAGAACGCTCGCGCGCTCGGGAAACAGCGCGCCGGCCGCGGCGAACAGCAGGATGAGCGAGGCCGAACCGAAAAACACCGGTCGGTTCACGACCAGGCGCGGTGCTTTGGCAATTGGTGACGCTTCTTCGAAAACAGGATCGTTCATTCCTGGGAGCCCTTGCATCCCCATTAACAAAGAGCAACCGCAGCGGTCGGCAAGCGCGTGGCAGGAAATCTGGTTGGGAGCCGGACCGTAGCGTTCCTATATGCGTTGCGAGAGCAAAAGGAGACCCGATGACCCTTCAGACCGACATCCCGACGGGCGATGATCTGATCGCCGAGATCGAGCGGCTGCGTAAAGAGCGCAACGCGGTGATCCTGGCGCATTACTATCAGGCACCGCATATCCAGGACCTCGCCGATTTCGTCGGCGACAGCCTGGAGCTCAGCCGCAAGGCGGCGGATACCGATGCGGACGTGATCGCGTTCTGCGGGGTCAAGTTCATGGCTGATACCGCCAAGATTTTGAGCCCGGACAAGATCGTGGTGCTGCCCGATCTCGACGCCGGGTGCTCGCTCGAGGACAGCTGCCCGCCGGAGAAATTCCGCGCCTTCCGCGAAAAGCATCCCGATCACATCGCGCTGACCTACATCAACTGCTCGACCGAGGTGAAGGCGCTGAGCGATGTCATCGTCACCAGCTCCAGCGCCGAAACGATCATCAGCCAGATACCGGAAGACCAGAAGATCATCTTCGGCCCCGACCGCCATCTGGGTGGTTACATGAGCCGCAAGTTCAACCGCGAGATGCTGCTGTGGCCGGGCGTGTGCATCGTGCACGAGGCGTTCAGCGAGACCGAACTGCTGAAGCTGAAGCAGCAACACCCCGGTGCGCCGGTCGCCGCGCATCCCGAATGCCCACCGACGATCATCGACCATGCCGATTACGTCGGCTCGACCAGCGGCATTCTGCAATATGCCGAGACGTTCGAAGGCGACACGCTGATCGTCGCGACCGAGCCGCACATCATCCACCAGATGGAAAAGGCGCTGCCGGACAAGACCTTCATCGGCGCGCCCGGGGCGGACGGCAACTGCGCCTGCAATATCTGCCCCTACATGGCGTTGAACACCCTGCCCAAGCTCTACACCGCGCTGCGCGATCTGGAGCCGCGGATCGAGATCGAGGAGGGCTTGCGGCTGAAGGCGAAGCAGAGCCTCGACCGGATGCTGGAAATGGCCAGCGGCACGATCGGCAAAGGCGATCTGGGCCGAGTTTGAGGCACGTTCGGCCCCGTTGCAACCGTTCGCCGGGCTGCGCGTTGAACGGCAATAGGCGGCAGCTGGGGCAGTTCATCCATGGCAACCACTAGGCCAATCCGCGGTCTGCGCGACTGGCTTATTCATCGTCTGACCGCGAATTACTGGTCGCTTGCACTGTGCGCGGTGCTCAGCGCGCCGGTGGTTTTCGCCGTGACGCTGCTGCTCGATCGCCACGGCACGACCGACTGGTTGCTCGATCACGACCTGTCGCCGGTCGCCAGCGCGGATACGGCTAAGGATGTCGCGGGTGTGATCGCGGCGGTGGATGCGGCCTTCATCACGCTCTATTTCTCGATCTCGCTGCTGGTGCTGACGCTGGCGGCGAGCAGCCTGGGCGTGCGGCTGGTGGATCGCTGGCTCAGCCGCCCGCTGGTGCGGGTTTCCATCGCCGGGCTGTCGTTCAGCCTCGTCTACACCGTGCTCAACCAGCTCGCGATCGATGCCGAAACGCAGCTGGCCGACGTGCCGCTCCTGACCCTTATGGGTTCGGTCGTCCTGCTGCTCGTCAACATCGCGATGCTGGCGGTGGCTCTGAACGATCTGGGGCGCACGATCTATGTCGACAAGGCGATCGCGGCGCTGGCACAAGACGCGCCCGCCGCCCGCATTCCCATCGTGAGCAGGCCCCCGTTCACAGGCCGGTTCGCCGAGGAAATCCGGGCCGAACGCGGCGGCTATATCGAGGGGATCGACCTCGAACACCTCTCCCGCAAACTGGGCGGCGCTGGGGGCGTGGTACGCTTCGAAGTCGCGCCTGGACAATTCGTGCTGCAAGGGCAGCCTATCGTCTCGCTGGAACATGGCGGCATGGACGAGGCGCTGCTGCGGCGCTCCATCCCCATCGCACCGTTCCGCAATGACGGGCAGGGCGCGGTTTTCCAGATCCGCCTGCTGGTGGAGATCGGGGCGCGCGCCCTCTCTCCGGCGGTGAACGATTTCTACACTGCGCTCGCCTGCGCCGACCGGATGAGCGAGGTGATCCTTTCCCATGCCAACAACTGGGTGGAGCCGGGAGAGGTCGCAGCCTACGCGCGTGAGCCGCGCTTCGAGCTGCCGGGGCAGGACTTCGTCGGGCTGTTCGACGATCCGCTGAACGCCTTCCGCCAGGCCGCCGCGGCCTATCCCAGCGTGTCGATACGCCTGATAGAGAATTTCGGCAACGTGCGCGCGCGACTGGCGGAGCTCGAGGCGCCGCACGGACTCGCCGCCCATCTGGCTCGGCTGGCGCGCGAAATAGCGGAGCATGCGCGCTCGCGCGCCGAGAGCGAGGTCGACCGCAAAGCGATCGACGATGCGCTTCGCCAGGCGGAAATGTGCGGGGAGAAGGTATGACCGGACGGCTGCGAAAGCTCTGGAACGACGTCAATGCAAGCTACTGGTTCTACCCGGCGCAGTTCTCGATCCTAGCGGTCCTGCTCGCCATCGGGACCATCTGGCTCGATCGCAATGGCTATGCGGAAAGCCTGAACGCGATCGCCTGGTTGCAGCCCGCCCGGCCCGACGGGGCGTCGAACATGCTGACCGTGATCGCGGGATCAATGATCGGCGTCGCGTCCACCGTGTTTTCGATCACCATTGCCGCCGTCGCCTATGCCAGCGGCAATTACGGGCCTCGGCTGCTGACCAATTTCATGGAGAACAAGGGCAATCAGCTCAGCCTCGCGACCTTCGTCGGCACCTTCGTCTATGCGATCACGGTGCTGCGCGTGGTCCGCGCGGCCGACGAAGGCGGGCTGTTGCCCGACGATCAGGCCCTGCCCGGTTTCGTGCCACAATTGTCCCTGCTGGTCGCGTACGGCCTGATGGCGCTGAGCGTGATGGTATTGGTCTATTTCCTCAATCACGTTCCCGCCTCGATCCGCATCAACAGCGTGTTGGAGGGGATCGGGGAGCGGCTGATCGGCGACATAAAGCGCACGTTCGACCAGCCAGCCAAACAGGCGGTTACGATGGATCATCCCAAGGGGCGATCGGTGATCGCGACGGAAACCGGCTATGTCCAGATCATCGATTTCGACCGATTGGAACGGATCGCACAAACTGCGGGCGGACACTTACAGCTGGCGGTCCGGACGGGCGATTTCGTGCATCCCAAGATCGACCTCGCCGTGTGGGAGGACGACGACGAGCTGGACGACCTGCGAGACACCGACATCCGCGCCTGTTTCCAGCTGGGCGGCAAGCGCACGCCGGGACAGGACCTGCATTTCCTGATGGACGAGCTGGTCGAGATCGGGCTGCGCGCGCTATCGCCCGGCATCAACGATCCGTTCACCGCGATCGCTGCGCTTCACTGGCTGGGTGCGGCCACGGCGGAGCTGGGGCGGCGTGATCTCAACCGGCATTTCGGTGAGAGCGAGGATGGCGAGGAACGGCTGAGCCTGCTGGCGGACGATTTCACCCATTTCGTCCAGCGCGGCTTCGGTTCGATCCGATCCGGCGTGGCGACCAGCCCCAACGCGGCAATGGTCATGTTCAGCACGATCTATCACGCCGCCAGCGGTATCGATGACGAGGAGCGGCTCCATGTGCTGGAGCAGGAGGGGCTGCAACTGATGCGCCAGGCCCGCATCGATCTGGAGGGGCCGAACCTGGAAATGGTCGAGGCCCGTTACCAGCAGTTCGTCACCTGGATGAAGCGCTAACCGCGCGCGAGACGGCCAGCGCCGATCCGAGCAGCACCATACCCAGAATATCCAGCGGGCCGAGCATCTCGCCGAAGATCGCATAGCCGTAGACGGCGGCGATCGCGGGCTGGGTCAGCAACGCGAGACCGATAACCAACGGCGGAAAATGGCCGAGCGCGAATACCAGCAGCCCCTGTCCCACCACCTGGCTGAGCACGAACAGCGCGATCAGCGGCCACCAGTTATGCGGCCAGACGGGCTCGCCCCGCGCGATGGCGATGGTCAGCAATACCGGTGCCGCGATCAGGCACACCCAGGTCAGCAGGCTCCAGCTACCGATGGTGCGCCGGGCATCCTGCGAGGTGAGGATATAAACCGCGTAGAGCAGCCCCGCGGCGAGGCAGAAGAGGTCGCCCAGCAACGTGCCGAGCGATATCTCCAGACTGGTGCCGAACAGGATCGCCGCCCCGGCCAGGGCCAGCACCAGCGTCGCCCATTCCACACCGCGCGGCAGGCGGCGCGCGACCACGAAGCCCCAGAACAGCAGCACGATGCTGCCCGCATTGCCGAACAGCGTCGCATTGCCGAGCCGCGTCATGCCGATGCCGGTGTGCCAGCTCGCCAGGTCGAGCGCGAAGGCGACCGCTCCGACGGCGAGGAGCAGCATGACCCGCCGGGGGAGGCCGGTCAGCCGCTGGCCGTTGGTGCGCGCCAGTAGCGCGAGGAAGGGCAGCGCCAGCGCCAGTCGCCAGAACCCCGCCGCCACCGGCCCGCTGTCGGCCAGCCGGACCGACCACGGACCCAGCGCGAGCGCGACATTGGCGGCCAGCAGCGCCGCGAGCAGCAGCCACCGCGGATGGCCCGCCGGAGGATCGTTCGGATGGCTTGCCTCGCTCACCCGCTTCCCTTAGCGGCTTGCGACCGAGGCGACATCCGTTTTCATTCGCCACCCGATTGAAGGACCGACCATGCACGACGCGCTATTCCAGCCCATCTCGATCGGGGCGATCGACTGCCCCAACCGCATCTTCATGGCCCCGCTGACGCGCGGCCGCGCGCATGTGCCCGGCTTCGTGCCGACCGAGATGATGCAAACCTATTACCGCCAGCGCGCCGGTGCCGGGCTGATCATTTCCGAGGCGACCGGCATCAGCGTGGAGGGGCTCGGCTGGCCCAGCGCGCCGGGCATCTGGAGCGCCGAGCAGGTCGAGGGATGGAAACCCGTTACCGACGCCGTGCACCAGGCCGACGGGCGCATCGTGATGCAGTTGTGGCACATGGGCCGGATCGTCCATCCCGATTTCCTCGACGGCGAGGCCCCGGTCTCGGCCAGCGCGACCACCGCGCCCGGCCATGCCCACACCCCCACGGGGCGCAAGGATTACCAGCCCGCCCGCGCGCTGTCGGTGGAGGAGATCGCGCGCGTGGTCGAGGATTACCGCAAGGCCGCGGCCAATGCGAAGGAAGCGGGCTTCGACGGCGTGCAGCTGCACGGCGCGAATGGCTACCTCGTCGACCAGTTCCTGCGCCGCTCCACCAACCTGCGGGAGGACGAGTACGGCGGCAGCGCGCAAAACCGCGCCCGCTTCCTGGACGAGGTGCTGGGCGCGCTGGTCGATGTATGGGGCGCGGACCGCGTGGGCGTGCGTCTGTCCCCCAATGGCGAAACGCAAGGGTGCGACGATCCCGATCCGGTCGAAACCTTCGGGGCCGCGGCGCGCGTGGTCGAGAAGCACAAGCTTGCCTTACTCGAACTGCGCCAGCCGGGGCCGGAGGGGACGTTCGGCAATACCGATGTGCCGCAGCAGGATGCGCATATCCGTCAGCTCTATTCCGGTCCGCTGGTGCTCAACAGCGATTACGGCGCGGCGGATGGGGCGCAGGACGTAGAAAGCGGTCGCTGCGACGCGGTGAGCTTCGGCCGGCCCTTCATCTCCAACCCCGATCTGCCCGACCGCATTCGGCAGGACGCGGAATTCGCGCCGAACGTGAACGTACCGCAAAGCTGGTACCTGCCCGGCGCCGCGGGCTATGTCGACTACCCGACGCTGGCCGAACAGCGCGCGGGCTGAGCGTCAGCCCTCGTCCGGCGCGGTGACGGCCGAGGGCTCGGCGGCTTCGGAAGTCTCGCCGGCCTGCGGCTCGGACGGCTCAGCGGTCGCGTCACCCGGCGCGGTGGTTGCTTCGCCGCTGGCCGCGCCCTCGCCGGGCTGCGCGGTCAGCGCCGGGGAGGTCGAGCGCACCGTGTCGAGCGGGAGCATGTCGTCGTTGATCGTGCCGCCCAGCACCTCGCCCCTGGCGGACCCGCCTTCGCTCTTCTCCGCCTTGTCGCCGCAGGCCGCCAACGCGAGGGCCAGTCCGGCGCAGGCGAGGAAACGGGAATGGCGGATCATGCGGTTTCTCCTTCCAGCGCGGCGAGGAAGCGCGGCGCGGACTGGCGCAATGCCGCATCCCACTCCTGCGGCGCAAGCGCGATCCCGAGCCGGGCGAGGCTGGTGACGCCGAATTCGTCGATCCCGCACGGCACGATGCCGGTGAAATGGGACAGGTCGGGATCGAGATTGACGGAAAAGCCGTGCATCGTCACCCAGCGCCGCACGCGCACGCCGATCGCGCCGATCTTCGCCTCCCGCCCGTCCACGTCGCGCGTCCAGATGCCGACGCGCCCATCGACCGCCCAGCTTTCGACCCCGAACCCGGCGAGCGTTTCGATCACCCAGCCTTCCACCGCGTGGACGAAGCGGCGCACATCTTTGCCCCGCCGGTTGAGGTCGAGCACGAGATAGCCGACCCGCTGCCCCGGCCCGTGATAGGTGTAGCGCCCGCCCCGGCCCGCCTCGACCACCTCGAACCGCGGGTCGAGCAGCTCGTCCGGATCGGCGCTGGTCCCGGCGGTATAGACGGGCGGATGTTCCAGCAGCCAGACGAGTTCGCGCGCCTCGTCCGCCGCCACCGCCGCATTGCGCGCCTGCATTTCGGCCAGCGCCTCGCGATAGGGCACGGGCGCTTGCGCACCGCGCCATTCGATATTTTCGGGGGCCGAAACCATGAGCGGGGATTGCCTGCCCCAGCCCCGACCGCTTATCAAGCGGGAAGGCAACAGGAAGCGGAACCCGCAATGAAATTCGATCTCAATCGCGCGTGGACCGATGCGCTCGGCCTTGTATCGGCCAACAGCAGCGTCGTCGCCATCGTGGCCGGGGTATTTTTCTTCCTCCCCTATCTCGCCTTGATGCTGTTCGCGCCGCAGATGTTCGCCGGGATCGAGGCGCAGGCGCAGACCCAGGACCCGCAGGCCATGATGGACGCGATGATGGGCGTTTACGCGCAGTACTGGTGGGTGTTCGTCCTGATGCTGCTGATCCAGACAATCGGGATGATCGCACTGATCGCCCTGTTGGGGGATCGCGCGCGGCCGACCGTCGGCGACGCCATCGTCAGCGCGATCAAGCTGCTGCCGAGCTATATCGGCGCGTCCCTGCTGACGGCGCTGGCGTTTATGGTGGTGGTCGCGGTGGTGACGGCGATCGGCGCGGCGACCGGGTCCCATGTCATCCTGACCCTGCTGGGCGTCGCGGCCTTCATCCTGCTGATCTATGCCTATGTGAAAGTGATGCTGTTCATCCCGGTGCTGGCGCTGGAGCACACTTACAATCCGGTCACGGCGCTGGTCCGCAGCTGGCGGTTGACCCGGGGCAACGCGCTCCGCCTGTTCCTGTTCTACGTCCTGCTGTTCATCGCCTTCGTCATAGTCTCGGCCATCATCGGCATGGTTTTCGGCCTGGCCTTCGGACTGATGGGCAGCGAAGTCGCGATCGTGGGCAATGCGCTGGTCGGTGCGGCGGTCAATTCGGTATTCGTGGTTCTCTTCCTGGCGGTGCTGGCCGCGACCTATCGCCAGCTGGCGGCGGAGCGGGTCAGCGTGCCCGCCACCGCCCGCGACATAGATACGCCGGACGACGGCGACCGGCGACTCTAGCTCTCCGCCCCGTCCTTCCAGCCCCAGAAGAGCTTGCACGGCAGGACGTTCCAGAACTCGTAATCGCTTTCGATGTCGTCGAATTCGCGCGCCATCAGGTCGCGCACCGCGGCAGTGAACTGATACGCCATGAACGCGCCGCCGGGGCGCAGGATCCGGTGCGTCGCGGCCATGATGGCGGGGCCGACGCCCTCGGGCAGGGTGGAAAACGGCAGACCCGAGACGATGTAGTCCGCCCGCTCGTGCCCGTGATCGCGCACGATCCGTTCGACGTGCTCGGCCGAGCCCAGCACCGCGGTGAAGCGCGGATCGTGGATGTGCTGGTTGAGGAAATCGACGTATAGCGGATTGGTGTCGATCGCGATCATCGCTCCGTCGGCGGGCAGGCGATCAAGGACAGGCAGGCAGAAGGTGCCGACGCCGGGGCCGTATTCCACGAACAGCTGGCAATTGGGCCAGTCGACCGGCGCGAGCATCTTGTCGATCGTGAAGCGCGAGGATGGGATGATCGAGCCGACCATCTTGGGATGCTCGATGAAACCGCGCAGGAACACGCCCCATTGCCCGAACAGCCGGGCCGTGCGGCGCTGCAGGCTGTCGCGGCTGGGGGCGGCTGCAATCGAGTTACTGTTGTTCAAGGAAAATCCGTTCGTCCGCTACAGGTCGAAAATGGTTGCGGCGCGGTGCCAGCAAGGGCGCGACATTGCAAGCGGCGGCATTGCCAGTCGCAATAGCTGGGCCTAGCGGATCAACCGATCATGGCCGAAACCGATCCCGCCCCAATCGAGCCCGCGCCCAGCGCGCCCGCCGCCCGAACCGCCGCACCGCTGGCGGAGACCGGGATCCCGCGCGGGCGGCTGGCCCTGCTGTTCACGGTGATGCTGGTGACGGCGGCGGGCAACACCGCGATGCAGTCGGTCATGCCCTCCATCGGCACCTCGCTGGGCGTCGCCGACGTGTGGATCAGCCTGGCCTACAGCTGGTCGGCGCTGCTGTGGGTGCTGTGCGCGCCGTTCTGGGCGCGGCGATCGGACCGGCGCGGGCGCAAGAAGATGATGGCGCTGGGCCTCGCCGGCTTTTCCGCCTCCATGGTGCTGTGCGGGGCGACGCTGTGGTTCGGGCTGAGCGGCGCGCTGGCGGCGGGCGCCACCTTGATCGTGTTCGCCCTGTGCCGCTCGCTCTACGGCCTGTTCGGCTCGGCCGCTCCGCCCGCGGTACAGGCCTATGTCGCGAGCCGGACCGAGCCCGCGCAGCGCACGCAGGCGCTCTCGCTCATTTCCTCCAGCTTCGGCCTCGGCACGGTGCTCGGCCCAGCCCTGGCACCCCTGCTGATCTTCCCGGTCGTGGGCCTGACCGGCCCGTTCCTCGCCTTCGCCGCGATCGGCCTCGTCACCATGATCGCGTTGCGGCTGCGCCTGCCGAACGACGAGCCGCGCTTTCCCGGCCATGGCTTCGCCTTCGACGCGCCCTACGGCAATAGCGGCGGTGCGCAGTCCAACCGCACGGTTCAGCATGGCGAGGAAGAGATGCTGGCGCATCACGAGGAAGGCACCGCGCCGCCCCTGCGCTGGACCGATCCGCGCAGTTCGCCGTGGCTGCTGACCGGCCTGCTGGGCGGGCATGCGCAGGCGATGGTGCTGGGCATCGGCGGCTTCCTGGTGCTCGACCGCCTGGGCCTGCGCGACGATCCGCTGGCCGGCGCGGGTCCGGTGGGCATCGTGCTGATGACCGGCGCGGTCGCGACCCTGCTGGCGCAATGGGGACTGATCCCGACTCTGAAGCTGGGGCCGCGCGCCGCCGCGCTGTGGGGCATGGCGCTGGCGATCGGCGGGGTAGCGCTGCTGGCCGTCGCGCGGGACCTGCACGCGATCGCCCTGGGCTTCGCGATCGCCTCGCTCGGTTTCGGCCTGTTCCGTCCCGGCTTCACCGCGGGCGCATCGCTGGCCGTGTCGCGAGCCGAACAGGGGCAGGTCTCTGGTCAGGTCGCCTCCGTCAACGGGGCGAGCTATGTCTATGCCCCAGCGCTGGGCGTGTGGCTCTACGGGCATTCGGACTGGCTCGGCTTCGCCACCATCATCGCCTTCTGCCTCGCCGTGTTCGCGATCGGTTCGCGGCGGCTGCAGCGCGATGCGGAGCTGACGGGGGAGTAGCGGGGCCGCAATCGACAGCGCCCCTGTCTGGCGCTAGATAGATTGCATAGAAAAACCGGAGAGAGCCGATGCCCCGAGCCGAAAGCCATTTCGACGTCCTGATCGTGGGCGCGGGGCTGTCCGGCATCGGGATGGCGGCGCATCTGCGCGACCGCTTGCCCGGCCACAGCTACGCCATCCTCGAGCGGCGCGACCGGCTGGGCGGGACCTGGGACCTTTTCCGCTACCCCGGGGTGCGCTCCGACAGCGACATGCATACGCTCGGCTTCGCGTTCGAACCATGGGTGCACGAGAAGAGCATCGCCGATGGCCCCGCGATCCTCGATTATCTCGACCGCATCGTGGACGAGCGGGGCATTCGCCGCCACATCCGCTTCGGCTCCACCGTCGCCGCGGCCGATTTCGACAGCGATGCCGCGCGGTGGCGCGTGACGCTGGAGGGTGGCGCGCAACTGACCGCGAACTTCCTTTATCTCGGCTCGGGCTATTACGATTACGACGAACCGTTCGATGCAGAATTTGCCGGACGCGAGGATTTCGCCGGGCGGGTCGTCCACCCGCAATTCTGGCCCGACGATCTCGACCATGCGGGCAAGCGGGTGGTGGTGATCGGCTCCGGCGCGACCGCGGTCACTATCGTCCCCGCCATGGCCGAGACGGCGGCGAAGGTGACGATGCTGCAACGCACGCCGACCTGGATGGGATCGCGTCCGGCGAAGGACGCGGTGGCCAACTGGCTGCGCAAGATCCTGCCCGGCGGCATCGCCTACAAGCTGACTCGGGCGAAGAACATCCTGCTCCACCGGTTCTTCTTTCGCCTGGCGCGCCGCAAGCCTGAGAAGATCGCGGCCAGGCTGACCGAGCGCACGCGGGAGGCGCTGGGCCCGGCCTACGACGAACGCCATTTTACCCCGCCTTACAACCCGTGGGAGCAGCGGCTGTGCCTCGTGCCGGACGACGATTTCTTCATCGCCGTGCGCGAAGGGCGGGCGCAAGTGGTCACCGACCATATCGACCGCTTTGAGGCGGAGGGCATCCGCCTGAAATCGGGCGACCTGCTCCCCGCCGACATCATCGTGACCGCGACCGGCCTTGCGCTCGTTTTCGGGGGCAAGATCGCCATCTCGGTCGACGGCGAGGCGATCGACTGGGCGCAGCGCTGGTTCTATCGCGGCTGCATGTTCTCCGGCGTGCCCAACCTCGCCGCGACCTTCGGCTATCTCAACGCCAGCTGGACGCTGCGGGTCGACCAGAACGCGGCCTATGTCTGCGACCTGCTGGCCAACATGCGGGCGAAGGGCGCGGATATCGCCGTTCCTGAACTGCCATCCGAGCCGCTGGAGGAAGACGACATCTTCGACTTCTCTTCCGGCTATCTGATGCGCTCCAAGCACCTGATGCCCAAAAGCGCGCCGACGCTGCCCTGGCGGCTCAACCAGGAGTACCTGGAGGACCGCCGCGATTTCCGCCAGCGCCCGGTGGACGACGGCAATCTCGTCTTCCACCGCTCCGGCGGGGCCGTGCGCGACGCGGCGGAGTAGCCAAGTGCCCCGTCCTTTCGTAAGACTGCCGACATCATGGCCGACCGCATCTTCACTGCCGCCCTGATCGTGATCGGAGACGAGATCCTCTCGGGCCGCACGCACGACAAGAACATCGCCCAGGTCGCCAGCTGGCTACAGGTGCAGGGCATTCGCCTCGCCGAAGTGCGCGTGGTCGCGGATGTGGAGGAGCGGATCGTGGAGGCGGTGAACGCGCTGCGGACGCGCAACGACTATCTGTTCACCACCGGCGGCATCGGGCCGACGCACGACGACATCACCGTGGACGCGGTGGCGAAGGCGCTGGGCGTGCCGGTGATCGTCCATCCGGAGGCGCGCGCCATTCTGGAGCGTTATTATGCCGACAAGCCGGGCGGGTTGACCGAGGCACGGCTGCGCATGGCCCGCGCGCCGGAAGGGGCGCAGCTGATCCCCAACCGCATGTCGGGCGCGCCCGGCATAAGGGTCGCAAACATCCACCTCATGGCGGGCGTACCGCATATCACCGCAGGGATGCTCGATGCGCTGACCGGCACGCTGGAAGGGGGCGCACCGCTCAAGAGCGAGACGATCGGCTGCTGGACCGCGGAAAGCGAAGTGGCGGACATCCTGCGCGAAACGGAAAAGGCGCACGAGAACTGCCAGATCGGCAGCTATCCCTTCTTTCGCGAAGGGCAGGTCGGCGCCAACTTCGTGATCCGCAGCACCGATGCGGACGAGCTGGCGAGCTGCGTCCACACCCTGTGCGATGCGCTGGCGACGGCTGGCTACGATTTCACCCCCGGCGGAATCTAATCGCAGGCGCGGCCCGGTTTCCAACCCGGCCTTAGCCCCTCTCGCGCTATGGACTTCCGCCAGGAAGCGCACAGCCCGGCGCGAGGAGCGATGACGGTTGCGGCGGCATGGCCAGCGGGCGGTATTCTTCGTCGAACCCATGCCCGCGACGCCTAGGGAGCGGCGGCGATCGAGGATGTGGTCCGGCCGATCGTCGCGGGGGGCCAGAACGTTCAATTGCATTGCCATACCGAATGGCTGGAGATGGCGGGCAGGACCGGCGCGCTGGCCTTGATGCGCCGCCTGCTGCGCGCCTTATCCGCTGTCCACGCCTGACGGCACACCGGCGCTTGCGGTGCCGTGCATGCGGCGGCAAACCGGTGGCCGGAGGCGCACCGCATGGTCTGGCTGTTCATTTTTGCCCTGTGCGGTGCGCTGGTGGTTCTCTGGCGGCGAATGACGGCGCTCGAACGCGCTCTCGCGCGGCTCGAGGAGGCCGAGGGCGACCGTGGTCCCGGTCCTCGGGAACCGCTCGAAAGGGCCGTGCCTGTCACCGCCATGCCGCGCGCCGATGCGCCGCCGCAGCGGGCCGAACCCTCCGCATCGCCTTTCGCCCTCGCGCCCGAACCGGTGCCCGAACCGACCCAGCCCCCGGAACCGCCCGCGTCGGTGGTTGCAGCCGAAGCCGAACAAGGCCCGGAAGCCGGGCCGCGCAAACGCCTGTCCCTCACCCTGCCGCGGGTGGATTTCGAGGAGCTGTTCGGTCGGCGTCTGCCGATATGGGCGGGCGGGATCGCGCTGGCGGTCGGCGGCATCTTGCTGGTGCGGCTGGCGATCGAGAACGGCATGCTCACGCCCTCGGTGCGCGTCGCGGCGAGCTTCGCCTTCGGGCTGTTCCTGCTTGCGGGGGCCGAGGCGGCGTTCCGGTTCGAAACGCGTGTCGCCGACCCGCGGGTGCGGCAGGCGCTTGCCGGTGCTGGCCTCGCGACGCTCTATGCCGCCTTCTATCTTGCAGGCTCAGCCTATGGGCTGATCGGGCCTGCGCTGGCCTTTGCCGGGCTGGCCGTCGTGACCGCCATCGCTCTGGGGCTCGCCCTGCGCTTCGGCCTGCCTGCCGCGGTGTTGGGCATGCTGGGCGGTTTCGCGACCCCGGCGATGGTCGCGAGCGAAGATGCGAACCTGCCGGTGCTCTCGCTCTATCTCGCATTGCTGACCGCCGGGCTGGCGATCACCGGGCGCCGAATCGGTGCCGCATGGCTCGGCTTCGCGGCGCTGGCCGGGGGGTTCGGCTGGGGGGCCGCGATCCTCGCCAGCGCGACGCTGGACCGGACGGACGCGATCGCGGTGGGCCTCTATCTCGCCCTGCTCGGGCTGCTGGTGCCGTTCCTCGCGGGGCCGATCGCCCGATGGCGCTGGCCGCGCGTCGTCGCCGCCGCGCTCGCGAGCGTGCAACTGGCTGTGTTGGTAGCCCTGGCGGGTTTCGCCCCGTTGACATGGGGGCTCTATCTCTTGCTCGCGGGAGCCCTCGCCGCGCTCGCATGGCGCGAGGAACGCCTGCGGGAAGGCAGCGCCTTCGCCACCGCGACCGGGGTGGCGCTGCTCGCCCTGTGGCATGGCAACGACCTTCTCACCGCGCCGCCGGGTTGGCGCTTCGCCATCGTGGCGACGGTGCTGGCGGCGATAAGCTGCGGTGTGCCGCTCCTTTCGCTCGTCACGCGGCGCGCGCGCGCGATCGACCTGTGGCAGCTCGCGCTGAGCGGCGTAGCCATCGGGCTGGTCGCCTCGCTCCGCTTCGATCCCGGGGCGGAGCCGCGTGTCCTGCTCGCGCTGGGCCTCGTCACGCTCGCCGCGCTGCCGGGCGCGGGTCTGGCGCTGCTCTGGCGAGCCGACGCTGACGGGCGCCGCCTCTGGCTGCCCGCGGCCGCGGCGGGTGCCGTCCTGCTGCTCGCCGGTTTTGCTGGCTTGCCACCCTCGGCGTTCCCATTCGTGGCGGCAACGATAGCCGGGGGGCTGGTGTGGATCGCGCGCGAGCGGCCCGCCAGCGGGACGCGGGCGGCAGCGTGGATGACCGCCACCATCGCGTTCGCCACGCTGTTCGTAATGGATTCCTTCGGGGCCGAGCTCCTCCCCCTGATCGGTGCGCGTTCCGTGCCCGCCAGCGTGCTTTCCACCCTGCGCTGGCTCGCTCTCGCCCTGCCCTTCGCCGGGCTCGCCTGGATCGAGACGCGCGAGAGCTGGCGGCGGGCGGCCGAAGCGCTGGCGGCACTGATCGGCTACGGAGCGGTCGCGCAGATCGTGCCGGTCGATGCGCTGGTGTGCATAGTGGCGGTCGCAGGCGCAGCGGTTCTCTGGCGGAGCCCTGCGCGCGGGGGCGCGTGGGGCACGCTGCTGCTGATCGCGGCCGGATGGGCGCTCGGGCCCTTCGCCATCTGGCTCGAAGCCGTAACGCCCGCGCTGTGGGCGGAGCCGCCGCTGGCGCATGCTCTCCCCCCGGTCCGCGACGCGCTGTTCCGGATCGTGCCGCTGACCGTGCTCGGCGCGCTGGCCGCGTGGCGCGGGCGGGCCCACGCGTTCGAGATCCGCGTGATCGGCGGCGGGGCGCTGACGCTCGCCATCGTGTCGCTGCATATCGTCTATCACCGCGCGCTCGGCCCGGTCGATATGGCGGGCTGGCGCGTCTCGGCGCTATGGCTGCGGACGGGATGGGAGCTGTCGCTGCTGATCCTCGGTGCCGGGCTGATCCGCTACGCCCGCCACCGGGACATCACCCGGACCGGCGCGGCGTTCGCCGCGCTGGCGCTGACGCATTTCGCGGTGTTCGGCATCGGCATCGACAACCCGCTATGGCGCGCGCAATCGGTCGGTCCATGGCCGCTGCTCGATGGCCTGCTAGCCGCCTACGCCACCGCGTTCGCCGCCGCGCTACTGCTGGGCGCATTGGCGAGCCGGCGCGGGCTCCCCCTCGCCCGTCCCTTGCGCGACGCAACGCTGATGATCCTGATCGCCGCCTATGCCCTCAGCGAGGTGCGCCACCTGTTCGCCGGCCCCGTGCTGACCGCCGCGCCCCTGTCGCAAACGGAGGACCTGCTGCGCTCGCTGCTCGGCATCGTGCTGGCGCTCGGCTTCCTGGCCTGGGGCTGGCGCTCCGACACGCGCAGCTGGCGCATCGGCTCGCTGGTGCTGATGCTGATCGCGGTGGGCAAGGTGTTCCTGGTCGACACCGCCGGGCTCGAGGGACTGCTCAGGATCGCCAGCTTCCTCGCCCTCGGTTTCAGCCTGATCGGGATCGGCTGGGTCTATTCGCGGCTGTTGCGGAGCACATGAAAAAGGCCGGAGGATCGCTCCCCCGGCCCCTTTCAATCATTTCCAGCGATCCCCGGAACGAGGATCGCGCGGTCAGCGAATCACGCGCCCTCGATCTCGGTGGTGTCGAGCTTCAGACCCGGGCCCATCGTGCTGGTCAGCGAGACCTTGCGCACATACTTGCCCTTCGCGCCCGACGGCTTGGCCCGCACCACCGCGCCGGTCAGCGCTTCGAAGTTCTTCTTCAGATCGGCGTCGGAGAAGCTGAGCTTGCCGATGCCGGAGTGGATGATGCCCTTCTTCTCGGCGCGGAATTCGACCTGGCCGCCCTTGGCGTCCTTCACGGCCTGTTCCACGTTCGGGGTCACGGTGCCCAGCTTCGGGTTCGGCATCAGGCCCTTGGGGCCCAGCACCTTACCGAGGCGACCGACGACACCCATCATGTCCGGCGTCGCGATCACGCGGTCGTAATCGAGATTGCCGTTCTGCATGTCTTCCATTAGATCCTCGGCCCCGACCTTGTCGGCACCGGCGGCAGTCGCCTTGTCGGCATTGTCGCCACGCGCGAACACCGCGACCTTCACGGTCTTGCCGGTGCCCGAGGGGAGCGAGACCATGCCGCGCACGGTCTGGTCGGCGTGACGCGGGTCGACGCCCAGGTTCATCGCGATCTCGACCGTCTCGTCGAACTTCTTGCTGGCGGTCTCGCGCAGCAGGGTCAGCGCCTCGTCGAAACCGTACAGCTTCTCGACATCGACCTTGTCGGCCAGCATCTTCTGCTTCTTCGTCTGCGTCGCCATGATCAGCCTCCCACCACATCGAGGCCCATCGACCGGGCGGACCCGGCGATGATCTTGACCGCCTCATCAATATCGTTCGCGTTCAGATCGGCCATCTTCGCTTCGGCGATTTCCTTCAGCTGGCTGATCTTGATGGTCCCGGCAGAGGTCTTGCCCGGCTCCTTCGAACCCGACTTCAGCTTCGCGGCCTTCTTCAGGTAATAGGACGCGGGCGGGGTCTTGGTGACGAAGCTGAACGAGCGATCGGCATAGACGGTGATGACCGTCGGGATCGGCGCGCTCTTTTCCAGATCCTGCGTCGCGGCGTTGAACGCCTTGCAGAATTCCATGATGTTGACGCCGCGCTGACCCAGCGCGGGGCCGATCGGCGGGCTGGGGTTGGCGGTGCCGGCGGGCACCTGCAGCTTGATATAGCCTTCTATCTTCTTGGCCACGAAGGGCCTCCTTTCTCACTGTTCCCCGCATCTTGCGGCGCGGGGTCATGGTAAGCGGTCGAACGGGCCGACACGCGCCGGCCCTTCCGCACGGGGTTTCCCGTCATCGATCGGGGAAGGTTCGCGCACATAGCGTCTCGCGCGCGAAAAGCAAGCACTGGCACGCGCCCGCGCGCCCGGCTATCACCCCGGCGAAAGCCCCGGGGGACAGACGTGGACGCAAATTTGTACAGCCAACCAAGACCGCTGGGCTGGTGGCGCTTCATCCTTCAGTTCGTGACCGTCGTATTCGCCTACATGGCGATGTCGCTTCCCGCCGTGGCCGTGTTCGGCATGGGACCGCTGGGTCTGCTGCTGTCGGTGGTGGGATCGATGGTCGGCGGCCTGCTGGTCGCGTGGCTGTGGCTGCGGGCGGACCGCGCTCTGGGCGAGGCATGGAACCTGTCGGCGTTCCGCAACGGCGGGCGCACCATGCTGGTCGGCTTCGGATCCGCGCTCGGCATCGTCGCCTGGTTCACCGTCGGCGGCATGCTGCTGCGCGCGCTGGGCATGCCCACACCCGATGTCAGCATCCTGATGGACGGGATCACCAGCAGCCCGCTGATGCTCGCCGCGTGGATCGTGCTGGTCGCGTGGCTGGCGGCGGGCCTGGGGGAGGAGCTGTTGTGGCGCGGCTTCCTGATGGACCGGCTGCTGCGCCTGCCCGGCCTGCGGGGCCAGATCTGGCCGGTGATAATCATCCAGGCGATCATCTTCGGCCTGCCCCATATCTATCAGGGTTGGGGCGGCACGATCCTGACCGGCATCATCGGGCTCTATCTCGGCTGGCTGCGCACCCGCGTCGGCTGGACGCTGCTGCCGCTGGTGCTGGCCCATGCCGGAGTCGACACCGTCATGATGCTGCTTGGCTATGCCCAGAAGATGGGCTGGGTCGCCGCCGGGTAAGCAGGTTCGGTCGATAATCGGGCGGTCGAAAATCCGGCGACCAAAGGTCCGGCGGCCCCGCGAAATGCGGGGCGCGCGGGGTTACTTGGACAGCTCGACCTGCTCGAAATCGAGCTCCACCGGCGTGGCGCGACCGAAGATCGAGACCGAGACCTTGACCTTCTGCTTGTCGAAATCGAGCTCTTCCACCACGCCGTTGAAGCTGGCGAAGGGGCCGTCGAGCACCTTGACCTGGTCGCCGATCTCGTAATCGACCGAAACCTGCTTCTTGGGGGCGGACTTGGCTTCCTCGACGCCGCCGAAATAGCGCGCGGCCTCTTTCTCGGAAATCGCCTGGGGCTTGTTATTGTTGCCCAAGAAACCGGTCACCTTCGGGGTGTTCTTGACCAGGTGATAGACATCGTCGGTCATGTTCAGCTTGGCCAGCACGTAGCCGGGCATGAACTTGCGCTCGACCTGAACCTTCTTCCCGCGCTTCACCTCGGTCACGGTCTCGGTCGGCACCTCGACCTCCTCGACGCCTTCGCTCAGGCCCAGCCGCTCGGCCTCCGCGATGATCGCATCGCGCACCTTGTTCTCGAAGCCGGAATAGGCGTGGATGATGTACCAGCGTGCCATGATCGTCCCTGATTAATCGTGTTGTGTGCGTGTGCGGGCGCTCAGGCGAGCGTCAGCAGCCATTGCATGAGAGCGCTGAACAGCGTGTCGACGCCCAGGAAGAACAGCGCCAGGATCACCATCATGATCCCGACGAAAATCGCCGTGGTCACGGTTTCCTGCCGGGTCGGCCATACGACCTTGCTCATTTCCGCGCGCACCTGGCGCAGGAATTCGCCCGGGGATGTCTTCTTCTTGCTGCCGCTCTCGGCCATGTGCCGTACTCGCTGCCTCGTTGAACCTATGGTCTCGTCGCTTCCGGGTAGGGGGCCGCGCCCTCCCGGACAGGTCCGGGTTGGGCGTTCGCGAGGCTCCGATGTCGGAAGACCCGACCGCATCTAATGCGCCGTCCGCGCAAAAGCAAGCGAAGCGAGCCACCCTTGCCGCGCGCGGTCCGGCGCTCTAGCGTCACCCCCGTCACGGGACGGAAACATTTTTTCCGAGGGGTAACACGAACATGAACACAGAGGCCCAGGCTTCTCTGGGTGACCGGCTGGTCGCGCCGGTCACCAATATTTCCGATTTCATCTGGGGCGGTACCTGGAATGGCGAACCGGTCATTCCCATCCCCCCGCTGGCGGTGATCCTGCTCGGCGTCGGTCTGTGGTTCATGATCGGCCTGCGGTTCTACCCGATCGCCAAGCTAGGGAGCGCCTTCGCCGGGCTGTTCAAGGGCCGCAAGAGCGCGGGCCAGGGCGAGATCAGCCCCTTCGCGGCGCTTTCCACCGCACTGTCGGGCCAGGTCGGCACCGGCAATCTGGCAGGCGTCGCAACCGCGATTGCGCTGGGCGGACCGGGCGCAGTGTTCTGGATGTGGGTCACCGCGCTGTTCGGCATGGCACTGGCTTTCGGCGAGGGTTCACTCGCCATCCGCTATCGCGAGCATACCAGCGACGGCACCTATCGCGGCGGACCGATGAGCTACATCATGCTCGGTCTCGGCCCGAAATGGCGCTGGCTGGC
This sequence comes from Erythrobacter sp. LQ02-29, assembly GCF_022576075.2. NCBI lineage: Bacteria > Pseudomonadati > Pseudomonadota > Alphaproteobacteria > Sphingomonadales > Erythrobacteraceae > Erythrobacter > Erythrobacter sp. LQ02-29. The sequence goes on along the minus strand of NZ_JANCNT010000001.1, from coordinate 1,122,317 downwards.
GGTGGTGTTCTGCCTCGGCACCCTCTTTTCCGCGCTGGTCACCGGCAATTCGATCCAGTCGAACGAGGTCGCGAGCGGCCTCAACGAACTGTTCGGATGGGAACGCTGGGTCGGCGGCCTCGTCGTCGCCGGCGCGGTGTTCATCGTCATCATCGGCGGGATCAAGTCGATCGGCAGCGTCGCCGACAAGATCGTGCCGGTCATGGCCGCCTGCTACGTCGTTATGGCGGCGACGGCGCTGATCCTGAACGCGCCCGACCTGCCGGAAACCTTCGGGCGGATCTTCGGCGGCGCATTCAACACGCAAAGCGCGACCGGCGGGTTTGCGGGCGCGGCGATCATCATCGCGATCCGCGCCGGCACCGCGCGCGGCCTGTTCTCCAACGAGGCGGGACAGGGCTCCACGCCCATCGCCCACGCGGTGGCGCAGACCGACGATCCCGAACAGCAGGGCCGGATGGCGATGCTGGGCACCTTCATCGACACGATCGTGATCTGTACCATGACCGCGCTGGTGATCCTGACGGTGGAAGGCGACTTCACTTATCAGGGCCAGGCGGTGAAGCATGTGTGGCAGTCCGATCTCGGCACCACGGCGCAGAGCGGCTTCGTGACGACGTCGGGCGCGTTCGCGGCGGCCTTTCCGTTCGAGATCGGGGGCATTCCGCTGGGCACGCTGGTCGCCAGCCTGGCGCTGATCCTGTTCGTGTTCACCACGCTGCTGACCTGGAGCTATTACGGTGAGCGGGCGATCACCTTCCTCTACGACCGCATTCCGGGTTCGACTCGCGGTGGGGAGAGGACGCTGCACATCGCCTGGCGCGTATTGTGGTGCATCGGCATCTTCATCGGCGCGACGCTGCCCTCGCAGCTGGTCTGGCGCTTCGGCGATATCTCCAACGCCACGATGGTGCTGCCCAACCTGCTGGCGCTGATGCTGCTGTCAGGCGTGGTGTTCAAGCTGGCGCGGGGCGATCGGACTGCGGGGCGCGACTATCACGCGCAGACGCCGGAAGAGCCCGAGGAGTATTGATCTTCGGGGCCGCCAGGCGCGCGCGGGCCGGGGCGGAGTATTATGCTAAAAGGGCCGGCGCCCGGTTACCCGGTGCCGGCCCCATCGCTTTTGGTCGAACGTTCCTATCGCGCGCCGAACAGCCGGGCGAGGAAGCCGGGTTCCTCCATCGGCCGGATCGGCCCGTGCTTCATACGGCGATGACTGGCATCGGTATATGCGCGCGGGCTGGTCCACTGATCGGCGCGGCTGCTGCGGAAGGTCAGACTGGACATAGATACCTCCATGATCGGTTTGCCCTCCATCCGGCGAATATAATGCACGGGTGGGCGCAGCAGTTCCCGATAGGTTCCACGCACAAGGGCCAACTGTTGCAAATCGGCAACAAATCGCAGTCGTCCAGGCGCATACGCGCGATGATAGAGAATTTGGCAGGGGTGACAGGATTCGAACCCGTGGCCCTCGGTTTTGGAGACCGATGCTCTACCAACTGAGCTACACCCCTGCAGGCGGACCGCGCCCTAGGCCATAGCGCGCCTCTTGCGCAAGCGGGAATTCGCCACGCTCCGGCTTGGCGCAAGCTCTCCGAGCGTTCATAGCGACCGCGATGCATGCGCCGCGGCCTCCGCTGATTCCGATCGACCTGCTGCTCAGGGCCTACCGGGCCGGTATCTTCCCCATGGCCGACAGCCGCGACGATCCGGAGATTTTCTGGGTCGAACCGCGCGAGCGCGCCATCATTCCGATCCGCGGGTTCCATTGTTCACGCTCGCTCGCCCGCACCTTGCGGCGCGAGGTCTTTACCGTCACCTGCGACACCGCCTTCCCTGCAGTGGTGGATGCCTGCGCCGCGCCCCGCCCCGGCCATCCGGAAAGCTGGATCAGCGAGCGCGTCGCCGCCAGCTATCGCGCCCTGCACGATGCCGGCCACGCCCATTCCATCGAATGCTGGGAGGACGGAGAGCTGGTGGGCGGGGTGTACGGCGTGGCGTTCGACCGGGTGTTTTGCGGCGAGAGCATGTTCAGCAGGCGGCGCAATGCCTCCAAGGTGGCGCTCGCCTGGCTCCTCGCCTTGCTCGAACGAGCCGGGTGCGAGCTGTTCGATTGTCAGTTCATGACCGAGCATCTCGCTTCGCTGGGTGCCGTCGCCATTCCGCAGCACGAATATCTCGACCGGCTGTCCGCGGCCCACGCGCCGCAGCCGATGAGCCTTCCCGATGCCTATGCCGCGCTGTTGTCGGAGGCGTCGGGCGATGGGTCATCCGAAGGCGCGGCCTCCTCTCCCGGGAAGCGCATCGCGCAATTCTTGACCCATACATCGTAGATCGGGTGTTCGACCACGTTGACGCTGGGCGAATTCTTGAAGAGCCAGCCGGAAAATATCTTTTCCCAATTGCCATTGGCATTGGTGTCGGCGTTGTTACGCCCTTGCGCGACCAGCACCTGGACGAAAGCACCGGTTTCCTCCGGCTCTTCCCATGGCGGCGTACGCTCGCAACTGGCGAGCCGGACGATCACATCGCCGACCCGTTTAGATTCGCCGGGTTTGAGTTCGATATCCTGCGACAGGTTGTTGCGCTTGTTGAGCAGGCCGAGCGTCGCCACACGGTCCTTCAGCGGAGTGCCCTGCTCGGCACCTTGGGCAGGCTGCTGCGGACGCGCCGAAGCTGTGGGCGAAGGGGGTGCCGGTGCCTCCCGCTCGGCGTCGGGCGGACCCTTCTCGTTGCAGCCCGCCAGCAGAGTGAGCGCCAGCAGGACGGAGATAGGCGCTGCGCAGCGCATGATCACTCGCCGGGCGTCCACGCCTCGTAATCGCCGACGGCGGGCTGACGCTTGCCACCACGCTGCAATGCGCCCTTGGGCAGGTAGGCATTCGCCGTCCCGGTCGCGTTCGGCGTGTATTCGGTTTCCCAGATTCGCGCAGGGGGAAGATGGCTTTCGGGCACATCGTCGAACGCGCCGTGCAACCAGCCGTGCCATTCAGGCGGCACTCGGCTGGCGTCGTTCGCGCCATCGTAGATGACCCAGCGCCGCTCCCGCCCAGTATAGGAACCGGCGGTGGGCAGATCGTCGCGCTTGTTGCGAGAGCGATAATACTTGTTGCCCTGCGCATCGGTGCCGACATGCTCGCCGCGCATCGAGGTAAACAGGGAGGTGCCGATGGTGGCGCCGTTCCACCAGGTGAAGATCTTGCCGAGAAAGCTCATATCGGTGCCGTCGTTAGCGGATCGCCGCCGGGCGGCCAAGCGCCTTGTCGATGTACCGCCATGCGTATCGTGGCATAGCGCCATATCGCCTTATTCATCGAGTTCGCCGGCCCAGCTTTCCGCCTCTCTCTCGTCGTTCGCGTCGATTACGGCGCGCGCTTCGGCAAAGCCGTGCCCGGCCCGTACCATGGCGGCAAGCTGCTTCTCACGTCTGGGGCGATCCAGGGGTTCGGCGGCGAAGGGCCCGAAGCGGCGTTTGCGCGCCAGGAGCAAGGCGGCGTGCCGACGCTCCCGCTCGTCCGGTTCCAGATCCTGCCGGATCCGCTCACCGATCCCCGCCTCTCCTAGCGCCTGGTCGACCCGCCGCGCGCCGTATCCCCGGCGCAACAGATCGCCTGCGCGCGCCCTGGCGAAAGCCGCGTCGTCGACATAGCTAAGTTCCGCGAACTCCGCCACCAGCGCACCTATGTCGGGTTCGCCCTCTTCCTCCCACCCTCGCTCGCGCAGCTTGCGCCGCAGATATCGCTCCAGCCGCGCGGTGCTGGTCGCGTAGCGCGCGACGTAGGACAGGGCGAGATCGCGCAAGCCGGGCCGATCCAGTGGCCGCTTGGGCCGGGCGGGACGCCGTCGATCGCGGTTTGCCTCGTTCATCGGCCATAATGCTGCCATAGTTCCTTTCTTATGGGAAAGGTTTATGACGGACCTGTTTTTCGCCGGGTAAGACCGCACGGGAGCCTGAAGGAAGGGTGCCAATACGCCCGCACAACTGGGACAAATCTCCGCACATGACAGAAACCACGCTTACGCCGACGCCGAACGATTGCCCCTTGCCGCGGCGCCGTTCGGACTTCGCGACATTCGCCGAAGCGATCCATTATGCCGCCCGCAGCGAGAAGGGGCTGAATTTCCACGACATGCGGGGCGCGCTGGAGCGCCCCTATACCTATGGCGAGATGCGCGACGATGCGCTCGCCATGGCCTATCGCCTGAAGGCGGCCGGGGTGGGCGCGAAGGACCGGGTGGCGCTGATCGCCGAGACGGGACCGGAATTCGCCGCGCTGTTTTGCGCGTGCATCTTCACCGGGGCGTGGCCCGTGCCGCTGCCCCTGCCGACCACTTTCGGCGGGAAGGAGAGCTATATCGACCAGCTTTCCGCACAGCTGGAGAGCGCCGATCCGAAACTTCTGCTCTATCCACCGGAAATCGCCGAAATGGTCAGCGCGGCGGCACAAAGGCAGCATTGCGAAGCGGTCGACTGGGAAAGCTTCGGCCAGACCGATGCACCCGAATGCCCCCTGCCCGAAGCGCAGGCGGACGACATCTGCTACCTTCAGTATTCGAGCGGTTCGACCCGCTTCCCAACCGGCGTCGCGGTGACGCACAAGGCGCTGCTCCACAATCTCTACGGCCATGCCACCGGCGTCGATCTGGGCAAGAACGACCGTGTGGTAAGCTGGTTGCCGTGGTATCACGACATGGGGCTGGTCGGATGCTTTCTGTCCCCTATCGCGAACCAGGTTTCGGTCGATTATCTGAAAACCGAGCATTTCGCGCGTCGCCCCCTCGCCTGGCTCGAACTGATCAGCAGGAACGCGGGCAACACGCTCTCCTATTCCCCCACCTTCGGCTACGACATCTGCGCGCGCCGCATTTCGAGCCAGAGCCATGTCGGCAAACGCTTCGACCTGTCGCGCTGGCGGACGGCGGGCAACGGGGCCGACATGATCCGGCCCGACGTGATGCAGAATTTCGTCAACGCGTTTTCCGATGCCGGTTTCCGCGCCAGCGCCTTCACCCCCAGCTACGGGCTGGCGGAGGCGACCCTCGCGGTCACGGTGATGCCGCCGGGCGAAGGCATCCGCGTCGAGCTAGTGGAGGAAGAGCGCCTTTCCGGAACGCGGCGCAACCTGATGCGCCCCGCCCGCTATCGCGCGATCGTGAATTGCGGCAAGCCGCTGCCCGACATGGAAGTCGAAATCCGTACAGAGGATGGCTCCGTGCGCGGCGACCATCAAATCGGCAAGGTCTGGTGCCACGGGCCCAGCGTGATGCACTCCTATTTCCGCAACGAGGAGGCGACCAGCGAATGCCTCGTCGGCGGATGGCTCGACACCGGCGACATGGGCTACATGGCCGATGGCTATCTGTTCATCGTCGGCCGGGCGAAGGACATGATCATCATCAACGGCAAGAATCACTGGCCGCAGGATATCGAATGGGCGGTGGAACAGCTGCCCGGCTTCAACCACGGCGATATCGCGGCGTTCTCGATCGAGACCGAACAGGGAGAGGAAGCGGCCGCAGTGCTGGTCCATTGCCGCGTATCCGACCCGGAGGAACGGCAGAACCTGCGCGAGAGCATCCGCGAGAAGGTGCACGCCGTCACCGGCTCCGCCTGCGTGGTCGAGCTGGTGCCGCCGCGCACCCTGCCGCGCACCAGTTCCGGCAAGCTGAGCCGCGCGAAGGCGAAGAAGCTCTATCTGTCGGGAGAGATCAGGCCGATCGAAATGGCGGCCTGATCGATCAGGGCGCGGTTCCCCAGCGGGCGCGCATCACCGGGCCTCCGACCGCAAGCCCCGCCGATACGCCGGAATCCGCAAGGATACCGGCCGCGACCTTCCGCGTCTCGGGGTCCCCGCCCTGCAAATAAACCGGCGCGCCGGTGCGCTGGGCCGCCCAGACCAGCGTGGAAAGCGCCTGCCGCCCGGCGGGAGTCGGTGCACCGTCCGCGAAGGCGATTTCAGGCAGCGGCAATTGCGGCGGCTGCACGGCTATGGTCCAGTCGGGATATTGCGCGGCGATGCGTCGCTCCAGCTGCTGGAACGTCTGCACGTTCGCCCCCGCCAGCGGCACCGCGCGCACGATCGCCCGGCGGTTCTCCCGATCCAGCGTCACATCGTCCGGCGTTACCCCCGCGACCAGAGCGAGGTCGCGGGCCAGCGCATCGAGCCGTTCGTCCTTCGCCTCCTCTTCGCGCGCCCGCGCCGCGGCGAGCTGCGCCTGTTCCGCCTGTTCGGTGGTGCCCACGCGGTACTGCGTCAGCCGGAAATCGACCTGCTCGCCCAGCAGCCCCTCCAGCGTCGTTTCCCCCTTCTGCTTGGCGGCGGGGTGCAACTCGGGAGTCAGGACCGTCGCGTCGACGGTGATCGGCTTGCTCTCCAGATCGAAATCGATCTGCGACAGCCGTGCATCCGAACCGAACCCTTCCATGACCGAAGTGCGGATTTGTCGCGCGGCGTTCGTTTCCCACACGATCTGCCGCAGCGAGAGGAACAGCGGGATCGCCAGCGCCACGAAAACCACCACGATGATGATCGTCTGCAGCCGGGTCTGTCGGCCCGAGAGCCGGGCGCTGAAGCCGTAGATGCGGGCCATGATCGTGGCGACCAGCGCGATCGTCATCAGATTGGTGACGAACAGGAGCAGAGCCCCCGAAAACACCGTCCAATTGAGCGTCGCGATGCCGAAGCCGACCACCGCCAGCGGCGGCATCAATGCGGTGGCGATGGCGACGCCCACGATCGTCCCCTCGCGCCCGCGGATCATCGAGTAGGCACCTGCGAGGGCGGAGAATACCGCCACGCCGAGGTCGAACAGGTTGGGCCGCGTGCGCGCCGCTATCTCCGGCGTGACGGTCTGCAGGGGGGAAAGGAACACCACCAGCGCGGTCAGGGCGATCGCCAGCAGCGTACCCGCAGCGAGCGCATAGACCGATTTCTGCAACCAGCCATAGTCGCCGATCGCCAGCGCGAAGCCCGCGCCGATGATGGGCCCCATCAGGGGGGCGATCAGCATCGCGCCGATCACCACTGCGGGGGACGACAGCAGCAGGCCCAGCACCGCAATGCCGGCCGACATCGCCAGCATGAACAGATAGCGCGCGGAGATGTAGGCTTCCTCGCGACGCCTCGCGATCACCTCTTCCTGATCCACGCTCTCCAGCACGACGTTGCGCCACCAACCGCGCCAATAGCGCGCTATAACGGCCACGCGCGCCTGGTAGGTTCGGGTCTCATCGGCAGGATGACTTGCAGGTGCCGCTTCCATATAAGGTCCCTATGACGCCCGCCGGGCGGATGAAAGATTATGCGTGTGCGAACACTGCATTAGTTGAATAACACACTGCGCGATGCCATAAGATATCCCAGGACTGACAGGAAGAGCCATGGCCGACGACGTGACCGCGACGAAGACGAAAACCGATACCGGGCTGGAACTGACGCCCCCCGATCCCGTGCCCGAGGTCGCGCCGGAAAAGGCGGCCGGGTTGGTTCCGGTGGCCGAGGAAACGAAGAACAAGCTCGACAAGAAGGTCGACGACTTCATCTCCGCGCTGGTCAGCGAAGACGCGAACTCGCCCGAATTCGGCCAGAAGGTCGATCAGCTGACCAATATGGGGCGCAAGGAAATCGCCGCCGCGGCGCAGCAATCCAACCGCTTCCTCGACCGCCCCATCCGCGCGATGGATAAGGACGAGGGCGTCGGAGCCAATCTCGCCGAACTGCGCCGCACGGTGGAGGAGCTCGATCCGGGCCGCCGGGGCAAGCTGACCGGTCCGCGCAAGATCCTGGGCATCATCCCCTTCGGCAACAAGCTGAACGACTATTTCCGCAGCTATCAGAGCGCGCAGACCCACATCCAGCAGATCCTCGACAAACTGCATTCGGGTCGCAAGGAATTGTGGGAAGACAATGCCGCGATCGATGTCGAGCGGGCGAAGCTGTGGGAGGCGATGGGCAGCCTCGAACAGATGATCCACATCTCGAAAACGCTGGACACCCGGTTGGAGGAGAAGGCGAACGAGCTCGACGCGACCGACCCGGCGAAGGCCAAGGCGATCCGCGAAACCGCGCTGTTCTACGTCCGCCAGCGCACGCAGGACCTGCTGACCCAGATGGCGGTATCGGTGCAGGGCTACCTCGCGCTCGACCTTGTCAAGAAGAACAATGTCGAGCTGGTTAAGGGCGTCGACCGCGCCAGCACCACCACCGTTTCCGCGCTGCGCACCGCCGTCACCGTCAGCGAGGCGATGACCAACCAGCGGTTGGTGCTGCAGCAGATTACCGCGCTGAACGACACGACGGCAGGCATTATCGATTCGACCGGCACGATGCTGCGCGAGCAAACCGGCAAGATCCACGAGCAGGCGGCCTCGAGTACGATCCCGCTTGAGACGCTGCAGCGCGCATTCCAGAACATCTACGACACGATGGACGAGGTCGACGCGTTCAAATTGCGCGCGCTCGACAGCATGAAACAGACGGTCAATGTCCTCTCCGACGAGGTCGAGAAGTCCAAAGGGTACATCGCGAGGTCCGAAGGGCAGGCCAAGTCGTCCAAACAGGTTGCGGGCAGCCAGCCCGACCTGCTGGCGCTGGACAGCTGATGAGCGACCTGACCCGCCAGAGCGATCGATTGCTGCAGGACGCGCGAGCCGTGCGCGACGACAATCGCACGGGCGGACGGCACCGGCGCCAGTCGATCGGGCGCGGCTCGGCCGAGCTGAAGCGCGAGCATCTGCTGAAGAAGATCCGCAACATCGCGATCGCCGCCGCCGCGATCTTCGCCTTCTCGGTGGCGGCGGGCATCATCGTGGACGGGATCGGGTTCACCGGCGTCGTGATGGTGTTCTTCGCGCTGCTCGCGGCAGGGTTCATCTTCGGGCGCTATCCCCAGATGAAGGTGCCCCGGCGCGAGGACCTGACCCGCACCGAGGATGTCCGCCAGCTCGTCGGCAAGACCGAGCTGTGGCTGGAGGCGCAACGGCCCGCTCTGCCCGCTCCGGCGGTGAAGCTGGTCGACGACCTGGGTGTGCAGCTGGACGCGCTGGGCCTGCAGCTCGAACGCGTTCCGGCAGACCATCAGGCAGCGCGCGACATCCGCGAACTCGTGGGCGAGACGTTGCCCGAAATGGTCGACAGCTATCGCAACATCCCCGGCAATCTGCGCGCCGAGGAGCGCGCGGGATCGACGCCCGATCGGCAACTGATCGACGGGCTGGGCCGGATCAGCCGCGAGATCGATCAGGTAACCCGCCAGCTCGCCGACGGCGCGCTGGACGATCTGGCGGTGAAGACCCGCTATCTTGAATATCGCTACGGCGGCAGCGACCAGCCGCAAACGGAGGAAAATTGATGCGTGTTCCGATCGAGCACAAGCTCGGCAAGGACGAGGTCCGCCGCCGCCTGAAGAACAGCGATCGCGAGATCTCGGATCAGCTGCCCGGGGGCGTCGCCGAAGTCGAAACCGCCTGGCCGAGCGAGGACCGGATGAACCTCGCGGTGAAATCCATGGGCCAGGTAATCCACGGCTATGTGGAGATCGAGGACACTTGCCTGATCTTCAATCTCGATCTGCCGGCTGCCCTGTCGTTCCTGAAACCCATGATTTCTGCCGCGATCGAGAAAAAGGGCGCGAAGCTGCTAGCCCGCCCGACCTGACCGAAGGCGCGATTCGACCGGGCGCGTCACCCGACTGGAACGGACGCGGCCTACACGCATTAGTGACAATTGGCCCGTAAGCGATTGCGGGCCGCTATTATGATGCCCGACACTCCCGCCCCCTCCTCCTCCCTTCGGACGCGCCTGCGCGACGCCACCGGTGACGCGCATCGGCAGCTCGACGATGCGATGGCGCAGCTGAAGCTGACGGACCGGCGCGATTATGCCCTGTTCCTGCGCATTCAGTACGCGGCGCGCATCGGTGTGGAAGCGTGGCTCACGCGCCACGCCCCGTCCGATCTCGTTCCCCCGCCGCAGTGTCCCGCCATCGCGACGGACCTCGCGGCGATGGGCGAACCGCTCCCGCTCGAGCAGCCTCGCTTCGATCAGGCCACGGATTCGGACGCGCTGGGGGTCGCCTGGGTTCTCGCCGGTTCCTCGCTGGGCAACCGGGCCATGCTGGCCGATCTGAAGAAATCGGGCACCGGGGATCTCCCCACGGCCTTTCTCGGCAATGCCGACATGGCGGCGTTCTGGCACGACTTCCGACCGCGGATCGACGATTACGCGGATACCGCCGATGGGGCGATACGATCGGCGCACCGGACCTTCGCACATTTTTCTGCCATCGCGGCTGCTTATCTGCCAAATGGCGCGCAATGAGTGAAACCGGCCTCTTGACCAATGTCGATCTGACAACCTGCGACCGCGAACCGATCCATCAGCTCGGTTATATCCAGCCGTTCGGGGCACTGGTTGCCGTGAATGGCGATGGAATGGTCTCGCGCCGGTCCGCGAATCTGCAGGAGTTCCTGGGCCTCGAAGCCCCCCTCGAAACCGGGGCCAAGCTGCGTGAGGTCTTTTCCCCGGAAGCGATCGAGATGATCCGCTCCGTGGTCGAGGATCTGCGCCACGAAGACGAGGTGGAGCGGCTGTTCGGGATCGACCTGCTGGGCGACGAGCGCCTGTTCGATTGCGCTATCCACCGATCGGGCCAGGACCTTGTCATAGAGATAGAGCGGCACGACGGGCTGCTCCACGCCGATAGCATAGCCTCCATTCGCCCGATGATGCGGCGGCTCAATACGATTACCGAAGTCGGGCCGATGTGCGAATACGCGGCGGAACAGCTGCACGCCCTGCTCGGATTCGACCGGGTCATGGTCTATCGCTTCCATCCGGATGGCAGCGGAGAGGTGATCGCGGAAGCGCGCGAGCGGGAGATCGACGGGTTCCTCGGCCTGCGCTACCCGCGGACGGACATCCCGGCGCAGGCACGCGAGCTCTATGTGCGCAACCGGTTCCGGATCATCGCGGATATCGCGGACAAGCCTGTCCCGATCGAGCCGGAGCTGTCCATCAACGGCAAGCCGCTGGACCTGAGCCTGTCCACATTGCGCGCGGTTTCGCCGATCCATATCGAGTATCTCAAGAACATGGGCGTGCGCGCCTCCCTCTCGATCTCGATCATCGTGCGCGGCAAGCTGTGGGGGCTGTTCGCCTGCCACCACTATGCGCCCAAGAACCTGGTCTTCTCCCAGCGCACGACGGCGGAACTGTTCTCGCAACTCTTCTCGCTGGTGCTCGACCGCGCGCTGAACCAGGAACGCAGCGATCGCCGCGATGTCGGCCGCAAGCTGCACGACCGGCTGATGACGCGCCTCGCCGGCGGAGCATCGCTGATCGACAATCTGTCGAACGTCGCGAATATCATCGGCGATGCCATTCCCCACGACGGCGCGAGCGTGTTCGTGGACGAGCGCTACGTTTCGCGCGGCAAGACCCCGACCGAGGCCGAGTTCCGCAAATTGCTGCCGGCGCTCAATTCCGGCGAGACCGGCGCGATCTTCGCCACCGATCAGATGGGCGACCGGATCGAGGCCGCTCGCGCTTTCGAGCAACGTGCCGTGGGTGCCCTGGTCATTCCGGTATCGCGCCGCCCGCGCGACTATTTCATCCTCTGGCGCGCACCGCTGGCTCAGACGGTCAACTGGGCGGGCAATCCCGAAAAGCCGGTGGAACTGGGGCCCAACGGCGCGCGTCTGACGCCACGCAAGAGCTTCGAGACGTGGCAGGAAACGGTTACCGGCAAGTCGGCTCCGTGGACCGAGGACGAATGCGAAGTTGCCGAAATGCTGCGCGTCACCCTGCTCGAGGTGATCCTGCGCCTGACCGACGAGGCGGTGCAGGAGCGCAAGCGGCACGCGGAGCAGCAGGAATTGCTGATCGCCGAGCTGAATCATCGGGTGCGCAATATCCTAAACCTGATCCGCGGGCTGGTGAACCAGACCCGGCACGAGGCGGGCGACGCGGCATCCTATGCGGAGATCATCGGCGGCCGGATCGGCGCGCTGGCGGCGGCGCACGACAACGTGACCAAGCAGAACTGGTCGCCGGCATCGGTCAAGGCGCTGATCGAAAACGAGGCCGACGCCTATAGCGGTGGCAAGACCGACCGGATCATCATCGAGGGCGCCGACTGTCTGGTCTCGCCGGAAGCCTATACCGTACTGGCACTGGTGCTCCACGAGATGATGACCAATTCGGCCAAATACGGTTCTCTCAGCGACAGTACCGGTCGGTTGATGGTCGGGCTGGAGAGGGCCGCGAGCGGCGATCTGACGATCACCTGGCGCGAGCGCGGCGGACCGCCGGTGCAGGCACCCAAGCGTCGCGGCTTCGGCAGCACCATCATCGAACGGTCGCTGCCATACGAGCTGGACGGCGAGGCGGAGGTGAATTTCGACCTGACCGGCCTGCGGGCCCGTTTCCTGATCCCGGCCCGCTATGTTTCCGGAAGCCAGGACATGCAAAGCGAAGACGCAATGGATGAAGTAAAAACCACCCGTGCCGAAGTGGACGCTTCGGTGAACGCAATCCCGACCCACGTCCTGCTGGTCGAGGACAACATGATCATCGCCCTCGATACGGAAGACATTCTGCGCGGCCTCGGCGTCAAGAAGGTGACCACCGCGTCCAGCGTCGCGCGGGCGATCAAGGCGTTGCAGGAGGACGCGCCGGATTTCGCCGTGCTGGATTACAATCTGGGCCAAGAATCGAGCGATCCCGTGGCGCAGGAGCTGAGCGATCGGAAAATCCCCTTCGCCCTCGCCACCGGCTACGGCGACATGAACGACAAGTTCGCCGATCTGGGGGCGATGGGTATCCTGCAGAAGCCCTACGGCAAGGAAGAGGTCGCTTCGCTGTTCGCGAGCGACGATCAGAGCGGGTAGGCCAGCAGCCCCCGGGCGTCCGTCGTCGCGGCGGTGACCGGGTCACCGGCCGCGACCAGTGCGCATTCGCCGGCGCTCACCATGCTGGTACCCGCCCGATAGGAACCGTCGAGAGGCAGCAGCAAGGCACCCGGCCCGCCGCCGTCCTGCTCGGGATTCCACGCGTTCGCACCCGGAGACCCCTGGAAGTATTCGAGGCGGAAATGGGGGCCCGCGACCAGGCGCATCGCCTTTCCGTTCAGCCGCTTTGCATACCGATCGGTATCGTAGGGGCCGGACCGGGCCACCCTGATGGCGTCGTCGAGTTGAAGCTCCCGCGGGCGCCCGTAATCGTAAAGGCGATAGGTGATGTCGCAATTCTGCTGGATTTCGGCCAGCGTAATGCCGCTGCCGATGGCATGAATGGTTCCGGCGGGCAGGTAGAAGAAATCACCCGCGGCCACCTCGTGCCAGCGCAGCAGCCGCTCGATCGAGCCATCCCGCGCGGCCTGCGCCAAGTCCTCCGGCGCGGTTTCGCGTTCGAGGCCGATCGCCAGCTTCGCCCCGGGCGCGGCGTCGAGGATCAGCCAGCATTCCTCCTTCCCGCTTGCGCCTTTCGGGGCATCGTCGTCGGAGGGATGGACCTGCACCGAAAGATTTTCTCCCGTGAACAGGTATTTGACGAGCAGCTCGGGCAATTCCGGGGGCGGTTCGAACCAGATTTCTCCGATCGGCTCGTCCCGCTCGGCAGCGAAGGGCTCGGGCAGTGCGGTGCGCCCCCATATCTTCTCCACCTCGCGCGTTTCGAGCAGCCGCGTCATTTGCCGGCGGCCCCGGCCAGCTTGCCCACCGACTGCGAGGCGGAAGCCCGAGTAACCAGGACCTCGTCCCCGTCCACGACCACGATCACATCGTCCAGGCCGACGACGGAGACGCGCGGACCGTCGCTCTCGACCATCACGCCGGAGCAATCGATCCGCTGGTGCTTCGCCTGACAGGCGCCGCCATCGGCCACGCGCACGTCCCGCAGCGCCTGCCAACTGCCAATATCGGACCAGCCCATCGCGACCGGCACCATCGCCACGCGATCGGCATTTTCCATGACGGCGTAATCGATCGATTCGCCCTCGATCGCGGTGAAGGCCTGCGCATCCGGGCGGAAGACGCCGTCCGCCTCCTCGCCCCGCTCGAAGGCCGAGCGCGCCTGGTCCGCCAACGCGGGACGATGGCGGGCAAGTTCGTCGAGATATGTCCCCGCGCGCAGGGCGAAGATGCCCCCGTTCCAGCTGTACCCGCCATCGGCGAGGAATTGCCGGGCGGTAGCCGCATCGGGTTTCTCCACGAACCGCGCGATCGCCATCGCGCCGGGGCCGAGCGGCTCCCCATGGCGCAGATAGCCGTAACCCGTTTCCGGGCGGTCGGGTGTGATGCCGAAACTGACCAGCCAGCCATCCGCCGCCAGCCGGGCGGCGGCGAAGGCGGCGCGCCGGAACGCATCCTCGTCCGCGATGTGATGGTCGCTGGGGCACACCAGCATGACCGCGTCCCGGGGCAGCGAGAGTGCGGCCAGCGCGATGGCCGGGGCGGTGTTGCGCCCTGCCGGTTCGGCGATGATATGCACATCGCCCGCCTGCTCGCGCACCAGCGGCACATGGGCGGAGCCCGCCACCACGATCGGCGCGGCGAACCCTTCGCCCGAGCAGCGCCCCAGCGCCTGCTGGAACAACGTCCGCTCGCCCGTCAGCGGCAGGAAGGGCTTGGGCCGGTCGGCGCGGCTGCGCGGCCACAGCCGGGTGCCGCCTCCGCCGCACAGGATTACGGGGTGAATTCTCGGCTGCTCTGTCACGACGTCCTCTTGCTCGCCCCTGCCCTAGCATGCCTTGGGGGCTGTGGCGCTAGTCGTAAAACGCCGCCGAAAAGCACCGCTTTAAGGCTTGGCGAAAAATGTCTGCCGCCAGCCATAGGGCGCGGCGACCGGATCGCCGTTCTGGTCGCGCGCGGGTTTGAAACGGAAGCGGCTGACGGCCAGTTCGCAGGTGATCCGGTCCGCTGCCGGATCGTTGCTGGGATTGACCACGCGGCAGTCTGAGGCGCGCCCGTCCACGCCCACGGTCATCACGATGGTGACCGACTGGCCGAAGCGGGACTCCCGCCCTCCCTGCGGCGCGGGGTAGTCGCGCGCGGAACGGATATCGCCTGCAATCTTCACCGGTTTCGTGGCGACGATCCCGCCGCGCCCGTCCCCGCCGCGGCCCGAGCCGAGGCCGTCGCCATTGCCCGCCGCGCCGGTGCCGCTGCCGCTTTCGGCCGCGCCCGCGCTGTCCTGCGTCCCGGTCGAGCTGACCCGGGGCTGGGGCGGGTCTTCCTTCAGGCGAATCTTCGGCGAAGGCGCGGTGCGGGGCTGCGGCACCGCGTCGCGCCCCGGATCGCCCTGCGCGCCCTCGTCCGGCTCGGGCTCGGGCGATGGCGGGGTCTCGCTGGGCGTCGGCGTCGGTGTCGGCGCGGTAACGGTCACACTGAAGGACGTCAGCACGCTGTTTTCGACATTGGCCGCCACATCCGGCGCGAGCGCCTTCATCAGCCCGTAGAACGCGGCGACATGGAGCAGCGCGATCACGATCAGGATCGGCACGCTCGGGCGCTTGCGCTTGCTGGCAAAGCCGCTGTCGGAGGCCATGGGCCGCGTCTCTCGCTATCCGCTCAGGATTTGCCGCGCACGATCGCGTCGACCGCCCCGCGGGTGACCGAGTGGTAGCTGCCGCGGGTCTTCGCATAGATGCGTTTCGCGATCGGCTTGCCCCACTCGCCCTCGCCCATCAGCGTGGCGAACAGCGGGCGCACGAACTTCGCCCGGCCCACGGTGGAAAGGAACCTCTCCGCCTGCGGCACCGCGGGCTGGTAACGATTGGCCAGCGCCAGCTCCAGCCACAGGAACAGGATCTCGTTGTTGCCGGATTTCGACAGGCCCAGCGCGCTGTCCAGCCGGGCGAGCTGCTCCGCGCTGCGCTGCTTGGGAATGTTGTCGAGGAACCGCATCCGCTCGGCACTGGTCCACTCGCCATAGGTGGCGGGCAAGGTTCCGCCATCGGCATAGGCCCTCACCGCCGCATCGACTTCCGCGAAAGCGGCCGGGTCTGGCCGCGCGACGTTGCTCGGCAGGCCGGGTTCGAAAATCCATTCGTGCAGCTTCAGCTTCTGCGCCTCTTCCGGCGAGCGGACGAGGTTCGCCATCATGTCGTCGTAGAACATCTGGCTGGTCGCGGGCTGGAACGCGTGGTTGTCGAACCACTGGCGAAGCCAAGCGTCGAACCGCTCGCGCCCGACGATGCTTTCCACCGTGCGCAGGAAATAATGCCCCTTGTCGTAGGTGATCGCGCTGCCCAGCTCGTCCGCGCCCGGCTCGTGGTGCAGCGCGGTGCCCGGCGCGTCCATGCCCACTTCGGCCAGCGTGTCCTCGATCCCCGCGAAGGCGAGCGCGGCCTCCTGCTCCGCACGCTTCTTGCCGTACACCGCTTCCACGATGCGGTTCTCGAAATAAGAGGTGACGCCTTCGTTCAGCCAGCTGTCTTCCCAGACGGCATTGGTGACGAGATTGCCCGACCAGCTATGCGCCAGTTCGTGCGCGACGAGGCCGTTGTTCGACCGGTCCCCTGCGATGAAGGTGGGGGTGAGGAAGGTCATCACCGGGTTTTCCATCCCGCCATAGGGGAAGGATGGCGGGAGCACGATCATGTCGTAGCGACCCCAGCGATAGGGGCCGTAGAGCTTCTCCGCCGCTTCCACCAATTGTTCGGTGTCGCCCACTTCCTGCGCCGCGGCGGGCAGGACCGAAGGTTCCGCCCAGACGCCGGTGCGCGGGCCGGTCGCCGCGAAATCGATGTCGCCCGCCGCCAGCGAGATCAGGTAGGGCGGCACCGGCTTGTCCATCACGAAGCGGAAGGCACGGCGGCCGTTGCCGACGTCCTCCGGCTCGCCCTGCCGCACCCCGCTCATCACCACGTCGAGCGGCTTGGGCGCGGTGATGCGCGCTTCCCAGGTCTGGCGGATGCCGGGGCTGTCCTGCGTCGGGATCCAGCTGCGGTTGAGGATCGCCTGCCCCTGGCTGAAGAGGAAGGGATATTCGCCGCCCGCAGTCTGCTCCGGGGCCAGCCATTGCAGCGCCTCCGCCTCCGCAGGCGCGGTGTAGGCGATGCGAATCTTCCTCGCGTCGCCGAAGACGATCGCCAGCGGCGCGCCCTTGTCGCCCTGCGGATCGCCCACGGTGTAGGACAACGGTTGCCCCGCCTCGTCGGTGATCGACGCGATCTTCAGACCGCGATCGTCGAGGATGATCGTGTCGACGCCCGGTGCCGCCTTCACGTCCAGCGTCGCGGTGCCGCCGACGCGCTTGTCCGCAAAATCGAGATCGAGGTCGAGCGCGACATGCGTCACGCGCGCCTTCTGCGGCTGCGCATAGGTGGAGCTGTCGACCGCGTCGGCACTGGTGAGGATCGGCGAGATCATTCCATTTGCCGAAGTCGCGCCCCGCATGCCCGGTTCCCCGGACTGCATGGTGGAACAGGCGGTGGTCGCCATCAGGATGGAAAGGGGGATGGCGATACGGCGCATGGGCGAAACTCCGGATTGGCGAAAGCGATTTGATTTCAGGCTATACCATCGCTGCCTGCCGCAGCCATGAATGCCGCGTCAAGCGTGGCCCTCTCTCCGCCGCACCGCGCGCGAGGCGACGGCGAGCCCGAAAGACGCCGCCAGGCACCATGCCGCCATCCAGATCATCTGGTGCGGCAGCGGGACGCCCCAATCGATCAGCAGCCCGGTCAGCCCCGGCCCGATCGCGGTCGACACCACCATCGCGGCCACCGTGATCGCACGAATGCCGCCCAGATTGGCAAGGCCATAGACCTCCGGCCACAGCGCGCCGATCAGCGTCTGGGTGAAACCGTTGCTGATGCCGAGCAGGAACATGAACAGGTAGATGCCCCAGACCGGCTCCACCAGCCCGACCGCCAGCGAGGCGGCGGCCAGCGGCAGGAGATAGAGCGGCAGCAGGCGCAGCGCACCGAACCGGTCGATCAGGAACCCGCAGACGAGCGCGAACAGCACCGTGGTGATCGACGCGATCGGGAAGGCGAGTGCGAAGGCGAGCGGATCGTATCCGCGCAGCTCGATGAGATAGCCGAGGTGGAAATAGACGATGGTTCCGATGAAGGGCGGCGCGAGCGTGCCCGCCAGCAGCAGATAGAGCACCGGATCGCGGATAACCTCCGCCCGGGTCCAGTCGCGGGCCAGCCCCTTCTTCCCCTGGTCGGCCTCCGCCCCGCTCGCCACGCGCTCGCGCCGCATCAGCAGCGTGATGGCCGGCCAGCCGAGGATCACGATCGCCCCCGCCGCCGCGATCCACGCGGTCCGCCAGGTGCCCATGCCCGACACGGCGACGAACAGCACGGGCATGAAGGCCATTCCCGCCTGCAACCCCATCGCGGCCAGCGCCATGGCGCGCCCGCGATTGGCGACGAACCAGCGGCCTAGCTCGGTAAAGGCGATCTCCGTCATCATGCCCTGCCCGAACAGGCGCAGCAGATAGATCGCCAGCACCAGCACCGCGACATGCGGCGCCGCGACCAGCACCAGGCAGGCAATCGCGAGCAGCGGCAGGCAGAAACGCGCGACCTTCCACCCCGGCATGAGGTCGAGCAGCCGCCCCATCCACGGCAGGCTCGCCGCACTCAGCAGCGTCGCCACCATGTAGAGGCCGCCGAACGCGCCCGGCGTCAGCGAAAACTCGCGCTGGATGTCCGCGCCTGACAGCCCGATGAAGAAGGTCTGGCCGAAGCTGGAAAACAGCGTCAGCAGCATGCCCGCGCTCAGCCAGCGGGCATTGTCGGCGAGAAACCGTCCATTGGCGCGCAGCGCGCCGGTCAGCTCCACACCGCTTCCGGCGGCAGGCTCATCAGGATCGCGTCGATATTGCCGCCGGTCTTCAGGCCGAACAGCGTGCCGCGATCGTAGACCAGGTTGAATTCGGCGTAGCGCCCGCGCCATTCCAGCTGGGTGCGCTTCTCGTCGTCCGTCCACGCCTGGTCCATCCGGCGGCGGACAAGTTTGGGAAACACTTCCAGGAAAGCGCGGCCCACGTCCTGCGTCAGCGCAAAATTGCGTTCCCACGCCGCTTCGTCCGCGCATTCGAGGTGGTCGTAGAAGATGCCGCCGACCCCGCGATGGACACCGCGGTGCGGAATGAAAAAATACTCGTCCGCCCATTTGGAGAAGCGGTCGTAATAGGTAGGATTGTGCTTCGTACAGGCGGCGCGGAAGGCGGCGTGGAACTCCGCGGTATCCTCCTCGTAGGGAAGCGGCGGATTGAGGTCCGCCCCGCCGCCGAACCACGCCTTGCCCGTAGTCAGGAACCGGGTGTTCATGTGCACCGCGGGCACATGCGGATTGGCCATGTGCGCGACCAGGCTGATGCCGGTGGCGGTGAAGGAGGGATCGTCGGGATCGACCCCGTTCATGGTCTTCGCGAATTCGGGCGCGAAGGTGCCGTGCACGGTGGAGACGTTGACGCCGACCTTCTCGAACACCTTGCCCTTCATCACGCCGCGCGTGCCGCCGCCGGGGTCCTCGTTCCCTTCCTCCTCGCGCTGCCAAGGGGTGTATTCGAAGGTCGCGTCCGACCCCGCCTCGCGCTCAATCGCCTCGAACTGCGCGCAGATATCGTCGCGCAGGGTTTCGAACCAGTCGCGGGCGCGCTGTGTGTACGGGCTCCAGTCGGTCATGCTCTCGCTCATGGCCGGGGGCTTGCCACCGGATTCCGATTGCGGCAAGTGGGCGGCATGGTTCCCCTTTCGTTCGCAGGTGAGGAAATGGCGCTGACGCGCGCCGGTGCGCTGTTCTGGCCGCGCATGGACACGCTGTTCGTAGCCGACCTGCACCTCGAAAAGGCGAGCTTCTTCGCCCGCACCGGGCAATTCCTGCCGCCCTACGACAGCCGCGAGACTTTGAGCCGCGTGACGGCGGAGATCGCGGCCACCGGGGCGCGGCGGGTCATCACGCTGGGCGACAACTTCCACGACCCCGATGGTGCCACGCGGCTGGAGGACGGGGCATGCGCCATGCTGGAAGAGTTGACCGGGCGGGTCGAATGGATCTGGATCACCGGCAACCACGATGTCGGCAAGGACGGCTTCGTGGCGGAGGCCCGCTGCGGCGGCGCGCTCGCGGCGGAAATGGAGCTGGGCGGCGTGGCCTTGCGGCACGAGGCGCATGCCGGCGCGGCGGGCCCGGAGCTGTCGGGCCATTTCCATCCCAAGTTGCAGATGCGCGTCCACGGGCGGCGGATCAATCGGCCCTGCGCGGTGATCGGGCGCGGGGCGGACGGGGCCGACCGCATGGTCCTGCCCGCCTTCGGCACCTTCACCGGCGGCATGTCGGCCGCCGATCCGGCGGTGCTGCGCGCCCTGCGTCCGGCCCACCGGATCGAGGCGGTGGTGCCCGCGCGCGACCGCGCCGTGACCATCCCCTTGTGGCAGGCGGGGGACAGTCGCGCGGCGTAATCGCAGCTATTCGCGGGAACCCCTTTGCGATTCGGCGTTGGACACCTTAAATAGAAAGCTGTTCAATTCGCCATTTCAGGAGAGTGCCCCATAGCCCGTCCACCCCGTCGTTCCCTGCAGCCGCCGGTCAAGAGCGGCCCTCGCTACGACAATTTCATCCAGTCGCCCAAGGTCCGCGTCATCGATGACGAGGGCGAGAACCTCGGCGTCATGTACACCCGCGAAGCGATGGAGCAGGCCCAGGAGAAGGGGCTGAACCTGGTCGAGGTGTCCCCCAATGCGGACCCGCCGGTGTGCAAGTTCCTCGATGTCGGCAAGCACCGCTACGAAGCGCAGAAGAAGGCCAATCTGGCGCGCAAGACGCAGAAGACCCAGGACATCAAAGAGGTCAAGATGCGGCCCAACATCGACACGCACGATTACGACGTGAAGATGCGCAACGTGGTCAAGTTCATCGAGAACGGCGACAAGGTGAAGTGCACGCTGCGCTTCCGCGGGCGCGAGATGGCGCACCAGGAACTGGGCATCAATCTGCTCAACCGCGTGCGCGACGATACGGAGGAGATCGCCAAGGTCGAATCCTTCCCCCGTCTCGAAGGGCGCCAGATGCTGATGGTGCTGGCCCCGAAATAAGGCGCGGCGCGCCGCATGTTCCAGACATATGGATGCATGGCCGGGGAACCCTGACGGGGTTCCCCGCTTTGCATCGGCATGCGCTTCAACCTCCCCGTGCGAGCCGCGATCGGCTCCCTCGCCATCGGTCTCGCCCTGTCCGCCTGCGAGCCCGCCCCGCCCGCCGAGAATCCCGAGCCATCGAGCGAAGCGACCGCGACCGGCGTGGTCGCCGAGGATCAGGTTTCGCCGTCCTCGGCCCTCCCCACGCCGACACCAACCGATTCGGCCCCCGCGACACCTGCAAATACCCCACCTGCACCCATGCCGACCGCGACCACCG
Source organism: Erythrobacter sp. LQ02-29 (assembly GCF_022576075.2). Taxonomy (NCBI): domain Bacteria; kingdom Pseudomonadati; phylum Pseudomonadota; class Alphaproteobacteria; order Sphingomonadales; family Erythrobacteraceae; genus Erythrobacter; species Erythrobacter sp. LQ02-29. Next base: position 1,100,938 of record NZ_JANCNT010000001.1, on the reverse strand, counting down.
CGAATGGCGACCCGGCGGTGGACGATCCGCACGAGCTGATGCCCGCGCCGCTGACCGCCGATGCGCAGAAGGGGGAGAAAGGCGCGCGCAACGTGCTGCTCGGCTTCCTCCGCGCGATCGAGATGAAGGATTTCCGCGTCGCCTACGCCCTCACCGAACCGGGCTATCGCCAACAGCATAGCGAGGCCGAGTTCCGCGCGCTGTTCGACGGGATGGGCAGGATTTCGGTCGAGGCTCCCACGGGCCGGATGGAAGGGGCGGCCGGCTCCTCCTATTACAGCGTCCCGGCCACGGTCAGCGGTAGCACGGGCCGCAAGATCAACGGCACCATCGCCCTGCGGCGCGTCAACGACGTGCCGGGCGCCACCCCCTATCAACTCAACTGGCATGTCGCGCAGGTCGATCTGAAGCCCGTCGGATGAGCGGCGCGAAGTCCGGGGAAGGCGGCGAAGGCGAATCCAACACCGTCATCCTGCGCGCCTTCATCGCCAATTTGGGCATCGCGGTGGCCAAGTTCACCGCCGCGATCATCACCGGGTCCGCGGCCATGATGACCGAGGGCATCCACTCCACGGTCGACACGCTCAACCAGGTTTTCATGTGGGTGGGGGAGAAGCGGGCGAAGAAACCGCCCGACGAACTGCACCCGATGGGTTACGCGCGGGAGCTGTATTTCTGGGCCTTCGTCGTCGCGGTTATGATCTTCGCCCTCGGCGCGGGCGTGTCGGCCTATGAAGGCATTCATACGCTGATCAACCCGCATCCGACCGAGTCGCCGCTGATCGCCTTCGCCGTGCTTGGCATCGCCTTCCTGCTCGAAGGGTGGTCGTGGCTGACCGCGTGGAAGGCGTTCAACAAGCATCGCGGCGACCTGTCGGTCCTCGAGGGCATCCGCCAGACGAAGGATACGACGTCGCTGGTCGTGCTGCTCGAAGACTCCGCCGCCGTCACCGGCGTGGTCCTGGCGGCGGCGGGCATCGGACTGGAGCTGCTGACCGACAATCCGGTGTGGGACGGGGTCGCATCGCTCGGCATTGCGGGCCTGCTCGCCACAGTCGCCGTGGTGCTGCTGCGCGAAGCGAAGGACCTGCTGATCGGGGAAAGCGCGGACCCGAAGCTGGCCCGTGCGATCCGCCGGGAGGTGGAGGCGGAAACGGGGGTGATCGCGGTTTCCGATGTCTTCACCGTCCATCTCGGCCCCGAACAGGTGTTCTGCGTGGTGACGGTCGATTTCGACGATGCGATGCCGACCGGAGAGCTGGAAAAGCTGGTCGGGCGGATCGAGAAGAAGATGATCGAGCGCAACGATTTCATCACCCGCGCCTATGTGCACCCGCTGGACGAGGGCGACACGCTGCACCAGCCCCAGCCACAGCAGCAGCCGGCGTGATCGGGCGGCTGGCCACGGTTGCGTCCGGTCGCGGCAGCGCATAATTGCACATGTAACCAGATTGTGCCCGGTGGAGAGGCGTTCCTGCGGAGGTTAGGAACGGGCGGCCCCGGAACGCATCGCCCGGCTCCTGCCTTCCTAGGAGCAGACACGCAAAGGAAGGTTTAGACCCATGACCGACGCCGTCGACTCCATCGACCAGCCCACCCCCCGCCGCAAGCCGAAGCCCGAGATCGAGAAGCTGGCCGGACGCCAGCTGAAGCCGAGCACCCTGATGATGGGCCACGGCTACGACCCCTCCCTTTCCGAAGGGTCGCTGAAGGCGCCGATCTTCCTCACCAGCACCTTCGCCTTCGAAAGCGCGGCGGCGGGCAAGCGGCATTTCGAAGGCATCACCGGCATCCGCGAGGGCGGGGCCGAGGGGCTGGTCTATTCGCGCTTTAACGGGCCGAACCAGGAGATCCTGGAAGATCGCCTGGCGATCTGGGACGGGGCCGAAGACGCGCTGTGCTTCTCCAGCGGGATGACCGCGATCTGCGTGCTGATGATGGCCTATTGCGGGCAGAACGACGTGATCGTCCATTCCGGCCCGCTTTATGCCGCCAGCGAAGGCTTCGTCGCGAAGGTACTGTCGAAGTTCGGCGTCACCTACGTCCCCTTCCCCGCCGGGGCGAGCCGCGAGGAGCTGGACGAGGTGCTGGCGAAGGCGAAGGGCATGGCGAGCGATCAGGGCGGCAAGGTCGCGATGATCTACCTCGAAAGCCCGGGCAACCCGACCAACGCGCTGGTCGATATCGAGGCGGTCAAGGCGGCGCGCGACGAGGCATTGGACTGGTCCTGCCCCATCGCGATCGACAACACCTTCCTCGGCCCGCTGTGGCAGCGACCGCTGGATCACGGGGCCGACATCGTGGCCTATTCGCTGACCAAATATGTCGGCGGGCACTCCGATCTGGTCGCGGGCAGCATTGCGGGCGACAAGAAGTGGATGGACCCGGTCCGGTCCCTGCGCAACACGATGGGCGGCATCGCCGATCCCAACACCGCGTGGATGCTGCTGCGCAGCCTGGAGACGGTCGAGCTGCGCATGAGCCGCGCGGGCGAGAACGCGGCCAAGGTATGCGCCTTCCTGAAAGACCACCCCAAGGTCGACGGGCTGGGCTATCTCGGCCACCTGACCGACGAGCGGCAGAAGGACATCTACGACCGTCATTGCCTGGGTGCCGGCTCCACCTTCTCGCTGTTCCTGAAGGGCGGGGAGGAGGAATGCTTCCGCTTCCTCGACGCGCTGACCGTCGCCAAGCTGGCGGTGAGCCTGGGCGGCACCGAGACGCTCGCCAGCCACCCCGCCAGCATGACGCACCTGTCGGTCGCCCACGGGCGGCGGCAGGAGCTCGGCATAACCGACAGCCTGGTGCGCATAAGCATCGGGATCGAGGATGCGGACGACCTGATCGCCGACTTCGAACAGGCGCTCGACAAGGTCTGAACGACAACGCCGGAAATCGGGCCGCGCCGCTGGCGCAGCGCCCGGTTTCCGAGCGTTTGCCAGTCGCCGGGTTCACGCAGGATGGAACACCGAACCCCTGCCTTTCGAAAACTTCGCGCTCCGCGAAACGCGTTTGCGAACAGTGGCTTGGTGGCGAAATCCGGCTTCGCCGGGTCAACTTAGGCCAAAGCGGACCGCAACTCGCTCCGGCAGTGAATCGTGGTGGCTGTCGCAGGCTCCGGCACCGATCGGGCATTCGCCCGTCATAGGATCACACACGGCGGTAGGAAAACGGGCGCGCTCAGTCCCGCCGGTGGCGTGACAGCAGCTCCCACAGCGCCTCGTTGTCGGGCACCCAGCTGTGCCCCTTCCCCACCACCACGCGGCCGATCACCTCGGCATCGTCGCGGCAGTCGCCGTAGCGCTCCTCGTAGACATCGGACGAGACCCAGCGCGTGGTCGGGGCGGCCTTGCATTCGTTCAGCTGCGCCCAGCGCTGCTCTGCCGCATGCATGGAATATTGCCAGTATCCGCCACCGCCGCCCGCGATCGGATTGGTCCGGTCCTCGTCCCCGGCGAAAGCGACGACCGCGATCGGCGTATCGGGCCGGCAGGTCGCGGGATCGGGGCGCGTGGGATCCTCCGCCAGCGGGTTCCCGGCGCGCAGGCCGACCACGGGGGCGATCGCGGCGAAGCGATCGGGAGCGACGCAGCCCAGCCACGACGTCATCCGTCCGCCACCCGACAGCCCCGTGACATAGACCCGCGCGGGGTCGACGCAGCCATCCGCCACCAGCCGGTCGATCAGCGTCGTCAGATAGGCGACGTCGTCGCGGTCGCCCTCGCCCGGAATGGTCCCTTCGACGGTCGGCACGCCCGGAATGTTCCACACGAAGCCATTCCCGGCGGGGATACCGGCATCGGGGTAGGCGAGCAGGAAACCGTGGCGATCGGCGGTCTCGGCCAATCCCGAATCGCGCAGCATCTGCGCGCCGGTCGCCGTGCTGCCATGCAGCAGGATGACGAGCGGCGCGGGTTTCTTTTCTTCGAGCCCGGCAGGAACGTGCACGCCCGCCGCCTTCATCCCCTCGCCCGGTGCCACCATGCGTTCGCCGCCGGGGACCAGCGGGCAGGTCGCCGCAACGGCCGGGCTTGCAACCGCCGTCAGCAGTGCGAGCGCGGCGAGTGCAATCGTCCTGAGGGATATGGGCATGGCGTTCGATCGCGGTATCATCATGCCCGCATCGTTACGGCGCGCAGCGCCGATCGACCAGCCCTATCGCGAGAGCGACCGGACGCGGGGGCACGCGACAGGGATTCTTACCCCTTCCACTCCCGGCGCTCTTCCGCCTGCTTCAACACTTCGTAGGCGACCTGATAGGCCTGGAATTGCTGCGCCGCCTCGGCATCGCCGGGCTTCACATCGGGGTGGACGGTCTTCGCCTTTTCCCGCCACGCCTTCTTGACGGTGGCGAAGTCGGCGTCCGCTTCCAGCCCCAGCAGGTCGAGCGCGCGCATCTCGTCGGCGCTGCGCGACCCGTCGCCGCTGCCGCTCCAGCCGTAATGCTGCGCCTCGGCATAGCCGGCGCTGGCATCCTGCTCCGACTTCGTCCGGGCGGCCTTCTCCGCCTTGTCGAGCCCTTCGAAATAGTCCCACTTCGAATTGTATTCGGCGGCATGCTTCTGGCAGAAATACCACCGTTCCGGGCTGTTGGGAGATTTGGGCGCGGGACAGTCGCCCGGCTCGTCGCAGCCATGGCGGTCGCAGATGCGGACATTCGCCGCCTCGCGCGCGGAGCCATAGCCGCGCCAGCGGGGGAAGCCCCAATCGTTGGATCGGCGCGGTTTAGCCATGGGAAGCGGATCGGGTGGAAAGCGGTAGCATCGTCTTCGATTCTAGGGATCGGCCCGCCACATGCAAGGCGCGGTGCGGGTGGAAAGGCGGTTTCGCGAGAGGTCGCCGGAACGCGCAACGCCTCGTTCATTCTCGCCGGCTAATGCGGCCCATCACCCCCCAATCCGAGATTTCGATGAGCAAGCAACTCACCTTCGCCGCCCTTGCCTGCACGCTGGTGCTGGCACTGTTCGCCATTGCCACCGGCCTCGGGGCACCGGGTGACACCAGCGACATGTTCGCGGTGGGCGCGGCGCTACGCTAAAGGAAACGGCGCGCGACTTCCCGCTGGAAACCGCGCGCCGCCTCGATCTACGACCTAGTTAACGACCACCGTCACCGCGCGGCGGTTCTTGGCCCAGGCATCGGGGCTGGAGCCGAGCGCGACCGGGCGCTCCTCGCCATAGCTGACGGTGCCGATGCGATTGGCCGAGACGCCCAGGCTGACGAGGTAGTTCTTCGCCGCATTGGCGCGCCGTTCGCCCAGCGCGATGTTGTAGTCGCGCGTGCCGCGTTCGTCCGCATGCCCTTCGATCGTGACCGTCAGGTTGGGATAGGCGGCGAGGTACTGCGCCTGCGTCTGCAGCGCGGCGGCGTCGGCGCTGTCGATCGTATAGTTATCGGTATCGAAATAAATCACGTTCTGGCCGCGCACGGCATTCACGAAGTGGTCCTGCGTGCCCACGGCGGGGCCGGTCGGCTGCGTGTTCTGTGCGGGCGGCGGGGTGGACACCGCGCCACCGGCGGGCGGCAGTGTCTCGGGAGCCTTGGATTTGCACCCGGCGAGCGAAGCGGCGCCGATCAGCAGCGCGGCGGTAGCGATACGAACGTTCATCGGCATTTCCTCATATTCCCTTGTTGAACGAATGGTGCGACCCACTCGAATGTCCTGTCATCAACCGGCCTAGGGCAGGATCGGTCCCCAGGCGGGGTCCGACGCGTCGACCGGGGTCGGCAGCTCGCGCAGGTTCTCGCCCGTCAGATCGACCTGATAGATCGCGGTATGGCCGGTGTTCCTCTCGGTCCGGAAGAACTGGATGATACGGCCGTTGGGTGCCCAGGTCGGTGCCTCGTCCTGCCAGCCGTTTGTCAGCTTGCGCAGGTTCTTGCCGTTGGGGCTCATCACCGCGATGTTGAAGTCGCCGGGGATGTAGGTGAAGGCGATCTGGTCGCCGCGCGGGCTCCATTCCGGCGTCGCCGCGCGTCCGCCGAAGAAGGTGATGCGGCGCTGGTTCGATCCGTCGGCGTTCATCAGATAGACCTGCTGCTCGCCCGAACGGTCGCTTTCGAACACGATCCGGCTGCCGTCGGGCGAATAGGACCCGCCGACGTCGATCCCCGGCGCATCGGTCAGCCGCTCGCTCTGCCCGCCATTGCGCGAGACGCGGTAGATGTCGGTATTGCCGTTGACCGCCATCGAATACAGCACCCACTTGCCGTCCGGGCTCCAGCGCGGGGCGAAGGTCGGGTTCTTGCTCTGTGTCACCAGATGCTGCTGCCCGGTGCCGATATCGTAAATGTAGATGCGCGGCTGCCCGTCGACATAGCTGAGATAGAGCAGCTCGCGGTAATCTGGCGAATAGCGCGGGGTCAGCGCGGTGGCGCGCCCGGTGGTGATGAAGCGGTGGTTGGCCCCGTCGCTGTCCATGATCGCGAGCCGCTTGGTCCGGTTATCCTTCGGCCCGGTTTCCGCGATATAGGCGATCCGGCTGTCGAAGAACGGGCTTTCCCCGGTCAGGCGCGAATAGACGAGGTCGGCGCATTTGTGCGCTGCGCGCCGCCAGTCGGCGGGCGCGACGACCCAGCCCGACCGCGCCAGCTCGTCCTTCAGCGCCATGTCGTAGAGATAGCAGCCGACGATCAGCCGCCCGTCGGCGCGCGGGCGGACATAGCCCTGCACCAGCATCTCCGCCCCGCGATTGCTCCAGGTCGCCCACACCGGATCGGTGATCTGCGGATAGGTCGGGCGCGGCAGCGCGTCGGGGCCGCTCGGCTTGAACAGCCCGTTGTTCTTGAGGTCGGCGGTGATGACGCGCGCCAGCTCCACGCCGAGCGCGGCGGTGCCGCTGGCATTGGCGGGCGTCGCGACATCGCGCTGCGCCGCGAAGGCGGGGATGGCGATGCCGAGATTGTCCAGATTGCCTTCGAAGCTGACCGAGCCGGTCAGGCCGCCTTCCTCCGGCGGCCCGCCCTCGTCGGTCGTTTCCACCGGCGCGGTGGTCGGGGGCGGCGCGCCCAGATCCTGCGCCGCGAGCGGAGCGGCGAACAGCGCCAGGAGGGGGAGGATCAAGAGTTTCATTGCGAGAGTTTCCAGTCGAAGCTGAAGGCGGAAACGTATTTCCAGCCATTGTAGTATTCGTCGGGCAAATTGAACGGCGCGGCAAGCTCGACCGCGCGAATGGCGTTTTCGGCATGGCGCGCGGCCTGGGCCTTGTTCGCGTCGGTGATGCCGCTCTGGCGCACAAGCCGCGGCTTGCCCGCCAGCGAGCCGTCCGGGTTCATGCGCCAGCTGATGACGGAGACGAGCTTTTCCCGATCGGCCCCGTCGACGGGTCGCCAGTGCGGCTTCAGCTGCCGCGCGATCGCCTGCGCCAGCGAGGCCTGCGCGCTCGCGCCGATCTGCGATGCGGGTACGCGCGTATCCTGCGAGGTGCGGCTTTCGCCTGCCCCGTCGAGGAAATCCTTGCCGATGCGGCTCGCCCCACCGGTCTTCTTCGTGGTGGTCGCGGTTTTGGGTGCGGGCTTGCTCGCCTGCCGGGTCTCGGTGCGCTTCGTCGGCGTGCTGGTGCGTTTGGGCTGCGGCTTGCTGGTCGGCTGCGAGCGCGGCCTGGGCTGGGGTTTCGGCTGGGGCTGCGGTTGCGGCTGGGCGCTCGGCTGCGGCAGCGGCTCGGGCAGCGGGGCCTCGAGCGCGGGTGGCGGCGGCAGGTCGGACAGGACCGGGGCCTCCGCCGCGCGGCTTTCGGGCACCGGCTGCGGCGCGGCGGAAGTCAGGCCGACATCGCTGGCGAGATTGACCGTGACCCGCTGCGGCTGCTCGATCGGCTCGCGCTCGTCGTCCTGCAGCAGCAGCACGGCGACCAGCGCCAGATGCAGGGCCAGGGCGATGCCGAGGCCGACCTTCTCGTCGCGGCGAAGAGCGGTTGCTGCCATCCTTGCGGGCCTATGGCTGGCGGTCTGAACCGTCGGTGACCAGCGAGATGGAGGTGAAACCGGCCCGGCTCAGTTCCCCCATCACGCCCATCACCCGGCCATAATCGAGCCCGCGATCGGCGCGCAGCACCACTTCGGGCGGCTTGCCGTCCGGACCGGGCGCGATTGCTGCCAGCGCATCGCCGACGCCGCCCGACACCGGCGCATCGTCGATATAGACCGATCCGTCGGACCGCATCGAGATCGTCACCTGCTGGCTTTCCTGCGGCAGGGCATTGGCGCGGCTTTCGGGCAGATCGACCGGCACGCCCGCGGTCAGCAGCGGGGCGGTGACCATGAAGATGATCAGCAGCACCAGCATCACGTCGACCAGCGGCGTGACGTTGATCTCCGCCACCGGCGCGCGGCGCGTCCCCCGCCCCCGGCGACCGCGGCCGCGTGCCGCACCGTGCAGGCCCATCGCCATGTCAGCCGTGCTCCATGTCGCGGCCGAGTTCCGCGGCGAAGCGATCGGCGAAGCGCGTCAGCCGCGCCTCGAACAGGTTCACCCGGTGGCTGAACCGGTTGTAGGCGATGACGGCGGGGATCGCCGCGAACAGGCCGATCGCGGTGGCGAACAGCGCCTCCGAAATGCCCGGCGCGACCACCGCGAGCGAGGAGCTTTCCTGGCTGCCGATCTGGAAGAAGCTGTTCATGATGCCCCACACGGTGCCGAACAGGCCGACGAAGGGCGCGACCGAGCCGAGAGTTGCCAGGAAGTTGAGACGGCTGGCCATCGTATCGGCCTCTTCCGCCACCTGCCCGTCCATCGCGGTGACGACGCGCGCATGGGTCGCCTCGTTGTCCTTCACCCCCGCCTTGCGCGAGCGGCGCCATTCGCCCAGCGCGGCGCGCACCACCCGCCCGGCGGGCGAATCGGCGGCGGCGCTGGTCTTCAGAGTGCTTTCGTAATCGTCGGCCTTCCAGAACTCGCTCTCGAACTGCTGCGCCCGGCGATTGGCGGCGGCGGTGCGCATGGAGAAGCTGACGATGATCATCCAGCTCCAGACGGAGGCGGCGAGCAGGCCCAGCATCACCGCCTGCACGACGATGTCGGCATCGAGGAACAGCTTGATCGGATCGAGCCGGGTCGGGGCCTCGGCAATGGCGGCGGTCATCAGGAACATCTAGCTATCGTCCTCGCTCAGAACGGATTGAAAGGCGGCGACCCATTCGGGCGGTTGGCGGCACGGGCGACCGTCGGGGGCGACGAAGCCGACCCGGAAATTCGCCTCGCACAAGGTTTCATCGCCGCGCAGGGCGCGCTGCACCATGCGCACGCTGGCGGCGCGGATCTGCGTGCAGCGCGTCTCGATCACGACGTCGTCGTCCAGCTTCGCCGGGCGCAGGTACCGCATGGAGAGGTCCGCGACGGCATAGGCACCCCCGCCCGCCTCGATCGCGGCGCGCTGGTCGATGCCCAGCATGCGCAGCACGTCCGACCGCGCCCGCTCGAACCAGCGCAGGTAATTGGCGTGGTAGGTGATGCCCGACAGGTCCGTATCCTCGTAATAGACCCTGACCGCGTACAGATGCCGCGGCCCGTCGAACACACCGCCAGGGGGATGCGGTTGAATGCTCATGCGGCGCGGGCTTTAGCGAACAGGCGACTCTCCCGGCAAGGCAAATGGGTACAACGAGATAGCCCCGCGATGAACGGGGCCGCCGCTACGATAGATCGTTCATGCGCTCAGGCTATCATCCGGCCCAGCCGCTGCCCGCCGAAGATATGGACGTGCAGATGCGGCACCTCCTGCCCGCCATTCTCGCCGACATTGGCGAGCAGGCGGTAACCGGGTTCGACCAGCCCCTTCTCTCGCGCCACGAGGCCGACCGCGCGCACCAGCCCGGCGATCTCCGCATTGGAGGCGTTAGCGGAAAAATCGTCCCAGCTGACATAGGCCCCCTTGGGCAGCACCAGCGTGTGCACCTCGGCCTGCGGATTGATATCCTCGAACGCGAAGGCCCATTCGTCCTCGTACACCTTGGTGCACGGGATCTCGCCGCGCAGGATTTTCGCGAAGATGTTGTTCGGGTCGTAGGGGGCTTTCGGGTCGATCGGCATCAGGTCCTCCGGTTGGCCTTTTCCTCCAGGCCCGAGACGCCTTCGCGCCGGTCGAGTTCCGCCAGCACCTCCGCCAGCGGAATGTCCCGCGCGCCCAGCAGCACCAGCAGGTGGAACAGCGTGTCCGCCGCTTCGCCGACCAGCTCCTCTCGGCTGCCCGCCAGCGCGGCGGTGATCGTCTCGACCGCCTCCTCGCCCAGCTTTCGCGCCATCACCGGCAGGCCGCGCGCGTTGAGCTGCGCGACATAGCTGGAGTCCGGATCGACCGAGCGGCGCGCGGCGATCGTCTCTTCGAGGCGGGAAAGGGTGTCCATCGCCGCCAGCCTTGGGGCGCGGGACGGCGCGCCGTCAAGCGCGATCAGTCCCGCAGCGGGACCGTCAGTCGGAGCGGGCGGGCAGCCCGGCGGCGCGCAGGGCGGCATGCGCCTCGGCGATGGAATGCTGCCCGAAATGGAAGATGCTGGCGGCGAGCACCGCGCTGGCATGGCCCCGCTTCACCCCCTCGACCAGATGATCGAGCGTGCCGACACCGCCGCTGGCGACAACCGGCACCGGCACCGCGTCGGCGATGGCGCGGGTGAGATCGAGGTCGTAGCCCGCCCTCGTCCCGTCGCCGTCCATCGAGGTGACGAGCAGCTCGCCCGCGCCCAGCTGCGCCAGCCGCTCTGCATGGGCCACCGCGTCGATGCCCGTGGCGCGGCGACCGCCATGGGTGAACACTTCCCAGCCGCGCATGTCGCCCGACACCGCCGCGCGCGCATCGACGCTGGCGACGATGCACTGGCTGCCGAAGCGGTCGGCGATTTCCGCCACCAGTTCGGGCCGGTCGACCGCGGCGGAGTTGACCGCGACCTTGTCTGCGCCTGCCAGCAGCAGCGCGCGCGCATCCTCCACGCTGCGAACGCCGCCACCGACGGTGACCGGCATGAAGCAGACCTCGGCGGTGCGGCGCACGATATCGAGCAGCGTGCCGCGCCCTTCGTGGCTGGCCGAGATGTCGAGGAAGCACAGCTCGTCCGCGCCCGCCTCGTCATAGGCCTTCGCCTGTTCGACCGGGTCGCCGGCGTCCTTCAGGTCGACGAAATTGACGCCCTTCACCACGCGCCCGTTGGCGACGTCGAGACAGGGGATGACGCGGATGCGGACGGTCATCGGTTCGCCATCGCGATCGCCGCCGCCAGATCCAGCCGCCCTTCGTACAGCGCGCGGCCGGTGATCACGCCCTCGATCCCTTCGCTGGCATGCAGCGAGAGGACGTGGATATCGTCGAGCCCGCGCACGCCGCCGCTGGCGATTACCGGGATGTCGACGGCGCGCGCCAGTTCCAGCGTCGCGTCGATATTGCAGCCCTTGAGCAGCCCGTCGCGCCCGATATCGGTGAACAGCAGCGCGGCGACGCCCGCATCCTCGAACCGGCGCGCCATGTCGGCGACGGGCACGTCGGACACGCTTGCCCAGCCCTCGGTCGCGACCATGCCGTCCTTCGCATCGACCGCGACGACAATGCCGTTGTCCCATTCGGCGGCCATGTCCTTCACGAATTGCGGGTCCTTGAGCGCGGCGGAGCCGATCACCACCCGCGCCACGCCCAGGTCGAACCAACCGCGCACCGCCGCCGCATCGCGGATGCCGCCGCCCAGCTGGACGTAGCCGGGGAAGCGCTCGACGATGGATTCCACCGCCGCGCGGTTGCGGCTCTCCCCCGCGAAGGCCCCATCGAGATCGACCACGTGCAGGTGCTGCGCCCCCGCATCGGCGAACAGCATCGCCTGCGCCGCTGGATCGTCGCCGTAAACAGTGGCGCGGTCCATGTCTCCTTCGGCCAGGCGCACCACTTCGCCGCCCTTCAGGTCGATTGCTGGGAAGACGATCATGGGTTCCACTCCAAAAAGCGCTCCAGCAGAGCCAGCCCGTATTTCTGGCTCTTTTCCGGGTGGAACTGCACCCCCAAGATGTTCTCGCGCGCAACCGCGGCGACTACGCCGCCGCCATGGTCGGTCATCGCCGCGATGTCGCGCCCGTGGCCCACGTGGAAGGCGTAGGAGTGGAGGAAATAGGCCTCCCCCGGCCCGATCAGCTGTGCCGCGCCCGCGTGGGGCATGGGCTCGACATCGTTCCAGCCCATATGCGGCACCTTCACCGTCGGATCGGGCGCCTCCAACCGCTTCACCGTGCCCGCGATCCAGTTCAGCCCCGGCGTCTCGCCATGTTCCAGCCCGCGCGTCGCGAGCAGCTGCATGCCGACGCAGATGCCGAGGAACGGTACCCCGTCGCTCCGCACCCGCCGGTCGAGCGCCTCGACCATCCCCGCCACCGCGCGCAGGCCGTCCGCGCACGCAGCGAACGAGCCGACGCCCGGCAGCACGACGCGATCCGCCTTCGCGACAACCTCCGGATCGTCGGTCACGCGAATGTCCGCGCCCACCGTGCGCAGCGCGTTCTCGACCGAATGGAGATTACCGGCGCCGTAGTCGATCAGCGCGGTTACCTCACCCACCCAATTGCCCCTTGGTGCTGGGGATCGCGCCGCCCTTGCGCGGATCAACCTCGACCGCGGTGCGCATGGCGCGGGCGAAGCCTTTATACAGCGCCTCGCAGATATGGTGGTTGTTGGTGCCGTAGAGCAGCTCGCAATGCAGCGTGATGCCGCAGGCCTGCGCAACCGAATGGAACCAGTGCTCGATCAGCTCGGTGTCCCACTCGCCCAGCTTTTCCTGGGTGAACCGCGCGTTCCAGACGAGATAGGGCCGCCCCGATATGTCGAGCGCGACCCGCGCCAGCGTCTCGTCCATCGGCGAATAGGCGTGGCCGTAGCGCCCGATCCCGCCCTTGTCCCCCAGCGCCTGCGCGATCGCCTGGCCCAGCGCGATGGCGCTGTCTTCCGTCGTGTGATGCTGGTCCACATGCAGATCGCCGTCGACGTCCATCATTACATCGATCAGCGAATGGCGGGAGAATTGTTCGACCATGTGATCGAGAAAGCCGATGCCGGTCGACACCCGATAGGTGCCGTTCCCGTCGAGATCGACCTCGACGGCGATCTTGGTTTCCGCAGTGTTGCGCTCTATCCGGCCGGTTCGCATGGGGAAGCGCGCTATCGTGGGCAGGCGCGCGGCGCAAGCAATCTGCGCTTGACCCCGCCCGCGCCCGGCTTCAGTTATCGGCGCCATGAGCGAAGACACGCCCGACAGCCTGATCCCCTATGACGAGATAGTGCAGGACGCCTTGCGCGCCGTGGTGGGCCGCGTCTTGCGCGAAGTGGTGGCCGCGGGCGGGGAACTGCCCGGCACGCATCACTTCTACATCACCTTCAAGACCGGCGCCCCGGGCGTCTCGGTTCCCAAGAGCCTGCGCGAACGGTTCCCGGACGAGATGACGATCGTGCTGCAGAACAAGTTCTGGGACCTGAAGGTGACCGATGTCGGCTTCGGCGTGGGCCTCAGCTTCAACCAGGTCCCGGCTCAGCTGGAGATTCCCTTTGCCGCGATCACCGCCTTCGTCGATCCGGCGGTCGATTTCGGCCTCCAGTTCCAGGCGGTGGAGACCGATAGCGAGCCGGAACCGCACGACGAGGCGGGCAATGACGGGGCGGAACAGGGCGCGCATCCGGCCGTTACCGATAACGAAGACGGTTCCAACGTCGTGACGGTCGATTTCGGCCGCAAGAAATAGCCGCGCGGCTCCGCTGCCGCAGGGCAAGTGGGGCAGGCATGGTAAAACACATCGAAAAAATCGGACGCAACGCAGTCGCCGACGCGCGGCGCGCCACTCCGGGCGATCCGGACGAGGTTCCGGGGCCGAGCCCGAACCCCGCGACCAACCTCATCATGGCCGACATCGCGATGCGCGCGGGGACCCGCCTGATGAAAAACGCGGTGCAGAAGGGGTTCCTGTCCGGTCGCTATGGCCGCGAAACCGCCAGCGAGATCGTGGAAAACCGGTCGGTGGCGCAGACGCTGGCCAGCGTGGCGCTGGCCAAGGTCGCGACCCGATCGCTGCCCGGCGCGCTGGTGGTCGGCGGGGGAATGCTGGCGAAAACGCTGTTCGACCGGCGCCGCGCCCGGCGCAACCAGGCGAAGTCCACGCGCAAGGGCGACCACGAATTGCTGCAACAGGCGGAGGAGTGATCGACTCCCCCTGTCCCGGGTTTCGTTAACCGCGCGGGGTTGATTCGCACCCGCGCTTCGGCGCATCAGCGCTCATGGACTTGACCGATCCCGACACGCTGCAGCGCCGCGGCCTGATGTTCATCCTTTCCTCGCCCAGCGGCGCGGGGAAAACCACCATTTCCCGCATGCTGCTGGACGCGGAAGACGAGATCAAGCTGTCCGTCAGCGTGACCACCCGTGCCCCCCGCGAAGGGGAAGTCGAAGGCATCCATTATCACTTCGTCACCGACGCGCAGTTCGACGCGATGGTCGAGGAAGACGATTTCTACGAATGGGCACACGTCTTCGGCCATCGTTACGGCACGCCCAAGGGGCGAATCCGCAACGCATTGAAGGAAGGGCAGGATTTCCTGTTCGACATCGACTGGCAGGGCACCCAGCAGCTGTTCCAGAAGGATCAGCAGGACGTGGTGCGCGTATTCATCCTGCCCCCCAGCATCGAGGAGCTGCGCCGCCGGCTCGAATCGCGCGCGACCGATGCCGATGAGGTGATCGACGCGCGGATGGAGCGTGCCCGGGCGGAAATCAGCCACTGGGACGCCTACGACTACGTCGTCATCAACGACGATGTCGACGCCTGCTTCGACAAGGTGCGCGAGATTCTGGACGCCGAGCGAATGAAGCGGCAGCGCCAGACCGGGCTGATCCCGTTCGTGCGCGAATTGATGAGCTAACGCGAATCAGGGCTGGGCGGACAGCACCTCGTCCACCCAGCGCGGCACCAGCTCGCTCGCGCTGCCCAGCCGCGTCTCCTCGAACAGGTGCGAGCCCTGGCTGCGTTCGAGGTTCAGCTCCAGCGTGCGGCTGCCATGTGCCGCCGCCTCCTGCACGAAGCCCGCCGCCGGATAGACCGCGCCCGAGGTGCCGATCGAGACGAACAGGTCGGCCCGGCCCAGCGCGGCGAAGATTTCCTCCATCCGATAGGGCATTTCGCCGAACCACACGATGTCGGGTCGCAAATCCCCCTCCGCCGCGCAGGAGGGACAGGCGGGCGCATCGCCCAGCGTGCCGGTCCAGCCGTGCCGCGCATCGCACGCGGTACACCACGCCGACAGCGCCTCCCCATGCATATGGAGCATGCGCACGGCCCCGGCGCGTTCGTGCAGATCGTCGATGTTCTGCGTCACGATCAGCAGCTCGCCGTCCCACTCCCGGTCGAGCCGGGCAAGCGCCTCGTGCGCCGGATTGGGCCGGGCCGCCCGGATCTGTTCGCGCCGCGCGTCGTAGAATCGCTGCACCAGAGCCGGATCGCGCGCGAACGCCTCGGGCGTGGCGACATCCTCGACCCGGTGTTCCTCCCACAGCCCGTCGTCGGCGCGAAAGGTCCTGAGGCCGCTCTCGGCGGAAATCCCCGCTCCGGTCAGGATGACGATGTTGTGCACGCGCGCAAACTCCCCTTTCCGCTCGTCCTGAGCTTGTCGAAGGACCGCATTTCCTTCAGCGTTGCCCTAGAAGTAAGGACGGCCCTTCGACAAGCTCAGGGCGAGCGGGGTAATCAATGGCAAGAATAGGCGTTATCGGCAGCGACGGGCGCATGGGCGAGGCGCTGGCGAGCGTCGTCATGCAGATGGGACACGAACTGGCGGGCGGTGTCGACCGCGGCGGCGACGTGGCGGAGCTGGCCGACAACAGCGACGCGCTGGTCGATTTCAGCGCGCCGGCGGCGCTGGAGGCGAACCTGCACGCTGCGGTCGGCGCAGGGGTGCCGATCCTGATCGGGACCACCGGGCTGGCGGACCAGCACCATACCGCGATCGACAACGCCGCGCGCGCGGTGCCCGTGCTCCAGACCGGCAACACCTCGCTCGGCGTGACGCTGCTCGCGCATCTGGTGCACGAGGCGGCGGCGCGGCTGGGGCCGGACTGGGACATCGAAATCGTCGAGATGCACCACCGGATGAAAGTCGATGCGCCCAGCGGCACGGCGAAGCTGCTGGGCGAAGCGGCGGCGGCGGGGCGCGGCGTGGACCTCGCCGCGAATACCGAAAGCGGGCGGGACGGGCACGCCGGCCCGCGCGGCATGGGCACGATCGGCTTCGCGGCCCTGCGCGGCGGGACCGTGGCGGGCGAGCACAGCGTCATCCTGGCGGGCGAACAGGAACGCCTGACCCTGTCCCACAGCGCCGAGAACCGCGCAATCTTCGCGCGCGGCGCGGTGAAGGGGGCCGCGTGGCTGATCGGGCGCGAGCCCCGGCGCTACACCATGCAGGACGTGCTGGGGCTCTGACCGCTACGTGACCAAGGACCAGATCTTCGAATTCTTCCGCCGGCTGGCGGAGGACAATCCCGCGCCCGAGACCGAGCTGGAATATGGCAACGCCTATCAGCTGGTGGTCGCGGTGGCGCTGTCGGCGCAGGCGACCGATGTCGGAGTGAACAAGGCGACGCGGGCGCTGTTCGCGCAGGTGGAAACGCCCGTGCAGATGCTGGCGCTGGGCGAGGAGGGGTTGAAGGAACACATCAAGACGATCGGCCTGTTCAACTCCAAGGCGAAGAACGTCATCGCATTGAGCCGGCTGCTGGTCGACGAATATGGCGGGGAGGTGCCCGACACGCGCGAGGACCTCGTCCGCCTGCCCGGCGTGGGGCGCAAGACCGCCAATGTCGTGCTCAATTGCTGGTTCGGGCAGGAAACCTTCGCGGTCGACACCCACATCCTGCGCGTCGGCAACCGCACCGGCCTCGCCAAGGGCAAGACGCCCGAGGCGGTCGAGGCGAAGCTGGAAAAGCGCGTCCCGGCCCCCTTCCGTCTCGGCGCACACCACTGGCTGATCCTGCATGGACGCTACGTGTGCAAGGCACGCACCCCCGAATGCTGGCGCTGCCCGGTCGTGGACCTGTGCAGCTATCGCAAGAAGGTGCTGAAGAAGCCGAAAGGGCGGTGAGCCCCGCACCTGCCTTCAGGTTCGCGCCTTGCGCTGACCGGGCCGGTTTCGGACCAACCGCCACCCATCGCGCATGTTCAGGCCCAGCAGCGCAATGTTCACGGCGCCCGCGGTGAGTTCGATCGTCTGGACGACATAGAAGGATCGATCGAACGCACCCTCACCCGCCTTCAGCGCGAGAAAGATCGCGGACGGCATAAGGATGAGGATACCGTTGCTGGCGATCGCGATCATGCGCCGACGCTTGGTGACGATTCGCGGGTTGCGAAATCCTGCGGCAAGGCGCTGACCCGAACCGCCTGCCGCCATCATGGCCGGAACGAGAACGAGGAAGAACCACGGTATCGCCATTTTGATGGACGCTATCTGGTCCAGCGTGCCGATCAGTTCGACCGTCACGGTGGAGAGCCAGAAACCCCCTATCAAAAACAGGGCGAGGGCCCCGGCGAGCGGATGGATTGCCTTTAGCATGGGTGAGCCTTTGATTCGCTTATAATATAGCCGGCTATATATATTTGCATAGCTAGCTATTCAAGGCCAATGTCTGGAGCGATGGAATTCGAGAAGAATCTTTCTGCCGGTTATCTGGTCAATCACCTCGCGCGCATGTTCGAAAGAGCCCTTGCCGAGCGAATCAGGCCGCTCGGCATCACCCCGGGTGTCTTCCCCGCGCTGCTCGAACTCTGGGCCGGCGACGGGCTGACCCAGAAGGACCTGGTGAACCGCCTCGACATCGAGCAGGCGACGATCGCCAATACGCTCGCCCGAATGGAGCGCGATGGATTGATCAGGCGGGAGCGGGATCAGGCCGATGGACGGGTGCAGCGCGTCTGGCTGACGGAGCGCGGAAGAAGCCTGCGAAATCCCGCGACGCAGGCAGCCGATGGCGTCAACCGGGATATGCTGGCGTCCTTTTCATGCGAGGAGCAGCAGCGTTTGATCGAATTGATGGGCCAACTTGTCGACACCGCACACAGGCAAAGAACGCCTGCCGGGAAGCCGGGACCAGTCTAGCGCTTCCCGACGGATCGCGGCCTGCCCCCGCGCATCTGTCCAAGCACGGCTGGAGCAGTTGCCGGACAGTCCTCTCGATAGGAAAGCGCGCCGATTACCGCCGGAATTGCAGTTACGAATCGGGCCGGCCGTCGAGGCAGATCGTGGTTCCTCCCTCGATCGTCACCTGCGGATTGAGACCCTCGAGATAAATCAGTGTTTCCGCCTCGCGCTGGGTCATGCCCATCGCAGTCGCATGGGCCATCAGTTGCGGCACGGTGGCGCCGCTGGATGGCACCTCGAACACCGGGCCATCGCAGTTCGCTTGCCCATCCCCGCCCTGCCCGCATCCTACGAGGGCGAGCGCCAGTGGGAGAAGCGCAACCCTAGACATCGTCCGCCGAGGTCAGTTCCGCGCGGTCGAGTTCGCCGGTCATGTTGGCCACCGTCACCGCCACCGCCGCGTCTCCGCTGACATTGGTGGTGGTGCGCATCATGTCCATGATCCGGTCCACGCCCGCGACGAAGGCGATCGTTTCCAGCGGTACGCCGACCGCGCCGAACACCAGCGCCATCATGATCAACCCCGCGCCCGGTATTCCCGCCGCGCCGACCGCGCCCAGCGTCGCGAGGATCGAGATCAGGAAATACTGCCCCCAGCTCAGATCCACCCCGAAGACCTGCGCGCCGAACAGCGTGGCGAGGCCCAGATACATCGCGGTGCCGTTCATGTTGATCGTCGCGCCCAGCGCGATCACGAAGCTGGCGACCGAGTTGGAGACGCCAAGGTTCCGCTCCGCGCAGCGCAGCGTGACGGGCAGCGTCGCGTTGGAGCTGGCGGTGGAATAGCTCACCGCCATCGCGTCCACGATGCCGCGGAAGAAATCTACGGGCGAGAGCTTCGCCATGAACTTGATCATCGCCGAATACATGAGGCCGATGATCAGCAGGCAGCCGAGATAATTGAGCCCGACCAGCTTGCCGAGCGCGATCAGCGCGTCGAAGCCCAGCGTGCCCGCGACCCATGCCATCAGCGCATAGACCCCGAACGGGGTCAGCTCCATCACCACCATGGTGACGTTCTGCATCACGACCGATCCCGAATCGAAGATCTTCTGGACCGGCGTGCCGTCCTTGTCCGCCATCAGGATACCGACGCCGATCAGCAGGCTAAACACGATCAGCGGCAGCACGTTGACGTCCGCCATCACCTGCACCGGGCTCTGCGGCACGATGCCCAGGATCATCTCGCGCCAGGTCGTTTCGTTCGGCGCGGGCGTCGGGCCGAGGTCGAGCCCGGCGGTGTCGACGCCGATTCCCGGCTGGATCACCGTGCCGAGGAACAGCCCCAGCCACACCGCGATCTGGCCCGTCACCACGAACAGCAGCAGGGCGCGCCCGCCGACCGCGCCCAGTTTCCTGAGGTCGCCGATCGCCGCCACGCCGGAGACGAGGCTGAAGAAGATCAGGGGCACGACCAGCATCTTGATGAAAGCGATGAACACGTCGCCCACGATCTTGATGCTTTCCGCCCCCGGGCCCCAGACGAGTCCGGTGATGGTGCCAAGCACCAGCGCGGCGATCACCCGCTGCCACAGCGGGATGGCGAACCATTTTGCGAGCAAAGCTATTCTCCCCTGTCCGCCAGGGCGGCGGTCGCCACGCGGGCGTAGATGCGGCTTAGCGTATCGAGATCGGCGATGGCCACTGCTTCGTCGCGCTTGTGCATGGTCGCGTTGACCAGGCCGAATTCGATCACCGGGCAGACGCTGCGCAGGAACCGCGCGTCCGAGGTGCCGCCGCTGGTCGAGGCCTCTGGCACCACGCCCGTCTCCGCCTCCACCGCGCGCGCAATCAGGTTCGAGAAATCACCCGGTGGGGTCAGGAACGGCTCGCCCGAGATGACCGGTCGCGCCCGTCCACCATGCCGCTCGGCGATTTCGGTCACGCGTGCGGCCAGCTGCGCGCCCGTATGCGTATCGTTGAACCGGATCGAGATGCGCGCCTTCGCCAGCGCGGGGATCACGTTGTGTGCCGGGTTGCCGACCTCCAGATCGGTGATTTCCAGATTGCTCGGCTGGAACCAGTCGGTCCCCTCGTCCAGCACCAGCGCGTCCAGTTCCGCCAGCATCGCGACCAGGCGCGGGATCGGGTTGTCGGCGAGGTGCGGGTAAGCGACGTGGCCTTGCGTCCCCTCCGCCTCCAGCCAGATATTGATCGAACCGCGCCGCCCGATCTTCATCATGTCGCCCAGCCGGTTCACCGACGTCGGCTCGCCGACGAGGCACAGGTCGGGCCGCTCGCCCGCCGCCTCCATCCAGTCGATCAGCGCGCGCGTGCCGTGCAAAGCCGGTCCTTCCTCGTCCCCGGTGACGATGAAGCTGATCGTCCCCGCATCGGCGGGTACGTTCGCCACCGCATCGACCATACAGGCGATCGCGCCTTTCATGTCGACCGCGCCGCGGCCGTAGAGCAATTCCCCGCGTATCTCCGGCGCGAACGCGCCGCTGGCCCAGCCCTTGCCCGGCGGGACCACGTCGAGATGCCCGGCGAAAGCGAAGTGGCGCGATCCCGCCGGCCCACGGCGCACCGCGAACAGGTTCTCGACCGGTGCCTCGTCGCTGCCGGGTGCGCCCTGCCCCCGCGTGAAGCGATGCACCGCGAAGCCGAGCGGTGCGAGCTCCGCCTCCAGCACATCGAACACCTCCCCCGTCGCCGGGGTGACGCTCTCCGCGGCGATCAGGTCTCGCGCGATTTCAATGGCTCTTCCCATGACGCCTGCGTTAGACCAGCGCTTGCCCGCTTGCCAGCCGCAGGAGTAGCCGCGTGCCCCGCATCGATCTCTCCGCCATCGCGCAGACCAACGCCACCGGCTATCCGCCGCCCTTCGACGAAGCGGTGCGCGGCCGGAACTATCGCCGCCTCGCGCCCGCCGTCGGCTTCACCCGCATGGGTGCAAGCCACGTCGTGCTCGAACCGGGCGCATGGTCGAGCCAGCGCCATTGGCATGCGGAGGAAGACGAACTGCTCATCATGCTCGAAGGCGAGGCGGTGCTGGTCGAGGACACGGGCGAGACCGTGATGCGCCCCGGCGACATCGCCGCCTGGCCCGCGGGGGTAGAGAATGGCCACCACCTCCAGAACCGCACCGGCGCGCCTTGCGTTTTCGTCGCGATCAGCGCGGGCGATCGCGTGGCCGACAGCGGAGAGTACCCCGACATCGACATGACGTTCTCGGGCGAGGGGTACTTCCACAAGGACGGTACGCCCTACCCGGCGAAGCGCGCGCGCTAACCGCCCAGCCTACCGCGCGCGCGGCTCTTCCTCGATTCGGCCCGGCGCGAAGGCGGCGTCGAGTTCGTCGGCGAGCCGTAGTCCCGCCTGCTCCACCCGGCGCTGCACCACGGGGATCGCGCGGATGATATCGTCCTGCGTCAGCTTGCCTTTCTCGGGCAGCTTGCCCTCGTCGCACGCATCCTGGTCGAACGCCTCGGGGTAGACCGTGTCGCGCGCGATCTGCCAGCTCTCGCGGCCCCAGTCGTCGGGCGTGCCGCCGGCGAGCCGGGCGCGCTCGGCGAGCGAGTAACGGCGCACCAGCGGGGGATGCGCGGAGCTGATCGCGCGCTCGGCCAGCGCGGTGTCCCAGATCGAATGCAGGTTCTTGCCCGGGATGATGCCGTAATCGACCTGCTTGTCGTTCCCGCCCCGGTCGTGATCGTCGGCGGAGTGCAACGGCTGATGGATATCGCCGGTAAAGTGCACGACGAAGGCAAGCGCCTGCAGCCGCACATTGTCGGGCAGCCGCTCGTCCGACAGAATGCGCAGGTTTCGCTCGATCTGCGCGTTCACGCAGTTGCCGCCGGGGCAGTCCGCGCGCGGATCGTATTGCTCGCAGATCGGCGCATCCTTGTAGTGCCAGGCACCGGTGTGGCCCCAGCGATCGCGGTCGCCCCGGATGCAGTCGGGCCAAGTGGCCGCGTCGTCCATGTTCGACAGCTTGCAGTCGGGGGTGCCGACCAGCCGCTCCGCCGCGAACAGCTTGCGGATTTTCGCCCGCGTCGCGGGCTTCACGTTCGCCATCGCGATCTCGGCGATGGTCTGGTGCCCGTACCAGCCCCACGCGCCCGCGGGCAGCGGCACGGCCAGCGCGAGCAGCGCCAGCGCGCCGCCGATCAGGCGGCGGGCACGCTTTCGTATTGTTCGAGCACCCATTCCTCGTCTTCCGAGGCGTTGATCCACTGCTGCAACCACTCGTGTTCCCAAACCGCCTGCATGTAGCTTTGCGCGAAGCCCGGTACGCCGAAACCGTAGGTAAGGAAACGGCTGACCACCGGCGCGTAGAAGATATCGGCCGCGCCGAACGTGCCGAACAGGAACGGGCCGCCCCGGCCGAAGCGCGCGCGCGCTTCCGCCCACAGGCCCAGAATGCGGACCACGTCCTGCCGCGCCGTTTCGCTGATCTTCGCGCCTTCGACCCGGCGGCGCACGTTCATCGGGCATTCGGAGCGCAGCGCGACGTAGGAGCTGTGCATTTCGGCGACCATCGCGCGGGCCATGCCGCGCGCCGCATCGTCTTTCGGCCAGAAGCGTTCGCGCCCGACTTTGTCGCCCAGATATTCGAGGATGGCGAGGCTGTCCCACACCACCGTTTCCCCGTCCCACAGGATCGGGACCTTGCCGCTCGACGGCTGGAACTCGCCGTCGTCCTTGCGCGACTCCCACTCCTCCCCGAACATCGGCACGATGATCTCCTCGAAGGCGAGGCCCGACTGCTTCGCCGCCAGCCAGCCGCGCAGGCTCCAGCTCGAGTAGTTCTTGTTACCGATGATCAGTTTCATGCCGGGTCCACCTTGCTCCGTTGCCCTGCGAGGTAAGCGTTCGACCGCACAGTGTCGAGCGATCAGGGTCAGCCGCGAACTTGCCGATTGCCATTGGACCAAGCGCGCGCGATGGCCGGCACGATGTCGATCGAGACCCTAATCGCCCGCTTCGGACTGCCCGCGATCTTCGTCGGGGCCGCGATCGAGGGGGAGACGGTGGTCGCGACCGGCGGGTTGATCGCGCATCGCGGGCTGCTGCCCGTCGCTGGCGTGATCGCTGCCGCCGCGGCGGGGTCGTTCCTGGCCGACCAGGCATTCTTCTGGCTCGGCCGTTCCGCCCGGCAGAGCCGGATCGTGGCGCGCATCCGCCGCCAGTCCGCCTACGCGCGGGCCCTGCGCCTGATAGAGCGCTACCCGACGGCTTTCATCTTCGCCTTCCGCTTCCTGTGGGGCCTGCGCACGGTCAGCCCGGTCGCGATCGGTACCTCGCAGATAGACTGGCGGCGCTTTGCCATCCTGAACGCGGTCGCCGCGCTGGTGTGGTCGAGCACCGTGACCGCGGTCGGCTACGCACTGGCCGGCACGCTCGCCGCGCTGGGGGCGCGACTGCGCACGGTCGAGCATTACGCGCTGGCGATCGTGCTGCTGGCGGCGCTGGCCGCCGGTTTCGGGTGGTGGCTTCGCCGCCGATTGCGTGGAGGTAAAGAGCCCGGCGCGCGCTAGGGCATGATTCCCGCATCATCCAGCACGGCGGCGCGCAATTCCGGAATGCCCATGTCCTTTTCCGCGCTGGTCAGGTGCAGCGCGGGGAAGGCGGCCGGGCGCTTGCGCACTTCCTCGGTCACCCGGTCCGCCACCGCCTGCAGCTCGCTCGCCTTGATCTTGTCCGCCTTGGTCAGCACCACGCGGTAACCGACGGCGGTCTCGTCGAGCATGGTCATCATCTCGCGGTCGACGTCCTTCAGCCCGTGGCGGCTGTCGACCAGCACCAGGGTGCGGTGGAGCACCTGCCGCCCGCGCAGGAAGGTGCGCACCAGCTGACGCCATTTCTCCACCACCGCGACCGGTGCCTTGGCAAAGCCGTAGCCGGGCATATCCACGAGGCGGAACTTCGTCGGATCGCCGACCTCGAAGAAATTGAGCTCCTGCGTGCGGCCCGGCGTGACCGAGGTGCGCGCGATCGCCCGCCTGCCGGTCAGCGCGTTGAGCAGGGAGCTCTTGCCCACATTGGACCGCCCGCAGAACGCGATCTCCGGCACGGTCGGCTCGGGCAGGAATTTCAGCTGCGGGGCGGACAGGAGGAACTCCACCCGGCCAGAGAACAGCCGCTGCGCCTCGCGCTCCAGCGCGCGCAGGCGGGCGGCGCCCTCCTCGTCCCGCTCATCCGGACCCGGCATGGTCACGCCTTTGCCTTACCCTTGTCCGCTTCCTTGGCCTTGCGCTCCTCGTCCGCCTGCGCGCGCAATTGCGGGTGCTTGGAATAGAGGTAGCGCTGCTGGAGCAGGGTCAGCAGATTGGAGGTGTTCCAGTACAGCAGCAGGCCGGCCGCGAAGGGGGCCATTACGAACATCATGATCCACGGCATGATGTTGAAGATCTGCCGCTGGGTCGGGTCCATCGCCGCCGGATTGAGCTTGAACGTCGCCCACATGGTGAAGCCGAGCAGCAGCGCAAGCGGCCCGATCGCCAGGAAGCCCGGCGGGCTGAAATCGAGCAGGCCGAACAAGTTCAGCACATGCGCCGGGTCGGGCGCGGACAGGTCGTGGATCCACAGCACGAAGGGCTGGTGGCGCATCTCGATCGCCAGGATCAGCACCTTGTAGAGCGCGAAGAACACCGGAACCTGCAGCAGCATCGGCAGGCAGCCCGCCAGCGGATTGACGCCTTCGGACTTGAACAGCTTCTGGATTTCCTCCTGCTGCTTCATCTTGTCGTCTTTGTAGCGTTCCTGCAGCGCCTTCATCTTCGGCTGGATCGCCTTCATGCTCGCCATGCTGGCGAAGCCCTTCTGCGCGACCGGGAACATGATCCCGCGCACGATGACCGTCAGCAGGATGATCGCGACGCCGAAATTGCCGACGATGGAGAACAGCTGGCGCAGCAGCCACAGCATCGGCTTCTCGAACCAGCGGAACCAGCCCCAGTCGACCGCCAGGCCGAACTGCGGGATCCCTGCATCCTGGTACGCATCGAGAATGGTCGAATCCTTCGCCCCTGCGAACAGCCGGGTGGTGCGGGTCAGCGCCTGACCCGGCGCAATGGAGGCAGGGCGGTAGATCAGGTCGGCGCGGAACAGGTCGTTGCCCAGCGAGCGGAACCCCGCCTCGGGTGCGGCGCCCGTCTGCGGCACGAGCGCGCCCAGCCAGTAGATGTCGGTAAAGCCGATCCAGCCGACCTTGCCGGTGGGCGTGAACGGCCCGTCATCCACCAGGTCGCCGTAATTGGGATCGTATTCGACCGAATCCGCGAAGGTACCGATCGGCCCGGAATGGGAGATCCAGGTGTCCTTGCTCGCGGTCTTGGAGGTGCGGGTGATGGTGGCGAAGGGGCGCGCGACGATCGGCCCGCCGCCGCTGTTGCCCACGGTCTGCTCCGCCGTGATCATGTAGTTGTCGTCGATCGAGAAACGGATGCGGAAGGTCTGCCCTTCGCCGTTGTTCCAGCTCAGCGTGACCGGCTTCGCCTGGGTCAGCAGATCGCCATCGGCCTGCCAGCGGGTCTGCGCGTCGGGCAGCTTCGCCCCGCTGCCGACCCAGCCGAACTGGGCGTATTCCTGCGTCGCGGTGCCTTCGGGCGCGAACAGCTGCACCGGGCCGCTGTCCTTCTCCACCGTCTCGCGGTGATCCTTCAGCTCGACATCGTCGATCCGCGCGCCGACCAGGTTGATGGAACCCGCCACGCGCGGCGCATCGATCCGCACGCGCTGCGCGCTGGACAGCGCGGTGGCGAGATCGACCTGCTTGACCGCCCCCTGGGCGCCGGGCAAGCCGGGGGCGACCGGCGCATCGCCGGTTTCCTGCTCCAACCGCTCTGCGGGCGTATCGGCCCGGTTGGTCTCGCCCTTGTCGGGTTGCGGATAGTAATAGTTCATCGCCGCGTCCCATCCGAAGATGATCAGCGCGCACGCCAGCACGGCGAAGATGATATTGCGTGAGTTTTCCAAAACGTCGATCCCGTCCGATCGGTAGTGTCAGCCCTTGTCGGAGCGTTCGGGCACCGGATCGTAGCCGTGCCCGCCCCATGGATGGCAGCGCAGTATACGCTTCGTCGCCAGCCATCCACCCCTGATTGCCCCGTGCTTCTCCAGCGCCTCAATCGCGTAATGCGAGCAGCTGGGCGAATAGCGGCAGGTCGGCGGGATCAGGAGCGACGGCCCCAGTTGCCAGCCGCGCGCGATCCAGATCAGCACGCGCTTCATGGCTGGCGGCCTCGCCCGTGCACCTTTTGCGGCTTGCGCCCGGACCGGCGGCGCCGCGGCGGATCGCCCTTCCCCGCGGCGGCGCGGGCGAGCGCGGCGGACAGCTCCGCGCGCAGCTCGGCGAAGTCGCGCTCCACCCCGCCCTCGCGCCCGATCAGCACGTGGTCGTGGTCGGCCAGCCCCTCGGCCGGCAGCGCCGCGCGCAGCAATTCGCGAAAGCGCCGCTTCATCCGGTTGCGGACCACGGCATTGCCGATCTTCTTGGTCACGGTGATGCCGAACCGCTTGCCCGCCCCGTCGTTCGCCCGCGCCAGCAGCACGAAGCCGGGCCGCGCGACTCGCAGCCCGCGATTCGCGGCGAGGAAATCGGCGCGCTTGCGGAGGGTGGAGATGGAGTCGGTCATTTCGCGGATATTAGCGATGACATGGTTGCTGACCGAGTCTTTCGTTTAGCGCCCTCAAACGCCGGGCGGCGGGCATCCGCCCGCCTTGGCTTCGCGGCATAAGCCGCGACGCGCAGTCGCGCTTGCGAGGCCCACGGGCCTCGAACCGTTCGCAGCCGTGATTGCAGGAACGACAACGGGCTCCCTACTGGGAGCCCGCAAGGCCGACCGGCCGCCCGCAGCGACGCAACCGTAAGGTCGCACGAGCGAGGATATCGCAGGCCCGGATGGGCCTGCACCAGAAATTAGGCAGAAAGCTTCTTGCGGCCGCGCGCGCGGCGGGCGCGCAGGATTTTGCGGCCGCCGACGGTCGCCTTGCGTGCGAAGAACCCGTGGCGACGGGCGCGTACGAGATTGCTGGGCTGGAATGTCCGCTTCATCGGATCGTCCTCGTTCGATAGAATGGGCGACGCATCAGCGCCGGTAAAACAAAAAGGGCCGCCCGCGAAGGCGACCGCCATACAGCGCGCGCACTTAAAGGGAGCAGCGATCCAAGTCAAGATAGGCGATGCATGGTACGGCAGGCCGGCCGGCCATCGCGACATCGACCGTGGCCGCGCCGCGCGCCAGCCCTTATCATCGGTTCAAGCGGCAGGCTTAGCGGCGGTTCAACCGGAATGGTTGCTTTCGCGCTAGCCGACGCGCGGCGGGGCTCGACTTGCCGCGCGCGCTGCGCCATCGTGGCCGCCAACAGGGGGAATTTCGGCTTGGTCGCACTGGTTCGCACGGTCGCCTATCTTGGGCTGGAAGCGCGCGCGGTGGAGGTGCAGTGCCAGGTCGCGCCCGGCGTGCCGCGCTTCGCCGTGGTCGGCCTGCCGGACAAGGCGGTGGGCGAGAGCCGCGAGCGGGTGCAGGCCGCGCTCTCCGCCATGGGCCTGGCGCTGCCGCCCAAGCGGATCACGATCAACCTATCCCCCGCCGACCTGCCCAAGGAAGGGTCGCATTACGACCTGCCGATCGCGCTGGCATTGCTCGCCGCGATGGGGGTCACCGATGCCGAACAGCTCGCCGATTTCGTCGCAGTGGGAGAACTCGCGCTGGATGGCCGCGTGGTGCCGAGCCCCGGCGTGCTGCTCGCCGCGCTGCATGCGAGCGAGGCGGAATGCGGGCTGATCTGTCCCGCCGCGCAAGGGGCGGAGGCCCGCTGGGCGAGCGGAGTGCCGGTGGTCGCCGCGCCCGATCTCATCGGCCTGCTCAATCACCTGAAGGGGACCGCGCGCCTGCCCGATCCCGAACCGGGCAGCGTCGCCGAGACCGAGCCGGGGCCGGACCTGAAACGGGTGAAGGGGCAGGAAACCGCCAAACGCGCGCTGGAGATCGCCGCCGCGGGTGGACACAATTTATTCAGATAAGATATCCCTACACCTTGATCGATAATATCGATAAACAGGGGTAACGATGGACTGCGTAATCTACATCCGCTGGTCGAGCTCCGAACAGGGCAAAGGATCGAGTCTCGAGCGCCAACAGGACATCTGTCGCCGTCATGCGGCCGAGAACCAATGGACTGTCGTCGACGAGCTGGTGGACGATGGCATCAGCGCTTTCAAGGGGGAGCACGCGTCCTCCGGTTCGCTGGGCCGCTTCGTGAAGGATGTCGAGGAAGGTCTATACCCTGATGGCGTGATCCTGCTCTGCGAGCAGCTCGATCGCCTGTCGCGTCAGGAGCCGGGTCGCGTCTTCATGTGGATGATGAACCTGACGGACGCGGGCGTCGTCGTCGCGACCGTCGACGGTGCCCGGCGCTACAGCAAGGGCAACTTCGACATGGCCTCGATCCTCGAGGTCGTGGTCAAGGCCCAGCTGAGCCACGAGGAGAGCGAGAAGAAGAGTCAGCGCCTCGGTGCGGCCTGGGCTGCGAAGCGACGGCGCCTCAACGCGGGCGAGAAGTTCGTGATAACCCGTCGCGCTCCTGCGTGGCTCGAGGTGATCGGTTCGCCGCCTGTCTTCATTCCGATCCCGGAACGCGCGGCGATCGTTCGCCGAATCTTCGAGGAGACGGTCGCAGGGTTCGGGAAGAACCACATCGTGAAGAACCTCAATCTTGAGGGCGTCCCGCCCTTCGGGAGGGCCGATGCCTGGCACGCAAGCTACGTCCAGAAGATCCTGCACAATCCGGCGGTCGTCGGAGAGCTGCACCTGGCGCGCAAGGCTCGTGGGTCGAAGCGGCAGGTCACGGGCGAGATCATACTCGACTACTATCCGAGCGTCGTCGATGCAGACCTTCACCGACGCGCCATCGCGGCGATGGCCGAACGCTCACGGAAATTCACGGGCCGCGGACGAAAGTTGGTGAACCTGTTCTCTGGCCTCGCCCAGTGCGGAACCTGCGGGTCGAAGATGACATTTCGCGGAAAAGGACGGAAGCAGCGGGCCGATGGCACCTGGGTGAACGAGGATTACCTCGTTTGCGATGGATACCAGCGGGGGAAAGGGTGCTCGAACGGCGTCCACTACAACTACGCGATATGGGAAGAAGGAATACTCGATCCCATCATCCTCGAAGCCCTGCACGAGGACCGGTCCGCAACGCAGGCCGAGGTACGCGAGTTGGAGATCGAGGTCGCACGGCTCGAACGGACATGGGAGATCGCCCAGGCGAAGTCGGATTCCGCCTTGCGGATCGCAGTCGAGACGGGACGTAACGAGGCGCAGACTCTATGGACTGAACTGGCGGCGGCATCAGACGCCGCCGGCGATCAACTCGACGACGCACGCGCGCGCCTCGTCAGTCTGGTCCATGCTCCGAGCGTCGAGGAGCAACAGAAGCGCGTCGGGGCCCTGCGTTCATCGCTTCAGGATGAGGACGAGACGACCCGTTTCGAGGCCAGGTCCAAGGTGATGGCCGCCGTCCATGCGCTGGTGGATCGCCTGACTTTCTTCGGTCCGTATCCGCTGGGTGTTGAAATGGAAGTGGCAGGTGAGCGCTTGATATCCATCCACTATGACGAGCTGATCCAAGCTGGCTGACCTCTGGAATGGTTGCCTTCGCCCGATCGGACAGGATGTGCATCGAGGAACTGCTCGGAATGGGCAGCGGATACGTCATGGACCTTTCGAACCGCGAATTCTCCGAAGTCCTCCGGGCCGAGGCTGGCATCGACATCGACGACCCGACCTATGCCGACAGGGGCGGGTCGAAGGCCAATCGGTTGCGGTCTTTCTTCGACAAGTCGGATGCGGGGGCGGTGGCCGAAGTCCTTCGCGCCTTGTGGGAACATCGTGAGCTACGCAGCTGGACCCCGGGCGACATCGTCGAACCGCGGCCCGCAGAAGTGCGCGAGCGTTTCATGGCCGTGGTCGCTCGCCTCGAGCGTCAGGCCGGCCGGTCCGATACCGAGGCGCTCGGCTCGTTCGTGGAAGGCGCGACGCTGGAACAGCTCGTCGAGGCGATAAACCGGGACGTCGCGGCCGGTCGCCACGCCGCCTCGCTCGACCGGCTTCACACCTACTGCATGAAGCGCTTCATGCACCTGCTCGACGAGGTGGGAGTGCCCTGCACGCGCGAGGAGCCGCTGCAGAGCAGGGTCGGGAAGTACGTGAGGTGGCTACGCGAAGAGACTGGGCCGAGCGCTATGACGCTCCAGATCCTGAAGAACGCGATGGGCATCCTGCAGCAGTTCAACGACATACGGAACAACCGCTCCTTCGCTCACGACAACGAGGTGGTCGACGCAGACGAGGCGCGCCTGATATTCGAGACGGTGGTCGCGATCCTCAGGTTCGTCGAGAGCAGGTCTCCTCAATCGTCGACCACCGGCTGAGGTCACCCGCCGAGTCCGGAGCGGGGGTCATGATGGCAGAGCTGTTGCGCTCGGCGGAATTCACCCTGGTCACGACCTCCAGCAGGCACCCCAGATCCGCCGTCTCGGGGTGTTCGTCGGTCCCGAAGGCCGGTTCTCCTCGGTCGGCCAGTGCGATGCGCAGCTGCTCCAGCAGATCGGCCATGGGTGCCGTCTGCGCTTCGACTGTCTCGGCGAGAACGGCGATGCGCTGCCGGTCGGGGCTGCGCGAGGCGATCATACGGGGCTCCGAGCCCATGCCGCGCAGCGATCGCATCCAATCTACGATCGCTGCGAGCGGAGCAGACGAACTGCGCTCGCCTCTCCAATGGTCGTGGAAGGCGGCCCTGCCGAGCTCCTCTCCCTCCTCGATCCTTCTGCGCGCCGCTTGGCCCGTCGCCAATGCATCGAGCAGAGCGAGGGTTTCGCCCAGCGACTGGTCGGGTCTGGCGAGGAACGATCGCACCAGCCTGTTGGCGCGGCGCCACTCCCCGCTGAGATATCGCAGGATGCCTTCGCCGTGGCTGGCGAGGACGGCCCGCTCGGAGGACAGATCGACATCCCACGCACTGTCCAGTAGTCCGTCCTTCGTATCGGCACGGGCGGTCTCGAACGTTGCGATGTTCTCCACCAAGTCTCCGGCTCGCTCCACTCCGCTATCCCAGAGTGACGCCGCGAAGACCTGCGCGTCCGCGTCGGGAGCGTTGGCAACGCGCTCGGCTATCCTCGCGAGTTCCCAGGTGCGTCGCAGTTCGTCGAGCACCGCGCGCTTGTTCGCCTTGTTGCTGTGGAGTTCCAGGCATGCATCGCCCACGCCCGTAGTGTCGAACGACGGCGGTAGACTTCGACGAAGGTGCGCAACTGCAGGAGGGACATTCCGGTTCCATAACCTGATTTATGGCCGTCCGCCATTCCCGCTGGATTTCATGATGCCGTTCCCTGCCTATCTAGGCCGCCGAAAGGAACGAGCGAATGCAAAATCGCCGCCAACTGCTGAAAGCTCTCACCGCTGTCTTTGCGGGTGCGGCTGCGCCGGGTGCGTTTGCTCATGTCTCCGACATCAACGGAAAAGGACAATTGACGATGACCCGCATTCTCATGGTAGCCACCTCCGCCGACCGCATGACACCCGGCACCGAACCGACGGGAGTCTGGCTCGAGGAACTTACCGCCCCGTATTATGCCTTCTGCGATGCGGGCGCCGAGGTGACGCTGGCCTCGATCAAGGGCGGCGCCATCCCCGTCGACCAGCGCAGCGTCAACGCCGACGGCGAGAACGACGCTTCGGTCGAGCGCTATCTGAAGGACGACGCCCTGAAGGCCGAGGTTGCCAGCACCCCGGTGTTCACCAGTATCGATCCCGCCGGCTACGACGCGCTGTTCCTGCCGGGCGGCCACGGCACCATGTTCGATTACCCCGGCAGCGACGAACTGGCCCGCCTGGTCGAACGCTTCGACCGCGAAGGCAAGATCGTCGCCGCCGTCTGCCATGGACCGGCAGGGCTGGTCTCGGCGAAGAAGGCCGATGGCACGCCCCTCGTGGCTGGCCGCCGTGTCGCGGGCTTCACCGACAGCGAGGAACGCGCGGTCGGCCTCGATCAGGCGGTGCCGTTCCTGCTCGAAACGCGCCTCAAGGAACTCGGCGGCAAGCACGAGAGCGGCCCCGATTTTGCCCCCTTCGCCCTGCGCGACGACAATCTGGTGACCGGCCAGAACCCCGCCAGCGCTACCCGCACCGCGGAGCTCGTGATGGAAGCCCTCCAGGACAAGGTCGCCTGATCATGCGCTATCTCCACACCATGGTGCGCGTCGCCGATCCCGAGGCGGCGATCCGTTTCTTCACGCTGCTGGGTCTCAAGGAAACCCGGCGCATGGAGAACCAGGCCGGGCGTTACACGCTGATCTACCTTGCCGCCGACGAGGATTTCCGCGGCGGTGGCGAGCAGGGCGATGCCGAGGTCGAGCTGACGTACAACTGGCCGCCGGAGGACGGCAGCCCTGCCGAGACTTATACCGGGGGCCGCAACTTCGGCCATCTCGCCTACGGGGTCGACGACATCTACGAAACGTGCGCGCTGCTGCAGGCGGGCGGCGTGACGATCAATCGCCCCCCGCGTGACGGATACATGGCGTTCGTCCGCTCGCCGGACGGGATCTCGATCGAACTGCTGCAGAAGGGCGAACCCAAGGCTCCGGCCGAACCCTGGGCCTCCATGCCCAACACGGGCGAATGGTGATGGCGAAATTGTTCGATCCGATTGAGGTTGGCGGGCTGCGGCTCGCCAACCGCATCGTCATCGCGCCGATGTGCCAGTATTCGGCAGTCGACGGCGCGATGACCGACTGGCACCGGATGCATCTCGGCCAGTTGGCGCTCTCGGGCGGGGGCGCGCTGACGATAGAGGCGACGGCGGTCAGCCCGGAAGGGCGCATCACCTACGGTGACGTCGGCCTGTACGATGACCGTACCGAAGCGGCGATGCGAAGCGTGCTCGAAAGTGTGCGCCGTTGGTCGGACATGCCGCTAATCATCCAGCTGGCCCATGCCGGGCGCAAGGCGAGCTGCGCCAAGCCGTGGCACGGCGGAACGCAGATCGCTTCCGATTCGGAGAATGGCTGGCAGACCGTGGCACCCAGCGCCATTCCCTTCGCTCCGGACGACCATCCCCCTGTCGAACTGGACAAGTCAGGGCTTGCCCGCATCCGGGAGGCGTTCGCGGATGCCGCGCGGCGCGCCGGCAGGCTCGGCATCGAAGCCATCCAGATCCACGCCGCGCATGGCTATCTGCTCCACGAGTTTCTTTCGCCGATCTCCAACCGGCGCGGCGACGACTACGGCGGCAGCTTCGACAACCGGATGCGGTTCCCGCTCGAAGTGTTCGATGCCGTGCGCGAAGTGTTTCCGGCCGACCGCCCGGTGACCGTCCGCGTTTCCGGGACCGACTGGGTTGAAGGCGGCTGGACAGCGGAGGAAACCGCATTGTTTGCACAGGAGCTGGAGCGGCGCGGTTGTTCGGCAATCCACGTCTCTGGCGGCGGCCTCGACCCACGCCAGCAAATCCCTGTCGGTCCCGGCTATCAGGTGCCGCTGGCGCGGACGGTCAAGGACGCGGTCGCCATGCCTGTCGTGGCGGTCGGAATGATCACCGATCCGCACCAGGCGGAGCGCATCCTCGAAGACGGGCAGGCCGACGCCATAGCGATAGCCCGCGCTGCGCTGTGGGATCCGCGCTGGCCCTGGCACGCCGCTGCGGCGCTTGGCGCATCGGTAAAGGCGCCCCCGCAATATCTCCGGTCCGAGCCCCACGAAGCGGGCCGCATCCTCAAGGAAATGATCCCATGAAAATCTCCGTCAAACTGCTTCTGGCCGCTGGCGCTGCCCTCTCGCTTGCCGCCTGCTCGACGACCCGCGAGGGTGCATCCGCGCCCCAGATCGAACAGGTCGCGACCTTCGATGGCGCGATGCCGACTGGCGTGACCGTCGCCCCCAACGGGCGCATCTTCGTCAACTTCCCGCAATGGGGCGACAACGCGCCGTTCACGGTTGCC
This sequence comes from Erythrobacter sp. LQ02-29, assembly GCF_022576075.2. Taxonomy (NCBI): domain Bacteria; kingdom Pseudomonadati; phylum Pseudomonadota; class Alphaproteobacteria; order Sphingomonadales; family Erythrobacteraceae; genus Erythrobacter; species Erythrobacter sp. LQ02-29. Next base: position 1,066,852 of record NZ_JANCNT010000001.1, on the reverse strand, counting down.
GAGCTGGTCGACGGCAAGGCGGTGCCTTATCCCGACGCCGCGACCAACCAGCCCGATCCGGCCGACCCGGCTGGGCATTTCATCTCGGTGCAGAGCGTGGTGGCCGACGGCACCAATCGCCTCTGGGTGCTCGACACGGCTGCGCCCAATTTCTCTCAGCCGCAGGCCGGCGGTGCAAAGCTGGTGGCAATTGACCTCGCGACCGACCGGGTGGTGAAGACGATCGTCCTGCCGCCCAGCGTGGTGCTGCCCACGACCTACCTCAACGACGTGCGCTTTGATCTGCGTCAGGGCGCCGAGGGCGTCGCCTACATCACCGACAGCAGCAACGCGGGGATCGGCGGCATCATCGTCGTCGATATCGCCAGTGGGCGTGCGATCCGGCGCCTGTCGAACCATGTGACGACCAACCCGGAGCCCGGCTTCACCCCGGTTGTCGACGGTGCGGTGCTGATGAACCGTCCCGCTGGTGGACCCGTGACGCCGCTAGCAATCGCGAGCGACGCAATCGGGCTTAGCGCCGACGGCAGCTTGCTCTACTACGGGCCACTATCGGGTCGCACGCTGCACGCGGTCCCCACGGCCATGCTGCGCGATCCTGCGGTGACCGAGGAGGAACTGGCCCGCGCGGTCCGCAGCCTGGGGCGCAAAGGCGCTTCGGACGGGATTGCGGAAGACGACCGGGGCCGCGTGTTCGCCGGCGATTACGAGAACAACGCGATACGCTTGCTCGACCAGGGCCGCTGGACGACGGTGGTCAGCGACCCCCGCATTAGCTGGCCCGACACGCTGTCGATCGGCACCGACGGCTATCTCTACTTCACTGCCAACCAGCTCCACCGCCAACCCGGCTTCCACGGCGGGCGGGATTTGCGCCGCAAGCCTTACGAGCTGCTCCGCATCCGGGTGGGCGCCGGGCCCGTCCTCTTGCGCTCACAGTGATCCCATCAGGCCGGGCAGGCTCGCGCGGGCCGAGATCCGGCAAAAAATCAACAACTGACTTGAAGGAATACAGACATGACAAAGGGTTTCGAAGGCAAGGTCGTTCTCATTACCGGCGGCAGCAGCGGCATCGGCGCGGAAACAGCGCGTCTTCTCGCGGAACGCGGCGCGAAGGTGGCCATCGCCGCGCGGCGCAAGGACAGGCTCGACGAGGTCGTCGCGGACATCGCCGCAAACGGCGGCACGGCACGTAGCTACGCGCTGGACGTGACCGACAAATCGGCGGTCCAGTCCGTCGTCGCCGCAATCATTGCCGACTTCGGCCGCCTCGACGTGCTGATCAACAATGCTGGGCTGATGCCGATCCGTCCGATGGCCGAGGTCAACACCGACGAGTGGGACCAGATGATCGACGTCAATCTGAAGGGTACGCTCTACGGCATCGCGGCGGCCCTTCCCGGTTTTCTCGAGCAGGGCAGCGGTCACATCATCAACCTGAGCTCGGTTGCGGGTATCAAGGTCTTCGCACCGGGCGGCACGGTCTACTCCGGCACCAAGTTTGCCGTCAGCGCGATCAGCGAAGGCTTGCGCCACGAGGTGGGGAAAAAGGTCCGGGTCACGTCAATCGAGCCTGGAGCTGTCGAAAGCGATTTGAAGTTCACGACATCAGGCACGGCTGCCGAAACGGTGCTCGACTTCTACAAGCAGGCCATCCCGACGGCATCGGTGGCGCGTGCTATCGCGTTCGCTGTCGAACAACCTGATGACGTCGACATCAACGCGATCGTCATCCGGCCGACCGCACAGGAGTTCTGATTTCGACGAGGAGGCGGGGCCGGGTGTGCTCCGCCTCTTAGGGAACGTGCCGGCTCGCTCGTCCGTTAGTTTGCCGAACAATATCTGTCCGTTTCACTTGTGGAGTCACTTATGCCCAAACTTGCCCTGTATGTACCGCTGAAGGCCAAGCCCGGAAAAGAGCGCGATGTCGCCGATTTCCTGGCCTCGGCATTGCCGCTCGTTCAAGCTGAGCCGGGCACTCAGACCTGGTACGCGATCGAGGAAGGTCCCGGTGCGTACGCGATCTTCGATACGTTCGAGACAGAGGAGGATCGGCAGGCCCATCTTGACGGCAAGGTTGCCGCCGCACTGATGGACAAGGCAGACGAACTGTTTTCCGAACCGCCGCAGATTCACAAGTTCACCCTGCTGGCCGCGAAATAGCGGAGCGGTCGGCACCCTAGCACGTCGCTCTCGCCCGGGGGGGGGACCCGCGCGCGGCGGCGTGCACTGAACAGCTTTCCCCGAACCGGCCACGGAGATACTCCATGCGCACTACCCAGACGCTCGACCTGAACGACGCGCGAACAATTGTCGATGCGGGGATCGCGGAGGCCGAGCGGATCGGCAACCCGATGAACATCGCGGTGGTGGAAGCAGGCGGCTGCCTGCTAGCGTTCGCGCGAATGGACGATGCGTGGCGCGGCAGCGTCGACATCGCGATCGACAAGGCGTGGACGGCGCGCGCGTTCGACGTCGAGACCAAGGCGCTGGCGAAGCTCGCCCAGCCGGGCGCCGACTTCTACGGCATCCATGCCTCCAACGATGGCAAGGTGATGATCTTCGCCGGGGGCGTGCCCATCAAGGGTGGCGAGATGGTGATCGGCGCGGTGGGCGTGTCGGGCGGCAACGACAAGCAAGGTCAGTGCGTGGCCGAGGCGGCGACGCAGGCGTTCGCGCGCGGCTGAGCCTTGGTTCATCACAGTCGGGTAACAGATGAATGCTTTTCCGACTCAATACATCCAAGGGTCAGGCTGGCCCGATATTCGGCACCTTTGAGATATTTTTCCAGCATTGGACAACGGTTACGACAAAACCATTTTCCCGTTGGGTCGCGCGACGAGGCAGCACACACTCCGCTGGTGAACGCTTGGGCTAGGCGGCCTTGGTTCGTGCCGCTATCGGCATGTAACGACCGCACTTCGGCGCTTGTTACCGTATCGCGACGCGTTGCCCATTTGCCAGAGCGCGCGTCATCATGGCCGGGGGTCGGGCCATGATGACGGCCGAGTTGTCGATCCGAGCGCTTCGCACCGCTTCGGATCGATGGGTCAGTAGTGAATGACCGAGCGGATCGACTTGCCTTCGTGCATCAGTTCGAAGGCCTCGTTGATCTCCTCCAAACCCATCGTGTGGGTTACGAACGGGGCCAGATCGATATCGCCTTTCATCGCGTCCTCGACCATGCCGGGGAGCTCTGTCCGTCCCTTGACTCCACCGAAAGCGGACCCCTTCCATACACGGCCCGTGACGAGCTGGAATGGGCGGGTCGAGATTTCCTCGCCCGCGCCGGCAACGCCAATTACAATCGACTGACCCCAGCCACGGTGCGCTGATTCAAGCGCGGCGCGCATGACGTGGACGTTTCCGATGCATTCGAAGGTATGATCGATGCCCCAGCCCGTCATCTCGATCAGCACTTGCTGGATGGGCTTGTCATGGTCATTGGGGTTGATGCACTCGGTCGCACCGAACTGGCGTGCCAGCTCGAACTTGGACGGATTGGTGTCAATGGCAATGATGCGACCGGCCTTCGCCTGGCGCGCACCCTGAATCGCCGCGAGGCCGATGCCGCCGAGGCCGAACACGGCGACCGAGTCTCCGGGCTGGACCTTGGCGGTATTGTGGACTGCGCCGATGCCGGTCGTGACGCCGCAGCCGAGCAGGCAGACATGTTCGGGGTTTGCCTCGGGATTGATCTTGGCGAGCGAGACTTCGGCGACGACAGTATATTCACTGAAGGTCGAACAGCCCATGTAATGATGGAGGGGCTGACCGTTGTACGAAAAGCGGGTGGTCCCATCGGGCATCAAGCCATTGCCCTGCGTTTCGCGGACAGCGACGCACAGGTTGGTCTTGCCCGACAGGCAGAACTCGCACTTGCCGCACTCGGCGGTGTAGAGCGGAATCACGTGATCGCCCGGCACGACGCTGGTGACGCCTTCACCGACCTCAACAACGATGCCCGCGCCCTCGTGGCCCAGAACCACCGGGAAAACACCCTCCGGATCACTCCCCTCCAGCGTGTACGCGTCGGTGTGGCACACACCGGTGTGCGTCACTCGTATCAGCACTTCGCCTTTACGGGGTGGGGCGACATCGATTTCGACGATTTCGAGTGGCTTGCCCGCCTCGAAGGCTACAGCGGCGCGAGATTTCATGTTGGGATACCCTCGTTGAGTTAAACTGGTTGCTGGTGCGAGGCCGTTACGTCAGCGCAAATTCGTCGACATTCGCATACTGGTATGGACGCCGATCGTCCGATCCTCTGTCGGGGAAGGGGGAGCGATCGCTCACTCCCCCCGGTATGCCGGTCAGACCGTAACGACGACCTTGCCGATTTGTTCGTTCGATTCGAGGAAGCGGTGAGCTTCCTGAATGGCGTCGAGCGGGAAAGTGCGCGCGATCTGCGGCTTGAGCGCGCCCGATTCCAGACCCGCAACGATGAACGCCTTGGCGCGATCGAGGGCGGCATCGTCCGAGACGATCTCGCTGTAGAGATACCCTTTGAGCGTGAGGCTCTTGCCCAGCACGGAGAACAACGGGAACGGCGTCGGTTCGCCACTGAGCGCGCCATATTGAAGCAGGATGCCGCCGCGTGCCATGCTCTCGGTCAGCGGCTCGAACGACGGGCCTCCGACCGGATCGAGCACCACGCGCGCACCTGCGCCGTCGGTTATCTCCATCACCCTCGCTACCAGATCCTCTTCCCCGGTCGCGCGGACATGATGTGCACCGGCATCGATCAGAGCCTGGCGCTTGGCGCCGGTACGCGTCGTCGCGATTACCGTCGCGCCGACCATCCGCGCAATCTGGAAGGCAGCAAGGCCGACGCTGCTGGAGGCAGCAGTGACGATGACGAAATCGCCCTTGCCGAGTTTCGCCTGCTCCACCAGCGCACCCCAGGCGGTGACATACTGCATCCACACGGCCGCCGCTTCCTCGAACGACAGCGCCGCCGGATGCTTGACGACGAGGCGGGCGGGAACGTTGGCGACCTCGCCATAAGTGCCCCAGCGCGCGATATCGAGCGGAGGGATGACGCTGACGGCGTCGCCTTCCGCAAACCCGGTCACGTCCGCGCCGACCGCAGCGACAGTGCCGGCAGCTTCGTAGCCGAGGCGGCTCGGGAACTCGGCTTCCTGAAGGTAGGCATGGTTGCGGAACATCACCTCGGCGCGGTTTATGCCTATCGCCTTCACCGCGATCTGCACTTCGTCGGCCGCCGGCGCGGGGACTTCCACATCTTCAATCCTGAGGACGCTGGCGTCGCCATATTCGTGAATACGGACAATGCGGCTCATGGGATGCTCCTTGATTATTGAATGATCGTTCTGTAAGGGTGCAAACCACCAGTTTCAAGATATTATTTATCGATCGTTCCATATGGTGCGCCAGAAATGACAGAGACGAAAGCCCGTCGCCGCGCAGGTCGCCCTCGTGTGTTCGACACTGACGCTGCGCTCGACAGGGCGGTTCGTCTGTTCTGGCAGCGCGGCTACGAGGCGACATCGATGGCCGATCTGGTGGCGGAGACTGGCGTCGCCGCAGCCAGCCTTTATGCAGCGTTTGGCAACAAGGCGGGGCTGTTTGCGGCGGTGATCGAGCGCTACGCCGCGACGTTCAGCGTCCACCTCTATGCACCCATCAACGATCCGGCGTTGTCCACCTACGAGGCCGTCAAAGGCCTGCTGGAACGAGCAGCGTCATCATTCTCGGAACCTGGAACGCCGGCCGGCTGCTTCATGTATTCGGCAGCGGCAGCGGTTTCGCCAGCGTCCGCCACCATCGAATGCCTGCTGCGCGACAAGCGTATCGCGGCGGAGGCCCTCCTGATCGAGCGTCTGCAACGCGGCGTCGAGCAGGGCGAGCTTGCGGCCAACACCGATCCGGCCGTGCTAGGCAAATTCATCAATACGGTCATGGAAGGCATGTCCGTTCAGGCGCGCGACGGCGCTACGCTCAACGAACTGCTCTCCATCGCCAAAATGGCGCTCGATCGATGGCCGGCCGCGATATGATCGTTACTTGGTGGTCATCTGCCAATCCGCCTCCCGCGACCGAACAGTCGAACTCATCTCATAGGACGAAAGCACATGAAACACGTGACATTGCCCGGCGGGGAAGTGGTTCCTTCACTGGGTCAAGGCACCTGGAAGATGGGCGAACGTGCCGAGCGCCGATCCGATGAGATCGCCACGCTACGCGCCGGTGTCGAACTGGGCATGACGCTCATCGATACGGCCGAAATGTACGGCGATGGTGCGGCGGAAACGCTGATATCCGAGGCGCTGGGCAGCGTTCGTGACCAGTTGTTCCTCGTCAGCAAGGCATATCCGCAGAACGCATCGCGCTCCCGCCTTGCCGGTGCGTGCGAGGCGAGCCTGAAGCGGCTCGGCACCGACCGGCTGGACCTCTACCTGCTCCATTGGAGGGGATCGGTGCCGCTCGCTGAGACTGCGGAGGCATTGGAGGCGCTCAAATCGGCAGGAAAGATCCGGCACTGGGGTGTCAGCAATCTCGATACCGATGATATGGAAGAGCTCGTCGCTGCGGGCGGGGATGACTGCGTGACCGACCAGATCCTCTACAATCTGGTCCGGCGAGGTCCCGAATTGGACCTGCTGCCGTGGCTCGCCGAGCATAACATACCGGTTATGGCGTATAGTCCAGTCGAGCAGGGACGACTTTCTACCCACCCCGCTCTCAACAAAATTGCAGCCGAGGTTGGCGCGACCCCTGTGCAGGTCTCACTTTCGTGGACGTTGCGGCAAGATGGTCTCATCGCCATCCCGAAAGCGAGTTCAGTCGCACATGTGCGGGAGAACCGCGCGGCCGCCGATATCGTTCTTTCCAACGCTCAGCTTGCGACACTCGACGCGGCATTTCCCAGGCCACGCGACCGCCGTCCACTCGAGATGCTTTAGCATCAGATGACGATATTATCGCTCGAAGGAACAGAGCGTAAGCCGGATCAGCGGTAGAAGCGGAATTTAAACTTGTTGAGCCTGCCACTGGAGCGTGAACTATCACTTCGCAAGCCTTCGCGCAGCAAGGTGAACCACTAGGAGTCTTCTTATGGATCGGATGCCCGCACTCTTTATCGGCCACGGAAGCCCGATGAATACGCTCGAGAGCAATGGCTACACCTCGGCCTGGCGGGCATTCGGGCGTGAGTTGCCCCGCCCCAAGGCGATCCTCGTGGTTTCTGCACATTGGTATTTCGGTGCCACGGCGGTCACGGCCATGGCGCGCCCTCGCACAATCCACGATTTCTACGGTTTCCCACAGGAGCTGTTCGACTTTGAATATCCGGCCAAGGGCGATCCGGACCTCGCGAAAGAGATCGTTGAGCTGGTGAAGCCCGAGTGGGTGGGTCTCGACCAGGATCAGTGGGGTCTCGATCACGGAACGTGGTCGGTGCTCGCGCACCTCTACCCTGAGGCGGACATCCCGGTGGTGCAGCTCTCGATCAACGCGCTCAAGCCGCTGAGCTATCATCTTGACCTTGGCGCAAGACTGGCAGCCTTGCAGGACCGCGGCGTCCTGGTGGTCGCTAGCGGAAATGTCGTTCACAACCTCCGAGCCGTGCGCTGGAACCAGCCCGATTTTGCGTTCGACTGGGCAGAGCGTTTCGACGAAGCAGCGGTTCGCCAACTGGCAGAAAACCCGGGCGATCTGCTGCGCCTTGTGGAGCATCCCGATTATGCCGCGGCGGTTCCCACGCCCGACCATTTCGTTCCGCTGCTTTATCTTGCCGGAATGGCGGCTGCCCGCAACGAAACCCTTGATCCGCTGGTGCGCGGCTATTCGATGGGTTCAGTGTCCATGACGTGTTACGGTCTTGGCACTGAAGGTGTGGCATGCACCGAAAAAACGGGCGCGGCCAACTTGCCGAGTGATGTGCCGGCCGACCAGACGAATACATGATCCCTCGGCACACGGCGGACAGGCATGATGAAGTCAGGACGGAAGATGCAAAACGTCGGAGTTCGTCTTGATTCTTGAACTCGGGAACATGTCGGAATCCTGGCTCTGCCCTCTCGGCTCGCGAAGTCGCGCCTAATGATCTTGCCTTCCTAAAGGACGTGTTCGACCGAACTGACGAGGATCATGAACGGCCACGTTGGGTCGTTTGCGGAACGTCGGCTTTCGTTATCGCTTCACCCGCAAGCGGCCAGTCCGCTTCCGGCCCTTTCCGGCCATTCCGGCACCTTTCCACAGCTCATAACGCGCCGAGTGTAGGCATATCCAACCTGCTCTTGATCGCGTCGCCGTTGATTGCGCTGCGCGCAACGGCAGCTTCGCGCCCTAATTTCGGACGCTCGAGCTCACTCAGAGAATCCCTAAAAGCGGACCGCCAGCATTGCTTCGGCAATTAAATGATGGGTGGAAAGCAGCCGTTTTCAGTCACACACCAGAGTGCCCTCATTTTTCATTCCGGCGCGCCGCCAACCGCCTGATACAGGCCCACCAGTGTCGTCAGTTCGTCGGCTCTGGTCTGGATCTGCGACAGCTCGACGCCGAGCAGCGCGCGCTGGGCATCGACCTGCTCGATATAGGGGGTGTAGCCGGCGCGGTAGCGGTTGCGCGCATGGCGCAGCGCATCGGCGACTGCGGCGCGCTGCGCCTGTAATGCGGCCGCCTGGTCGCCGAGGTTGGCCAGCACCGCCATGCGGTCCTCGACCTCGCGAAGGGCGGTGAGAACGGTCGAGCGATAGGCCAAGGCCGCTTGGTCGCGCTGGGCGGTTGCCCCGTCCAGTTGCGCCTGCAGCCGCCCGCCCTGGAAGACCGGGGCGAGGATGCTCCCGCCGAGCGACCAGATGCCGATCGGGTCGGCGAGGAGGTCGGACAGGACGAGGCCCGCGCTCGCCCCGAGGTCCAGCGAGGGCATGAAGTCGGCGCGCGCCACGCGCATCTTGGCATCGGCGGCCGCGATCCGATATTCGGCAGCGGCGATATCGGGCCTGCGGCGGAGCAGTTCGGAAGGCAGTGTCGCCGGAGGTGCTGGCGCCTTAAGATCGGCCAGCGTGCCTCCCCGCTCGATGCTGCCGGGCAATTCCCCGGTCAGGGTCGATAGGGCGTTCTCCTGCCGCGTGATCTGCGCCTTCAGCTGCGGCACCAGCTGCGCCGTGGCCTGATATTCCGCCTCCGCCTGGCGCAGTGGCAGCTGCGAGGTATAGCCCACTTCCGCCCGGTCGCGCGCGAACTTGACCGCCTCCTGCCGGGAAGTCAGCGTTTCCTCGAGCACCGCGAGCCGCGCATCCAGTGCGAGGAGCGTGATGTAGCCGCTGGCGGTCGCGGCGGTCACCGCCAACCGGGCGGCTTCCTCGCCCGCAGCGCTCGCTGCGACGCCGGCTTCGGCGGCATCGATGCGGGCGGCGTTCTTGCCGAACAAGTCGACCTCGTAGGAAGCGCGGAAGGCAGGTCGGGCAACGACCGATTCCTGTGCCTGCCCGAAGGGCGAAACCTCGCGCCTCACGCCGCCCTCGACACCTGCGCCGAGCGAGGGGAGGAGATAGCCGCGTGAGCCCTGTTCGGTTGCACGCGCTTCCTCGACCTTGGCTGCAGCGATGCGGACATCCGGATTGTTGAGCCGTGCCTGTTCGACCAACCGGGTCAGTTGGGGGTCGCCGAAACTCGCCCACCACTGCGCCTCGACCGGCGCGGTCGTTGCCAGTTGCGTCCGCCATTCCACAGGCGGAGCAACGGCTGCGCCGACGGGGGCGTCCTGGAGCGTAGGTACACAGGCGGACAGGGCCAGGGCCGAGGTCGCGGCGAGGAGGAGCGAGCTGCGCATGGCCATCAGTCCCTCGTGTGCACCGTCGCGACGACCGACATGCCCGGCCCCAATCGCTTGGCCGCCTCCTGACCCGGATCGAGCACGATGCGGACGGCGATCCGCTGGGGCACCTTGACGAAATTGCCCGCCCCCGTGTCGGGCTTGACCAGGCTGAACTCGCTGCTGGCTGCGGGCGCGATGCTTTGCACCTTGCCGGTGAGTTGGACCCCGCCGAGCGCATCGATCTCGAGTGTGGCCCGCTGGCCGACTGCCATCCTGGAAGTCTGCGTTTCCTTGAAGTTGGCGACCACCCAGAGATCGTCGGGAACGATGTACATGAGCTGCGTCCCGGCGCTGACGAGCTGACCCACGCGGGCGGTCACCTCACTCAGCCGTCCCGAGCGCGGCGCGCGGATCTCGGTCTTCGAAAGTTCGAATTCGGCGAGGCCTTTCGATGCTTCGGCGCCCGCGACCTGTGCTTCGAGCGCACCCCTGCCAACGGTCACGGAGCGGACGTTTTCCGCTGCGATGGCACGCTGGGCCTGGGCCTGCCTTACTCCGGCCTGCGCCTGCTGCAGCGCGGCACGGGCCTGGTCGCGCTCGCGCAGCGATACCGATCCCTCGTCGACCAGTTCGGCGATCCGGTTCATGTCCGCCTGCGCCTTCTGAAGTCCGGCGCGGGCGCTGGCGACGGCGGCATCCTGCAGTTCGAGCTGCGCCTTCGCCGAACGCAAGCTCTGCGCGCTGTTGGCGAGCGTGGCTTTCTGCGCCTCGGTATTGGCCGCGCCCTGCTGGACCTTCTCCTGAAACGGGGCGTCGTCGATCCGGGCGAGGAGGTCCCCCTCCTCGACCCGTTGGAAATCCGTCACGGGAACTTCGACCAGATAGCCCGCGACTTGTGGGCTGACGATGGTGGTGCGTCCGCGGACATAGGCGTTGTTCGTCGTTTCCTTGCCGCTGTCAAAGGGCGGCAAGCCCCATGCGTAAAGCGCCGCGAGCACGCCTGCGAAGATGAGCAGCACAGCCACGCCGATCCGGCGGCGCGAGGGGTTGGGCGACCAGCCGCCTGCGGTTTCGGTCTGGGTCTCGGTTTCGATCTCGGTCTCGTCCGGTTCCGCCGTCACGGTCTCGGGACTTTCGGCCGTGGTGGATATGCTATCGTTCATTGTCGGGTCCTTGCGAGCATGGCCTCGAGGAAGGCCAGTTCCTTGGCGAGCGGGTTGCGCCCGCGGATCTTGTTGGTCAGCCAGCCGGCGAAGAGCACCGCGAAGGTCACCGCGGCGAGCGTGCCGATGAGGAAGAAGACGTCGTTGAAGGCGAGCACTGCCGCTTCGCGTCCGACTTCCTGCGAGATGGACGCTGCCGCCGCTTGCTGGCGCAGGGCCGCATCGGGCTGCAACGGCGCGGCGCGGCGGGCAGCATTCGCGAGCGCCTGTGCCAGCGGCGCGTTGCCGAGCGTCAGCGTGTTCCCGGCGTCGATCAGATGGGTCTTGAGCCGCACCGTGTGAAAGGCGGAGAGCAGGGAAATCCCCGCCAACCCGCCAAGCGATTGCGACAGCGAGAAGACGGCGATGAAGCTGATTACGTAGCTCTGCCCCGCCGCGAGCGCGCGCAGCATCCCTTCCATCATGATCGGCCCCATGGCGAAAACGGCGGCGAAGGCGATGGCGGCCTGCGTGAGATAGAGGTCCTGCGGCCGCGTCATCACCCCGGTTCGCGTGTCGGCGAAGGCGGCAATGCAGATCACCAGCACGGCAGCCAGCACCGGGCGGGTGAGATCCTTGGGATCGAGCCGGACGACCGACAGCACCATCCCGCCGCAGGTCGCGCCCGCCAGAATCCAGAAATAGCCGGTCAGCTGCTGGTTGCCGTAACCCAGCGCGGCGAACATCCCGCTGGCCCCGAAGCCCTGTTCGGCGACCAGGATGCGGACCGTCGCGCCGATGATGGCAAGGCTCAGGATTGCCCGACTGGACAGCCAGCTGAGGTCCAGCATCGGGCTCCTGCGGTTCGCCTCGATCAGGAAGCACCCGCCCAGGCCGACCACGGCGATCGCCAGCGCGAGCCCGAGCCACGGCGTGTCCCACCACTGGATGCGGCCCTGGATCAGGAAGGCGCACAGGGCACCGACGCCGACGATGAACAGCGCGATGCTGGGCATGTCGAGCGGCTCGAAGGTCTTCTTCCGGATGCCCGGTGGAAGCCGCAGCAAATAGACCAGCCCGAAGCCCAGCAGCGACAGCGCGAACTGGAACTGGAACACGCGGGTGATGTCGCCATCGACCAGCAGCGCGGGCGAAAGCGCGCGGGTGAGGGGAAAGGCGATCTGCACCAGCCCCAGCGAGATCACCAGGCCGCCCACGCGCATGGCGGCGGGCAGGCCCTGCATGAGGTAGTAGATCGACAGCGCCGACAACCCGCTCGCGGTGATCCCCGCAACCGCCCGTGCCGCGAGCTCGGGATAATATCCCGGCCCGATCATCTGGATGAAATTGGCCGCGACGAGGCTCGCCATCGCCCAGCGCACGAAAGGTTGGATGCCGAATTCCTGCCGCACGCGGAACAGCAGCATGCTCATGCAGGCATAGGTCGAATAGAAGGCGACCGTCAGCCAGCCGGCCTCGACCGGAGTCAGCGCGAATTCCGCCTGCAGGGCGCCGGTGTTCGCCAGCAGGAAGCCGTTCTGCGCACCCCCGATCAGGCCGAGCAATATGCCGATGCCAAGATAGGCTGCGCGCCTTGCGGGCGGGTGATCGGGATTGGCCGGCGAGCCAGGCAGGATCGGCATCTCGTGCGGCTTGAACCGGTAACCGGCAGCTTCATCGATCAGGACCTGGCGCTCAGTCATCGCACAGGGCTCCTTCGATCAGCACGGTTTCGAGGGCCGCGGAGAATTGGTCTTCCTCGGCGATGTCGTCGACCAGCCTCGCCAGCCGCTCGCGCCGGGCCACCGTGCTGGCCGCGGAATAGATGAAATTCGCCACTCGGAAATCGAGGTGTGCCGGTGTGGCCGGGCAGTCGCTGACTGCCTCCTGTGCGAGCTCGTTGAAGTGCCGGTGCAGGGGCAGCGACAATTCGTCGAGCAGCCATTGCGAGCGCTCGGTGTCGATGGTGATGTCGCGCAGCAGCAGGCGCGGGACTTCGGGGCGCTTCAGGAGATAGGCGAGGAACGCCTTCATCGAATGGCGCAGGCGCTCGATCGCGGGGCGGTCGCTCGTGGCGGCCAGCGTTTCTTCGAGCGCTTCGCGCAAGTCGCACGCCGCCTGCGACACAATGGATTGCCAGAGCCCGGTCTTCCCGCCGTAACGATAGGAGATGAGCGCGACATCGACCCCAGCGTCCGCGGCGACTTCGCGCAGCGAGGTCGCCTCGTAGCCCTGCGCGGCGAAGCGCTGCAGGGCGGCGCTGGCGATCGCGGCGCCGGTATCACTATCGGTGTGCTTTGGCCGTCCGCGGCCGCGTCGCTGGGTCATCTGCCGCTCCTCGAAAGCAGCAAGATGGGGCCTTTGACCCAATATTCAATAGTCGTTGAATATTCGTCCAAACTGGCGGTCGTCCCCGCGGCAAGGCGCGACCCTTACTGCAGGATAACCGCGGGATGCCGAACGGTTCCGCAGCGCACAAATTTCGCCTCTTCGAAACCGAAAGGATGGTCGCCGGTTCGAATTGCAAGGCGTGCGCAGATGCGTTCGCGTTCCCCAATGCAGCGAAAAGGCGAAGAGCATGAAAATCCTGATGGTTCTGACCAGCCACGACGAGTTGGGCGATACGGGCAAGAAGACCGGCTTCTGGCTCGAGGAGTTCGCCGCACCCTTCTATGTGCTCAAGGATGCCGGGCACGAGATCACGCTCGCCAGCCCCGCCGGCGGCCAACCTCCGCTCGATCCCAAGTCGGACGAACCCGACGCGCAAACCGATGCGACCAAACGGGTCAAGCAGGATGAGGAGGCACAGGCGCAACTCGCGGCGACCGTGAAACTGGCCGATGTCGATGTCGCGGCCTTCGACGGGGTCTTCTATCCCGGTGGCCACGGCCCGCTGTGGGATCTGGCCGAAAGCCCGGTATCGAAGGCGATCATCGAAGGTGCGCTCGAATCCGGGAAGCCGGTCGCACTGGTGTGCCATGCGCCTGCCGTGCTCAAGAACGTGACCGCGCCCGGCGGCGACCCGATCGTAAGGGATCGCAAGGTTACCGGCTTCACCAACGAGGAAGAAGAGGCAGTCGGCTTGACCGAGGTAGTGCCCTTCCTGCTCGAAGACGTGCTCAAGGAGCAGGGCGGTTCCTTCTCCAAGGCCGGCCCGTTCGAGACCCATGTGGTGGAGGATGGCCTGCTCATCACCGGCCAGAACCCGCCCTCGAGCGAGCGCGCTGCCGAAAAGCTGCTCGAAGCGCTCGCAGTTGAGGCCTGATCGGCTCCTAGGTGGACTGGGGCGGTGGCGGGAGCCCGATCCCCGCCGCTTCAGTCCAGCTTCGCCGCTTCCCGCCGCACCAAATCGACCAGTTTTTCGATCCGCTTCGACCTGCTCTTGCCCCTCGGCTCAATGAGGCGAAGCTCGAGCATGTTGGGTTCGGGGAGCTCGGCGATGGCCAGTCGATGACGGCCCGGAAATGCAAGAATGCCGCTGCGAGGAAGGACAGTGTAGCCCAGTCCTGCCGCGACCGGGGCGGGGATCTGGCCGATCTGGTTGACCCCACTCCGAATGCGTAGTCCCTCGGGGCCGCGATAGTCGTTCGCGAAATTCGCGCTTAGCACGCGGTCGGCGTAGCGCGTGCCGTCGGGGTGCTGGATGAAACCAAGCGCTTGCAGGTCCTGGAAAGTCGGAGAGCGGCCCGCCCAGTCCTGCGGGAGGATGAGATCGAGGTGCTCGTCGCACAGCCGCTCCACGCTGAGCCTGGGATGACGTGGTTCGCCGGACACGACACCGAGATCGAAAGCGCCGGATAGCACGCCCTCCACGATCCGGTCTTCGGGAGCAGCGTCGAGAACGACCGTCAGGTCGGGGGCCGATGTCATCCAGCCGATCAGGCCGGGATAGACGAGCATCGCGAAGCTGCCCGAACAGGCTAGGGCCATCTTGCCGCTGTCGGCATCTCCATCCTCGAGACTGGCGAGGAAGTCGCGTTCTTCGCGCCAGCGAGACCGGGCCAGCGCCAGCGTCTTCTCGCCAGCTTCGGTCAGCATGAAGCCCGGCGCGTCGCGCTCGACCAGTCGTGTGCCAAGCCGCTCTTCGAGCTTCGCGATGTGCTGCGACATGCCCGGCTGGGTCATGTTGAGACGCGCGGCGGCGCGAGTGAAATTTCGCTCTTCGCAGAGGATCCGGAAGGATTCGAGCCAAGTCGAATTCAGTTCGCGCATAACATGCTGTTATCACAACTATGGCATATGATAATTTCTATTTTGGTCTTGCAGGCCCGATCTTGGCTGCACCCCAACGAAAGGAACTGCAATGAAGGTATCCCCCAAGACTTTCTCGCACATCGGTCTCTCGGTCCCCGACCTCGAAGCCGCGGTTAAATTCTACACCGAGGTCCTCGGGCTCTACACGATCATGGAGCCGACCGAGGTGTTCGAGGACGAGAGCCCGATCGGTGTCATGTGCACCGACGTGTTCGGCCCGGACTGGAAATCGCTGAAGATCGCCCATCTGGCCACTGCCGACCGTGTCGGCATCGAGATTTTCGAGTTTCCGGAAAACTACGCGCCGAAGGACAATCTCGACCACAAGCGCCACGGCACCTTCCATTTCTGCGTGCAGGATCCGGACGTGGAAGGGCTGGTCGAGAAGATCGTGGCCGCCGGCGGCAAGCAGCGCATGCCGATCCGCGAATACTATCCCGGCGAGAAGCCCTATCGCATGTGCTATGTCGAAGATCCGTTCGGCATCGTCTTCGAAGTCTACAGCCACAGCTACGAGCTAACCTATTCGGAAGGCGCTTATTCGTGATGGGGAACCCCGGCGGCGCAGAAGCGCCTGCTTCGCCGGGGTCAACGCCAAAACCAGAGCGCGAACCGTATCCCAGGCAACACGACAGGCGAACTTGCAACGCTCGACCGCCCATTCGAAGGGGCGCGACAGATGGCGTCAGTCTAATGGCGGCTTCGGAGGCCCAAGCTCCTATGAGCGGACAGTCTCCTGCCGGCCCAGTTTCGGCCATTCCGGTACCTTTCCACAGCTAATGTCGGTGCGAGTGTAGGCATATCTAACCTGCTCAAATTTGCGCGACCGGGTATTGCAAGATGCGCAATCAGATCTGTTCTTTGCGTTTCAACCGAGTTTTTCCAGGAATTCATCGTTGGGCATCTCGATTTCAACTACAATGCAATCCCTTGCCGCGTGTACTTCTTTTATGGTCGCTTCGAATTTCAACCCTTCAATCTGAAGTAGAGTATGTAGTGGCCGTCCGACACAGGACGAAAGGGTTGTCACAGGTAGGTTGGAAGGGTGCGAAAGTACGACCCTTCTGCCATCGATCCAGCCCCGGCCGTTGCGCATTTCGAGCGAGCACTCGAGCGTTCCTCTCGACCAATAGAACCGCCCTGCGGAAAACGGGAGAGAGCCATCGATCGATGTGAAGGGTTGATCACCATTTTCATTGAAAAGCGACGGCAGGTCGTCCGGGCTGATGTCAGCGAGCTCGAGAACGTGGGCGGAAAGACCTGTAATCTTCCGTCGATAAGATCCCAGCTCGTCGACTGTCAGGGCCGCGACGATGCGATCATGTTCGCGAAGGTCGAAATCAATCGCCTCGATCAGCTCTTCGATATCGGAAGCGCTTCGCCTTGATCGGGTTGTCGAGAAATCGTGATTGAGCCGAAGAAACTCGGCATGAAATAGCAGACCGTCATGAGGCCCCGCCGCAAAATCCAGCCTTTCCAAGGAAGCCTCCGGTCTTTTCGCAAACCTTGACTGGAGATCGCTGTGGGTATCGACCCAGATCTGATCGTACATCGCCGCGTCCGCGAGCATCAGTCCGATGGATCGGGCAAGCGATGCCTCAATCACGCGCTCG
The DNA here is from genome assembly GCF_022576075.2 of Erythrobacter sp. LQ02-29. Taxonomy (NCBI): domain Bacteria; kingdom Pseudomonadati; phylum Pseudomonadota; class Alphaproteobacteria; order Sphingomonadales; family Erythrobacteraceae; genus Erythrobacter; species Erythrobacter sp. LQ02-29. The sequence continues at coordinate 1,050,059 of NZ_JANCNT010000001.1, read as the reverse complement.
TCGGGATTGGATTGAGGATCTATCGGAATGAGAAGCCGAGGTCCCGATCCAGATGCCTGCTGGCAGTCGAGCACACTTAAGGCAATATTAGTGAACCCGTGACCGCCCGCTAGTTCCATGGGGAAGGATTGCTCGAAGCCCATCCGACGCAAGACCTTGCGGAAGGCATGCTCGTACCCTTGAGCGTTTGTCCAAACTGCGCGCCGGTCCATCTCATCGTTCGTAAACACGATCTTCTGGACACGGTTCGAATGCATCGACGTGTGTGAGTTGGACATAATAGCACCTCTACCGGCAAGAACTTCGAACCGGTTATAGGTCGCTCGCGACATGCAGCCCAAGCACCTCGGAGTTTAGGATCCGTGATGTCAGCTTTGCGCCCTCCTTTCCGCCATTCAACGGGCTGTGCTCTCTCTCCGAGAGCCGTCGTTCGTTAGGCTCACTTTTAATGTTCGGAATTCGCTCCAGCGTCTCTTCTCCCAGCCCGATAGTCTGGGAGAGGAGGATCTGATGTCATTCCCCTGACCTCGACATCTTCGATTTTCTCTCTGACAGGCCCGAGGTCGCGACTGAGTCCGCGAAAGACCGCTTCCCCTTCGATCAGAGAATTTTCGATCGCCGGAATGCCGCTCTTTGCCTGGGAAAGCTTATTCTCAGCGTTCTGTACCCCTTCGCGGAATTGGCGAAGACGTCTTCGCGCGCTGGTGGAAGCGCTTCCGTCGGAAATTCGGCGATCTGCGTCTCGAAGATCATTTCCCCATCCACCGACCCGTTGCCGCAAGTCCGACAGTCTTCCTTTTGTTGAGGCCAAATCTTCGTCCCATCCTTCCGCGTCCGATGCCAGATCGGCCGTCGTGACTCGAAGCCGGGCAAGATCCGAGGTGATCGCCCGCTGCTTTTCTGGTTCCAGTCCTTCGTTCAAAGCGCGGACACTGTTTGCCACGCTCTCGACGGTAGCGGTCGCATTCCCCCCAAAAAGTCCGGTTCCGTCCGAGGCCGGGATGATCTTCCTTCCTGAATTGTCGGCGTATATGCCTTGACGGCCCCTTCGACCCTCGAGCACCAGCGCGGCCTCGCCGGTTATCAGGTTGGTACTGATTGTCGCTTCAAGGCCGTCAACTTTCGCTGCATCAGGATCGAGAGTCAGCACAACGAGAACGTTTCCCGGTCCATTTTCCGCCAGGCGGACCGATGTTACCCGACCCACAGGAACACCCGACAATGTTACGGTCGACCCCGGCTGAAGGCCTTCCACGGAGCGATCAAACCTGACGAGATATGTTTCCTGATTGGGCGTGGGATCGAGAAGCCACACCGCAAAAGCGATGGTGGCAAGCATCAGAATGCCAACGATCCACCCCACTAAGGAAAAGTTTGCGTTAGTTTCCATCTTGCACGCAAACAGGGATTTTTCCGTCCGGCAGAGGTGCCGAAACATTGAAAGTTCGCGCCCCGCGTGCTCCTAGGGTGTCCGCCACAGTACCTGACCGAGGTTGGCCTTGTGGCGCAATCATTAGGGTCACAGTTTTACAGGGTGAGTTTCGACCAGGAAACGCTGTACTGCGTCGCCGAACGCATCGTTCTCGTCGCCCGCGACCATATGCGACGCACCAGCGATATCGCTGAATTTTGCATGGGGAACCAGTTTCCGGAATTCAGCGGCGCCTTCGGGAGAAACAAGGTCGCTAGATCCACCGCGCACGAGATGGACCGGGAGCGACAGCGCCGACGCAGCCTGAACAAGCTCGGTCGACCCGGCGGAAACGTCGTCGGTAATGGTGCGTCGGCGCGTAACGTTCTCGACGAATGCCGGATCCCAGTGCCAATAATACCGCCCGTCCCGTGCCTTTCGAAGGTAACTCTTCAATCCCGAGGAACTTTGCCGTCTCTCGCGGTGCGGCAGATATGCTGCGATTGAAGCGGAAGCGTGCTCGGGCGATTCGAACCCTTCTCGGGCGTGCTGCGCCATGAAGCCGAGGACCCGCGCGACCCCGTTCGCTTCCATTTGCGGCGTAATGTCTACGAGGGTTAGCGAGGCGAACGTGCCGGGCGCGATCGTGCCCTCGGCCACAAGGCCCGCCAATCCTCCCAGCGACGCACCGATCAGCGCCGGATTGCGCTCGAAACTCTGCGCAACTGCAACGAGATCCCGGCCGAAATCGTGCACATCATAAGCGCCGGTCGGGGACCATGGACTTTCGCCATGCCCTCTGAGATCGAGGGCAATCGCTCGGTATCCGGCCCGGCCCAGGCGAGTGCCGACCTTTCTCCAGGCGCGCCGTGTCTGTCCGCCTCCATGAGCCAGAAGCACAGGGAAACCGTCAGCCGGTCCGAATGTACTTGCGACAAGCGTCAGGCCGTCGGCACCAGGAAGCAACAGGCGATCCTCGTTCACGAGCGCGGCCTCCGGGCAAGAAAAAAGAATGTCAGCGCCGCCAAGGCACAGCCAATGGCTGCAATTATCGATAGGTCTGCCAGGATAGCTGCCGATACGATGAGCGCTGCCGCAATCAGGTCGCTGGAACGCATGGGCGCCGCACCTGACGGCCTTTCCAGTCGCGCAAGATCCTGAGGATCCAACCGGATCGGCAGCTGTCCGCGGCGAGCGATCGACGCCAGGTTCTCGACGATCTCCGGGGTGCCGAGAAGCGCGCGTATCAGCGTCGATGCTGTCCGCCGGGCATTTCCGCGCAGGTTTGCCAGGCTGGCGCGCTCCATCAGCAGTTGTTTGCCGATCGGAGCAAGTTCGGACGTTATGTCGAAGCGCGGGTCAAGACGGCGTACGAACCCCTCGGCGGTGAGCAGCGTGCGCAGCATCAAGGCGAGGTCGCCGGGTAGGGCCAGTTGGTAAGTCCGCAGAAGATCGAATACATCGGCGAAAATGCCAGACAGGTCGATCTGGTCGAGAAGCGTGTTGCGAAACTTGCCGACCAATTGATTAAGCGATGCCTTCAGCGCCTCACGATCGACCGCCGGATTGCCTGCCCACTGAAGGAGAACATCGACCAGATCGTCGATATCTTCTCCGGCGATCGCCAGTGACAGGCGCACCAGTTCGTCCCGCCGCTCTGGCAGCAGAGTGCCTACCGCGCCAAAGTCGATGAACACCAAGGTCCCGTCGGGGCGGATCAGCACATTGCCCGGATGCGGATCGGCGTGGAAGCGACCGTTGAAGATTATCATGCTCAGCACCGCGCGTGAATAGCCGCGCGCGACGGACGTAAAATCCACGCCGGCGTCCCTCAGTGTGGCCAAGTCGGTCGCCGGGATCGCGTCGACCCGCTCCTGGACATTGAGACTGCGCCCGCTCACCTCGTTGTCGAAGTGGGCTGTCTCGATCCCGAACCGTGCAAGATAGCTGCCGATCTCCGCACTCGCGCGTGCTTCAGCGCCCAGATCCATCTCACGATCGAGGCTTTCGGCGAAGAACCGCAACAGCTCATCGGGCCTCTGTCTTTCGACAAGGGGACTGGCGCGTTGTGCCAATCGGGCAATGCGCCGCAGTAAACGCATGTCGGCATCCACGACACTTTCGATTCCCGGTCGCCGGATCTTGACGATGACCGGTACGCCGTCGCTCCGTATTCCTGCGTGCACCTGCGCTATAGAGCCCGCCGCGATCGGCTCCCGATCCAGCTCACGAAAATACTGGCCGGAGTCTTCCCCGAGAGCATGGGTGAGCGGAGCCTCGACACGCTCGAACGGTACACCCGGAACGCGATCGTGCAGCTGCGATAGCGCTGCCGTCCAATCCGGCCCCAAGAGATCGCTTCGCATCGCGAGGATCTGGCCAAGCTTGGTCGCGACTGGTCCCAGTTCGCGCAGTGCCTCGACCAGGGCTTCCGGGCGCGTCGGATGTGCATTGGTTTGAGATCGGCCGGATCCCAACGCGGACACGATGCCGCCCAGCCCGTGACGGCCGAGAATTGCTATGACCTGCGCAAGCCGCTTCCGGTCACTCATGCGCGAAGGCGGCATGTCTGCCATCAGAGAGCATCCCGCCGTACGTTTTCGCTGACCATCTCCAAAAGCGAATGCAAAGTACTCTTCTGTTGCGGCGTCATTCCGCTCCATATTCGCAGGTGGGTCGCGTCTGCGGCCCGTCTGAGGTCAGGGAGTATTTCCTCAACCCGTCTCGTCAGGCCGAGACTCCAAGACCGCCCGTCCGCCGGGTCACGGCGGCGCTCGATAAAGCCTTTCTGGGTCAAGGCGGTGACCGCCAAGCCAATGGTGGCGGATTCGAGTTCGAGGCGCCTGGCGATGTCGGTCTGGTTCAGGGCAGGATCTTTGATGAGCTGCGCCAGCACACGCCACTGCGTACGATTGAGGCCAAGCGGCTGTGCCCGGTCATCGAATGCCTTGCGCGCGGCGCGACTGATCTCGTCCATCATGAAGATCGCTCGATCATCGTCGGTGATGACATTGTCGAGTGCGAGAGTGTCCTCGTCTTCCGTCATGAGTGGGTCCTATCGATCAGGAAAAAATAGTAAAGGACTTTCGTATTTTATTTTGACCGCTATATCGCTCGTGCAACGGGCCAAACGATGGCGAGGAGCGAAATTACCATGGCGGACGAGACAGCAGGCGATAGCGATCAAGGCGAACGTCCGAAGGGGTTGTCCAGTCCGCGGGTCCGGCTTGGTCTGCTGATCGCCGTCATTCTGGTCCTGCTCGCCGGGGGCTACTGGTATTACAATCATCAGACGTACGGCCGATTCCAGCAGTCCACCGACAACGCTTATATCGCCGCCGACAGCGTCATCATCTCCCCCAAAATTGCCGGCTATGTCGAGCGCGTACTGGTGACCGAGAATCAAACGGTTGCGTCGGGCGATGCACTTGTGCAGCTGGACGTGCGGGATTATCGCGCCCAGACCAGCCAGGTCGAAGCCCAGATCGCGGCGTCGCTCGCCGGAGCTGATACGGTTCGCGCACAACAGCGAGAGCAGGATGCGGCTATCGAGCAGGCCCGTGCCCAACTTGCCGCGGCATCTGCGCAGGCCGGTCTGGCTGCGGAGCAGGTTGCGCGTTATCGCCCCCTTGCCGCTTCCGGAGCGGAGCCGCGCGAAAGGCTCGACCAGCTGCAGGCCCAGGCCAGAGAAGCGCAAGCCCAGGTCGCGGCGGCGCGCGCCGCGCTCACGGCTGCACAGCGGCGGCAAGGCACGCTGGGCGAACAGATAGACCAGGCCAATTCGCAAGCCAACGCAGCTCGTGCGCAGCTTGAGGCGGCCCGCCTGAACCTGTCGTCGACCACGCTCAGGGCGAGCATTTCCGGGCGGGTGGGTGACCTCACGGTCCGGCCCGGACAATTTGTCCAGCCCGGCCAGCGCCTGATGAGCGTGGTTCCCACCGACCGTCTTTATGTGACGGCGAATTTTAAGGAAACGCAGCTCGGCCTCGTCCGCCCCGGGCAACCCGTCACCCTGGAAATCGACGCGCTGCCCGATCTCGAGTTATCGGGGAGAGTGGAAAGCATCGCCCCCGGGACCGGGGCGGAATTCTCGATCCTACCTCCGCAAAACGCGACGGGTAATTTCACCAAGATCGTTCAGCGCGTGCCGGTCCGCATATCCATCGAGGCTTCGCCCGAGATCCTGCGTCTGCTGGTGCCGGGCATGTCTGTTGTCGCGAGTGTCGATACGCGCGCCGCCAGAGACGAACTCGATTCGATCCGCAACGCGGCCGGAGACTGACCGATGGCAGGCGCCGCTGGAGCGGTTTCGCCGCCGGTCGAAAAGGCCGATGCTACGGCCTGGATCGCCGTAGCCGCCGGTGCGCTGGGGGCGATGCTAGCAACGCTTGACATCTCGATCGTCAATTCGGCGCTGCCGACGATCCAGGGGGAAATCGGCGCGACCGGAACCGAGGGCACCTGGATCGCGACAGCCTTCCTTGTTGCCGAGATCATCGTCATCCCTCTGAGCGCGTGGCTGGAAAGACTGCTCGGCCTTCGCACGCTGCTCATCGTCGCGGTTTCTGCCTTCACGGCCTTTTCGGTGTTGTGCGGCATTGCCACCGATCTGACGACGATGATCATCGGTCGCACCGGTCAAGGGTTCATGGGCGGCGCGCTTATTCCAACCGCCATGACCATCGTCGCAAAGCGACTGCCTCCATCGCAACAGCCGATCGGCATGGCGCTCTTCGGAATGACCGTGGTTCTTGGGCCGGTAATGGGCCCGTTGGTGGGGGGCTGGCTTACCGAGAACCTGAGCTGGCACTACGCCTTCTTCGTCAACGTGCCCGTCTGCGCGTTGCTCCTTGCTTTACTATTCATCGGGCTACCCCATGAAAAGCCCGACTGGGTTTACCTGCGCGAGGCTGATTGGGCGGGAATAGCTGGTATGATCCTTGGGTTGGGTGGGCTGACCATCGTGCTTGAAGAAGGCCACCGTGAGGAGTGGTTCGATTCCACGCTGATCGTCCAGCTCACACTGATGACGGTCGTGGGATTTGCACTTCTGACCTACGGACAGCTTTACGCGCGCAAACCGGTGCTCAAATTGCGCCTGATGCTCAGCAGGCAGTTTGCCAGCGTCGTGGTGATGGCACTGGCGCTCGGCATGGTCATGTATGGCTCGACCTACGTGATCCCGCAATTTCTTGCGATAATCTCCGATTACAACGCCTTGCAGACTGGGTTCGTAATCTTCTGGATGGGTGTTCCGGCCTTCTTGCTGATGCCTGTGCTGCCCTTCATGATACGAAGGATTCACATCCGGATTGCTGTGGGCGCGGGCATGTTCATCATGGCGCTAAGCTGTTTCGTCAGCATAAATCTGACAGCGGAATCGGGAGGTGGAGTGTTCACCGAAAGCCAGTTCCTGCGTGGCATCGGCATGATCCTCACGATGATGTTCCTCAACCAGGCGACGGTAGCTTCGGTTGCCAAGGAGGATGCCGGCGATGCTTCCGGGATCTTCAACGCGGCGCGAAACCTCGGGGGCTCGTTCGCGCTCGCGGGGCTCGCCTCGTTCCAGGATCAGCGCCTGTGGCATCATAGTCGGCGCATGGAAGAAACCCTCAACGCTAACAGCCCCCGACTACAGGAATATCTGGATGGCATGACGGCGTCGCTGGGCAGCCCACAGGCCGCGCTGGAGATGCTTTCCCGCATCATTCAGCGCGATGCGTTCGTGATGACCTACAACGATGTCTTTTTCGCCATGGGCGCGATTACCCTGGTCACGGTGCCGCTGGTACTGTTCCTCAAGCCTCTCCCGAAGAACGTATCCCTTTCGATGCACTGAGAACTCTATGCGCAAGACCCTAACCCTCCTCGCTCCCATGGCGCTCCTCGCGGGTTGCATGTCCGGTCCCGACTATGCCGGTCCCCCGCAACTTGCGACCGCCGCAGGCAATGCGTTCGTACGGGCCGGGCCCGAAATCGATCCGTTAGCGCCGATTGCCGGCGACTGGTGGACGTTGCTCGGCGATCCGGTTCTCAATGAACTGGAGGCGCGCGCGCTGGCCGGCAATCCGGGCGTGGCCGCGGCGCGCGCTCGCATCGAACAGGCAAGGGCTGCTGTCCGCCAGGAACGCGCCAACCGGCTACCCGCCGTGGCTGCGCAGGCGACTGCGGTCCAGGCGAATATCCCAGGGCTAGATATCGGCAGCGGCCCGCCACCGGGATCGCCCGGCGCTCCTGCTGACGACGAAGAGCAGGACAGCCTCAGCGTCTACAACGTCGGGCTCAACGCAAACTGGGAGATCGATTTCGCTGGGGGGCAGGCACGGCGTGTCGAGGCCATTAACGCTCAGGCTGCGGCCTCGGTGGCGAACGCCGAGGATGCGAAAGTCCAGCTCGCCGCCGAAGTCGCGCGGGCGTATGTGAGCCTGCGAGAAGCGCAGGGGCGGCTCGAGCTTGTCGAGCGAGAACGGGAATTGCAGCAGCAGATTCTCGAACTGACCTATCAGCGCTATACACAGGGCACTCTCCCACTGTTTCCGGTCGGTGACGCGAACGCCGAGCTCGAACTGCTCAAGTCGCAGATCGCGGAAGCTCAAGCGGACATCGATGTGTTCAAGGACACGCTCGCAGTGCTGACGGGCGAAGCGCCCGGCGCACTCGACGGGCTCCTGGCGGCTCAGGCCGAAATTCCGCTTCCCCCCGAACGGGTCGCGGTGGGCGATCCCGCAGCGCTGATAGCGCGGCGGCCGGATGTTCGAGCCGCCGAACGCACGCTGGCCGCGGCGAATGCGCGCATTGGCGTGGCAGAGGCTGCTCGTTTCCCTAAGCTTTCCTTCATGGGGATTCTCGGTTTGGGCGGATCAGAGCCGGACGACATCCTGGACCCGGGCAACTTATCGGCAATCGCTTTGCCGCGGCTGCAGTGGAACCTGCTTGACTTCGGCCGCACGGCAGCATCGATCGATCAGGCCGAGAGTGCGCGCGACGAGGCCGAAGCGCGTTATGTTGAAGTGGTCCTTGGCGCACTGCGCGACGCCGAACAATCGCTTGCCCGGTTCGGGCAACAAAGAGCCAACGTAGCCGCGCTGGCGCAGATCAGTCGACAGGCCGACACGGCTGCGGAGCTTAACGAGCAACGCCGCGCCGCGGGGGTAATCTCGCAAGGCGAACTCAACACTTCGATCCGCCAGCGCGAACAGGCCAGAGCAAATCTCGATCGGGCGATCGCCGCCATGACAAATGGCTGGATCGCGATCCAGAAGTCCTTGGGATTGGGATGGAGGGAGCCCTGAACGGTAGGCCCTAGGCTTGGGATCGAAGGGGATCACCTTAGTACGATGAGGGAGTACATTTCGATGCCCTATAGAGAGGGGAATCGCCTTAAAGCGGGCCTTCCGCACTCGGCCCAGAAGCCGCCGACCCTCTGGGTGGAAACGAGATGTTCTACCGAACGGCTCGAACGGGGTGGGAAGCGAAATGTCGGCCTATAATCCAAAAGCCGCAAGAACGGTCGCAATCAGATTAGGCCATGACCCCCTATTGGGCTGGTCTCGGCTATTCGCTCCATTCCCGCGATAAGGGGCCTTCCTCTGCCTATGGCTTCCTGCACCGAATTGAGAGAGAGCGAAGCGGAGTGAGCTTCTGCATCAGTCCAAACTTCCGTTATCCAAAGAGCGTGCGCATCGTCGGTCGTCGCCGCCACGATGTAGGACAGGTTGCCTGGCATATCGCGCAAACCCTCAAGCAGAATCTCAGCCAGCGCATCGCGCTGTCCATCAACTGCGATTATTTTGCCGATCAATCCGTACATAGGCTTACCTTCAGTTGTGCGGCCAAGCATAAGCGGCACGCAGGCGGCCATCGACCCGCTCAAAATTGCCGCGATAAAGCTGCGCTTAGAAAATTCCATGCTGATTTCATAACTATCACAGCGGCCCACTGCTAGTAACGCCCGCTCAGCCGCACGGCCTGTCGCATCCTATCTGTCCACAACGGGGTCGTGAGGAGACTGGCGGCTGCCGAGTGCCCGAGCGGCCAACTTCTGAGGTGCCGCCGCCAGGAGCGGACAGTCGGCAATCGGCCCACCTCCTGCCATTCCCAAGCACTTTCCACAGCAATCTCGCTTGACGGTGTAGCCGTATCGAACCTGCTGATGGTCGGGCCGCCGGGCGCAGGGAAAAGCCTGCTCGCCAGCTGCCTGCCCGGCATCCTGCCGCCGCTTTCCGCCGGGGAAGCGCTGGAGGTGAGCATGGTGCAATCGGTCGCCGGCACGCTGGAGGGCGGACGGATGAGCCGCACCCGCCCATTCCGCGCGCCACACCATTCGGCCAGCATGGCGGCGCTGACCGGCGGCGGGCTGAAGGTGAAGCCGGGAGAGGTCTCCCTCGCGCATCTGGGGGTGCTGTTCCTCGACGAGCTGCCCGAATTCCAGCGCGCGGTGCTCGATTCGCTGCGTCAGCCGCTGGAGACGGGCAAGGTCGACGTCGCGCGCGCCAACGCGCATGTCAGCTTCCCCGCCCGGGTTCAGCTGGTCGCGGCGATGAACCCGTGCCGCTGCGGCCATCTGGGCGACCCCGCGCTCGCCTGCAGCCGCGCGCCGCGCTGCGCCGCCGACTACCAGAGCAAGGTATCGGGCCCGATGCTCGACCGGATCGATCTGCATGTGGAGGTCGACCCCGTCAGCGCCGCCGACCTCGCTCTACCCCCACCTGCGGAGGGCAGCGCCGAAGTCGCCGCGCGGGTCGCCGAGGCCCGCCGCCGCCAGACCGCCCGCGGCGAAGCGAGCGGCGCGCGCACCAATGCAGAGCTGGACGGCGATGCGCTCGAAGCCTTCGCCACCCCGGACGAGGCGGGCCGCAAACTGCTGATGCAGGCGGCCGAGGCGATGCGCCTCTCCGCGCGCGGCTACACCCGGATGCTGAGGGTCGCGCGCACCATCGCCGACCTCGCCGGCGCGGAGAATGTGGGGCGCATCCACGTGGCGGAAGCGCTGAGCTACCGCCGGATGGGGGTGCGGGGGTGAGAACTTATTGACTTTTAGTTCTGAAAGTTTTTGCTGCGCCAAATTCAGGGGGATGACGAATGGAATTTGAAGCTCGCATCGAAGCTCTTGCCGACAAGGTAAAACAGCATGCCAGCATTCTTGAAACCGAAGAGGCAGCAAAAACCGCGTTGGTAATGCCGTTTCTGCAAGCTTTGGGGTACGATGTCTTCAATCCCGCCGAGGTAGTTCCCGAGTTCACGTGTGATGTTGGAACAAAGAAAGGGGAAAAAGTCGATTACGCAATCTGCCTCGATGGCGACGTGCGAATGTTGGTGGAATGCAAACCTGCCAATCAAGACCTCTCCCTGCGACATGCCTCCCAACTATATCGCTATTTTAGCGTTACCGATGCGAAATTCGCGATCCTTACGAACGGAGCGCATTTTAAGATATTCTCTGACCTCGACTCTTCTAATCGAATGGACGAGAAGCCCTTCTTTGAGTTCGACCTTCGCTCGCTCAAAAAAACCGATGTAAAGAATCTTGCGAAGTTTCAGCGCGCGGGGTTCGACATCGACCAGATCGTGGAAACCGCTGCAAACCTCCAGATGGAAGGGGCGGTGACCAAGGCGATCGAGACTGAAATGCGCGAACCATCTTCCGAGTTCGTCAAGCTGATCGCAGCGCGAGTGACTGATCGACGCCTCACCTCAGGCATTCGGTCCGCGGTGGCGCGTCATATCCCGAATGCGTTCAATGCGATCATTCGGGACCGGTTCAACGAGCGGATCAGTTCAGCAATGAGCGATGCCGATGAAATCGAGCCTGCGAGCAGTTCCGAGATCGAAACTACGCCCGACGAACTCGAAGGTTTTCGTATAGTGAGGTCTATCGGATCGGAGTTAGTTGAACCGTCCCGCATCGTGATTCGAGATTCTAAATCGTACTGTGCAGTTTTGCTCGACGACAACAATCGGAAGCCCGTCGTTCGATTGCGGTTCAATTCTAGCACGACCCGGCATCTCGGGACTTTCGACAAGGATAAGGAAGAGGCGCTAAACCCCATCGATGCAGTGCACGATATCTACAAGTACAAGAACCTTATTCTCGATCGGATTCGGGTGATGCTCGCCGAATAGACCACAATACATCAACGCTAAACACATCAACGCTAAACCAGCTCCTCGATAAACAGCGCCATCAGCATCGCCTGGCTGGTGACGCCGGCCTTGGCATAGACCTGGCTGAGCTGGGAGCGCACGGTGCCCTCTGCCGCGCCGCGCATCGCAGCGATTTCTGCGACACTGCAGCCCTTCAGCGCGAAGACCGCGACATCGCACTGCGCGGGCGAGAGCGACCAGGCGGCGAAGCGCGCGTCCAGCAGGTCGGCCATGGCCCCGCGCGCGATCGCCAGCGCCTCCTCCTGCCGCGCCGCGCGGCGCAGCGTGTCGCGCAGCACCTTCGCGCCTAATGCCACGGCGAGGAACAGGGCCAGCGCGACGAGGCATTCGAGCAGCACCTCGCCCACCGCACCGCGCGTCGCCAGCTCCAGCCAGTCGGCCACCCCGTCGATTACGAAATAGAGCGCGGCGGCAAGCTGCACCGCCACGATGGCGAGCGGCGCGACGGCGTCTTGCGGCAGGGTTCGGGTGGTCATTCGTGCATCCGCTTTCGCTGGAATCCTCTCGGGTAAGCGCCTGCTTATGGCCGCTGCGTGCGCCCGGCACTAGCTCCCCGCTCACACGCAGCACGAGGTACGCCATGACCACCGATCGAGACATTGCCACAGACACCCTGTCCAAGGTGCCCGCCGTCACGCTGGGCTTCTGGATCGTGAAGATTCTCGCCACAACGCTCGGCGAAACCGGCGGCGATACGCTGTCGATGACCTTCAACCTGGGCTACCTCGTCAGCACCGCGATCTTCGTGGTGCCGCTGGTCGCGCTGGTGATCTGGCAGGTGCGGGCGGCGAAGTTCCGCCCCGCGCTGTACTGGGCGACGATCATCGCCTCGACCACGGCGGGCACGACGATGGCGGATTTCGCGACCCGCTCCATCGGGATCGGCTATCCCGGCGGGGCAAGCCTGCTGCTGGCGCTCGTCCTGCTGAGCCTGCTGGTATGGCACCGCGCGATGGGCACCGTCTCGGTCAACCGGATCGACAGCCCCCGGGCAGAGACCTTCTACTGGATAACCATCACCTTTTCGCAGACGCTCGGCACCGCGCTGGGCGACTGGGCGGCGGATACCGGCGGGCTGGGCTATCTGGGCGGGGCGGCGCTGTTCGGCGGCGGGCTGGCGATCCTGGCGCTGCTTTATCTGACCACCAGCGCGAACCGCGTGGCGCTGTTCTGGGCGGCGTTCGTGCTGACCCGCCCGCTGGGAGCGACGGTGGGCGATTTCCTCGACAAGCCGGTGGCGAAAGGCGGGCTCGCACTCAGCCGCCCGATCGCCTCGCTGGTGCTGCTGGCGGCGGTGGCGCTGCTAGTGTGGCTGATACCGCAGCGCGCCGGATCGCATCCGGGCGGGGAGGCGCGGGCCTAGGCTTCCGAATACGGCGTGTTCTCCAGCTTGTGACGCGTGTAGTCGGGCGCGCCGTCGCTTCACCAGACGGGGCCGCGTTCACCGAGCGCGACTTTCGCCGCGTGTACCTTTGCACGGGCGGCTTTCTCAGCCCCGGCATCGCCGGCGCGCTTCGCTGCGCCGACCGCGCGGCGGGCATCCATCAGGTCGTTGACCAAGGCCTGTCTGCGGTCTTCGGAAAGGGAAGGATCGGTCGCGCGCCACAGCACGCCATCGACCACGATGTAGCGACCATCGGGCGTATGCTCCGGCCCGTCGTCCCCCTCGCTCACCTACTCGGCGGGCTCGGCCAACTCGCCATCGAGCGTGCCCTCGCGCACGCCGCGGGCTCGTTCGGGGAGGTCGGCGCGGGCGATCATGGTCAGGTCCATGCCGGTCAGCATCCGCCCGTCATGGGCGAGCAGGGCGATCGGGCCGACCGGCATGCGGTCGCGTTCGTCGACGAGAACCGGGTCGGTCGGGGTACATTCGGCGGAGTATTTCTGCCCCCACTGGCGCAGCGCGAGCATGGCGGGGAGCAGGTCCTTGCCCTTCTCCGTCAGGCGATATTCGATCCGCCGCCGGTCCTCGGGATGCGGCTCGCGATCGAGAATGCCGTTCTCCACCAGCTTGGTCAGCCGGTTGGAGAGGATATTGCGCGCGATGCCGAGCTCGTTCAGGAATTCCTCGAAATGATGCAGCCCGTTGAAACTGGCGCGCAGGATCATGAACGCCCAGCGTTCGCCCATCACCTCCAGCGCTTCGGGCAGGCCGCAGGCACTCAGTTCGCGTAGGGGCTCTCGTACCTTGTCGCTCATCGCAATCCTCTCGAACGGGCCACGCTACGCCCGCGCAGGCAATCACCCAAGGGAATATACGTTTCAGGTTGCAACCCGCTACCTTTCATAATAGGTGGCGATCCGCAACTCGAACCGGATCGAAAGCGTTGCGTCGTCATCGGCGGTTCGATGCACGAAGGAAGGACAACCCATGCTGAACCCCGCAAAATCGAACCGCTCTCTCGCCACCCGCGCCTCCATCGCCGGGCTCGCCCTCGGCTGGACCGCGCTGAGCTTCGGCGCGGCGCTGAGCCCCGCGCCCGCCTCCGCCGATGGCGGCCCCTATTATCGCGCAGAGCTGGCCCAGCCTGCGGGCGAGGCGACGATCATCGCGCGCGGCACCGCTTGGTCGTGCCAGGATACGGTTTGCGCCGCTCCGAAGAAGAGCAATCTGCGCCCGATCCACGTCTGCCGCCATCTGGCGAAGAAGGCCGGCGAAGTGACTCGCTTCACTGTGGAAGGTGTCGATTTCAGCGCCGAAGAGATCGCCGACTGCGCGAAATAAGGCGCTAGATCAGCGCCCGTGCGCGCAAATCCACCGCCAAGGTCGGGGCATCGCGGAAGTGGTGCCCCTGCCAGCCCAGCGCCCGGGCCGCGGCGATATTGTCGGCATTGTCGTCGATGAACAGCATTCGTTCGGGCGCGTAGCCGAACCGCCGCGCGGCAAGGCGGTAGATCGCCGGATCGGGCTTCGCGAGCTTCTCGCAGCCCGAGACGACGATGTCGCGGAAATGGTCGAGCACCGGCCAGTCGGGGGCGAACTGGTCCCAGAACTCGGCACCGAAATTGGTGATCGCGTAGAGCGGCATCCCGCGCGCCGCCAGCGCCTCGACCAGCTCGGCCGTGCCCGCGATCGGCCCCGGAATGCTTTGCGGGAAGCGGGTCGCGTAGGCCTCGATCACCGGGGCATATTGCGGGAACAGCGCCCGGCGTTCGGCCACCATGTCAGCAAGGGCGCGACCGCGATCGACCTGCCCGTGCCACGCTTCCGTCACGGCGTGGGCATAGACCCACGCGATCTCGTCCGGATCGTCCAGCACCTGCGCGAACAGCACACGCAGATCCCATTGCACCAGCACGCGGCCGACATCGAAGACGACCGCGTCCACACGCGAAACGACCGGCGCGGAAGGGCCCGCCCGGTCGCTCATGCTGTCGGATTCTGCGAAGCGTCCGGCATGCGGACGCGCGCCATCAACCCTGGCGGGCCTTGAACTTGCGCACCGTCTTGTTGATGACGTAGGTGCGACCGCGACGGCGGATCACGCGGCAATCGCGATGGCGGTTCTTCAGCGACTTGAGGCTGTTGCGAATCTTCATGGTTTCGTTCCCGGGAATTGAAATCGGCACCGCAGATGGTCTGCGATGCCGCAAAAATCAAGGCGGGCGGATAATCGGGGGCCCGATGCGAGTCAAGCGCCGAACCGCCGAGAGCACGGCTCGGCACAGAAGCGCCGGCGGCGCGTTTGGGTGGGGAAGAGAGAGGAGTCCTCCCATGCGTATCCGGTCCGCCCTGCTTGCCGCGTCCCTGCCCATTACCCTCGCCGCGTGCGCGACCATGGGCAGCCCCAGCCCGGTCGACGTGACCCGCTTCGTCGAGCCAAGCGCGACCGCGCGGCTGGGCACCGGCACCGCTTTCGTCGAGGCGGCGCCCGGATCGCCGGAGGACGGGCTGGCGATGAGCCCCTATATTTCCGCAGTCGCCTCGCAGCTCAACCGGATCGGCTATCGCGAAATGGCGCGCGGCACGGCGGATCAGGTGGTGCAGGTGCGCATCCAGCGTTCGCAGATCGACGCGCAGGGCCGGCGCGGCCCCGTCAGCGTCGGCGTGGGCGGTAGCACCGGCAGCTATGGCTCGGGCCTGGGGCTCGGCCTCGGCATCAATCTGGGCGGCGGCGGCGGCCCGCGCATCGCAACCCAGCTGGGCGTGATGATCCGCGACCGCGCGACCAACGAGGTGCTGTGGGAAGGCCGCGCCGATTTCGACGCGCCCGCCGCATCGCGCTACGCGACCCCTGCCGGGAGCGCGCAGGTGCTGGCGGACGCCGTGTTCCAGAACTTTCCCGGCAATAATGGCGAAACAGTAAGAGTGGAGGTGCCCGAGTGAGCGACATCGCGATCGATACCCAGTTCGACAGCGGAAATATCGAAGTCAAATCGGTGGACGGCGCGAGCGCGCAGCTCGCCTTGCGCAAGGATAAGGACAGCGAATTCGCGCAGTGGTTCCATTTTCGGGTGACGGGTGCCGCGGGGCGCGCGCTCGAACTGACGCTGACCGGCCTCAACGACAGCGCCTATCCCGCGGGCTGGCCCGACTACCGCGCCTGCGTGTCGGAAGATCGCGCCTTCTGGGGACGGGCCGACACGACCTTCGACAAGCATGCCGGAAACGGCACGCTCACGATCCGCTATACCCCCGCGAGCGATATCGCGTGGTTCGCCTATTTCGCGCCCTATTCGATGGAGCGGCACCACGATCTGGTGGCCGAGGCCGCCGCGGCGGAGGGCGTCGCCTATCGCCGCTTGGGCGCGACGCTCGACGGCCAGCCGCTCGATTGCCTCGAAATGGGCGAGGGCGACAAACAGGTGTGGCTCTATGCCCGCCAGCATCCGGGCGAGAGCATGGCCGAATGGTGGATGGAGGGCGCGCTCGAATGCCTGACCGACCCGGCCGACACGCTCGCCCGCGCGCTGCGTGAAAAGTGCCGTTTCCACATCGTGCCCAATTGCAATCCGGACGGTTCGCGCCGCGGGCATTTGCGCACCAATGCGATTGGCACCAATCTCAACCGCGAATGGGAAAGCCCCAGCGCGGAAAAATCGCCCGAAGTGCTCGCCATCCGCAACGCGATGGACCAGACCGGCGTCGATTTCGCGATGGACGTCCACGGCGACGAGGCGATCGCGGCCAATTTCCTCGCCGGGTACGAAGGCATCCCGAGCTGGACCGAGGAGGGCGGCGAGCGCTTCTATCGCTTCCAGCGTATCCTCGCCCGGCGCACGCCCGACTTCCAGGCCGAGAAGGGCTATCCCAAATCGAAGCCCGGCACTGCCAACCTGACGATCAGCACCAACCAGGTCGCCGAGCGTTACGGCGCGACCGCGATGACTTTGGAAATGCCGTTCAAGGACAACGCCGACTGGCCCGATCCGGCGCAGGGGTGGAGCCCCGAGCGGTGCAAGGCTCTGGCGCGCGACTGCCTCGCCGCACTGCTCGAATGGCTCGATGAAGGCTGAACCGGTACGTAACTTTACCGTCGTCACCCTGGGTGTCGTCGGAGCCGTCTTTCTCGTCGCCAGCCTGATTTCGCTGTCGAATT
This sequence comes from Erythrobacter sp. LQ02-29, assembly GCF_022576075.2. Classification (NCBI taxonomy): domain Bacteria; kingdom Pseudomonadati; phylum Pseudomonadota; class Alphaproteobacteria; order Sphingomonadales; family Erythrobacteraceae; genus Erythrobacter; species Erythrobacter sp. LQ02-29. The sequence goes on along the minus strand of NZ_JANCNT010000001.1, from coordinate 1,032,944 downwards.
CCAACCAGTGGTTCGTGCGGGTGCTCGATTTCCTGCGCGAACCCTGGGGTTGGCTGGCGCTGCTGCTGGGGGTCGTGGCGGTCCTGGTCAAACGTCCGGCGGGCTATGCCGTTGGCGCGTTGTTCGTGGCGACCGTGCTGATCCAGCTGGTGCGTATCTGGCCTTATGTCCCGCTGGCGAACGACCAGATCCGTCTGTCGCACAAGACCGGCGCGGGGGCGTGCTTTACCGCCCTTGCGCTCAACGTGAAACAATCGAACGACCAGTATGGGCGCGTCGCCTCCCTGATCCGCGAGCAGGAGCCGGACCTGCTGCTGTTGATGGAAACCGATGGCGCCTGGAAAAGCGCTTTGTCCGACGAACTGGCCCGGTTCGCCCATGTGAGCGCCATGCCGCTCGACAACACCTACGGCATGATCTTCGCCACCCGGCTGGAACTCGAACAGGCGCGAATGGTGGCCAACACCTCCGCCGACACGCCGACTATGTACGCGACGCTGGGCCTACCCAACGGGCGAAGGTTCGAGTTCGTGGGGCTTCATCCGCGCCCGCCCAGACCGGGGCAGGATACCGATACGCGCGATGCCAACATCGCCCGCGCGGGGCAGGTCACGCCGAACCGACTAGCCGATGTGCTGGTAATGGGCGATTTCAACGATGTCCCCTGGTCGAGCACCACCAGCCGTTTCCGGCACGAGGGCGGCTATCGCGATCCGCGGATCGGACGCGGGACGTTCCCGACCTTTCCCGCCGGTCATGTATGGCTGGGATGGCCGCTCGACCAGGTTCTGGTGAAGAACGCGATGGAGGTCCAAAGCTTCTCGGTGCTCCGCGATGTCGGCGCGGATCACCGCCCGATGCGCGCGCGGCTGTGTCTGGGATAACCGACCCGCGTCAGCCGAGGCTGGCAGGTCCGAAGGCGCGCGGAAGTAGCTCGCTCAGCTTTACCCGATGCGTCTGCTCCGGGCCGACGCACAGGATTTCCGGGTCGGTTCCGCCCAGCTGGGCCAGCTCGTTCAGCACCTGACGGCATCGGCCGCACGGGGTGATCGGCTCCACCCCGGGGCCGGTCACCGCTACCCGCACCAGTCCGCCACGCACGCCATTGGCCATCGCTTTCGACACCGCCACCGTCTCGGCGCACAGCGACAGGCCGTAGCTGGCGTTTTCGATATTGGTGCCGGTCACGACCGAGCCATCGGCAAAAGCCAGCGCCGCGCCGACCGCGAAGTTCGAATAGGGGGCATAGGAGCGCTCCGCCGCTTCGCGCGCGGCGGCGATGAGGTCGTCTTCGGTCATGCGGTGTGCCCTACTGCGTGCGCGGCCGAATGGCGAGCGCGCTTACGGCTGCACCACCACCCATTCGAGCGGTTCGTCGGCGGCTTGCGTGGGGAGCGCGTGGTTGGCGCTCCACAGCAGCCAGGGCCGCCCGCCATAGGTCGGGGCGAAGCGGTCGCGGGTGAGCCACAGCTGGCGCTCCAGCCGCGCGGCGATGGTGTAGCGGTCCTCGAATTCGGGCGAGACCTTCAGAATCACCGGCTTGCCGACATGCATCTCGATCTGGTTGATGAAGGTCATCAGCTCGCTTTCGACCTGCGCGTCGCCCACTTGCGGGTCGCATTCCTCGCCGGTCTTTGTCAGCGCGATCGCGGGCGGCAGCATGGCCTGGCCGCGCGGCACGGTGGTGACGAAATTAGCCGACTGCCCGTCCGCCAGCCGGCACGGGTCGAACACATGCACCACCCCGACCTGCAGGCCGGCGGCGCGCGCCGCCGCGTAATCGCGCGCGAAGGCCGGATCCTCCCCGTCCGCGCCCGACGTCGCCAGCAGATAGACGAAGTCGGCCCCGATCGCGTGCAGCACGGGAAACTCGACCGCACCGCTCTCCGCGCTCACGAAAGCGCCCTGATCGGGATAGGCATCCTCCGCCGGGCGGAAGTTGCGCATTTCCCACCACCCCCAGCCCGCAGCCAGCAATGCAACGAGCACCAGCGCACCGATGATCCGCGCACGCCAGCGCCTGGCCTTCTTCGTGGTGCGCGCCATCGCCCTCAGCCCTTGATGTGAAGGACGCAGATCAGCGTGAACAGCCGCCGGGCGGTGGCGAAGTCGGTCTCCACCTTCCCCTCCAGCCGCTCCATCAGCAGCTCGGCAGCGTTGTTGTGGACCCCGCGCCGGGCCATGTCGATCGTCTCGATTTCCGCCGGAGTCGCCTTGCGGATCGCCTGATAATAGCTGTCGCAGATGGCGAAGTAATCGCGGATCGGGCGGCGAAACCGCGCAAGGCCGAGCTGCAGCTCCTCCAGCGGTTCGTCGTCGTCGGAGCGGATGTCCATCTTCAGCCGCCCATCGACCACGCTCAATTGGAGCCGGTACGGCCCGTCATGCCCGTTTTCCGCACTGCGCACCGGGCGGAAGGTGTTCTCGTCGATCAGGTCGAAGATCGCCACCCGCCGTTCCTGCTCGATATCGGCGTTGCGCCACAGGATGGTCTCCTCGTCGAGCGAGATGTGAGAGATGCGGTGCTGGTCCATCGGTTCGGGAAGCGCAATCGCAGAAGAAGCGACCGCTCGGCAAGGGGCTCGCGCATCATCCCCGCTTTCCACAGCGCGGGTGTTGCCGGATCGCTTGCCAGCATCCCGGGCGATCCGCATGAGAGAGCGCATGGCCCAAGATACCCTGCTCGAACGCCCCGAAATCGCATCCTCTGCCGAGGCTGCCGGCGCGCGCGCGCTGCCCGCGAATCTGGAGGCGGAGGCGGCATTCTTGGGTGCGGTGCTGATCGACAATCGCGTGGTCGAGGACCTGGCCGCCCCGATTCGGCCCGAGCATTTCCACGCGCCGATCCACGCCCGCATCTTCGAGCGCGTGCTGACGCTGATAGATCGCAACGCCACCGCCAGCCCGGTGACGCTGAAGCCCTATTTCGAAGGGGACGAATTGCTCAAGGAACTCGGCGGGACGACCTATCTCGCGCAGCTGACGCAGGACGGTACCGGGCTGCTGGCGGCGCGCGACCTCGCCCAGCAGATCTACGACCTCGCCCTGCTGCGCGAGCTCATCAGCGTGGGCCGCGGGCTGGTGGAGGAGGCGTTCGACACTTCGCAGGAAGTCGAGCCGATGAAGCAGATCGAGCGGGCCGAGGCCTCGCTCTACGCCGTGGCCGAAGGCGCGATCACCGCGAACGAGGCGAGCAAGTTCTCCGCCGCGACGACAAAGGCGCTGAGCCTGATCCAGCTCGCGATCAATGCGGGCGGCGGCATTTCGGGCAAGACCACCGGGCTGACGAGCGTCAACGAGAAGGTCGGCGGCCTGCACGATTCCGACCTCATCATCCTGGCCGGGCGGCCCGGCATGGGCAAGACCTCGCTCGCAACCAATATCGCCTTCAACTGCGCCGACCGGCTGCTGCGCGACCGGCGCGACGGGATCGAGGAATCGATCGGTGCGGGCGTCGCCTTCTTCAGCCTGGAAATGAGCGCCGACCAGCTCGCCACGCGTATCCTGGCGGAACAGGCGCAGATCAGTTCCGAGGCGCTGCGCATGGGCAAGATCAGCCGCGACGATTTTCAGAAGCTCGCCATCGCCAGCCAGAAGCTGGCCGAGCTGCCGCTGTTCATCGACGACACCCCCGCCCTCACCATCGCGGGGCTGCGCACCCGTGCGCGGCGCCTGAAGAGGAAGCACGAGATCGGCCTGATCGTGGTCGACTACCTCCAGTTGCTGCAGGGTTCGGGCCGCGCCAACGACAACCGCGTGAACGAGATTTCGGAGATCAGCCGGGGCCTCAAGACGCTGGCCAAGGAGCTGGAGGTGCCGGTGATCGCGCTGTCCCAGCTGTCGCGCGCGGTCGAACAGCGCGACGACAAGCGCCCGATGCTGTCGGACCTGCGCGAATCGGGCTCGATCGAGCAGGACGCCGACATGGTCTGGTTCGTCTATCGCGAGGACTATTACGTCGCCGCGAAGGAGCCCAAGCGCCCCACCGAGGCGGACGATCAGGCGATCCACGAACAACACGCGCAATGGGCGGCGCAGATGGAACAGGTCTATGGCCTGGCCGAGCTGATCGTGGCCAAGCAGCGCCACGGTTCCACCGGCAAGGTGCGGCTGAAGTTCGAGCCGCGCATCACCCGCTTCTCCGACCTCGCCGAGGACATGCGTGCCAGCGACTACGATTGACGATCGAGACCGGCGACTGATTCGCTTGCGCCCGGCCCGCCCGCCTGCGACGGTCGGGCGATGGCCAAGGGGGAAACCGACACCGCGCTGCGTTTCGAAGGCGTTTCCAAGCGCTTCGGCAGCGTCCGCGCGGTGGACGATGTCTCGATCGATATAGCACGCGGCAGTTTCGTCGCGCTGGTCGGTGCGTCGGGCTCGGGCAAGTCGACGCTGATGAAGACGGTCAACCGGCTGGTGGTGCCCGATAGCGGGCGCGTGCTCCTGCGCGGCGAAGACGTCGCCAGCCTGCCGCCCGCGAAGCTGCGCCGCCGGATCGGCTACGTCTTCCAGTCGATCGGCCTCTTCCCCCATATGACCGTGGCCGAGAATATCGGCATCATTCCGCGCCTGGCAGGCGATCGGATCGGGTCCGACCGGATTGCCGAACTGCTCGAACTGGTGGAGCTGGACGGCAGCTATGCCACCCGCATGCCGAGCGAGCTGTCGGGCGGGCAGCGCCAGCGCATCGGCGTGGCGCGGGCGCTGGCGGGCGATCCGGTGCTGCTGCTGCTCGACGAGCCGTTCGGCGCACTCGACCCCGTCACGCGCGACCAGCTGGGCGAGCGGGTGCGTAAGCTGCACCGCGATCTCGACCTCACCAGCGTGATGGTGACGCACGACATGGCCGAGGCGCTGCTGCTGGCCGATCGCGTGCTGGTGATGGATGGCGGACGCGTCGTCGCCGACGAGGAACCGCGCGCACTGGTCAACGGGGCGGGCGGCGCCGTCGCGCAAGGCTTCGTCGCGGTGCCGCGCGCGCAGGCCGAGCGGCTGGCGGAACTGGAGATTTGAGCGGGTTCTGGGCCACGCTGTTCGGGCTCGGCGACAAGCTCGCCGCGCATGTCGTGCTCGCCTCCGCCGCGATCGCGCTGGGCATCGCGGTGGCACTGCCGCTGGCCCTATGGGCGAGCCGCAACGCCGCCGTGGCGCGCCTTTCGCTGGGTTTCGCCAGTCTGGTCCAGACGATCCCCGCGCTGGCGCTGCTCGCCCTGTTCTTCCCCGTCCTGCTGTTCGCGCGCGGCCTGTTCGGCGACGGGCTGCCCACGCTCGGCTTCCTGCCCGCTCTGCTGGCGCTGTCGCTCTACGCGCTGCTGCCGATCCTGCGGAACGCGGTCACCGCGCGCGAGCATATGGAGCCCGGCGTGCTGGAGGCGGCGGACGGCGTCGGCATGAGCGGGTGGCAAAAGCTGCGGCTGGTCGAGGCACCATTGGCCGCGCCCTACGTGATGGCGGGCATCCGCACTGCGGCGGTATGGACCATCGGCGCGGCGACGCTCTCCACCACGATCGGCCAGCCGAGCCTGGGCGATCCGATCTTCGCCGGGTTGCAGACGCAGAACTGGACGCTGGTGCTGGCGGGCTGCGTCGCCAGCGCGGCGCTGGCCATGGTGGCCGACGCCCTGCTGGGCACGATCGAGCGCGGCTTCGCCAGCCGCAAACGCTGGTTGGTCTGGACCGGGCTGGGCATCGCGGCGCTCGGCATCGCCGCCTCTGCCTGGGTCCTGTACGGCCCCACACCGCGCGGGGAAGGGCGAACGATCACCATCGCGTCCAAACCGTTCAGCGAGCAATACATCCTCTCGCGCCTGATCGGCGACCGGCTGGAGAGCGCGGGCTACCGGGTCGACTATCGCGACGGGCTCGGCTCGGCGGTGGTGCAGCAGGCGGTTGCGAGCGGCGCGATCGATATCGCGGTCGATTACACCGGCACCCTGTGGGCCAACGAGTTGAAGCGGGAGGACAATCCGGGGCGCGAGGCGATGTACCGCACCATCGTCGACTGGGAGAAGCAGAAAGCGGGTGTGACCGTGCTCGGTCGGCTGGGTTTCGAGAACGCCTATGCATTGGCGATGCGGCAGGACCGAGCCCGCGCGCTGGGCATTTCGTCCATCGCCGACCTCGCGCCCCTCGCCCCCCGGCTGGTGATCGGCGGCGATCCCGAATGGTTCGAGCGGCCCGAATGGGTCGCGGTGACGGACGCCTACGGCCTGCGGTTCGGCGACGCGCGCACCTTTTCACCCACCTTCATGTACAATGCGCTGAAATCGGGCGAGGCCGACGTCATTAGCGCCTACAGTTCCGACGGGCGGATCGCGGCGGACAGCCTGGTGACGCTGGCCGATCCGAAAGGCGCCTTGCCGAGCTACGATGCGCTGATCCTGCTCGCACCGACCGTGGCCGACGATGCGCGGTTGCGCGCGGCGCTGCAGCCATTGCTGGGCGCGATCGACGTCGAAACGATGCGGCAGGCGAACCTCTCGGTCGACCGCACCGATGCGAAGAAGGTCTCGCCCCAGCAGGCCGCGCAATGGCTCGCCCGCAGGATCGGGCTGGACTAGCGGGCGCGCTTCCAGGTCTGCGACTTGCAGAACGGGCCGACGCAGCCCTTCACCGTCAGCGTGTTGGCGTCCGCGCGTTGGAGGCGGGAGCTGTAGGTCTTGCCCGCCTTCGGATCGTAGATCTCGCCCTTCCACTCGTCGCCCTTGTAGGGGCGGAAGCCCGTCAGCACCGCCATACCGAGAAGACGGCGACTGCGCAGCTTCGGATCGGGATTGTTCACGTCACGCTGGCCCACGCCCTGGGGCGGCGGCTTCAGGAACTTAACGACCTTGCCGCACACGCTTTCGCCGCAGCGCCCGATCTCCACGATCGCATCGCCATCCTGCGTGATCCAGCGGCCGGCGACCGATTCCTGCGCCAGCGCGGCTGCGGTCGGGGTCGCGAGTGAAAGCGCGAGTGCGGCGACGGTGAAATGAGATCTCATCGGCAATCCTTCCGGAAAAGTGCGAGCGTCCATGGCCCCGCGCCGGATACCTTAGCCGAACCCCGCCCCTTCCGGCCAGTCGGGAGAGGCGATCGCCATCACCTTGAACAGCGCGCCCATCTCTTTCGGGTCAGTGAGGCGGCGATGCGCGGCCCGGATCTCCTCATCGCGGTCCGGAGCGGAGCGGGCGAGCGCGGCGGCGCGCGCGTCGATACCCAGCGCGCGCAGCCACCAGCCCTGCGCGGTCGTACCGTCCCAGCGCGCGCCATGCGCATGGGCCACATCGCGCAGCGCGGCAAAGTCCACATGCGCGGTCAGGTCGGAGTCTCCCGGATGCGCGAAGACACCGATCTTCTCGTGCCGTTTCACCGCCTGCAACGTGGAGCCGGTGCGCGGCGCGTCGTATCCGTAATCGATCAGCAGCGCCGCACCGCCCTGCGCCGCCAGTCGCCGCGCGATCTCCTGCATGCTCGCCGCCGCGGCGGGACTGGTTTCAATGATCGTCCCCTCGGGCGCGTCGCGGCGTTCCGGCGGCACGGCGCTGTCCATCGGTCGGTCGCCAGCGACGAAGACGAAGGCCTCGCCGTCGAGCCCCACCATCCGCTCGCGCCAGCCCGGCCCGGACCGGACCAGCTGGCGCACCGGCAGGGCATCGAGGAACTCGTTCGCGACCAGCAGCAGCGGCGCATCCTCCGGCACGCTGGCGGGATCGTCGTGAAAATGCGCCTCCGGCACGGCCTGCGCCTGTACCGCACGCAAGGCGGGCGAACCCTCCACCAGATGCACCTCTGGCGCGAGGCCGACCTGCCGCATCGCGCGTAGGGCATCCTTCGCCAACGTTCCGCGTCCGGGGCCGAGCTCGACATAGTGCGCACGTTCCGGCTTGCCCGCGCGCATCCACAGATCGGCCAGCCACAACCCGACCAGCTCGCCGAACATCTGGCTGATTTCCGGCGCGGTGGTGAAATCGCCCGCTTCGCCCAGTGGGTCGCGCGCCGCGTAATAGCGCGCATTGCTCTCGCCCATGAACTGCGAGACCGGGATCGGCCCGTGGGTGCGGATCAGGCGGCGGAAGCGCGCTGCGGTATCGCGCACCCCTTCCTCCACGCCCGGCTCGTCAGGCATCGAGGCGCGTATCTCCCACGGGCTTGGTCACGGTCGGGCGGCGCCAGAGCGACCACGCCATGATCGCCAGCCCGACCAGGATCATCGGGATCGACAGCCACTGCCCGCGCGACAGCCCGGTTTCCGTGACCACATAGGCGAGGTAGCTGTCCGGCGCGCGGAAGAATTCGTTGATGAAGCGCGCACCCGCGACGAACACCGTGAACAGGCCGACCAGCAGGCCGGGCCGCCACCGCGCCTTGGTGTACCAGAACACGCACAGCAGCACGATCGCGGGCACCAGCCCCTCCAGCGCCGCCTGGTAGAGCTGGCTGGGATGGCGCGGCACCTGCAGCGGGTCGGTCGGGAAGATCATCGCCCATGGCACATCGGTCGGGCGGCCGTAGAGCTCGCCATTGATGAAGTTCGCGATCCGGCCGAAGAACATCCCAAACGGGACGTTGACCGCGATGTAGTCGCACACGCGAATCCAGTTGAGCTGGCCGCGCCAGCTGACGAAGGCGATCGCCGCGAGCACGCCCAACACCCCGCCGTGGAAGCTCATCCCGCCGTCCCACAGCCGCAACAGGCCCCACGGCATCCAGCCGGGATGGCTGAAATCGGTGAACAGTTCGGGGCGGTAGAACAGCGCGAAGCCCAGCCGCCCGCCCAGGATGATGCCGAGCGTGCAGTAGAAGAACAGATCCTCCGCATGCCGCTGCGCCATCGGTGCGCCGGGGGCCTTCACCATCTGGCTGAGGTGCCAGTAGCCCAGCACGATGCCCGCGATGTAGGCGAGCGAATAGAAGCGCAGCGTGAAGAAGCCGAGATCGATGCCGGGCCGCAGGCCCAGATCGGCCCAGTAGATCGGATGCTGGGCCACAGCCCCGGCCAGTAGTGACAGCACGCGCGAGACCCCTTATCGGTAGCAGCAAGAAACCCGTCGGATTTGCTGGGGCGGGCTTTGGCACATGCCGGAGCCCGAAGAAACCCTGCGCGTTTACCGGACGGGGCGAACGACGACCAGGAGAGACCATGCCGACCCAGCTCGACAATTCCCTCGATGCCATCATGGACAAGATGACCGCACCGGGGGCCCCGGCGGAAACCGTTCCGTTCACGCGCAACGGCGCGCAGATGCCGGTGCTGAAGAACGCGCCGCCCAGCATGGTGCACTATTTCGCGCACTATTGCGCGGAGCATGCCGACCTGGAATTCCTGGTCGATGCGGACAACCGGCTGACCTTCGCCCAGGCCTTCGATGCGGCACGCCACGTCGCGGCGGGCCTGATCGCGAGCCACGGGGTGGTCAAGGGCGACCGGGTCGGGATCGCGGCGCGCAATTCGGTCAACTGGATCGTCGCCTATATGGGCATCATGATGGCGGGCGGCTGCGCCACGCTGGTCAACGGTTTCTCCAATGGCGAGGAAATGGCCGACGCGATCGACATGGTCGATTCCCGGCTGGTGCTGGCTGATCGCCAGCGCGCCGCGCGGCTCGACGGGATCGATCACGGTGCCACCCTGCTGCCGCTCGAACACGACAAGGCGCCGGCGCAAGGTCTCGCCGCCGTCTGGGGCGATCCCGATGCGACATCGCTGCCCGAGGTCGGCCCGGACGATTATGCGACCCTTCTCTACACCTCGGGCTCCACCGGCCGCTCCAAGGGCGCCTATTCGGACCATCGCGGGGTGGTCCACGGCACCATGAGCTACGCGCTGCAATCGCTGATGGCGAAAAGCTATCTCGAGGCCACCGGGGACGCTCCCAGCGAACAGCCGTGCACTCTGATCGCGGTGCCGCTGTTCCACGTTACCGGCGAAGTGCCGCTGTTCCTGCAAAGCTACGCGCTGGGCCGCAAGATCGTGCTGATGGCGAAGTGGGACGCGGCCGAAGCGATGCGGCTGATCGAGCAGGAGCGCGTGACCTACTTCGCGGGCGTCCCGCTGATGACCTACGAGATGGCGACCCATCCCGAACGCGACCGGTTCGACATGTCCACCTGCCGCAGCTTCGCCGCCGGTGGCGCACCGCGCCCGGCGGACCATGTGGCGAAGATCAAGGAAGCGTTTCCCGAAGGCTTCCCCCTGCTCGGCTACGGCCTCACCGAAACCAACGCGGTTGGCTGCGGCAATTTCAACGAGAACTACATGGCCAAGCCCAACAGCACCGGCAAGCCGAGCCGTCCGCTGGTGGACATGGCGATCATGGACGATGACGGAAACCGGCTGCCGCAGGGATCGATCGGCGAAATCTGCCTGCGCACTGCGTGCAACTTCATCGGCTACTGGAACGACGAGGAAGCGACCAGGGCGGCCTTCACCGACGATATGTTCTTCCGCACCGGGGACCTCGGGCGCTTCGACGAGGACGGCTATCTCTTCATCGTCGACCGCAAGAAGGACATCATCATCCGCGGCGGCGAGAACATCTCGTGCATCGAGGTGGAGGAAGCGATATACGGCTGCGAAGGCATCGCCGAATGTTCCGTGTTCGGCCTGCCCGACGAACGCTATGGCGAAATCGTCGGCGCTACCTATCTGGCAAAGGAAGGGCACAGCGTGTCCGCGGACGAGCTGAGCAGCTTCCTCGAGACGCGCCTGGCACCTTTCAAGCGGCCGGAGAAAATCTGGCAGGCGCATGAGCCGCTGCCCCGGCTGGGCACGCAAAAGATCGACAAGCGTACCCTACGCGACCACTACACCAAGGAAATCCTCGGCGATTGAATAATCTGAAGATCCCCAACCAGCGCGCCGTGATCGACCGGCGCGCCCTTTCCACCGCCATCGAACAGGTGATCGAGCGGGAGGAGAAGGACGCGCGGGCCGGCGTGCTCCATTTGTTGCGCAACGCGCTCCATACCGGGCGGGTGGAAATGCGCACGCGGCTGGAACATCAGCCGTCCGCCGGGCATCAGATCACCGCCGGTTACGCCTTCCTGATCGACCAGATCGTGCGGCTGATCCACGATTACGTGGTTCAGCACGTCCATCCCGTCGCCAACCCGTCCGCCTCCGAACGGATCGCGGTCATGGCGGTGGGTGGCTACGGCCGGGCGGAAATGGCGCCGCATTCGGACGTGGACATCGCCTTCCTTCACCCCGCCCGCCGCACGCCGTGGTGCGAGCAGGTGACCGAGGCGATGCTGTACCTGCTGTGGGACCTGGGCCTGAAGGTCGGCCATTCCAGCCGCACCCCCGACGACGTGATCCGCATGTCGAAGGAAGACCTGACGATCCGCACCGCCCTGCTCGAAGGGCGCTTCCTGTGGGGCGACCGCGACCTCTACGACGCCGCCGCGGCGCGCTATAGGGCCGAGGTCGTGAAGGGTACCGAGCGTCAGTTCGTGTCCGAGAAGCTGGCCGAGCGGGACGCGCGGCACAAGCGGATGGGCGACACGCGCTATGTCGTCGAGCCCAATGTGAAGGAAGGCAAGGGCGGCCTGCGCGACCTGCAGACGCTCTACTGGATCGGCAAGTATGTGCACGGCGTGCGCAGCGCGGCGGAACTGGTCGATGCCGGCCTGTTCACCGATGCCGAATACCGCTCCTTCCGCCGGGCGGAGGGGTTCATGCTGGCGGTGCGGTGCCATTTGCATGACATCACCGGACGCGCGGAAGACCGGCTGACCTTCGATCTGCAGAAACAGGTGGCGGGGCGGATGCAGTTCGCCGACCGGCGCGGCAAGAGCTCGGTCGAACGCTTCATGCAATATTACTTCCTGCAGGCGAAGCGGGTGGGCTCGCTGACCGGAGTATTCCTGGCGCAGATCGAGGACGGCTTCGCCAAAAAGACCGCGCGTAGCGGCTTCTTCGCCGGATTCCGCGCCCGTCCGCGCCAGGTGAAGGGCTATCGCGTCGAGGGCGGGCGCATCGCCGCCCCGTCCGACGAGTGGTTCGAGAAGGATCCGGTACGCTTGATCGAAATCTTCCAGCTGGCCGAGGAGCACGAGCTGGAGGTCGACCCGCGCACTATGCGCCAGGCCGATCGCGACAGCGGCTTCATCCGGGAAGAGACGCGAAACGACCCGCGCGCCAACGCGCTGTTTCTCGATCTGCTCGCGGGCAGGAACGACCCGGAAAAGGTCCTGCGCTGGATGAACGAGGCGGGCGTCTTTGGCCGCTTCGTGCCCGATTTCGGCCGCGTCAACGCGCAGATGCAGTTCAACATGTACCACCACTACACGGTGGACGAGCACACCATCCGCGCGATCGGCTTCCTCAGCCAGATCGAGAAGGGCGAGCTGGAGAAGGACCATCCGCGCGCCACCCGTCTGATAAAGAAGGTGGAGAACCGGCGCGTCGCCTATGTCGCCACCCTGCTGCACGACATCGCCAAGGGTCGTGGCGGCGACCATTCGATTCTGGGCGCGGAAGTCGCCGAGGCGCTGTGCCCCCGCTTCGGCCTGACCGACGCGGAGACCGACCTCGTCGCCTGGCTGGTGCGCTATCACCTGCTGATGAGCGAAACCGCGTTCAAGCGCGACCTGTCCGACCCCAAGACGGTGGAGGATTTCGTCGCCGAGGTGCAGCGGGTGGAGCGGCTGCGCCATCTCGCCATCCTGACCTCGGTCGATATTCGCGCGGTCGGGCCGGGCACCTGGAACAGCTGGAAGGGGCAATTGCTCGGCCAGCTCTACGATGCCTCGGTCGAGCGGATGCGGCTGGGCCACACCGTCAACCACCGGCAGGCGCGGGTGGATCAGCGCATGCGCGACGTGCGCGAGCTGCTGGGCGAGCGTGCGGACCTGCTCGAACAATATGAAGGGCTGCTGCCCGACGCCTACTGGATCGCCGAGCCGACCGACGTCATCGCGCGCAATCTGGTGCAATACGACGCGGCGCGCGATGCCAGCCACGAGCTGTCGATCCACACCGAGTTCGACGAGGAGCGGGGCGCGACGCTGGTCACCGTGATCGCCGCCGACCATCCGGGCCTGTTCACCCGCATAGCGGGCGGCATCCACCTCGCCGGCGCGAACATCATCGACGCGCGCATCCACACGACGCGCAGCGGCTGGGCAGTCGACAATTTCCTGGTGCAGGACCCGGTCGGTCGCCCCTTCGGCGAGGACGAGCAGCTCGCCCGGTTGAAGAAATCGATCGACGAGGCGCTGGCCAATCGCGGCGAGCTGGTGCCCCGGCTGGCGCAGCGCCCGCTGCCGAGAAAACGCGCCGGTGCCTTCGACGTGGCACCGCTGGTGACGGTCGACAACGAAGCCTCCAACCGCTTCACCGTGGTCGAGGTCAACGCGCGCGACCGCTCCGCCCTGCTCAACCGCCTCGGCCGCGCGCTGTTCGAGCAGCGCACGATCCTCCACTCGGCGCATATCACCGCCTATGGCGAGCGCGCCGCGGACACGTTCTACGTGACCGACCTGACCGGCGACAAGATCACCGCCAAGGCGCGACTGGAGGCGATGAAGACCGCGCTGGCCGAAGCCGCCAGCGACGAACGGCAGGCGGAGCTGGAGACGGCCTGAGCCGTACCGTGCTGCGTCCGACCGCGTTGGAGCTCAGGCCCTAATCCCGCGATCCGAACAGCGCGGTGCCAACCCGCACATGCGTTGCGCCCAGTTGCACTGCAGTTTCGTAGTCGCCGCTCATGCCCATGCTGCGCCCCTCCAGCCCGTAGTCGCGCGCCAGCTTGTCGAGCAGGGCGAAGAACGGCGCGGGTTCGATTTCCAGCGGCGGAATGCACATCAGCCCGACTACCGGCACATCGAGCTCGCGTGCCTGCGCCAGCAGCACGGGCAGATCCGCAATCGGGCAGCCGCCCTTCTGCTCCTCCTCCCCCACATCGACCTGCACGAAGCACGGAACGCGGCGTCCGGTCTTGTCGTATGCCTTGGCGAGCGCCTTCAGCAGACTTGGCCGGTCCAGCGAGTGTATAAAGTCGAACTTCCGCGCCGCATCTTCGGCCTTGTTCGATTGGAGGGAGCCGATCATGTGGAGTTCGATATCGGGATGCCGCTCGCGCAGGGCGGGCCACTTCGCCTCCGTTTCCTGCACGCGATTCTCGCCGAAAACCCGCTGGCCTGCGTCGATCAGCGGCTGAATCGCCTGCGCGTCGTGGGTCTTGCTGACCGCTATCAGCGTCACTTCGTCGCGCGCGCGTCGGGCGATCTTGGACGCTTTCGCGATGCGGGACTCGACATCTTCGAGGCGGGAGGCTGCGCTTTCCATCGCACGAGCCTATAGCCGCGCGATGCCCGCGATCCACCCCCTGCCGATGCTGTGGCTGCTGACCGATGTGCGCAACGATGCGCGGCTGGAACAGGCGATCATGCGCTTGCCGACCCGGTCCGCGGTGGTGTTCCGGCACTACCATCTCGATGCCGCGGCGCGGCGGCAGCGGTTCGATGCGCTGGCGGCACTCGCACGGAAGAATGGGCACGCGATCGTCCTCTCGGGCGGCGCGGAAACCGCCGCCGCATGGGGAGCCGACGGCGCTTACGCTCCCCCCGACCGTCTCGGCCCACCGTCCGAACTGCTGCGGATCGCCACTGCGCACGATGCGGACGAGATAGCGCAGGCCGAAGCGGCCAAAGCCGATGCCATCATTCTTTCGCCGGTCTTCCCGACGCGATCGCATGCGGACGCCAAAACGTTGGGCGTCGCCGGATTCCACGCCCTCGCCAAGACCACCCGCCTCCCCGTCATCGCACTCGGCGGCATGACGGCGGAGCGCGCGCGACAGCTCGACTGGGCTCTCTGGGCGGCGATCGACGGGCTGTCCTGAGCCCTCGCTCCGCCGCAGCCAGCTTGACCCGGAGTCCGGCAGGACTCATGATGAGCGCCGAGACCTGCAAGGATCCCCATGGCTACGCGTGCACTTTCGCCCCAATCCGCCGCCGACGTTCGCGCGGCCTTCCGTCGCAGCCTGCGCCGCGCGGCGCAGATGACGGGCGCGGGGGTATTGTTCTGCGCGATGCTGTTCCTCGGCCTCGCAATGCTCAGCTATACCCAGACCGATCCCAGCCCCTCCACCGCGGCCGCCACGGGCACCGTTGCCAACTGGATGGGCGGTGCCGGGGCATGGGCGTCCGAACGTGTCCTGTTCCTGTTCGGCATCACCGGTGCGCTGCTGCTGCCGCTGCTCTATGTCGGCGCGCGCAAGCTGTGGCGCGATGTCGAGGAAGAAGACCGCGACACCGAAACGCGCTGGTGGCGCCCGGTGCTCACACTGGTCGCGGGCATGGCGCTGCTGTCGATCGTGCTGTCGCTCGCCTTCGATGGGCCGGGCGGTTCGCTCCCCGCCGGGCTCGGCGGCATCACCGGACTGCTGGGGGCAAAGGCCACCGCGGCGATCGCCACGCGACTGGCGGGCGGTGCGGCCGGCTGGGTGATCCTGGCCGTGGCGCTGCTGGCGTTGGGCGGCGGGCTGGCGCTGGTGACGCGCGTCTTCGCGATCGACTGGCGCGGGTTGCTGACCCTGCCGCTGTTCCTCCATCGCCGCGCGCTCGACCGGGCCGCGAGCGATCCGGGCGAGAGCAAGCCCCGCATGCCGCGCCGCGCGAAGCGGGTCACGCCGACAACGGATAGCGAAGGAGAGCGGGAAGACGCGCCCTCCCCCGCCCCCGCGCGCCGCGCGCCCGAGATCGCCGCCCCCAGCGCCGCGCCGCGCAAGGCCGATCCCGCAAAGGCGGCGAAGCAACGGGACATGTTCGCCAGCTTCGACCTCCCCAGCCTCGACCTACTGGAAGAAGGCGATGGAAGCGCGGCGCCCAAGCTCGACAAGATGGCGCTGGAAAGAAACGCCCGTCTGCTGGAAACCGTGCTCGACGACTTCAACGTCAAGGGCGAGATCACCGCGGTCCGCACCGGCCCCGTCGTCACCATGTACGAGCTGGAACCCGCGCCGGGCATCAAGGCCAGCCGCGTCATCGGCCTGGCTGAAGACATCGCCCGCAATATGAGCGCGATCAGTGCCCGCGTCTCGCCCATCCCGGGCAAGACCGTGATGGGTATCGAACTGCCCAACGCCCACCGCCAGATGGTCAATTTCAAGGAACTGGCGAGCTGCGCCGCCTTCGCCGATGCGAAGGGTGGCCTGCCGATGATCCTGGGCAAGGATATTTCGGGCGAGCCGATCGTCACCGACCTGGCAGCGATGCCGCATTTGCTGGTCGCGGGTACAACCGGTTCGGGCAAGTCGGTTGGGCTCAACGCGATCCTGCTGTCGTTCCTCTATCGCTTCACGCCCGACGAATGCCGCCTGATCCTGATCGATCCCAAGGTGCTGGAGCTCAAGACCTACGACGATATTCCCCACCTTCTCAGCCCCGTGGTGACAGAGCCGCACAAATCGGTGCGCGCGCTCAAATGGGCGGTGGAGGAGATGGAGCGGCGCTATCGCATGATGAGCAGCATCAATTCGCGCAACCTTTCCAGCTTCAACGAGAAGGTCCGCGCGGCGGCGGCCAAGGGCAAGCCGCTGGGCCGCCGCGTCTCCACCGGCTTCGATCCCGACACCGGCGAGGAATTGTACGAGGAGGAGCAGCTCGATTACCAGCCGCTGCCCCTCATCGTGCTGATCGTGGACGAACTGGCCGACCTCATGGTGACCGTCGGCAAGGAGATCGAGGTGCTGATCCAGCGCCTCTCGCAGAAAAGCCGCGCGGCGGGCATCCACCTGATCATGGCGACCCAGCGCCCCTCGGTCGACGTCATCACCGGCGTGATCAAGGCGAACCTGCCGACCCGCATCAGCTTCAAGGTGACGAGCCGGATCGACGCGCGCACCATCCTGGGCGAACAGGGTGCCGAGCAGCTGCTGGGCAAGGGCGATATGCTGTACAAGCCCAATACCGGCGCGATGATCCGCGTCCACGGCCCGTTCGTTTCCGACGAAGAGGTCGAGCGGGTTGCCGATCACTGGCGCGGCCAGGGCAAGCCCGAATATGTCGATGCCGTCACCGAAGAACCTGAGGACGGCGGTTTCGGCTTCGACGACGAGCTGACCGCGAGCGACGATCCGGAAGAGCGCAAGTACCGCCAGGCATGCCAGATCGTGTTCGAGAACCAGAAGGCGAGCGGATCGTGGCTCCAGCGGCAGATGGGCGTGGGCTACAACACCGCCGCCAAGTGGATCGAGCGGATGGAGGGCGAAGGGCTGGTCGGTGCGGCCGATCACGTCGGCCGCCGCGAGATTTTCCGCGACCGGGACGGCAGTCCGCTCTGACGGTGCACCTGCCAGCATGAGCGGCAGCCGCGACTTCACCTTTCAAGAGATCGGCATGGCGGGCGCCGGCGCGGGCGACATTACGCGCGCGGTGCCGCTGGAGGTGCCGGTGGCGTTCGAATTCGCCGGTCTCGCCTACGCGGTGATGATGGCGACACCGACCGAGCTGGAGGATTTCGCGCTGGGCTTCGCGCTGTCAGAGGGGTTGATCGGTACGCCGGATGAGCTGGGAGAGGTTACGGTCGCGCAAATCGATGGCGGTGTGATCGTGCGGGCCGACTTGCCGCCGACCCGTGCCGAGCCGCTGCGAGACCGGGTCCGGTTGCGCGTGACCGAGGGCAGTTGCGGACTATGCGGCTTGCAAAGCATCGAGGACGTGCTGCGACCTCTCCCTCCCCTCACCGCCAGACCACTTGCCAACCGAGAGGCACTAATCGCCGCCCTGGGTGCGTTGCGCAAACATCAGCCCCTATCGCGCGAAACGGGGGCGGTGCATGCCGCTGCCTTCGCCGATGCCGAAGGGACGATCCTCGCCGCGCGCGAGGATGTCGGGCGGCACAACGCGCTCGACAAGCTGGTGGGCCATTGCGCGCAGGTTGGGCTCGACATGGAGGATGGTTTCGTGGTGCTGAGCGCGCGCTGCTCCTACGAACTGGTCGAGAAGACGGTGCGCGCCGGGTGCCCTTTGCTGGTGACCATCTCCGCCCCGACCAGCCTCGCGGTGGACCGCGCTCGCAGCGCCGGACTGACCCTGGTTGCGCTCGCCCGCGACGACACCGCGCTGGTGGCGCACGATCCGCACGGCCTGTTCGCATGAATATGCTCGGCGCGGTGCTTGCGGGTGGCCGGGCGAGCCGCTTCGGCAGCGACAAGGCACTCGCCCGGCTGAACGGACAGACGCTGCTCGGTCATGCCGTCACTGCGCTCGCGATACAGTGTGAGCGCGTGGTGGTCGTCGGGCGAGAGATGGCCGACATGGCGTCCACGCCCGACTATCCGGGTCCCGGAATGGGGCCACTGGGCGGCATCGCCGGATCGCTGCGATACGCGCGCGAGCATGGCTTCGCCTGCGTGCTGACCTGTGGCCTCGACGCGCCGGGCCTGCCCGAAAACCTACGCGACATGCTCGCCCCAGCTCCCGCCTACCTCGCCAGCCAGCCGGTGATCGGATGCTGGCCGGTCGAGGCGCTCGAAGCGGTCGAGGCGATCCTCGCAGGCGACGGGAAGCACTCGATGCGGGCGCTGGCACAGGCGTGCGGGGCGCGTGCTGTGGTGGGCGAGATACCCGCCAATATCAACACCCGCGCCGATCTCGTGGCGCTGCAGGGCGATTGACCTCAACTGCCGAGCGTTGCTTCGCCCGTCACCGCGACGCCATCGCCGTGGGTGACGATCAACCGTGCCGCATCCCCGTCGATCGCCGCGCCCAACGTCAGATCCTCCCCCACGAAGCTGGGCGAGACGGCGCGGAAGGCGAATTCGGCGATCCGGCGCCCGTGGGCGATCGTCTCGAGATGCTCGAACAATTTCGTCGCCAGCAACGGACCATGGACCACACAGTCGCGATAGCCCTCGACCGACCGCGCATAATCCGCATCGTAATGGATTCGGTGCGAGTTGAAGGTCAGCGCGCTGTAGCGGAACAGCTCGACCGGTCCGGGAGCGAACCCTGCGGTGTGCCTGGCTGCGAATTCGGGTTCCGGCGCGCGGCGCACGGCGAGGTCCGGGCTACGATGCGCCTCGCGATAGACGAGATCCTGTTCCTCCACGATCAGGGGGGCGTCCTGGCCCTCCGCCCGGATCGAATGTTCGACGGTGCAGAAGGCCATGTCGCCCGAGCGACCACGCTTCGCCACAGCCTTCGTCAACCGGGACGTCCGCACCAGCGCCATGCCGGTGGTCAGCGGCGCTTCGAACCGGATACGGCTGCCCGCCCACATGCGACGCGGGAGCGAAATCGCGGGCAGCATGCCCTCCGCTTCGCGCATCGGATGTCCGTCTACCCCCAGCCGCGACTCGCGCGCATCGGGGCGGAACAGGACGAAATGCCCCAGCGGCGGGGGTGTATCGCTCTCCTCCCAGTCGCGATCGAGCAACGCGGCGAGCCGCCGCATGCGCTCGGGGTCGACCTGGTCCCGGGTGGTTTCTTCGCGGCCGATGTGGCGCTCTAGGATTTCCTCGTCGGTCATACTTCCGGAAATAGCCGCCACGATGGGTGAAGACCAGCACGGGCTTGGCGCAGGCCGCGCAAGGCCTACATCGGGTGCTCCAACCGCCGAGGCTTCCCTACCCATGACACCGATCGAAGACGACCATGCCGCGCTGGCCTCCGCTTGCGAGCCGGGCGTCGTGCTGTGTACCATCGTCGGGATCGAGGGCAGCTTCTCGCGCCGCATCGGTGCGCAGCTCGCCATCCGGCCGGACGGGAGCGTCACCGGCAGCCTCGCCGATGGATGCCTGGAGCGTCAGCTGGCCAGCGATATCGCCGCTATGCCCCGGCCCGATGTGCGCCGCTACGGCCATGGCTCGCCGCAGATCGACTTTCGCCTGCCATGCGGGGGCGGGCTCGATATCCTGCTCGATCCGGCGCCCGATCGCGACGCCTGTCGGGCGGCGCTGGCCAAGCTCGAGCAACGCGAGCCGGCGAACCTGACCCTGCCCGCGAACGATCTTTTGTCGCAGCGCGCATATCAGCCCGCCCTGCGCGTGCGCGGCTATGGCGAGGACCCTGAGCTTGGCGCGCTCGAAACACTGTCGGCTGCGTGCGGCATCGGCTTCGAGCGGGTCGAGACCGGTTCGCTGTCGCTCGGCCAGACGCCGGCCCTGCCGCCGCCCGACCGCTGGACCGCGACGGTGCTGCTCTTCCACGATCACGAGTGGGAGATACCTCTGCTACAGCACGCTGTGAACGGTCCGGGGTTCTATATCGGGGCACAAGGCGGCGCGACCGCGCGAGAGGCCCGTAATGCGAGGCTGAAGCAGGAAGGAGTGTCCGAGGACGCAGTCGGGCGCATTCGCGGACCCGTGGGCATCATCCCGGGATCGCGCACGCCGCGCACGCTCGCGCTCTCGATCCTGGGAGAGATCGTGGGGAAATACGAAGCGCTGCACCCTCATGGCTGAGCGCGCCGATCTCCTAACAGTGCTGCTGGCCGCGGGTGCCGCACGGCGCTTCGGAGGCGGCAAGCTGGATGCGCCCGTCGCGGGCAGACCGCTGGGTACATGGTCCGCGATCGCCCTGCAGCGCTTGCCGGCGAGTGGGCGGCTGATCGTCGTTCCTCCGACCCCGCCAGCCTTCGTAGATGCCCTTGAGGGTTGGGATATCGCCACCAATCCGATGCCGGAGAGGGGTATCGGCGGGTCGATCGCCATCGCGGCACGCCATGCCGCCGCGTATGGGTTCGAGCGCATGGTCGTCGCTTTGGCGGATATGCCACTCGTGCCGTCGGACCATTTTGCCGCACTTGCGGACGGCGACGCCATCGCCTTCACGCGCTACCCCGATGGCAGTCCCGGCGTTCCCGCTGCATTTCCGCAGCGGCGCTTTGCGGCACTTGCCGAACTGACGTCAGGCGGTGCGGCTGAACAAGACTGGGGGGAAGAGATCGCGCTGATTGCACCTCGCGATGGGCAAGCGCTGAGCGATGTGGACGAGCAGGGCGATCTACCGGCTGTGGAGCGCCTGTTCCTCGAAAGAGCGGACCGAAAACCGCCTCAATAGGCGTTCTGGTGCACGAGCACGCGCAGGGTTCGCAGCAAAATCGCCAGGTCGAGCCAGATCGACCATTGCGTGGAATAGGCGAGGTCGGCCCGCAAACGGTGCGTCAGGTCCTCCTTGCGCTCCGTTGCGCCGCGATAACCCTGCACTTGGGCGAGGCCGGTAATGCCTGGCTTGATCGCGTGGCGCAGGAAATACCGGTTGTCGATCTCCCAGAACAACAGTTCCTGCGCACGGCTCTGCACCGCGTGGGGGCGAGGCCCAACCAGGCTCATGTCGCCCAGCAGCACGTTGATGAGCTGGGGAATTTCGTCGATGCTTGTCTTGCGAATGAAGCGACCGATGGTGGTGATCCGGTCGTCGTCGCGCCCCGTGGACCGGGCGCCATCGCCGTCGCAGCTTTCCACCCGCATGCTGCGAAACTTGAAGATTTCGAACATGTGGTTGTGCTGGCCGATCCGCTTCTGGCGGAAGATTACGGGGCCGGGACTGTCCAGCCGGATCAACAGCGCGACTATCGCCATCGGAATGGCCAGTGCTATCAGGATCGGCACGGTGATGGCGAGATCGAGCGCGCGCTTTATCACGCGGTTGCGCAGGCTCAGCGGCCCCTTGCTGACCAGCACGACGGGATAGCCGGGTGCCAGCGAGGAATATTGCATGCCGAGATTGCCGAATTCAGGCACGAGTATGCCGCCGTCGCGACCCAGCCCCTTCAACACCACCGACCACCGCTCCCGCCGCTCCGGCGGGCACGACACCACGATCTGGTCGGTATGGGAGAGTATGGCGGCGATTCGCGCGAGCATCACCGGATCGCTGCAGGATGGAGCTAGGTCCGTTGAACCGCAGTCCAGCAGCGTATAGCCCGGCGGGGCATCGCGCAGGTCCGTACCGTCAACGACATAGACGCGGGAGATGATCGGACGGGCGAGAACGCGATGCACGACCACATTGATAGCCGCGCGCCCTGCCAGCACGAGAAAAAGAGCCAGCGCCATACCACCCCAGGCAGCTCTCGGCGGCATGGGCACGCTTTGCTGGATCGCGCCGACCACCAGCATGCCAAGCAGCAGAGTCAGGGCGAAGCCCTTGAACGCACGCGACCAGCTGACATGCAGCGCGACCAGCGCTTCGTGCGAATAGGCCCCGGCGAACAGCCCACAGATGACGTAGATCGGCACCGTGAAGGCGAGCGGCAACCACAGGTCTGCCGCGTGCAGACCCTGCGACAACCCGGCAACGAAGAACATGCCTGAGGCTAGCGCGCACAGGTCGGTGATGGCCGTGATGCCATACAAGACGAAGCGCAATTTCGCCGAACTGCGTAGGTTCGACGGGCGATAGCCCGTGACCACTTCACCGGGGGAATCGGCCTTGTCGACGCTCAGATACATGATGGAGCTTTTCCACCTCCGTCGATTTTGCGCTGCGTGGCAACGGGTGATTTCTGCTCCAAACCGAGCAGTTTTCGTCCTATCCCCGGTTGTCGGTATTGGCTAACGCCGCATCGCCCCGGTCTCATAGCGGAACAGCCTGCGGCCCGATCTTAACGTCCCTTAAGCTTTTTCATAGGCTCTATATTGCAGTGCAGCAATTCCACGTCCGCGATTCGATTTTGCTTTTGCCGGGCCGACTATTAACCCTACATGCGCGGCACGCGGGCCTTCCGGAAAGTCGCCTTGGCGACGTAGCCACCGTGTTAACGTTCGGCACGCGGCAAATCCGGAAAAGGCACAGCTGTTTGTGACGACGTTGACTCGCTCTTCGGCGCAAACAATGCCACAGGACGCCCGATTCGGGACATAAGGTAAACCGGCGGCCCGCGCCGGCCAGAGGAAATGAGACCATGTTGAATCTCTCTCCGTCCGACGTAGCAGCGTCGCCCTTCCCCCATGCGGTCAAACAGGGGATACTTCCCGAAGATCTCTACAACGAATTGCGCCGGGATTTCCCTCAGACACGGGCATTCGCGCAGCAGAGTGAGACGAGCGGGAGCGCGGGTAGCCGGGTCGGCAAAGGCACCGGCTTCGACATCTATCGCGGAGACGCGGCATACGATGCGCTGATCCAAAGCTCGCCAGCCTGGAAGCGCTTCGACGCCTGGATCAACTCGCCGGAATTCGTCCGCAAGTTCAACGAGCTTTTCGGCGATCGTCTCGATGCGCTCGGATGCAAGGTTATCGTCGATCCCGAAGCTTACGACAGGGAGCGCGTGGAAGGGCGCGAGGTGCTAACGGATTCGCAGACCCTCGCCGATCGCGCCAAATCCCTCGGCCGCAAGCTCTTCAAGCACAGCGACGGCGGGCGCAAGGAGGCGGTTCGGCTCTTCTCCCGCCTCGATGTCGAGAAAAGCATCGGTGGGTATGCAAAGCCGCCGCATTGCGATCGCCGCAATCGGCTGTGCTCCCTGATCATCTACTTCACGGACCTAGAAGCGGCAGGCACGAAGGGGGGCGAACTCAACATCTACGCGCTGAAGGATGAAAAACCGCCTCAGGACCACGCGCGCCACCCTCATCTGGACGAAGTCGACGCGGTCGCGACGATCGTGCCGAAGGAAAACCTCGGCGTGTTCTTCCCCTGCTCCAACAACAGCTATCACGGCGTGAATGCGTTGCAGAGTCAGGATGTCGAGAGGGACTTTCTCTACATCAATATCTCCACCGACAATTTCTCCGCCTGGTAATTTCGCAGCGCGCTTTGCGGCGCGCGGCGACAACCCATGTGGTCGGGGGCCATTCTGCCATAGCGGGCGAAGGCCCACTCCCCGCCGCACAGGAAAGAGGTTTCCCATCGTGCAATTGCCCGTCTGCCTTGCCCACCGCCGTTTCGGCGATTCCCGTGGGTGGTTCACCGAGAGCTACAATGCGAAGGCCCTGGCCGAACAGGGGATCGAAGACCGGTTCGTCCAGGATAACCATTCCTACTCGGCGGCGCGCGGTACGCTTCGTGGAATCCATCTCCAGGCGCCGCCCTCCGCGCAGGCAAAGCTCGTCCGGTGCGTGCGCGGCGCGATCTGGGACGTGGTCGTCGATCTGCGCGCCGAGTCCCCGACATACGGGCGCTGGGAGGGTACCAACCTCGACAGCGACGAAGGTCGCCAGCTCTACGTTCCCGTGGGTTTCGGGCATGCCTTCGTCACGCTGACACCCGATTGCGAGGTGATCTACAAGGTCAGCGATTACTACGCCCCGGACTGCGAAATCGGCGTGATCTGGAACGATCGCGAGCTGGCCATCGACTGGCCGCTCGACGGCGAGCCCGAACTATCGGCAAAGGATCGCGAGCTGTCGACGCTGGCCGCATTCGACAGCCCTTTCAGCTATGACGGGCAGCCATTCGAGAAAATCCTGGGCACCGGGCCCGATTCCCAATGACGGAGGCGACACTTATCGACCATCGACGTATCCTCGTTACCGGCGGCGCGGGTTTTATCGGCTCCGCTCTGGTGCGCCACCTGATCGGCGAAACGCAGGCGGAGGTGCTGAACCTCGACAAGCTGACCTATGCCGGCAACCTCGCATCGCTGAAGGACGTGGCCGACGATCCGCGCTATCGCTTCGTTCAGGCCGATATCTGCAACGGCGAAGCGGTTGCCGCGGCTATCGAGGATTTCCGGCCCGATGCCATCATGCATCTGGCGGCGGAAAGCCATGTCGATCGCTCGATCGACGGCCCGGCGCAGTTCATCCAGACCAACATCGTCGGCACGTTCGAGATGCTGCAGGCGGCGACGGGGTACTGGAAGGGGCTGGAAGGGGCGGAGAAGGAAAGCTTCCGGTTCCATCATATCTCCACCGATGAGGTATATGGCGCGCTGGGTGACGAGGGATACTTCACCGAAAGCACGGCCTACGATCCCCGCTCGCCCTATTCGGCATCAAAGGCGGGGTCCGATCATCTGGTCAGCGCGTGGCACCACACCCATGGCCTGCCGACGATCATCACCAATTGCTCGAACAATTACGGGCCCTACCACTTCCCGGAAAAGCTGATCCCGCTTGTCATCATTCGCGCGGTCGGGGGCGAGGAACTGCCGGTCTATGGCGATGGCAGCAATGTGCGCGACTGGCTGTTCGTGGATGACCACGCCCGCGCGCTGACGCTGGCCATGGATCGCGGCACGCCGGGCGAAACATACATGATCGGCGGTCATTCGGAGCGGACCAATCTGCAGGTGGTGCATGGCATCTGCGATGTGCTGGACGATCTTTCCCCCCCCGCCGACGGGGCCAGCTATCGCGAGCAGATCACGTTCGTGTCCGATCGCCCAGGCCACGATTTCCGCTACGCCATCGATCCGTCGAAGATCGAGCGCGATCTGGGTTGGAAGCCTGCCGAGAACTTCGAGAGCGGGCTGCGTCGCACGGTCCAGTGGTATCTCGATAACCGCGATTGGTGGGAAGACATCCTGTCGGGCGGATATCGTGCGGAAAGGGTGGGCATTGGCGGCTGATCCGCAAGCTGTGGGGCGAACCTGGCTCGTAACCGGGGGGAGCGGGCAGGTCGGCTCCGCCCTGCGCGAACTCGCCCCGGCTGCTTCGGTCCAAATTTACGCGCCGGACCGTTCCGAACTGGACCTTGCGCAGCCGGGCGATGTCGACGAACTCCTTCGCCGGACCAATGCCGAACTGATCGTCAATTGCGGGGCCTACACTGCCGTCGATACGGCAGAGGGCGAGGAGGACCTCGCCCGGCGCATCAACGCGGATGCCCCGGGCGTACTCGCGCAGGCGGCGGCGAGCGCGGGAATCCGTATGGTCCACATCTCGACCGACTATGTCTTCGACGGCGAATTGACCGGGCGCGCCTATCGTGAGGAGGACGATGTCGGTCCGATCGGCGCATATGGCCGCACCAAGCTGGCGGGGGAACAAGCCGTTCTGGCCAGCGCCTGTCGCAGCGTGATCTTGCGTACCGCCTGGGTGGTGAGCCCGTTCGGAAAGAACTTCGTGAAGACCATGCTGCGCCTCGCGGAAGAGCGGAATGAATTACGGGTGGTCGCTGACCAGTTCGGCAATCCGACATCCGCGCATGATATCGCCCGCGCCATTCTGACGGTTGGCCGGCGGCTGGTCGGCGAACCGGATTCACCGACGGGGATCTATCACTTCACCAATGCCGGTTCGACGAGCTGGCATGGGTTGGCCCGCCATATCGTGGCCCGAGCGACCCGCGACACCGGCAGGACGGTGGCGGTCGAGCCGATCGCCACCTCCCAATACCCCACGCCTGCGAAGCGACCGGCCAATTCCCGCCTGGATACGGGAAAATTCGTACGGGAATTCGGATTTGCTCCCGCACCCTGGGAAGACGCGGTGGACGTTATCGTGGACCGCCTGACAGCAGATTGACGGCAGGAGCGCCTTGCTAAGGGTCAATCCGCAAATCGAAGTCGCCAAATTGAGTCCTCCAACACAATTCCCGCACCCGAAGGGGTCCCCCGTCTCATTTCCAGACAGTATCGCCGCGACATAAAGAACTTCGTAGTTTACGAATCTTTAACGATCACTTATTCTCGCGCCGTCCGGGCAATCCGGATTCTCATAACGGGTTCGCGAAAGAGGATGGGCGTCAGACGGTCCGCGAAGGGACTTGGAACGCGCGCATCTATAGGGACGGAAGGATGTAATTATGCCCCAGACACCGGATGGCGAAAAATCCGTGGTGCGCGGAAATGACGACGATAACGTCGTTCGACCGGCTTATGACCCCGATGGGAGCAAGATGTACGGCCGCGGCGGCGACGACAACATGCAGGGCGGACGCTACGACGACGACATCATCGGCGGGTCGGGCGACGACACCGCATATGGCGGCGATGGAGCGGATACGTTCCGCTTTTATGGCGATCAGATCGAAGGCAGCTCGGATTACGATCGGGTCTACGATCTCGACTTCAGCGAAGGCGATCATGTCTTCTTCGCCGATTTCGGCATTTCCTTCTCCGACATGGAGGGGGCGAACGCCCTGATGGGCGGGCGTGGCGTCTCCATTTCCAGCATGGGAGGTTTGGCCAATCTCGTCGAAACCTATTCGCAGATAACCGCGGAAAAGGTTCGCGACGATGGCCTGCTGATCACCATCGACAATGGCAACGGCCAGACCGAGGTGATCGAATTCAGCCACGCATGGTCCGATTACCTTGCGGCTACCACACCGACGGAAGTCGTTCTCGTATAACGAGCGGGCCAACCGGCAATCGCGAGCCCGCCCGAGCGATCGGGCGGGCTCTTTTCATTCCGGCGTGATTGGGAAGTTAGGGCCGATCGGATGTGTCTGGCGGCGCCGCTGGCGCCACGCTCGGCTCCCCCGAAATGCGCGGGGTCGGAATGACGGCGGACGGCATGGTCGCACCGCCCGCTTCGGCCGCAGGCGATGCGTAGGTTCCGTCGTTCTCCTCGACCACGCCGGGCATATCGCGGCCATCGTCGAGCACCAGGCTGTCGAGGGGATCGACCAGGGGACGCAGCGGCAGTCCCGCCAGGTCCGACAGGGCCGGATCGTAGGCTAGCGGATCGTAGGGTGCGACGTCCGCGCCGAACTGCGCGACATCGAGCAGACCCGCCTCGGCGAGCGCGAGTACCGTCGCCGCATAGCCGTTCGCCGCCGAACCGATCGCGGCCACGCGCGATTCCAGCAGGTCGTTGGTCGCGATCAGAACGTCCCGCGAGGTGCGCGTGCCCGCCTGCTCCTGCCGGCGCACACCCTCCAGCGCCCGTTGTGCCGCGAGGATGGAGTTCTCGTAGATCGGGGTGGCCGAAGTGGCAGCCTCTGCCTGCGCCCAGCGCGCCCCGATAGTGCTGCGCACCAATCGCCGGGCTTGCTCGACATCGAAAATATCGGCCTCGTTCAGCTCGCGCGCTTCGCGCACGCGCGACGTCAGCGCTCCGCCGGTATAAAGCGGCATCCGGACGGACACGCCCACGAAGAAGGCCTGCGAACGTGACAGGTCGCTGAATTGCGACAGGGGCGAACGCTGCGCCGAAGCCGTGCCGGAGATCACCGGCCCTCTTTCCGCCCGCCGCAGGGCCAGCGTCTCGCGCGAGGCAAGCTCGTTATATCGCGAGGCAAGGATCTGCGGGCTGTGCTCTTCGGCCAGCGCGTAGAGCGGCTGCAGCCCCGGCAGTTCCGGCGGCATGGGCAGGGGTGCGAGGTCGGTCGGATAATTGCCGACCAGCCGCCGGTAATTCGCCGCGCTTCCTTGCAGCGCAGCAAGCGCCTCACGCGCCTGCGCCAGCGCAACCTGCCGGCGATTGTCGGTCTGCTCAAGATCGCTGATGGTCACATCGCGCAACCGGAGGCGCTCCGAAGTGGTTTGAAACTGTTCGTCCAGCAACTGCGAGATTTGTGTCCGGACGCGATAGATCGCGAGATCGCGCTGCACCGCGACATAGGCGATCACCACATCGGCGATCATATTCTGTTCGGTGAAACGCAACTGTTCGAGCGACGCGAGCCGACCCGCTTCGGCAGAATTGAGATTGGCGGCGAGCTGGCCCGATGCGAAAAGGGGCTGGTCGAGCGTCACATCATATGTGTGGGTCGCACCGTCGCGTTCCCCGCCGAACGGGCCATTCGTTCGCTCCGATGCATAGACGTAACTGCCGCTGGCAGTGATCTGCGGCCCGAATTGCGCTTTCGCCTGCGTCACCACCTCGTCAGAAGCACGGGTGCGCGCCCGTTGGGCCTCCAGCTCGGGATTGCTTTGATACGCCTTCGCCAGCGCATCGGCCAGCGTTTCGGCATGAAGCGGCGCTGCGAGAAAGGAGGCCGTCAGCCACAAGGCCGGCCGGATAGCTCGCCTGGTAATACTGGGCATGGTCCCCCCGCCGCCTGCATGGTTAACTCTCTTTAAGTATATATCACCTAACCCGGTGCTCGAAAGTTCTTCAACGCGGGTGATTCGATCTTATGCACGGCCTAGACGCAGTCGCCTCGAAAAGAACCCGGTAGGGACCGAAAGTGCGGATTATTTCAGGATGACACTCGGCAGGGAATTGAAACAGGCTTTGCGGCCGTTGCGGCCCGCGTTGGTGCCGATCGTCCTCATCAGCGCGGTTCTCAACGTTCTGATGCTGGGCGGCTCCTTCTTCATGCTGCTGGTCTATGACGAGGTTCTGCCGAGCCGCAGCGTGCCGACGCTGATCGGTCTGCTGGGCATTATCATCGTGGTCTATCTGTTCCTGGGCGGGCTCGACTACATCCGCTCGCGAATCATGGTGCAGTTGGGCACGCTGGCATCCAGCCGTCTGAGCAAGCGCGTACTCGACCTGGTATCGCGATACGAGCTGTCGGTCGGCCCGATGCGCAATGGCAGCCAGCCGATCCGCGATCTCGACCAGGTCCGCAGTTTTCTGTCGGGTGCCGGCCCACTCGCCTTTCTCGACCTGCCTTGGGTATTCCTCTTCCTTGGGGTCCTGTTCCTGTTCCACTGGAGCCTGGGGCTGCTGGCCTTGTTCGGCGTTATAACCCTCGTCATTCTGATGATCGCGACCGACCGGATGACCTCGCGCAGAGTGCGGGAGGTGTCCGAACTTTCCGCCAGCAGGTACACCGCGGCGGAAAATATCCGGCGCGGTTCGGAAACGCTGCAGGCCATGGGCATGATGCGCAATCAGGAGCGCGGCTGGCTGGAGCTGGAGCGCGACAACACCTTGCTCAGCGACAAGCTCGCTCGCACCTCCGGCGGGATGACCAGCCTGACGAAGGGACTGCGGATGTTCCTGCAGTCCCTCGTCCTGGCGCTCGGTGCCTATCTGGTGATCCAAGGAGAGGCGACCGGCGGCATCATCATCGCCGGATCGATCCTGTCGGCGCGTGCCCTCGCGCCGATCGAACAGACCATCGCCCAGTGGAAAAGCGCGGTAAGCACCATGCAGGCCCTGCGGCGTCTGGGCGGAATGTTCGACCAGGTCCCAGAGCGAGCAGACCCCACCCCCCTGCCCTTGCCGACCGAGAAGCTGGAAGTGAGCTCGCTGGTTTCCGGACCCCCGGGAATGAAGAAGGTGACGATCGGCAATATTACCTTCTCGCTGGATAAGGGGGATGCACTGGCGATCGTCGGGCGCAGCGGTTCCGGCAAATCCTCGCTGGTCAGGGCCATTTGCGGGATCTGGCCGGCTCTTCAGGGCCATATCCGCCTGGACGGGGCGACACTCGACCAGTGGGCACCGGAAGTCCTGGGCAGCACGATCGGCTATGTCCCGCAATCGATCGACATGTTCCCGGGAACGGTGGCGCAGAACATCGCCCGATTCGATCCGGAAGCGGAGATGGAGGATATCCTCGCTGCAGCGCGGGAGGCCGGCCTGCACGATTTCATCGTTCGGCTTGATGGAGGCTACGACCATCTGCTCGGTCCCCAGGGCGGCACGCTTTCGGCAGGGCAGATGCAAAGGCTCGCGCTCGCACGCGCACTCTACAAGAACCCTTTCCTGCTGGTTCTGGACGAACCCAACAGCAATCTCGATGCAGATGGAGAACGCGCTCTGGTCGCAGCGATAGAGGGTGCCCGGGCGCGCGGCGCGATCGTAATCGTCGTGGCCCACCGGCCGAGTATCCTAGCTTACATGAGCCACGTTCTGGTGATGAATGCCGGACGGGTCGAGCGGTTTAGCACGACCGAGGAATCGCAGTTCAACGTCCGCAAGATTTCGGCCAACGCCAAGCAGCTGAGAGGCCAAGCATGAACGAGCTGGTGACCCGCCCCGCGCAGGGCACGGCGCTGTCGACCTATTCGCAGTTCGTCGAGGAGACGACGCAGCCGCAATTACGCCGCACCATTCGCATCGGCATGATCGCGATCGCGGTGCTGGTATTCGGGCTGGGCGGCATGGCCGCCTTCATTCCGATGACCGGCGCGGTGATCGCCAGCGGCGCGGTCGCGGTAGAAGGATCGGTGAAACATATCGGCCATCCCTTCGGCGGAGTGGTGTCCGATATCCTTGTCGCCGATGGCGACAGGGTCGAGAAGAACCAGCCGCTGCTGCGGCTCGATACCACCGTCAGCGGCGCAACGTCCGACCTTGCGGGACAGAGTGTCGACCAGCTGCTTGCCCTCGAAGCGCGGCTGAAAGCGGAGCGGGACGGCACGGGCCTTGCCTTCCCCGCCGCGCTTACCGAGCGGGCGGACGACCCCGAAGTCGCCGCCATCATGCGCAACGAGCAGCGCAATTTCCAGGTCGGTCGCGAGTCGCGCGGGGCGCAGGTCGCGCAGCTGAGCCAGCGCAGCCGACAAGCCGCCGCCGATATCCAGGCCTATCGCAGCCAGCTCAATTCCTATGCCCGCCAGTCCGCCTTGATCGACGAAGAACTTGCCCAGACGCGCGAGCTCTATCGCGACAAGCTGACGACGCTGGACCGGCTCAACGCGCTCGAACGCTCGGCCGCCAGCCTCGATGCGAATCGGCAGACTGCCTCGGCCAACATTCAGCAGGCGCAGGCCCGAATTAGCGAATTCCGGGCGCAGGCCGGGACGGTCGGCGCCACAGATAAAAGCGCGGCGGCCGAAGAACTCGTGCGTGTCCAGTCGGCTCTCGCCGATCTGAAGAAGCAGAAGGTGGCCGCCGACGACACGCTAGACCGGACGGTCATCCGCGCGCCGGAAGCGGGCATCGTCGACAAGATGTCGGTGAAGACCATTGGCGCGGTCATCCCGGCAGGCGAAACCCTGCTGGAAATCGTGCCCGATGCCGATGATCTGACCGTCCAGGCCCGCATCCTGCCAAACGATATCGACCAGATCGATGAGGGGCAGAAGGCCGTACTGCTGTTCAGCGGACTGAACCGGCAGACAACCCCTGAGATCGAGGGCGTGGTATCCTTCGTCTCTCCAGACAGCGCCACTGACGATGCAGGCCATACCTTCTATCGCGTGACGATCGAGATCCCCGAAGACCAGCTGCGCAGGCTGGGCAATGTAAAGCTGCGTGTCGGTATGCCGGTGGAGGCGTTCATCCAGACCAACGAGCGCACGATGCTGAGCTTCTTCCTGCGCCCCTTGACGGATCAGTTGCGCCGCTCTTTCCGCTCCAATTGAAGAACATGGTTGCGCGCGGGTAAATGTTAAGCCGCGTAACCCGGCCCTCGATATCCCCAATCAACGGATTTGCAGCGATTCCCGCGATCCCCCATGCCCTGGAGTCCGCCCAGTATGGCCCGGCGCGTTAACCCTAGCCTTTGGGCCGGCGTTACAAATCGCACGATACTAAAGAACCTGAATGGAAACAGGGCGACCGTCCTCAAACGGACCGGTCCGGTCGACACCAGGAGCTTGAAATGACCGACTTTTACGTGGGCGATACGAAACAGCTGGAACAGGCGATTGCGAATTCTTCGCCGGGCGACACGATATATCTCGCTGCCGGCAGATACGATAACGTGTCCATCAAGGACATCCAGCAGGCCGGTATCCGTATCACTTCGCTCGATCCGCACGATCCTGCGACGATCACCAGCATGTCGGTCAAGAGCGCGTCGGGCATCGACTTCTCGAACATCGACTTTCATGCAGTGGAAGGGGGGAACAATGTCTTCCTGCTCTACGCGACCGACGACATCAGCTTCGATCATATCACCGTGCACGGCCCCGCTGGCCTTGGCTCGGCGCAGGAATCCTCCGCCTTTATGATTCGCGAAAGCACGAATGTCAGCGTCACCAATTCCGAATTCTACGACTTGGAGCACGCACTAAAATTGCTGGACGTGACAGGCGTGGCGATCGACGGGAACAGCTTCCACGACATCCGCACCGACGGTATCCGCGGGGGCGGTGTCTCGGAAGCCGTCATCTCGAACAATTACTTCACCGATTTCCATCCTGCGGAAAACGACCATCCCGACGGGATCCAGCTCTGGTCTACCAATCAGGAAACCGCGGCGCATGATATCACCATCACCGGCAATGTGGTGGTGCGCGGCGACGGCGACCCGATCCAAGGTATCTTCATCCGCGACACCAATAAGGACCTGCCGTTCGAGAATGTCACGATCACGGGCAATATCGTGCTGGGCGGGCTCTACAATGGAATCACCATCGGCGGCGTCGAAGGTGGCACGCTGTCGGGCAATATCGTCGCGGGATATCCGGATCAGCGTTCCTGGATTCGCGTGAGCCGGGAGAAGGACTTCGCTATCGTCGATAACCTGGCGACCAAGTATAACTTCGACGATCGGGACAGCCCACACCTCGCCAACAATACCTTGTTGCCCGAAGGGGCCGACTACGCCTCGATGGTGGACACGGTAAAACCGGGTTCCGGCGCGGCGGCGTATTTCTCAGCAGTCGAGAGCGGGGATGTATCCGCGCCCGCACCTGAGCCGGCGCCTGCACCAGAGCCGGATCATACGCCCGATCCGGGTGCGATTCATATTCCCACGCCGCAACCCGATACCGACGTGCCGCTCGAATCGGACGGAAAGGGTCCCGCCGGGGACAGCGTAGAAGATGTTCCGGTAGAAGGTGGTTCGTCGTTCGTGGATATCCATGGCACGGACGGCGCGGAACGGCTGATGGGTTCGTATGCCAAGGCAACAGCCGATCGGATCATGGGCGGTGATGGCGACGATTCGCTGTTCGGACGCGCCGGCGACGACGTCCTCATCGGTGGCAACGGCTCCGATCTCTTGCGCGGGGGGCATGGTGCCGACACGCTGACGGGTGGCGCTGGAAACGACAAGTTCGCGTTCCTCGACGGCGACCTGACCCGCGATGCCTACGATACGATCACGGATTTCACCGCTGGAGAAGATCTGCTCAATTTCCGGGCGATGGATGCCAATGCCCTGATGTCGGGCAACCAGAACTTCACCTTCATCGGTGCGGCGGCCTTTACCGGGCGTGCCGGCGAGCTGAACTACACCGATCAGCCCGATGGACTGCTGGTGGGAGGAGACATCGACGGGGACGGTGTCGCCGATTTCTTCCTGAAGCTCGAAGGCGTCCACACGCTGAGCAAGGCCGACATGTGGCTGTGATGGTCTGAGCGCGGGATCGAAGGATGCAGATGCGCCGGGCATGATGCCCGGCGCAATCATTTTATCGGGACTGCAGCAGCTTCTTCAGCACGGGGCCGCGATATTCGGCGAAGCCGGGCTTCGTCGCGACCCATTGCGCGATCCGCTTGCCGATATCGCGCGAGGTCGGATCGGTCTCGCGATTGTCGCTCTGGTCGATCTGGCCGACGTTTCCGCGAAGAACATATTTCGACGCGCGATTTCCGGTCATCTGCACATCGCCCGAATTGCCTATCCGAATCCAGCTTTTGCGGTCGGGGTAGGCGATTACCTCGTTGTCTTTCAGCACGCCACCGCGAACACCGCCCATGGCGATCCCGTTGTAAAGGCTGCCGATCACAAGGTTGCCGGAAACCTCGACATTCTCGAACGGCATTTGTTTCTTGGTGTCGCGGATGAAGACCCCTTGCGTCGGCCCGCCCTCGCCCCGCACCACCAGATTGTCGCGTATGACGATGTTGCGACCGGGTTCGTCTTGATGCGTCGACCACAGCTGTATCCCGTCGGGATGGTCCTTCGGGGCGGGGCGATAGCCCGTCATTACGTTGTTCTCGATGATCGCGTCGCTCACGCCGCCGCCGCGAATCGCATCGGTCTGGAGATTTTCGAATTCGTTGTGCGCGATCACCACGTTCTTCAAATCGAGCATCGCCAGCCCATGGCGGAAAAAGGCGAAATCGCTGCGCAGGAATCGGATATCGCTGGAACTGCGGAGCATGACTGCCGGGCCGATGCGCCGGGCGATCTGGTTCCCCGCTCCCCGGAAAGTGAGATTGCTGAATTCGATATCGTGACAATTGAGCGCCAGCAGGGCGTACCGCTCTGACGCAGCCTGCTCCGGAACGATCGACAGGTGGGAAAGCGTCAGGCCGGAAACGTCGCGCAAGGATATACGCCCGAATATGGCAGGGTTCGCAGGATCGGCGGACGTTATGGTGACGTTCCCGGTCTTGCGGATGTCTTTCAGGGTGAGGGCCGGGTAGCGACCGGCGGAGATGCGGATCACGCTTCCCTGAGTCGCGCTCGATACGGCCCGTTCCAGTTGCGCGACCGAGGACACGACCGTGTCGCCCGCTCTCTCGCTCGACTGATCGTTGGCCTGAGCTGGCGGCTGGCCGCACGCCGCGCTCGCGAGAATGAGACCGATTGCGAGCGATGTGCGCCGCAGGCTGGTGATGGCGAAAGTCGGCATGGTTGCATTCCTTACTCGCGACGCGGTGCTCGCACGGGTCTGAACCTGAGCTGGCGCGAGCGCTTCGTTTACCAAGTGTGGGCATGGCGCCCCGGTCGGGCAAGGCACTTCTTGGATCGTGCCTGTTCCGGGACGATCGGGATTGCCGCCGATGATCAGCCGAGCGGGCGACCGAAAGTAGCGCGCAGAATCGCCCGCGCCTGCTGCGGCTGCCGCCGAGCCACCCGCCGGGCGAAAATGACCAGATTCTGCGCAAAATAGAGCGGCAGCAGTGCCGGAAAATGCTTTCGGCAGAAGATCATCTTGCTGCGGATGTGATGGTATTCCGATAGCGGGGACCGTGCACGGCGGGACAATCGACTGGCAGAGCCTGCCGACGCGCCTTCCTTGTGATAGACGATGGCCTGATCGGCGAAGCCCGTGCGGTGACGGCCTTTTTTGGCCCGCATCGCCCAGTCGATTTCCTCGTAATAAAGGAAGAAGCGCTCTTCCAGTAGCCCCACGTCCTCCAAGAACGGGCGGGTCACGGCGAGCGAGGCACCGCACACGAAGTCGCTCTTCGCAATGACGTCCTGCCGGTCGAACGGGCTGTCGATCGCCGATCCCCCCGCGATGCCCGCCGCCGCACCGGTCCATTTGTTGAAGCGCATGCCGTTCAGCAACTGATGTCGGTCGCGGTCGTGATACAGCCGGAGCGGCGTGCCCAGCATCGCATGGTCGGGAGCGTCGGCGAATGCCTGGCGCAGTTTGCGTACGGTGTCGGGCTCTACGATAGTGTCGTTGTTCAACAGCCAGAAAAGGTCGATCTCCGGGTTGTTCAACGCCAGTTCGAGGCCCCGGTTGTTCCCCCCTGCGAAGCCGAGATTGCCGCCCGTTTCGATCAGGGTGAGGGGTTTGCGAAGGCCGTGCGCCAGATCGCCGGGACCCAGCACTTCATATTCGATAGGGCGCTCGATCCGTTCGTAGGCCTCGTTCGCGTGGGCGGGATTGGCGACCGGGACGCTTCCCTTTCCATCTGCCCATGCCGCTATCCTGGCGACCGACCCGTCGCCGGAGGCGTTGTCGGCGACGATCACGTAAGGGATCGTGTCACCGGAGAACAGCGAGGCCAGACATTCGATGGTGTCGTCCGCCCCCCGATAATTCACCAGAATTACCGCAATGCCGCGATCACCAACGATCGAAGAATTCACCATTTTCGCAAACGCCTTTCCTACACATAGCCATATAGGTTACGTCATCGCGCCGTTGCTCATATGCATTAACCGCAGGAGGTTTTGGATGACAGACCGTTTTGGAAATTATGGCGATTCGGTGATCGCGCCGGCGCGCGAGGCATTCGCGATCGTTCCGAACGACGACACCGCGCTTGCCGTACTTCCCAAGGCCTTGCTGATCGGCGAAGCGGGCGTGATGATCCTGCGTGCATTGGAAAGCGATGGAGACGTCGCCATCGCTGCGCTGGCCGGGCAGCTGTTACCGATCAGGGCCACCCATGTCCGCGCCTCCAGCACGACTGCCGGGAAGATCGTGGGGCTCGCATGAGCATGATGCTGGACTGTGGCCTGAATACGGCGGCCCTTCATCGACCGGACGGTGGGCTGTCGCCGGTTTTCACACGTGATCGACCCGATTTCGCGAGTACGGGGCTGACCCCGTCTTTCCTTTACCACCCTGATAGCGAGACGGTCGTAAAGTCGAGTGTTCGCGTAACGCAGGTTATCGCTGCGCGGCGTTCGCCCGATCTTTTCACCATGGGAACCGAGCCGGTCGAGCGGATTGACTCCGCGGGCACCAGATGCTGGCGGTTCGAGGACGGGGCGACGCTCGATCTGCCCGACACCTTCACCGTGACGCCCAGAGCCTTCACCTTGTTCATCGTGGGCGGCACCACGAACACACGAACAGCTGCAACTTCTTCTCCACGAAGTATCAGAGCGACGGCGTTACGCGCGCAAACACACTGGGTGCGCTGTTCGCGACCTCTGGATCAGGTGGCGCGGCACCGTGGCTGCGCTGCTCGAACAGGGCCGGATACAATGCGATCGGCAACCCCGCCCATATGGCCGTGGGATCGCAGCTCGCATGCTTCGGCGTAGCCTCGCGCAGCGGCGGGAACGGTGGCCTGCTCTACTACATGAACGGGATTCGCGGCGCGGAAGCCGCGGCAGGCTCCACTCACATCGATTGTAAAGGCGGCCGGTTCGGCGGGTATGCCTACAACGAAACCAACCTGTCGGGCTTCGACCTCTATTGTGCCGTCCTTTTCTCTGGATACCTGAGTACCGCACAGGCGGACAGCGTTTCGCAGGTGCTGACGGATTTCTATTCCCTGTCGCCTCTCGCCAGGAATCTCGTACGCGAGGGCGACAGCATCACGGCGGGGAGTTCGGAAATACCGACCGGCGCCAACACCGCCATGGCGTTGACGGAACCCGGGTTGGAACTGGTTGCCGGCGACATGCGGGTCATCAACATGGCAATCGCCGGTGCCATGACGAGCGATGCGGTGAACCGCCGCGACACCGCCAATGGGTGGCCTTCCATCAAGCTTGGCGATCGGCAGAAGAAAATATCCTGGCGTTCCAGGTGGGGCGCAACGACACGTCCTCGGGCGGACTATCCCCGGAGCAGACGTATCAAGCCATCCTCTCCTATTGGAACGCGAACGCCGTGGGTGTGCTCGCGCGTGGCTGGCGTCCCTACCAGATGGCCAATATCGCCTGCGACGCCGGGGAGACGACGATCGACCTGCACGACCGCATCATCGGCAGCTTCTCCGCCGACGTCGCCGGTGGATCCGTGATCGACCTGCAACGTATCCGCGACAGCGGCGGGGGTTACGGCGAAGGTTTCGCGCCGTTCGCCTTGGGCGCGCAGAACGCGACCTACTTCCAGACCGTCGGCGGGGTGCTCGATACCACCCATCCGAGCATCTACGGCACGAAGATCATGGCGAGCGGAGGCGACACGCCCCAATACGGCTACGCTGCGCTCGCCTGAGCGCGTTCACGCCTTCTCTTCGATCCATTTCCGCAGATAAGCGATCAGCTCGCTCGGGTCCGTGGTCGCGCGCAAGGGCTCGCGGCTGCGGACCCGCTCCAGCGCCTGCGCGAACTCCTCCGGAGTGTCGGCGGTTTCCAACAGCCCGCGCTGGCGGAAGGTCTCGGTGATTTCCGCCTGATGGTTGTCGTAATGCTCGCCCCGCTCGAACCGGCGCGGGACCGCGATCACGCGGCACCCTGCTCTCAAAGCGGTGATGAGAGACCCCGTACCGCCGTGGCAAACCACCAGGTCGGCCTTGTCCAGCAGGCTCCGGACCTCGTCGAACGGCAGCGTTTCGACACAGCGTAGATCGGCATCGTCGGTCTCGCAGTCCCCGCCCCTTCCCACCTGCAGCACGATCCGCTCAGGTATCTGTCCCTTGGCCCGCGCGCCGCGGACGAGATCGACCAGGCGGGGAAAGGGGAGGGTCGCGCCCACCGTCGCGAACATCAGCGGTTCCTTGGCCGGGCGCGGGGTATCAATCATCTTGAACGGATCGAAGGCGAGCGCGCCTTTCCATTTCTCGGCAGATCGCTTCGACTGGGCGATGCGCAGATCGGCCAGCGGCGCGGCAATCCGCGCGAAGGCCGAAGGCTCCTCGAACCGCGCGAAGGAATCGACCAGGATGGTGCGGGCACCGAACAGCTTCGCCCAGAGCATGATGAAGATCATCGATCCCGCCCCGGTGGTAATCACGACATCGGGCCGCGTGCGCCGGACGATGGAAAACGAAGTCCCGATGCTCCGCAGCGCACCCATCACCATCGCCAGCGGATTGCCCAGCTTCGCCTGGCCGAGCGCGACGTGTGGCACGAAATAGCATTCGCGATCAGCCGCGATCGATTCCCCCAGCGCCGTATCCTCGGTCACGAAAAAGCTGCGGTAGTCGCACGATAACGGCTCTAGATCCAGCAATTGGCGCACATGCCCGCCGCCCGAAGCGGCCAGGCACAGCCTCAGACCGCTGGCGACGGGCCCAGCGCCCGGTACATCCGAAATCCGCGATTGCATCTTGACCCCTGTCCCGCTGCGAACCGTTTGGGCAAAAAGCTGTTCATTCTCCGGCCAACCTTGCTAGGGAAGCGGCTCTTTACTTGTACGGCCCAGCTTCCATCGCAACGTTCGCAATGCGGCGCAATACAGGCTGTTGGAGAATTACATGCGTTTCGTCCGACTGATCCCTGCAATCGTGATGCTCGGCGTGCTGAGCGGCTGTGGCTCCGACGCCGAACCGGAGGGTCAGGTCGCGGCCACGATGGACGGCCAGGAAATTACCCAGACGCAGGTCAATGCGGAGATGTCGGGCTTCGGCGACATCGACCCCAGCCAGCGTCAGGCGGCGGCGAACCAGGCGCTCGACCAAATCCTCGGTCGCGTTGCGCTGGCTGACGAGGCGCGCGAGCGTGGCCTCGACAAGACGCCCGCCGGTGCGATCGAGTTGCAAAAGGCGCAGGACATCGCGCTCATCAACATGCTGCGGCAGGATATCCGGAGCAAGGTTCCCAAGCCCTCCGCCGAGGAGGCGCAGCAGTTTGTCGCCGACAATCCGGGAATGTTCCAGAACCGCTTCGTGACGATCGTGGAGCAGCTGGTCGTTCCGCAGATTTCACCCGATCTCGTGAAGAAGATGGAGCCGATCGACGACCTGCCCGGCATCGAGGCGTTGCTGAACGCGAACGGCGTCACCTACCGCACGACGATGGGCGCGGTGGATTCGATCACGCTGGCACCCGAGGTGGTCAAGGCGATCTCCGGCATGGGCGTCGGCGCGGTCTATATCATGCCGCAGGGTAACGGCGTGCGCATCAACGCCATTCGCTCGCGCCAGACCATTCCGATCACCGGCGCGGATGCGACCAAGCTCGCCAGCGAAATGGTGTTCGAACAGCGCGTCAACGGGCAGACGATGAACGCGTTCGGGAAGATCGTCGAAGGCCGCAAGGGCAACGTGAAGTACGCAAAGGAATTCCAGCCTCCCAAGACCAAGCAAGGCGCGGCTCCCGGAGCGACGCCCGCACCCTCGACTGCATCCACGCCGGGTGCTGGCGGTTCTACCACTCCCTGATCGCCGGACATCGTCCAGTCTGCAAACCAGTCGGAGGATCCGATGGGCCAGGATAACGTGACCCTCCGGGTCGGACTGCTATGGCATTCGCTCAGAGCCGGGAATCTCGGTGTCGGAGCGCTGACGCTCGCCAATATGGCGATCGTCCGGGATGTGGCGAATGAGTTGGGCGTGAATGTCCGCTTCGTCGTCATTTCGATGCGCGAAGGGTTTACCGAATCTATCGCTCCCGACGTCGAGCAGTTTGAGATCGATACCCGCAGCCTGCTGAAGCCGGGTGGGTATGCGCGCCTGCTCGACCGGCTCGACTGCGTGATCGACATCGGTGCCGGGGACAGCTTCGCCGACATATATGGCGCGAAGCGGTTCGCTTTCCTGTGGCTGTCGAAGTTCATCGCCCAGGCGAAGGGCAAGCCGCTCATCTTCGCCCCGCAGACGATCGGCCCCTTCACCAAACCTGCCTACAAACCCTTCGCGCGCAAGGTGATGCGCAATTCCGCGGCGGTGGTGGCGAGAGATCGCACCTCCCTGCAGGCGGTCAACGACATCGCGCCGGGGGCGGACGCGCATCTGGCTGTCGACGTCGCCTTCATGCTCCCGTTCGAGGAT
This sequence comes from Erythrobacter sp. LQ02-29, assembly GCF_022576075.2. Classification (NCBI taxonomy): domain Bacteria; kingdom Pseudomonadati; phylum Pseudomonadota; class Alphaproteobacteria; order Sphingomonadales; family Erythrobacteraceae; genus Erythrobacter; species Erythrobacter sp. LQ02-29. The sequence continues at coordinate 992,022 of NZ_JANCNT010000001.1, read as the reverse complement.
CGCTCGCACCAGCGTAGGGCTGGCAAGACCCGCGTCGGCATCAATGCGTCGGGCCTGCTGTGCGATCAGGCCGAAAGCGGTCAGAACCGGTTCGGCCTTTCCTATGATTACTTGGCACTTCAACGTCGGCTGATCGAACATTGGCAGGGCGAGGAGGGAGTCGAAGTCCACCTGATAACCCATGCCAACAGCGCAGGGGACAAGCGGGACGACGACGGCCACCGCGCCGATCTGTTGGCGAAGGAATTCCCGGGGACCGTCCGCGTGCCCAATTTCGCCGGACCGAGCGAAGCGAAGAGCTATATTTCCGGTCTCGATTTCCTGGTGGCGGGGCGCATGCACGCCTGCATCGGCGCGTTCTCTTCGCTGACGCCGGTCGTGCCCATCGCCTATAGTCGCAAGTTCGCCGGGTTGTTCGATCTGCTGGGCTATTCGTGGTATACGCCGGTCACCGGGCTGGACGAAGATGCCGCGTTCGCTTTCGTGCTCGACGCCTTCGCGCGTCGCGACACGCTGCGCACGGATGAGCAGGCCGGCCTGGCGAAGGTCGACGCGCTGATGGACGGCTACCGGGACGTCGTCCGCCGCGAGTTCGGCGCCTTGATGCCCTCCACGCGATGACGACTTCTCCTGCCCTTCAGCGAGTGGAGAAGGGCTCGCTCTGTTCCGGGTGCGGCTTGTGCGCGGGGGTGAGCGATGGAGCTGTCTCCATGACCACCCGCGCACCGGGATACAGCCGCCCGCAGCAGACCGCTCCACTCGATGAACAAGCGGAGAAGATTGTTCGTGAATGCTGTCCAGGCCTGAAGGTCGCCGGCTGGGACGAACCGATTTTCGCCGACGGATCGACGGAACCGTCCTGGGGGCCCTATCGCCGATGCCTGACCGGCTTCGCGACCGACCCCGAGGTTCGCCACCGCGGCTCGTCCGGCGGTGCGATATCGGCGCTCGCCATTCATGCTTTGAAGAGCGGACTGGTGGAGCGCGTGCTTCACGTCGCACCCGATGCCGAGCGACCCACGCGCAACGTCATCACCGTTTCGGATACGCCAGAGGACGTGCTGGCGGGGTCGGGATCGCGCTACGCCGCCTCGTCGCCGCTGGAACGGATCGATGATCACCTGGCGGATGGACGGCCGACCGTCTTCATCGGCAAGCCGTGCGATGTCTCGGCCCTGCGGCAACTCGTCAGGATGGACGAACGCGTCGATCGGGTCTTCCCGATAAAGCTCTCCTTCTTTTGTGGCGGTCTGCCCAGCCACGCAGGTGCCGACCGCATCACCCGCGCCATGGGCCTCGATCCCGAACGGCTGGTGCATTTCCGCTATCGCGGCGAAGGCTGGCCCGGTCTGACGGTCGCGCGCGACGAGCAGGGCAAGAGCGGCGAGATGCGGTACGAGGACAGTTGGGGCGCGCATCTTTCCAAGGAAGTCCAGTTCCGCTGCAAGATCTGTCCCGATGCGGTGGGCGGCACCGCCGATATCGCTTGCGCGGACGCATGGTATGGTGGCGAGAGCGGCTATCCGCAGTTCGACGAAGCGGACGGGCGTAGCCTGATCATGAGCCGGACGGCTGCCGGTGATGCCTTGCTCGACGCGGTCGTCGCAGCCGACGAGATGGACGTTTCCCCGCTTCCTGCCCGAGAGATCGATCTGATGCAGCCCGCGCAAGCGCGGCGCAAGCGGCGCGTGGCGGCGCGAGTCTTCGCGGCCCGGGCCCTGGGGCGACCTGTACCGGTCATGGATGGGTTGCAGGTGGGCAAGGCCGCGGCCAGAGAGAAGATCGCCGCCCAGCTGAAGGAAGCAATCGGCACTGCGCGTCGCATCGTAATGAAGCGCGCGTAAAACGCACCTAAATAGAACAGGCTGCGCGGAGTTCTTCCCAAGGCGAAATGGTTCCTATAAGAGCGGCGCCGTTCGGAAATCAGGATTAACGCGGGGGACGTGCGAGTGAACAGACCGATCCTGAGAGCGACGGTGGCAACCCTTGCGCTATGCATGGCGTCCGCCGCGCATGCCCAGAGCGTGAAGGACGACATGCTGTCGCTCGGCTTCGAGCTCCAGCTTCGGCATGACAGCAATGTCGCCAATTCGAGCGACGAACGGACAGCCCAGCGTGGCCTGGTGAAGGCCGAACAGATCATCAGTCCGGCGGCAACGATCGCGCTTCGTCGCGCTTTCGGCCCGCATTCGGTACAGCTGAGCGGATATGTCGGCTACGATTTTCATACCCGTAACACGCGGCTCGACAGCGAGCGGATTTCGCTGGACGCGACCGGCGATATCAAGGCCAGCCTGTGCCGGGTCAGCCCGACGATTTCCTATTCGCGCGCACAGAGCGAGCTGGGTTACCAGTTACTCGACACCGATCCCACGCTGGTGGTGGACAACACGCAATCCGAACAGACCTATTCCGCCGACCTGTCCTGCGGCCCGCCGATCGGCCTGCGGGCGCAAGGGGGATTCGGCTACAGCCGCGGCGACAACAGCAATCTGCGGCGCCAGACATCCGATTACGAGACCTACAACTATCGCACCGGGGTAGGCTACACCCAGCCCTCCATCGGCGAGATATCGCTCTATGTCTCGAAGCAGGATACGACGTTCCCCAATCGCGTGTTCAGTGGTGGCGAGCGGGATGGATATACGGTCCGTCGCTACGGCGCTTCGTTCGCGCGCGACATCGGGGCACGCCTGTCGGGTTCGTTCGGATACTATTACATCGACGTGGATTCGCGGGCTCCGGTCAGCCGCGACTTTCAGGGTTCGGGTTACAATCTCGATCTGAGCCTTGTCGCGACGCCCCGCACCCGGCTGCGATTCAACATCAACAAGGACGTTCAGACTGCGCTAAACAACGATGCGCTTTATACGCGCACCGGGTCGTATGGCGTGGCCGCCGATTACGCCGTCAACGAAAGGCTGACGATCGATGCGGGCTACCGGTTCGAAAATCGGCGCTATGTCTACAGCGGTTTCCTGGCCCCGGTCGCCGACCGGGCGCTGCTGAACGACAAGTTCCAGACGGTCACGGCCAATGCGACCTATCGGCCAAGTCAGAAGTTGAGTTTCACGCTGTTCGGAGGATACGAAAATCGTAACGCGAATGGCACCTTTTTCGATTACGACGGATATTTCGTCGGTTTGACCGGTCGCATCGCGCTGGTCCGCTGAGCAAGGAGCATTTACGTGATTGCTAGCATCTTTCGCGCCTTTGCGTTGTGTGCGCTGCTGCTGACGGCTGTCGGTGGGGCGATTTCGCCGCTCGCCGCGCAGGAACAGCCTGCCCCCGCCACGAGCGGCGCGGTGCCTCTGCCGGACGGCTATGTCCTTGGCGAAGGCGATGCGATCCAGGTCTCGATTCCCGGGCGGGCCGATTTTAACACGCAGGTCCAGATCCAGCCCGACGGCACGGTGCAACTGCCCTATGTGCGCAGCATCCGCGCCACCGGACTCTCGCCCCAAGGCCTGCAGGATGCGATCGCGGCGAAGCTGATGGCTGGCGGGTACTTTACCAATCCGATCGTCAACGTCGTGGTGACCGGATATTCCAGCAGCTACGTCACGGTGCTCGGCCAGGTCAACCAGCCCGGCCTGCTGCCGATCAACCGTAATTTTCGCCTCTCCGAAATTATCGCCCGCGCCGGCGGGATCGGACCCAATGGTTCGGAAACGGTATCGCTGACCCGCCAGAACGGGGAACAGCTTTCCTTCACGGTCGAGCAGATGGCCACCGGCGGTGCGGCGATGGACCCCTATGTGGAGTCCGGCGACAAGATCTACGTCGCCCGCGTTGAGGAGGGGGAGCGTCCGGTTTTCTACATCTACGGTCAGGTCAATGCCCCCGGCAGCTACCCCGTAGTGGAAGGCATGTCGCTGCGCATGGCACTCGCACGCGGTGGCGGTCTGACCTCGCTCGGATCGGAGAAGAAGGTCGATGTCTATCGCAACGGCGTAGAACTCGATGACACCAAGCTCGACGACATCGTCCAGGCGGGCGACGTCGTCAAAGTAGGCGAGCGGTTCTTCTGACCGCTCCAAATTGAACGGATTTCCCGCATGAGCGTCGTCCAATTCTTCCGCATCCTCTGGTCGAAGCGTCTTCTGATCGCCTTCACGACGTTCGGGGCCCTGTTCGCAGCGCTGTTCGTGGCGTGGATGATGCCACCGCGCTACGTCGCGACCTCGCGCGTCATGCTCGACATCGTGAAGCCCGACCCCATCACCGGTGAAGTGATCGCCTCGCAATGGGCGCGCGCCTTCGTGAAGACGCAGATCGAACTGATCAGCGATTACCGCGTGGCCGGAATAGTCGCCGACAAGCTGGGCTGGAGCGATTCGCCCATCCTCGCGGCCGAGTACAAGGAAAGCGGCGCGAGCGAGGATATGGACTTCCGCCGGTGGCTCGCCCAGCGCGTCATCAATCGGACTTCGGCGCGGCTGGTCGAGGGCAGCAACATCCTGGAGATCCAGAATTCCAGCACGTCGCCCGAACCGGCGGCGCGAATGGCCGATCTCGTGCGCGACGCCTATGTCGAACAGACGCTGGCGTTCCGGCGCGAGGCCGCGCGCCGCAATGCTGCGTGGTTCGAGCAACAGACGCAGAAGGTGGGCGAAGAGCTAGCGGCGGCCCAGGCGGCGAAGAACAATTTCGAGAAGGCCAATGGCGTCATCCTGACCGACGATCTCGTCGATACCGACATTGCCCGCCTTGCCGCGCTAGCGGGCTCGGCCCCTGCCGGCGAGACGCAGATGATGACCGGCGGAACCGTCGCGCCCTCATCGGCGCAGCTATCGCAGATCGACGCGGCGATCGCCGCCGCCTCGCAGACGCTCGGCCCCAACCACCCCGACCTGCAGCAATTGCGGCAGCAGCGCACCGCGCTGGCCGCCGCGGTGGCCCGCGAAACGCAGGCCGCGCCCAAGGTCGTCACCAGCGGTCGCTCGCTCGATTCGCTTTACAACGAGCAACAGGCGAAGGTGCTGCGCAAGGCGGGCGCCGCCGATCAGGCCCGTCGCCTGGCGACGAACGTCGCAGTGCTGCGTGACCAGTATCAGAAAACGGCGGCCCGGGCGGCCGAGCTCGAGCAGGAAGCGCAGTCGACCGAATCCGGGCTGACCCTGCTCGGCGATGCGGTGGTGCCCCAGTCGCGCGAATTTCCGAAATATCCTCTCATCGTCGTGGGTGCGCTCGCAGCCGGCTTCGCATTCGGCGTCCTGCTGTCGCTGCTGATCGAACTGCTGCGCCGCAAGGTGCGCGGGGTTGAAGAACTGCAACTGATCGACGCCCCCATTCTGGGCGCAATGGGCCGGGAACCGGAAGAAGACGAGCGACGCGGTCCGCGCCTGTTGACCTTCCAGCCCCGCCTCGCCGCACCCTAGGTTACATACGAGCATGAACATGGAAAATACCAACATGGGTGAGCTGGTGGACGAGCGTTCCGGCGCGGCCGCGATACCTGTCGATCAGGACGTAGCGCCGGGGCACGAGCTGTCCGATCGGCTCGTCATGCTGTCGCGCACCGGCTCGACACAGGCCGAATCGATCTCGATGCTGCATTCGCAGCTCCTGTCGCGCCATGTGCACGACTATCGGCGCGGCATCGCCTTTTGTTCGGCGAGCGACGGCACGGGCTGTTCGTACATGGCGGCGAACATCGCATGCGCCATGGCGATGTCCGGAATCCGCACCCTGCTGCTCGACGCCAATTTGCGCGATCCGGAGATCGACGGGTATTTCACCCCCCGCGAGGACCGCGGCGGCCTGCTAGACTGCCTGGGGACTGATCAGCGCGGCCCGGGTTCCGTGGTCCATCGCGAGGTGGTCCCCAACCTGTCGATCATCTACAGCGGCGGCACCTCGCGCGAATCGGGCCTGCTTTCCTCCACTCGATTCGCGGATATCGTGGGCGCGTGCATGCGCGATTACGAACTCACGATCATCGACACGCCGCCCGCCAACAAGAGCTCCGACGCGCTGCGTATCGCCAATGTCCTGCGCTATGCGCTGATCGTGGCGCGCAAGGACCGCAGCTATGTGAAGGATATTCGCAAGCTGGTGGACGATCTCAGGGTCAATCGCGCGGAAGTGCTCGGTACCTATCTCAATGATTTCTGACACGATCGACCGGCCGGCACGGGGGGGTGTCGGCAGGGCGGCTCTGTTTGTCCGCCAGCACGCGATCATCATCGTCGCGGTGCTGCTGTTCCTGATCCCGACCTTCTATCGCATGGCGACGCAGGCGTGGTCGACTGAAGCCGGGGCCCATGCCCCCATCGTTCTCGCCACGGGCGTGTGGCTCTTGAGCCAGGGCGATTTCAGCACCGCTTCCTCTTTAGGAAAGGATCGCCGCACCACGGCCGGGTTCTGGTTCTTCATCGCGCTGGAAGTGATTGCGCTGGCCGCCTACACCTTCTCGCGCGCCTATGATTTCCTGAGCGTCGAGGCGGCGGCGGCCTATGGTGCGGTGCTGGCGATCGCGGCGGCTTTCATCGGCCTCGCGCCGTTGCGGCGAAACGCCTTTCCCCTGTTCTACCTGTGCTTTCTCATTCCCCTGCCGGGATGGGTCATCGACAGAACGACCGCGCCCCTGCAGCAATTCATCTCGTACTCGGCCACCAGCCTGCTGCAGATGTTCGACTATCCCGTCATGCGCAGCGGGGTCACGATCTACATCGCGCAATATCAGCTGCTGGTTGAGCAGGCGTGTTCGGGAATGAACTCGATCATCGGCCTGATCTCGGTAACGCTGTTCTATATCTACATACTCCACCGGTCGAGCTGGCGCTACGCCGCGCTGCTCGTGCTCCTGATCCTGCCGATCGCGATCTTCGCGAACTTCATCCGCGTGGTGGTGCTGATCCTTCTCACCTATCATTACGGCGACGCGGTCGCGCAGGGCTTCCTCCACAATACCGCCGGCATCGCGCTGTTCGCCATGGCGCTGTTCATGATGATTGCGATCGACGCGCTGTTACAGCGCACGCTGTTCCGCAAAGGGTCCCCGGCATGAGCATGGCGCGCAGAGAGATGCTGGCCGGCGGGCTGCTGTTCGGGGCGCTGGGCATGGCGACCTGGCTGACCCCGCGCACCCGCATGAACCTGCTCGGTCGGCAGGACCTGGAAGCTCTCGTGCCGGAGAACTTCGGTGCGTGGAAATCGAGCTACGACCCCAGCCTTGTCGTTCCGATCAAGGAGGGAAGCCTGACCGACACGCTGTACGACGAGCTGTTGACCCGGCGTTACGTCAATGCGGCCACCGGCGCGCAGATCTACCTTATGATCGCCTATGGGGGGACGCAGACCGACGCGTTGCAGCTCCACCGGCCGGAAACCTGCTACCCCGCCGTGGGCATGCGCATCGTGGAGCGCGAACGCTTCACCCTGCCTGTCGCCGGACGCGAGATACCGTCCGTCGCCCTGGTGGCGCAGGCCCCCGGGCGGACGGAAGACATCGTCTATTGGACGCGAATGGGGCCCCGCTTCCCGCAGACCGCGGGGGCGCAACGGTCGGACAAGCTGCAACTGGCGATGAAGGGGATCATCCCCGACGGTGTCCTGATCCGCGCGTCGCTCATCCGCGACGACGGCGAGACGCATTTCGAGGAGCTCGGCGCTTTCCTGAGCGGGCTGGTGTCGGCCGTGCCCCCCTCCAAGCGCGCAGTCCTGATCGGGCCTCGCGCTCTGGAGCCTTCGGCAGGCTGAGGCGCTCCGGCCAGCCATCCGCTGTTCCCTTAACCGGTTCTAAACGCCTTTGCCGCAAGCTCCGATTGAAAAGGAGTTACGGCGATGGCGCTTCCCCAACCACGATACGATATCGACGACGCGGTCGATCACGCGCCACGTACCGCCCCGGCAAGGCCCGCAGGCAATTTCTCTGCAAGCGGCGGCCCGGTCGGCGACATGCATGCGCTGATCGAATCGCGTCTGCGCGTCGATCAAGCGAACGCGGCCTTCATCTTCGAGCAGCAGGGAGCCACTTCCCCCTACGCGATCGAGCGGGCGATCTCCGCCGCAGTCGGTATCGCCGCGCTCATCGGCGGCGTCGTGGGTGTCGCCGCTCTCATTTTTTAGGTATCGAAGCGGCTCCGAACCGCTTCAGGTCACCACGTCGGGCGCATCGCGCCCCGTTCGCGACTTGATACCCGCCAGTTCGTCCACCGCATCAGCCAGCGGGACAAGCACCTCCCCGACATCCCGGTCGAGCTGTCCGCTCGGGGGCTCGTACCGCTCTAGATAGACGCGCAGCGTCGCACCTTGCGTACCGGTCCCCGAAAGCCGCAAGACGGCACGCGAGCCATCGGTGAAGAACAGGCGCAAACCCTGGTTTTCCGACACCGAGCCGTCGACCGGGTCGTTGTAGCTGAAACTGTCGGCACGCTCGACGGTCAGCTCGCCCGCGCGCGTCCCCGCCAGATCAGCCAGTCCCTCCTTCAGATCGCCCATCAGGGCCTGCGCCGTCTTGGTGTCCAGCGCCTCGTAATCGTGGCGCGCGTAATAATCGCGTCCATAGCGCTGCCAATGGTCGGCCATGATCTGCGCCACCGGCTCGCGGCGCGCTGCGATGACGTTGAGCCAGAACAGAATCGCCCACAGGCCGTCCTTCTCGCGCACGTGATCGGCGCCCGTGCCGGCACTTTCCTCGCCACAGATCGACACCTTCCCCGCATCGAGCAGGGTTCCGAAAAACTTCCATCCCGTCGGCGTTTCGTAGGCCTCTACGCCCAGCCGCTCGGCCACGCGATCTGCCGCCCGGCTCGTCGGCATCGACCGGGCGACACCCGCGATGCCTCGTAAAAAGGCCGGGACCAGATGCGCGTTGGCCGCCAGAACCGCCAGCGAATCGGACGGGCTGACATAGATGCCCTTGCCCAGGATCAGATTGCGGTCTCCGTCCCCGTCGGAAGCCGCGCCGAAATCCGGTCCGTCGGCGGACATCATGGTGTCGTGCAGTTGCTCGGCGTGGACCAGATTGGGGTCGGGATGCCCGCCCCCGAAATCGGGTAGCGGCTCCGCATTGATAACGCTGCCCGCAGGCGCTCCCAGGCGCCTTTCCAGTATTTCCATTGCGTATGGCCCGGTGATCGCATGCATCGCGTCCATGCGGATAGTGAAACCATCCGCCAGCAACGCGGCGATCGCGGGAAAGTCGAACAGGCTTTCCATCAGATCCGCATAGTCCGCGACCGGATCGACCACGTCGATCATGGTCTCGTTAAGGTCGTGCGATCCCAGCTGCGTCAGATCCAGCTCGGGCGAATCGATCAGGCGATATTGCGCGATGGTTTCGCTGCGCGCGTGGATGGCCTGCGTCACCGCCTCGGGTGCCGGGCCGCCATTCGCGATATTGAACTTTATGCCGAAATCCCCATCGGGACCGCCGGGGTTGTGGCTTGCCGACAGGATCAGGCCCCCGATCGCATCGTGTTTACGAATGAGATGCGAGGCGGCCGGAGTGGAAAGCCAGGCATTGCGCCCCACCACGACGCGTCCGAATCCATTGGCGACCGCCATGCGAATCGCGGTCTGCGCCACCGTCTGGTTATGGAAGCGGCCATCGCCGCCGATGACCAGCGTGGCTCCCTTACGATCCTTGATCGTGTCGAAGACCGACTGGATGAAGTTCTCCGCGTAGTGCTCTTGCCGGAACACCTCGGTCTGCTTGCGCAGGCCGGAGGTTCCCGGCTTCTGCCCTTCGAACGGGGTGGTCGAAACTGTTATCGGCTGGAAATGCGTCATCGATCGGTCTTCCTCGATACAAGCGGAGCGCCATTGCGCCTGCGGTGACAGCCCTCGGGGAATGGCGCAACCGGTTCGCTTTGGGGCAGCGCCCGACACCGCTTTTGCTCAGTCGTCGACATGGATATATCGCGGTGGCGAAAGGTTGGCGAAGGCCAGTCGCGCAGGGGCGGTCGGGATCGATATGGTGCTGAAGAAAATACGAACTTTCCTTCATCGCAGGATGAGCGGAACACGGCGGCTGTACCTGACGAAGGTCTGGGGCATGACGCTGGGCGAAGGTTCGCGAATCTCGCTGAAGGCCGATCTCGATTTCACCAATCCTTCGGGCATCCATATCGGCGCCTACACCATGGTGACGCCCCGGGTGCAGATCTTCACCCACGATTTCGTGCGCGCCCATCATGTCGATACCTTCATCGGCGACAATTGCTTCATCGGAGCGGGCGCAATCATCCTTCCCGGCGTGCGGATCGGCGACCGCTGCATCGTCGCGGCGGGCTCCGTCGTCTCTCGCGACGTGCCGGACCGGTCCCTAGTGGCGGGCAATCCGGCCCGCATCATCCGGTCCGACATCCGCGTCGGCCAGTACGGCATGATGGTCGGCCGCACCGTCGCCTAGTCGGCACCTCTCCCCGGCGCGGGCATCCGACGCCCACCCTTCCAGACAGCACCCCACGCTGCTAACTGATCCCGCCGACGTTTTTCATACCGTGTCATATCCCGGTACGCGGCGAGCATTCGACTATCGCTGCCCGCCGGGTGTCTCTAATTAACCCGCTGTCGCGATAGCGACCCGTAGATGAGCCTTTTTTTGGAGCGCCGACCCTTGGAAACTGTTTACGACTGGGTCTCCGTCCTGGTGTTCGCAGGCCTGATCACGCTGTTCCTGCAGCGCTCCTCGATGGAGAATCCGCCGGATACGATCTGGCACTATCTCCCGCCCGCGGTGGGATGCGCACTGGCGAATTATGTCGGCAACGAAGGCTACATGATTCCCGCCGTCGCACTGCTCGTCGGTGTCCTGGCTTACACGCACATCGTTCTGAAACCTTTCCGATCACGCTAGCCGGGCCATGGCGAATGCCCCAGACGCCATTTTAGCCGGGGCGCCGCAGGCAGATCGGTCGCGGCCGAGGTTGACCACATTGGAGATGGCGCGCGGGATCGCCGCGCTGTGCGTGGTAGCGTTCAACGCTAATGTTTCCGCGGGAATCGCAGGGGCAGCGACCTTCCGGTGGATGGACGGCCTCGCCTACGCGGTCGATTTCTTCTTCGTCCTTTCCGGCTTCCTCGTCATGCGAGCGTATCGCCGCGACATCGGGGTGCCGCGGGCGATCGGTCCGTATCTGGCCAAGCGGACGATCCGGGCGTTCCCGATGCTCTGGCTGGCCGTTTTGGCAGCGGTGGCGGCGCAAACGGCGATCGGCTCCTTGGTCGAGGGTTCGACCATCGCACGATCGCTCGTTCCCTACCCGTCGCTCGAACCGAGCATACCGGACGTGGTCTGGGCATTGCGGCACGGCCTGCTGTTCTATTGCGGCTTCGCCCTGCTGATCCTGTCGCGCAGGATGGGCGCCGCGATCGGCGCGGTGTGCCTGATGCTGGTCCTCGCCCAACTGCTCGCGGCCGTGGAAGGCTCCCAGGTCGGCGGGCTGACCGCCTTCTTCCTCTCGGCCTATCAGCTCGATTTCGTCTTCGGGATCGCGCTGTCGCTGATCCATCGCGAGCGAGTGTTCCGCCGCTCGCCGGTTCCCCTGCTGGCGGGATTGGCGGCGATGGTTGTGTATCTTGCCTTTCGGGAGAATCTGGGCCTCGGCAGGCTTGGGTTGCAAGACTACACTTCTCCCGGCGCGACCCTGGGCGTCGCGATAATGGGAGCGATCTTCGGCCTGATTTTGCACGGACTGCTCCGCATGGAGGGCGTACGCCTCCCCCGCGCCTTCATTGCGCTGGGCGGCGCGTCATACCTGCTCTACCTCATACACGGTCCGCTCGATACGATCCTACTGTCGGGCATCCGGGGCATTCCCCCGAACGGCCTGAGCCGGGGGCTGGTCCAGGTCGGCCTGATCGCGGCTGCCATCGCCATTTCATTGCCCATTCACTATTTCGTGGAAAAACCGCTACTCGTTCGATCGCGTAAATGGATGGATGGCGGAAACGAAGCGCGCGAACCGATAAAAAGCCCTATGCGCACCGACGGGGAGGAAACGGGCACTCCCCAGGATCGTTACCGCACGACGACAACCCTTAATCCGGATGAAAAGACAGTGGGCTGGTTTTCACGCATATTCCGAAACGACGCATCCAACGACAGCGCGGGTGGGGACACGAGCGAACCCTTCGACGAGGAAGGTGCCGAGAGCCGGGTTCACTGGCGCCTCGCCGGCGTGCCGTCGCAGCAGGCGCGGAATCGCGATCGCCGTGCGCGGTTTCCGCAATTCGCCGCGGTGGCGGCTGGCAGCGCCTCCGGCCATGCGGCGATCGCCCGGCTGGGACGGGCGTTCACCCCTTCGCACCCGATCTCCGATCCCGACCTCTTCGCCGGGCGTCACGACATCCTCGCCCGGCTCATCGACCTGATCGAGCTGCAGGGGCTCCACGTCGTGCTCTATGGCGACCGCGGCATCGGCAAGACGTCGATCCTGCGGATGGTGTCCGATCTCGCCGAGAACGCTAATTATCGCGTCGTCTATGCATCGTGCGGGTCCGACACCACGTTCGACAGCCTGATGCGCAGCCAGGCGCGCAAGGTGCCGCTGCTGTTCCACCGCGATTACGGGCCGACCAGTACACGCGTCGAAGAGGGGCAGACCTTCGCAGACGAACTGGGCGAAGGTCCGGTGACGGTAGCCGATATGACCAGTCTGCTAGAAAAACTCGACGGGACGCAGCTGCTGATCGTCATCGACGAATTCGATCGCGTCGAATCGGAGAGGATGCGCGAGCAGCTGGCCGAGTTGATCAAGAACCTGTCGGATCGCAACGTGACGATCCAGTTCCTGATCGCGGGCGTCGCCTCGAACCTGAACAGCCTGATTTCCCACATTCCCTCGATTCGCCGCAATCTAACCGGTCTGCAAGTTGATCCGCTGGGTGCCAAGGAGGTCGAGGAACTGCTGCAGAACGGGGCTGCAAAGTCCGGCGTGGGATTCGACGACAAGGCGCGCGAACGCTTGATCGGCTATTCGCAGGGACTTCCCTATCTAGCGCAGCTCCTAGGCCTTCATGCCAGCGTGGCAGCACGCCAGGACGGACGGGATATCGTCACCGAGCCCGACATCGTTGAGGCAGGAAAGCTGGCGGCCGGCGAGCTACGCCTGAGGGTGTCCGCGAAAGGGGTGCGGGCGGTGCAAGCCGCTGCCGACCGAATCGGTTGGACTACGCTCGGCGAGGTCGCCGGGAAGGCGATGCAATCGCTCGGAATGCTCGACGAACCCGCTCTCTCCGAGGTCGATGAAGCGACGAAATCGTCCCTTTTCGAGACAGCGCCGGAAGAGCTCAAAACCGGGAACGCGCCTGAATGGCAGTTCGTGGAAGAGGCTCTGGCACCCTATATTTGGCTTGAAAGCTTGGATGGCGATCGATCTAGCCAGCTCCCGGGTGCTCGCGTGGCTTCCGGGCAGCTGCGTTCGAGCTGGTAATCGCGCAACAAATCTTCGGAACGGAGTGCTTCCTAACGTATTGGCACCTTGCACTGTAGCCTTAAAATGGTATTAAGGTTGCTGCGGTGTTAATAAATCGCCTTGGGGAAGACTGCTGCGTTGGTGGATCGCGTCAGTCGGAATTGGGGCCTCAACAGGAGCTTCCGCCATGAAACTTATGAAGAAATGCGCGCTTGCAGCCTCGACCGTAGCTTTGGGCCTCGGCCTGAGTGGTACGGCGATGGCGGCACCTTACATCGATCCGCCGACGTCGACTGACCCGACGGGCGAATACGGGAATAACGATCCGGCAGCGAATTTCGCCGATGTGTTCACGTTCAATCTGCCGAGCTATGGCGTGCTGACCGTGACGCTTCAGTCGGTTTACCAGACGATCGGTCAGAACGTCGACTTCATGGTGAACGGCGTAAAGCTGAACAACGAGAACTTCGGCGTGATCAACTCGGGTAATCCCGAAGTACAGACGATTACCCAGAAGGTCGGGCCGGGCAAGCAAACCATTCAGGTTGCCGGCACATCCGCCCCGGACGGTGCGTATAACGGCGCGATCATCTTTGCTGCCGGCGGCGTTCCCGAACCGGCTACGTGGATGATGCTGATCCTCGGCTTCGGCGCGATCGGCTTCGGCATGCGTCGCAAGGCCGCCAAGGTTTCGACCCGCCTGACCTACGCCTGATAGACTTTCGGTCCAACAGGGCCGGGATTGTCAGACCTCTAAGGGGCTCCGAATTCGTTCGGGGCCCCTTTTCACATCTGGCTTCTTCATCGAATCGCAATGGGTGCGAGGCTAAGGGTCCTTCGCTTATCGAAATCATGCGGCTTGCGTGCGGCAAGCTCGCACCGGGGAGCCGGAATCCGAGAAATGGGCGCCAGATGTTCGGAACATTGATCGAGAAGCTGAAGATCAAGCTGTGGTCCCGCAAGCAATCGACCAGCACCGAGCTGCGCGACTATTTCCGCGAGCACTTCCGTATCGACGTAGGCCTCCACAGCTACGGTTGCTTCGATCAGTGGCGGATGCCCGGGCCAATGAAGATCGGGCGTTACTGCTCGATCGCGCGGACCGTCCGATACGTCCCGATCAACCATCCCTACGATGCGCTGACGACTCACCCTGCCCTTTACGAGCGCCGCTTCGGCGTCGTCGACACTGACATCCACTGGGACGATTGCCTGGTCATCGAAGACGATATCTGGATCGGCCATTACGCCGTAATTTTGCCGTCGTGCAAATTCATCGGGCGCGGAGCGATTATCGGGGCCGGCGCGATCGTCACCAAGGATGTCGCGCCGTACTCGATCATGGTCGGCAACCCGGCTCGCAAGCTCAAGGACCGGTTCACTCCGGACATGGTCGCGCAGCTCGAAGCATCGCAATGGTGGACCATGTCGATCCCTGAGCTGCGGGCGCTGGTGGCGGAAAATCCCGACCTCGTATTCAAGCCCAGCGTCGACCGACTCGCGGAATGGAACGCGAAAGAGGGTCGGACGCCGAGCGATTACGACGGCGCCGAGCCGGTGCGGGCTCGCGCATGACCATGCGACGCCCCCAAGTAAGCGTCGTCATCCCCCATTACGACGATCTGCCGGGGCTGGGCCGCTGCCTCGATGCGGTGTGCAACCAGTCCGCGTCGATCGAGGATGCGGTGGAGATCGTGGTCGCCGACAACAATTCGCCATGCGGTCGCGATGCAGTCGAAGAGCTGGTGCGCGGGCGGGCGCGGGTGGTGGTCGCGCTGGAGAAAGGGGCCGGGCCTGCGCGCAATGCCGGTATCGTGGCCGCGCGCGGCAGCCTGCTCGCTTTCACCGATAGCGACTGCATACCGGAGCCGGGCTGGTTGTCCGCAGGACTTGCGATGTTGGAGCGATTCGATCTCGTCGGTGGCCGAATGGAAGTGCTGGTCGGCGCGGAGGATGCGATGACCGGCCCCGAAGCGTTCGAGAGGGTCTTCGCCTTCGACAACCGGGACTATGTCGAGCGGAAGGGCTTCACCGTCACTGCCAACCTGTTTTGCCGCGCCGAGACCGCGGCGGCAATCGGTCCGTTCGGGACCGGCGTCTCGGAAGACCGGGAATGGTGCCTGCGCGCGGTGCGCAACGGCATGACCATCGGATACGCGCCCAATGCGGTGGTGGGACACCCCGCGCGCGCGACCTGGCGCGACCTGCTCGGCAAATGGCGCAGGATCGACCGGGAAAGTTACGCGCTCTGGCGATCCGAGGGGAAGTCCGTCGTCGGCTGGCTCGGGCGCTCTTGGCTGCTGCCCGCGTCGATCGTCCCGCACGCGGTGAAGGTTATGCGATCCGACCGCGTCGCCGGCCCGCGCGACCGAATCAAGGCGCTTTCCACCCTCGTCGCGCACCGCATGTGGCGCTTCTGGGACCAGCAGCGCCTTCTCCTGGGCTAGCCGGAAAGCCAGAGCCCGTGGCATCCCTGCACCGCTTCCGCCCGGCCGCGGCCCGTTTTCCGTGCAGACGCACCATCGCCTTCAGCTCCACTACGCGCTTACCCGCTTGCATGCGACGGTTTATCAGGGACATAGGGAAGAGCGAGACCTAGCATGAAACTCCCCTCTCTTCCCTTCGGCCGGCGTTCTTCCGAACCTCGCGCACCCGTCCTGGCGGGCTACCGGCAGCCGCAACGACTGCGGCCGCGAACGCTGTTCGCGATGGCGCTCTATGCCGGGGTGCTGATCTTTTTCGGCGGGGCCCTCACATATTTCGGCCCGTCGGCGCTGCTGCCGCTGATGGCTCCACTTTCGATCCTCGTCCTGCTGATCATCTGGGCGATGCCCGACAGCGAACGGCCGCCCACACGCTGGGTGAGTTTCCTCACCTTCGGCTTCGTGATCGCGCTCCTCGCTTGGCCGGACTACCTCGCGCTTGCCCTCCCCGGCCTGCCGTGGATCACCGCGATCCGCCTGACAGGCGTCCCCCTGGCCGTGGTGTTCCTCATCAGCCTGTCGGTGTCGAAGGCGTTTCGCGCCCATATGTCCGAGACCTTGAGGGCTACGCCCATCACCACCGTGCTCGTGCTAACGTTTGCGCTGATCGCAACCGTAAGCCTGGCCTTTTCCGCCGATCCCACGACCTCGTTGAACAAGCTCGTGGTCGCCTATCTCTACTGGTTCCTCATCTTCTTCGCCTCTGCCTGGCTGTTTTCGAAGGAGGGCAACGTCTACAAGCTGGCCTGCATCATCTGGATATTCGTGATGGTGACGACGGTCATCGGCTTACAGGAATGGCGCCTGCAATCTGTTGTATGGGCGGGCCATATTCCCGACTTCCTGCGGATCGAGGATCCCGCGGTGCAGAACATCCTGTCCGCGAAGTCGCGCTCCACCACAGGCATCTACCGGGTGCAAAGCAAGTTCACGACCCCGCTTGGCTTTGCCGAGTATCTCGCCCTGTCGACTCCGTTCATCCTGTTCTTCCTGATCTTCGGCAGGCGATGGTTCGTGCGCCTCGCAGCGGCGGCCACCCTAGCGCTCATCTTCCTGTCCATTCAACGCACCGATTCGCGCCTGGGCGCGGTCGGGTTCTTCATGTCGTTCCTGCTCTTCCTTGCCGCATGGTCCGTGCTTCGCTGGTCGCGCGTGAAAGAGAGCATCATCGGCCCCGCGCTGACTCTCGCCTACCCGGCCGTGTTCGCGGCCTTCATCGCCTCGACGTTCTTCGTCGGGCGGATCCAGGCAATGGTCTGGGGTACCAAGGCGCAATCGTTCAGCAGCCAGGCGCGCGAGGCGCAGGTGCAGCGGGGCATGCCGCTGATCTGGGCCGAGCCGTGGGGCCGGGGGATCGGTCGCGGCGCGCGCGAGCTCAATTACCGTAACCTGGGCGGCGGCCTCACCATCGACACCTACTACCTGCTAATCGGCCTCGAATTCGGGGTGTTGGGCTTCCTCGTCTATTTCGGCATGTTCCTGAGTTCGGCCGGCTATGGTGCGAAGAATCTTTTCGCCTATCGCACCCGCGAGCATCTGTTGCTGATACCGCTGATCATCTCGGTCCTGAATTTTGTGATCGTGAAGTCGGTCTTCGCCCAGCAGGAAAACCATCCCCTGATGTTCATGTTCCTCGGCGCGATTACCGCGCTCTGCTGGCAGATCCAGCGGGCGAACCAGCCGATCAAGGCCCCACAGGTGGCAGACTGACATGGGCATTACCCAGATTTTCAGCCAGATTTGGAAGCTGCGCTGGTTCATCCTTGCGTCCAGCCTGATCTGCGGCCTCACCGCGCTCGGCACCTCGCGTTTCCTGCCCAAGCGATATGCGGGAACGGCCGAGGTTTCGATGGATTCGCGCCTGAATTCCGAGGAGCGCAGCTACAGCGTATCCAACAAGCAGATCGACACCTACGTCCGGTCGCAGGCGGAACTGGTGAAGGACTATCGGGTGACCGGGCGGGTCGTGGATGCCCTCAACTGGACGTCATCCAACGAACTCGCTCAGCAATACAATGCCTCCGGGAAGAATACGGGGCTGGATTTCCGGTCATGGCTGGCGTCGCGGATCAGCGGCAATATCTCGCTCCAGTTCCAGGAAGGCAGTGCGGGCTTCGTTATCGTCTATGCAGGTTTCGATCCGCAGGATTCCAAGATGATGGCGGGAATGGTGCGTGACGCTTTCATCCAGTATCTCCTCGATCGGCGTCGCGACGACGCGCGCGACCAGGTCGGCTTCGTCGACCAGCGGAAGACAGCCCTGGAATCGCAGATCCGCGCGCTCGAAAAGGAATCGGCGGATTTCAGCAAGCGAACCGGGGTCATGCTCAATCAGGATGGCGTCGCCCTGGCGGAAATCCGCCTGCGCAACGCGACATCCGCGTTCGTGCCCGCGCAGACGAAAAACCTGGTCGCTCCCGTCCTGTCGCCGGAGCGGAAGAACCTGGCGAGTATCGAAGGTCAGATCGCCGCGCTGTCGAAAACGCTGGGCCCCAACCATCCGCAATTGCAGAGTCTGATCAAGGAACGCGACGCACTGCGCCAATCGATCGCGACATTCGAGAGCACGCAACCCAAACCGGCCGCCAACCCCGCGGCCGGCGAACCCTCGCTGGACAAAATCCGGGCGGAATATCTCGCCAAGACGGACGATATCGCGACGGCGAAGCGGTATTACACCCAGCTGCGCGCCCTGCAGGAGGAATATCGCGGCCTCCAGCAATCGGCCTCGAACGCGCAGTTCGACACCGGCACCATCCAGTCCGGGGCGCAGGCGGACAACGAACCCACCGCCACCGGCAATGTCTATTATCCCAACACGAGCTTCGCGATCCCGGCTGCCTTCGGAATGGGGGCTCTGCTGGCGATCCTGGTCGGCCTGTTCTACTCGCTGCTGAACCTGCAGGTGCGCAGCGTGAAGGATCTCGAGATGCTGGATATTCCCACCTTCAAGCGCCAGCCCGCAGAGTGAGCCACGGCTTCAGGCGGGGTGATATCGCCCCGCCAGGATGGAAACACCCGTAAGCCGTCGCACGGCGACGAGGCTGGCGATATTGCGCAGGACGAGGATCACCGACATCGCGATCACCATCGCCAGCAGGCCCGAATATTGCGCTGCCAACGGCAGCCCCACCAGCAGGGCGACCAGGCTGACGGTGGTGAGCATCAGATTGATCCGTTCATTCCCCGTCATGGCCAGAACGAGACCGGATGGTCCGGTGCAGACATAGCAGATCTGGCCAATGATGAGGACTTGCAGCACGGTAGAGCCCTCACGGAATTCGGGGCCAATGAACGCCAACGCTTGGGGTGCCAGCAGCAGCACCAATACCCCGCAGGGAATGACCAGGACAGTGGAAAGCAGCGTGGCGGACCGCGCCAGCCTGGCGATCGCCGCGTAATCCTCGCGCGCATGAGCGGCGCCGATCTGGGGCGAAAAAACGCTGAAGATGCCGATGGTGATGATCGGCAGCGCGGTGGCCACCTGCATCGCCACGCGGAACACCCCCGCATCGTAGAGCGAGAGGCTCGCGGCCACCACTGCCAGGCTGTACCAGTCGCTCAGGTTCTTGGACACCGCCACGCCCCATAGCGGCCCTGCACGCTTCAGCAGGGGGCGCATCGGAATATCCAGTGCGCCGGGTGCCGCGCTCGTCTTGCGATAGGACGCCGCCACCCCGATCGCCGCCGCGATGAGGCCCGCTACGGCAGTGAACGCCAGGATCTCGTACAGCGTTCGTGTGACGCCCAGGATCATCCCCGCGATGACGATACCGGGAATGATCAGGACCTCCACGACCTGGCCAAAGATGTAGACCTTCTGCGAACGCAGGATACTGCTGGTCAGCCTGGTCGCCGCGCGGGAGAACAGGATCGCGCACAGGAACAGCAGGGCGCCGGGCACCGCCGAGTTGTCGAGCAGCTGCTCGGTGACGACATCGTGCAGGATCAGGATCGCGATGCACAGGACGACGATCAGCGCCAAGCCATAACCAAACAGCCGCGTGAGGGAGTGCCGCGACGGCAGCACGCCGTGGGCAGTGGCGGCGGAGAAGCTGCGCACCACCGACAGGTCGATGCCCCCGACGCACACGATCGAGAGGAACATGCCGGTCTGCGTGATTATGCCGTACTGCCCGTTCGCCTCCGGACCCATGGTCCGGCCGATGAAGAACGTGACGACGAAGCCGAGCCCGACCCCCGCCACGCGAATTGCGATCGAGATCAAGGAATCTAAATGATTCCTGACATAGGCTATCGGCGATTTCTTCATCGTCACTTCAGCTCGTTGGTCCGACTCGGTCTCGATTCGCGTTCGACGACGCTTCACCAGGGCCACGGCTCGATATAACCGTATGCGAGCCGATACAGGGCTCGCGCCTGAAATCCAGTTAGGATTGTAAATGACGCTTCTGATACATCCCGGATTTCACAAGACCGGAACCAGCTGGCTGCAGGAGGAAGTCTTCACCGACCGCCGCCTGTTCCACATGACGCTGTCTCACGAAGAGGCTTTCCGCGCCATCGTGAAGCCGCACGATTTCGACTTCGACCCGAAGGCGGCCCGCGCGGTGCTCGATCGCAGTCGCAGCGATGGGCGCGATGGCCTGGTCGATGTCCTCTCGTCCGAGGTCCTGTGCGGAACACGCACCACCGGCCAGCGCGAGAGCCGCACGATAGCCGATCGGCTGGGAGCGATAACAGGCCCAGCGAAGATTCTCTTCACTGTCCGCTCGCAACCCGCCACCCTGCGCGCCTCCTACATGCAGTTCGTGAAACGCGGCGGGAGGAAGTCGTTCGCCGAATTCCTGACGTTCGAGCCGGAACCGGGCTACACCTTCTTCGACATCCGGCAGCTCGCCTATCACCACCTGATCGAACACTACGGCATGCTGTACGGAGAGGAGAACGTGCTCGTCCTGCCGCAGGAAGTGCTCGCCCGCGATCCCGACGGGTTTTTCGATGCGCTGCTGCGCTTCGCCACGGGTCAGGCACCACCCGAAGGCGTATCGATATCGCGCGCCGAACGCGCCGGCGGCAGCCCCCCGGCGAGCGGCCTGCCCATCCTGCGCTTCGCCTCGCACTTCCGCCGCAGTCCGATGGACAACGATCCCGTATTGCCGATCGAGCCCCTGGGCGCGGCGCTGATGAGCCTGGGCTATCGCTGGAAACTCGGCAACGGGCGCGCGACGCGCACCTTGCGAAGCCAGGTGCAGGACCAGGTCGGCGGTCGCTTCGGAACGTCGAACGCGCGTATGCAGCGGTTCTGCCCCTTCACGCTGGCGGAACTCGGCTACGAGGTCGAGGGAGAGGTATCGCCGCGGCAAGTAACCGCAGCGGGTTAACCGCGCCGATAGACCGGCGGCAGCTGCTCCATCTCGTCATGCACCTCGCCGTAGATCGCGCGCAGGGCATTGCGCGCCGCGTCGTCGACCTGCGAGACCGAAGACAGGCGCTTGCGCTGCGGCGGGAATGCCTGGCGCTGCTCTTCCGTCAGCTCGAGGAAATCGAAGAACGCCGGAAGATTGTCGTAAAGGTGCTCGAACCGCACGAACAGCGTGGGGAAGCGAACCGGAATGTCGTTCCAGTTGCGCCAGTGGCTGATGATGCCGAACCGGTCCTCGCCTGCATCCAGCATGTCCTCCAGCGTGAAGCTCTCGCCCTGCCCCTTCGTCCGGCGATTGTATTCGCGGACCGAGGAATAGTCCTCGTCCGTCAGCTTGAGCGACATGTGCGACTGGAAGTCGCGGCGAAACAGCGAGAGCACGGCCTGGATGGGATCGCTATAGACATAGACGCATTTGCCGATCTGCAGCGGTTCGAAAATCGGGTGATCGGGGCGGTTCGCGTGCTTGATGCCATCGTTGTGGCTGTCCCAGCTGTTCACCGCGAGGTATTGCGAGAGATATTGCAGGATGAAGGTCGTCCCGCTCCCGCCATAAGATACCATGATCGCATCGTAGGCGTCGCGGCTGGTCAGCCCGTAACGAAAACGCTCGTTGAGTTCGCGATACTTGGATCGCACTTGTCTTATTGCAGTTCGCACTTCGACGGTGCCCCTTCGGCCTTTGGCTGTCGCCATTGCACGGGGTCGTTCATCCGACAAGAGTGGGCGGGCAAGTGTTCGCGATCGGGACTGAGGGACACTAATTTGTCGACAGCGCCGCGCTGAACGAAATAAGGCGATACTTGGCGGGAGCATCGCTATGGGCGAATTTCCCGACGGGCATATCGGGCCGGAGTCGGGATACGGTGCCCGCTCTATGGCGATCGGCGCCGAAGCTCGGTAACGGGCGACCGGGCGCTACGTCGAACGACGAATGGGGGCACCCGGTACGAGCATGACGGACTACGCCGATCTTCGCGACCTTTCCCGGTTCGGCAGCAGGATCGCGCTGATCGGTGCAGACGGGCGCGAATGGTCCTATGCCGAACTGGCGCAAGCGGTGGAGAATACCGCACGGGCGCTCGGCCCCGACCGCATGCTGATGATGCTCGAAGCGAAGAACGACGTTCGCACCGTGATCTCGCTCCTCACCGCGCTGAAGGCCGGTTACCCCGTCATGCTGACCGGTGGCGGTGCAGCCGGTGCCTCGATCGCATCCACTTATCCCCCCGGTCTCGCGATCCGTGCCGGGACCGACGACGTGCTGCCGCCCTCGGTCGAGCACACCCAAGCCGCGCCGGTCGCGCTGCACGACGACTTGGCGCTGATGCTGTCCACCTCCGGTTCCACCGGATCGCCCAAGCTGGTCCGCCTGTCGCTATCCTCGCTTCAAGCGAACGCGGTTTCTATCGCGACCTATCTGGAATTGGGCGCAGGATCGCGCGCGATCACGTCGCTGCCACTGCATTACAGCTATGGGCTGTCTGTCATAACCTCGCACTTGGTGGCCGGTGGCTCGATCGTCCTGACCGACGCATCCGTGGCCGACGCCGCGTTTCGTTCTCTCTGCGAGCGCTACGAAGTGACCGGCGTCGCGGGTGTGCCCTACAGCTACGAGTTGATGGAGCAGAGCGGCTTCCTCGACCGGCTGCCGCCATCCATCGATACCCTGACCCAGGCCGGGGGACGTCTCGGGCCCGAGAAAGTCCAGAGCGTGGCGGCGCGCGCGCGTGACCAGGGGGCAAAGCTGTTCGTGATGTACGGGCAGACCGAAGCCACCGCGCGCATGGCCTATCTGCCGCCCGAGCTCGCTTTGCAAAATCCGGACGCCATCGGTCGCGCGATCCCCGGCGGGGAATTTCGCCTCGCCGACGGCAGTGGCGGAACGATCGAGCGGGCAGGCGAAGCCGGGGAACTGGTATATAGCGGCCCGAACGTCATGCTGGGATATGCGCAAGGCCCCCAGGATCTGGCGCGGGGTCGCGAGATCGAGGAACTGCATACCGGCGACATCGCCATGCGAGACGAGGCCGGGCTTTATCGCATCGTCGGGCGGATGAGCCGCTTCGTGAAGCTGTTCGGCCTGCGGATCGGGCTCGACGACGTGGAAGCACTCTACCGCGATCGCGGGATCGAAGCTGTCGCGGCGGGCGACGATCGCATGCTGGCGATGGTATTGCCCGCCGGCCACGACGCCGACGCAGAGCGGGCGTGGCTCGCCAGTCGGCTCAAGCTGCCGGAAACCGCGATCCACGTCGCAACCGGCGAGATACCGCGCCTGCCCACCGGGAAACCGAATTACGGAACCATCATCGCCGCGGCGAGCGAACGAGCGGATCAATCGGAGCCGCAAGACAACCGGACCGTTCGCGAGCTGTTCGCCGACATCTTCCCCGGCAGATCGCTGTCAGGCGATGACACCTTCGTCAGTTTGGGTGGCGATTCGCTGACTTACGTCCAGGCGTCGATCGGACTGGAGGAAATCCTCCGCCAGCTTCCGCTGGAGTGGCAGGACAAGACGATCGACGAGCTTTCGGCGCTCCCGCGGGCAGGGCAGGGCACCCGCTCTTGGTGGACGCCGCGAACCTTCGGATCGGATATCCTGGTGCGCGCCGCTGCGATCCTCGCGGTGGTAATCAACCACGCTTCCGATACCTGGCTGGTCGGCGGGGGTGCGAATGTCCTGCTCGTCCTGTTCGGGCTAAACTTCCTGCGGTATCAAGGTGCCCATCTGACCGGCCTCGATCGGCTGGTGCCGCTGCGCAACTACCTGTTGCGGATCATCCTGCCCTATTACGCTCTGCTGATCGCTTACAGTGTCGGCACCGGTCAGTACGACTGGCCCGCTTTTTTCCTCGTAAGCAATTTCACCGGCCGGTTCGGCAATCTGATGGAACCGTACTGGTTTCTGGAGCTGGTCGCACAATGTCTGCTGATCCTGACGGTGCTGTTTTGCCTTAGGCCGGTTCGCACCCTCGCCGCGCGATCGCCATGGACATTCGGGCTGGGCTTCTTCGTTGTGGCAAGCGCCGTCGGCCTCGTCTCGCAAATCGCCTTTCCGCGACCGGATCTCGCCTTCCGCCTGCCCGAATTCCTGTTCTGGTTCATCGCCTTCGGGTGGTGCGTGGGCCTGGCGAAAGATCGCACGCAAAAGACGATACTCAGCGTCCTCGCCATTGCGATGGCCATCGCGATCGCCACGATTTCCCAGGGGCAATCCGGTGCCTATCTCAAGATGCCACAACAGATCGTCTGGTTCGTCGGATCGGCCCTGATCCTGCTATGGCTGCCCCGCCTCGCGCTGCCGGGCATCGCACGCCGAGTCGTGACCGAAATCGCCGGAGCCGTCTTCCAGATTTACCTGGCGCACAACATCGTCGTGCACATGTTCCTGTTCGTCTGGCACTACGACAATCTGGCGGTGATCCTGCTCCTGTCGGTACTGGCGGGCGTCGCCTTGCGGTACGCGCAGGCGTTCACCGCGTCGCTCTATTCCCGCTACGTCCCGCTGGTGCTGCCGTCACGGAGCGCCGTCGCGATCGATACCTAGCGGGGGGCCGCGGACGGCGCGTGAAGCATGCTCCGGTTGCCATCCCACTTTCTCCAGCGCAGCGCCCAACAGGCGGGTCCGGAGGCTTTCGGCGGGCCTGTCCACCAGGACGTAGAAGGCGATCGCGACCATCAGGATCGCGCCCAGCACCACCACCTTTCCAGCCAGTCCATAGGCGGCGAGCGATGGCAGCAGCAAGGCGACAACCGGCCAATGGATGATGTAGAGCGGGTAGGAGAAGTTGCCGAGCGTCCGATCGATGGGCCCGCTCTGCTGTCGCACGTTCCAGGCGACGAAGGGCAACAGGAACACGACCCACAGCTGCCCGAAGATATCTTCGTCGATCGGGCCCGGATCACTCTTGATCAACAGGGCCGATAGCACGGGCGAAAGGAATACCAGCACACCCACCGCGCCAAAGGCCAGCAAGCCCGCGAGCACGAGGCCCCGCGAAGGTGCCCAGCGCGTGGCGTAGATCGCCATGCCGAGTACGAACGACGGGGCATAGGCGAGGGCCGTCCACAGGCCGGGCCCTTCGCGCAAAAACCAGCCGAAGGCGGTGACGGCGATCACGCCCGCGGCGATGACCGCCCGGCTGCGGATGCGCGCCCCGAGGAGCCACAGCAGAGGGAATAGGAGGTAGAACTGCATTTCTAGGTCGAGCGACCACGCGGTTCCCAATACGTCGAGCCGGTTGGACGCGATGCCGAACAGCGCCAGCCCCGCCAGGGTGATGGGCGGACGGGGCTCTCCGACCAGCGCGAATACGCCCAGCGCCAACACGAAAGCGGCGGCGAAACTCAGCCAGATGCGCAGGAAGCGCGAGAGGTAGAATATCCACAGCGTCGGATATTTGCTGTAGCGCCGGTCGTAGATGGCGCTGATCCAGTATCCGGACAGCGAGAAGAACACGAACACCGCCGGACGCCCGATCTCGAAGTTCGAAAGATGGCTCGCCACCACGAATGCGGCGAGGATCACCCGGAAGGTGCCGGGACCGATGGCGAGGCCGTGTGGGAGGGACAGCGGGCCTGTCACAACGTGACGCATCCCGTCGAACGGCAACCGACGTCGTTCATGCAAATCCCCAGACTGACTCGCGCCCTATGCTGGGGTCGCCCGCATCGACGCTCTTCCTGTCCTGTCGAGGGCGAGCATGCAACGAAAGATCAGACGGCCGCACGAATTCGAGACAGGTTGGCGCGGTGGTCGTGTCCGGTATCCGCGCCGGCTCCGACTGAAAGTCGTGCACCCAAACGCCCCCCCCCGCATCCTGTCCGGAGTGGGGGGGTCTTTAATTCGAACCCGCTTGGGGACTACCGAAATCTCACTGGCAGCTGAGGCATTCCTCGTAATCGGTTTCCGCGCCGTCGCCCGCGGCGAGTTCGTATTTCGCCGCGTCGGGGGTGTTGTCGGTTTCCACCCCGCCAGCGAAGCCGGCGCGCTGCACGCTCTTCGAGCGCAGGTAGTAAAGCGACTTGATGCCCTTCTCCCACGCGCGGAAGTGCAGCATCATCAGGTCCCATTTATCGACATCGGCGGGGATGAACAGGTTCAACGACTGCGCTTGGTCGATATAGGGCGACCGGTCGGCCGCGAATTCCAGCAGATAGCGCTGATCGATCTCGAAGCTGGTCTTGTAGACCGCCTTTTCCTCGGCCGTGAGGAAATCGAGATGCTGCACCGATCCGCCCCGCTCGAGGATCGAGTTCCACACCGCGGTCGAATCCTTGCTCTTCTTGCGCAGCAGTTTTTCGAGATACGGGTTCTTCACGATGAAGCTGCCCGACAGCGTCTTGTGGGTGTAGATATTCGCCGGGATCGGTTCGATGCAGGCGCTGGTGCCGCCGCAGATGATGCTGATCGACGCGGTTGGCGCGATCGCCATCTTGCAGCTGAAGCGCTCCATCGCGCCCATTTCCTCGGCGTCAGGGCACGGTCCGCGCTCCTTCGCCAGCACCATCGATGCCTCGTCCGCCTTGGCGCTGATGTGCTGGAACATCTTCAGGTTCCAAGCCTTCGCCATCGGCCCTTCGAGCGGCAGCCCTTTCATCTGGAGGAAGGAGTGAAAGCCCATCACGCCCATGCCGACGCTGCGTTCGCGCGCGGCGGAGTATTTCGCCCGCGCCATCTCGTCCGGCGCGCGGTCGATATAGTCCTGCAGCACGTTGTCGAGGAAGCGCATGACGTCTTCCACGAACCGCTTGTCCCCGTTCCACTCGTCCCACTTTTCGAGGTTGAGCGAAGAGAGGCAGCACACCGCGGTGCGATCGTTGCCGAGATGGTCGCGGCCCGTCGGCAGAGTGATTTCGCTGCACAGGTTCGAGGTCGATACCTTCAGACCCAGCTCCCGGTGATGCTTGGGCATCATGCGGTTTACCGTGTCGTTGAACACGATGTAGGGCTCACCCGTCGCCAGCCGCGTTTCGACCAGCTTCTGGAACAGGCTGCGCGCGTCGACGGTCTTGCGGACCGATCCGTCGCGCGGGGAAACGAGGTCGAATTCCGCGCCATCGCGGACCGCTTCCATGAAGGCGTCGGACAGCAGCACGCCGTGGTGCAGGTTCAATGCCTTGCGATTGAAGTCGCCGCTGGGTTTGCGGATCTCGAGGAATTCCTCGATCTCGGGGTGACTGACATCGATATAGCACGCCGCCGAGCCGCGCCGCAGCGAGCCCTGGCTGATCGCCAGCGTCAGCGAATCCATCACCCGCACGAAGGGGATGATGCCGCTGGTCTTGCCGTTGAGGCCGACCGGCTCGCCGATGCCGCGTACCTGGCCCCAATAGGTGCCGATGCCGCCGCCGCGGCTGGCCAGCCAGACATTCTCGTTCCAGGTGCCGACGATGCCTTCCAGGCTGTCCTCGACGCTGTTGAGATAGCACGAGATCGGCAGGCCCCGGCCCGTGCCGCCGTTCGACAGCACCGGCGTCGCGGGCATGAACCACAGGTTCGAGATGTAGTCGTAGAGCCGCTGCGCGTGATCCTGATCGTCGGCATAGGCATCGGCGACGCGGGCGAACAGGTCCTGGAAAGTCTCGTCGGGCAGCAGGTAACGGTCGATCAACGTCTCCTTGCCGAATTCGGTCAGGTTCGCGTCGCGCGCGGGGTCGGTCGCGATATCGAAGCGGCGCGCATTGACCCGCTTGCTGTCGTTTTGCGGAGAGGTCGCGGTCTTCATCGCTTCGGCCATGGCGGATGCCGCAGCGTCGACCAGCGTACCTGAGCCCGCGTCCCCCTTGTCCATGCGCACCGCCTTGTCGCTCTTCGCGACCTGCGACGAGGTATCCGTGTCGATCGTGTCGACGGCCGCATCCGCGCTATCCATCGTCATCCCGGTATCCTTGCTGAAATCCATCTCGTCGCCCCAATCGCTGGCTTCCCGACGATTCGTGATATCGCCGAATGTTCCACATATGTTCGTGCAAGTCGAGCGCCGTGCGTCCGTCTTGCATATAGGTAGGGTTCGCAGGATTTCCCGTCCCCCGTCAGTCCCCAGGCCGTCCACAGTCTGCCCACCGGTTTGTCCCGGCACCGCTAGGTCTTGGGGCTCGTCTGCGAAGCGAACCACTAGATACTGAATCAGAGCGGCGGAATGCGCAATAGGGCGAAAGGGCGATTTGCCGTGAGCACCCGTCCCGATCACAGGTGTTTCATGATGACAATACACCGCGACGCGTGGACCAAGCTGGCCTCTCGCCAAGGCAAGCCGGAAAACGAATCCGTGAAAAAATTTATCGCCGGAAAAGCGGTCGAGCGGGGCTTTAAATCAATCGAATCGGAGGGCGCAATTATGCTGCGCCGCGCGCGTGCTCCGCGATCAGCGCAGCGAAGCGATCGACCAGCGGCAATGGCAGGTCGTGACCCATCCCGGGGAAGGTCTCGATCCGCGCGCCGGCGATGCTCGCGGCGGTATCGCGCCCGCCCGCGCTCGGGACCAGCGGATCGTCCTCGCCATGGATCACCAGCGTCGGGGCCTCGACCCCGGCGAGGCGCGCGCGGCGGTCCCCATCGTGCAGGATCGCGGCGAGCTGGCGCTGCATCCCGGCGGGATAGACGCTGCGGCGGACGGTCTTCGTCACCCGGTCACGCAAAGCCTCCTCGTCCACCGGATAGCCCGGGCTGCCGATAACACGCGCGATCTTCATTCCGTGTGCCACCAGCACAGCCTCGTCCGCCGAATCGGGCCGCTTGGTCAGCACGTCCATCGCCTCCTTCTTCGCAGCGGGCAGCTTCGGATTGCCGGTGGTCGACATGATGGAGGTGAGGGTGATGGTCTTACCAGAATGGTTCGCGGCGACGAGTTGCGCGATCATGCCACCCATACTCGCGCCCACGATATGCGCCCGGTCGATCGCCAACGCGTCGAGCAAGGCGGCGGCATCGTCCGCCATGTCAGCCAGGGTGTAGGGAACCGCGGGCTTCAGCCCGATCTTGCCCAGCAGGATCTGTTTCGCCGGGCCAGGGAACTTCGCCCCTTCCATCTTCTGCGACAGGCCGATGTCGCGATTGTCGTAGCGGATCACACGGAAACCCTCGGCCACTAACGCATCGACCAGCTCGTCGGGCCACAGCGTCATCTGCGCGCCCAGCCCCATGATCAGCAGGATCACCGGCGCATCGCGGGTCCCGCGATCTTCATATTCGAGCGTGACCCCGTTTGCGTTGATCTGGGGCATTCGTGCGTCCCTCCCGCTTCTGTTTCGCCTTGTCCGACGTATCCCTACGGCACCAGCACCGTATCCTTGGCCACCGGATCGGTCTCCGGCCAGTCGAGCGTGAAATGCAGACCACGGCTCTCGTGCCGCTTCAGCGCGCTCTTCACGATCAGGTCGGCGGCCTGATGGAGGTTGCGCAGTTCGATGAGGTCGGTGGTGACGCGGAAAGCGCCGTAATAATCCTCGATTTCGCGCCCCAGCGTGGCGATGCGGTGCGCCGCGCGCTCCAGCCGCTTGGTCGTGCGCACGATGCCGACATAGTTCCACATGAACCGGCGAATTTCGGTCCAGTTCTGCTTGATCACGACCTCTTCGTCCGAATCAGTGACGCGGCTGGCATCCCACGGCTTGATCGCCGGCGGCCCTTCCAGATCGTCCCACCGGTCTAGGATATCGCGCGCCGCCGCCTCCCCGAACACGAAGCATTCGAGGAGGCTGTTGGAAGCAAGCCGGTTCGCGCCGTGCAGCCCGCTTTCGGTGCATTCGCCCGCCGCCCACAGGCCGGGCAGATCGGTCCGCGCGTCGAGGTCGACCAGCACGCCGCCGCAGGTATAATGCTGGGCCGGTACGACGGGGATCGGCTCCTTCGTCATGTCGATGCCGAGGCCCATCAGCTTCTCGTAGATCGTCGGGAAGTGTCCCTTCACGAAATCGGCGGGCTGATGGCTGATGTCGAGATGGACATAGTCGAGGCCGTAGCGTTTGATCTGGTCGTCATTGGCGCGGGCGACGATGTCGCGCGGGGCGAGTTCCATGCGTTCGGCATCGTATTTCGCCATATAGCGCTCGCCGGTCTGCGGGTTGATCAGCCGTCCGCCCTCGCCGCGCACCGCCTCGGTAATGAGGAAGTTCTTGACCTCTAGATTGTAGAGGCAGGTCGGGTGGAACTGCATCATCTCCATGTTGGAGACGCGCGCGCCTGCGCGCCACGCCATGGCGATGCCGTCACCAGTCGCGCCGCGCGGCGCGGTGGAGAACAGATAGACGCGGCCCGCACCGCCCGCTGCCAGCACCGTAGCGCGTGCGACGTGGCACTCGACCTCGCCCGTCGCCTCGTCCAGCGCATAGGCACCCCACACCCGGCCCGAACCCGAAAACCGTTCCGCATGGTGGCCGGTGATCAGGTCGATACAGCTGCGCCCCGGCAACAGGGTGATGTTGGGATTGGCCTGGGCAGCTTTCAGCAGCGCCTCCTGCACCGCCCAGCCTGTCGCGTCGGCGACATGGACGATGCGGCGGTGGGAATGACCGCCCTCGCGGGTGAGGTGCAGGTCGCCGCTTTCGCGATTGAACGGCACGCCGAGCTCGATCAGCCGGTCGATCGCCAGCGGCGCGCGCTCGATCACGAATTCGACCGTCTCCCGGTCGTTGAGCCCGGCGCCGGCGACCATCGTATCACGAATATGATCGTCGAACGTGTCGCCAGCATCGAGCACCGCGGCGATGCCGCCCTGTGCCCACGCGGTGGAACCGCCATCGAGCGAGCCCTTCGCCAGAACCAGCACTTTCCTCTGCTGCGCCAGCGCCAGCGCGGCGGTGAGCCCGGCAGCGCCCGAGCCGATAACCAGTACGTCGTGATCGGAATGTGACATGGCTCCCCCATGGCGAGCCGGGAGGTTGACGGCAAGCGCAGAGCGTAGGATGGGAACTGGCTACGCGTGGCGATCCAATGGAACGATCGCTGGCGATGGGAACGCAGGGTGGTCAAGACGAAACTGAGATGCCTCTTGGGCAAGCACGAGCCCGACCGGATGCGGGTGTTCGTGGAAAGCGACGGGTTCTTCGGCATCTGCCGTGCCTGCGGGGCGAACATCGTGCGGCGCGACCGGAACGATTGGGTCTCCGATCCGATGGGTCGTGCAGGTATTCTGGCTGAAAGCCGGAAGGGCTAGCCCGCGCCCGTCAGCTGGACGAACACGTCCTCCAGATCCGCCTCGCGCGTGGTCACATCCTCGATCGCGTAGCCGTGGCCCTGCACCAGCGCCAGGACCTGCCCC
Source organism: Erythrobacter sp. LQ02-29 (assembly GCF_022576075.2). Classification (NCBI taxonomy): domain Bacteria; kingdom Pseudomonadati; phylum Pseudomonadota; class Alphaproteobacteria; order Sphingomonadales; family Erythrobacteraceae; genus Erythrobacter; species Erythrobacter sp. LQ02-29. The sequence continues at coordinate 960,521 of NZ_JANCNT010000001.1, read as the reverse complement.
GCCGTGGTCGTGTCGCGATCGTAGGTGATGTCGAGCCGGCGCAGCTCCACCACTTCCGCCTTCACGAACGCCTGTTCCATCGGCGGGCCGGCGATGTCCTTGTCGACGGTGATCGACACGATCTTCTCGCGCGCCATGCTGACGAGATCGCGGGTCGGCTTGTTAGCGATAAGCTCACCATGGTTGATGATGGCGATCCGGTCGCACAGCTGCTCCGCCTCTTCGAGATAATGCGTCGTCAGCACGATCGTCACGCCTTGCCGGTTAAGGTCGGTGACGAGTTCCCAGAGCTGGCGGCGCAGTTCGACATCGACGCCTGCGGTCGGCTCGTCCAACACCAGGATCGGCGGGGAATGGACCATCGCCTTCGCGATCAGCAGCCGCCGCTTCATTCCCCCGGACAGCGTGCGGGCATAGGCATCGCGCTTGTCCGAGAGGTGGACCGCCGCGAGCAGTTCCTCGCTGCGCCGCTCGGCCTTGGGAATGCCGTAGAAGCCGCCTTGGTTCTCCAGCACTTCGAACGGGGTGAAGAACGGATCGAACACGATTTCCTGCGGCACGATCCCGATCGACCGCTTCGCATTGCGCGGATTATCGTCGATGTCGAAGCCCCAGATCGATGCCTGGCCTGAGGTCTTGGTCACCAGCCCCGCCAGGATGTTGATCAGGGTCGACTTGCCCGCGCCGTTGGGGCCGAGGAGGCCGAAAATACCACCCTGCGGCACGTCGAAGCTGACGCCTTTTAGCGCGAGCTTGCCCTCGCCGCCCTTCTCCCCGGCATAGCGCTTCACGAGATTGTCGATCCGGATGGCGGGAGGCTGGGTCATGGCCCGTGCGCTTAGGACCGCGCGATGTCTTTGGCTAGAGCGGCGCGCCTTGCCCGTTGCCAGCCGCGCGACGGAGCCTTATCGCATCACCCACTATGATGACACCGCCTCCCGAAACCGTGAAGGTCCTGACGCGCCGCGTATGGTGCGACGGCGCGACCGATATCCGCAGCGGCGCGAACTATCGCCCCGCCGCGCTGGGCCACCCCAAGGTCTATTTGGAAATCGACGAGCACGGCTACGTCGATTGCGGTTACTGCGACCGCCGCTTCGTGCTGGAAGGCGGACCCGCCGACGGGGTCGACCAAGCGGCATTGCGCGACATTTCGGAAGGGGCCGACCCGGGCCACCGCTGAAACCGTCGCGCCGCCGGAACCGGCCACACTCAGCTTCGGTTCAGTGTATATCCGCTATTGCCTGACGGCAAAGGAGTACACCAACCATGAAAAAGCTGATTGCAACCGCATTGGCCGCCTCCGCGATGGCGGTCGTTCCTGCAGCTTCGGCCCAGGACGCGCCCAGCAAGGGCGAGCAGAAGCTGGCCAAGATGCTCGAAGGTCGCGTCGCTGGCGAGGCCGAGGACTGTATCTTCGTGAGCGGCACCAGCCCGCAGATGACGATCATCGACAAGACCGCGATCGTCTATCGCCAGGGCAGCACGATCTGGGTCAACCGGCCGGAGCATCCCGAAAATCTCGACGATAGCGATATCCTCGTGACGGAACGGTTCGGCGGGAATTTCTGCCGCCTGGATCATACCTACATGATCGATCGCACCGGCGGGTTCTATTCCGGCCCGGTGTTCCTCGGCGAATTCGTGCCCTACCGCCTGCCTGACAAGGGCTGATATGGCGAAGACGGTTTCCGCTGCCCCGTCGCGCAATCCGCGCGCACGGGGCAGTTTTTGCATCGGGGCTCGCGCGGGCGGCAGAACGTCTGGCCGAGTTTTTTCAGCAGCAGGTGGTGCTCGTCCATGTCGGCCGCATGCCATTCCGGCGGCAATAGCGGCATGAGTGCGTCATAAGCGCGTGCCGTATCGGCCTTGGCCGGCACGAACCCCATGCGTTGCATGATTCGCCGATGGTGCGAATCGATCACCATGACCGACCTGGCGAAGCCGCTGGTATTCATTACGCCGGCGGCGATCTTGCGCCCCACGCCGGGCAGCGCCTCCAGCCATACCATCGCCTCCGCGGTCGGCAGGTTGGAGAGGTGCCGCAGGTCGACGCTGCCGCGCAAGGCAACGACCTGTTCCAGGCAGGCCTTCAACCGCCGGGCGGATTGCTCGGGAAACGTCTGACGCGCGAGACGGTCGGACAGCTCCGCGACCGGCGCTCTCGCTACCGCTTCCCAGCTGCCGTAGGTCGACAGCAGCGCGTCGGTGGACGCGTTCGACACCGCAGTCTTGCTGCGCGCGCCGATCACGCCATGCACCAGCACCCATTCGGGTGACCGGCGCTTGTCGATCGGTCGGACGATGCGCCCGAAGGCGTCGATCAGCGCGGCCTGCGTTCGGCGCAGGATTTCGGTGCGAGGATCGTCGCCAAAGGGTAGGCGATCGCTCACTCCAGCGGCAGCGGATCGTCGATCTTATTCAGTGCGGGGTAGTCGACATACCCCTCCGCCCCACCACCGTAGAAGGTATCGGCATCGGGCTCGTTATAGGGGCCGTCCGCGGCGATCCGCGCGGGCAGATCGGGATTGGCGATGAACTCCCGCCCGAACGTAACCGCGTCGGCACGACCGTCGCCGACCCACGCGGCCGCCTCCTCCGGTTCGAAATCGCCATTGGCGACGAACACCCCGTCGAACGCCTCGCGCATCGCGCCAACGATGCTGTCGCCCTCTTCCGATCCGCCGCTGCCGGTCTGGCCGTTGGGGCGCACAACATGGAGATAGGCGAGGCCGCGTCCGGCGAGCTTCGCAGCCGCTGCCGGGTAGGTCTCCTCCGGCTTCTCGTCGGATGTCCCGCCCGGCCCGCCCATCGGCGACAGGCGCACGCCGACGCGGCCCGCGGGCAGGACCTCGGTAACCGCGGCGACCACCTCGTCCAGCAGGCGCAACCGATTGTCGAGGTTGCCGCCATAGTCGTCGTCGCGCGTATTCGTCTCGCTGCGGATGAACTGGTCGATCAGGTAGTTGTTCGCCGCGTGGATCTCGACGCCATCGAAGCCCGCTTTCGCCGCGCAGCGTGCGGCATGGCGATAATCGTCCAGCAGGCGCGGAATTTGGTCGAGCGGTAGCGCACGCGATTCCCCAAACGCGACGGTCGGCCCTTCCTCGTGCCGGTCGCCCACGAACGCCTCGCCCTCGGGCGTCCAGGCGCTGGCCGATACCGGTGCCTTGCCATCGGGCTGGAACACCGGATGACTGATCGCGCCGACATGCCACAGCTGGCAGAAGATGCGTCCACCCGCATTATGGACTGCGTCGGTCACCAGCTTCCAGCTTTCGACCTGACCCTCGGTGAAGATGCCCGGCGTCCAGGCATAGCCCTGACCCTCATGGCTGATCTGCGTCGCTTCTGAGACGATCAGGCCGGCGGACGCACGCTGGCTGTAATAGAGCGCGTGAAGCGGGGTCTGCTCGCATTCCTCGGCGGTCGAGCGGCTACGGGTAAGCGGCGCCATCCAGACGCGGTTGGGGACGGTGAACGCGGGAAGGTCGAGCGCGTCGAACAGCGCGCTGTGCTGGGTGTCGGTCATGGGGGCTCCGGTGCTGAGGACAATGCGGGCGGCAGACGACCGCTCGGTTCGTGTTTGCAACGCGAATGGCCTGCGCTGCGTTCCGGCTGCCGGGTCTACGAGGCCGCGTAGCGTGCGGCGAACACGGCCTCGCGCTCGGCCTTCTTCATTCCGGCGGTTTCATCCATGAAGCGATTGCGATCAGCGCGGGTCGAGAACACCCACACGCATACGCTGTCCGGCCCGTGGTAGATCGCCTTCAGTTCGTCGTCGATCGCGTTGAGTGCGGGCGGGATGGCCACAGGGATGCAAATGGAGTTCATGGCGCTGCCTCTGATGGTTGCGGATCGTTTATAGCTCGCGCGCGAACCGCAGACTGGTTCGCATGTAGCCGAGCCGCTCATAGAAACGATGCGCGGCTTCCAGTTCGAGCCGGCTGGTCACCTCGATCAGCGTGCACCCGTGGCTCGATAGTCGCCCCTGTGCGGCACGCACCAGCGCGCTGCCAATCCCGCAGCCTCGCCAAGCCTCTTCCACGACCAAGACCGAAATCCGGCCGACCGGTGCGGGGCGGTGCGGAGTCACCATCCGGCTAGTTGCGATGCAGCCTACAGGCGTGTCATCAGTAGTCACCGCCACCAACAGGTCGTCGCCGCGATCCTGCATGGCGGCCAACCGATCCGCAATCAGTGTGGGCGAGAGATCGAAACGGATTGATCCGAACAGGCGCGAAATCGCTTCGCAATCCGCCGCGCGGCCATCCCGGATCGCGAAATCGCTCATCGAAGGCCGTTTGCTTTCAGGCGGATCACTCCCACTCGATCGTGCCCGGCGGCTTGCTGGTGTAATCGTAGACCACGCGGTTGATGCCCTGCACCTCGTTGACGATGCGGGTGGCGCACTGGGTCAGGAAGGCCGCATCGAAGGGATAGACGTCGGCGGTCATGCCGTCGGTGCTGGTCACGGCGCGCAAACCGCAGACGCTGTCATAGGTGCGCCCGTCACCCATCACGCCCACGGTCTTGACCGGCAACAGCACGGCAAAGGCCTGCCAGATCGCGTCGTAGAGCCCGGCGTTGCGAATCTCCTCCAGATAGATCGCGTCGGCCTTGCGCAGGATGTCGCAGCGCTCCTTCGTCACCTCGCCGGGAATGCGGATGGCGAGGCCAGGGCCGGGAAAGGGGTGACGGCCGACGAAGGCCTCTGGCAGGCCCAGCTCGCGGCCCAGATCGCGCACCTCGTCCTTGAACAGTTCGCGCAAGGGCTCGACGAGCGCCATGTCCATCCGCTCCGGCAACCCGCCGACATTGTGATGGCTCTTGATCGTCACGCTCGGCCCGCCGGTAAAGCTGACGCTCTCGATCACGTCGGGATAGAGCGTGCCCTGCGCGAGGAAATCGGCCCCGCCGATCGCCTTCGCCTCTTCCTCGAACACGTCGATGAAGGTCTTGCCGATGAACTTGCGCTTCTTTTCGGGGTCGGTCTCGCTCGCGAGGCCGGTGAGGAAGCGCTCCTCCGCGTCCACCACCACCAGTGGGATATTGTACGATCCGCGAAACAGCGATTCGACCTGCTCGCGCTCGTTGGTGCGGAGCAGCCCATGGTCGACGAACACGCAGGTCAGCTGCTCGCCGATCGCCTCGTGGATCAAGACCGCGGCGACCGCGCTATCGACGCCGCCAGAAAGGCCGCAGATCACCCGCTTGTCGCCGACCTGCGTGCGGATTTCCTCGATCTTGGTCGCGCGAAATTCGGCCATGGTCCAGTCGCCCGCGAGCCCGCAGACATGGCGCGCGAAATTGGCGAGCAGCTTCGCGCCGTCGGGGGTGTGCACAACCTCGGGGTGGAACTGCGTCCCGTAGAGCTTGCGCGACTCGTCGGCGATCACGGCGAAGGGCGCGCCGTCGCTGGTCGCCACGATCTCGAACCCGTCGGCGAACTGGGTGACCTTGTCGCCATGGCTCATCCACACTTGGTGCCGCTCGCCGACCTGCCACAGCCCGTCGAACAAGGCGCATTCCTGTGTGACGGTGAGATAGGCGCGCCCGAACTCTCCCCCTTCGCCCGTCTCGTGCCCCGGCCGGACCTCGCCGCCGAGCTGGTGCGTCATGACCTGCTGGCCGTAGCAGATGCCCAGGATCGGCAGGCCACTGTCGAACAGCACCTGCGGCGCGCGGGGGCTGCCGTCCTCAGGCACGCTGGCGGGCGAGCCGGACAGAATGATGCCCTTCGGTTTGAGCCGCTCGAACGCCTCCTCGGCCTGGGTGAAGGGAGCGATCTCGGAATAGACGCCCGCCTCGCGAATGCGGCGCGCGATCAGTTGCGTCACCTGGCTGCCGAAATCGACGATCAGGATGGAATCGGGAAGGTGCTCTTGGTCCATGCGCGCACCTAGGCCACGCGCGCGAGGCAAGTCCAGCGTACGGCGCGCGGCTATCCGCCGCTCAGCGAACCGAGCACGAAGGCGAGTATCACGCCGAGCGCGGTGGCGACCCCGGCCCAGTGGCGATCCTCCTTGAACGCCTGTGGGAAAACTTCCGTCGCGAGGCTCGCGACCACGGCCCCAGCCGCGAAGCAGCGGATCACCGCCAGCACTTCCTCGGGCGCACCTTCCAGCAACAGGTTGCCCGCGATCGCCGCGGCAGACAGCAAGGCGGCGGTCGCGACCCACAGCCACAGCGCCTTTGTTTTGGAGTGCCGTCCACCTGCCATGCTCTTGGCCCCGCCCGCCGCCTCCGGCAGGTTGGAAAGCAGGATCGAACCCGCCAGCGCCGCGACTTCCTTCGGACCGGCACCGATCAACGCGACGCCGAGCGCGAGGTTCTCGGGTATCCCATCAAGCGTGATCGCCGCCAGCAATCCGCCGCCCGAGTTCGAGCCCCATTTCTCGTCGACCAGATAATCGAGCACAGCGAATACCACCGCGCCAGCCCCGACACCCGCCATGGCGTGAAAGATCGAGCTCTTGTCGATCGACGGCTCGATCAGTTCGCTGACCACCGAAAGCAGCAGCGCACCGCCTGCCAGCGCGACGATGAACCCCTCGGTACGCTTTCCCAGCTTTCCATAAATGCCCCAGGCCGCGCCGAGTACAAGCGCTCCTGATACGACCGCAACTACGATAAGCGTCATGATCATGGTTCTGCCGCTACGCCCTCCAGTAGGAGCGGTAAAGCGGATCGGCGGGGTACCCCCGCGGAAAAATGCTTCCCTTTCAAGCAACAACGTTGCGCAAGTTTGCGCGCTTTTCACGTAATCTCCCGTTCATGTTGCGCCTAATGCAACTCACCTGCGGATTTTCTCACTTTTGGCTAGCGCGAGACGCGCCTATTTGCCCCTCAGAGCCGGGCGGCGAGTGCCTCTCTCCCCCCTCCCCCCAAAGCCTCGCCGTCCGGTCCTCTACCTCCCCACACATTCGAGCACCTCGATCATCACGTCGCTTCGCGCGCGAGGCACGCGATGGATTTTGCCCGCTTTCCAAGCCGTGGACAATAGCGACCGAGACAGCGCACGAAACTTGGGTTTTCCTGCGGCCGCGCCTATATAATCGGCATGGACGAGAACACCGGAAACACCCCCAAAAAGAACGGCTATGGCGCGGACTCGATCAAGGTCCTGAAAGGCCTCGACGCGGTCCGCAAACGGCCCGGCATGTATATCGGCGATACCGACGACGGGTCGGGCCTGCACCACATGGTGTTCGAGGTGTCGGACAACGCCATCGACGAAGCGCTGGCCGGGCATTGCGACCTCGTACTGATCGAACTCAACCCTGACGGCTCGGTCTCGGTCGAGGACAATGGCCGCGGCATTCCGGTGGACATGCACAAGGAAGAAGGCGTGTCGGCGGCAGAGGTCATCATGACCCAGCTGCACGCGGGCGGAAAGTTCGAGAACACGAGCGACGACAATGCCTACAAGGTGTCGGGCGGCCTCCACGGCGTTGGCGTCTCGGTCGTCAACGCGCTCAGCGAATGGCTCGAACTCAAGGTCTGGCGCGACGGCAAGGAGCACTGGATGCGCTTCGAGCATGGTGACGCCGTGAAGTCGCTCGAAGTTACGGGCGACGCCCCGCCGGTCGAGAGCAATGGCAACGAGGACGGTTTGAAGAAGGGTACGCGCGTCACCTTCCTGCCCAGCACCGACACGTTCAAGAACGTCACCGAATTCGATTTCGACAAGCTCGAGCACCGCTATCGCGAACTCGCCTTCCTCAATTCCGGCGTGCGCATCAAACTGCACGACCGGCGGGGCGAGGAAACCGCGGAGCACGACCTGTTCTACGAAGGCGGGATCGCGGCCTTCGTCAAATATCTCGACCGCAACAAGGAAGCGCTGATCGCCGAGCCGATCTCGGTGAGCGCGGAGAAGGACGGCATCGGGATCGACGTCGCGCTGGAATGGAACGACTCGTATTACGAGAACGTCCTCACCTTCACCAACAACATCCCGCAGCGCGACGGCGGCACGCACCTCGCCGCCTTCCGCGCCGCGCTGACCCGCACGCTCAACAACTACGCATCGGCCAGCGGGCTGATGAAGAAGGAGAAGGTCAGCCTCTCGGGCGAGGACATGCGCGAAGGTCTTACCGCGATCGTCTCGGTCAAGCTGCCCGATCCCAAGTTCGGTTCGCAAACGAAGGACAAGCTCGTCAGCTCCGAAGTACGCCAGCCTCTGGAATCGCTGATGGGCGAGAAGATGACCGAGTGGCTGGAGGAAAACCCCGCCGACGCGAAGGCGATCATCCAGAAGATCATCGACGCCGCCGCCGCGCGCGAGGCCGCGCGACGCGCACGCGAAATGAGCCGCAAGGGCGCGATGAGCATCGCCTCGCTCCCCGGCAAGCTCGCCGATTGCCAGGAACGCGACGCGACGAAGGCAGAGCTGTTCCTGGTCGAGGGTGATTCGGCTGGTGGCTCCGCCAAGCAGGGCCGCGATCGAAAGACGCAGGCGATCCTGCCGCTCAAGGGCAAGATCCTGAACGTCGAGCGCGCGCGCTTCGACCGGATCATTTCGTCGAAGGAAGTCGGCACGCTGATCCAGGCGATGGGCACCGGCCTGCGCGACGAATTCAACCTCGATAAGCTGCGCTATCACAAGATCGTGATCATGACCGACGCCGACGTCGACGGCGCGCATATCCGCACGCTCCTGCTCACTTTCTTCCACCGCCAGCTGCCCGAGATCGTGAAGGCTGGCCACCTCTTCATCGCCCAGCCGCCGCTCTACAAGGTGAGCAAAGGCCGGTCCGAAGTGTATCTCAAGGACGATCGCGAGCTCGACCGCTACCTCACCAGCACCGGGCTCGACGGACGCGTCCTGCAAACCGCAGGCGGCGCGCGGGCGGATGCCGATCTTGCTGCGCTGGTCGACCACGCGATGCGCGTGCGCAATCTGATCGGCTTTGCGCCGCGCCGCTACGACCCCTTCATCATCGAAGCGCTGGCCATGGGCGGTGCGTTCGATCCGGCCGATCCGGGTTCGGCAGCCGCGCTGGATGCCGCCGCGGCACGGTTGCAGATGGGCGATAGCGAGGCCGAGTGGTCGGGCCGCCGGGGCGAAGACGGCAACGTCCGGCTCGAACGGGTGTGGCGCGGCGTGACCGACGTCCACCTCGTCGATGCCAAGTTCCTCGAAAGCGCGGAGGCGAGGAAGCTCCATTCCGTGCTGGCGCTGGAGGCGGAAACCTACGCCGCGCCCGCCCTGCTGGTGAAGGGTGGTACGCAGGAGCCGGTCTCCCCCGAAGGGGAAGGCGACGACGAAACCGATTCCGATTCGCCCGCGCTGACGGACGACAACGCGATCACGCGCCCGACGCAATTGCTCGACGCGGTGCTGGCGGCGGGGCGCAAGGGCCTGTCGGTCCAGCGTTACAAGGGGCTGGGCGAGATGAACGCGGAACAATTGTGGGAGACCACGCTCGACCCCGAAAACCGCTCGCTGCTGCAGGTAAAGGTCGAAGATGCCGACGTGACCGACGAGATCTTCACCCGCCTGATGGGCGACGTGGTCGAGCCGCGCCGCGAGTTCATCCAGGTCAACGCCCTGAACGTCGCGAACCTCGATATCTGACCCCGCTCAGGCCGACGATTAGAACGGATCGCTGACGCCGATGGCCGAGTCTCCTGCGGGGACGGCCCGGCTCGACAAGCGACGTGCGGCCCGTCACAGCCGGCCTGCGATGGATTACGATGCGATTATCCTGGGCGGCGGAGCGGCCGGCCTGTTCTGCGCCGCCATAGCGGGGCAGCGCGGGCGGCGCGTGCTGGTCTTGGAGCGGTCGGAGACGGTCGGCAGAAAGATTCTGATTTCCGGCGGAGGGCGGTGCAATTTCACCAATCTCGGTACCGGGCCGGAGAATTATCTCTCGGCCAATCCGCATTTCGCCAAGAGCGCGCTCGCCCGTTATACGCCGCGCGATTTCCTCGATCTGATCGAGCGATACGGCATCGCCTGGCACGAGAAGACACTGGGTCAGCTGTTTTGCGACGGCAGCGCCCGGCAGATCGTCGACATGCTGGTGGCCGAATGCGACAAGGGCGGGGTAGAGATTGTAACCGGCGCGGAAGTCTCGTTGGTCGAGGCGATAGAAGATGGCTACCATGTCTCTTCCCACGATGCATCCTACAGGGGCGCGCAACTCGTCATCGCCACCGGTGGCCCATCCATCCCCAAGATGGGCGCGAGCGATTTTGCCTACCGGCTCGCGCGGCAATTCGGCCTCAAGATCGTCGAACCGCGCCCGGCGCTGGTACCACTGGTGCTCGGCGGTGAGGAAGTCCTGTTCCGCGAGCTGTCGGGCGTCTCCGCCCCGGTCGAAACCCGCTCTGGCCCCAAAAAAGGGCGCGGCACTTTCCGCGAGGCGGCGCTATTCACGCATCGCGGACTGTCCGGCCCGGCGATATTGCAGGCGAGTTCCTACTGGCGACCGGGCGAGCCGGTGGACGTGGATTTCGTGCCGGACGCCCCGGATGGCTGGTTGATCGCGGCAAAGGCGCAGGCTCCGCGCAAGACAGCCGCGGCGCTCCTCGCAGAACATTTGCCCCAACGTCTCGCGGAAACTCTGGCCGACCGGCTGGGGCTGGATCGTCCCCTCGGCGAAACCACAGACAAGGTATTGCGTGCGGCGGAGACGCGGCTCGCCAACTGGCGCTTTACCCCGTCGGGAAGCGAGGGCTTCGCCAAAGCCGAGGTCACCGCCGGGGGCATCGCTACCACCGACCTGTCATCGCAGACTCTGGGGGCGAAACGCGTGCCCGGCCTTTACGCGATCGGGGAAGCGGTGGACGTTACCGGATGGCTCGGCGGCTATAACTTCCAGTGGGCATGGGCGAGCGGTTACGCCTGCGGGCAGGCACTCTAGGACCGAGCGATCCGCCTCGCCCGATTTGCCTAGGGGGTCGGGGTGGGTGCCGGAGCGGGGCTCCTGGTGCCGGGCGTGGGCGATCCCGGCAGGTCGGAAATGACCGGAGGGGCGGTATCGGACGTTGCCGCACCGGTGGTGGTTTCCGGAACGGTGACCGTTTCCACCGGCTCTTCCGGCAGATCGACCGGCACGCCGGTTTCGGGCGCGGCGGTCGCGCCGACAAGGTCGGTGGTGCTGTCCTGCTCGTCCTGCGCAGGCTCTCCGCAAGCGGCGAGGCCGAGCGCGAGCGAACCGGCGAGTGCGATTTTGGCGAGGATGCGCATGTGAACTCCTTCGAAGACTGATGCCCCCGATCTACGAATGAAGGGCTATGGAAGTTTCACGCACGCTCGGATGGGGCGCGCCCGTGCTGCGCCCCATCCGCGAGGGCGCCTGCGTCCTTCGACTTGCCATAACGCTAAAAGTGAATTTACCATGTTTATATCAGGGGCCTCGCCCCGAGTCGGCAGGGGGAGTTCGACCATGTATCGTTGGGGTATGGGAATTGCGGCGATCGTGCTGGCGGGCGCCGGTCCGGCGCAGGCCGCGACGGTGATCGATTCCGGGACGTTCGACGCGGACGATTTCGTATACGAGTCGCCCAGCACGACGCTGGGTCCGGGCCGCTACCGCTTCGTGGTGCAAACCTCGGTGCCGGTCGATGGATTTTTCGGTGACGCGATCAAGCAGACCACCACCAATTTCTATTGCGACGAGGGCGATGGCGAATTCGCCTGCGGCGGCGACGATGTCCCGACCTACGCTTCGTTCACGCAGGTCAATCCGTCGCGATATCTGGCGACGCTGACCGTGGATGCACCGCAAACGGTGTATTTCGGCGGAGGCGGTTTCGAGACCGGCTACGACGAATTCGACAGCTGCTGCGAATTCGAATTCTCCTTCGAGACGACCCAGGGTGGGAGCTACACACTGTCTTACGGCGCGGTTCCGGAACCGGCGCTGTGGATGCTGATGATCCTCGGCTTCGGCGCGGTCGGCGGGGCGATGCGCAAGCGGCGCACAACGGCCAGCGTTTCCTACGCCTGAGCCGTTTCGTTTGCCTACATCCTGAACACGCCGAAGCGCGGACGCTCGGGGATCGGGGCTTCGAGCGTGGCGGCGAACGCCAGGCCCAGCACATCGCGGGTCTGCGCCGGGTCGATCACCCCGTCGTCCCACATCCGCGCGGTGGCGTAATAGGGATTGCCCTCGCTCTCGTACTTCTCGCGGATCGGGGCCTTGAATTCCTCGGCCTGTTCCTCGGTCCAGTTGTCGGCATCGCGGTGGACGGTGGCGAGCACGCTCGCCGCCTGTTCGCCGCCCATCACCGAAATGCGCGCATTGGGCCAGGTGAACAGGAAGCGCGGTGAATAGGCCCGGCCCGCCATGCCGTAATTGCCCGCGCCGAAGCTGCCGCCGATTACCACCGTGATCTTGGGCACGTTGGCGGTGGCAACCGCCGTGACGAGCTTCGCCCCGTGCTTGGCGATGCCTTCCGCCTCGTATTTCCCTCCGACCATGAAGCCGGAGATGTTCTGGAGGAACAGCAACGGGATGCGCCTCTGGCAGGCAAGCTCGATGAAATGCGCCCCCTTCATCGCGCTTTCCGAAAACAGCACGCCGTTATTGGCGAGGATCGCGATCGGCATGCCCCAGATATGCGCGAAGCCGCACACCAGAGTGCCGCCGTAATCCTTCTTGAACTCGTGGAACTCGGAGCCGTCCACCAGCCGCGCGATCACCTCGTGCACGTCGTAGGGCGCGCGCACGTCCTCGGGGATCAGGGCATAGAGATCGTCCGCGTCGAATTTCGGCGGGCGCGGGTCCTTGACCGCAAGATCCGCCGCCTCGCCAGTGTTCGCGCCCAGATGGCTCACGATGTCGCGCACGATGGTGAGCGCGTGCTCGTCGTTCTCGGCCAAATGATCGACCACGCCGCTCTTTTTCGCGTGGAGATCGCCGCCGCCCAGATCCTCGGCGCTGATTTCCTCGCCCGTCGCCGCCTTCACCAGCGGCGGGCCGGCGAGGAAGATGGTGCCCTGGTTGCGCACGATCACGGTCTCGTCGCTCATCGCCGGGACATAGGCACCGCCTGCGGTGCAGCTACCCATCACGCAAGCGATCTGCGGAATGCCGAGGCTGCTCATCTGCGCCTGGTTGAAGAAGATGCGCCCGAAATGATCGCGGTCCGGGAAGACCTCCGCCTGATAGGGCAGGTTCGCGCCGCCGCTGTCGACCAGATAGATGCACGGCAGGCGGTTCTCCTGCGCGATTTCCTGCGCGCGCAGATGCTTCTTGACCGTCATCGGGTAGTAGCTGCCGCCTTTCACCGTGGCGTCGTTGGCGGCGATCATCACCTGCCGCCCGGCCACGCGCCCGATCCCGGCGATGATCGATGCGCCGTTGACGTCACCGCCGTACATGCCGTTCGCGGCCAGCTGCCCGATCTCGAGAAAGGGACTTCCTGGATCGAGCAGCCGCTCGACCCGCTCGCGCGGCAGAAGCTTGCCCCGTTCGACATGCTTGTCGCGATGCCGCTCCGGCCCGCCAAGCGCCGCTTCGGCTACGCGGGCACGCAATTCGGCGGCCAGCGCGCGGTTGTGTTCGGAACGGGCCTTCGCTTCGGGGCTTTCGCGGTCGAGCGTCGAAGTCAGCACAGGTGCGGTCATGGGCAATGCGCCTAGCGCGTGGCGCGGCAATCGCCAACCGCCATGCGCGTTCATTGCCAGTACCGGTGGCCGGGCGTATGCGAATGCACCGCATTCACAGACAAGGTCGTCCGCACCGATGAAAACGCCGCTTCTCGCCGCCCTCCTGGCTTCCACCGCTGCACTCGGCACGCTCACCGCCTGCCAGGTTCCCGACCAGGCGATGGAGCAGGCAGCGCCGCAGGGCACCGAACTCGGCATCCGCACCGACTGGATGGACATCTCCGCCAACCCAGGCGACGACTGGTACGAATATGTCGACGGCGGCTGGATGAAGAAGACCGAGATTCCTGCCGACCGGTCCGGCGTCGGCGGGTTCTTCATCGCCGATCAGCAGACCGAGAAGAACCTCGCCGCTCTGATCGCCGAGATCGAGAAATCCGATCCCGAGCCCGGCACCAATGCCGCGCGGGTCAAGACTTTCTACGATGCCTATCTCGACACCAAGGCGATCGACGCGGCGGGCATGACGCCGATCCAGCCCGATCTCCAGCGCTTCCAGGCGATCACCGACAAGCGCGACTTGGCCTATGTCCTGGGCAGCCAGGTCCGCGCCGACGTCGATCCTCTCAACGCCACCGATTTTGCGACCGAGAATCTGTTCGGCGTGTTCGTGACGCAGGCGCTGAAGGGCGGCGAAGTCGTGCCCTATATCCTGCAAGGCGGGCTGGGCATGCCGGAGCGCGAATACTACCTGTCCGACGATCCGAAGATGGCGTCGCTGCGCGACCAGTATCGCAGCTATATCGGCAATTTGCTGAAGGCCGCGGGGATCGCCGATGCCGAAGCCAAGGCGAAGCGCGTCTTCGACCTGGAAATGAAGATCGCGCGGGCGCATGTCAGCCGCGAGGAAAGCGACGACTGGGCCACCGCCAGCAGCCTGTGGTCGCAGGACGACTTCGCGCAGAAGGCCCCGGGGCTGGACTGGAACGCGTTCTTCGCCGGTTCGCAGCTGTCGCCGTTCAAGACCTTCGATGCCTATCACCCTGCCGCGATCACGCAGCTTTCCGCGCTGGTGGAATCGCAACCGCTGGACGCTTGGAAGGACTGGCTCACTTTCCACCAGATCAATGCCAATGCCGATGTGCTGCCCACCAAGCTCGACGATCTGCACTTCGCCTTCTACGGCAAGGCGCTGTCGGGCACGGAGCAGCCGCGACCGCGCGACAAGCGCGCGCTGGCGGCGCTGAACGCGAACATGGGCGACGCGCTGGGCCAGCTCTATGTCGAGAAATACTTCCCCGCCTCAGCCAAGGCCGAGATTCAGGGGATGGTCGACAACATCAAGACCGCATTCGCCAACCGGATCGACCGGGTCGACTGGATGGCCCCCGAAACCAAGGCGGAAGCCAAGAAGAAGGTCGAGACGATGGAAGTCGGCGTCGGCTATCCCGACAGCTGGACCAGCTACGACGATCTCGACCTGAAACCGGGCGCGCCCTACGCCGATATGCAGGCGGCGGAGAAGCTGCGCTACCGCCAGCAGCTGGCCAAGATCGGCAAGCCGCAGGACAAGCGCGAGTGGTGGATGAACGCGCAGCTCGTCAACGCGGTCAACCTGCCGGTGCAGAACGCGCTCAACTTCCCCGCCGCGATTCTCCAGCCGCCCTTCTTCGATCCGAAGGCCGACCCAGCCTTCAACTACGGCGCGATCGGCGCGGTGATCGGGCACGAGATCAGCCACAGCTTCGACAACAACGGCGCGGCGTTCGATTCGACCGGCGCGATGCGCAACTGGTGGACCGACGCGGACAAGAAGAAGTTCGAGGAAGCGGGCAAGGCGCTGGCCGACCAGTACGACCAGTACGAGCCCTTCCCCGGCCTGAACGTGAAGGGCGAGCTGACGCTGGGCGAGAACATCGCCGACATCGCCGGGCTACAGGCCGCCTACGACGCCTACCGCGCTTCGCTGAACGGCAAGGAAGCGCCGGTGATCGGCGGTTTCACCGGCGACCAGCGTTTCTTCATCGCGTTCGGCCAGACCTGGGCGACCAAGATGCGCGAGGCGGCGCTGCGCCAGCGCATCGCGACCGACGGCCACGCACCGGGCAACTACCGCGCGCTGACCGTGCGCAACATGGATGCCTGGTACAAGGCGTTCGACGTGAAGCCAGGGGCGAAGCTCTACCTCGCGCCGGAAGATCGCGTACAGGTCTGGTAAGACAGACAGGAGCGTAGCGGCCGTCGCAGGATTGCCGCTACGCCTCTTGCGGCTCCGCCTGCCCATCGACCTGTTCCGCCGGGTCCGCAGCGAAGAGGTAGCGATAGACCCCGACCAGATTGATCAGCAGCAGACCGATGTTCTGCCAGCCGATCCCTTCCCCTTCGTCGTTGAGGAAACCCCAGGCGATCAGCGCGGAGGAGCTGGTGACGAAGATGACGAAGCCCCACCCGGTCGGTCGTGTGCCGAGATTGAGCGACACGATGAATGCAGCGAGCAGACCCGCGCCGGCGCCGTAATATTGCAGGATGTTCAGGGTCGTCTCGCTCATCGGGTCGGCCTTTCGCAGCTGCGCGGCGGGGTTCCGCCACGCAATCGGAGCAACGGATGCACGGCCCGTTGTTTCCATGTCCGATCAGAGACTTATTTTGGGCCAAGTCTCGCCCGGACCATCTGTTGCCGGTCACCTCGCGGGAGGGAACCATGTGAGCTGCCTGGCCGGGTCCATCACGAACGTCATTTGCCTGATCCACGGCCAGCCGATCAGCGGGTGTTCGATGTCGGCGAAGCTGACGACCGGGTTCTCGACCGACCACGAACCGGCCGAGATGGTGCCGTAGATTTGCGCTTCAAAAACGGGAATGGTCTTCGAGTTCGCCGCAAAGCCCAACTCACCGACCTGCTTCGGCGGCGACAGAAAAGCGAACCTGTCGCGATAGGATAGCGGCAGGATGGTGTTGCTGGTGCTGCCCGTGTCGACGATCGCATCGATCTTCACGCCCCCGATCGACAGTTCGATGAGCGGGACCGTATCGCCCTTCTCCCCGTGCCAGCGGACCGGCTCGCCCCATTCGCCAGGGACCTTGTCGGAAGCCAGCACGGTCAGCTTCGATCCCGGCCCGTCGAACTTCACGAGCGCGCCGTCGAAACTGGAAGGACCGATAATTCCCTCTGCATTGCCCGGGTCGTAAGGAAAGACCGTCCCGCGCCGATCGGGAATGCGAACCGGCCCGACCATGACGTTGCGAAAGCAGCTGTCGTGGCCGGGGACCGGCATGCCAGCTCCATCGACTGAAGGAGAGGGACCGAGGTTCGGCAGGTCGAGCCGATCCGCGAGGTCATAGGATACCAGGTTTCCCCCCGATCCGAAGTCCAGCACGAATGGTGCCAGTGGATGTTCGCCGATCTGGACCATCACCAGCGGCGTTGTGGCCGACGCGAAGATCGGGATATCGCGATCGTTGGGGGAAGGTTCGACCATGCCGCCGCTGCCTTCTCCACATACGGGCTCCTCGGCATTCGCGGGAGAAAGTCCGCCGAACGCGATGGACGCCGCCAGCGCCATCTGGATAAGATAGGATTGCCGCATCGGCATTTCTCCAATTAGTACGATTCGTACTAAACATAGTGTAGGTATCGATACTGGCAAGCGAGTTGACCGAAATCGAAGGGGCGATCATGTCCGAGATCGCGGATCGCGGGCAGAAAACCGCGTTCCAGGTACGCAAGGCGTTCCAGAACTCGCCCTCGATCGAATGGAGCGGCAGTGCCGGTGCCGTCTATCCCGCGGTCAGGCGTCTGGTCGCGGCGGGGCTGCTCGACGCCGTGGCGCAGGACGACAAGCGGGCGACCAAGCATCTGTTCCTGACACCGCGAGGGCGCGCCGCGTTGAAAGCCTGGTCGCGCGACTGCCTGCGCTCGGTCAGTGTCGGTATCGACCCGTTTCGCTTGCGCTCCGGTATCTGGCTGAACTCGGGCGACCTGCGGGACGAGTCCTTCATCGCACGCTTGCGCGCGGCGCTGGAGGAACGCCTTGCCGCCGAGATAGAAGATCAGAAGAGCGAAGACGCGGTCGAAGCGATTCGGATCGAACTCAATATCCGCCTGTTGCGGATGCGGATCGAGTGGCTGGACGAAGCAATCGAGGCTGCCGCACCATAAGGCCGGTCGCTCAGCGTTTCCGCACGAACTCGGCGCGCAGGACGAGACCCTTGATGCCGGGGTATTTGCAGTCGATCTCCTGCGCATCGCCGGTCAGGCGGATCGACTTGATCAGCGTACCCTGCTTCAGCGTCTGGCCCGCACCCTTCACATCGAGGTCCTTTACCAGAGTTACCTGATCGCCATTCTCGAGGATGTTGCCCACCGCGTCACGCACTTCGACAGTGTTCGCCGCAGCCTGCTTCGCGGCGAGTTCGGACGCGGGCATCCATTCGCCGCTGTCCTCGTCGTAGACGTAATCCTCGTCGCCGCTCATCCCGCCGCACCGATCAGCTCGCGCCCGATCAGCATCCGCCTGATCTCGTTCGTGCCCGCGCCGATATCGAGCAGCTTGGCATCGCGCATGTAGCGCTCCACCGGCCAGTCCAGGGTGTAGCCCGCGCCGCCCAGCGCCTGCACGCTTTCCGCCGCGACGCGGAAGGCGTTCTCGCTCGCGAGCAGGATCGCACCCGCCGCATCGAACCGCGTGGTCCGGTCGGCATCGCACGCCTTGGCCACCGCGTAGGTGTAGGCGCGCGCTGATTGCAGCGCGACATACATGTCGGCGACCTTGGCCTGCATCAGCTGGAAGGAACCGATGGCTTTGCCGAACTGGGTACGCTCGCGCAGATAGGGGATCACGGTGTCGAGGCAGGCCTGCATCACGCCCAGTTGCAGCCCGGCAAGCACCACGCGCTCGTAATCGAGACCGCTCATCAGCACGCCCACGCCGCCATTGACCGGCCCCATCACGCGGTCCTCGGGCAGGAAGCAGTCGTCGAAGACCAGCTCCGCCGTGGGCGAGCCGCGCATGCCGACCTTCTCGATCTTCTGCCCGATCGAGAAGCCTTCGTCGTCCTTCTCGACCAGGAACGCGGTGATGCCGCGCGAACCTGCGTCGCTGTCGGTCTTGGCATAGACCACCAGCGTGTCGGCATAGGGCGCGTTGGTGATCCAGAACTTGGTGCCGTTGAGGCGGTAGCCGCCCTCGACTTTCTCGGCCCTGGTCTTCATCGAAACGACGTCCGAGCCTGCATTCGCCTCGCTCATCGCCAGGCTGCCGACATGCTCGCCGCTGACCAGCCCGGGCAGGTACTTCGCCTTCTGCTCGTCATTGCCCCAGCGCGCGATCTGGTTGATGCACAGGTTCGAATGCGCGCCGTAGGAAAGGCCGACCGAGGCGCTGGCGCGGCTGACCTCCTCGACCGCAACGACATGTTCGAGATAGCCGAGGCCCAGTCCGCCATCCGCCTCCGGCACGGTGATGCCGTGCAGGCCCAGCTCACCCATTTGCGGCCAGAGATCGCGGGGGAACCAGTCCTCCCGATCGACCTTTTCGGCCAGCGGCGCGATCTGCTCGTCTGCAAAGCGCGCGGTGCTTTCGCGGATCATGTCCGCCGTCTCGCCGAGCTGGAAATCGAAATCGGGGGTCGCGCGCATCGGAACTCCTGGAGTTATGCAGTCAATCGGATTGCTGTCGCGCATAGCGGAGGGCGGCTGGGCGGGCAAACCCGCGATGGGCGTAGCGCGGCTTGCAGGGGGGCCAACGAAAACAAGTTGATAATACGCGCGGCGATCCTAATTTCGATCAGCGAAGCAGGAGGGCTCGGCAGATTTCGAAGGCAGGCGACACGCAGGACGCAGGGCATGCTGCGGACCGAACGGAAGACGATCGCCTGGGGGTGATCGCCTCGTTCGGACTGGATGCACTCGACGGTGACGAGGAATTGCAGCGCGAAGCCCAGTTCGCCGCGCGGCTGTGCGCGACCCCGCTTGCCTTTGTGACCATCGTGGAGAAGGAGCGGCAACGCTTTCTGGGTTCCGCGGGCACCGATATGACGGAGACGCCGCGCTCGGTCAGTTTCTGCGCCCACGCCATGCTGGAGCGCGAGCTGATGATAGTGCCCGACGCGCGCGAGGACGAACGCTTCGCCGACAACGCACTGGTCACGGGTGAGCCGCATATCCGCTTCTATGCCGGGGCACCGCTGGTCGCGGCGGACGGCACGCCCATGGGTTCGCTGTGCGTGATCGATACCGAGCCGCGTCCCGATGGCCTGACCGAGCTTCAGCAGGAAGGTCTGATCGTGCTGGCGCAGGGGGTCATGAACCGGTTCCACTGTCGGCGCATGAACCTGGCAAGCGAACGGTTGATCGAAAGCCAGCGCTTGCAGCTGATGCGGATGGCCGAGTTCATGCCGGTCATGGCATGGTCGACCGATGCCGAAGGGAGCTATCTTTACGGCAACCGCGCCTTCCATGAATTTGCCGGAAAGGATGGCGAGACCGATACCCGCTTCACCGCCCACCCGGACGATGCGGAGAAATTCGGTTCCGCGCGCGCGCGGTGTCTCGAAACCGGCGAAGCGTGGAGCGACGAGCTGCGCGTGCGGCGGCGGGACGGTGTCTATCGCTGGGTGCTGATGCAGGTGCTGCCGCTGCTCGATGCGGATGGCGAGGTCGAACAATGGTTCGCCACGGCGACCGACATCGACGAAGGGCATCGCCTGTCCGAAAGCCGCGAGCTGATGGCACGCGAACTGGCGCACCGGATCAAGAATATCTTCGCCGTGATCACCGGCCTCGTCTCGTTGCGCGCCCGGGGCAAGAGCGACGTGAAGGAATTCGCCGAACAGCTGATCGAGACGATCCATTCGCTGGGCCGGGCGCAGGATTTCGTCCGCCCGCTGACGGAGGAGAAGGGCGAGGATCTGCGCGGCCTGCTCGACGTGCTGATGGCGCCTTATGGGGACGCGGGCAAACACCAGGTCAGGATCGAAGGGGTGACCGCACCGATCGGAATGCGCGCGGCGACCCCGATCGCGCTGATCTTCCACGAACTGGCGACGAACTCGGCCAAATACGGTGCCCTGTCGGCGGAAGGGGGCGAGGTGGAGATCGCGCTGCGAGAGGGCGACGATACGATCGAGATCGTCTGGCACGAGACCGGCGGCCCGCAGGTCACCCCGCCCGAGAGCGAAGGCTTCGGCACCCGGTTGCTGCGCATGAGCGTGGAATCGCAGTTGGACGGATCGATCAATCGCGAATGGAACGATGGCGGGCTGGTCGTGCGTCTGGTGATCCCCCGTCGCACGCTGGCAAGCTGATCCGCCCGGCGTTTACAGCCCGAGGTTGAGGCGCCGGCTTACGGTGTAATCGATCGCGGAGACCAGCAGCCAGCTGACATTCCAGCGTAGCCGGTTCATCAATGTGTTGCGTTCGCGGTGCCCCTCCCGCGTGATCTCGTTCGTGCCGTCCAGATGCTGCGCCACGAATTCGCGGACCCGCGCCGCGAATGCCGCATCTTCCACCCGCAGCATGATCTCCAGATTGATATAGAGGCTGCGCATGTCGAAATTGGCGCTGCCGAGATAGACCGCATCGTCGATCACCAGGAGCTTCGTGTGCATCTTGCACGCGACGAATTCATGGATCTCGACGCCCGATTTCAGCAGATCGGAATAGAGCGCCCGCGACGCACCGATGGTCGCGCCATTGTCGGACTTTCCGGCGGTAATCAGGCGCGCGGAGCCGCGCCGGGCGATCCGGCGAATCCGCCGCAGCAACGCGCCCGGGGGGGAGAAATAAGCCATGATCAGGTCGAGGCGGGAGGCCTTGTCCAGATCGCGCTTCACGCAATGCGCCCAGGTCGACAGATGGCGGCTGGGTCCGCCGACCAGCCAGCGGCAGGCCCCGACCCGCTCGTCCCACTTGCGCACGGCGTCGCGCACGTGGCGCCATTCGGCGCCGTCTTCGTCAGTCCAGTCGAGCAGGTGGCCGAACCACTGGTGCAGCGGGCCGACCGCATTGCCGCGCAGCGCAATCGCCAGGTCGTTCCAGCCGTTCTGCTGCGGCGGGGCGAAATAGTCGTCGGCGATATTGAAACCGCCGATCATCGCCCGGTCGCGATCGGCGATCACCATCTTCTGGTGGTTGCGGATGAGATAGCGCATCGTGCGCCGCGCGGAAAAACAGCGGAATTCACCGCCCGCCTGGCAGAAATCGGCGAAGAATTTGTCGTCGGCATCCGCGCCGAAGCTGTCGACGATCAACGTGACCTTTACTCCGCGCCGCGCCGCCGCGGTCAGCGCGTCGCGCACCTTTACTCCGGTGCCGTCGCAGGCGAAGATATAGAAGACCAGCTTCAGCGTATCGCGCGCGTTCCCGATCATTTCGAGCAGCGCCTTCAGGCGGTCCGCGCCCGCCGGATAGAGCGTCAGGGCCGCCCCTTCCACCTCGGCCGAGAAGGGAGGCGGGTCGCGATATTGTGTGCCCGTTGGCGGTTGCCCCATCCATCGGGCCTAGTCCGCACGGCGGCG
The DNA here is from genome assembly GCF_022576075.2 of Erythrobacter sp. LQ02-29. Lineage (NCBI taxonomy): Bacteria > Pseudomonadati > Pseudomonadota > Alphaproteobacteria > Sphingomonadales > Erythrobacteraceae > Erythrobacter > Erythrobacter sp. LQ02-29. Next base: position 938,437 of record NZ_JANCNT010000001.1, on the reverse strand, counting down.
GCAGGCAAGCCACCCGGAATTCTTGACTTTTCGCAGCCGCGCGCCTAGGTGCGCGGTTCGAATTCCCTTCATTCCAGCCAGAACCGGAGTGCCCATGGCGCGCGTTACCGTCGAAGATTGCGTCGACAAGATCCCCAACCGTTTCGACCTCGTGCTGCTTTCCGCGCAGCGCGCGCGCGAGATTTCGGGCGGCGGCGAGCTGACGATCGAACGCGACCGGGACAAGAATCCGGTGGTCGCCCTGCGTGAAATCGCCGAACAGACGATTCGCCCGAAGGACTTGAAGGAAGCGCTCACCACGAACCTGCAGAAGATCCTGCCGGACGACGACGACGATATCGACGAGATCGGGTCGCTCAGCCAGTCGGCCGAGGCGCTGCGCATCACTGCGTCCGCCCCGACCCGCTCGACTTCGATCGGAAGCGATTACGAAGGCTGATTCGTCCTGGGACAGAATTGCGAAGGGGCCGCATCCGAAAGGATCGCGGCCCCTTTTTTGGATCCACTTGCAACAGCGACCTATTGCCCGCGGCCGGTCGTTTCCTGCAATTCGTCGATCATCTTCGACGCGTCGGCCTTGGTCAGTTCGGTATCGTAGCGTTCGGGGCAACCGGCCTCTTCGCACAATGTCTTCAGATAGCTGGCCTGCGCCCCGGTCATGCGCTCGTCGCCGGTGGTCCAGTTGTCCGGCTCCTTCTCGGCATTGGAAACGGGCTCGGCCTTGGGATGCTCATGCGGTTGCGTGGCGGTCATGCGATTTACTCCTTTGAAAGCCCAACCCCTAGAGTTCCCATTTTGTTCCAGCTTTATCGAAAGCGGTGGCGCAGCTAAGGCTGTTGGTCGTGAGTGACGAAGGACCATCGCTGACTACCGATCCGGTCCAACCGGGGGACGCCGGGGCGCACGCGGTGGCCGACGGACGTTTCGCCGAGGAAGCCTGCCTCGATTGCGGCACCGCGCTGATCGGGCCGCACTGTCATCGTTGCGGGCAGCAGGCGCATGCGCCGGTAACGCTCCCCGCTCTGTTCCGCAACAGCATGCGGCGCTGGCTGGCACCCGGCGACGGCACTTTCCTCGCGAGCGTGCGCGCCCTGGTCGTGTCCCCCGGCGAACTTACGCGGCGGTATGTCGCGGGCCAGAGGACCCGCTTTGCGAGCCCGCTGGCGCTGTTCCTGTTCGGCTTCGTGCTGCTGTTCGCCGCCATGTCGCTGAGCGATGGCGATACGCGTACGCTCGGCAGCGGGTACCCGGCGCTGTCGCTGGGCCGAGCCGAGAACGACCTGCGCGCAGAAGTCGACAAGGCCGAGCGGTCCGCCCCGGACCGAGCCGCGCAAGGCGGCGGCACGGCAACGGAGCGCGAGCGACTCGCCACGATAGAGCGGGGGCGCAGCGCGCTCTTCTTCCTCGACCAGGCCCGCACCGCCTGGGACGCCCAGGACGATCCGCTGGACGTGGAGGCGCAGATGCGCCGCCAGACCCGTTCCGATCTGCGCCGCCAGCTCACCGATCCGGCGCTGTTCCTCAGCCAGGTCGGTTCGATCGGCTACAAGTTCGGCTGGGTGCTGATCGTGTTGCTGACGCCGTTCGTCGGGTTGCTGTTCGTTCACCGGCGGAGGCAGTTCAGCCTGTTCCATCACGCCAGCTTCGTGACCTACTCGCTTGCCTTCGCGTCGCTGCTGGCGACCGCCATGGCCCTCCTTTCCGCCACCGGTGTCGGGGCGACCCTGACTATTTCGCTCTTCCTCATCGGCTGGCTGTTCCATGCGGCCTTGCAGTTGCGCGGAGCCTATGGAGTCGGGCTCACAGGCGCGGCGTGGCGCGCGGGCGTGCTCGCGGTGTGTGCGGCAATCGCGCTGGCCCTGATCGTCTCGGGTGCGATCGCGCTTGCGATAGCCTGACCGGCCTGCGGACACGCGCTGTCCGCGCAGCTTTCAACTGCACGGATATTCGCGGACCAGGATTTCACGCCACGCTTGGCGCAGGGTCAAGGCGCGGCGACGCTGTTGCGGGATGGCACCCAGGCGATCGACCACAAAGCGCGGCCCGACACCCTTCTTTTTCGCGCTCTCCGGTACGCAATAGAGCGGCCTGCCCGCTTTCGCCGCTGCATCGTTCTCCGCCTTTACCGCCGCCCCGGCATCTTTCATGGCGGCCATCATGGGCTTGGTTCGCTTGTCGAGCAGGGCTCCCATTCCTTTGCCCAGAAGCTCGACGGAGGCGACATAGAACGTGTCCGCGTTGATATCGGCGGGGCGGGCAAGCGCCATGGCAGGCACCAGAGCCAAAGCGGCTGCGGTCAGGATCGTGATACGCAATGGTTTCCCTCCCATCGAATTTGCGATTCCCGAGATTTCCTCTCTCGCGCATGAACGGCTTCTTACAGGAGGGAACCGCATTCCAGCGCGATAGCGTCGTCCGCTGGTAGATGGGGCTTGCACAAGCTGGCACCTTGCAATTGCCGGATGGATCGGCACGGTGGACGCGCCTGGGGGGTATGCGCCGATGAACGGAATCGAGGATCTTGGCGGAGCGGTGGAGGGCGGCCTGATCGCGCGCGCGGTCGAGCCGGAGGCGGGCGAGGCGAAGGACGGCCATACGCACGAGAATCGCTGCCTCAATTGCGGCACCCCGCTCATCGGTCCCTATTGCAACGAATGCGGGCAACGCGCGCATGTCCACCGCACGCTGGGCGCGTTCTTCCACGACCTGGTCCACGGCGTGTTTCATTTCGAAGGCAAGCTGTGGCGCACGCTGCCGGCGATCGCGCTGCGCCCGGGGCGCATGACCCGCGCCTACATCGAGGGCCAGCGGGCGCGCTACGTCTCGCCGATCGCGCTCTACCTCTTCGTGGTGTTCGTCACCTTCGCCGCTTTCTCGATGATGGGCAACGCGATCGATCTGGGCGGGCTCGAGAACCGGGGCGAGGTCGGGGCGCAGCTGCAGAGCAATCGCGAGCTGCTCGGCAGCCTGCGCGATCGGCGCGAAAGCCTGACGCAGGATGCGGGCCCTGCGCGCCTCACCGCCGTGCGGGAAATGTACGAGGCGCGCGACGTTGCGATCGACGATGCCAACGTCGAGACCTATCGTCGGCAGGCGCTCGACGCGCTCGACCGGGCGATTGCGATCCAGCAGGAAGATATCGCGACGCTGGAGGCGATGCGGAAGGGCGGCGTGGTGGAGGCCGAGTTTTCGGAAGCGCGCGCCGTCCGGCTGGAGAACGATGGCACTTTCGGGCCGATCCAGGCCGCCGGTGGGGGCGACGGGTTCATGGATCATGCGTGGAAGAAGGCGAAGGCGAACCCGAACCTGCTTGCCTACAAGCTCAAGAACACGGCCTACAAGTTCGGCTGGCTGCTGATTCCGATCAGCGCACCGCTGGTGTGGCTGCTGTTCGTCTTCGGGTCGCGGCGCTACCCGATGTACGATCACACGGTGTTCGTGACCTATTCGATAAGCGTGAGCCTGTTCCTGGTCCTCTTCGCGTCGGTCTTGGGAAAGCTGGGGCTGGAGAGCTGGACCGCCATTCCGGCACTCGCGATGCCGATCCACATGGCGGTGCATTTCTGGGGCACCTACCGGCAAAGCACGCTGGGCTTCATCCTCCGCCTGCCGGCGCTCTATCTGGTCACTTTCGTCGCGCTGTTCGTGTTCCTGCTGGTGATCGCGGCGCTCGGGGTGATGTAAACGACAGCCCCGACAGGTGAATGACCTGCCGGGGCTGGATGTTGGTTTCGCGAGCTCGTGTTGGTTTGGCGCTTGGCCGATCGGGATCAGCCCGGCTGCGGAGCGCCTTCTCCGCCGAAGCGCCTGCCCGACTTGGGGATGGCGGAGCCGGTCACGGGGCGAATATTGCTCGGGCCCTTCGGCTCGTCGGGTCGCTCCAGCTTGCCGTCCTGCAACAGCTGGACGATCTCGTCGCCGGTCAGCGTCTCGAACTCGAGCATCGCCTGCGCGAGGAGATGGAGCTTGTCCTCCTGGTCGGTCAGGATCTCGGTCGCGCGCTTGAGCGCGGTTTCGACCAGCGTCTTGATCTCGGCGTCGATCAGCTTGTTGGTTTCGTCCGAGCCCATGGTGCGCGCGGTCTGCCCCATGCCGAGATAGCCTTCCTGGCTTTCCTCGTACTGGAGCGGACCGAGCTTGTCGCTCATGCCCCATTTGGTGACCATGTTGCGCGCCAGCTTGGTCGCGTACTGGATGTCGGACGAAGCGCCGCTCGACACCTTGTCGTGGCCAAAGATGATCTCTTCCGCCACGCGCCCGCCCATGCTGACCGCGAGGTCGGCGAGCATCTTGTCGCGATGGTAGGAGTAGTTGTCGCGTTCGGGCAGACGCATCACCATGCCCAGCGCGCGGCCGCGCGGGATGATCGTCGCCTTGTGTATCGGGTCCGACGCCGGCTCGTTCAGGCTGACCAGGGCATGGCCCGCCTCGTGATAGGCGGTCATCTTCTTCTCGTCGTCGGTCATGACCATGGAGCGGCGTTCGCTGCCCATCATGACCTTGTCCTTCGCGTCCTCGAACTCCTGCATCGCGACAAGGCGCTTGTTGCGGCGCGCAGCAAGCAGCGCCGCCTCGTTGACGAGGTTGGCGAGGTCCGCGCCCGAGAAGCCGGGCGTGCCACGCGCGATGGTGCGGCTGTTCACGTCCGGCGCCAGCGGCACCTTCTTCATGTGGACCTGGAGAATCTTCTCGCGCCCGTCGATGTCGGGCACCGGCACCACCACCTGGCGGTCGAAGCGGCCCGGGCGCAGCAGCGCGGGGTCGAGCACGTCGGGCCGGTTGGTCGCGGCGACGATGATGATGCCCTCGTTCGCCTCGAACCCGTCCATCTCGACCAACAGCTGGTTCAGCGTCTGCTCGCGTTCGTCGTTGGAATTGCCGAGGCCGTGGCCGCGCGAACGGCCGACTGCGTCGATTTCGTCGATGAAGAGGATGCACGGCGCATTCTTCTTCGCCTGTTCGAACATGTCGCGCACGCGGCTCGCGCCCACGCCGACGAACATCTCGACGAAGTCGGAGCCGGAAATGGTGAAGAACGGCACGCCCGCCTCACCCGCGATGGCGCGGGCGAGCAAGGTCTTGCCGGTGCCGGGCGAGCCGACCAGCAGCGCACCCTTTGGAATCTGTCCGCCCAGCTTGGAGAAGCGGCTCGGGTCCTTCAGGAACTCCACGACCTCCTGCAGCTCCTCGCGCGCCTCGTCGATCCCGGCGACGTCGTCGAACGTCACGCGGCCCTGCTTCTCGGTCAGCATCTTGGCCTTCGACTTGCCGAAGCCCATGGCACCGCCGGCACCGCCGCCCTTCTGCACTTGGCGCAGCGCGAAGAAGGCGATGCCCAGGATCAGCAGGAACGGGAGCGATTGCAGCAGGATGTAGAGGAAGACATTGGGCTGGTCCGCCTTGGCACCCGAATAGGTGACGTCGTTGGCGTCGAGCAGCTGCGTCAGGTTCGTGTCGCCCTGGACCGGAACGGTGGTGAACGCCTTGTCGTTCTTGAGCGTGCCGGTAATCTGGTCCGGCGCGATCTCCACGCTCTTCACCATGCCCGCTTCCACCTGGTTGCGGAAATCGGAATAGCCGATCTGCGTGCCCGGCGTGCTGGACCCGTTGGAGAACATGGAGACGACCAGCAGCAGCGCGAGGAACACCCCGCCCCAGATCATCATGCTCTTGATCCAGGGATTCGGCCCCCCGGATTCGGGATCTTGCTGATTCTGGTTATCGCTCATCGGGCGCGGTTCCTTTCACCTTCGCAATGTAGGCGCAGGCAAGTGAATGGCAAGTTGACGCCTATACCCGATTCTTCCCGTGAATCATATCGATCTGGCGATCAGCATCCGCATGATCTCGTTCGATCCGCCGAAGATGCGCGCGATACGGCTGTCGCGGTACATCCGCGCGATCGGATAGTCGTTTATGTAGCCAGAGCCGCCGTGCAGTTGCAGGCATTTGTCGACCACCTCGCTCTGCAGTTCGGTGACCCAGTATTTCGCCATGCTGGCGGTCGCGACGTCGAGCTCGCCCTTCAGCAGCCGCCCGATGCAGTCATTCACGAACACGCGCGCCGCGGTTCCCTTCGCCTTCAGGTCGGCGAGCACGAACTGGGTGTTCTGGAAATCCCACACGGTCTGGCCGAAAGCCTTGCGGCTTTTCACGAAATCGACCGTCACGTCGAGCGCGCGTTCGATCCCGTCCATCGCCTGGACCGCGATGATCAGCCGCTCCTGCGGCAGCTCGCCCATCAGCTGGTAGAAGCCCTTCCCCTCGACCCCGCCCAGGATCGCGTCGCCCGGCACGAACACATCGTCGAAGAACAGCTCGCTGGTGTCCTGCGCGTCGAGTCCGATCTTGTCGAGCTTCCTGCCGCGCTGGAATCCTTCCGCCCCCTCGGTTTCCAGCAGCACGAGCGAGATGCCCTTGGCGCGCTCGTTCGGGTCGGTCTTCGCCACCACGATCACGAAATCGGCGATCTGGCCGTTGGAGATGTAGGTCTTGGAGCCGTTGAGGCGGTAGCCATTCCCGTCCTTGGTGGCGGTGGTTGTGATGCTCTGCAGGTCGGAGCCGACGCCCGGCTCGGTCATCGCGATGGCGCTGACCAGCTCGCCCGAAACGAGGCGCGGCAGATATTTCCTCTTCTGCTCCTCGGTCCCGTGGCGCACGAGATAGGGCAGGATGATGACGTTGTGCAGGCTCGCGGCGAAGCCTTCGACGCCGTGCTTCGACACCTGGTCCACCACCACCAGATCGTGTCGGAAATCGCCGCCATGGCCGCCATATTCCTCCGGCACGGAGACGCCCAGCAGCCCGGCCTCGCCCGCCTCGCCCCAGAACGCGCGTTCGACCTGCCCCGCCTCGCGCCAGCCGGCGACGCGCTTCTCGGGCGCGGCCCGCTCCAGGAACTTGCCGACCGCGTCGGAGAAGATCGCGATCTCCTCGTCTTCCATGAATTCGGGCTTGGGCACATCGATCACGGGCATGGTGACGGTCCTCTCTCGTCTTGGTCTCGTCTCAGCCGATCGTGCCGGCGGCGCGCAAAGCCTCCCGTTCGCCCTCGGCAACCCTCAGTCCGGCAAGGATCGCATCGGTATCGGTGCCGGGCAAAGGGGCCGGTTCGGGCGTGGTCGTGGCGGTGGCGGAATAGCGCGGCGCGGGCGCGGGCTGGATGTCGCCGCCCACGGTGACGAAGGTTTCGCGGGCGCGGTTGTGCGGATGCTGCGGCGCTTCGCCCATGGTCAGGACGGGCGCGTAGCAGACGTCGGTATGCTCCATCAGCGCGTCCCACTCGGCGCGGGTCTTCGTCGCGAAAACGCCTGCCAGCTTCTCCTTGAGCGCAGGCCAGTTCGCACGGTCGTGCTGCGCGTCGAAAGCGGGATCGTCGGCGAGTCCCGCCAGCCGCCGCAGTTCCGCGTAGAATTGCGGCTCGATGCTGCCGATCGCGACATACCTGCCATCGGCGGTCTGGTAGGTGTCGTAGAACGGCGCGCCGGTATCGATGATGTTGGCCCCGCGCTCGTCCGACCACGCGCCCATGCTGCGCATCCCGTGGAGCATGGCCATCAGCACCGCGCTGCCATCGGTCATGGCGGCGTCGATCACCTGGCCTTCCCCGCCGCGCGCGACGTTGAGCAGGGCCGCCACCATGCCGAAGGCCAGCATCATGCCGCCGCCACCGAAATCGCCGACGAGATTGATCGGCGGGGTCGGCTTCTCGCCCGCCCGGCCGAAATGCGCGAGCGCGCCGCTCAGCGCAATATAGTTGATGTCGTGCCCGGCGGCGTGCGCGTAGGGGCCGGTCTGGCCCCAGCCGGTCATGCGCCCATAGACCAGCTTCGGATTGTCGCGCAGCAGCTCTTCCGGGCCGAGGCCGAGCCGTTCCATCACCCCGGGGCGGAACCCCTCGATGAGCCCGTCCGCCCGTGTGCACAGCCGGCGCGCCAGCGCGACCCCCTGCTCGCTCTTCAGGTCGAGCGCGATCGAGCGCCGCCCGCGCGCCAGCACGTCTCTGCTCGAAACCGGCTGCGAGCCGCCGCGCGAACCATTGGCGCGGTCGATCCGGATCACGTCCGCGCCGTGGTCGGCCAGCATCATGCCGCAAAACGGCCCCGGCCCGATCCCGGCGAACTCCACGATGGTCAGCCCCGAGAGCGGGCCGCCGCGAGCGCCCGGCACTATCGGCCCTTCCACTCCGGCTGGCGCTTCTCGGCGAAGGCCGCGGCCCCTTCGCGCGCGTCTTCGCTGGCGAAAACCTGGGGCGTAAGCTGGCCCTGCCGCTCCCACCGCTCGTCGGGCGACCAGCCGCGCGATTCTTCGATGATCTGCTTCGAGATACGCACCGCCAGCGGCCCGTTCGCGGCGATCGCCTGGGCCAGCTCCATCGCGCCGTCCAGCGCGGACCCGTCGGTTACGCGGTTGATAAGCCCGAGTTCGTAGCCGCGCGCGGCGTCGATGAAATCGCCCGTCAGCGCCAGTTCCATCGCGACCTTGTGTGGGATCTGGTCGGGCAGCAGCATCAGGCCACCCGCCGCCGCGGCAAGGCCGCGCTTCGCTTCGGGAATTCCCAGCTTCGCTCCGCTATGCGCGACGACCATGTCGCAGGCGATCATCAGTTCGAGCCCGCCTGCCAGCGCATAGCCCTCTACCGCGGCGATCAGAGGTTTCGCCGGCTTGCGCTCGGTCAGGCCGCCGAAGCCCCGCCCTTCGACGAAGGGGGATTCGCCGCGCAGGAATCCCTTGAGATCCATCCCCGAACAGAAGGTGCCGCCCGCGCCCGTCAGGATACCGACCCGCAGTTCGTCCTCGGCGTCGAGCCGGTCGAGCGCTGCGGCGATCCCCTCCGCAGCCTCGCGGTTGATGGCGTTCTTCGCTTCGGGGCGGTCGATGGTGATGACCAGCACGTTTCCGCGCGTTTCGGTGTGGACAGTCTCGCTCATGTCTCTCTCCCATTTCGGTTTGCAACCGGTTATCACCGTGCTGGCGCACCCCTTGCCCAGCGTCAAGGCGGGACCGATCCGGGCGTTCGACGTTGAGAGAGCAAGAACCAACGCAGGAGAATCCGATGGCCGATCACGAACCCGCCGACAATCTGCCCGCAGGCTACGAACCACCGAAGGTCTGGAATGCCGAAACCGAAAGCGGGGGGCAGTTCGCGGGTATCAACCGGCCGACCGCCGGCGCGCGATACGACCGCGACCTCCCCGTGGGCGACCACCCGTTCCAGCTCTATTCGCTCGCCACACCCAACGGGCAGAAGGCGGCGATCATGTTCGAGGAGCTGCTCGCTGCCGGTCACGCGGAGGCGGAATACGATGCCTGGCTGATCAACATCATGGATGGCGACCAGTTTTCGAGCGGCTTCGTCGACGTGAACCCCAATTCCAAGATCCCCGCTCTGCTCGACCGTTCGGGCAGCGAACCGGTGCGCGTGTTCGAATCGGGATCGATCCTCCTCCATCTGGCGGAGAAATTCGGCGCGTTCCTGCCCGCTTCCGGGCCGAAGCGGACCGAAACGCTCAACTGGCTGATGTGGCAGATGGGGGCCGGCCCGTTCCTGGGCGGCGGGTTCGGCCATTTCTACGCCTACGCACCGATCAAGATCGAATACGCGATCGACCGCTTCGCGATGGAGGTGAAGCGGCAGCTCGACCTGCTCGACAGCGTGCTCGCCGACCGGCGCTTCATCGCGGGCGAGGATTTCTCCATCGCCGACATGGCGATCTACCCTTGGTACGGCGGCGTGATGAAATCGGCCTACGACGCGCAGGAATTCCTGCAGGTCGAGCAATACGCCAATCTGCAGCGCTATGCCGAAGAGGTCGGCAACCGGCCCGCCGTCCGGCGCGGCGAGATGGTCAACAATATCCGCGGCCCCGCCGAACGCCAGTTACACGAGCGCCACGACGCCCGCGATTTCGACCTCAACACGCAGGACAAGGTGGAGGCCCGCGGCGGCGAGCGCGTCGTTCCCTGATCGGACGAACGACGCGCTGCGCCGGGAAGCGCCCGCTTACCGGGCGGTAAGCGGCGCTTCCAGCTCGGCCTTGGTCACCACTGGGGCCAGCGTGGTCGCCTTCTGCGCATTGGCGCTCATTGCGCCTTCGGGCGAGGCGACCAGGCCGATCTTGGCCAGCGGGCCGCCCTTGCCCCACATCTGCGGCCACTGGGCGAGATATTCCTTCAGGCCCGGAATGGCGTTCGCATGCGCCTTCTTCACATAAACGAACAGCGGCCGCGCGCCGGGATAGCTGAAGCTGGAGATGTTCTCGTAGGTCGGTTCGACCCCGTTCATCTTCAGCCCGTTCAGCCGGCTCGCATTCTCTTCGAGGTAGGAATAGCCGAAGATGCCAACGGCGTTCTTGTTCGCCTCGATCTTCTGCACGATCAGATTGTCCTGCTCGCCCTGCTCGACATACTTACCGTCGGTGCGAACCTCGGTGCAGGTGCGGGTGAAGGCGTCCTTGTCGCTTTCCTTCAGCGCTTCCATCTCCGCATTGCCTTCGCAACCCTTTTCCAGGATCAGCTCCTTCAGCGCGTCGCGCGTGCCGCTGGTCGAGGGCGGGCCGTAAACCAGGATCGGCAGGTCGGGCAGCGAGGGATCGACATCCTTCCAGGTCTGCGCGGTCTGCTCCTTGCCATAAGGCTTCGCCGCCAGCGCGCGGTAAACGATCTCGGGCGTCAGGTTCATCTCGATGCCGCCCTTGGTCGCGGCAAAGGCGATCCCGTCGAGTCCGACCTGGACCTCCACGATGTCCTTCACCCCGTTCGCGGCGCAGGTGTCGAACTCGCTCGGCTTCATCCGGCGCGAGGCATTGGCGAGATCCGGCGTGTCCGCCCCCACGCCCTGACAGAACAGCGCGATGCCGCCGCCCGTGCCGGTCGATTCGATCAGCGGCGAACCGTAGTTCGGGTTCGACCGGGCGAAGGTTTCCGCCACCTTCTTGGCGAAGGGATAGACGGTCGAGGAGCCCACCGCGCGGATAGTGTCGCGCGTTGCGCCCGCGCCGCCGGCACCGCCGCAGGCGGCGAGAGCCAGAGCGGAAGCGGCGACGAGGCCGAGAGACGCGATCTTCTTCATGTGCATGTTCCCTGATTGATAAGAGCGCCTATCGGCGCTGTTTTTGACGCTGGTGTGACAATGGCCGGGTGACGGGGCGGGCAGACCCGCCGGTTCAGAAATCGATCTGCCCCCGCACGCCGACGCTGTCGACGCCGTAGCTGCGCCCCCCATCCGCCAGCGGTACGGCGGCATCGTCGTATTGCAGCCGGGCATAGGTGAGCATCAGGCGGGTGTAGTCGGTCGGGGTCCAGATCAAAGAGGCGATGTAGCCGTCCTGCGTGCCGCCGGCGATCCCGGCCTCCGCATCGCTGAGATCGAGCCGGTCATAGCGCAGGGTCGCCTGGACCGCGCCGATGCCGCCTTCGCCGACCGGACGCGCCGGTTTCACGCGATCGAAAATCCCTGCCTTGTACCCGCGGTGATCGCCACGGGTGAGGAAATAGCCGACTTCCGCATAGCCGCCGAAGAAGGTCGGATCGGCCAGGTCCGCAGGTCGATCCACCCGCTGCCAGTAGGTCTCGCCGGTGACGTGGAAGCGCCCGGCGATCGCCGCCGCCTCCAGCCCCACTCCGGTTTCGGCGCTGGCGAGCATTGCGCGCGTATCGATGAAACGCTGGTCGATGAAGTGGACCAGTGGCCTCTGCCGATAGCGAAGCTGCGACCCGTCCTCCAGCCCCGCATGGTGGATCGACGCGCCGAGATGCAGTTGCGTCTCGCCCAGCCGGGGCAGGTAGACCACGCGCCCGTCCACGCTCCAGTTGCGGTCGGGCAGGTCGTCGATATTGTCGTTGAAGATGCCGCCCTGCACCAGCACGTCGCCGCGCGCGTATTGCAGGCTGACGCCCAGCCGCCGTTCGAAGCCGAAAGCATCGGTGAACGCCGCGCGCTCCAGGTGGGAGATGAACAGGCTGCTGGTCAGTTCCTCCAGCCCCTGGAACGGATTTTGCTGTCCCACCGTCACCGTCGCGCCGTCGCGTTCCCAGGTGATCAGCGCGTCGGTGACCTCGGTGGTGTCGTGCGCGACATCGATCTCCAGCTTATAGCCGAAGCCGCCGGGCATATCGCCCTGGACGCCCAGCCGGGCGCGGCGCACCTCCCCGCCATAGCCGTCATCGACGCCGGTCGCGTCGGGCGCCGAAACTGTGCCCGCGTCGAATTGCAGGCGTCCGCGCGGCTTGAAGCTCCAGCCGTCCGGCCCCGTGATGACCGGCGCGCCCTTCCACGCAATGGTGGAGGAGGGCGACGCGGGCTCGACAGGTGTCGGGGCAGGGGCGGCTGCCATGGTCTGCATGGGAACAGCCTCGCCCGCCGTTGGCGCGGCCGGGGCGAGCTGGCCTTCCAGCGCTTCGAGGCGCTGCGCCATTTGCGCCATCTCGGCCCGCAACTGCGCGATCTGCTCGCGCACCGCTGCGTCGTCGGCAGCTTGCGCCTGTGCATGAGCGGGGGCCGGCACCACCCATGCGGCCGCCGCCAGCGCGAGACCAGCCTGAACCGCTTTCTGCTTCATCGACTCGTGCTCCGCCCCATGTCCGGGTTCGGAAACCGCCCTTATGGCCCTCGTATGACGCTATTACGACATTCCTGACATTCCCGTCAGTTATGACCATCGTCGATCCACGCACCCCCGTTGCCGCCCGGCGGTTTCACTTGTAACGGCGCACGCAACACGAAAGGACTGCCCCAATGCGCATCGGTTGCCCCCGCGAAATCAAGAACCACGAATACCGCGTCGGCCTGACGCCCGAGAGCGCGCGCGAGCTGGTGCGCCACGGCCACGAGGTCTGGATCGAAGGCGGCGCGGGGCTCGGCATCGACGCGACGGACGCGCAATACCAGGCCGCCGGGGCGCAGATCGTCGACGGCCCCGATCCGATCTTCGCCGAATGCGAAATGGTGGTGAAGGTCAAGGAACCGCAGGCGGACGAGCGCAAGAAGCTGCGCGAGGGGCAGATCCTCTACACCTATCTGCATCTCGCGCCCGATCCCGAACAGACCCACGATCTGGTCAAGTCCGGCGTCACCGCGATCGCTTACGAGACGGTGACGGGTCCCGGCCGCACCCTGCCGCTCCTGAAGCCGATGAGCCAGGTGGCCGGCCGCATGAGCGTGCAGGCGGGCGCGACCGCGCTGGAGAAGGGGCATGGCGGACGCGGCGTGCTGCTGGGCGGCGTGCCGGGCGTCATGCCGGCCAAGGTCGTGGTGATCGGCGGCGGCGTGGTCGGCTTCAACGCGGCGCAGATGGCCGCCGGCCTGGGCGCCGATGTCACCATCCTCGACCGCGATCCCGAAGTGCTGGAGCGGGTCGGCACCCATTTCGAATCGCGCGCCAAGACGCGTTTTTCGAACGAGGCGAACCTGCACGCCGCGGTGTGCGAGGCCGACCTGGTCATCGGCGCGGTACTGATCCCGGGGGCCGCCGCGCCCAAGCTGATCACGCGCGAGCTGCTGGGCGACATGCTGGCCGGCGCGGTGCTCGTCGATGTTGCGATCGACCAGGGCGGCTGCTTCGAGACGAGCAAGCCGACCACGCATGACGACCCGACCTATATCGTCGACGGCATCGTCCATTATTGCGTCGCCAACATGCCCGGAGCGGTCGCTCGCACCAGCACCTATGCGCTCAACAACGTGACCCTGCCGCACGCGCTGGAAATCGCCGACAAGGGCTGGAAGGGCGCGATGCAGGCCAGCCCGCATCTGGCCGAGGGGCTGAACGTCCACGCCGGCGAAGTGACCTACGAGGCGGTGGCGAAGGAACTGGGCTACGAATACCGCAGCGTCGGCGATATTCTCGGCACGGCCTGACACCTCGACTCCGCAATTTCCCTTTATGCTCCTTTACGGAGTGGCAAGCCTGTTGCGCTAATGGGCCGCCCGGGGGAACAAGTGGAGACGGGTGGTCAGGTTTCTGTTCGCATTGCTGGCGTTCGCCATCGGCCTCGCCATGCCGCAAACCGCGGCCGCCGGACCCGTGTCCGCCGTCCAGGAGCGGTGCATCGCTCCCGGCGCACCGGGCGAGGCCCTGACGCACGTCTGGAAAGAGGCACACCGGTGGGATTGTTCGCCCGACGCCGGGCGCTCCGATGCGGAGCGGTCCTTCGTCCGGTTCGCGGTCCCAGCCACGGGCGCGGTGCCGGATAGCCTCTATCTGCGCCGCGGCGCGCTATCGGGCGTCGAGATCGCAGTGGTCGGCGATACCGGCACCGCGGTCCGCCAGCGTTACACCATGAACGATCAGGAGCCTGCGGGCATAGCGGGGATGATGCGCCTCGCCTTGCCGCAGACAGCGCGCCGGCCGGTCGCGATCGTCGCCATCGTCGACGGTGCGGCCAATCCGCGCACCGTGCCATCCGCCTTCGTCGCGCAGGAGGAGCCGGGCGGAGCGGACATGCGCTCCTATGCCCTCGCAGCCCTGATCTGCGGCATGCTGGTGCTGCCGCTGATGTTCAATGTCATGTTCTACCGTGTCCTGCGTGAACGCTTCCTCGTGTGGCATTCGGCGCTGGCGGTCGCGATGCTGATGGCGGTTTCCTGCGCCTCGAACATCGCGCTGCTCCTGCTGCCGCTGACCGTGAAGCAGGTGACCTTCGGCGCGGCGATCGGTTTCGAATTGGTCGGGGTGTGCGCGCTGATGTTCGCCCGCAATTTCATCGAACCGGGCAAGCTGCACCCCCGGATCTGCGCCGCGATTCCCGCCGTCGCGGTCTCGATCGGCGCGATCGGGCTGCTCCATGCGCTGTTCCCGGGGGCGTATCGCACGCTCCAGATGGATGTCTATCGCTTGGCGATGCTGCCCGCGCTCGGCTTCATCATCGTGCTGCTGTGCAACGCGTTGTGGCGGCGCAGCCGTGCCGCCATGTTTCAGGCGATTGGCTGGTTTCCGCTCCTGGCCGTCGCAATCGCACGGCAGTCGAGCTTTCTCATCGGTGGCGTTTCGCCGATCGAGATCCCGAGCCTGTTCTATCTCGGCTGCGCGCTGGAAGTTCTGGGCACCGGTCTTGCGGTGGCGGACCGGATGATCACCCTGCGCCGCCAGCGTGACAGCGCGCTCGACCATGCCCGCTCGCTGGAGGAAATCGCCGTCAGCGACCCCCTCACCGGGCTGCTCAACCGCCGCGGGATCGAACCGCGCTTCGCCGATCTGCGCGAAGAAGGGTTCGATACGATGGCCCTGATCGACCTCGACCGGTTCAAGACGGTGAACGACCGTTTCGGCCACCTGACGGGCGACGCCGTGCTGGTGTCCTGCGCCCGTGCCCTCCAGCCGGTGGGGGAAGGCCGCAATGTGATCGCCGTGCGCATGGGCGGTGAGGAATTCATGCTGCTGCTGCGCGGACCCGAAGCGGTTCGGCGGGCCGAAGCGCTGCGTCAGGCGATCACGGTGCGGGTGGCGCGCGATGTCTGCGACCTCGACATGCCGGTGACCGCAAGCATGGGCCTGATCGAGATGCCGCGCGACGGCATGACCGCCGTCGGTTTCAACGAACTCTACGCCCGCGCCGACGCGCTGCTTTACGAAGCGAAGGAGAACGGGCGCAATCGCGCGGAAACGGAGAAGCTGGTTCTGTTTGCGCTACCCACGCAAGGGCGGGTCGCGACCGGCTAGCTCTTCGTATCGGAGACGAACGGTGCCGCGATCTCGGCGCGCACGCGCTGCGGGCGCAGCGTTTCGCGGTCGAGCATCGCCCAGGTGGTGAGCGCCGAAACCAGCAGCTTTCCCCCATCGTCGTGGAACTCGACCCGCCGATCGAACCGCGCGCCCCTCGGCTCGCCGGGAATGAAGGTGGTGCCGTGCGCGCGCTCCCCCGCGCCGATATTGCCGCGATAGTCGATCTCGTGGCGCAGCACGACCCAGATGTAGGCGTCGCGATCTTCGGGCCGCGCCACCGCGTCCCAGTGGGAGACGGCGACATCCTGAATCCACTGCACCCAGACCGCGTTGTTGACGTGCCCCAGCTCGTCGATGTGGTCCGGGGTGGCGGTAAAGGTGCGGGCGAACGGTTCGCTCACCCTTCCACCCCCATCTGCCACAGGATGAAGGCGAACTCCTCCGCCGTTTCGCGCAGGGATTCGAACCGGCCCGACTTGCCGCCGTGCCCTGCGCCCATGTTGGTCTTCAGGATCAGCGCGTTGTCGCCGGTCTTCACGTCGCGCAGGCGGGCGACCCATTTGGCGGGCTCCCAATAGGTCACGCGCGGGTCGTTCAGCCCGGCGGTGACCATGATCGGCGGATAGTCCTGCGCGCGGACATTGTCGTAGGGGGAATAGCTGCGGATCAGCTCGAACGCGGCGGCATCCTCGATCGGATTGCCCCATTCGGGCCACTCGCCCGGCGTCAGCGGCAGCGAAGCGTCGAGCATGGTCGCCAGCACGTCCACGAACGGCACATGCGCCACCACCGCGCCCCACAGATCGGGGTCGGAATTGACCACCGCACCCATCAGCTCGCCCCCGGCCGATCCGCCGGAAATCGAGATGCGGCCCGCCTCGGTCAGTCCGCGCGCGATCAGGCCCTTCGCCACGTCGACGAAATCGGTGAAGGTGTTGATGCGCGCCTCGCGCTTGCCGGCGCGGTACCATGCCCGGCCCAGATCGTCCCCGCCGCGCACATGCGCGATCGCGTAGGCGAAACCGCGATCGACCAGGCTCAGCCGACTGGTGGAAAAGCCGGGCGGGATCGCGATACCGTAGGCCCCATAGCCGTAGAGATGCAGCGGGCCGGGGCTCTCGCGGTCCTTGCGATAGAGGATCGAGACCGGGATCGGCGTCCCGTCGCGCGCGGCGATCTCCACCCGCTCGGTTGCATAAAGATCGGCGTCGTAGCCCGACGGAATCTCCTGCACCTTGAGCGTTTCGAGCCGCTCCTCACCCACATGATAGTCGTAGGTCGTAGCCGGGCTGACCATGCTTTCGTAGCCCAGCCGCAGCACGGTCTGATCGAATTCGGGATTGTTGCCGAGCCCGGCGCTGAAGCTCGCCTCGGGGAAATGGATCGGGCGAATGCGGTCCGGATCGGCGTAATCGCGGATCTCGATCCGGTCGAGCCCGCCCACGCGGCCCTCGATCACGTAGAAGTCGCGGAACAGCGCCACATCGGTCAGGTAGAACTCGTCAGACCCCGCGATCAGCTCCTCCCACGCCCCCGGGTCGGAGAGCGGCGCGGTGGCGAGCCGGAAATTCTCGTGCGCGTCGTTGGTGTGCACGAACAGGCGATCCTCGCCCCACGGGCCGGTGCCGCCGGGCAGCACATCGACATCGTACTCGACCCCTTCCTGCCGCTCGCGGACCAGAATCGGTTCCGCGGTCGGGTCGGCGGCGGGAATCAGGCGGACTTCGCTGGTCTCGTGATCGGAGCTCGTGACGATGATCCAGCTCTCGTCGGACGACAGCCCGCTCCCGACGCGGAAACCTTGGTCTTCCTCGTAATAAAGTTGCACATCTTCGGACTTCTCGGTGCCGAGGCGATGGAGCCGTGCGTTGTCGGTGCGCCAGTTTTCGTTCGCCAGCGAGTAGACCAGCGCGGTGTCGTTCGCGCACCAGACCAGCGAGGAGAGCGTGCCGGGGATCTCGTCGGGCAGATGCTCGCCGGTCTCCAAGTCCTTGATCCGCGCGGTAAATCGCTCCGACCCGTTGTCGTCAACGGCATAGGCGAGGAGGTGGCCCGACTTGCTGACGGAGATCGCGCCGAGGCGGAAATACTCCTTCCCCTCGGCCAGGGCGGGCTCGTCCAGCATCAGCTGCGCCTCGCCGCCACCGACAGGTTTGCGCCACCATTTCTTGTACTGCGCGCCTTCCTCGTATTCGACCCAGTAGAGCCAGTCGCCGTCCTTCTGCGGCACCGAGCTGTCGGCTTCCTTGATCCGTCCGCGCATCTCCGTGAACAGCGCGTCGATCCGCCCCTGCTGCCCCGCCATCTGCGCCTCGAACCACGCATTCTCGGCATTGAGATAGTCGAGGATCGCAGGTGTCTTCACCTCTGGATAGCCGGGATCGCGCAGCCAGGCGTAATCGTCGCTGACGGTGATCCCGTGATGGGTGAAGGTGGCGGGCTTCTTCTCGGCCCGCGGCGGCAGCTGCGTTCGGTCGGTCATGTGCGCAGCGATTTAGGCCATTGCCGCGCGGTCACAAGCGCTCTCGTCCGATACATAGCCCGCCGCGCCCGGCGTGGGTGGCCCTTTCGCGCCCGAATACCTACATGAACGGGCAGACAGACACGCGAACGAAGACAAGAGGGACCGCCCATGCTGATGCAGACCCATGAAGCCCGCCTTTCCGCCCTGCGCGAGGAACTGAAACGCCGCGACCTCGCCGGGTTCGTGGTCCCGATCAGCGACGAACACATGAGCGAATATGTCGGCGAATACGCGCAGCGGCTCGCCTGGCTGACGGGCTTCGGCGGATCGGCCGGCAGCGCGGCGGTGCTGCGCGATCAGGCCGCGATCTTCGTGGATGGGCGCTACACCGTGCAGGTGCGCGAGCAGGTCGACGAGCGCTTGTTCGACTATCAGTCGGTCCCCGCCACCAGCCCGGTGGCCTGGTTGGCCGAACATGTCGGCGAGGGCGACCGCATCGGGTACGACCCGTGGCTCCACACCCATGGCTGGGCGAAAGCGGCCGCCGAGCAGCTCGCCGAAGTCGGCGCGACACTTGTCCCGGTCGAGAGCAATCCGATCGACGCGGTGTGGCAGGATCGCCCTGCGCCGAGCGCGGCCACCGCGAGCATCCAGTCGGACGAGCGCGCCGGCCGCTCCAGCGCCGACAAGCGCGGCGAGATCGCCCGCTGGTTGAAGGATAAGAAGCTGGACGCCGCCGTCATCTCCGCGCTCGATTCGATCGCGTGGGTGCTCAACATCCGGGGCGAGGACGTGAGCCATACGCCGGTCGCGCTGTCCTATCTCCTCGCGCATCAGGACGGCACGGCGGAGCTGTTCATCGCGCCCGAAAAGGTCACGCCTGAACTGCAACGCCATCTCGGCAATGCGGTGACGATCCGCGACCGCACCGATTTCGAGCCGGCGCTGGGCGAACAGCGTGGCAAGCGCGTGGCGGTCGATCCGGAATACGGCGTCGCCGCGATCTTCCAGGCGCTGGAGGATGGCGGCGCGGCCCCGGTTTCCGTACGCGACCCGGCGATCCTCGCCAAGGCGATCAAGAACCCCGCCGAGGCGCAGGGCCATCGCGACGCGCAGGCGCGCGACGGTGCGGCAGTCTCGCGCTACCTCTGCTGGATCGAGGCCAACGCGCCATCGGGCGAAATCGACGAGCTGCAGGCCGTCGCCAGGCTGCTGTCCTTCCGCGAAGAGACGGGTGTGCTGCGCGATACCAGCTTCGACACCATCTCCGCCGCCGCCGGCCATGCCGCCCTGCCGCCCTGCCGCATTACCGGGTGGACGAGGACAGCAATATCCCGATCCCGCCCAACAGCATCTATCTGTGCGATTCGGGTGGCCAGTATCAGGACGGCACGACCGACATCACGCGCACCATCTGGATCGGACCGGGCGAGCCCAGCGCAGAGCAGAAGGATCGCTTCACCCGCGTGCTGAAGGGGCATATCGCGATCGCCACCGCCGTCTTCCCTGACGGGACCACCGGCGGCGCCTTGGATGCACTGGCGCGGCAATATCTGTGGGCCGCCGGCGTAGATTACGCACATGGCACCGGCCATGGCGTGGGCAGCTTCCTCGCCGTACACGAGGGGCCCCAACGCATCGCGAAGCCTGCGGGCGGCTTCCCGGGCACGGGCGAACCGCTGCGCGAGGGAATGATCCTTTCGAACGAGCCCGGCTATTACAAGGCCGGCGAATACGGCATCCGGATCGAGAACCTCGTGCTGACCGAACGCCGCGACATCCCGCGCGCCGACGAGGGTGTCTGGCTGGGGTTCGAGAACCTGACCTGGGTCCCGATCGACCGCGCGCTGATCGAGACCAAGCTGCTAAGCCCGACCGAGATCGCCTGGCTGGACGAATATCACGCCCACACCCGCGCCCTGCTCGCGCCGCAACTGGATGGCGAGGCGCTGGACTGGCTGGAGCGGCATACCAGGCCGCTCTTGTGAGGCGGCGTTATGTTCGCGCGATGTACATTCCGTGTCGCGGGTCGTCACGAGAGGTAGAGCGATGACGGTAGCGAAATGAGCTCGGGTAGCTACGACCTTTCCGAACGGCCGATCCACCTCGGTCTGAACGCGACCGCTTCGCCGCAGCCGCCCTTCACCGGCGACCCGGCTTGGTACGAAGCCTATGGTGAGCGGCATTCGGGCGACGGGGCCGAAGGTCGGCTGGTCTCGTGGCACAGCTTCTCCGAAAACTGGGAGAGCTGGGAAATGCATCCGGCGGGCAGCGAGGTCGTGCTGTGCGGGGACGGGACGATTACGTTGATCCAGGAAGGGGCCGATGGGCAGCATGCCCGCCACACCCTGCATCCGGGCGAATATGCCATCAATGCGCCCGGAGTGTGGCACACCGCCGATGTCGAGGCGCGAGCCACCGCCGTGTTCATCACCGCGGGCGAAGGGACGCGGCACCGACCCCGCTAGGTGCGTCGTCGTTCAGCTTATACGCCGCATGAATGAACCCGTTGGCGCGATACAAGCCGCGACAGATTTGCCTTTCCTCGGCAAACTCCTGCGACAAGGGGCTTCTATAAGGGCATGGTGAGTGGCAGCGTCGTGGCCGACCCTCCCCCTCCTTCCCCCCGGCCGCGACGCTGCGCTCTGGCACACAGAGGAGTTTCTTCATGAAGACGACCACCAAACGCAGCATCGCGATCGCCGCCGCGCTCGCGCTAACCGGGACCGCCGGTATCGCCATGGCCCAGCCTGGCAAATGGCAGGCCAAGGATCAGACCCGCGCCGAAGTTCAGGCGAAGACGGCGCAGATGTTCCAGAAGATGGACGTGAACGGCGACGGCACACTCGACCAGGCCGACCGCGAAGCGATGCGCGCAAAGATGTTCGACCGTCTCGACGCTGATGGCAACGGCTCGATCAGCCGCGCCGAATTCGACGCCGCGCGGGGCAAGATGCGCGAAGGACGCGGAAAGATGCGCGCAGAGAACGGTGACGCCGAAGGCAAGCGCATGGGTCGACATCGTCGCGGCGGCCATCACGGCATGCGCGGCATGGCCATGATGAAGGCGGCCGACACCGACAAAGACGGCGCGATCAGCCAGGCCGAGTTCACCACCGCCGCCCTTGCCCGGTTCGATGCGGCGGACGCCGACAACAACGGCACTGTCACCGCGGCCGAGCGCAAGACTGCGTTCGAACAGATGCGCGCCATGCGCAAGGATCGCCGTACCGCCGGCGATGCCAGCTAAGCTACGCGAAACCGCGATCGAGGGCGGCGCGTTGGGCTTCGCATGAGCGACGATAGCGCCCCCCTGATCCTCCTCGTGGACGACGAGGCGAGCCTACGCGAACCCTTGGCCGAGTATCTCGTCGGCCAGGGGTTTCGCGTGTCCGCCGCGGAGAGCGCGGCCGCCGCGCGCAGCCGCCTGGTCGACGAGCGACCCGACATCGCCCTGCTCGACATCATGATGCCGGGCGAAGATGGGTTGTCGCTGACCCGCCATCTGGTCGAGACACGCGATCTGCCGGTCATCCTGCTGACCGCGCGCGGCGAGGCGACCGACCGCATCGTCGGCCTGGAGATCGGAGCCGACGACTATGTCGCGAAGCCGTTCGAACCGCGCGAGCTGGTCGCGCGCATCCGCTCGGTCCTGCGCCGCGCCAGCCGCGCCCCGCAGTCGGCCGAGGACGACTGGCTTTACGAATTCGAAGGCTGGCGGCTCGATCCGCTGAAGCGGCGGCTGACCGATCCCGATGGCACGCTGGTGCCGATCTCGACCGCCGAGTTCCGCATGCTCCACGCCTTTCTGGACCATGCGCGGCAGGTGCTCGACCGCGATCGCTTGCTCGACATGGTCCAGGGGCGCGAGGCACATCTGTTCGATCGCGCGGTGGACAATCAGGTCAGCCGCCTGCGCCGCAAGCTGGAGGAGGACAGCCGCAACCCGCGCTTCATCCAGACCGTGCGCGGTGGCGGGTACAGCTTCGCCGCCGACGTGCGCCGCGTTCCGGGTACGCAGGGCTGATGCTGCGCCGGTTCTGGCCCCGCAGCCTGCTCGGCCAGGTGCTCGTATCGGCGGCGCTGGCGCTGCTGGTGGCGCAGGCGATCTCCGCTGCGCTCGCTCTCAGAGCCGGGGCGCAGATGCGCGAGGAGGCGCTGCTCAATAGCGCCGCGTTTCGCTTCATCGCCGGCTACGAGCGCGTCCAAGGTGACCGTCCGCCGGGCGCACGGCGTGGCGGCAGGCGCGAACGCCGGGCGCGGCTGGAGGCGGTGGGGCGACTCCCCCCACTTTTCCTGAATGGTCAGGACGACGAACGCGCCCAGCGGCTGAAGACGATCCTGGTCGATCAGGGCGTCCCCGTCTCTGCCATCCGCGTGGCGAGTTCCACGCGGCGGATCGGCTTTTCGCGCGACGATCGCGCGGACGGCGGCAGCCGCGCCCGGCGTGGGCTCGGCATTCCCGCGCCCGATCGCTGGTTCTACGTCGCCGTGCGCTATCCGGAGAGTGCGGGCTGGGTCGTCACCCGCCTGCCGGAATACCGCCGCTCCCCCGGCGCGCTGAGCGCGATCCTGTTGCAGACGGCGATCATCTACCTGCTGCTGGTCGGCGGTCTGGCGCTGTTGCTGCGGCGCGCCACGCGCCCGCTCGCGCAGCTGACGCACCGGGTCGAGCAGTTCGGGCGCGCGGCCCCGGGGCAACCGCCGCTCCAGCCCGCTGGGCCGGAAGACGTGCGCCGCCTGATCGCAGCACATAACGCGATGGAGCAGCGCATCGCCGCGCTGCTGGACGAGAAGGACGTCATGCTCGGAGCGATCGGGCACGACCTCAAGACGCCGCTGGCCGCGCTGCGGGTGCGGATAGAGAGCGTGGAAAGCAGCGCCCAGCGCGCCCGCATGGTGGAGGGGATCGAGGACATCACCCGCTCGCTCGACGATATCCTCTCGCTCGCCCGCATCGGCCGCGCCGGATCGCCGCCCGAAGCGGTGCGGCTCGACGCGCTGGTGGATTCGGTGGTCGAGGAATTCGAGGACATGGGCCGCCCGGTCTCGCTGGATGCGACCGAGCGGATCACCGCGCGCGTGCACGAAACCTGGCTGCGCCGCGCGCTGCGCAACCTGATCGAGAACGCGCTGCGTTATGGCGATGTCGCGCGCGTCTCGCTGCTCCGCGAGGGCGAGGCGATCGTGCTGCGGGTCGACGACGAGGGGCCGGGCATTCCGCCCGACCGGATCGACGCGATGCTCGAACCCTTCCAGCGCGGCGAGGCGAGCCGCAACCGCGCAACCGGCGGGGCGGGGCTGGGGCTTACGCTGGCGCGGGCCATAGCGGAAGACCATGGCGGATCGCTGGTGCTGGCCAACCGGGCGGGGGGCGGCCTGCGCGCAGAAATTCGGCTGGCAATGGAGGGGGTTCGCGCTTAGGCGGTGGCCGTGCAGTCCGGCGCACCGATAGCGGGTAACCGGGCATCGATTTCAGCTCGGAGTTGCCCCTTATGAAACGCCTCGCTCTGCCTCTCGTCACCGGCCTACTGCTTGCCGGTTGCGCCACCGTTCCCGCGCCCGACATGGCGAGCACCGCTGGCATGGACACGCCCGCCATGGCGATCCCCGCCGCGCCGCAGGGCCTCGCTCCGCTGAGCGATGCGACCACCTCCTCGCTGCCGCGTACCGCGCGCCCCTATCACTACACGATCGAGGTGACGCCGGACGCGCAGGCGCTGACCTTCACCGGCAAGTCGGCGGTCGACATGAAGGTGTTCGAGGAGACGCCTTCGCTGATGCTCAATGCAAACGAGTTGACGATCGCTTCCGCCCGCCTCGTTCCCGCCGGCGGCGGTGCGGCGATGGACCTGCAGGTCACGACCGACTCGCAGGCGCAGACCGCGACCTTCACCGCGCCCACGACGATCCAGCCCGGCACCTACCGGCTGGAAACCGAATACAGCGGCACGATCAACACGCAGGCGAACGGGCTGTTCGCGCTGAACTATCCCGACAAGCGCACCGGCAAGGATGTACGCGCGCTGTTCACCCAGTTCGAGGCGCCCGATGCGCGCCGCTTCGCCCCGATGTTCGACGAGCCGGCCTACAAGGCGACCTTCGACCTGTCGGCGATCGTTCCGGCCGATCAGATGGCGGTCAGCAACACCCCCGCCGCGAGCGAAGACGATCTGGGTGATGGGACCAAGCGGGTCACCTTCATGACCACCCCGAAGATGTCGACCTATCTGCTGTTCTTCGGCCTCGGCGATTTCGAGCGGCTTGCGATGCCCGCCACCGCCAAGGTGGAAGCCGGGATCGTCGCACCGGCCGGCAGCGGCGAGCAGGGCCGCTACGCGCTGGAAGGCCTCGCCGGGCTGATCCCCTATTACGAGGGGTACTTCGGCCAGCCCTTCCCACTGCCCAAGATCGACAACATCGCCGGCCCCGGCCAGTCGCAGTTCTTCGGCGCGATGGAGAACTGGGGCGCGGTCTTCACCTTCGAACGCATCCTGCTGAACGATCCCAAGATCACCAGCGCACGCGGGCGCCAGTCGATCTACGAAGTGCAGGCGCACGAGGTCGCGCACCAGTGGTTCGGCGATCTCGTGACCATGGCGTGGTGGGACGACCTGTGGCTGAACGAAGGCTTCGCCAGCTGGATGGCGACCAAGGCGACCGATCACTTCCACCCCGAATGGTACCCGCTGCTCGACCGCGTCGGCGGGCGCGAGGCGGCGATGGGCCTCGATTCCTACGCCAGCACGCACCCGATCGTGCAGACCATCGATACGGTGGAGGAAACCAACCAGGCGTTCGACACCATCACCTATCAGAAGGGTGAAGCGGTGATCTCGATGCTGGAAGCCTATGCCGGCGAGGATACTTGGCGCGACGGACTGCGCCGCTACATGGCCGCGCACAAGTTCGACAACGCGAAGACCGAGAACCTGTGGGCCGCGATCGAGGCGGCCGGTGCCACCTCGCTGACCGGGATCGCGCGCGATTTCACCACCCAGCCAGGTGTGCCGCTGGTCCAGGTCGGCTCCGCCACCTGCAGCGGCGGCAAGACGAACCTGTCGCTGACGCAGAGCCAGTTCAGCCAGGACCAAAAGGACGCAGTCGCCGCCAATCCGCAAGGGTGGCGCATTCCGCTCCTGGTGTCGGTGGGCGGCGGTGCCCCGATGCGCAGCGTGATGGATGGCAAGTCGGCCAGCATGACGCTGAACGGGTGCGGCACGGTGCTCGTGAATGCGGGCCAGCTCGGCTATTACCGCACGCTCTATCCGGCGAAGATGCTGACCGCGCTGCGCACCGACATGGGCAAGCTCGCGCCGATCGACCAGCTCGGCCTGCTGCGCGACCAGAGCGCGCTGTCGAGCGCGGGATACCAGAAGATGGGTGTCGCGCTCGACCTCCTTGCCGCGGTGCCGCGCAACGCCAATCCGCTGGTCGCGGAAAGCGCGATCGGCAGCTGGGCCGGGCTCTACGCCCTGCTCGAGGATGACGACGCGGCGCAGGCCAAGGTCGCGAAGATGGCGACCGCGGCGTGGGGCCCCCGCCTGCAGGCGCTGGGGTACGATCCGCGCCCAAGCGATCAGGTGCCGGAAGAGAATCTGCGTTCCTCCCTGCTGGGCGCGCTGGGCGCGATGGGCGACGAGAAGGTGCTGGCCGAGGCGGCGAAGCGATTCGACGCGCTCAAGACCAACCCGGCCGCGCTCGACGGGCCGCTGAAGACCACCTGGCTTGCGATCGTGGCATCCAACGCGACCGATGCGCAGTGGAACCAGCTGCTGTCGCTGGCGCAGAATTCCGACAGCTCGGTGCAGCGCAGCACCTATTACGCGCTGCTCGGTGCGGCGGACGACGATACGCTGGCGCAGCGTGCGCTCGATCTCGCTCTGTCGGGGGAGGTCGGCATGACGGACAGCGCCGCGATCATCAGCGCGGTGGCATCGGGCCATGGCGACCTCGCCTTCAATTTCGTGCTGGATAACCAGGCGAAGGTGAATTCGCTGGTCGACGATTCGGGCATGGCGCGCTTCCTCGCCCGGCTCGCGGGCGGCGTGAAGGACGAGAGATCGATCGCCCGGCTGGAAGCGTTCAAGAAGACGCTGAGCGCCGACCTGCAGAAGCCGATCGACCGCTCGATCGCGATCAACCGCCAGCGCGAATCGGTGAAACCGCGCCAGATCGCCGAAGTGAAGAGCTGGCTGGCGACGCAGTAAGGCTTGTCGCGGCGGGCGGTGCCTAGCGCATCAGCCCGCCGATCAGGTTACGCACGAAGCGACCCGCGATCGCCCCGCCCAGCGCGGTGGCGATCGTGCCGGCCGCGCTGGTCGCGGCGCTTCTGGCGGGATCGGCCTTGCTGGTCCGGCCGGTCATCTTGGCCGCGACGATCGTCGCGGCGGAACTGGCGGCGGCACCCGCCGCGGCCTCGCTCGCCTTCTGCCACAGGGCGGTCGTCTTGCGGGAGCGCTTGCGCACTTCCTCGACGCCCTTTTCCTCCACCTCGCGCGCGGTGTCGGCGGCATCGACCGCCTTGGCCGCCAGCACTTCCTCCGCACTCTCGCGGTCGACCGGCTCGTCATACTTGCCCGCGACCGGGCTCGCCGCCTGGATAACGCTGCGCTCCTGCGCCGTGATCGGACCGAGGCGGCTGCGCGGCGGCTTCACCAGCGTGCGCTGCACCACCGACGGCGCGCCGTCCGCCATCAGCGTGGACACCAGCGCCTCGCCCACCCGCAGCTCTGTGATCGCGGTTTCGACGTCGAGATCGGGATTGATACGGAAGGTCTCGGCAGCGGCGCGGATTGCCTTCTGGTCGCGCGGGGTGAAGGCGCGCAGCGCATGCTGAACGCGATTGCCGAGCTGGCCCCCAACCTCCTCGGGAATATCGATCGGGTTCTGGGTGACGAAATAGACGCCGACCCCTTTCGACCGGATCAGGCGGACGACCTGTTCGATCTTGTCCTCCAGCGCGCGAGGCGCATCGTTGAACAGGAGATGCGCCTCGTCGAAGAAGAACACGAGGCGCGGCTTCTCCGGATCGCCGACCTCGGGCAGCGTCTCGAACAGTTCGGCCAGCAGCCACAGCAGGAAGGTCGCGTACAGCTTCGGGCTGCGCATCAGCCGGTCGGCGGCGAGCACGTTGATATAGCCGCGCCCGCGCTCGTCCACTTTCATGAAATCGTCGATCTCCAGCGCGGGCTCGCCGAAGAAACGATCCGCCCCTTGCGATTCGAAGCCGAGCAATTGCCGCTGGATTGCGCCCACGCTCGCCTTCGTCACATTGCCGTACTTGCCGGAAAATTCGCTCGTATTCTCGGCGGCAAAGGCGAGGATCGATTGCAGGTCGCCGAGGTCGAGCAGCAGCAGCCCGTTGTCGTCGGCATAGCGGAAGACGATCTGGAGGACGCCCTCCTGCGTGTCGTTGAGGTCGAGCAGCCGCGCGAGCAGCAGCGGCCCCATCTCCGAAATGGTGGTGCGGATCGGGTGACCCTGCTCCCCGTACAGATCCCAGAAGATCGCCGGATTGTCGGAATAGGCGTAATCTTCCATCCCGAGCTCGCGCGCACGCGCTTCCAGCGTATCGGCATGCTTGAAGGTCGGCGAACCGGGCATGGCGAGGCCCGACAGGTCGCCCTTCACGTCAGCGACGAAAACGGGGACGCCTTGGGCGGAGAAGCTTTCTACGAGGCCCTGCAGCGTTACCGTCTTGCCGGTGCCGGTCGCGCCCGCGATCAACCCGTGCCGATTGGCGCGGGTAAGATCGAGCGCCTGCCGCTCGCCGTTCGCCGCCAGCCCGATGAAAATCTCCGCCATGTGCCGATCCCGTCTCTCTATCGCGCCCGCTCGCGATAAGCCCCCTGGCCCCGCCGCGGTCAAGTGCGGTTCCATTTCGCCCCGTGGTCGCTATGGCTGGTCGGCTATGGGTTCGCGCGAAGCTTTCGTGTTGCTGGACGACGCGCGCGGCGACGGGGCCGCCGATGCCCGGGTGTACGAACGCCCGGCGCGCGTTTTCGTCGCGCATCGACCGGAGCAGGTCGAACCGGTGCTGGCCGCCGCGCAGGCCGCGTTGGCAGAAGACGGCGGCACGCTGGCCGGGCACATCGCCTACGAGGCTGGGCTGGCGCTGGAACCGCGGCTGAGGGACCGGGCACCGGCACGCACCGGGGCGGCCGGGCCGCTGGTGTGGCTGGGCCTGTTCGCCGAAGAGACGCGCCTTCCCGCCGGGGACGTGCCGGGCTGGCTTGCCGCACGGGCCGGGGGTGCCGCCTCGCTCGGTCCGCTCGACCCCACGCTCTCGCCCGGCGGTTATCGGGATGCATTCGCGACCGTCGCCGAGAAAATTCGCGCCGGCGACATCTATCAGGGCAATCTCACCTTTCCGCTCGCGGGCAGCTATCGCGGCGACCCGCTGGCGCTTTACGCCGCACTGCGGCCCGCCGCGCAGGCGGGCTGCGGCGGCGTGGTGTTCGACGGTTCTCACTGGCTCCTCAGCCTCTCGCCCGAATTGTTCGTCTCGCTGCAGGACGGCACCGCTCGCGCCCGCCCGATGAAGGGCACGCGCCCGCGCGATGCCGATCCGGCGCGCGATGCCGCGATGGCGAACGAGCTGGCGGTTTCTGGCAAGGAGCGCGCGGAAAACCTGATGATCGTCGACCTGATGCGCAACGACCTGTCGCGCGTCGCACGGGCGGGCAGCGTGAAGGTCGCGCACCCCTTCGCGGTCGAAAGCTATCCCACCGTGCACCAGATGGTCACCACCGTGACCGCGACGCTGGCCGAGGGAAGCGATGCCGTTGACCTGATCCGCGCGCTCTTCCCCTGCGGTTCGGTCACCGGCGCGCCGAAAATCCGCGCCATGGAGCTGATCGACGCGGTCGAGCGCGATGCGCGCGGGCCCTATTGCGGCGCTATCGGGCGGATCGGCGCGGACGGCACCGCGGCGTTCAACGTCGCAATCCGCACCTTGCGCCTCACTCCGGTCGAGAACGGACAGGGGCACGCGGTGCTGGCCGTCGGCTCGGCCATCGTCGCCGATAGCGATGCGGATGCCGAATGGCGCGAGGCCGTGCTGAAGGGCGGCTTCGCCCGGGCAAGCGGCCCCGATCGCACCGCCCCCGGTTTCGACCTGATCGAGACCATGCGCTTCGACCCTGAGGAAGGGATCGCCTTGCTCGAGGCGCATCTGGCACGGTTGAAGGCCAGTGCCGAAGAGCTCGGCTTCGCCTTCGACCGGCATGCCCTGCGCAACCAGATCCAGGCGCTGTGCTTCGACCTCGACGCGCCCACGCGCGTGCGCCTTGCCTGCGCGCGGTCGGGCGCGGTCGCGCTGGAGGCCGCGCCGCTGCCACCAGCCCTTCCCGATCCGGTACGCTGCATCGTCCTGCCCCTGCCGGTCGATCCCGGCGACTGGCGGCTACGTCACAAAACATCCGATCGCGGCTTCTACGCGGATGCCCGCGCGGTGGCGCTCGCCGAGGGAGCCGACGAGGCGCTGTTCGTCACCGACGACGGCCTGCTGACCGAGGGCAGTTTTACCTCGATCCTGGCCGGGCCTCAGGGCGATTACCTAACCCCGTCCACGGCCCTCGGCCTGCTCCCCGGCGTTCAGCGCGGCGCGCTGATCGCGTCGGGGGCCGCTCGCGAAGGCGCGGTGCGGCTGACCGATCTCGATAACGGATTTCACCTGTGCAACGCCCTGCGCGGCACGATGCACGCGGAGCTCATGACATGATCGACATACTGTACGAAGACGCCGAAGCGCTGGTGATCGACAAGCCGGCGGGCCTGCCGGTCTCGCGCCCGCGCCGCGGCGGCGAATCGCTGGAAGATCACCTCGACGCGTTGAAGCTCGGCTTCGAACGCGCCCCGGTGCCGGTCCACCGCCTCGATACCGACACCTCCGGCTGCCTGTTGCTGGCGCGCAATCCGAAGGCGTTGAAGCGATTCGCGGCGACGTTCGAGGAACGGGGCGTAACCAAGCATTACCTCGGCATCGTCGATGGCGTGCCGGTCGAGACCGAGGGGACGATCGACCTCGCCCTCGCCAAGATCAGTAGCAAGGAGGCGGGGTGGCGCATGATTCCTGCGCGCAAGGGGAAGCCCTCGCTGACCCACTGGCGCATGGTCCAGCCGCTCCAGCGCGGCGCGCTGATCTGCTTCCGGCCGGAGACGGGCCGCACGCACCAGCTGCGCGTGCACGCGGCCAGCGGGCTGGGGCATCCCCTGCTGGGCGACCCGGTCTACGGGCAAGGCGGCACCGCCCCGCGCACCATGCTGCACGCCGCCGCGATTGTCGTGCCGCGCGAGGGCAAGCCCGATATCCGCGCCGAAGCGCCGCTCCCGCGCGATTTCTGCATGCTCGGGGCGCGCTGTGGATGAGGACCTGCTCGGTCGCGCCCACGCGCTGGCACAGGAAAGCTTCCTCGCGGGAAGCGGGCCGGGCGGGCAGAACGCCAACAAGGTCGCGACCAACGTGCAACTGCGCGTCAACGCCTACAAGCTGCGCCTCCCGCCCACGGTATTCCGCCGGCTGCGCGAAATCGCCGGGAGCCGCCTGACCGCATCGGGCGACATTCTGATCCTTGCCCGCGAACACCGCACGCAGGAGGCGAATCGGGCCGAGGCGCGCGAGAAGCTCGAATCGCTGCTGGAGGAGGCGCACCGGCGCCCGCCGCGCCGCGCGAAGACGCGGCTTAATCGTCTCAACAAGAAGAAGCGACTCGCGACCAAGAAGGCGCGGGGCGAGGTGAAGGCGAAGCGCGGCAAGGTCGAATTGTAGGGTCCGGCCGTGTGCCACCCCGCCGAAAGGCTTGACTTGGCTGGCCCTACGCGTCATGTGCGCGCCGACGAGGCGGTGCCGGTGTGCGCCGCCTGTTTGTTTTGGCCTCCTTCGTCGGTGGCCGTATTCGATTTTTCAGGAATTTGGACCATGGCGAAGCCCGCAACCGTCAAGATCAAGCTCGTCTCGACCGCAGACACGGGCTTCTATTACGTCACGCGCAAGAACCCGCGCAACACGACCGAGAAGATGAGCTTCCGCAAGTACGATCCCGTCGCGCGCAAGCACGTCGAGTTCAAGGAAGCCAAGATCAAGTAAGGCTTCCCGCCGCGGCTCTCGCACGTTCCTGAACGGCGGGAACGCGGCCGTGTCAGTGACGGTTCAGTGCCACGATGATAACAATCGAGGCATGACAGCAATGATCACCCGTTTTCGCTCCGCCACCGGTGCCGCTCTGGCGGCCGTGATGGCCGTGTCCACCACTGCCGCGCTGCTCGCGCCGGTCCCGGTCGAGGCTGCCTCCACCGGTACGCTGGACGATGCGGTCTCCGCGCTGCGCGGCATCAGCACGATGAAGGCGAATTTCACCCAGACCGACCGCAACGGGCAGACCGTGCGCGGCGAAATGACGCTGAAGCGTCCGGGCAAGATCCGGTTCGATTACGGCAAGAGCGCGCCGATGCTGGTCGTATCGAACGGCAAGTCGCTGACGCTGATCGATTACGAGGTGAACCAGGTCCAGCGCTGGCCGATCAGCAATTCGCCGCTGGGCGCGCTGCTCGATCCCAAGCGCGACGTGAAGCGCTACGGCACGCTGCGCCCGACCAGCAACCCCAACGTCATGAGCGTCGAGGTGCGCGATTCGAAGAAGCCCGAATTCGGCGTCATCACGCTGGTATTCGTGCGCGACGGTTCCGCGCCGGGGGGCTGGGAACTGACCAACTGGGTCGCGCTCGATGCGCAGAACAATCGAACCACGGTGCGGCTGAGCAATCAGCGTTACGGCGTTGCGGTAAATGACTCCGCGTTCACCTACCGCGACCCGCGCCGCACCACCCGTCGCCCGGGCTGAACGGCTGGCAGGCGGAGCGAAGCGAATTAGCGACCAATCGTTGCGGTTCGTTCATAGGGGGGAAAGCCCCGCTGCCGTAAACCTTCAGGAACAGAACGGCTGGAGCATCGGGTTTCCCCCCTGTTGCCCTGAGGCTCCGACAAGGCCTTCTGTAAAGCGTGACGAACGCTGACAAGGAACCCTCGTGCCACCATGCCCCCGGCACGAGGGTTTTTTGTTGCCCCGCGCGGACGCGCTGGGCCTAGTTTTTCTCCGACACCCCCATCGCATCGGCCATGATGTCGAAGATCACGTTCTGTTCGATCACCCCATGCGCCTCGTCGCTGCCTGGCCCGGACGCGAAAAGCGCCACGTCCTCGCCCCCATGCGTCTCGCTGCCCAGCGGCACGAGCGATTGCTGGCGCGCGCGCGGCCCGGTTTCGGGAACCGGACGCGTGCCCTGCACCGCGCCGGGGCCGTTGGCGAAACCCAGCGTAGTGTAGGGCTTGCCATCGCCGGCCAGCGCCGGTTGGTCTCCGGTGCCGCCGTGATGCTCCTCGTCGCCCCCTTCCGGCGGACGGACCAGGCCGAGGATCGGATTGCCGCGCTTGGGATAGCCCGCGATCGACAGCACGTGGCTATGGTCCGCGGTGACGAGAATCAGCGTGTTCGCCGGATCGGTATGATCGATGGCGTATTGCACCGCCTTCGCCAGCTCCAGCCCTTCCTCCAGCGCATAGCCCGCCTGCCCGGCGTGCAATCCGTGATCGATTCGCCCGCCCTCGACCATCAGAAAATAACCGTGCGGGTCGCGGCCGAGCCGGTCGACCGCCTGCGCGGTCATCTGCGTCAGCGTCGGTTCGGCGCTGTCGGACTTGCGATCGAGCATGTAGGTCATGTGGCTGGGGGAGAAGAGGCCGAGCACCGGCTTGCCCTGCGGGGCGGCCTCCAGCTGCGTCTCGCTCGTAACGTAGCTGCCGCCGGTGCGGGCGGCCCAGTCCTTCGCCAGGTCGGTACCGTCGGCGCGGTCGCCGCCCGCCGTCTTGCCGACGAATTTCTCGACTCCGCCGCCCAGCGCCACATCGAACGGATAGGCGACCAGCTGGCTTGCGATGTCCGTGCACCCTTCGGCCAGCGCCGAGGCGGGCATGTCGCCGTCCGCTTCCCAGTCGCGCTCTGGCGCATGGGCAAAGACCGCGGCCGGGGTGGCATGGGTCAGCCGCGTCGTGGTGACGATGCCGACCGCGCGCTCGCTTTTCCTAGCAAGGTCCGCGATATGCGGGAGGCGATTGTCCAGCGAGGCGGCACAGTCGCCGCGCGCCGCCCCCGGTCCGACGCCCAGCATGCCCATCCGAGTTTTCTCGCCCGAGTTCATCGCGGTTGCCGTTCCCGCGCTGTCGGGGACCTGCGCATCGGTGTTGTAGGTCTTGACCAGCGCGACGTGCGGGAATTTCTCGAACGGGAGCGCGTATTCCTCGCCCGTCTGCCCCTGCCGCTGCCCCGCCAGAATGCGGGTCGCGGTGATGACCGAGATGCCCATGCCGTCGCCGATGAACAGGATGACGTTTTTCGCCTGGCCGGTGGGGGCCATCGGCGCAGCTTGCGAGGCGCTCGCCACGCGCGCATCGCCACCGGTATCCGTGGTGCAGGCCCCCAGGGTCAGGGCGAGCGCGCCGAGCGCGAGAGCGGGAAAGCGAAGCGATGGCATGGTGGGAAATCTCCAGCGTGAATTTCGCCCCGCTCTATCGAACCGGTATGTGACAGCAAGGCGAAAGCGAGCCGTGTTGCGGTGGCGCGCGCCGCATCCTAAGGCTCGCCCCCATGGTTTCTGTCACCACCTGGAACATCAATTCGGTCCGCCTGCGTCTGCCGCTGGTGGAGCGTTTCCTCACCGAACAATCGCCCGATGTCCTGTGCCTGCAGGAGATCAAGTGCCAGGAACACCAGTTCCCGCACGAGGCGTTCCGCAGGCTCGGTTACGAGCATATCGCGATCCACGGGCAGAAGGGCTATCACGGTGTCGCCACTGTCAGCCGCATTCCGTTCCGCGATTTCTCGAAGCACGACTGGCAGGACAATGGCGAGGCGCGCCATGTCGGTGTCGAACTGCTGGGCGAGGGCAAGGGGATGATCGTCGAGAACGTCTATGTCCCCGCGGGCGGCGACATTCCCGATCGCGAGCTGAACCTGAAATTCGGGCAGAAGCTCGACTTCCTCGGCCGCATGACGCGCTGGGCCGACGCGATCGACCGACCCACGCTGATCGTGGGCGATTTCAATGTCGCCCCGCTCGAAAGCGATGTGTGGAGCCACAAGCAATTGCTCAAGGTGGTCAGCCACACGCCGATCGAGGTCGAGACGCTGCAACGCTTCATGGACGCGCATGGCTGGGTCGATATCGGGCGCGAGCATATCCGCGCGCCCGACCGCTACTACAGCTGGTGGAGCTACCGCGCGAAGGACTGGAAGACGGGCGACCGCGGGCGGCGGCTAGATCATATGTGGGCCAGCCCCGACCTCGCGAAGCAGGCGACCGGGCACCGCGTGCTGGAGGAAGCGCGCGACTGGGAGAAGCCGAGCGACCATGTGCCGCTGACGACGGAGTTCAGTCTCTGAGCGGCAACGCGCCTTCGCCGGGCAGGCGCGTGGCGCAGGCGATCGACGCATTGCGGCATGGCTGGCCGGTGCGGATCGGCGGGGCGCCGGTGTTGCTGCCGGTCGAAACCGCGATTTCGCCGGGCGCGCACGCCGCGCAACTGCTGATCTCGAACGCGCGGGCCGAAACCCTGAAGCTGACCAACCAGCGCGAGGCGGCCCACGGTCACGCGCCTGTGCTGATGCGCGGGGCCGCGCCGTTCGACCTGCGATCGGCTTTGCCCGTCGCCGATCCCTCGCTCGATCTCGCCGCGCCTCTGAAGGGCCCGTTCCGCGCCGATCCGATCGGTTTCGCGGGCGAGGCCGAGGCGGCGATGGAACTGGCGCGACTGGCAGGCATCCTGCCAGCCTTCCTCGTCGATCCCGACCCGCCGGGCGAACCGGTCGCGCTGGAGGCCGGCGATCTTGCCGCCTGGAGCGATCCAGCGAACCTCGTCGTCGCGACGCGCGCCGCGCTCCCCGTGGCCGCGGCGATCGATGCCGAGATCGTCGCCTTCCGCGCGCCCGACGATCTGCGCGAACATGTCGCCCTCGTCATCGGCCAGCGCTCAACCCAGCGTGTTCCCCTGGTGCGGCTGCATTCGGAGTGCCTGACCGGGGATGTGCTCGGCAGCCTAAAATGCGATTGCGGGCCGCAGCTCGACGCCGGGCTCGCCGCCATGGCGGAAGAGTCAGGCGATGGCGGCTGGGGGGTGCTGCTCTACATGCGGCAGGAGGGGCGGGGCATCGGCCTTGTCAACAAGCTGCGCGCCTATCGCCTGCAGGATCAGGGCTTCGACACGCTGGAGGCGAACCGGCGACTCGGCCTGCCGGAGGAAGCGCGCGATTTCCCGACCGCCGCGCGGATGCTGGAGCTGCTGCGGATCGAGCGCATCCGGCTGATGACCAACAATCCGGCGAAGGTGACCGCATTGCAGGCTGCCGGTGTGGTAATCGCCGAACGCGTGCCGCACCGCCTGCCGGCCAATCCGCACAATGCGCGCTATCTCGATACCAAGCGGGACCGGTCCGGCCACCTGCTGTGAGAAAATATTAACTCAGTAAGTTTTCGTTAGCTAATGGACCGCTAGCGGCCCAGGCGGGGCGCGAGCGAACAGGTGGGAAATTGTGGATGCGAGTACGACCGGAAACTGCCGAGGATTTTCCGGCTATCCGCGCGCTGACACAAGCTTCCTTCCATGAGGCCAACTATGGCTGGGACGATGCGGCCAACGCCCTGGATCGAATGCGCCTGGCAGGGTCTCTTGCCCTTTCGCTCGTCGCGCTGAACATGGACGAGGCCGTCATCGGCCATATCGCCTTTTCGCCGATCACCGTTTCGGACGGGACGACGGGCTGGTTCGATCTGGCCCCCCTTTCGGTCATGGTGACCCGGCAACGCACCGGCATCGGCGGCAGCCTGATCGTGCGGGGGGTCGCCGAAATGCGTGCGGCCGGCGCGCGGGGCATCGTGGTGATGGGCGATCCGGCCTATTATTCCCGCTTCGGCTTCCAGCCTGTCCCCGATCTTACGCTGCAGGGTGCGCCGACAGAATGGCTGCTGGCACTGCCGCTCGAAGGTGGGGCGCCATCGGGCGCGATCCGGCTTAGCCCCGGATTTCTCGAGTCACCGTAGCTGGCTGTCTTTCGAACCACGGCGGTTGATCGTGGAGTGGCGCACCGCACTGTCACGCGCGCCCTGACATTCGACGCAGGTGCGCACGCCCGGCAAGGCTGCGCGGCGCTTCTCGGGAATGGGTTCGCCGCATTCGTCGCAATATTCAGCTGCCTCGCCCGTCGTCATGCGGGACCTCGCGGCGCTCACCGCGTCGCTTATCGTATCGTCGATCTGATCCTGTACCGCTCCGTCGCGGGACCATCCGCCTGCCATAGCCGGCCTCCTTTCATCCGTCCGATATAGGAACGGGTTCGCGATCCTGCCAGATTGCGGTCCCAACCGACCGGATGTCGGTCATCCGGCCCACCGCGCCTTGCGAGTGGTCGATCATGCAGTTGATCCCGCGCCATTGCGGATCATCGAAGTCCGAAGCTGCAATGTCGACCCGCGTGGCCCGCGATTTGGCGTATTGGCCCCACAGTGCCGCGCTCGATCTGACTGCGGGTCACCCGCAGCTGCCCGATATCGCCGGTCTAAATAGCATGTGCGGGCATGCGTCAGACGCAAGCGCTGTCAGTGTTCGCGGATCGCCTTCAGAAACCGCTCGCCATAAGTTTCCAACTTGCGCGCCCCAATTCCGGCGATGCGGCCCATTTCCGCGGCAGTTCCGGGGCGGCGCTCGGTCATCTCGCGCAAGGTGGCGTCGTGGAAGATGACGTAGGGCGGCACCAGCGCCTCCTCCGCCAGTTCACGGCGGAGCGCGCGGAGCGCGTCGAACAGCGGATCGTTGACCGGATTGGCGTCGCTGCCCGACCGGCGCCGGGTCCGGCTGCGCCGTGGCGGCAGAACGATGGCGACCTCCGCCTCGTCCTTCAGGATGGCGCGCGATCCCTCCCCCAGCGCCAGCCCGCCATGCTCGGTCGAAACGAGGGCGCCGCGCGCCTGGAGCGCCCGCGCGACCGGGCGGATCAATCCGGCCTCCTCGCCTTCGACGATACCGTGGACGGACAGGCGATCATGGCCTTTGGCCAAGACCCGCTCGTCCTGCGATCCGGTCAGCACCTTTTCCAGATGACCCAGGCCGAAGCTCTGCCCCGTGCGATACACCGCCGACAGCAGCTTGCGCGCGATCTGCGTCGCGTCGACCACGCCGGGCGGGTTCAAGCAGTTGTCGCAATTGCCACAGGTCTGCGGTGGGTCCTCCCCGAAATGGCGCAACAGCACGGCGCGGCGGCATCCGGCGGTTTCCACCAGGCCCGCCAGCGCATCGAGCCGGGCGTTCTCGCCGTGGCGGCGGTCCGGTGCCAGCTCCCCCAGCCGCTGGCGCGCCCGCGCGAAATCGCCCGCATCCCATAGCATCACCGCGCGTGCCGGGTCGCCGTCGCGCCCGGCACGGCCGGTTTCCTGGTAATAGGCCTCGATCGATTTGGGCAGCGCGGCATGGGCGACGAAGCGCACGTCGGGCTTGTCGATGCCCATGCCGAAAGCGATGGTGGCGACGATCACCATATCCTCGCTGGCGACGAAGGCGGCCTGGTTGGCGGCGCGCGTGTCCGCGTCCAACCCCGCGTGATAGGCGCGCACCTCGCGCCCCGTCGCCCCGCCCAGCTTCTCGGCCAGCTCCTCCACCTTGCGCCGGGTCGGCGCGTAGACGATGCCCGGTCCCGGCTCCTCCTCCATCATCTTGACCAGCTGGCGCACGGGGTTGTCGCGCGGACGGATGGCGTAGCGGATATTGGGGCGATCGAACCCGGCAACGATCAGCCCCTCTTCCGGAATGCCGAGCTGGGCGAGGATGTCGGTGCGGGTGTGCGCATCCGCCGTCGCGGTCAATGCGAGGCGCGGCACGTCCCCGAACGCATCCATCATGGGGCGCAGCTGGCGGTAGTCGGGGCGGAAATCATGGCCCCATTCGGACACGCAATGCGCCTCGTCGATCGCGAACAGGGCGATGCGCGCCGCGCTTAGCAGATCCCGGAAATGGGGCTGGCTGGCGCGTTCGGGCGCGACGTAGAGCAGATCGAGCTCGCCTGCGCGGAACGCGTCCTGCGTCTCGCGCCAGTCGGCGTCCGCGCTTGTCAGCGTAGCCGCGCGGATGCCGTTGGCCCGCGCGCTGCGCAACTGGTCGTGCATCAGCGCGATCAGCGGGGAGACCACGACGCAGCACCCTTCCATCACGGTGGCCGGCAGCTGGTAGGTCAGCGACTTGCCTGCGCCGGTCGGCATCACCGCCAGCGTGGATCGCCCGGCCAGCACCCGGCCCACGACCTCCGCCTGCCGCCCGCGAAAATCGTCGAACCCGAACACCTCGCGCAAGGCGGTGCGGGCGCGCTGAGGAACGGGGTATGCGGCTGGTTCGGACATGCCGCGCCCCTTGTGCAGAGCGGGTGCCGCCTTGCAAGCGGGGCGACACGCTTTTCCCCTTGGCCGCAGCCCGGCACGGCGGCTATCACGCTTGCGAGCGATCATGGGCCCTCCGGCCCGGTCGCGATCCATTCGAGGGAGAATTTCCAGATGAAAACCACTTTCCGTTTCGGTCTCGCACTTACCGGCGCGCTGGCGCTGGCCGCCTGCGGCAGCTCGGACAACGCATCGGACGACGCGCAGGCGGATTCGGTCGAAATGCCGGCCGAGGACGCGATGGCCGACGTGACCGAGACTCCGGTGATGGACGAGCAGGGGACGACCGCAACTCTCGCCCCCGCGACGCGCAATCGGCTTGAAGAGGCGCAGGACAAGGCCGAGGAAGCCCAGCAAAGCGCGCAGAACGCAGGCGAAGCGGCCGCTGCTGCCGCCGCCGATGTGCAGGCCGCGGCGGAAGAAGCCGCCGCCCAGGCCGAACAGAAGACCAACTGAGCACGGCCCGCAGCCTTTCGGGCATGATGGCGGAGGCGGACGGGTCCCTGCGCCCTTGCACGCAACGGGGCGGTCTGCGCCCCGGCCCCGCCATCATGCTCGGCTGCACGCTGGTATTCGGCCTGCGGTCCGGGCGGGAACGATCCGGGCACCGGCGAGGTCACCATGGGCAAGGCACGCCGCCTGAACGCGGCGACCGCCCGGATAGAGGACGAGCGCCTTCCCCCGGCGGCGCTGAACGAATCCTCGCCCGGCGATAGACCAGCCGCATCCCCCCTCTCAAGGGACGGCAACACGCCGGGCGATTGACGTGTGCGTAACGACACCAGCGACGCTTGCTTGCGCTAGCGTGTCCGAGGCCCCATTTTCGTAGAGCCTATTCATGCGCCTGCGACCGCTCCGGTCCCTGCGCGAACCACACAGAAGGAGGGAGCGCCGATGGCCACGCCTGCCCGTACCGAACCCGATTTCTCGACCATTCCCGACTTGCCGGAGGATGTCTTCACCGCGCCGCTCAAGCGGCCCGAACATGTCGGCGACGACTGGCTTGAGCCCGCGCAGACGCGGTATGATTCGGAAGACGACGCGGTCTGGAACGACCTCTTCGCCCGGCAGATGGAGGTCCTGCTCGGCCGCGCCGCCAGCGCGTTTCTGGCCGGGCTCGAGAAACTCGACCTGGGCCGGGGCGGTGTACCCGATTTCGGCGACCTGTCGGAGGAACTGGGCAAGCTCACCGGGTGGAGCGTGGTGCCGGTGCCCATGCTGATCCCCGACCACGTGTTCTTCTGGCACCTCGCCAACCGGCGGTTTCCCGCGGGTAATTTCATCCGCACGCGTGAGACCTTCGACTACATCCAGGAACCCGACGTGTTCCACGATGTGTTCGGCCATGTCCCGATGCTGACCGACCCGGTTTATGCGGACTACATGCAGGAATACGGCAAGGCCGGGTGGAAGGCGATGCACCACAACCGGTTGAAGGCGCTCGGCGCGCTCTACTGGTACACGGTCGAATTCGGCCTGCTGCGAGAGGAAGAGGGACTGCGCGCCTATGGCGCCGGGATTCTGTCCGGGCCGACCGAGGCGGTGTTCGCGGTGGAAGCGCAAAGCCCCAACCGCATCATGCTGAATGTCGATCGGGTCATGCGGACGGACTACGTCATCAGCGACCTGCAGCCGACCTATTTCGTGATCGAGAGCTTCGAGGATCTCTACCGCCAGACGGTCGAACGCGATTTCGACCGGCTCTATCGCAATCTCTCGCCCGCCTTCACCTATGCCAATTCGGCGGTGATCGACGTCGACAACGTGGTGCACCGGGGCACGCAGGAATATCTGCTGCGCGGCGGCCGCGGCAGCGGGGCGAAGCCGGTCTAGCGCCGAAGGGCGGCCCGGTCCGAACAACAAAAAACCGGCCAGGGATGGCTCCCGGGCCGGTTTTTCGTAACCATCGATGATGGCAGGTGCTTACTGACCGGCGGCTTCGTCGGCAGCTTCGCCCTGCTCTTCCATCGCGTCGGCCTTGTCGTCGGCCGCGTCCTTCATCGCATCTTCCTGCGCGTCGGAAATCTGGCCCGAATCTTCCATGGCGTCGGCGGTCTGGTCGACCTGCGCTTCCATCGCTTCGCCCTTGTCTTCGGCGGCTTCTTCACGCGGTCCGTCGCAGGCGGCGAGGCCGAGGCCCAGCGCGGCTACGGAAGCGAACATGGCGGTCTTTGCGGAAAATTTCATGGTGTTCTCACCCCTTTGTTGCTTGGGAGAGCGGGGCATAGCAACGCTATCGCCCCCGCGTAAGAGGAAATGTCGGTAAGATTAACGCAGCACGGTGCGGCGCAGAATGGCAAGGCCGGTCAATAGCGCCATTCCGCCGATCAGGGCCGCCAGGAGCGCCCAGGGGGAAACCCCGACCTGCAACGGACCGGGATTGGTCAGCCCACCGCAGCCCAGCGCCCCGACCAGGGCGACTGCGATATTGAGCAGGATATCCTGCCCGTCCTCGGTCTCGCAAATGATACTGGCGAGCCAACCGAGAATACCGCCGATGGCAACCAGGACGATCAGTCCCATGTGAACTTCCCCGCGAATTGGTACGATACCGAAAACGCGAGCCACACTATGGTTCCCTGGAAGCGTTAACGCAGCGCGAGCCAGGCGACGGCCGCGCCGCCGATCACGATGCGGTACCAGGCGAACGGCGCGAAGCCGTGGCGGCTGACATAGGCGACGAACGCGCGGATCACGCCGAGAGCCACGAAGAAGCTGACGACGAAGCCGATCGCGATCTCGCCCCAGCCCACACTGCTGCCCCCCGATAGCTGGTCGCTCTTGGTCAGCAGCTCCAGCGTGGTCGCGCCTACCATCGTCGGCACCGCGAGGAAGAAGGAGAATTCGGCGGCAGTCTTGCGGTTAACGCCCATGGCCAGTGCCCCCATGATGGTCGCGCCGGACCGGCTGACCCCGGGCACCATGGCGAGGCATTGTGCCAGGCCGACGCCCAGCACCTTCGCCAGCGGGAGGTCGGCGACGCTTTCCTCACCCTTCGGGTTCGCGACGCGCTCGATCGCCAGGATGGCGATGCCGCCGACGATCAGGGCCCAGCCGACCACGGACGGGCTGCCCAGCAGGATGTCGATATAGTCCTTGAGTGCGAGGCCCAGCACCGCGCTGGGGAGGAAGGCGACCAGGATGTTGCGCGCGAACCGCACGCCGTGCTGCTTCCACTGGAGCAGGTCGACCAGCGCCCCCCAGAAAGTGCCCCAATACTGGTACACCACGGCCAGGATCGCGCCCAGCTGGATGACGACGTTGAACATCGCCCATTGCGCGGCGTCGTAACCGAACAGCTCGGTCGCGAGGATTAGGTGCCCGGTCGAGGATACGGGAACGAATTCGGTCAGTCCCTCGACGATGCCGAGCAGGATGGCGGTGATGGTCTCGTTCATGCGGCCCCCATGAAGAAAGGGCGGGGCAAGTCAAGCGACCTGCCCCGCCCCCGATTGCGGAAACGCGTTCGATCGACGCGATTACCAGATATGTACGCGCTTTTCGGGCGGCAGATAAAGGGCATCCTGCGGCGTCACGTTGAACGCCTTGTACCAGGCATCCATGTTGCGGACGACGCCGTTGACGCGGAACTGCTCCGGGCTGTGCGGATCGGTGCGCAGACGCTGGCGCTCCGATTCCTCGCGCTGCTTGGAACGCCACACCTGCGCCCAGGCGATGAAGAAGCGCTGATCGCCGGTCAGCCCGTCGATCACCGGCACGTCCTTGCCCTTGGTCGCGATCTTGTAGGCGCGGTAGGCGAGGCTCAGCCCACCGAGATCGCCGATATTTTCGCCCAGCGTCAGGCGGCCGTTGACGCAGGTTTCGCCGTCGTCGAGCGGGCAGAACTGGTTGTACTGCGCCACCACCTCGTCACCCAGCTTGTCGAACGCCGCCTTGTCGGCGTCGGTCCACCAGTTGCGCAGCAGGCCGGTACCGTCGGATTTCGCGCCCTGGTCGTCGAACCCGTGGCTCATCTCGTGCCCGATTACGCCGCCGATGCCGCCGTAATTCACCGCGATATCGTTCGACAGCGCGAAGAACGGCTGTTGCAGGATGGCGGCGGGGAAGACGATCTCGTTCTTGGTCGGATTGTAATAGGCGTTCACCGTCTGCGGCAGCATGCCCCATTCGGTGCGGTCGATCGGGCCGCCCAGCTTGGACAGCATGTCGCTCCATTCCCACTTGGAC
The DNA here is from genome assembly GCF_022576075.2 of Erythrobacter sp. LQ02-29. Lineage (NCBI taxonomy): Bacteria > Pseudomonadati > Pseudomonadota > Alphaproteobacteria > Sphingomonadales > Erythrobacteraceae > Erythrobacter > Erythrobacter sp. LQ02-29. The sequence goes on along the minus strand of NZ_JANCNT010000001.1, from coordinate 895,648 downwards.
GAGGCCATGCGGTTGGCGATCGGATCGGTCGCGCTGATCTGGAGCCCGGGGTAGGTTTCCAGATTGTCGCGATAGCCGATCTTAGGATCGAACGCGTCGAGCTTGGCGAGGGCCTCCTGCTTGGTTTCGGCCCCCATCCAGTCATTGTCCTGGATCGACTGGCGCAGGGCCACCCGCAGGTTCGCGACCAGGTCCTCCATCGCCGCCTTGTTCTCTGGCGGAAAGTACTTTGCGACATACTGCTTGCCGACCAGTTCGCCCAGCAGGCCTTCGGTCTCGCCGATCGCACGCTTCCACCGCGGGCGCTGCTCCGGGGTGCCGTTCAGCGTGGTGCCGTAGAAGGCAAAATTTGCATCGTCGATCTTGCTCGGCAGGACCGAGGCATTGCTGCGCAGGAACTGCTTGGCCGTCCAGGCCTGCAGCACCTCGACCGGCGTATTCACCAGCAGGTCGAGCATCGCCGGCGTTCCGCCGCCGATCTTCGCCAGCGTCGCCTCGTCCAAGCCGAGCTGCTCCGCACGCTCCGCGCTGGGCGGCATGTCGCCCACCACGAACTTGTCGGTGTCGCCGAAACCGCTGGTCTTCAGCAGGGCCGCCATCGGAAAGCCCTGGTTGAGGGCGACCAGCTGGTCGGGCGTCAGCGCGGTGTAGGTCAGGTCGCGGTTGCGGCTGGTCGCGCGGTCCCAGCTCACCTTGCGCGCGATCTGGTCCTCGAAATCATAGACCTTCTGGGCGGTCGCCTGCGGGTCGCTGTAACCGGCCTGGCCGAACATGAAGGCGAGATAGTCGCGATACTTCGACTGGATCTCCTTGCCCTTCTCGCTGTCGTCCAGATAGTAATCGCGGTCCGGCAAGCCGAGCCCACCCGATCCGACATAGACGGAATAGCGCGTGGGCTCCTTCGCATCGACGGTCACGAAGCCGCCGACCGGCGAGGCGTAGCCGGGCGTCGCCCACAGCGTGGCGAGGTCGGCGAGGGTCCCCGCGTTCTCGATCTTGTCGAGATAGGGCTGCGCCGGGGCGAGGCCCGCTGCATCGATCGCATCTTCGTCGTAGAACGCCTTGTAGGCATCCGCGATCCGCTTGTCGTCCGCCGACATCGCGCCCTTCTGCGCGACCATGTCGTCGACCAGCGTCTTGACGTCGGCGGTGGACTTCTCGCCCAGCAGGTTGAAGGCACCGAAGCGCGAATATTCGGGCGGCAGCGGGTTCGCCGCCAGCCACTTGTCGTTGACGTAGTCGAAGAAATCGTCACCCGGGTCGACCGACTTGTCGATCGAGGTCGGATCCACGCCCCAGGTACCGAAGCTCATCGTCGGCGTATCGACGTCGCTCGCCTCGTCACCGGCCGGCGCGAGCATCTCGATCGCGCTCTCCTGCTCCGCGAGGGACAAGTCGTGCGCCGCGGCGGGCAATGTTAGGCCGAGCGCCAAGGCGCTGGCGGTGGTCGCGAATACGGTACGGATCATAAGTCTGGCATCCCCTGTCCAAAAACAATTCTACGGAAGATCGCGGCCATGCCGGAGAGCAACCGCGAAACGTGAAGTTATCTCATTGTTGCACATGTAACTTACACGGGCCTGAACGACCGGCAAGCTTCACGAGGCGCTCTGCATGTCGAATTGCAGCCGGGCGAGCCGTTCGTACAGGCCGCCAGCGCTGGCCAGCCGATCGTGCGAACCCTGCTCCACGATGCGGCCATCCTCCATCACCACGATCCGGTCCGCGGCGCGAACGGTCGCGAGGCGATGCGCGATCACCAGCGTGGTGCGGTCGCGCATCAGCTCGTCCAGCGCGTCCTGCACCAGCCGCTCCGCCTGCGCGTCGAGCGCGCTGGTCGCCTCGTCCAGCAGCAGGATCGGCGCATCGCGCAGGATCGCGCGGGCGATGGCGAGGCGCTGTTGCTGCCCGCCCGACAACCGCGTGCCGTTCTCGCCCAGGAACGTGTCGAGCCCCTCGGGCAGCAGGCGCAGGAACTCGTCCGCATGCGCGGCGCGGGCGGCGTTCCAGATTTCCTCGTCGCCCGCGTCCCAGTTGCCATAGCGCAGATTGTCGCGCGCATTGGCGGAAAACAGGACCCCGTCTTGGGGAACGAGGGCGAAACGCTCGCGCAGATCGGCGGGATCGAGCGCGGTCAGCGGCACCCCGTCGACGCGGATCGTACCCGCCTGCGGGTCGTAGAAACGCTCGGCCAGCTGGAAAATGGTAGACTTCCCCGCGCCGGAGGGGCCGACCAGCGCGACCGTCTCGCCCGGCTCGATCTCCAGGCTGAAATCGCTGATCGCGGGCAGGTCGGGCCGGGTGGGATAGCGGAAGGTGACGTTGCGGAACGACAGGCTGCCCCGCGCCGGTTCGGGCAAGCGCTCCGGCCTAGCGGGCACGGCGATGTCCGGCCGCTCCAGCATCAATTCGTTGAGCCTGCTGGCCGCGCCCGCCCCGCGCAGCAGATCGCCGAACACCTCGGTCAGCGCGCCGAAGGCGGCGGCGACGATCATCGCGGCAAACACGAAGGCGCCGATGGTCCCGCCGGTAATCAGCCCTTCCGTCACCATCACCGCGCCGCGCCAAAGCAGGATCGTGATCGCGCCGAAGACGAGGATCGTGAGCACGGATGTCATGATCGCGCGGATCATGATGCGGCGCCGGGCGATGTCGAACGCGCCCTCCACCGCCGATCCAAAGCGTTCCTGCTCCCGGTTCTGCTGGTTGAAGGCCTGCACCACCTTCATCGCCGACAGCACTTCGGTCACCATTGCGCCGACATCGGCCACCCGGTCCTGGCTGGTGCGGCTGATGGCGCGCAGGCGCGAGGCGAACAGGACGATCGGGACGATCACCAGCGGGATGGCGAGGAACAGATAGACGGCGAGCGAGGGGGCGAGCCAGAACAGATAGGCCGTTCCCAGCACCGCCATCACCAGGTTGCGCAGCGCGATCGAGACCGTCGTCCCGACCACCTGCTCCACGATGGCCGTGTCGGATACCATGCGCGAGGAGATCTCCTTCGGACTGTTATGTTCAAAAAAGCTGGGCGACAGCCGCATCAGGTTCGCCTGCACCTTGCGGCGGATATCGGCGACCACACGCTCGCCCAGCCAGCTGACGAAATAGAACCGCACCGCGGTGCCGATGCCCAGCACGAAGACCAGCAGCAGCAGATAGCGGAACCAGCGCCCCACTTCCTGCGACACGCCGCCGAAGCCGCGATCGATGATCAGCTTCAGCGCGGACGGCAGGGCGAGCGAGGTGATCGTCGCGGTGATCGTGAGCGCCACGAGGGCGAAGGTCAGCTGCAGCGGATATTTCTTCAGCTCGCGCAGGATCATTCCCAGCGGACGGAGCGAACGCGGCTGCTTTTCCTCCCCGTCTTCCCTGCGGGCCCGGCGCCGGGCGAACAGGCCACGCCGTGGCGCGTCTTCTCCGGGATGTTCTGAGGGATCGGATGCCATCGCGCTGTCAGTTAGCGAGTGAGCGCCGCCAAATCCACCGGGCAATCAGTCGGGCAGGCGCATTTCGGGACGCTCGCCCATACGGTACGTTGCCAAACCGCACGCAATCCCTATGTTGCACCGCACAATCGCCGACAGGTACCCGGCAGCGGCACCACGGCACTCGCAAGCGAGGAATTTCAGTGCTCTACCACGCCTACGAATTGCAGCGCAGCTGGCTCGAAGGGGCCAGTGCCTGGGCCTCCATCGGCTCCGAGATGGCCACCAATCCCGCCAATCCTCTGTCCTATACCGGCTGGGGATCGATGGCGGGCAGCGCGCTGGAAGTGTTCGCCCACGCGTCCGCCGGTCATGGCAAGCCTGCGTTCGGCATCGAAAGCGTGACCGTGGATGGCAAGGCCGACCCGGTGTGCGAGGCGACCGTGCTGTTCCGCCCGTTCGGCAATCTCAAATATTTCAAGCGCGATAACCTGCCCGAAGGCGCGCCCAAGCTGCTGATCGTCGCGCCCATGAGCGGCCACCACGCCACGCTGCTGCGCGGCACGGTGGAACGCATGGTGGAAAGCTGCGAGGTGTACGTCACCGACTGGCTCGACGCGCGCGACGTACCGCTGACCGATGGCAGTTTCGACCTCGACGATTACATCGATTACCTCGTCGCCTTCCTGGATCATATCGGCCCCGGCACGCATATGCTGGCCGTGTGCCAGCCGAGCGTGCCCGCGCTGGCCGCGACCGCGATCATGAACCGCGACGATCATCCGGCGCGGCCCGCCTCGCTGACCATGATGGGCGGGCCGATCGACACGCGCGAAAGCCCGACGACGGTCAACGATCTCGCTATGGATCGCCCGCTGTCCTGGTTCCGCCGCACCGTGATCGCCACCGTGCCTTCAAACTATGCCGGCGCGGGGCGCAAGGTCTATCCCGGCTTCCTCCAGCTCGCCGGCTTCCTCAGCATGAATCTGGGCAGCCACATCCAGTCGCATTACGAGATGTACAAGCACATCCGCGAAGGCGACGACGAGAGCGCGCAGGCGACCAAGGATTTCTACGACGAATATCGCTCGGTCTGCGACATGACCGCGGAATTCTATCTCCAGACGGTGGAGGAGGTGTTCCAGAAGCACTCCCTGCCCGAAGGCGAGTTCATGCACCGGGGCAAGCGGATCGATCTGGGCGACATCACCGACACCGCGATCCTGGCGATCGAGGGCGAGCGCGACGATATTTCGGGGCTGGGCCAAACCAAGGCCGCGCTGAAGCTGACGCCCAACCTGCCGGACGCGAAAAAGAAGTACCACATGGCCCCCAATGTCGGCCATTACGGCATCTTCAACGGCAGCAAATGGCGCACGAAGATCGCGCCGGTGGTAGAGGATTTCATCGCCGCGAACGGCTGAGGGAAAACGCTCGGGCGGCGCGCTAGCGCGCGTCGCCGATGACGCGCATCGCGTCGTTCGCGCAGTCGAAGCCGGGCGCGAGACTGTCCGCCAGTTCGCGCGCCCGGCCATTGGCATCGGGGGTATCGCCCGCGATCTGCGCCACCCGGCAACCCGGCATGTCGCCGCTGCCCACCTTCTCGATCGCGAGGACGCTGCGCGGGTCGTCCTGCCGCGTCACGTCGTGATAGCGGAAGATCGCGGCATAGGGCACGCCGCCGCGCAGCCGCCATTCGATCCGGTCGCCGATGCTGTTGAACGCGCCGATGCTCTGGAATTTCGCGTTCTCGACCCCGGCATCGAGGTCGAAGCGCCCGTCTCCCTCGTAAACGAACAGCGGCACGTCGCCGAGCCCCGGGCAGCGCCAGTCGGTGCTCGCCCCTTCCTCCGACGTGTCGGTGACCGTGCACTTGTCGAGGTCGAGCTGCGTATAGGCCGAAGTGATCGCGTCCGCGGGCTCCGGCGTTGCGGTGCCGGTCCGGGCAACCGGCGACGTGCCAGCATTAGGCCGCGGCGACGGTGTCTCCTGCTCGCCCGCACCGCCGCCGCCGCCGCCACAGGCGGTAAGCGCGAGGAGTGGCAGGGCAATCAGGGCGATCGGGGCGGGGCGGCGCATCGTCATTCTCCCGGGGGACACATGTCCCTCTCCCCGAACGCGAAGGGGCGGCACACGGTTTCCCGCATGCCGCCCCGTACCCGTCCAAGGGTATGTGGTAATGCGCGCCGCCAGACCTCACGGCCGGTGACGCGCGAAAGGTCTAGAAGACTTCGAACAGTCCGGCGGCACCCATGCCGCCGCCAACGCACATGGTGACGACGACGTATTTCGCGCCACGACGCTTGCCCTCTATCAGCGCGTGACCGGCGCAGCGCGCGCCGGTCATGCCGTAGGGGTGGCCGATCGAGATCGAGCCGCCGTTGACGTTCAGGATGTCGTTGTCGATGCCCAACTTGTCGCGGCAATAGAGCACCTGCACGGCGAACGCCTCGTTCAGCTCCCACAGCCCGATATCGTCGACCTTCAGGTCGAACCGGTCGAGGAGGGCGGGGATCGCGAAAACCGGGCCGATGCCCATCTCGTCGGGCTCCGTGCCCGCGACGGCCATACCGACATAGCGGCCGAGCGGTTCGAGCCCGCGCTTCTCGGCTTCTTTCGCTTCCATCAGCACGCTGGCGCTGGAACCGTCGGACAGCTGGCTGGCATTGCCGGCGGTTATCGTGGTGCCTTCGCCCATCACCGGCTTGAGGCTGGAAAGCCCCTCCAGCGTGGTTTCCGGGCGATTGCCCTCGTCCTTGTCGATGGTGATCTCGACGTCGGAGACCTCGCCCGTTTCCTTGTCCTTCACCTTGTGGGTGGTGGTGACGGGCACGATTTCGTCGTCGAACTTGCCTTCGGCCTGCGCCTTGGCGGTGCGCTGCTGGCTGGCGAGGGCGTATTCGTCCTGCGCCTCGCGGCTGATGCCGTAGCGCTGCGCGACCGTTTCGGCGGTCTGCAGCATCGGCATGTAGATCGCGCCGTGCATCGCCATCAGTTCGGGATCGGGCATCACCCGCATTTCGGGCGTCTGGACCAGGCTGATCGATTCCTGGCCGCCCGCGGCGACCACGTCCATCCGGTCGATGATGATCTGCTTCGCCGCGGTGGCGATGCTCATCAGGCCGGACGAGCACTGGCGGTCGATGGTCATGCCGGACACGCCGATCGGGCATCCGGCGCGCAGCGCGACCTGGCGGCCCAGATTACCCGCCTGCGCACCCTGCTGCAGGGCGGAGCCCCATACCACGTCCTTGACCTCGCCCGGATCGATCTTCGCGCGTTCCATCGCGGGGGCGAGGGAATAGCTACCCAGAGTGGCGCCCTTGGTGTCGTTGAACCCGCCCTTGTAGGCGCGCCCGATGGCGGTGCGGGCGGTGGAGACGATGACTGCGTCGCGCATGATACTACCTCTCTTGTGTCCGGTCTTATACGAAGAACTGGGTGATCCACTCGCAGATCAGGGCGGGTTTCTCCTCGCCCTCGATCTCGATCGTGATCTCGACCGTCTGTTGCCACTGGCCCGGCTTCTTCTCGACCATTTCGACGAGCTTCCAGATGCCGCGGATGCGCTTGCCCGACTTCACCGGGTTGATGAAACGGGTTTTGTTGCCGCCGTAATTGATCCCCATCTTGATCCCGTCGGGGCGCGGCAGATCGCTGTTCTGCGACAGATAGGGGATCATCGAGAGGGTCAGGAAGCCGTGGGCGATGGTGCCGCCGAACGGCGTCATCTTGGCCGCTTCCTCGTTCACATGGATGAACTGGTGGTCGCCGGTCGCCTCGGCGAACTGGTTGATCCGCTCCTGGCTGATCTCGACCCATTCGCTGGTGCCGATCTGCTCGCCGGTCTTTTCGGCGATTTCCTGGGGGGTCATGGGGCCTCTCCTTGTTGCGTCCATTCAGGCGCCCTCATGACCGATCGAACCGGCTAGCGCAACGTGCGGGCCCCTGCCGCTACGGCCTGCTGGCCTCCGCCAGCGCCGGGCCGCCCCAGCCGCGCGCCGATCCCGCGCCGCGACGGCGAATCGAGGCGCTTGCAATAGGAGTCGAGCGCGATCTGCAGCCCGATCGGCATCATGAGGAAGGTGTGATGGGCGCGGCCTCACCTGCCTGCGGCACGAGAGGCTGGACGACCTGGACGGCACGGCACGACTGGGACCGCAACACGAGGCGTTATCTTTCTGTTTACCATCACCTGATAGCCCGGATGGGCACTGGGATCGTCTTCGCCGCCGCCCGACGGGCGGGGCGCACGGTCCCCCGGGGGAAGTTCAGGGGATTTCGCGCCGTGACGGCACAGCAAGACACCGCACCATCCTTCGCCCATACCGGACCGAGCCTGCTCGATCGCCTGCGTTTCGGCAAGATCGGCGCGCGGCGCCGGACCGCCGCCTCTGCCACCATCCCCGCCCATCCGCTGTTCTCCGCCTTCGTCGCCATCTGGTTTGCCGCCCTGTTCGGGATCGGCGTCATGCTGCTGCCCATCGCGCTCCTGGAAGCGCTGGTCGTCCGGCTGGGGATCGATTCGGTGATCCCCGCCGCCGCACCGCCGCTGAGCGATACCGCGCACCTCCTGCTCGCCCTCGCTTTCGCTGCGGTGGGCGCGCTGCTCGGCCTGGTTCTCGCCCGCATGGTCGCTTCGCAGGAGCCCGCCCGGGCACCCGCACCCCACCCCCGCAAAGCCGCGGATCGCCATCGCGACGCGCCGGTGAAGCGCCCGATCTCCGCGATCGAGGAGCTGGGCGAGGAAGGGCTGGGCCCCGTCCGCGACATCGTACCCGCCCGGCACGAGAGGCCGGCGGAGCGGCAGACGGCCACCGATGACGCCGGCGATTTCGAACCTCTCCCGGCCTCGGGTCGCGGCGAACTTGCCATCCCGTCCTTCCTGCGCGCGCCGCTGTCGCTCGATCCCGAATTCGCGCCTTTCGATCCCGATACCAGCTTCGAGCTGGCGCAGACGGGACTGTGGCGACCGGTCACCGACACGCCCGCCCCGGCACCCGCCATGGATCGCGCGGCCGAAGAGCCCGCGCGGCACTCCTTGCCCGAGGTCGAGCCGCCGCTGGCGCAGGTGCCTCTCGAAGACCTGGGATGGCCCGCGATGCTGGAGCGGTTCGCACAGGCGCTCTCGGGCGCCGGCGAGCGGCCCCAGCCGCGCACGGACGAGCGACTTCGGGCCGAGCTGGCGCGCGCGGGCAACGCCATCGGCGCGTGGCCGCCCCGCCGATCCGTGCCCCTGGATGCGCTTGAAAACTCGGACGAGATCCCGTCCGATCCGGCCGAAACGGAACGCGCCCTGCGCCGCGCGATCGAGCGGCTGGGGCGGCTGAGCGGAGCGGCCTGAGCCCGCGCCCGATCCGCCTCGAACTGCACCGGGGGCAAGTTCTTCTTGGCCGGTCCCCGCTTGCAAAAAACACTTCCTGTCTTCAATAGAAGCTTTCGCGAAAGTTTCGGAGCGGCTTTGCCCGACGAGACGCGTGCTTCATTGCCGCGCCCCGCGCCCGCCGTGGTGCCAAGCGGCCGCAGACAGGGTTTTGGACGATGGCATATCCGGCTCCGCAGGGCCTCTACGATCCGCGCAACGAACATGACGCATGCGGCGTCGGCTTCGTCGCGCATATCAAGGGCGAGCGGAGCCACGACATCGTCACGCGGGCGCTGGAGATCCTCGCCAATCTCGACCATCGCGGCGCGGTCGGGGCCGATCCGCTGCTGGGCGACGGCGCGGGCATCCTGCTGCAGATTCCCGACCCGCTGATCCGCCGCTGGGCGGACGAAAACGGCCACGACCTGCCCGAGCCGGGAAAGTACGCCGTCGCGATGTGCTTCCTGCCGCAGGACGAGGAACCGCGCGACTTCGTGATCGCGCAGTTCGAGAAGTTCGCCGAGAAGGAAGGCCAGCGCGTCGTCGGGTGGCGCGACGTGCCGCTGACCATGGATGGGCTGGGCAAGGCGGTGATCGACGCGATGCCGGTCATCCGCCAGTGCATCATCGCCTGCGGCGAGAACTGCGCGGACCAGGACGCGTTCGAGCGCAAGCTGGTGGTGATCCGCAAGCAAACGTTGAACCCGTTGGCGAAGCTGGCGCAGAAGCACGATCTGCCCGGCCTGACACAGGCCTATATTCCAAGCTTCTCCAGCCGCACCATCGTTTACAAGGGGCTGCTGCTCGCAAACCAGGTCGGCAGCTTCTACGACGATCTGCGCGATCCGGCCTGCGTTTCCGCGCTCGGTCTGGTGCACCAGCGCTTCTCCACCAACACCTTCCCCAGTTGGCGGCTCGCCCACCCCTATCGCCTGATCGCCCATAATGGCGAGATCAACACGGTGCGCGGCAACGTGAACTGGATGGAGGCGCGGCGGCGGGCGATGGAAAGCGACCTGCTCGGCCCCGATCTCGACAAGATGTGGCCGCTGATCCCGCACGGTCAGTCCGATACCGCCTGCCTCGACAACGCGCTGGAGCTGCTGATCACGGGCGGATACTCGCTCGCCCACGCGATGATGATGCTGATCCCGGAGGCGTGGGCGAAGAACCCGCTGATGGATGACGGCCGCCGCGCATTCTACGAATACCACGCCGCGCTGATGGAGCCGTGGGACGGCCCGGCCGCGGTCGCCTTTACCGACGGGCGGCAGATCGGTGCGACGCTGGATCGCAACGGCCTGCGCCCGGCGCGCTATTGCGTGACGAAGGACGACCTCGTCTGCCTCGCCTCGGAAAGCGGCGTGCTGCCCTTCGCCGAAGAGGACATCGTGCGCAAATGGCGGTTGCAGCCCGGCAAGATGCTGCTGATCGACCTGGAGGAAGGCCGCATCGTCGAGGACGACGAATTAAAGGCCGGGCTGGCGGAGGCGCACCCTTACGCCGAATGGCTCGACCGCACGCAGTACAAGCTGGCCGATCTGGAAACGATCGACGCCGAACTGGCCGAGGTCGAGACCGGCGAACCGAGCCTGCTCAAGCGGCAGCAGGCGTTCGGCTATACGCAGGAAGACATCTCCCGCTTCCTGGAGCCGATGGGGGTGAACGGCGACGATCCGATCGGGTCGATGGGCACCGATACCCCGATCGCGGTGCTCTCCAACAAGAGCCGCCTGCTTTACGACTATTTCAAGCAGAACTTCGCCCAGGTCACCAACCCGCCGATCGACCCGATCCGCGAGGAGCTGGTGATGGGCCTGCTGTCGATGATCGGCCCGCGCCCCAACCTGCTCGGTTTCGATGCCGGTACGCATAAGCGGCTCGAGGTCGCGCAACCGATCCTGACCAGCGAGGATCTGGCCAAGATCCGCTCGGTCGAAAGCACGCTCGACGGGGCATTCCGCACCGCCACGGTCGACATGACCTGGGACGCCGATGTCGGGGTCGAGGGGATCGAGCTCGCGATCAAGGAGATGTGCTGGGCCGCGACCGAGGCGGTGCTGCAGGATGCGAACATCCTGGTCCTGTCCGACCGCGCGACGTGCGAGGGCCGCGTGCCGCTGCCCGCCGCGCTTGCCACCGCCGCGGTGCACCACCATCTGGTGCGACAGGGGCTGCGCATGCAGACCGGGCTGGTGGTCGAAACCGGCGAGGCGCGCGAGGTGCACCATTATTGCGTGCTCGCGGGATATGGCGCGGAAGCGGTCAATCCCTGGCTCGCCTTCGACACGCTGGACGAGCTGCGCGCGCGCCGCCATCCCGACCAGTCGCCCGAAAACGTGCAGCAAAACTATATCAAGGCGATCGGCAAGGGCATCCGCAAGGTCATGTCCAAGATGGGCATATCGACCTACCAGTCATACTGCGGCGCGCAGATCTTCGACGCGGTCGGCCTGTCGAGCGATTTCGTGGAGCGTTTCTTCACCGGCACCGCGACCACGATCGAGGGGATCGGCCTGAACGAGGTCGCCACGGAGGCGATGCGCCGCCACGAGGTCGCCTATGGCGACGATCCGATCCATGCCGAAATGCTCGATGTCGGCGGCATCTACCAGTACCGCTTGCGGGGCGAGGACCATGCCTGGACCCCGACTTCGGTCGCAAACCTCCAGCACGCGGTGCGCGGCAACGATCCGAAGAACTACGCCGAATTCGCGAAGGTGATGAACGAGCAGTCCGAGCGGCTGCTGACCATTCGCGGTTTGATGGAATTCAAGCGGGCCAAGCACCCGATCCCGGTCGAGGAGGTCGAACCCGCGGCCGAGATCGTGAAGCGTTTCTCCACCGGGGCGATGAGCTTCGGTTCGATCAGCCGCGAGGCGCATACGACGCTGGCGCTGGCGATGAACCGCATCGGCGCGCGCTCCAACACCGGCGAAGGGGGCGAGGAGGTCGATCGCTTCGCCACGCTCGACAATGGCGATTCGATGCGCAGCCGGATCAAGCAGGTGGCATCGGGCCGCTTTGGCGTGACGACCGAATATCTGGTCAATGCCGACGACATCCAGATCAAGATGGCGCAAGGCGCGAAGCCTGGCGAGGGCGGCCAGCTGCCCGGGCACAAGGTCGACAAGGCGATCGCCGCAGTGCGCCATTCGACGCCCGGCGTGGGCCTCATCAGCCCGCCGCCGCATCACGACATCTACTCGATCGAGGATCTGGCGCAGCTGATCCACGACCTGAAGAACGTGAACCCGGCGGCGCGCATTTCGGTGAAGCTCGTCTCCGAAGTCGGCGTCGGCACGGTCGCCGCCGGTGTGTCGAAGGCGCGCGCGGATCACGTCACCATTTCGGGCTACGAGGGCGGCACCGGCGCTTCGCCGCTGACGAGCCTGACCCATGCCGGCTCCCCGTGGGAAATCGGCCTTGCGGAAACGCAGCAGACGCTGCTGCTCAACGATCTGCGCAGCCGCATCAACGTGCAGGTCGATGGCGGCCTGCGCACCGGCCGCGACGTCGCCATCGGGGCGCTGCTGGGCGCGGACGAGTTCGGCTTCGCCACCGCGCCGCTGATCGCGGCGGGCTGCATCATGATGAGGAAGTGCCACCTCAACACCTGCCCGGTGGGCGTGGCGACGCAGGACCCGGTGCTGCGCGCGCGCTTCACCGGCACACCCGAGCACGTCATCAACTACTTCTTCTTCGTTGCCGAGGAACTGCGCCAGATCATGGCCGAGATGGGTTTCCGCACCGTGGACGAGATGGTCGGGCGGGTCGACCGGCTCGACATGGCGCGCGTCCACCGCCACTGGAAGGCGGACGGCGTCGACCTGTCGCGGATCCTCCACCGCGTCTCGGTCCCCGCGGGCCGTAGCCTGCGCCAGACCGAGGTACAGGATCATGGCCTCGCCGGGGCGATGGACAACGAGCTGATCGAGGCGTGCCAGGGCGCGATCGAGACCGGCGAGCCGGTGGTGCTGGAGCGCGAGATCCGCAACGTGAACCGCACCGTCGGCGCGATGCTGTCGGGCCGGATCGCCGAGGCGCGCGGCCTTGCCGGCCTGCCGCCCGAGACGATCCGCATCAATCTGAACGGCGTGGCCGGGCAGAGCCTGGGCGCATGGCTTGCGCACGGCGTGGTGCTGGAACTGACCGGCGATGCCAACGACTATGTCGGCAAGGGGCTGTCGGGCGGGCGCATCGTGGTCCGCCAGCCGCGCGGCGTCGATCGCGAGCCGGGCGAGAACATCATCGTCGGCAACACCGTGCTCTATGGCGCGATCGCGGGCGAGGCCTATTTCGAAGGCGTCGCGGGCGAACGCTTCGCGGTCAGGAATTCGGGCGCGATCGCGGTGGTCGAGGGCGCGGGCGACCATGCCTGCGAATACATGACCGGCGGCGTCGCGGTCGTGCTGGGCCGCACGGGGCGCAACTTCGCGGCGGGCATGTCGGGCGGCATCGCCTATGTGCTGGACGAGGACGGCCAGTTCGCCGACCGGGTCAACCCGGCGCAGGTCGAACTGCGGCGGATCGATCCGGCGCGCGACAGCGAGGACGGCACCGGCCGCCCGAGCCAGCGCCCGCACAGCGTGCTCGATTTCGGCATGGGCGACATGCTGCGCCACGATGCGGAGCGGCTGCGCATCCTGCTCGAACGGCACAAGCTGCACACCGGCTCGGCCAGGGCGGCGGCGCTGCTCGACGATTGGGACAATGCGCTCGGGCGGTTCGTGAAGGTGATGCCGACCGATTACGAACGCGCGCTGCGCCAGCTCGAGGACGAGCGCGAGGAAGCCGCGACCGAGGCGGCGGAATAAGGGTCAGGACATGGGCAAGGAAACCGGATTTCTCGAACTCGACCGGCAGGAGCGCACGTCGATCCCGCCCGAGGAGCGGCTGAAGACCTACAAGGAATTCACCGTCCCGTTCGACGACGACACGCTGCGCGGGCAGGCCAGCCGCTGCATGAATTGCGGCATCCCGTATTGTCACAACGGCTGCCCGGTGAACAACATCATCCCGGACTGGAACCACCTGGTCTACGAGGACGACTGGAAGAACGCGCTGACGGTCCTCCATTCGACCAACAATTTCCCCGAATTCACCGGCCGCATCTGCCCCGCCCCGTGCGAGGCGGCGTGCACGCTCAACATCGTGGACCAGCCGGTGGCGATCAAGGCGATCGAATGCGCCATCGTCGATCGCGGGTGGGAAGAGGGCTGGATCCGCCCGCAGCTGCCGAAAACGCAGACCGGCAAGTCGGTCGCGGTGATCGGCAGCGGCCCTGCCGGCCTCGCCTGCGCGCAGCAGCTAGCGCGCGCCGGCCACGCGGTGACCGTGTTCGAGAAGAACGACCGCGTCGGCGGGCTGCTGCGCTACGGCATTCCCGACTTCAAGATGGAAAAGCACCTGATCAACCGGCGCGCCGTGCAGATGGAAGCCGAAGGGGTCGTGTTCAAGACGAGCGCCGAGGTCGGCGTCGACGTCAGCTTTTCCGCCCTGCGCGAGAATTTCGACGCCATCGTGATGGCGGGCGGCGCGGAGGAAGCGCGCAGGCTCGACATTCCCGGCGCGGAACTGCCCGGCGTGCGGCTGGCGATGGAATTCCTGACTCAGCAGAACAAGCGCAATGCGGGCGATGACGAGGTTCGCGCCGCCCCGCGCGGCAGCCTGACCGCGACCGGCAAGCACGTGATCGTGATCGGCGGCGGCGACACCGGCTCCGACTGCGTGGGCACCAGCAACCGGCAGGGCGCGAAGAGCGTCACCCAGCTGGAGATCATGCCCAAGCCGCCGGAGAAGGAAGACAAGGCCACCACCTGGCCGCACTGGCCGCTGAAGCTGCGCACCTCCAGCAGCCACGAGGAAGGGGCCGACCGCGACTGGGCCGTCCTGACCAAGCGGGTGGTCGCCGAGAACGGCACGGTTACCGGCCTCGAATGCGTGCGGGTCGAGTGGAAGGACCGCGAGATGCAGGAGGTCGAGGGCAGCGAATTCACCCTGCCCGCAGACCTCATCCTGCTCGCGATGGGTTTCACCGGGCCGAAGAAGCGCGGCCTGCTCGACCGCGCGGGCGTCGCGCTGAGCGAACGCGGCAACGTCCACGCGGACGAGAAAGGCTACGCCGCCAGCGAGCCCGGCATCTTCGCCTGCGGAGACATGCGCCGCGGGCAATCGCTGGTCGTCTGGGCCATCCGCGAAGGCCGCCAATGCGCCGCCGCCGTGGACGAGGCGCTAATGGGGCACACCGACCTGCCGCGCTAGGGCGCGCTGTATTGCACAGCCGATAAATCATCGTCGCCCCGGGCTGGACCCGGGGCCGGTGCTGCGTTCGGCTGACGCGGCGGATCGCCGTCCGACCTTGCTCTCTTAGAAGCACCGGCCCCGGATCAGGTCCGGGGCGACGGGTGTGAGGGCATTCCACTTGGCAGCTGTCCTACAGGGCATCCGGCGTGAGAGGATAAGCCCATGTCGGACCTCGCCTTCACCGCCCTATATCGCAGCCATCATGAGCCGACCGGCGAAGTTGACTCGCCCACACCGGAATTCTCGGCCAAGACTTTCAAAAACATACCTAAATACGCCGTCGAAAGTTTTTCAAACACCCCCGGTTGGTGTTCCACCCCAGTCGATCGCGCCGCGCCCGCGCTCCTCCAGGAACGCGTTCGCACGGCTGAACGGGCGGCTGCCGAAGAAGCCGCGATGGGCGGACAGGGGGCTGGGGTGCGGGCTGGCCAGCACCAGATGCCGGCACCCTTCGCGCCCCCCACGCAAACCGTCAATCCGGCCCGCCTTCTTCTGCGCGTGGCTGCCCCACAGGATGAAGACGCTGGGCACATCGCGCTGTGCCACGGCGCGCACGGCGGCGTCGGTGATAGCATCCCAGCCGCGCCCGGCATGGCTGCCCGCCTGCCCCGCCTCCACCGTCAGCGTGTTGTTGAGCAGCAGCACCCCCTGCCGCGCCCAGTGGGTCAGGTCACCCCCGGCGGGCGGGGCGATGCCGCAATCGCTCGCCAGCTCCTTGTAGATGTTGGTGAGGCTCGGCGGCACGCGCACCCCCTCGGGCACGGAGAAGGACAGCCCCATCGCCTGCCCCGGCCCATGATAGGGATCCTGCCCCAGGATCACGACCTTCACCGCATCGAGTGGGGTCAGCTCCAGCGCGCGCAGCCTTTGCCCGCGCGGCGGGTAGATCGCCTTGCCCGCCTCCTCCTCCGCCCGCAGCCAGCCGCCCAGCCGCCGCGCCTCCGGCGTATCGAGCGCGGGGGCGAGCGCATCGCGCCAGCTTTCGGGGAGCGTGTCGGCCATGCCGCAGGTGCTAGCGCGCGTTTCGCAGGCGCACCATCGCCCCTTCCCCTCTTTCCCCATTGGTCCTAGGGCTCGGCCCCATGGCAGTATATTTCCACGAAGAAGACTTGCCCGCCGATGCGCTGGGCGACGGGCCGGTCGCGGTCGATACCGAGACGATGGGCCTGATCACGCGGCGCGACCGGCTGTGTCTGGTCCAGATCAGCGACGGCGGCGGGGACGAGCATCTGGTGCGCTTCGCGGTCGACAGCGATTATGCCGCCCCGAACCTTAAATCGGTGCTGGCCGACCCCGAGCGGGTGAAGCTGTATCACTTCGCGCGCTTCGATCTCGCCGCGATCGAATATTATCTCGGCGTCACCGCCGCGCCGGTGTTCTGCACCAAGATCGCGAGCAAGCTGACCCGCACCTATACCGACCGCCACGGGCTCAAGATGCTGGTCGAGGAATTGCTGGGCGAGAACATTTCCAAGCAGCAGCAGAGTTCCGACTGGGGCGCGCCGGTAATCACCGATGCGCAGCGCGACTACGCCGCCTCCGACGTGCGCTATCTCCACCGGCTGCGAAATATCTTTGCGGAGCGGCTGGAGCGCGAGGGCCGCACCGGAACCGCGCAGGCCTGTTTCGATTTCCTTCCCACCCGCGCACGCCTCGACATCGCCGGGTGGGAGGACAAGGACATATTCAGCCACGAGTGAGTAGCCCGGCCCGATGAGCCCCACGCACACCCAACGCCGGATCGAGACCGAGGACGCCAAGAAGCTGCGCCGCGGGCGCCAGCGTTTCGCCACGCCCGGGGGCTTCCACGACAAGCTCGTGCGCGTGCTGGCCATCGCGCTGCCGATGGGCGTGGGCGTCGTCGCCGCGCTGATGGTGATGAGCCCGCTGACCCCGCGCGGGGAGGTGTCCTTCCTCCTCGACCGCGACAAGGTGGCGAAGATCAACGACCGCCTGGATGTCCAGAACGCGCTGTATCGCGGGGCGGACGATAAAGGGCGGCCCTTCTCGCTGATGGCGAAGGACGCGAACCAGCGATCGAGCGCGGAGGGGATCGTGCGGCTCGACACCGTGGTCGGGCGCATCCTGCTGTCGGGCGGTCCCGCGCGGCTGCTCGCACCGGGTGGGGCCTACGATCTGTCGCAGCAGGTGCTGAACGTCGCGGGCGCGCTGAACGTGACGGCGGCCGACGGCTACCGCTTCGTCGCGCGCGGGGTTTCGATCGATGTCGGGGACAAGACGGTCACCGGCAGCGACGGGGTCGAAGGTTCGGTTCCGGCGGGGACGTTTTCCGCCGACCGGCTGGAGGCCGATCTGGATGCGCGCACCGTCGCGCTTGACGGGCACGCGCGGCTGCGCATGGTGCCGGGCAAGATGAGGATGCCATGACCCGCCCCTACTCCGTGAACAACATCGCCCTGCACCGGACCGCGATGCGCTCTTTCGCGCTCGGCTTCCTCGCCACCTGCGCGCTGGCGGGCGGGATCGCGCTGAAGGCGCAGGCGATCGCGGGCCATAATTCCAACGCGCCGGTGAACTACGCCGCCAATCGGATCGAGCTGCAGGATCGCCAGAACCGCGTGGTCCTGTCAGGCAATGTGGTGATCGACCAGGCCGGACTGGAACTGCGCGCGGCGCGCACCATCGTGAACTACTCCGATGCCGGGGGGCTGCGCATCCAGCGCATCACCGCCACCGGCGGCGTAACGGTGGAGCGCGGCAACGAGCGTGCGCGCGGCGATCTCGCGATCTACGACTTCAATCGCAACATCATCACCATGGCGGGCAATGTGCGCCTGAACCGCGGCGGCGACACGTTGAACGGCGGGCGGCTGACGATCGATCTCGACAGCGGCTTGTCGAGCGTCGATGGCAGCGCGCAGGGCACCTCGCCGGTGGGCGACGAGCCGGGCGTCAGCCGGTCGAACGGGCGGGTGACGGGCAGCTTCTCGGTGCCCGACAGGAACTAGGCGGGTTCAGGGCCGGGGCGCGGCGAAGCGGGCGATCTCGGTCAGCTCCTGCGCCAGCAGCAGCTCCGCCGACTGGCTGTTGGACAGCAGGTTGCGGTGCAGCGCGGTCAGCCGCTCGACCAGCCGCTCCAGCCGCTTGCCCCGCCAGATGCGCAATTGCTGGATCAGGTCGCGCTCGTCCTTCCAGAACACGCGGCGCGCCCGTTTCTCCCCCTGGATGAAGCCAGGGATGTCCCGCTCCCCCCCCAACCGCGCCGCCAGCTGCGCCAGCTGCGCCGCGCGCCGTTCGCAGGCGAGCGCCACCGCCACCGCGTTGAGCCCGACCTCGCGCATCCGCGCCAGCTCGCCCGGCAGGCGCTTGACCTGGCCAGAGAGCGCGGCGTTGACGAGCGGCATGAAGCCCTCCTCCTCGGTCTTCGCGCCGATCGCGTCCCAGTCGACAGGCTGCACGTCGCGCGGCGTGGCGGGCGAGGCATCGAGATAGAGCGCCAGCTTGTCGAGCTCCGTCTGCGCCAGTCGACGGTCCATCCCCGCGGCGCGCGCAACCCGCTCGGCTAGATCGCCCGCCAGCCGCAGTCCCGCCGCATCGGCGATGTCGCGCACCGTGCCCACGAAGTCGCGCAGCTCGGGCGGATAGAACATCGCGACCAGCGCATCGGGGCGATTGGCCAGCAGCTTCGCCGTGCGCGACTTGTCGGTGGCCCCGGTGGCGACGACCAGCACCGGGCACGTCTCGCCCTCGCCCTTCAGCAGATTGTCGAGGGCATCATGCGCCTCGTCGCCATTGGCGCGCACCAGGATGTGCCGCCTGTCGCCGAACAACGAGGTGGAGCGTGCCTCGTCGCCCAGCAGCACCGGATCGCGCTTGATCTCGCCACCGCTCAGCTCGACTCGCTCGCCGGGCTCGCTCAACAGCGCATGGATGGTGTCGGCGGCGCTACTCGCGCCCGCTTCGTCGGGGCCGCAGAAGAAGAAGACGGAGCACTGGCTCGCCGCTTTCCTCGCGGTGGCGGCGAAATCCTTCTGCGTGGCCTTCATCGCCCTTCGCGCAGGGTCAGCGCGACCCGGGTGACGATCTGGTCGGCGACCTCCGTCGACAGGCGCTCCAGTGCGGTGCGCTCCGCAGCGATGACGGCATATTCGCTCGACACCACGTCGATCCCCGCATCGGATCCCGCGGTGGCGTCGATCACGATCTCGTCCGAAGCGAGATCGACCAGCTGATAGCGCGCCCGCAAGGTCCGCCGTTCGCGCCCGATCGAATCGTCGCCCAGCAGGCCCAGCCCCTCCAGCTGATCGTCGAGCCGCACGTCGAGGCGATAGCGCGGACTGGCAGCCGTGCCGCCCGCGCCAAGGCGGTCGCGCAGCGAATTGGCAACCAGCCAGCCCGCCTCGCCCGCGATCGGCCCGACCTCGATCTGCGACAAGCCGCGCGCGGCGACACTGCCTGCCCCGCCGCCATAGAGCGGCTGCAATCCGCAGCCCGCCAGCACCAGGGTGACGGGCAGCAGCGCGCCGTTGAGGGCGAGCGAGCGCTTCACGTGACGATATTCACCAACCGGTCGGGCACGACGATCACCTTGCGCAAGGGGGCACCATCGATCGAACGCTGGACCTTCTCGCTGGCGAGCGCAAGCGCCTCCAACTCTTCCTTCGGCAGGCCCTTGGACACCGTGATGGTATCGCGCAGCTTGCCCTTGTGCTGGACGGCGATGGTCACCTCGTCTTCGACCAGCATTGCCGGGTCGACCTCAGGCCAGCGCGCCTGCGCGATCAGCCCCTCGGTCGCGGCAAGGCGATCCCACCCTTCCTCTGCCAGATGCGGCATCATCGGCGCGACCAGCAGCAGCAGATCGCGCAATGCGGTCGCCCGATCCGCGCTCGGCTGCGCCTTTTCGACCGCGGAGACCAGTTCGTAGATCCGCGCAACCGCCTTGTTGAAGGACAAGGCCTCCACATCCTCCGCCACGGCGGCAACGGTCTGGTGCAGCTTGCGGCGCAGGGCGATGTCCTCGCCCGACGCGCCCGCATCGACCGTATCGAGCAGCCGCCAGACACGCTGGACGAAGCGCGCGCACCCTTCGATCCCGGCTTCTGACCACGGCAGGTCGCGTTCCGGCGGGCTGTCGGACAGCATGAACCAGCGCACCGCGTCCGCGCCGTAGCGGGCGATGATCGCGTCGGGGTCGACCGTGTTCTTCTTCGACTTCGACATCTTGATCACGCGACCGATCTCGACCTCGCCGCCATCGTCCTTCAGCAGCGCGCGCTCCGCCTCGCGGCTGATCTCGTCGGGCGCGTAATAGACCGTGCGCCCGCCCTCTTCGCGCGAATAGGTCTCGTGCGTCACCATGCCTTGCGTAAACAGGCTGGCAAAGGGCTCGGCGAAATCGATCATGCCGATGTGCCTGAGCGCGCGGGTCCAGAACCGGGCGTAGAGCAGGTGCAGGATCGCGTGTTCGATGCCGCCGATATATTGTTCGACCGGCAGCCACTTCTCGACCTCTTCCCGGTCGAACGGCTTGTCGGCGGGCTGGCTGGCAAAGCGCAGGAAATACCAGCTCGAATCGACGAAGGTATCGAGCGTGTCGGTCTCCCGCACCGCCTCGCCGCCGCATTCGGGGCAGGCGACATGCTTCCAGGTCGGATGGCGTTCGAGCGGGTTGCCCGGCGTCTGGAAATCGACATCCTCGGGCAGTTCGACCGGCAGCTGATCGGCGGGCACCGGCACCACGCCGCACTTCTCGCAATGGATGAAGGGGATCGGCGTGCCCCAGTAACGCTGGCGCGAGACGCCCCAGTCGCGCAGGCGCCAGACGGTCTGGCCTTCGCCCCACCCATCGTCCTCGGCGCGCGCGACGATCTTCGCCTTCGCGTCCTCGACCGCCATGCCGTTCAGGAAGGCGGAGTTCACCAGTACGCCCTCGCCCGCCTCAGCCTCGGTCAGCGGGGCGTCGGCGGCGGTGTCCTTGCCCGCGACCACGCGCAGGATCGGCAGGCCGTATTTGCTGGCGAAGTCGAAATCGCGCTGGTCGTGCCCCGGCACGCCCATCACCGCACCGGTGCCGTAATCCATCAGCACGAAGTTCGCGATGAAGACCGGCAGGTCCGCGCCGGTGATCGGGTGCACCGCGGTGATGGCGGTGCGATAGCCCTTCTTCTCCATCGTCTCCAGCGCCGCCGCGGTGGTGCCGCCACGCTTGCATTCCGCAACGAAGGCGGCGGCCTCCGCATCGTTCGCCGCCACCCCTTGCGCGATCGGATGGTCGGGCGCGACCGCGACGAAGCTCGCGCCGAAGATCGTGTCGGGCCGGGTCGAATAGACCGCGACATCATCCCCGTTCGACAGCGCGAAGCGGAACTGCAGCCCGGTCGACTTGCCGATCCAGTTTTCCTGCATCAGCCGGACCTTGTCGGGCCATTTGTCGAGGGTTTGGAGACCCTCGAGCAACTCGTCGGCGAAGTCGGTGATCTTCAGGAACCACTGCGCCAGCTTGCGCTTCTCGACCTCCGCACCGCTACGCCAGCCCTTGCCGTCGATCACCTGCTCGTTCGCCAGCACGGTCATGTCGACCGGGTCCCAGTTGACCGTGCTTTCCTTGCGATAGACCAGCCCGGCTTCGTACAGCGCCAGGAACAGCGCCTGCTCGTGGCCGTAATATTCCGGGTCGCAGGTGGCGAACTCGCGGCTCCAGTCGATCGCGAAGCCGATCCGCTTCAGCTGTGCCTTCATGTTGGCGATGTTGTCGCGCGTCCACCCGCCCGGATGTACGCCGCGCTCCATCGCCGCGTTCTCCGCCGGCATGCCGAAGGCGTCCCAGCCCATCGGGTGCAGCACTGCGTGCCCGCGCATCCGCTTGTAGCGCGCCAGCACGTCGCCCATCGTATAATTGCGCACATGGCCGATATGGATGCGCCCGCTGGGATAGGGGAACATCTCCAGGATATAGGATTTCGGCGCGTCGCTGGCCGAATCGGCGCGGAAGCAGTCGGCCTCCTCCCACGCACGCTGCCAGCGCCCGTCGGCCACGGACGGGTCGAAACGCTGTTCGGTCATGCTGCCCCCGGTTGGACGGTATTAAAAGTGGTGGCGGATTAGCCGGCGATGGCCTCGCGCCGCAGGTCGCGCGCGCGGGTCAGGATGATGTCTTCCAGCTTCTGCACCGTGGCCGCCTGCACCGGGGCATCGACCCAGGCACCGCCCTGCGCCACCTGGCGGCTGGCGGCGACCCGCACCGCATCGGCGCGCAGATCGGAATCGAGGATCGAGACGGTCAGCTTGACCCGCTCGCCCGGATTCTGCGGATTGGCGTACCAGTCGGTCACGATCACCCCGCCCGCGCTGTCGGTCTGCAGCAGCGGGGCGAAGCTCACCGTCTCCAGCGCGGCGCGCCAGAGATAGGAATTCACGCCGATGGTGGTCACCTGGCTGGCGGCGAGGTCGCCGCGCGGCAGATCGCGCCCGCCGCCGCATGCGGCCAATCCTGCGAGCAGCGCCCCCGCGACGACGATGCGAATCGGGGTACGGCGGGGGGAGAGGAAAAATGTCATGCTTCGGGCGATGTCCGCTGTCATAAGTGTAACCGGTCGTCCCGCCTCTATAACCGCATCGTATCGCGCGGCAAGGCAAGAGCACGCCTTCCTGCGGCTCCGGCGGCTTTACCAGGCGTGAATATCCTCCGCACGATCCGTCTTGTGGGCGAATCGCCACACCTGCACCGGGATTCGGTCGCCCCCTGTGGAAAAGCACTGGCAACGCATCCCGGCGCGCCCTACCTTTTCGACCAGCAACAGGATCTGCCCGCCCGATGCTCAGGAACCGTTCATCGCGGGAAGCGTCAGGTTGAGCGTAGGCCTACAGGGGATGTTCGTTTTAGCCATGCGTGCCGATCGACTATCGCAGCTACGCAAGCGCGCCTTTCCGGCGCTGGCGCTGGGCGCGGCCGCTCTGGCGCTGCCCGGCACCGCGCTCGCCGTGTCCAGCGTGGTGCTGGCCCCGATGGCTGAAAAGACGAGCGGCTTCGCCGCCGCCAATGTCGATCCGTCCCTCGCGTCCAAGGCGACCCAGCGGTTCACCGCCTCGCGCGAAACCATGCGCTTCACCCCGGCGGGGGGCGACGACGCGGTGGAGCGCCGGGTGAACGTCGCGGTGCGGCTGGATGACAAGACCGCCCGCGCCATTTCGGTTCGCAATGCCATCGATTCCGCGGCGAAGCCCGGCAAGCGGTCCGTCGAAGTGGCGGCGAGCGAATACGACATGGGGATCGCACGCGGGTATCAGAGTTTCGCCAAGCCGGCCAGCAAGCTGCCGCCGGGCGTGTCCAGCATCCAGATGCCCGACCTGTCGCTCTACCGGCCCGATACCGGCCACGCGGACAAGCCGAGCCGGTTCCAGCCGCGCATCTCGCTGGAACAGGAACGTCCCGCCGGGCGCGCGCCGCGCACGATCGAGGGGATGGCCGAACAAAGCGTCGATCTGGGCGGTTCCTATCGCATCGTCGGCAATCTTAACGTGACCGCTGGCGTGCGCCTGTCTCAGGAACGCGATCGCCTGACCCCGCTGACCGACGGGGCCGCCGACAACCAGTCGGTCTATGTCGGAACGCAGCTGCGTTTCTGATCGCGCCGCGCGGCAAGACCCGCGCGATTTCCCGGTTTTAGCCCCTATCGCGCGCTTTGCGTAGCGTTTACCATCCCACCCGGAAGGCACTCCGCCAGCAGACGGGGGCCGCAATCGGGAAAGGATAGTGCATGGGCAAGGTAGCGATCGTCACCGGCGGCACGCGGGGCATCGGCCGCGCGATTTGCGAGAAACTGCAGGCGGACGGCTTCACCGTCGTCGCCAATTACGCCGGCAATGACGAGGCGGCGCGCAAGTTCACCGACGAGACCGGCATCGCGACGTATAAATGGGACGTCGGCGACCACGAGGCGACGCAGGCCGGCTGCGCGACGGTGGCCGAGGAAGTCGGCCCCGTCGATGTCGTGGTCAACAACGCCGGCATCACGCGCGACGGCACCTTGATGCGGATGGGCTTCGACGACTGGAACGAAGTCATGCGGATCAATCTCGGCGGTTGCTTCAACATGGCCAAGGCGTGCTTCCCCGGCATGAAGGAGCGCGGCTGGGGCCGGATCGTCAATATCGGCTCCATCAACGGGCAGGCGGGCCAGTACGGTCAGGTCAACTACGCCGCCGCGAAATCGGGCATCCACGGCTTCACCAAGGCGCTGGCGCAGGAAGGCGCCCGGTTCAAGATCACCGTCAACGCGATCGCGCCGGGCTATATCGACACCGACATGGTCGCCGCCGTGCCGGACGAGGTGCTGGAGAAGATCGTCGCCAAGATCCCCGTCGGCCGCCTCGGGAAGGCGGAGGAAATCGCGCGCGGCGTCTCCTTCCTGTGCTCCGAGGACGCGGCTTTCGTCACCGGCTCCACCATGAGCATCAATGGCGGACAGCACATGTATTGATGGTGGGCGCATTGCCGCTTCCCGGGCGGCGGGACGCAAGCTAACTTCACCCCCGACCCTGCATTGATGGGCATGCATCGAGGGGAACGTGATGCTCGGTTTGCTAGCGGCGTCCGTGGCTCTTGCCACGGCGCATCTACCGGTGGAGGCCGAACGCCGCCTGATCCGCGACGGGCAGGCAGCAGTGCGGCAGCACGGCGAGGCAATCTGGGACGGCTTCTCGCAAGCGCCCCTGCCGGTCCTCTTGGTCGAGGACGACACCGAAACGCTGTTCTGCAGCCCGCCGGTCGAGGGGTTCGCGCCCCTCGGCTTCGATTCCATCACGCGCTGCGCGATGCAGGGGCGGCCCCGCACCCTGCCGCTCGATCTTCTGGCGGCCAGCGACCTGGACGGGCGAAGCGTCATCGAGGTCGGCACACCGGAAGCGATCGGGATCGACGATGCGGAATGGAAGGTGTCTTTCCTGCACGAAGCATTCCACCAGTATCAATGGAGTCTGCCCGGCTATGCCGATGCCGTCGCCGCGGTAACCGATGCGATGGGCGAGACCGGCGCGCAGTGGATGCTGGACTACCCGTTCCCCTACGACGATCCGCGCGTGGCGGAGCGGCTGGCAGGAATGAACGCGGCGGGGGAGCGCTTTCTTACCGCCGCGTCCGACGACGAGGCGGCGCGGGCGTTCGTCGCCTATGTGCAGGCGCGCAAGGCATTCAAGGGGGTGCTCGACCCGAAGCAGGCGCTCTATTTCGAGTTCCAGATCGGGCAGGAGGGGATCGCGCGCTGGTCGGAAATCCAGCTCGTGTGGCTTGCGGCCGCGTCCGATCCCGCGGTCGCCCACATCGCGAGTGAACGGCAGAACGGCCTGGCCGTCAGCCTGCGCTCGATCGACCGGACCGGCATCGCGATGTGGAAACGCAGCGCCCTTTACGTCTATGGCGCGATCGAGGGGGAAATGCTCGATCGTTTCCGGCCCGGCTGGCGCCGCGAATATCTGCGCGCGCCCTTTTCCGTCGGCGCCATGCTCGACAAAGCCACCGCCACCGTCAGGCGCGACTGAACGTTCCAGCCATACTCTTTCGCCGCCGGCTGCGAGCGTTTCCTACTTCACGCCGTCCGCATAGACTGACCGCATGACCGGAGCGTTTCACGTCGAACAATCATGCGCGGCCACCGGCCCTAGCCCAAGGTGACAGTCGAACACCCGGGATTGGCGCGCAAGCGATTGAAAATTCGCCGGAACATACCCGCCGAAAAGTTTTGCAAAGCGGCCCGGTCGGCGTTCCATCCGCGCTCCCGGACCTTACCCCGCCCCCCTCGCGTTGAGCCTTGTGAACCCGCAATCGCCCGAGGAGCCCCGACCATGACAGATACCCGCAGCGAAACCGATTCGATGGGCGCGATCGAGGTGCCCGCAGGCCGGCTGTGGGGCGCGCAGACGCAACGGTCGAAGGAGAATTTCCGCATCGGGGCGGATCGCATCCCGCCCCCGCTGATCCACGCACTGGGCATCATCAAGGAGGCGGCGGCGCGTGCCAACGAGTCGCTGGGCGGGCTCGACAGCCGGCGCGCCGATGCCATCGCCGAGGCGGCGCGCGCGGTGGCAGAGGGGGAGCTGGACGATGAATTCCCGCTGGTCGTCTATCAGACCGGGTCGGGTACGCAGACCAACATGAACGCGAACGAGGTGATCGCCAATCGCGCCAGCGAGGCGTTGGGCGGCACGCGCGGGGCGAAGGACCCGGTGCACCCCAACGATCACGTCAATATGAGCCAGTCGTCGAACGATACCTTCCCCACCGCGCTTCACATCGCTGCGGCGCTGGAGGTCACCGGGCAGCTGATCCCCGCGCTCGCCCGGCTGCGCGACGATCTGGCGAGCAAGGCCGAGCAATGGGACGACATCGTGAAGATCGGTCGCACGCATACGCAGGATGCAACCCCGCTGACGCTGGGGCAGGAATTCTCCGGCTACGCCGCCCAGGTGGGCGAGGGGATCGAGCGGATCGAACTGGCCTTGCCAGGCATCTACGCGCTGGCGCAGGGCGGCACGGCGGTCGGCACCGGACTCAACGCGCCGAAGGGCTTTGCGGAAAGCGTGGCGGAGCGGATCGCAGAGACGACGGGTCTGCCGTTCCGCACCGCGCCCAACAAGTTCGCGATGCTGGCCGGGCAGGACGCGCTGTTGTTCCTCCACGGCGCGATCGCGGCGGTCGCGGCGAGCCTTTACAAGATCGCCAACGACATCCGCCTGCTCGGCTCCGGGCCACGCTCGGGCCTGGGCGAACTGTCGCTGCCTGCGAACGAACCGGGCAGTTCGATCATGCCGGGCAAGGTCAATCCGACGCAGGTCGAGGCGTTGACGCAGGTGTGCGCGCAGGTGCACGGCAACCAGGCGACGCTGGGCTTCGCCGACAGCCAGGGGCAGTTCGAACTGAACACCTATCGCCCGCTAATGGCGCATGTTTTCCTGCAAAGCGCGCGCCTGCTCGCCGATGCCAGCGACAGCTTCACGCAGCACCTGCTCGCCGGGCTGGAGCCGCGGCGGGACAACATCCGGCGCGGGGTCGACAATTCGCTGATGCTGGTGACTGCGCTCGCGCCCGAGATCGGCTACGATGCCGCGGCTAAGATTGCGAAGACCGCTCACGAGCAGGACATCACGCTGCGCGAGGCGGCGATCGCCAGCGGCAAGGTCAGCGACGTGGACTACGATCGCATCGTACGGCCCGAAGCGATGCTGGGGCCGGACCGCGAGTGATGGCGGAGCCTTCGCCCTACCATCCCCCGGTCAAGCGCTCGGTCGAGATCGCAGGGCACAAGACCTCTATCAGCCTGGAGCCCGTGTTCTGGGACATGCTGCGCGACGCAGCGACCCATGAGGAGATGCCGCTTAATGCGCTGGTCGCGCGCATCGATGCGGAACGAATTCGCGCCGACAACCCACCTGGGCTTGCCGGCGCGATCCGAATCTGGCTGGTCGGCGCGCTGCGCGCCAAAACCGATGGTCAGTAATTGGCGGGCGGATCGCTGGCGGGGAAGCTCTCGTCGCTTTCCTCGTCCGCCTTGTTCCAGCTGCGGACCGGCTTGTCGCCCATTGCCTCCGGCCCCGCATCACGGTGATTGCCGGTCTGCCCGCTGGCAAAGGCGACGCCGCCGCTTTCCTGGTTCTTCTTGTACGCCTTGTAGCCGAGATAGCCGAGGGTACCGATGAGTGCCGTCCTGATCAGGCCCATAAATGCCTCCATTGCAAGTGTTTCCTCCCGAACGAGCGAGAGGCCGCAATGGGTCCGACCCGATCGAAATTCAGTCGTCGCCGATCCGTTCGATCTCCGCACCGACGAGCTGCAGCTTCTCCTCCAGCCGCTCGTACCCCCGGTCGAGGTGATAGATGCGGCGGACCAGCGTCTCGCCCTGCGCGGCGAGGGCGGCGATCACCAGGCTCATAGAGGCGCGCAGGTCGGTCGCCATCACCTCGGCCCCGGTCAACTGATCGACGCCGTGGACGATCGCGGTGCGACCGTTGGTCTCGATATGCGCGCCCATGCGGTTCAGTTCGGGCACATGCATGTAGCGGTTCTCGAAAATCGTCTCGTTCAGCACGCTGGTGCCTTCCGCCCGGCACAGCAGGGCCATCAGCTGCGCCTGCATGTCGGTGGCGAGGCCGGGATAGGGCGCGGTCGACAGCTTGACCGCCTTCAGCCGCCCATCCGCGCGCACGGTAACCCCGCGTTTGTCGGCCTCCACCTCGACGCCGATATTTCGCAAGGCATGGTTGGTCGCGCCCATCTCTTCCCCATCGGCACCTTCCAGCCGCACTTCGCCACCCGTGATCGCGGCGGCGCAGGCGTAGGAGCCGGCTTCGATCCGGTCGGGCATCACCTTGTAGGTGGCGCCGTTCAATCGGTCGACGCCGTGAATCGTGAGGTCGGAGCCGCCCACGCCCTCGATCTCCGCCCCCATCGCGGTCAGGAGGTTGCACAGATCGACGATTTCCGGTTCGCGCGCCGCGTTGGAAAGGCGCGTCGGGCCCTTGGCCAGCACCGCCGCCATCAGCGCGTTTTCGGTCGCGCCCACCGACACCACGGGGAACGTGAAGTCGCCGCCGGGCAGTCCGCCGTCGGGGCAATGCGCACGGACATAGCCCTGAGCCAGCTCGATCTCGGCACCCAGCGCCTCCATCGCCTTCAGGTGAAGGTCGATCGGGCGGTTGCCGATCGCGCAGCCGCCGGGCAGCGACACGGTAGCCTCGCCCGCGCGCGCCAGCATCGGGCCGAGCACCAGGATCGAGGCGCGCATCTTGCGCACCAGATCGTAGGGCGCGACGGTGTTGGTCAGCCGCGTCGCCTCGAACGTTACCACGCGACCGAAATCCTCCGGCCGCTTGCCGGCGATGTTCACCGATACGCCGAACTGCGTCATCAGGTGCTGGAAGCCGTCGATATCGGCGAGCCGTGGCAGATTGCGCAGCGTGAGCGGCTCGTCCGTCAGCAGGGCGCAGGGGATCAGGGTCAGGGCGGCGTTCTTCGCCCCGGAAATCGGGATCGTGCCGGAAAGGCGGTGGCCGCCGATGATGCGTAGCTTGTCCATCGCGGCGGTTTACCGACCTGCACGCGCAAAACAAGCGGGACCCCGGTCGCGCGGCAGCGATCGATTGACCGCAGGGCGCGTCTGGCCTTATCGATTGGCGCCATGAACGCGCACAAACCCATCCGCAAGGCGGTGTTTCCCGTCGCCGGGCTCGGCACCCGGTTCCTCCCCGCGACCAAGGCCATTCCGAAGGAAATGCTCGCGATCGTCGATCGACCGCTGATCCAGTACGCGGTGGACGAGGCGCGCGAGGCGGGGATCGAACAGATGATCTTCGTCACCGGGCGCGGCAAGACCGCGATCGTCGAGCATTTCGACATCGCCTACGAACTCGAATCGACCATGAGCGAGCGGGGCAAGGATCTCTCGATCCTCGATTCGACCCGCGCCACGCCGGGCGATATCATCACCGTGCGCCAACAAGTGCCGCTGGGCCTCGGCCACGCGATCTGGTGCGCCCGCGCGATTGTGGGCGAAGAGCCGTTCGCGATCTTCCTGCCCGACGAGCTGATGATCGCGCACAAGCAGGGTCGCGGCGGCTGCATGAAGCAGATGGTCGATGCTTATGAAAAGGTCGGCGGAAACCTGATCAGCGTGCTAGAAGTGCCTGAGGAAACCGTATCGAGCTATGGTGTGATCGCACCGGGCAAGGTCGATGGCGACCTGACCGAGGTGACCGGACTGGTCGAGAAACCGCCGGTGGCCGAAGCGCCGTCGAACAAGATCATCTCGGGCCGCTACATCCTCCAGCCGGAGGTCATGCGCGTGCTGGAAGATCAGGAGAAGGGTGCGGGCGGCGAGATTCAGCTGACCGATGCGATGGCCAAGATGATCGGCAACCAGCCGTTCCACGCCGTCACCTTCGACGGCGCGCGCTACGATTGCGGCAGCAAGACCGGCTTCGTCGAGGCGACGCTGGCGCTGGCGCTGGAGCGCGAGGACATGGGCGCGCAAGTGCGCGCCATCGCGCAGCGTCTGCTCGCCGAAGCCTGATCAACCGGCGGCGGCGCGTGCGGCATACTCGTCGCGCAATTCGCGCTTGTAGAGCTTGCCGTTCGCTTCTCGCGGCAGATCGGCGCGAAATTCGATCCGGCGCGGTAGCTTCATCCGCGCGATCCGCGGTTCGAGGAAGGCAAGCAGTTCCTGAGCCAGGGCGGGTCCCGCATCGTCCATCGAGAGCGGCTGCACCACCGCCAGCACCGTCTCGCCCAGGTCGAGGTCCGGCACGCCGATCACCGCCGCGTCCGCCACCGCCGGATGGCCGACCAGCAGGTTCTCGACCTCCTGCGGGTAGATGTTGACCCCGCCAGAGATGATCATGTGGCTCGCCCGGTCGGTTAGGTAGAGAAATCCATCCGCGTCGAGATGGCCGATATCCCCCAGCGTCATCCAGCCGTGGCGATTGAGGGCGGAGGCGGTCTTCTCCGCATCGTTATGATAGCTGGGAATGCGGTCGTTCTCGAAATAGACGAGACCGTTCTCGCCCGGCGGCAGGTCAGCGTCGTCCGGCCCGCAGACATGGACCCGGCCGTAGAGCGCCCGCCCGACGCTGCCGGGATGATCGAGCCAGTCGGCGCTGCCGATCATGGTCATGCCGACGCTTTCCGAACCGGCATAATATTCGACCAGGATCGGCCCCCACCAGTCAATCATCGCGCGCTTGATCACTTCCGGGCACGGTGCCGCCGCGTGGATCGCCCGGCGGTGGCTGGACAGGTCGTGTGCGGTCCGCTCGGACTCGGGCAGCTTGAGCATGCGCACGAAATGGGTCGGCACCCATTGGCTGTCGGTGACGCGATAGCGCTCGATCGCGGCCAGCGCTTCTGCGGGATCGAAGCTCTCCATTACGACGATCGTACCGCCCAGCCGGTGCACGGTCGCGCACCAGCCGAGCGGAGCGGCATGATAGTGCGGCGCGGGCGAGAGATAGACGATGCTGCCATCGGTCGGCATGCCCACGCCATGGACGGCGAGAGCCACCAGCGGATTGGTCGCCTGCACGTCGTCGCTCGGCGGCGGGGGCGGGACGATGCCCTTGGGCCGCCCGGTCGTGCCCGAACTGTAGAGCATGACCTGGCCTGGAGCCGGATCCGCGATCGGCCCGTCGTCGAACGTGGCCAGTTGCGCGTCCACATCATCGCCTTCGAGGCCCAGCACGGGACAGACATTCGCCAGATCGCCCATGCGAGTGGCGTAATGCTGTGAGATGAGCAGCAGCTTCGCATCGGCGTCGCGCAGGATATATTCGACCTCGGGCCGCGCGAGGCGGGTGGAGAGCGGCACCAGCATGATTCCCGAACGCTGCGCGCCCCATAGTATTTCGAGATATTCGCGCCGGTTCTCCATCAGCACCGCGACCCGGTCTTCCGATCCAAGGCCTCTGTGGCGGAACAGCCGCGCCCAGCGGTTGGCGCGCGTGTCGAGCTCGCCGAATGTCACGGTCTCGCCGCTTGCGGCCATGATGATCGCCGGGTGGTCGGGCCGCTCGGCCGCGTGCGTGATCGGATGCATCCGTTTCTCCCGCGATCAGTGTTGCGCGGCAACGGATGACGGGCAAGAAAAAAGGCGGCCGGGTTGCCCCGCGCCGCCTCTTGAAAATTCTGGTGCTAGCTAAAGCAGGTCAGTCCTCTTCGCCGCCACCCTGCGCCCCGGGGGTCTCGACCAGCGCAAAGGCCGTCTGCGCATCGGTTTCGACCATGTAGGGAATGGGATTGACCGCTTGGCCGGCCACGCGGATTTCGTAATGCAGATGAGGCCCGGTGGAACGACCGGTGCTGCCGACATAGCCGATCAACTGCCCCTTGGTCACATGCTCGCCGGCGGTGACCGCGAAGCCCGACAGGTGGGCGAAGCGCGTTTCGAGCGAGCCGCCGTGATCGATGGCGATATAATTGCCGTAGCTGGAGAAGCGGTCGGCCCGTTCGACGATCCCGTCAGCCGTTGCGTAAACCGGCGTACCGCTGGGGGCCGCGAGATCGATACCCTTGTGCTGCCGCATCCGGCCCAGGACCGGGTGGTTGCGCATACCGAAGGAGCTGGTGAGGCGCGCATCGGCGAGCGGCATGCGCGACGGCACAGAAACGGCCGGCTCGACGACCACCCCGCCATTCGACGCGTCCTGCGACTTCCACGAAGCGAACAGTTCCTGGAACTGCTGGTCGCCATTGCCGAGCGGGGAGCCCGCATCCTTCACGCTTTCGGAGAAATCCACGGCTGCGGCACTGCTGTTGGCGGCTGCCGGTGTGGCGACAATTGCCGCAGCGGCAATGCACGCACTTGCCACGCTCTTCGCGAGAAGGAGTTTGCTCTGCATGTAAGACCCGTCCCTTTTTCGTCCCGGCATGAACGAGGTTTTTGCCATGCCGTAACCGGCAACCGGTCGATCCAGAGACCAGGCCGCCGAGACCCCAAACTGAAGCGGGAACCCGATCCCGCCTTGCGTGTTAAGGGGGTTAACCGGCGGATCGTTTAAGATACAATAGCTGCGTAATAGCTACGCGATAGACCGGCTGAAAGGCGCGCCGAATCGTTGAGCGGTGCTTTCAAACGTCCTGAAAACCGCGTTTTCACATAGTCTTGCCACAGCGTTTCGGGCAGTTCGCCTCGCTCTCGAGCGATTTCTTCGAAGTGCCTCGTTCCGAAAGCGACATGGCGTATCTCGTCGTCGAGGATGCGCTGAAGGATGCGCGCTCCATGTTCGTCGCCTGCCGCGCGCACCCGCGCAAGCGTAGCCGGCGTTACGTCCAGACCCCGCGCTTCCAGCACCATCGGCACGATTGCCAGCCTGGCTGCGACATCGTCGCTGGTCGATCGGGCCGCCTCCCACAGACCGCCATGCGCCGGCAAGGCACCGTAATGGCTGCCGAGCGAGACGAGCTTGCGCGCCAGCAGCGCGAAATGCATCGCCTCGTCCGCCGCGACCGAGAGGAAATCGTCGGTGAAACCACGCGGCCGCTCCCCGCCGAAGCGCCCGACCATGTCGAGCGCGAGGTCGATCGCCACGAACTCGATATGCGCCAGCGCATGCCATAGCGCGATTCGCCCGTGTGCCGAACCACCACGCCGCTTGGGCATCTGGGCAGGAGCCAGCAGTTCGGGCGAGACCGGTCGCGCCGGCTTGTCAGGCATGGCGGCGTCGAACCGCCAATCCAGCCGCCCCAGCCGCCAGTCGCGCGCGACCTTGCGCGCCGCCATGACCTTGGCTTCCGGCTCGCCGGTCAACAGCGCATCGCGGATCGCGTGGCCGAGAGAGGGCAGCGGCCGCTCGGTCACGCCGCGCGTACCGCCTCCAGCACCTCCTGCGCGTGTCCTTTGACCTTTACCTTGGGCCAGACGCGCAACACCCTGCCGCTCTTGTCG
The DNA here is from genome assembly GCF_022576075.2 of Erythrobacter sp. LQ02-29. Taxonomy (NCBI): domain Bacteria; kingdom Pseudomonadati; phylum Pseudomonadota; class Alphaproteobacteria; order Sphingomonadales; family Erythrobacteraceae; genus Erythrobacter; species Erythrobacter sp. LQ02-29. The sequence continues at coordinate 862,160 of NZ_JANCNT010000001.1, read as the reverse complement.
AGCAGGATGGTGGTGCGAACCATCCCCATGAAGGTCTTTCCGTACATCTTCTTCTCGGTCCAGATGCCGAGCGCGTCGGACAGGCCCCCTTCTTCGGCATCGGTGGCAAGATCAACGGTGAGCTCGTGCTTGGCGATGAAATTGCGATGCTTCTGCGGGGAATCCTTGCTGATACCAAGGATCGCCGCCCCGGCGTTATCGAACTCCAACTTCATCCCGGTGAAGTCCTTCGCCTCCGTCGTGCAACCCGGCGTATTGTCCTTGGGATAGAAGAACAGCACCAGCCTGCGGCCAAGATAGTCGGATGGCTTCACGCTACCGCCATCGGGCGTTTCCATGGCTATATCGGGGATCGTGTCTCCCGGCTGCAGCATCGTGTCCATCATCGCTCCTCCTGTTCCAGTTCGCGTCCGAAGGTCTCGCACCACGCGGCAGCCACCGTCCTGCGCGCATTCGCCAGCCTGTCGAGCAGCGCGGTCGGCGATTCGCAACCGCAGGCCCGTGCCAGCACCGCGCCGCCCGGTCCGGTCGGGATCGTGAGATCGGGCGCGAGCAGCCGCGCGGCCACCAGCAGGCGCGTGAGAAAATCATGTGCCTCGCACAGGTCGCGGGGCACCAATCCTTGCTCTGCCAGCATTCCGCACGCCGTTCCGAGATGCGGGTCGAAAGCGACGTGATCGCGCAATTGCAGATAATGGATCAGGAACTCCAGATCGACCAGTCCGCCGCGCGCCAGCTTCGCATCCAGCGGCCCGCCAGCCGGCTTGTGGCGGGCCATCTCGTCCCGCATTCGCAGCACCCGGTCGCGCAATTCCTCCGGCGCACGCTCCTGCCGCAGGGCGCGGTCGATCACCGTCTCCACCGCCGCGCGGGCCGCCGGGGAGCCCGCCACCGCCCGGGCGCGCGTCAGGGCCATGTGCTCCCAGGTCCACGCGTCTTCGCCCTGGTAACGGGCAAAGGCGTCGAGGCTGGCGGCGAGCGGACCCTGATTGCTCTGCGGTCGCAGCCGCGTGTCGATCTCGTACAGTGCCCCTTGCGCGGTCGGCACGCTCAGCGCGGCGGTTACCCGCTGGGCCAGCCGATTGAAGTAGAGCGTGGCACCCAAGGGGCGCTCGCCATCGCTTTCGGCGCCATGGTCACCGGTGAACAGATACACCAGATCGAGGTCCGAGGCGTGGGTCAGCGCTTTCCCTCCGAACCGGCCGAGGCCCAGCACCACCAGCTCTCCGCCTTCGATCCGGCCATGCGCCTGCGCGAACTCTTCTTCGGCTGCCGAACAGGCCACCACCAGCGCGGCCTCTGCCACTCGGCCGAGCCCCGCCGCGATGGCAAGCGGATCCTGCGTAGCCTCGATCAGCTGTGTACCCAGCGCGAAGCGATAGTCGCCGGTCACGACCCGGATGCGATCGAGCCTCACTTCGTAGGAGGCATCAGCCTCCACCGGGCGCATGCGCCCCGCGATGTCGTCCACCGAGGGTGGCAGGTCGCTGGCAGTGCGGTCGATCAGGGAGTCGAGCAAGGCGGGGCGGCGACCCAAGGCATCGGCCAGCGGAGGCGCAAGCGACAGGATGCGCGACAGCTGATCGAACAGCCCCGGCCGCGCATCGAGGAGGCGGAACAGGTTTATCGCGCTAGGCAGATTGGCCAGTAACCGCTCCCAGCGCAGCAGCGCCTGATCTGGATCGGACGCTTCGCCCAGCGCCTCGACGAGATGCGGCACGATCGCGCGGAAGGCGTCCTTCGCCCCGGTGCTGCGCAAGGCGCGATACCGGCCGTCCAGCCAGCCCTCGATACGGTCCGCCACCCGGCCCGCTTCGTTGATCCCGGCATCGGTAACCAGCTTGGCGATATTCCCCGCCGTCTGGGCATCGGCTGGGCTGGTCGTCGTCTCCAGCAGTCGGTCGAAACGTTCACCGACGATCGCGCAATGATGGGACAGATCGCGCAGCAACGCCCCGGCGTCCGCCATCCCGTCGAGCCGCGCGACACCGTCCAGCGCGGCCCCGTCTGGCAGGACGTGGGTCTGACGATCGTCGATCATCTGCACGCGGTGTTCCACCGTGCGCAGCCGGTCGTAGGCGTCGCCCAGCAAGCGCGCATCCTCCCCCGCGATCAGGTCGGCCTGCGCCAGCGCATCCAGCCCGGCCCGCGTTCCACGCACGCGCAGAGACGGCTGGCGCCCACCATGCACCAGCTGGTGCGTCTGGACGAAGAATTCGATTTCGCGAATGCCGCCGCGCCCCTTCTTCAGATCGAAGCCGGGTCCGGGCGCGGTCGGGCCTTCGTTCGCCTCGCGGATGCGCGCGGTCAGGCGCGAGATTTCCTCTATCGCTCCGAAATCGAGGCTGCGCCGCCACACGAACGCGCGGATAGCGGCGAGGAAGTCCTCGCCCGCAGCGATGTCCCCCGCTGCCGCCCGTGCGCGGATGAACGCCGCGCGCTCCCACGTCAGGGCCAGGCTTTCGTAATGGGTCAACGCTGCGCCCAGCGGGATGGCGAGCGGACTGACTTCCGACGCCGGGCGCAACCGCAGGTCGACGCGAAAGACGTACCCCTCCGCCGTCGCGTCGGAGAGGAGCCGTACCACTTCGCGGGCGTAGCGCTGGGCGGCTTCGCCCGGCTCATCTCGGTCGCGGCGGGGCAGGCGATCGGGATCGAACAACAGGATCGGATCGATGTCGGAGCTGTAATTGAGCTCGCGCGCGCCATGCTTGCCAAGCGCCAGCCCGATGAACCCGGCGGTCGAACCTTCCCCCACGCGCCGCTCGACCGCCGTCGCCATCGCCCGGTCTAGCGCGCGGTCGGCGAAATCGGACAGCTCGCCGGTGACGCGCAGAAGCGGAAACGCTCCGGCGAGATCGCCGATCGCGAGAGCCGTCGCCAGCGCCAGCTTCTCGCGCCGCAACGCGGTCGCGGCCGCAGCGCTATCGCTCACCTGCCGAGCGAAGGCCAGCGCTTCCTCCCCCGCGCCCCGCGCCAGCAATTCGGCCAACTCGGGCTGGCGTTCCAGCGCCCGCCGGAGAAACGGGGCATGCGCCCGCGCGCGTTCGAGTGCCGATTGCCAGTCCGCCGTCATCGTGTCGGCCCTGCACGTTCGAGACCGACCTTGGCAAGCAGTGCGGTACCTTGGCGGCATCATCCGCCTGTGTCACAAGACCCACCGCAACTCAGGGGAGATATCATGGCCCGCTTTTCGATCTGTATCGCTGCCCTCATCGGGGCGGTTGCCGTTTCCGCCTGCTCCACGATGGATAATGGTGGAACAAGGCAGCCCGGCGCGCTGAGTGCAAGCGAAGCCGAGGCGGCGGTCGCGCCTTCGGTTCCCCTAATGAAGGAGGTAACCAAGCGGCTATCTGCCGACGATTTCGAAGGCCGAGCGCCCAGCACGGCGGTCGAGCCCAAGGTCACCGATTATATCATCGGCGAGTTCAGGAAGGCGGGCCTGCAGCCGGGCAACCAGGGCAAATGGCTGCAGGAAGTGCCGACGGTCGAGATCACCGGAGACGACTTCACCCCGCTGACCGTCAAGGGCGCCGGTGGGACGCAAAGCTACGCTTTCGGTGAGCAGTATGTTGCCACCAGCTACCGCGCGGTCCCGAAAACGCAGGTGAAGGACAGCCCGCTGGTCTTCGTGGGCTACGGCATCGTCGCACCCGAACTCGGCTGGAACGACTATGCCGGGATCGACATGCACGGCAAAACCGCGGTGATCCTAGTCAACGACCCGGACTATGCCAGCGAGACCCAGGACGGCCTCTTCAAGGGCCGTCGGATGACCTATTACGGCCGCTGGACCTACAAGTTCGAGGAAGCCGCACGGCAGGGGGCCGACGCCGCCTTGATCATCCATGACACATTCCCTGCCGCCTATGGCTGGAACGTCGTCAATTCGAGCTGGACCGGCGCGCAATATTACGTCCAGAGCCCGAACGACAACACCGACGCCACGAAGGCGAACGGCTGGGTACAGAAGCCGGTGGCGGAAGCGATCCTGAAGGCTTCGGGCCACGATCTCGCCAGCCTGACTAAGGCCGCACAGGCCAGCGGGTTCAAACCCGTGCCGCTGGGAATGACGGCCAGTTTCGGCTTTCGCAACGCGATCCGCCGGTCGACCTCGCACAACGTGGTCGGCATCCTCCCCGGCACCGCGCGGCCTTACGAATACGTGCTGTATTCCGCGCACTGGGATCACCTTGGCCACTGTACGCCCGATGCGACCGGTGACGATATCTGCAACGGTGCGGTGGACAACGCGACCGGCGTGGGGGCGATTACCGCGCTCGCCGACGCCAACCGCCGCCATGGTGGGGCCCAGCGCAGCCAGGTGTTCATCGCGCTTACGCTTGAGGAATCGGGCCTGCTGGGGAGCGAGTACTACGCGCAGAACCCGATCTATCCGCTCAACGCGACTGTCGGCGGGGTGAACATCGACGCTCTGCTGCCCGGTGGCCGGGTGCGAGACTATTCCATGACGGGCGGCGACAAGTCCGACCTCAACGACCTGTTCCGCACCGCGCTGCGCGAGCAGGGGTTGCGTGACGCACCGGAGGATAGCCCGGAGAAGGGGCATTATTACCGCTCCGACCATTTCAGCTACGCCAAGCTGGGCGTGCCGATGTTCGATATCGGGCGCGGCACCGACTGGGTGCAGGGCGGGACTGCAGCGGGAGAGGCCGCGGCAAAGGACTATGTCGAGAACCGCTATCACGCACCCAGCGACGAATGGTCGGACGACTGGAACTGGGCGGGACTGACGCAGGATCTCGCGCTGTATTACCGCCTCGGTCGGATGCTCGCGGATGGCGATAGCTGGCCGAACTGGCGCGCCGGCGACGAATTCCGCGCGATCCGCGACGCCGATTGCGCGAGGCCCGGCGCGCCATGCGGCGAGTGACGTTCGCAGTATGACCGCAACGATGCCGCCCGAATGGGCGCCGCAGGATTGGCTCTGGATCGGCTTCCCGCACGATGCGGAGGAGTGGCCCGGCTATCTTGAGCGCGCGCAGGAGCAGATCGCGGGTTTCGCCAACGCGGTTGCCGAGAGCGGACAGGCGGTACGCCTGCTGGTGCGCGACGCCGCGAACGAGGCGCGGGCGAAGGCGCTGGTGTCGGCTTCGGTCGATCTGGAACGACGTGAATATGGCGATGTCTGGCTGCGCGATACCGGGCCGCTGGTGCGCGGCGACGGGGTGGCGGTGCGCCCGCGCTTCAACGGGTGGGGCGGCAAGTACCTGATGGAGGGAGACCAGAGGATCGGCGCGCAGCTGGCCGGCGACGAGGGGCTGGCGCTGACCGAACCCGACTGGATCCTCGAAGGCGGGGCGATCGATGGCGACGGGACCGGGCTGGTCGCGACGACCGAGCAATGCCTGCTCAACCCCAATCGCAATCCGGAGCTGACCCGCGCCGATATCGAGGCCCGGTTGCAGGGCGACCTCGGCTTCGACCGCGTCCTATGGTTGGGCGAGGGATTGCTGAACGACCACACCGACGGCCATGTCGACAATCTCGCGCGGTTCGTCGCGCCGGGCCGGCTGGTGATCCCGCGCGCCACGGGGCCGGACGATCCGAACGTGGACATCTATGCCGACGCGAAGCGCCGAGCTGAGGCGTTCGGGGTCGAGGTGGTCGAGATCCCCTCACCCGGGCGGATCACGCGGGGCGATTTCGTCGAGCCCGCGAGCTACGTCAACTTCGCGATCACCACGCATCTGGTCGTGGTGCCGACCTTCGGATCGGTCCACGATGCCGAGGGCGTCGCCGCCATCGCCGCGCTGTTTCCCGATCGGGCGACCGTGGGTGTGCCGGCCGACGCGGTGCTGGCGGGCGGCGGCGGTTTCCATTGCGCCAGCCAGCAGATGCCGGTGCTGGCGCGGGCTTAACCCCTTCTTAGGACCGGACTGCGATACTCGCGCACCATGAGCAAGGCCCGCACCCTCACCCGCCGGATCGAAGCGCACACCCGAGAGATCGCGCGCGTCGCGATCGTTGCCGGTTGCGCGTTGGCGCTGGTGCTGGCGGGTAACCCGCTACCCTTCTAAACGCCGGCCCATCCGGCGCGCCGACTACCCCAGATCGGGCGGCGTCGCACCTGCCGTCAACATCGCGATCGCTTCGTCCAGCGGCATCACCCGCTGCTCCTTTTCGCCCAGCGTACGGACGGCGACGGTGCCTTCCTCCGCCTCGCGCTTGCCGACCACCAGCAGATGCGGGACCTTGGCCAGCGAGTGCTCGCGCACCTTGTAGTTGATCTTCTCGTTGCGCAGGTCGGCCTCCACCCGGATGCCCGCGGCCTGGAGCTTCGCCACCGCCTCGCCCGCATAGTCGTCCGCATCGGAAACGATCGTCGCGACCACCGCCTGCACCGGCGCGAGCCAGGACGGCAGGCGACCGGCATAATGTTCGATCAGGATGCCGATGAAGCGTTCGTACGAACCGAAAATCGCGCGGTGGAGCATCACCGGGCGGTGCTTGTCGCCGTCCTCCCCGACATAGCTCGCATCGAGCCGTTCTGGCAGCACGCGGTCCGACTGGATCGTGCCCACCTGCCAGGTCCGGCCGATCGCATCGGTCAGGTGCCATTCGAGCTTCGGCGCATAGAACGCGCCTTCGCCCGGCAGCTCTTCCCACCCGAACTCGTCAGTCGCCATTCCGGCGTTCGCGACCGCGTCGCGCAGTTCCTGTTCCGCCTTGTCCCAGTCCGCGTCGGAGCCGAAGCGCTGTTCGGGCCGGGTCGCCAGCTTGATCTCGTAGGTAAAGCCGAAATCCTTGTAGACCGTGTCGGCCAGTTCGCAGAACTTGCGCACTTCCTCGACCACCTGGGCCTCGGTGCAGAAGATATGCGCGTCGTCCTGCGTGAACTGGCGCACGCGCATCAGGCCGTGGAGCGCGCCATGCGGTTCGTTGCGGTGGCAGCAGCCCATCTCGCCCAGCCGGATCGGCAGGTCGCGATAGCTGGTGATGCCCTGTTTGAAGACGAGGACGTGCGCCGGGCAGTTCATCGGCTTCAGCGCCATCCATTCGGCCTCGTCGGAAACGAGCGCGCCCTCATCGGCGGTGTTGGGCACCTCGTCCGGGATGACGAACATGTTCTCGCGATACTTGCCCCAGTGGCCGGACTGTTCCCACTGGCGCGCGTCCATCACCTGCGGCGTCTTGATCTCGCGATAGCCGCCGCCGTCCATCTTGCGGCGCATATAGGCTTCCAGCTCGCGCCAGATGCGATAGCCCTTGGGGTGCCAGAAGACGCTGCCATGCGCCTCTTCCTGAAGGTGGAACAGGTCCATCTCGCGGCCCAGCTTGCGGTGGTCGCGCTTGGCGGCTTCCTCCAGCCGGTGGAGATGCGCGTCCAGCTGCTTCTTGTTGAGCCAGCCGGTGCCGTAGATTCGCGTGAGCTGCGCGTTCTTCTGATCGCCGCGCCAATAGGCGCCCGCGACGCGCATCAGCTTGAACGCCGCCGGGTCCAGCTTGCCGGTACTGGGAAGATGCGGGCCGCGACACATGTCGAGCCAGTCGCCACCCGACCAGTACACGGTCAGTTCCTCGTCCTCGGGCAGTTCCTTCGCCCATTCGGCCTTGAACGTCTCGCCTTCGGATTCCCAGCGCTCGATCAGCGCCTCGCGGCTCCACACCTCGCGCTTCAACGGCTTGTCTGCGCGGATGATCTCGCGCATCTTCTCCTCGATCGCGGGGAGATCGTCCATGCTGAACGGCTCGCGGCCCTCCGGGGCCTTCACGTCGTAATAGAACCCGTCATCGGTCGCCGGGCCGAAGGTAATCTGCGTACCGGGGTGGAGCGCCTGGATCGCCTCGGCCAGGACGTGGGCATAGTCGTGCCGCACCAGCTCCAGCGCCTCCGCCTCGTCGCGCGCGGTGATCAGCGACAGTTCCGAATCGCAGTCGAACGGGCGATTGAGATCGCGCACTTCGCCATCGACGCGCGCGGCGAGCGCGGCCTTGGCCAGGCCGGGGCCGATCGCGGCGGCGACATCCGCCGGGGTCGCGCCCGGCTGCATCTCGCGCACGGATCCGTCGGGCAGGCTGATCTTGAGCAATTCGGTCATGATATCCGTCGGTCGAGGTAGGTCGCTGAGGGGAAGTAGGTCGCACGGGCCATGGCACAAGCGGGCGCGCGGCGGAACCCACGGCCTTGCGGACCGGATGGAACACCGATCCGGCCCTTTTGCAAAACTCGAAATCGACGAATTCCGTCGGTCTCCCGAGGGGTTGCGGCGGAAATGGCGGGTATCGCAGTCAACTTTCGCTTTCCTACAAGCCATGCGTGGACGGTGGATCGGATGCGTGGGCGATAGCGCATCCCCGCGCAGTAGGAAAAATCGCAACAGGGAACGAGGTTGTCATTTTGACAAGCACGCTTGACAAAGCCAACTACATATGGCAAGTATCCTTTCCATAGAGACAAAGGAGCTTGCCGTGAACAACATTCGACCCGCCCTGCCCTGGGCCTTCGCCATGATCATGATCGCGCTTGGCGAGCATTTCGGCCTGATCGCATCGCAGCCGGCCCGGACCATGTTCGCGATTCTGCCCGCCCTTGCGGTGATATCGATCTACGGCGGCAGCTGCCGGCGCTCGCGCAAGGCCGCCTGAGATGGCCGCGCTGTCCAAACCCGCGCTGTGGGGCGTGTCGCTGTTCGCGTCCTTCGCGATCATTTCCGTGCTCAGGATCACCGGCGCCATCGGACCGACCACGGGCTTCATCCTGATGGCGATCGCGATGATCCAGATCATCCCGCTGGTGCGGGCCAGCATGGCGCGCCAGCGTGCCCGCGGCTACATGAGCCCCGCGATCACCCGCTATACGCGGCGATTCGTGATCGCGAGCTTGGGCTACATGCTCGGCCTGGGGCTGGCCGTGACGATCGCCGACCGCGTCGATCTCAGCCGGGCGGAAAGTTTCCTCATCGCGCTGCTGCCGGTCCTGCCCATCTTCGGCATGATCTGGACCATGGGCCGCTATCTGGTGGAGGAGGACGACGAGTTCCTGCGCCACCGTGCCATCATGGCCAGCCTGATTGGCCTGGGGCTGGTGCTGACGCTCGGCACCTTCTGGGGTTTCCTCGAAAGCTTCGAAGTGGTGCCGCATGTTGATGCATGGTGGGTCTTCCCCGTCTGGGCGATGGGCATGGGGGTGGGCCAGTGCTGGATGGCGCTGTCCGACCGCAGCTCCGGAGACGAGGCGTGAAGAATCGCCTCAAGGTGCTGCGGGCCGAGCGCGACTGGAGCCAACAGGATCTCGCCGACCGGCTGGAGGTCAGTCGCCAGAGCGTGAACGCCATCGAGAAGGGGCGCTACGACCCCTCCCTCCCCCTTGCCTTCCGCATTGCCGAGCTGTTCGCGATGCCGATCGAATCCATCTTTTCCAAGGACTGAGCCGATGCTGAAATCCCTGTTTGCCGCCGCCCTGTTGCTGACCCCCCTTGCCGCGCACGCGGAGGCGCAGGCGGGCGGCGACTGCCCCACCTTCGAGGTCGAGGGAGAGGGTCCGGACGTCCTGCTGGTGCCCGGCCTCGCCTCCTCCCCGCAGGTGTGGGACGGGACCGTCGCGGCGCTGGCGGATCGCTATCGCTTCCACCTCGTCAGCGTGCCGGGCTTCGCGGGAACGCCGGTGGCGGAACGCGAGGGTTCCGTGCCCGAGGCGCTGGCGCAGCGGATCGCCGACTACGCCGCCTGTCGCAAGCTCGACCACCCCGCCATCGTCGGGCACAGCATGGGCGGCTTCACCGGCCTGCTGGCGGCGCGCGAGCATCCCGACCGGTTCTCGCGGGTGGTGGTGGTCGATTCGCTGCCGTTCTACCCGCTCGTCTTCGCCCCCGGCGCGACGGTGGAGGCGGTAATGCCCCGCGCAGAGGCGATTACCGAGACGCTGCGTAGCATGGACGATGCGACCTTCGCCGCGACCCAGGCGAACGGCGCGCGTTCGCTGACTCAGTCGGAGGAGGGGCAGGAACGCATCGTCGCCTGGTCGCTCGCCACCGACCGCGCGACCATGGCCGACGCCGTCCAGGCGCTGATGACGACCGACCTGCGCCCCGATCTCGGCCGTATCGCGACGCCTGTCAGCGTGATCTACGCGACCAACGCTTACGCCCCACCGGAGCGGATGAAGGCGCTGTACGAGACCGCCTATGCCGATCTGCCCGACGCACAATTCACTCCCATCGGCGACAGCTATCACTTCGTGATGTGGGATCGCGAGGATGCCTTTACGGCGGCTCTGGAGAAAGCGCTGGAGGGCAGCGACGGCGAATGACCGGCGGGCCGCCGCGCGCCGATCCGGATGCGCGGCGGCCTTGCAAAGCGGGTCGGCACTCCCGACTCTGTGGAGGTGATCGATTTCCATTCCATGCCCGACGGGCGGCGCATCGCCTTTCGGCACCGTGCCGGCAGCGGCCCGACGATCGTCTTCCTGCCCGGCTACATGTCCGACATGGCCGGGGGGAAGGCGACCGCGCTGTTCGACTGGGCAGGCGGCGCGGGCCGGGCGTGCCTGCTGCTCGACTATTCGGGGTGCGGGGCCAGCGATGGCGATTTCGCCGACGGCACGCTCTCGCGCTGGCGCGACGAGGTGATGGCGCTGATCGAGGCACAGGTAGAGGGCGAGGTGGTCCTCGTCGGATCGAGCATGGGTGGATGGCTGATGCTGCTCGTCGGCCTCGCGCTGGGCGAGCGGCTGGCGGGCATGGTCGGCATCGCCGCCGCGCCCGACTTCACGCAATGGGGTTTCGACGCGGCGCAGCGCGCGACCCTGGCCAGGGGCGAGCCGGTGTTCGAGGACAACCCGTACGGCCCCGACCCGACACCGACATTCCCCGCGTTCTGGCGCGACGGACAGGCCAACCGCCTGCTGGACGCGCCGATCGCGGTCCGCTGCCCCGTGCGCCTGCTGCATGGCCAGGCCGATCGCGACGTGCCGTGGGACACCAGCCTCCGCCTCGCCGAGCGGCTCGAGAGTCCCGATGTCGTCGTGACCCTGGTGAAGGACGGCGACCACCGCCTGTCCCGCGACGCCGACATCGCCCGCCTGATTGGAACCGTGGAGACCCTGCCATGACCGAATTTTCCGTGCTCGACCTCGTCCCCGTCCGCGAAGGCGGATCGCTGGCGGAAGCCTATCGCGCCGCCGCCTCGCTCGCCCGCGTGGCGGAGGAGGCGGGCTACAAACGGTTCTGGGTCGCCGAGCACCACGCGATGGAGGGGATCGGCGGCGCGGCCGCCGCGGTCGTGATCGGCCATGTCGGACAAGCGACCAGCACGATCAGGATCGGTGCGGGCGGCATCATGCTGCCCAATCATACGCCCTTCACCATCGCCGAACAGTTCGGCACGCTCGACGCGCTGTTCCCGGGCCGGATCGACCTAGGGCTGGGCCGCGCGCCGGGGGCCGGGCCGGAACTGCAACGGGCGCTGCGCAAGGATTTGCGCGCCGCGTCGGAATATTTCCCGCAGGACGTGGCCGAGCTGCGCGCGCTGTTCACCGGCAAGCCCGACCTGGGCGTCAAGGCGACGCCGGGTTACGGCGCACAGGTCGAGATGTGGATGCTGGGATCGAGCCTGTTCGGTGCGCAGCTCGCCGCGAAGCTGGGCCTGCCCTACGCCTTCGCCAGCCATTTCGCGCCCGACCATCTCGATGCCGCGCTGGCGGTCTATCGCCGCGACTTCCAGCCTTCCGAGACGCTCGATCGCCCGCACGCCATGGCCGCGATGCAGGTCGTGTGCGCCGACACCGACGAGGAGGCGGAGTATCTCGCGTCGAGCCAGGCACAGTCCTTCGTGCGGCTGCGCACCGGGTCGCCGGGCAAGCTGCCCCCGCCGGTGCGGGGCTATCGCGACAGCCTGCCCCCGCAGGCGCAGGCCATGCTCACCCATCTGGGCCAGGCGAGCGCGGTCGGATCGCCCGCCACCGTTCGCGAACGGATCGGGTCGTTCATCGAGCGGACCCAGGCCGACGAGATCATCTGCGCCGCCTCCACCTACGACCCGGAAGCGCGCGAGCGGTCGCTGCGGCTGACGATGGACGCGCTGAACGCCGGTTGAGACCGACGCACGCCCTTTCCCGGATCGCTTTCGCGCTCCGCCTGTTGAGATCGTGACGCGCGGCGGCATACTTGTCGCCGCATCCAGCGAAGCCTAAGGCGCGAAATATTGCTGCCTGCAACGGCAATGAAAATGCGGAGGCCCGCACGCCCCGCCATAAAGATGGGAGCGCCCCGATGGGCAGCAAAGCCGCAAAGACCGCCCTGTACGACCGCCTGAACGCGATCTTGCGAACATCCCTGCTGCCCGGCGATACCCCCTTCCTGGGCGAACGGCTGGAGGAAGCGACCGTGTTCCTGCTCCAGGCGGCCCAGCGGCGCGGGCCGGGCGAAGCGTCCATCCATATCGAAAGCGTCAATGCCGAGCGGCGCTATCTGCGGGTCGCCATCATCAACGACGACATGCCGTTCCTGGTCGATTCGGTCGCGGCGGCGATCGCGGCGCACGGGCTGTCCATCGACCGGCTGGTGCACCCCGTCCTGGCGGTGACACGCGACGAGCGCGGGCAGCTGGCGGGATTGCCGGAAGACGATCCGCGGGCCGCGCAGGAATCGATGATCTATCTCGAGACCGAGCGGGCCGACGCCAAGGACCGGCGGGAGCTGGAGGCGGCGCTGTACGAAACGCTGGCGGACGTGCGCGCAGCGGTGACCGACTGGCCCCGCATGCAGCAGCTGATGGCACAAGAGGCCGACGACCTGTCCGACAACGAAGGCGCGGCCCTGCTGCGCTGGCTCAACGATGGGATGCTGACCCAGCTCGGCCATGTCACGCGCATGCGCGACGGCACCCATTCGGAAGAGCTGGGCATCTGTCGCAAGAGCGCGCGCGACATCTTTACCGAGGCATCGTGGGACCGCGCCTTCGCCTGGTACGACGATGCCGCCAATCGCGAACATCATGTGCCGCTGATCGTGAAGGCCAACCGCATTTCCAAGGTCCACCGACGCGTGCCGCTGGACCTGTTCGTCCTGCCGCAATGCGAAGGCGAGGACCTGGTCGGCCTGTCGGTCCATGCCGGAATCTGGACCAGCGCCGCGATGGCGGCCAAGCCGGGGCAGGTGCCGCGCCTGCGTACCCAGCTCGGCGCGCTGATGGACGAATTGCGGTTCGATCCCTCCGGCCACGCGGGCAAGGCCCTGGTGCATGCGCTCACCACCCTGCCGCACGATCTGCTGATCGGCTTTTCCGACGACGACATTCGCCGCGTGGCGACCACCATGATGAGCCTGGTCGACCGGCCGCGCCCGCGGGTGACGATCGTCGAAGCCCCGCTGGCGCGCCACCTGTTCGCCTTCGTCTGGCTGCCCCGCGACCTGATGTCGACCGATGTGCGTCGCCGCATCCAGGCGATGATCGAGGATGTCACGGGCAGCCGCATGATCGACTGGAGTCTGGAGATCGAGGGCGGTCCGCTGGCGCTGATCCGGCTGGTGCTCGATTTCCGCGAAGGCGCGGACTCGGTCGACGAGGACGCGGTCGAGCAGCGGTTGCAGGACATGCTGCGCGGCTGGCCCGAAGCGGTCGAGAAGGAGCTGGCGGCGCTGACGGAGCCCGGCCGGGCCGCCGCGCTGGCGCGGACCTATGCCGATGGCTTCCCGACCGGATACCGTGCGGAATACGGGGCCCACGAGGCCGCGCTCGACATCGACCGGTTGCGCCAGCTTGCCCGACCCGGCGGGTCGGAGCCGGACGGCGGTCGCCGCCGCGACGCCCGCTTCTATCGCCGAGAGGGCGACGATCCGCACCGCCTGCGGCTGAAGATCTACCAGAACGAAGGCGCGCTGCCGCTGTCCGATACCGTGCCCGCGCTGGAGAATTTCGGGTTCGATGTGCTGACCGAGATACCCACCTCCATCGATGGGGGCGATCTTGGCACGGTGCACGATTTCCTGCTTGGCCTGGCACCGGGTGCCGATGCCGGCGCCATCATCACCCGCAGCGACGCGATCGAGCGCGCCGTGGCGGGCGTGCTGAACGACACGGCGGAGAACGACCCGTTCAACCGGCTGGTGGTGCAGACCGGGCTGGCCGCGGAAGAGGCTGAATGGCTGCGGGCGATCTATCGCTATCTGCGCCAGGCCGGGGCGGGCTTCACGATCTACACCGTGGTCGACGCGCTCGCGCGCGCGCCGTCCGTCACCACCGCGCTGGTCGAGCTGTTCCGGGGCCAGCACGATCCCGATTTCGCGGGTGACCGCGACGATGCGGCAGACAAGGCGCGCGGCGCGATCCGTACCGCGCTGGCCAAGGTCGCGGCGATCAACGACGATCGCCTGCTGCGCCTGTACCAGGCGGTGATCGACGCGATGCTGCGCACCAACGCCTTCTCCCCGGCGGCTGCCGAGGCGCTGGCGTTCAAGCTCGATTCGACAAAGGTGCCCAGCCTGCCCAAGCCCGTGCCATGGCGGGAAATCTTCGTCTATTCCCCGCGGGTGGAGGGCATTCACCTGCGCGCCGGGCCGGTCGCGCGCGGGGGCCTGAGATGGTCCGACCGGCGCGACGATTTCCGCACCGAGATTCTGGGCCTGATGAAGGCGCAGCGGGTCAAGAACGCGGTGATCGTGCCGACCGGGGCCAAGGGCGGCTTCTATCCCAAGCAATTGCCCGACCCGGCGCGCGACCGCGACGCCTGGGCGGCCGAGGGGCAGGCCAGCTACGAGATCTTCATCCGCACCCTGCTGTCGGTGACCGACAACATTGTGGACGACCGGATCGTCCACCCAGAAGGCGTGGTGGTGCACGACGGGAACGATCCCTATTTCGTGGTCGCGGCGGACAAGGGCACCGCCCGTTTCTCCGACGTTGCCAATGCCATTGCGCAGGATCGCGGCTTCTGGCTGGGCGACGCCTTCGCCAGCGGCGGTTCCAACGGCTACGATCACAAGGCGATGGGCATCACCGCGCGCGGCGCGTGGGTTTCGGTCCAGCGCCACTTCGCCGAAATGGGCATCGACGTACAGAGCCAGCCGATCCGCGTGGTCGGCTGCGGCGACATGTCGGGCGATGTGTTCGGCAACGGCATGCTGCTGTCGAAGGCGATCAAGCTGATTGCCGCGTTCGACCACCGCCATATCTTCATCGATCCCGATCCCGATCCGGCCGCGAGCTGGGCCGAGCGCAAGCGCATGTTCGACCTGCCGCGCTCCAGCTGGGACGATTACGACAAGAGCGTGCTGTCGGCGGGCGGGGCCGTGTTCTCGCGCGATTCGAAGAAGGTGAAGCTGTCGCAGGAGGCGGCCCGCGCGCTCGGCCTCGACACGCGCGAGATAGAGCCCGAAGCGCTGATCACCGCGATCCTGCGGACCGAGGCCGACCTGCTGTGGTTCGGCGGTATCGGCACCTATGTGAAATCGTCGGGAGAAAACAACGTCGCGGTGGGCGATCCCGCCAACGACGTGCTGCGCGTCGACGGGCGCGACCTGCGCGTGCGCGTGATCGGCGAGGGCGCGAACCTGGGCGTGACACAGGCGGGCCGGATCGAGTTCGCGCTCCATGGTGGGCGGATCAACACCGACTTCATCGACAACAGCGCGGGGGTCGACTGCTCCGACAACGAGGTCAACATCAAGATCGCCCTCGCCGCCGCCTGTCGCAGCGGCGAGCTGACCGAGGACAAGCGCAACGCCCTGCTCGCCAGCATGACTGAGGAAGTGGGCAAGATCGTGCTGGAGGACAACCGACTCCAGGCGCTGGCCCTCTCCATCGCCGAACATGGCGGCGCGCGGGCAATGGGTTCGCACCTGCGGCTGATCGAATTGCTGGAGCAGGATGGCGGGCTCGACCGCCGGACCGAGGGGCTGGCCGACAGCGAGACCTATGTCCGCCGCGCGAGCGAGGAAACCGGCCTCGTCCGCCCCGAACTGGCAGTGCTGCTATCGAGCACCAAGCTGAGATTGCAGGGCGCGCTGGAGGCCAGCGTCGTGCCCGACGACCCCATCCTGGAACGCGGGCTGCTGGAATATTTCCCCGAGCCCATGCGCGAAAGCTATCGCGAAGAGATCGACGACCACCGGCTGCGGCGCGAGATCATCGCGACCGAACTCGCCAACCGGATCATCAACCGTCTGGGTCTGGTCCTGCCATTCGAATTGGTGGAGGAGGAAGGCGTCGGGCTGGACGAGGTCGCCGCCGCTTTCGTCGCGGCGGAAAACCTGTTCGGTGCCGAGCGGCTGTGGGCAGAGATCGACGCCGCCGACATGCCCGAGCAGACCCGGCTCGAATTGTTCGACCGCACCGCCGCGGCGATGCGCATCCACATGGCGGACATCCTGCGGGTCTATGGCGGGTTCACCACCCCGAGCGTGGCCGTGGACGAGCTGGCGCAGGGGATCGGCGAATTGTCGACCGGCACCCAGAACCTGCTCGGGGCGGAAACGCGCCAGCGTTCCGCCCGGATGCGGGCGGAATTCTCCCGCGCCGGGGCACCCGATCCGATCGCCGCGCGGGTGGCGCACCTGTTCGATCTCGACGGGGCGGTGGGTCTTGCCCATTTGTCGCGCAAGGCGGAGATCGAGACGCGGGCGCTCGCCGCTGCCTTCACCGAACTCGGCGCGCAACTGGGCCTCGACTGGGCGCAGGGTATCGCCGCGCTGATGGATCCTTCCGACATCTGGGAGCGGCTGCTGGTCGCCGGGCTGGCCCGCGATTTCCAGCAGATGCGGCTCGATTTCCTCCAGCGCCTGGCGCGGCGCAAGGGGGCGAAGGAAGACCCCGCGGCGGTCGTCGGCACCTGGGCGCAGGAGAACGAGACCGCGATCCGCCAGTTCCGTGGCATGGTGAAGCGGGCGCAGGCGCACAGCCCCGTGGCACCCGCGATCCTGGCCCAGATCGCCAGCCAGGCGCGCAACCTGCTCGCCCGGTGACAGGCTCCGCTCGTGCCGCGCGGGCTTGACGCGCCGGTGCGGGACTGGCCATCACTTCGCGCATGGAGAGCTGGGATGTCATCATCGTGGGCGCCGGGCATGGCGGCGCCGCGACCGCCATCGCCTTGCGGCAGAAAGGCTTCGCGGGATCGATCGCGCTGATCACGCGCGAGAACCTGCCGCCCTACGAGCGCCCGCCGCTGTCGAAGGACTATCTGGCGGGCGACAAGCCGTTCGAACGCATCCTGCTTCGCCCCGAAAGCTTCTGGGCGGACAAGGACATCGCCCTGCGGCTGGGCGAGGCCGTGACCGATATCGACCCGCTGCGGCGCGAGATCGCGCTCTACGACGGCACCCGCCTTCGCTACGGCAGCTTGGTTTGGGCGACCGGCGGCGACCCGCGGCGGCTGAGCTGTCCGGGTGCCGACAACGCCGGGGTGCATGCGATCCGCAACCGCGCCGATGTCGACCGGCTGAAGGCGGAACTGGCGGGCGGAGCGCGGCGCGCAGTGGTGATCGGCGGCGGCTATATCGGGCTGGAGGCGGCGGCGGTCCTGCGCAAACTGGGCTGCGAGGTCGCGGTGCTCGAATCGCAGGACCGGGTGCTGAACCGGGTCGCGGGCGAGGAGCTGTCGCGATTCTACGAGGCCGAACACCGCCGGCATGGCGTGGACCTGCGCACCGGCGTGACGGTATCCGGCATCGAGGGGCGGGACGGGCAGGCGACCGGCGTCACGCTGGCGAGCGGCGAGACGATTCCCGCCGAAATCGTGATCGTGGGGATCGGCATCGTGCCCGCGATCGGCCCGCTGATCGCGGCGGGAGCGGCGGGGGCGAACGGCGTCGATGTCGACGAGTTCTGCCGCACCTCGCTGGAGGACGTCTATGCCATCGGCGACTGCGCCGCGCATGCTAACCCCTATGCCGACGGGGCCGTGATCCGGCTGGAATCCGTACAGAACGCGCACGACATGGCGACCACCGTCGCGCTGGCGATCACGGGCGACCACCAGGCCTACGACGCGGTGCCGTGGTTCTGGTCCAACCAGTACGATCTGCGGCTGCAAACCGTCGGCTTCTCGACCGATTTCGACCGCGCCGTGCTGCGCGGCGATCCGGCGGAGCGCAGCTTTTCCGTGATCTACCTGCGCGAGGGGCGGGTGATCGCGCTCGACTGTGTCAACCGGACGAAGGATTACGTGCAGGGGCGCAAGCTGGTGGAGGCGCGGCTGGTGGCCGAGCCCGAGCGGCTCGCCGATACCGAAACCGCGCTCAAGGACCTGCTTTAAGCCGGGCGGCGGCCCAGTCGGCTGCCTCCGCCACCACCGGATCGCCATCGCCACGCAGCGCCTCGACCCGGGGCAGCAGAGCAACCTTGCCCGAATTGCCCGCCGCGATCAGGCAGTTGCGCACGAAGCGGTTGCGCCCGATCCGCTTTATCGGGCTGCCGGAGAACAATCGGCGGAAGCCTGCGTCGTCGAGCGCCAGCAGCTCCCCCAGCCGCGGCGCGACCAGTTCCGCGCGCGGCAGGAAGGCCCGGTGCCGCGCCGCGCTTTCGGCGAACTTGTTCCACGGACACACCGCCAGGCAATCGTCGCAGCCATAGATGCGGTTGCCGATCGCGGCGCGAAATTCCTCCGGGATCGGGCCCGCATGCTCGATCGTGAGGTACGAGATGCA
The DNA here is from genome assembly GCF_022576075.2 of Erythrobacter sp. LQ02-29. Taxonomy (NCBI): domain Bacteria; kingdom Pseudomonadati; phylum Pseudomonadota; class Alphaproteobacteria; order Sphingomonadales; family Erythrobacteraceae; genus Erythrobacter; species Erythrobacter sp. LQ02-29. The sequence goes on along the minus strand of NZ_JANCNT010000001.1, from coordinate 843,558 downwards.
GCGGCGCGCATCGAGGCGATACGGCGCGGGGAAGGCGTCGGTCGGGCACGCGTCCTGGCACGCCCGGCACGATCCGCAGCGGTCGGCATGAGGTTCGTCCGGCGCGAATTCCAGCGTTGAATAGATCGCCCCCAGGAACAGCCAGCTGCCATGGGTCTTGCTGACGAGGTTGGTATGCTTGCCCTGCCACCCGATCCCCGCCGCCTCGCCCAGCGGCTTTTCCATCACCGGCGCGGTATCGACGAACACTTTCAGCTCGCTCTCCGGCGCTTGTGCCACCAGCCAGCGGGCAAGCGCCTTCAGCGCCTTCTTCACCGTATCGTGATAATCGCGCCCCTGCGCATAGACGGAAACGCGCCCCACCTCCCCCTCGCTCGCCATTGCCAGCGGATCGCGGTCGGGCGTGTAGGCCATGCCCAGCGCGATGACGCTGCGCGCGGCCGGCCACATGCCCCGCGCCCCCGCGCGCACAGCGGGCTCGCGCTCCATCCATTTCATGGTGCCGTGCATTCCCTCGCCGAGCCATTGCCGCAGCCGGTCGGCGCGCTCCTCCCCCGCATCCGCGCGCGCGAAGCCGATCGCGGCGAAGCCCAGCCGCCGCGCTTCCGCCACCAGCCGCGTTTGCAGATCGTCCACCCGCTTTAACGCCCTTGTATCGCGCGGAAGGGCAAGGCAATCAGCATGACCATGGCAACAGCGCTAAGCGAAGCTCCGGCGACGGGCAATCCATCCCCTTCCCCGCATCTGGCGATCGAGGCCCGCGGGCTGGTCAAACGGTTCGACGGCACCCTGGCGGTCGACGGGGTCGACATCGCGGTGCCGGAAGGCGCGATCTACGGCATCCTCGGCCCGAACGGCGCGGGCAAGACGACCACGCTGCGCATGCTGCTGGGCATCATCGACCCGGACGAGGGCGTGCGCCGCGTGCTCGGCCATGATCGCCCGCACGAGATCAGCCGGCTGATCGGGTATCTGCCGGAGGAGCGCGGCCTCTACCCCTCGATGAAGGCGTACGAGGCGATCGGCTTCATGGGTGCCCTGCGCGGTATGGACCTGAACGAGGCGAAGGCCCGCGGACGCGAGCTGCTGGAAGATTACGGCATGGGCTACGCCGCGGAACGCACCATCCGCCAATTGTCGAAAGGCATGGCGCAGACCGTGCAGCTGCTCGGCACCTTCGTGCACCGGCCCAAACTGGTGGTCCTCGATGAACCGTTTTCCGGGCTCGACGCGCTCAATCAGGGCAAGCTGGAGAAGCTGATCCGCGAATGGGCGGAAGAGGGCACCACGGTGATCTTTTCCACCCACGTCATCCACCATGCGGAGCGGCTGTGCGACAGCGTCGCGATCATCGCCGGGGGCAAGGTGCCCTATGCCGGTCCGGTCGATGCCGCGCGCGACCGCATTCCGGCGCAGGTCCGACTGGAAACCAAGGCACGCGAAGGCGCATGGCGTGGCGCCCTGCCCGAGAGCGCGCGGCGCGAGCGGGATTTCTGGTACTTCCCCCTCCCGGACAGCGGGATAGAGCCGCTGTTGCGCGCGCTGATCGAAGGCGAAGCGGGCATCCAGTCGCTGTCGATCGAGCGCGCGGGGCTGCACGATGCCTTCGTCGAAATCGCCGGCGAGGCGGCGGCCCGCGAGTTGGAAGCAAGCGCACAGAAACAGGCGGAGAGCGCACGATGAGTGGCGAGAACAGAACCAGCCGGCTGTCGGTGGCGCGCGCCGCCTTCGTCGTGGCGCGGCGCGATTTCACCGCGATCCTGTTCAGCAAGGCGTTCTTCTTCTTCCTGATCGGGCCGCTGATATTCGTCGGGATCAGCGGCGCCGCGGGCTATATCGGGGCGAGCGCGGCCGATTCCGGCCCTCCCCCCGGGCTCGGCATCGTCATGTCGCCCGCCGACAACGCCGCGATGGTGCGCGCGCACGAGTCGCTGGAGGATCTGATCGACCTGCCGCCGGTGGAGGCCGTTTCCGGCGGTGAGGCCGCCGACATTCCCGCGCTGCTGGCGGACAAGGATCGCAATCTCGCGGCGGTGGTGAGCGGCAGCCTGTCGGCACCCGCTCTGCACGGGACGGAAGACCGGATCGACCGGTGGAAGGGAGATGTCTCCCTCCTCGCCGCGACCGCGCGGGGTGACACCGCCTCCTATCCCGAGGTCACGCTGTTCCCCGCCGCGACCAGTCGGGCGAGCGAACGCTCCGCCCGGGCGGGCACGGCAACCGCGGCAATCACGCTGCTGTTCCTCCTGACCATGCTGCTGGCCGGCATGGTGATGTCCAACATGGTGGAGGAGAAGGCGAACAAGATCGTCGAAATCCTCGCCGCCGCGGTGCCGATGGACGCGGTTTTCCTGGGCAAGCTGTTCGCCATGCTGGCGGTCAGCTTCGTCGGGATCGCGGTATGGGGCTCGGTCGCCGGGGTGATCCTCGTGCTGGGGGCGAGCGCCATTCCCCCGCTGCCCGCGCCCGCGATCGGCTGGCCGCTGTTCGCGACGCTGTTCCTGCTCTATTTCGCCATGGCCTATCTGCTGATCGGATCGGTCTTCCTGGCGATCGGCGCGATGGCACCGACGGTGCGCGACGTGCAGACGATGTCGATGCCGGCCACCATGCTGCAGCTCGGCGTGTTCTTCCTCGCCACCTTTGCGGTCAGCTCCACCGGCTCTCCGATAGAGCTGGCGGCGATCGCCTTCCCGCTCAGCTCGCCCTACGTGATGCTGGCCCGCGCGGCGCAGGAGCCGGTGGTCTGGTGGCACTTCGCCGCCCTCGCCTGGCAAGGGCTGTGGGTGGTGCTGTTCGTGAAATTCGGGGCCACGCTGTTCCGGCGCAAGGTTCTCAAATCGGGCGGTGCCGGGCGTGCGAAGACGAAATCGACAGGGCTGCTGGCCGGTATCGCGGGGCTGGTATCCTCGCGACGGAATTGACCCGTCGCAAATGGCAACGGGCATATTGACATCGATGTAAGCGAGCGCAGGATACCCTCCGTCGAGAGGGCGGCCGGTTCATGAGTCGCCCCCGCCCAGGAGAGTGATCATGGCCACGCAGGCCCAGCCCGCGCAGCAGTTCCGCAGCGCCCCCATCGCACACGAGGCGCTGCGCGCCCATATCGCCGAACATCCCGAGGATGCGCTGCGTCACCCGCACCCCTGGGATACCAGCCGCAGCGACATCTATGTCGAGAACCGCTGGCAACCGATCTTCGCCGAGATGCGCGCCGCGGGGCCGGTGCACTATATTCCCGAGAGCCCCTATGGCCCCTATTGGAGCGTCGTTTCGCACAAGGCGATCCAGCACACCGAGGCGCTGCCCGAACTGTTCTCCTCCAGCTGGGAGCATGGGGGGATCACCATCCTCAACCCGATGAGCGACGAGACGCTGGCGGCCGAGGGACGCGAGCGGTTCGAACTGCCCATGTTCATCGCGATGGACCGGCCCAAGCATACCGGCCAGCGCCGGACGGTCGCGCCCGCCTTCACCCCGGCGGAAATGAAGCGGCTGGAGCACGACGTCCGAACTCGCACCGGGCAACTGCTCGACCGGTTGCCGCACGGCGAGACGTTCGACTGGGTGTCCGAGGTTTCTATTCCCCTCACCACCGGCATGCTGGCGATCCTGTTCGGCTTTCCGTGGGAGGACCGGCACCTGCTGACCTTCTGGTCCGACTGGGCGGGCGATACCGAGATCGCCACGGTGCGCGCGTTGGACGATCAGCGGATGGACATCCTGCGGGAAATGGGGGCCTATTTTGGCCAGTTGTGGGTCGAGCGGATGCAGGCCGAACCCACGCCCGACCTCATTTCGATGATGATCCATTCGGAGGCCATGAACCAGATGGATCCTCAGGAATTCATGGGCAATCTGGTGCTGCTCATCGTCGGCGGCAACGATACCACGCGCAACACGATGAGCGGCATCGTCCACGAACTGGACCGGTTCCCCGACCAGCGCGCGCTGTTCGAAAGCGACGCGGCGACCATCCCCAACGCGGTGCAGGAATGCATCCGCTACCAGACCCCGCTCAAGCACATGCGCCGGACGTGCACGCAGGACACCGAGCTGTTCGGGCAGAATATCGCAGCGGGCGACAAGGTGCTGCTGTGGTACAATTCGGCCAATCGCGACGAGGATGTGTTCGAGAACGCCGATGCCCTCGACATCACGCGGGAGAATGCGCGGCGGCATCTTTCCTTCGGCTACGGCATCCACCGCTGCGTCGGCGCGCGGCTCGCGGAGCTTCAGCTGCGGGTGCTGATGGAGGAAATGCACGCCCGGCGCATGCGGGTAAGCGTCGCGGGCGAAGTCGAGCGGGTCCGCGCGAATTTCGTCGAGGGCTTCCGCCGGCTGGAGGTCGAGATCACGCGGTTCTGACAGCTTAGCCGCGCCAAGCATTGGTTCAGGAAGGCTGTGCCATTCTCCCACCATGACCGCAGGACCATCGACCATGATTAGCCACGCCGACCGCCGCACACTCCTGTCCTGGCTGGGCCTCGGTGCCTCCGCCGGGGTTCTCGCCGCCTGCGGCGGTTCTGAGGCCCGCGCCCAGAGCTTTCCCGTCTCGATGAGCGAAGCGCAATGGCGCAAAAAGCTGTCCGCACGAGAATTCGACGTGTTGCGGGAGGAGGCGACCGAGCGGCCCTATTCCTCACCCCTGCTGAAGGAAAAGCGCGCCGGCACCTTCGTGTGCGCCGGATGCGACAACCCGGTCTATTCGTCGAAGACCAAATACGACAGCGGCACCGGCTGGCCCAGTTTCTGGGCGGCGAAGTCGGGTTCGGTGGGAACCCGCACCGACCGCAAGCTGGGCTACGCCCGCACCGAAGTCCATTGTGCGCGCTGCGGCGGGCATCTCGGCCATGTCTTCACCGATGGGCCCAAGCCCACCGGCAAGCGGCACTGCATCAACGGCGTCGCGCTGGATTTCCGCGCGGGCTGAACCCGCGCAGCGAGCGAAAACGCGGTCAGGATTCGACGGAAAGCGCCGCCAGCAGGCAGGCGAATTCGCGCAGTTCGAAGGTCTCCTCCAGCACCAAGCCGTAGCGCCCCTGCTTGTGCCAGAGAACCTTGGCATGGCGTTGCCCGATCCCGTCGATATGGATCCGGATCAGCTGGTAGCGCGCAAGACCGTAATCGCATTCGATGCATGCGCCCTGCTGGGAAATATTATGCAGCCGGGCCGGCACGTCGTGTCCGTCGACAGTCAGTATCATCGGGCGTGGCAGGCACAGGCGCGGTTTGCGCCTGGGGTGCGAAGGGTCGGGCTGAAGCACGCGTTCGACATCGATCGGAGACGCGAACTCGTAGCCGGCGCTCGATTCGGTGGCCCAGCGGCGCTCCATCTCGACCACCATGTCCTCGCGGAGTTCCATCGCCATCCTGCACGCTTCCGGTACTGGATGGAAAAACTGGATCTTCGCGCCGTTGGCTGAAATATCGCGAATCAGGCCCAGATACTCGGCTTCGCGACAAATCAGCCGTGCCGGGCGGAGCATCAATTGGAAGCGCGGCGCGGCGCGCTGCTGTTCGCCCTCGCCTGCTTCCGTCGCGATTGCCTGTCGGTCTGGCGCCAACATGCCCAAAACTGCCCCTGCGTTTATTGGTGGTCTGTCAGGGGATAAAGGCGCGGCGTTAACACTTCTTTACCGATACCGGCCGGTGCGAGAGCAAAAGTGGTGCGGGTGGCGGGACTCGAACCCGCACGATCAAGGATCAGGGGATTTTAAGTCCCCGGCGTCTACCATTCCGCCACACCCGCAGAGCAGAAATCGCGCCTAGACCGGGAAGAGGGGGATTGGGAAGAGGCTGGCGCGTTCGGGGAATTACCAGGCAGGGCAAACGAAGGCGTTCAGCCGTTTTCGTTCAACGCCTCGCGCATTTCCTTGCCTGCCTTGAAATAGGGAACGCGCTTCGCCGGAACCTCGACCGCTTCGCCGGTGCGCGGATTGCGACCGGTGCGTGCATCGCGTTCCCGCGTCGAAAACGCGCCAAAGCCCCGCAATTCCACCCGTCCGCCTTCGGCCAGCCGGCCGGCGATTTCGTCGAAGAAAATCTCCACGACCTGCTCGATCTCTTCCGGACGCAGTTCGGGATTATCCTTACCCAGGGCCTGGAGGAGTTCGGAACGGATCATCGACGACCTTTCGGTACGGTTGGACAGCGATGCGCGGTGCAGGAATACGATGCCGGCCCCGCAGCCTGGACAATGCGCGTTTTCGTGGCAGAAATACGCCTGCAAGGCAATGGCACGAGCGTTTCGGCCGCTTTGGCCATTCCTGCCTGTCCTATTCGGAGACGATAGCGGGGAACAGACGCTCGGGATCGATCTCGAGCCGTTCTATCCGCGCGCGGATTTCCGGCCAGTCCACCTCGAGGAAGGTTTCCCGCTCGGTCCGCCGCAGCTTCTCCGCCGCGCCGGCGGCGACGAACATGCCGACACCGCGCTGGACCTCGACCAGCCCGTCCGCCTGAAACTGCTGATAGGCCTTGGCGACGGTCAGCGGATTGGCACCCTGTTCGGCGGCAAAGGCGCGCACGCTGGGCAGCATGTCGCCCGCTCGATACCGCCCCTCGATGATCGCGGCGGCAATCAGATCGCGCAGGCGCAGATAGACGGGGCGGGACACGGCGGCGGGCGGCATAGTGCTGTAGTGCCATAATACAGCGGGGCGGGTCAAGCCGATCGATGCCCCGGAATGGCGCGCCAAACCCTCCGTTCACCCCGGTTTCATGCGTAACTTGCTCTTCACACGAGAGACAAAGCCGCTAGGGTGCGCGCTTTGCTTTTGATTACGACGCAGGTGGAGGGGTTCGGATGAAGGATATGGCGCTCTGGAACGAGGCCGACTGGATCGCCGCGATCGGCTCTGTCGCGCTGATCGTGTTCCTGGCGATCGGTGCCTATGCGGTGTTGCGCAAGGAACCGGAATTCGTCGGCCACCCCAAGGGCCTGTTCGTCCTCTTCTTCGCCGAGATGTGGGAGCGTTTCTCCTATTACGGCATGCGCGCGCTGCTGACGCTCTATCTCGTCAAGCACTGGCTTTATTCCGACGGGCAGGCGACGATCATCTACGGGGCCTATACCAGCCTCGTCTATATCACCCCCGTGCTCGGCGGGTGGCTCGCAGACCGCTATCTGGGCCAGCGCAAGGCGGTGCTGTTCGGCGCGGTGCTGCTGACATTCGGCCACTTCTTCATGGCGTTCGAAGGCGATGCCGGCGCGGGTTATCAGAACAACCCGGCGATCAACATCTTCTGGCTCGCGCTCGCCTTCATCATCGTCGGCTCGGGCTTCCTGAAGGCCAACATCTCGGTGATCGTGGGTCAGCTCTATCCGCGTACCGATATCCGCCGCGACGGTGCCTACACGATCTTCTACATGGGCATCAATGTGGGCGCCGCGATCGGAACGATCATCGCCGGCTATCTGGGCGAGACGATCGGCTGGTCCTACGGCTTCGGCGCAGCGGGTGTCGGCATGCTGCTCGGTCTCGTCGTGTTCGTGCTCGGCAAGCCGCTGCTCATGGGCCAGGGCGAACCGCCGGTGCCTTCGCGCTTGAAGGAGAAGGTCGCAGGTATAAACCGCGAATGGTTCCTCTACCTGACCGGCTTCGTCGGCGTGGCGGTGATCTGGGCCCTGATCCAGTTCCAGGACGCGGTCGGCTGGATCCTGCTGGCGTCGGGCGCGCTCCTGCTGCTGTATGTGCTTCGGGAAGCTTTCAAGCTCGACCACCATTCGCGCGACCGCGTGTTCGCGATGATCTTCTTCATCCTGCTGATGCCGGTGTTCTGGGGCCTGTTCGAACAGGCGGGCGGTTCGGTGAACCTGTTTACCGATCGCTATGTCGATCGACAGGGTGTGCCGACATCCCTGTTCCAGTCGATCAACCCGATATACATCATCCTGCTCGGCCCGGTTTTCGCCGCGCTGTGGCAATGGCTGGGCAAGCGCGGGTGGGAGCCTGCGACGCCGGCCAAGATGGGCCTTGGCATTATGCAGATGGGCCTTGCCTTCGTGGTGCTGGTGCTGGGTGCGAACGCCGCCGGTTCCGCGCTGGTCCCGGTTCTCTTCATCTTCCTGTTCTACCTGCTGTCGACCACCGGCGAACTGAGCCTCAGCCCGGTCGGCCTGTCGGCGATGAACCGGCTTTCGGTGCGCCACATGGCCAGCCTGATGATGGCGGCCTTCTTCTTCGGCACCGCGGGCGGCAACTACGTCGCGGGCTTCCTCGGCTCCATCATGGGCGAGGGCGAAGGCGGCGAGATCACGCGTGAAGGCGCGCTGGGTCTCTACTGGACCATGGGCCTCACCGCGATCGGGATCGGCGCGGTGGTGGTGTTGCTCAATCCGCTCGTGAAGAGGCTGATGCATCTCGACACGCTCAAGGATGACGATGTCGGCGACGATCTGGAGGGTCAGGCCGGCGCGGGCATGGAAAACCAAGAAGGCGGACTGCATCCGACGACACGTCCGCAGGGCTGACGATTGAATTGAGGGGGGCGCGCACCGCACGGTTCACGCCCCATCTTCGCGGGGGCGGCGGCGACGTTACCTCGTCCAGGATGGTGTGCCCATCTATCTGGCAAGCGATATATCCGGCATGAATTCGCAACGTCTCGGTCTCGTGTCGAAGGCCCATTGTGCCGACATCCCGGCCAGCGAGCACAATGTCGTGATGATCGACCGGCACATGTCTATTCCACTGGCAGGATAACCGCGGCTGCGGAGGTTTTCAGCAACATCGCTCGATCGCCCCGCCCGGCCATCCTGGTCGGACGGATCAGTCGTGTCGCATTGGATCGAACGCCATGGCCGCGCAGCTGCGCGATAGCTCTTTGTCGGGGAGTATCCGGATCACGAGATACCGAAAGGTAAGTAGCCGGCCTTCCAGCCTTCTTCCGGCGAGTCTTGTATCGCCGCCGGTCCCGCGCCTTCTGCCCAACGCCGGCGATCAGCAGACCGATCAGGCCCGCGCTTCCTCCACCCCTGCGCTGTTGTGGCGCAGCGCCTTCAGCACCGTCTCGACAATGTCGGGCGCGTTGAGCCCGGCCTCGTCGTACTGCTTCTCGGGCGCGTCCTGGTCCTGGAAGATATCGGGCAGTCGCATGGTGCGGATCTTCAGGCCGGCATCCAGCAGCCCAGCGTCGCTGGCGTAGGTCAGGACATGCGCGCCCAGGCCGCCGATCGCGGCTTCCTCGATCGTCACCACGACCTCGTGGCTGCGCATGATCTTCTCGATCAGCGCGGTATCGAGCGGCTTGGCGAAACGCATGTCGGCGATGGTGGTCGACAGCCCCTTCGCCTCCAGCTGATCGGCCGCCTTGTGCGCTTCCGCCAGACGGGTGCCGAGCGACAGGATCGCGACCTTCGTCCCCTCGCGCACGATCCGGCCCTTGCCGATTTCCAGCAGTTCGGGCGTTTCGGGCATCGCCACCCCGGTGCCGCTGCCGCGCGGATAGCGCAGCGCGATCGGGCCGCTGTCGTGCTCCGCCGCAGTATAGGTCATGTGGACCAGTTCCGCCTCGTCCGCCGCCGCCATCACCACGAAATTTGGCAGGGTGGCCAGATAGGTCACGTCGAAGCTCCCTGCATGGGTCGCGCCGTCCGCCCCGACCAGCCCGGCGCGGTCGATCGCGAAGCGGACCGGCAGGTTCTGGATCGCGACGTCGTGCACGACCTGGTCGTAGGCGCGCTGGAGGAAGGTCGAATAGATTGCAGCGAAGGGCCGCATGCCCTGCGCCGCGAGCCCGGCGGCGAAGGTTACGCCATGCTGCTCCGCGATGCCGACGTCGAAGGCGCGGGTCGGATGCGCCTGCGCGAACCTGTCCACCCCGGTGCCGCTGGGCATGGCGGCGGTGATCGCGCAGATGCGGTCGTCCGTCTCGGCAAGCTTGGCCAGCGTTTCCCCGAACACGTTCTGGTAGTTCGGCGGGCCGCCCTTCGACTTCTTCTGCTCGCCGGTGACGACGTCGAACTTGGCGACGCCGTGATACTTGTCGGCGCTGTTCTCCGCCGGGGCGTAGCCCTTGCCCTTCTTGGTCACGACATGGACCAGGATCGGACCCTGCCCGCTATCGCGCACATTTTCGAGCACCGGGATCAGGTGATCGAGATTATGCCCGTCGATCGGGCCGACGTAATAGAAGCCCAGCTCTTCGAACAAGGTGCCCCCGGTCGCCATGCCGCGAGCATATTCCTCGGCCTTTTCCAGCCCCTGATGAACCTTGCGGCTGAACTTGCGCGCGACCTTGCTGGCGAGGGTGCGCAGGCCGAGATACTCGCTTGAGGAGACCATCCGGGCGAGATAGGCTGAAAGGCCGCCCACCGGCGGGGCGATCGACATGTCGTTGTCGTTCAGGATCACGATCAGGCGATTGCCCGCCGCTTCCGCGTTGTTCATCGCCTCGTAGGCCATGCCTGCGCTCATCGCGCCGTCGCCGATCACCGCGATCCCCCGGCCCGGGCGGTCGTTCAGCTTGTTGGCGATGGCGAAGCCGAGCGCGGCCGAGATCGAGGTGCTGGAATGCGCCGCGCCGAACGGATCGTATTCGCTTTCGGTCCGCTTGGTGAAGCCCGACAACCCGCCGCCCTGGCGCAGCGTGCGGATGCGGTCGCGCCGTCCGGTCAGGATTTTGTGCGGGTAGGCCTGATGGCCCACGTCCCAGATCAGCTTGTCCTCCGGCGTGTCGAACACGTAGTGGAGCGCAACGCTCAGCTCGACCACGCCGAGCCCGGAGCCGAGGTGGCCGCCGGTGCTGCCGACGGCGGAAATCATTTCCTCGCGCAGTTCGTCGGAAAGTTGCCGCAACTGGCTCGCCTCGAGCTTGCGCAAATCCTTGGGAGTGTCGACGGTATCGAGCAGCGGGGTATCGGGTCTGGAACTCATAACCCGCAGGCTTACACCGCGATTTGCAGGCTGTCGATTCGCGAGAGGGCGAGCAATATATTGCTCAGGCGCGCGAACTCAGGCGCAGGCGCTGCACAACCCGCGCAACTCCACGACGGGACGGACATCGCTGAACCCGTGGTCCCGCCCCGCCTGGCGAAGCGACTTCGTCAGGCGGTCGTCGTCGAAATGGGTCGCCGCGCCGCAATCGTCGCAGATCAGGAACACGCAATCGTGGCGGCACCCCGGATGGGTGTTCACCAGGAACGCGTTCGCGCTCTCGATCCGGTTGGCGAGATTGTTGCGAACGAAGATGTCGAGAATGCGATAGACACTGTTGGGCGCGACCCGGCTACCGCGGCGCGCGCTCAGATTGTCGGCAATGTCGTAAGCGCTGGCGGGGCGATCGTGCCGGGCCAGTTCCTCGAACACCTCGCTGCGCATGCCGGTCCAGCGTTCGCCGTGATCCTCGAGCGTCCTTCGCGCCGCCGCGATCAGATCGGCGCCTTCGTGTTCGTGGTGCTTGTGTGCGCTAGCCATGGGGATGGATATAAGCCTTTGCGCGGGTCCGCGCCACCGGCTCAATTGCGCTGGAAACTGCGGGAGTAGAACTGCGGGTAGTATTTCGACAGCGCGGCGACCTTGGGCGCATCCCAGCGCCGGATATAGGGATGATTCGGGTTCTTCGCGGCGAAATCCTGATGATGCGCGTCGGCGGGATAAAAGGCCTGACCGCGTTCGATCGTCGCCACGATGGGACGACCCCAGCTGTTGCCGCCCTTCATCTGAGCCAGATACGCCTTCGCCACCCGGTTCTGCTCCGCGCTAAGGGGCACGATCGCGGTGCGGTATTGCGTGCCGACATCCGGACCCTGCCGGTTCTTCTGCGTCGGATCGGCACCCACCGAGAAGAAGATGCGCATCAGCTGATCGTAGCGCACGACCTTGGGGTCATAGGTGATCTTGACGGCTTCCGCATGGCCAGTCCGCCCGGTGGAAACCGTGGCGTAGTTAGCGGTCTTCTCAGTACCGCCATGATAGCCGCTAACGGCGCTTTTCACGCCCTTCACGTGGCTGAAGACGGCCTCGATACCCCAGAAGCAGCCACCGGCGAAGATAGCGGTTTTGAGCCCTCCACTCTCGTGCGCCTCCGCCTTTGCGGCAGGCGCGTGGACGAATTCTTCCGCAGCGAAGGCAGGCTGCTGGCACGCGGCCAGCGCCAGCCCGAGGCCCCCGGCCAGCGCGAGAAGCGGACGGCGTGCTTTCATCGGACGATCGCCTGAGCCACCGGCGCGATAGCGGCGGGCGCCGCGACCGCGAGCGCATCGGGGCCCGCGCTGATGCCGACCATCGCGGTGCCGATCAGGAAACCGATGGCGAGCGAGCGAAAGAGATCCGATTTGATGAATTTCATGATATCACGTCCTTGCTTGCAACCTATCTGTGCATGCGCGAGCGTTTCTCAAGGCTGAATAGGTATTCGGGCGCGCCGAAATGTTGGCCTGATGCGGTCAGTGCCGGAAGTGGCGCATCCCGGTAAAGACCATCGCCAGTCCGGCTTCGTCCGCCGCCGCGATCACTTTATCGTCGCGGATTGAGCCACCGGGCTGGATCACGGCGGTGGCACCGGCCTCCGCCGCCGCCAGCAGACCGTCGGCGAAGGGGAAGAAGGCGTCGGAGGCAACCGCGCTGCCGACCGTGCGCGGCCTATCCCAGCCGTATTTCTCCGCTGCCTCGGCCGCCTTCATCGCGGCGATCCGGCTCGAATCGCGGCGGTTCATCTGCCCCGCGCCGATCCCGGCGGTGGCACCGTCTTTCGCATAGACGATGGCATTGGATTTGACGTGTCGCGCGACCGTCCAGGCGAACAGGCAATCCTTCAGCTCCCGCTCGCTCGGCTCGCGCTTCGTCACCGTTTTCAGCGCCGCCGCGTCGATCGCGGCATTGTCGCGGTCCTGCACCAGGATGCCGCCGGCGATGATCGCCAGCGTCTGCCCCGGGCGGCGCGGGTCGGGCAGGTCGCCGGTGACAAGCAAGCGCAAGTTCTTCTTCTTCGCGAAGGCAGCGCGGGCCGCCTCGTCCGCCGCCGGGGCGACGACGACCTCGGTAAAGATCTCGCAGATCGCCTCGGCCGTCGGCCCGTCGAGCGGAACGTTCGTCGCGACAATGCCGCCAAAGGCCGAGACGCTGTCGCAGGCCAGCGCATCTTGCCACGCATCCAGCAACGTGCCGCGCTGTGCCACGCCGCACGGATTGGCGTGCTTCACGATCACCACCGCCGGATCCTGGCCACGGAATTCCGCCGCCAGCTCCAGCGCGGCATTGGCATCATTGTAATTGTTGTAGCTGAGCGCCTTGCCCTGAACTTTTTCCGCCTGCGGCAATCCGCGCACATGGGGCCCGCCGGGCAGGTAGAGCGCCGCTTCCTGATGCGGGTTCTCGCCATAGCGCAGCGAACCCGAGAGCACGCGCGTCATGCTGACCTGCCGGGGGAATTTCTCGCCCTGATCGGCAAAGGCGAACCATTGCGAGATCATCGAATCGTAGGAGGCGGTAGCTGAGAACGCCTTGGCCGCCATCTCGCGGCGGAAGGACAGGGAGGTGGCGCCATCGCCCTCGCCCAATTCCGCGACCAGCGTGTCGTAATCGGCAGGATCGGTTACGATAGTGACGAATTGGTGATTTTTCGCTGCCGAGCGAACCATGCTGGGCCCGCCGATATCGATGTTCTCGATGATCTCGGGCCGGTCCGCTCCCTTCGCGACCGTCTGGGCGAAGGGATAGAGATTGACGACGACGAGATCGATCGGCCAGATCGCGTGCTCTTCCATCGCCGCCGCATGCGCCGGGTCGTCGCGCACTGCGAGCAGCCCGCCATGCACCATCGGGTGCAGCGTCTTGACCCGGCCATCCATCATTTCGGGAAAGCCCGTCAGGTCGGAAACGTCGCGCACGTCCAGGCCCGCATCGCGCAGCGTCTTCGCCGTGCCGCCGGTGGAAACGAGTTCGACGCCGCGTTCCGCCAGTGCGCGGCCCAGCTCGACGAGGCCGCTCTTGTCGGACACGGACAGCAGCGCCCGCGTGATCTTCGGTTCGGCCATGGCCGTATTCATCCCATCTGTTTGAGCAGCCAGGAGAAACTTCCCCCGCTGCGTGAGGTCATTCCCTGAATGACAAGCTGCTGGATCGGTTGCGGGCGTCCTTGCCCGTCGACCCAGATACTTTCGTCGATGGCGAGTTCGCCATCGCATTCGTGGCCCAGCCGGAACTGCCAGTGCTGACCGCCGGGCAACAGCATCGTCGCCCCTCGGCCATCCTCACCCAGGCGCAGCTCGACCCCGCGTCCGCAGTGGAAGCGGATGGCGAAGGCGATCTTGCCGCGCTTCCCGCGCTTGCCCTGCGGCGTCAGGATATCTTCGCCCAGCAGCTCGGTTCCGTCGTCCCGCAGCACCAGGATACGCCGGTGGAGCAAGCCGTAGCGCGAGGCGTAACCGTCATGCGTCGCGTCCAGCCGCGTCGCGGTCCCGCGCCCGGTCTCGATCTGGCGGCGGTCGATCTCGACCTCCTTCACGCCCATCCCGATCTGCCCCTTGAGCAGGACGGCGGTGGAATTCGATTCGTCCAGCACCAGCGTCGAGTGGGCGGCCGTTCCGCGCAGCCCCTGTTCGATCCGCACCGGCACCTGCCCACCGGCCGTTGCTGCGCCGCCGCAATTGACGATCAGCCGCTCCCCGCGTGACGAGAACTCGAACGCGAGGGTAGAGGCGCAGCCGGCGCGGGCATGGCGCGGCAGCGGCGGCGGCGCGGCGTCGAAATGGAGCACGGCGTCGCGAGTGGCGACGCGTTGGTAACCCCAGTGCCGCACGTCCTTCAGCGGCCGGGTCCGCACCCCGCTCGCGGCGACCAGCGCGGCGACGCGTTCGGTCGGCACCGCATTGGCTCCCTGCCAGCTGCCCAGCCCGCCTTCCCCGTGCAGCAGCGAAAGCAGCGGCGGCACCAGCAGTGCCTTCATCGCGGTCAGCGCCTGCGGCGGATCGCGATCGAGGGCGGCATAGCATGCCACCAGATCGACCAGCAGCGCGATCGCCTCCATCTGGGCGATGGGGCTGCGCGACAGCACCCCGCCATCCTCTGCGGTCAGCTCGCCCAGCGCGCGGGCGAGCCCGCTTTCCCCGAATATCCGGCGCGGCTTTCCGCCGGGCAGCAGCAGCCCTGCGGCGACGATGCCGACCCATCCCGCGACCTCGCCGAGCCGGTCCTGCGCCTGGCCGACATGGCGGTCGAGCCAGCGCGCGCCGTCCTCGATCGCGGTCAGGGTGCGACCGCGCAACGGTTCGCTTCCCATGATGAGCGGGGCATGGACCAGCCACGCCAGCAGGCGGTGGCCGACCAGTTCGACTTCCCACGCGCGCCCCTTGCCCGGGCGCGGATTGGCATCGAGCCATGCGGCGTGGATTCGGTTGGCGACCGGTGCGGCCTGATCGCGAGTGGTGCAGCCCGCGAGGTCGCGCAGCCAGGCGTAACCGTGCACGACCCGCTCGAACGGCGCGGTAAGGCGGGTGTTGGAGGCGAAGTCCATCTGCCCGATCGGGGCCTTCACTCCGTGGACGAGGAAGTGCCCGGCGCGCAGGGCCACGCCCGCTGCACGATCGCCCGACAGCGGGCTGTCGACCGTGGCGAGAATGCGCATGCTCTCCGTCCGGCCCATCGGCAGGGTCAGCGCGCTGGCAGGCACGCCGAGCCGGTAGGCGAACTGGATCAGCCGCTCCACCGCACCCAGCGCAGGGGGGGCGAGATCGGTGGCGACCAGCGCCCGCGACGGCTCCAGCACGCGCTCGGCCAGCAGATGGGTGGTGGGCGCAGGATCGTCGCCGAGCGGCAGGGCCGACTGTTCCTCGCGAGGGCGATCGCGCGACACGTCCGCGTGGCGCGGGGCGGTCATCGGATCGGCCACCTCGCTCAACGCGCATCCCCCCGCAGCGCCGCAATGTTCGCGGCGTAGCGGTCGGGCCCACCGGCGAAAGCGGCGGAGCCAGCCACCAGCACGTCTGCCCCCGCATCGACGCACTGGCGCGCGGTGTCGCCATTGACCCCGCCATCGACCTCCAGCCGGATGTCGCGCCCCTCGCGCTCGATCATCTTGCGCACCGCCTCGATCTTCTTGAGCTGGCTGACGATGAAGCTCTGCCCGCCGAAGCCGGGATTGACGCTCATCACCAGCACGAGGTCGATCTCGCCGATCAGGTAGTCCAGCATCTTCGCCGGGGTACCGGGATTGAGGGAAACGCCCGCCTTCTTTCCCAGCGCCTTGATCGCCTGCACCGTGCGATGGACATGCGGGCCGGCCTCAGGATGGACGGTGATGACGTCCGCACCCGCCTCGGCAAAGGCTTCGAGATACGGATCGACGGGGGAGATCATCAGATGCACGTCGAACGGCTTGTCCGTGTGCGGGCGCAGCGCCTTCACCACGGCGGGGCCGATGGTGAGGTTGGGCACGTAATGCCCGTCCATCACGTCGATGTGGATCCAGTCGGCACCGGCTGCGTCGATCGCGCGTACTTCCTCTCCCAATGCCGCGAAGTCGGCGGACAGTATCGAGGGAGAGATCAGCGGTCGGGTCATATACTCGCGCACCGGTGAAGCGGGATATGACCGAATGCCCTAGCGAGGCGAGGCGCACTCCGACAGTCGAGCCCCGCTCCTTTTCCACATCGCGGAACGGTGGGGGATCACATCATGCGGGCGTGGAGGTCGAACAGGATCCAGATCGTGCCGCCGACCATCATCACTATTATCAGGCTTGTGAAGAGTATGAGCTGGAGGTCGTGCCGGTGCGACCGGTCGAGGTCGATGTGCAAGAAGTACCTGAAATGCCACGCGATTTGCGCCAGCGCGAGCAGCGCCAGCCCGCCCAGCGTCCAGC
The DNA here is from genome assembly GCF_022576075.2 of Erythrobacter sp. LQ02-29. Taxonomy (NCBI): domain Bacteria; kingdom Pseudomonadati; phylum Pseudomonadota; class Alphaproteobacteria; order Sphingomonadales; family Erythrobacteraceae; genus Erythrobacter; species Erythrobacter sp. LQ02-29. The sequence goes on along the minus strand of NZ_JANCNT010000001.1, from coordinate 826,752 downwards.
CGCGCGGCAGGTGCAGCAACACCACCAGCGCAAAGCTGGCGGCGGTCAGCACCACCGCGCCTGCCAGCGCCAGCCAGCTGTCGCGCAATTCGCGCCGTTCGTCGTCGCGTTCGCTCATCCAACTGCCCCGAACAGGAAGACGAAGGTAAGAATCGCGATCCACACCACGTCGAGCAGGTGCCAGAACAGCGCGAGCCGCATGATCCTGAGCCGCACGAGGTCCTCCAGCGCCTCGCGCCCCAGCTGGAACGCGAGCACCGCCATCCACACCAGCCCCGCCGAAACATGCAGCGCGTGGGTGCCGAGCAGCGTGAAATGCGCCGACAGGAACCCGCTGCGCTGCGGCACCGCACCCTGGGCCGCGAGCTTCGCGAAATCCCACGCTTCCATCCCGACGAAGGCGAGGCCGAGCACGGCGGTAACTGCCAGCCAGCGGCGCAGATGCGCGCGCCCCGGTCGATATTTCAGCGCCACGGTGGCGAGCGACATGGTGAAACTGGAAAGCAGCAACAGCCCGGTCTCGATCGCGGCGCTGGGCAGATCGGCCACCCGCGCTGGCGTGGGTCCGCCCGCGATCCCGTGCACGCTCATCGCGGCATAGGTCGCCAGCAGCAGGGCGAAGATCACCAAGTCGCTCATCAGGAAGACCCAGAAGCCGAAGATCACCGGCTCCGCCGCGCGGTGTGCGCCGGGGTCGACATGGCCGATATTGATACCGGGATGGAGGTTCTTGCCCGCGCTCATGCCAGTGGCTCCGCCCGGCCGGTGTTCGCCGCCGTGAACTCGATCTCGCGCGGCACCGCCCGCGCCATTCGCGCCCGGCTGAGCCATGCCTCGTTCGCTTCGCGAACCGTGGCCGCGGGAATGGTCCGGGTCGTCCGGCTCTCGAAACTGCGCGCGACGAGGAAGCCCCACATCGCGACGAAGCCGACGATCGCCATCCACCAGATGTGCCAGACGAGGCCGAAGGCGCAGGCGATCCCGGCCATCCCAATCAGCGTGGGCAGGCCGGTATTGCGCGGCATCTCGATATCCGCGTAGTCGCCATCCTGCGGCGCATAGGGGTCGCCCTCGCGTTTCTCGCGGGCGAAGGCATCGATGCATTCGACCTGCGGCAGCCGGGCGAAGTTCCATTCCGGCGGCGGCGAGGGCGTGAACCATTCGAGCGCACGGCCGTCCCACGGATCGCCGATCGGCACCGCCAGCCGGTCGCGGTGGCGGGTGCTGACGACCAGCTGCACCACCAGCGCTACGAAGCCCGCGAACAGCAGCGCGGCACCGACCAGCGCGACATAGAGGAAGGGCTCGTAGGCCGGATCGTAGGTTTGCGAGGTGCGCCGCATCGCGCCCATCAGGCCGAGCGAATAGAGCGGAGCGAAGGCGGCGAAGAACCCCGCGGTCCAGAGCCCCCAGGCGATCCGCCCCCAGCGTTCGTCCAGCCGGAAACCGAACGCCTTGGGAAACCAGTACATATAGCCCGCGATAAAGCCGAACAGCGTGCCGGGGATCAGCATGTTATGGAAATGCGCGACCAGGAACAGCGAGTTGTGCATCGCGAAATCGGTCGGCGCGTTGGAGAGCAGGATGCCGCTGAGCCCGCCGACCACGAAGGAGAACAGGAACGTGATCGCGAACAGCATCGGGGCGGAAAAGCGGATACGCCCGCGATACATGGTGAGGATCCAGTCATAGACCTTCACCCCGGTAGGAATGCCGATCAGCATGGTGGCGAAGCCGAAGGCGGCGTTGACGTTCGCGCTCTGCCCCATGGTGAAGAAGTGGTGCATCCACACCGTGAAGCTGAGCACCGCGATGCACATGGTCGCCAGCACCAGCGAACGATACCCGTACAGCCGCTTGCCGGAAAAGGTGGAGATGACTTCGGACCAGACCCCGAACGCGGGCAGGATCAGGATGTAGACTTCCGGATGGCCGAACAGCCAGAACAGGTTGGCATAGTTCATCATGTTGCCGCCCGACCCGTTGGTGAAGAAATGGAAGTCGAGATAGCGGTCGAGCGCCAGCAGGCTGCTCGCCACGGTCAGCGGCGGCAGCGCGAAGACCATCAGGATGGCGGTGCACAGCGCTGTCCAGCAGAACAGCGGCATGCGCATCAGATGCATTCCCGGGCAGCGTTCCTTGTAGATCGTGACCGCGAAATTGATGCCGGTCAGCGTGGTGCCGATGCCTGTCAGCATGACCGACCAGATCCAGTAATCGACCCCTTCGCCAGGAGAGAACGCGAGTTCGGTGAACGGCGGATAGGCGCTCCACCCCCCGGTCGAGAAATCGCCTACCGTCAGGCTGACCATGATCAGGACCGCACCGGCCCAGGTCAGAGCCAGGCCGACCGCATTCATGAAGGGGAAGCTGAGGTCGCGCGCCCCGATCTGGAGCGGCAGGAGGTAATTAATCAGGCCCGACAGGAACGGCATCGCCACGAAGAAGATCATCACCGTGCCGTGGGTGGTAAACAATTGCCCGAAATGCTGCGCACCGACCAGATCGGTCCCGCCGCCCGCGGCCATCGCCTGCTGGGTGCGCATCACCATCGCCTCGGCGATGGCCCGCGCCATCATGATGAAGCTGATCACGATATACATGATCCCGATCCGCTTGTGATCGAGGCTGGTCAGCCATTCGCGCCACAGCCAGCCCCAGCGCCCGGTCCAGGTCAGCAGGGCGACGATCGCGATCGCGACGATCACCACCATGCACGAGGCACCGGTGGCGATCGCGTTCGACTTGATCAGCAGGTCGCTCCATTCGAGCCGCCCGAAGATCCAGTAGGAGAGGCCCGAGCTCATCGCACGGCCTTTGCCATGTGGTGCGGGGCGGACCCGCATTCGTACTTGCCGATCACTTTCGCGAACAGGTCCGGCTCGACTCGCCCGAACACGAGCGGACGCGTGGTAACGGACGGCTCCGCGAGTTTGGCATAGCGCGCCACATCGAGCGGCGGAGCGGACCGCGCCCGCGCCGCCCACGCGGCGAATTCGCGCGGCGGCAGGGCGCGCACGCGAAAGCTCTGCCGGTGGAAGTCGACGCCGTTATATTGCGTGTTGAGCCCGCGAAAATCGCCCGGCGCGTCCGCCGCCAGATGCAGTTGCGTGCGCATCCCCGCCATGGCGTAGATCTGCCCACCCAGCCGGGGAACGTAGAAACTCATCATTGGGCCATCCGCCGTCAGGTCGAAACCGATGTCGCGCCCGGCGGGCACCACCAGTTCGTCGACCGTCGCGATGCCCTGTTCCGGGTAAATGAACAGCCATTTCCAGTCGAGCCCGACCGCCTGCACCGGCAGCGGCGGCGCGCCTTGGGGCACCCCCTGCAGCGCCAACGGACGATAGGGATCGATCTGGTGCACATTGATCCACAACACCGCCGCCAGCACCGCCACCACCAGCACCGGCACGCCCCAGATCACCCATTCGATCCGCCGGTCGAAATCCCAGTCGGGTTTATAGTCGGTGCTGTTGCGCGAGAGGCGATAGCGCCACAGGATCCACGGCAGAGCCAAGAATACCGGGACGATCACGATCGCGACCAGCGCGACGACGATCATGAAATGGTCGCGCTGGACCTGCGCCACCGGGCCGGCGGGATCGAGCATGCCGCCCGAATGCACCTGGGCGCAGCCGGTTAGCGCGATAAGCAAGGTAAGCGAAGAAAGCCTGCCGGCCACGGCGGATCGCAGTCGCGGCTCTGGCGGCTTTCGCATCATCGTCAAACCGCGCTACAGTGCGCACGGTTCCGGGGCAAGACGGCGAGGCGGAACGGCAGACCGAACCGACCATTCCTGCTACTGGGCAGGCAGACGAGGGCACAGGCATGAGCGACAAGGCACCCGAGGCGAAGGAATACGACCGGCCCGCGGGCGGGTGGGGATCGGTCAAGAGCCTGATCAAGAGCGAGCTGCGCGATCGCGCGGGGCCGGGCGCGCTCGAAACGCTGCGCCGCCAGAACAAGCCGGGCGGGTACATGTGCAGCTCCTGCGCCTGGGTCAAACCGCCCACCCCCCATACCTTCGAATTCTGCGAAAACGGCGCGAAGGCGACGCTGTGGGACCTGACGAGCGCGCGCTGCACCCCCGAATTCTTCGCGAACCACACCGTCACCGAATTGCGCGAATGGTCGGGCTACGAGTTGGAGATGGAAGGTCGCCTGACCCATCCCCTGCGCTACGATCCGGAAACCGACAAATATGTCGAGGCGAGCTGGGACGAGGCGTTTGCCGCGATCGGGGCGAAGCTGAAGGCGCTCGATCCCAAATCGGTGACGTTCTACGCCAGCGGCAAGGCGGCGCTGGAGCCCAGCTATCTCTACGCGATCTTCGCCCGCGCCTATGGTCACAACAACCTACCCGACAGTTCCAACATGTGCCACGAGACGACCTCGGTCGGCCTCAAGAAGGTCATCGGATCGCCGGTCGGCACCTGCACGCTGGAAGATCTCGAGCATTGCGACGCGATCTTCTATCTCGGCCAGAACCCCGGCACCAATTCGCCGCGCATCCTGCGCCCGCTGCAGGAAGCGGTACAGCGCGGGTGCAAGATCGTGGTCTTCAATCCCTTGCGCGAGAAGGGTCTGGTCGAATTCGTCGATCCGCAGCACCCGGTCCAGATGACCGTCGGCAAGCCGACCAAGATGCACCACCAGTACCTGCAGGTGCGCCCCGGCGGCGACATCGCCGCGCTGATGGGGGTCATCAAGCGGGTGCTGGAACGCGACGCCGAGGCGGAGGCGAAGGGCCGCGAAAGGATCCTCGACGAAGCCTTCATCGATCAGCACACCACCGGGCTCGACGAATTTCTCGCGACGCTGAAGGACACGAGCTGGCCCGAGCTGGAGCGTGCCTCCGGCGTCACCCGCGCCGAGATGGAGGCGGCGGGCGACGTCTATTGCAACGCGAAGAACGTCATCGGCATCTACGGCATGGGGCTGACCCAGCATGTTCACGGCGCGCAGGGCATCGGGATGCTGGTCAACCTGCTGCTGCTGGGCGGCAATATCGGGCGGCAGGGCGCCGGGTGCAGCCCGATCCGCGGCCATTCCAACGTGCAGGGGCAGCGCACGGTCGGCATCACCGAGAAGGTGAAGCTCGCCCCGGTGGAGAAATACCGCGAACTGCTCGACCTCGAAACGCCGGAGGAGGACGGGCACACCACGGTCGAATTCCTAGAAGCGCTGCTGGCGGGGGAGAACAAGGGCTATATCGGGCTCGGCGGCAACCTCGCCATGGCGGTGCCCGATCACGCGGCGGTCCACGAAGCGTGGCAGCGGATGGAGCTGACCGTCCACGTCGCGACCAAGCTCAACCGCACGCATCTGATTCCGGGTAAGGAAAGCTGGCTGCTGCCCTGCCTCGTGCGGGCCGAGGAGGACCTGCGGGCCACCGGCAACCAGTGGGTGAGCATAGAGGACAGCTTCAGCCATATTCACGGCTCCATGGGCAAGCGGAACCCCGCGAGCGAACATCTGCTGAGCGAAACCGCCATCGTCGCCGGGATCGCCGCCGCGACCATCTCGGGCAACCCCAAGCTGCGCTGGCGCGAATGGGCCGACGACTATTCGCTCATCCGCGACCTGATCGCGCGCACCTGGCCCGACCAGTTCCACGACATGAGCGCGCGGATGATCCAGCCGGGCGGCTTCTACCGCGGCAATCCCGCACACGAGCGCATCTGGAAGACCGAAAGCGGGAAGGCGGAGTTCACCGACCCAACCGTGCTGAACGCCTGCGGCGTGGGCGACGCGCAGGGCCGCTATCACCTCGTCACCCTGCGCTCCAACGATCAGTTCAACACCACGATCTACGGCCATTCGGATCGACTGCGGGGGCTGGAGGGCGACCGCATGATCGTGCTGATGCGGCCTGAGGACATGGTCGCCGCGAACCTTGCGGAAGGCGACCGCGTCTCGCTGATCACCGACACCGGCCGCGACGCCGAACCGACCCGCGCGGTGGAGGGGCTGACGGTCGTGCCCTACGACCTGCCCACCGGCACGCTGGCGGGCTATTTTCCCGAGCTCAACCCGCTGGTGCCGCTGTGGTATCACGACCAGCTGTCGAAAACCCCGGCCAGCAAGGGCGTGCCCGTCCGGATCGAAAAGACGGCCTGAGCGCGGGCGGCGAACCGAATTCGTCCCGAGCCGCTGGCGCACCCGACAGGATTCGAACCTGTGACCTCTGCCTTCGGAGGGCAGCACCTAGTGCCGAAAATGGCGGAAAACCGACGTTTTCACGGCTAGAATCTGCGGAACAATGGACGAACAAAGCAAGAATAGCGATTGTTTTCGCCGGAGTTTCGCCGGAGCTCAGCGCGCAGCCGATTGGCCCTCCGAAAACAGATGCCTCTGAATATTCAAAAAGGCAGAGCGGATGTCGCCGGTCGATCCGAGCTTCCTCTTTGCATCATTCATGCTGCCATACCGGCTGCGTATGAAGTGGCTTAGGCGCTGCGTGTCGAGTTCGCGGATGCCGTCCTTGGCGTAGGAGCCGAGGACGTAGTCGAGAAACTCGCGCATCTCTTCCTCGTAGCCATCCATACCCGTTGCCTTCGCCGTTTCGACGCGTTCGGCCCGGGCTAGAGGTGCCAGGGTGAAGCGGATGTAGCCGAGCACGTCGAAGATATCTGAGTTCGGCGCGTCGATCAGGCGGCGCATGTCCGCGAGGCGCTCGCGGTCGTAGCCCATTTCAGTCAGGCGCTGGAGAAAAGCGTTACGGCGATCGGGATCACTCCATATCTCGCGCAGTTCGTCTTCGCTTGTAACCAGCGTGCCCAGATCGCCGAACAGATGGTCCATGAACTCCTGGGCCGTAATGGGCCGGCCGTTGAACATGTATGTCGTCGCGGCGACGTAGCGGATCTTGCGCTCCTTGCCGTCGGCCAACTTCACGATGACCTTCTCGGTCGGCTCCTTCGGCTCTTCGGGATCCTCCGCATCGTTCGGCCCATCGGGACCGCCAGGACCGGGAAGCGGAGGTCGGGGATCCGCAGGGTCTTCCGGTTCGCCGTCCCACTCAGGGTCGTTGAAGTGCTCATAGGCTTTCACGAAATCGTAGATCGTGAAGAAGTCCTTCCCGTCAAACGTGCGAGTCCCGCGGCCGATGATCTGCTTGAACTCGATCATCGAGTTGATCGGCCGCAGCAGCACGATGTTGCGCACGTTGCGCGCATCCACCCCGGTCGACAGCTTCTGCGACGTTGTCAGGATGGTCGGCAGCGTCTTCTCGTTGTCCTGGAATTCCCGCAGGTGCTGCTCGCCCAGCTTGCCGTCGTCTGCCGTCACCCGCTCGCAATAGTGCGGGTCCGGATTGTCCTTGATCTGGTTGATGAAGTTGCGGACGCGCGCGGCGTGGTCCTGCGTGGCGCAGAAGACCAGCGTCTTCTGGCGCTGGTCGATCTGGTCCATGAACTCCTGCACGCGGCTCATCTCGCGCTCGTCGATGATGAGCTTGGTGTTGAAATCGGCTTCCTTGTATTCCTTGTCCGGGTCGATCTCGCCCGCGATCACCTCGTCCTCGTCGCTGAAGGTGTAGGTGTCCATAGTGCTCGCCATCTGGCGCACCTTGAAAGGCGTCAGGAAGCCGTCGCCTATGCCCTCTCTCAGCGCATAAGTATAAACGGGCTCACCGAAATACTTGTAGGTATCGGCATTGGTGTCACGCTTCAGGGCAAAGGCTCCCGTTGAGCATCCTGGCAGGCCACAGCGAGAGCAACGCGGCTCGGCGCCGGACTCGCGCCAGCTTTCCGACACCCAACCATTCTCTTTCGATGCGGTGTTTCCTCATGACCTCCGAGATAAGCCTACGTCTAATCTTTTGGGGATGCCGCCTCGTGCCAATGGAGGTGCCGATGAGCACGCTGCGGTCGAGGGGGATGCGGCGCCGACTTCAATAGTCGAAGGCACACGGAGCAAGACCATTCAGCCTCAGCGTGGCGACACGCCGATCGCCGCTGCTAACACGACCAAAGAGTCTCCGAAGCCCAAGGGCACGGAAGACGAAGCCTGGGCTCTCGATCTCATCGCAAATGGCAAGCTTCGAAAAACCGTCATTTGCCCAATGTCGGACGAAAAGGTGCTTGTCTGTGGACCGGATTCCGACACGCGCACGATCGCTCTGGCGGGGCTTTCCGCCAAGCTTGCAGCTGACCTACTGGTGCTCGCCGACACACAAGAGCTCGAGATGCAGCGAATGGCTAATTTCATCGCCCGCAACTCAGCCCAGCTCTCCGTGGAAAGATGGAGAGAGGCGCTGCCCAAATCCGAGACCGGAATGGAAATGGGCGAGATCTTCGATCGCTGGTCTGAGAATGCCGACTTCCGTCGAGCAGTAGACAAAGTGAAGATGCTGCCGGTCTTGGACGAAACGGATGCTCAGGCTCGCGACGAACACAAAAAGGCGTTTTTCATGCTCATGTTCAGGGATCCGGAAGCCGGAAGCCTGCTCGACCGATTAGCCAATCGGACGGCATCGTCTGGCGCCAAACAAATCAATGAAATCAGTTCCAATAACTGCGCCGGGCCCCACAACGATGCTGCGATAGCGCCGGCGGCTCCGGTTGGCGAAGGCGCTAATGCGGCCGATGCGGCTGAGAAACCTACATCGACAACTCCGGCTGACGCCAATCCGCCATTGCGCAAGCCATATCGCGAACCATTCAATCCGTTCGAGCAAGGGCGGGATCTATAGCGAGGCCCAGCTGATTTTTGGATCTGCATCTGCAACGGACGCCGTTTTCTACTGTCCCCTTCTTTGCTTCCTCGTGCCACCACACTGGGAAAACTCCATCCGGCCAGCGTGGCTGTCCGAGGTCGGTTGGAGAGGGGAAAATTCCCTCGGTCGGCTTCGCGACACGAGGTAAGTCCATGAAAAGTTCCGAACAGCAGCCGGAAGTATCCGGCAGCACCGAAGCATGCCCGGCAGATGAGCGTATCCTTCGCCCAATCCGTGACCGGAACGACTGGCCGCGCACAGCGCCAGAAGGAGAGGCAGTCCGGCGGGTGTGCTCGCTCGCGATCATCCGCGATCCCGGCGAAAGCAGCCCGCGATCCGCTATTCGTTCGACCGCCATCTTTACCGTCCGCCGCGAACGAAAGAGTGGCGCAAGGTTCGCTGTCGATCACCGTGCGTTCGATCGAACAGAGAACCGAGCCGATATTCTCGCAGGGCTGGCAAAACGCATTCCGACCAATGCGACATTGATCGCGCGGGCTTCCCGCACGTCGCAGCATTACCTGCGGCATGCATTCGCCGCTGGTGGACCGTTGCCGCCAGCAGACTTGCAACTGCTGCAACGGAACCGCCCGGACCTCGATATCCTCCCGCTCGAATGCGCGAACAGCGTGCTGGAAGAGATTGCTGCCGCATATCGGATTGAGCGCGCCGGCCCCGGTTCGAATGTCCTGTCACGATCGCGCAGGGCACCGGACGAAGCGCAGTGCCTGTGGACAGCGTTTTTGTGGTCGCAATGTTCGCCGCACCAGCGGACATCGCTCGCTGCCGCCTGGCAGGCATGGCGAGCAATCGAGCGAGCGCGCCCACTCCCCTTCTGACGAAGCGTGAGGATGCCAACACCAAGCGAAAGGAAAAGCAGAATGGCAAAAACGTATATCGCGCTCGACGCGGAATTTTACTGGGACAAGCACCTCTACAAATTACATCAGGCCATGGATCCTGATTCCAATCGTCACGCGGTCGCGGTGAAGCGTGTCATGGCTGCAGCTGCGTTCCAGTTTACCATCGACGAAGAAGGTCGGGTGAGTACAGGCGAAGTTGGCAGCTGGTGCGAACGGGACTGGGTTGACGAGGCTGGCGTGGTCACCAAGGTCTTCGATTATCTGCGTGCGAACGACGACAAGCCCGTCATCACCTATGGGGGACTGGCGACCGACGTGCCGATCCTGCTGCACGCTAGCATAGCGCATGGTCTGCGGCTGCCGCCGCAGCTCATCGACCAGCCTGGGCGAAAAGGTCAGCGCCCTCATCTCGACCTCGGCTTGATGATGAAAGGTGGCGGTAAAACGTGGACCCACCTCAGCCAACTTTTGCTTCGCATGGGCGTGCCTTTCGACCTTGTCGCAGCGAAGTCCAGCGTTCCGCGGCCGGTCAGCGATGGAGCATGGCGGAACCTGCGCGATCACGTCGAGCTGGACTGTCTTCTGCTGGCCATCGCGAAGATCGGATGGTTGGTTGCCCAAGGCACGAATGGCCTACGGCTAGAACCTGCCATCGTGACGCTGGTCGAGGGGTTCTTGCGACGACGTCCAAACCACGGGCTGGCTGGCGAATTGCGGGCGTTCGTTGCTGGCCTGCACAGCAAGATCGCCGAGGCTTTCGACGATGCGGCTTGAGCCATCACCCTACATATGCGCCGGACCGGAGAAATTCGGACATCTCCGGTCCGGCGCAAAGAGCAACCAGTTTCCGCTGATGCGCACAGGTGCCGGTAACCATTTCTTAAACCGTCCCATGGCAAAGCAGTGTCGCGATGCAGCGTGCCGGGACAGAACCCCGAGCCGGAGACCTTAATTCGAGTCGCGCTAACCCTGTGAACCGCATGAAACCCGTGCGCGTTCGATTGGCGCTCGAGGTCGCGAAACGACATGTTCGACACTGCTGTCCACAACCGTGGTCTCGCTCGCCCAGCGAGGAAACCATGGCGAAGGCAACTGCTGGCAACAGCAATAAAAACAAAACATCGCGGAGCGCCTGTCCGAATTCGGGCAGCGCCGCGCATACATCAACGAATAGCGCGACACGCTCTTATCTCACGAAGCCGCAGGTTCGCGCAGCAATTGCGACGATCGACTTTCGGGCAAATTCAAAGCTCATGCGAATGGCGCGCTTTCGCGCTCTCACCGCCGGCATCGACGCGGAAGACATCCTGCAGGAAGCGATCCTACGGACGCTAACCTCACGCAGATGCCCTGCCGGACTCAAGATGGAGTATTTCTTGATGGGGGTCATGCGTTCGATCGCCAGCGCGATCATTGCGAAGCGCTACAGGGACGAGGCCTGGTATTGTAACGAACTCCACATGGTGGTGTCGCCTTTGGCACCAGACGAAGCCTGCGAAATCGCCGAACGCTCCGATGCATGGCGGAAAGCTCTCGACGACGTCGTCGCAGGTTCGCCGGAGATCGAAAGGGTGGTCGACGGCATTGACCAAGGCCTGTGCGGAAGTGCGCTCGCCGAATTCGCCAATACAGACCGAGCCCGGCTCGCATCATTGCGAAAAGCGATCAAGCGCAGGGTCAATGGTGTCTGCGTCGAACTGATAAGATTGGGCGAGGCGGCCTGAGTAAACGAACCGATACACTCTTGACGGATAGCCCACACTCACTTATCTCACTTCTATTAGTGAGGATTGTGAAATGATTCGACATCAGATGCTGGCTAACCCAGCAGGCAGCACAACACTGGCCGGCAGCGCCATGGGACGGCAGATGCTTGCTCAGCTAATCGAGAAGACGGCGCCGGTGGCAGAACCCACCCTCGCCTTCCTCGATTTTGCTAAGGTGGACATTGCGACGGGGTCGTTTCTCCGCGAGGCTGTCATGGGCTTCCGCGATTTCTGCCGCAACGCAGCGGGCATGATTTACCCAGTGGTTGCCAATGCTAATGCGACCATTGAGGAAGAGCTTGCGACCTACCTTCGCGGTCGCAACGACGCCATTTGGGCATGCACGCTCGACACGGACGGCACGACCAACGACCCGCACATCCTTGGCGAACTGGATTCCGGGCAGATGAACACCATTCAACTTATCGCCGCGCATTATCCGATTTCCGCGCCAGACCTCGCCAAGCTCCGCCCCGACGACAAAATCGGCACGACCGCATGGAATAACCGACTGGCAACACTGTCCGCCAAGGGCATGCTGAAGGAAATACGACACGGTAAGACCAAGCTGTTCAGCCCTGTAATGGAGGCGAACTGATGGGCGCCGATTTTATCCGCGAACAGTCCGGCCAGCCTTGGCGTAAGCGCTGGAAGAATGGTGTGGACAGGCTCAAGGAGCCGGGTCTTTTCGATGTGCGGTTTGGGGCGCGACAGCGCACCATCACGGCTGACATAGACCCAGGCATGAGCGTGCAGGCTGGCGACGAGCTCGTGGTGCAGTGCGGGTCCGGCAACGCAATGGTGTGCCGGGGGCAAAGCCGCATCGGTGCCGTCAACGGCCTGCCATCCGATATGCACACATCCATTGTTGAATGCGGCGGTGTCGCCCTTGGGATCGTTGAACGGGTCAGTTTGTTCGGCAACAGCGCGGAGCTTCGGTTGCAATGAAGAATGTCAACAACCGTTCGCTGCCCCGCCTCGTGAGCAATGCGCAAAGTCTGTGGGACGATGCTACGACCATGTCCTGTTCGCTGGGCTGTGTAACCTGTATTGACCGCGCCATCTGTGGTGGTGCTCATAACGGTGCCAGCGTCTTCGATTGCAGTGATTACTGCCGCTGCGAGGACAAGGCCACCTGTGACCTCGTCTGCCGGGGCAAGCCGAAGCAGTTCGTGGCTCGCCTGAGGGAAGTTGATGGGCTGGAGTTGGCGAACGTGCCCCGCGCTCAAGTCGTGCCCATCGCGGCACTGCCGCCCATGGTCCCGTTGATCGAACATGCTACCGCGCGCGTCGGTAGGCTAAATTCTCCGATTGTCGCGCTGCCGCTCTATGCGCTTTTGGACATCGAAACGGGCACGCTACGCTATTCCGACCGCGCAGCGCTGAGCAAGAAGTTCGGCATCGACCCGAATGCCCGACTGGTGGTTTCCGGGGTGGCGCGGGACAGGAAAATCGAGCGCTACTGGTCGGCAAAAAACAGGCCCGCTATGCTTCAGGCGCTGGCAGCCCTCGACATCGCGCTGATCACACCTCCCAATTTTAGCGTGCTGACCGATGTGCCCCGCACCGATAACCTGCATGCTATGAAGCGCATCTTGATTGCGACGGTCGAGATGATGCAGGCGGGGCTGCCGACTGCCTTGCATCCCAACGCGCGCACGGAACGCGATTATGAGCGCTGGGGCGACTTGATCGCCGAGCGCCCGGAGATCCAGTACTTAGCCTTCGAGTTTGCGACCGGCGCAGGCCGTGGCGAACGGTTGGATTGGCATGTGGCGCAGCTGACTGCGCTTGCCGCGCGCGCCCCGCAACCGCTGGGTTTAGTGGTTCGCGGCGGCATCCGCGCGCTTGAACCGCTGCGGGCAGTCTTCGCATCGGTGACGATGATCGATACCGATGCATTCGCCAAAACATGCTATCGGCAGGCCGCCCACTTCCGTCCCGATGGGAAGTTGGTCTGGCGCAAGCATCCGACCCCACCTGGCGCGCCAATCGATGCGTTGCTGCAGCAGAATGTCGCGACGCTTCAAAGTAGCCATATTATCATGGCGCGCAGCCACGCCGAGAAACGGCGCGAAGCGATGTCAGAGGGCTTTCGCGCGCCAGATTGCGCTGATCGTCATGCCCGCAAGATCTGACGTATGACTAAGTCTCTGATCACCATTGAGGGGATCATACGTCGGACAAAGCATAAGCGCGTGATCGCCGGAGCGGAAGCGAAGCTCCGCTCGGTCAGTCACCATGGATCGGCAGAGCTGGACGAAGCCCTGCCCACGACCACTTGCCGAAGGGAAGCGCGACACACCGGTTTTGATGGCCTCGGCCAGTGCCGCCCCCGCATCTGGCAGATGCGCGTAATCGGGATTTTGCCGTAGCGTCTCCAGCACACCCATGCCCCGATCCGCCACTACAAACTCGAAGGAGCGATCCGTGACTGCATAGGCAACAAGCCCTGTGTGGGCCGCGCCGCTATGCTCGTAGATATTGTCCTGCATCTCTCCCATCGCCCCTATGAGCGACGCAACGAGCCCAGCGGGAAAACCACGAGACTTCGCGGTGTTCTCCGCATGGAGCAGCCATTGCTGCCAGACTGGATCACCGGTCTCTACAGGGTTTTGAAAAGGAAGTGGGAAGGCTCCGGCCTGATCGTTAAAGCCACCGCCGAATGGCTTACCCGTCGCCCATGCCTCACGAACTTGGGAAGCGAACGCCCCCGCGAACGAAATAGATTCGTACTCACTCGGGAATTGCCGAGCACCTGCCAGCAACTCAATGAGTGGGCCGATGCGCCCCGAGTTCTCAATCAGGATAGAACCGTGGCCCCGCAACCTTCCATGCGCTGCCTCTCGCAAGAGATCATCAATGTCCGAGAACTGGGCCGGAAGGGCGTGCATCAGCGTCTAATATCACGAAGACTTTGTCAGCTCCTACCCTTCTTTCAATCAACGATTATCCGGAACTACGACCGCGCTGCGCCAGCAGCGATAGGGCCTGCGACAGGTTGGACAAGGAAGCTGCAACAGACAACGTAGATCATACGAAATCTCGCATGACTGGTTGGACCGGCGTCATAGCCCGAAGTCGGGCGGCGGAGCGTGACAGTCGACTAGTATGGGGGATCTCGCGCGACTCCTTCGGTCCGGTCGGCTCGGTGCGCAATCCGAGCGATGTTGCTCGAGTCGAAGGATTAGGCTTGAGCGATACCGTCACATAGTTATGTCGAGAGGAACTATGCAAGATCGGTATGCGGGAGACGTCGGGGATTTCGTGAAGATCGGGCTGCTCCGTGCGCTCTCCCCCGGACTACGTCTAGGAGTGGCTTGGTATCGATATCCGGACGAGGGTCACAATGACGACGGGAGGCATGTTGCCTATCTACAGGATCCTGATCGCTGGCGACACTTGGACGCCCCGCTCTTCGACGGGCTCCGGGCCATGGTCGCGAAGCGGCGCAGCGTCCGCGCCATTCAGGAAACGGGGCTGCTCGACGCCGTATTCTCGGACGAGGACCTCGACTTGCGACGGACCCCGGCGGCCGGGCGATCACAAGAGCGCGGCAGGTGGTTCGAGAACGTGCTGGGCGCGCTCGACGGTTGCGACTTAGTTTTCGCCGACCCCGACAACGGGCTGACCGACGACGAACCCGTGCGCCGTCGTCAATATTCCTTCGGGAAGCGCCTGCCGCTGGGTGAGGCGCTCGCCTTGGCGGAAGGTCGGACCGCAGTAGTGTATCATCACAATAGTCGTTTCAAAGGCGGGCACGATCTCGAGGTCGACCATTGGGCGGAACATCTCGGCGCCGGGACAATGGCGGTGCGGGCGAACGCCTACAGCTGCCGCACTTTCTTCGTGGTCAACCCGACCGCGACCATCCGCGATCGAGCGGAGCGGTTTTGCCATGATTGGCGAGATCACAAGGTGCGGCTTCATCGCTGAGATGTGAGGGAGGTGCTCGATGAAGACTGTCGACCGTCTTCGACAGGGCCCCCCATGCAGAAATACCTACGTGACGAAAGACATCGACATCTTCCTTCGCCTACAGGGCTAAACGGGTCGATATGCCCATAAAACTCACGGCCCTAACTTGCCTCCACGTTCGCGTCGGCTACTATCTGGACTCGGTGATCCTTTATTTTTTCGGCTGCGGCCCGAACCGCGTCGGCGAAGCTGCACGATGTCTTTTGATCTCTTCCCAGAATTGAAAATTCCAGATGGATGCGACTTAGACCTTCCCGTGATAATGGAAGAGCCCGCGCGAAAAAGGACGCGCCCGTCTTCCAGCCGCGACCTAAGCCGACTCTTCGAACATCCAACGGACATCCTCTTCCTCGACATCGAGACGACCGGTCTGAGCCGCTACTACGATCACGTGACGCTCATTGGATACGCGATCGGCGGGGAGTATGGGGTCGTCCTCGCCGGACAAGATCCTAAGCCGTTCCTAGACGCCTTGGGACGTGCCCGCAGCCTGATCACTTTCAACGGCTCCGGATTCGACCTTGCCTTCCTTGAGGATATGCTGGGCGATGTGGCCTGGCCTCGTCATCATGTCGATCTGCGCTTCGCGTGCCGCGCCGCCGGCCTTTCGGGTGGTCAGAAGGAAATCGAGAGGATCCTTGGGATCGACTGTCGGCAGGGCCTGGATGGTGTCGACGGGGCCGCTGCAGTCGTGCTCTGGCATCGCTACATGCGAGGGGACTTCCCGGCGCTCAGGGAGTTGATCGAATACAACCGCGCTGACGTCGAGGCGATGGGTCGGATCCTCGACCATCTCGTCTCCTGGCACGCGTCTCCCGACCTCTTCCGCAAGGCCGACGGTCTTCGTGAACTTTGCAGACGATCCTTCCGCAAGACCGGACTCGCTTGCGAGGACTCCATTTTACCGTCCCCACCCGTCCACCTCCGCCCATCGGTGGGTTTCGCCGACCTCTTCGCCGGCACAAATGCCGAGGATGCAACGGTCGTCGGCCTAGACCTGACCGGCTCGGCGGAGCGTCCGTCGGGATACTGCGTCCTGCGGGGCCGCGATGCCGAGACGCGGACGATTTCGGACGACGACGCGATAGTCGATGCCGTCCTCGCGGCCGAGCCGGACCTCGTCTCGATTGATTCACCGTTGTGCCTGCCCGTCGGGCGTACGCGAGTATCCGACGACGACCCGAGGCGGATCGAGGCCGGCATCATGCGGATCAGCGAGCGGATACTGAAGAAGCGCGGCATCAACGTGTATCCCTGCCTGATCCCCAGCATGCAGAAGTTGACCGAGAGGGGGATCGCACTGGCCGATCGCATCAGGCGACGAGGCGTCCCGGTCATCGAATGCTATCCGGGTGCTGCCCAGGACATCATGGGGATTCCTCGCAAAGGTGCCGGGCACGAGTGGTTGCAACTCGGCCTGTCCGAGTTCGGGGTCCGAGGCCAGTTCGTCGACGTGTTGCCGACCCATGACGAACTCGACGCCATCACCTGTTCCCTCGTCGGTCTGTTCCACATCGCTGGTCGCACCGAGGCCCTTTGTGGTCCCGGGGAGCAGCCAATGATGGTCCCGACCTTGTGAGACGCGAACCGGTAATCGTGGTCAGCGGCCAGGTCGCCGCCGGGAAGACGACCTTGGGCGAGATGCTGCGTGCGCGCGGACTCCAGTATGCCAGGGTCAGCCAGGCCATCGGCAGACGATGGGGATCGACGGAAGGAGGGCGACCGACACGAGATTGGTATCGGGAGATGGGATTGAAGCTCCATCGTGAGGTCGGACAGGAAGTCCTTTGCGAGGAGACCCTGCGGCTCGTCGACGACCACGAGGCGGGCTTCGTCGTCGAAGGCGCCAGATGGCACGAGGACGTCGCTTTCTTCAGGAGGAGATTCGGGCCCCGTATGGTCCACGTGCATCTGACCGCTCCAACGGACCTACGCCGCCAGAGGTTCGAGGGTCGCGAGAGCGGCGGCGACTTCGACGAGGCGGAAGCCGACGAAGTCGAGAGCGAGGTCAACGCGCTCGCCGGCCATGCGGACATCCTGTTCGAGAATTCCGGCGAGACGACCGACCGGCTCGCGGCGCTTGTCGATGAGATCATCGGGGAGGAAGGGTCAAAATAGCTTTTGGCACGGCGATGCGCGCCGCTGCGGACACCTGCCCGCCCGAGCGTTCGGCTCAGCTCGTCGCCAGGAAGTGCACGTTGTCGGTCGCGGGTCGGTCGACAACCGTCCGCTCATCGGTCCCGATCCAATCGACTCTCCGACCTATGGAGCGCTCTAGATCGGACACAAATCTCAGGGCTTCGTCGCTGAGTTCGCCTGACCTGACCGTCCAGTCCACGTAGTCGAGATGGTTCAGCACGATGCGGGTCGGACCATTCGCCGCGATAGCCCTTCTGACGATATCGGAGTCAAATTCGCCGACCCTGCGTATCTTCCCCGTCACCGTGGTGCGTTCCGACAGTTCTCTATCGGATCCACTATCCCGGGTGATGGTAGACCAGTCGATCTCGTTGGGCAGTTCGCCTGACCGACCACCGACCCTGATGGGGTGGCAGCGTATGACCATGGTGACGTCGTCGACCTCGGTTACGGGCGTCCCGGCCTCCGTCGCGAACGCGGCGGCTGTCGTGTCACGGCTCGTCACGAACGGCCAGTCGCCGAAGTTGAGTGATAGCCCGAAGCCCTGTGTCCCTTCCACGACGACACGTTCGCGACGTGCTAGCCTGCTTGTCAGGACCTCGTCGGCCGAGCCGATGAACGATGCGAGTTCGGGCACGATGTCGACCCTCGGGCTCGGCAGATCCAAAGCATCGGTTGATCGGGCGACGTTTGCCATGACGGCCCCGCCGGTTCCCGATCCCGTGGAACCGATGGCGGCGCAGAGGCCCGCGTCGTTCTCCCAGGCGCGATGGGTCCTGCAGATGAGCTTCGCGCGCCTGTCTATAGTGAGCCGGTCGGGACCCAGGCCGAGAAGGTCAATCTCTTCGAGCAAGACCTCAGCATCGATATAGGAGGCTGCGGGGAGCACGATTCTCGCGCCGTCTATGGCCGCAGCCGGTATTTGTCTAAGAACTCTACGTCGACCTTGGGAGTCGAAGGCCGTGTGGCCCGAGTTGGATCCCCCGACCCTCACCGCAGTCACCGGTTCCCGTGAACGTCGCGCGACCTCGAGGGCGATCTTTCCCTTACCTTCAGAACCGAATTGCCCGCCGACCACTATTGACACTGGCATGCTGGGTCTCCTCCTACTAACGTCCACGCGGTGACGGGACTAAACCGGGCGGGTTGTCTTAAACAGCAATAGGGAATCGAGGTGGGGATGGCAATCTCTAGGCTCTGCAAGAGGAAGGTTGGCGCATCGATGCGAAAGATGGACATCGGCACCGATTCTCAAGCATTGACAGACGAGGCCGCGGAGGAACTCTTCAGGCAGTTCAAGTCCAGCGACCCGCTTCCCCATGTTCCGTCGGCGCTGCTAAATTCTGCACATGTAGGGGACTACCTGCGGACCGTGGCGATGGTGTGGCCATACGATCTGACCCGTCGTAAGGCGGCTTCCTACGCAATGCGGGTCGGACACCACATCGCATACCATGATCCCGCAAACACAGCTGCCGATCCATACCGCTCCCTCAACGAAGGAGAGACCTTCGAGCTTCCGCCCAACTCATTGGTATACGTCAAGACTCTCGAGCGCTTTCAACTTCCCGACTATCTAGCGGCGCGATTCAACCTCCACATCGATCTCGTCCACAAAGGGCTACTCCTCGGCACCGGACCGGTCGTCGACCCCGGTTTCATCGGACACTTGGTCGTTCCGCTGCACAACCTCACTCGAAACACCTACACTATGGAAGCGGGCCAAGACCTCATCTGGGCGGAGTTCACGAAGACCTCGATGATGCCCGCATGGACCGGTCCGAAGGGTGTCAGCAGGGAGTCTGCTCCACTTTCCGACTACGTCGCGTTCGACAAGGCGAAGTCCGACCATGAGATGTCCTGGTATATTAACAAAGCGACCAAGTCGGCGCAGCCAGGTGGCAAAGACGCGGATTTTCCGGCTAACTCGATCCCGGAGAGAATGGCCATTTCGCAGACGGCCGCGGAACAGGCGAGCACGGACGCAGCGGCAGCCAAAACGGCTGCAGAGCAGGCGAGAGGCGCCGCCGAAAGGCTTAGAAACGTGGGGGGCGTGGCTTTGGTCGTCCTCGTCATAGGTCTTGTTGCCGTTTTCATCGCGACCTTCCAGCTCGTTAGTGCGACGCAGTCGATGGTAAGGGAGGAGCGCGAAGCGGCGGCTGACGGCAGGGTGGCGGCTATCGATCTTGAGCGTGCGGTGATGCGGGCGGAGATCCTACTTATCAACGCTTGTGAGGAAGGGCCCCAAGCCCTGTCGACCGAGAGACGCGAGCGCATATCTGCCGCCCGCGCCGACGCGAATAGTATTGCTCGCACAGGTGGTGTGAACGTCCCGTTCCCTGAAGAAGAAACCGAAGGCTTCACCTGTCCAATCTGATCTGATTCAACAGCCAAGTAGGTGGGGCATCGATCGCCGGGACGACTTGCGATAGTGCCCCCGGCCGCCGCTGACCGAACATAATGCCGCTCGGGATTATTGGGGACTGGCCCCGCTAGTCGTTCTCACATCCGAGATGCTCGCGTCGAGAAATCTAGAAGCTGGTTCGACAAGTCGGCAGGTCATTTTTACGTGCGACTTGAGCAATCTCGCGAGAAAAATCTCAGCCAACACAAAAAAGGCTTGGGAAATCTGAAACCGCATCCTTTAAGCTCAAAGATGCAGATCCAGATCTTCTCGAGCGACAGAAAAGCGCTGAGCCCGCGGTGGACCATTGCATGCCACGGGGACGGGCAGCGAAGTCGCCTCGCAATTCGTAGCTGGGAAGGATGGCGCCATGCCTCCCTCCGATGATTCCCAGAAACTCGCCGCACTTGAGCACTTGCGCTCGAGGTTCACCAAGAAATTCGATGGAGGACACGGGCTGCGACTGCAGCCTGACGACCTGCTCGTATTCGTAGAAATCGGATTTCTAACGAGGCTGGATGAGGAGATTGCAGCCGAAAGGAAAAAAGAATGCGAAAGAAGAAGATTTACGAACGCGGCGACTACTACCTCGCATTCGACACGAACCCAGATGGAACGGCCCGCTCCAAAAACCTCTACATCTTCTATTACGACCGCGAAGGAGGAAGGGGTCGCAGCCATTCAACGGGCACGTCGGATCTTGAACTCGCAAAGGAAGAGCTAGATCGATTCTACGATGAGCGAGAAAGAGGGCTGAAGTTCTGCCCCACTTGTGGCCAAGCCTTTAGCGGCGAACCATTGCCGCTAGTCGCAACCGCGATTGCCGAATATCTCGAAGAGACGGACTACGCAGCTGCCGGAGCGCGTCTCGGCCATGTGGTGTCCTATATCGAAAACCAGGGCCTCGAGGATGTGCGTTGCGACGAACTCGGAGATGCATGGGTTGGCAAATTTAGGAAGTGGGCTGCAAAGGCCCCCATCATCTCGCCGGCCGGGAAAGAGAGAAAACGATCGACCGGAACCATCGAGGCTAGCGTTTCGATGCTACGGACTGCAATCAACAGCGCCTTCATTGCGAGGAAGCTGCCTCATCGCGCAACCTTCAAAGTGAAACCCGCCGAAGAGGTCAGCAACACACCGTGGTTTCGAGTTTCCGAAGAAGAGCTAATTGAAATGTTCCGATATGCGCTCGTTATCAATCCGCCGGAAGCGAGCGAGAAGCAGATCGCAAAGTGGAAGCGCGAACGCCGCAACCTGCTTCAATATATGCGCTTGGGAGTGGCAACGTGGGCGCGGCCGGATGCTCTCATGGATTTTTCAACCCAACTGGAGCTAGGCCAGTGGAATCCTGCCATCGCTTATATCAATCTCAATCCCGCAGGCCGAGCTCAGACTAACAAATACCGGCCGCTTGTCCGAGCGCCCAGACAAATGGTGGCGCTTCTCGAAGCCAATGAAGGCAAGTTCGTCAAGGCAGCCTCAATCAGGACCGCTTTTCGCCAGATGGCCAAGACACTCGATTTTCCGATCGAGGGTGATGGACAAAGTGGCGAGAAACTTATCCGGCGCAGCGTTTCTAATATACTGCGGCCTTTACTCGAAAAGGAGAAGAGTTGGGACCCACAAGGTCGGCTTATGCTTGGCCACATCCGACCAAACGTCTCAGACAAATATGCAACGCCTTATCATGAGGCTTATCTCGTCGATGCACTTCGACTCATCGAGGAGCTCATCGACCGCATCGAAGCCGCCGCACCAGGCGCGTTCTCATTAAATTAGCCGGACTTTCGCCGGAGGTCGCGAACTGCCGGCATGAGAAAATGGCGGAAAAGCTGGCGCACCCGACAGGATTCGAACCTGTGGCCTCTGCCTTCGGAGGGCAGCGCTCTATCCAGCTGAGCTACGGGTGCCGATATGGGCCGCCGCGTGGGCGTCGCGGGGCATTAGCAAAGGGTGGGGGCCTGCGCCACCCGCAAATGTATCGGTTTGCGTTACCGGACGGGTTGACGAGGTTCCCGGTCTGTTCCAGTGAAAGGCCATGCCCGCCACCGCTCCCCTTCGCTCCGCCGTCGATCCGCTTGCCACCGATGCCGCAGCGGTCGCGCGCGGGATCGTGCGGCTGTTCGCGCGCAACGATATCTGGTGCGTCACCGAGATGCCGCTGCGCAACGGGCGGCGTGCCGACCTGATGGGGGTCGATGCGAAGGGTCGAGTGGTGATCGTGGAAATCAAGGTCGCGCGCGGGGACTTGCTCGGCGATGCGAAATGGCCCGATTATCTGGATCATTGCGACCGGTTCTACTGGGGCCTGCCACCGGGTCTCGATCGCTCTCCGCTCGAAAGTGAGGGCTATCGCCCGGATTGCTGCGGCGTGATCGTGGCCGACGGTTACGATGCGGAGATCGTCCGCCCAGCCCCATCGCATCCGCTGTCGGCCGCGCGGCGCAAGGTCGAGATCGAGAAGCTCGCGCGGGCGGCGATGCGGCGGTTGAGCGTGGCGGTCGATCCCGAATGCGCGCCGTGGGGCGCCGGCTCGGGCATCTAGCACGGGGCGCCCCGCCCCGCCGCAATCTTGCCCCTCCCCGCTTCGGGCGAATATCTGTAAGGGGGTGGGCGATGCTTGTCGCCGTCGCCCTTTCCGCCCTCGCCATGACCGCGATCGTCGCGCTGCGCTATCTCGCAACCAGCGGCTTCTTCGCCTGGCTCACCGGGCGCGTGCGGCCCGGCTATCACGCGCCGC
The DNA here is from genome assembly GCF_022576075.2 of Erythrobacter sp. LQ02-29. Taxonomy (NCBI): domain Bacteria; kingdom Pseudomonadati; phylum Pseudomonadota; class Alphaproteobacteria; order Sphingomonadales; family Erythrobacteraceae; genus Erythrobacter; species Erythrobacter sp. LQ02-29. The sequence continues at coordinate 804,140 of NZ_JANCNT010000001.1, read as the reverse complement.
TGAAGCCGCAGATCGGGCGCGAGATTCGCTGGTCGCTGGCGTCCGCGGCGATCTACGGCATTCCGGCCGGGATCGCGGCATGGGGCTGGCGCGAGCATGGTTTGACACAGATCTACAGCGGGTGGACCGACTATCCGCTGTGGTATCTGCCGCTGTCGGTCCTGCTCTATCTCTTCGCGCACGATACCTGGTTCTACTGGACGCACCGCCTGATGCATCGCCCGCGGATCTTCCGCGTAGCGCATGCCGTGCATCATGCCAGCCGGCCGCCGACGGCGTGGGCGGCCATGAGCTTCCACCCGATCGAGGCGCTGAGCGGTGCGGTGGTCATTCCCGCGCTGGTGTTCCTCGTCCCGATCCACGTGGCGATGCTGGGCTGCGTCTTGCTGGTGATGACCGTGATGGGCGTCACCAACCATATGGGTTGGGAGATATTCCCGGGGCGGCTGGTTCATTCTCGGGCAGGGAACTGGCTGATAACGGCCAGCCACCACCAGCTTCATCATGAGCGCTATGCCTGCAATTACGGGCTCTATTTCAGATTTTGGGATCGACTATGCAAAACCGACCGAGGACTGTCCGCCGCCTTTCGGCGATAGGAATCTGCATGGCCGGTCTGGCTCTGGCCGGAAATGCCGCGCTGCCGAGGGGCGATGTCCGGGTTACCGTCACCGGCCTGCGGTCGGACCATGGCCAGGTGCTTGCCTGCCTGACCGCCGACGCGAAGGATTTTCCCGACTGCAGCAAGGATCCCGCCGCGCGCAGGCGAGCGATACCCGCGCAGGATGGCATGCAGTTCACCTTCTCCGACGTGCCGCAGGGCGAATACGCGATCGCGCTGCTGCATGACGAGAACGCGAACGGGAAGGCGGACAAGGCCCTGATGGTGCCCAAGGAAGGCTTCGGCTTCTCGCGCAATGCGAAGCTCCGGCTCGGCCCGCCGTCGTTCTCTTCCGCCGCCTTCGCGGTGGACGGCCCACTTGTGAAGCATACGATCAGGATGCGATACATCTTCTGACCCAGCGGGACGTCGCGCCAGATTAGTCGGCGCGACTTAAGGGATTGTTTACCATGTCGCGCCAGAAGGAGCCCACGCAACACGAGTGGGGACTTCGCAATCATGGACAGGCTCTCGCCCGACTACGATTCTTTCGACTGGGATGCTCTCCCGGAAGAAGACGAGCTGACGCTGACAGAGGCGGATTACGCGCCCGAGCCGCCGCCTTCCCCCGTGGGGCAGGACGACCGGCGGTTGCAGGTGCGCGCCTATAGCTACTGGGCCAGCCTGCTGGGCTCGCGCTCGCTGCCTTCGACCGACGATCTCGATCTGAACGCGGTCGCGGATTTCGCCACCAACAGCGTCCTCCTCGATTTCACCGGCGATCCGCTCCAGCCGGCGATCCGCCATATCGGTACTGCGCTGGCCGAGGAATGCGGTGCGGACGCACGAATCGAAACGGTGGACGACGTACCCGCCCGCTCGCTGCTCAGCCGTATCACCGGGCATTACATGGAAATCCTGGCGAACCGCGCGCCAATCGGTTTCGAGGCGGAATTCGTGAACGCGCGGGGCGAACAGATCATGTATCGCGGCATCCTGATGCCGTTTTCGCGCGACGACGAGGAAATCGATTCGATACTCGGCGTAATCAACTGGAAGGAAGCGCTCGACGCCGATCGCGCGCGGGCGCTGGAACAGGAAGTTCGCGAGGCGCTGTCCGGCCATTCCCTCGGGCCCGCACTCCGTGCGCAAACCCCGGTGGGCCGATGGGCCGACGGACCCAATACCGAGGCGGCCAATTCGGACGAGGCGCTGTCGGGCGGCCTGCACGATTGTCTCGTCGCCGCTCGCGCGCTCGCGGCGCACGCGGAAAGCTGCGAGGATCGCAGCCGACTGGCGCTCTACAACGCGATCGGTCGCGCCTACGACGTCAGCCTGGCGGCGGCGCAGGAGCCCGATGCATTCGCCGGACTGCTGACCGAATATGGCCTGAAAGTGCAGGCCCGCGCCCCGATGACCCCGGTCGTGAAACTGGTTTTCGGTTCGGGCTACGACAAGACGCGGCTCACCGAATATGCCGCCGCCCTGTCCTTCGCCCACCGCCAGGAGATGGCACCGGGCATGCTGGCGCGCCATCTGCGCACTGTCGACGGCGGGTTGAAGGCTGTGGTACAGGAAGAACGCCGCCTGCGAAGGCTGGAGAGCGGGGCGGCCTCGAAAGCTGAGAATGCGCGTCCACGTCTGCCCCGAAGCCTGCGGTCGAACCCGGGCCGCCCGTTGACTTCGCTCCCGACAGAGGGGGACGAGTTCGGGCTGGTGATGATCCGGCGTCTGGCCACTGGAGAGATCGTGTTGTTGGGCGAGGTTACGTCCGATCACGCCATGATCGAACGCGCAGCACGGCGAATCACTAATCAAGGTTAATCAGAGGGAAACTTTATCGCGTGTTCGGGAAATAATGTGTCGCTGTGGGTTTCGGCCCCGGCATACGAACGCTAGGGACGGATCATGTCCCTCTTCTCCCGGTCGCCCGTTCGCATCCAGCCGTTTTTCGGCTATCGCAACACCGAGCGCCTGCTGATCGGGGCGCGGGCTCTGCGCTCCGATCCGGTGGCGTTCGAACGCATGAGCCAGTGGCGCGCCCTGCGCACGATGTGGGGCCAGTTCGCCAGCGCCGAAGCCGCCGGGGTGCGGGTATCCCTGACCGTCCGCCGCCCGGACGGGGTCGAGCGCCGGTATGGCGCGACCAGCGATCGCGAAGGCTATGCCTGGTTCGATATTGCCCTGGATGGCGACTGGGCCCGTCCCGCGCGCACCGGCTGGGAAGTGGTCGAGCTGGGCTGGGAGAACGCGAAAGGTCCGCAATCGGTCGAAGGCCACGTGATGGTGCCGGGCCAGGATATCCGGCTGGCGGTGATCTCCGACATCGACGATACCATCATCGAAACCGGCATAACGGGCGGCCTGCGCAATGTCGTGCGCAACTGGCGCCGGATGCTGATCCAGCTGCCCCACGATCGTAAGCAGGTGGCGGGTGCAGGCGGCTTCTACGGGGAGCTCGGCGGGGGGCGACAGCCCGGGCAGGAGGGTGCGGCCATCGGCTCGCGCCTGACCGTTTCGCGCCGCCCGTTCTTCTATGTTTCGTCCAGTCCGTGGAACCTCTTTCCCTATCTGGTGGCCTTCCTTCGGGGTCGCGAGCTCCCGCTCGGCCCGATGATGCTGCGCGACTGGAGCTTCGACCGGGCGACACTGGGCAGCGCGGGCCACGCCGCGCACAAGAGCCGCTCGATCGCGAAGATTCTGGACCTCTATCCGGACTTGCGCTTCGCGCTGATCGGCGACGACACGCAAGGGGACCTCGCCGCCTTCGCCCAGACGGTCGAGCGCGCGCCCGGCCGGATCGCAGCGGTGTTCATCCGATGCCTAGGACAGCCCTTGTCGGCGGAGGAAATCGAAGCCAAGACGACGATCGAAGGTGCCGGCGTGCCGCTGTGGCTGGGAAGCGATTACGACACCGGTAACGCCTTCCTGCGCACCGCGGGGCTGGCGGTCGACGACGAGACCGCGAACATCGTCAAGATGATCGAAGAGGGCAGTTATGAACAGGGATCACGTCAGGAAACCTAGCATACCGGCTCGCCGCAGGCTGGGTGTCGCTATCGCCAGGCGTGCGTCCCCGCCAGTTGCCGCTTCAGCGGCGGTTCAGCGCCGGGAAGGCTAAGCGCGCTCGATGCGTTTCCTCCGCAACGCCCTGCTCGCTCTTGCCGTCTGCGCGTTCGCGGCCCGCCCAACCATGGCGCAGGAGATTCTGCGCGATACCGAGAGCGAAGCGCTGTTGCAGGACATGGCGGCCCCGATCGTAAAGGCCGCGGGTTTCCAGCCGGGGGCGATCGATATCGTCCTGCTCAACGATCCGTCGATCAATGCATTCGTCGCCGGGGGACAGGCGATCTATATTCATTCGGGCCTGATCGAAACGGCCGACAACGCCAACGAAGTGCAGGGCGTGATCGCGCACGAAATGGGCCACATCACAGGCGGGCACGTGATCCGGTCCTCCGAAGGCATGGCGGATGCCTCGCGCATCTCGATCCTGTCATTGCTGCTGGGCGCGGTGGCGGTGGCCGCCGGATCGGCCGAGGCCGGAATGGGCGCGATCATGGCGGGTCAGCGCGCGGCGCTGGGGAAGTTTCTCGCCTTCACCCGCGTACAGGAAAGCAGCGCCGATGCCGCCGGCGCGAAATTTCTGTCCGATGCGGGGATTTCCGGGCGCGGTTCGCTCGCGTTTTTCGACAAGCTGATGGGGGAGGAAATCCGTCATGGCATCAGCCAGGACGATGACGAGCAGTTCGTGCGCACCCACCCCATGACCGGCGACCGGATGTCGCGGCTACGCGACGTCTATTCGAAGGACCCGGCCTGGAACACGCCGGTCGACCCGCAATTGCAGTCCCGCTTCGTGCTGATGAAGGCGAAGCTGGAGGGCTATCTCGCCACCCCGGAAGCGACATTGCGCGACTACCCCCTGTCGCGCGACGACGAGGCGGCGCTCTACGCGCGCGCCTATGCCTATCACAAGGACGCGCGTATGGATCAGGCGATCGCCGAAACCGACGCGCTTCTGTCGCGCGAGCCGGACAATCCCTATTTCCTGGAGCTGAAAGGCCAGGTGCTGCTGGAGTCGGGCCGCCCGGACGAGGCGCTGGAATCGCTCCGCCGCGCCAACGAGCTCACGCGCAACAGCCCGCTGATCGCGGCGATCTTCGGCCATGCCCTGATCGCGACCGAGGACCCGGCGCATTACGACGAGGCGCGGCAAGTGCTGCGCGCTGCGGTCGCGCGCGACCGGGACAATCCGTTCGCCTGGTATCAGCTCGGCGTCGTCTATGCGGCGCAGGGCGACGAGCCGCGCGCCCGCCTCGCCAGCGCGGAACAGCAGATATTGTCGCGCGAATACGCCCGCGCCCTGATGAGTGCCCGCGCCGCCGAGAGCGCGCTGCCCAAGGATACGCCCGACTGGCTGCGCGCACAGGATATCCGCATGCAGGCCGAGGCAGAGCTTGAACGCAGCCGCGACCGCCGATAGCCGCTGCTTCGCATGAAACGTTGGTTGCTCATCGCCGTACTCGGCCTGTCCGCGCTCGCCGCTGGATTTCTGGGCGCGTGGCTGTTCTCGCTAAGCGGACTCGCCGACCGGCGGACCGAGAGCTACCTCGTAGAACACCCCCAGATCCTGGAACGCATGGTGGCGGAGCTCCAGCGACGCCAGGCGGAAGGGCGGTTGTCCGGAGTGGAAGCCGACGTCACGCGCGCCTTTCCCGGCGCGGTGCTGGGCAACCCGCAAGGCAGCAAGACGCTGGTCGAATTCTCCGACTATCACTGCGGCTATTGCCGCCTCTCGAGTCGGGAGGTTGAGGCGCTGATCCGGTCCGACCCGCAGGTCCGCGTGGTCGTGCGCGAATGGCCGATCTTCGACGGCAGCGAGGAACTGGCGCGGCTCGCGCTCGCTGCCGCCAAGCAGGGCAAGTTCGCCGCGTTCCACCGCGCGCTGTTCGATCATCAGGGCGACGCCGATGCGATAGCCAAGGCGGCGCAGGCGTCCGGTCTCGACCTGGCGCGCGCGCGCAAGGATGCGGTGGACGCGGACATCACCGCAGAGATCGAGCGCAACGGGGAACTGGCGCAGCGGCTCGCCTTCTCCGGCACGCCGAGCTGGGTGGCGAACGGCACCATTCTGGAAGGCGCTCAGGGGCAGGAAGCGCTGGCCAAGGCGCTGGCCCCCGACCGGGAATGAGAGCCCGCGCCCTATACGCTGCGTTCGCCTTGCTGGCGATCGTCGCCACACCCGCTCGCGCCGCCGATTTGCCCCGTGGCTTCGCGAAGCTTCGCGCGCAGGACGCACTGGTACAGCGGGTGGGCTATCGCCTGGCCGACGGGAACGGCGCCCTGTGCCCGCAAACCGCGCCCGCAACCGGGCTGCTCCTGCACGATCTGGCCACCTACGGCGAAGAGGATGCGCGAGCGCTGCAAGCGGGACTTGCCCTTGCCGGCCCGATCGGGGTGGAGAGCGTGGTGCCCGGTTCGCCCGCCGCGCGCGCAGGCATCGCGCTCGACGATACGGTGCTGGCGATAGGAAACAGATCGATCGGCGATTTTCCGTTAGACGCCCGCCGCAGCTGGGCCCGGCTGCAATCGATCGAGGCGGCGCTGGAGACGGCGTTGCGCGCGGATGGGGTCGCGCGCCTCACGCTTTCGCGGAACGGAGAGCGCCGCACGGTCGAGCTCGGTGCCTTGCCCGCCTGTGCCACGCGGTTCGAAGTCGCACCGGTCGGTAGCAAGGCGGCGGCGGAGGGTACGCGCGTCGTGATCGGCCCGAAATTTGCCGGGTTCGCCTATCCCGAGGAGGAATTCGCCGCCGTGCTGGCGCACGAACTGGCGCACAACATCCTGCGCCACCGGGCGCTGCTCGAGCGGGAAGGGCGCAGCATGCGCAATGAACGCGAAACCGAGCGAGAGGCGGACCGGATGATGCCATGGCTGCTCGCCAATGGGGGGTACGATCCGATGGCCGCGGCGCGCTTCATGCAGCGGTTCGGCCCGGTCCACGACGGCGGTATCTTTCGCGACGGTTCGCATGACGGGTGGAAAGACCGCGCGCGCGATCTCGCGATCGAGGCGCAACTGGTCACACAGACCTGGCAGATTACCGGAGCGGCCGACTGGCGCATCCGCTTCTCCGCAGAGCTGGCGCGAGCAACCGCTTTGCCCCCGGCGGAGGCAGCCGACGGCGGCTAAGCGTCCGTTGCCGCCTTGGCGTAAAGCGAGTTCAGCGGCCGGGCGAGCACGCGGCGCACCATCGGTTCGAAGAAGGACAACGGCTTGCTGTCATAGTCGGGATCGAACGCCTTCTGATCGTATTTCTCGCAGAACGCCCGGCACGCTTCGAAATGCTCGCTATCGGCGAAGGCATCGCGGGCATCGCGATCGAGACCGAGGAAATGGAAGTAGTAATAGCCCTGGAACGCACCGTGGTTCTTGCAAATCCAGTGCAACTCCTCGCTGACGAACGGCTTGATGATCGCGGCGGCGACATCGGGATGGTTGTAGCTGCCCAGCGTGTCTCCGATATCGTGCAGCAGCGCCATCACCACATAGGGCTCGTCCCGCCCGTCGCGGTGGGCGCGGGTCGCGGTCTGCAGCGAATGCTCCAAACGGCATACTGGAAAGCCGCCGAAATCGCCGTCGAGCAACCGCAGATGATCCAGCACGCGGTCGGGCAGTCCCCGGGCATAGGCACGATATTCGGACCCGATGATCTGCCAGTCCTCCGCCGTCCCGTCCTTCATCTCGCGGAAGGCCGCGCGCTCGGCCATCGCGTGCACTACATCGGCTTCGCCAGTCATCGGCCTTCTCCTCTTGCGAGCAACCGTAGCACCGGCACGCAGGGGCGCAAAATATCTGACATGGCCGCGGCAATAGGATAGGTTCGCACGCGCATGCCCGTCCTGCCGATCCGCCCGACGCCGTTCTTCGAGAACAAGAACCGCGCCTTCTGGAATCTCCAGATCGCCGGCTGGATCGGCGCGTTGCTCCTGCGCACGATCCAGGGCCTCTCCAACGGGCAGAACGCCAGTTACATGGTCCTTATGCTGGTGGTGGCGATCACCGGCTTTTCGATCAGCCTCGTCCTGTCCGTGATCTATCGCGGCCTCATCAACCGGCGGCCGATCGTCACCTGGGGGCTGACCGCGCTCTCGCTGGGCGTCGGAGTCATCCTCTACGCGCTGGTCGAGGCATGGGTGGGCGGCCTGTACTATTCCGACCGCGACACCACGCTGGCACAGCTCATCTTCCTCTACCTGTTCTTCGATTTCCTGCTGCTGGGCGCGTGGACCGGTCTCTACTACGCGATCAATTTCTTCCTCCAGGTGGAGGAGCAGGCCGACCGGCTGGAACGGCTGGAAGCGCAGGCGACCAGCGCGCAGCTCGCCATGCTGCGGTATCAGCTCAATCCGCATTTCCTGTTCAACACGCTCAATTCGATCAGCACACTGGTGCTGCTGAAACAGACCGAACCTGCCAACGCGATGCTGACCCGCCTGTCGGGCTTCCTGCGCCACACGCTGGTGACCCAGCCCGGCGCGAAGGTTACTCTGGCGCAGGAGGTAGAGACCCTGAAGCTCTATCTCGCAATCGAGCGGATGCGGTTCGAGGAGCGGCTGCGGACCGAATTCGACATCACCGACGATGCCGCCAAGGCGTGCCTTCCTTCCATGCTGCTCCAGCCGCTGGTCGAGAATGCGATAAAATATGCTGTCTCCGCGCAGGAGGAGGGCGCGCGCATCTCCCTCACCGCCCATGTCGTCGGCCCGCGCCTGCGGGTGGCGGTGGCGGATACGGGGCCGGGCATCCAGAACCCCCAATCGCGCAGCACGCTGCCCGCGGCGATGACCGGCGACACCGTATCGACCGGGGTTGGCCTCGCCAATATTCGCGACCGGCTGGCCCAGGCCTATAGCGACGAGCACCTGTTCGAAATCCGCGCGCCCGCCGGGGGTGGGTTCACGGTGATCATCGAAATCCCCTACGAGACCAGCACCGCTGCCGAGGAGGCGGGCCAAAGCCGACCCGTTTCCGCCGGCCCAGCCGCGCGCCAGGAAGCCGCGCCCGCCCAGAAACCCGCCGATCCCCCAGCCGTTGACCCGGCATTCACCCGTCCTGCAACCGGAACCACTTGACCATGACTATCCGCACCATCCTCGTCGACGACGAGAAGCTCGCCATCCAGGGGCTCCAGCTCCGCCTCGAACCGTTCGACGACGTGGAAGTGATCGATACCTGCTCCAACGGGCGTGAGGCGATCCGCAAGATCAAGACGGAGAAACCCGATCTCGTCTTCCTCGACATCCAGATGCCGGGGTTCGACGGGTTCTCCGTGGTGAAGGGGGTCATGGAGATCGAGCCGCCGCTGTTCGTGTTCGTCACCGCCTATCAGGAGCATGCGGTCCGGGCATTCGAAGCCAATGCGGTGCATTACCTGATGAAGCCGGTGGACGAGGATGCGCTGGCGGACACGATCGAACGGGTGCGCCTGCGCCTCGCCGAAAAGAAATCGGCCGACGAGGCGGAGAAGCTGCTCAACGTCCTGAGCGAGGTCGCGCCCGAAGCGGCGGAGGAATTCTCCGAAGGCGAAGGCGAGGCGAGCGAGCGCTTCGAGAAGCTGATCAACGTGAAGGACCGGGGGCAGATCTTCCGCGTCGAGGTCGGTTCGATCGAGCATATCGAGGCCGCCGGCGACTACATGTGCATCTACACCGGCGACAATTCGCTGATCCTGCGCGAAACGATGAAGGATCTCGAACGCCGGCTCGATCCGCGCAAGTTCCAGCGCGTGCACCGCTCCACCATCGTCAATCTCGACCAGGTCCGGCAGGTGAAGCCGCACACCAATGGCGAGTGCTTCCTGGTGCTCGATTCCGGGGCCGAGGTGAAGGTGAGCCGGTCCTATCGCGACGTGGTCGCGCGCTTCGTGCATTGAGGTTTTGCGAGCGCGTCTCCGTGCGCTCGTCCTCGGTGCTGTTCGCTCCGCTTCGCTTCGCGCCGCCTGCGGGCAGCCGTTCGGCCTTGCTGACTACTGGTCGCAGCCCGTTTTTCCGCTAGGACCGGGAAATGGTATTTGAACTTCCCGGCTTCGACCTCGACCGCTTCGTGCGCGACACTCTCGCGGAGGATCTGGGCGAGGGGCTACCGGGCGGTGGGCGCGACGTCACCAGCGAGAGCGTGATCCCCACAGACGCACGCTTCTCCGGCGTGATGGACAGCCGCGATGCGATCGTGGTCGCGGGCCTCCCGGTGGCGGAGGCGTTCTTTCGCGCGCTCGATGCGGATATTGCGCTGGAGAGGCTGGTCGAGGACGGCGACGAGGTCGCACCCGGAACCGATCTGATGCGGATCGAGGGTAATGCGCGCGCCATGCTGACCGCAGAGCGTGCAGCGCTCAACACCGTGCAGCACCTCTCTGGCATCGCGACGCTGGTGCGCAGCTATGTCCGGGCGATGGACAATTCCGCCTGCACCCTGCTCGACACCCGCAAGACCATCCCCGGCCTGCGCATGCTGGAGAAATACGCCGTGCGCATGGGCGGCGGTAGCAACCATCGCATGGGGCTGTGGGATGCCGCGATGATCAAGGACAACCACGTCCTCGTCGCGGGCAGTGTCGCCGAGGCGGTGCGCCGGGCGGTCGATGCCGGGGTGCGCGAGATAATTTGCGAAGTGGACCGGATCGACCAGATCGAGCCCGCCCTCGCTGCCGGCGCGACCCGGCTCTTGCTCGACAATATGGAGCCGCCGACGCTGCGCGAGGCGGTGGCGCTCGTCGCCGGCCGGGTACCGACCGAGGCCAGCGGCGGCATCACGCTTGAGACCATCGCCGCCAAGGCGGCGACCGGCGTCGATTACGTTTCGGTCGGTCGCCTGACCCAGAGCGCGCCCGCCGCCGATATCGGTCTCGACTTTACCGCGCTGTAGAATTGCGGCATCCACCGGTTCGCGGCCAGGAGAGCGGGCCGGGGAGAGGGAGATATTCGCGCCATGCGGCCTGAATCCATTCGTAAATTCGACATGCTTTATCTGGCCTCGATCGTGGTCGCGATCGTGAATTTCTTCCTCGGCTACGGGGAGATGACGGCACAGGCGGAAGCGCAGATGGCCGCCAACGGCCTCGACATGGCGAATGCCGGCACATTCCTTATCGGCAGCTTCGTCGTGGGAATGGCGATCAGCATCGGATTGTGGGCGCTGATTTCACGCCTGCGGATCGAACTGGTGAAGTGGATCCTGATCCTGTTCTTCCTCTGGGGCCTCGTATCGCTTCCAACCATGCTGCAGGGCGATTTCGGACTGATGGTCGTGCTGACCATCGTCACCTATATACTTCAGGGCGTCGCGATCTTTTTCCTCTTCAAGCCGGATGCGAAGGCGTGGTTCGCGGAGAAACGGGGTAGCTGACAGACGCGCTCTGGCTGTCGGGGCCGCGCTGGTCGCGACGCTGACTGCCGGACCGGCTACCGCGCAGTCCTATCAGTGCCGGATGCCGCGCGCAGTGGTTGCGCCGGTGGTGCCCCGCGACGGGCCGGTGCGCCGCTTGCCGATAACCGGCTATATCATGGCGCTGAGCTGGAGCCCGGAATTCTGCCACGCACCCCGCACGGGGGCGCGCGGACGGGCGCTGCAATGCAGCGGGCGCAACGGGCGCTTCGGCCTGGTGGTCCATGGTTTCTGGCCCGAAAGCGGGCGCACCTGGCCGCAATGGTGCCCCACCGACATCCGCCCGACAGGTCTGGAGATCGCTCGTCAGCTCTGCCTCAGCCCCTCCGCCGCCATGGTGGCGCGGCAATGGGCGAAGCATGGCGCGTGCATGACGCGGCGTCCCGAGACCTATTACAAGGTGGTTCGCATCCTGTGGAACTCCTACCGCCTGCCCGATCTCGATCGTCTTTCGCGGCAGGACGGCCTGACGGTCGGCGACGTACGCCGCGCCTTCGCCGACCCGAACGGCGGATGGGAGCCGAACATGGTGGGCATCCGCACCAGCAAGAGCGGTTGGCTGGAAGAACTTCAGCTGTGCTATGATAGGCACTTCCGGCCCGAACCCTGCGATAGCCGCCGCTTCGGCCCACCGGATACCGAACCGATCAAAATCTGGCGGGGGCTGTAGCCGCTAGCGGCGGTCGCGGAAGAAGTCCTGCAACAGAGCAGCTGCTTCGCGCTCTCCCAGCCCTGCATATATCTCGGGTCGATGGTGAGCCTGCGGATGATCGAACACGCGGGCACCATGCTCCACCGCGCCGCCTTTCGGATCGCTGGCGGCGTAATAGAGCCGGCGGATGCGCGCATGGACTATCGCCCCCGCACACATGGCGCACGGTTCCAGCGTCACCCACAGGTCGCATCCGCTCAGACGTTCGCTGCCCACGGTCCGCGCCGCCTGGCGCAGGGCGAGCATCTCGGCATGGGCGGTGGGATCGTGATCGCGCCGGGGGGCATTGCGGCCCTCGCCTACGATCTTTCCATCGCGAACGACGACCGCGCCCACCGGCACCTCACCCTCGGCGCTCGCTTCGCGTGCGAGTTCGAGCGCGCGAATCATGAAGGGTGAGGGGAAGCCGGCCATCGGCCCCCCCCTAGCGGTGCAGCCCGTTATTGTTCAGCCGATTCGCTGTCCGCATCGGCCGGATCGACGTCCACATCCAGGGTCGGGACTTCGACTTCCTTGGTTTCTGTTCCGGCATCGACATCGACCTCGGCGGCATCGACGTCGTATTCCGGCATGTTCCCACCGGACGCCTCGATTTCCGGCAGTTCGGCTTCCTCGGTCTGCTCTACGTCGCAGGCTGCAAGGCCCAGGGCCGCGGTGCCGAGGATGGCGGTGGCGATGATATTGCGCATGGAAATTCCCCCATATTGCGTTTTACGGATACGGGGGGAATGAACCGCGAGGCCTGGTGTTCCGACCCGCATGGTCTCACGGCTGTGTCCGGCTGCGACTTGACGATTCGCCCCTCGCCCGCTAAGCGCGCCGCTTCCCGGAATACCACCGGTCGTGTTTTGACGCCGCAGGGCATGCGCCCGCGGCTCCATTTGGAACGAGAGAACTACCATGTCGCGCATCTGCGAACTGACGGGCAAGGGCCGCCAGGTCGGCCACAATGTGAGCCACGCCAACAACAAGACCAAGAAGGTCTTCCTGCCTAACCTGCAGAACGTCACGCTGATGAGCGAGAAGCTGGATCGCAGCTTCAAGTTCCGCGTGTCGACGCAGGGCCTGCGCTCGGTCGAGCACAATGGCGGTCTCGACAACTGGCTGCTCAAGACTCGCAACGAGAAGCTTTCGGCCCGTGCGCTGAAGGTGAAGCGCGAGCTGAAGAAAGCCGAGAAGCAGGCCGAAGCCGCCTGATTCTCCCCGGCGCGCCGCGCGCGCCGGTTTGCTACATCGACGAGCCGTCCCAGCGCAGCTTCGCAAGAAGCGTGCGCTGGATTTGCATCCGGTTGTCATCGGAAATCAGCCAGAGCGTGACCGGATAGCCGCCATCGGCCGCCGGAACGACGGCCAGCCCTTCGTAATTGTCGCTCGGAAACGGCGGATCGATGCGGGCCAACACGGTGCCGCGCCATTCCGCGCCCCGTCTGATCCCCGCCGGATCGGCCACCATCACCATGGTTCGGAAGCCGGGCGGGATCAACCTGACCTTCCGCCCCAGGATCAACACCCGGCCATCGGGCAATGCCGCCATGTCCGACGGGTCGTAACCTTCGGGCATGCGGATTGAGAAACGCAGGCCCGCGACGCCCGTCGTAGGGTCATCGGGATAGAGCACTGCGGGATGCACCGCCCCGAACATCCTGCGCGACCCTTCGGACAGGACCAAAAAGCGGCCATCGGCCAACCGGGTGAATGCCTCCGGCCCCGTATTCTTGCCCCACCCGCGCATTTCCGGCGGGCGGACCTTGCGCTCGGGAGCAAGGGTGCGTGAACGCCGCTCGATCGCGTTCGAATCCTCGTACGCGGCCCATAACCTCCCGCTGGCGGGATCGCGCGTGATCGCCTCCACATCGCGGGTGTTCTTCGCCGAATCCTCCGTTTCGCGCACGAAGCTCGTCATGGCGAATTGCTTTGGCGCGCCATCTTCCAGCGTGATCGTCATCATGCGGCCGGCATCGCTCACCGACAGCAGCCGGTTCGGCGACAGCGCTACCAGCCCCGAATAACCGCCGAAGCGGTCGTTCTCGCTGAGAAGCTGCCATACCCCCTCCACCGCGAACGGTCCAAGCCGCTGCATACCGGCTGCGATCCGCTTTGCCACCACGCCAGAGGTCTGGTCGTATGGCGGGGGATCGTCGCGCCAGAACAGGCCGGGCGAAAGCCCGATGGCGATCAGTGCGAGGAGGGCGAGACGACCGATCATGCGCCGCCCCCACGGCACCTCATTGCGGCGGGAGGAACAGCAAGGGGTCGAGCCGCGTATCGCGCCACTTGATGCTCCAATGCAGGTGCGGGCCGGTCGCGCGCCCGGTCATGCCTACGGTGCCGAGCACCTGCCCCTGCCGGACCACGTCCCCTTCCTTCACCGCAAGCGAGGACGAATGCAGGAAGGCGCTGTTGAGGCCCATGCCGTGATCGATGATGAGCAGCTTGCCCTCCAGGCTGAAGGGATCGTTCGCCGCCAGCGTCACCACGCCGTCCGCGGGCGCGACATAGGGGACCCCGCCGCCCGGTGCGATGTCGAGACCGGTGTGATAGCTGGCTGGCACGCCGCGATAGACGCGCTGCGAGCCGAACAGGCCGGAAATGCGCCCCTTGACCGGCCAGATGAAGGACTGGCTCCAGCCATCGCTATGCGCGTCCTGGCTCCGCGCCGCGTTGATTCGGGCGAGCTCGGGGCGGCGAATCTTCATGAAGGCTTCGCTCGGCCCGGTCGGATTGCGCGCAATATTGATGTTCTCGATGCGCCAGGCGCGTGGCTCAATCGTCAGCGGGCTGGTGACCGTGCGTCCGTCGCGCAGCTTTGCGACCAGCACCGCATCGCCCGGGGCATCGCGGTCGAAGCCGGCCAAGAACCGTCCATCCTGCGTTAGCGTCAGGTCGCGCAGGTCGAGGCGAGCGGAAACCGTGCCGGCCGGGACCTGCCCGATGATCCAGCCGCCCTGCTCCAGCTCGCCCTCGTAAACGAAGGTCGAGGGGCCCGACGCAGCTGGCGCGGGGACAGGAGTGGGCGAAGGCGCGGGCGCGCGGAGTGGCTGCACCGTTTCGACCGGGCCCGTCTCCTCACGGTCAGCGCCGCTGCAGCCGCATAGAATCGCCAGCGCCGCCGCAAGCGCGGCAGCGGTCAGGCCCGCACTACGCATCAACCGCCCTCCGTCATCCGGCGGGTGGCGATTTCGCAGCGGGCATAGGGCTCCTGCCGCTCGACGCTCCAATAGCGCAGGTCCTCCAGCGCGATCGGCTCGCCGGTCACGGCGCAATTGACGAAGCGGCCCGCGCGCAGGACGCGAAATCCGTTGGGGCCGTAATGCAGCCGCGCGGGCTGGTCGGAAGAGTTCATCAGCATGGGCGGGCCCTTACCAGTCTCGAGTCAGTCGAACAAATCATCCTGTGTCGCCGAAGGTCCCGATGTGCCGCGCTTTCTCGATTGCCGCGGTGCGGACCTTGTATTGGGAACCGCATCGACCCGTCCATCGGCGAATTCGAGCGCCAGCGACGTCGCGGTACCCGCGGTCTTCGCCGACTTCACCAGCATGCCCTCGCCATCGTAGACCAGCGCATAACCGCGCGAGAGCGGCGCACGCGGATCAAGGGAGGCAAGCACCCGGCCCCGCGCCTCGAGCCGCTCCCCCGCACGCGCCAGCCGGTCCGCCAGCAGCGCAGGCGAAAGCCGCGCCGCGCCGAGCCGGTCGCGCGCGCGGTCGATCCGGTGGCGCAAGGTGGCCGGGGAAAGCCGCACGCTGTCCGCCAGTAACGCCTCGCGCGCACCCTGCGCACGGTCGCGAAGCGCGCGCCGCAAGCGCTCCGCCCCGTCGTCGAGCCGCTGCGCCTGCGGCTGAAGCAACGCCTCGATCTTCGGCAGGCGATCCGCCCGCGCCGCCAGCCGTTCACGCCCCAACTGGACCGGGCGCAGGATCGCGCGTTTCTTCCGCGCGCCGAAGTCGGCCAGCGTCGCGGCCAGCTCGGCGCGGACCGGCACCGCGATCTCGGCGGCGGCGGTCGGCGTCGGCGCGCGCCGGTCGGCTGCGTAATCGGAAAGCGTGGTGTCGGTCTCATGCCCGACCGCGCTGATCACGGGAATCGGCGATTCGGCGATCGCGCGCACCACCGCTTCCTCGTTGAAGCTCCACAAATCTTCAATCGAACCGCCCCCGCGCGCGACGATCAGCAGATCGGGCCGGGGCACGCCGCCGCCCGGCTCGATCGCGCCGAAGCCGCGCACCGCGCTCGCCACCTGCTGCGCCGCGCCATGGCCCTGCACGAGCACCGGCCAGACGACGACATGGCTGGGGAAGCGATCGGCCAAGCGGTGGAGTATATCGCGAATCACCGCCCCGGTAGGGCTGGTGACGACGCCGATGGTGCGCGGCAGGAACGGCAGCGGGCGTTTCTTCTCGGGCGCGAACAGCCCCTCCGCCTCCAGCCGCGCCTTGGTTTTCTCGAGCAGCGCCAGCAAAGCGCCCTCGCCCGCCAGCTCCAGTCGGTCGACCACGATCTGGTATTTGGAACGGCCGGGATAGGTGGTCAGTTTGCCGCTCGCGACGACTTCCAGGCCGTCCTCCGGCAGGAAGGCGAGGCCCGCAGCGTTGCCGCGCCACATGACGCCGTCGATCACCGCCTTCTCGTCCTTCAGGCAGCAATAGAGATGGCCCGATGCGGCGCGCTTCACCCCCGACAGCTCGCCGCGCAGGCGGACATGGCCGAAGCGGTCCTCCACCGTGCGCTTCAGGGCGGCGGACAGCGCGCTCACCGTCAGCGGCTCGGCGTTGTCGCCCGCGCGCGCCTTCGCTACGAGGCCGGAGTCTTCGGTATCGTTGTAGGGGTCTGCCATGAATATCCTGCTGATCGGGTCGGGCGGGCGCGAACATGCGCTGGCGTGGAAGCTGGCGCAATCCCGGCTGCTGTCGGGCGAGGGCGATACGCTCTACGCCGCGCCGGGCAATCCGGGCATTGCAGACCACGCCGCCTGCGTCGAGCTTGCCGTTGGCGATCATCCCGCCGTGCTGGCCTTCTGCCGCGAGAACGCGATCGGACTGGTGGTCGTCGGCCCGGAAGCGCCGCTGGTAGCGGGGCTGGCCGACGATCTGCGCGCGGCTGGGGTTGCCGTTTTCGGCCCCTCGCAAGCCGCCGCACAGCTTGAGGGCAGCAAGAGTTTCACCAAGGCCCTGTGCGAACGCGCCGGAATACCCACCGCGCGCTATACCCGCGCCGTCTCTCTGGAAGAGGCGTGGGGCGCGCTGAAGCAATACGACGCGCCATTCGTGCTCAAGGCCGACGGGCTGGCCGCTGGCAAGGGCGTGGTGATCGCCGAAACGCGGGCCGAGGCGCAGGAAGCGCTGCGCTCCATGTTCGACGGGAAGTTCGGGGATGCCGGCAGCGAGGTTGTGATCGAGCAATTCCTCGCGGGCGAGGAGGCGAGCTTCTTCGCTCTGACCGATGGCACCGCGATCCTCCCGATCGGCACCGCGCAGGACCACAAGCGGGTGGGCGAGGGCGACACCGGGCCCAATACCGGCGGCATGGGGGCCTACAGCCCCGCTCCGGTGCTGACCCCGGGCTTGCAGGCCGAAGCGATGGAGCGGATCCTTCGCCCGACGGTCGACACGCTGCGCGCCGAGGGCATGCCCTATTCGGGCGTGCTCTATGCCGGATTGATGCTCACCGCCGACGGCCCGCAGCTGATCGAGTACAACTGCCGCTTCGGCGATCCCGAATGCCAGGTGCTGATGATGCGGCTGGAGGAGGATCTCGGCGAACTGATGCTCGCCTGCGCCAACGGCACGCTGGGCGACCACCAAGAAGCGAAGCTGTCGGACGAAACCGCGCTGACCGTGGTGATGGCGGCGAAGGGCTATCCCGGCACGCCGGAAAAGGGTGGCGCGATCGATCTGGGCAATGCGGAGGCCGAGGGGGCAAAGGTCTTCCACGCCGGGACGCGGCGCGATGCCGAAGGTGCGCTGGTCGCGAGCGGTGGCCGCGTGCTCAACGTCACCGCTACGGGCGGCAGCGTGTCCGAAGCCCAGGCCGCCGCCTACGCCGCGATCGATGCGATCGATTTCCCTTCGGGCTTCTGCCGCCGCGACATCGGCTGGCGCGAAGTGGCGCGGGAGAAGGGCGGCTGATTCAGCCCAGCCGCGCGGCCACCAGCTTCTTCAGATCCGCCTCGGGCCGGGGGCCCCAGTGGCTGATGATCTCTGCCGCGGCGACGGCACCACGAGTGAGGCATTCCTCCAGCCCGGCGCCGCGCGCGTGGCCGGAGAGGAAGCCCGCGGCAAACAGGTCGCCCGCGCCGGTGGTATCGACCACCTTTTCGACCGGTTCGGCGGGCACTTCAGCGCGTTCGTCGCCGGCGACCGCCACCGCTCCTGCCGCGCTGCGCGTGGCGACAAGCACCTGCAGCTTGTCCTTCACGGCGGCAATACCTGCTTCGAAATCGCTCTCTCCGGTGAGCGTCGCCAATTCGTGCTCGTTCACGAACAGGATGTCGATCAGCCCTTCGGCCATAAGCTGCCGGAAATCGTTGCCATGGCGCTCGATCACGAAGCTCTCGCTGGCGGTAAAGGCCACCTTGCGCCCGGCGTTGCGCGCGACCTCGATCGCCCGGCGCATCGCGCTGCGCGGTTCCTCGGGGTCCCACAGATAGCCTTCCAGATAAAGGATCGCGGCGTCCGCGATCGCGCTTTCGTCCAGCGCGGCGGCGGGCAGGAACTGACTCGCGCCGAGGAAGGTGTTCATCGTGCGCTCGCCGTCGGGCGTCACGAAGATCAGGCAGCGCGCGGTCGGCGGCTCGGCGTCGCGCGCCGGAGTGGCGAAGGTGACGCCGACCGCCTCGATATCGTGGCGGAAGACCTTGCCCAGCTGATCGTCGGCGACCTGTCCGATGAACTGGCATTTGAGGCCAAGCGCGGCGCAGCCTGCCAGCGTGTTCGCCGCCGACCCGCCCGAAATCTCGCGCGCCGGGCCCATCGCTTTGTAGAGCTCCTCCGCCCGGTCGGTATCCACCAGCGACATCCCGCCCTTTGCCAGCCCCAGCCGTTCGATATCGGCATCCTCGCACGGGGCGAGAACGTCGACGATGGCGTTGCCGATGGCGATCACGTCGTGGGTGGGCTTGGTCATGGGCGGCCTTTGCTGAAGATCGTATCTGGTGGGAAAGGGCCGCGCCTAGCGACAAAGCGGGCAAGGGCCAAGTCCGCGTGCGCGACGATGCGATTGACTTGCGCCCGGACGGGCCGGAAAACTCCAGTCGCACAATGCTGTCGCTTCCCGCATCCCTCGCACGCGCCGTCGCGCAACTCGGCGATCCGGGCATTCTCCGGGTGCTGGGAAAGTCGATTCTGGCGACGCTGGGTATCTTCGCCCTCGCGGGCGCGGGGCTCTATGCTCTGTTGCAACACGTGCTGTCGCAATGGATCGCGAGCTACGACGAAACGCTGGCGGGCGTGCTGACCCTGCTGGCGGTGGCGCTGGGCGGGTGGCTGCTTTTTCGCGTCATCGCGCTGGCGGTGATCCAGTTCTTCGCCGACGACGTGGTGCGCGCGGTGGAGCGGCGCCATTATCCGCAGGCGGCCGCGTCGGCGCGCGAACTTCCCTTCGCAGAATCGCTGGCGGAAGGCGCGAAGGGGGCGGGGCGCACCGTGCTGGTCAATCTGTTGATCGCCCCCGTCGCGCTGGTGCTGCTGGTCACCGGCGTGGGCACAATCCTGCTGTTCTGGGTCGTCAACGCCTGGCTGCTGGGCCGTGAACTGCTCGATCTCGCCTGGTTGCCCCATCGGGCGAGCCGGGAAGATCCAGCACCGGTCGATGCTGTTACGCGTTTCCTGCTGGGCGGCGCCATCGCGGCGTTGCTCGCGGTCCCCTTCCTCAACCTGCTCGCACCGGTTATCGGCGCGGCCGCAGCCACCCACCTGGTACATGGACGATCGAGATGAAACGCAACTGGGCTCTCGCCACCGCCGCTTCCCTCGCGCTGGCCGGATGCGCCACGATCCCTCCGGGGCGGAGCGAGGGGACCTCGCCTTCCTCCACCAGCGGTACCCGGCCGAGCCGACCGACGGCCGTTCCCCCCAGCAAGCCACCGCCCCCGTCGCCGGACGGGTTTCGTGCGCCGCGTATCATGCGCGCGCCGGGACTGGAGGGCGTGATTGGGCAAACGTCCGCGCAATTGCAGAACATCTTCGGCCCCGCGCGGCTCAACGTGATAGAAGGCGACGTGCGCAAGCTGCAATTCGTGGGCGAACCATGCGTGCTCGACATCTATCTTTACCCGCTCTCCCCTGGGGCGGAGCCGACCGCGACCTATGTCGATGCCCGCCGGGCGAGCGATGGGCTGGACGTCGACCGCGCCAGCTGCGTCGCGGCGCTCAGGCGCTAGGGCCGGTCCTCTCCGCCCTCGCGCGCGGCACGGCGGGCGATGACGAGGCAGGCAATTCCGGCAAGGCCGAACCCGACCACGCCGCTGAGCGGTGCGTCGAACAGATCGAACCAGCCCAGGACCTCGGCGAGCCAGGCGATCGCCAGAAACAGCGCGATCGCAAGTGCGATGCGACCCACGGTGCGCAGCATCGCGGTCGTCATACCATGAAGCTTTCGCCGCACCCGCACGCGCCCTTGGCGTTCGGGTTCTCGAATACGAAGCCGGCAGTGAAATCGTCTTCCTGCCAGTCCATCACGCTACCGACGAGGTACAGCACGCTGGCACCGTCGATGTAGAAGGTGCCGCCGGGCGTCTCGATCTTCTCGTCGAACTTCGCCTCTTCAGTGACGTAATCGACCGAGTAGGCCAGACCGGAGCAGCCGCGCCGGGGGGTCGACAGCTTGACCCCGATCGCATCTTCGGGTGCCTTCGCCATCAGATCGGCGACGCGCTGCTCGGCAGCCTTGGTCAGCGTGACCGCAGCGGGGCGTTCGCGGAGTTTTGTCTCGGCCATCACAGCATCCCCAATTCGAGGCGCGCCTCGTCGGTCATCTTGTTGGGCCCCCAGGGCGGGTCCCAGACCAGGTTGACCTCGGCATCGCGTACGCCGGGTACGGACGCGGCGCGCAGTTCAACCTCGCCCGGCATGGTCTCGGCAACGGGGCAGTGCGGCGTCGTCAGCGTCATGGTCACGACCACGTCCGCCTCGTCCGACACTTCGACGCCGTAGATCAGGCCGAGGTCGTAGATATTGACCGGTATCTCCGGGTCGTAGATTTCCTTCAGCGCCTCGACCACCGCCTCGTACAGCTGGCCGCCGGGCTCGCCCGCCTTCGCTTCGGCAGGCTTCTTCTGCAGGAACCCCTCGAGATAGTCGCGCTTGCGCTCCATAGTCTCGCGCGGGGTTTCGCCTTCTGGCTCGACCGCGTCCTGCACCCGCGCGCGGGGCGGCTTGGGCGGCGTATCCGTCAGCACCTGCTCGTTGGGAGCGGGGGCGGCGATGAAATCCTTGCTGTCCTGGTCTTCGCTCATATCCGTGCCTTCCTAGGCGAAAATCTTCTGCGTGCGCTCGATCCCGCGCACCAGCGCGACGATGTCGTCGGCATCGCTGTAGAGGCCGAAGCTGGCCCGCGCCGTTGCCGGTACGCCCAGATGCGCCATCAGCGGCTGCGCGCAGTGATGCCCCGCGCGGATCGCCACATTCTCTTCGTCCAATATGGTGCCCAGATCGTGCGGGTGAACCCCCTCCATCACGAAGGAGACGATCCCGGCGCTGTCCTCCGGCCCGAACAGGCGGACCGAATTGAACCGCGACAGCGCATCGCGCGCCTCGGCCACCAGCGCCGTTTCATGGCGTTCGAGCGCGGCGATATCGGCCGCCGCGATGTAGTCGATCGCGGCGTGGAGCGCGATCGCTTCGGTGATCATGGGGGTCCCGGCCTCGAAGCGCTGCGGCGGCTTCGCATAGGTAGAACCTTCGAAAGTGACGGCATCGATCATCGCGCCGCCGCCCTGCCACGGGGGCATGCCGTCGAGAATTTCGTCCCGCGCCCACAGCACGCCGATCCCCGTCGGGCCGTAGAGCTTGTGTCCCGAAAAGACGTAGAAGTCGCAACCAAGTGCGGACAAGTCCAATGACATGCGCGGCGCGGCCTGGCATCCGTCGAGCAGCAGCTTCGCGCCCACGCCATGCGCGAGCTCCGCAGCGCGGCGCGCGTCGAGTTTCGAGCCGAGCACGTTGGAGACATGCGCCAGCGCGACCAGCTTGTGCCGCTCCGTCAGCATGTCGGCCAGCGCGTCGAGATCGATCCGGCCGTCTTCGGTCAGCGGGCAGACATCGATCTGCGCCCCGGTCCGCTCGGCCAGCAGTTGCCAGGGCACGATGTTGGAATGATGCTCCAGCATCGACAGCATGATGCGGTCGCCAGCGCCGATGTTCGCCCCGCCCCAGCTTTGCGCGACGAGGTTGATCCCTTCGGTCGCGCCGCGCACGAAAACGACCTCGTCCTCGCTCTTCGCGCCGATGAATTCCGCCACGCGCCGCCGCGCGGCCTCGTAGCCGAGCGTCATGTTGGCGGAGCGCGAATAGACCCCGCGATGGACGGTCGCGTAATCCTCCCCCAGTGCGCGCGCCATCGCGTCGATCACCGCGCTTGGCTTCTGCGCCGTCGCGGCGGTGTCGAGATAGTGCCACGGCGCGCCGTCGGCGGTCACCATACCGGGGAAATCCGCCTTGCGGGTCAGGAGCGCGGTGTCGCTCACAATTGCTGTTCCAGCCGCGAGAGCGCCAGGGCCATCAGCCGCTCGCGCTCGTCCTCGTCCGCCAGCGCGACGAAGGCATCGCCGATGAAGGCCTGGACCAGCAGCTTGCGCGATTGTTCGGGCGAGAGGCCGCGCGTCGCCATGTAATAGCGCGCCGCATCGTCCAATTGCCCGACGCTGGCGCCGTGTTCGCACTTCACGTCGTCGGCGAAGATTTCGAGCTGCGGCACCGCATTCACACTGGCCCCGCGTTCGAGCAGCAGACCCTTAAAGCTTTGCGCCGCGTCGGTCTTCTGCGCGTCGCGCACCACGTCGATCCGGCCGAGGAAATTGCCCGTGCCCTTGCCCCAATGAACGCTGCGCACGACCTGGTTGCTGGTCGCATGGGGAGCCTCGTGCGCGACGCGGGTAACGAATTCGCGGGTCGTCTCGCGCCCGCCCAGCGTCACGCCGCCGAGTTCGAAATGCGCCCCCTCGCCCAGCGTCACGACGATCTCGATCCGCCCGAGCCGACCGCCCGCGATCACACCGAACAGCTCGCACCGCGCGCCCGCGCCGACCTTCACGCGCAGGCGGCGCAGTTCGGTATCATCGTTCGCACCGGGGCCGGGCTCGATCACCAGCACGTCATGGAAGCGCTCGCCGGCGGGCACGTCGATATCGCGCCAGTCGTCGAACCGGGCGAGGTCCATGCCCTGCAGCGCCTCGACATCCGAATAGCGCCACGCCTCGTCCTTGCGGGTGGGGAGAAGAATCGATTCGCTCATCGGCTCGCCGGTCCTTCCGCGCGCCGCGCCAGCATTTTCGCCACCGCCGCGTCCTCGTATGATTCCAGGCACGGCTTGGTGCCGTCGAGCAGCGCGTCGAAACGCTTGCGCTTGGTCGCCTTGTTCAGGTCCGATCCCATGATCGCGTCGATATGCCCCTCCACCGGGCGCACGCAGGCGAGCATCGCGCCGCAGCGGATCGCGTCGAGCTGTGTATCGCCGGTGCTTCTTTCGGTGCGGCACATCAGCTTGCCGCCGCGCTTGAACACGCCGCCTTTCCAGTTGGCGAGCTTCTTGCCGATGACGGTGATCTCGGTCGGCTGCGTGGGCTGAGGTACGGCGGCGGGTGCCTGGGCGAGGAGGATAGCTGCGAGAACGCTCATGCCGCCATCACCTCGTCATATCCCTCCTGCTCCAGCTGGAGGGCGAGATCGGGACCGCCGGTCTTCACGATCCGGCCATTCGACAGGATGTGCACGAAATCGGGCTTCACCACGTCGAGCAGCCGCTGGTAGTGCGTGATCAGCAGCACCCCCTTGTCGGGTGCGCGCATGATCGCGTTGATCCCGTCGCCCACCACGCGCAGCGCATCGATGTCGAGGCCGGAGTCCGTCTCGTCCAGAACCGCCAGCTTGGGATCGAGGATACCCATCTGCACCATCTCGGCGCGCTTCTTCTCGCCGCCGGAGAAGCCGACATTCACGTTGCGTTTCAGCATATCCATGTCGAGCTTGAGCAGCGCGGCCTTTTCCTTTGCGACCTTCAGGAAATCGCCGCCGGTCAGCGCTTCTTCCCCGCGCGCGGTGCGCTGCGCGTTCAGCGCCTCGCGCAGGAACTGCACGTTGGAGACGCCGGGAATCTCGACCGGGTACTGGAAGCCGAGGAACAGCCCCGCCGCGGCGCGCTCGTGCGGTTCCATGTCCAGCATGTCCCGGCCCAGGAAGCTGACGCTGCCTTGTGTCACCTCGTAGCCGGGGCGACCGCCCAGCACGTAGGCCAGCGTGGACTTGCCCGCGCCGTTGGGGCCCATGATCGCATGGACCTCGCCCGCGTTCACTTCGAGCGAAAGGCCCTTGAGGATCGGCTTGCCGTCGATTTCGGCGTGAAGATTGTCGATTTTCAGCATGTTCTCAGTCGTCTCTTTGATCGTCGTCCCGGGCCTGACCCGGGGCCGGTGCTGCCTTCGATGCAGCGCCGAGGAAGAAAAGCACCATCCCGGATCAGGTCCGGGATGACGTGGGAGGGGAACGGCGGGAGTCGCGCGTTACGCGAGCGGCGCGGCGGCCAAAGCCTGCTACGAGCATCTTCCAGAGCATAAAGCCCACAGGAATGCCGTAGACGACGGCGACGAATGCAAGGGAATAAACAGGTACCTCAGAAAAATCCCGAGCACGCGGGAAAATTCGGCCGCTCCAAGCCAGAACGAGCAAGAACCATGGTACGGCGACGAAGGCCCATAGCACCATTGCGCCTATGAGAAGACCATCGTCCGTTTCGCTTCCCGGAAGTTGCTCCTTCATCAGTTGCGTCCTCCCCGATGCCCTCTCGCCGGGCCATTCCCGTCGCGGTCGTAGCGCGGCTTGGACTGCCGAGGATTCTCCGCATTGTGGCGGCGGCGGGCCTCGCCCTTGTCGGCGATGCGCATGCGCATCCCGGCGGTGATGCGCTGGAGCACGGCGTCCATGTTCTCGAGGATGTCGCTCGCGGCGATGCGCATCACGCGGATGCCGACCGATTCGAGGCTCTTGTCGCGGCGCTTGGCCAGCATCTCGTCCTGGTCCGGCTCGTCGATCTGGATCGCCATGCCGAGATTGTGGCAGTTGAAATCCACGATGGCGCTGCCGACCACCGCGTGGCGGGTGAACTTGTAGCGCCCGAGATCGGCCGTGGCGAAACGCGCCGCGAGCGCCTTGTGCGCCTCCGACGAATGCCGCCGCAAATGCCGCGCCCGCTCGTGCAGCGCGTCGAGCCGCTTGTCCGAGATTTCCCAGCCGCGCCCCTTCTTCTTGAGCGCGGGGGCAGTGTCAGCGGTCTCGGAGGGATCGCGAAGTTGGAGGGTTTTACGGTCGTTCATTGGGTTTTCGTGCTTGTAGTGACGGAGGCGGAGGGGCGGGACGCGGCGAATTGCGCGCTTTTTTGGCGCAATAGTCAGACGAGTACTGGCCCTTGGCGGTGACGAAGCACGGTCGCATGTCCTCACTGACCCAGCCTTCGCTCTCAATCGCATGGTTGAAAGCCGCGCTCGCGAACGATGCGGCTAGGAAGTAAGGGCTGAATTCTGCCTCGTCGACCTGGTCGAAGTCGCCCGTAAGAACGCCAGGATTGCGCGCTGCAAACGACATTTGAGACATGGGATGGTCAGCACAGGCTTTGTCGACGTTTGCTTTCGCAAAGCCGATAGCGTTCTGAGGATCGGCCGTAGGCTCGATTCGTCCAAGAGCCAGCGTTTCACGCTCGACGCACTTCGCGTAATCGATCGCGTTCTGGAACTGATTATCGGTGATCGACGTAGGCGCGCCGCGGGTAAAAGTGAACCAACCGAGGACCGCAATCTGCGTGAATTCTTCAAGCGTTCTTGGCCGTTGAGACCACTCGAAATCACTTCCGATGCCCAACGCCTCGCCACATGTCCTGATGGCATCGTCGTTCGAGGCCTCTTCAAGGCAGAGAACAACCGGGCGCGTATCTTGAAGGGCGCCGATCAAGCTCGGCTGAGCAGAAGCCTCGCTGGAACAGGCACTGAGGCCGAAGCCACACATGACCATCGCGGCCACGCTTGTAGACCCAGTTTGGAGTCCAAACCGGCTCACCCCACACTCCCCTCGAGCGAAATCGCCAGCAGCTTCTGCGCCTCGACCGCGAATTCCATCGGCAGCTCCTTCAGCACCTCTTTCGCGAAGCCGTTGACGATCAGCGCCACCGCCTCTTCCTCGCCCAGGCCGCGCTGCATGGCGTAGAACAGCTGGTCGTCGGAAATCTTGCTGGTGGTCGCCTCGTGCTCGATCTGCGCAGAGGGGTTCTTCACCTCGATATAGGGCACGGTATGCGCGCCGCAGCGGTCGCCCAGCAGCAGCGAATCGCACTGGGTGAAATTGCGCACGCCGTCGGCATTGGCGGCGACGCGGACCAGACCGCGATAGGTGTTGTTCGATTTGCCCGCCGAAATCCCCTTCGAGATGATGGTCGAGCGGCTGCCCGCGCCGTTGTGCACCATCTTGGTGCCGGTGTCGGCCTGCTGGTAATTGTTGGTCACCGCAACCGAGTAGAATTCGCCGACCGAATCCTTCCCGTTGAGCACGCAGGAGGGGTATTTCCACGTCACTGCGCTGCCGGTTTCGACCTGGGTCCACGCGATCTTCGAGCGGTCGCCCTGGCACAGGCCACGCTTGGTGACGAAATTGTAGATCCCGCCCTTGCCCTCGGCATTGCCGGGGTACCAGTTCTGCACGGTCGAATACTTGATCTCGGCGTCTTCCATCGCGACCAGTTCCACCACCGCGGCGTGGAGCTGGTTCTCGTCGCGCATCGGCGCGGTGCAGCCTTCGAGATAGCTGACATAGCTGCCCTTCTCGGCGACGATCAGCGTGCGTTCGAACTGGCCGGTATTCTCCGCATTGATACGGAAATAGGTGCTGAGCTCCATCGGGCAGCGTACGCCCTCGGGCACATAGACGAAGGTGCCGTCCGAAAAGACCGCGCAGTTGAGCGTGGCGAAATAGTTGTCGCGCTGCGGCACCACCTTGCCGAGCCATTTCTTCACCAGTTCGGGGTGCTCGCGGATGGCCTCCGAAATGGAAAGGAAGATCACGCCCGCCTTCTTCAGCTCCTCGCGGAACGTGGTGGCGACGCTGACGCTATCGAACACCGCATCGACCGCGACCTTGCGCGCGCCCTTCACCCCGGCGAGCACTTCCTGCTCCGCGATCGGGATGCCGAGCTTGTCGTAGGTCGACTTGATCTCCGGATCGAGCTCGTCGAGCGATTCCAGCTCGGTCTTCTTCTTCGGCGCAGCGTAGTAATACGCGTCCTGGTAATCGATCTCGGGATAGCCGAGCTTCGCCCAGTCGGGCTCCTCCATGTCCTGCCACAGGCGGAACGCCTTCAGCCGCCAGTCGAGCATCCATTCGGGCTCTTTCTTCTTGGCCGAGATGAAGCGGACGGTGTCTTCGTTCAGGCCCTTGGGCGCGAACTCCGTGTCGATTTCCGAATGCCAGCCGAATTCGTACTCGGCGGCCCTTGCCGCGGCCTCCTTGGCGTCCCTATCCATTTCGGGGCGATCCATTTCCGGCTTCTCGAGCGCCGGGTGCCCATGGTCCAGAGTGTCGATGGTATCGGTCATGCCATTTCCCTGTGAGCCGACGCATCGGCTCTTGCCGAAAGCTGCGTCAGCGAAATTCCTGCGAGCGCGCCGCGCAGCGCCTCGTTCACCACCGGCCAGTGCGGGCGGACGGAGCAATCGTGGTCGATCGCGCAGTCAATGCCTTCGACGCAGGCGGTCAGCGCGATCGGCCCCTCCACCGCCTCCACGATGTCGGCCAGCGTGATCGCCGCCGCCGGGCGCGCCAGTTGCAGCCCGCCGCCCGCCCCGCGAATCGAGCGCAGCAGGCCCGCCGCGGCGAGCTTGCTGACGATCTTCTGCACGGTGGGCGCAGGCAGTCCGGTTTCCGCCGCCAGCTCCGCCGCGCTCACCCGCCCGGCACCGCAATGGCGCGCGGCGGCGCCCATGGTGACGACGGCATAGTCGGCGAGGTTGGAAAGGCGCATGAGGCGGGCGATATCCTAATCGGAGCGTTTCGTTCCGATTTCACCTATGCACCATGCGCACCGGTTTCAACGCGAAACCACCTGTTGCGAGTCGTTAGCATTCACGCGGCCATGCTTGCCAGACGATGCGAATGGCGTGCAGCGAGCGGGCATGGACGCTTTCCGGATGATTCGCCCCGCTCTCTTCGCGCTCGATCCCGAACGCGCGCACGGGCTTTCCATCGCCGCGCTGAAAGCGCTGCCCGGGCGCGGGGCGCGCGCCGAAAGCGCTTGGCCGCTGGCGACGCAGGTAGCAGGGCTCACCTTCCCCAACCCGGTCGGGCTGGCCGCGGGATACGACAAGGATGCGCAGGTGCCCGATGCGCTGCTGTCACTCGGCTTCGGGTTCGCCGAGGTGGGCTCCATCACGCCCTTCCCGCAAGGCGGCAACCCGAAGCCGCGCCTGTTCCGGCTGGTGGAGGACGCGGCGGTGATCAACCGGATGGGGTTCAACAATGGCGGCGCGCTGGCCGTCCGCGAACGACTCGCGCGGCGGCAGGGACGGCCCGGCATCGTCGGGGTGAACATCGGCGCGAACAAGGATTCGGACGACCGCGTGGCCGACTACGCCCTGATGGCGCGGGCGATGGCCCCGGTGGCAAGCTATCTGGCGGTCAACGTCTCCAGCCCCAACACGCCCGGCCTGCGCGCCTTGCAGGACGAGGGCGCGCTGGGTGCCCTGCTCGATGCGGTGATCGCCGCGCGGGACGAGGCCTGCCCGCAACATGCGCCGCCCGTGTTCCTGAAAGTCGCGCCCGACCTCCAGCCCGCCGACGTGGACGCGATCGCCCGGATCGCGCTGGACCGGAAGCTGGGCGCGCTCATCGTTTCCAACACCACCATCGCCCGTCCCGCCCTGCGATCGGCGCATGCCGACGAGACCGGCGGGCTGTCGGGCGCGCCGCTGAAGGACCTGGCAATCGCCCGGCTGCGCGATTTCCGCCGCGCGACCGGGGGCGCGATCCCCCTGGTCGGCGTCGGCGGCATCGCCAGCGCCGACGAGGCGTGGGAGCGTATCCGCGCCGGGGCGAGCCTGGTCCAGCTCTACAGCGCGCTGGTCTATCATGGGCCGGGTCTCGCACGGCGCATCGTACACGGTCTGGAGGCGAGAATGCGGGCCGAGGGCTTTTCTTCGATTGCCGAGGCGGTCGGCACCGCATAGCGTCGCGCGCCATGCTGAACCGTTCCCTGCTGGCGCTCGCCGCGCCCCTCGCCCTCGCTTCCACTCTTGGCGCCTGCGCCACCGTCGCTAACGATGCACCAACCGCGCAATCCGCCGGTGTCGGCACCGTCAGCGCCGCCGATCCCCGCGCCCAGGCCGCCGGGATGGCGATCCTGCGCGAAGGCGGCAACGCCACCGACGCCGCGATCGCGACCATGCTGGCGCTCAACGTGGTGGAGCCACAGAGCTCGGGCATCGGCGGTGGCGGCTTCATCGTGCGCGGCGCGGCGGATGGCACGGTCGAAACCTATGACGGGCGCGAGAAGGCCCCGGCGGGCGCGACGCCCGATTGGTTCCTGACCCCCGACGGCCAGCTGCCCCCGTTCGAGGCATCGCGGAAGAGCGGCCTCAGCGTCGGTGTGCCGGGCAACCTCGCCCTCGCCGCGCTGGCACACAGGGAGCACGGCAAGCTCCCCTGGGCGAAGCTGTTCGCGCCGGCCATCGCGCTCGCCCGCGACGGGTTCGAGATCAATCCGCGCCTCAACCAGTCGATCGCCGAGACCGCCGACCGTGCGGGCTGGACCGCGGAAGGACGCGCGCTCTACTTCACCGCCGAAGGTCAGCCGCGCCCCGTGGGCGATACCATCGTGAACGAGGAGCTGGCGCGCACCTTCGAAGCGATCGCGGCGCAGGGGCCGAAGGCGTTCTACACCGGCCCGCGCGCCACGGCGCTGGCCGAGACGGTCGATGCGCACACGCCCCATGCCGGGGCAATGACCCCCGCCGATCTCGCCGATTACGAGGCAAAGGAGCGCAACGCCGTCTGCGGCACCTACCGCAAATACCGCGTGTGCGGCATGGGCCCGCCGACCTCCGGCGGGATCGCGGTCCTGCAAATCCTCGGCGAGCTGGAACGGTTCGACCTTGCCAAGCTGGGCGTCCAGAACCCGGAAACCTGGCATCTTTTCCTAGAGGCGCAGCGGCTCGCCTATGCCGACCGCGAGCTTTACGCGGCCGACAGCGATTTCGTGCGCGTGCCGGTCGCGGGGCTGATCGATCCGGCCTACCTCGCCCGCCGCAGCGCGCTGATCCAGCCGAATTCCACGATGGCGACGGTGCGCGCGGGAACGCCGGTCGGGGCCGACACCGCGCTCGCCGATGGCGACGAGCCCGAGGAGCACGGCACGTCGCATTTCGCGGTGGTCGACGGGTCGGACACGATGGTCAGCTATACCTCGACCATCGAAAGCGCCTTCGGCTCTGGCCTGATGACGGGCGGTTTCTTCCTCAACAACGAAATGACCGATTTCAGCCGTTCGCCCACCGTGGACGGCCGACCGGTCGCCAACCGGGTGGAAGGCAACAAGCGCCCGCGCAGCTCCATGGCACCCGTAGTGGTCTACGATCCGCAGGGCCGGCCCTTCCTGGCCATAGGCGCGGCGGGGGGTGCGACCATTCCGGTGCAGACCGCGCGCAGCATCATCGGCGTGATCGATTTCGGCCTGTCGGCGCACGATGCGCTCGGCATGCCCTTCATCATGCAATATGACGACGCGGTGATGGTCGAACAGGGCACCTGGATGGAACGGGCGATGGATCGCTTCCGCGCGCTCGGCCATGAAAATATCATGGCACGCGCGGCGCCGGTAAAGGCCAATGCGGTCCTGCGCACGCCCGAGGGATGGGAAGGCGCGCGCGATCCCCGGGTCGAGGACAAGCTGTCCCTTCCCTGATCGCCCTACCGACAGCTGCTTGCCCGCCGCTTGCCGCTACGGCGCGGGGACCGTATCGGGCGCAAGGATAACGACAGACAAGACGATCATGGGACAGGAGCCTTCCGGCATGCAGCTGAACGAGGTCGATTCCGCCAACAATCTGGTCCAGCTGTTCCTGCACCGGGCGGACGTGCTGGGCGACAAGCCGTTCCTGGGGACCAAGCGCGACGGCGAATGGCAGACGATCAGCTGGCGCGAGGCGGCGGAGCGGGTTTGTCTGCTCGCGGAAAACCTGCGCGCAATGGGCCTCACGACGGGCGACCGGGTGCTGCTGGTGTCGGAAAACCGCCCGGAATGGTGCATCGCCGATCTCGGCATCATGGCCGCGGGCTGCATCACCGTGCCCGCCTACACCACCAATACCCAGCGCGACCATGTCCACATCCTGTCCGATTCGGGCGCGCGCGCCGTCATCGTCTCGAACGAGAAGCTGTCCCAGCCGCTGATTCCCGCCATCATGCGCACCGGCCTCGCCGAACATATCATCCCGATCGATACCGTGCGTTCCTACCAGTCGGGCCAGCTGACCTGTCATGGCTGGAGCACGCTCACCGCCGGCAACGCCAAGGCGGCGCGCGCGGCGGTGGACGAGCGGATCGCGCATATCCAGCGCGAGGATACCGCCTGCCTGATCTACACCAGCGGCACCGGCGGCGCGCCGCGCGGGGTGATCCAGCACCATGGCGCGATCCTGTGCAATGTTTCCGGCGCGGCGCGCATTCTGATGGAGGATTTCGGCCTCAATGAAGACGAGCGGTTCCTGTCGTTCCTGCCGCTCAGCCACGCCTATGAACATACCGGCGGGCAATTCCTGCCGATCGGGGTCGGCGCGCAGATCTACTACGCCGAGGGGCTCGACAAGCTGGCGAGCAATATCGAGGAAACGCGCCCGACGATCATGGTCGTCGTCCCGCGCCTGTTCGAGGTGCTGCGCACCCGCATCATGCGCCAGGTCGAAAAGCAGGGCGGTGCGCCGCAGCGCCTGATGGACATGGCGATCGGCTTGGGTGAACGGCGCGCGCATGGCCGCTATCGCCTGGGCGACAAAACACTGAACCTGCTGCTCGAAAGGTTGCTGCGGCCCAAGATCCGCGCCAAGTTCGGAGGGCGGATCAAGGCCATGGTTTCGGGCGGAGCGCCGCTCAATCCCGATGTCGGCGTGTTCTTCCAGGCGATGGGGCTGACCATGCTGCAGGGCTACGGTCAGACCGAGGCGGGTCCGGTGATCGCCTGCAACCGACCGCGCGCGGGCATCGCGATGGACACGGTCGGCCCGCCGATGGACGGGGTCGAAATCCGCATCGCCGACGACGGCGAAATTCTCTGCCGTGGCGAGCTGGTGATGCAGGGATACTGGCAGAACGCGACGGAAACGAACCGCGCATTGCAGGACGGCTGGCTCCACACCGGCGATATCGGTCATCTCGACGAGCGCGGGCGGATCAAGATCACCGATCGCAAGAAGGACATGATCGTCAACGACAAGGGCGACAACGTCGCACCGCAGAAGGTCGAAGGGATGCTGACCCTGCAGCGCGAGATCGGCCAGGCGATGGTCCACGGCGACCGCCACCCCTACGTCGTGGGGCTGATCGTCCCCGATCCCGAATGGGCGGCCGAATGGGCGAAGGCGCACGACCGCAAATTCGAAATGGCGGCGCTGCAGGAAGATCCCGAATTCCGCCAGGCGATCCGCGCCGCGGTGGACCGCGTTAACAAGGACCTGTCGGTGATCGAAAAGGTGCGCCAGTTCACCTTCGCCGACGAGCCGTTCTCGATCGAGAACGAGCAGATGACCCCCAGCATGAAAATCCGCCGCCACAAGATCCGCGAGGTGTACGGACCCCGTCTGGAGGGGCTCTATCGCAGTTGA
Source organism: Erythrobacter sp. LQ02-29 (assembly GCF_022576075.2). NCBI lineage: Bacteria > Pseudomonadati > Pseudomonadota > Alphaproteobacteria > Sphingomonadales > Erythrobacteraceae > Erythrobacter > Erythrobacter sp. LQ02-29. Next base: position 771,317 of record NZ_JANCNT010000001.1, on the reverse strand, counting down.
CGGATGGTCAGGGCACGATCGTCGTGAACAGATAGGTCGCGAAGATGACGAGGTGGACGATGCCCTGCACGATCGTCGTGCGACCGCCACTGAGCGTCAGCGTGGCGACGAGCAGGGTCAGCGCCAGCAACACGATCGAGCGCATCGACAGGCCCAGCTCCAGATCGAGGCCGAAGACCAGCGCCACCCCCGCCACGGCGGGGATGGTGAGGCCGATGGCAGCCAGGGCGGAACCGATCGCGAGATTGAGGCTGGTCTGAACCCGGTCCGCACGCGCCGCCCGATAGGCGGCGAAACCTTCGGGGGCGAGGACGAGGGCAGCGATGATGATCCCCACCAGCGCCTGCGGCGCGCCGACCGAACGCACTCCGCTCTCGATCACGGGCGACAGCAGCTTCGCCAGCAGCACGACCGCCACCAGCGCGACCAGCAGCATGCCGGACGCGGCGATCGCCTTCGCCCGCGGCACCGGGGCCTCATGCGCGTGATCGTCCGCTTCCTCGATATGGTGGACGAAGTGATCCTTGTGCCGGATCGTCTGCGCGACCACGAAAGTGGCGTAGACCAGCAGCGAGATCACCGCCACGAACACCAGCTGCTTAGGACTGTAGAACGCGCCGCTCGCGGCGGTGGTGAAATTGGGCAGGACCAGCACCAGCACCGACAGGGTCGCCAGCATCGCCAGCCCGGCACTGACGCCCGCCTGGGTGTAGTTCTGTTCGTGATGCCGCTGGCCACCCGCCAGCAGGCAGATGCCGATAATCCCGTTGATCGTGATCATCAGCGCCGCCATCAGCGTATCGCGCGCCAGCGTCTGCGATCCCGCCCCTTCGCCCAGCATGATCGACACGATCAGCGACGCTTCGATGATCGTAACGGCAAGCGCGAGGAGCAGCGTGCCGAACGGCTCGCCGACATAGTGAGCCAGTACCTCGGCATGATAGACCGCCGCCATGATCGCGGCGGCGAGCAGCAAGCCGATCGGGATCGCCAGCGCGATGCCGGACGGCTTGCCGAGCAGCAGCCCTGCCAGCGCCAGGATGGGCGCGGCCACCGACCAGCTGGGCAGCGTGTAGAGGTTGAGCGGTCGCGGCGTGGTCATCGCGCTATGGCTAGCGGATGGGCCGTGTGTGGCAAGCGCGATCCCGCGGCTCGGCTCAGGCGGCCGCGTCCTTAATGAATTCGGGATAGAAGCCCGGCTGCGCGATAGACCACGCGGGCGCGGTTGCGGCGGCTTCGCTCAGGCTTTGCAGCAGGCGCTTGCGTTGCTGCGGGTCGATCTGCGGCAGCGCCGCCGCGGCGCAGAAGATACCGGGCAGCCATGGCCGGACCTCGGCACCAAGCAGTCTTTCGTAGAGGAAGCGGAACGGGGGGAAGCCGTCGATCCGCTCTTCCGCCAGATCGCCCGCCGCGATGCCCACGAGGGTGCCAAGAAATGCCGTCGGCACCGCCGTCTCACACGGGTCCGGCACCGTGCCACGCACCTTCTTCAGCGGCTGATAGGCGATGTATTGCCGCCGGATCGCCGCGCTTTCCGCCGCGTCGCGCGCCCATAGCCGGAAAGCGTCCGAGCGCCCCAACCCGACGTCCAGGCTGCGGCGGATGAACCGCTGCGTGCACGGCTTGAAACTCGCGAATTCGCGCATTTCGCTGATGAGCAGCGATGTCGTGCCGCTGACCGTCATGAGTGGCCCCTGCTCTTGTTGCGGCAGCGAGCTATCGCGGAACTTGGTTAAGACGGGGTAAGCATGACGGTGAAAATCGCCGGTCCGGATATCGGTGAGCTCAGATTAGCCCGGCAAGCGGGCTGGAAGGGTCGGCATATTTGCGCGTCGCCATGCGGCCTGCGCGATAGGCTTCGCGGCCCGCCTCCACCGCCAACTTCATCGCGCGGGCCATGCGGATCGGATCCTTTGCCTCCGCAATCGCAGTGTTCATCAGGATGCCATCGCACCCGAGCTCCATCCCGACCGCAGCATCCGACGCGGTGCCGACGCCGGCATCGACCAGGACGGGCACGCTCGCGCCTTCCACGATCAGGCGAATGGTCACGCGGTTCTGGATGCCCAGCCCGCTGCCGATCGGGGCGCCCAGCGGCATGATCGCCACCGCGCCCGCTTCCTCGAGCTGTTTCGCCGCGATCGGATCGTCGGCGCAATAGACCATCGGGTGGAAGCCGTCCCTGGCCAGCACCTCGGTCGCCTTCAGCGTCTCGCGCATGTCGGGATAAAGCGTCTTCGCCTCGCCCAGCACCTCCAGCTTGACGAGATCCCAGCCCCCCGCCTCGCGCGCCAGGCGCAGCGTGCGGATCGCCTCGTCCGCGGTGAAGCAGCCGGCGGTGTTGGGGAGGTAGGTGACCTTCTTCGGATCGATGAAATCGGTCAGCATCGGTGCCTTGGGATCGCTCACGTTCACGCGGCGAACGGCGACGGTCACGATTTCTGCCCCCGATGCCTCCAGCGCGGCGGCGTTCTGCGCGAAATCCTTGTACTTGCCCGTCCCCACGATCAGGCGCGAACGGAAGGTATGGCCGGCGACCGACCAGCTGTCGTCCTGTCCGGCCGGCGGCACGGCTTCTCCGCCGCCGACGAAATGCACGATTTCCAGCGTGTCGCCATCGTGCAGCGCGACGTCGGCCAGCCCGGAACGCTCAACGATCGCGCCGTTGCGCTCCACCGCGACCTTCGCCGGATCGAGCTCGATTTCGGTCAAGAACGCGCCCAGCGTCGGCGCGCCGGTGCGCCGGACCTCGCCATTGACGGTCAGGGAACGGGTGGTGCGGGTATCGGTCTCGCTCATGAAGAGCGAGATAGAGCCCCATGCGCGTGACGCAAGTTGAGGATGTGGCCGAGCGACACCAGCGCCACCCCGATGATGGTCAGTATCGCTTCCTCCATCCCGTGCGGCGCGGCCAGCGCGCCGCCCATGAAGGTGAGCCCGGTCATGGCGACTACGAAAGGTGCGCGGCGGCGATGGCGTAGTGCGCCCCACCCGATGGCCGCCCCAGCGATGACCACCGCAACGGCCAGGCCCCAGCGATGGATCGCCGGGGAAAGGAGCCATTCGCCCCCGATCCCTAGCGCGGAAACGACCACGATGCTGGCAACGCAATGCACCGCGCACAGGCTCGACAAGACGATCCCGAACTTGTCGAGGCGATTGCGGGCCGGGCTGAGTCGCGATGGCATGGCGCACCAGATATGTAATGTTGTTACATTAGGCAAGGACTTCCTCCCGCTTTGGCCACCGCCCGACGCTGATCCGCGGCAGCCGGCCTTGCGCAAAAGCGCACAAACGCGCATCACGCCGCCGCAATGGTCGCATCCTCACAACTGACGGCAAAACGCCCACGCGCGATCGCCAACTGGCTGTTGGTGGTCGCTGGTATGGTGGTCCTGATTCTGGTCGTGGGCGGCATCACGCGGCTGACCGAATCCGGCCTGTCGATCACCCAGTGGAACCCGGTCACAGGCGCGCTGCCGCCATTGACCGATGCGCAGTGGCAGGCCGAATACGCCCGCTATCGCGCCACGCCCGAATTTCGCTTCGAGGCCGGGCCGGCCGGCATGACGCTGGAGCATTTCAAGTTCATCTTCTTCTGGGAGTGGTTCCACCGCCTGATCGGGCGGCTGATCGGACTGGCCTTCGCGCTGCCACTGGCCTGGTTCTGGGTGAAGGGGCAGATTCCGACGGGCTACAAGCCGCGCCTGGTCGCACTGCTGGCGCTGGGCGGGCTGCAAGGCACGTTCGGCTGGTTGATGGTGCGTTCGGGCCTTTCCGGTCAGATGACCGATGTGAGCCATTTCTGGCTCTCTATCCATCTCACCACCGCGCTGTTCACGCTGGCGGGGCTCGTCTGGACTGCGCTCGACCTGATCGCGCTCCACCGGCACCCTGCGTCGCGGCCGCGCCATCTCAGGCTCGACGCACTGCTGCTGGGGGCGATGCTGCTGGTCCAGCTGGTGCTGGGTGCCTGGGTCGCGGGGCTCAATGCGGGCCATGTGACGCGAAGCTGGCCGCTGATGGACGGCCGGCTGGTCCCGGAAGTCGACAGCGGCGGGCACGGTACGCTCTATACGCTGACGCACGATCCGTTCCTGCTGCATTTCCTGCATCGCTGGTGGGCGATCGCGGTGCTAATGGCGATGATCTGGTTCGCGCGCTCGATCCGCGGCTTCGCGCGCCTGCCCGCGGCGGCGCTCAATGGCGTGGTGGGCACGCAGGTGGTGCTCGGGATCCTGACCGTCGTGAGCGGCGTGTCGCTATGGATAGCGGTCCTGCACCAGCTGGTGGGCGCTCTGCTCGTCGCGACCTTCGCCTGGGCGGCGCACGCCAAGGGGCGCGAACGCTGGCTGCGATGACGCCGCTGCCGATCGGGAAGATGCCGCCGCAATAACGCGGAACGACCTTGGAGGTATTATTTTACCTCTCCGCTAAGGTGCGGATTTGCTTGACTTGCAGGCCTTGGCACGACAAATGCGCCGCCTTGCCGACCCTTTCGGGTTCGGCCCTGTTTCCGATTCGAAGACGAGAGTATCGCCATGAAGGCACTGACCAAGACGACCCGGTCGATCAAGCCGGCCGAAGTCGAGAAGAAATGGCACATCGTGGATGCCGAGGGACTGGTCGTCGGCCGCCTCGCCGCGATCGTCGCCAACATCCTGCGCGGCAAGCACAAGCCGAGCTACACCCCCCATGTCGACTGCGGCGATCACGTGATCGTGCTCAACGCCGACAAGGTGCGGTTCACCGGCAACAAGCTGACCGACAAGAAGTATTACAAGCACACCGGCTATGCCGGCGGCATCAAGGAAACGACCCCGGCCAAGGTGCTGGAAGGCCGTTTCCCCGAGCGCGTGCTGGAAAAGGCGGTCGAGCGCATGATCCCGCGGGGGCCGCTGGGCCGCGCGCAGATGAAGGCGCTGCACCTTTATGCCGGCACCGAGCATCCGCATGACGGGCAGCAGCCCGAGGTGCTCGACGTCGCTTCGATGAATCGCAAGAACAAGGTTTCCGCGTAATGGCTGACGAAAAGAACACGGACGAGACCCCGCAGACCGAGGGTCAGACCGAAAACAAGAACCAGGCCGTCGAGCAGAGCGCGGTCGAGGACAATGCCGAGACGGTGGCGACGCAGGGCGCTTCCGCCGACAACGAAGGTGCGAACGCCAAGAAGAGCGTCGGCGACCTGTCGGACCTCAAGGACATTGCCGGCGATACCCCCGATGCCGACGCCGCCGCGGTTGCGCAGAGCACCGCGCCGCTGCGCGAGCAGGAGCTCGACAAGCAAGGCCGCGCCTACGCGACCGGCCGCCGCAAGGATGCGACCGCGCGTGTCTGGCTGAAGCCGGGCAAGGGCCAGATCATCGTCAACGGCAAGGACCAGGAAGCGTATTTCGCGCGTCCGACGCTGCGTCTGATCATCGACCAGCCCTTCGCGATCACCGATCGCCAGGGCCAGTACGATGTCGTCGCGACCGTCAAGGGCGGTGGCCTTTCGGGCCAGGCCGGAGCGGTGAAGCACGGGATCAGCCAGGCGCTGGCGAAGTACGAGCCCGCGCTGCGCAGCACGGTGAAGGCCGCCGGCTTCCTCACCCGCGACAGCCGCGTCGTCGAGCGCAAGAAGTACGGCCGCGCCAAGGCGCGCCGCAGCTTCCAGTTCTCGAAGCGCTAAAGGCTTCTCAACCCTATCACCAAGAGAGGGCGGTCCTTCGGGGCCGCCCTTTTCTTTTGTGCGCGCTCTTCGTCACACGCCCTCACGTCTCTGGCCCTGTTGCCAAAAAGCCATAGCAATACCGCGTCACGACAGTGTCACGATAGCGCCGGAAACCGGTAATATGCCGGTCGTAGCCGGGCCCCGAAATCAAGAAACAGGGGCCACTCGATGGGATATCGCACTCGCTTTCTCGCTTCCACCGCCGCTCTGGCATTCGCCGCCTGCGCCTCGCCGGCGATTGCCGGCGACATTGCCGGCAGCGTCTATGACGCAGGCGAAACGGTCGCGCTGCAGGCGGCGCAGGTCCATCTGCTGGAGCTCGATCGGGCGGCGGTCACACAGCGCGACGGCAGCTTCTATTTCGCCGATGTCCCGGCGGGCGAATATACGCTGGAAATCAGCTATATCGGCGCACCCGCGGTGCAGCGCACGGTAAGCGTGCCCGCAACCGGCACGGTGCGGATCGACGTCCTCCTCGGGGCCGACGATCACGAAATTCTCGTCATCGGACAGAGCGCCAACCTCGCTAGCGCCCTCAGCCGGAAACGCGCGGCAGACGGCGTCAGCGATGTCCTCACGCGCGACGCCATCGGTAACTTCCCCGATCAGAATGTCGCCGAATCGCTGCGCCGTCTGCCCGGCATCAACGTCCTCAACGATCAGGGCGAAGGGCGCTTCGTATCGATTCGGGGTCTGGACCCGGATTTGAACGCGACTTCGCTCAACGGGGTGCGGGTTCCTTCGCCTGAATCGGATGTCCGATCGGTCGCGCTCGACGTAGTTTCGAGCGACATCATCGAATCGATCGAGGTGAAGAAGTCCCTCACTCCCGACATGGATGCCGACACCATCGGCGCCTCGATCGAGATCAACACCACTAGCGCTTTCGACCGCAAGAAGCGGCTCCTGACGGCCAAGATCGAAGGCAGCTACAACGATTACGCCGATTACCTGTCGCCCAAGGGCAGCGTCGACTTCTCCACCCGGATCGGCGACGATTTCGGGATCACCGGCGGCATTTCGTATTACAGGCGCAAGTTCGAGACCGACAATATCGAGGCCGATAACTGGGAGGATGCAGGCGACGGCCCGTTCCCGACCGAGGTCCAGTATCGCGACTACGATGTCGAGCGCACCCGTATCAGCGGCACGCTGGGCGCGGACGGACGGCTCGGCGATTCGACCGAGCTCTATGTCCGCGGCACCTTCAGCCAGTTCGACGACCAGGAATATCGCCGCCGCACCACCTTCGACCTGGGCGATTTCGACGGCGGCCCGTCGAGCCAGACCGCGACCGGCGCGACCTTCAGCGACGACGACGAAGAGTTCACGATCGAGCGCGACCTGAAGGACCGCTTCGAACGCCAGCGCATCCTCTCGGTCGTGCTGGGGGGCAAGAGCCGCTGGGAAGGGTTGTTCAGCAATTACTCGGTCAGCTATTCCAAATCGTCGGAGCGGGAGACGGGGTCGCTCGATCCGGTCCAGTTCGACCGCGACTTCGATGGCGACGGGGTGACCGTCGCCTTCGACTATAGCAATCCGCGCATACCGCTCTACAGCTTCACGAGTGGTGCTGCGCTGGCGACCGATCCTGCGGAATACAGCCTGAAGGATATCGAACAGACCGCCCTGTCCGATTCGCAGGACCGGGAATGGGCGGCGAAGTTCGACCTCGGGCAGGATTTCTATACCGCCAGCGGCACCTTCACGATCCAGGCCGGATACAAGGGACGCTGGCGCAAGAAGACCTACGACAAGCAGGTGAATTTCTGGGAGTATGACGGCCCGGGCGATTTCACCCTGGCCGATGTGCTGGGCAGCCAGACCTACCGCATCACCAACATCGAACCGGTCGCCGGTTTCGACGCGCCGCGCGATTTCTTCGAAGGCAATCTCTCCGACTTCGAATTCCAGGCGATTGATTCGCAGTATGATTCGGCGGTCGAGGATTATCGCGCAGACGAGGAGATCCAGGCGGGCTACGCTCTCGCCCGTTACGAAAACGATCGTCTGCTGCTGATCGGCGGCGTGCGCTACGAGCACACGGCGAACGAGCTCTACGGCAATCAGGTCAACCTGTTCGAGGACGGCCAGACCCTGCCGGATGGAACCACCGCGACCGACGACACGGTCATCATAACGCCGCGCCGCATTGATCGCGATTACGGGCAATGGCTGCCCAGCGCCACGTTGCGGTTCGAGGCGGCGGACAATTTCGTCACTCGACTGGCCGCCTATCGCAGCCTGGTGCGGCCCAAGCTGTCGCGCCTCGCCCCGCGGTTCGAGATCGACGAGGACGACGAGGCGGTGATCGGCAATCCCGACCTGCTGCCGTACAAGGCGTGGAATTTCGACGCGAGTTTCGAATACTACATGAACTCCAACGGCGCGCTGACCGCCGCGGTGTTCTACAAGGATATCAAGGATTACGCCGTCGATGTCGTGATCGACAGCCCGGGCACGCTGCAGGGGATCAACTTCGAGGAAGCCGAATACACGGTCAACGGGCCGAGCGCGGAGGTCTACGGCCTCGAACTCGGCCTTTATCAGAGCCTCGATTTTCTGCCCGGCCTGCTCTCCGGCTTCCTCGTCCAGGCGAACTACACTTACACCGACGCGACCGGATCGATTGTTGATGGCGACATCAGCGATGTCGGCTCGGTCACGAACTATCGCGACATCCCGCTGCCCACGACGTCCAAGCACACCTTCAATGCGGTGCTCGGTTACGAGAAGGGGCCGGTCAGCGTGCGGCTCGCCGGAACCTATCGCAGCAAATATCTCGACGAGATCAATGGCGATGGCCCGGACTACGATCGCTATGTCGACGATCACTTCCAGCTCGACCTCAGCGCCAAGCTGCGGGTGACCAAGGGCATCCAGCTGTTCTACGAATGGGTGAACATCAACAACGCGAAATATTTCGCCTACAACCGGCTGGGGGGCGCGCAGAACCTCTACCAGTACGAGCAGTATGGCTGGACCATGAAAGGCGGCGTGAGGGTGAACTTCTGATGCGCAAGGCGATATATCTGGCGGCATCGTGCGCATTCGCGTTGGCGGGCTGCGCGACGAACCCCGTCACCGGCGACCCTGCGGTGACGGTGCAGGCGATCGGCGAGACCGAGCCGGTCGGCACGGCCGACGAGGACGCGGCCGACGATCCGGCGATCTGGCGCAATCCGGCCGACCCGGCCGCCAGCCTGATCGTCGCCACCGACAAGAAGGCCGGGCTCTACGTCTACGAACTCGACGGCAAGCGTCGCAGCTTCACCGACGCCGGGCGCGTCAACAATGTCGATGTGGTCGATATGGGCGAGGTCGCAGGCATCGTGGTCGTGGCCAGCGACCGCACCGACCCGGCGAACGCGGTATTCCGCATGTGGCGGCTCGACCCCGCGACCGCCGCGCTGACGCCGATCGGCTCCAGCGCAGTCGGTGCGGGCGAAGCCTACGGCATCTGCGCGATGCGCGCGGGCGATCGGTTGCGCGTCGCCTCCATCATCAAGGATGGCCGCATTGTGGAGCGGGAAACCGGCTTCCTTAAAGGCAACATCGCCCCCATCGGCACGCAATCGATCGATCGCAAGGTGCCGACCCAGGCCGAAGGTTGCGTGTACGACCCGCGCGACGGCACCCTGTATGTCGGCGAGGAGAACGCCGGCATCTGGCGTTTCGACAGAGGCGCACGTGAAGGTACGCTGGTCGCTCCGGCCGACAACCGCATGCTGGTCGCCGATGTCGAGGGACTCGCCATGATCCCCGAGGGCGAGGATGGTGGCTGGCTCGTCGCCTCCAGCCAGGGCGACAATGCCTATGCGGTTTTCGCCCTGCCCGGCATGGAACCGGTGGGTCGCTTCCGCATCGGCGCGGGCGCTTTCGGTTCGACCGAAGAAACCGATGGCATCGGCCTGATGCCTGGCAGCTTCGGACCGAAATATCCCGACGGCCTGTTCGTGGCGCAGGACGGCGATAACGCACCCGCGGCGCAGAACTTCAAACTGGTACGGTGGGACGCGATCCGCGCGGCGCTGGGGATCGACTGACTTCGAGGACGAAGGCTTAGTGAACCGGCGGGTCGGTAAGCGGCACCCGTCCCGCCGGGGCCACCGGTTCGCCGGGCTCGCGTGGCGGCATCGCGTCTTCGGGAACGTCGTCGATCTGCATGTCCGGAGTGGGTAGCGCTTCCAGATTGCGGACGATCACCTCCAGCCGCTCCCCGTCCCAATGCAGTTCGTTGAAGCCGGGGGGCGTCGAGCGGGTGCGTTTCGACAGCGTGCCCGCGCCGATCATTCGGACCGGACCGGCTTTGGTCTGCTCGACGATGTCGAACGCGTCGTGGACGTGGCCGGACAGCACGCCGACAACGTCGCGCTTCGCCAGTTCGCGCAGGGCCTCTTCGCCGTTCTTCGTCAGCGCGGTTCCCGTGGTCCCGACTTCGCGCAAGGGGTGATGGCAGGCGACGATCGCGCGCATCCCCTTCGGCAGGGTGTCGATCGCGCGCAGGCATTTTTCCAGTGCGGGGCGCGTAATCCAGCCCTTCGACCAGTTGAACCGCGGCTGCCAGCGGCGGACCGTCTTCAGCGGCACGATCGCAATGCCGGGCAGGTCGAGTTCCTGCTCCACCTTGTCCTCGATTCCGCGGAACCGCTTGTAGGGGGTAAGGAAGCGCTCGATCGGGTTGAAATAGGGCAGGTCGTGATTGCCTATCTCCACCGTCACCGGAACGTCCAGCCCGCGGATCCAGGCGCATGCGGCATCGAATTCGTGGTGGCGGGCCCGCATGGTGAGGTCGCCGGTGATGGCGATCGCATTGGGCCGCTGCGCTGCGATCTCGTCCTTCAGCCAGTCGAGCGCGCGATTGTCCTCCAAACCGAAATGGATGTCGGAAATGTGAAACAGCAGTGTTTGACTCATGCCTTGACCGCTATCAGCTTTACCGGACAGCGATCCACCGCGAATTCGACTTCGGCGGCCCCGCAGGTGGGTTCGCCATCGAAGGAAAGCTGCAATTGCTCGCCTTGCGCATTCGCCAGCACGATCCGCTCGGCATGGCCGAGGACTTCGTGCGGCCCGTCGCGGAAATGCCGCGTGGCGATGGCGAAGCCCTGCCGGATGTAGCCCCCGATCGTGTCGGCGGTGTAGCCGACGATGCGGATGCCATCCTCCCGGTCCAGCGGGACGAGCTCGATCAGCGGATACCCCTCGCTTCGCCCCAGACGCGGCTCGCGGCACAGCACTTGCGGGCCGTTCAGCGTGTGATCCACCGCATCGCTCGATTCGTTGAGCAGTTCGCCCAGCGAGCCATCGCGCATGGTTTCGCGGACATGATACCATTGGACCCCAGGTCCTGCCGAAATGCTGACGAGGGACTGCCCCTCGTCCGAGCGAATAATCGGCGGACAGACCAGCTTGGCCTTTCCATCGGCCAGCGTGCGGACGATGTCACCGGCTTCCGCCTCGCCATGCAGGCGATGGCACAGCAGGTTCATCGTCCCGCCCGGCAATGGCAGGACCGCCCCAGCCCAGCCCGATAGTGCCTTTACCGTGCCGCTGATCGTGCCGTCGCCTGCGAACACGGCGACGCAATCGATACCGTCGGCATCGAGCTCGGCGGGCTCCGGCAGGTCCTGGTCCGGACAGGTGATGCAGCGCGCGACGGTAAGCCCGGCATCCGCTAGGTCCGATCGCAGCGCGTCCACCGCATCTTCGCTGTAGCTGCCGCTGGCGTCGTTGATGATCAGGCAAAGTTTGCGCGGCACCTTCGCAGGCCCCGTCGCGGTGTAATGCATCTCTTCCATCATAAGCGATCCGTCAGAATGAGCCATGCGGCGAACCCGTTCAGCGCCGAATAGGCGCAATAGGCCCACAATACCCATGTCCAGCCGGTACTCGCCAGCAGCATGGCGGCGAGCAGGACAAGGAATTCGGTCAGCAGCGTGGCCTTCCCGCCGACCATGTGGACATAGTCCGGAACCTGGCTGAGCATGCGGTGCCCGCTTTCCAGCACCGCCTTGTGCATCGCGAAATTTCCGATGCCGAGCAGGAAGATAGCGACGATCGCCATGATAGATCGATATGGCCGCCGACCGGAAAGGTTCCGCCGCGACGCCGAGAGCACCCGGCTGGATCGATCAGGCGAGCAGCTTCTCTCGCGCGATCTTCTCCTTCCACCGGGCCGGTGCCAGCTTGTGGACGTTGTTCCCCGCTGCATCGACCGCGACCGTCACCGGCATGTCCTGCACGGTGAATTCGTAGATCGCCTCCATGCCCAGATCCTCGAACGCGACGACCTTCGCTTCCTTGATCGCGCGGGCGACGAGATAGGCCGCACCGCCGGTCGCCATCAGGTAGGCGACCTTGAACCGGCTGATGACCTCCACCGCGTCGGCCCCGCGCTCCGCCTTGCCGATCATGGCGAGGAGCCCGAGATCGAGCATGGTTTCGGTGAACTTGTCCATGCGGGTGGCGGTGGTGGGGCCAGCCGGGCCGACCACCTCGCCCATCACCGGATCGACCGGGCCGACGTAATAGATCGCGCGGCCAGCGAATTCGACCGGCAGCGCCTCACCGCGGTCGAGCATGTCCTTGATCCGTTTGTGCGCCGCGTCGCGCCCGGTCAGCATCCTGCCCGACAGCAGCAAGCGGTCGCCATGGTTCCAGCTCTCGACCTCTTCCTTCGTCAGATTGTCGAGATCGACTCGCTTCGCCGAGGAGTCCGGTGCCCACTGCACTTTGGGCCAGGCAGCCAGATCGGGCTTCTCGAGAAAGCTCGGCCCCGAACCGTCGAGCGTGAAATGCGCATGACGGGTGGCGGCGCAATTGGGGATCATCGCCACCGGCTTGCCCGCGGCGTGGCAGGGCCAGTCCCTGATCTTCACGTCGAGCACCGTAGCGAGGCCGCCCAGCCCCTGCGCGCCGATCCCTTCCGCGTTGACCGCATCGAAGATATCGATTCGCAGCTGCTCCAGCTCGCTTTGCGCCCCGCGCGCCTTCAGCTGGGCCATGTCGATCGGCTCCATCAGGCTTTCCTTGGCGAGGCGCACGCAATGCTCCGCCGTGCCGCCGATGCCGATTCCCAGCATTCCCGGCGGACACCACCCCGCGCCCATGCTGGGGAGCTGTTCGACCACCCAGTCGACGATGTTGTCGCTGGGGTTCATCATCTTGAACTTGGACTTGTTCTCGCTGCCCCCGCCCTTTGCCGCGACGTCGATCGAAACCGTGTCGCCCGGCACCATCTCGACCGACAGCACGCACGGCGTGTTGTCGCGCGTATTGCGCCGGGTGAAGGCCGGATCGGCCAGGATCGAGGCGCGCAGCTTGTTGTCGGGGTGGGTGTAGGCCTGCCGCACCCCCTCATCGACCACCTCCTGCAAGGAACGATCCGATTCGAGGCGGCAGTTCTGGCCCCATTTGACGAACACGTTGACGATGCCGGTATCCTGGCAGATCGGCCGGTGCCCCTCGGCACACATGCGGCTGTTGGTCAGAATCTGGGCGATCGCGTCCTTCGCCGCCTCGCCCTTCTCCGCCTCGTAGGCATCGCCCAGCGCGCGGATGTAATCCATCGGGTGGTAGTAGGAGATGAACTGGAGCGCGTCGGCCACGCTTTCGATTAGATGCTCTTCGGTGATGGTGATCATGCTGGGTGCCTTAGCGGCTACACCAGCAGCGGCAAAGAGGCCCGGACGGGCCAATTCGCTTGGCCTGCCATGCGCCGCAAGCTAGAGACCATTGACGTGCTGTATTGCACGTGTAACACACGCTGTCAGAGACCCAGATGATCGATTCCGCCGCCCGCACCCTTGATTTCGCCGCCGCCCGCCGAGCGATGATCGATAGCCAGCTGCGCACCAGCGGCATCAACGATCCCGCCGTGCTGGACCGCATGGGCACCGTCCCGCGCGAGGATTTCGTGCCGCCCGCCGCGCGCGGCTATTGCTACATGGACCGCGCCATTCCGCTCGAGGACGGCGGGATGCTCGCCCCCCCTCCGGCCCATGGAATGATGCTGGAGGAAGCGCGGCCGAAGAAGACCGACAGCGTCCTGGTCGTAACCAATGGCAGCGCCTATCTCGCCGCCCTGCTGCGCCCACTGGTTGCCTCGGTCGAGACGATGTCCGCAGCTGAGGCCTTCGAATACAAGGGCCGCAAAAGCTTCGATCTGGTGCTGGTGGACGGCGCGATCGAACATGCGCCCGCCGCGCTGGCGAAGCTGGTGGCGGAGGATGGACGGCTCGTGACCGGCCTGGTCGATCGCGGCCTTCCCCGCCTGGCGCTGGGTCGCCGCAGCGGCAAGGAACTGGCCCTGCTGCCGATCCAGGACATCGCGCTGCCCCGGCTTCCGGCGTTCGACAAACCGAAGGGCTGGAGCTTCTGAACATGTCGCGTGGGAGGGGGATTGCCGTGTTGCTGGCGGGGGCCGCCATCTGGGCGACCCCGGCGCACGCCGACACGCTGCGCGAGGCGCTGCTTTCCGCCTATCTCGACAATCCGACGCTGGAAGCGGCGCGGGCGCAGCAACGCGCCGAGGACGAGAACGTGCCCATCCAGAAGGCGCAAGGTCGGCCCAACGTGTCGGGCACCGGGCAATATGTCGAATACGTCAAGACGAGCAGCAACAGCTTCAATTCTCCCAGCCGCAGCTTCGGCGCCAATGTCGATCTGGCCGTGCCGATCTATTCGGGCGGGGCGGTGAAGAATTCGGTCCGCGCGGCGGAAACCCGCGTGCAGGCGGGCCGCGCCGACCTGCGCGCGACGGAGAGCGCGATCTTCAGCCAGGTCGTGGCAGCTTACATGGACGTGTTGCGGGCCCAGGCGCTGGTTGGGCTCAATACCAATCAGGTCGAGGTGCTGAGCGTCAATCTGCAGGCGACCAGCGACCGTTTCGAAATCGGCGAGCTGACGCGCACCGACGTGGCGCAGTCACAAGCCCGCCTCGCGCTGGCGCAGGGGGATCTGCGCAACGCCCAGGCCAATCTGATCGCCGCGCGCGAAACCTACATCCAGCTGGTCGGCGAAGCACCGACCGATCTCCAGCCTCCGCCCCCTCTTCCCAACCTGCCCGATTCGGTCGAGACAGCGGTGGACGTCGCGCTCGAAAGCAATCCCGACCTAATCGCCGCACGCGAGCGCGCCGATGCCGCCGATTACGATATCGATGTCGCCGGGGCCGGCCGCTATCCGCGCCTTTCGGTGTTCACCAGCGGCGGATATGCGAACTATCTCGGTAGCGCGGGAAGCCCGGTCATTCCCGTGGTGACCCAGGCGCAGACCACCGCCTCCGCCGGGGTCCAGTTCACCATTCCGATCTTCCAGGGCGGGCTGCCCGCCGCGCGCCAGCGACAGGCGCAGGCGCGTGCCGGAGCGGCATTGGAACAGGTGGTCGCGACCGAACGCGACATCATCAGCCAGGTGCGCGCGGCATGGTCCAGCTATCGCGCGGCGCTACAGATCATAGAAAGCTCGCAAGTCGCGGTCGATGCCGCCGACTTGAGCCTGGAGGGGGTGCGGGCGGAAAATTCCATCGGCAACCGTACCGTGCTGGAGGTGCTCAATGCGGAGCAGGAATTGCTGAACGCGCGCGCCCAGCTGGTGACCGCCCGGCGCAACGCCTATGTCGCCGGGTTCTCGCTGCTGGCGGCGATGGGCCGGGCTGAGGCGCGCGACCTCGGGCTCGACGGTGGTGTGCTTTACGACCCGGTGACGAACTACGACCGGGTCCAGGGCAAATGGTGGGACTGGAGCCGGGATTCCGATCCGCAGACCCAGTCGACGCGAACGGTTGACATTCCCGCGCAGACTGCGGAAATTCCCGAGGATGCGGCGGCCGAGATGGAGTCCGCCCCAGTCCAGGGGGATTAGAGCATGCCTCACCATTCAGAGGCCTCGGTCGAGGAAATTCTCGAATCGATCAAGCGGGTGATCGCGCGCGATGCCCCGCCGGTCCGCGGGGCTCGCCCCGCCTCCGAGACACCCGAACCCGCGGGCGAGGAAGAGGCGGAAGATGTTCTCGACCTCGGCGCGAGCGATGTCCTGGACGAAGAGATCGGCGCGGGCGCGGACAACGAGGAAGAGCCGCCCCTGACCACGGAATCGGCGCGCCATGCGATGCGCGACAATCTGGCGGCACTCGCCATGCTGGCAGAGCCGGGGGCGAAGCCGCAGATCGTGCGCTCAGGCGAAACCTCGCTTGAAGGTCTCGCGCGCGAAATGCTGCGCCCGATGCTGGCGCATTGGCTGGACGAGAACTTGCCCCCGATGGTCGAACGGCTGGTGCGCGAGGAAATCGCGCGGATTGCGCGCAAGGAAGATTGATCCCGGCGCTTGCGGGTGCGATGCCCTGCCCTACATTGCCCTGGTAATGAGCAGCGACAAGAAGATGCGCAAGGCGCAGCGCGCCTTTGCCAAGATCGGCGGGGACGCGATCGAACGGCACATCTTCCTGTGCTCGATTTCCGAGAAGCAGAAATGTTGCGATCGCGACACCGGCAAGGCGGCGTGGTGCTACCTGAAGGGGCGGCTGAAGGAGCTGGGCCTGGCCGGGCCTAAGCGTGCCGATGGGACCGGCGGGGTGCAGCGGACCAAGGCGGACTGCCTGCAAGTCTGTGCCATGGGGCCGATCGCGGTCGTCCATCCCGGCAATGTCTGGTATCATTCCTGCACCGAACCGGTGCTGGAGGCGATCATCCAGCAACACCTGATCGGTGGCGAACCGGTCGAGGAATTTCGCCTCCGCGCTCCGACCGACTGACGCGCCCGGCCCCTAGTCGCCTCGGGTGCGCTCTTCTTCCAGCCGGTCGTCGATCGATGCGTCGTGTCCGGTGCCGTTGGAAAGAAAGACCAGGCCCATCAGCGCGCCCGTCAGCATCATCGAAGCGGTGATGCCCAGGCCCACCGCGATGAACAGGTGGATCGAGAGGTTCTCCACCCGCAGATAGATCAGGGTCATCGCGATCCCGACGACCGCCACCGTCACCGCGAACATGAAGCGGAGCAGCCTGCGATAGCGCGCCCAGGCGAAAGCGGCGTTCTCGGGATCGTCGAGGGGTGACTTCGATTGCATGGTCGCGCGTGCTTCCTCGCTCGCGATTCGCCATCGCGGTCGCGCCGTGGCATCATGGGTCGCGACCGCTCGGGCATGGGAAGGGAGAGACTCAATGGACATAGCCGCAATCATCGCCGAACGCGACCCATCCGACATCCTCACCTGCGACGGCGCCATGGCCGTGCGCGACGCGGTCGGCCTGCTGGCGGGCAAGCGGATCGGCGCGCTGCCGATCGTACAGGACGGCGAAGTGACGGGCATCTTTTCCGAACGCGACGTGGTCTATCGCCTCGCCAACGAAGGGGCATTGTGTCTCGATCGCAAGGTGTCCGAAGTGATGACTTCGCCTGCCATAACCGTCGCGCCATCCACGCGCGTGGACGAAGCGCTGGCGTTGATGACCAAGCGACGGATCCGCCACCTGCCCGCGCTCGACAATGGCAAGATGGTCGGCTTCGTGTCGATCGGCGACCTCGTCAAATCCCGCTTCGATCGCGTCCAGGAAGAAGCGGAGCAGTTGCGCGTCTATATCCAGAGCGCTTGAGGAGGCGGGCGCGTGACCCTACATTGCCCCCATGGCCGATGAAACCACGCTGACCGCCCACAAGGTGCCCGAACTGACCGAGGCCGCCGCCGCGCGCGTCGCCGCGATAGCGACGAAACAGGGCGCACCCGCACTGCTGCGCCTGTCGGTAGAAGGTGGCGGCTGCTCCGGCTTCCAATACAAGTTCGGCCTGGCCGAGGGTATCGAGGAGGACGACAGCGTCAGCGAGACCGGTCCGGCGAAGCTGGTGGTCGATGCGGTCAGCCTCGACCTCGTCGCCGGCAGCCGCATCGATTTCGTCGAATCGCTCGGCGGCGCGGCATTCCGGGTCGAAAACCCGCAGGCGGCGGCAGGCTGCGGCTGCGGCTCCAGCTTCGGCATTTGAGTTAGACGCGCGCGTTGGGCTGCGGCATGAAGCGGCCCATGCGTATCGCGACCTTCAACATCAACGGCGTCAAGGCGCGCCTGCCCCGCTTGCTGGAATGGCTCGAAGAGACACGGCCAGCCGTCGCCTGTCTGCAAGAGATCAAGAGCCAGGACGAGGGCTTCCCAGCCGACGAATTCGAGAAGATCGGGTATCACGCCATCTGGCACGGCCAGAAGAGCTTCAACGGCGTGGCGATCCTTGCGGACGGCGAGAAGCCGGTCGAAACCCGGCGCGGCCTTCCCGGTGATCCCAACGACGATCAGGCCCGCTATCTGGAGGCCGAGATTGGCGGGGTGACGGTGTGCAACCTCTATCTGCCGAACGGCAATCCGCAGCCGGGGCCGAAATTCGACTACAAGCTCGCCTGGATGGAGCGATTGCGCGCGCACATGGCCCAGCTGTGGGCGCGCGAGGTCCCGGCGATCGTACTGGGCGACTTCAACGTTATCCCGCAGGACAAGGATGTGTGGTCGCCCGGGGCCATGGCCAGCGACGCGCTGATGCAGCCCGCCTCACGCGATGCCTATGCGCGCCTGTTGGCGGATGGCTGGACCGATGCGATCGCAACGCTCAATCCGCGGGGCGGTATCTGGACGTTCTGGGACTACCAAGCCGGTGCCTGGCAGCGCGATCATGGCTTTCGCATCGACCATTGCCTGCTCTCGCCAGAACTCGCCGACCGGCTGGTCGCGGCCGGCGTGGACAAGGAATATCGCGGGCGCGAGAAAGCCAGCGATCACACCCCCGTGTGGGTCGAGATCGCCGATCGAACCTGAGCGGGAAGCGTCGGGCGGCCCGGCACGGACGCGCCCGGCCCCATATCAACGATAGAAGACGTGGCTGCTGATCGTGGCGCGCGCGATCTTGCGGTTGCTCCAGCTCGGCCGGACGCGCGTGGCATGGAAATAGAGCGAATCGCGCGCCTTGCTGTCCCACAGGTCCTCATGCGCGATGCGCGCGATCTTGCGCGCCCGTTGCCACGCGCCCGAAGCGCGGCGGATGGACGGCATGCGGCCGCCCCGCACGAAGCTGAACTGGGACCGCTGGTAGACGACGCCGCAGTAATCGGAGGGGAATACATGCGATTCGGCTCGATTGACGATTACCCGCGCCACGGCGAGCTGCCCTTCGAGCGGTTCGCCGCGCGATTCGAAATAGATCGCCCCGGCCAGGCACTCCATCTCCCGCGACAGGCGCTTGGGCGTATCCATGTCGGATACGAGCTCGCGCAGCGAGGATGCGGAGTCCTCATCGGCCTTGGGTGTCGCCACCGGCTCTGGCAGCGGTTGCACGACGGGCTCCGAGACCATGACCGGCATGGTCTCGTCCACCAGCGCGGGTTCCTGCGCCGTGTCGAGCGAGAGAGTTTCGGTCTGCAGTACGCCCTCTTGGGCGAAGGCGCCGGTTGCCTCGGCACCGAAAAATCCGACGACACCTGTGGCGATGATCGCCGCGGTGCCAAACTTCAATTTCTTCTGACCCATTTGTCCCACGGATCACGGCGGTGAACGCCCAGACACAGGCTGGAACCCGATTGCGTTATTGGCATTGTAGAGTTGGGTTCGTTGCAGGCCTGCCGGCCGCCCCCCGTCTGCGTGCTCAGCCCACGGCCGTATTGCCGTTGCGGATAAGCCTGCGCGTTCGGAAGATGGGCGGCCAAATAGGCGCCACGGCTTTCAAGTCAACTTAATGCGGCAGAATTGCGGCGAACTGTGGCCCGTCTGCGACATCCACTTCGATTACCCAGAGATCAGGGTCCTGGGCATGCCGCTCCAACCCATAATCATTATATTTTTCAATCGTTTGCTCGGGAATTACGGTCCAGGTCCGGCCTCCGTCGAGCTGCGGCATCCTTTCCAGATATTGCGGATCGGCACCACGATTTACGGTTAATATAAGGATCGATCCGGCGTCCCGGTCACCTTTGGCAATAACCATTGCGGTCCCGCCGTGCGCCTCCGCCAGCCGCCGAATAGCGGCAACCTCCAGGTGAGTGGGAAGGCGACTATCCATGATCGACCTCGATTCGGGCGGCGCAGCACGTGGCTGCGTCCGGGCTAATTCGCGCTTGTCGCATAGCCCGGCAGCGAGGAGAGCGGGATGCGCGATTTCATGAAGGTACCCGTCCCCCTCCCGATCTCATCGCCATCGGCGTCGACCAGTCGCGATTCCGCCACGAGAATCCGCTTGTGCCCGCTGATCCAGCGCCCTTCCGCCACCACTTCTCCGGCCCGAACGGGCTTGGTAAAATGCAGGTTGAAGGACGTGGTCAGCAGAAAACGATCGGTCACCAGGGTGTTCGCGGCATAGAAGGCCGCATCGTCCAGCATCTTGAAATAGACCGTGCCGTGCGCCGCGCCCGCCGCATGATACACGCTTTCATCGACGGAGAAGGTAAGCCTGGCCTCCCCCGCGGCGGGGATGGTTATCGATGAGGGGAACAGCGCATTGACCGGCGCAGCCGCATAGAGGCGCTCCAGCGCGCGATGGTGGCCGTCCGCGCCCGCGGAAGGGTCAGGCGGCGTCACGGTCCGTGGCGTTGGTGATGAGGGCATAGAGTGCCTCGGTGCTGGGTGCCTCGATCAGCGCGCGACGCATATCCTCGCCCCGCACCATGCGCGAAATGGCGGCAAGCGCGTGCAGGTGCTCCGCACCCGCCTGCGCCGGAGAAAGCAGCCCGAAGACGAGATCGACCGGCATCGCGTCGGCCGCCGCGAAATCCACCGCGCCATCCAGCCGGATCACGGCGGCGAGGGGGCGCTCTAGCCCTTCCATCCGCGAATGGGGTATCGCAATCCCGTTCCCGAACCCGGTGCTGCCCAATGCTTCGCGCTCGACCAGGGAGTCCAGTACGGCTTCCCGGTCGAGCCCGTAGACGCCCGCCATAGCATCGGCGACCGCCGCAAGGACAGCAGGCTTGTCCCCGGCAGCAGCTTCGATAACGGCATCCGGATGGAAACGCACGGAGGGGTACATTTCTGCTCGAGTTCCTTCGGTGTTTCACAGTGTCCGCCGATCGCCTCGCTCTCGGGCGGCATCGGGACAAGAGGCAACCGGCACGTTCGCGGGCCGCCCTAGTGCGGTTCGACCCAACCGATCGTACCGTCGCGGCGGCGATAGACCATATTGTGTCGCCCGGTGCCAGCATTTTTGAAAAACAGCGCAGCCGTGTCGCGCAGGTCCAGCATCATGACCGCGTCGGCAACGCTCGCTTCGGGCACGTCGGTCTTGGTCTCCGCAACCACCAGCGGCGCATCGGCGGCTTCATCCTCGTCGTCATTCTCGGCTTCGTTGGCCGCGAAGATGCGATAGGCCGCTTCCTCTTCCGCCTGGGTATGCGATGCCTGTGTGTGGCGGTCCTGCAACCGGCGCTTGTAGCGGCGTAGCTGCTTGTCGAGCTTCGCCGTGGCCTGATCCAGCGCCTGATGCGCGTCATGGGCCTCGCCATGCGCCTTGATCACGAGACCGTGCATCACATGCGCCACGATGTCGCAGGAAATTGCGCTGCCAGCCTTGCCGAAAGTGACATGGGACGACAGCGCCTGGGTGAAATATTTCTCGACGATGGCGTTCAGGCGATCCGTCGCATGATCCTGAAGCGCTGAACCGGTATCGATCTGGTGGCCCGAAACGCGAATATCCATCGTCACTCCTTCAATGTTGTTGGCCGTTTACCGGCGGGTCTCTCCTGTAACGCGCGAACCGCCTAGCGGCTCCACAACGGATCGGTGAGACGAGCGAGAAATGCGCGGTGTGCGGCCAGTTCCGCCTCGCTTGCTACATGGGGGCGGGGTTCGCGTCGTGGCCCGCGCTCGACCCGCGCGCTGGCGACCGCGATCGTGCTGGCCTCGCTTTCCAGTTCGGCGTCGAGCCCCAGGCCGATCTGCCGCCCACCGGTCAGCTCCACGTAAAGCTGGGCGAGCAGTTCGGCATCGAGCAACGCCCCGTGCTTCACGCGGTGGCTACGATCGATCCCGTAGCGGGTGCACAGCGCATCGAGCGACAGCTTCGCGCCAGGATGCTTGCGCCGTGCGAGCGCGACCGTGTCGACCATCCGCCCCATCGATACGGCAGGCAATTCGCACAGCGCCAGTTCGGCATTCAGAAAACCGAAATCGAACCCCGCATTGTGGGCGACGAGGGGGTCCTCGCCGATGAAGTCGAGCAGCGCCGTTACGCCATCGCGAAACAGCGGCTTGTCCGACAGGAAGATCGCCGACAGGCCGTGCACCGCTTCCGCTTCCGCCGGCATGTCGCGTTCGGGATTGAAATAGGCGTGGAACACTTCGCCGGTGGCGACGCGGTTGACCAGCTCGACGCAGCCGATCTCGACCAGGCGGTCGCCGGTTCGGGGATCGAGGCCGGTGGTTTCGGTATCGAATACGATTTCGCGCATGCGGGTGATTATCGGACTGCGAACGGCGTCGGGCAAGGGGGTGGGGCGGTCTCAGTCCCCGGCGGCGTGGATTGCGCGCAATTCCTCCACCAGATCACGTATCGCCGCCTCGGTCTGTGCGAGGGAGACGCCGGTATCGATCACGTGATCCGCCCGTTTGCGTTTCTCGGCATCGGGCACCTGAAGGGCCAGAATGTGCGCAAACTTCGTCTCGGTCATGCCCGGCCGGGCCAGTACTCGGCAGCGTTGTATCTCTTCCGGCGCGGAAACCACCACCACGCGATCGACCGCCTCATGCCCGCGCTTTTCGAACAATAGCGGAATATCGAACACGATCAGCGGCGCATCGCGATGGCGCGCGAGAAATTCCGCCCTCTTCTTGCCCACGGCCGGGTGGACGATCCCCTCCAATTCCTGAAGCGCTACCGGATTGGAGAAAACCAGCGCGCCAAGTGCTTCACGTGAAACGCCCCCATCGCCGGTCGATCCCGGGAAGACAGCCTCGATCGCGGCAACCAGTTCGCCGTCCGGCCCTTGCAGCGCCCGCACCACCGCATCTGCATCGAACACTGGCACCCCGGCCGCCTCGAACATGGCGGCGACGGTCGATTTGCCCATTCCGATCGAGCCGGTGAGGCCGACGATCATCGGCTCCGTCATCGAACGAGCAGCGCACGCAGTTCGGCGTCTTGTTCGCGCGGTGGCTTTGCGCCGAAGAACCGTTCGAAGGCGAAGGCCGCTTGGCCGATCAACATCGAAAGCCCATCGATCGTGGCGAACCCGGCTTCGCGCGCGCCCTGCAGGAACGGGGTGTCGACCGGGTCGGTCACGATATCGTACGCGATCGCGCCGGGCGGGGCGTGGCTCCAGTCGAAGGCGAGCGGAGGCTGTCCGCGCATACCGAGAGGGGAGGCATTGACGATGAGATCGCAGCAGCCCTCGCGATCATCGAAGGCGAAGTCGGTCGGGTCTGCAAAATGCGCCAGATCGACGGCGTGGTGCTCGCCTTCGGGAGCGAGTTCGTCGAGAAGCGCGCGCGCCTTGGCCGGATCGCGGCCCGCCAGGACGATGACGAAGCCCTCGGCCGCCAGCGCCGAAACGATCGCACGCGCCGCACCCCCGGTGCCAAGGATGCGCGCCATGCGGAAATAATGCGTCTCGCCCAGCCTGTCGCGGAGCGGCTCCAGGAAACCCGGCGCATCGGTATTGTACCCGGCCAGCAGCCGGTCGGAGACGGGACAAATCGTGTTTACCGCCCCGATCGACGCGGCCGGTTCCTCGATCGAATGGAGATTCGGCTGGACCATTTGCTTGAGCGGCATGGTGACATTGCAGCCACGCCAGTCAGGATCCGCGCGGCGCTCGGCGAGAAAGTCACCGATGTCGTCGGGCGTTACGCGCGTGGCCCGATATTCCGCCTCGATCCCGAGCTTGGCGAGCCAGAAGCCGTGGATCGCCGGGCTCTTGGACTGCGCGATGGGATCGCCGATAACCTCGGCATAGGGAACGCTCATGCAGCAATCGCCTCGCGATCGCGCAGCGCGGCCAGCACTTGCAGCAACGGCATTCCGAGCACGGTGAACTGGTCGCCGATGATCGCATCGAACAATTGCACCCCGCGCCCCTCGATCCGAAACACGCCGACGCATCCGGCGACCGCCGGCCATTCGGCACGCAGATAGCCTTCGATGAATTCGTCGGACAGCGCACGCACCCGCAAGCTCGCCATATCACCGCCGATCCATTCGATCCGGCCATCGACCGCCAGCGCAGCGGCACTGTGCAGCCGCATCGTCTTGCCGGAGAAGAAGCGCAGATGCTCCGCGGCCTCGATGCGCGAAGCGGGCTTGTCGAAGCGACGCCCGTCGACCTCGACCAGGCTGTCGCTGCCCAGCACCAGCCGTCCGGGATGATCGCGCGAGATCGCCGCCGCCTTGGCCGCAGCAAGCGCCTGCGCCACTTCGGCCGGTTCGGCATCCTCCATCGCCGCCTCGAGTGCCCGCTCGTCCACATCGGCGGGCCATGATTCGAACGGGATGCCCGCCGCGCCCAGCATGGCCCGGCGCGATTCGCTCTTCGAAGCGAGCAGCAGGGCGGGATATTCGGTCAGATCGGCTTCTCCCCGGGCTTCACGCGTTCCTTGCGTTCGGTGAAGATACTGATCACCGCCGCCGCGGTTTCCTCGATCGACCGACGCGTGACGTCGATCACCGGCCAGTTGTTGTCCGCGAACAGGCGCCGCGCGAAGCGCACCTCTTCCGACACCCGCTCCTTCTCCACATAGGCGGTCTCAGTCGCTTCGTTCAGCGAAAGCAGCCGGTTACGTCTGATCTGGACCAGCCGGTCGGGTGCGGTGGTGAGGCCGACGACCAGCGGATGGCGCAATCCGAACAGCGCGGGCGGAGGCGGGCTTTCCATCACCAATGGAATATTCGCCACCTTAAAGCCGCGATTGGCGAGATAGATGCTGGTCGGCGTCTTCGAACTGCGCGAAACGCCGGCGAGCACGATATCCGCCTCCTCCCACTCCTCCCAGCCCACCCCGTCGTCGTGCGCGATGGTGTACTGGATCGCATCGACACGGTCGAAGTACGCCTCGTCCATGCGGTGCTGGCGACCGGGCCGGCCATGCGCCTCCTGCCCCAATTGCCGTTCGAGCGAATCGACAACGTTTTCGAGCGCATCCACGGAAGGAAGCGACAATTCCCGGCAATGATGTTCCAACGCGGCGCGGGTATCGGGATTGACCAGCGTATAGAGCACCAGCCCCGGGCTCTCGGCGAGTTCGGGCGCGATCCGGTCGAGATGCTGGCGCGATCGCACCATCGGCCAGAAATGCCGTATCACGTCGATATTCTCGAACTGGGCCAGCGCGGCCTTCGCCACCATTTCGAGTGTCTCGCCGGTGGAATCCGAAAGGAGGTGCAGATGCATGCGGCTCATGATGCGCGCGAGCCTGCACGCGGGGGTGTGGAGAACGCAAGGCATAAACGTGCGGACAGGCCTGGGGATGAGGCGGTGGACCGATTCCACCCCCCGCTATGCCGGGTTTCGCCCGCGGGCTTGTCCGCGTGCCGCGCGATAATCGACAGGCTCTGGATAAGCGGGAAAACGAGTCTTTGACTCACGTCGGCGGGCGAGTCGGATGGTGGCAAAGGGGTGGCTCGTGCGGGAGAATTCGGGCAGGGATGCGCCATCCCCGCTTTCCACAGGGCCAACAGACTCCATCATCCTATCTATAAATAAGTATATTATTGGATTCCCGACCCGATGCCCGGACCTCTCCTCGACACGCTGCGCGGCACGCGCGGTTCCACCGTTCCGCTCTGGCTCATGCGGCAGGCCGGTCGGTACCTGCCAGAATATCGCGAGCTGCGGGCTGAGAAGGGTGGTTTTCTCGACCTCGTCTACGACAGCGAGGCGGCGTGCGAGGTGACGCTGCAGCCGATCCGGCGCTTCGGCTTCGACGGGGCGATCCTGTTTTCCGATATCCTGATCGTGCCCTACGCGATGGGACAGGACCTGCGCTTCCTGGCAGGCGAGGGCCCGCAGCTTTCGCCGCCGCTGGAGGACACCGCACTCGATACCCTGACGGGCGACCGCACCCGGCTGGACGCGATCTATGATACCGTGCGCCAGGTACGCGCCGCGCTGGACGACCGGACGACCCTGCTGGGCTTCGCGGGCAGCCCGTGGACCGTCGCGACCTACATGATCGCGGGCGAGGGCAGCCGCGACCAGCATGCCGCCCGCGCCATGGCCTATCGTGATGCGGAGCGCCTTGGCGAGATCATCGATGCCATCGCACGGCTGACGGTGGAATATCTGATCGGCCAGATCGATGCCGGGGCGGAAGGGGTGCAACTGTTCGACAGCTGGGCCGGCAGCCTCGCGCCCGATCAGTTCGAACGCTGGGTGGTCGCGCCCAATGCCTGGATCGTCGAGCAATTGCGTGCGACGCGGCCCGGTGTCCCGATCATCGGCTTTCCGAAGGGCGCGGGCGAGAAACTGCCGCTGTATGCGCGTGAAACCGGGGTCGATGCGCTGGGGCTGGACGAGACGATCGATCCGCACTGGGCGGCGGCCAATCTGCCGCGCGAGCTGCCGGTTCAGGGCAATCTCGATCCGCTGCTGATTCTCGCCGGCGGCGATGCCATGGTGGAGCGGACGCGGGAAATCCTCTCTGCCTTCGCCGACCGTCCGCATGTGTTCAATCTGGGCCACGGGATCGACCGGCGCACGCCGATCGCGCATGTCGAGCGGCTGGTTGCGACGGTTCGCGATTGGCAGGGCTGATCTGAACGGGTAAGGGCTGTGCTCATGCAGGAGACTCTCGGCTTGCTGTATCTCTGGCTCAAGGCCGGCCACATCATCTTCATCGTGTTCTGGATGGCGGGATTGTTCATCCTGCCGCGCCAGATGCTGTACATGCACGCCGCGCCCCCCGGTTCGGCGGAAGAGGCGCTGTGGGCGAAGCGCACGCGGATGCTGTCCAAGGTGATCCTGATCCCTTCGATCATTGTCGTGTGGGTGCTCGGCCTGTTGCTCGCGCAGACAATCGGGGCGTGGGATCAGGGCTGGTTCCATGGCAAGCTGGCGCTCGTCGTCCTCCTGTCCGGCTATCATGGCTGGATGAGCGCGAATGCGAAGAAGATGGCGAAGGGTGCGCGTCCGTTGACCGAACGCGCGTTGCGCCTGTGGGGCGAAGTGCCCGCGGTGATCCTGGCGCTGGTGGTGATCCTGGTCGTCGTCAAACCGTTCTGACGATCCTGCGAAAAGCATGTGAGGTGAATTGACGGGCCTCGCGCTCGCGCCTATTTTACCTCCTACCAACCGGCCTTGCCGCCCTTCCCGGTCGCGGCGCGGTCCAGCTTTCCCCAAGCCTGCCCTACGAATTCTCGCGGGGCCCGAACGGATCGGTCGGCCTCCCCTTACTGGAATTAAAAGACAATGCATCTCAAGGAACTCAAAGCGAAGGCCCCGGCCGACCTCGTCTCGATGGCCGAGGAACTGGGCGTCGAAGGTGCCTCCACCATGCGCCGGCAGGACCTCATGTTCTGCATCCTGCGCGAACTGGCGGAGGACGAGGAATACGACGAAAAGATCATGGGCGTGGGCACGATCGAGGTGCTGCAGGACGGCTTCGGCTTCCTCCGCAGCCCCGAGGCGAACTATCTCGCCGGTCCCGACGACATCTACGTCTCCCCCAATCAGGTCCGCAAATGGGGCCTGCGCACGGGCGACACGGTCGAGGGCGAAATCCGCGCCCCGCGCGAGGGAGAGCGCTATTTCGCTCTCACGAGCCTCAAGAGCGTCAATTTCGACGATCCTGAGGCGGTGCGCATGCGGACCAATTTCGACAATCTCACGCCGCTCTATCCCGAAGAAAAGCTGACGCTCGACAATGTCGATCCGACGGTGAAGGACAAGAGCGCACGGGTGATCGACATCATCAGCCCCCAGGGCAAGGGTCAGCGCGCGCTGATCGTCGCGCCGCCGCGGACCGGTAAGACCGTGCTGTTGCAGAATATCGCCAAGGCGATCACCGACAACCATCCGGAAGTGTTCCTGCTGGTGCTGCTGGTCGACGAGCGGCCCGAGGAAGTCACCGACATGCAGCGTTCGGTCAATGGCGAGGTCATTTCCTCGACCTTCGACGAACCGGCGCAGCGGCATGTCCAGGTCGCCGAGATGGTGATCGAGAAGGCGAAGCGGCTGGTGGAACACAAGAAGGATGTTGTGATCCTTCTCGACTCCATCACCCGCCTCGGCCGGGCCTACAACACCGTGGTGCCCAGCTCGGGCAAGGTGCTGACCGGCGGTGTCGACGCCAATGCGCTCCAGCGGCCGAAGCGCTTCTTCGGTGCCGCGCGCAATATCGAGGAGGGCGGCTCGCTCTCCATCATCGCCACCGCGCTGATCGATACCGGCAGCCGCATGGACGAGGTGATCTTCGAAGAGTTCAAGGGCACCGGTAACAGCGAAATCGTGCTCGATCGCAAGGTCGCGGACAAGCGCATCTTCCCGGCGCTCGATGTCGGCAAGTCCGGTACCCGCAAGGAAGAGCTGCTGGTCGACAAGGACAACCTGTCCAAGATGTGGGTCCTGCGCCGGATCCTGATGCAGATGGGCACGATCGACTCGATGGAATTCCTCCTCGACAAGATGAAGGATTCCAAGAGCAACGAAGACTTCTTCGCGACGATGAATCAGTAGGATGTCCGAGATGCCCGAACCGGTGCGCGTGGTCATTACCGGCGCACCGGGCGCGGGCAAATCGGCTCTCCTTACAGAATTGGCGGGGCGGGGCTATGCGACCGTCCCGGAGGCCGCGCGGGTCATCCTGCAACAACCGGCGGGTATGGCGCTAAGGGAAAAGGAGCCGCAAGGCTTCGCCCACGCAATGCTCGAGGCCGATCTCGCATCGCATGCTGCCGCGAAATACAGCCCGACCATCTTTGATCGCGGATTTGCCGATATCGTCGGCTTCCTGCGGCTGGAAGGGTGTCAGGTCGGCGACGAGATAATTCGCGCTGCCAGGAACTCTCGCTATTCGGGGCCTATTTTCCGTGCCCCTCCCTGGCGCGATATCTACACGCGCGACGATCAGCGCATTCAATCGTGGGACGAAGCGGTCGCAAGCGATGCAGCCGTCTGTGCGGCATGGCGCGAGTACGGCTACGAACTTGTCGATCTTCCACTGACCGATATCGCCGGGCGAGCCGACTTTCTCTTGACGATGGCGGGCGGCTAGCTCGCCCGTCGGAAGCTGTCGGCCCGCGCCAGTTCCCACATCCGGTTGAGCGTCGTCGCGCGCGGGTTCTCGATCAGCGCGCCTTCCTCGACGAACTCGTAGATATGGTCGACCGCGTCGGATCGGGCGGCGTTGAGGCGTTCGCGCAGGTCGCACTGGTTGATGTCCCACGGGGATTCCAGCCCCATCGCAACCACGATCTCGCGCAGCGACTTCACCGTGGCGCGCTGGAAGCGCGCCACGCGCGGTGCCTTGTCGGAAATGACCAGCCCTTGCTGGCGCCATTCCTCCTGTGTCGCGACGCCGGTCGGACACTGGCCCGTATGGCACCGCAGCGACTGGACGCAGCCGAGCGCAAACATGAAGGGGCGGGCGGCGTTGCAGTAATCGGCGCCCAGCGCGAAGGATTTCGCCATCTGCGCGCCCGAGTGGATCTTGCCCGCATTGGCGATCTTGATCTTGTCCTTCAGGCCGGTCCCGACCAGCGCGTTGCGCACCAGGATCTGCCCTTCGCGCAGCGGCATGCCGACGCTGTTGGATAGCTCCAGCGGTGCCGCCCCGGTCCCACCTTCCGCTCCATCGACATTAATGAAGTCGAGCAGGATGCCGGTTTCCAGCATCGCCTTGGCGATTGCCAGCACCTCGTGCGGCTGGCCTACACACAGCTTGATTCCCACCGGCTTTCCGCCCGACATCTCGCGCAGCGATGCAGCCCATTCGAGCATCTCGATCGGGGTGGAGAAGGTCGAATGCGCGGCGGGCGAGACACAGGTTTCCCCGACCTTCACGCCCCGCGCCTCGGCGATTTCCTCGGTCACCTTTTCGCCCGGCAACACGCCGCCGTGCCCGGGCTTGGCTCCCTGGCTCAGTTTGATCTCGATCATCTTGACCTGATCGGTATTCGCCTGCTCGGCGAAGCGATCCGGGTCGAACCCGCCATCTTCGCGGCGGCAGCCGAAATAGCCGCTGCCCAGCTCCCAGATCAGGTCGCCCCCATGCTTGCGGTGATAGCGGCTGATCGAGCCTTCCCCGGTGTCGTGCGCGAAATCGCCCTGCTTTGCGCCGAGGTTGAGCGCCTCGATCGCATTGGCGGACAGCGAGCCGAAGCTCATGGCGGAGATATTGAGCAGCGCGGAATTGTAGGGCTTGTCGCATTGCGGCCCGCCGATATCGAGCCGCCAGAATTCCGGCAGTTCGCTGCGGGGCACGATGGAGTGGCTCATCCACTCGTATTCTTCGGAATAGACGTCCAGCTCGGTGCCGAAGGGATGATCGTCGAGATCGCCCTTCGCGCGGGCATAGACCAGCCCGCGTTCCTGGTGGGAGAAGGGCCGGCCCTCCATCTCGTCCTCGACGATATAGGCGCGGGCGAAGGGCCGCAGGTCCTCCATGATCCAGCGGATTCTCGACACCAGCGGATAGTTCCGCCTAAGTGTATGATTGTTCTGAAAGAAATCCCATATCGCGATCACCGCTGCCGGCGCAACGAGGATCAGCGCCCAGGGCCAAACCCATGCGAAGAGCGCGCACAGGACCACCAGGAGCAGCGGTGTGGTGTAACGCCACATTCCGGTCAGCCCAGGTGCTGGGCGAAGAATTCCTCCGTGCGGGCATCGGCCTTCTGAGCGCCGGCCTCGTCGCGCCGTTCGCCGAATTGGGTTGCGAAACCATGATCGAGACCGGGATAGTCGTGCAGCGTCACTTTCGGGTGATCGTCGAGCCCGTCGTGCATCGCCTTCTGCGTTTCCTTGTCGTTGAACCCGTCTTCGGTCGGGATGTGGAGCATCAGCGGATTGGCGATCGCGTGCGCCTCGTCCAGCATCTCGTCCACGCCGACCGCATAATAGCCCACGGTCGCATCGCTATCGGTCCGCGCGGCAGTCATGTAGGCGAGCTTGCCGCCCAGGCAGTAACCCACGGCTCCGACCTTTTTCCCACCGGTCTCCGCCCGCGCCCATTTGATGGTCGCCTCGATATCGCGAATGCCCCGATCGGGATCGAAATCCTCCATCAGGGAGAGAGCCTTCTTGAATTCGGGTTCCACATCGGGATCGAGCTCGATCTCGCGCTCCAGACGCCAGAAAAGATCCGGCGCCACGGCGAGATAGCCTTGCTCCGCCAGCAGATCGCACTTGCGACGGATGCCTGCATTCACGCCGAAGATTTCCTGTATCACCACAATCGCCGCACGGGGTTCCTCTGCCGGGCGGGCGACATAGGCGGTGAAATGCTCGTTGCCGTCGATGGTATCGATCGTGACGTTCTCGCTCATCCCGATATCTTCCTGTATTGCCGGTTCGATGGTTCGTTCGCGACCGGCGGGACTTGCGTCGCGCGCCGGGTGGTCCAAGATGGGCCGCGATAGCCTAAACGGAGAACTTGCGATGAAGGTCCACGTCGAAATCGAATGTACGCCGGAGGAGGCGCGTTCCTTCATGGGCCTGCCCGATATCAGCAAGGCGAACTCGGTCTATTCCGACAATATGGCGGAGGCGATGCGCGGCGTGACCTCGCCCGATCAGCTTCAGGATCTGGCGCGCACGATGGCGCCGATGGGGCAGATGGGTCTCAAGCTGTTCCAGAACTTCGTCGAGGGTAGCATGGGGGGGCGCACGCCGGGCAAACCGACCGACCCTTCCGGCAGCGACAAGGCCTGACGTTTCCGCGCTTCGAGCGCGAGCCACGACGATGACGACGATCTTCGCTCTATCGAGCGGCGCTCCGCCCGCCGCGATTGGGATCGTGCGGATCAGCGGGCCCGAGGCGGGTCAGGCGCTCATTCGACTGTGCGGTGCTTTGCCGCCCGAGCGTACCGCCAGTTTGCGCACGGTCAGGGACGCGGCTGAGGAAGTTCTCGACCGCGCGCTGGTGCTGTGGTTTCCCGGCCCCGCCTCCGCGACCGGAGAGGATTGCGCAGAAATCCACTGCCACGGGGGGAGGGCGGTCATTGCCGCTGTCGAAACCGCGCTGGCAGCTATGCCGGGTCTCGCGCGGGCCGAGCCGGGTGCGTTTACCCGGCGCGCCTTCACCAATGGCCGGATCGATCTCGCCGAGGCGGAGGGGCTGGCCGACCTGCTGACGGCGGAAACCGAACTTCAGCGAAGGGTGGCGCAGGCACAAGCGAGCGGAGAGGCGTCGCGGCAGGTCGCGGAATGGCGCGACGAGGTGCTGCGATTGTCCGCTTGGATCGAGGCGCTGCTCGATTTTTCGGATGAGGACGACGTCGATACGCTGAGCGAAGACTTTAGGCGAGATGTGGATCGGCTCGTTACGGCATTGGAGGGCTGGCTGGCGCGACCACCCGCCGAACGGTTGCGCGATGGGGTACGGGTCGTCCTCTCGGGCCCGCCCAACGCGGGAAAATCCAGCCTCTTCAACATGTTACTGTCGAGCGAGGCGGCAATCATATCGCCCGTCGCCGGGACGACACGTGATGTGATCGAGCGTCCGGTTGCGATCGATGGCGTGCCTTTCGTGCTGATCGACACGGCAGGGCTACGGTCGGAGACGGGGGACGAGATCGAGGCGGTCGGGATTGCACGCGCGGCGGAGCAGATGGCCAGTGCGGATATAGTATTGTGGCTTGGCACCGAGGGTAAGGGGCCGGATGGTGCGCTCGAAATCGAAACGCGTGTCGACCTAGAGGATCAGCAAAAGGAAAATCCTGCTGCTCGTGTATCTGGAAAGACTGGGGAAGGGCTTTCCGCTCTCGCTGCCATTCTTGTCGAACGGGCCCGGACACTGCTTCCGCGCCCGGGAGAGAGTGCTGTCAATGCGCGGCAGCGCCGATGTCTGGAGCGCGCGCATGGTGCGCTTCACGAGATCGGCAATGCGAGCGATCCGCTGCTGATCGGGGAATCGCTGCGTGCGGCAAGGGCGGCCTTTGACGATCTGCTAGGGTACGCCTCGACCGAACATATGCTGGACGCTTTGTTCGGACGTTTCTGCATCGGGAAATAGGCATGTTCCACGTGGAACGATCCTGACGCCATAGTCAGTTTGTTTCACGTGGAACGGGTGGCCTCGCCATTGAGCATCGGATACAGACGGCGCGTGAGCATGTATGATGTTATCGTGGTGGGTGGCGGGCACGCCGGTGTCGAAGCGGCATGTGCCGCCGCACGCATGGGGTGTCATACTGCTCTGCTGACTTTCCGCGCCGACAAGATCGGGGCGATGAGCTGCAATCCCGCGATAGGGGGCCTGGGCAAGGGTCATCTGGTTCGGGAGGTCGATGCGCTGGATGGCATTATCGCGCGCGCTGCAGATGCCGCAGCGATCCACTACCGCATGCTCAACCGCTCAAAGGGCAGCGCGGTCTGGGGTCCGCGCATACAGGCGGACCGAACTCTATTCCGCCGAGCGGTGCAGCAGGCGGTATCGGATCAAGAAGGCCTCGAGGTGCTTGAGGGTGAGGCTGCGGCGCTGGTCATCAAAGGTGGGGCGGTCGTCGGTGTCGACCTGGCCGATGGAGGGCGGGTTGAGGCGCATGCCGTGGTTCTTTGCACGGGGACATTTCTAGGGGGTCGTTTGTATCGGGGTGAAGAGCGCCTCGAGGGCGGACGCATCGGAGAGAGTTCCGCCCATCGGCTGGCCCAGCAGGTGCGTGAACTCGAACTCCCGATGGGACGGCTCAAGACGGGTACGCCGCCGCGGCTCGACGGACGCACGATAGACTGGGCGCGGCTCGAAGAGCAGCCCTCCGACAGCGAGGCATGGACCTTGTCCGACCTTGGACCGGGGCGAGTGAATCCCACCATCTTCTGTTCGGTGGCACGGACTACACGGGCCGGGCACGATCTCATTCGTGCCAACCTCGATCGCTCTCCGCTATTCTCCGGGGCGATCGGCGCGGAGGGGCCGCGCTATTGCCCATCGATCGAGGACAAGATTCATCGGTTCGGCGATCGGGAGGGACATCAAGTCTTTCTCGAACCAGAGGGGCTCGATACGTCACTCGTCTATCCGAATGGGATCAGCACCTCGCTGCCAGTGGATGTGCAGGAGGGATTTCTCCGCACCATGTCGGGCCTCGAGTTGGTGGAGATGGTCGAGCCGGGCTACGCGGTAGAGTATGATTACATCGATCCCCGGGCGCTTGATCGCCAACTCGCCTTGCGGGCCTTGCCGGGTCTCTACTGCGCCGGCCAGCTCAACGGCACCACGGGATACGAGGAGGCAGCCGCGCAGGGACTGATCGCGGGCATGGGAGCGGCAGGCAGGGTGCTCGGCCGCGAGCCCATTCGGCTGGATAGGGCGAACAGTTACATGGCAGTGATGGTGGACGACCTGACCCTCCAGGGCGTGACCGAGCCCTATCGCATGCTGACCGCGCGCGCCGAATACAGATTGCGGCTGCGTGCGAACAATGCGCCCACGCGCATTACGCCGCTGGGTATTGAAGCTAGGGTGGTCGGACCGGACAGAGCCAAGTGGTTTGCCGAACGCGAAGAGCGACGGGCGAAGATCGATTCTCGGCTGGACCATGAGGCAGGGCCACAGGATCTGCGAGCCTTGGGGTTTTCGGCGAAGGATGACGCGGGGCGCCAGACGCTGCGTGAGTGGCTGCGTTTCCCCGGTGTCGACCTGCATACCCTGGCTCCGATGCTCAAGGTGCCCGAGATCGCACTCGATCCTGAATTGGCTCAAGAAGTGGCAGAGGACGCCGCCTATGCGCCCTACCTAGCTCGACAGGAAGCCGAGCTGCGCGACCTGCGCGCGAGCGAAGGCGTGACTTTATCCGGCGACTTTCCCTACCATTCGGTTCCCGGTCTGTCGCGAGAGATGATAGAGCGCCTCGAAAGCGCTCGGCCTGATACTCTTGCGGCTGCGGGGCGCGTACCCGGTGTGACGCCCGCTGCTTTGGCAATCCTGCTGGTCCACGCCAAACGCGAACGCGTATCGGCATGATCGAAGATGAAGTCAGTGCGCGCGAATATGTCGCTCGATGGGGCGATGACGCGGCGATGGAGCGTCTGGACACGCTCGTCGCCCATCTCGGGGTTGAGAACAGGAGGCAGAATCTGGTCTCCGAGAAGACCTTGGCCGAAGTCTGGCAAAGGCACATCGCCGATAGCGCGCAGCTCTTGGAGTACGTTCCACGTGGAACATCCCCTTGGTTGGATCTCGGAAGCGGGGCGGGGTTTCCTGGATTGGTGCTAGCTGCCCTACAGCCGGAACTCCCGATTTACCTCGTCGAATCGCGCCGCAGGCGGATCGAATGGCTCGAGCAAATGCGCGATGTGCTGGACCTGCCGAAGTGCGAGATTGTCGGCCAACGTGTGGAAACGATCCAACCCATCGCGGCTGGAGCCATTACCGCACGTGCCTTCGCCCCTCTTGAACGCCTGCTTGCGCTTTCGGCCGAGTTTTCCACCCCATCGACCCATTGGGTCTTGCCGAAGGGTCGGTCGGCGCGGCAAGAACTAGAAAGCCTGGAAGCCGAA
The DNA here is from genome assembly GCF_022576075.2 of Erythrobacter sp. LQ02-29. Classification (NCBI taxonomy): domain Bacteria; kingdom Pseudomonadati; phylum Pseudomonadota; class Alphaproteobacteria; order Sphingomonadales; family Erythrobacteraceae; genus Erythrobacter; species Erythrobacter sp. LQ02-29. The sequence continues at coordinate 735,984 of NZ_JANCNT010000001.1, read as the reverse complement.
TGGGGTCTCCGGTTTCACGTGGAACCTTCGCTGACGCACTCGGAAAGTGCTATCCTAGTGGGGAAGGGTGTCGCTCAGAAAAGGAAGCGGGCATGATCACGATAGCGATTGCAAACCAGAAAGGCGGGGTCGGGAAGACTACCACTGCAATCAATATCGCCACCGCGATGGCGGCCACAGGTTGGAAGACGCTTTTGATCGACCTGGATCCTCAGGGAAATGCATCGACCGGGCTGGGCATCCCCTCAGGTGAGCGCTCTTTTTCCAGCTACGACCTGTTGGTCGAACAATCTCCGATAGCGGACTGTCTTCAAGGGACTTCGATCCCGGGCCTTGATATTATTCCGGCCACGCAGGATTTGAGCGGTGCCGAGGTCGAGCTCGTGTCGGTAAATGACCGTGCCGCCAGGCTGGACGGCGCACTTGGCAACCACACGCAACATGAAATATGCTTCATCGACTGCCCGCCTTCGCTTGGCCTGCTTACCCTGAACGCCTTGACCGCGGCGGATACGCTATTGGTACCGCTTCAGTGCGAGTTCTTCGCACTGGAAGGATTGAGCCAGCTGCTGCAGACGGTTGAGCAAGTCCAGCAGAGGTTCAACTCGCGGCTCGGGATAATCGGGATCGCACTCACCATGTTCGATCGCCGCAATAGATTGACGGACCAGGTAGCCGACGATGTCCGAGATTGTCTCGGCGAACTGGTGTTCAATTCGGTCATTCCGCGCAACGTGCGTCTTTCGGAAGCGCCGAGCCATGGCTTGCCGGCGCTTGTGTACGACCACGCCTGCGCAGGAAGCCGTGCCTATATGGCGCTTGCGAGCGAGCTGATCGCGCGTCTGCCTGAGAAGAGGAAAGCTGCATGAGTTCGTCCGATCCTGTCCATGCCGGCTCCGCACCCCGCGCCACCGATCGGAAGAAGAAACTCGGCAGGGGGCTCGGCGCGCTTCTGGGCGAGACACGACGCGAAGAGCCGTTCGTCCGTGACAATGACGGTGAAGCCGTTTCACGTGGAACAGGGGACAGTACCGGTGGAACGATGATAGGGCTTGCGTCGCTCCCGGTAGCGTCGATCGAACCGCTTCCTGGGCAACCACGCACCCGTTTCGATGAAGACGCCCTGGACGAGCTCTCACGTTCGATTGCCGCGCGGGGCGTCATCCAGCCTATCATTGTTCGCCCACTCGCTGGCGACCGTTATCAGCTCGTGGCCGGTGAACGACGTTGGCGGGCCGCGCAAAAGGCACGGCTCCACGATATTCCCGCGATCGTTAGGAATCTCGACGAGAGCGAAGTCATGGCGCTGGCCCTGATCGAGAATATCCAGCGCGAGGACCTCAACCCAATCGAGGAAGCGCGGGCCTATCAACAGCTGGGCGAGCAGGAGGGGATGAGCCAGAACGACATCGCCAAGCTGGTCGACAAGTCTCGCAGCCATGTCGCAAATCTGCAGCGTCTGCTCGCCCTGCCGGACGACGTAATTGCCTTGGTGGAAGAGGAAGCGCTTTCGATGGGGCACGCGCGTGCCCTGATCGGTCATGACGATGCATCCTCGCTCGCTCGCCAGGCGATCGCCGAGAAGCTGACGGTCCGCGACGTCGAACGTCTCGTTCGTTCGGGCTCGACGAAAGAGGAGAGCAAAGGTCGCCGGGGCAAATCGCCAGCGGACGGTGCAGAAAATGCCGACATCGCGGCGGTGCAGCGGCATCTGGAAGAATTTCTCGGTCTCACGGTTCGGATCAAGAGCGAAGCCGATTCGCGATCCGGCGCGGTGACCATTCGCTACCGCACCCTCGATCAGCTCGACCTGATCTGTCAGCGGCTCACCGGCGGCGAAATATAGATTAATAACAGAGACTTGGCGAGGATTGGGGAAGGCTGGAAGCCTCCCGGGACCGGCCCGGTGGCCTTATCATCCAGTCTTCGTGTAGTTCACCCGCTGGTCACGGCGCGACGGGGGGCGAGCAATCGCGCCTTCCCTAATAAGCTCGGCAGCCGTCTCCACCCATGCGCGCGTGACGTATTCGCGCACGACCGGGACTGACGGCACGCTCGGCCGATCTACGATGATCCTCATCGCACCGGACCAGTGGCCATAGTCGGCCCGATAGCCGCAGCGCGGCAGAGGCGGTCCGCCATAGGCGTTATCCGGATCGTAGCCCTCGCCATGATCGTTGTGCTATCCCTGGCAGCGCCGCTCGGCGCTCAGATACGGTCGGCGATCGCGCTCGCCAGCTTCTCGATCCCGGCCGCGTCCTCCTGGCCGAAGCGATTATTGTCGGGGCTGTCGAGATCGATAACCGCAATCACCTCGCCATCGCGCGTGACCGGCACGACCAGTTCCGATGCGCTCGCCGCATCGCAGGCGATATGGCCGGGGAACGCATGGACGTCCGCCACCAGCTGCGTCTCACCGCTGGCGGCGGCTGTGCCGCAGACCCCCTGTCCCATGGGAATGCGGATACAGGCCGGCCGGCCGATGAACGGGCCGAGTACGAGTTCGTTGCCGATAACCCGATAGAAACCGGCCCAGTTCAGACGGGGCAGGAACTCCGCCATCAACGCGGCGAGATTGGCCATGTTGGCCACCGGGTCATCCTCGCCATCGGTCAGGGCGACGGCCGCATCGGCCAGCTGCCGGTAGCGCTCGGTATCGGGCAGGTCGGTATCGGGGGTGAAGTCGAACATGGATCGCCGATAGGCACACGCTCGCGGATCGTAAAGCGATTGCCGCCCGTGGCCGCGCGCCCTATCTCTTCACAGCATGAGCACCAAAGCCAAGATCCTGATCGCCCTCGCCCTTGTGATAGTCGTGATAGGCGGTCTCGCCGTCTGGTTGACGCGGGGCGACACCGCGGAGCTTTCGGTGCAGGCTGTCGCCGGTAGCGACCCAGAGCTGACCCAACCGCGCAGCGAACTGGTGCCAACCGTGAACATTGCCGAACCCGTCGGCTGGGAGGCGAACGAGAAGCCTACCGCGGCGCAAGGGCTGACGGTATCGCGCTTCGCCACCGGGCTCGATCATCCCCGCATCATCTATACGCTCCCCAATGGGGATGTCCTTGCGACGCTCACCAACAGCCCTCCGCGCGAAGGCGGCGGTATCAAGGGGTGGGTGATGCGCAATCTGATGGGCAAGGCGGGCGCGGGCGATGCATCGCCCAACCAGCTCGTGCTGCTGCGCGATACGAACGGCGACGGTACGGCGGACGTCCGGCAGGTTCTGCGCGACGATCTCGCCTCGCCCTCGGGCATCGCCTGGCGTGACGGGAAACTCTACGTCGCGAACCACAACGCGCTGCTTCGTTTCGATTACGCGCTCGGTGCCAGCGCCGTGACCGGCCAGCCGACCAAGCTGATGGACCTGGCCGGCGGCGGCAACCACTGGATGCGCAACATCGTTCTGAACCCCGATGGGACGAAGCTTTATGTCGCGGTGGGCTCGGCCAGCAATGTCGGCGAGAACGGGATGGCGGCGGAGGAAGGCCGCGCGATGATCTGGGAATACGATCTGCGGACCAACCGGGCGCGCAAATATGCCGTCGGGCTGCGCAACCCCAACGGGCTCGACTTCAATCCATGGTCGGGCGAGCTTTGGGTGACCGTGAACGAGCGTGACATGCTCGGCTCGGACCTCGTGCCCGATTATCTCACCAACGTGCCGGTGGGCGCGCAATATGGCTGGCCGTGGGTTTACTGGAAGGACAATATCGATTCCCGGGTGGACGCGCCGAGGCCGCAATATCTGGAGGAATACACCCGTCGCCCGGAATATGCGCTGGGTCCGCACGTCGCGGCGCTGGGCCTGACGTTTACCGGCGAGGGTAACCGGCTGGGGACGCAGTTCGGGCGCGGCGCGATCATCGCCCGCCACGGGTCCTGGAATCGCAAGCCCGCCTCTGGCTACGACGTCGTGTTCGTGAAGTTCGACGACCTCGGCAACCCGGTGGGCAAGCCGGTCCCGCTCCTGACCGGTTTTCTGGAGGGGAACGGGAAAACCCACGGGCGCCCGACCTGGGTCGCGTTCGCGCAGGATGGCGCGCTGCTGGTGTCTGACGATACGGCGGGGATCATCTGGCGGGTTGTCGCTCCCGGAGCCGGACCCAATGCAGCGATCCAGCGCGTCGAACGCGGCAATCTGAAGGCTAAGCGCGAGTTGAAGGACCCGACGATGGAGTTCTCGGACGAATTCGCCCGGGAACACAGCATCACCGATCTGATGCAATAGGCCTCGCCTAGAGGCTCATACTTCAACCCAGGGCGCGCCCGGCGCGACCGGCCAGCTCGGTCACGTAGTGCCATGCCGTCCGCCCGGATCGGGCACCCCGGCGTCGTGCCCATTCCAGCGCATCGGCCTCATCCCAATCCAGACCTAGTGGATCGGCATAGGCGGCGACGATGGCAAGATAATCGTGCTGCGACGCGGCGTGGAACCCCACTGACAGGCCGAAACGGTCCGCCAGCGCCAGCCGGTCGTCGACCACATCGCGCGGATTGATGGGATCGTCCTGCTCGGCCATGTCGCGGGCCACGATGGCCCGGCGGTTCGATGTGACCGCCAGGCGGACATTGCCCGGCCGCGCCTCTACGCCGCCCTCCAGCCAGCTGCGCAGATGCCGAGCGTCGGCGGAGCCTCCCTCGTCGAAAGCGAGGTCGTCGATGAAGACCAAGAAGGCGCGATCGATGCGCGCCAGTTCGGCGAACAGGTCGGGCAGGGTCGCCAGCGCGTCGGTCCCAGCCTGTACCAGCGCGATGCGCCCCGGATCGGCCTTCGCCGCGTCGATCACTGCCGCGCGCAGCAGTGCCGATTTGCCCATGCCGCGTGCGCCCCACAGCAGCATGTCGTGCGCGGCAGCCCCTTGGGCCATGCGGCGGACATTGGCGACCACCGTCTCCTTCTGCCGGTCGATGGCCCGCAACTGATCAAGAGTTGGAGCCTGAAGCGCCGGCACGCCGCGGGCACCCGATCCGGTCCAGACATAGGCGGGTGCATCGGTCCAGTCGGGTCTCTCACCCTGCGCCTGAGCCGTCATCTTTTCCAGAGCATCGGCGATTCGCCACAGCGCCGCGGCATGATCAGTCTGTGCGCTCATCCCGCCAGCGCGGCCGCTTCGAGCGTATAAAGCGAGTCCGCACCGGCGGTGGCGCTGGCGCGAAGCCCCGCGGCCTCCGGCACGATCCGGTCGAGGAAGAACCGGACGACGGCACGCTTGTGCAGTGCTTGCGGCGTATCCTCTCCGTCAAGCGCGCGCAGCTGCACCAGCAATTGCCAACCGGCCACGGCGACAGCGCTCATGGTGGTGAAGGGCACGCTCCCCGCCAGCCGGTCGTCGAGGCTTGCGCGATCGCGCATCCATTCCGCGACTCCGGCGCAGGCGCAGGCGAGCTCGGCCAGCGCCCCTTCCTCGCTACATTCGCGCGCGATGTCCGCGAACAGCGCCAGCACGGCCTCGCCGTTCTCGATCCCCAGTTTGCGGGTGACGAAGTCCGCCGCCTGGATGCCGTTGGTGCCTTCGTAGATCGGAGCGATGCGCGCGTCGCGATAATGCTGGGCCGCGCCGGTTTCTTCGACAAAGCCCATGCCTCCATGGACTTGTACCCCCAAACTTGCGACTTCGACGCCGATGTCGGTGCCCCACGCCTTCAGCAGTGGGACCAGCACTTCCGCGCGCGTTTTCGCCTCGGCTTGGCCCAGCGTACCACGATCGACCTGGCCCGCGGTATAATAGAGCAGCGCCCGCGCACCATGCGTCAGCGCCATCATGCGCAGCAACATGCGACGCACGTCGGGGTGCTCGGCGATGGTGACCGGGGTGCGGTCGCTGGCTCCGGCGCGCGCGGATTGCACCCGGTCGGCGGCATAGGCGAGCGCCTGCTGCGTCGCGCGCTCGCCGATCTGCACGCCCTGGTTGCCGACATTGATCCGCGCATTGTTCATCATCGTGAACATCGCCGCGAGCCCGCGATTCTCCTCACCCACGATCTCGCCGATGCATTCGTCGTTGTCGCCATAGCTCATGACGCAGGTTGGCGAGGCATTGATGCCCAGCTTGTGCTCCAGGCTGACAGGGCGGAGGTCGTTGTGCGTGCCGAGTGATCCATCGGCATTCACATGATACTTCGGCACCACGAACAGCGAGATACCGCGGCTCCCCTCGGGCGCACCGGGCAGGCGGGCGAGGACGAGATGAACGATGTTCTCTGCCAGCTCGTGATCGCCCCAGGTGATGTAGATCTTCTGCCCCTTGATCCGGTACCTCCCGGCGTGCTCGCCGCCGAATTCGTCAGGTGCGATGGGCTCGGCCGTGGTGCGCAGCGCGCCCACATCGCTGCCCGCCTGCGGCTCGGTCAGGTTCATCGTGCCCGACCATGCGCCGCTGACAAGCTTTTCGAGATAGCGGGCCTTTTGCGCGTCGCTGCCGTGGTGCGCCAACGCCTCGATCGCGCCGACCGACAGGATCGGTAGCAGCGTGAAGGCCATGTTCGCCGCGCCGAGATTTTCGAGCACGTTGCAGGCGAGGGTGAAGGGCAGGCTCTGGCCGCCGAATTCTTCCGGCCCGGAAATCGCATTCCAGCCCTGCTCGACATAATGCGCATAGGCATCGGCATAGCCATCGGGCAGGCGCACCTTGCCGTTCTCGAGCTTCGCGCCTTCCAGATCGCCGATCCGGTTGAGCGGAGCCCATTCGCCGGCCGCGAACTCCCCCACACCGATCACGATCGCTTCGACCAGATCCGGCTCCGCCGCGGCGAAGCGCTCGGTCTCCGCCAGTTCCGCGATCCCTGCATTGGCACGGATGGCGAGCAGCTGGTCGGCGGTGGGCGGGGTGAAGTCCATCGGCAATTCCTCTTGGCTTGGCACGTCTGCGAATATAGCGCGGCGGCATGGGCGGCAAGAACGCTACGGAAACGCTTTTGGCAGACCAAGCCGGTATCGCCCGCGCGGTTGAGGTGCTGCGCGATGGGGGGCTGGTCGCGGTCCCGACCGAGACGGTGTACGGCCTCGCTGCGCGCGCCGATAGCGACGCGGCGGTTGCGCGGATCTACGCCGCGAAAGGGCGACCAAGCTTCAATCCGCTGATCGTCCATGTGCGCGACGAGGCGCAGGCGCGCGATTATGCAGAGTTCGTCGCCGACGCGGACCTCGTCAGCGACATCATGTGGCCCGGGCCGCTGACGCTGGTGCTACCGCGCCGGCCGGATGCGGGACTGGCCGCAGCCGTCACGGCGGAGCTCGACACGGTCGCCTTGCGCTGCCCCGACCATCCGGTGATGCGCGCGCTGCTGGCGCAGTGCGACTTTCCGCTCGCAGCCCCGTCGGCGAATCGCAGCGGCTTTATCAGCCCCACCACGGCGGAGCATGTCGTGGCCTCGCTCGGCGGACGAATCGATCTGGTCCTCGATGCGGGGCCATGCCGGGCGGGGGTCGAATCGACCATCATGGCGATCCGCGAGGATGGGCGGTGGGAGGAACTGCGCGCCGGCCCGGTGGACCTGCAGGCGCTGCACGATCACTATTACGACGACACCGGGAAGCCACGGCCTGTTGCGGCTGGTCGCGGGAATATCGAGGCGCCGGGACAGCTTGCCAGCCATTACGCGCCCGGCAAGCCCGTGCGGCTGAACGCCGAAAAAGTCGCGCCAGACGAGTTTTTCATCGGTTTCGGCGCGATAGAGGGGCAGTGCAACCTGTCCGCATCGGGCGACCTCGCCGACGCGGCGGCGCGGCTTTACGCGTGTCTCTACCAGGGGGCGCACAGCGACCGCCCGCGAATTGCGGTCGCACCGATACCGGATCGGGGGCTCGGCCGCGCGATCAACGACCGTTTGCGCCGCGCGGCAGCGCCGGTGGAAACTCAATCCGGTTCGTAAGGAACGGTCGGACGCAATTCCTCGATTTCGGCATAGAGCCGCCGCGCGTCTTCGCATGCTTCTTGCGAGCCGCGCTCGCATTTCTCGCGCCGCTTGTCGTATTCGCGCTCGAGCTTGCCGAGCCGTTCCTGGCGCTTGCGCAACTCGCGCCCGCGTTTCTCGTCCGCTTCGGACTGGCTGGTGGTGACCATGTCGACCGCTCCGCTGGCCGCACGGACAGGCAAGGTGGCCACGTCCACCAAAGTCTTCGCAACGCAGCCACCGAGGGCGACCGGGGCAAGCAGGATCAGCAAGGACAGACGAGGATGCATGGCTACTCCGGGTGACCGGTTCGCTTGTGCCCCATCGCGCCTTGCGGATGGATTAATTTTCGCTCGGCGTCGGCGGAGCAGGTGCTTCGGGAGCGGTCGCAGAGGAAGGGGTGTCGGGCCCGCGCGGTGCGTTGGGGGCATCGGGTGCAGCTGGAGCGGCAGGTGCCTCACCGGTCTTCGTTCGCGTGCCACCCGAGCAATTGAGAGAGCCAGATCCCATCGCCTTGATCGTGCAGATCGCATTGCCCGCGACGTCGACCGTGCCTGATCCGACTATTGTCGCCTCGACGCGGCCGTCGGACGCGAATGCGGCATTGCCCGAGCCGGCGATGGTCACTTCGGCGCGATCGACCTGGAGCCCCCACATGTCCGCTTCTCCCGAGCCGGCGATCGTCAGCTCCAGCGTTTCCGCCGTGCCCGAAGCGACAAGCTTTCCGGCGCCGCCGACGGTGACCGAGAGCTGCGTGGCCGAGAGTGTTTTGACGGTGGCGGTGCCGCTACCTGCAATGACGATGCCCGCGTTCTGCGCCATACCGGGCAATTCGAGCGTGCCCGATCCGGCGACGACGGCGGATTGCGGGTTGGGCATCGTGACGCGAACGGTGGAGGAAGCATCGGTCCAGCCGCCTTGCGACTTGCGCATGATGCCGAGTGTCCCGTTCTTGAGCGAGAAGCGCAGCTCATCCTTGGCGGTGCCATCGCCCTCGACGGTAATGGCCAGCTTCTCACCCGGGTTCACGACGACCGTGTCCGGCCCGGCGAGAACGATTTTACTGGGGACTTCACCCGTCATATCCAGCTCGGCCAGCGGCACGCCGTCCTCGCCGTTGATATTCATGTTCGCCTGTCCGCACGCGGTCAGCAACGGCGCGGCAGCCAGGAAGAGTGCCGGCGCGAGCGCCCTGAGAGCCGATTTGAGCATGGAAACCTCCTTCTCGAAGCTGTATTATACAAGTAATACGCTTCGATCCGCCATGCAAGTCCATACGAAAAAGGCCGCCCGGTCGGGGCGGCCTTCTCGATACGAACGTAGCAGGGCGCGGAGGCGTCAGGCGTCTTCGCTGTTCTCGTAATATTGCGGCGCATGCTCGCGCAGGATGTCGAGGATCTTCTCGAGCGCCGCCGGCTCGTCGGTCTTTTCCATCGCGGCAAGTTCGCGCGCCAGGCGGCTGGAGGCCGCTTCGAAAATCTGCCGCTCGGAGTAGCTCTGTTCGGGCTGGTCGTCGGGGCGGAACAGGTCGCGCGTCACCTCGGCGATGGACACGAGATCGCCGGAGTTGATCTTGGCTTCGTATTCCTGCGCACGACGGCTCCACATGGTGCGCTTGACCTTGGGCTTGCCCTTCAGGGTCTCCATCGCTTCCTTCAGCGTCTTGTCGCTGGAAAGCTTACGCATGCCGATCGATTCGATCTTGTTCATCGGAACGCGCAGCGTCATGCGTTCCTTCTCGAAACGGAGCACGTAGAGCTCCAGCTGCATCCCTGCGATTTCTTCGTTCTGCAATTCGATCACACGGCCCACGCCGTGCTTCGGGTAAACGACATAGTCACCGACATCGAACGCCGGAGCCTTGCTGGCTGCCATCAGTGAAGTCCTTTCCAATCGGCGGGAAGCTTCGGGCGGGACGCGCGAACCCTTCCCCAATGCGAGCCCGGGGATGGGTCATTTCGTCACCTGCAAGAAGCGATTGCCGCCTGTCCAGATCAGGCCGGGCGCGAATCCGGCCCGGTTGTTGCATTATATAACACGAACGCAACAAAGTTTCCACCCTCGCACGCCGTGCGGGGTGTCACGCGCGCAAGGCGCTCCATTCCTGCGCTGTCAGCGTCAGCCAAGGGGGCGTCAGTCGCCTTCGCCGGGGTCCGCGGTGAAGTACTTCTCGTACTTGTCTTCCTCGCCCTTGTGCTCGTCGGCATCCTCGGGCGGGTCCTTCTGCTGCGTGATGTTGGGCCACTCGGCCGAGTACTTGGTATTGAGCTCGAGCCATTTCTCGAGCCCGTCCTCGGTATCGGGCAGGATGGCTTCTGCCGGGCATTCCGGTTCGCACACGCCGCAGTCGATGCACTCGCTGGGGTTGATCACCAGCATCGTCTCGCCTTCGTAGAAGCAGTCGACGGGGCACACCTCCACGCAGTCGGTGTATTTGCATTTGATGCAAGCGTCGGTGACGACGTAGGTCATTCGGGTACGTCCCTCTCGGATGGGTGGTATGCAGCCGGTGCTATGGCTTTTTCGCCCGCCGGGTCAAGCATACGGTAGCAGCTTTGCGCGTGGGCCGCCGGGCCGCGCCGGTCGGGAAGCGTGAGGATTTCCAGCACGGCGACCGCTTTGCCGCGAGGCATCACCAGCACGTCGCCGACCACGATTTCGCGTGTGGCGCGAACCACCCGCTCGCCATTGAGGCGCAAATGACCTTCCTCGGCCATCCGGCGGGCGATCGAGCGAGTCTTCGCAAGGCGCAGGCGGCACAGCGCAAGGTCGATGCGCACGGACGGCCGGTGCTCGCTAGCGGACCAAGTTGGCCAGTGCGGCGAACGCGTTGCCGGGCGCGGGTTCGCGATCCGGCTGTTTTCCGCGCGGCTTGCCCCGGCGCTCGTTCCGCCCATCGCGCTGCGGCGCGTTCCCGTAACGGGGCGAGCGCCAGTGCCACCGATCGGGCGCGGGCGGACCGTAGGCACCCTCTGCCAGAGCCTTCGCCTGCTGCGCGCGGAAGCCGGCGGCACCGAGCAGGCGGGTAAAGCTTCTGGCTGTCAGTCCGGTGGAGATCGCGAGCGACGGATCGATCACCACCTTGCGCTGATCTTTTGCCTGGGCGCGGGACTGGTGCGCGGCGCGCAGCAGCTTCTCCGCGACATCGACGCGGATCGCCTGATCGCCGGCCGGGCGATAACCGGACGCGAGGGTCTTCGCATCGGGCAGGACCGAGCGCATCGCCTCCTCCAGCGGTCGCCGGTCGAGGCCGCTCGCTTGGAAGGCGGCGCGTGCGGCAGGCTTGAGCAAAGCAGGTACGAACACGTCGAGGGCACCGAACACCACCCCCAGCTTGCGCAGATAGGGACGCATCTCCTTAGGTAGGTGCTGGATGCCCGCATTCTCTCGCGCGACGTAGCCGTGCCCCGCGATCAGATTGAGAAGCAACGCGCGCGCCTGCGAGCCTGCATCCGGATCGTTTGCGGCGATCTGCAGCCGAGCCAAGGGTTCGAGCGGTTGGAGTCGCCCTTCCGCCCAAACAGTCAACGCGGCCAGGAAGGCAGCGCGTTCACCGTCCGGCAACGCCGAAAGTTCCCGTGCCGGTTCAAGTCGCGGCTCCAGCACATGCGCGCCGAAATCCAGCCGCGCCAGCTCGTGTCCGCCCCACATGATCGCCCCGCGTTCCATGGCCACCCCGTCGAAGCCACCCGTCCGCAGAGCCGCGGCGCGTTCGCCCAGGATCTTCGGCAAGGCCTTCTCGCCCGCTGCGAGCAACATGCGGTGGTCGCTCGCCTTGGCGCTGGCATCAACGGCGAAGCGAAAGCCGGTAACGGTGCCGATGGCTTCGTCCTCGACGCGCAAGGTGCCATCTTCGTCGAGCGTGACCGGCAGAAGGTTCGGATCGGTTCCCATGCTGCGCATCAATACAGCGGTTCGCCGATTTACGAAACGCTCCGTCAATCGCGCATGCAGCGCATCGGACAGGCGGGCCTCCGCCGCGCGTGCGCGGGCCGCCATTTCGTCGCGCGCGAGGACCCAGTCGGGCCGTTGGCAGATATAGGCCCAGCTGCGGATCGCCGCGATCTTGCCCTGCAACGTGGCGATGTCGCCCGTCGTCGTGTCGAGCTCGGCGATACGCGCGGCAACGTAATCCGCGCCGAGATAGCCCTCGCGCAAATCCTCCCACAGCCGTGCGACGAAGCGGGCATGGGTGTCGACGCCCGACTGGCGGAAATCGGGCAGCGAGCATGCTTCCCAGAACCGGCGCACCGACCCCGCGCCCCGTATGCTATCGGCAAACGGCTCGTCGGCCAGCTTCTTGAGCACGGCGAGGTCGATTGCTTCGGGCGCGGCTGCGAGCTCCGGCTCGTCCGGGCGCGCCTCCAGATCGCCGATCAAAGTAGCGAGGGTGTCGAAGCGTGGCTCGGCCTCTCGCCAGAACAGCTTGGTGAGGGGGGCGAAGCGGTGCTCCTCGATCGCGTAGATCTCTTCCTCGGTGAATTCGAGCGCCGAAGAGGAATCATGCCCGCGCCCGCCGGCGAGCGTGCCGAATGTGCCGTCGCGCTGGTGCCGCCCGGCGCGGCCCGCGATCTGCGCCATCTCCGCCGGGATCAGCCGCCGCATGCGCGACCCGTCGAACTTGGTCAGCGCGGCGAAGGCGACATGCGTGAGGTCAAGATTAAGCCCCATGCCGATCGCGTCGGTGGCGACGATGTAGTCGACCTCGCCCGACTGGAACAGCTCGACCTGGCGGTTGCGCGTTTCCGGGCTCAGCGCGCCCATCACCACGGCAGCGCCGCCGCGAAATCGTCGCAGCATCTCCGCCGCGGTATAGACCGCCTCCGCGCTGAAGGCGACGATCGCGCTGCGCGGCGGCAGGCGGGAAAGCTTACGCGGTCCGATATGGCTGAGTGTGGAGAAACGCGGCCGTTCGATCACCTCGGCACGCGGGATCAGCGATTTCAATACCGGCTCCAGCGTCGCTGCGCCCAGCAGCATGGTCTCTTCGCGCCCTCGCGCGTGGAGCAGCCGGTCGGTGAAGATATGCCCGCGCTCCGGATCGGCGGCGAGTTGCGCCTCGTCCAGTGCGACGAAGGCGCGGCCGCCGCCGTCCCTCGGCATGGCTTCCGCCGTGCAGCACAGATAGCGGGCATCGGGCGGTTCGATCCGCTCCTCGCCCGTAATCAGCGCGACCTGTTTCTCGCCCTTGATCGCAACGACCCGGTCATAGACCTCGCGCGCCAGCAGACGCAGGGGGAAACCCATCGCCCCGCTCGAATGAGCGCACATGCGCTCGATCGCGAGATGCGTCTTCCCGGTATTGGTCGGCCCGAGTACCGCCTTGATGGCGCCTTCGCTCACCGCTCGAAGGTGGCAGCGTGTGCTGCCTATCGCAAGCGCCCTATGAGTGTTCCCACCTTCTGCCGCAGCTGCGACTCGGCTCGTCGTGGCTTAGCGCGGGATTAACTTTAATCCGGCATGCCGCCCAGCTAGACCGCAGCGCGGACAGGAAGGATCGCGCAGATACCCGCGGACCAACCTTCAGGAGAGGGCGTGCACTACACCCGGATCGATAACGATGGCGCTGGATCGCTGGGTACGGGCGTGCCGGGCGCATCCTTGCGCGCGGCGTTCCACCGCCGTCCGGGTCCGGGGGATCGGTGGGAACACTGGCGCCTGTCGCTCGAACAACGATTCGATGCGATCGACTGGGCACCCGACCTGGCGGAGAATATCGGCAGCCGTCGCTGGTTTCGCGGTCTAGCCACCTGGCTCGGCCTGTCGGCCGCCGCGATCGCTCTCTGGCCCAGCTTCGGCGCGATCGCGGTTGCCCCGGCGATGGCCATGGATGGCGATACGCGCACCGAATTCCGCAGCCAGACGATCATGCCGCTGGCGCTCGGGTCCGACAGCGGCAGCCGTATGGGGCCGACCGCCCAGGTGCGCCCGCTCGCCGCCACGCCGGAGCGCCCGACGATCCAGCTGGTCGCCACCCTTTCGCGCGGCGACAGTTTCGCGCGCATGCTCCAGCGCGCCGGGTTGGGCGATGGCGAAGCCGCAAGGGTCGCCGCCATGGTAGGCGATGCGGTGCCGCTTTCCGACATCCAACCGGGCACGCAGGTCGACATCACGCTCGGCCGCCGCGCCGCGCCGGGCGGACCGAGAATGCTGGAAGCGCTCGATCTGCGCGCCCGCTTCGACCTCGCGCTGTCCGTTGCGGGCCGCGCCGGCGGTCGCCTTGCACTCGAACGTCATCCGATCCGCGTCGACGAGACGCCCCTGCGCATTCGGGGCACGATCGGCGACAGCTTCTATCGCTCTGCGCGCGCCGCCGGCGCACCGCCCGGCGCGGTGCAGGAATGGCTACGGGCAATGAACGAGCAGGACGCGCTGGATCGCAAGATGCGCAGTGGCGACACGTTCGATCTGGTCGTGTCGTACAAGCGCGCCGCAACCGGGGAGCACGAGACCGGCAAGTTGCTCTATGCGGCGGTGGAGCGCGACGGTAAGCCGACCGCGCAGCTGGTCCGCTGGGGTAAGGACGGCCGTTTCTACGAGGCGTCCGGCGTGGGCGAGCAGCGCAGCGGGCTAATGAAACCAGTCAATGCCCCTGCTGGCTCGGGCTTCGGAATGCGCCGCCATCCGATCCTGGGTTACAAGCGGATGCATTCCGGGCTCGATTACCGCGCGCATTACGGTGAACCGATTCATGCGGTCAGCGACGGTCGCGTGCTGTCCGCGGGGCGCGCAGGTGGCTGCGGCAATGCGGTGAAGATCCAGCACAATAGCAGCCTCGCCACCCGCTACTGCCACATGAGCCGCATGGCCGTTCGCGCCGGGCAAAGCGTGCGGCGGGGACAGGTGATCGGCTATGTCGGTTCCACCGGCCTCTCGACCGGGCCGCATCTGCATTTCGAAATGTATCGCAACGGGCGCCCGGTGAACCCGGCTTCGGTTACCTACACCACGCGCGCGCTGCTTGCCGGGGCGGAGCTGCAGCGTTTCAAGGCGAAGATCGCGGACTATCGCGAGATCGCGCCCGGATCCGCGCTCTCCGATCTGGCCCCCGCACCCAGCGAACGCGCCGAGCCGGAGCGGGAGATCGACAAGCTGGCCACCACGCAGACGCGCCAGATCGGCGGCTGAGCCGGGCCGCTTGCCATCGGCGGCGTTTGGGACGACACGCTGTGCGCATGACCGCATCCTATCCCAATCTACGCCTTCGCCGGACCCGTGCCCACGGGTGGAGCCGCGCGATGTTCCGCGAAACCGTCATGACGCCCGCCGACCTGATCTGGCCGCTCTTCATCATAGAGGGGCAGGGCGAGGAGCAGCCTGTCGCCAGCCTCCCGGGCGTCTCGCGCTGGTCGGTCGACGGAATCGTCGCGCGGGCGAAGGAAGCGGTAGAGCTGGGCATACCGTGCATCGCACTGTTCCCGAACACGCCCGGCGAGAAGCGAAGCGAGGACGGGGCGGAAGCCTATAATCCGGACAATCTCATGTGCCGCGCGATCCGCGCAATCCGCGATGCGTGTGGCAGCGATATCGGCATTCTGACCGACGTCGCGCTCGATCCCTATACCAGCCACGGGCAGGACGGATTGCTAGACGACAGCGGCTACGTCACCAATGACGACACCGTCGCCGTGCTGGTCGATCAGGCGGTGACGCAGGCGGAGGCGGGGGCGGACATCATCGCCCCGTCGGACATGATGGACGGGCGAGTCCACGCGATCCGCCGCGCGCTCGAGATGAACGGGCACCCCAATGTCCAGATCATGGCCTACGCTGCCAAATATGCGAGCGCGTTCTATGGCCCGTTCCGCGACGCGGTGGGCAGCGGTGGGCTGCTGAAAGGCGACAAGAAGACCTATCAGATGGACCCGGCGAACGGCGACGAGGCGCTGCGCGAGATCGCGCTGGACATCGCGGAAGGTGCGGACAGCGTGATGGTGAAGCCCGGCCTCGCCTATCTGGATATCATCTGGCGCGCGAAGGAGCGGTTCGGCGTGCCGGTGTTCGCCTATCAGGTGAGCGGCGAATATGCGCTGATCGAGGCGGGTGCCGCCGCCGGGGTCGCTGCGCGCGAAGCGCTGGTGATGGAGAAGCTCACCGCCTTCAAGCGCGCGGGCTGCAGCGGCGTACTTACCTACCATGCCCCACTCGCGGCGCGGCTGCTCAATGGCTGAATTCCGCCTTGAGACAGAGCGGCTGGTGATGCGCGACTGGCGCGAGGAGGACTGGCCGCGTTTCTTTGTGGGTACCAATACTCCGGCCGTGATGCGCTGGCTGGGTGGAACGCTCGACGACGAAGGGCAGATGAGGCAGCGCGAACGGGTGGAGGCCTGCCGCGAACGCAACGGTTTCTGCTTCTGGGCCGTCGAGCGCCGGGACGATGGCGAACTGCTCGGGTTCTGCGGCCTGAAGCGCGCCGATGCGCCTGGCAGCACCGTGACCGGCGAATTCGAGGTCGGATGGCGCTTTCGCGAGGATGCGTGGGGACAGGGTTATGCCAAGGAAGCCGCCGTCGCCGCGATCTCGGCCGGGTTCGAGCGCTTCGGCGCGGACGAGATCGTCGCGCTGACGGTCGCGGGCAATTCGCCGAGCTGGGGGTTGATGGAGCGGCTGGGAATGACCCGGCGGCCCGAGCTCGATTATGCCGACGCCCGCTACGATCCGCCGTGGCGCGACACCATCGTCTATTCCATCGCGGCGGAGGACTGGCGCGCGGGCGAGCATGTCTGATATCGTGATCGAAACCGATCGGCTGCTGTTGCGCCGGATCGCGGAGGGCGATGCCGAACTTCAGTATCGTCTGCTCAACTCGCCCGTTCTCATGGAGCATCTGGGTGGGCCGAAGGAGTTGCACGAGATCGAGGCGAAGCATGCGAACAGCATGGCTCTTTTCGCGCGACACGGCTTCGGCTGGATGATGATGATGGAAAAGGCCACAGGCGATTGCGTGGGCCACTGCGGTATGAAGCTGGTCGACAACGATCTGGCGAGAAACCCCGGCGATCACGAGATCGGCTGGATCGTGCGCGAGGATCGCTGGCGGCGCGGCTATGCGCTGGAAGCCGTAGCAGCGCTCATCGATTGGGCCTTCGCCCGTCACGATGTCCCGCACGTGGTCGCGATGACGGGCGAACGCAACGAACCCAGCTGGCGCCTGATGGAGCGGCTGGGAATGCAACGGCGCGAGGATCTCGATTTCGACGACCCCGCCTACCCGCCCGAGGATCGCCGCACGATTCTCTATGCGATGAGCGCCGAACATTGGCAGGAGAAACAGGAATGACCGACCGACCCGGCGTGACCATCCTCTCGATCCACGGGAAGACACCGCGGATTCACGACAGCGCCTTCGTCGCGCCCGGTTGCCGGATCGTCGGCGATGTCGAGATCGGGGCGGGCAGTTCGATCTGGTACAATTGCGTGCTGCGCGCCGATGTCAGCCAGATCGTGATCGGGGAGCGGACCAATGTGCAGGATGGCAGCGTCCTCCATTGCGACGGGCCGAGCCCGGGGCATCCCGATGGCTGCCCGCTGATCATCGGCGACGACGTGCTGATCGGGCACATGGCGATGGTACATGGCTGCCGGATCGAGGATCGCGGCTTCGTCGGGCTGGGTGCGATCGCGATGAACGATGCCCTGATCGCGAGCGATTCGATGCTCGGGGCCGGCGCGATGCTCACCGAGGGGAAGAAGATGGGTCCGCGCGAACTATGGGTCGGCCGCCCCGCGAAGAAAATGCGCGAACTGCCCGACAAGGCCATCGCCGGCATGAGACTGGGCGTCGCACACTACGCCGAGAACGCCAAGCACCATGCGGCGGCGATCGCCGAGAGAGGGTATGGCCCGGCCTAAAGCCGATCTGCCCCCGCGGGATTCGATCCGCTTGCTGATCGACGAACGGGGGCGGTTGCCGATCCGGGTCACACCGGGTGCCCGGTCCGAAGGGCTCGTGATCGGCGAGGGGCGGTTGCTGGTAAAGGTACGCGCCCGCCCGCAGGAGGGGGCGGCCAACGCCGCCGTGACGCGGCTGGTGGCGAAGGCATTGGGTGTGGCACCGACGCGCGTCACGTTGATACGGGGCGCGACCGCCCCTGAAAAGCTGCTTGAGATTTCCTAGCCCGGGCGGCGCTGGATCGCCATTGCGGCCACGAACAGCGCCGCCGCCAGAGCGGTCACGACGACAGGCACCACCAGCCGACCCGTGCCATGCAGCAACGCGCCGCAAGTCGCACCGGCGGCAAGCGCGAGCCACAACCGCCCGTAACCGCGCGATGCCTCCCGGTCGCGGCCCCCGATCCGCGCGGCGAGGCCCTGGCCGAACCGCACCAGCGCGCCGGTCATGTAGGTCACGCCGACGGTCACCTGCCCATCGCGAGTGAAGACGTTGTTCGCGATTCCCATCGCTACCGCCGAAAGGCACAGATAACCGGGGGCGGATCCCGCGGCGAGAGCCAAGAAGGCGAGTGCCAGACCGGTGGCGACCAGCCCCAGCAGAGGTGCCTTGTGCCGCCCGCTCCATCGCCACGCCAGCAT
Organism: Erythrobacter sp. LQ02-29; assembly: GCF_022576075.2. Taxonomy (NCBI): domain Bacteria; kingdom Pseudomonadati; phylum Pseudomonadota; class Alphaproteobacteria; order Sphingomonadales; family Erythrobacteraceae; genus Erythrobacter; species Erythrobacter sp. LQ02-29. The sequence continues at coordinate 717,555 of NZ_JANCNT010000001.1, read as the reverse complement.
CGCCCCCAACGCGACACCGAGAACGAATGCGGCGATGATCGCCAGCGGGAGCAGCGCGAGCAAGGGCTCGCGCGCCAGATGCACCGCCATGCGGGTGGTGTTGCCCGACATGAAGGAGGTAAAATAGCCGCCGCCGGTCAGGAAACCGCTGGCATCCACCATCCCTGCGAGGAAAGCGATGCCCAGCGCGAGCGCCTGCCTGCCGGGATCGTACCGCTGCATCCCGCCTTCATGCCGCGTGGCGACGGTCCGTCAATCCCTCACCAGCGACCGCAGCGCCTCGATCCGGTCGGCCTCGTGGACCGGTTTGTCCCAGCGGATGCGGTGAATGCGGGGGAAGCGCATGGCGAGGCCCGACTTGTGGCGCTTCGATTCGTGCACCGAATCGAACGCTACTTCGAACACCAGCGACTTGTCGGTTTCGCGCACCGGACCGAAGCGGTTGACGGTGTTGCGGCGCACATGCCGGTCCAGCTTCTTTAGCTCCTCGTCCGTGAAGCCGGAATAGGCCTTGCCCACGGGTAGCAGCTCCGCGCCCTGGTCGGGATCGCCGTCCCAGCAGCCGAAGGTGTAGTCGGAGTAGAAGCTCGATCGTTTGCCGCTCCCGCGCTGGGCGTACATCAGCACGCAATCGATCAGCAGCGGGTCGCGCTTCCATTTGTACCACAGCCCGGTCTTGCGGCCCGCGACATAGGGGCTGTCGCGGCGCTTCAGCATCAGCCCCTCGATCGCATCGTCGCGCGCACCCTCTCGGATTTCGCCCAGATGCGCGAAGTCGCTCGCCTCGACCACGCGGGAGAGATCGAAGTGGCTCTCGGGCAGCTCGCCCATCAGCGCCTCAAGCCGGGCGCGCCGCTCTGCCCATGGGAGAGCGCGCAGATCTTCGCCGCGCCAAAGCAGCACATCGTACAGGCGCACGAAGGCCGGGCTCTCGCGCAGCATCTTTGGCGTCACGGTCTTGCGCCCCAGCCGCTGCTGCAAGGCGTTGAAGCTGGCCGCGCCGCCCTGTGTTCGCTCGTTCGCCGCGCCGCCCTGTGCCTCGCCGCGAACCAGCAATTCGCCATCGAGCACGCCGGGGATCTGGAACGCCTCGACCATTTCCGGGAAGGTAGCAGAGATATCGTCGCCCGAGCGAGAAAAGACCCGCGTCTCGTCACCGGCGTGGACCAGTTGCACGCGGATGCCGTCCCATTTCCACTCCGCGACGTAGTCTTCCAGATCGATCACCGTCTCTTCCAGCGGATGGGCGAGCATGAAGGGGCGGAAGGTCGGCAGATTCTCGGTGTCGGGCGGGTCCTCGCCATCCGCGGCCCAGGCGAACAGTTCGGGATAGGGGGGTGTGAGGCCGTGCCAATATTCCTCGACGTCTTCGATCGTTACGTCGAACGCCTGCGCGAAGGCGACCTTCGCCAGCCGGCTCGACACCCCGATCCGCATCGCTCCGGTGGCGAGTTTGAGCAGCGCGTAGCGGCCTGACGGGTCTAGCCGGTCGAGCAGCTTCGGCAACTCTTCGAATACCGTCTTGCGGTTCATCGCCGATAGCAGCGCGACCGTTTCGCTGACTGTAGGCGGCGAGGGCGGGTGCTCTGGTTGCGGCCACAGCAGGCTGGCGGTTTCCGCCGTATCGCCCACGAAATCGCGGCTGAGCGACCACAGCACCGGGTCGATCCGGTCCTTCATCGTGTTGCGGATGGTGGAGCTCTTGACCGCCGGAAAGTCGAGCCCATCGGATAGCGCCGCCAGCGCCCAGCCACGATCCGGATCGGGCGTCGCGCGCAGATATTCCGCGATCAGCCGGAGTTTCTCATTACGGCTGCGAGTGAATACCAGCGCGTCGATCAGGGCGGCGAATTCTTCCACGCCCTAGTCGTCCTCGTCCTCATACCCGACCATCGCCAAGGCACGCGCGCGGCGCTGGTGGAGCTGGCACCAGCGCAGCAGCGCTTCCTCGCGGCCATGCGTAATCCATGTTTCGGCGGCGTCGACCTCTTGGATTGTGCGGGTCAGCTCGCCCCAATCGGCATGGTCGGAAATGATGAGTGGCAGCTCGACGTTCCTCTGCCGGGCCCGCTGGCGCACGCGCATCCAACCGCTGGCCATCGCGGTGATGGGATCGGGGAGGCGGCGACTCCAGCGATCGTTGAGCGCGGATGGCGGGCAGACGACGATGCTGCCGCGCATGTCGTCTTTCGAATGGTTGGAAACCAGGCGCAGTTCGCCCAGATCGACCCCGTGCTCTTCGTAGAGGCGGCACATCTTCTCCATCGCGCCGTGGAGGTAGATGGGTTGCATGTGCCCCGCGGCGCGCAGTTCGGCGATCACCCGTTGCGCCTTGCCCAGGGCGTATGCGCCGACGAGCACGCAGCTGTCGGGATACGCCGCTAGCCGGTCGAGCAGCTTCGCCATTTCCTCCGCGATGGGTGGGTGGGTGAAGACCGGCAGGCCGAAGGTCGCCTCGGTGATGAAGATGTCGCATGGCGTGACTTGGAACGGCGGGCAGGTGGGATCGGCGCGGCGTTTGTAATCGCCGGTAACGACGACCCGCTCGCCCGCGTGTTCCAAGAGGATTTGCGCGCTACCAAGCACGTGCCCGGCAGGAATGTAGGTCGCATCTACGCCGCCCGGCAGCCGGATCGTCTCGCCATATTTGACCGGCATCGCGCCCTCGGAAGTCGCGTAACGCAACTTCATGATGTCCAGCGTCGCTGGCGTAGCGATCGTTTCGCCGTGCCCGCCGCGTGCGTGATCGGCATGGCCATGCGTGACCAATGCGCGATCGACCGCGCGGCCCGGATCGATCCACGCATCCGCGGGGACGACATGGATGCCCCACGGTTCGGGCCGGATCCAGGAAAGGGGAGGGGCGGGCATCGTATCGGTTCAAGCGAGAGGGGCGCGAACCGTTCCCGGTCCGCGCCCCTCGTGCTTCACAGGGATTGGGGGAGTTACTCCTCCCCGCTGCCCTCGGGCTCGCTTTCGTCCGCAGGCTTCGCTTCCTTCGCGGTCGGCTTCTTCTTTGGAGGTGCCTTGCGCTTCGCCTTGGGGGGAGCGGGGGTCAGCTCGAAGCTCGGCTTGCTATCCTTGATGCTGACATGCACCTCGCCGCCATCGGCCAGCTTGCCGAACAGCAGTTCCTCCGCCAGTGGCTGCTTGATCCGCTCCTGCAGCAGGCGGCCCATCGGGCGCGCGCCGTAGAGGCGGTCATAGCCCTTGTCGCCCAGCCACTCGCGCGCTTCCTTGTCGAACTGGATGTCGACATTCTGCTCCGCGAGCTGGAGTTCGAGCTGCAGGATGAACTTGTCGACCACGCGACCGACCGTGTCCTTGCCGAGATAGCCGAACGGCACGATCGCATCGAGGCGGTTGCGGAATTCGGGCGTGAACATACGCTTCACCGCTTCTTCGCTCGCATCTTCCTTGCTGACATCGCCGAACCCGATGCCCTGGCGCGCCATGTCGGCGGCGCCGGCATTGGTGGTCATGATCAGCACCACGTTGCGGAAATCGACCGTCTTGCCGTGATGGTCGGTCAGGCGGCCGTTATCCATCACCTGCAACAGGATGTTGAACAGGTCGGGATGCGCCTTCTCGATCTCGTCGAGCAGCAGCACGCAATGCGGGTTCTGGTCGACCGCATCGGTCAGCAGCCCACCCTGGTCATAGCCGACATAGCCCGGAGGCGCGCCGATCAGCCGGGAAACGCTGTGGCGTTCCATGTATTCGGACATGTCGAACCGCTTGAGCTCGATCCCCATGATGCTGGCGAGCTGGCGCGCGACCTCGGTCTTGCCGACGCCGGTGGGGCCGGAGAACAGGAACGAGCCGATCGGCTTGTCCGGATCGCGAAGCCCTGCGCGGCTCAGCTTCATCGCAGTCGACAGCTTCTTCACCGCCGCGTCCTGGCCGAACACGACATGCTTCAGATCGCGTTCGAGATTCTCCAGCGCACGCTTGTCGTCCTTCGACACCGATTTGGGGGGGATGCGCGCCATGGTCGCGATCACCGCCTCGATCTCCTTCGACGTTATCTTCTTCTTCCGGCGGCTGGGCGCGACCAGCATCTGCATCGCGCCGACCTCGTCCACCACGTCGATCGCCTTGTCGGGCAGCTTGCGGTCGTTGATATAACGGCTCGACAGCTCGACCGCGGTCTTCAGCGCATCGGCAGTGTATTTCACCTTGTGATGATCCTCGAAAGCGCTCTTGAGCCCCTTCAGGATCTTGATCGTGTCCTCGATCGTCGGTTCGTTCACGTCGATCTTCTGGAAGCGGCGCAGCAGCGCGCGATCCTTCTCGAAATGGTTGCGGAACTCCTTGTAGGTGGTCGACCCGATGCAGCGGATCGTGCCGCCGGAGAGCGCGGGCTTGAGCAGATTGGACGCGTCCATCGCCCCGCCGCTGGTCGCGCCAGCCCCGATCACCGTGTGAATCTCGTCGATGAACAGGATCGCGTGCGGCAGCTTCTCCAGCTCGGATACGACCTGCTTCAGCCGTTCCTCGAAATCGCCGCGATAGCGCGTGCCGGCGAGCAGCGCGCCCATGTCGAGCGAATAGATCACCGCCTCTTCCAGCACCTCGGGAACGTCCTTCTCGACGATCTTGCGCGCGAGGCCTTCGGCGATGGCGGTCTTCCCGACGCCCGGATCGCCGACGTAGAGCGGGTTGTTCTTGCTGCGGCGACACAGGATCTGCACCGTGCGGTCGACCTCGGGTCCGCGCCCGATCAGGGGATCGACCTTACCCGCCTTCGCCTTCGCATTGAGGTCGACCGTAAATTGGTCGAGCGCGGTTTCCTTCTTGTTGCCCGTAGCGCCGTCGCCCTTTTCCTCGGCTGCGTCTTCTTCCGATCCTTGCGGATTGCGGCTTTCGATCTGGCGCCCGCCCTTGCCGATGCCGTGGCTGATAAAGCTCACCGCATCGAGCCGGCTCATATCCTGCTGCTGCAGGAAATAGACCGCGTAGCTGTCGCGTTCGGAGAACAGCGCGACCAGCACGTTGGCACCGGTGACGCTATCCTTGTCGCTCGACTGGACGTGCAGGATGGCGCGCTGGATCACGCGCTGGAACCCGGCCGTGGGCTGCGGTTCGCCCGCCTCGTCGGGACGCAGCGATTGATATTCCTGGTCGAGATAGGTCTGCACGACCTCGGCCAGTTCGGCGAGGTCGACCCCGCACGCGCCCATCACTTCCGCCGCATCCTCGTCGGCGATCAGGGCGAGCAGCAGGTGTTCGAGCGTGGCGTATTCGTGACGCCGCTCGCGCGCACTGTCGATCGCGGCATGGAGGGTTCTTTCGAGGTTCTGGGCGAAGCTAGGCATGTAATGATGTGTCCCGAAGTGGCGGTCCCGCTATCGTTAAGTTGCATGCTGCAGCATGAATGCGGGCTGAGGAAACTGGCGAATGGTGTCCATCGCCTTGTGTGGAATATGGGGAGCCGCCGGTCGCGTGTGAAGACCGGGGCGCGATCACGAACCGCCCTTGCCGAACAGGGCGTCCGCCGCCGTGCGGTGGCTAGCGGCACGCTCGCGATGGGCTGCGACCCGTGCGATCTCCGCCTCCAGCAGCGCGATCCGCTCGGTCAGTTCGTCCTGAGAATAGGGCGCAAGATCCTCCGCAACCAGTCGGCTGGCGGCGTCGCCCCGTGGGCGCGGACGGTCGTCCTCATCCATCAGGCCGCAGTCTTCCCCGCCACCCGCTTGCTGTCAATGCCGCAGCCCTGTAGTTGCGGCGAACCGTGCGGCACTAGGAGCCGCCATGGCCACACGGGGGACCGCGATCTCTATGCCCACCGACCTGCCCGAAACCATGACCGCGATCGGCTTCGACGGGCCGGGCGGGCCGGATGTCCTTCGCCTGGAAACCGTACCGCTACCCAGCCCGGAAGCGGACGAGGTATTGGTTCGCGTGGCCTATGCCGGGGTCAACCGGCCCGATTGTATCCAGCGCGCGGGGCAATATCCGCCGCCGCCAGGCGCGTCGCCGATTCTGGGGCTGGAGATCGCCGGCGAAGTGGTCGCCGCCGGGCCGGGCGTGGGTGAAGCCATGGTGGGGCAGACGGTCTGCGCGCTCGCGCCGGGGGGCGGCTATGCCGAATACTGTGTGGTGCCGGCGGGCCATTGCCTGCCCGTACCCGAAGGGATGGACCTTAAACACGCCGCGGCGATCCCCGAGACGCTGTTCACCGTATGGCACAACGTGTTCGAGCGTGGCTCGGCATGCGACGGGGAGACGCTGCTGATCCATGGCGGCACCAGCGGCATCGGCACGATGGCGACGATGCTGGGCAAAGCGTTCGGCCTGACCGTGATCGTGACATGCGGCGATGACGCGAAATGCGCCGAGGCGGAAAAGGTCGGCGCCGACCTCGCGATCAATTACAAGACTAGCGACTTCGTGGAAGCGGTGAAGGATTTTACCGACGGGAAGGGCGTAAACGTCGTGCTCGACATGGTTTCGGGCGATTACGTCGCGCGCAATCTCAAATGTCTGGCGGAGGACGGGCGGCATGTGACTATCGCCGTGCTCGGCGGCATGAAGGCGGAAATCAACATGGCGCTCGTGATGAGCCGGCGGCTGACACTGACCGGTTCGACCCTGCGCCCACGCTCGGACGCGTTCAAGACCGCGCTGGCGCAGGAAATCGCCAGCGAGGCATGGCCGCTGTTCGCCGACGGCACGCTGGCCCCGATCATGGATGAGACGTTCCCGCTCGCCGAAGCGGCGGCCGCGCATGCCCGGATGGAGGCAGGCGACCATATCGGCAAGATCGTGCTTGCGGTCGGCTGAGCGGGACCTTTCGCACGAGGGACGCGTCGCATAACCGCAATTATGTCACCGATCGGACGCCGTACCGTGAATCGGACGTAACATTACTGTGCCATCCAGCCAGAAGGAGAATTCCAATTCTGGCGGGGGGTAGCACGATGTTCGACGGCCCGATCGATCCGAAAGATGCGGCGAAGCCCGGACTGGCACCGGTGTTCGACAATATCGCCACGTTCATCCCAGCCGAGCCCAAGGTGCCCGAACCGGTCGACGGCAAGCGCCGTCGCTATCGCACGATCTGGATCAGCGACGTGCACCTGGGCACCAAGGGGTGTAACGCGGAACTGCTGATCGACTTCCTCGACAGCACCGACAGCGAGACGATGTACCTCGTCGGTGACATCATCGACGGCTGGCGGCTGAAGAAGAAGGTCTATTGGCCCGCGGAGCACAACGATGTCGTCTGGCGCATCCTGAAACGGGCCAAGCGCGGCACCCGCATCGTCTACATTCCCGGCAATCACGACGAGATGGTGCGGCCCTTTTCCGGCATGCATTTCGGCGGGGTGGAGATCGCGCGCGCCGCCTTCCACACCACGGCCGACGGGCGCCGGCTGATGGTGCTGCACGGCGACGAGTTCGACACCATCATGCTTGCCCACCGCTGGCTCGCCTTCGTCGGCGACGCGCTCTACACGCTGATGATGGGGCTCAACCGCTGGGTCAACATGGTGCGCCAGCGGCTCGACCTACCCTACTGGTCGCTCAGCAAGATGGCCAAGCACAAGGTCAAGAACGCGGTCGAGTTCATCTCCCATTACGAGGAAGTGGTCGCCCGCGCCGCTGGTGAGCGCGGGGTCGACGGCGTGGTATGCGGCCATATCCACACCGCCGAATTCCGCGAATTCAGCCATGACGGGCGCCGCATCGAATACTGGAACGATGGCGACTGGGTGGAAGGGTGCAACGCGCTGGTCGAACATTTCGACGGGCGGATGGAAGTGCTCCACTGGCCCGACGAGATCGCGAAGCGCGAGAGCGCTGCCGCAAGCGAGGCCGGCACGGCAGGCCGGGCCGCGGCGTGAACGCCCCCCTCGACATGCGGGCGCTTGAGGGGGAGGCGACCGCCCGCCGCACCCCCGCTCCGGGCGCGAGCACCATCGCCATCGTCACCGATGCATGGTTCCCACAGGTCAACGGCGTGGTGCGCACGTTGTCGACCACGTGCGAGATGCTGCGCGCGGGCGGGTATGTGGTGCATGTGATCGCGCCCGACCGGTTCCGCTCCATTCCCTGCCCGACCTACCCCGAGATTCGGCTCGCGCTCGCTCCACCCGGCGCCATCCGGCACCGGCTTGCGGCGATCGCGCCCGATGCGATCCACATCGCGACGGAAGGGCCGCTGGGCGTGGCCGCGCGGCGCTATTGCCTAGGCGTAGGGAAGCCGTTCACCACCGCCTTCCATACCCGGTTTCCCGACTATCTCGCTCGCCGCACCGGCCTGCCTGCGGGGGCGTTCTGGCCCTATATCCGCTGGTTCCATCGACCGTCGGAAACGATCATGGTCGCGACCGAGAGCATTCGCGGCGAACTGCGCGAACAGGGGCTGACCAACCTTCACCACTGGGGCCGGGGGGTCGATACCGCCTGCTTCACTCCGGACGCCCCGCCTCCGTCCGCATTCGAAGGGCTTGAACGCCCGATCCAGCTTTACGTCGGCCGCGTGGCGGTGGAGAAGAATATCGAGGCGTTCCTCGCCAACGGCTATCCCGGCAGCAAGGTGGTGGTCGGCGAAGGCCCGGCCCGCGGCGATCTCGCCAGGCGGTTTCCCAAGGCGCATTTCCTTGGACCCAGATCCGGCCGCGAACTCGCCGGCTGCTATGCCGGGGCGGACGTGTTCGTCTTTCCCAGCCGCACCGACACCTTCGGCCTCGTCATGATAGAGGCGCTCGCCTGCGGCACCCCGGTCGCCGCCTTCCCCGTCCCCGGCCCGTTGGATATCCTGACCGACGATTGCGGCGCCGTCTCGGACGATCTCGACCGCGCGATCGCGGCGGCGCTCTATTGCGACAGGAGCCGGTGCGCGGCCTATGGGGAGACCTTCGGCTGGGACGCGGCGACGGCGCAATTCGTCGAAGGACTTGCGATCCAGGCGCACCCCTGAGGTCTCGCCGCCCGAGCGGGGCTTGCCGCAGGCGGTCCGCTCGCCTAAGTGTGCGGGTGCAACGGCCGCTCCGAAAGGGGCGGCCCTTCTATTTTCAAGAGGTGCCCGATGGCCGACCAACCCAAACCGCTGATGCCGCACGCGACCGCCACCTGGCTGGTCGACAACACCGGCCTGTCCTTCGAACAGATCGCCGAATTCTGCGGGCTGCACATCCTCGAAGTGCAGGCGATGGCGGACGATCTGGCGGGCAGCAAATATACCGGTCGCGATCCCGTGCACGCGGGCGAGCTGACGCAGGAAGAGATCGAGAAGGGGCAGAAAGACAGCTCCTATTCGCTCAAGATGCACAAGGCCCCGGTCGAAGTCACGCGGACCAAGGGACCGCGCTACACCCCGGTGTCGAAGCGACAGGACAAGCCCGACGGCATCGCCTGGATCCTGCGCAACCACCCCGAGGTGACCGATGCGCAGATTGGCAAGCTGATCGGCACCACCCGCAATACCATCGGCGCGATCCGCGATCGCACCCACTGGAACATCCAGAACATCCAGCCGAAGGACCCGGTAACGCTGGGCCTGTGCTCGCAGCGCGAGCTCGACGCGGTGGTGGCGAAGGCGGCGAAGAAGGCCGGGACGACGGATGAAGGTCAACCGGTCGCCGTTGCCGACAACACCAGCGACAAGGACAAGCTGATCGCCGAACTGCGGGCCGAGCGCGAGGCGAACGAGAAGGCCGCCGCCGAAGCCGCGCAGGAAGCCGAAGCCGCCGCCTGGCTGGAAGCGAAGCGTGCCGCCGAAGCTGCCGGAACGTCCGGCGGGGGCGACGAACCAGTCTGATCCTGCCCGGGGCGGAGCGAAGCGCCCTTGCGAAGGGGCGCGGGAACGGGCATCCTTGCTTACATGGATGTCAGTAAGCTGCCCTATCACCACCCGGTCGCCTGGGATTTTCCGCTAACGCCCAAGACCTTGCCTACGCTCCTCGCCGAAGCGGTGGCGCGCGCACCCGATGCGCCATTGGTGGAATTTCTCGGGCGGCGTTTCAGCTATCGGGAGATGCAGGCAGAGGCGCAGGCGTTCGCCGCGGGATTGCGCGCCCGCGGGATCGGGCGGGGCGACCGCGTGGGCTTGTTCCTGCCCAACATGCCGATCTATGTCGCGGCCTATTACGGCGCGATGATGGCCGGGGCGACGGTGGTCAATTTCTCGCCGCTCTACACGGTGGAGGAGTTGTCGCAGCAGGTTGCCGATTCGGGGACGCGGTTTCTCGTCACCGCCGATGTCGCGGCACTCTATCCCACGGCCGAGAAGGTGCTGCGCGCCTCCGCGCTGGAGGCGCTGATCGTCGGGCGGCTGGGCGATGCTCTCCCCACCCTCAAGCGCTGGGCGCTCAAGCTGCTGGGCGGCTCGAAAATCAGCAAGCCCGATTACGGCGACCGTCAGGGCCACGGCGTGTGGCGTTGGAGCGACCTGTTGACGCATGGCAATGCCGAGCCCGTGGACCTGACGCCCGACGATCTCGCTTTGCTGCAATATACCGGCGGCACGACCGGTCGGCCCAAGGGGGCGATGCTGAGCCACGCGAACCTGTCGCTGAACGCGCAGCAGGTCGATGCGATCGATCCTTTCGACGATGGCGACGACGACATCATCATGGGCGCGCTGCCGCTGTTCCACGTCTTCGCCAACACCTGCGTGCTCAACCGCACAGTGGTGCGCGGAGGATGCATCGCGATGGTCCCGCGCTTCGACGCGAAGCAGGTCATCGCGACGATCCGGCGCACGCGCGCCACCGCCTTCCCCGGCGTGCCGACCATGTACCAGGCGCTGCTCGACCATGACGATTTCAGCCGGGAGGCGCTTTCCTCGCTGAAGATCTGCATTTCGGGCGGCGCGCCCCTCCCGGGGCCGTTGCGCGAGGACTTCGAGGAGCGCAGCGGGGTGCGGCTGGTCGAAGGATACGGCCTGACGGAGAGTTCGGGCGTGGTGTCCACCAACCCCTATGACGGCACGCGCAAGCCCGGCACGATCGGGCAAGTGCTGCCCGGCACCGAGATCCTGCTGCTCGACAAGGAAGACCCTGAGGTCATCGCCCAGCCTGGCGAACCGGGCGAACTGGCGATTCACGGGCCGCAGATCATGCAAGGTTACTGGAACCGGCCCGACGCGGCAAAGAACGTGTTCGTCACGCATGGCGGGCGGCATTGGCTGCGTACCGGTGACGTCGCGACGCTGGACGAGGACGGCTTCCTGAAGATCGTCGACCGGATCAAGGACATGATCGCGGTCGGCGGGTTCAAGGTCTTCCCGAGTCAGGTGGAAGAGGTGCTGCTGGAAAACGACGCGGTGAAGGAAGCGCTCGTGATCGGCGTGCCCGACGATTATCGCGGCGAAAGCCCGCGTGCGTACGTGACCTTGCGCGAAGATGCCGATGCGACCGGCGAGACGCTGCACGCCTGGTTGAATGCCCGCGTGGGCAAGCACGAGCGGGTCGATCGCGTGGTGGTGCGCGACGAGCTGCCCAAGACGATGATCGGGAAGCTCGACCGCAAGGCGCTGCGGGCAGAAGTGCTCGGCTGACCGGCCGAACGGGTCAGCTCGCTACGGTGAGCCTGGGCTCGCGCGGCAAATCTTCGCTTGCCTGTCCAGTCGCATCGCGCGGGGCGAACCGGCCCGCCACGCTGGCACCCTGTTCGATCGTCAGCGTGTCGTAGCGCGCATCGCCCTCGATCGTCGCGCTTTTCAGGATCACCAGCTCGCTCGCATCGACCGAGCCCTCGATCCGGCCCGCAAGCCGCGCGCTGTGGGCCTTGACCGCTCCCTTGATGACCCCGGTGTCCCCTTGAATCAGCGCGGCACAGGAAATGTCGCCTTCCACGGTGCCGTCGATATGCAGTTCGGTCGAAGCATCGATGTCGCCGGTGATGGTGACGTCGGACCCGATGACCGAGAAGCTGCCCGAACTCTGCGGCTTAGCCACGCTGGCGCTTCGTGCCTGTGTCGGGGCGGCGGGCTTCTTCGAGAACATGGTTGGCTTTCTCCAGAAACAGGCGCGGATTGACCGGCTGGTCGTTGATGCGGACTTCGAAATGAAGATGCGGGCCGGTCGAACGCCCGGTGCTGCCGATCGCGCCGATGCGATCGCCCGCCTCGACCCGCTGACCCACCTTCGCGCCGAATTTCGACATATGCGCGTAGCGCGTCATCAGCCCGTTGCCGTGGCTGATCTCCACCACGTTGCCGTAGCCATGTCGCACGCCGACGAAGCTGACCCGGCCGGTCGCCGCGGCGAAGATCGGCGCGCCCATCGCGCCGCTGAAATCGAGCCCGGCGTGGAAGGCCGTCGATCCGTCGAACGGGTCGTGGCGATAGCCGAAGCTGGAGCTGATCGCCGCGCCCATGGTTGGCTTGAACTGCGGAATTCCTTCCAGCCCGGCCTCGAGCGCGTTCATCCGTACCATGCTCGCCGCCAGACGCTCGAAGCGCGGATCGAGCGGATCGTCCTTGTTCAGCCCGATCTTTTCCAGCGGACCACCCATCGCCGCGCCGCGATCGGCGGTGGCGATGACCGTGCTGGGATTGAGGCCGAGCTGGCGAATCGCCTTCGCCGCGCGATCGGAGCGGCCATCGGCAAAGCGCGTCAGCCGGTCCACCAGCGCGAGCTGGCGCGCCTCGATCGCGACCAGTCCACGCGCTTCGGGCAGCGCGGCGCTCACCTTGGCGACGGTCTCGGTCGTTTCGCTGCCTTCTGCCGCAGCATCTTCGGTGCGGGCATCCTCGGGCAGGGTGGTGATCACGCTTTCGAGGAAATCCTGCCGCTTCTCGAGGTCATGGGCGACCGATTTCAGATCGTCGCGATAGGCGCCGACTCGGTCTTCCGCGGAGGCGATCTTCGCCTCGCGTTCCACCAGCGCCGATCGTTCCGACAAGGTGCGGTATTGCAGATAGCTCATCGCGCCGAGACTGGCGATGGATGCAACGATCAACGCGATCGCACCGGCGGCGATCATTTTCTGCAGCCGCGCGGAAAGCGTTACGAAACGAACCTGTCCGTGAGAGCGCATGAAAAACTCGCGCTCCACGAACAATCCGGAGAGCCGCTGGCGAAAGCCGCCATCGGAGTGGTTAATAGTCAAGTCGACCCCCGACCTGTAATTGGTGTCCAATGCGATCCGCGGGGCGGCTAGCAGCCACCCTGCGAGGGGTCGAATCACGATAAGCGGTTAACCGCCGAGTCGAGTGAGTCGCGGGATGAAGCGACAAATATCTGTCCACCGAACCGATTTTTTTGGAACCAGCGAGCGTGGAGCGCGTTGCGCCCGATTCGTTTCAACGCCCAAGCTTGGCCAAAGCGAACGCTTGCCAGCGCAGCTCGCGTTCGCTTTGGTAGGCGTGGTGACACGCGCAATCCGCATCGGCCTCCTCGGTGGGAGCTTCAATCCGGCCCATGGCGGCCATCGCAGAATCTCGCTGTTCGCGCGCGAGGCGCTGGGGCTGGACGAGGTGTGGTGGCTGGTTTCCCCCGGCAATCCGCTCAAGCCCGTGAAGGGCATGGCTCCACTGGCGGCGCGCTATCGCTCGGCTGTACGCCAGGCGCGCCGCGCACCGATCCGCGTGACCGCGATCGAGCGGGAATTCGATACGCGCTATACCCTCGATACGCTGCGCGCGCTGCTGCGGCGCTATCCCAAGCGACGCTTCGTCTGGCTGATGGGCTCGGACAATCTGGCAATATTCCATCAGTGGAGAAGCTGGCGCGACATAGCGCGTCTGGTGCCGATTGCGGTAATCGCGCGGCCGGGTTATGATGCAGCCGCTATCGCCAGCCCCGCGATGGCATGGCTCAGGCGGTATCGCACGACACCGGCGGCCTTTCGTAAACAGGGGCGGTGGAGGGCACCGGCGCTGGTGATCCTGCGATTCGATCCCGATCCGCGATCGGCCACGGCGATCCGCCGCGCCGACCCGGACTGGGCGGCCGACTTCGATACCGACGCCGCGCCCCAATGGAGCCTGCGCGATCAGGTAACCCATCGGCCGATTCCCTCGCATTCCGCATTGCCGGGGAGCAAACCGGCGTGAGGACTGGCAATTTTCCCGTTGCTTCCCATTTTCAGACCATGACAGGAGTATCGCACTCGCCCATGACCAAGGCGCAACCCGCGTCGGCGGCCTCTGCCGACGACACGCTTCGTCCGCCTCTCGCCGATGCCGAGCCCGGCTCGCTGCACGCCCTCGTGCTGGAGCAGCTCGACGACGATCAGGCGCAGGACATCGTTTCCATCCCGCTGGAGGGCAAATCCTCGATCGCCGATCACATGGTGATCGCGTCGGGCCGCTCCACGCGGCAGGTTGCCTCGATCGCGCAGAAGCTGGCCGAGAAGGTGAAGCAGCAGGGGTTCGGCCCCGTGCGGCTCGAAGGTCTGCCCACCGCCGACTGGGTGCTGCTCGATGCCGGCGATGTGATCGTCCACCTGTTCCGTCCCGAAGTACGCAGCTTCTATAATCTGGAACGCATGTGGGCGTTCGGCGATGCGCCGCCGGTGGCGTCGGGCAACGCCTAGCACGTTATCGACCGGGCGGGGCGCGACGCCACCCCCGGAGTCCGACGGTACCGACAAATAACGCTCCTCCACATCATCGCTCGGGGCAAGATCGCCCGTTCGCCCGAGGCGGAGCTGGTCGCGCGATACGAGAAACGGCTGACCTGGCCGGTGAAACTGACCGAGCTCCCCGAAACCGGTGGCCGCATTCCGGAACCGCAAAGCCCACACCGCACCGTGCTGCTCGACGAGCGCGGGCGCGACCTGTCGTCCGAAGAGCTCGCCCAGCGCCTGGAGATGTGGCGCGACGGCGGGATGCGAGAGATACGTTTCGTACTCGGTGCGGCGGACGGGCATGCGGAAGACGACCGGGCCGGGGCCGATCTGCTGCTCGCCTTCGGCAGCGCGACCTGGCCGCATTTGCTGGCGCGCGCGATGCTGATGGAACAGCTCTATCGCGCGACCTCCATTCTTGCCGGACATCCCTATCATCGGGCAGGATAGCGCCGTGACCCGCGCTGCCTTCACACCCATCCTGCTCGGATTCGCCCTCGCCGGGGCGGTGGCCTTCGTGCCAGCGCTTGGGGCACAGGAGGATGGCGTTGCCGGAACCGCCTCCGACCCGCGCGAAATTCGCGAAGACATCACCCGTGCGCGGGCAGCGGCTCAGGCGGCAGCGGCGCGCAGCCAGCGGCTCGACAGCGCGGCGCGCCAGGCGCGAGAGCAGGCCGATCGCACGCGGCAGGAAGCGGCGGCAATCGCCGCGCGCATCCAGCAGTCCGAGGCGCTGATTGAGGCGAGCGAAAGCCGCCTCGCGCTGGTCGCGCGCCAGCGCGCCTCGCTCCAGCGGCGATTGGCCGAACGCAGGCAGCCGCTGGTAGAGCTGACCGCCGCACTGCAGAATTTCGCCCGCCGGCCGATCATCCTCTCGCTGTTGCGGCCCGGATCGCTGCGCGACACGGTCTATCTGCGCGCGGTGCTGGAAACCAGCATTCCGCAGGTGAAGCTGCGCACCGCTACGCTGCGGCAGGAGATCGAGCGGGGCCGGGCCCTGCAGCACGAAACGCGCACCGGCCTCGCTCAGTTGCGCCGACAGCAGCAGACGCTGGGCGAACAGCGCAGGAAGCTCGCCGCGATAGAGGCGCGCCAGCGCTTCGCCTCGCGTCGCAAGAGCGGCGACGCGGCGCGCGAAACCGACCGAGCGCTGGCCCTCGCGGAGGAAGCGCGCGACCTGACCGGGCTGGTCGACCAGCTCGACGATGCCGCGGCGCTGCGCAAGCGACTGGCCGCGCTTCCCGGCCCCGTGATGCGTCCAGGAAATCCCGCCGCGGCGCGGGTTGCGACCGGCGGGCCCGCGCCGCGCCTCTCCACCCGCGCGGCTCGGTTTCGCCTGCAACTGCCGGTGACGGGGCGCACCGTTCTGGGCTTCGGCAGCCCCACCCGGGGCGGCCAGCGCAGCGAAGGGGTGACCATCGCCACCCGGATCGGCGCGCAGGTTACCGCGCCAGCTCCCGGCCGGGTTGCTTTCGCAGGGCCCTATCGCGGCTATGGGCGGATCGTGATCATCGACCATGGCGATGGCTGGACCAGCCTCGTCACCGGGCTCGGGCGCGCCGATGCCCGGGTGGGGGACGAGCTGGTCGCGGGCGCGCCGATCGGTGTGGCGGGGGCGACCGATCCGCAAGTCACGCTGGAGCTGCGCCGCGAAGGCGAACCGGTCAATCCGCTCGACCATATCGGATAGGGGCGGGCCCGGCGGTCGCGTGCGCGAAAGCCGTCCCAATCCTCATCTGGCATTCACACCTCTTGCGCGATACATACCCGCGCCATTCCAGTTGGAGCCGCCGTGCACATGAAATTCGCCGCTCTCGCCCGTTCCGCCGCCCTAGTCACCGCTGTCGCGCTGATCCCGGCGACGACAGTGGGCTATGCCCAGGTCGATGCGAGCGCGGGTCCCGAATTCGCCCGGCTGTTCCAGACCTACCAGCGGATCAAGGCGAGCTATGTCGACAAGGTCGACGACGAGAAGCTGATCCGTGGCGCGATCGACGGCATGCTGGCCAGCCTCGATCCGCATTCGGCCTATCTTGACGGGTCCGATCTCCAGCGGCTCGAGACCATGATCGACGGCAATTATTCGGGGCTTGGCCTGTCGGTCGTGATGGAAGACGATGCGGTCAAGGTGGTCAGTCCGTTCAAGGGCAGCCCGGCCGAGGCGGCCGGGGTGAAGGCCGGCGACTACATCACCCATCTCGACGGCGATCTGATCTATGGCGGGTCGCTGGACGAAGCGGTGCAGCGCATGCGCGGCAAGGCGGGAACGTCGATCCGGTTGACGATCTTCCGCCCCGGGGCGGAAGAGCCGATCGAAACGACCGTGACGCGCGGCGTGATCGAGCTGGAGCCGGTCACCTCGGCGCTGCAGGATGGCGGGATCGGCGTGATCTCCGTCAACGAGTTCTCGCGCGATGTCGGGCGCGACGTCTTCACCGAATACGACAAGCTGCGCAAGCAGGCGGGGGGCAAGCTGAACGGCCTGATCCTCGACCTGCGGTCCAACCCCGGCGGGGCCCTGGACGAGGCGGTGATACTGTCCGACCTGTTCCTCGACCAGGGACAGATCGTGTCGCAGCGCGGGCGGGCGCAGAGCGAGAGCATCGAATACGACGCGGAAAGCGTGTTCCGGGGCGAAATCGCGGAAGGCTTGCCGATGATCGTGCTCATCAATTCCGGTTCGGCCTCGGCATCGGAGATCGTCGCCGGTGCCCTGCAGGATCACCATCGCGCCGTGATTATGGGTGAACGCAGCTTCGGCAAGGGGAGCGTGCAGTCGCTGATCCCGCTGGGCAAGGATGCCGCGCTGAAGCTGACCACCGCGCGTTACTACACGCCGTCGGGCCACTCGGTACAGGAAGGCGGGATCAAGCCCGACATCCGCGTGCCGCAACTGTCCGACCCCGATTACCAGAAGCGCCAGAAATACGCCCTGCGCGAATCGGATCTGCGCCATCACTTGATCAACGAAGTGGCGATCAAGGACGAGGAACTGGAAAACGACGCCACCCCCGACCCCCGCTTTACCGCCACGGCGGAGGAGCTGGAGGCGAAGGGGATCGAGGATTTCCAGCTCGACTACGCGGTCAAGACGCTGCGTCGCACCGGCGGTGGGGCGATCGCCGCCGCCAAGCGTTGATCGACTGACATGATCGGCGGGAAACCGGTGGAACTGCAGCCTTCGACACGGCTCGCGCGCATGCTGGCGCTGGGCATTCCCGCGCTGCTGCTGGGCGGTGCGTATCTCAGCCAGTACGGCTTCGGGCTCTATCCATGCGAGATGTGCTGGTGGCAGCGCTATCCCCATTTCGCGGCCGTTGCGTTCGGCCTGCTGGCCTTCGCGGCCGCACCCAAGCGGCTCTGGATTGCGCTCGCAGCGGTGGCGATCCTCGTCTCGGGCGCGATCGGGGCCTATCACGCGGGCGTGGAATATGGCTGGTGGGAAGGGCACACCGCCTGCACCGGCGTCGTTGCGGCGGGCGGCGATATCCTCAATACCTTGCAAGATATTCCCCTGGTCAGCTGCGGGCAGGCACAATGGACGCTGCTGGGCATTTCCCTGGCAGGATGGAACTTCATCGTCTCGACCATCGCCGGCCTCGCGATCCTGGGGCTGTTGCTGGGTCGTGGCGGGCAATCGCGGGGAATGATATGAGCGAACGACGCAACCACATCGACCGGATGATCCGGGTCGATCAGGCGGGTGAATTCGGCGCGACCCGGATCTATGCCGGTCAAATAGCGGTGATGGGCGATCGCGGGCCGCAATCGGGCGAGATCGCGGCCATGGCGCGGCAGGAAGAGGGGCACCGCGCCCAGTTCGACGCGCTGATGACGCGACGAGGCGTGCGCCCGACCGCGCTCCAGCCCTTCTGGCATGTCGCCGGCTATGCGCTGGGTGCCGCCACTGCCCTCATCGGCCCGAAGGCGGCGATGGCCTGCACTGCGGCGGTGGAGGAGGAGATCGACCGCCACTATTCCGACCAGCTCGATGCTCTGGCCCAAACGGGTGAGGACCCGGAACTGGCCGGCATGATCGAGGAATTTCGAGAGGACGAGCGCGCGCATCGTGATACCGCACTGGCGGCGGGGGCCGAACAGGCACCTGCCTATCCCGTCCTGTCCGGCCTGATCCGGCTGGGGTGCAAGGCCGCGATCCGCATCAGCGAGCGCATTTGAGGGAACGGCCGGGAACCGCGCCCCCCGTTCGCCCGCTTCAGTATGGGTTCACGCCGCGAGCGTCCTAATCGATCATTCGACCGCCAGTACCCGGGAAGACATATGATGACCGCCTCCGCCCTTCGCTTCGCTACCGCTCTCGCCCTGCCGCTGGCAGGCGCGACGATGCTGCCTGCCACCGCCGCGGCGCAGGACGATCCGGGCGACAAGGTCAACATGGTGATCGTCTATGGCGAGGACGCCTGCCCGCCATCGTCCGATGGCGAGATCGTGGTCTGCGCGCGCAAGCCGGACTCCGAGCGCTATCGCATTCCGGATGACCTGCGTTACAGCGACGATCCAGCCAATACGTCGTGGACGCGTACCGTCGAATCGATGGAGATGGTCGGCGCGTTCGGTATCGATTCCTGCTCGCCCGTCGGCGCTGGCGGTATCACCGGGTGCACCAAGCAGTTGATCGATCGGGCCTATGGCGAGAAGGCCAATTCGAGTTCGATCCGGTTCGGTCGCCTGATCGACGAGGCGCGGGCGGAGCGGCTTTCCACCATCGACGAGGAAGCGGCGGCGGAGCAGGAGCGCGTCGAGATGATCGAGCGTGAATACATGCAGCGACTGGAGCGGGAACGCGATGCCGAGACGACCGGCAATGCCGCGGTGGATGCGAGCGCGCCGCCGGCGATTAACCAGGCCCGCCGCCAGCCGCCTGTCGTCCCCTCCAAGGAGACGCAGTTCGACGACGGGGAAGAGGGGCAGCGCCCGGCGACCGAGCCTTCGCTGGGCGATCCGACCGTTCCGTCGGACCCCGGCTAGTATCCTGTCTGGCCCCGCTCAATGGAGGCCGTGATACTCCCGATACCAGTCGACGAAGCGCGGAAACCCTTCGGCGGCAGGCGTAGTCGGTGCGTAGCCGTGATCGCGCGCCAACGCATCGATATCGGCGTAGGTGCGCGGCACGTCGCCCTGTTGCATGGGTAGCATTTCCAACTCCGCCTTGCGGCCGCATGCTTCCTCCAGAATGGTGATGACGTCCATCAGCCGCTCGGGACGATTATTGCCGATGTTGTAGAGCGCATGCGGGGCTACGCTGCCGCCGGGTTTTGCGGAGCCATCGTCCTTGGGCGGGGCGTCGAGGCAAGCGACGATGCCGGTGACGATATCGTCGATATAGGTGAAGTCGCGGCTCATCTCGCCGTGGTTGAACACCGGGATCGGCTCGCCGTTCAGGATCTTGCCCGTGAAGATCCACGGCATCATGTCGGGCCGCCCCCATGGGCCATAGACGGTGAAGAAGCGCAGGCCCGTCTGCGGCAGGCGATAGAGATGGGCGTAGGTTTCGCTCATCAGCTCGTCCGACTTCTTGGTCGCGGCGTAGAGCGAATAGGGGTGATCGACCCGGTCCTCGACGCTGAACGGCACCTTGTCGTTGCCGCCGTAGACCGAGCTGGAACTGGCATAGACCATGTGTTCGGTCCGGCGCGCGCGCGCCAGCTCCAGCAGGTTGAGGTGCCCCATCACGTTGGCGCGGACATAGGCGTGGGGATTTTCCAGCGAATAGCGCACGCCCGGCTGCGCACCGAGATGGACGATGCGATCGAAATCCTCGCCTTCCACGGTGGCCGAGAGGGCATCCAAGTCCGCGAAATCGCAATGGCGGAACGCGAAGGCGTCGCCCGCCGCCTGTGCCACCCGCGCCAGCCGCGCTTCCTTCAGCGCCGGGTCGTAATAGGGTACCAGATTGTCGATCCCGAGCACCCGGTCGCCGCGCGCGGCCAGCCGTTCGGTCAGCGCCGAGCCGATGAAACCGGCAGCGCCCGTTACCAGAACCCGCACCGGTTCAGCCCTTGTCGAGCGAGATGTCGGGCGCGTCTTCCTGCTTCATGCCGACGACGTGATAGCCCGCATCGACATGGTGGACCTCGCCGGTCACGCCGCTCGACAGGTCGGAGAGGAAATATAGGCCCGAACCGCCGACATCCTCGATCGTGACGTTGCGCCGCAGCGGCGAATTGAGCTCGTTCCACTTGAGGATGTAGCGGAAATCGCCGATCCCGCTCGCCGCCAGCGTCTTGATCGGTCCGGCGCTGATCGCGTTCACGCGGATGTTCGCGGGGCCGAGATCGTTGGCGAGATATTGCACGCTCGTTTCCAGCGCGGCCTTCGCCACGCCCATCACGTTGTAATGCGGAATGACCTTCTCCGCGCCGTAATAGGTCAGCGTCAGAATGCTGCCGCCGCTTTCGGGCATCATTTCCGCCGCGCGCTTCGCCACCGCGACCAAGCTGTAGGCCGAGATGTTCATGGTCATCAGGAAATTGTCGAGGCTGGTGTCGACATATTTTCCACGCAGCTCGCTCTTGTCGGAAAAGCCGATCGCGTGGACGACGAAATCCAAATTGTCCCAGCGCTCCTTCAGCGTGTCGAAGGCGCGATCCAGCGCGTCCATGTCCGACACGTCGCATTCGAAGGTGAAGTCGCTGCCGAGCTGTTCCGCCAGCGGCACGACCCGCTTCTTCAGCGCCTCGCCCTGATAGGAGAACGCCAGCTCGGCACCCTGTTCGCTCAACTTCTTCGCGATACCCCAGGCGAGCGATTTGTCGTTCGCCAGCCCCATGATGAGACCGCGCTTGCCTGCCATCAAACCCGTCATTCCAATTCCTCTTCAGTCGCCGCGGCGTCGCTTTCCGCATCCTTGCGCCGGCGATCGTCGGCCTGCCCGATCAGGTCGGCTTCTTCCGGCGTTTCCGCCAGCGCGGCATTCAGTTCGACGCCCACGACCATCCCTAGCCCCACCAGCCAGAAAAAGAAAAGCGCCACCATCAGCCCCGCCAGCGAGCCGTAGGTCAGGTCGTAGCTGAAGAAGCTGCGCAGCACCGGCGGCAGCGCAACAGTGACCGCGATCCACCACAACGTCACCGCCAGGGCACCGGGCCATTTGGGATAGCGCCGCGATCGGTAGGTGGCCGGGGTCAGCGAATAGAACAGCAGGTAGATCGAACCGAACAGACCCAGGCCGGGGACGAACCGGGCGAGCGAGAGATTGCGCAACAGATCGGTCAGCAGCGGGAAGAATGCGTCGACCACCTGCTGCACCGCGCCGATGACGACCTGCGCGATGAGCGAGAGCATCAGCAGCACGACCGCGCCCAGCACCACGCCGGCGGACAGCAGGCGGTAGCGCCAGAACGCCAGCGTCGGCTCCGTTCCGTAGGCCCGGCGCAGCATGTCGCGGATCGTTTCGACGAGGCTCCCCACGGTCCAGAAACCTACCAGCCCGCCGACCCACAACACCCAGCCGGATCGTGCGGAAACGACGTCGCGCGCCACCGGCTCGATCACGTCGGCGACCATCGGCGGCATGGCGAGCAGGAGGGCGTTGATCGTCGCCGCGCGCTCGCTTTCCTCTCCGACCAGGGAGAACAGGGCGGCGGCGGTGATGAAGAAGGGGAAGATCGTCAGCATCGCCAGATAGGCGAGATTGCCGGCATAGATGAAACCGTCGTTGAACGTACCGATGGCGACGCGCTTCAGGACTTTGAAGAAGCGGGTGCCGGGCCCGACGCGCTCCACGATCTCGCCGCGCAGGGTCTTCGCCTCGCGGCGCCGATCCTCCGGAGTGAGGGAGCGCAAGCGCCGCTTTTCGGGACTCGGCAAGGAGTTCGACACGCTACGCAGGGTCCCCAACGGCTTGGCGCCCGTGCGGTAGAAGTCGTCAGACCCCCAGTCCGGCGCGCGGATCGGTATCGTCCTGCCAACCTTCGAGCCGTTTGGCCAGTTCCGACGGGTCCTGCGGCAGCGCGATTTCCAGCGTCACCAGCTGGTCGCCGCGCCCGCCGCTCTTCTTCGAAAAGCCCTTGCCGGTAAGCCGCATGGTCGTGCCGCCCGACATGCCCGGCTTGATCGTCAGCATTACGGGGCCGTCCACGGTGGGTACGCGCACCTTGGCCCCGTGTACCGCTTCGCCGAGCGTGATCGGCAGGTCGAGGCGGACATTGTCGCCTTCGCGGCGGAAGAAAGAATGGGGATCGATGGCGATGGTCACGATGCCGTCGCCCGCACCGCCCGGCCCCTGTTCGCCTTTCCCCTTCAGCCGCATCTGGGTGCCGTCCTCGACCCCGGCGGGCAGTTTCAGGTCGATCGTCTTGCCGTCGGCCAGCGTGATCCGCTGGTCCTTGCGCGCGGCGGCATCGACGAAGGGAACGCGCAGGCGGTAGCCGATATCGGCCCCCTTGCGCGGGGGTGGCGGTGGCGGCCGTCGAAAGCCGCCGCCCGCCTGACCACGGCCGCCCGCGCTTCGCCCGAACAGGTCGGAGAAGATATCGCCCAGATCGACTTCCTCGCCACCGAACCCCTGGAAATCCTGCGCGTTGAACCCGCGCGGGTCGCCGCCGCTGCCACGGCGGAAGCCGCCTGCACCGCCACCCATTCCGGCGAAGGGATTAGTCGGATTGCCCTCGCCATCGATTTCGCCGCGATCGAATTGCGCGCGCTTGTCCTTGTCTGACAGCAGGTCGTACGCATTGGTTACCTGGCTGAACCGCTCGGCCGCCTTCGGGTTGTCCTTGTTGCGGTCGGGATGCAGCTCCTTCGCAAGGGTCCGGTAGGCGCTCTTGATCTCCTTCTCGGAGGCGGAGCGTGCGACGCCAAGGGTTGCGTAGGGATCGGCCATGGCGTGTTAGCTAGGCATAGCACCGATTTGGCGCAAGAACCCTGTCTTTCCTACGATCGCGCGAGGGGGTAAGGGCGCCGCCATGCAAACCGCTCCCGGACATCTTGGCAACCTTTCGCAGGAACTCCGGCGGAGCGTCCGTTTTTCCGCCCCTGGACACTGTTCCATGTGTTCCATCCTGTAGGAGTTCGTTCATGGAAGCCGAGCGCAGCGCCATCCCCGAAAGCGATCCGTTCGCACTGTTCGACACCTGGTTTGCGCAAGCGCGAGAGAGCGAGCCGAACGATTCCAATGCGATGGCGCTCGCGACGGCGACGCCGGAGGGCGCGCCCTCGGTGCGGATGGTGTTGCTGAAGGGGCATGGGAGCGATGGCTTCACCTTCTACACCAATGCGCAAAGCCGCAAGGGCGAGGAAATCCGCGCGAATATGCAGGCCGCGTTGCTGTTCCATTGGAAGAGCCTGCGTCGCCAGATCCGGATCGAGGGCCCGCTTGCCGAGGTGAGCAGCAGCGAGGCGGATGATTACTTCCACTCGCGCGCCCGGGTGTCGCAAATCGGCTCGGCGGCGTCCGACCAGTCGCGCCCGCTACCCGACAGGCAGGTCTATCTCGATCGCGTCGCAGCGCTGGAGGATGAATACGAGGGCGCGGAGGAGATCCCGCGCCCGCCGCACTGGACAGGCTTCACGCTGACGCCCGAACGGATCGAATTCTGGCTTGATCGGCCCAACCGGTTGCACGACCGGCGGCTGTTCACGCGCGATCGCGGCACCGGCGGCTGGACGAATACGCTGCTGTATCCATGAGCGAAAGGGCGACCTTGGCTCGCAGCGCGGCGTTTGCCTCGATCGGGGTCGCGGCGGTGCTCATCTCGCTCAAGACATGGGCGACGGTGCGCACCGGCTCGGCGGCGATGATGGGCAGCCTCGCCGATTCTTCGCTCGACTTGCTGGCCAGCATGGTCACGCTGGTTGGCGTATGGATCGCGGCCCAGCCCGCCGATCGGGACCACCGGTTCGGGCACGGCAAGGCGGAAGCGGTCGCCGCGATGATTCAGGTTCTGCTGATTGCGATCTCCGCCGCCGCCATCGCCTTCCGCTCGATCGACGATCTGGTCTCCGGCGCGCGCGTGACCGCCGCGACCGACGGCATATATGTTTCCCTGTTCGCGATCCTTGCCACGCTCGGGCTGCTCGCCTGGCAGCGTTTCGTGATCGCGCGCACCCGCTCGGTCGCCATCCGGACGGACTTCGTCCACTACCAGTCCGACCTGTTGCTCAACCTCGCGGTGATCGCGGCGCTCGCGCTGGACCAGTATGCGGGTCTGTCGGGCGCGGACCCGCTGTTCGGCCTCGCCATCGCCGCGTGGCTGATCTGGGGCGCATACCGATCGGGGACCGAGGCGATCGATCACCTGATGGACCGGGAGTGGGACGAGGCGAAGCGCCAGCGCTTCGTCGCGGCCGCAGCCGAGCACCACGAGCTGAGCAATCTGCACGATCTCCGTACCCGCACGGCGGGCAATCGCGATTTCGTGCAGTTCCACGTCGACATGCCCGCGCGCATGACGGTGGGCGAGGCGCACGACATCCTAGAGAAAGTCGAGGAAGATCTGTGCCGCCGCTTCCCCGATACCGAATTGCTGATCCACATCGATCCGCGCGGCCATGTGGACGAGCCGGACAATCCGCTCGCCGAGGAAAACGAATTCGCAAAGCTGGAGAAACGCCCGTGAGCGATACCGCCACCACCATCCCCTACTGGCATGTCGATGCCTTTGCCGCGCGGCCCTTCGCCGGGAACCAGGCGGCGGTGATGGTGCTCGATGCCTGGCTGCCCGGCGATGTCCTGCAATCCATCGGCGAAGAGAACAATTTCGCCGAGACCGCCTTCGTCGTGCGCGACGCGACCGGCGCGGCGGACTGGGAACTGCGCTGGTTCACGCCGACCTGCGAGATCCGGCTGTGCGGCCACGCCACGCTGGCCAGCGGTTTCGTGCTGCTCGATCCCGCGAACGGTTTCGGCGGTGGCGAGCGCGTAACCTTCCGCACGCGCAAGGCCGGAGTGCTGGAGGTGCGGCGGACACAAGAGGGTCACGAGCTGGCGCTCCCCGGGATTCGCACTGAACCGCATACCTGGCCCGAGGCGGTCGCGGGGCTGGGGGCGCAACCCGAACATATCGAGCGCAATGCCGATGGTTACACGATCCTGCGCTACGCCGACGAGGCGACGGTCCGCGCGCTCGATCCCGACATGCGCGCGCTGCTGGCGCTAGGCGACGACCAGTTCATCTGCACCGCGCCCGGAGACAAGACCGATGTCGTCAGCCGCGTGTTCGTGCCGGGCGGCGGAGTGGACGAGGACAGTGTGACTGGTTCCGCCCACGCCGCGCTCACGCCCTACTGGGCGGGACAGCTCGGGCGCGACAGTTTCACCGCGCATCAGGCCTCGGCGCGCGGTGGCGATCTCGCCTGTCGGCTCGATGGCGACCGGGTATGGCTCGGCGGCCCGTGCGTGACGGTGGTCGAGGGGCGTTTCCATCTGCCCGCCTAGCGAGCGGGATAGAGGTCCACGACGTCGTTCAGCCGGTTCAGCAGCACGCGCCGTTCGGCCTCGTCCGAATGGCCCAGCCGGACCACGGTCAGCCGCTGTTTGGGCGAGACGATGACGTACTGCCCCATATGCCCGATCGCGGCGAAGATGCCGCTTGGCTGGGAGATGGGGTGCAGGGGATCGTCCTCCTGCGAGGCAGTGGTGTTGAGCCAGGTTTGCGCGCCGTAGTTCTTCTCGCGCGGGCTAGGGCTGGTCATGAAGGTCACCCACTGCCGCGGCACCAGCTGCGCGCCCTTCCACGACCCGCCGTGGCGCAGGAATTCGCCGAAGGTCGCCCAGTCGCGGGCGGTGCCGTGGATCAGGCTCCCCCCGATCAGCGTGCCGTGCGCGTCGAACTCCGGCACCATGGACGTCATGCCGAGCGGGCCGAACAGCCGGTCGCGCAGGAACCCGGCGACCGCCTGTCTCCGGGTCTCCGGGTCGTCACTGTTACCGGTCAGAACCCGCGCGGCGATGTCGGCGAGGATCACCGTGGTGTTGCTCGAATATTCGAACTTCGCGCCCGGCTCCGCCTCCAGCGGCTGCGATTCGGCATAGGCGGCCATGTTGTCGCGCCCGTCGAGAAACAGCATCCGCACTTCGGACGATTCGTAGGGCACCGGCCCGGCTTCGGTATGACGCAGGCCCGATCGCATCTGCAGCAGCTGGCGCAGCGTAATCTCGCCGCGCGGATCGCCGGGGCGCTGCCAGCGCGGGATCGGCGGCGACTGGTCGAGCCGCAATTGCCCGTCGGCGACCAGCATGCCGATCATCACGCCGGTCACGGTCTTGGCCATCGACCAGCTGATCATCCGCGTGTCCTTGTCGTAGCCCGGCGCATAGCGCTCGGCCGCGATCTTGCCGCCCTGCATCACCAGCACCGCGCGGGTTTCGCCCAGCTCCGGATCGGTGAACAGGGTGTCGACCGCGCGCGCCAGATCCTCCGTTGGCGCGCCCGCATCCTTGGTCACCGCCTCCAGCGCCTTGCTGTCGAGCGGCGGCGGCGCGTCGGGTTGGGAGCTGCACGCGGCAAGGCTCGCCGCGGCACTTGCTGCAAGGGCCAGCGGCACGATAAGGGCGGGGCGAAAGCGGGGCATATCAGGCCCGCGCATCTCGCAACAGGAGCCGCGCTTGGCAACGGGAAAACGGAAGACCACGCGGCGGAAAGCCCGCTCCACCAGCCGCGGTGGACGGTGGTTGTGGGTGCTGCTGGTCGTCCTGCTGCTCGCGGCGGTCGCCTACGCCTTTTGGGGCGAGACGCTGCGTGGCTATGGCCGCGCGGGCACCGCCTATGGCGCGCGAGTCGCCTGCTCCTGCCGCTATGTCGAAGGGCGCACGCTGGCGGACTGCAAGAAGGACAAGCTCGCCGGGATGGAACTGGTCTTCCTGTCGGACGACGATACGGAGAAGAGCGTCACCGCGACCTTCCCCCTGGTCGCCAGCGATACGGCTCGCCTGCGCGACGGCTATGGCTGCGTGCTCGACCCGTGGAAGCACTGATCCGTCACGCGGCGCGCTCGGTTTCCTCGATCCAGCCGCCGCCGATCACGCGCTCTCCGGCATAGATTACCGCCGCCTGTCCGGGCGCGACGCCGAATTCGGCGTTCTCGAAAAGGATCGTCGCCGCCGCGCCGTCGCCGAGCGAACCTTCCAGCGCGACCGGCACCGGCTTCGCCAGCGAGCGGACCTTGGCCGTCAGCGGCGCATCCGGCAGCGGACCGATGCGGTTGGTGCCCGATAGCCGCGCGGCGACCACCCCCAGCAGGCGCTTGGGGCCAACGCGCACTTCCGCCGCATCGGCATCGAGGCCGACGACGTAGAGCGGCTCGGGCTGACCCCCGATCTCCAGCCCGCGGCGCTGGCCGACGGTGAAGTGGATCACGCCCGCATGCTCGCCCAGCCGTTCGCCGCTTTCCGCATGGACGATCGTCCCGGGTCGCGCGCCTTCGGGCCGCAGCTTCTTCACCAGCTTCGCATAATCGCCATCCGGCACGAAACAGATGTCCTGGCTGTCCGGCTTGGCCGCATTGCGCAGCCCGGCGTTCTCGGCAAGGTCGCGGACCTCGGCCTTGGGCAGTCCGCCAAGCGGGAAGCGCAGGAAGGCGAGCTGTTCCTCGGTCGTCGCGAAGAGGAAATAGGACTGGTCGCGCGCCGGGTCCGCCGCGCGGTGCAGCTCTGGCCCCGCCGCGCCTGCCACCCGGCGCACATAATGCCCGGTCGCGAGGCAGTCGGCCCCCAGCTCGCGCGCCATGCGCAGCAGATCGGTGAATTTGGGCCCCATATTGCAGCGGATGCAGGGCACCGGCGTGCGGCCGGAAAGGTAATCGTCGGCGAAACTGTCGACCACTTCTTCGCGAAAGGCGCTTTCGTGGTCGAACACGTAATGCGCGATACCGAGCCGGTCGGCCACCGCCTGCGCGTCGCGGATATCGTCGCCTGCGCAGCACGCGCCCTTGCGGCCTGTGGCCGCGCCGTAGTCGTAGAGCTGGAGCGTGATGCCGATCACCTCCGCTCCGGTACGCGCGGCCAGCGCCGCGACGACGGAGGAATCCACCCCGCCCGACATGGCCACGACGATGCGGCATTCGCCGGCCGGGCGCGGCAGGTCGAACAGCGCGGCCGCGTCGGCCGCGGCATCGAGGGGATCGGCTTTCATCATGGCGAGGTCGCCCCGATACCAATTCACACCGTCTGCGCAAAGGGTCGGCATTTGGCGGCGATCGCGTTTACCCGATCTTGACCACGCGTCGCTACGCTGACGTCATGTTCGAAAGAGCGATCCCCGTCCCGCACGATACGGAGTTGCCGCTGCGTGCGTTCGACTGGGCCGAGCTCGTCGCCCGGCTGGACGCACGACGGGAACTGCGCGCAAATCTCAATGCGGCTCGCCATGCCCGATCGAGCTTCGATCCGCAGGCTGCGCGACAATTGTTCGACCAGGTGGAAAGGAGCATTAACCATAATGCTTTAGAGCGCCGCAAATTCCACGGTAGCATACCCTCTTCATCGCCGAGAGGGCGAACCGTTCCCGACCGAGAGATGTCATGATTGAAAACCAGAAAATCCGTCCCGAACAGGTTATCGGGCCGCTTGGCGAACCTCTTACGCTGAACGATCTGCCGAAGCAGAACACGAAGCGTTGGGTGGTGCGCCGCAAGGCCGAGGTGGTCGCAGCCGTGAACGGCGGTCTTCTCACCATCGACGAGGTGCTGGAGCGCTACGGCCTGACGCTGGAGGAGTTCGCTTCCTGGCAGCGTGCGGTCGACAGGTCCGGGATGCAGGGCCTGCGCGTCACCCGTATTCAGCATTATCGCGAACTCTACGAGCGCCAGCTTAAATATTGAGGATGGGCCCGGTCCCACCGCTATTTGCGGCGCAGACCGGCGTTCTACGGCGCCGACTAACTTGGCGCTAATGTTTCGGGGAACCCGCTTACACATTCGCACGTTTCCCGCCCCATACTCCCCACCGAACAGGAGGATTGGGAAATGGGCTGGATTATCACTATTATTGTCGGCGGTATCGCAGGTTGGCTGGCCAGCATGGTCATGAACCGGGATGCCTCGATGGGTATTCTGTGGAATATCATCGTCGGTATCATCGGCGGCCTGATCGCCAGCGCGATCGGTGCGACGTGGTTCGGAACCGGCTGGATCGGCTATCTTATCACGGCCTTCATCGGCGCGGTCATTCTGCTCGCGATCGTGAATCTGGTCCAGCGCGGGCGCGTGCGCTAACCGCTCGCAAACTTACCGGAAAAAGAGAAAGGGGCTGCCCATCGGGCGGCCCCTTTTTTGGTGCGTTCCTAAGGCAGGGCAGCCCGCCTTTCATTGCCTCAGTCCGGACACCCGGATAAAGCGCTGAGGAACGAGCGAAAACGCTTCGGCTTGCGCGAAGTGATCTATGCTCCTAATACAGCTCCAATTGAAGAGGCTGCATCGAGCATGAATTATCAATCGCCAGGCGATCCGGGCACATCGCCCCACGCAGACGATTTGCCCCCCGGCGCGCAGAACGGCGAATTCGAACCGGTGGCGAAAGACCGGCGCTGGCGCACGATCGCCGCCGTCGTGGTGGTCGTGGCGCTGTTGGCGCTGGCCTACTTCTGGTATCATTCCGGCGATGGTACTGCGGAAGAAGCGGAGGGTGCGCAGAGCGCCCAGCGGGTGACCGTTACCGCGCCGGGTCGGTCGACCATCGCCGGCACGATCAGTGCCACCGGTACGCTCGCCGCTCGGCGGACCCTGCCCGTGGGCGTGGTGGGCGAGGGTGGCCGCGTGGTTTCGGTCAACGTCGAACAGGGTGACTGGGTGCGTCAGGGACAGGTGCTGGTTTCGATCGACCGCTCGGTTCAGGATCAGCAGGCGCGCAGCGCGGCGGCCCAGATCGAGGTCGCGCGGGCCGATGCGCAACTGGCGCAGAACAATCTCGATCGCGCGCTCCAGCTCGTCGATCGCGGCTTCATCTCCAAGGCCGACGTCGATCGTCTCACCGCCACGCGCGATGCCGCCGTGGCGCGGGTAAAGGTGGCGCAGGCGCAGCTGGGCGAGTTGCAGGCACGCAACGCGCGGCTCAACATCTATGCCCCCGCTTCGGGGCTGGTGCTCGAACGCAATGTCGAACCGGGCCAGACCGTCAGCCCCGGTGGCCAACCACTGATCACGATTGCGCAGGGTGGAGAGCTGGAATTGCTGGCTCAGGTCGGCGAGAGCGATCTGGCGAAGCTATCCCCCGGGGTGGAGGCTCAGGTCACGCCCGTCGGCGGCACCCAGACCTTTACCGGGCAAATCTGGCAGATCGAGCCGACCATCGACCCCCAGACCCGCCAAGGCATCGCGCGTGTTGCGCTGTCCTACGATCCCGCGCTCAAGCCCGGCGGGTTCGCCAGCGCCACGATCAACAGCGGCACGGTGGTCGCCCCGCGCCTGCCCGAAAGCGCGATCCTGTCGGACGACGATGGCAGCTACGTCTATATCGTCGACAAGGAGAACAAGGTTCGTCGCCGGGGCGTGACGACCGGAATCGTGACAGGCGAAGGTATCGCCGTGACCTCCGGTCTCGACGGCAGCGAACGGGTCGTGCTGCGGGCGGGCGGCTTCCTCAATCCCGGGGACACGGTAGAACCGGTGGTCGAGCGCTAAGCCCATGAATTTTCGCAACATGTCCGCGTGGTCGATACGCAACCCGATCATCTCGATCGTGTTCTTCATCGGCCTGACGATCGCCGGCCTGGTGTCCTTCAACCGCCTGGCGATCGTGAACACACCAGAGGTGGAGTTCCCCGCGGTCACGGTCAGCATCAGCCAGCCGGGTGCGGCCCCCACCGAAATCGAGACGCAGATCACGCAGCGCGTGGAATCGGCGATCCGGTCCATCAATGGCGTCGAGGATATCCAGTCCACCGCCAGCGAGGGGAACAGCAGCACCTTCGTCAATTTCGCCATCGGCACCGACGTGAACGATGCAGTGAACGAGGTGAAAAACGCGGTCGACCAGATCCGCGGCGACTTGCCCGACGGCATCCTGGAACCGCGCGTCTCCAAGGTGGAGATCAACGGCGGCGGCACCGTCGGCTTCTATGCCGTCAAAGCCGACGACATGACGCTGGAACAGCTGAGTTGGTTCGTCGACGACACGGTTTCGAAGCGGCTGCTCTCGGTCGAAGGCATGGCGCAGGTCAGCCGGGCCGGCGGCGTCGACCGCGAGATCCGCGTCATCCTCGATCCACAGCGCATGCAATCGCTGGGCGTGACCGCGCGCGACATCAACGCCGTCTTGCGCCAGGTCAATGTGAACGCCGCCGGCGGCCAGGCCGAAATCGCGGGTTCGCGCCAGTCGGTGCGCGTGCTCGGCAACGCCGCCGATGCCTATCAGCTGTCGCAGGCGCAGATTCCGATCGGCGCCGGCCGGACGGTCAAGCTGTCCGATATCGCCACCGTAACCGATGGCAATTCGGAGCGGTCGCGCATTTCCCGCGTCGGCGACAACGAAGTCGTGACGTTCTCAATGTCCCGCGCAAAGGGCGTATCCGAAGTGTCGGTGTACGACGACGCGCAGGAGGTGATGAAGGAGATCGAGGCGGAGAACCCCGGCATCAAGTTCACCGAGCTGTTCACCCCGGTTCCCTATACCAAGGGCCAGTATGAAAGCTCGATGGCGGCGCTGGTCGAGGGCGCGATCCTGGCGATCGTGGTCGTGTTCTTCTTCCTGCGCGACTGGCGCGCGACGCTGATCAGCGCGATCGCCATTCCGCTCTCGGCGATCCCGACCTTCTGGTTCATGGACCTGCTGGGCTTCAACCTGAACTTCCTCTCCCTGCTCGCGCTCAGCCTGGTGGCGGGCGTGCTGGTCGACGATGCCATCGTGGAAATCGAGAACATCGTGCGGCACATGCGCATGGGCAAGAGCGCCTATCAGGCATCCATCGACGCGGCGGACGAAATCGGCCTCGCCGTTGTCGCCACAACATTCTCCATCGTCGCAGTCTTCCTGCCCGTGGGCATGATGCCGGGCATTCCGGGGGAGTTCTTCAAGCCGTTCGGACTTACCGTGGTAGTGGCGGTGCTGATCAGCCTGTTGGTCGCACGCCTCATCACCCCGATGATCGCGGCCTACTTCCTGAAGGCGCACGGCCATGCGGAGCATGGCGAGGGCCGCGCCATGGATTACTACATGAAAGTACTCGCCTGGACGCTGGACGACCGCAAAAGCAAGGCGATGCGCGCGAACATCGAACGCGTTCAGGGCAGGTGGTATTACTATCCGTTCGTCGTACTTGCGGTAATCGCGCTTATCGTGGCGACGGTGGTCATGGGCTGGCTGGTCGGGCAACAGCTCATGGGTCTGGGCCTGCCGCTGCTGGTGGTCGCGCTGGTCGCACCGATCATCGCCGTCGCTCTGGGTGTGCTGCTGGGAAAACTGGTCAAGCTTATCCTCGGTCTGCTCGGCGGCTTCGGCCGTTACTATCGCAGCTTCTCCGAACGTTTCCGCGCCCGCAGCCGCGACCACCGCTTCTGGGCGTTCTGTATCGGGGTCTATGCCCTGATCCTGACCGGTGCCTTGCTGGCCGGTCTGCCGCAGCAGTTCCAGCCCACCGTCAACGAGGACACCAGCCGGGTAAATATCGAAATGGTGCCGGGCACCACGATCGATCAGACCGCGCGAATGACCGCGCAGGTCAAGAAGCTGGTCGAGGATCAGCCCGAGGTGCAACTGGTGACCGAGGCCATTCGCGAAGGGAGTGCGACGCTCTATATCGATCTGGTGCCTGCCGACGAACGCGATGCGACCAGCACCGAGTTCGAGCGCCGGATGGGGCCACGCCTCGGCGCGGTGTCCGACGCGCGGGTGAGCGTCGCGTCGCAAAACGGCGGCTTCGGCACCGGGCGCGATATCTCCGTGATGCTGGCGGGCAGCAATCCCACGCTCCTGAACGAGACCGCGCAGACGCTCGCGCAGCAGATGCGCTCGATCAAGGGGGTGGTCGCGCCCCGGATCGCGGCCGATCTCCAGCGGCCGGAGCTGCTGATCGTCCCGCGCGAGGATCTCGCCGCGCAGCTCGGTGTGACCACCGCGGCGCTCAGCAGCGCGATCCGTATCGCCACCCTGGGCGAGATCGACCAGAACGCAGCCAAGTTCTCTCTGCAGGACCGCCAGGTGCCGATCCGCGTCATGCTGCCGCGCTCCTCGCGCCGCGACCTCTCCACGATCGAGAACCTGCCGGTGAGCACCAGCTCCGGCGGGTCGGTCCCGCTCAAGCTGGTCGCGGACATCCGCTTCGGCGCGGGTCCGACGCAAATCCAGCGCTACAACCAGTCGCGTCGCGTGTTCGTCGGTGCCGATCTGGGCGAAGGCGTGGTCAAAGGCCCCGTTATGGAGGAAATCCAGAAGCTGCCGATCATGCAGAACCTCCCGGCGGGCGTCAGCAACGATGCCGTGGGTGAGGACAAATGGCAGGCGGAGATGATCAACAGCTTCATCATCGCTGTGATCAGCGGCATCTTCCTGGTCTTCGGCGTGCTCGTGTTGCTCTATCGTCGCTTCGTATCTCCGCTCGTCAACATGACGTCGCTGTTGCTGGCCCCGCTTGGCGGGCTGATCGCGCTGATGATTATCGGGCAGCCGATTTCGATGCCCGTCTATATCGGCATGCTGATGCTGCTGGGGATCGTCGCGAAGAACTCGATCCTGCTGATCGACTTCGCGCTGGAGGAAATGCATGCCGGTGTGCCGAAGCGCGCGGCCATCCTGGATGCAGGGCACAAGCGCGCGCAGCCGATCGTGATGACGACGGTCGCGATGACGGCGGGCATGGTGCCGACCGCCATCTCGCTGGCGGGCGATTCCGCCTGGCGCGCGCCGATGGGCACGGTGGTGATCGGTGGTCTGATCCTCTCGACGCTGCTGACGCTGGTCCTGATCCCCGCGGGCTTCAGTCTCGCCGACGGGTTCGAGAAGCGGCTCGGCCCGTGGCTGCGCGACAATATCCTGACCTATCGCCCCGGCGACGACCGCTCGCCGGGTGAGAGCCGGGGCGACGTCGCCCCCGCCGAGTGACGCAAGCGCGCTCAGCGACCCCACCCCCCGGCAATTTGCCGCCCGATCGCGCGCGGCGAATGCGGATCGTCGCGACCTCCATGCTGGTCGCGATGGCGGGGCTGTTCGTGCTTTCCGGCCGGTTCCTCACCCTCCATCCCGCCTGGGGTTTCGTCCATGCCTTCGCAGAGGCGGCGATGGTGGGCGGGTTGGCCGATTGGTTCGCGGTAACCGCGCTGTTCCGCCATCCGCTGGGCCTGCCGATCCCGCACACCGCTATCATTCCGCAGAACAAGGACCGCATCGCGGATACGATGGCGGGGTTCTTGCGCAGCAACTTCCTCACGCCCGTCGTGGTCGCGCGGCGCATGCGGGGAATGAACCTTGCCGGGGCGCTGGGCGAGTTCCTGTCTCAGCCGGGCGGAGAAACACAGTCCCGGATCACGGCGGGCGGAGCCGAGCTGTTCGCCGAAATCCTCGAATCGCTCGATCCGGAACGGCTCGGGACCCAGGTACGCGCCGGCCTGGCCGCGCAACTGGGGAAGATCGAACTCGCTCCGCTGCTGGGCCGGATGCTCGAAAGCGCCATCGCCGATGGCAAACATCGGCCGTTGCTGGATGGGCTGATCCGCTGGGCGGGTCTTGCACTCGAAGACAACGAGGAGATGGTGCGCGAGATGATCCGCGCCCGTGCGAACGCGGTCCTGCGCTGGACGGGCCTCGACTCGCGCATCTCCACCTCGGTGCTGGATGGGCTTTACCGCTTACTGGCCGAGGTGCTGGTCGATCCCGAACATCCGCTGCGGAACAAGGTGGAGGAAGGGCTGAAGAGCCTCGCACACGACCTGCAGCACGATCCCCAGATGCGCGCGCGGGTGGAGCAGACCAAGCTCGACCTGATGGAGAACCCCGCCGTCGCAGATTGGTGGATGGGGGTGTGGGAGCGGATGCGGGCCTCCCTGATTGCGCGGGTTCGCGATCCCGCAGGCGGCCTGGGCGGCGAACTGCGCAAGGCGCTGGCCGAACTTGGCACCGCGCTACAGGGCGACGCGCGCCTGCAGACGCAGATCAACCGCTTCACGCGCCGTACCGCCGTCGGCGTCGCAACGCGCTACGGCGAACAGATCGTGCGACTGGTGTCCGAAACCGTGAAGCGCTGGGACGCCACCACGGTCACCGCGCGGATAGAGGGAGCCGTGGGCCGCGACCTGCAGTTCATCCGGATCAACGGCACGCTGGTAGGTGGGCTGGTCGGGGTGGTGATCCACGGACTGGATTGGGCGTTCTAGCGCGCGCCCATATCCTCACGGTATCTGGAACCGTACGGTATTCGTGTAGAAGGATGCCACCGGCGCTCCGTCGGCTGCCAGCGCCGGTTTGAACCGGGCGCGCTTCAGCAGATTATCGCAGGTCACGTCTTCGAAACCCGCCGGTTTGGTCGCACCTTGGATGATACAATCTGTCGGTTTGCCGGTCGCATCGATCATAAGGCGAAAATGGACCATGCCTTGCTGCCCGGAATCCAGCGCATTTTTCGGGTAATCACCGGGTCGTATCCAGCGCCCCGGGCTCTCCAGCGGGACCGCCGGTCGTTCCTGCGCCGCTACCATGGCAGGATCGAAGCCCCACGATTCTACCAGTGAGTCGAGACACTTATCCATCGCGGCGAATGCTTCTCCAAGCGATCCTGTTTCCAGGATGACGCGATCGTCCTTACCCTTGCCCAGCACCAGCCGACTGGCGGCGTTCCGCCGCTCGGCGGAAACTGCGGGGGGATCGCGATAATCCCAGTCCGTGTCGTAATCGACATCATCGAAGAAGCCCTCCGGAAGGGGGTCGAGCCGAGTCGTTCCGAAGATCAGGGCCGGTTTGAAATCCCCTAAAGAGCCAACATTTACGAACGTATCCGTGGGTTGCCCGTCGGGATCGAACCGGACGCTCAATTCCGCGTTGCTCGCTGACCTAGGCGTCAGCGCGCGCAGAGGTTTGCCGGCCACGATCATGCTGAATCCGTCGCCGGGCGCGTATTCCGCGATGACCAGCACGACGGGGTCGTCCGCCTCGCCAAAGGAGCGCGCAAGACGGCAAGCGCTTTCGGCGTAGTCCAATTGCCAGGGCGAATTCGGTTTCAACACGACAGGCTCGCGCCCCAGCGCAGCGGGTGACTGCGTTGCCAGGCCCAGGGCGGTGAGTCCGAGAACGATACAGTTCTTCATCGCCCCAAGTTATTGGGACCGTTTTTCTCCGTCAATCCAGCGCCCGTCTTATCGGCCCGCGCCTACAACTTCTCGGTCAGCTCCGGCACGATCTTGTAGAGATCGCCGACCAGGCCGATGTCCGCGACCTGGAAGATCGGCGCGTCCTCGTCCTTGTTGATGGCAATGATGGTCTTGGAATCCTTCATGCCGGCGAGGTGCTGGATCGCGCCCGAAATGCCGATCGCGATATACACGTCGGGGGCCACGATCTTGCCGGTCTGGCCGACCTGGTAATCGTTCGGCACGTAGCCCGCGTCGACCGCCGCGCGTGATGCACCCACGCCTGCGCCCAGCTTGTCCGCGAGCGGCATGATATATTCCTGGAAGGTCTCGGCATCCTTCAGCGCGCGCCCGCCCGAAACGATGATGCTGGCGCTAGTCAGCTCGGGGCGATCGCCGCCTTCGGCCACGTCCTGGCTGACGAAGCTGGAGATACCGGCGTCCCCGGGGCCGGAGACATCCTCGACGCCCGCCGAGCCGCCTTCGGCCTCCGCCTTGTCGAACGCGGTGCCGCGCACGGTGACGACCAGCTTGGGATCGGAGGATTCGACCGTCGCGATCGCGTTGCCTGCATAGATCGGGCGCTTGAAGGTCTTGTCGCCTTCGACCGAGATGATGTCGGACAGCTGCATCACATCCAGCAGAGCGGCGACGCGCGGCGCGATGTTCTTGCCGGTGGTGGTGGAAGGCGCGAGGAAAGCGTCGTAACCATCCATCAGCTTGGCGACGAGCGGCGCGACATTCTCGGGCAACTGGTGCTCGTAGGCGGCGTCGTCCGCCTTCAGCACCTTCGAGACGCCCGCGATCTTCGCCGCGGCATCGGCGGCCCCGCCGCAATCCTTCCCCGCGACCAGCAGCGTCACATCGCCGAGCTTCGCGGCAGCGGTGACGGTGGAGAGCGTCGCATCGGCGACGGCGGTGTTGTCGTGTTCGACCAGAACGAGTGTGTTCATAATTATAACCCTACCTCAAATCCGTTCGGGCTGAGCTTGTCGGAGCCCTGTCCTGCTTTCCGCCACGCCCCGGAAGAAGAGCGGCCCTTCGACAAGCTCGGGGCGAGCGGATGGGGAATAGTTCAAGCGATGCCGAGCGCCTTGATCTTCGCGACGAGCGCATCGACATCTTCCACCTTCTCGCCCGCCTGGCGGACCGGCGGTTCGGAGACATTGGTGGTGGTCAGACGCGCCGCGATATCGACGCCGTAATCGGCAGGCGTCTTGGTATCGAGCGGCTTCTTCTTCGCCTTCATGATGTTGGGCAGGCTGGCATAGCGCGGCTCGTTCAGGCGCAGGTCGGTGGTTACGATCGCGGGCAGGGTCAGCTTGACCGTTTCCAGCCCGCCGTCGATCTCGCGCTTGACGGTCACGCTGTCGCCATCCACCTCGACCGTATTGGCGAAGGTGCCCTGCGGGCGTTCCATCAGTGCGGCCAGCATCTGGCCGGTCTGGTTCGAATCGTCCGAAATCGACTGCTTGCCCAGCATGATCAGGCCGGGCTGTTCCTCCTCGGCGATCTTCTTCAGGATCTTCGCGACGGCGAGCGGCTCGACCTCCTCGTCGGTCTCGACCAGGATCGCGCGGTCCGCACCCATGGCGAGCGCGGTGCGCAGCGTCTCCTGCGCCTTGGCCGGGCCGATCGACACGGCCACGATCTCTTCCGCCTTGCCCGATTCCTTCAACCGGATCGCCTCTTCCACGGCGATCTCGTCGAACGGGTTCATGCTCATCTTGACGTTGGCGAGATCGACGCCCGAGCCGTCGGCCTTGACCCGCGGCTTCACATTGTAATCGATCACCCGTTTTACGGGGACGAGGATCTTCATAGGGACTCCTTCCTCTCGAAACTTTCAGGCGGGACCTAACTTGCGCTTACGTAAACGTCAACTTGGGTGTTGGCCTTCGGGCTGAATACGGGTGGACCGACCGAGCCGTTCCCACATCGCGCATGCGTCTTTACGGTATCGCCGGGTTGGAGCAAGATCGCGCCGGTTCTGGGGAGAACGACCGATGTTCCTGCGTGTGTTTGCCGTTGCCGCGTTGCTTTCGCTCGCCCAACCTGCCCTGGGTGGAGAAACCCGATCGGCCGAGCCGGGGCAGGTGCTCGCGCAAGCCAGCCTTTCCGACCTCGCATGGCTGGAGGGGCGCTGGCTCGGACCGGGCATCGAGGATTTGCCCGCGCAGGAGGCCTGGCTGCCGCCGACGGGCGGAGTGATGGTCGGCACCTTCATCCAGCAGGACCCTGATGGCGGCGTCATGTTCACCGAACACATGTATCTGATGCGCGAGGGCGACGGTCTGGTCCTGCGCCTCAAGCATTTCGGCCCTGAGCTCGAGGGCTGGGAGGACAAGGGCGAGAGCATGTCGTTCCCGCTTCTGGCGGTCGAGGGAACGACGGCGTATTTCGACGGCATGACCTATCGCCGCGAGGGCGACACCTTGCATGTCTTCGTCAGGATGGAAGAGGAAGGCGAGCCCGCGGGGGAACTCGCCTTCCATTTCTCCAGGGCCGGTTAAGGGCAGACGTCGCCGGTCAGGCCGCCTTCTTCACTTCGGCGACGATCTTCTTCGCCGCGTCGCCCAGATCGTCCGCGCTGACGATCGGCAGGCCGGAATTCTCCAGGATGTCCTTGCCCCGCTCGACATTCGTGCCTTCCAGGCGGACGACCAGTGGCACCGACAGGTTCACGTCCTTCGCCGCTTGGACGATGCCGTTGGCGATGACGTCGCATTTCATGATCCCGCCGAAGATATTGACGAGGATGCCCTCGACCGCGGGGTCCTTGAGGATGATCTTGAACGCGGCGGTGACCTTCTCGGTCGTCGCCCCGCCGCCCACGTCGAGGAAGTTGGCCGGGAACGCGCCGTTCAGCTTGATGATGTCCATCGTCGCCATGGCGAGCCCGGCACCGTTGACCATGCAGCCGATATTGCCGTCGAGCTTGATGTAGGCGAGGTCGTATTCGCTCGCCTCGACTTCGGAGGCGTCCTCCTCGGTCTCGTCGCGCATCTCTTCGACATCCTTGTGGCGATAGAGAGCATTCGAATCGAAGCTCATCTTGGTGTCGAGCACCAGCAGGTTGCCGTCTTCGGTTTCCACCAGCGGGTTGATCTCCAGCATCGCGCAGTCGAGGTCAACGAAGGCGGTGTAGAGCTGTTTGGCCAGCTTCTGCGCCTGCTTGTTGAGATCGCCCGAAAGCTTCAGCGCGAAGGCCACCGCCCGGCCGTGGTGGGGCATGAAGCCCTGCGCCGGATCGATGGTGATGGTGGTGATCTTCTCCGGCGTGTCGTGCGCTACCGCCTCGATATCCATGCCGCCTTCGGTCGATACCACCATCGCGACCTGCCCGCTGGCCCGGTCGACCAGCAGCGAGAGGTAGTATTCCTTGGCGATGTCGACGCCGTCGGTGACGTAGAGCCGGTTGACCTGCTTGCCCTCATCGCCGGTCTGGACGGTGACCAGCGTGTTGCCGAGCATGTCGGTCGCATCCGCCTTCACGTCGTCGATCGACTTTGCCAGCCGCACGCCGCCCTTCGCACCTTCGCCCAGTTCCTTGAACGTGCCCTTGCCCCGCCCGCCGGCGTGGATTTGCGCCTTCACGACGTAGAGCGGCCCGGGCAGCTTCTTCGCGCCCTCCACCGCTTCGTCCACGCTCATCGCGGGATAGCCGGTGGGCACGCCGATGCCGTATTTCGCGAGCAGTTCCTTGGCCTGGTATTCGTGAATGTTCATGGGGGAGCCGTCCTGTGGTCTCGAAAAGGGAAAAGAGCGGGTTTGCCGCGCGCCTTTGCATGGATAGGGCGGCTTGAAAAGTGTGCAGGGCGCGCGCAAGTGCTGGCGGACCCATGATCGATCATCAGCGCCTCCAGGCGATCGTCCGCGAAGCGGGGCGGATCGCGCATTCCCAATGGCCGGGCGCGGGCCATTCCGTGAAAAGCTGGGACAAGGGCACGAACGACCCCGTGTGCGAGGCCGACATAGCGGTCGACGCCTTCCTGAAACGCGAACTGGGCGCGCTGCTCCCCTCGGCCGGCTGGTTGTCGGAGGAAACCTCCGACCGGGCGGAGCGGCTCGACCACCGGCTGATCTGGCTGGTCGATCCGATCGACGGCACACGCGACTTCCTGCGCGGGCGCACCGGCTGGGCGGTGTCGGTCGCCCTGATCAGCGAAGGACGCCCGCTGATGGGCCTGCTGAGCGCCCCGGCCCGGGACGAGGAATGGCTGGCGGTGGCGGGGCGCGGCGCGACTCGCAACGGCGCGGCCGTCTCGGTTTCGGACCGGGATACGCTCGACGGCGCGCGGGTGCCGATCGATTCGCTGCCGAAGGCGGACCGGATGATGGTCGCGGTGGA
Organism: Erythrobacter sp. LQ02-29; assembly: GCF_022576075.2. Lineage (NCBI taxonomy): Bacteria > Pseudomonadati > Pseudomonadota > Alphaproteobacteria > Sphingomonadales > Erythrobacteraceae > Erythrobacter > Erythrobacter sp. LQ02-29. The sequence goes on along the minus strand of NZ_JANCNT010000001.1, from coordinate 676,448 downwards.
CAAGCCCAACGGCATCGCGTTGCGCGTGGCGATGGTGGCCGCGGGCGAGGCGGACCTGGTGGCGACCATGCGCTGGGGCTTCGAATGGGACATCGGTGCCGCCACGCTGATCGCGCGCGAGGCGGGCGCGGCGGTAAGCGACGCGTTCGGACAGCCGCTCAATTACAACAAGCGCGATCCGAGGAGCTTCGGCGTGCTGGTCACGGCCCCACGGCTCCACGGCGCGGCGGTCGCGCATATCGCGGAACGGGCCCGGGATTTCGCGATCCGCCTGCCGCGCTAAGCGTAAATCGACCTCCAAAAGCCAAGAAAAAGGGGCGACCCTCGCGGACCGCCCCCATGCGTAGCCGAATGGCTTTTTCCTATGCGGAGCTCGGATCAGTATCCCGAGCGGGCCGCCGATACGTCGTCCTGGCTGATCGGCGTGATCTTGATCTCGACCCGGCGGTTGAGCGGTTCGTTGACGTTGTCGCCGGTCTGCACGCGCAAGTTGGTCTCGCCGTAACCGCGCGTCTCGATCCGCGAGCGGGCAACGCCGCGCGAGGCGAGGTAATCGGCGACCGCCTGAGCGCGCTGCTGCGACAGCTGCATGTTGTAGGAGGCAGAGCCGGTGGTGTCGGTGAAACCGTACACGTCGATCAGGCTGTTGGGGTATTTGATCATACTCTGCGCGACCGAATCGAGCGTGTTCTGGAAGCTCGGGCTGATACGCGCCGAATCGGTCGCGAAGGTCACGCCGTCGGGCAGGCGGACCAGGATCGCCTGCTGATCGCCGATCTCCTCGACATCGACGCCGGTTCCCGCGGTCGCCTCGTCCAGCTCGCGGATCTGATCGTCGAACTGCTTGCCGAGCACCGCGCCCGCGGTACCGCCGATGCCCGCGCCGATGACGCGCGCGGCGGTGCCGCCCAGCACGCCGCCGAGCAGGTAGCCGAGCGTACCGCCCACGCCCGCGCCGATCGCGGTGCGCGAGACCTTGCGCTCGCCGGTGTTGGGATCGGTGACGCAGGCCGAAAGGCTGACGAGCGATACGGCGGCAAGCGCCGTTCCGAGTACGCGGGTATTTCTCATGCTGGGTATCCTTCCTCAATGTGCGGGAATTCTCTTTCCTCCCGCGAAATCGTTGACGGTGCGCCCACCCGCGCCGTGTGCCCCCCAAACTGCCGACGACGCGGCCTAGTTCCCGCGCGTTCGCAGCCACCGGCTGGCAGGCCCGCCGTTTTGTGCTAGCGCTGGCGCCATCGTGACACCCTTCCCCTGGACAGACCTTCTCATCATCGCCGGGCTCATCGTGCTCAACGGCGTCTTCGCGATGTCGGAGCTGGCGATCGTATCCGCCCGCACGCCCACGCTCCGCAGCCGGGCGGAGAAGGGCAGCGCGACCGCTCAGATCGCGCTCGATCTGGCGGGCAATCCGGGCAAGTTCCTCTCCACCGTGCAGATCGGCATCACGCTGATCGGGATCGTGGCCGGTGCCTATTCCGGCGCCAGCCTCGGCGGGCCAGTGGGCGAGCGGCTGACGGGTACGTTCGGCCTCGATCCGGCAACCGCCGCCACGGTGGGTTTCGTGCTCGTCATCGTGCTGACTACCTATTTCAGTCTCGTCATCGGCGAGCTGGTGCCCAAGCAGCTGGCCCTGCGCGCCGCCGTGCCGCTGGCGCTGGTGATGGCGCGGCCGATGAAATGGCTCGCCCGCATCGCCGCGCCGCTGGTGTGGATCCTCGATACCTCGTCGGGCGCGCTGATCCGCCTGTTCGGCATCCGCCCCGGCGGCCAGTCGGCGGTGACGGCGGAGGAACTGCACATGCTGTTCGCCGAGGCGACGCGGTCGGGGGTGCTGGAGGAAGAGCAGAGCGCGATCCTGACCGGCGTCGCCCGGCTGCACGAGCGCCCGGTGCGCGAGGTGATGACGCCGCGTACCGATCTCGACTGGATCGACCTGGCCGCCGGGCCGGAAGAGATCGCGCGCATGGTGGCGGAAAGCCCGCACTCGCTGCTGCCGGTGGCCGAAGGGTCACCCGACAAGGTACAAGGGGTGGTCAAGGTGCGCGACGTGCTGGCGGCGCAGGTCGCCGGGCAGCCGTTCGATCTGGCGTCGCTGATGAAGAAGGCGGAGGTGATCCCCGATCAGCTCGACGCGATGGATGCGCTGCGCGTGCTGCAACAGGCCGACATCGCGATGGCGATGGTGCATGACGAATACGGTCATCTCGACGGGATCGTCACCCCGATCGACCTCCTTACCGCGATCGTGGGCCAGTTCGCCAGCGACCAGGACCAGGGCGAGATCCCGCAAGTGATAGAGCGTGAAGACGGCTCCATGCTGGTCTCGGGCGCGCTGTCGGCGGATGCGCTGGCCGACCGGCTCGGCCTCGATTACGGCGAGGACCGGGATTTCGCCACCGCCGCCGGTTTCGCGCTCGCGATCATGAAGAAGCTGCCCGTGGAAGGGGAGCATTTCGTCACGCAAGGATGGCGCTTCGAAGTCGTCGACATGGACGGGCGCAAGATCGACAAGCTGCTGGTGAGCGAAGAGTAAGAGGGAGGCCGCTGGTCGAGTGAACTGCGAGGCTGCGTTTTTGCTCGCGCACGGATCGTCGCCACCCGATCTTTTCCCGGCCATGGCCGTATCGCACTCGATCGATCCCCGACCAGCGAACCGCAAGGCCGACCGCAGGTGCCCCGTACCTTGGCGGAGGGAACAGCGCCGAGGACGCGAGTGCGGATGCACTCGCGCAAGACATGAAAACCTTACCCTTGCGGGATAACTGTCTGTGCCGACTGCCCGTCGCCTTCGGGGGCGGCGACGATATCGCGGGTCACCGCACCCTTCGCCACCGTATTGGTTTCCGGATCGCCCACTTCGGAGCGGATGCCGGGATCGGCTGCGCCGGCGCGGCCGATCACGCTCGATTCGACCGCGCTACGCTGTGCCGGACCGCCGAAGATCGTATCGAGCGCCTGCTGGCTCGCCGTGTCGTCTGCCGGGCGGGGCGCGCCGGGGCTGGGCGGGACCAGGCTGAAATCGGGGGGCACGACCAGCGGGGCCTGCCGCTGCACTGCGAATTCGTCGGGCCGGTTGCGATCGAACAGCCCGCCGGTGCTGCACGCGGCCAGCGATACCGCGGAAACGGCGAGGAGGGATAGGGTGGTCTTGCGCATCTGTCTCAACTCTCCGCCGGGCGCACGCCCGGCTCTTTGTCGCCCCGTTTCTCGCGCATGAGAAACGAACGGGCAAGGATTATCAGAACGCCGATGGTGATGGCGGCATCCGCGACATTGAAAATCAGGAACGGACGAAACGCGCCGAAATGGAGGTCGGCGTAATCGATCACATAGCCGTAGCTGTAGCGGTCGTAGATGTTTCCCAGCGCGCCGCCCAGGATCAGCGCCAGGCCGAAGATGTCGCCCAGCAGCTTCTCGCGCATGATCCACACGAACACTCCGAGCGCGATCAATGCGGTCACGCCGACGAGGATCCAGCGCATGTCCTCGCTATCGGCCTCGAACATGCCCAGCGACACGCCGTAATTTCGGGTGAAGCGCAGGGCGAAGATCGGCAGCACGTCGATATGCTCGCCGACCTTGTCGATCCCCAGCGTGCGGGTGACGAACACCTTCAGCCACTGGTCGACCGCGCATACGAGAGCGGCGATGCCGATACCTGCGAGGCGCGCGCGTAGCGGGCTCATGCCAGCACCGCTTCGCAGCGATCGCACAGCGCGCCGTCTTCCGGAACGGAGGGCAGCAGACGCCAGCAGCGGCCGCATTTGTCTTCATCGGTGCGCGAGACGGTCACCGCGTCGTCATCGCCGCGGGTCACTGACGCGGTGATGAACAGCTCGGCCAGATCGGCGTCCGAAAAGCCCTCCGGCACGGCGGCGGCGGGCACGGATACCTCGGCCTCCAGGCTGGATCGGATCGTCTTGTCGCGCCGCAGCGGCTCGATCGCCTCGGTCACCCGTTCGCGCAAGTCGCGCAGCCCGGCGAAGCGTTCCGCCAGCGCCGGGTCGCGCCAGCCATCGGGCAGCGCACGCCACTGGTGCAGGTGAATGCTGCTCTCGTCCGGGAAGCGGGTCTGCCACACCTCTTCGGCGGTGAAGACCAGCACCGGCGCGGCATAGCGGACCAGCGACTGGAACAGCGTGTCGAGCACGGTGCGATAGGCGCGGCGGGCGGGGTCGGCCGGATCGTCGCAATAGAGCCGGTCCTTGCGCACGTCGAAGAAGAAGGCGCTGAGGTCCTCGTTGCAGAAATCGACCAGCGCGCGCACGTAATCGTCGAAATCGTAAGATGCGATCGCGGCGCGCAGCCGGGTGTCGAGCTCGCCCAGGAGGTGGAGCACATACCGCTCCAGTTCCGGCATGGCGGCGTGATCCTCCACGCCCTCGCGCTCCCACTCGAACCCGTCGAGCGCGCCGAGGAGGTAGCGGAAGGTGTTGCGCAGGCGGCGATACTGGTCGGCCACGCCCTTCAGGATCTCGTCGCCGATGCGGTGATCCTCGGTATAGTCGACGCTCAGCGCCCACAGCCGGATGATGTCGGCACCGAACTGCTCCATCACCTTGCCCGGATCGACCGTGTTGCCCAGCGATTTGGACATCTTGCGCCCGTCGGCGGCCATGGTGAAACCGTGGGTCAGCACTTGGTCGTACGGCGCGCGGCCGCGGGTGAGGCAGCTTTCGAGCAAGCTCGACTGGAACCAGCCGCGATGCTGGTCCGACCCTTCCAGATAGAGGTCGGCGGGCCAGCGCAAAGCGGGCCAGCGCCCCGATTCGAGCGTGAAGACATGGGTGCAGCCCGAATCGAACCACACGTCGAGAATGTCGGTGACCATCTCGAATTCGTCCGGGTCATGCGCCTCGCCCAGGAACTCCGCCTTGCGCTCGGCGCGCCAGGCATCGACGCCCTCTTCGCGCACCGCGGCGACGACGCGCGCGTTGACTTCGGCGTCCTGCAAATACGAGCCGTCGGGCCGCACGAACAGAGTGATCGGCACGCCCCAGGCACGCTGGCGGCTGAGCACCCAGTCGGGCCGGCCCTCGACCATCGATCCGATCCGCCGCCGCCCGCGCTCGGGCACGAAGCGCACCCGCTCGATCTCGGCGAGGGCGGTTTCGCGCAGCGTGCCGCTATCCCGGCCCAAGTCGCGGTCCATCGGCACGAACCATTGCGGGGTGCAGCGATAGATGACCTTGGCCTTCGACCGCCACGAATGCGGGTAGGAGTGCTGGTAGTCCTGGCTGGCGGAAAGCAGCGCACCGGCTTCGCGCAGGTCCGAACAGATAGGCCCGTCGGGGGCGTTGAAATTGGGATTGATGACCGCGCGGCGGCGCTCGTCCGCACCGCCCAGCCACGGCCAGTCGTCTCGATAGCGCCCGTCGTCCATCACCGCGAAGACCGGCTCGATCCCCACCGTCCTGCACAGCGCGAAATCGTCCTCGCCATGGTCGGGCGCCATGTGGACGAGCCCGGTGCCGCTGTCGGTGGTGACGAAATCGCCCGGCAGCATCGGCCGCGGCTTAGCGTAGAACCCGCCGAGATGGTGCATCGGATGGCGGACAACTGTGCCGGCGAGTTGCGAACCCTTGATGATTTGACCTTGGCGACCCTCGGGCCCGTGATCGTCGTAGATCGGCGGATTGGACAATCGCGAGAACCAGCTTTCAACGAGCGCGTCAGCAACTAGCAGCTTCCATCCACCGATGCGGAAGAGTCGATACTCGACGCCCTCCCCATAGGCCAAAGCCTGGTTCACCGGGATCGTCCACGGCGTCGTGGTCCAGATCACCGCATGCGCGCCGACCAGTTCTTCGATCGGCGATTCGACGATTTCGAACGCCACGTCGATCTGGGTCGAGGTGATGTCCTCGTACTCGACTTCGGCCTCGGCGAGCGCGGTCTTTTCGACCGGGCTCCACATGACCGGCTTCGCGCCGCGGTAAAGGTTGCCCGCTTCGGCGACCTTCATCAGTTCGGCGACGATGGTCGCTTCGGAGGCGTAGTCCATCGTCAGATAGGGATGGTCCCAGTCGCCCATCGTGCCCAGCCGCTTCAGCTGTTCGCGCTGCACATCGACCCAGTGTTGCGCGTAGGCGCGGCATTCGGCGCGGAATTCGGCCGCGGGCACCTCGTCCTTGTTCAGCTTCTTCTTGCGATACTGCTCCTCGACCTTCCATTCGATCGGAAGGCCGTGGCAGTCCCAGCCGGGCACGTAGGGCGCGTCCTTGCCCAGCGCGCTCTGCGTGCGCACCACCATATCCTTCAGGATGTGGTTGAGCGCGTGGCCGATATGCATGTCGCCATTGGCATAGGGCGGGCCGTCGTGGAGGATGAACTTCTCCGCCCCCGCGCGCTCTTCGCGCAGGCGGTCGTACAGCCGCTCCTCCTGCCAGCGGGCAAGGATGGCCGGCTCCTTCTGCGGCAGGCCGGCCTTCATGGGAAAATCGGTCTTCGGCAGGAAGACGGTGTCCCGATAATCTTTTTTCGCAGTCTCGCTCATCGCGCGCGGCGCTTAACCCAAAGGGGGAGGCGTGGAAAGCGCGGCGTGGCGGGTACCACGCACGAGCGGCGGATCAGTCGATCCCGCGCAGCCGCCGTTCCTGGAAGGCGAAGCGCGCCGCCGCCGCGACGTCGCCCTGGAAAGAGGCGTTTACGATACCGCCCACGGCCGAGCCCACCACCGGCATCACCATGCCCGCCCGCTTGCGGAACGAGGCGAAGGCGATCGCGCGCGACACGCGCTCCACCGCCTGGTCGACCAGCGCGCCGTGGCGATCGGGGTCCGCCTCCACCAGCTCGCCATCCGGCCCGATCGCCGCCTCGATCCCGGCGATCGCGCGCTGGCGCTGGTCGGGGTCGTTGAGCGCGCTCAGTTCCAGAATCTGCATGCGGAAAAGCTGTTCGGCGGTCCCCACCCCGGCGAAGCCGTAGGCGCGGCCCGTGTCGCGGATGGTGCGCACCGCCACCGCGATGGTCGTAGGGATATCGGCCCCGGCGGTCAGCGCGCCGCCGAAACCCGCCGCGACGCCGGATGCACCGTTGATCGCCTTGGCGCGCGCCTCGACCTTCTTCGCCGCCTGCTTGCACGCGGCGATGTCGCCGGTATCGTGATCGAACCGCGTCAGTTCGGGCGCGCTCGCAGCGCTGTCGATACCGCGCACGACGCGTTCCATCAGCCAGTCGGGCACGACGCTGGCGATCGCTTTGGCGAAGGGGTTGGTCAGCCGCTCGATCCCGCGGCCCAGCATAGACGGGCGGCTGTTACGATAGGTGCGCTGGTCGCGTTCGATCCGGGTGCGGTCACTCATCGGCGGGTTCCTGTTCTATCCATCTGATTCGAACAGCGAACGTTCCGTGTGCGCGGTGCGTTCCGCCCGCAGGGCGATCTTGTCAGGCGAGCAGGCGGCGCGCCTCGTCGCAATCGCGCTCCATCTGCTCGGTCAGCGCGTCCAGCGTATCGAACTTCGCCTCGGGCCGGATGAAATGGCGCAGCTCGACCTCGATCTCCTGCCCGTACAGATCGCCGGAAAAGTCGAAGAAATAGGGTTCGAGCAGCTCCTTGGGCGGTTCGAACTGCGGGCGGATGCCCAGATTCGCCGCGCCCTTCAGCCGCTCGCCGGTCGCCAGCACCCGCGCGGTGACGGCATAGATGCCGTATTGCGGGCGCAGATAGCTTTCGAGGCCGAGATTGGCCGTCGGATAGCCGATGGTCCGTCCGCGCTTGTCGCCATGTTCCACGATGCCGCGAATCGCGAAGGGACGGGTCAGGAGGCTGGTGGCGGTCTCGCAATCGCCCTGGCGCAGCGCCTCGCGGATGCGGCTGGAGGAGATCGTCGCTCCGCCTTCCTCCACCGCGCCGACCGCGCGGGTCTGCATGCCGTGGGCGGCAGCCAGCTCGGCCAGGATCTCGCGATTGCCCGCGCGCCCCTTGCCGAAGGTGAAATCCTCGCCGGTCACGATCCCGCCCGCGCCCAGATGACCGTGCAGCAGGTCGTCGACGAACTGGCGGGGCGTCATCGCCGCCATCTCGGCCCCGAAATGCAGCACCAGCATCGCGCTCGCCCCGGCGGCGAGATAGAGCTCGCGCCGCTGCTCCAGCGTGGTCAGGCGGAAGGGCGGCACGTCGGGCCGGAAGAAGCAAACCGGATGCGGATCGAAGGTGGCGATCATCGCCGGGCGCTCCTGGGCCCGCGCCCAGCGGATCGCCTCGCCCGCCACCGCCTGGTGCCCGGCGTGGAAGCCGTCGAAATTGCCGAGCGCGATGATCGCGCCCTTCAGCGCCTCTGGCACGGGCGCGCGGTGATCGAGCCAGCGCATCAGCGCCGCACCAGCGTGACGAAGGAGAAGGCGGGACGGTCGCCATCCGCCGGATGATCCTCGCGCGCCATTTCCCGCCAGTCGTCGCCGAGAGGCGGGACGGTGGTGTCGCCTTCGGGCGCGGCATGCACTTCGGTCAGCTCGACCCGGCTCGCGCGGTCGCGGAACCGGGCGAAGATTTGCGCGCCGCCGATGATCCACACGGTGCCCTCGCCCGCCATCTCCAGCGCCTGTGCGGGATCGTGCGCGACTTCCGCTCCATCGGCCGACCAGCCGGTATCGCGCGTCAGCACGATATGGCGGCGGCCCGGCAGCGGGGCGGGGAAGCTGTCGAAGGTCTTGCGACCCATCACCATCGGCGCGCCCATGGTCAGCGCCTTGAAGTGCTTGAGGTCCGCCGGGATGTGCCAGGGGAGGCCGCCATCGCGCCCGATCACACCGTTGTCGGCGCGCGCGTAGATCAGCGCGAGGGTCTGCGTCATTCCCAGCCCAGCCGGGTCGCGTGGCCCATCTTGCGCCCCTCGCGCGCCTCCGCCTTCCCATAAAGGTGCAGGTGCGTCGCGGGATCGGCCAGCCATTGCGCCGCGCCATGCGCCGCCTCGCCGATGATGTTGGTCATGGTCACGCGCGGGGTCAGCGTACGGGTATCGCCCAGCGGCAGGCCGCAGATCGCGCGGATGTGGTTCTCGAACTGGCTCGTCGCCGCGCCCTCGATCGTCCAGTGGCCGGAATTATGGACGCGCGGGGCCATCTCGTTGAACACCGGGCCATCGGCGGTGGCGAAGAATTCCAGCGTCAGCACGCCGACATATTCCAGCCGGTCGGCCACCTGGCGGGCCAGCGCGCGCGCTTCGCCCATCTGTGCGGCGATCGCATCGCCCGCGGGCAGGCTGGAGGTCGCGAGGATGCCGTCGACATGGGTATTGGCCGGGCTGTCCCAGAACACGACCTCACCCAAAGCGCCGCGGGCGAGAATGACCGAGAACTCGACTTCGAAATCGACGAACCCCTCGTAGATCAGCGGGCTGCCTTCGATTTCGAGCGCGTCGCCCGCGTCCCGGTCGTCGATGCGCCACTGGCCCTTGCCGTCATAGCCGTCGCGCCGGGTCTTCAGGATGCCGGGCGTGCCCACCCGGGCCATCGCGGCGGACAGGTCCGCCTTCTGGTCGACCTGCGCGTATTGCGCCGGTCGCCCACCGAGCTTCTCGACGAACTGCTTTTCGAACAACCGGTCCTGCGCGATTTCCAAGGCGCGCGGATGCGGGGCGAGCTTCGCCTCGATCGGGCCGAGCGGGGCGACCGGCACGTTCTCGAATTCCCAAGTCACGACGTCGCAGCGCGCGGCGAAATCGGCCAGCGCCTGTTCGTCGTGCCAGTCGGCGGTGACGAAATCGGCACAGGCACCGTCGCTGACATTGTCGCCTTCGGGCGCGTAGCCGATGCAGGCATACCCCATCTGCCCCGCCGCCACGGCCATCATTCGGCCGAGCTGGCCGCCCCCCATGATCCCGATCGTGCCGCCCGGTTCGATCATGGCCTACTCGGGACGCTCCGCCACCGCCTCGCTGCGCGCGGCGCGCCAGGCCTTCAGCCGTTCCGTCAAGGCCGGGTCGGATGTGGCGAGGATCGCCGCCGCCAGCAGCCCGGCATTGGTCGCGCCCGCCTCGCCGATCGCCAGCGTCCCGGTCGGCACGCCTGCGGGCATCTGCACGATGGAAAGCAGGCTATCCATGCCCGACAGCGCCTTCGATTGCACCGGAACGCCCAGCACCGGCAGATGCGTCATCGCGGCGATCATGCCCGGCAGGTGCGCAGCGCCGCCCGCGCCCGCGACGATCACCGCGAAACCCTCGCTTTCGGCCCCCTTGGCGAAATCGGCCATGCGGTCGGGCGTGCGGTGGGCGGAAACGATCCGCGCCTCGTGCGGCACATCCAGCTCGTCCAGCACCTTCGCCGCATGTTCCATGGTCGGCCAGTCCGACTGGCTCCCCATCACGATGGCGACCCTAGGCGCGCCGTTCGCATCCCCGGGCACGGTCTTACGCGTCCTTCAGATAGCGCCGTTCGCCCGGCTTCATGTTCTCGTCGAACTCATAGACGATCGGCTGGCCGGTCGGGATTTCGAGCCCGGTGATCTCGTCGTCGGCGATGTTCGACAGATGCTTCACCAGCGCGCGCAGCGAGTTGCCGTGAGCGGAGATCAGCACCGTCTCCCCGGCGGCGAGTTGCGGCAGGATGGCGCTCTCCCAATAGGGCAGCACACGTTCGATCGTCAGTTTCAGGCTTTCCGTGCGCGGCACGTCGATCCCGGCATAGCGCGGATCGGCGGCAAGATCGTAATCGCTCCCCGCGTCCATCTCGGGCGGCGGGGTGTCGAAGCTGCGACGCCAGACATGCACCTGCTCCTCGCCGTGCTTCTCGCGCATCTCATCCTTGTTAAGGCCGGTCAGCCCGCCATAGTGCCGCTCGTTGAGGTGCCAGTCCTTCGTTTCCGGGATCCACAACCGTCCGCATTCCTCCAGCGCCAGATGCAGCGTGCGAATCGCGCGCGTCTGGAGCGAGGTGAAGGCGAGGGTGGGCTGCACGTCCTTTTCCGCAAGCAGGCGCCCGGCGGCGCGCGCCTCGTCCACCCCCTTGTCGGTCAGGTCGACGTCCCACCATCCGGTGAAGCGGTTGGCGAGGTTCCATTCGCTCTGTCCATGGCGAACGAGGATCAGCGTGGGCATCGGATGTCGCTCCTGTCGGCGGTATGCGAGGGGGCGGCCTAGCGGTCAGGGCCGGGTTTGGGAAGCGTTGCGCTGCTCTCGAGCTCACCCGAATCGCCCGCGCGGCTCTGCGCCTTGCGCCGCCGCAAGTTCTCGCGCAGCTTCGCGGCCAGTCGTTCCTCGCGGGTCGGGGTATCGGATGCGGGCTTGCTCATTTCGCCTCACCCATGCCGCGAAGCGCGCATCGGCTCAAGCTTGGCTTGACATTGGCGGGGCGCTTGGACAAAGCGCGCGCCTGCCCCGACCAGTGCTGCTGTAGCTCAGAGGTAGAGCACTCCCTTGGTAAGGGAGAGGCCGAGAGTTCAATTCTCTCCAGCAGCACCATTCTCCTTGAATATGGCGCGTGTTATCGGCATAACACACCCATGGGCGGGACCGACGACAGCGCGATCGAACAGGTGGATGAAGAGGCGCTGGCCCACGTCCATCCCAACCACGAGAAGCTGGTCCGCGCGCAACTCCTCATCCTCGCGGTTCCCATCGTCATAGGCGCGATTATAGCGATGATAGCAGGCGGCACGATCGGATTGATCGCCGGCCCGCTCGCGATCCTGCTCGCCGCGTTCTTCGCCTGGTACATGCCGCATCGCCGCTTCCTCGCCCGGGGTTTCGCGATGGGCACGGACCGCCTGCGCGTGGTGCGCGGCTTGCTGTTCCGGTCCGACACCGTGGTTCCTTTTGGCCGGGTCCAGCATATCGACGTCGATCGCGGCCCGCTGGAACGCTATTACGGGCTCGCCACGCTGACGCTGCACACCGCCGGCACGCATAACGCTTCGGTCGCGCTGCCCGGCCTGCTGCACGAGGACGCGCTGGCCATGCGCGAGGAGATTCGCGCCCATATCAAGCGCGAGACGCTGTGAACGCGGTTTCGCACATCGACCGGTCCGAGCCGCGGCGGACCGATCCCAAGAGCTTCATCGTCAGCACGCTGTCGGCCGTGCCGCGCATGGTGTTGCCGATCCTCGCGGGTTTCTACGGTATCGCGCAGGGCGGGAAAGCATGGGGCCTCGCGGTCCTCGCTCTGTTCGCGCTGGGCGGAATAGCCATCAGCGTGCTCGTTGCCTTCCTCCAGTGGCGGCGCTTCACCTATCGCGTCGGCGAGGCGGACATCCGGGTCGAGAGCGGGGTGCTATCTCGCGCCGCGCGCTCGGTGCCTTACGAGCGGATTCAGGATGTCAGCCTCGAACAGGGGCCGGTCGCGCGCATATTCGACCTGGTACAGGTAAAGTTCGAGACCGGCGCTGGCGGCAAGGACGAGCTCGCGCTGGCCTATTTGCGCGCCAGCGAGGGCGAGGCCCTGCGTGAACTGGTGCGCGAGAGGCGCGAAGGGGAAGTTGCGTCTGCCGAGACTGAGGACGCGCTTACGCCAGCCACCGCCGAATCGTCAGGTGACGCCAACGCCAACGCCCAAACCCTCTTCGCCATGGGCCCGCGCCGCATCTTTACCTTCGGACTGTTCGAATTTTCGCTGACCGTCGTCGCGGCCGCTGCCGGTGCGGCGCAACAATTCGACCAGTTCATTTCCTTCGACATCTGGGATGTCGACACATGGCAGCGGCTGCTCACGGGCCCGGGGGAGCGGCTGCTCCATATCGGTCTTGCCTGGCAGGTCATCGCGGCCATCGGTGCGATCGTCAGCCTCGCCGCGATCGGTCTCGTCACCGGGCTGGTCCGCACGGCCTTGCGCGAATGGGATTTTCGGCTCGACAAGACACCGCGCGGGTTCCGCCGACGGCGCGGGTTGTTGACCCGGACCGATCTGGTCATGCCGGTCCACCGCGTTCAGGCGCTGTCCTTCACCACCGGCATCATCCGCCGCCGGTTCGGGTGGGGCGGGCTCTCCTTCATCAGCCTGGCGCAGGATTCGGGTAAGGGAAACCATTCGGTCGCGCCGTTCGCGAAGGACGAAGAGCTGGAGCCGATCGTCCGCGCCGCGCAGTTCGCCAGTCCGGACGCCTCAACCGAATGGCACCGCAGCAGCACCGCCTACCATGCGGTGAGGGCGCTGATGGAAAGCCTGCTCCTCGTTCCGGTCACTATCGGCACGGCGCTCGGCATCGCTCTCGCTGGCGATGGAGGCGCGATCGTGGGGGGCTGGGCTCTCCTGCTAGCACCCGTTGCGCTGTGGGGCTTTTTGATGGTGCGCCGCTACATGCTGTGGCGTCACCATCGTCATGCGCTCGATCATCGGCAAGTGTATCGCCGCACCGGCTGGCTCGCACCCAAGTTGCTGGTCGGCAGCCGGATCAAGCAGCAATCGGTCGAGATCGCGCAGGGGCCGCTGGCGCGCCGCTATGGCTATGCCACGCTCGCGCTGGGGCTGGCCGGGGGTAAGTTCGACCTCCACGGCGTGCCGGTGGCGGAGGCGTATCGAATGCGAGGCGCGATCCTTTCCAGCATTGCCGGGACCGACTTTTCCGAACTGCTCTAGCTGTCAGGCGCGCAGATCGCTCCAGTCCGGATGGCGCTGGAACTGCGCCTCGACATAGGAACAGCGCGGCACGATCTTGAAGCCCTGCTCGCGTGCATCGGAGACGAAGCGATCGACCAGCTGCGCGGCGACCCCGCGGCCGCCGATAGCAGGCGGCACGACGGTATGGGTGGCAATGCGGACATCGTCGTCGCCCCCGGTCTCGCCGCTACCTTTCGGTTCCCACTCCAGGTAGCCGCTGGTGTCGCTGCCCGCGACGTCGGCGACATATTTACCGCCCTGGCCCACCGCGTGATGGGTGATGGAAACTTCCGCTCGTTCTTCGGCCATGGTGTGATCCCTTGCTGGTTCTTGCGCTCAACGCCGTGCGCGCTAGGGGCGTTCCATGCGTTTCCTGTCCGACAATGCCGCCCGCGTTCATCCCCAGGTGTGGGAGGCGATGCGCGCTGCCGACGCGACGGACACGCCATACGATGGCGATGCGATCTCGCAGCGGCTGGATGCAGCGTTCGGCGCACTGTTCGGGCGCGAGGTCGCGGTGCTGTGGGTCGCGACCGGGACCGCGGCGAACTGTCTCGCGCTGTCGGCCATGGTGCCGCCGCATGGCGGCGTCGTGTGCCACCGCGAGGCGCATATCGAGGCGGACGAGGGCGGCGCGCCCGGCTTCTACCTCCACGGTGCGAAGCTGATGCTGGCCGAAGGAGAGGGTGCAAAGCTCACGCCCGAGACGATCGCACAGGTGATCGACCCCATCCGCAACGATGTGCATCAGGTTCAGCCCCATGCGATCTCGGTCACCCAGGCGAGCGAGTACGGGCGCGCCTATCGTCCGGAAGAACTCGCGGCGATCGGCACCCTGGCGCGGGACCGGAATTTGCGTCTGCACGTCGATGGCGCGCGGTTCGCCAATGCCGTCGCCTTCCTCGATTGCACACCCGCGGAGGCTGCGGGGCCGGCCGATGCGCTCAGTTTCGGCTGCGTAAAGAACGGTGCGATGAGCGCGGAGGCGATCGTGTTCTTCGACCCCGCGCTCGCCGATGTGGTACGCTATCGCCGCAAGCGGGCGGGGCATCTTCAATCGAAGGGGCGCTTCCTCGCCGCGCAATTGCTGGCCATGGTCGAGGACGGGCTGTGGCTGGAGAACGCGCGTGCGGCGAATGCAGCGGCGCAGGCGATTGCGGCGGAAGCAAGCGAGCGCCTGCTCCACCCGGTCGAGGCGAACGAGGTGTTCGTGACGCTGACCCCTGCCGAGCGTGAAGAGCTGCGCGGGCAGGGCTACGAGTTCTACGACTGGGGCGGCGATGCCGCGCGCTTCGTCGCGGCGTGGGACAGCGACCAGGAGGCTGCCCGCGCGCTCGGCCGAGCGATCGCCGCGCTGTGACCTCTCAACCGGCGCATCCGCCCTTTCTGAGCTGGCGGGTGCTGGTCCCGTTCCTGCTGACCGGCACCATCTGGGGCTCCACCTGGCTCGTCATTACCGGGCAGATCGACGGGGTCGCGGCCAGCTGGTCGATCGCGTGGCGGTTCCTGCTCGCGACCCCGGCGATGTTTCTGGTCGCCGTTGTGATGCGACGCAGCCTGTCCATCGGGCTGCAGGGGCAGATGCTGGCGCTGGTAATCGGACTGGCGCAGTTCTGCATGAATTTCAACTTCGTCTACCGGGCGGAACTGCACCTCACTTCCGGCATCGTCGCGGTGATGTTCGGCATGCTGATGGTGCCGAACGCGGTATTCGGGCGCCTGATGCTGGGGCAGAAGATCACGCGCGGCTTCGTGATCGGCAGTCTGGTCGCAGGCGCAGGCATCGCGCTGCTGCTGATCCACGAAGGGCGGACCGCGCCGCCATTCTCGGATGTCGGGGGCGGCATATGGGTTGGCATCGCGCTGGCTGTGGGCGGGATGCTGTCGGCCAGCTTCGCCAATGTGGTGCAGGCGAACGAGGCGGGGCGGCGGTTGCCGATGGTCAGCCTGCTCGCCTGGTCGATGCTCTACGGCACGATCCTCGACTTCGCGCTCGCCTGGGCGACGGCCGGGCCACCGACCTTCCCGACCTCGGCGGGCTACTGGGGCGGGATCGCGTGGCTCGCCTTGGCAGGCTCGGTGGTTACCTTCCCGCTGCATTACAATCTCGTACGCCAGATCGGGGCGGGCAAGGCGGCTTATAACGGAATCGTGACGGTGACCGTGGCGATGGTGCTGTCGACCCTTTTCGAGGATTACCACTGGAACGCGGTCACCATCAGCGGGGCCATTCTGGCGCTGGTTGGGCTCGTCATCGCACTGCGCTCGCGCCATTCGGTACCGCCGCGCCCGGTCGCGGCGGGCGGGGAGTAGTTAGATCAAGCCGCGCAATCCCTCGCGAAAGGTCGGATAGCGCGGCCGCCAGTCGAGCACCCGCTTTGCCTTGCCGTTGGCGACGCGGCGGTTCTCCGCGTAGAAGCCGCGCGCCATTTCGCTCAGCCCGGCCTCGTCCATCGTCTGCAGCGGCGGCGGGTCGAGCCCGAGCAGGCGACACGCTTCCTCGGTGACGGCGTTGTGGCTGGCGGGCAGATCGTCGCCGAGATTGTAGGCACCGGCGGGGGCATCGCCCGTCAGCGCCGCGATCACGCCGCTCACGATATCGTCGACGTGGATGCGGCTGAAGACCTGGCCCGGCAGGTCGATGCGATGCGCCTTGCCCGCGCGGACCCGGTCGAGCGCGCTGCGCTCCGGGCCATAGATGCCGGGCAGGCGAAAGACACGCGCGCCGCGATCGATCCACGCCGCGTCGCATTCGGTCCGCGCGCTGCGCCGTCCGCCGCCCGCAGGCGTGCCCTCGTCCACCCATGCGCCCTGCGCATCGCCATAGACCCCGGTCGACGACAGATAGCCGAGCCAGTCCTGCGACAGCGCATCGCCATAGCGCTCCAGCACCGGATCGCCGCCGGTGTCGCGGTCCGGCGGAACCGATGAAAGAACCGCTGCCGATCCGGCCAGCGCATCGCGCACCGCGGTCTCGTCGTCGAACTGCAGGGTTCCGTCCGAGCCGGTCGACACTACATCCCAGCCGAGCCCCTCTGCCGCATCCGCGATTCGCTTCGCGGTATAGCCGAGGCCGAAAATGAACAATTGCGCCATGCTGCGCATTCTAGCCTATCGACCGCTTCGCGAAAGGGAGTAACCGACACCGCCATGGATATCGCCCGCACCCCATCGACTCCCGACGGCAACCCCCAGCTGGCCGATGCGCCACCCGAACCCAAGCAGCCGCCGATCATCCGGCGGGAGGACTACACGCCCTTCGCTTGGCTCGTGCCGGAGACGCGACTGGAGTTCGATCTGGGGCTGGAGCGGACGAAAGTGCGCAGTACGCTGACGGTGGAGCGCAATCCGGCAGCAGCGCCCGACAGCGTGCTGCGTCTCAACGGCGATGGCCTCACTCCCATTTCGATTACGGTCGACGGGAACGCAGTGAACGATTTCGCCATGGTCGGCGACGATCTGGACGTCCCGTTGACGGGCGAGGCGCACACGGTTGCGATCGAGACCGAGATCGACCCGTCCGCCAATACCCAGCTGATGGGGCTTTATGCCTCGAACGGGATGCTGTGCACGCAGTGCGAGGCGGAAGGGTTCCGTCGGATTACCTTCTTCCCCGACCGTCCCGATGTCCTTTCCACCTATACCGTGCGCATGGAAGGACGGGCGGAAACCTTTCCCGTCCTGCTCGCGAACGGAAACCGCACGGATGCGGGCGAGGCGGAGGGTGGGCGCCACTGGGCCGAATGGCACGATCCGTGGCCCAAGCCGAGCTATCTGTTCGCCTTGGTCGCGGGCCAGCTGGAGGCGCGGCGTGACAGCTTCACCACCATGGGCGGGCGCGAGGTCGACCTCGCCATCTGGGTGCGCGCCGAGGATCTGCCGCGCACCGAACATGCGATGGAATCGCTCAAGCGCTCGATGAAGTGGGACGAGGAAGCGTTCGGGCGCGAATACGATCTCGACGTGTTCAACATCGTCGCGGTTTCGGATTTCAACATGGGGGCGATGGAGAACAAGGGGCTCAACGTCTTCAACACCAAATACGTGTTGGCGGACTACGAGACCGCGACTGACGGCAATTTCGAGGCGATCGAGGGCGTGATAGGCCACGAATATTTTCACAACTGGTCGGGCAACCGCATCACCTGCCGCGACTGGTTCCAGCTGAGCCTGAAGGAAGGCTTCACCGTGTTGCGCGACCAGCTGTTCAGCCAGGCGATGCAGGGCGAGGCGGTGAAGCGGATCGAGGATGTCCGGGTGCTGCGCAGCGTCCAGTTCCCCGAGGATTCGGGGCCGCTGGCCCACCCGATCCGGCCCGACAGCTATCGCGAGATCAGCAATTTCTACACCGCCACGGTCTACAACAAGGGGGCCGAGGTCATTCGTATGATGCGGACCATGGCGGGTCCCGAGCGGTTCCGGGAAGGCACCGACCTCTATTTCGAGCGGCACGACGGCGAGGCGGCGACGTGCGAGGATTTCGTGAAGGCGATCGAGGATGGGGCCGGGCTCGACCTCGGGCAGTTCCGCCTGTGGTATTCGCAGGCCGGCACGCCCCGCGTCGACGTTGCGCTCCGGCATGAAGGCGACACCGCGATCCTCTCGCTGCGACAGAGCGTGCCCGCCACCCCGGACCAGCCCGAGAAAGAGCCGATGCCGATTCCGCTCAAGCTGGCGCTGTTCGACCGTGAAACCGGCACCCACCGGGGCGAGCAATTGCTCGTGCTCGACGAAGCCGAGGCGGAAATCCGCTACGACGGATTTGCGCAGCCGCCGGTTCTGTCGATCAATCGCGGCTATTCGGCACCGGTGTCGATCCATCGCAGCGTCTCGCCCGCCGACCTCGTTTTTCTCGCCGCGAAGGACGACGATTCCTTCGCGCGCTACGAGGCGATGCAGGAACTGCTCGTTGGTCATCTGGTCGCGGCGGTCGAGGGCCGACTGTCCGATACCGAACGCGGTAGCGGGCGCGAGGCGATCGGCGAAGCGTTCGGGGCGATCCTGGCCGACGACCAGCTCGACGATTCGATGCGTGGCGAACTCATCAGCCTGCCGACACAATCCTACCTCGCGGAGCAGATCGAGATCGCCGATCCGGGCCTCATTCACGAGGAGCGAGAGGCGCTGAAGGCCTGGGTGGGGGAGCGATTCGCGACCCAGCTCGGCGCGCATCACGACCGCACGAGCGCGGTTCCGTTCGGTCTGGATGCCGCCGCCAAGGGTGCGCGCAAGGTGAAGGGGCAGGCGCTCGTCTATCTCGCTGCCGCCGATCCGGCCGGTTCGGCCAGACGCGCGATGACGCAGTACGAGCGCGCCGACAACATGACCGACCGCCAGAGCGCGTTGCTGGTGCTGGCGGGCCTCGATGTGCCGGAACGCCAGGCCGCGCTGGACGATTTTTATCGGCGGTTCGAAGGCGATGCGCTGGTGATCGACAAATGGTTCACGCTGCAGGCGATCTCCACTCACCCTGATGTTCTCGAACACGTCGAGGCGCTGGCCGATCATCCCGACTTCACCCTGCGCAATCCGAATCGGGTCCGTGCGCTCTACATGGCCTTTGCGGGCAACCCCCACGCCTTCCATAGTGCCGATGGCCGGGGCTATCGCATGATCGCCGACCTGATCTTGGCCCTCGACCCGATCAACCCGCAGACCGCGGCGCGCTTCGTGCCGTCGCTCGGCCGCTGGCGGCGGATCGAGCCGGGTCGCGCGGCACTGATGCGCGGGGAACTGGAACGGATCGCGGCGGCACCGAACCTGTCGCGCGACACTTTCGAGCAGGTCACCCGCAGCCTTGGTTGACGCCGAACAGGTAGAGCCGCTGCGCGCCGCGGTGCTCGGGAATGTCCCGCACGGGTTCCTGACTCGGCGCGGCGGAGTGTCCGCCGGGGAGCTGTCCGGGCTTCAATTCGGTACGGGGGCGGGGGACGATCCGGAGGCGGTGGCGGAAAACCGCCGTCGCGCGATCGCGGCGATCCTTCCCGGGGCCGAACTTGCGATGCCTTATCAGGTGCATTCCCCCGACGCCGCGCTCGTCGAGGGGCCTGTCGGTGGGGATGATCGGCCGCGGGCCGATGCCCTGGTCACGGCGACGCCGGGCCTGTTGCTGGGTATCGTGACCGCCGATTGCGCGCCGGTGCTTCTCGCCGACCCAGGCGCGGGCGTGGTCGCCGCGGCGCACGCCGGATGGCGGGGCGCGCTCGGTGGCGTCATCGGGAACACGGTCGCGGCGATGGTCCGCCTGGGCGCGCGCAAATCCGACATTTGCGCCGCGGTCGGCCCGTGCATAGCGCAGGCGAGTTACGAGGTCGGCCCGGACATGCGGGCAGCTTTCCCCGCCGAGGCGCACCGGTTCTTCGAAACCGGGGAGGACGACCGGTGGCAATTCGATCTGGCAGGTTTCGTGGCCGATCGTCTGGAGCGATCCGGTGTCGGCCGGGTCGAGGTCATCGGGCGCGACACCTACGCCGAACCGGCGCTGTTTTATTCCTATCGCCGTGCCACCCATCTGCGAGAGGCGAGCTACGGACGGCAGGGGTCTGTCATCGGTCTGCCACCGGCCTAGCCACTTGACGGTCAAAAGGCGGTTGGCTTAGCGCCCTCTAGCAGCTAGTAGCGCCCGCAAAGCGGCGGTCCGGGTTCTCCATCCGCAGCCGATATGGGTAAGATCACGGGCGCATTTTTCGCGCCGAGGGCAAGGCAGAACTGATGGTTGAGACTTCGGGAACCGCCACGGCGGACCAGGCGACCGACATTTCCGAAACGCACGGCGACACGTTCCGTCGCCGCGATTTCATCAACATCGCCGCGATCAGCGCAGGCGGTGTCGGTGCGCTCGCGGTGGTCTATCCGCTGGTGAGCCAGATGGCACCGTCCGCCGACGTGCTGGCCGAGGCGAGCACCGAGGTGGACGTTTCCAAGATCGAGGCCGGGCAGGCGATCAAGGCGGTTTTCCGTAAACAGCCCCTGTTCGTGCGCCGCCTCACGCCCAAGGAAATCGCCGAAGCCAACGCGGTGCCGTTGTCCGCGCTGCGCGATCCGCAGACCTTGGCCGAACGGACCAAGGAAGGGCATGAGGACATGCTCATCACCATGGGCGTCTGCACCCATCTCGGCTGCGTTCCGCTGGGCGCGGGCGAGGGCGAGAACCGCGGCGAGTTCGGCGGCTATTTCTGCCCCTGCCACGGCTCCAGCTACGACACCGCCGCGCGCATCCGGAAGGGGCCGGCGCCGAAGAACCTCGAGGTTCCGGATTACGAATTCACCTCCGACACGACCGTCACCGTCGGGTAAGGCAGAGAAAGACCGACCATGAGCTTCGCCTGGGCCAAGGAATACACTCCGTCCAATCCGCTGATGCGGTATCTCGACGAGAAGCTGCCGCTGCCGCGCCTCGTCTATGGTGCGGTGGGCGCCGGCTATCCTGTGCCGCGCAACCTCAATTACATGTGGAATTTCGGCGTCCTGGCCGGGTTCTGCCTGATGCTGCAGATCGTCACCGGCGTGGTCCTGGCGATGCACTATGCCGCCAACGCCAATGTCGCCTTCGCCTCGGTCGAGCACCTGATGCGCGACGTCAACTGGGGCTGGATGCTGCGTTACGCGCACGCCAACGGGGCAAGCTTCTTCTTCGTGGTGATCTATCTCCACATCTTCCGCGGGTTCTTCTACTCGAGCTACAAGGCGCCGCGCGAGATGATCTGGCTGCTCGGCGTGGTGATCTTCCTCCTCACCATGGCGACCGCCTTCATGGGCTACGTCCTGCCTTGGGGCCAGATGAGCTTCTGGGGGGCGAAGGTCATCACCGGCCTGTTCGGCGCGATTCCGCTGGTGGGTGAGCCGATCCAGGTCTGGCTGCTCGGCGGCTACGCGCCTGACAACGCCGCGCTGAACCGCTTCTTCTCGCTCCACTTCATGCTGCCCTTCGTGATCGCGGGCGTCGTGATCCTGCACATCTGGGCGCTGCACATCCCCGGGTCGTCCAACCCGACCGGGGTCGAGGTGAAGAGCGAAGCGGACACCGTGCCGTTCCATCCGTACTACACGGCGAAGGACGGGTTCGGGCTCGGCATTTTCCTCATTATCTACACGCTGTTTGTGTTCTTCCTGCCG
The DNA here is from genome assembly GCF_022576075.2 of Erythrobacter sp. LQ02-29. Classification (NCBI taxonomy): domain Bacteria; kingdom Pseudomonadati; phylum Pseudomonadota; class Alphaproteobacteria; order Sphingomonadales; family Erythrobacteraceae; genus Erythrobacter; species Erythrobacter sp. LQ02-29. Next base: position 654,794 of record NZ_JANCNT010000001.1, on the reverse strand, counting down.
AACTATCTCGGCCACCCGGACAACTATATCGAGGCGAACCCGCTTTCGACGCCGGCACACATTGTGCCCGAATGGTACTTCTGGCCGTTTTATGCGATCTTGCGCGCCTTTACCTTCGACTTCATCCTGCCGGCGAAGCTGTGGGGTGTGCTCGCGATGTTCAGCGCGATCTTGTGCTGGTTCTTCCTGCCCTGGCTCGACAAGTCGCCGGTGCGCAGCGGCCACTACCGCCCGCTGTTCCGCAAGTTCTTCTGGTTCGGGCTGATCCCCGCGATGGCCGTGCTGTTCTATTGCGGCGGCGCGCCGGCGGAGGAGCCCTATGTGATGCTGAGCCAGATCGCGACCGCGTATTACTTCCTCCACTTCCTCGTGATCTTGCCGATCGTATCGTCGATCGAGCGGCCCGAGCCGCTGCCGCTATCCATTACCGAGGCGGTGCTGGGCTCCGACAAGACGCCGGTGAAGGGCGAGAACGCCTCTCCGGCGGTATGACGCGACAGGGAAAGACCACACGATGATCCGCCTATTTGGTATCGCCGCAGGGCTCGTATTTACACTTGTCGTGCTGCTGGCCTTCATATCCGGCGCGTATACCGCCGCGACCGATCCGACGCCCGAAAGCGTCGACCACGTATTCCACCTGCATCCGCACGAGCCGGAGGGCGGCTATTCGTTCACGGGGCCGGTCGGCACCTGGGACCTGGCGCAGCTCCAGCGCGGGTACAAGGTGTACAAGGAAGTGTGCGCCGCCTGCCACTCGATGAAATTCGTCGCGTTCCGCGATCTGGGCGAACTCGGCTACGACGAGGGCCAGGTGAAGGCGATCGCGGCAAGCGTGCAGGTTCCCGGTGTAAACCCGGACACGGGCGAGGAAACGAGCCGGGCCGCGACCCCGACCGACTATTTCCCGTCGCCTTATCCGAACGAGGTCGCCGCCAAGGCGGCCAATGGCGGGAAGGTGCCGCCCGATCTCTCGCTGATCACCAAGGCGCGCGAGGACGGCACGGATTACGTTTATTCGCTGCTGACCGGCTACCGCGATCCTGCGACCTTCAAGCTCGAGAACGGCGAATCCCTGCACGAGGCGTTCCCGGACTGGTCGGTTCCGCCGGGGACCTATTTCAATCCCTACTTCTCGGCGCTGGCGATCGGCATGCCGCCGCCGCTGACGAGTGAAGGCCAGGTGACCTACGACGACGGCACCAAGGCCACCATTCCCCAGATGTCGAAGGACGTTTCGGCGTTCCTGACCTGGACTGCGGAGCCGAAGCTGGTGAAGCGCAAGCAGACCGGCTGGCCGGTCGTCCTGTTCCTCATCTTCGCCTCGGTTCTGGCCTATTTCGCCAAGAACCACGTCTGGGCGGCGGTGAAGCCGAAGAAGAAGGCGAGCAGGACTGACTGACGCCGGTCCTGCGCCGGGCATGACGCTGGCGGAACTGGAGCGCCATGTGCGCACCGTTCCCGACTTTCCGAAGCCGGGTATCCAGTTCCGCGACATCACCACGCTGTTGTCGAATGGCGAGGCGCTCGCGGCATCCGTTGCGCTGCTTGCCGAACGCGCGCGGGCGCATCAGGCGGAATTGATCGCCGGGATCGAGGCGCGCGGCTTCATCTTCGGCACCGCAGTGGCGGTATAGCTGGGCCTGGGCTTCGTGCCCGTACGCAAACCGGGCAAGCTCCCGGTGCCGACCATCGCCGTCGATTACGCATTGGAATACGGCACCGATCGGCTGGAGCTCGATCCGGGGGCCGTGCCGCCCGGGACGCGGGTGGTTCTGGTCGACGACCTTATCGCAACCGGCGGAACCGCACTCGCCGCGACCGATCTGCTGCGCCGCACGGGCGCGCACGTCGGCGCCGCGCTATTCGCGATCGACCTTCCCGATCTCGGCGGTGCGCAGCGGCTCAGAGCAGAGGCTGTCCCTGTCGATGCCCTGATGACCTTTCCGGGCGAATGACGCGGCATTACATACGCGGTGCGGATACTTTGCCCCGCGCGCGCATTCGGAGTAGGGTCAAGCGAAGGCCGAGGGGACAGCCACGCCATCATGCATTCTGAAGCGCTCGTTATCGCCATCATCGGTGTCCTCGGCATCGGTGCGCAATGGCTCGCCTGGCGAACCAACTGGCCCGCCATCGTCCTCATGCTGGCCGCCGGCTTCCTCGCCGGACCGATCCTGGGTTTCCTGAATCCGGAAGAAACCTTCGGTAACCTGCTGGAGCCGATGATCAGCATCGGGGTCGCACTGATCCTGTTCGAAGGAGGGTTGAGCCTCGACCTGCGCGAATTGCGCCATTCCGGCGACGCCGTCTGGCGACTCGCCACGATCGGTGTCGCGGTAGGTTGGGCGCTGGGATCGGCCGCCGGGTTCTACGTTGCCGGCATCGTCTGGCCGGTAGCGATCCTGTTCGGGGGCATCCTGGTGGTGACCGGCCCGACCGTCGTGCTTCCCCTGCTGAGGCAATCGAACATTCAGACCCGGCCCGCTTCGATTCTGAAGTGGGAAGCGATCGTGAATGATCCGACCGGCGCGCTGTGCGCCGTGATCGCCTACGAGTATTTCCGCAAGGTTGCCGAGGCACCAGGGGCCTCGCTGCTCGAGGTCGTGCCGCCCCTTCTCATCGCGGCGGTTATCGCGGGCGTGATCGGCTACGCCGCCGCAGCGGCAATCGCCTACCTCTTCCCGCGCGGCGCGGTGCCTGAATATCTGAAGGTTCCGGTACTCTTCAGCGTGGTCATCGGAGTGTTCGTACTTTCGAACAAGATCGAGCATGAAGCAGGGCTGGTCGCGGTGACCGTGATGGGCATCGCGCTCGCCAACATGGACATGTCGAGCCTGCGCTCGATCCATCCCTTCAAGGAGAATATCGCGGTCCTGCTGGTCTCGGGCATATTCATCCTGCTGTCGTCCTCGCTCCAGTTCGACGAACTCCAATATTTCAACTGGCGCTTCGGCGCGTTCTTACTCGTCCTGCTCTTCTTTGTACGCCCCGTGACGGTCCTGGTCTCACTGCTCGGCAGCTCCACTCCGTGGAACGAGCGATTGTTCATCGCCTGGATCGCGCCGCGCGGTATCGTGCTGGTCGCGATCTCGGGCCTGTTCGCCCTGCGCCTGAACGAAATTGGCTATACCGACGGAAATCTGCTGATCGGGTTGAGCTTCGCGGTGGTCGTGGCGACCATTGTGGCGCATGGTTTCACCGTCGACATCGTCGCCCGGTGGCTCAAGATAAAGGGCACGAACCGCCCCGGCCTGCTCGTGGTCGGTTCCACTCCGTGGGGCGTGGCTTTGGGCAAGCAGATGCACGATTTGGACACTCCGGTGATGGTGGTCGATTCGAGCTGGCAACGTCTCGCCGCTGCGCGCCGTGAGGGATTGCCGTATTATCACGGCGAGATCCTGAACGAGGCGACCGAACACAACCTCGACCTCAACCCTTACCAGGTCTTGGTCGCGGTGACCGAGAACGAGGCCTACAACGCGCTGGTTTGTAGCGAGTTCGCGCACGAGGTGGGACGCGACAGCGTCTACCAGCTCGGCGATGCGGACGAGGAGGATCATCGCGCCTTGCCGCCTTCGCTCCGCGGGCGAGCCCTGTTCGAGGCCGGCTTCGGAGTCGCCGAGGTGCACCAGCGACAGCAGGACAAATGGGAATTTCGCCGGACCAAGCTGACCGACGAATTCTCGATCGAAGATGCGCGCGAGAAACTGCCCGACGGGGCGCAGATGTTGTTGCTGTTGCGCGAAGGCGGCATAATGCGCTTCTTCACGCATGCCGCCCGGCCCGAGCCGCGCGCTGGCGATATCGTGATATCCTATTCCCCGCCCGAGCCAGGAGATCGCGAGGCCGCCGCAGCAAAACGCGCAGCGAAACGCGCGAGCCCGGCACAGCCGGCATGAATGATTCGAGGAAAAGACCGATGAACCGCACCCCCCTTATAACCATCGCAGCGGCCGCTCTCGTGCTTGGCGCTGCGGGCTGCGACGATGGCAGGGACGCCGATCCTTCACCGGCTCCCACGCAAACATCGACCCCGACCTCCGCCGACCCGGTCAGCATCATCCGGCCCGACATCGAGGAGGCGCCGATGGTGCCTCTCGCGCCGCTGAACGCGACGATCGGTTTCGGCAGCACCGGGGCCGAGATTTCTCCTGAGGCGGAAACCCAATTGCAGGATGTTCTGGACTCCCCGCAATTGGCGCGCGGTCAGGCGATTACGATACGCGGACACTCCGACAGTTCAGGCCGTAACGAGGCGAATATGAAGCTGTCGCAAGAGCGAGCCGACGCGGTGCGCGACTGGCTGGTCGATCACGGTGTAGCAAAGGAACGGCTGACCGTAATCGCTTTCGGAGAGCAGAACCCGGTTCAGCCCAATGCCCTACCCGATGGTACACCGAACGAACCGGGGCGAGCCGCAAATCGGCGCGTCGAAATCCATGTGGCGGTGCCCGAGGGTGCGACCATGACGGCCGAGGAAGCCCAGTCCGCGCAGGAGAAGGATGCGGCCCGCGCCGCGGCTGCGCCTGATGCGACCCAGCCCGGCGCCGAACCAACCCCTTCGCAGGAATAAAGGAACGTTGACTGATCGGCCCCTCCGGTGGCAATGCAAACCGACCGGGCGGGTATAGCATAGTGGTAATGCTCTAGCCTTCCAAGCTAGCTAGAGGGGTTCGATTCCCCTTACCCGCTCCAGTCTCTCCTTAGTGTATCGCCGACAGCTTCCCCGACGAGAGATCGAGCCGTGCCTCCAGTGGCGAATTCCGCCCCTGAAAGATAGTCGGACCCCAAATGCTTCCAGTTGGTTAGGATACCATGGAGGCACATGTGAGCGATACCATCACCGTAAACGGAACCGAGCATTCAGTCCCGGATGACCCCCGTGTCACACTACTGGATTTTCTTCGCCAGCACATTGGCTTGACCGGCACGAAAAAGGGCTGCGACCATGGCCAATGCGGGGCGTGCACGGTTATCGTCAACGGTATGCGCATCAATAGTTGCCTTACTTTGGCTGCGATGCACGATGGCGATAGCGTGACCACGATCGAGGGTCTGGGCACGCCGGAGGCGCCGTCGTCGTTGCAAACCGCGTTTGTGGAGCATGACGGCTACCAGTGCGGCTATTGCACGCCGGGCCAGATTTGCTCTGCGACCGCGATGCTCGACGAGATCGCCGGCGGCTTCGCCAGCGACGCGAGCGAGAACCTGCAGGGCGAGATGCGGGCGACGCCAGAGGAAATCCGCGAGCGAATGAGCGGCAATCTGTGTCGCTGTGGAGCCTACGCTAATATCGTGGCCGCCATTCAGGATGTAGCCGGCAAGGGAGACGCCCGATGAGACCGTTCGACTTCCAGCGGCCTGACAGCCTCGCGCACGCCCACCAGCTTGCGGCCCCGGAAAATGCGACCGCGATCGCGGGAGGTACCAACCTCCTCGACTTGATGAAGCTGCAGGTGGAACGACCTGAGCGCTTGGTCGATATCAACCGTCTTGGGATGACCGAGATCGCGGATGGTGCCGATGGCGGTCTGCGCATCGGAGCGCTCGCCTCCAATACCGCGACGGCCAATCATGATCGGGTGCGCGCGGAATATCCGGTGCTCGCCCGCGCCATCCTGGCCGGAGCGACGCAGCAATTGCGCAACCGGGCCACGACCGGCGGAAATCTTTGCCAGCGAACGCGCTGCTATTATTTCACCAATATCGACCAGCCATGCAACAAGCGCGAGCCGGGATCGGGGTGCGGTGCCATCGACGGGATAGCGCATTTGCACGCCATCCTCGGTACCAGCCCCGATTGCATCGCAACTTACCCCGGTGACATGGCGGTGGCGATGAGCGCCTTGGGCGCCACGGTCGAAATCGAAAGCGCTGACGGCATCGAACGCTCCGTTCCAGTGCGCGACTTTCACTTGCTGCCCGGTGATACGCCGTGGCGCGACAATGTGCTGGAAACCGGAGACATTATCACCGCTGTCACGCTTCCTGCGCCGGTCCCCGGCAAACAGCTTTATCGCAAGGTGCGCGAGAGATCGTCTTACGCGTTCGCGCTGGTATCGGTAGCGGCGATCGTCGCCATGGAAGATGGCGCCATTACCCGCGCCGACCTCGCCTTCGGCGGGATTGCGCACAAACCGTGGTATGATCCGCGCCTGTCGGAGCTTCTTATTGGAGAGGCACCGTCGCGTGCGCTGTTCGACAAGGCGGCCGATATGCTGCTGGAGGACGCACGCGGCTACGGCGAGAACGATTTCAAGATACCGCTTGCCCGGCGCACGCTTGTCGCGGTGCTGGCCGAAGCGACGGAGACCGAACTATGAGCGCGCACCTCAAGCAGGATGAGCCCATCACCTCGAACCGGCTCGACAAGATGAAGCAGGGGATCATCGGGAAGCCGATATCACGCATCGACGGGCTGGCGAAAGTTACCGGGACTGCGCCCTACGCGGCGGAATATCGGGTCGAAGGTCTGGCCGAAGGCGTGCTCGTCACCTCACGCATCACCCATGGAGAGGTGGTTTCCATCGACACGGCCAGCGTGATGTCCATGCCCGGCGTTATCGCGGTTATCGACGACGAGCGCCTGACCACGCGCGCCGCGCAGGGCACCGCCAACGAGGCACCTCAGCAGGATCCGCGCACGGTCTGCTATTGGGGCCAACCGATCGCGCTGGTTGTCGCGGAAACCTTCGAGCAGGCGCGCGATGCGGCAAAGCACCTGAAGGTCGAATACCGTGCGACAAGTGGGGCCCCGCTCGACCCCGATGGCGTCACGCCGGAAGAGCAGGAAGACGAGACCGTCAACCAGGGCGATCTGGATGGAGCAATGGCGGGTGCTGCGCATACGAGCGATGTGCAGGTCAAAACCGAAGGGCACGCGTCTGCGGCCATGGAGCCGCACGCGGCGATCGCCGAATGGGTTGGCGACAGGTTGACGGTCCACGCCTCCCTGCAGATGCCGAACTATAACATCACCGAACTGGCGGACAGCCTGGGTATCAAGGAAGAGAATGTCCGGCTCGTATCCCGCTATGTCGGCGGGGGCTTCGGGTCGAAGCTCGGGATCAGCGAAGAGACGGTGGCGGCCGCGGTCGCGGCGCGCGAACTCAAGCGACCGGTGCGGGTGGCGATGAGCCGCCAGCAAGTCTTCCAGTGCGTCATGCGCCGGTCCGAAACGACACAGAGATTGCGCCTGGCGAGTGACGAGGAAGGTCAGCTGGACGGCTTCGGCCACCAGGCGCTCGTTTCCAATCTGCCGGGTGAGGAATTCGCCGAGCCGGTCCTCCAGTCCTCGCATTTCCTTTACGGGGGCGAGAACCGGCAGCTGAAGTTGGAAGTCGCCCGCATTCACAGGATGACGGCCGGTTCGGTCCGCGCACCGGGCGAAGCCGTTGGGATGCCGGCGCTGGAAATCGCGATGGATGTCCTCGCGGAAAAATCGGGCGTCGATCCGGTCGAATTGCGGTTGCGGAATATTCCGGATCGCAACCCGGAAGAGGACCTTCCCTTCTCTTCGCGCAAACTGGCAGAATGCCTGCGGGAAGGGGCGGAAAAGTTCGGATGGGACGGTGGGCCCAGGACACCACGTCAGCGCCGCGAGGGCGAGTGGTGGATCGGCACCGGAATGGCGAGCGCTGCGCGGGTGCACAATGTCGGCGAAGCCAAGGCCCGCGTGACTTTGAAGAGCGACGGCACGGCCGTGGTTCAGAGCGATATGACCGACATCGGCACCGGGACCTACACCATCGTCGCACAGATCGTCGGCGAGATGCTGGGCCTATCCGTAGAGCAAGTGCTGGTCGAACTGGGCGATACGGATCATCCCAGGGGGCCGGGCTCGGGCGGAAGCTGGGGCGCTGCGTCGATCGGGTCGGCCGTCTATGTCGCGTGCGAAGCCTTGCGCGAAAAGATTGCGCAGCGCGTTGGCACCAGCGAAGAAAGCATGGAGCTTCGCGATGGCGCAGTGGTCGGCGGCAAGTCACTGGCCGAATTGCTGGACGGAGAAGACCTCTCCGAAGAAGGGCATTACGAGCCGGGCGAGATCTCTGACAGCCATACAGCGTCCGGTTTCGGCGCGTTTTTCGCCGAGGTTCGGGTCAATCGTTTTACCGGCGAAACCCGTGTCAACCGGATGCTGGGTGCCTTCGGTTTCGGGCGGGTGCTGAACGAGAAGACGGCCCGATCGCAATGTCTGGGCGGAATCACTTGGAGCATCGGTGTCGCGCTGACCGAGGCGTTGCTGTTCGACCCGGTCGACGGCCATCTCGTGAACTGCGACCTCGCGGAATATCACGTGCCCGTGAACCGTGACGTGGCCGATGTCGAAGTCCTCATGCTCGAAGAGCGTGATCCGGTCGCAAGCCCGATTCAGGCGAAGGGCATCGGTGAACTGGGGATGTGCGGCGGCGCGGCGGCGATCGCGAATGCGATTTACAATGCCAGTGGCGCGCGCATCTATCATTACCCGATGACGCCGGAGCGAGTGCTTGCCGCTCTGCCGGACTGATGTGGGCTAACGGCTGGCGGACAAGCCGCAGTTATATTTATGCATGCCTTTGTGTCGCGTAACCGGACCCGATCGATGACCGAACGACCCCTCCTATCGATTTATCCTGCAATCCGGGACGACATCGCCGATCTCACGACCCGGCGCCCGCTCCCGGGGCGCGGTGTTCCGCATCTCGACCCGTTTCTGTTCCTGAACCATCATGGCCCGCAAACTTACCCTCCGCGAAACCACGGCCTGCCGTTCGGACCCCACCCGCATCGGGGGTTCGAGACCGTCACCTTCGTCCTCGCCGGAAGTCTGGCGCATAGCGACAGTAGCGGTGCGCAGAGCGTGGTGAAGGATGGCGGCGTGCAATGGATGACCGCCGGTTCGGGCATCGTCCATTCGGAACTTTCGCCGGACACGTTCAAAGCGCAGGGTGGGCCGCTCGAAATACTGCAGCTCTGGGTCAACCTCCCTGCGGCTTTGAAGTTTACCGAACCCGCGTATCGAGAGGTACCGGCCAAGCTCATTCCAGAAGTGGATCTCGGGGAGGGAGCAACCTTGCGACCCGTTTCTGGATTCGACGGTGCTCCTGTGGATTCGCTGACGGATATCGCGCTCGGAACGTTGACCCTGGAGGCGGGGTCCGAAATATCTCTGCCGATACCGTCCGATCACACGATTTTCTTCTATACGATCCGCGGAGAAGCGAAGGCCGGCGGATCGACGGTCCCCGAGCATCACCTCGCCACCTTCGGCAGTGGCGAGCACTTGGTCATCGCGGCCGAAGAGCGGGTGCAGATTCTTCTCGGCCATGCAGAGCCGATCAGGGAACCGATCGTGGCGCATGGCCCGTTCGTGATGAACAGCGAACGGGAAATCGTCGAAGCGTTCGAGGCCTATCGTCGCGGCGAATTCGCTTGATCGATCGCCGGGCGATTACGCGATTGCCTCCCGGATTTTTCGCTTAGCCTCGCCCACCTTCCCTCAGTCCCGGTTCTTGCGACCTTCGATAAGCGAATCGACGATTCCGGGGTCCGCCAACGTCGAGGTATCCCCGAGAGCGCCGTAGTCGTTCTCCGCGATCTTGCGCAGGATGCGGCGCATGATCTTGCCACTGCGCGTCTTGGGTAAGGCAGGGGTAAAATGGAGATGGTCCGGTGTCGCGATCGGCCCGATCTCCTTGCGCACCCACTGCCGCAGTTCGGTCTCGAGTTCCTCGCCCGGTTCCTCGCCCGCGTTGAGCGTGACGTAGCAGTAAATGCCCTGGCCCTTGATATCGTGCGGGAAGCCGACGACTGCGGCTTCCGAGACTTTAGGGTGTAGAACCAGCGCGCTTTCGACTTCAGCGGTACCCATGCGGTGCCCGCTGACGTTGATGACGTCGTCGACGCGGCCCGTAATCCAGTAATATCCGTCCTCGTCCCGGCGGCACCCGTCGCCGGTGAAGTACTTACCCTTGTAAGTGCTGAAATAGGTCTGCACGAAGCGGTCGTGATCGCCATAGACGGTGCGTGCCTGGCCCGGCCAACTACGCGTGATGCACAGATTGCCCTCCGCCGCGCCGCCGCGGTCCTCGTCCGCCAGCACCGCGCCCTCGTTGTCCACCAGCTGAGGGGCGACACCGAAAAAGGGCTTTCCCGCGCTGCCCGGCTTCATCGCATGCGCGCCGCGCAGGGTGGTGATCATCACGCCACCGGTCTCGGTCTGCCACCAGGTGTCGACGATGGGGATGCGCCCGCCGCCGACTACTTCGTGATACCAGCGCCAAGCCTCCGGGTTGATGGGCTCCCCCACGCTTCCGAGCAGACGCAGCTTGGATAGGTCGTGCTTCTTCACATGGGCCCGCCCCTCGCGCATCAGGGCCCGGATCGCGGTCGGCGCGGTGTAGAAGATGGCGACGTCGTGCTTCTCGCACACCTGCCAGAAGCGATCGTGGTCCGGATAGTTCGGCACGCCTTCGAACATCAGCGCGGTCGCGCCGTTCAGCAGCGGGCCGTAGACGATATAGCTGTGACCGGTGATCCAGCCGATATCGGCGGTGCACCAGTAAACCTCGCCCTCGCAATAATCGAACACGTATCGGAAAGTGGTCTCGGTCCAAACGGCATAGCCACCGGTAGTATGGACGACACCCTTGGGCTTGCCGGTGGAGCCGCTGGTGTAGAGGATGAACAGCGGGTCTTCCGCCGCCATGTCCTCGCATGGGCATTCATCCGATATGCCTTCGCTCAGTTCGTGGAACCAGCGATCGCGACCGTCGATCATGGTGACATCGCCGCCGGTATGGCGCAGCACCAGCACGCCCTTCGCCCTCGCCTTTTCCAGTGCGGCATCAACATTGGCTTTCAGCGGGATTGTTTTGCCCCCGCGCAGGCCCTCGTCCGCGGTGACGATCCAGTCGCTTTCGCAGTCGGTCACGCGGCCCGCGATCGCCTCGGGCGAGAAACCGCCGAAGATCACCGAATGCACCGCGCCGATGCGTGCGCAGGCGAGCATGGCGAAGGCGCCTTCGGGCACCATCGGCATATAGATCGTGACCCGGTCACCTTTCGCGACACCCAGCTTCTTGAGCGTGTTGGCCCAGCGGATCACTTCGGCCAGTAGCTGGGCGTAGGTGATCCGGCGTACCTCGCCCTCGGGATCGTCGGGTTCGAAGATCAGCGCGACGCGATCGCCGTTACCGGCCTTCACATGGCGATCCACCGCGTTGTGGCAGATGTTGAGCCGCCCATCGGCGAACCATTTGATCGCGACTGGATCGAAGCTCCAATCGCCTGCGCTCTGCGGCTCGGTCGACCAGTCGAGCCGTCGCGCCTCCTCCAGCCAGAAGCCGTCCGGGTCGGACAGGCTGGCATCGTAGCGTGCACCGTATTCCTGGAGCGAACAGCGCGTTCCATCCTTCGCACTTTGCGGAACCGGTACGGTCGGCGAAGGGGCATGCGGTTCGCTCATCTGTGTCTCTCCCGTATGAATTACTCTTTCCATATGATCGAAACCGCGCTGCCGGCGCAACGATCCGGTGCGGGCCTTCCTCTATCGCGCCGCCACCGCCATGTTGTCGATAAGGCGCGTCGAACCGAGCCGTGCCGCCGCGACGAGGCGGCCGGCTCTGTCCCCCGGTAGGTGCAGCGGAGCAAGCGAGGCGGCATCGACGAAATCGACATAATCGACGACGAAGCCCGCCGCTTCGATCTGTTCGCGCGCACTGGTCAGGGCGTCGCCGGGCGAAACACCGTTTTCGATCGCGGCGACCGCTTGGGTGAGAGCGGCGGGAAACGCGGTCGCCTGTTCGCGCTCGTCCGGGCTCAAGTACCGGTTGCGGCTCGATAGCGCGAGACCGTCCGCCTCGCGCACCGTGGGGATACCGATGATCGCGTCGGCGTGCGGCTGCGAGAGATCCAGATCGCGCGCCATGCGGCGGATGACGGCGAGCTGCTGCCAGTCCTTCTCACCGAACACGGCCAGATCGGGCCGAACCTGATTGAAAAGCTTGCACACGACGGTCGCCACGCCATCGAAATGCCCCGGGCGGCTGGCCCCGCACAGCCCCTCGCTGACACCAGCAACGCTCACCGTGGTGGCGAAGCCTTCCGGGTAGACTTGCTCGATAGAAGGCGCCCACAGCAGCGACACGTCCTCCGCCTCGAGCAGGGTCGCGTCGCGTTCGAGCTGGCGCGGATAGGCGTCGAGATCCTCGTTCGGGCCGAACTGGGTCGGATTTACGAAGATCGACACCACCACCCGGTCAGCCTTCGCCGCAGCCGCGCGAACCAGCGCCAGATGCCCTTCGTGCAGCGCGCCCATGGTCGGCACCAGCGCGATCGTTTCGTGCCGTTTGCGCAGGGCCGCGACCGCTGTTCTCAACATATCGAGCTCGGCAAAGATTTGCACGGCGATAGCCCCTTCGATAAAACCTGTCGCAACCGCGACGCCCGCCGCCCTAGCGCCGGCATGGTCATGCGGGCAAATGTTCTCGAACAAAAGGGCAGCCAATCCCCGTGTCTTCTCAGCGTCCGCACCGTATCGTTTTCGCCAATGAGAAGGGGGGGACAGGCAAATCGACCACGGCGGTGCATGTCGCAGTCGCGCTCGCTTATCGCGGTGCCCGCGTTGCCGCGATCGATCTCGACCCGCGGCAGCGCACCATGCACCGCTATTTCGAGAATCGGGCCGAAACGCAGCAGCGGCGTGATATCGAACTGCCGGGCGCGAAGTGCGAAGTCATCGCCGAGGATCTCGATACCGAGGGGCTGGAGGATCTGGCGCAGCGCGTGGGCGAAGGCCACGATTTCCTGATCTTCGACACCCCGGGCCGGGACGATCCGCTGGCGCGCCATGCCGCGACCGAGGCGGATACGCTGGTCACCCCGCTCAACGACAGCTTCGTCGATTTCGATCTTATCGGGCAGGTCGACGCGGAAACCTTCAAGGTGCGCCGCCTCAGCTTCTACGCCGAGCTGATCTGGGAGGCGCGGCTCAAGCGCAGCCGCGCCACGATCGACGAGCAGCGGCGCGAGATGGATTGGATCGTGGTGCGCAACCGCACCGGCCATACCGAGGCGCGCAACAAGGCCCGGCTCGATCGCGCTCTGACCGAACTGAGCAAGCGCGTCGGTTTTCGCGTGACGCCGGGACTGTCGGAACGCGTGATCTATCGCGAACTGTTCCCGAGTGGCCTGACCCTGCTCGACAAGGGGCATCTTGGCGATCTGGGCACCAGCCATCTGGTCGCCCGGCAGGAATTGCGCGAGCTCGTCCTGTCGCTGAACCTGCCCGACGCAATCCGGGCGCAACAGCTGGAGCCTGCATGATCAAGGTGATCGTGCTGGCGGCCCTGGTGTCGCTGGCCTGCCGCTGGGCCTTCGGCAAATGGCCATGGGACTATCTCCGCCAACCGCGGACCCAGGCAACCGAGCTTTCGAGGGCCCGCTCCCTGCTCGAAGTGGGGGTGGATGCCGACCGCCGCGCAATCCTGGAAGCGCACAGGCGCGTGGTTGCGCGGGTGCATCCCGATCGTGGCGGAACCAGCGAAGAGGTGCACCGCGCGAACGAGGCACGCGATCTCCTGCTGTCCCGATTGCCCGAAGATGGAGCCACGCAATGAGCCACGCCCTCGATCCGACCATCCTGCGCGAATACGACATACGCGGGATCATCGGCGAAACATTGGAGGCGGACGATGCGCGCGCGATCGGACGCAGCTTCGGCACGCTGATACGGCGCGACGGCGGTCGAACTGTGGCGGTCGGCTATGACGGGCGGGTCAGTTCGCCCACGCTGGAGCACGCGCTCGTCGAAGGGCTGACCGCTAGCGGCTGCGACGTTGTGCGGATCGGCCTGGGCCCGACACCGATGCTCTATTTCGCGGAAGCTTCGCGCGAAGAAGTGGATGGCGGGATCCAGATCACCGGCAGCCATAACCCGCCCAATTACAACGGCTTCAAGATGGTTTTTGGCGGCCGCCCGTTCTTCGGTGCGAATATCGCGACGCTAGGCCGAATGGCCGCCGCAGGCGACTGGGAGGATGGCGAGGGAGAAGTCGCTGAGGTCGACATTCTAGGCGTTTACGTCGACCGGCTCCTGCTGGGGCTGGACGGGCTGGACCATACAGCGCTCCAGAGCTTGCGCGTGGGTTGGGACGCGGGGAACGGCGCGGCCGGCCCGGCGCTGGAAGCATTGGCCGTGCGCCTGCCCGGAGAGCATCATCTCCTCTACACCGATGTCGATGGTCGTTTTCCCAATCACCATCCCGATCCCACGGTCGAAGAGAATCTCGCAGACCTCGCCGCGTTGGTGAAGGAGAAGAACCTCGATTTCGGGGTGGCGTTCGATGGCGACGGGGATCGCATCGGCGCGATCGACGGGGCGGGCAGGGTGATCTGGGGCGACCAGCTTTTGATGATCTATGCCGAGGATCTTCTGCAGCGGCACGCCGGCACGACGATCATAGCCGACGTGAAAGCCAGTCGCGCGCTGTTCGACCACGTTTCGACCCATGGCGGCAAGCCGCTGATGTGGAAGACCGGGCACTCGCTGATCAAGTCCAAGATGAAGGAAACGGGCAGCCCGCTGGCTGGCGAGATGAGCGGCCATGTGTTCTTCGCGGACGATTACTACGGCTTCGACGATGCGCTCTATGCCGGGGTGCGTCTGATCGCCGCGAGTGCCCGACTGAGCCGATCGGTGACGGAATTGCGCGGGGCGATGCCCGAGCTTTTCAATACTCCCGAGTTGCGTTTCCAAGTGGACGAGGATCGCAAGTTCGCCGCAATCGAGGAGGTGTCGCAACGGCTCGCCGATAGCCCAAACCAGGTGGATGCGACCGATGGCGTGCGGGTCACCAACGAGCACGGCTGGTGGTTGCTGCGTGCTTCCAACACGCAGGATGTGCTGGTCGCGCGGGCCGAAAGCGACAGCGAAGCCGGGCTCGAACGTCTGCTGGCGCAGATCGACGAGCAGCTGATGTTATCCGGGCTGGAAAGAGAACCGCAAAAGGGGCACTGAGAAAGTGCACAGCGGGGGGATTTGCAATGCGTACCGGCACCTGGCTCGTTTCACTTGTTGCACTGCTCGCGGCTGGTTCGCCGTTGGCCGCACAGGATTATGCAGATGAACCGATAACGCGGGATGACGGCCCCGCCCCGCTAGAGGTAATCCCAATCCCGCCCTCTACCCCGCAAGACGACGAGGCGGGAGAAGTCGAAGAAAGCGAAGAGCCGGTGTTCGGCGACGAGCTGGAGGAGGCGATGGCCGAACTGGGCGAGGAGATGCCCGATTTCGGCAGCATGTTCGGCGATGCTTTCAAGCCGGAACCGCTCACCCCGGAGCAGGAAGCCCGCTTGCCCACCGCCGGTCGGGTCGTCGACCGGATCTTTCCAAACGGCACTTACGCGCGGATGGTGGATTCGACGCTTGCACCGATGATGGAAGGCCTGATGGGCTCCGAAATTGGAACGCCGCGCGGGGAGGTTGCTTGTCTGCTGGGAATGGACGAGGATGATCTCGACGACCTGGACGACGAGCAGGTCGCTGCGGCGCTGGGAATTCTCGATCCCGTCAATGCGGAGCGTGCCGCCGCCACCACCAAGATGATGCTGGAGATGGTCAGTAGCCTGTTGGACGCGATCGAGCCTGCGTATCGCACTGGCCTGACGCGCGCCTATGCCAAGCGGTTCGATGAGAGCGAGATGGACGCGATGGTCGCCTTCTTCGATACGCCGGCCGGCCAGCACTACGCGGCGGAATCGATGCTGATCTATGCCGACCCGCAAGTCATGGCCGCGATGAACGAGATGGGCCCGGCGATGATGGCGGTGATGCCCGACTTGATTAGAGGCATTGGCAAGATCGCCGAAGACTTCCCTGAGGCGCGAAAGTTCGGGGAGTTAAACGAGGCTGAACGTGCGCGCCTTTCCGATCTCCTTGGCGTCGGCCAGGCGGAGCTCGAATCGCTCCAGCCGGATCAGGACGATGATGGCGACGATGGCGAAGACGAGGACGGTAGCTTCCTCGAAAGCTGACGGTTCTCTGCGCGCGCGTGGAACCGCCTGCGCGGGCGTGCGCTTTTTCCGCATGCTGCTGCGCCCCACCGCATGACGGACGACCTGCCGCCGGAAATCGCAAGCTGGTTCGCCGGGCGCGGTTGGCGAGTGCGAAGGCATCAGAGCGAGATGCTCGAGGTAGCGCGTTCGGGTCGCCACGCCTTGCTGGTGGCCGATACCGGAGCGGGCAAAACTCTGGCGGGTTTCCTGCCCACGCTGGCCGATTTCTGTCCTTCGCAGGGTACCGACGCAGCGCCTTCCGACACGCTGCATACGATCTATGTCTCACCGCTCAAGGCGCTGGCGCATGACGTTCAGCGCAATCTGGTCGCGCCGGTCGAGGAGATGGGTCTGCCCATCCGCATCGAGACCCGCAGCGGAGACACCCCGTCGGATCGCAAGCGCCGCCAGCGCGAGCGCCCGCCGAATGTGTTGCTGACCACCCCGGAATCGCTGTCGCTGTTGCTGTCCTATCCGGAAAGCCTCGACATGTTCGCTGGGCTGAAGCGGATTGTGGTGGACGAGATCCACGCCTTTGCCACCGGCAAACGTGGCGACCTGCTGGCACTGTGTCTCGCGCGCCTGCAGGCGCTCGCACCCGAACTCCAGCGCGTCGCGCTATCTGCGACGCTCGCCGAACCGGAGGCTTTCCGAGAGTGGCTCGCGCCATGGGGCGAGGTAGACAGCGTCGCGCTGGTCGAAGGGGAAGCGGGAGCGGAGCCGGACGTCGAGATCCTGCTGCCGGAAGAGGAACGGGTTCCGTGGGGTGGGCACGCCGCGACTTGGGCAATCCCGCAGCTCTACGAGGAAATCCGCCGCAACCGTACCACGCTGGTGTTCACCAATACGCGCTTCCTGGCCGAATACACCTTCCAGAACCTGTGGGACGTGAACGAGGACAAGCTACCGATCGGGGTGCATCACGGCTCTCTGTCGAAGGAAGCGCGGCGCAAGGTGGAAGGCGCGATGGCGCGCGGGGAATTGCGCGCGCTGGTCGCCACGGCAAGCTTGGATCTGGGGGTGGATTGGGGCGATATCGACTGCGTTGTACAGATGGGCGCGCCGAAGGGGTCGAGCCGATTGTTGCAGCGTATCGGTCGCGCGAACCACCGGCTCGACCAGCCCAGCCGGGCGCTGTTGGTGCCCGGCAACCGCTTCGAATTCCTCGAGGCGCAGGCGGCGAAGGATGCGGTCGATGCCGGTAAGCGCGACGGCGAGGATTTCCGGCCCGGTGCGCTGGACGTGCTCGCTCAGCATATAATGGCTTGCGCGTGCGCCGCGCCATTCGACGAAGCCGCGCTGCTGGCAGAGATTAGATCATGTCTTTCCTACGCCTGGGTGGACGATACGGTGTGGCAGCGGGTGCTGAATTTCGTCGCCACGGGCGGATATTCGTTGAAAGCCTACGAGCGGTTTCAGCGCATCGTGCGTGATCGCAGCGGCATGTGGCGGCTGTCGCATCCCGAACAGGCGGCGCGGCATCGGCTGAATGCCGGGATCATCGTCGATTCGGAGATGCTGACGGTCCGCTTCAGGAATGGCCGCCAGCTGGGCAAGGTGGAGGAACGGTTCGCCGCCTCTCTTTCGCCCGGTGACACCTTCGCCTTCGCCGGCACCTCGCTCGAAGTCGAGCAGGTGAAGGACATGGAGCTGATCGTGCGCGCGTCGACCAAGGCGGCAATGATCCCTTCCTATGGCGGGCTGCGCCTGCCGCTGACGACGCACCTAGCGGAGCGGGTGCGCGAGATGCTGGTCGACCGCGCGGGCTGGGCGCGCTTCCCGGACGATGTGCGCGAATGGTTGGAGGTGCAGGACTGGCGCAGCGTGCTGCCGGGACCGGACAATCTGCTGGTCGAGACCTTCCCCCACGCCAATCGGCACTACACGGTCTATTATACCTTCTGCGGATGGAACGCGAACCAGTCGCTCGGCATGCTGATCACGAAGCGGATGGAGGATCGCGGCCTGCTGCCGGGGGGGTTCGTCGCCAACGATTACTCGCTGGCGGTCTGGGGCCTGAAACCGGTGACCGATCCCGCACCTCTGCTGTCGGCCGATATTCTGGCGCACGAATTCGTCGATTGGGTGCAGGATTCGCATCTGCTCCGACGGTCCTTCCGCGAGGTGGCGGTCATCGCCGGCCTGGTCGAGCGGCAGCAGCCGGGCAAGCGCAAGAGCGGAAAGCAGGTCACTTTCTCGACCGACCTGATTTACGACGTATTGCGCAAATACGAGCCCGAGCACGTGCTGCTCGAAGCGGCTTGGGCCGACGCGCGTCAGCGGATGACCGATGTCGGGCGGCTGGGCGACCTGCTGGACAGCGCAGCAGAGCGGCTCGAGCATGTGGAACTTGATCGGGTGAGCCCGCTCGCGGTGCCGGTCATGGTGATGATCGGTCGCGAGAGCGTGCCGCAGGGCGCCGTCGACGATGAACTGCTGCTGGAAGCCGAGAGCCTGGCCGCGGCAGCGATGGGTTCACCCTAACGCGTAGGGAAGGTCGTCCCACATCCTGTCTAGAGCAGCGTTTGATGGGCCATGATGCCGAGAGAGGCGGCATACAGGATAAAAAAAGGGGCGGATTGCTCCGCCCCTTTCTCTTGGTGATGAGTTTGCGGCCGCGGGGCTATTCGCCCGTGCCGAATGCGCGATACTGTTCGTTACCGACGAAGCCGAACTTGCTTACGCCCGAACCCTTGATGATGTTCAAGACGTGGGCCGAGAGGTCGTAACTCGCCTGCGGCTCCGGCTCGAACTGGAGCTCCGGCTCGGGCACGATGTCGCGGGTGATCAGCAGGTTGCGGGTCAGTTCGCTTTGATCGATCCGGTCGCCGTTCCACAGGATTTGATCGTTTTCGGTCAGGACGATCTTGTTCTTGTCCGGCTCGATCTGATCCTCCGGCGGAGGGTTCGGGTTCGGCTGCGGCAGATCGATATTCACCGCATGCGTCGCCACCGGGATGGTGATGATGAACATGATGAGGAGGACGAGCATGACGTCGATCAACGGCGTCGTGTTCATCTCCATCATCGGACTGCCATCGTCCTTGCCGCCTGACATTGCCATGGTCGGTTACTCCTGAGTTGCGCCCGTCAACCGTTGGGGTCGACAGGGTTGGAAATGAAGCCGACGGTCGGATAACCTGCCGCCTGCACGTTGTAGATAGTGCCCGCGACGCAGCGCCACGGTGCGTTCACATCGCCGCGAATATGAACCTGCGGGATCAGGTCGGGATCCGCCATGATCGCATCCGGGCCGCCGGCACGCTGCACGATGGCATCGAGACGGGCGAACGCCTGATCGTAAAGCTCTTCCGAGCTCACCGGGGTGACGTTGCCGAAATAGATGCGGCATTCACCATTCCGGCTGGCACCCTCGAAACCGGGGTCTCCGGCGCTGCGGCCCTGATTATCCGTCGTGGAGACGGTGAGCTGAAGGTTTTCGACCTTATCTTTCGATTCGGTCGATTCCATGATCGGAATACGCAGCTTGTCGATCGTCTGGATCGCGACAGGAACCGCGATGAGGAAGATGATCAGGAGCACGAGCATCACGTCCACCAATGGGGTGGTGTTGATGTCGGACATCGGCGTCTCGGCGCCGCCTCCTCCTGTCGAAATGGCCATGTCTACATCCTATCCTTCGGTCCAGCGGACCCGAGGGTGAGGGGGCGGCGAGAAAGGCCTCGCCGCCCGCGATACTTACTTCCGCGTCGTGGTGGTGGTCGTCGTGCCCGGCTTGGTCGCCGTGGTCGTCGTCGTGGCGGGACGCGCTGCCGCACCGGTGGTTGCGGCCTTGCCGGCCTGCTGGGTCGACGTAGCGGTCATTACCTTCGGCTTCACCGCACCGTTCGAGTTGATGTAGGCGAGCAGGTCGGTCGAGAAGCCCGTCAGCAGCTCGGCGATCCGCTTGTTGCGCTGCTGCAGCCAGTTGTAGGCGAGCACCGCGGGCACCGCGACGAGTAGACCGATCGCGGTCATGATCAGCGCTTCACCGACGGGGCCGGCAACCTTGTCGATCGACGCCGAACCGGCGAGGCCGATGTTGATCAGCGCGCGATAGATGCCGATAACCGTACCGAGAAGACCGACGAACGGCGCGGTCGCACCCACGGTGGCGAGGAACGGCAGGCCGCCCGCCAGGCGCGAGTTGATCGTCGCTTCCGAACGGGCCAGCGAACCGTGGAGCCAGTCGTGGGCTTCCATCTTGTCCGACATCTGGCCGTGGGTTTCCTGGGCCCGCACGCTGTCGTCGACCATCTGGCGCCATGCGCTGTTCTTGTCGAGCTTGGTCGCGCCTTCCTTCAGCGAACCCGCACGCCAGAAATTCTGCCGCAGGTTCTTGTACTGGTTCAAGATCTTCTGCTGCTCGAGCAGCTTGGTGATCAGGATGTAGAACGAACCGACCGACATGATGACGAGGACGGAAAGAATGATGATCGCGATCCAGCCACCCTGCTGGATAGCTTCGACGATGCCGAACTGGTTCTGCGGAGCCGCACCTTCGGCAGCGATAAGAAGATTAATGAACATTGCGAGGTCCTCTCGAATGGAAAAGGAGATTAAAGTGAAATGATGTCGTTATTCGGGAATTTGCCAGCGTACGGTGCCCGAGTAGGCACCCTCACCGTTGAAGCGCGCGCGGCGACTGATGAGACTGCAAGCGGCGTCCTTCAGATCCTGCGGCGCCGACCCACCGGTGACGGTACAGTTCGACACGCGGCCATTTCCTCCGATGGCTAGGCGGAAAGACACCGTTCCCGTGTAGTCGCGGTTGATCCAGCTCGAACGATAGTCGTTCGGCGTAACCCATGCGCCGGGATTGTTGGTCGGCTTAAGTGGCGGCGGTGGCGGCGGAGGTGGGGGCGGCGGCGGAGGCGGCGGCGGCGGCGGGGGATTCCCCGGCGGCAGCTGAATCGAAGGCCTCGTGCTTACCGGACGCTGCGGCGGAATCTCGTCCGTCGTCTTCTGCGGCGGCGTCTGGTTCGACAGCTTCACCGGCGGTTGCGGCACCACGATCGGGGGGCTCACTTCGCGCGGCTCCTCCGGCGGGGGAGGCGGCGGGGGCGGGGTTTCCTCAGGCGGCGGCGGCTCCTCGATATCGACGGTCGTCACCTTCTCGACCGCCTTCTTAACGGCCTCGTAGGCGAGGCCCGTGACGAGAAGGTAACCGATCGCGAGATGGACAATCACAACGATGACAATCGCGACGATGCGATTGGTGCTCATCTGTTGGTCAGCATAGGCCATGCGGTCGCATCACTCCATTTACGCCAGGTTAACCCCGGCCTGTTGTCCGAACAATGTCGGACGGGTTCAAAGTATCCTGCATATCGCGCATCCGGGCAAATCCAACCCCCTTTCCCCAAACGAGTGGGTCGCGGGCAGCCAAGGCTTCCTGCAGGGTCGGTATCGCCGGTTGGGCGACACACTTTGCCGATGGCAGACTATCTCCCCCACCTCTCGGCCCGAGGCGGACCCTTAAACAGTCCGTAACGCGCTCGCAAACGCTTTTCAGGTTAAGGATCGATTCACACGTGCCGCGGTCCTCTATGCAATTGTTGCGGCGGCCGGGATCGAAACCCGCCGCGACGCTTTCACCGGAGACACCATGCCGACCTTTCGCCCGACCCCTATCGCTTCGCTCGCCCTTGGCCTTGCCCTTGCCGCGCAGACGCCCGTGGCAGCGCAGCAATATCGCGACGGTACCGCGATCGAACGCACGGCGACGGGGGAGCCGAGCTACGCCGATCTGGTCGCCCTGGCCGACGCCGCCCCATTGGTGTTGCGTGCACGGGTGACGAAGCAGGCGACCGTCGATCTCGAACGCGCGCCCGACGTGGCCCCGGGTTATGCCCGTGTCTATATAGAAGCCGATACGCAGGCACTGATCGCCGGGACCGTGCCGATCGGCGAATCCTTGCGCTATGTCGTCGACATGCCGCGCGATGCGAAGGGCAAGGTACCGAAGATCAAGAAGCAGGACGTCTTGCTGTTCGCGCGCCCGGTCACCGGGCGACCCGGTGCGATCCAGCTGGTGGCGCCCGATGCGCAATTGGCGTGGAGCGCGCCCCTGGAAGCGCGCCTGCGCATCATCCTCGCGGAATTGCTCGCAGCCGATGCTCCACCCGTCATTACCGGCGTACGCGACGCGCTGTCGGTGGCGGGCACGCTTTCCGGCGAATCGGAGACCCAGCTGTTCCTGGCGACCCGTTCCGGCGACCCGGCTTCCATCACGGTGGTCCGCCGACCGGGCATGGCGCCGCGATGGGGCGTCTCTTTTTCCGAGATCGTCGATCAGGCAGCCGCGCCGCCGCAGTCCGGAACGCTCGCCTGGTACCGGCTCGCCTGCGCGCTGCCCGATCGTCTGCCCGACGATGTGAACCTTTCGTCCGACCCGCAGGACCGCATTCGCGCGGCGCAGGACTACGCGATCGTGCGGGAGGACCTTGGTGCGTGCACCTATACGCGCACGCCGCCCCCGGCCTCCTGATCCAACGCGGGCTGTCGGCGGTCCAAGATTATGTGCTTCCTTTTCTCCGCCTCACGCGGGTAGGGCGCGCCACCATGGCAATCGAAACGCATTCCGCGCTGCGGAACATCGACCACGGCCGAGCGGTACCGGCATGACCGCCCCGCTACGCATAGCCATCGCCGGACTGGGCACGGTCGGGGCGGGCGTCATTCGCCTGCTGGAGGAGAACGGCGCGCTGGTGGAAGCCCGCGCGGGTCGGTCGATCGTGGTGAGCGCGGTGAGCGCGCGCGATCGTTCGCGCGAGCGCGGGGTGGATCTGTCGCAGATCACCTGGTGCGACGACATGGCGGCGATGGCCGCGCGCGACGATGTCGACGTGGTGGTCGAACTGGTCGGTGGGTCCGACGGACCTGCTCTCGCCCTGGCGCGCGGCGCGCTGGGGGCGGGCAAAGGCCTGGTCACGGCGAACAAGGCGATGATCGCGCATCATGGTCAGGAACTGGCCGAACGCGCGGAAGAAAGCGGTGCACCCTTGCGGTTCGAGGCCGCGGTGGCAGGCGGCATCCCGGTCATCCAGGGGCTGCATGGCGGCGCATCGGCCAACCAGATCGAGCGCGTGTACGGCATCCTCAACGGCACCAGCAATTACATCCTCACCGCGATGGAGGCGACGGGCGCGGATTTCGGCGAGACGCTGGCCGAAGCGCAGCGGCTCGGCTTCGCGGAAGCCGATCCGGCGTTCGACATCGACGGGGTGGATGCGGCGCACAAGCTGGCGATCCTGGCCGCGTTGTCCTTCGGCACGCGGATCGATTTCGGCAATGTGGAGGTCGAGGGCATTCGCCGCGTGCGCGCCGCCGACATCGCGCAGGCCGATGCGCTGGGCTTCGTCGTGCGGCTGATCGGGGTCGCCGATATCGAGGGTGAACCGCAATCGCCGCGGCTGTTGCAGCGGGTGCGCCCCTGCCTGATTGCCAAGACCCATCCGCTCGCCTCCATCGACGGACCTACCAATGCCGTGGTGGCGGAGGGAGATTTCGTCGGTCGCCTGCTGTTCCAGGGACCCGGCGCGGGTGCCGGGCCGACGGCCAGCGCGGTGGTCGCCGACCTGATCGGGATCGCGCGCGGCGACCGCTCGCCCGCCTTCGCCCTGCCCGCCGCCCGGCTTCGGACGCTGGACAAGGCCGATTCGGGCGCGCGCACCGGCCGGACCTATCTCCGCTTCACGGTGGCCGACCGCCCCGGCGTGCTGGCGGAACTGACAGCCGCGATGCGCGATGCGGACGTCTCTATCGAAAGCCTCATCCAGCAGGGTGAGGCGGAGGAAGGCGGCGCGGTGCTCGTCTCCATGGTGACGCATCAGGGGCCCGTCCGCTGCGTGCGAGAGGCAATCGCCCTGCTGGACGGTTCGCCCATCCTCGCCGACACGCCGCTGGTGATGCCGATTCTCGGGACCAGCTAGCGCCCGGGCATCTCGCCCTTCGCGATCTTGTCTGCATCGGAGCCGGGCGGGGCCTCGGGCAGCGCCTCGATGTCGAAATAGTAGGTCGGCGGCGGCGGACAGGGCGGGATGAAGCATCCCCGCGCCACCACCATGCCTGGATATTGCGGCTCCAGATCGGGTGGATCGCCGGCCCAAGACAGGTGCGAATCATCGCCCTGATCGAGGCTGGAGCGCACGTGGTACTTCTCCGAATCCTCCAGCCGCGCGCAGACCACGATTTCGTCCGGCGTGCGATCGCGCTGCTTCGCGCACTCGATCGGAACTTCGGGTTCGGGAGCCGGCGGCCCATAGACCTCGCGCGCCTTGGCCAGCGCGTCGCCGACGGATACCTCGTCCTGCTGAGTCACGGGAGCGGGGGCGGGAGAAGGCTCCGCCTCCTGGGCTGCCAGCGGCGCCGGGGCGAGCAGGACGAGACCCGCAGGGGCCAACAATGTCGCGAGGAAAGCTCGCGTCCAACTCGACAAGGCGGCATCCCCCCGTTAGGCGAACGCCAAATTCTCCGCCGAGGAATGAATTGCCCATGAATGATGTCAACGTCCCCCCCAGTTCGGTTCTCGACCGGGTTCTCGTCCTCGAGATGGTGCGCGTCACCGAGGCTGCGGCGGTCGCCGCCTCGACGCTGATCGGCCGCGGCGACGAGAAGGCCGCCGATGCCGCCGCGGTGGAGGCGATGCGCAAGGCCTTCGACGAGCTCTACATGGACGGGACCGTGGTGATCGGCGAGGGCGAGCGCGACGAGGCTCCCATGCTCTTCATCGGCGAGAAGGTCGGGGGCGCGCCGGGCAAGGGGCCGAAGATCGACATCGCGCTCGATCCGCTGGAAGGGACCACGATCACGGCGAAGGCCGGTCCCAACGCGCTCGCGGTGCTGGCTGCGGCGGAAGAGGGCAATCTGCTCAACGCGCCCGACGTCTACATGGACAAGCTGGCGGTGGGGCCGGGCTATCCCGCCGGGATCATCGACCTTGCCAAATCGCCGACCGAGAACGTGCGCGCCGTGGCGGGTGCCAAGGGCGTGGAGCCGTCCGAAATCATCGTCTGCGTGCTCGACCGGCCGCGTCATGCCGATCTGATCGCGGAGCTGCGCGCACTGGGCTGCGGCGTGGTGCTGATCGGCGACGGCGACGTGGCGGGGGTGATCGCGACGACCGACGAGGACACCACGATCGACATGTATATGGGCCAGGGCGGCGCGCCCGAGGGCGTGCTGGCCGCGGCGGCGCTGCGCTGCGTCGGCGGGCAGTTCAACGGTCGGCTGGTCTTCCGCAACGACGACGAGAAGGCGCGGGCGGCGAAATGGGGGATCGAGGATCTCGACAAGATCTACACCCGCGACGATCTGGCCAAGGGCGATTGCATCTTCGCCGCGACGGGCGTGACCGACGGTTCGCTGCTCGAAGGGGTTAAGCGCAAGCGCGGCGGGCTGATGACGACCGAGAGCGTGGTGATGCGCGCCAGCAGCGGCACCGTCAGGTGGATCAGGGGCGAACACCGCAAACCCTGAGGCCTTCCACCGCGCCCGGGGCACGGCAGATGGCCCCTGAAGCCGGGCGGGGATGGAACACCGATCGGGGGTTTTTCGAAAACTTTGCGACCACCCCCGCGGTGCCCCTTCATACGACCCCCTCACGCTCCGAACCGCACCGCCGCACCAGGTGCAAAAGCGCGCGATTGTCGGCTTTCCGGCGCATCGCCGTCATGCGCCCGCGATAGAGCACGGGCTGCACCAACCCGGTTTCGATGCGGGCGAACAGCGCCGGAATGGTCAACTTCCGATAATCGTCGTGCGGCCCTGCGCTCCGGCCCGATCCGGGCGGGGTCATCACCCGGTCCCAGGCATTGGCGAAGCTCGCCGCGTCGGCCCGCGCGCGCAGCCAATAGGCGCTCGCCTTGGTCATGCCCACCTTTCGTGCCGCCGCTGTGACGGAGCCGGTCAGATAGAGTGCGGCGAGAAATCCGCATTGGCGCGCCACGCTCCAGCCGTCCTTGCGTGCGCGCACGGGCACGGGGCGAAAGAAGGGCGGACGACGGCGGAGCCGGTGGGCAGGGCGCTTGAGCATCTGGCAGGATAGGGCAGATCGGGCGCGAGTAGGAAAGACCTTCCGGCTTCGGAAAGCCGGTGCACGGAACGGCAGCGATCCCCGGGTGCCCGCCCCCACCCGTGTTGCAATCCCGTGACCCTCGGCTAAGTCCGGCGACAGCGATTCTGCGCCGCCGACAGGGACCCCGCATCCAGATGAAAATCATGTCCGCCAATTCGAACCTGCCGCTCGCCCGGGCGATCGCGGGTTATCTCGAAATGCCGCTAACCGACGCCAGCGTGCGACGCTTCGCGGACGAGGAGATCTTCATCGAGATCCACGAGAACGTGCGGGGCGAGGATGTCTTCATGATCCAGTCGACCAGCTTCCCCGCGAACGACAATCTGATGGAACTGCTGATCGGGATCGACGCTTTGCGCCGCGCCTCCGCCCGCCGGATCACGGCGGTGATCCCCTATTTCGGCTATGCCCGGCAGGACCGGAAGCCCGGCCCGCGCACGCCGATCTCTGCCAAGCTGGTGGCGAACCTCATCACGCAGGCCGGGGCCGATCGCGTGCTGGCGGTCGATCTGCATGCCGGGCAGATCCAGGGCTTCTTCGATATTCCGACCGACAATCTCTACGCCGCGCCTGTGATGGCGGCAGACATTCAGGCCCGCTACGGCGATCAGGACCTGATGGTGGTCAGCCCCGACGTGGGCGGCGTGGTGCGCGCGCGGGCGCTGGCCAAGCGGCTCGACAATGCGCCGCTCGCCATCGTCGACAAGCGGCGCGACCGGCCCGGCGAATCGGAAGTGATGAACATCATCGGCGACGTGCACGGGCGGCACTGCATCCTGATCGACGATATCGTCGATTCGGGCGGCACGCTGTGCAACGCAGCGCAGGCTTTGCTCGACCAGGGTGCCAGCTCGGTCGCGGCCTATATCACCCACGGCGTGCTGTCGGGCGGGGCTGTCGCCCGCGTCGATGGCTCCGCGCTGAAGGAGCTGGTGATCACCGATTCGATCCGTCCGACCGACGCGGCGCTCGATTCGGACAAGATCCGCATCCTCACCATCGCGCCGCTGATCGGCGAGGCGGTGCGCCGCATTGCCGACGAGAGTTCGGTTTCGAGCCTGTTCGACTAGGATGGCCAGCGCCGCCGATCTCGCCTTCGCCCAGCGGCTGGCCGATGCGGCAGGTGCGGCGATCCGCCCGCTGTTCCGCGGCGACTGGGCGGACGATCGCAAGGGCGATGCCTCCCCCGTGACGGAGGCGGACCGCGCTGCGGAGGCGGCGATGCGCCAGCTGATCGAGGCGGAGCGGCCCGACGACGGGATCATCGGCGAGGAATACGGCACGCATAACGAGAGCGCGGGTCGGCAATGGGTGCTCGATCCGATCGACGGTACGATCAGCTTCATGGCTGGTCGCCCGATCTTCGGCACGCTGATCGCGCTGGTGCAGGACGGGTGGCCGGTGCTGGGCGTGATCGACCAGCCGGTGGCGCGCGAGCGCTGGGCCGGGCTGATCGGCCAGCCGACCACCTTCAACGGCGCGCCCGTCACCACCCGGTCCTGCCGCGCGCTGGACGGCGCGATGCTGGCGACCAGCAGTCCGCATTATTTCGGGCCAGACCATGCGGAAGGCTATATGGCGCTCGCCAGCGAGGTCGGGCGCAATCGCAAGCAGGGCCTGATCGTCTATGGCGGCGACTGCTACAATTACGGCCTGCTCGCCTCCGGCCATCTCGACATCGTGTGCGAGGCGGGCTTGCAGCTCTACGATTATGCCGCGCTAGTCCCCATTGTGGAGGGCGCGGGCGGCACCATGAGCGACTGGCAGGGTCATCCGCTCGACGCCGACAGCGACGGTACGGTGCTGGCGCTGGGCGATCCGGCGCGGCTGGAGGACGTGCTGGAGGCGATGGGCGCGGCGTCCGCGCACCACCACCACGACCACGACTGATCAGGCCATGGTCAGCCCGCCATCGACGCGCAGTTCGGTGCCGGTAATGTAGTTCGCATCGTCGGACAGGAGGAACAGCGCCGCCTTCGCCACGTCATCGGGCTCGCCCACCCGGCCGAGCGGGACCATGCCGGCGACCTTTTCCTTGTATTGCTTCTGCTCTTCCTCGCCCATGCCGCCGCGGTCGTGGAAGTTGGAATTGGTCAGGCCCGGGGTGACCACGTTCACGTTGATTTTGCGCTTCGCGTAATGCGTGGCGAGCGAACGCGCAGCTTGGCGGATGCCCGCCTTCATCGCCGAATAGACCATGGTGTCGGCCCGCCCGCCGCCCACGGTGCCCGATCCGATCAGCAGCATCTTGCCGCCATCCTTCAGCCTGTCGCCCAGCGCCTGCGCCTGCAGGATCGGGGCGCGCAGATCGACCTGGTAATGCCGGTCGAGATGCTCGCCATCCACCTCCGCCATGTCGCGAAACGCGCCGTAGCCTGCGTTGAGGAATACGCCGTCGAGGCCGTCGGGCGCGAACTCGTCGATCGCCGTCAGCAATTCGTCGATCGCGCCATCGGCGGTGACGTCGTTGGCGATCACGGTCGCTTCGGGCATGTCCTTGCGCGTCTGCTCGATATGGTCGGGGCTGTGCCCGGTCAGCAGCACGCGCGCGCCCTCCGCCAGCAATTGCCGCGCGGTTTCCTTGCCGATGCCCGAGGTGCCGCCGGTGACGAGGACGGCGCGGTTCGTGAAGCGGGGCATGGGGTGGTTCCTTTCGAATGAGCGGGGGTACGCGGTTCAAATCCCGCTCCGGCCCGCGCGTTCCGCCGATTGGCTCGGCACTTCGGCACAGGGATGGACGTGGGGCGTTGACCGGACATGAGCGAACGCAAATCGATAGTGATCACCGGCGGCGGCGCCGGGATCGGGCGCGCGAGCGCGCTGCACTTCCACGGCCTGGGCTGGCGCGTCGCCGCGCTGGATAAGGATGGCGCGGCGCTGGCGGAGCTGGCCGGGCTGCTCCCCGCGAGCGACTGCCTGACGCTTGAATGCGACGTCGGGGTGGAGGACGAGGTGGAGCAGGCGTTCGCCGCGATCGGCGAGTGGCTGGGCGATGCGCCGCTCACCTGCCTGGTCAACAATGCGGGGATCGCCGATCCTTATGCCGGGCCGCTGGAGGGCCTCGCGCTCGACAAATGGCAGGCGTGGATCGATGCGAGCCTGACCGGCGCGTTCCTGTGCAGCCGCGCGGCGGTCAAGCTACTGCGCCGCGCGGAAGGGGCCAGCATCGTCAATATCTCCAGCACCCGCGCGGTGATGAGCGAACCCGAAAGCTTTGCCTATGCCGCGGCGAAGGGCGGGGTCGACGCGCTGACCCATGCCATGGCGGTCTCGCTTGGCCCCGACATTCGCGTCAACGCGATTCGCCCCGGCTGGATCGAGACGCGCGACTGGCAGAAGGAAGCCGAGCGCGAGGACCCGAACCACCGCGCGAAGGACCGGGAGCAACACCCCGCGGGCCGCGTCGGCCGCCCGCAGGATATCGCGGAGGCCATCGAATATCTCGCGGGGGCAGGCTTCGTCACCGGGCAGCACGTCAATGTCGATGGCGGCATGACGGTGAAGATGATCTACGAGCACTGATCGGGGGACCGGAACGATGCGGCTGTTTCTCTACGGCGTCCTGCTGGGCGATATCGCGCAAGGCGCGGCGCGGCGGCTGGCCGACAAGATCGACGATGGCTTTCCGGCTGTCGCCACGGGCCGGCTCTATGTGGTGGAGGATGCGGAGGGCCCGTTCCCCGCCTTTGTGCCCGACCCCGCCGCCGGGCCGGTGCGCGGCATGGTGCACGAGGTGGAGCCGCAGGTGATGGCGACGATCGATATCTTCGAACGGGCGGGCGAGGATTACGATCGCCGCTCGATCCAGGTCTCGGCGCCCGGTGGCCCCGCGATTCCGGCGGGCGCCTATTGCTGGCGCGGTCCGGTCGAGGGGCTGGAGCGGATCGAGCACGGCGATTTCGCCCGCTGGCTGGACGAGAGCGGACGGCGGCCCTACGGCGGCTGAAGCCTTGCAATCTGCGCGGCAGGCGCTATGTGCGCCCACCTCACCGACACATGAATCGGATGATCGGCCTGGCTGTTAGGGCTGCCAGGGCGGATCGGATGTGTCCCTGATTATCGAAACTTCTCGACAGGAGATGAAAATGCCCAAGCTGAAGACCAAGAGCGGTGTGAAGAAACGCTTCAAATTCACCGCCACCGGCAAGGTCAAGCATGGTGTCGCGGGCAAGCGCCACCGCCTGATGAGCCACAATGCGAAGTATATCCGCCAGAACCGCGGCACCAGCGTGCTGTCGGACGCCGACGTCGCGCACGTCAAGAAATGGGCGCCCTACGGTTTGAATTGATTTGGCGGGTCGGGCGAATGCCCGGCCGCACCGATTTAGGAAGGATATACTATGCCTCGCATCAAACGCGGCGTCACCACGCGCCAGAAGCACAAGCGGCTGCTCGACCAGGCCAAGGGCTATCGCGGTCGTCGCAAGAACACCATTCGCGTCGCGCGCCAGGCGGTCGAGAAGGCCGGCCAGTACGCCTATCGCGACCGCAAGGTTAAGAAGCGCAGCTTCCGCGCGCTGTGGATCCAGCGGATCAACGCCGCGGTCCGCGCCGAAGGCCTGACCTATTCGCAGTTCATGCACGGCGTGAAGCTTGCCGGGATCGAGCTCGACCGCAAGGTCATGGCAGATCTGGCGATGAACGAAGGTGCGGCGTTTAGCCACATCGTCAAGCAGGCCAAGGACGCGCTGCCTGCGTAAGCTGGCCGGGCGTCGCCTGTCCTGAGCCTGTCGAAGGGCGCTTCCGGCCTGACCTGACGACGCTTTGATTTCAGGAAGCGCCATTCCCGCCCATGCGGGGGTGGCGCTTTTTCTTTGTCCCCCTTAATCGGCACCGACGATGAGCACCGAACAAGAACAACAGGTCACCGACACGCTGGAGCGGCTGCACGCCGCCGATGGCGTCGACGCCGTCGAGGCAATCCGCGTCGAGGCGCTGGGCAAGCAGGGCTGGATCAGCCAGCTGATGAAGACGCTGGGCAAGATGAGCCCGGAAGAGCGCCAGAGCGAAGCCCCGCGCATTCAGGGCCTGCGCGCCCGCGTCGCCGAGGCGGTGGAGGACCGCAAGGCCGCGCTAGAGGCGGCGGCTCTGGAGGAACGGCTGGCGAGCGAGCGGCTCGACCTGACGCTGCCCGCGCCGCAAGCCCCGCGCGGGACGGTCCACCCGGTCGCCCAAGTGATGGACGAGCTGGCCGAAATCTTCGCCGATCTCGGCTTCGCGGTCGCCACCGGTCCGGAAATCGAGACCGACTGGCACAATTTCACCGCACTCAACATGGCGGAAACGCATCCCGCGCGCGCGGCGCACGACACGTTCTATTTCCCCGATCGGAACGCGGACGGCTACCAGATGCTGCTGCGCACACATACGTCGCCGGTGCAGATCCGATCAATGCAGGATCACGGCGCGCCGTTGCGCATCATCGCGCCGGGCCGCACCTATCGCTCCGACAGCGACGCGACGCACACGCCGATGTTCCACCAGGTGGAAGGGCTGGTGATCGACGAGGGCATCCATCTCGGCCATCTCAAATGGACGCTCGAGACCTTCCTCAAGGCGTTCTTCGAGCGCGACGACATCGTTCTGCGCCTGCGCCCCAGCTATTTCCCTTTCACCGAGCCGAGCGTCGAGGTCGATGTCGGCTACGCCACCGAGGGTGGACGCCGCGTGGTCGGCGGCGACGGCGATGCGCCGGGCCATGCGTGGATGGAACTGCTCGGCAGCGGCATGGTCAACCGCCGCGTGCTGGAATTCGCGGGCGTCGATCCTGAGCGTTACTCGGGCTTCGCCTTCGGCTGCGGGATCGACCGCCTCGCCATGCTCAAATACGGGATGAACGATTTGCGCGCCTTCTTCGACGGGGATGCCCGCTGGCTGTCGCACTACGGCTTCGGCGCAGTCGACCAGCCGACCCTGTCGGGCGGCGTGGGCGCGCCGGTGGGAGTAGGGGCATGAAGTTCTCGCTCGAATGGCTGAAATATTTCCTCGAAACCGATGCCACGGTCGGGGAGGTTGCCGACGCGCTCAACCGCATCGGCCACGAGGTCGAGGGGATCGAGGACCCGGCGCAGAAGCTCGCCGGCTTCCGCGTTGCCGAGGTGCTGACCGCAAAGCCGCATCCCGATGCCGACAAGCTGCAGGTGCTGGAGGTTTCGACCGGCGAAGGCGATCCGCTGACCGTCGTGTGCGGCGCGCCCAATGCGCGCTCGGGCATGAAGGGCGTACTCGGCCTGCCCGGCGCGGTGGTCCCGTCGAACGGCATGCAACTACGCAAGAGCGCGATCCGCGGCGTCGAATCCAACGGCATGATGTGCTCGGTGCGCGAGCTGGAGCTGGGCGACGCGCATGAGGGCATCATCGAGCTGCCCGAGGACGCGCCGGTGGGCACGAGCTTCGCGGACTACCACGCCGCCTCGCCGGTGATCGACGTCGCCATTACCGCCAACCGGCCCGATTGCATGGGCGTGATGGGGATCGCGCGCGACCTCGCCGCGGCGGGGCTCGGCACGTTCAAGCCGTTCGCGGTGCCCGAAATTGCGGCGCAGGGCGCGTGCCCGGTCGAAATCCGCACCCACGATCCGGAGGGCTGCCCCGCCTTCTACGGCCGCGTAGTCCGCGGCGTGTCGAACGGCGCCAGCCCCGAATGGATGCAGCGCCGCCTCATCGCGGCGGGCCAGCGCCCGATCAGCGCGATCGTCGACATCACCAATTACCTGATGCTCGCCTTCGGGCGGCCCGCGCATGCCTACGACCTCGCGAAGCTCTCGGGCGCGATGACCGCGCGCCGGGCGCGGGACGGCGAGAGCGTCGAGGCGCTGAACGAGAAGACCTACACGCTCGACGACACCATGACGGTGATCGCGGACGAAGCCCAGGTCCACGACATCGCCGGGATCATGGGCGGCGAGCATTCGGGTGTCACCGAAGGTACCACCGACGTGCTGCTTGAGATCGCCTATTTCGATCCCGCGCGGATCGGGGTGACGGGGCGCAAGCTCGGCCTCGCCAGCGATGCGCGCACCCGGTTCGAACGCGGGGTCGATCCCGCCTTCCTCGACGACGGGCTCGCGATCCTGACCGACCTCGTGCTCCGCATCTGCGGCGGCGAGGCGAGCGAGGTGGTGCGCGCGGGCGAGCCGCCGGTCGGCGGCACCGTGCTCAATTTCAATCCCGACCTCACCACGCAACTGGGCGGTGTCACCGTCGAGCGCGAGGAGCAGGCGCGAATCCTGCGCAGTCTCGATTTCGAAGTGACGCAGAACGCGCGCACCTGGACCGTCGTCGCGCCCGCGCGGCGCCACGATATCGAGGGCCCGGCCGATCTGGTCGAGGAGGTCGTGCGCATCCATGGGCTCGACCGGGTGGAAAGCGTGGCGCTGCCGCGCCCAAACAATCGAAAGGACTGGGGCGTAGCGACGCCCACCGCCACGCGGCAGCAATTGCTCGAGCGCCGCCTGCGCCGCGCCGCCGCGGGTCGCGGACTGAACGAGGCGGTGACCTGGTCCTTCCTTCCGGTGCCGCAAGCGGAACAGTTCGCTACTGACGGCTCGGACCTTTGGGTCCTCGAAAACCCGATCAGCGAGGACATGAAGGCCATGCGCCCCTCGCTGTTGCCCGGCCTGATCGGCGCGGCCAAGCGCAATGCCGATCGTGGGGCGGACGCTACGCGGCTGTTCGAGATCGGCCGCCGCTACCTTCGCGGCGAGAACGGCATGAGCGACGAGAGGCCGACGCTCGGCGTGCTGCTGGCTGGTGATCGCACCCCGCGCGGTTGGGCGACCGGCAAGGCGACCGGTTTCAACGCCTTCGATGCCAAGGCGGAGGCCGAGGCGCTGCTGGCCGCTGCGGGCGCGCCGGTGGACAGGCTGATGGTGATGGACGGCGCTGGCGCGCAGTTCCATCCCGGCCAGTCGGCGACGCTGCGGCTCGGCCCCAAGAACGTGCTCGCCCGCTTCGGCGCGCTGCATCCCGCAACGCTGAAGGCGTTCGACATCGACGGCCCAGTGGTCGCGGTCGAGATTTTCCTCGACGCGCTGCCGGCCAAGAAGGGCGAGCCGAGCTTCGCCCGCAGCGCCTTCAGCCCGCCTGCCCTGCAGGCGATCACGCGCGACTTCGCCTTCCTCGTCCCCGAGGAGCTTGCCGCAGGCGATCTGCTGCGCGCGGTGCGCGGGGCGGAAAAGCAGGCGATCGCCGACGCGCGCGTGTTCGACGTCTTCGCCGGGCAGGGCGTGCCCGAGGGCAGCAAGTCGGTCGCGATCGAGGTCGTGCTGCAACCGGGCGAGAAAAGCTTCACCGAAGAACAGATCAAGGCGATCTCCGACCGCATCGTCGCCGCCGCGGCGAAGCAGGGCGCGGAGCTGAGAGGATAGACCGATGAGCAGGACCGCTTTCGTTACCGGAGCCACCGCCGGGATCGGCGAGGCCACCGTGCGCGCGCTGGTCGCCAGCGGCTGGCGCTGTGTCGCGACCGGGCGGCGCAAGGAGCGGCTCGATGCGCTGGTAGAGGAACTAGGCGCGGACAAGGTCCACGCAGCGGTGTTCGACGTGCGCGATACCGACGCGATGGATGCAGCGCTCGCCGCGCTGCCCGATGCCTTCGCCGGGATCGATCTGCTGGTGAACAATGCCGGCCTGGCGCAGGGCCTTTCGCCCGCGCAGGAGTCCAATCTCGACGACTGGCAGACGATGATCGACACCAATGTCACCGCGCTGGTGACGCTGACGCGCAAGCTGCTGCCGGGCCTGATCGAGCGTAAGGGCGCGATCATCTCGATCGGCTCGGTCGCGGGCAGCTACATCTATCCCGGCGGCAACGTCTATGCCGGCAGCAAGGCGTTCGTGAACCACTTCACGCTGGCGTTGCGCGCCGATCTCCACGGCACCGGCGTGCGCGTGACCAGCATCGAGCCGGGCATGGTAGAGACCGAATTCACCAAGGTACGCACCGGCAGCCAGGAGGCGTCGGACGAGCTCTATGCCGGGGTCGATCCGATGACGGGCGAGGATATCGCGAACACGATCCGCTGGATCGCCGAGCTGCCGCCGCATCTTAATATCAACCGCCTCGAGCTGATGCCGGTGAACCAGGATTTCGCGGGCTTCCGGGTGGCGCGCGAGAACCACTGATCCGAGAACCCAGCATGTCCGATGCCAATCCCCGCCGCACCTTCGCGATCATCTCGCACCCCGACGCGGGCAAGACCACGCTGACCGAGAAACTGCTGCTGAAAGGCGGCGCGATCCATCTCGCGGGTGAGGTCAAGGCGCGGGGGCAGGCGCGGCGCGCGCGGTCCGACTGGATGAAGATCGAGCAACAGCGTGGCATCTCGGTCACCTCCAGCGTGATGACCTTCGAACGCAACGGCATCACCTTCAACCTGCTCGACACGCCGGGGCACGAGGATTTCTCCGAAGACACCTATCGCACGCTGACCGCGGTCGATTCGGCGATCATGGTGCTGGACGCGGCGGCGGGTATCGAGCCGCAGACATTGAAGCTGTTCGAGGTCTGCCGCCTGCGCTCCGTGCCGATCATCACGCTGGTCAACAAGATCGACCGCGAGGGGCGCGACGCCTTCGAACTGCTCGACGAGATCGCGGAGAAGCTGGCGCTCGACACCGCGCCGATGAGCTGGCCGGTCGGTATGGGCGGCCTGTTTGAAGGGGTGTACGATTTCGAGCGGGACGAGCTGCAACTGCCCGAAGGCGATGCGAAGGAATTTCGCGGCAAGAGCCTGTCCTTCGACGGCCCCGAAGACCCGAAGCTGGCGGAGCACCTGTCTGCAGACGGGGTCGCGCGCGTTGCGGAAGAGGGGCTGCTGGCGCGCGAGGGCTATCCCGATTTCGATTTCGAGGCCTATCGCAACGGCGACCTGACCCCGGTCTATTTCGGCAGCGCGTTGAAGCAGTTCGGGGTGGACGCCATCATCGACGCGATCGCGAAATACGCGCCCGATCCGCGGCCCCAGCCCGCCGACGAGGGCGAGATTTCGCCGGCCCGCGACGAGGTCACCGGCTTCATCTTCAAGGTGCAGGCCAACATGGACCCGAACCACCGTGACCGGATCGCGTTCATGCGGCAGGTTTCGGGCACCTTCAAACGTGGCATGAAGCTGACGCCGTCGGGCCTCGGCAAGCCGATCGCGGTGCATTCGCCAATCCTGTTCTTCGCGCAGGACCGCGAGATCGCCGACACCGCGCTGCCCGGCGACATCATCGGCATCCCCAATCACGGCACGTTGCGCGTGGGCGATACGCTGTCCGAGAAGAACGACGTGCGCTTCACCGGCCTGCCGAATTTCGCGCCCGAAATCCTGCGGCGCGTCCAGCTGCGGGACCCGACCAAGACCAAGCAGTTGCGCAAGGCGCTGGACGATCTGTCGGAAGAGGGCGTGATCCAGGTCTTCTACCCGGAGATCGGCGCGCAGCACATCGTCGGCGTGGTCGGCCAGTTGCAGCTGGAAGTGCTGATCAGCCGGCTGGAAGCGGAATACAAGGTCGAGGCCGCGCTGGAGCCCGCGCCCTTCGCCACCGCCCGCTGGGTGAAGGGCGAGGGTAAGCCGCTCGACGAATTCGAGAGTTTCAACCGCGCCAATCTCGCCCGCGACCGCGACGGCGATCTGGTGTTCCTCGCCAAAAGCCCGTGGGACGTGAGCTACCAGGCGGAAAAGCACACCGAGCTGTCGTTTTCCGCCACCAAGGAGCGGTGACAGGCGGCGCGTTCGGACCTAGCATGGCGCAATGGCCGATTTCACCGACACGCTGACCGACGACCACATGGCGATGATCGTGCGCCAGCCGGTCTTCTTCGTCGCCACCGCAGCCCCCGATGCGCGCATCAATCTGAGCCCCAAGGGCTACGATGCGTTTCGCGTGCTGGCACCCGACCGGGTTGCCTATCTCGACCTGGGCGGATCGGGGAACGAGACCAACGCGCATCTGCTCGCCGACGGGCGGATCACGGTGATGTTCTGCAATTTCGAACAGCCTGCGCTGATCCTGCGCATCTACGGCCGGGGTCGGCCGGTGCTGCCCGCCGATGCGGAGTGGGTGGACCTGGCGGCGCATTTCGAGCTGATGCCCGGCACGCGGCAGATCTTCGATATTGCAGTGGAGAGCGTGCAGACCAGCTGCGGCTGGGGCGTGCCGCTGATGACGCTCGAGCGCGAGCGCGGCACGCTGCACAAATACCACGCGCAGGCCGATCCGGTGAAATGGGCGGCCAAGATGGCGCAGCGAACCGTCAGCATTGACGGGCTGCCGGCCCGCCCGACCGACCGCTATATCGCCGGCGAATAGGCGCGTGCGGCTGAAGCTTGCCAGCTACAACATCCACAAGGCGGTCGGCACCGACAGGCGCCGCGACCCGGCGCGGATCATCGCGGTCCTGCGCGAGCTGAATGCCGACGTCATCGCCCTGCAGGAGGCGGACGAGCGGCTGGGCGAGCGCGAGACGGTGCTGCCGCGCGCCGCGCTGGACGATACGCCGTGGAAGGTCGTACCGATCGCGCGGCGGCCCCGGTCGATCGGGTGGCACGGCAACGCGCTGCTCGTGCGCCGATCGATGACCATCGCCCATTGCGAGCCGCTCGACATGCCGACGCTGGAGCCGCGCGGGGCCGTGTGCGCGGATTTGGAGCACGAGGGCCATCTCTTTCGCATCGTCGGCACGCATCTTGATTTGTCGGGCCTGCGGCGGCGCAGCCAGGTCCGCCACCTGCTCGGCCATATGGAGGCCGCCACCCCCGCCTGCCCCGAAGTGTTGATGGGCGATTTCAACCAGTGGCGCAGCTCCGCCGGGGCGATGGACGAATTCGGCCCGCAATGGCGCGCACTGTCCCCGGGGCGCAGCTATCCCGGTGTGCGTCCGATCGCGCGTTTCGATCGCATGGTGGTGTCGAAGAGCTGGCGCATCGTAGAGCAGGGCGTCCACCACAGTGCGCTGGCAACCCGCGCCTCCGACCATCTACCGATCTGGGCAGCCCTAGAGCTGCCCTAATATTAGGCGCTGCCTAATTTCTAACCAACAGGGCAGGCGATGCCTCCTGGCCCGTAACCCTCAGTACATTGAAATAGCGCCTTTCCTCTGCACTGGCACGGCTTTTGCTGCCGTAGTCGGAAGCCGGAAACGGGTCCGGCTATTCAGTGCATGAGGGGGACGCATGAAATTCATCATTGCCGTCATCAAGCCGTTCAAGCTCGACGAGGTGCGCGAAGCACTCGGCGGGATCGGCGTCGCGGGCATGACCGTAACCGAGGTCAAGGGCTTCGGCCGCCAGAAGGGGCAGACCGAGATTTACCGCGGGGCCGAATACTCGACCAACATGCTGCCCAAGGTGAAGCTCGAAATCGCCGCCGCGGACGATCTCGCCGACAAGGTCGTGGAAACGATCCAGCAGACCGCCGGGACGGAATCCATCGGCGACGGCAAGATCTTCGTGCTCGATCTCGCCAGCGCCACCCGCATCCGCACCGGCGAGACCGGCGATACCGCACTCTGATATCCGAGGGGGACAACAGACAATGATCCGTACACTCCTACGCGGCTCCGGCGCAGCGCTCGTTACCGGGCTCGCCGCCACCGCCGCCTTCGCTCAGGAAACGGCAGACGCGGTCGCTGGCTCGCCGATCGCGGCGGCCACCGCCGAAACCGCCGCCGCCGTTCCCAATCCGGGCAACAACGCCTGGATGATGACGTCGACCATCCTCGTCCTGATGATGATCCTGCCGGGTCTGGCGCTGTTCTATGGCGGCCTCACCCGGTCCAAGAACATGCTTTCGACCATGACGCAGATCGGGGGCGCGACCGCGCTCGCCATGCTCGTCTGGGTGATGTGGGGCTACGGCACCGCGTTCGGGCCGGAGGGGAACGCCTTCTTCAGCTGGGGCAAATACTTCCTCAGCGGCGTCACCTCCGACAGCACCGCCGCCACGTTCAGCGACGAAGTCATCAGCGAATACGTGTTCGCGAGCTTCCAGATGACCTTCGCGGCGATCACGCTCGCGCTGATCCTCGGCGCGACGGTGGAGCGGCTGAAGTTCTCGGCCGTCATGCTGTTCGGGATCATCTGGCTCACGGTCGTCTATTTCCCCATCGCCCACATGGTCTGGGCCGAAGGCGGGCTGCTGTTCGACATGGGCGCGCTCGATTTCGCCGGGGGCACCGTGGTGCACATCAACGCCGGTGTCTCGGCCCTGGTGCTCTCCATGCTGCTGGGCAAGCGCCGGGGCTATCCGGCGGAGCCGATGCCGCCGCACAGCCTGACGCTGACCATGGTCGGCACCGGGCTGCTGTGGGTGGGCTGGTTCGGCTTCAACGCCGGGTCGGAGCTGGAGGCGGACGGAACCGCCGGCCTGGCGATGATCAACACCTTCGTCGCCACCGCGGCGGCGGGCCTGGGCTGGATGCTGATGGAGAAGTTCTCCGGGCACAAGGGCTCCGCGCTCGGCTGGTGCTCGGGCATCATCGCCGGTCTCGTCGCGGTCACGCCGGCGGCGGGCAACAGCGGCCCGTTCGGTGCCATCGTGCTGGGCTTCATCGCCTCCGCCGTGGCGTTCTTCGCTGTCGCCAAGCTCAAGCCGAAGCTGGGATATGACGACGCGCTGGACGTGTTCGGCATCCACGGCGTGGCCGGCATCGTCGGCGCGATCGGCACCGGTATCGTCTACAGCCCCGCGCTGGGCGGGCCGGGCGATCCGGCGGACTATTCGATGGGCGGACAGGTGATGACGCAGATTATCGCCGTGATCGTCGCCATTGTGTGGGCCGCCGTCGGTACGCTGATCATCGGCTTCATCGTCAAGGCGCTGACCGGCCTGCGGGTCTCCGAAGAGGTCGAAGTCGAAGGTCTCGACATCGGCGAACACGGAGAGCGCGCCTACAACTGATTACCGAATTGGCGGGGCCGGGGCCTCTCTCTCCTCTCCCGGGCCCCGGCCCCGCCAAACCATGTTCCTCCTGCGAACAAGCCACCTTGCAAGGGCCGGGGCCAAGTGCTCCGGCCCTTTTTTGTGCGCGCATGAGAGATAGCCGCGAAAGCCCCCGGCTTAGGCGCGCTCGGCGGCCTGCACGAAATCGGCGCAGCGCTCTCCGATCATGATGCACGGGGCGTTGGTGTTGCCGCCCACGATCCTGGGCATGATCGAGGCATCGGCGATCCACAGCCGTTCCAGCCCGCGCGCTTTCAGCGTCGGATCGACCACGCTGTCCGCGTCGCCGCCCATGCGGCAGGTGCCGACCGGGTGATAGATCGTGTCCGCGCGGTCGCGGATCAGCTGGTCCAGCGCGGCCTCGTCCGACGGATCGACGGGATAGCGGTCAGTCGGGCCGAAGGCCTGCAGGGCAGGGGTTCCCCCGATCCGCTGCGACAGGCGCACGCCGTCGCGCAGCAGGGCGATATCGGCCGGATCGCCCAGGAAGTTCGGATCGATCGCGGGCCCTTCCGCCGCGTCGGGAGAGGCGAGCCGCACGGTGCCCCGGCTCGCGGGCCGCAGGACGCAGGCGTGGAGCGAGAAGCCGTGCCCCTTCACACGGGTACGTCCGTGATCCTCCAGCATGGCAGGCACGAAATGCCATTGCATGTCGGGCGCAGGCGCACCGTCGCGCAGCTTCAGGAAGCCGCCGGTTTCGGCATAGGGCGTGGTCATCGGCCCACTGCGGCTGCGGCGATGCTGGACCAGCGCCTTCGCCGTGCGCAGCATCCCGGCCAGCGAATCGCCGACCGGCACGTCGCTTGTGGTCTGCCAGCTCGACACGTAATCGACGTGGTCCTGCAGATTGGCACCCACAT
Organism: Erythrobacter sp. LQ02-29; assembly: GCF_022576075.2. Lineage (NCBI taxonomy): Bacteria > Pseudomonadati > Pseudomonadota > Alphaproteobacteria > Sphingomonadales > Erythrobacteraceae > Erythrobacter > Erythrobacter sp. LQ02-29. The sequence goes on along the minus strand of NZ_JANCNT010000001.1, from coordinate 613,886 downwards.
CAGGCCGGTCCTGCACCACCTGGATGCCATGCTCGCGCAAGTGCCCGCCCGGCCCGATGCCGGACAGCATCATGATCTGGGGCGAGTTGAACGCGCCGGCGGACAGGATCACCCCGCGCCGCGCGATCAGCGTCTGGTGCCCGCGCCCCTTGCGCACCACCACGCCGGTCACGCAATTGCCCTCGATCTGCAGGCGCTCCACCAGCGTGTTGGTTCGCAAGTGGACATTGGGCTGGTCGAGCACCGGCTCCACGAAGGCGCGCCCCGCGCTCCAGCGCTCGCCCTTGTGCTGAGTCACCTGGAACGTGCCGAAGCCTTCCTGCCGGGCACCGTTGAAATCCTCGTTCAGCGGTAATTGCAGCGACGCGGCCGCTTCGACGAAGGCGGCGCTGGCGGGATTGACCGAGCGCTGGTCGGACACGAACAGCGGGCCGCCTGCGCCGTGCCATTCGCTCGCGCCGCGCTCGTTCGCTTCCGACTTGCGGAACCATGGCAGCACCTCGTCCCAGCTCCAGCCGGTGCAGCCCATGGCGGCCCAGTTGTCGTAATCCCATGGATGGCCGCGCAGGTAGAGCATGGCGTTGATCGCGGAGGATCCCCCCAGCCCGCGCCCGCGCGGCTGGTAGCCCCGTCGCCCGTTCAGCCCCTTCTGCGGGACGGTCTCGTAGCGATAGTTCTGCCGCTTCCCGATGAAGGGCATCAGGCCCGGCGTCTTCACCGCCAGCGTATCGTTGCGCCCGCCCGCCTCGATCAGGCAGACCTGCCGCGTTCCATCCTGCGTCAGCCGACCGGTCACCGCGCTGCCCGCGCTGCCGCCGCCGATCACGATGTAATCGTATTGATCCATGAACTACCTCTCCTCGGCGGAAAGACTAGGCAGGGGCCGTGGTTACGACAATCGCCTTTCGCGTGGAGGTTCGGGCCGGTCCTCTCGCGGGCGCGGCTGGCCGCTCCGCCGCGCCCAGCGCGCTCGGATCATGTCGGAGGTTTCCCGGCTATCGTCATGGCTCCAGCCCGGTTCGCGCAGCAGGTAGGACAGCTTGTACCGCCACGGCGCGCGGGCGATGTCGCGGCCCATGCCGATCCATTCGTGGAATACGCTCCACAGGAAATGAAAAGTGCCGAGCTGCTTCACGATGCCGTAGCGGATCGGTTCGTCGTCGCGCTCGGGCTCGAACGTGCCGAACCCCTTGTCCCACACGATGAAGACGCCCGCGAAATTGCGGTCGAGATAGCGTGGATTGGTCGCGTGGTGGACGCGGTGATGGCTCGGCGTGTTCATCACCGCCTCGAACCAGCGCGGCATCCGCCCGATCGCCTCGGTATGAATCCAGAACTGATAGATCAGATTGAAGCCGTGGCAGATCGCGATCATCGCGGGGTGGAAACCCAGCAGGACGAGCGGCATCGTGAAGATGAAACCCATCGCGAAGAAGCCGGTCCAGCTCTGCCGCAGGGCGGTGCTGAGATTGTAGTGCTGGCTGGAATGGTGGTTGACGTGTGCCGCCCAGAACCAGCGCACCCGGTGCCCCAGCCGATGCGCCCAGTAATAGGCGAAATCGTCCGCCACGAAACAGATCGGCCAGGCCCACCACACCAGCCACCACCGCGCGCCGAAATCGAACAGCCGGAACTGGTAGAGCCACAGGAACAGCGCCAGCGTGGCGATGCCGGTGATCGCGCCGATGACCGTGCTGCCGAGCCCGATGCCGAGCGAGGTCAGCGTATCGCGCGGCTCGTAGGCCGCGGGCCGGCGCAAACGCGCCCACACCATCTCGGCCAGCACCAGCAGCACGAAGGCCGGAATGGCGTAGTTGATGGGGCTGAATTCGGGCATCGCGGCGTCAATCCACCCGCTGTGCGCGGGTCAGCCAATCCGGCGGGGGTTGGCGCAGGGCGATCGCGAGCCTGCCGAAAAGGCGATCGCCGCTCGCGATAGCCAGCGTTCCGTCGCGCCCGATCGCGATCGCCTCGCGCGATATCGGCCGAGCGGCGAAATGCGCCCCGTGGACCTTGATCGCGATGAACCGGTCGTCATCCCCCCGCACCAGCGCGGTGCGCCCGTCGGGCCCGACCAGCGCATCGACCGGTTCGAAGCCGCCATCCGCCTCCTGCGCCAGCGCCTTCGCGTGGGCCGCATCCGCTATCCGCGTACCCCGGCCCAGGCCGAGCCATGCGGCGATGCCGAACAGGGCGAGGATCGCCGCCAGCGACAGACCTGCCTGGAGCAGCATGTCGCCCATCGCACGATCACCCCTCTCCGCTCGCGCCGGAGGCGCTGCGGCGGCGCTGGAACATGTTCAGCAGTTCGACCGCGACGGAGAAGCCCATGGCGGCGTAGATATAGCCCTTGGGAACATGGAACCCGAAGCCGTCGGCGATCAGCACCAGCCCGATCATCACCAGGAAAGCCAGCGCGAGCATCACCAGCGTGGGGTTGTGTTCGATGAAACGCGCCAGCGGATTGGCCGCGAACAGCATGATACCCACGGTGATCACCACCGCGGTCACCATGATGGGTATCTCGTCGGTCATGCCGACGGCAGTGAGAATCGAATCGATCGAGAACACCATGTCGAGCGCGATGATCTGGACGATGGCGGAACCGAAGGTGAGGGTCGCCTGCGTCGCCGGGCCGTGGCGCATGTCGCGATCGGGGGCATGCGGCTCCATATTGTGATGGATTTCGCGCGTGGCCTTCCCCAGTAGGAACAACCCGCCCGCGAGCAGGATCAGGTCGCGACCGGAAAACGCCGTCTCAAAGCTCGGCTCGCCATAGGCGTTCGGGCTGCCCGACAGGCCCAGATCGAACAGAGGGGTCTGCAACGTCACCAGCCAACCGATCAGCAGCAGCAGACCGATACGCATGACGAGCGCCAGCAAAAGCCCGATTTTTCGCGCCTTTTCCTGTTGCTCCGGCGGAAGCTTGTTCGACAGGATCGCTATGAAAATGAGGTTGTCGATGCCGAGCACGACTTCCAGCGCAATCAGGGTCAGGAGCGCTGCCCATGCGGCGGGATCGGAAAGAAGCGAAAGGATATCCATCCGCGCATCTTTGGCCAAACCGGTCCAAAGCGGCAAGAGTGTCGAAAGCAAGATAGTTTCGCCGCAGCGCAGGATTATGCGCTTTCCTGAAATACCACCTTAAATTGTTCGCGCTCGACCCGGAATCGCGCTATGACCCATCGCGAAAACTAACGGGGGTATGCAGTTTCGCTCGCGTTCGACCCTGCAAGTTTGTCCGGCAAGGGGCCGTCTCGCCTTGCCGGGCCCGGTTTGAGAGGCGGTTGCAGAAGACCAGGGTACTGACAGGATTATGGGTTACGATAGAGGGCGTCGTCGTGGGCGCGACAAGCGCGATGGTTTCGGCGAAGACGGCTTCGATCCGTTTCAGGGTGGGGGCAATTTCGGCGGCGGCGACCGGTTCGGCGACCGTGGCGGTTTCGATGACCGCGGCGGCAGCGGCGGTGGTGGCGGCGGCTACGGCGATCGTTCCGGCGGCGGCGGGCGCGGCGGTTTTGGCGGCGGCCCGCGTGGCGGCGGCGGTGGCGGCGGTGGCGGCGGTTTCAACCGCATGCCCGCGCAGGTCGTCGGCACCGGCAAGGGGACGGTGAAGTTCTTCAACGGCCAGAAGGGTTTCGGTTTCATCCAGCAGGATGGCGGCGGGGAAGATATCTTCGTCCACATCAGCGCCGTGGAGCGCGCCGGGCTGGAAGGCCTGGCCGAAGGGCAGGAGCTGGAATTCAACCTCGTCGATCGCGGCGGTAAGATCTCGGCGCAGGACCTGCAGGTCGTGGGCGACGTGATCCCGGTCGAATCGCGTGGCGGCCCCGGCGGTGCGCGGCGCGACGATGCCGGCGCAGGCGCGCCCCGGCGCGAGCTGACGGGTGAGAAGGCGACCGGCACGGTCAAGTTCTTCAACTCGATGAAGGGCTTCGGCTTCCTCGTGCGCGACGACGGTCAGCCCGACGCATTCGTGCACATCAGCGCGGTGGAACGGTCCGGCCTCGGCCAGATCAACGAGGGCGAACGTTACCAGTTCGATCTCGAGGTCGACCGACGAGGCAAGCATTCGGCGGTCAATCTCGTCCCCGTTCAGGACTGACCCCGCGCCTTTGCCGCACCGGTTTGACCGCATGTGGACAGGCACCTAGAGAACACCAGATGGCGGCCCGCAAGGGTCGCCATTTGTCGTTTCGCTTTCCGATCATCAGAGGTACGCCATGGCCATTTCCCCCCTCATGCCCGTCTATCCGCGCTGCGACGTCCGCCCCGTGCGCGGCGATAACTGCCACCTGATCGACGAGGACGGGACGCGCTATCTCGATTTCGCCAGCGGCATCGCGGTCAACCTTCTGGGCCATTCGCATCCCGGACTGATCGGGGCGATCCAGCAGCAGGCCGAAACGCTGATGCACGTTTCGAACCTCTACGGCAGCCCGCAGGGGGAGCGGCTGGCGCAGACGCTGGTCGATCACACCTTCGCCGATACGGTGTTCTTCACCAATTCGGGTGCGGAAGCGGTCGAATGCGCGATCAAGACGGCGCGCGCCTATCACCAGCATGAAGATGGCGATTCGAACCGGACCGAGCTGATCACTTTCACCAGCGCCTTCCACGGTCGCACGATGGCGACGATCAGCGCTTCCAACCAGGAGAAGATGCACAAGGGCTTCATGCCCCTGCTGCCCGGTTTCCAGTATTGCGAGTTCGACGACCTCGCGGCGGCCAAAGCGATGGTCGGCCCGAAGACCGCGGGCTTCCTGGTCGAACCGATCCAGGGTGAAGGCGGCATCCGCCCCGCGAGCCAGGAATTCATCGAGGGGCTGCGGGCGATCTGCGACGAGCAGGACCTGATGCTGGTGTTCGACGAGGTGCAGTGCGGGGTGGCGCGCACCGGACACCTCTACGCATACGAAATGTATGGGGTGGAGCCCGACGTGATGGCAAGTGCGAAGGGGATCGGCGGCGGCTTCCCGCTCGGCGCGTGCCTTGCGACCGAGAAAGCGGCGCGCGGCATGGGCTTCGGCAGCCACGGTTCGACCTATGGTGGCAACCCGCTCGCCATGGCGGCGGGCAGTGCGGTGATGGAGGTCGTGACCGATCCCGATTTCCTCGCTGACGTGCGTGCGAAGGGCGAACGCATCCGTACCCGGCTGGACCAGTTCATCGGCAATTATCCGGACCTGTTCGACTGCGTTCGCGGCGCCGGGCTGATGCTGGGCGTGCGGATGAAGGTGGAAAGCCGTCCGTTTTTCCAGCACCTGCGCGACAAGCACCAGCTGTTGACGGTGGCGGCAGGCGACCAGACGCTGCGCGTGCTGCCGCCGTTGGTCGTCGGCGATGCTGAGATCGACGAGTTCTTCGAAAAGCTCTCGGCGGGTGCGGCCGACTACGACCCGGGTGCCGCGGGATGACCGCGCGGCGCCATTTCCTCGACCTGTCCGATGCCGGCGGGGATGCGATCGCGGCCATGCTGGCCGATGCGATCGACCGCAAGCGGGCCCGCGCCGACTGGCCGAAGGGGCGGTGCGATTCGGATGCGCCGCTCGCAGGCCGCGTGCTGGCGATGATTTTCGAGAAAAGCTCGACCCGAACCCGCGCCAGCTTCGACATGGCGATCCGCCAGCTGGGCGGCAGCGCGATGGTGATGGAATCGGGCTCGATGCAGCTGGGGCGGGGCGAATCGATCGCCGATACCGCGCGGGTGCTCAGCCGGATGGTCGATGCGATCATGATCCGGACCGACGATCACGCGAAGATCGAGGATATGGCGCGCCACGCCACGGTGCCGGTGATCAATGGCCTCACCGATCGATCGCATCCGTGCCAGATCGTGGCCGACCTGCTGACCATCGTGGAGAACGGCAAGAGCCTGCCCGGCCTCGAACTCGCCTGGTTCGGGGATGGCAACAACGTGCTCCATTCAATCCTGGAGGCGGCGGGCCTGATGCGTTTCAACGTCCGCGTCGCGACGCCCGCGGGCTACAAGCCGGAGCGCGAATTCGTCGAGATGGCCCGGGCCGCAGGCTCGACCGTCACCTTGACGCAGGATGCAGGCGCCGCCGCCGACGGGGCCGATATCGTGGTGACTGATACCTGGATATCCATGGGTCAGGCCCATGCCGAGGAGAAGCTGGCGGCGATGGCGCCGTACCGCGTCGATGCCGACCTGATGGCGCGGGCAAAGCCGGACGCGCGCTTTCTCCACTGCCTGCCCGCCCATATCGGCGACGAAGTGACCGAGGGCGTGTTCGGGGGCCCGGCATCTTTGGTCTTCGACGAGGCGGAAAACCGCATCCACGCGCAAAAATCCGTCCTGCTGTGGGCATTCGGCCTGCTCTGAAGGGTAGCTGCGGACCGCGGGGTCTTCTCTGCGGCGCGAAAATTCCCATATTCGGGTCATGCCCGAAAATCCCGCGTCGCAGACCATCTCCCAGGAGGAGACCTATTCGGATCGCCTGATGGCGTTCTCCATTCCTGCGCGCGACGTGCGCGGGCGAGTGGTGCGTCTCGACGAAGTGCTCGACACCGTGCTTGCCGCGCACGACTACCCGCCGGCGATCAAGCATCTCCTGGCCGAAGCGCTCGTGATCGCGACGCTCATCGGTGCCCTCGTCAAGCGCGACGAAGGGCAGATGACCATGCAGGCGCAGACCGATGGCGGCGTGGTGAAGCTACTCGTTTGCGATTATCGTGGCGGCGAACTGCGCGGCTATGTCGATTTCGATCGCGAGCGGTTGGCCTCGCTGGGGGCGAACCCCGGCCTCCCCGCGCTGTTCGCCGGCGGTTATCTCGCGATCACGTTCGACATGGCTGATGGGCGCGGGCGCTATCAGGGGATTGTTCCGCTGGAAGCCGATTCGCTCGCCGAAGCGTGCGAGAGCTATTTTCTCCAGTCGGAACAAGTCCCCACCCAGATTCGCATCGCGGTGCGTTCCGGCCCGGATGGCTGTTCGGGCGCGGGCTTGCTGATCCAGCACATGGCCGATGGCGAGGAAGGGCGCGAGCGCATTGAGGCGCGGCAGGAGCACCCGCACTGGGAGCACGTGTCGGTCATGGCCGGCAGTGTACGGCACGAGGAACTGCTCGATCCCGAGATTTCGCTGGAGGCGCTGCTCTGGCGTCTGTTCCACGAAGAGGACGCGGTACGAACCACGCTGGGGCCGCGGATCGTGCGCGGCTGCCGCTGTTCGCAGGATTACTACCGCACGGTGCTCGCCCGGTTTCCCGAAGAAGACTTGCGCGACATGCGTGACGAAAGCGGAAACATTCCGGTCGACTGCGCATTCTGCAGCAAGATCTTTTCCGTGGCGGCATGAAACCGAATCGACACCTATCGGTGATAGGCTCTCTGATGAACCACACCATCCACCATTATCGACACCATGAAGGGGGACCCGCGATGCTTCGCACCGGGACGACATCGACGCGATCCTCAGTCCGGCTGCGCAGCGGCGCGATCGGCGTGACCATCGCCGCGCTGGCTCTGGTCAGCCCGGTTCGGGCCGCTGCGCCCGAACTCGGCAAGCTCCAGCCGCTGCAGAGCGGCATGTGGGAAGTGCGCGACCGGGAAACCAAAGCGACAAGCAGGATCTGCCTGCGTTCGGGGACCGAGCTCATTCGGCTGCGGCACCGCTCCAACGGGCCGTGCAAAAGCTATCTCATCGAAGACGGGCCGAGCCGGGTCGCGGTGCAGTACAGCTGCAGCAAGTCGGGATACGGCCTCACCACCATCCGGCGCGAAAGCTCCACTCTCGTGCAGCTTACATCGGAAGGCATGAGCAACGGTCAGCCTTTCTCGTTCTCCGTGGAGGCGCGCCGCACCGGCGGCTGCTGAACGAACGCAGATCGGGCTTGGGCCGCGTCAGGACTTCGGCTAGCCCGGCCCGATGGCTGAAACTGGCGAACCCGTTGCCGTCGTTCTCCTTTCCGGGGGACTGGATTCCATGGTGTCCGCCGCGCTCGCGCGCGAGCAGGGCTTCGCGCTTCATGCGCTCACCATCGATTATGGTCAGCGGCACCGCCGCGAACTGGATGCCGCGCGCCGGATCGCCGCGGAGCTGGGCGCGGCCCGTCATGTCGAACTGGCACTCGACCTGCGCAAGTTCGGTGGTTCGGCGCTGACCGACGATGTCGATGTGCCAAAAGAAGGGGTGGGAGAAGCCATTCCGGTCACCTATGTCCCGGCGCGCAATCTCGTATTCCTGTCGCTGACCACCGCCTTCGCCGAAAGCGGCGGAGCGCGCGACATTTTCATCGGTGTCAACGCGCTCGACTATTCGGGCTATCCCGATTGCCGACCCGAATTCATCACCAGTTTCGCCCACACAGCCAGCCTGGGCACGAAGATCGGGGTGGAGGACGGCCCGATCGTCATTCACGCGCCACTGCAGTACATGTCAAAGGCGGACATCGCGCGGGAGGCCGACCGGCTCGGCCTCGATACGGGGATGAGCTGGTCGTGTTACGATCCGCGTGCGGACGGATTGCCATGTGGCGCTTGCGATAGTTGCCGACTTCGGCGCAAGGGGTTCGCGGAAGCGGGTCTGGAGGATGGGCTGCGGTATCCCTACGACATACCGCCGGCCTAGGGAGAGAACGAATGCCGAATGCTGACGAAGTGCCCGCAGCTCAGCCTGCGCGCGATGCCGGTGTGCCTGGCTATAGCTGGTATGCGCTGACGGTCCTGCTGCTGGTCTATGTCCTCAATTTCGTCGACCGGCAGATCCTCTCGATCCTCGCCAACGACATCAAGGCGGATCTTGGCGTCAGCGATGCCTACCTCGGATTCCTGTACGGAACCGCCTTTGCCATCTTCTACGCGCTGTTCGGCATACCTTTGGGCAAGTTGGCCGATAGCTGGCACCGGGTGCGCCTGATGTCGATCGGGCTGGCGCTGTGGTCGGCCATGACCACGCTGTCCGGCCTCGCGCGCACGGCCCCGCTGTTGACCGCGGCGCGGGTCGGGGTCGGCGTGGGCGAAGCGACGGCGAGCCCTTCTGCCTATTCGCTCATTTCCGACTGGTTTCCGGCACGTCTGCGGGCGACGGCGCTGGCGATCTATTCCTCCGGCCTGTATCTCGGCGGCGGCCTTTCCCTCCTGATCGGCGGGTTGATCGTGGAGAACTGGGAATCGGCCTATCCCAACGGCGGCCCGCTGAACCTCGCCGGTTGGCAGGCGGCCTTCATCATCGTCGGCCTCCCGGGGCTCGCGCTGGCGCTATGGGTGCTGACGCTGAAGGAACCGGTTCGCGGCCTGATCGACGGCATGCCCAGCGAGCCGGTGGAGAAGCCCTTCCGCGGTTTCGTGGACGAACTGCTGCAGATCATTCCCCCGCTGACCATCCTCGGCGCGGCGCGGCGCGGTGTCGGCGCGCTGCTGGTGAATGTCGGCGCGATCGTCCTGTTTGCGCTGCTGGCGATAGGGCTCACGAATTGGCTCGGGTCGGGGCCGGGCGCGGTCGTCGCGCAGGTCTCGGACCAATGGCTGTTCCTCGGCGTCGGCTATTACGCCATCTTCAGCTGGGCCACCGCGCTGCGTTCGCGCGACCCGGTGACCTTCAGCCTGACTTGGGGTTCGCCCGCCTTCATGACCACCATCCTGGGTTACGGCGTCGTGGCGTTTATCGCCTATGCCACGTCCTATTGGGGGGCGCCCTATGCGGAACGGGCTTTTGCAATCAGCAAGGCGGAGATCGGGCTGCTGCTGGGCGCGCCCAGCGCGGTGGCAGGCTTCCTGGGCGTCATCGCCGGCGGCAGAATGGCAGACGCACTCTATCTCCGGACCCCATCGGGCCGCCTGTTCGTGGTCCTCTTCGGCCTGATCGCGCCGCTGCCGATCATCTGGACGATGTTCACCACATCGAGCCAGACGGTGTTTCTTATCGTTGCATTCGCCGCGCAGTTCTGCGGGGCGAGCGCACTGGGTGCGGCGGCGGCGGCGAGCCAGGCGCTGGTCCTGCCACGGATGCGGGGGGTGGCCACGGCGACCTTCTTTCTCGCTACCACGCTGGTCGGCCTCGCGCTCGGTCCGTATCTCGCCGGTCTTGTTTCGGCCAAGCATGGGGATGATCTCGCCACCGGCATGCTGAGCATTCTCGCGGCTGCCCCGGTGGGACTGATCCTCCTGGTGGTCGCTATCCGCCTCGTGCCGAAAGCGGAAGCGACACTGCAGGAGCGGGCAAGGGCGGCGGGCGAACCGATCTAATCGCCGCCCGCGGGCGAGGAACGGTCAGGCCCTTTCAAGCACTCCGCACGCCACGCGGCTTCCCGCGTCCCCTGCCGGGTCGGTCCGGTAGTCGTCAGCGCCCGAATGGATCACGACGGCGGTACCGTCGGCGTCGAACAGTATCTTCATCAACTCTGTCTGCATTCCGCGCAGATCGACGGTGGTGCTGACGGTACCCGAAGGACCGACCTCTAGATTGGGCATGTCGCCCAGATGGGGGCCGGCGGGATTTTCCAGCCCGTGCTGCCTGTCGTAGGGATTGAGATGGCCGCCGGCCGACGTGAAGTCCGGCGGCGTGCATGAGCCGGTCTGATGCAGGTGGAACCCATGCATGCCGGGAGTAAGTCCGGTGGCCACTAGGGCTACCGTAATCGTGTTTCCGCTGCCCATTAGTTGGACCGTGCCGACCGGAGATCCGACCGTGGAGACGAGCTTAGCACTGGCTAGACGTTCGATTGGAAGATCGCCGACTGTGGCGGTGGCGCAGGCGGAAAGGCTCAGAGCGCCAGCGGCGAGAAGGAGTACGCCGACCACAGGGGCGTGGAAGGCTCTGCCGCGGAAAGATTTGCGAGAGTCTCGGGTCGCCATCCCTAATCCTTTTCGTGAGAGAGGAGGTCCTGAAGAGAGGATATCCTAACGCCAACAAAAAAGGGGCCGGATCGCTCCGGCCCCTTTCCAATTCGATCGGATCGATCGCCTTACATGCCCGAACCCGGACCGTAGGTGATGCGAACGCGACGGTTCTGCGGCTCGCGCACACCGTCGGCGGTCGGGACCCGCAGGTCGTTCTCGCCGAAGCCTTCGCTGCTGATCCGGCCATCGGGGATACCGCGGCTGGACAGGTACGAGCGGACCGAGTCGTTACGACGCTCGGACAGGCCTTGGTTGTACTGCTTGGTACCCGACGTATCGGTGTAACCAGCCAGCATGACCGAAGCAGTGCCGCAATTGGCGTAGGCCGAAACCGCATTGTTGAGCACCGAGGCTGCTTCCGGCGTGATGTCCGACTTATCCCAGTCGAAGAACACGATGTACGGCCCGGTGTTGCACGCCGGAACGGGCGGCGGCGGCGGCGGGGGAGGCGGCGGCGGCGGGGGCGGCGGCGGCGGCGGCGGGGGTGCCATCACCGGAGCCGGAGCAGCGGGCGCGCCGAAGTTGTAGGTCAGCGTGCCGAGCAGCGAGTGGCTGCGCATCTTGGTGCTCAGATCGCGGCCAGCGCGATCGACGAGATCGACGTTTTCCGCGTTGTAGAAGCGATACTTCAGGCCGACGTCGATATTGTCGGTCAACGGAGCGCGAACGCCCGCCAGTACCTGCCAGGCGAACCCGGTGTCGGAATCGTCGAGACCGTCCACTGCGCCAGCACCGTTCAGGTTATTGATGCTCGCGTTGACATCGGTACGAGCCACACCGGCACCACCGCCGACGAACCCTTGAACGCCATCATCGGCACCGAAGTCGACCAAACCGTTGACCATGAAGCTCAGCGAGCTGATGCGGCCGTTGACGGGATCTGCCACACCCGAACCGGAGATCTGACCGGCAGGACCTGCGGCGAATCCGTTCGAACCTATGAAAGCCGAGTCGAAGCTAGCGCGACGATAGCTGCCCTCGGCTTCAAGACGGAACGGACCGAAGTCGTAGCCGACGAGACCGCCGAAGTCGTAGCCGATGTCGGAATCGAAGCTGGTTTGATCCGACACGTCGTTGACATCGAATTCGGTGTCTTCGACGATCATCACACCGCCATCGGCCTCGACATACCAAGAGTTGTCGCGCGCCAGGGCAGGCGATGCTAGGGCCGTTGAGGCCATCGCCATTCCTATGACGAGTTTCCGCATTATGTAATTCCCCTTCTTAATTGGAATTGAAGCCACCAAGAGGCCTCCCATCTAACTTTTCCCCTATACAGAGGCAAGCGGCTAATCCGGCCCAATGTTGCAAGAATGCCTCATATCCTGGGATAGTACGGCAAAAAAGAGGGAGACCAGCCTCCTGTGATGCGCAAACGGCAACTCGGCGGATGGGTTCCAATAATTATTGCGAAAGCACGCCTGCAGCTTGCAATGTTGCAATTAGGTCACGGATCGTCTCGCGCGCTTCGCTATCGATCGTCGCTCCGCCATCAGGCAGTTGCGGAGGTGAGGCAAGGTGCCATCCGTCGCGAAACAGGAGGTGGCAAGCCGCGCTACGATCCCATGCCCGCATGCCGGAAACGGGGGCGCAGAAGAGCCAGTCGCCGCCGGTGAAGGTGGGGAAATGGTCGGGCCGGTCCGCCCAGGACTGGCTCGCGGCGGTGCCCACCAGCCACATGTCACCTTCGTCCGGGTCGGCGGGTGGCGTGTCGGCTACCCCCACGACAGCGGGCGCGATGAGCACATCGAGCCGCGCCAGCGCTTCGTTGACGAAGAACTCCTTCTGCGCCTGTCCGGGATGCATGGCTGTGCTGCGGGCCGCGCAGGCTTTCCGGCTCGGCGGCGGAATAGAGCCGCGCCTCGGCGCCACCCGGCCAGCGCAACAGGTTCTTCGACGGCTCGAAGCGGGGGCGCTGCTTCTTGCCCGCCACCGCCAAGAGGCCGCTCGGCCCCTCGACCATGATCGCGCGCGCCTCGGCCAGCGAGGCCCCGACCAGCGCGATCCGCGCGGTGCCGTCGGCCTGCGCGACGGCGCGGGTCCATTCCGCCCCCGCGCGCGTCTTGCCGAAGCCGCGGCCCGCCATCAGCAGCCAGGTCGACCATTCGCCTGGCGGGGCGATCTGGCCGTCATGCGCCTGGAGTTCCCAATGCTTGTCGAAGGCGAGTCGTTCGTCTTGGGACATGTCCTGTACGAAATCGGCCCGTCGGCCACGCCTTATGCGACCGAGATAGCGGCCGCGTGCGTCCGCCATCTCAACCATGCGCGTCCTCCGGCGGCAGGTCGCCATCTTCGCGCCGCATCCGGTCGATCAGATCGTTGATCGAGGCGATGACCTCTTCTTCGGAGCGCTCATCCTGGCTCGCGCGAATTTCCGCGATGGTCTGGCGATGCGCGGCGAGCAGGCGGATCGCATTGGCGACGTCGATCCTGCGTTCCGGCAGGTTGCCGCGCAGATGGGCCAGCACCTCCATTTCCAGATGCTCGTACCCCTCGTGCAGCGCGGCGCGCCACCTCAGCGCGAAGGCTGGATCGTCGCGGCGCTTCTTGTAGGCGGTGGCGACGGGCACGTTGGCGGCCCGCGCGCTGGCCGAAACGCTGGAGCTGTGGGCCAGCTCCTCCAGAAAAGCGGCGCGCCAGTGCGGCGCGGGCGGGGCGGTCTGTCCGCAAAGGGCCTTGCGCTGGCCGGCCTCACGCGCCGCATCCCATGCGCGGGCGAGCCGCGCATCGTGCCGCCGCCGGTGATAGGCGGTGGACCGCTCCACCCCGGCCTCGCGAAAGGCCTCGGCCACACTCTCTCCCCGGCGAAGCGCGGCGAGGAAAGGTTCCTCCCACGCCCGCCGTTCCGCATTGCTGGCGGTCATGGCTGGCCCTCCCAGGTCCGTTGATATGATGAAGCGCGACAGCCGAACGAAAGCGGGAGATCCCCCATTGCAGGAGCGCCGCCCGTTCGAGTCACACTATCGCGATGTTCCGTTTCTATAACCAAAGAGCGTCACGATGTCAATAGAAAAGTGCCAAATGGGTTAACAGAGGCGTGATTGCCTCGGTTTCACGGTTCGTCTAGGCGATGCGCGCCGCCGCTTGCCCGGCGCGCGATTACGGGAAGGGCGCGCAGCCGATGATCAGGGGTCTCTACAACTGGGTGCTGGACAAGGCGGCGCATCGCCACGCGGTATGGTGGCTGGCGCTGTTCTGCTTCGTGGAGGCGAGCTTCTTTCCGGTGCCGCCGCACCCGCTGCTGGGCCTGATGTGCCTGGCCGAGCCGAAGAAGGCGCTGCGCTTCGCCGCCGTGGCCACCGCCAGCTCGGTCCTGGGCGGGTTCCTCGGCTACGCCATCGGCTGGGGGCTGTACGACACGGTGGGGGAGCAATTGCTCGCCGCACTGCACCTGACCGAGAGTTTCCCCGTCGCCGCCTGCTATCTGCGCGAGGCGGGTTTCTGGATCTTCGTCGCCAAGGGCGCGACGCCGATCCCGTTCAAGCTGTTGACGATCACCGCCGGGTTCATCGGGATGAACCTCGTCACTTTCTTCTTCGCCGCCGTGATCAGCCGCGCGATCAGCTTCATGATCGTCGGTGTCCTGTTCCGCCTGTTCGGTGCCCCGATCAAGCGCTTCATCGACAAGTATCTGGGCCTCGTCACCGCGGCGTTCATCGTGCTGGTGGTGGGCGGGGTGCTGGCCGTCACCCTGCTCGAAGGCGGCGGGGCGGCGCAGGACCGCTGTGCCGGTGCGACGCAGGTCCATGCGGGGCCGCTCGGCTAGCCAAGGTCGGTAGCTGGTTGCGGCGCGATCGGGAACCCAACGCGTCCTGCATGGCTGTGACAGCAGGAGTTCGTTCACCAAAGGAGAGAGCCGTTGCGCACACCCATCATGACCGCCGCCATCCTGTCGCTGACCCTTCCACTGGGCCTTGCCGCCTGCGGAGCGAGCCAGGACGCCCCCGATACCGCCGCCGAGCAGACGCCCGCCGCCACCGAGACCATGGCGCAGACCGCGCCAACGGATGGTCCGACGCAGGCGAGCGCGACCCTGGCGACCGCCGATGGTAAGGATGTGGGCACCGTCACCGCCATGCAGACGCCGGACGGGGTGCGGATGATGATCCGCGTCACCGGCATGACCCCGGGCGCGCACGGCGCGCATATCCACGATGTCGGCACCTGCACGCCGGACTTCATGGCCTCCGGCCCACACTGGGCACCGTTCGACACCGCAATGGGCCTCGGCAACGAGAGCGAGGCCGACGACAGCAAGGATGCGAAGATCACCGTCGGCCAGGATGGCACCGGCACGCTGGAATATACGCTCGCCGCGCCCATCACGCTGGCGGGCATCATGGAAGGCGACGGATCGTCCTTCATGATCCATCAGCGCTCGGACGCGCCAAAGATGGACGCAGCGAACGGCAATGGCGATCGCATCGCCTGCGGCGTCTTCGCCGCCGCCACGCCGGCTGCAACCGGCACCTGAGCGCATCCCGCCGCTCGCGAAGAACGGTGAGCGCAGCTTCGCGGCGCGCTCCCGTTCCGCGCGGAGGGCCCAAAGGCGCGCAAGGTCGCTTAGGAAGGATGGTCGCCGTCCCCAATGCGGGAGCAGGCGATCAGCCGCCCGGTCATCTCTTCGGTCGTTGCGACGGCGCGGCCCGACAGCCAGTGCCGCAGCATGGCAAGCTGCGCCGCCGCCATTCCGACGCACTGGATCGGCGTCTGGTCGCCCCCTGCCGGGCGGCCGCCATGCGTCGCCATCGCCTCGGCCAGGCGGCGCTCCAGTGGAAGGGCGGCGGTCGATTCGAGGATCGGTCGCACGATCGACCGGCGCTCCCACAGATGCGCGACCATCGGCCGGATGTAGGAATGGGCCGCGCGTCCCGATGCGGCGGTGGTCAGCGCCAGCAGGATCGGCTGCATCGCCGCTAGCAGGACATCGTCCTTGCCCCGGAAATGCTCGTAGAAAGTCGATTTGCCAACGCCTGCACGGGCGATGATATCGGCCACCCGGATCGCTTCGTAGCGCCGCTCCGCCAAAAGGGCGGCCAAGGCGTCCACCATCGCTGTCTCGCTGCTTGAAAGCAGCCGCGCAGTCACAGACCGATGCCCCGCCATGGCCCGGTGTACCAGTTACGCAGCGTTGCGAAAGCGTCGGCGCGCCGGACAATCGCCGGGGAAGGTCCGGACCGGCCCGGAAACGCGCCCTTTTCGCTCGCCAACCGCTACGGCTCGCGCCACACCGGGGTCTCATCGGAAAGGGAGTGAAGCGTCATGGAACATCGCGCGGTTGCGATCGTCCCCACCAGCGATCTGGACGCGAGCGAGGCGTTCTACCGCCGTCTGGGGTTCTCGGTCGTCAGCGATTACGGCCACTACCGCATTCTGGAGGATGGGCGGGGGTGGCATCTGCACCTGACCCACGCGCCCGGCTGGCCGCGAAGGATAGAGGACAACCCGTTCGGCCTGTATCTCTATGTCGAGGATGTCGATGCCGTGGCCGACGCGGTGCGCGACCTGATCATCGAGGAGGGCAGCCCCCACACCAAGCCATGGGGGACCTACGAATTCGCGGTCAGCGATCCCAGCGGTCTGCTGGTACGCATCGGCCGGGCGATGGACTGAGCGCAAGCCGATCTCACGGCAATGCCTGCCACGGCACTAAGCGCTCATTACGCGGCAATACGAAGAAAAGGCCCGGATTAGCAAATAGTTAAGTGGCGCATTGCCAATCTACGGCATTATGTATCGGGAAAGGTCGGTCAGGGAGCAGAGTCGTGCGCGCCTGAAGCGCACCATCTGGCGCGACGCGCTGATTATCTTCGGCGTGTTCGCGGCGCTGCTCGCCTTTTTCATTTCGGTCCAGGCGTTCGAGCATGTCGTCAACTTTTCGGACGGACACGAAAGCTGGGAACTGGACGAGATCCTGACCGCGATCATGGTGCTGCCCGTCGCCATGGCCATCTTCTCCCTGCGCCGCTTGCGCGAGGTGAATGCCGAGCTCGAGGGACGGATCGAGGCGGAAGAGCAGGCGCAGGCCATGGCGATGCACGATCCGCTGACCGGCCTGCCCAACCGCCGCAATTTCAACCGGGTGCTGGATCAAGCGATCACCGATGCGGACGAACGCCCGCTCGCCCTCCTGCTGATCGACCTCAACCGGTTCAAGGCGATCAACGATCTTCACGGCCACCGCGCAGGGGACGATCTGCTGATCGCGGCGGCCAGCCGCCTCGCGGAGCATATCGGCCCACTCGCCTTCGTCGGCAGGCTCGGCGGCGATGAATTCGTCGTCCTGCTGAAGGACGTGCGGCAGGGCGACGCGCTGATCGCCCGGCTGGAGGAGATCTCGGCCTGCTTCGATCCCCCCTTCCAGCTGGCCGCCGGGCCGGTCTCGGTCGGCGCGAGTATCGGCGTCACCTATGTCGATACGCTGGACCTGTCGGGCGACGCGGTGCTGTCGCAGGCCGATGCCGCGATGTACGAATGCAAGCAGCAGCGCGGCAACGGCTTCCGGTTGTTCGAAGCGGGCATGGAAACGGTCGCAATCCACCGGGCGGAGATCGAGGCCGAATTGCGCGATGCGCTGCGCAGCGGGCGGATCGAACCGTTCTATCAGCCGCTCGTCCGGCTGGAGGACGGCCGGATCATCGGATACGAGGTGCTTGCGCGCTGGCGGCTCGACGATGGCAGCCTGCGCATGCCGGACGAGTTCATTGCCGTCGCGGAAGAGGCCGGCCTCATCTCGAACCTGTTCTACGCCCTGCTCGAACGCGCCGCCGCCGATGTGCGACAGTGGCCGGCGGACCTGATCTTCGCCGTCAACCTCTCCCCGGTGCAGTTCGGCGACGCGTGGCTGATCGAGCGCGTGCTGCAAATCCTCACCGAAGCCGGGGTGGTGCCGGGGCGGCTGGAAATCGAGATCACCGAAAATGCCTTGGTGACGGATATCGAGCTCGCCTGCGACATCATTCGCCGGTTCAAGCGCCAGGGGATCAAGATAGCGCTCGACGATTTCGGCACCGGCTATTCGTCGCTGCGGCATCTCGGCGAGCTGGAATTCGACAAGCTGAAGATCGACCGCTCCTTCATCGCCAACCTCCACAGCAGCGAATCCTCGCGCACCATCGTGCGCACCATCACCGCGATGGCCCACAATCTCGGCCTGCAGGTGACGGTGGAGGGAATCGAGAATGCCGAGAGCGCGCGCAGCGTCATCGATTTCGGCTGCGACATCGCGCAGGGCTATCTCTACGGACGCCCTGCGACCGAGGCCCGGCTCGATCGCGACGATGAGCCGGGCGAACGCGTGGCGTGACCCGCCGCGCGCGCTTCGATGGCCGGTCTAGCCCTGGAAATTCGTCTCCAGCGTGATCTCGCAATCGAGCAGCTTGGAGATCGGGCAGCCTTCCTTGGCCTTCTTCGCCAATTCCTCGAACTTCGCCTGATCGGCCTCGGCCACCTTGCCGGTCAGCGTCAGCGCCGACTTGGAAATCCTGAAGCCGCCGTCCGGATCGTCTTCCAGGGTCACCTTGGCGGTGGTTTCGAGATGGCCGTCTTCGAAGCCTGCGTTCCCCAGTTGGATCGACAGAGCCATGGTGAAGCAGCTGGCATGCGCGGCGGCGATCATCTCTTCGGGATTGGTGCCCGGCTTGTCCTCGAACCGGGTGTTGAAGCCATAGGGATGGTCGAGCGCGCCCGACTTGGTCTTGACGTGGCCCTTCCCGGACTTGCCCAGGCCATCATAGGTCGCGGTGGCGGAATTGGTGGTCTTCATCTGCGTTTCTCCGTTAGGGTTCGCGCGATAGACGGATCGGGCCGGCTAAGCGTTCCCCGCTTCGGACGCTCTTCTCAACTGGCGGATTTCACCACGTACAACTCCCCATCGCCATCGAGGATATAGAGGCGTCCGTCGGTATCCCGGACGACCGCCACCGGCCGCTCCAGAGTGCCACTATCTGGCACGAAATCGGCGGTCCGGTTCTCCATTTCGGTGGACGGATGCAGAATGCCGTCACTCAGGAAACCGCCACGGAAGGCGAAGATCTTGCCTGAAGCGTCGGTCACCAGAACCCGGTCGTCGAGGCTACCGATGCCGCCGGTGTAGTAGACTCCGCCCGTCATGCCCTGACCCTGGAAAAAGCCATCGCCGTATGTGTAGGTAAGCGACGGGCCGATAACGGCGGCCGGTGGGTTGTTTATCCGCTCGTAGGTTCCCTCGCGATACGGCCAACCAAAATCGAGGGGCTGGGCGTTCTGATTGAAGTAATCGACTTCTTCCTGCCGCCCGGTTCCGCTGTCGAGCAGGAAACTGCGTGACGCGTAGCCACCTCCGCCCGCGGGCGCATGGACACCATCACCGAACAGTTCCGCAGCGATGCAATAACTTGACAAGGAAGCGCCGCAATAGGGATCGACCTGGACGCGATAGAACTTGCCGTAACCGGACGTGGGATCCTGCGCGAGTTGTCCTCCGGGATCGCCGAGCGCCCCGAACAGGAACCCGTCGCCGCCGATGAAGAGTGTTCCGCGCGCTTGCTGCGAAGAAGGCTGTGCAATCCGCGTGGAGATGGAATAGTTCTGTCTCGATTCCTGCAAGACGATCGTACGAACGAAGACGCCTTTCCCGGAGATATCGAGCATCACGACGCCGTACCCGTTGAAGTGCGCCACCGCGAGAACGCGGCCCGTTTCTCCGGGCAGGAAGACGTTGCCGGTAAGATTGCCGGACGCCGATCCGCCGAAGAATTCGCGGACCGTGCCGTCTTGGGAGACGGCGATGAGGCCGGCGGAGCCCCGGGTTCGGGCTGCGATCACCGCGTCGTTCCCGAGGCCGCTAACAAGGCGCGTAACCGCGACGCCCTCGCGGTCGTTCGTGACTTCGACTGTCAGTGCGAGGTTTGCCGCGCCACCCTTGCTGTCCTTCGCAGTCAGGGTAACTTGGTAGAGATTGTCGTAGCCCGCATCGGTAGGCTGGTCGAAATTGGGCGCTTTGACAAAGTTGAGCGCGCCGCCGGAAATCGAAAACGCAGAAGCATCGCTCCCACCGGAAATCGATATGGTGACCGGGTCGCCGTCGGGATCAGTGGCAGTGGCCGTGTATATCGTTCCACCCGAATTCTCGACTACCGAGACCGCAGATCCCGAAGTGAAGGTCGGTGCTTGATTTGTCGGGGCGGACGGCGGGGCTGTCGGCGTTGATACCCCGTCATCACCCCCACACGCTACCAGAGCAAATGACGCAAACAACGCAGCATAACGCCGCCCACCGATCGTGATACCGCCCATCATGTACCCCCCATTTGAAGGAGGTGGTCGCATTGCTGGCGCGAACCTGCAATGCAAAAATTCTCAATATGTCAGATGATACCCACGGCCTTCCCCGCCGCCTCGAACATCTTCAGGATCGTGCCCACTTCCTCCTCGCTGTGTTCGGCACACAGCGAGCAGCGCAGCAGGGTCATGTTGGCGGGCGTTGCGGGCGGGCGGGCGAGGTTGACGTAGAGCCCTTCGGTCAGCAGCGCTTCCCACATCGCCGCGCCCTGTTCCAGGTCGGGCATGATGACCGCCACGATCGCGCTCTGCGGCTCGTCGGTGCCGAGCTCGAACCCCAGCTCCTTCAGGCCGCCATGCAACCGCTTGGAATTCTCCCACAGATGCGCGCGCTTGTTGCTGCCCTGCATCAGTTTGCGGATGGAGGTGCAGGCAGTCGCCACCACGCTTGGCGGAAGGCTGGCGGTGAAGACGTAGGGGCGGCAGACCAGCCGCATGATCTCGAACTTGGGATGGTTGGACACGCAGAAGCCGCCCACCGTGCCGACGCTTTTCGAGAAGGTGCCGATGACGAAATCGACCTGGTCGAGCACACCCTGGTCCTCCGCCACGCCGCGGCCGTTATCGCCGATGAAGCCCATCGAGTGCGCCTCATCGACCAGCACCATCGCGCCGTTTTCCTTTGCGACGCGGATCATGTCCTTCAGCGGGGCAACGTCGCCCAGCATGGAATAGACCCCTTCCAGGACGACGAGCTTGCCCGCGCCTTCCGGAATGCGCTTCAGGCGCTTTTCCATCGCCTCGATATCGTTGTGCTTGAACGGCACGATCTCGGCATCGCCCAGCTTGCACCCGTCCCAGATGCTGGCGTGGCTGTCGATGTCGAGGACGACGTAGTCGCCCTTGCCCGCGATGGTGGAGATGATGCCGAGATTGGCCTGGTAGCCGGTGGAAAAGACCATCGCGTGGTCCATCCCGTAGAATTCGCGCAGCGCGTCCTCGCACTCGCGATGGCCCTGATAGGTGCCGTTCAGCACCCGGCTGCCGGTGGTGCCGCTGCCGAAATCGCGCAGCGCCTGCTCGCCCGCCTCGATCACTTGCGGATCGAAGGTCATGCCCATGTAGTTGTAGGTGCCCAGCAGGATCGTCTCGCGCCCGTTGCAGATCGCCCGGGTCGGCGACAGCACCTGTTCCATCACCAGGTTGAACGGATCCTCGGCCCCGCCGGCGAGCAGGTTCTCGCGCGTTTCGATCAGCCCGTCGAACTTGCTGAACAGGTCGCGGTCGCCGCCTTCGCGGGTCTGCGGCTGGTCGGAAGTGGCCAGCCCCTCGCTCATGCGTCTGCCTGCAGCTTGGTCACCGCGTCGACCAGCTGGCCGTAGGTCTCGATCTCGGCCTGCTGGTTCATCGAGATGATGATGTCGAACTCGTCCTCGATCGCCGCGACGAAATCCATCACCGTCAGGCTGTCGAACTCCAGATCGCCCTGGAAGGTGGTCGCATCGGTGATCGCCACGCCCTTCTTGTTGAACGGTTCGATAAGCTCGCGGATTTTCTGGTCGACCTCGGCGCGGTCCATGGCGGTGTGTCCTTTAGCAAACTGACCCTCGCGGCAAAGCGGGGGCACGGGGGTATTGTCAAGTTCTGCGGCGTATCACGCGCTGGCCAGCAAGCGCTCGACGCAGGCGGAAAACGGCCCGATCGAAACCGGCTTGGCGAGGTATTCGGCCGCGCCCGCATCGCGAATCCGGTCCTCGTCTCCCTTGCCGGCGAAGGCGGTGACGGCGAGGATGGGGACGTCCGCCAATCCGGCCTCGCGCTTCATCTGCGCGATCAGGTCGAGGCCGGAGATATCGGGCAGCTGGATGTCCATGATGGCGAGATCGGGGCGGAACTTGCGCGCGGCGGGCATGGTGCTCGCTCCGTCGGGACAGCCCATCACCTCGTGCCCGCGCGCCCGCAGCACGTCGCAGAACAATTTCCGGTTGAGGTCGTTATCCTCGACAACCAGTATTCTCTTTGTCACGGCGGGGCTCATCCTTTCGATCCCCCGACCCTAGGCCAGCCACAGGACGCAAGACAATCATTCGCGAACCCAAACCCCACGAACATTCCCCCAGCGACCCCGACGCGCTGGCGCTGAACGCGCTCGGCTGGGTGCTGACCGACGACCAGCGGGCCGAACGGCTGCTGTCGCTCACCGGCCTGACGCCCGAGGTGCTGCGCGACCGGCTGACCGACCGGCAGGTGCTGGCCGCGGTGCTCGACTTCCTCGCCAATCACGAACCCGACCTGCTGCTGGCCGCCGACGCGCTGAGCGTCGAACCGGCGGACCTGCTGGCCGCGCGCGAGAGGCTGGCGCGATGAGCGCTTCCTCCGAAAAACGCCCGTTGGTCATCTGCGACTGCGACGAGGTGCTGCTGCACATGGTCAGCCATTTTCGCGACTGGCTGGCGGAAACGCAGGCGATCGAATTCCGCATGCAGGGCAACGATTTCGCCCACGCCATGCGCTGGCAGTACACTGGCGAGCTGGTCGAGCAGCCCGAGATCTGGCGCCTGCTGGGCCGCTTCTTCGACACCGAGATGGACCGGCAGGATCCGATTCCCGGCGCGCTGGAGGCGATCGCCGAGATTTCCAAGCATGCCGAGGTGGTCATCCTGACCAACCTGCTCGACGAACGGCGCGAAAGCCGGGTGGAACAGTTGCGCAAGTTCGGGCTGGAGGTCGAGGTCTATACCAACCAAGGCCCGAAAGGCCCCGCGATCGCGGACATCATCGAACGCCACGCACCGGGCAAGACGATCTTCATCGACGACCTGGCGCAGCATCATGGATCGGCGGCGGAAACCGTGCCGGACGTGATCCGTCTGCACCTGTGCGGCGAGCCCTCGCTCGCCCCGCACATCGCGTGCGGCAAGGAGGCGGGCCATGCCCACGCCCGGATCGACAGCTGGGACGAGGCGCTGCCGTGGATACTGGAACAGCTGAAGGAGGACGAGGACGCATGAGCATCGAGAACAGGTTGAACGAGCTGGGCCTGAAACTGCCCGAGGCGGCGGCCCCGGTCGCGAGCTATATCCCGGTGGTGGTGCAGAACGATTTCGCCCACGTCTCCGGCCAGCTCCCCTTCATCGACGGCGAGCTGGTGACGGGTCGGCTGGGCGAGGACGTCTCGCTGGACGACGGGATCGCGGCGGCGCGCGCGTGCGGGCTGATGATCCTGGCGCAGCTGCACCAGGCGCTGATCCCGCTCGATCGGGTGGCCCGGATCGTGAAGCTGGGCGCATTTGTCAATTCGACTCCCGATTTCACCGACCAGCCCAAGGTCGCCAATGGCGCATCGGACCTGATGTTCGAAGTTTTCGGCAAGATCGGGCGGCATTCGCGCGCGGCGGTCGGCGTCGCCGCGCTGCCGCTCGGCGCGGCGGTGGAGGTGGATGCGATTGTCGCTCTTCACCCCCATTGATCGCCGGCGCGCGCCGCCCCCGGCCCCCGGGATCGCGGACTGGCTGGGGCAATGGGCCTACGCCCATCGGGGCTTGCACGGCGATGGCCGGGTGGAGAACTCGCTGTCGGCGTTCCGCGCCGCGTTGGACGCGGGCTACGGCATTGAATGCGACATCCAGCGCAGCCGCGACGGGCGGGCGATGGTGTTCCACGACTGGGAGCTGGATCGCCTGACCGCGCAGCGCGGCCTCGTCGCCGCTCGGACGGCGGACGAGCTGGCAGCCATCGGGCTGACCGGTGGCGGGGATACGATCCCGACGCTCGACACCGTGCTGGGCGAGATCGCCGGGCGCGTCCCGCTGCTGATAGAAATCAAGTCGCGGCGCGGAATGCCCGTGGTTCCGGTGTGCCGCGCGGTGCGCACCGCCTTGGAGGGCTATCGCGGCCCATTCGCGGTGATGAGCTTCGACCCGCGCATCGCGCGCTGGTTCGCGGCTGAAATCCCCGGCATGCCGCACGGGCTGGTGGTGACGGAGGAAAACGCGCGCGGGCTGATCGGCACCTGGCGGCGGCACGCGGCGCTGTGGCATGCGAAGCCCGCCTTCCTTGCCTACGATATCCGCGACCTGCCCAGCGCCTTCGCCGCGGCGGAGCGCGCCCGGGGTCTGGGGCTCCTAACCTGGACCGTGCGCGGCGCGGCGCAGCGCACGGTGGCCGAGCAGCATTGCGATGCCCCGATCTTCGAGCAACGCGACGAAGCGGAGGCCGCATGAGCGAGCTGATCGGGCGCATCCGCGGCAGCTTGGGCGAATTCGATCGCGGCGCGTGGGATGCGCTGGCGGGGCCGGGCAATCCCTTCCTCTCGCACGCCTTCCTGACCGCGCTGGAAGATTCGGGCAGCGTCGGGCCCGGCACGGGCTGGGACCCGGTGCCGCTCGCGATCTCGCAGGGGGAGGACGGTCCGCCGCTGGCCGCTTTGCCCGCCTATCTCAAATCCCACAGCCAGGGCGAATATGTCTTCGACCACGGCTGGGCCGACGCGTGGGAGCGCGCGGGCGGCAGCTATTATCCCAAGCTGCAGATCGCGGTGCCCTTCACCCCCGCGACCGGGCCGCGCCTGCTGCTGGCGGACGAGGCGCTGGCCGCGCCGCTGCTGCGCGCGGCGGAGATGTTCTGCGACCAGAACGGCATTTCGGGCGCCCATGCGACCTTCATCGCACCCACGCAGCTTCCGCTGTTCGAGGATGCGGGCTGGCTCATCCGCTCCGATATCCAGTTCCACTGGGAAAACCGTGGCTACGCGGATTTCGACGCCTTCCTGAACGCGCTCTCGAGCCGCAAGCGCAAGAACCTGCGCAAGGAACGCGAGCGGGCGCAGGAATCGGTGGACGAGATTCGCCACCTGACCGGCGACGAGCTGACCGAAGAGGTGTGGGACGCGTTCTGGCGCTTCTATCAGGATACCGGGCAGCGCAAATGGGGCCGGCCCTATCTGACGCGCGAGGCCTTCAGCCTGCTGGGGCAAAGGATGGCCGACCGGATTCTGCTGGTATTCGCCTATAGCGGCGGCGAACCGGTGGCGGGCGCGCTGAACATGATCGGGGACGATGCGCTGTATGGCCGGTACTGGGGCTGCACGCGCGACATCCCCTACCTGCATTTTGAAATCTGCTATTACCAGGCGATCGATGCCGCGATCGCGCGCGGGCTGGCGCGGGTCGAGGCGGGTGCGCAGGGCGGGCACAAGCTCGCCCGCGGGTACGAACCGGCGCAGACATATTCGGCGCACTGGATCGCGGATCCCGGATTTCGCGCCGCGATCGCCGATTTCCTGGAGCGCGAGCGTCAGGGCGTGGCGACCGACCAGCTGTTCCTGGGCCAGCGAACGCCGTTCAGGAAGGGCGGCTGATCAGGCGGCGCTGCGTTCGGCGGACAGCCATTCGCGGGCCCGGCGCTGCGCCTCGGCGATCTCGCGCGCGGTCATTTCCTCGGCGATCTCCGCCCGGCACCAGCACGCGGCCTCGTGCCCCCGCGCGGCGGCGAGGTTGAACCATTTATGCGCTTCGATCATGTCGCAGCGCGCGCTGTGGCTGCCGGTCGAGAAGATCACGCCGAGATCGTACAGCGCCTCGATTCGCCCGTTGGCGGCGGCGGCCAGGCATTCGGCCACCAGCGCGTCGGCCATGTAAGGCGGCATGTCCCCCGCCGCCTCGATCGCTCTCATCTGCATACGGGTTTCCCCCTGTTTTGCGCCGGACATGCCGGCTCCCCACCTCGAAAGGTGCGATAGCATGGTAAAAACTTCGTTAAGCATGGCGCGCGTAGTGGCTGCGAAACCCCTCCGCCCGGTGTCCCCACTTAGTCCCGCGCCCAATTGCAGAGCGCGCTTGTGCCCGCCCGGCGCGGCTCCTATAGGCCCGCTCGTGGATCGGCGGGGAATGTTGCGGGGTCGCACTCGCTTCGTCAGTGAGCCCGGCGGGACGAGCTGAAGAGGATCGGATGTCCGCTTTGCCCAACGATGACAATGCCATACTCTCGCGGGCCAACGCCGTGCTCGACGCCGGTTACGTGCCCGACGACGACGAGCCCTATATGGGCGAGCGGCAGCAGCATTATTTCCGCAAGCTGCTGATAGAGTGGAAACGCTCCATCCATACGGATGCGGGCTCCACTCTCCAGAACCTGCAGGACGGCCCGCTGCGCGAGCCCGACGTGGCGGATCGCGCATCGAGCGAGACCGACTGGAGCATCGAGCTGCGCACTCGCGACCGGCAGCGCAAGCTGATCGCGAAGATCGACGCGGCCCTGCGGCGCATCGACGAGGGCGAGTACGGCTATTGCGAAGTCACCGGCGACCCGATCGGGTTGAAGCGGCTGATCGCGCGGCCGGTCGCCACGATGAGCGTGGAGGCGCAGGAGGCGCACGAGCGGCGCGAGAAGATTTCGCGCGACGATTGATCGCGCGCCACCGATCCGGGCTTCATGGCTTGTTAGCCGTGGCCTTAAACCTTCGTTAGCCGTCGGCGCGCTATCTCGTAACCATCTCGGTATATCCGCCACCGCGCCCCGGGCGCTGGCCAGCGAAGAGGAGAAAGCGAGAAACCATGTCTGCGGTCGACACGCGATCCATCTCGCGGGACAGCCTGCTGCTGCTGGCCGAGGTTTCGGCTGGCGAGGGCACGCCCGTGCGCGTGAAGGTGCGCAACCTGTCTGCCGGCGGCATGATGGCGGAAGGCGACATCCATCCGCAGCGCGGGGCGAAGCTCGACATCAATCTGCGCAATATCGGCTGGATCGACGGGACCGTGGCCTGGACCCAGGACGACCGCTTCGGCATCGCCTTCGACCAGGAAATCGATCCCAAGCTGGTGCGCGCGCCCGGCCCGGCCAAGGGCGAGGACGGGTACGAAACGCCGCGCTATCTGCGCCCGGCGGTCGACGATAGCCGCTTCGCCGGCGGACCCCGGCGCAAGATCTAGCATTTGGCCCGCTGACCGCGCCCCGCTTGCCTGCTAGGCCTTGCCCGATGCGGGCGTTGCCGATCCTGATCCTGTTCCTGGCCCTCGCCATCGCGGGGTGCGACCGCTCCGACCCGCAGGGCGGGGTCGCGCTCGCCACCATCGACGACAATCCGATCGCGGCCGATCCCGGATTGCGCCTGTCCTACGCCGAACAGCAGGTGCGCGGGGCCGTGGCGGAGGGTCTGGTCACGCTGGACGCGGCGGGCGAAGTGGTGCCGGCCGCCGCCGAAAGCTGGATCGTCACCGATGACGGGCGCAGCTTCATCTTTCGCCTGCGGCAGGTCCGCTGGCCGGACGGATCGGAGCTGGCCGCGCGCGAAGTGCGCGATTCGCTCCAACGCGCGCGCAAGGAGCTGTCCGGCACCTCGCTCGGCCTCGACCTGGCGCGCATTCGCGATATTCGCGCGCTGACCAACCGGGTGGTCGAAGTCCGCCTCACCAGCGCCATGCCCGAATTTCTCCACCTGCTCGCGCAACCCGAACTCGGAATACGCAAGCGGCGCTCGGCTGTGGGCCTCGGCCCGATGCGGCTGGTCCCCGAGCGCGACGTCTCGATCCTGACCTTTCCGGAAAGGGCACCGGACGAGCCCGCGGCGGAGGATCGACGCGTCGTGTCGCTGCGCGCGCTGCCCGCCCGCGAAGCGATCGAACAGTTCCACAGCGGCGCTCTGGCAGCGGTCTTCGACGGCCGGTTGCAAGACTGGCCGTTCGCCGATGTCGGGCCGCTGTCGCGCGGGACCATTCGCCTCGATCCAGCGCTGGGCCTGTTCGGGCTGGAATTCGTCAATGCCGACGGGCTGCTGGCCGATGCCGCGCGGCGCGAGGCGCTGTCGATGGCGATCGATCGGGAGGCGCTGTTGCAGCCGTTCAACGTGGGCGGGATCACCTACGCGACGCGGATGGTGCCCGATCTGGTGGTGCCGACCGAACTGGCCAGAGGGGATCGCTGGCCCGACCTGACGATCGCGCAGCGCCAGGCGGAGGCCGCGCGCCGCATCGCGGCCTGGGCGCGCGGCAGCCCCACGCCGCCGGTGCTGCGCATCGCGCTACCGGGCGGGGAAGGGGGCGATCTGCTGTTCGCCGGCCTCGCGCGCGATTTCGCGGCGATCGGCGTCCGGCTCGAACGCGCGGAAGAGGGCGGCCCCGCCGATCTGCGCCTGGTCGACCGGCTCGCCCGCTACGCCGCCCCCCGCTGGTTCCTGAACCAGTTCAACTGCACGATCTCGCGCAGCATCTGCTCGCCGGACGCTGATCTGCTGACGGCGCAGGCGGTGGCGGAGCCGGACGCGGCGCTCAGCACGAACCTGATCGCGGAGGCGGACGCGGCGTTGACCGGCGCGGAGGTGTTCATCCCCCTCGCCATGCCGATCCGCTGGTCGATGGTGCGCGGCTCGCTCGGCGGGTTCGCCGAGAACCGCTGGGGCTGGCATCCCTTGTTCCCGATCGCCACTGCCCCCACCTCGTGAGGGGTGAGAGAGGACCCCGACACGATGACAGACAGTGAGCGCGCCCGCCCGATGGGGATCGACCTGCCGACCGGCAACGATCCCGCCTCCATCCGCCGCCGGATCGAGGCGATGGAGCAATTGCTGGAACGCAGCTTCCGCGTGCCCGGCGTGAACTACCCGATCGGGCTCGATTCGATCGTCGGGCTGATTCCCGTGGTGGGCGATTTCGTGACCGCGGCGATGGGCGCCTATATCGTGTGGGAAGCGCGCAATCTCGGTCTGCCGAAGTGGAAGCTGTGGCGCATGGGCGGCCATATCGCCTTCGACACCGCGCTGGGCGCGGTGCCGCTGGTGGGCGATGCGTTCGACTTCCTCTATCGCTCCAACAGCAAGAACCTGAAGATCATCCGGAAGCATCTCGACAAGCATCATCCGGCCCAGCGCACGATCGATGGCTAGCATGATCGATGACTAGACCGGTTTCGCGCGCAACCAGGCCGCGCTAGGGCAACGGGCATGGCGAAACGCGACGTCACCTATTCCTCCTATCTCGATCTCGACCGCGTGCTCGCGGCGCAGCACCCGGTCTCGGGTGCCGACGACGAGATGCTGTTCATCATCGTCCACCAGGCGAGCGAGCTGTGGCTGAAGCTGTGCCTGCACGAATTGCAGCGCGCCCGGCGTTGCATCGTGGCGGACGATCTGCGGCCCAGCTTCAAGATGCTGGCCCGGGTTGCCCGCGCGCAGGGGCAGCTGATTCAGAGCTGGGATGTGCTCAGCACCATGACCCCGCACGATTATTCGCAGCTTCGCCCGCATCTGGGCGGATCGAGCGGGTTCCAGAGCGCGCAGTACCGCATGATGGAATTCCTCCTCGGCGGGCGCAATCCCGACATGGTGACCATGCACGAGGCGACGCCCGAGGTGGCCGCGGAATTGCGCGCCGAACTGGGCCGGCCGAGCCTGTACGAGGAATGCGTCCGGTTGCTGGCGCGGCGCGGCTTCGAAATTCCGGACGAGGTGTTCGACCGCGACCGGGAAAGCCCTTGGGAACGCAACGCGGCGGTGGAGGCCGCCTGGGCCGCGATCTACCGCGATCCCGAGGCCAACTGGGACCTGTACGAACTGGCCGAGAAGCTGGTCGATCTGGAATACCATTTCCAGCGCTGGCGCTTCGGCCACCTGAAAACGGTGGAGCGCATCATCGGCTTCAAGCGCGGGACCGGCGGCACGCCCGGCGTGCCCTATCTCGGCAAGGTGCTGGAGCAGGCCTTCTTCCCCGAACTGCTGAGCGTGAGGACGGCGTTGTGAGCATCAAGCGGAAAG
Organism: Erythrobacter sp. LQ02-29; assembly: GCF_022576075.2. Classification (NCBI taxonomy): domain Bacteria; kingdom Pseudomonadati; phylum Pseudomonadota; class Alphaproteobacteria; order Sphingomonadales; family Erythrobacteraceae; genus Erythrobacter; species Erythrobacter sp. LQ02-29. The sequence goes on along the minus strand of NZ_JANCNT010000001.1, from coordinate 584,016 downwards.
GGGAGGGCTCATGACCGACAATATTCTCGCCCGCGCCCGCGAGATGGATGCCGCCGATCCGCTGGCCGAATTCCGCGACCGGTTCACGCTGCCCGACGGGGTGATCTATCTCGATGGCAACTCGCTCGGCGCTTTGCCGAAGGCGACGCCCGCGCGGCTGGAGGAGGTCGTGCGCGGCGAATGGGGCACCGGCCTGATCCGCAGCTGGAACGACGCCGACTGGATCGACATGCCCCGGCACGTGGGCGGCAAGATCGCCCCCCTGCTCGGTGCCTGGCCGCACGAGGTGATCGTCGCCGATTCGACCAGCGTGAACCTGTTCAAGCTGATCGCCGCCGCGCTGGAAATGCGGCCCGGTCGCAAGGTGATCCTCAGCGAACCGGGCAATTTCCCGACCGACATCTATATGATCGCGGGGCTGGAGCGGCAGGGCCTCGCCGAGCGGCGGCTGGCGGAGCGCGGAAGCATCGCCGGAGCGCTGGATGAAGACGTGTCGTTGCTCCTCCTCACCCACGCGCATTACAAGACCGGCGAGCTGTTCGACATGGCCGCGCTGACGAAGGCCGCGCACGATGCGGGCGCGCTGGTGCTGTGGGACCTGTCGCATTCGGGCGGCGCGCTGCCGGTCGATCTGAACGCGGCGCACGCGGATTTCGCGGTCGGCTGCGGCTACAAATATCTGAACGGCGGCCCAGGCGCGCCCGCTTACGCCTTCGTGGCGGAGCGACACCATGCGCAGCTCGCGCAGCCGCTGACCGGCTGGTTCGGCCATAACGACCCGTTCGACTTTACCGACGATTACGAGGCGGCGGGCGGGATCGAGCAATTGCTGTGCGGCACCCCGCCGATCCTCGGCCTCGCCGCGCTGGAGGTGGGGGTGGATCTCGTCGCGGAGATGGGAGTCGATCGCCTGCACGAAAAATCCATGGCGCTGTCCGAGGCGTTCCGCTCCTGCCTCGCCGCGCACGGTGTCGAGCTGGAACTCGTCAGCCCCGAGGACCCCGAACGGCGCGGCAGCCAATTGAGCTTCCGCCACGAGAACGCCTATGCCCTGTCGCAGGCCCTGATCGCGCGCGGCGTTATCGGCGACTTCCGCGCGCCCGACATCCTGCGGCTGGGCTTCGCACCCGCCTACCTCCGCTTCGAGGACATGGCCGAAGCCGCGCGCCACCTCGCCGAGGTGCTGGCGAGCGGCGAATGGCAGCGGCCCGAGTTCAATTGTCGGGCGGCGGTGACGTGATCCGCTAGACCACCGCCCGCGCCGCGATCGCCAGCAGGCTGAGCACGGCGATCGGGAACTGGGTCGGGCGCAGCCGCGCGAAGAAGGCGGGTGCGTTGCCACGCTTCGCCGCGCGGGTATCGAGCAGCGTTGCCAGCGCGAAGCCGAGCGCCAGCGCCATCACGCCCCACAGCGGCGGCAACAGCACGCCCAGCCCGGCGAGCACCACGTAAGGGATCATCGTCGCGATCTCGACCGGGGTGGAGGCACGCTCGCGCTCGAACGCGAAGCCGCGCCGGACGCCGGCGACGAAGGACAGGATGAGAGCACCCCACACCTGCGTCAGCCACAGCGCCAGCGCCTGCCACGCGGGCATGCCCAGCCACACGCCCAGCGCGCCCGCGACGAAGGGCAGCATCGGGCCGTAGCCGAATATGATGCTGGGGAGGGGGATAGTCTCGCGGTCGCTCATGCCGGTCTCAACCCATCGGGTCCGCAGCATGCCGCATGCAGGGCTTTGTGTCCGATATCGCCGAATGTGGGCAGCGGCGGTATGCGCGGCGCCAGACGAGGAACCGACGCATACCGCGCGCTCCGACCGTCAGGCGTAAGACAGGCCGGCGCTGCGAAGGCGGGGTTTGCGCGACCGCATGGCCCAGCCCAGAGCGCCAAAGCCGAGCAGCATCAGCGCCCAAGTAGCCGGCTCCGGCACGCCGCCGGCGGTGGCAGTGATTGCGGTGTTCGGCGTGGTCTGGAATCCAAACGAATTCAGTGTGGTGTTGGTCGTATACGCAAACCCGTAAAAGTAGTTGCCTGCCGATCCGACCCGCAAACCGAGGAAATTGTCGCCATTCGAATAGGGGGCCGCCGTGGCACGGGGAAAGGAGCCATATCCGCCCAGCGTCGAATCATCATAGGTGACTGTGCCGCGGTTGACGAAGTCGACCGAAGGGCTCCCGAAGACGTTGCGCACGGCTGCGTTGCCTCGGGTGGATACAGCGAGGGGCCCGAAGATATCGCCGGTGCCGCTGAAGGTGAAAGTGCCCCCCATGAAGCCGAAGCTCACCGGCGTGTCGCTGAAATCAGAGTTGAGCTTGACGATGAAGGGCGCTGCCTGCGCCGTGGTCGCGGTAAGGCCAAGCGCGAGCGCGCTCGTGGTGAGCAGGATCGCCCGGTTAATCGAAATCTTGCGCAAGGTCATTCTCCTGTTACCCGTCGGCTGCGATGGTTAACAGTTCCTTGGCGCGCGAGCCATCAAAGGCTCTTTGAAAACAAATCAAAATTCCGATGGAACGCAAGGGTGCGCTGATTGTTTTGAGCCGAACGCGCGCGTAATCCTGCATTCGCTGCCCGATTTATTCCTCCGGCTCGGTGTCCCAATAAAGCCTGCCGCGCCAGGTTTCGTGTGATTGGGTGGATAGCTCTGCCGTGCTGCTGCAATTGCCACCTGATGGGGCGGATCGCGCCGTCTGTTCATGCGCTTCTTCCTCCGCTGAGGGTAGCGCGGGGTCCTCGGCAACTTTCGCGCTCCCCACACCTTGCGCGTCGGTCTACGCGTTGCTGAGTATGGTCGGCGATGGCCGCTTTCCTACCCGGCCCAACGGCGATTAGCTACGCGTCATGTCTGCCGTAGCTCCTCCCGATCCGTTGCCGGAAGTTGACGCCGAACGTTCGGTTTCCCGTGACAAGCCCTTGAAGCTGAGCCGAAAATCCAAAAGTCGCAGTTTCGCAAAACACCCCCTTCGGTGTTCCACGCGTGCCGCGATCACTCCTCCAGCTCGATGTCCCAATAGAGCCAGTCGCGCCAGGTTTCGTGCAGGTAGTTGGGCGGATAGCTCTTGCCGTGCTGCTGCAATTGCCAGCTGGTCGGGCGGATCGGGTCGCAGGCGAGGTGCATGTGCGCCTGGCTTGGCGTGCGACCGCCCTTCTTCATGTTGCACGGGGCGCAGGCGGTGATGATGTTCTCCCACGTCGTCTTGCCGCCGAGGCGACGGGGCACGACATGGTCGAAGGTCAGGTGCTGCCCGCTGCCGCAATACTGGCAGGCGAACCGGTCGCGCAGGAACAGGTTGAAGCGGGTGAAGGCGGGGAATTCCGAATGCTTCACATAATCGCGCAGCGCGATCACGCTGGGGATCTTCATGTCGAGCGAGGGGCTGTGCACGCGCCGGTCGTAGCTTTCGACGATATCCACCCGGTCGAGGAACACCGCCTTGATCGCGGTCTGCCACGGCCACAGGCTGAGCGGATAATAGGACAGCGGCGTGTAGTCGGCGTTCAGCACCAGTGCGGGGCAGGCCGACAGATTGCACCCCGCATCCTCCGCCATGGTGCGGAAGCGGGACCGGTTTTCGATCAGATCGGACTTGAACACGGTGTGCGTCCCCAGCTGATTTCGATCAAAGCACCACTTGCGGCAAAAAGCGTCAAGCCTGTTACAGACATCCTATCCACAATGTTTTCCACTGTGCGCGAGTCGTCTTCGCAACACCGATGCCCCTGATATGACGATCGTTACCCGCTTCGCCCCCAGTCCCAACGGCCAGCTTCACTGGGGCCACGCCCTGTCCGCGATCACCGCGCACGATCTGGCGCGGGCGGAACTCGGCGGGCGCTTCCTGCTGCGGATCGAGGATATCGACGGCCCGCGCTCGCGCCCCGAACTGGCCGACGAGTTTCGCGAAGACCTCGCCTGGCTGGGGCTCGAATGGGAGGAGGTGCCGACGCAGGGGACCAGGATCGCCAGTTACGCGGCGGCGGCGGAGCGGTTGCGTGGGATGGGGCTGCTCTATCCGTGCGCCTGCACCCGGGCCGAAATCGCGGCGGCGGCGGAGCGGATCGGACCAGAAGGTCCCGTCTATCCCGGCACTTGCCGCCACCGCACCGGCGAACCCGAAGGACCCGTCGCCTGGCGGCTGGACGTGGCGCGGGCGCTGGAGCGCGCCGGGCCGCTTGCCTGGACCGACGCGATCGCGGGGGAGCAGCGCGCCGATCCGCTCGCCGCGGGCGATCCGGTGCTGGTGAGGAAGGGCCTGCCCGCCAGCTATCACCTCGCCGCGACGCTGGACGATGCGGCGGACGGAGTGACGCTGGTGACGCGGGGCATGGACCTGTTCGCCGCCTCGCACACGCACCGGCTGCTGCAGGCGCTGCTCGATCTGCCGGTGCCGCGCTGGCATCACCACCGGCTGCTGCTGGACGCGGAGGGGAAGAAGCTCGCCAAGCGCCGGGGGTCGAAGGCGTTGTCCGATCACCGCCGCGCGGGCGAGGACGGGCGGGCATGGGCGCAGCGGTTGCGCGCAGGGCGCTGGCCCGCTGGCATTTCGCTGCAGAATGCCTAGATAGAACCCATGACCGCTATCCTCATCATCGCCCTCGTGATCCTGATGGGCCTCGTCGTCTATTCGCTGGTTCGCGGGATCATCGCGTTTCTGCAAAGCACGCGGGAGGATCTGGAGGATCAGTCCAGCGATCGCGCGAGCGAGCTGCAGCTGATGCAGAACAAGATGATGTTCAACCGCATCAAGTATCAGGCGCTCGCCATCGTGGTGGTCGCGGTGTTGCTCGCGGTCGCCAGCTAGGCGCGCGCGCCTCCCCCCTTTCGCGACGTGGTCAAGCTCAACAGGATCTACACCCGCACCGGCGACGACGGCACGACCGGCCTTGTCGACGGCTCGCGCCGGCCCAAGCACGATGCGCGCATGGCCGCGATCGGTACGGTGGACGAGGCCAACTCGGCGCTCGGTTTCGCGATACGCAAGCTGTCGGGCGCGCCGGCGGACGATGTTCGCCGCATTCAGAACGACCTGTTCGATCTGGGCGCCGATCTCGCGACCCCGGCGGGCGAGGACGAGGATTTCGCGCCATCGGAAATGGTGTTGCGCATCGTCCCCGCGCAAGTCGACCGGCTGGAGCAGGGGATCGACCGGCTGAATGCCGATCTCGAACCGCTGACCAGCTTCATCCTGCCTGGCGGGACGGAGGCGGCGGCGCGCCTGCATCTGGCGCGCGGCACCGTGCGGCGGGCGGAACGCGACATGGCGGCGCTGGCGGCGGCGGAGCCCGTCAATCCGGCGGCGCTCGCCTACATCAACCGCCTGTCGGACTATCTGTTCACACTCGCCCGCGCCGCCAATGCCGATGCAGGCGGCGATCCGCTGTGGGTGCCGGGCGCCAATCGCTAGCGCGCACCCGCCAAACGAATTTAGGGGAATTACGATCATGAAGACGGTGGGAATCATCGGCGCGGGCCAGATGGGCTCCGGCATCGCGCAGACGGTCGCGGCGCACGGGATCGACGTGCTGCTGGCCGATATCGACCTCGCCACTGCCGAGAAGGCGAAGGCGGGCATCGCCAAGGGGCTGGACCGGCTGGTCGCCAAGGAGAAGATCGATCAGGCGGCGGCGAACGACACGCTGGCCCGCATCACTCCCGTCGCGGACTACGCCCCGATGGGCGAGGCCGAACTGATCGTCGAAGCCGCGACCGAGAAGGAAGCGATCAAGCAGACGATCTTCGAGAAGGCGGGCAAGGTGCTGGGCGAAGGCGCGATCATGGCCAGCAACACCAGCTCGATCCCGATTACCCGCATGGCGAACCACGCGCCCGATCCGGCGCGCTTCATCGGGCTGCATTTCTTCAATCCGGTGCCGGTGATGGGGCTGATCGAAGTCATCCCCGGCCTCGCTACCGCGCAAGAGACGACCGACCGGATGACCGCTTTCGCGCAAAGCCTGGGCAAGGAAGTGGTGCTGAGCCAGGACGAGCCCGGCTTCGTCGTCAATCGCATCCTGCTGCCGATGATCAACGAGGCGGTGTTCGTGCTGGGGCAGGGCACCGCCAGCATCGCCGATATCGACAAGGGCTGCCGGCTGGGTCTCAACCACCCGATGGGGCCGCTGCAGCTGGCAGATTTCGTCGGTCTCGACACCTGTCTGGAGATCGTGCGCGTGCTCCACGACACCACCGGCGACAGCAAGTATCGGCCCGCGCCGCTGCTGGTGAAATATGTCGAGGCGGGCTGGCTCGGCCGCAAGACGGGCCGGGGCTTCTACGATTATTCGGGCGAGGAGCCTGTACCGACTAGGTAGGCGGAACCGGGTCGCGAAGCCGCTCGTTCATGGGGCAAAGGAGATACCAGCATGAGCGAGGACCAGAAGACCACCCCCGACGTCGGCGAGAGCAAGGAAGCGCGCATGGCGGACCAGGCGCCCGAGATGCACAACGACGAGCAGGACGATCACCGCAGCCAGGCCCAGGAAGTCGCCGAGGAGGCGGAAGGGACCACCCGCGAGACGCGCAGTCCGACCGAGAGCGTGAAGGGTGACAACAAGTCGGGTCTGATGAACGATTCGACGCAGGACACGGTCGATCACATGCGCGACATGGAAAGCTCCGGCCGGATCGACATGGACGCCTATCGCGGCGAGCCCAATATGGACGACAACGAGGACAAGTACGGCCGGTCGAACAAGCTCGACAAGGAGCTGACTTCGGACGGCAGCGACGTCCCGGAGAGCTGATCGTCAGGCTAAGGCAAGCCCGTCGTTAAGGATCCACAGCCCGGCGACGAGCAACACCGCACCCAGGATCAGGCCATAGGATAGCAGCTTGAAGTTCGGCAGCGATGCCGGCTTCAAGTGGTGCGACGAAAGCTTGGCGAGGGTGATGCAGGCGCGCCGCTGAGCGACGAAGGCCAGCACCGCGCCGCCCATGATGAACGCGGTGGCGATCGCCTTTGCCAGCCAGGGCGGGTCGAACTCTCCGAACAGCGCGCTGAAGGCGACGCCGATGCCGATCGCGGCCAGCGCGGTGCGCAACCACCCGGCAAAGGTGCGCTCCACCGACATGATGTTGCGATCTTCGGCGAGGTCCGTTCGGACCTCCGCCCACTTCACCCGCGGATCGTCTTCCTCAGGATCGTCCTGTGCCATGGTCAACAGGCTAGCGCGCGCATGCGCTTTTACAATTGATGGATGTCAGTCCTCGCCCGCTTCGCGTTTCAATGCATAAAGCCGGTCCAGCGCCTCGCGCGGGCTCAGCGCATCGACGTCCAGCGCGCGCAGGGTTTCGCGCAAGCTGTCGCATTCCTCCTCCTGCGCCTTCAGCGCCGCGCTGAACAGGGGCAGGTCACCGAGCCCGGCCGCCAGCCCGCCGGTTTCGGCGCGTCCTTTCTCCAGTCTATCGAGGACCGATTTCGCCCGGGCGACCACTTCCTTCGGCAGGCCCGCCAGTTTGGCCACCGCCAGGCCGTAGCTGCGATCCGCCGGTCCCTCGGCCAGTTCGTGGAGGAGGACCAGATCGCCTTTCCACTCGCGCGCGCGGACATGGTGCAAGCTCAGCGCATCGCAGCTTTCGGCGAGCCGGGCGAGTTCGTGATAGTGCGTCGCGAACAGGCAGCGGCTGCGATTGGTCCCGTGCACCGCCTCGACCACCGCCCAGGCGAGCGCGAGCCCGTCATATGTGCTGGTCCCGCGCCCGACCTCGTCCAGGATCACGAAACTCCGCTCGGTCGCCTGGCTCAGGATCGCGGCGGTTTCCACCATCTCGACCATGAAGGTCGAGCGCCCGCGCGCCAGATTGTCGCTCGCGCCCACGCGGCTGAACAGGCGATCGACGATCCCGATCCGCGCTGCTTCGGCGGGCACGTAGCCGCCCGTCTGCGCCATCAGCACGATAAGCGCGTTCTGCCGCAGGAAGGTCGACTTGCCGCCCATATTCGGCCCGCCGATCAGCCACAGCCGGTCGTAGGGCGCGAGGCGGCAATCATTGGGCACAAACCGCTCGTTCCCGGCGGCGCGCAGCGCCTGCTCCACCACCGGATGTCGCCCGGCAGTGATCGCCAGCGCGGTGTCGTCGGTGATCTCTGGACGGCACCAGTTGCCCTCCGCTGCGCGTTCGGCCTGCCCCGCCGCGACATCCAACCGGGCGATCGCACCCGCGGTCGCCGCGATCGCCTCGCGTGCCTCGCAGACGGTATCCACCAGCTCCTCGAAATGCGATTCCTCGGCCGCCAGCGCCCGCCCGCCCGCTTCGGAAATGCGGCTCGCTTCCTCATGCAATTGCAGCGAGTTGAACCGGACCGCACCCGCCATGGTCTGCCGGTGGATGAACCCGCTGTCGGGGGCCATCAGCGGATCGGCATGCTTGCTCGGCACCTCGATGAAATAGCCGAGCACGCCGTTATGCTTGATCTTGAGCGCGGCAATGCCGGTCTCGTCGCGATAGCGCGCTTCCATCGCCGCGATCGCCCGGCGGGCATTACCCGAAACCTCGCGCAATTCGTCCAGCGCGGCGTCGTACCCTTGCGCGATATAGCCGCCGTTCTGCCGCTCCGTCGGCGGGGAGGGGACCAGCGCGCGCTCGAGATGATCGACCAGCGCCCCATGGCCGCCCAGCTTCGGCAGCGACGCCTCCAGCAGCGCGGGCCGGTCGGCCTGTTGGCCGAGATGGTCGCGGATGCGGCGCGCTTCGCCCAGCCCGTCGCGGATCTGCCCTAGATCGCGCGGACTGCCACGTCCCGCCACCAGCCGCCCCAGCGCGCGGGCGAGATCGGGCACGGCGCGCAACACCCCGCGCAGATCGGCGCGCAGCAGCGGATCGTCGTGGAGGAACCGCACCAGCGCCAGCCGATCCTCGATCCGGACGCGATCGGTGAGCGGCGCGGCGAGATCCTCCGCCAGCAGCCGCGCACCCGCGCCGGTGGAACAGCGGTCGATCGCGGCGAGCAGGCTCCCCTCGCGCCCACCCTTCGCCCCGGCGATAATCTCCAGGCTGCTGCGCGTCGCCGCGTCCATCGCCAGGTGCGCTTCGCCCTGCGCCGCTTCCGGCAGCAGCAGGAATGGCAGCGTGCCGCGCCCGGCGTGCTCGAGATAGGCGAGCAGCCCGCCCCCCGCTGCCAGCATCGCCCGGGTGAAGCCGCCGAACCCGTCGAGCGTCGCCACGCCATGCAGCGCCTTCAGCCGCGCTTCGCCGCTATCGCTGGCGAAGTCCGCATCGGGCCGCACGATCGCGTCTTCCACCGGAGCATCGAAGCCGTCGGGCAAGACCACCTCGCGCGCGCCGATCCGGGCGAGTGCCGCTTCCACGGCTTCGGGCGCGCACTCCTCCAGCACCATGCGCCCGGTCGAAATGTCGCAATGGGCGAGGCCCACCCGCCCGCGTACCTCGCACAACGCGGCGAGCGTGTTGGCGCGGCGCGGTTCGAGCAGCGCGTCCTCGGTCAGCGTGCCCGCGGTGACGAAGCGCACGATGTCGCGCGCAACCAACGCCTTGGACACGGGCGAGCCCTCGCGCTTCGCGCGCTCCTTAGCTTCGTCGGGCGTTTCGACCTGTTCCGCGATGGCGACCCGGCACCCGGCGCGGATCAGGCGCGCGAGATAGCTTTCCGCCGAATGGACCGGCACGCCGCACATCGGCACCGGCTCCCCACCGTGTTCGCCGCGGCTGGTCAGCGCGATGTCGAGCACCCCGGCGGCGCGCTTGGCGTCGTCGAAGAACAGCTCGAAGAAATCGCCCATGCGATAGAACAGCAGGCAATCGCCCGCTTCGCGTTTTAGGGCGAGGTACTGCTCCATCATCGGGGTCGCCCCGCTGTTCTTCGAACCGGCCATCGTGGACCTGCCTAGCGGGTGGGGATTCGATTCGGGAAGCGTCGCGCCGATCCTATCCCCGCCGGTGCTTTACCCTATCGCTGCGTGGGAAGTGACGTTAGGGCACGGCCTGAAGGAGCAGACCTTGGCCGACGATAAACAGACCGACTTCACGACGCGCGAAGCGTTGTTCTACCACGAGACCATCCGCCCCGGTAAGATCGAGATCGTCGCATCCAAGCCGATGGCGACGCAGCGCGACCTGAGCCTGGCCTATTCGCCCGGCGTCGCGGCACCGGTTCAGGCGATCGCCGACGATCCGTCGAACGCGGCGAAATACACCGCGCGCTCCAATCTCGTCGCGGTCATTTCCAACGGCACCGCGATCCTGGGCATGGGCAATCTCGGCGCGCTGGCGTCCAAGCCGGTGATGGAAGGCAAGGCGGTCCTGTTCAAGCGCTTCGCCGACGTCGATTCGATCGACATCGAACTCGATACCGAGGACCCGGACAAGTTCATCGAGGCGGTCGCGCTGATGGAGCCGAGCTTCGGCGGCATCAATCTGGAGGACATCGCCGCACCCGAATGCTTCATCATCGAGCAGGCGCTGCGCGAGCGCATGAACATCCCCATCATGCACGACGACCAGCACGGCACCGCGATCATCGCAGCGGCGGGCCTGATCAACGCCTGTCATCTGACGGGTCGGGAGCTCAAGGACTGCCGCATGGTGGTGAACGGCGCGGGCGCGAGCGCGCTCGCCTGTACTGCGCTGATCAAGGCGCTGGGCATTCCGGGCGACCAGGTGATCGTGTGCGACCGGCAGGGCCCGATCTATCCGGGGCGCGAAGACGTGGATCAGTGGAAAAGCGCGCATGCGGTGGAAACCGAGGCGCGGACGCTGGAAGAGGCGCTGGATGGGGCCGACATTTTCCTCGGCCTGTCCGCCGCCGGGGCGCTGAAGCCCGAATGGGTGGAGAAGATGGCCGATCAGCCGATCATCTTCGCGATGGCGAACCCGGTGCCCGAAATCATGCCCGACGATGCCAAGCGGGTCCGCCCCGACGCCATCATCGCAACCGGCCGGTCGGACTATCCCAACCAGGTCAACAACGTGCTGGGCTTCCCCTTCATCTTCCGCGGCGCGCTCGACGTGCGGGCGACCGCGATCAACGAGGAAATGAAGATCGCTGCGGCCGAAGCGATCGCCAGCCTTGCGCGCGAGCGCGTGCCGGACGAGGTCGCGGCCGCCTACGGCGTCAACCACCAGTTCGGGCAGGATTACATCATTCCCGCGCCGTTCGACCCGCGCCTGATGGAGGTGGTCTCCTCCGCCGTTGCCAAGGCGGCAATGGATTCGGGCGTGGCGCAGGACGCGATCGAGGATTTCGACGCCTATCGCCTCTCGCTCAAGTCGCGGCTCAACCCGACCACGTCGGTCCTCACCCGCGCCTACGAGGATGCGCGCGCCAACCCCAAGCGAGTCGTCTTCGCAGAGGCCGAGGAGGACGTGGTGCTGCGCGCGGCGATCCAGTTCCGCGATTTCGGCTATGGCACCCCGGTGCTGGTGGGCCGGACCGACGCGGTGAAGGAGCAGCTTGCCGCGCTGGCGGTCGACGATATCGACGCGTTCGAGATCCAGAACTCGCGCGATAGCGAACATGTGCCGGCAATGGTCGACTATCTGTACGAACGGCTCCAGCGGCGCGGCTATACCGAGCGCGACGTGCGCCGGATGGTCAACCAGGAACGCAACGTGTTCGCAGCGCTGTTGCTCGTGCTGGGCAAGGGCGATGCGATGATCACGGGCGTGACGCGACCCTTCGCGCAGAGCCTGCGGGAGATATCCCGCGTGCTGGACGCGAAGCCGGGCGCGACGCCGTTCGGCATCCACATGCTGATCGGCAAGAACCACACCACCTTCCTCGCCGACACCACCATCAACGAGCGGCCGACCTCGGAACAGCTCGTCTACATCGCGAAGGAAACCGCCGCAGTGGCGCGGCGCATGGGCCACACGCCGCGCGTCGCCTTCCTCTCCTACTCCACCTTCGGCAACCCGTCGGGCCAGTGGCTCGGGAATATCCGCGAGGCGGTGCACCTGCTCGACGAGGACGAGAGCGTCACCTTCGAATACGAAGGCGAAATGGCGCCCGACGCCGCGCTCAACCCGAAGGTCATGGCACTCTATCCGTTCAGCCGCCTGTCCGGCCCCGCCAACGTGCTGATCATGCCGGGGCTGCAATCGGCGAACCTGTCGGCGAAGCTGCTGCGCGAACTGGGCGGCGACGCGACGATCGGTCCGATGACGATCGGTTCGGAAAAGCCGGTGCAGATCGCCCCGATGACGGCGATTGCGCCCGACATTCTCACGCTGGCGGTGCTCGCCGCGGCGGGCGTGGTCGGGTAAACCGGGCGGGGGCTGCCTAGAACGGCAGCTCCTCGCCCGAATAGTCGACGAAGCGATAGCCGCCTTCGGCATTCTCGATCACGTCGGCGAGGCCCGCGGCGCTTTCCTCGACCGTGATTTTCGCATGGGGTCCGCCCATGTCGGTCTGCACCCATCCGGGATGTAGCGAGCGCACCGCGATGCCGCGTGGATTGGCCTGCTGCTCCGCGATCCCCTTCGCCAGCATGTTCTGCGCCACCTTGCTGGTGCGATAGAGCTCGTACCCGCCAGATGAATCGGCGATCGAACCCATGCGCGAGGTCATCAGGCCCAGCGTACCGCCGTCCTTCACCAGCGGTAGCAGCTTGTGCGCCAGCCGCGCCGGGCCGAACGCGTTGGTCATCATGACATGCGCGACCTCGTCGGCGCTCGCCTGCCCCGCGGACTGGTGGGAAGCGCCCGATATGCCGGCATTGACGATTATCGCGTCGAGCGCGCCTTCGCCGAACTTGCCCTTCAGCCCTTCGTAACTGTCGGGCTGCGTCACATCGACCGTCACGATCTCGATGCGCGGTCGGTGTTCCTCGGCCGCGTCGTGCAGCGCGTCGCCTTCGCTGCGTTCGCTGGCGAAGACCTTCCAGCCGCGCTGCGCGAATTCCCGCGCAAGGCCCAGGCCGATGCCGCGCGAGGCCCCGATGATGAGGATTGTCCTGTCGTCTGCCATCTGTCGTCGTCCTTCCGCCGCCTCAACCGGGCAGCATCACCGTTTTCAGGTTCATGAATTCGTGCAGGCCGAACCGGGCGAGTTCGCGCCCATGGCCGGACCGCTTGACGCCGCCGAAGGGCGCCTCGGGGGCCGAGGCGAGGAACTGGTTCACCGCGGTCATCCCCGCCTCGATATCGCGCACGAAGCGTTCGCGCTCTTCGTCGTCATTGGTCCATACCGAGGAGCCGAGTCCGAAGGGGATCGCGTTGGCGATGCGGATCGCGTCGTCGATATCCTTCGCGCGATAGAGCTGCGCGACGGGGCCGAAAATCTCTTCCTCTGCGGTCTCGCTGTCCAGCGGCACATCGGTCAAGATACCGGCGCTGATGTAGGCTCCCGGGTCATCGGTCGTCTCGCCGCCGAACAGCAGCTTCGCCCCTTCGTCTTGCGCGGTCTTGAGCTGGTCGAGCACCGTATCGAGCTGCTCCTGGCTGGAAAGCGGCCCCATGTCGGTATCGTCCTCGAAGGGGTCGCCCGCCGTCACATCCTTCATCGCGGCGCTGAACCGGTCGAGGAAGCCGTCGTAGATATCCGTGTGGACGATCATCCGCTTGCCGCAGATGCACGACTGCCCGGTGTTCTGGATACGCGCCTTGACCGCCTGCTCCACTGCCTCGTCCATGTCGGCGCTGGGCATGACGATGAACGGATCGGAGCCTCCGAGTTCCAGGACGACCTTCTTCAGATATTTGCCGCATTGCTGCGCCACCGCACGACCCGCGCCCTCGCTGCCGGTCACGGTCGCGGCGACCACGCGCTCGTCGGCGAGGATGTCGGCCACGGGGTCCGAGGAGATGGCGAGGTTCTGAAACACGCCCTCGGGCGCGCCCGCCTCGATCATCATCTCCTCCATCAGCGCGGCGGTGCCCTGCACGATGCTCGCATGCTTCAGCAGTCCGACATTGCCCGCCAGGATCGTCGGCGCGAGGAAGCGCACGACCTGCCAATAGGGGAAGTTCCATGGCATTACCGCCAACACCGGACCTTGGGGCAGCCACCGCCCTTCGGCGCGCCCGCCATCGCCCAGCTGCCAGGAAAGCGGTTCGAGCATCGGCGCGCCTTCCTGCGCATAATGCCGGAACAGCTTGGCGCATTTCTGCACCTCGGCTCGGGCGGAGGCGATGGTCTTGCCCATTTCCAGCGTCGCCTGCCGCGCCAGCTTCTCCTCGTTCGCCTCGTAGGTCTCGGCTAGCTTTTCGAGCAGCTCGGTCCGCCGCTCGATCGGGGACAGGCGCCATTCGCCGAACGCGACCGTCGCCGTCGCCAGCTTCGCCTCGATCTCGTGCCTGGTCAGCTCTTCGTATCGGTCGAGTTCTTCGCCGGTGGCCGGGTTGCGGGTGGTGATCATGGGACGCTCCTGATGAATGGGGAGGGCGCGAGTGGCCCTTCATCCCTTCAGCGCGGGTCGGCGCGAAGCGTTCCGACGATCGATGCCTCCGCCCCTCAGGCACCCCGCTGCGTATAATCGATCCTGATCCGGACCCAACTCCCCACGAGGGAGCGGCCGCCGATCCGCGGCGGGCGGACCTTGAACTGCCACGCCGCGGCCAGGATCGCGCGGTCGATGTTCGATCCTTGCGGGGACTCGCCCAGTGCGACGCAGTTCTCTACGCGGAACTGCGGTGCGGTCTTGCACGCGATCATGCCCCAGCCCGGCCCGCTTGCGGTCGAGAGGTAACCGGCGAGTTCGTCGTGAGTCGGCTCGCGATACCAGCGCGCGGCATACATCGGCTGCCCGTCGGGCGCGGTTCCGACCAAGGGGGTGTCGTTCGAAATGCTGCTGGCCGTGGCGCCCAGCATCGGCCCCTGCATCGCACCCATCTTCACCTGCGGTTTGGGACGTTGCGGGGGCGGGCTGGACGGTTGAGGCTCGGGCGCCGGGGCGGAAGGTTGCGCGAGAGGGACGTCGGGTAGGGTCAACGCGGGCTTGCGCTGCGGCGGTGCGGGCGCAACCGGCTGCGGACGATCGCTCGATGAGGCGGCCTGGGAAGGCTCAGGCTTCGCCGCTTCGGCCTCCGCTTGCGGCTGTTCGGGCTTCGGGGCAGAAACGTCGAACGCGGTCACCGCCTCCAGCGGCGGCTTGGGCGGGGGCTCGCCGCGACCCAGCGTCAGCAGGAGCAGGATGATCAGCAATTCCGCCACGATCGCCGCGACGATGCCCAGCGTGCGCCGCCCGAAGCGATCGATCAGCCGCTCGACCAGCGGGTTCTGCGTCACGAAAGCGAGGTCGAAGGTCATGCTATTCCAATTCGGGGGCCTCAGCGCCGACGGTAGCGGAAGTACCACACCTCGTGCTCGAAGACATTGCGCGCTTTCGCTTCGTAGCGGGTTTCGGGCCAGCCGCCGGGGCGGCGCTGCCAGCTCTTCGGCCCTTCGACCAGCCAGTCGAATTCATCGGTGAAGCGGCGCATCACCATCAGCGCGTGGCGCAGGTAGATGGCGTGGTCGGTGCCGAAGCGGAATTCGCCGCCCGGCTTCAGCTTGTCGGCGATCATCCGCACCGGCCCGTCGTTCACCATCCGCCGCTTCGCATGGCGCGCCTTGGGCCACGGGTCGGGATGGAGCAGATAGACGAAGCTGAGCGAACCGTCCGGAATGCGATCGAGCACCTGCAGCGCGTCCCCCATATGCAAGCGCACATTGCGCAGCGGCCCGTTGCCCTCCGGCCCGTCGCGCACATGGGTCAGCGCCTGCGCCACCCCGTTGACGAAGGGCTCCGCGCCGATGAAGCCGTGATCGGGCAGCATGTCGGCGCGGTATGCGAGATGCTCGCCCCCGCCGATGCCGATCTCGAAATGCAGCGGCGCCGCTTGGCCGAACAGCCGCTCCGCCGTCACTTCGCCGTCCTCTGGCACCGCAACCTGCGGCAGCAATTTGTCGAGCAGGTCCTGCTGGCTCGCGCGCAGCGCCTTGCCTTTCGAGCGGCCGTACAGGCGGTTGAGCGTCGTGGGATCGCCGGGTTTGTTCGCGGACATGGGCGTGGCCGCTAGAACGCGGGACGGGCTGTTGTCTAGGCTCGCCGACCATTGACCGTTGCGGGCGGCCCATGCAGTGCTCGCACGTTCGCTCTCCAGCAGAAAGGCCCGCGCGCCCCATGGCAGTTCCCTCCCTCCGCCCGTTTCTGTCCGCGCTCACGCTGGTATGCGTCGCCACGCCCGCCGCGGCGCAGTACGATCCGCAGGCCGCCTTCGCCCCGTTCGAGAAAGATCTGCCGGTCACGGTCTATCATGCGTCGGACGGGACGCCGGGCCCGCAATACTGGCAGAACCGCGCCGATTACACGATCAATGCCACGCTCCACCCCGATGCGACCGCGCCCACGCTGACGGGCGAAGAGCTGATAACCTACACCAACAACAGCCCGGGACCGCTCGATTCGCTGTGGCTGCAGCTCGATCAGAACATCTACAAGGACCGCAGCCGGGCCGTGTTCGCGGGCGGCGGGGCGTCGCGCGGCCAGACAGATGGCATGGTGCTCGACCGGGTCGAGGTGGAGCGGGACGGTCGCACGGTCGCGGCGAAATATCTGGTCGACGATACGCGGTTGCAGATCATGCTGCCCGAAAGCCTCGCCGGCGATGGCGGCACGATCCGCGTCCGCATCGCGTGGCACTTCACCATTCCGGGCACGTGGGGTGGCCGGATGGGCTGGGGCCAGGTGAAGGGCGGGACGATGTACGACCTTGCCCAATGGTATCCGCGCATGGGGGTCTACGACGATGTGCGCGGATGGGATACCGCGCCCTTCATCGGGCAGGAATTCTACCTCGAATACGGCGATTTCGACTATTCCGTCACTGTGCCCGCCAGCATGATCGTTGCCGGGACCGGCGAACTGATGAATCCGGGCGAGGTGCTGACGAAGCGCCAGCAGGAGCGGCTGGCAAAGGCGCGTACCAGCGATGCCACGGTGATGATCCGCACGCCCGCCGAAGTGGCCGATCCGGCGAGCCGGCCCCAGCGGGGCGGCGATCTGACTTGGCATTTCCGCATGGCGAACACGCGCGACGTCGCCTTTTCCGCCTCGCCCGACTACGCGTGGGACGCGGCGCGGATCAATTTGCCGGGCGGCAAGTCGTCGCTCGCGATGTCGGTCTATCCGCCGCAGGCTGCCGGGGCCGACGGCTGGGCGCGCTCGACCGAATATCTGAAGGACACGATCGAGAACTTCTCGCGCCGGTGGTATCCCTATCCCTGGCCCACCGCGGTCAATGTCGGCGGCGCGCAGAGCGGAATGGAATATCCCGGTCTCGCCTTCGACGGGGCGGATACGCCCGATACCATGCTGTTCTGGCTGACCGCGCACGAGCTGGGCCATTCGTGGTTCCCCACGATCGTCGGCTCGGACGAGCGGCGTCATGCGTGGATGGACGAAGGGCTCAACACCTTCATCGATGTCTACGAGTCGGAGGATTTCAACGATGGCGAATTCGCGCCGAAGCGCGACGGCGAATACGCGCCTGGGGGCGGCAATCCGGTGGACGAGATCCTGCCGCTGCTGCAGGATGCCGACGCGCCGCCGATACTTGCGCGGACCGACACGATCGTAGAGAAATACCGCCACCCGCTGACCTACTTCAAGACCGCGCTGGGGCTGGTCCTGCTGCGCGAGGAGATTCTGGGGCCCGAACGGTTCGATCCGGCCTTCCGCCGCTATATCGATGCCTGGGCGTACAAGCATCCCAAGCCGGCGGACTTCTTCCGCGCTATGGAAAGCGGGGCGGGCGAGGACCTGTCCTATTTCTGGCGCGGCTGGTTTGCCAACAACTGGGCACTCGACCTGGGTGTGGACGCGATCGAGGCGGGCCCGGACGGGGCGACAACGATCACGGTCGGCAGCCACGATCGGCTGGTTATGCCCGCGACGCTGCGGGTTGCCTATGCCGACGGCAGTCAGGAGGACATTCGCCTGCCCGCCGATAGCTGGATCCGGAACAGCGCCACCGCGGTCACGATCCCGGCAGGCAAAACGCTCGTCAGCGCGACGATCGACCCCGACCACAAGCTGCCCGACGCGAACCGTGCCAACGACACGGCTGCCATGGGCGGCTGATCTAGCGCGCGGTCGACATCGAATAGGGTCGCGCAGACTTCGCGCGGCCCCAGTCCTTGTTCGGCAGCGCCTGCATGGTGAAGCGCAGCGTGCCCCCGGCGCGGATCTCGTCGTCGCCGATCCAGCTGCGGGTCAGCGGCTCGCCGTTGAGCTCGACCGCGCCGACATAGGGGTGATCGTCCGACAGCCCTATGGTGTCCACCGTGAAGCGTTTGCCGTTCGGCAGGGTGATCGCGGCACGATCCACGAACGGGCGGCCGATCGCGTACTGGTTCGATCCCGGCGTGACGGGGTAGAAGCCGAGCGCGGTGAACATCAGCCACGACGACATCTGGCCGAGGTCGTCATTGCCCGACAGGCCGTCGGGGTTTGGCTTGTACTGGCTGTCGACGATCTGCTTCAGCCGTCCTTGCGTTTTCCAAGGTGCACCGGCGAAGTCGTAGAGATAGGCGACATGGTGGCTCGGCTCGTTGCCGTGGATGTACTGCCCGATAAGCCCGGCGATGTCCTCGGCATGGCTGTAGTCGATCCCTGAATTGTCGAAGTCGAACATCGCGTCGAGCTTTGCGATCGCCGCTGCGTCGCCGCCGAGCAGGTCGAACAGCCCGGCCTGGTCCTGCGGCACGAACCACGAATACTGCCACGCATTGCCCTCGGTATAATCCGAGCCGTAATTGATCGCGGTCGGGTCGAAGGGGGTGCGGAAGCTGCCGTCTGCCTTGCGCGCGCGCAGCCAGCCGCTCTTCGCGTCGAAGCTGTTGCGCCAGTATCCGGCGCGCCGCTCGAACCGCTGCGCCACGTCGTCGCGGCCCATCGCCCGCGCCATGCGCGCGATGGTCCAGTCGTCATAGGCGTATTCGACCGTCTTGGATGCCGCTTCGGGCTCGCGGTCGATCGGCACGTAGCCAAGCTTCATGTGATCGCCCAAGCCACCATAGGGCGCGTAGGTCGCGCTCGCGACCATCGCATCGAGCGCCGCGCTCGCGTCGTAATCGCGCATGCCCTTCATATAGGCGTCGGCGATCACCGGCACGGCGTGATAGCCGATCATGGTCCACGTCTCGCGCCCCGCGAACTGCCACACGGGCAGGATGCCCCAGGGGCTCGCCTGCTGGCTCGCGATCAGCGAGCGGACGGTGTCGGTGGTGGTCTGTTCGGGCTGAACCAGCGTCAGCAGCGGATGCTCCGCGCGGAACGTATCCCACAGCGAGAAGGTGGAGCGCTGGGTATAGCCTTCGGCCCGATGCAGCTGGTCGTCGGGCCCACGCCAGCGTCCGTCGGCATCGCTCCACACGCTGGGCGCGAGCAGCGCGTGGTAGAGCGCGGTGTAGAGATTGGTCCGCATCGGGCCGGGCGCCGCGATATCCACACGCCCCAGCGCCTCGCGCCACTTCGCCTCGGTCGCTGCGCGCGTGGTGTCGAAGTCCGCGCCCTCGCCCGCGAGGTTTGCCACCGCGCCGTTCTCGTCGACGCCCGACAAAGCGACCTGCACCTCCAGCGGGGCGTCGAGCTGGCCGAAATCGAGCCGCGCCTCCAGCGCCTTGCCCAGTTTCTCCGCCAGAGCATCGCTGCCGCGGCCGGGACCCTGGAAGCCCTTGTATGGCACGTCCTCGTCGCGATCGAGGAAGGCGTGACCGGTCAGCGGGGCGGAAAAGCGCATGGCGAAATACAGCTTGCGCCCCGGCGCCCAGCCGCGTGTTTCGCGAAAGCCGGTCAGTACCCCGTCGGGCCGCAGATGCAGCCCCGACCACAGCACCTTGCCGGGATAGTCGTAGAGCGAGCTGCGCAAATCGAGCAACAGGTGCGCCTCTTCGCCCGCCGGGAAGGTATAGCGGTGTACGCCGGTCCGCGTGCCGGCGGTCAGTTCCGCCCGGATGCCGCTATCGGCCAAGGTGACCGCGTAATAGCCGGGGCTTGCCTTTTCGGTGTCGTGGCTGAAGCGCTGGCGGTATCCCGCGTCCGGATCGTCCGCACTGCCGGGATCGAGCAGCACCGCGCCCGCCTGCGGCATCACCAGGACATCGCCCAGATCGGAATGTCCCGCGCCCGAGAAATGGGTGTGGCTGAATCCCTGAATGGTCGGATCGTGGTAGGAATAGCCCGCCGCGTGGGCGTAGCAGTCGCGGACGGTGCAGGTCGCATCGGTATCGGGCGACAGCTGCACCATGCCGAACGGGGCGGTGGCACCGGGGAAGGTGTGTCCTTCGGGGCCGGTGCCGATCATCGGATCGACGAATTCCAACGGATCGGGCGCGGTGTCGGCCTGCGCGATCATTGGCTGCACGCATAGCGCCGCTGTCGCGGTGGCGAGAAGGGAGCGCTTCATGAATTGTGGTAAAGCAGAAACGGGACGCCCGTGTCCATCGCGCCCCGCAAAGATCGCGCCCGTCAATCGGCCTGTCGCTCCAGCCACGCCCGCGCCCCGGCGATTGGGCTATCCATCTCCGTGGCGCGGGCGGCGGAAACATCCATTCGCCGCCCCGCGGCGGCCAGCGTGCCGACGCTCTTCCTTTGTGTCTCGCCCCGAAAAAAGAAACCGCCCGGAACGCCATGGCCCCGGGCGGTTGTCATGTACCTAACGAGGCGGCGCGCTGTTCTAGCGGCGCCCGCCGTCCTCCGGCTTAACGGTGATGCGAACGGTCTCGCCCGAATCGCCGGGGAAGTCGGTGAACATCGCCTCGACCAGGTTGGGCACCAGATATTGCAGGCGCTTGCTGGTCGAAACCGCTTCGGCGCGGCCTTCGAACAGCCGCTGCCCAGTCGCGCGATTGTCGATCTTCAGCTCGATGTCGCTGTTATAGACCGTGTAGCTGCGGATGTCGGGGCCGGGGGCGAGCCACGGATCGTAGAAACCGTAGCCCCAGCCTCCGTAGAAACGCCTGCGGTAATACGGGGAATAGCCGTACCACGGATCGTAGAACGGATCGTTCAGACCGGTGGAGCGGACCCGCTCGCGCCCATTATCGACGCCATAGTCGAACTGGACGATCAGGTTGGCCGTTTCGGGCGATGCGGCGCGCGTGTAGCCGAGCCGCTGCATCTCGTCCGCGACGTAGTTCGCATATTGCGAGAATTCGAGGCCACCCTGCAGCGCCGGGTCTTCCGCCACGACGGCGAAGGTCTGGCCCTGCGGCGCAGGCAGTTGCGTGCGGAACCGTGAGACGTCGGCGGAGAAGGGCGATGCGCATGCGGCCAGGCTGGCCAGCAGGAGCGGCACCGATGCCGCCTTGAACAGGCGCCCTTTCGCCGGATGGAGAAGCGAGAATTTCGTCATTATATGCAACCCTTTCGTTGGTTCGGGATGCGGGGCGACTGCGGTTGACCCGCCACGGCGCAGACAAGCATGCCCTACGATGAGTCGTTGCCTAGCATAGGCGGGCTGAACCCGGATTGAATAGTCCTATCTATATCAGATGCTTGGCGGAGCGCGCGGTTCCCGCCGCCACGCTCTAGCCGCGCACCAACCCCAGAGCGGTATAGGCCGCATCGAGGGTCGGTACCGCCCGCTCGCGCGCTTTCGCCGCGCCGCGCGCGAGGATCGCGTCGAGCGCCTCGCGATCCTGCATCAGCTCGGCGAAACGGCTGGAGATCGGGCGCAGGGTTTCCACCAGCAATTCACCCAGGGCCGGCTTGAACGCGCCGAAGCCCTGGCCGCCATGGGTGGCGAGCACCGCGTCGACCGGCTCGTCCGCCAGCGCGGCGTAGATGGTGACGAGGTTCAGCGCTTCCGCCCGGCCGTCCAGCCCCTCGCGCTCCGACGGCAGCGGCTCGGGATCGGTCTTCGCCTTCTTGACCTTCTTCATTACCTCGTCGGGATCGTCGGTCAGGTTGATCCGGCTCATGTCGCTGGGATCGGACTTGCTCATCTTCGCGGTTCCGTCGCGCAGCGACATGATCCGCGCGGCGACCGGCGGAATATAGGGCTCGGGGAGGGTGAACACCGGTGCTTCCTCCCCGTTTTCATCCTTCGGGGCGAAATCGTTGTTGAACTTCTGCGCGATGTCGCGCGCCAGCTCCAGATGCTGCTTCTGGTCCTCCCCTACCGGCACGTGCGTCGTCTGGTAGAGCAGGACGTCGGCCGCCTGCAGCACCGGATAGGCGAACAGGGCAACGCTGGCCCCTTCGCGGTTCTTGCCCGCCTTGTCCTTCCACTGCGTCATCCGGTTGAGCCAGCCCATTCTTGCTGTGCCGTTGAGCAGCCATTGCAGTTCGGCATGCTGGGGCACCTGCGCCTGGTTGAACAGGACCGAGCGCGCCGGGTCGATGCCGCAGGCGACCAGCGCCGCGGCCATTTCCAGCGTACCGCGCCGCAGTGCTTCCGGATCATGCGGCATCGAGATCGCATGCAGGTCGGCCAGGAAGAAGAGCGCTTCGCTCCCTTCCGCGAGCTCGTCCTGCATCCGGACCCAGTTGCGGATCGCGCCGAGATAGTTGCCGAGGTGGAGATTGCCGGTCGGCTGGATGCCGGAAACGATACGCATGATCTATTCGGTGTCCTCTTGCGGGGGAGGGGGCGTTCGGCGCATCAGCGCCTTCACGTCACTTAGCCGGAAGGCGCCGGTCGCGAAACTGGCCGCGAGGTAGACGATCCCCCCGCCCGCGACCAGCACGGCGAGCGCCGCCGCCCGCCACCCCATGGTCCCCGCCATGAACGGTGCCACCAACGGTCGAACCGCGAACAGCGCCGCCCCCATTACGACCGCCGCCAGCGCCAGCCGGGGCAGGCGGTGGAGCAACTGCCGGTCTGCGGCGAACTGGCCGCGACGGCGCAGGGTGAGGTACAGCAGCGCGGTATTGACGCTGGCCGAGAAGGCGGTGGCGAGCGGCGGGCCGAGCACGCCGATGGTCGGGATCAGCGCTACGTTGCCCACGATGTTGAGCGCGATGGCGATCATCGCAAACCGCACCGGCGTCTTCGTGTCGGAGCGTGCGTAGTAACCGGGCGTCAGCACCTTGATCAGGACATAAGCAGGCAGGCCGAGCGAGAAGGCCGCGAGCACGCCCGCCGTCGCGGCGGTATCGCTCGCGCTGAAGGCCCCGTACTGGAACAGCCCCCGAATGATCGGCTCCGCGATGGTCAGGAAAGCGACCGTCGCGGGCAGGGTCAGGAACAGGGCGAGCTCGATGCCCCGGTTCTGCGTATGCATCGCCGTCTCGTCCTGCCCGTTGCTGAGCATACGCGACAGCGTCGGCAGCAGGATCGTGCCCAGCCCGATGCCGATCAGACCCAGCGGCAACTGGTTCAGCCGGTCGGCGTAGTAGATGTAGCTGATCGCGCCTGGATCGAGCAGGCTGCCGGCCAGCGCGGTGGAGACCAGCAGGTTAATCTGCATCGCGCCCGATCCGGCGGCGGCGGGCAGGATCAGCTTGAACAGCCGCCGCATCTCGGGATCGATCCGAGGGCGGCGCAGCTTCAGGCGCAGGCCGATGCGGCGGCAGCCCCAGATCAGGAACAGCAGTTGGAGGGCACCGCCCGCCGTTACGGACAGGGCCTGCACCCAGGCGGTCTCGTATGGGTTCTCGCCATGGAACAGTCCCAGCCCGGTGATCATCGCCACGTTGAGCAGGATCGGTGCGGCGGCGTTGACCCAGTAATGTTCCAGCGAGTTGAGAATTCCGCCCAGTAGCGAGACCAGCGAGATCATCAGCAGATAGGGCAGGGTGATCCGCGACAGCGTGACCGCGTAGGCGAATTGCGCGGGCGTCGGATCGTTGAACCCGCCCGATAGCGCGTAGGTCACCGGCCAGGCGGCGATCATCATTCCCACGGTGAAGACGATCAGGACCGGCAACAGGATCGCCAGCGTCCGCTCCGCGAAATCGACCCCGGCGTGCCGTCCGCCGCCCTCCGCCACGCGGCGGTTGAACATCGGGATGAAGGCGGCGGAGAAGGCCCCTTCCGCGAACAGGGCGCGGAACATGTTGGGCAGACGGAAGGCGACGAGAAAGGCGTCCGACGCGAAGCCCGCGCCGACATAGCGCGCCTGCAGCGCGTCGCGCCCGAGCGCGAGCACCCGGCTGACGAGCGTCAGCCCGCCGACCGAGCCGAGCGACTTAACCAGATTCACCGGGACCCTCCGCCCGCGATCCGCCGGTCAGCCGGGAGCATGCATGGCTCTACCTCGCACGGCCCGGCGGTGGCGGTCGTCAGTTCGCGTCCGCGCTGCCGGGCACGGACCCCATGCCTTCTTCCTGGCCCTTCTCGGCCAGGCGCTGCATGTAGAGGCCGTTGAAATCGATCGGATCGATCATCAGCGGCTGGAAGCCCAGGTCGCGCGTCGCGTCGGCGATGATGCGGCGGGCGAAGGGGAAGATCAGGCGCGGGGCCTCGGCATAGAGGAACATGTGTCCCTGATCGTCGGGCACGTTGCGCATGCCGACCAGCGCCGCGTAATGCAGCTCGATCAGGTAGATCTTGCCGCTCTCGCAGCTGGCGTCGACGGTGATCTTCAGCTCGACC
The DNA here is from genome assembly GCF_022576075.2 of Erythrobacter sp. LQ02-29. Classification (NCBI taxonomy): domain Bacteria; kingdom Pseudomonadati; phylum Pseudomonadota; class Alphaproteobacteria; order Sphingomonadales; family Erythrobacteraceae; genus Erythrobacter; species Erythrobacter sp. LQ02-29. The sequence goes on along the minus strand of NZ_JANCNT010000001.1, from coordinate 559,537 downwards.
TCGTTGATCTCGTCGTTCACCGGGTTGGAGGCGATGTTGAACTGCAGGTCGATCTGCGGCTGGTCCTGCCACTGATAGCAGGCCGGCGCGTTCGGATTCTCGACCGACAGGTCCTTGATATACTGCGTCACGATGCCCGCGGCGGGGCCGTTGTCGGCGCCGTTGCCGTTGCTGCCAGCCGGGCCGTCCATGCCCAGATCGGTGAGAATGTCGCCTTCGTCGGCCATGTGCTGCTCTTCTTTCCTGTCGTGATGCGAAGTGGGGAGGGGCGACTGCGGATCGCCCGCCCCCATGGTATGGTTTCGGTATGGTCCGCGCGCCTAGCACCAAGGCCCGCTCCTCGCAATGCGGTGCGACGTGCCGCCCGTGCGCCCCGCGACCGCCCGCATTCGCGGTTCAGCCGTTGTCTATTTGATATTGTCCACCATTTGGGAGTAGAACCGTAATGAATCCCCGGGGCGCGCCGTTGCCCCGCCCGCGAAGCCACAGGTGACTGCCAAGCCGTGATTTACGAAATCGTCATCCTCGCCATGATCGCCGCCTTTCTCGGCCTCAGGCTCTATTCCGTCCTCGGTCGCCGGGCCGAGCACGAGGAAGAGCCGGTGCCGCACCGGTTCGAGTCGCCGCGTGCCCCCGATCCGCAGCATGAGAAGCAGCAGGTCCAGGCCGCGGCAGACGATCAGGTTCCGGCCAACGCGCTGCCGTTCGTGCAGGACGGCATTCGCGATATCGCCGCGGCGGATCGCACCTTCGACATTACGCGCTTCGTCGATGGTGCCAAGGCGGCCTACGGCATGGTGCTGGAGGCGTTCTGGAAGGGCGACCGCGAGACGTTGCGCGAACTGTGCGACGACGATGTCTATGCCAGCTTCGAAGGCGCGATCACCGCGCGTGAAGAAGCGGGCGAGGTCATGGAAAACCGCCTGATCCGCATCGAGGAGGCAACGATCCGCGACGCCGTGCTCGATGGGCGCACCGCGCGCATCACCGTGCGTTTCGTATCGGACATCGCTGCGGTCACGCGCGACAGCGAGGGCAATCTCGTGGCCGGCTCGCTCGACGATGCGATCGAAAGTCGCGACATCTGGACCTTCGCGCGCGATGTGAACGCCGCCGGGCCGCACTGGATACTCGACGAAACCGACGAAGGCTGAGGGGCCTTCCGCGTCTGCCGCTCCGGGCGGCGGCGCGACAACCGAAGGGGAGGGCAGGCCGATGGCCCGCATGTCACGCCTGCTGCTGGCGCTTGCTGCGCCGCTCGTCCTTGGAGCCTGTGCCGGGGTCATACCCAAGCCGCCCAATGCCGCGATTCCGCTGCCCGAGGGGCCCCGGCCCGACAATGCGGCGGCGGCGGATCTCGCGCGCGGCCCCGCGCTCGAATCGCTGGCCCTGACGCCGCGCGACGCAAGCGACGCCCTGTCGGCCTTCCGCGGATCGTGCCGCTGGCTCACGACCAAGGACGACCGCAGCGGCCTGACGCGGCCCGCCGACTGGCAGCCGGCCTGCACCGCCGCCGCCAACTGGTCGGATGGGGACGCGCTCCGTTTTTTCGCCACGCAGTTCGAGACGGTCCGGATCGGCGACGGGAAGGCGTTCGCCACCGGCTATTTCGAACCCGAAATCCTGGGCAGCCGCACGCGCATCCCCGGCTACGACACACCGGTCTATGCCGTGCCCGCCGATCTGGTGCGCGCATGGGCCGCCGACACGCCGGCGAGCGAGCGCACCGGTAATCCACCGCTCGGCCGCTATGACGAGACGGGGGCGTTCGTGCCCTATTTCGACCGCGCCGCGATCGACGCGGGGGCGCTGGCGGGGCGCGGGCTGGAGATCGCCTGGGTCGCCGATCCGATCGAGTTCTTCTTCCTGCAGATCCAGGGATCGGGCCTGCTGCGCCTGCCGGACGGGTCGCGGATGCGGATCGGCTACGCGGGGCAGAACGGGCGCGGCTACACCGCCATCGGTGCCTTGATGCGAGAGCGCGGCTTGTTCGGCGACGGGCCGGGGCAATACGCCTCCTCCATGCAGGGGATCGTCGCTTACCTGCGCGACCACCCGGTGGAGGGGCAGGCGCTGATGCACGAGAACCCGAGCTACATCTTCTTCCGCGAACTGACCACGGACGGACCGCTCGGCTCGCTCGGCGTGCCGGTGCGCGGGGAGAGCAGCGCCGCGGTCGACCCGCGTTACATCCCCTACGGCGCGCCGGTGGTATTGCAGACGGACCGGGTGGAGGCGAACGGGCTGTGGATCGCGCAGGATACCGGCGGGGCGATCAAGGGGGCCAACCGCTTCGACACCTTCTGGGGCAATGGCGCGCGCGCACGCGAGATCGCGGGCGGGATGAGCGCGCGCGGGCAGGCGCTGCTGCTGCTGCCGATGGGGACATATGCGCGCCTGACCGGACGATGAGCCACCCGCGCGGCCTTTCGGCGGGCGAGGCGGCGGCGTGGGAAGCGTTGGCGAAGTCGGTGACGCCGCTCGTTCGGCGCACCCCCGCCAGCGCCGCCCGCGCCCAGGCCGCTTCACCCCCGGCTGTGCCAGCGCCGCCCGCGCCTTTACCGCCCACATTTGCACCCAAGGCCGCGCCGGTCCAGCGCGCGAAGCCGGCGCGACCGGCACCTGCGCCCCCGCCGGTCCGGCCACTGGCGCGCAGTCAGCTCGATTCGCATTGGGAACGGCGGCTCAAGGGCGGCGACATCCGGCCCGACGTATCGCTGGACCTGCACGGACACGGGCTCGACGCGGCCTATCGCCGCCTGATGGACGGCATGACGCAGGCGCGCGCGATGGAGGCCCGCGTGGTGCTGGTCGTCACCGGCAAGGCACGGCCGGTCGATCCCCCCGACCGGGGCGAGCGTCGCGGCGCGATCCGCGCGAAGATCCTCGACTGGCTGGCGGCGAGCGAACACGCCACGCGCATTGCCGCGGTTCGCAAGGCGCATCGCCGCCACGGCGGCGAAGGCGCGCTCTATCTGGTGCTGCGCCGCGGGGGCTGAATGCACAAGGGGCCCCGGCATCGCTGCCGGAGCCCCTCGCTGCCCGAACGGGCCACCGCAATCAGCGGTGATATTTTGCGCAGGTCAGATCGAACCGGTCCGCGTCCATGACCTTGGTCCAGGCGGCCACGAAATCGTCCACGAACTTCTGTTCGTTGCCGTTCTCGCCATAGACCTCCGAAACGGAGCGCAGCTGCGAATTGGAACCGAACACCAGGTCGGTGCGGGTCGCGGTCCAGCGATGCGCCTTGTCCTTGCGGTTGCGGCCCACGAACTCCTCGTCCCCGCTCTCGTCGACCACTTCCCAGAAGGTGTTCATGTCGAGCAGGTTGGTGAAGAAGTCGTTGGTCAGCTGACCCTTGCGATCGGTGAAGACGCCGTGATCGGAATTGCCGGTATTGGCACCCAGCACGCGCAGCCCGCCGACCAGCACCGTCATTTCCGGGATGGACAGGCCCAGCAGGCTGGCCCGATCGATCAGGATATCCTCGGTCTTCACGCTCGACTTGGTCTTCAGATAGTTGCGGAAGCCATCGGCGAAGGGTTCCAGCGGCTCCCAGCTTTCCGCGTCGAAATCCTCCCGCTTCGCATCGCCGCGCCCGGTGGTGACGGGAACAGAGACGTCGAACCCGGCGTCCTTCGCCGCCTTCTCCACCGCCGCCGCGCCGCCGAGCACGATGGCGTCGGCCAGCGTCAGGTCGCCGCGCAGCTCGTCGAGCTTGCCCAGCACCTTGCCCAGCTCCTCGGGATCGTTGACGGCCCAGTTCTTCAGTTCGTCGAAGCGGATATGCGCCCCGTTCGCGCCGCCGCGATGGTCCGACTTGCGATAGGTGCTGGCCGAAGCCCACGCCGCCTTCACCAGTTCGGACACCGTCAGCCCGCTATCGAGCACCTTCTCCTTGAAGTCGGCGACCGTGCTGTCCGAAGCATCCTTGCCGGCGGGGATCGGATCCTGCCAGATCAGGTCTTCGCTCGGTACATCCGGGCCGAGATAGCGGACCTTCGGCCCCATATCGCGGTGGGTCAGCTTGAACCAGGCGCGGGCGAAGGCATCGTCGAGCGCCGCCTGGTCGTTCATGAAGCGCTCCGAAATCTTGCGATAATCGGGGTCGCGCTTCAGCGCCATGTCGGCGGTGGTCATCATGGTCGGGACCTTCTTCGACGGGTCCCGCGCATCGGGGGCCATGTCGGCCTCTTCCTGGTCGATCGGCTGCCATTGCTTGGCACCCGCCGGGCTTTCCACCAGCTCGTATTCGTATTTGAACAGCAGACGGAAATAGTCGTTGCCCCACTGCGTCGGGTTGGGCGTCCACGCACCCTCGATCCCGCTCGTGGTGATGTGACCCTTTTCGATCTGCTCGGCATCGGTCGCCCAGCCGAAGCCCATCAGGTGCATCTCACCCGCTTCGGGCGCGCCGCTGAGCTGATCCGGCGGAACCGCGCCGTGGCACTTGCCGAAGGCGTGACCGCCGGCGGTCAGCGCGACCGTTTCCTCGTCGTTCATGGCCATGCGGGCAAAGGTTTCCTTCATGTCGCGTGCCATGCCCTCCGCATCGTGCGGATTGCCGCCCGGCCCCTCCGGATTGACGTAGATCAGGCCCATCTGGATAGCCGCCAGCGGGTTCTCCAGCGCCTTGCCCTCGTCCGGAATGATGCGGGTCGCGACGCCTTCGTTGACCCACTCCTCTTCCGAACCCCAGTAGATGTCCTGCTCGGGCTCGTAGACGTCCTTGCGCCCGCCGCCGAAGCCGAAGACGGGGCCGCCCATCGATTCGATCGCCATGTTGCCGGTCAGCACGAACAGGTCGGCCCAGCTGATATGCTTGCCGTATTTCTGCTTGATCGGCCACAGCAGGCGGCGCGCCTTGTCCAGATTGCCGTTGTCGGGCCAGGAATTGAGCGGGGCGAAGCGCTGCTGGCCGCTTGAAGCGCCGCCACGCCCGTCGCCGGTGCGATAGGTGCCCGCGGCGTGCCACGCCATGCGGATGAAGAACGGGCCGTAATGCCCGTAATCGGCCGGCCACCAGGGCTGGCTGTCGGTCATCAGCGCCTTCAGGTCTTCCTTCAGCGCGGTGTAGTCGAGAGCGTTGAACGCCTCGGCGTAATCGTAATCCTCGCCCATCGGGTCGGGCGACTGCCCGCCCTGGGTCAGAATGTGGAGGTCGAGCGAATCGGGCCACCAGTCGCGATTGGTCCGACCGAGCAGGGCGCGAACCCCGCCGTCTCCGGTAACCGGGCATCCACCGCCGATCGATCCTGTCTTGGCATCCATGTCCTGCTCTCCTCTTTCGTATCCGGGCCCGTGCCCGAGTCGTGATGGGAGAGAGGATGACCCCCCAAGCCTAATCAGTCCAATCGATTAGTTGGCATGTATTGATCGAACGGGGCGTTCTCGCGACGGATCGTGCGCAACCCGCACCGGACACGAAACGGCCCGCCGCGCCGGTGGGGCGAGGCGGGCCGGAACTGGCTTCGTGAACCGCTCTACTCGGCGGCTTCGGCGAACTCCTGCGGCGCGACGTTGCGGATGAGGTAGTCGAAGGCCGACAGCGCCGCCTTGGAGCCTTCGCCCATCGCGATCACGATCTGCTTATAGGGCACGGTGGTGCAGTCGCCCGCCGCGAACACGCCGCCGAGACTAGTCGCGGCCTTCTCGTCGATCACGATTTCGCCGTGGCGCGACAGCTCGATCCCGCTGTCCTTCAGCCAGTCGGTGTTGGGGATGAGGCCGATCTGCACGAACACGCCCTCCAGCTCGACCGTCTTGTCGACCCCGGCATTGCGGTCCTTGTAGTTGAGGCCGGTCACGCGCTTGCCGTCGCCCAGGATCTCGGTCGTCTGGGCCGAGACGATGACGTCGACATTGGGCATGGAACGCAGCTTGTCCTGCAACACCTGGTCGGCGCGCAGCTGACCGTCGAATTCGATCAGCGTGACGTGGCCGACGATCCCGGCGAGGTCGATCGCCGCCTCGACGCCGGAATTGCCGCCGCCGATCACCGCCACATGCTTGCCCTTGTAGAGCGGCCCGTCGCAGTGCGGGCAGTAAGCGACGCCCTTGTTGCGATATTCCTGCTCGCCCGGCACGCCCAGATTGCGCCAGCGTGCGCCGGTCGTCAGCACCACCGCGCGGCCATAGAGCGAGGCGCCGTTTTCCAGCACCACCTCGTGATAGCCGCCCTTCTCCTCCGCCGGAATCAGGCGGGCGGCGGTCTGCAAATTCATCACGTCGATATCGTATTCGCCGACATGGCTTTCGAGCTGCGCGGCAAGCTTCGGCCCCTCGGTATAGGGCACGGAGATGAAGTTCTCGATCCCCATGGTGTCGAGCACCTGCCCGCCGAACCGCTCCGCCGCGATGCCGGTGGAGAAGCCCTTGCGCGCGGTGTAGATGCTCGCCGCCGCGCCGGCCGGGCCACCGCCCACCACCAGCACCTCGAACGGGTCCTTGTCCGCCATCTTCGCCGCAGAGCGCGCCCCGGCATTGCTATCGAGCTTGGCGAGGATTTCCTCCACGCCCATCTTCCCGCTGGCGAACATCTCACCATTGAGGAAAGTCGCGGGCACCGCCATCACGTCGCGGCTCTCGACCTCGTCCTGGAAGGTTCCGCCCTCGATCAGAGTGGCGGTGATCCGGCTGTTATACAGCGCCATCAGGGTCAGCGCCTGCACCACATCGGGGCAGTTGTGGCACGACAGCGAGAAATACATCTCGAAGGCGTAATCGCCCTCCAGCTCCGCAATCTGGTCGAGCACGTCCTGTTCGACCTTGGGCGGATGGCCGCCCGCCCACAGCAGCGCGAGCACCAGCGAGGTGAATTCGTGCCCCATCGGCAGCCCGGCGAAGCGGACCCATTTTTCCGCATCCGAGGCGCGGCGGATGATGAAGCTGGGCTTGCGTTCGTCGGTGCCGTCGAAGCTGGCGCTGACATCGTCATGCAGAGCCGCGATCTCTTCCAGCAGCTCGCGCGTCTGCTCCGATTTCGGATCGTCGCCGAGACTGGCGACAAGCTCCACCGGCTCGCGCAGATTGCCGAGATACTGCTTCAGTTGCTGGGTCATCGATGCGTCGAGCATGGGGCGTCTCCAAATAGGGGCGGGATACAGAACGGCCCGGATTTCCCGGGGAGGGGGTGGGAAACCCGGGCCGTGAGAGAAACGGCCCGCCGGTCGCGGCGGGCCGATAGTGTCAGGTGCTTAGATCTTACCGACGAGGTCGAGCGAGGGGGACAGCGTCTCGCTGCCTTCTTCCCACGCAGCCGGGCAGACCTGGCCAGGGTTCTCGCGGACATACTGCGCGGCCTTGATCTTGCGAGCCAGCTCGTTCGCATTGCGGCCCACGCCTTCGCAAGTCTGCTCCATGATCTGGATCACGCCATCGGGATCGACGACGAAGGTCGCACGATCGGCCAGGCCCATGTCCTCACGCAGCACGTCGAAGTTCTTGGACAGCGTGTGCAGCTGGTCGCCCAGGAACGGGAACTTCAGCTTGCCGATGCGCTCGCTGGTGTCGTGCCAGGCCTTGTGGCTGAAATGCGTGTCGGTCGAAACGCCGTAGACTTCGACGCCCATCTTCTGGAGCATGTCGTACTTCTCGCCGATGTCCTCCAGTTCGGTCGGACAGACGAAGGTGAAATCGGCCGGATAGAAGAAGAATACCGCCCACTTGCCTTTCACGTCCTCGTCGGTGACTTCGAAGAAGTCCTCGCCCGCCTTGAACGCAGTGGCCTTGAACGGTTTGATCTGGCTTCCGATGATACCCATGGGTGCAATATCCTTTTGCTCGTGTGAAACTCTCGTGAGCACCAGATAAGCACTGTTGCGTCGCACAAAAGCGGCTTTGTGCGATTGCGAACATCGGAAATATCAATGATCGCGGTCGGAACCTGCGCGTTGTCCGATCGAAGGGCCGGACGTTGGCGGCCTTCAGGCCAGGCAGATTACCCGCATTGCGCCCGGTGGAGCAGTTTCTGATCCGCCAGGACGCACGCCATCATCGCTTCCACCACCGGGACGCCGCGAATGCCCACGCACGGGTCGTGCCGCCCTTTCGTGGCGATCTGCGTCGCTTCGCCATCGCTGTCGATCGTTTCGACCGGGGTCAGGATGGAACTGGTCGGCTTGAACGCGACGCGGCAGGTGACCGGCTGGCCGGTGCTAATGCCGCCCGCGACTCCGCCTGCGTGATTGGCGAGGAAGCGGGGGCCGCCGCTGCTCTCGCCCGGACGCATGGGATCGGCATTGTCTTCCCCGCGCAGGCGCGCAGCGGCGAACCCGTCGCCGATCTCCACCCCCTTGACCGCGTTGATGCTCATCATCGCACCCGCCAGTTCGGCATCCAGCTTGGCATAAAGCGGCGCGCCCCAGCCCGCGGGCACGCCCGTCGCCACGCATTCGACCACCGCGCCGAGCGAGGAGCCGGCCTTGCGCGCCTCGTCGACCAGCGCCTCCCAGCGCTTCGCAGCGTCGGCGTCGGGACACCAGAAGGGGTTTTGCGCGATCTGGTCGGCATCGAAATTGGCCGGGTCGATCCGGTCGCCGCCGATCTCTGCGACGTAGGCGAGGATGCTTACCTGCGGCACGACCAGCCGCGCGACCGCACCGGCCGCGACGCGCATCGCCGTTTCGCGCGCGCTAGACCGGCCGCCGCCGCGATAGTCGCGCAGGCCGTATTTTGCGTCGTAGGCGTAATCGGCATGGCCGGGGCGATAGGCCTTCGCCACCTCCGAATAGTCTTTCGAGCGCTGATCGACGTTCTCGATCATCAGGCTGATCGGCGTGCCGGTGGTCTGCCCCTCGAACACGCCCGACAGGATGCGGACCTGATCCGGCTCCTGCCGCTGGGTGGTGAAGCGGCTCTGCCCCGGACGGCGCGCGTCGAGGAAGGGCTGGATGTCCTTTTCCGCCAGTGCGATCCCCGGCGGGCAGCCGTCGACCACCGCGCCGATCGCGGGGCCGTGGCTTTCCCCCCAGGTGGAGAAGCGGAAGAGGTGGCCGAAGCTGTTCCAGCTCATGGCGCTGCGTTCTATCGCGGCGAACGCGGCTGTCGAGCATGCAATGCGATAGCTCTTCGTGGCGCGGGCGCATCTTTCCTACTTCGCGGTCGCTCGGTTAAAACCGGTCCATGCGCACCCGCTCCGCCAACATGCTGATTACGCACAATTTGCTGCGATCGAAGCGGAAGATTTTTCACCCCCTGGACACTGTTCCAAGTGTTCCATCCTGTAGGGTTTCGCATGCTCGCTCTGGCCAAATCGAATCGTCTCGGGCAGGGAACAAAACGCGCTCAAGCAGCGAAGGACTGGCGCGGAAGGGACCCGATGATTGCGAAGCTGAAGGGCTTGCTCGACGAAACCGGTGCCGACTGGGCGGTGATCGACGTGTCGGGGGTGGGCTATCTCGTCCATTGCTCGGCCAAGACGCTCGCCGCGCTGGGCGAGGTGGGGGAGGCGTGCACGCTCTACACCGATCTGCAGGTGAGCGAGAACGACATGCGCCTGCTGGGCTTCGCCGACGGCGGCGAGCGCGACTGGTTCCGCCTGCTGACCGGTGTGCAGGGGGTGGGCAGCAAAGTCGCGCTGGCCATTCTCTCGGCATTGAGCCCGGGCGAGCTGCGCGATGCCTGCGCGGCGGGCGACGCGGCTAGCGTGGCACGCGCGCAAGGGGTGGGGCCGAAACTGGCGGGGCGGATCGTCAACGAATTGCGCGACCGGGCCGGGGCGCTTCCGGGCGGCACGGTCGGTGGAGCGGGCATGGCGCTTTTGAAGGGCAGCGCCAGCGCCGACGCTGTCTCCGCGCTAGAGAATCTCGGTTTCAAGCCCGCTGTCGCCGCCCGTGCCGTGGCGGCCGCACAAGGCGAACTCGGCGATGGGGCGAGCGAAGGCGACCTCATCCGCGTGGCGTTGAAGAGGGCCGCGGGGTGATCCGCAGCGCGACCTGTGCATGCGCGAAATTGCGCGCGGAATGCTCCGGCGACCCGGTGCGCGTATCGGTGTGCTTCTGCCTCGAATGCCAGCGCCGCAACGGCTCGTCCTACGCCGCGCAGGCCCGCTTTCCGCGTGAAAAGGTGACCATAAGCGGCGAGAGCAGGACCTGGAGCCGTACCGGTGACGAGGGTGGCACTGCGACCTTCCACTTCTGCCCCACCTGCGGCTCGGGCGTGTACTACGTCGCTGACGGGCAGCCCGAACTGGTCGCGATCCCGGTCGGCGCTTTCGCCGATCCGGACTTCCCGCCGCCCGACTACACCGTCTACGAGGGTCGCAAGCACGGCTGGGTCGCCATCGTGGGCGACGGTGTCGAGAATTATGACTGAATCCGTCCCGCTTTACACACCCGAGCGTCAGCCGGAGGACCCCGATGCGGCGCTGCGGCCCAAGTCCCTGCGCGAGTTCGTCGGGCAGGCGGCGGCGAAAGAGAACCTCGCGGTGTTCATCGCCGCGGCCAAGGCGCGGGGCGAGGCGATGGACCACACGCTGTTCTTCGGCCCGCCGGGGTTGGGCAAGACCACGCTGGCGCAGATCGTGGCGCGCGAGCTCGGCGTGGGCTTTCGCGCCACCAGCGGGCCGGTGATCGCCAAGGCCGGCGATCTCGCCGCGCTGCTCACCAATCTGGAAGCGAACGACGTCCTCTTCATCGACGAGATCCACCGCCTCAATCCGGTGGTGGAGGAGGTGCTCTACCCGGCGATGGAGGACCGCGCGCTCGACATCATCATCGGGGAGGGGCCGTCGGCGCGCAGCGTGCGGATCGATCTGCCGCCGTTCACGCTGATCGGCGCGACGACGCGGCAGGGGCTGCTGACCACGCCGCTGCGCGACCGCTTCGGCATTCCGGTGCGGCTGAATTTCTATACCGAGGCGGAATTGCTGCGCGTGGTAACGCGGGGGGCCGGGCTGCTCGACCTGGCGATCGACGAAGGCGGCGCGCGCGAGATCGCGCGGCGTAGCCGGGGGACGCCGCGGGTCGCCGGACGGCTGCTGCGCCGGGTGCGCGACTTCGCCCATGTCGAAAGCAACGACGTAGTGACCGCGAAGGTCGCCGATGCGGCGCTGTCGCGGCTGGAGGTCGACCGGCTCGGCCTCGACGCGATGGACCGGCGCTACCTGCTGATGATCGCCGACATCTACAAGGGCGGGCCGGTGGGCGTGGAGACGCTCGCCGCGGGGCTGGCCGAGCCGCGCGACACGATCGAGGATGTGGTCGAACCCTACCTGATCCAGCTCGGCTTGGTGGCGCGCACCGCGCGCGGTCGCTGCCTGAACGATCGCGGGTGGGCGCATCTGGAGCGGACGCCGCCGACCGGTGCGCGCGGGGGGTCCCAGACCAGCCTTTTCGACGACGAGTCCTAGGGATATCGCAACGAAGCCCGGTACTTCGGTTCCATAGCGGGATAGCTGGGCCTGCCTTGAGGCGGCGCCCGGAAAAAGGCTCCTCGAAACGCGGGAAGCGCCCTCAGCCGGACTCTGCGGCCCAAGGAACCGCCCGCTCGGAACAGGAAGGCTCAACATGGCCCTCGTGAAGCTATCCGCCACCGCGGCCGGAGGCGCGTTGCTCGCCGGGGGCGTGGCCTGATCGTTTCCGAGTCGATCACGGAAGGGAAAGGGGCGGCTCTTCCACCAAGAGCCGCCCCTTTCGTATTGTTCGCCTGGTCTTGCCCGCGCCCAGCGGGCTCCGCCCCCGGCCCCATTGCGGAAGGCCGGGGGGGGGCAGCGGTCAGGCCGCCAGCTTGCGGATCACGTACTGCAGGATGCCGCCGTTGCGATAATAGTCCATCTCGTTTTCGGTATCGATCCGGCACTTGGCGGTGAAGGTGAAGGAGGAACCGTCCTCATGCGTCACCTCGACCTCGACATCCTGGCTCGGCGTCAGGTCCGACAGGCCCTTGATGGTGAAGCTGTCGGAGCCCTTCAGGCCCAGCGTTTCGCGCGTTTCGCCGTTCTTGAACTGCAGCGGCAGGACGCCCATCCCGACCAGATTGGAGCGGTGGATACGCTCGTAGCTTTCCACGATCACGGCGCGCACACCCAGCAGGATGGTGCCCTTTGCCGCCCAGTCGCGGCTGGAGCCGGTGCCGTATTCCTTGCCCGCGACGACCACCAGCGGGGTGCCGTCCTCGCGGTGCTTCATCGCCGCATCGTAGATCGGCATCTGTTCACCCTTGTAGGTGGTGAAGCCGCCCTCGACACCCGGCACCATCTCGTTCTTGATGCGGATATTGGCGAAAGTGCCGCGCATCATGACTTCGTGGTTGCCCCGGCGCGAGCCGTACGAGTTGAAGTCAGCCTTCGCTACCTGATGCTCGCGCAGGTACTGGCCTGCAGGGCTGTCTTCCTTAATCGATCCAGCGGGGGAGATGTGGTCGGTGGTGACCGAATCGCCCAGCACCGCAAGCGGCTTCGCTTCGACGATGTCGGCGATCGGCGCGGGGGTCATCTCCATCCCGTCGAAGAAGGGCGGGCTGGCGACATAGGTGCTGCCCGGGTTCCAGTTGTAGGTGTCGGACGCCTCGACCTTCACCGCCTGCCAGTGCTCGTCGCCCTTGTAGACGTCGGCATAGCGGCGCTCGAACATGCCGCGATCGATATTGGCCGCGCGCAGATCGGCGATCTCCTGCGTCGTCGGCCACAGATCGGCCAGCATGACGTCGTTGCCGTCCTGGTCCTGTCCGATCGGGGTTTCGGTGATGTCCTCGGTCACCGTTCCCTTGAGCGCATAGGCGACCACCAGCGGCGGGCTGGCAAGGAAGTTCGCGCGCACGTCCGGCGAGACGCGGCCTTCGAAGTTGCGGTTGCCCGACAGCACCGACGCGGCGACGATGTCGTTGCCGTTGATCGCCTTGCTGATCGGCTCGGCCAGCGGACCCGAATTGCCGATGCAGGTGGTGCAGCCGTAACCAACGAGGTCGAAACCGATCGCGTTCAGATCGTCCTGCAGGCCGGACTTTACCAGATAGTCGGTAACCACCTGCGATCCGGGGGCGAGGCTGGTCTTGACCCAAGGCTTGGGCTTGAGCCCCTTCGCGTTTGCCTTCTGGGCGACGAGGCCGGCGGCGATCAGCACGTCGGGGTTGGAGGTGTTGGTGCAGCTGGTGATGGCAGCGATCACCACGTCGCCGTCGCCGATATCATGCTCGCGATCGTCGACTTCGACGCGGACGGGCGCGCTCTTCTTGTAAAGCCGCTCGAGATCGGAATTGAACAGTTCGTCCACCTCCGGCAGCGCGACCTTGTCCTGCGGGCGCTTGGGGCCGGCGAGGCTGGGGACGACCTTCGACAGGTCGAGCTCCAGCGTGCTGGAGAAGATCGGATCCGGATTGGCCGGATCGTGCCAGAAGCCCTGCTCCTTCGCATAGGCTTCGACCAGCGCGATGCGGTGCTCCTCGCGGCCCGTCAGGCGCAGATAGTCCAGCGTCTTGTCGTCGATGCCGAAGAAGCCACAGGTCGCTCCGTATTCGGGCGACATGTTGGCGAGCGTCGCGCGGTCGGCGAGGCTGAGGGTCGAGAGGCCGGGGCCGAAATATTCAACGAACTTGCCGACCACGCCGTGCTGGCGCAGCATCTGGGTGGCGGTCAGCACGAGGTCGGTCGCGGTCACGCCTTCGGCCAACTGGCCGGTGAACTTGAAGCCGACGACCTCGGGGATCAGCATGGAGATCGGTTGGCCCAGCATCGCCGCCTCGGCCTCGATCCCGCCGACGCCCCAGCCCAGCACGCCCAAACCGTTGACCATGGTGGTATGGCTGTCGGTGCCGACGCAGGTGTCGGGATAGGCGACCTGCGTGCCGTCCTGATCGCTATCGGTCCAAACGCACTGCGCGATGTGTTCCAGGTTCACCTGGTGGCAGATGCCGGTGCCCGGGGGCACGGCAGAGAAGTTCTCGAAGCTCTTCGAGCCCCATTTGAGGAAGTCGTAGCGCTCTGCATTGCGCTGGTATTCCAGCGCCATGTTCTGTTCCATCGCCTTGGGATGGCCGAATTCGTCGACCATCACGGAGTGGTCGATGACGAGGTTCACCGCGACCTGCGGGTTGATCTTGGCAGTGTCGCCACCGAGCGAGGAGATCGCATCGCGCATCGCGGCGAGGTCGACCACGCAAGGAACGCCGGTGAAATCCTGCAGCAGCACGCGCGCCGGGCGATACTGGATTTCACCGCCCGTCTGCGGGTTCTTCTGCCAGTCGGCGATCGCCTTCACATGATCGGTGGAGACGGTCTTCCCGCCATCCTCGAACCGCAGCATGTTCTCGAACAGCGCCTTCATGCTGAAGGGCAGGCGGCTGACGTCTCCCACTTTCTCTGCCGCCTTCGCGAAGGAGTAGTAAGCGTACTCCTTGCCATCAACGGTCATCGTGCTGCGGGTGCCGAGCGTGTCCTTGCCGACCTCTGTCATGGGGAAGCCTGTCCTTTCACTGTCGATAGAAGCGGGGTTCTCGACAGACCAATGGTCGAGCGCCGCGAATGTGCCGATCCGTTGCGCCATGCAACGCGCGGCGTCAAGGTGAGCGCCCCTGACGCGGCCCTAAACCCGCGCCTGTTCGGGCTGTTTGCGCCGCGCCCCGATCCAGCAGCCGACCACGATCAGCATCGCGCCGAGGATGGTAGTGCCGCGCACGATCTCCGCGAAGAAGAGCCAGCCGAACAGGGATGCCCACAAAAAACCGGAATATTCGATCGGCACCAGAATCTGCGCCTCTGCCCGCGCATAGGCCCAGGCGAGCACCAGCGATCCGCACGCGGTGAGGGCACCGGCGATGGCGACGCCCGGTATCGCGGCGGGTGTGGCAAGCTCGAACAGCCGCGGCGCGACCAGGCCCAGCACGAACACTCCCAAGCCGGCGTGGAACACCGTCACCTCCAGCGGCGGCGCCAGCGTGGCCTGACGGCGCATGAGCACGAGATTCCACGCATAGAGCAGGGCGGAAAACAGGATCGCTGTCAGCCCCATGGCTGCATCGGCCGTCATCCTCTCCTGCCCGATCCGCCCGCCCACGATGATAAGCGTGCCGATCAGGCCCAGGACCGCCGCCCAAATCGCGCGACGGTGGATGGTCTCCCCGAGCATGATCGCGGCAAGCCAGAGTGCGACGAGCGGTGCGACGAAGGATATCGCGATCGTCTCCGCGATCGGCAGCTTGGTCAGCGCATAGAAGAACGCCAGCGCCATGATCGATGCGACCACGCCGCGCAGGAGGTGGATACGCAACACCGGCGCAGGCGGCCTGCGCGCGCCCGTCGCCAGCCATACAGGAAGGGCGAAGACCAGCGCGAAGGCCGAGCGCAACAGGCTGGCACTGTAGGCCCCCAAGGCCAAGGCCGCACCTTTCATGAAAGCATCCATCAGGGCAAGCAGCCCGATCCCCGCGAAGGCGGCGAGAATCGGCAGAAGGGGATGCTCGCGGCCCATCGGTCCAGTGGCTTACCCCCACGTTGCAGGGCTGTCACGCCGGGCCGCAAACCGCCCTCGATTCAGCTTCCTGCAAGCCGGGATGCTTGATGAGGGGGAGCGATTGCGGCACATTTGCCGCGTACCGCGTCCTCTTGAGACGCGCCGACCCAGACGGATATGCCCTTGATGCCCAGAACCCTTTCCCTCTCGCTGCTCCTCGCCGGGGCGAGCTTCGCCTTCACGGCTCCCGCTCAAGCGCAGTCCGCCGATCCGGCCAATCTGCTGCCGCAGGAGCGCGCGCCCGCCGCTGCGCCGAAGACGCCTGCGCAGGCAGATTCGCAGGACCCGGATTATGACCGCCCTACGGTCGACTCGGCGTTCGCGGCCTACAGCGATCCGGTGGTGCAGAAGGTCGATCCGCTGATCCAGCACTGGAGCGCTGCAAAGGCGCGCTCGCTGGTGTCGCTGATCGAGTCGATCGGCAAAGAGGGTCTCGAACCGTCCGATTACGATCTGGCGGGTCTGCGCGCGGCGATCGCTGCCGGCGAGGGGGCGGCGCTGGACGATGCGGCCAGCCAGCGCTTCGTGTGGCTGATCGAGGACATGCGCGACGGCCGCACGCCGATGGCGGCGCGTAAGCAGTGGTTCGTCGTCGATCCCGACCCCGATCGCTATCCGACCGGCACGGTCATGGCGACGGCGCTGGAAAGCGACGACCTGGCCGCTGCGCTGAAGTCCGTTGCGCCGGTTCACCCCGATTACGCGGTACTGAAAGCGGAGCTGGCGAAGGCGAAGCCGGGCTCCGACCGGGCGCGGCTGGTGCGCGCGAACATGGATCGCTGGCGCTGGCTGGCGCGCGATCTGGGCTCGCAATATCTCATCACCAACGTGCCCGAGTTCCAGCTGCGCCTAAAGGTCGGCGACAAGATCGTGCGGACGTACAAGACCGTGGTCGGAAAACCCGGTCGGACCGCGACCCCCCAACTTGCCGAGCAGGTCGAGGGTGTGATCCTCAACCCCACCTGGACCGTGCCGCAATCGATCGTGAAGGGCGAAGGATTGGGCACCAAGGTGCTCAACAACCCCGGCTGGGCGCGCAATGCGGGCTACAAGGCGACCCGGGGCGAGAACGGCTATATCAGCGTGGTGCAGCAGCCGGGGCCGGGCAATTCGCTGGGCCTGATGAAGCTCGACATGCCCAATCCGCATGCGATCTTCCTCCACGACACCCCCGCGCGCCAGCTCTTCAACCAGAGCGATCGGGCGCTGTCGCACGGCTGCATCCGTACCGAGCGGGCGAGCGAGCTCGCGTTGACGCTGGCCATCCTGCAGGCCGGCCTGACCGCGGAAGAGGGTGTGGAGAAGCTGACATCGGGCGAATACACCCGGGTTGCGTTCCAGAAGAGCATGCCGGTCTACATCACCTATTTCACCATGGCGACGAACATCGATGGCAAGCTGGCGAAGTTCGACGACATCTACGACCGCGACGCGCCGGTCATCGCTTCCTTCGATCAACCGCGCGTGGCCAACCGGGCGCGCAAGACGAGCGAGGAAGTGGTGGAGATCGTGGACGATCTGAAGACCTGACCGGGCGCGGCCCGGGCGGTCAGTAGGCCCCGGGGTTGTAGCGCTGCATATCGGTCGGTTCGCCCGGCAGGATCAGGCGCGGGCCTTCCTCCGTCGGCGACGCGGCGGTGGAGCCGTCTTCCGCCAAGCCGAGGCGCTCGGAATAGAGCAGCCGCCCGCCGGACAGGTTGAGCAGGGCCTGCTTGAACTCCGCCTCGCCCATGGCGAAGCAGCCGTTCGACCGCCCCAGCTTGCCGTAGCGCGCGATGTGTTCGGGCTCGGCATAGGATGCGCGGTGCATCACGATGTAACGCTCGAGCGCGTTGGAATTCGTCGAATCGAGTCCGCCCAGCCGAATCGAGGTGCCGTAGCGGCCCTTGTACCATTCCCAGGTGATGAACGCGCCCCGGCTGGTCTGGTTGGAGCCTTCCCGGTTGGAGAAGGTGTTGAGCCAGCCATCGTGCTCCGGATCGGAGCCCATGCCGTGGGCGACGTAATGCGAGCGCACTTCGCCGCGTTCGAGATCGACGAAGTGGAACCGGCGCTGGGAGGAATGCAGCCCGAAATCGGCAATGCCGACGATATCGGGACGCCAGATCACACTGCCGGCCTTGGCGAGTTCGCGCTTGGCGATCTCGGCCAGTTGCCGGTCGCGCACGTTACCCGCGATCGGTTGAGCGAAGACCCGCCCGGGCAGCAGGCTTGCCGCACCGACCGCGAGAGATGATTTGAGGAGATCGCGACGCTTCATCGTTCATGTGTGCCATAGCGCGGCTTAACGGGGCCTTGAAGCGCGAGCGGCACTGCCTCCCGAGGTTTCGGCGTGGAAGCGCCACCGTTCGTCGTTCATCGCAGGCGCGCTGCTCGCCACGGTGCTTGCGATCGGTGGAGCGAACCGTGCATTCTCTTGCGCCATGGCGAGCATGGATCGGGCATGGCGACCCGCCACCTTATGCTGGTCCGCGCCGTATCCGCCGCCGAGCGCGCTCGCGACCGGCAGGCCGCGCCGACGCGCCTCGGCCACGACAAAGCGGTCGCGCGCGTCCAAGCCCGCATCGCTCAGCGCAAGCCGGCCGAGCTTGTCGTCGCGGTGCGGATCGACCCCGGCCTGATAGAGAACGAGGTCGGGTGCAAACGAGTCCATCACCTCGGGCAGATGCCGCGCCAGCGTATCGAGATAGGCGTCGTCTTCCATTCCGTCGGGCAGCGGCACGTCGCGGTTGGACTGCGCCTTGCGGACCGGGAAGTTCTTTTCCGCGTGCAGCGAAAGTGTGAAGACATCGTCGCGGCCCGCCATCAGGCTGGCGGTGCCGTCGCCCTGGTGCACATCGCAGTCGACGATCAGGATGCGCCGCACATCCCCCTGCGCCAGCAGCCGGTTGGCCGCCACCGCGAGGTCGTTGAAGACGCAATAGCCGGCCCCGCCCTCGTGCAGCGAGTGATGGCTGCCGCCCGCGCTGTTGGCGGCGTAGCCGTGCTCCATCGCCAGCCGCGCGGCGAGCCAGGTGCCGCCATTGGTGTGCTGCACGCGCTGCGCGATATGTGCCGTCACTGGGAAGCCGATCCGCCGCTCCCGCTCGCGCGGCACGGTCTGGGTCAGCACCTGTTCGACATAGGCCGGGTCATGCACCGCCTCCAGCCATTCGCGTGGGCAGGGCGGCGGCGCGTGCTCGGCCAGCGGATAGCCACTCTCGCGCAAGATGCGCATGACGAGCTGGTACTTGTCGAACTTGAACGTGCCCCGCTCCGGCGGCGGTGCCATGTAGTCGACGTGATGAACGACGTGAAGCAAGGTCAGGCGGTGGAGGCCGGATGTATCGGCGTCCCCGAACGATCGCCTCCCGTAGCGGGCGGGCGGCCAAGCCAGTACCCGGCGGCGAGGCCCGATCCCATCCAGCATGCCATCAGTCCGACCAGCAGGGAATCCCACGTCATCAATGCCCATACGACCGCGACAGGCTGACCCATCGCCAGCGTATGATCGAGCTGGTGAAGCTGCTGCGCCGGGAGCGCCGCGAGCATGAAGAGCGCGCCCGCGAGTAGTGCACTGAGCCATCCGGAGGTGTAGGCGCGGCGCAATGTCATGGATCGATCTCCAAGCAGCGGTCCGACCAGGAAGATCAGCATTGGAAGCGTGGCAACCTGATAGAGGACCGTGACGACCTGAAGAGTGGTGCCGCTAAGGACCTGTCCCAGCGCATAGCCGATCGCCATCACGACCGCGTTCACACCTATCGCGATCAGGAACGGGCCCCAGGCGATTGTCCTCAAGTCCCACCAACGGTGCCGCGCACCGCCATGAAAACGCGCGGCAGCGAAGATCGCCAGCGCGAGGCCGGTTAGTTTGGCATAGCCGAACGCCCAACGGGTAGGGTCCATCGCCAACGCGTTGAAGGCATCCTTGCTGGCAAACATGCCCAGCTTTATCTCGGCGATATGCTGCACGAATTCGGGCACGATTGCCAGCAGAGGGATGAGCGGGGCGAAGCGGAATAGCGACGCCCCGCCAATGAATGTCGTCCGGAGCCCACCGCCAATTGCGCGGATTACCGCGTTCACTCCGCCGCCACCGGCTCGGCTTCGCCCGCGTCGGTCGATTCCGCCTCGATGGCGGCGGCGCGTTCCTCGACCAGTCGCACGATGTGATCGAGCATGTCGGCGTTTTCGATGTGATGGTCCTTCACGCCCGACAGATAGACCATGTGCTTGCCGTTGCCGCCGCCGGTCAGGCCGATATCGGTCTCGCGCGCCTCGCCCGGACCGTTGACCACACAGCCGAGGACGGACAGCGAGAGCGGCGTCTTGATGTGCTGCAGGCGGTCCTCCAGCGCCTGGACGGTGCGGATCACGTCGAAGCCCTGACGCGCGCAGCTGGGGCAGGAGACGACGCGTACGCCACGGGTGCGCAGACCCAGTGCCTTCAACATCTCGAAGCCGACGCGAACCTCGTTCTCGGGCTCGGCCGAAAGGCTGACGCGGATCGTGTCGCCGATGCCGGCCCACAGCAGATTGCCCATGCCGATGGAGGATTTGACGGTGCCGCCGATCAGCCCGCCAGCCTCGGTAATCCCGAGATGCAACGGGCAATCGACCGCCTCGCCCAGCGCCTGGTAGGCCGCGACCGCCAGGAACACGTCGCTGGCCTTCACCGCGACCTTGAATTCGTGGAAGTCGTGGTCCTGCAATAGCTTGATATGGTCGAGTGCGCTTTCGACCAGCGCCTCGGGACACGGCTCCCCGTATTTTTCCAGCAGATCCTTCTCGAGGCTACCCGCGTTCACGCCGATGCGGATGGCGCAGCCATTGGCTTTCGCGGCGCGCACCACCTCCGCCACGCGATCGGACGAACCGATATTGCCCGGATTGATCCGCAGGCAGGCTGCGCCCTTGTCCGCCGCCTCCAGCGCGCGCTTGTAGTGGAAATGGATGTCGGCGACGATCGGGATGTTCGATGCGCGCGTGATCTGGTCGAAATGCGCGGTCGCCTCCTCGGTCGGGCAGGAGACGCGGATGATGTCCGCGCCCGCATCCTCGCACCGGCGGATCTGGTCGATGGTCGCGCCCACATCCTCGGTCGGGGTGTTGGTCATGGTCTGCACCGTGATCGGCGCATCGCCGCCCACGGGAACGCTGCCGACCATGATCTGGCGGCACTTGCGGCGTTCGATGGTGCGCCAGGGGCGAATGGTGTCGATACTCATCGGGGCAATTCCAACAGGATGGAACACTTGGAACAGTGTCCTGGAGGGGAAAAAACTTCCCGTGCGTCGCGGGATATAATCGCGCCATATTGCGGTTTTGAGAGGGTATGGGGCATGAACGCGCCATAGCATCGACCAGGGGCGTAGGAAAAGCATGGCATCACGCGGCGGTAATACCGACGGAACGCAAGGCGACACGCCCCTGCTGTTCGCCCGCGTACTGGACGGGAAGGGTGGTGGCCGCCCGATCGGATGGGACGAAATCCAGAGCTGGCAGCCCGGGTCGGACGGGGCGGTGCTGTGGATGCATCTGTGCCGCACCGTGCCCGGCGTCTACGAATGGCTGCAGGAACGGTTCGCCATTCCCGAACCGACGGCGGAGCTGCTGACCAGCGACGCGACGCGGCCGCGTGCCTTTCGCGAAGGCAATGCGCTGGTCGCGACCCTGCGGGGCATCAATTTCAATCCGGGGGCGGAGCCGGAGGACATGGTGTCGATGCAGGTGTGGAGCGACGGTACGCGCCTCGTCACGCTGCGCCGTTTCCCGCTGCAGACCCCGCGCGACGTGCTCGCCGCGATCGACAAGGGGGCGGGTCCACTCGATGCAGGCGCGGTGGTGACCGAGCTGACCGAAGCGATGGTCACGCGCATGAACCAGTCCATCGTCGACATGAACGACCATATCGACATGCTGGAGGAAGAGGACATGGACGACGATCCGGAGGAGATGCTGGAAAAGATCGCCACCATCCGCCGCAACTGCCTGGGCCTGCAACGCCATATGGGGCCGCAGCACGTCGCGCTGGAGGCGATCAGCCGCGACGCGCCCCCCTGGTTCGAGGATCACGACCGGCGCGAGATCGCCGAGACGATCGACCGGCTGCGCCGCTATCTCGACGATATCGACGTGAGCAAGGAAAGCGCGGTGGTGCTGATGGACGAGCTGCGCACCCGCGCGCTCGCCAGCAACGAACGCGCGACCTACATGCTGACCATCGTGGCGGGTATCTTCTTGCCGCTCAGTTTCCTGACCGGCCTGCTCGGGATCAATGTCGGGGGGATGCCGGGGGTGGAGAACGGGCATGCGTTCTGGTGGGTCGCTGCGGTGTGCGGCGGGATCGGGGTACTGTTGCTGGCAATCTTCAAGAAATTGAAATGGCTTTGAGAGCCGATCGGCGCTGGGCGGCCGAGCTGCTGCAGGTGTGGTTCCATGCGCTGGAGCCGGCCGACCATTTCCGCCAGTCGGACGCGGTCGATGCGATGCTGCGCCGTCGCTTCGCGCGCGACTGGGCGGCGCTCTACACGCAACCTGCGGAAAGCTTCGCGCGCTCCCCCGGCGATGCGCTGGGCGCGGTGCTGCTGTTCGATCAGGTCCCGCGCAACCTGTTTCGCGATTCGGCCACGGCCTTCGCCACCGATCCGCTCGCCCGTGCCATAGCGAAGACCGCCATGGCGCGCGGGTTCGACCGGGCGATGGAGAAGGCGGAGCGGCAGTTTCTCTACATGCCGCTGATGCATAGCGAGCAGATCGCCGACCAGCTCTTATCGCTGCGGCTGTTCACGCAGCTTGGACGCGGCTTCGGCATGCCCTTCGCGCGCAGCCATTATCGCATGATCGCGCGGTTCGGGCGCTTCCCGCATCGCAACCCGGTGCTGGGAAGGCAGAGCACCGCGGCGGAAAAGCGTGCCGTTGCCGCGGGCAACGACTGGTAACGTCAGAGCCTGAGTTCCAGCAGCCACTCGTCGTCGCGGTGGCTGCCGACCCAGAAATCGATATCGGCGATCTTGGCGAAACCGTAGCGGGCGTAGAACGCCTGCGCCCCGCGGTTCTCGCTCCATACCGATAGCTGGATCGCGTCGTGATCGCGCTCGCGCGCTTCGGCTTCGGCCCAGTCCATCAGGGCGGCGCCGATCCCCTCTCCGGTACGGCCGGGGGCGGTGTAGAGCTGACCCAGCGCGATCGGGTTCGCGGCGTCGGAGTGCGCTGCGTAGGGGCTGGGGTGGATCAGCTTGCAGAAGCCGATCAGCGCATCCTCGTCTTCCGCCAGCCGATGGATGCAGCGCGGATCGGCGATCTCGCGCGCGACGACCTTTTCGGAATAGACCTCTTGCAGGAAGGTGGCGAGGTCGCCGGGGGTATAGAGATGCTCGAACGCGGCGCAGAAGCTGTCGCGGCCCAGTGCGGCGAGGGTGGGGGCATCCGTATGTGAAGCGGGGCGCAGGATCATGACCCTGCGCCCCGTATCGGTTTAGCGGCGGGCGGTGAAGCCCCGCGCGGCGAGCGATCAGGCCCCCGGCGGCAGCGGCTCGTCGGACTCGGGGGCCGATGTGGGCTTGCTCCCGGGCCGGCGCGGCGCGGTGCCCGGGCTTGCAGCGGTCCGGTCGTCCCACTTTTCCAGCTGGCGTGCGGCCCACTCGCGGCCGCCAAGACCGAAGGCGAGCGCGCCGGCCACAGCGATCCCGATCACGATCGCGGTGAAGGCGGTCTCCGTGATGATCTCGCCCACACCGGTGAACTGCAGGCCCATGAAGGTGAACAGCACGATCGTCGCCCAGCGTACTATGGTCGCGGCGGTGCTGCCGCCCTCGGTCCCGCCGATCACCCGCGCCAGCAGGTTCGCGATCAGGAAGCCGAAGCCGATCACCACCGCGCCGAACACCACCCGGCTGCCGAGCGCCAGCACCTCGTTGAGGATGGCGGTCAGTTCGGGGAAGTTGAGCAGACGTGTTGCCGCGATGGCGAAGAACAGGATGATCGCGATCTGCGCCACGCGTGCGATGATGCTGCTTGCCAGGGTGCCCTCGGGCAGCAGGCCGGTCTCACCCAGCGCGCGATCGACGCCGAAGCCTGCCATGAGCTGCTGCAGGATGTCGACCACGAAGCGGCTGATGACATAGCCGATGCCGAGCAGGATCGCGGCGCCGATGATGCGCGGGATCGCGTCAAGGATCATGCGCAGCATGTCGCTGGCCGGTCCCGCGATGCTTTCGAGGTCGAGCGCGTCGAGCGCCAGGATGGCGACGGGAATGACGATCAGGACATAGACGATCACGCCGATCGTGCGGCTGATCGCGTTGTTGCCCGTTACGTTGTCGGCACCCGCGCGGTTGGCCCAGCGATCGAAATCCACCGTTTGCAAGGTGGTGACCACCAGGTCGCGCACGATCCCTGCCACCATCAGGCCGATGAACAGGATCAGGCCCGCCCCGATCAGGTTGGGAATGAAGGCCACGATCGCGTTGAGCAGGTTCGTCACCGGTTGCATCACGCCGCCGAGGTCGAGCACCTGCAGCACACCGATCAGGCCGAGCAGCCAGATCAGCAGCGAGACGATCCGCCCCAGCGATTCGCCCAGGCTGCTGCCCGAGCCGGTCCCGCGGCGAAAGAACGCGATCTTGTCGACCAGCTTGGCGAAAGCCCATTTGGCCGCTCTGGCGAGAAGCCATGTGACGACGATGATCACCACGATCATGATCGCTTTCTGCGCGAGGCTCATCGCCATCGACTGGTCGAATTGGTAATTCATCGCAGTTCCCCCTGCTTTGCATGCCTTATCTGGACGCAACTCTCCCCGCGCCCATCGCCCCCTTCAATGGATAGTGGGTCGACTCGTTCCGCCTCAGGCGGAAGCGGGCCTGGTCGCGCGGGTCAGCACGTCGCTAAACCCGCGGGCGATGCAATCGTGCGCTGCGTAATAGCCGCGCGATGCGAGTAGGCGGTGCAGGGCGGGGAGGCGATAGGGCGGCACGCTGGCGAAGATGTGGTGCTCGACGTGGTAATTGACATTGCACGGGCTGAACAGCAGCGCTTCCCACCAATGCGGTATCGTGGTGCCGGTATTGACCCGCGCATCCGGATGGTCGCGATCCTTCGCGACGCCATGCTCGGAAATCTGCCGCAGGCGCATGGTCGCGGGATAGACGAAGATCCGCGCCGCCCACCACATCGCGTAGGCCCACGGTGCGCCCGCTACCAGCAAGGCAACGAACAGCATCGCATGGAACAGCACCGACGGTCCGGTCTGCGACCATTTGAAACCCTTGATCTCCGCCACCAGGTCGCGAAATCCCGTCTGCCCGGTCAGGTCGCGGATCAGCTTGCGCTTCAGCGAAGCGCGGGTGACGGGATAGGATTTGACCATCCACCGGTCCGGATCTTCCGCCGTGCCTGCATGCCGGTGGTGATCGAGATGATAGCGGCGATAGAGATCGAGCGGGACATGCGCGATCGCGCCGCTGACCCACTTGCCGACGAAGCGGTTGAGCGCGGGCGTGCGGAAGAAGGCTCCGTGCGCGCAATCATGGGTGATGATCCCGAAGGCCTGGATTCGCCCACCCAGGATCACGATCGCGACAAGCACGGTCAGCGGATTGGGCCAGGCGATCGCCAGCGCGAAGGCTGCAATCGCCAGCAGTGCCTGCCAGCCGATAGTCGCAAAGGCGCGCACGTCGGATTTACTGCTGAGCGCGGCCAGCTCCTCACGGGAAATATAACGAAAGATTTCAGGCGCCTGCTTCATGGCAAGGGCCATATTACCAGACCGTGGCGTAACCGGCAATCAGCCCCGCTTGCGCGCCTGACGGTAGCTGCCGAGCAGGCGCACGGCGCTGGTCTGGAACGCCAGCTCCTCCAGCGCGGTATCGACGCGCGCCTCGCCCGGCACCCCTTCGATATCGGCATAGAAGGTGGTCGCCGCGAAGCTTGCGCCCTGCTGGTAGCTTTCGAGCTTCGTCATGTTGACGCCGTTGGTCGCGAAACAGCCCAGCGCCTTGTACAGCGCGGCGGGGATGTTCTTCACCTCGAACACGAAGGTGGTCATCGCGGTTTCGCCGATCAGGTCCGCCGGATCGATCCCTTCCTGCGCCAGCACCACGAAACGAGTCGTGTTGTCGGATGCATCCTCGACATTGCGCTCGGCGATTTCGAGACCGTAGAGATCGGCCGCGATGGCGGGCGCGATGGCGGCGAGGCTGGGATCGCCGCGTTCCTTGACGAAGGCCGCGGCCCCCGCCGTGTCGGCATGGCTGAGCGGCACGATACTCCGCTCGCGCAGGAACTGCGCCGACTGACCGAGCGCTTGCGGGTGGCTGTAGGCGGCGGTGTACGGCCCCTTGGTCAGACCCATCAGCGCATGTTCGATACGCATGAAATGCTCGCCCACGATCTTCAGCCCGCTGCCCGGCAGGAGGAAATGGATGTCGGCCACACGCCCGTGCTGGCTGTTCTCGATCGGGATGATCGCGCAACCGGCCGTACCCTGTTGCACCGCCTCGATCGCATCGCGGAACGAGAAGCAGGGGAGGGGCAGCATGTCCGGCGCATATTCCTGCGCCGCGCGGTGCGAATTGGCGCCGGGGGATCCCTGCAACGCGATCGCACGGTCTGGCTGCGCGGCGGCGGCCGCGCGCATTTTCTCTACCATCGCGAGGGCGGGGCCGGGGAAGCTGCTCATGGTGGAGCGCCGGGTAGCGGCCCGGCCGGTTGGCCGCAAGCGTGCTCGCGCGCGGGCGCGGGGGTTCGAGGACCGGCTTGGGACTTGCCTTCGCCCGCGCGCCTGACTAGATCGCGGCGCAAACACCTCCTCCATCCCATTTCTATCGCGAAAGCCGACCGTCCGCATGAACGACAACCGCAATACCATTTTCGGCTGGGTCCTGTTCTCGGGCGTCGTGGCGCTGGGCCTTTCCAGCATCAGCAGCCGCGTGTTCCATTCCGAGGAGCCCGAGAAGGAAGGCTATTTCGTCGAGGGCGTCGCGGACGATGCCGGCGCCGAAGAGGGCCCCTCGCTGGCGACCCTGCTGGCGCAGGGCGATGCGACGAAGGGCGAGGCGATCTTCGCCAAATGCGCCGCCTGCCACACGATCGCGCAGGGTGGACCCAACGGTATCGGCCCCAATCTCTACCACGTGGTGGGCGAGAAGATCGGCGAGGGACGGGGCGGTTTCGCCTTCTCCAGCGACCTGTCGGGCCATGGCGGCACCTGGACTTACGAGAACCTCGACGCCTGGCTAAAGAGCCCGCGCGCCTTCGCATCGGGCACGAAGATGAGCTTCGCCGGTCTCGGCAAGGCTGAAGATCGCGCCAATGTGATTCTCTATCTGCGTGAAAACGGTGGCGGCCCGCCGCTGCCGACCCCCGAGGCGACCGAGCCTGCAGAGGGCGCGGCCGAGGGCGTGGACGGCGCAAGCGAAGGGCCCGGCGTGGTCGAGGGCGAGCCGTTGCAGCCCGATTCGGCGGTCGATGCGATGGGTGACGAGCAGCCGGTGGCGAGTGACAACGCGGCGCCTTCCAACTGATTAGACGGACCAACTGATCAGGCGGCCGGGCCTTACTCCCGGCCCTTGAAATCCTGCGCAACGACGTACCACTCCGACGAACCCTTGCGGCTCGCCGGGGGTTTGGCGTGCTTCACCGCGCGAAAATGCTTCTTGAGCAGGCCCAGCAGGTCGGCATCCGTGCCGCCTGCCAGCACTTTGGCGACGAAGGCACCGCCGGGGGCCAGTGTCTCGATCGCGAACCATGCCGCGGCCTCCACCAGGCCCATCGTGCGCAGGTGGTCGGTCTGCTTGTGGCCGACGGTATTGGCCGCCATGTCCGACAGGACCAGATCGGGATCGCCGTCCAGCGCTTGCGACAGGGCCGCGGGTGCCTCGTCGGCCATGAAATCCATCTGGAAGATCGTGACGCCTTCGATCGGTTCGGTTTCCAGCAGATCGATACCGACGATCGCAGCCTTGGGCCGCAACTTGCGCACCACCTGGCTCCACCCGCCCGGCGCGATGCCGAGATCGACGACGCGGCTGGCGCGTTTCAATACCCCGAAACGCTCGTCCAACTCGATCAGCTTGTAGGCGGCGCGGCTGCGATAACCGTCGGCCTTCGCCTGCTTGACGTAAGGGTCGTTGAGCTGCCGTTCCAGCCAGCGGGCGGAGGACGCGGTGCGCCCCTTCGCCTTGCGCAGCTTGCGATCGGGATCGCTCCTGGCGCGGCTCATGCCGCGCCTTCCAACAGCACTCGGCTCACTTCGCGAAACTTTCGCCGCGGGTCCGACGGACCGCTTCGCGGCTCGATTCGGCCGCGAAGTCCGCCGCCATCAGGCTGCGCAGGATGCCCTCGCGGATGCCGCGATCGGCCACGCCGAGCTGGTCGGCCGGCCACAGGTCGAGGATCGATTCGAGAATGGCGCAGCCCGCCACCACCAGCTCAGCCCGATCCTGTCCGATACAGGGCAGCGTGCCCCGCTCGTCCATGCTCATCGTGGACAACCGGGTGGAGATGTCGCGCATCGCGGCGGAGGGCACGATCAGCCCGTCGACCGCGCGCCGGTCGTATTGCGGCAGTTCGAGATAGAGGCTGGCGAGCGTGGTGACCGTGCCGCTGGTGCCCAGCAGCCGGATGTCCTCGTGCTTCGCGAAGGGGGCGATTCGCTCGCCGAACTCGGCGAAGGCATCGTCCACCGTCTTGCGCATCCGGGCATAGCGATCGGCCCGCGCCTCGCTCCCTTCGCCCCGGCGCGTGACGGTATCGGTCAGCGAGACCACGCCCCACGGCACGCTCTGCCAGTCGACGATATGCGGAACGGGTCCGTCGCCGGGCTCGATCAGCACCAGCTCGGTCGAGCCGCCGCCGATGTCGAAGATGATGGCCGGGCCGTGCCCCTGCTCCAGCAGGATGTGACAGCCCAGGACGGCCAAACGCGCCTCCTCCTGCGCGGAGATGATGTCGAGCGCGATGCCAGTTTCCTGCCGCACCCGCTCGATAAAGGCGGGGCCGTTGCTGGCGCGGCGGCAGGCCTCGGTCGCGACCGAACGCGCGAGATGGACGTTGCGGCGGCGCAGCTTGTCGGCGCAGACCTGCAGCGCGGCCATGGTCCGCTCCATCGCCGCGTCGGACAGCTTGCCGGACGCGGCCAGGCCTTCGCCCAGCCGGACCACGCGGCTGAAGGCATCGATAACGGTGAAGTTCTCGCCCGACGGGCGCGCGATCAGCAGGCGGCAGTTGTTGGTGCCGAGGTCGAGCGCGGCATAAGCTTGGCGCGGGCGGCGCGGATGCGCCGCACGACGCGGCAACGCGCCCGGTCCGCGCGAACGGATCGCACCGCCTGCGATGGCTTTGTCTTCGGGCTGCGGGGGTCTCTTGTAGCGATAATCGGCTACCTTGCCGGACCGTTCTTCCCCCGTCTTGCCAGCCCTCCTGTCGAAGTCCGGCGGATTCGTGTCCGCCATAGATATATCTCGTTCTTTTCCTCCCGCGCGAAAGGCCGCACGGGGACTTGGGATGGAACCTAGCCAATCGGACGGCGGGGGGCAAGCTGGCGCGCCGTCAGCCGTGGCAGCGCATGGCGGGATGGTCGCGGACTTTGATGGCCTGTGACACTCGGGGGCCTTGACGGCCTGTCACCTTCGCGGGTCTTGACGGCCCGGTGCGGCGAAACTAGATGCGCGGGCCTTGCCACAGGTGGGTCGCTGGACCCCGCTGGCCGATGCCCCGTCGTCTAATGGTAAGACTACGGACTCTGACTCCGTCAATTGAGGTTCGAATCCTCACGGGGCATCCAATTCCTCCTTCGCTATCGCTGCTGTAACGTGGCCCTCGAGACCGGGCGCCACTTCCGATCGCTTGACG
The DNA here is from genome assembly GCF_022576075.2 of Erythrobacter sp. LQ02-29. NCBI lineage: Bacteria > Pseudomonadati > Pseudomonadota > Alphaproteobacteria > Sphingomonadales > Erythrobacteraceae > Erythrobacter > Erythrobacter sp. LQ02-29. Next base: position 530,255 of record NZ_JANCNT010000001.1, on the reverse strand, counting down.
GCGGCGAGCAGGGACAAATAGAACGCTTGCCCGTGACCCTTCCCGACCAGTGACGGAGCCGAAGATGCACATTCGCATCGCGATCGCCGGGCGCGCGGCATGAGCCTGCTCGGATTTCCTGACGCCGCCCCGCTTGCCGGGCTAGTCGGCGGCGTGTTGATCGGGCTCGCCGCCGCGCTGATGCTGCTTGGCAACGGACGGATCGCGGGGGTTTCCGGCATCGCGGCGCGCGCTGCGGGATTGGGCGGCAGCGGGAGGGGCCGGAGCGAGGCCTGGCTGTTCATTCTGGGCCTGCCCCTGGGCGCGCTGATCGGGGGATGGGCGACGGGCGGCTTGCCGAGCCATTTTCCTGCGCCCCTGCCGCTCGCGATCGCGGGGCTGATCGTGGGCGTGGGAACGCGATTAGGCAGCGGTTGTACGAGCGGGCACGGCGTTTGCGGCATGAGCCGCTTGGCACCGCGATCGCTGGTCGCGACTGCGATCTTCATGGCGACCGGCATCGCGACCGTAGCGACGATGAACGCGCTCGATTGGCGGGTGCTGGGATGAGCGCGCGTGGCCTCACCTCGCTGGTGGCAGGCTGCCTGTTCGGGGCGGGGCTGGCGATCGGCGGCATGACCGATCCCGCGCGCGTGCGCGGCTTCCTGGACCTGTTCGGCGACTGGGACCCGACGCTGGCCTTCGTGATGGGCGGCGCGGTGGTGACGATGGCCCTCGCCTGGCGTATTCAGCCGCGCATGGCACGCCCGCTTCTTGCGCAGCAATTCGTGTTGCCGCAGCGCAGCGATCTGACCGCACGGCTTGCGATCGGCGCAGCGTTGTTCGGTATCGGCTGGGGGATCGCGGGCCTATGTCCCGGACCGGGCTTCGCCGCGCTGGCGATCGATCCGGGCGCAGCGGCGATATTTGTGCTGGCGATGCTGGCAGGCATGGCGCTGGTGCGCCTGAGTGAAGGAGCAAAGACGTGATCATCAACCGGGTGGACGAAAACTTCGCCGTGGCGCCGCAGATCGCGCCGCAGGACATGGCGGCGCTGGCGGCGGACGGTTTCACCACCGTGATCTGCAACCGGCCCGACGGAGAGGAGCCTGGCCAGCCCGATGTCGCGACGATGCGCGCGGCGGCTGAGGCCGAGGGCATGGCATTCCACCATATTCCGATAAGTGGCGGTGTGTTTCCCCCCGAATCGGTGGCTGCCCAGCGCGCGGCGCGACAGAGGGCGACCGGCCGAACACTGGCGTACTGCCGCTCCGGTACGCGCTCGATCACGCTGGATGCGATCGCCAATCCGGACGATCACGATCTCGAAGAGCGTCTGCGTCTGGCTGCCGATGCCGGATACGACCTTTCCGCGCTGCGAGGACGGGTCGGCTAAGTCGAGAGTTGCGAAATCCATTCCAGACTTTCACCGTTTCCCGCAACTTGTTGCAGGATGCGCAACTAAAGGTGAAAACGCGACACTTTCTTCCCGGCACCCCGTCGCCTAGGGTGCGCCCGCGATGTTCGACGCATTCGACCCGATAATCCTCGCCCGCATCCAGTTCGCCTTCACGGTGAGCTTCCATTTCATCTTTCCGGCGTTCTCGATCGGGCTTGCCAGCTATCTCATGGTGCTGGAGGGGTTGTGGCTGAAAACGGGCAAGAGCCTCTATCTCGACCTATTCAAATACTGGCTGAAGATCTTCGCCGTCGCGTTCGGCATGGGCGTCGTGTCGGGCATCGTGATGAGCTACCAATTCGGCACCAACTGGTCGGTGTTCTCCGACCGGGCGGGGCCGGTGATCGGGCCGCTGATGGCATACGAGGTGCTGACCGCCTTCTTCCTGGAGGCGGGATTTCTGGGCGTGATGCTGTTCGGGATGGAGCGGGTCGGCAAGAAGCTGCACTTCGCCGCCACCTGCATGGTCGCAGGCGGCACCGCCATTTCCGCCTTCTGGATCCTGTCGGTCAACAGCTGGATGCAGACCCCTACCGGCTTCATCATGGGGCCGGACGGGCGGATGTTGCCCGGCGACAGCTGGCTGGCAATCATCTTCAACCCCAGCTTCCCCTATCGGCTCGTGCACACGGTGCTTGCGGCCTATCTCACCACAGCCTTCGTCGTCGGCGGGGTCGGGGCCTGGCACCTGCTGCGCGACCGGGCGAGCCCGCACGCGCGCAAGATGTTTTCCATGGCGATGTGGATGGCGGCGCTGGTCGTGCCGATCCAGATCTTCGCGGGCGATGCGCATGGCCTCAACACGCTGGAGCACCAGCCCCAGAAGGTCATGGCGATGGAGGGGCACTACCAGAGCCATCCCGACGGCGCGCCGCTGATCCTGTTCGGCATTCCCGACAGCGCCGAGAAGACGGTCAAATACGCGGTCGAGATTCCCAAGGCTTCCAGCCTGATCTTGAAGCACGATCCCAACGCGCCGCTCGCCGGGCTCGATACCATTCCCGACGACGAGGAGCCGCCGGTGGGGATCGTGTTCTGGTCGTTCCGGATCATGGTCGGGCTCGGCTTCGCGATGCTCGGCATCGGACTGTGGAGCCTCGTCGCGCGCTGGCGCAAGCGCCTCTACGACTGGAAATGGCTGCACCGCGCGGCGCTCCTGATCTCGCCCGCCGGCTTCGTCGCGGTGATCGCGGGATGGGTCACGACCGAGGTCGGCCGGCAGCCTTACGTGGTCTATAATATGCTGCGCACGACCGAGGCTGCGAGCCCGCTGGCCGCGCCCGCCGTGGGTGCCTCGCTGATCGCTTTCGTCGTAGTCTATTTTGCGGTCTTCGGGGTCGGCACCTGGTATATCCTGCGCCTGATGCGCAAGAATCCCGAACCGGGCGAACGCGGCGTGCGGATCGGCGAGAAGGGCCCCATTCGCACCGCCGGGATCACGCCCGCGTTGCAGCGCGCGAGCATCGAGTTCGACGCCGACAAGCTGCCGCCCGGGATGGAGCGCTGATCATGCTGGTGAATTTCGATCTCACGACGATCTGGGCCTTCATCATCGCCTTCGCGATCTTCGCCTATGTGGTGATGGACGGGTTCGACCTTGGCATCGGCATCCTCTTCCCCGCCTTCGAGGTGGGCCATGGCCGCAACCGGGCGATGAACTCGATCGCGCCCGTGTGGGACGGGAACGAGACCTGGCTGGTGCTGGGCGGCGGCGGACTGTTCGCCGCCTTCCCGCTCGCCTACGCGGTAATCCTGCCCGCGACCTATCCGCTGGTCATCGCCATGCTGCTGGGCCTCGTCTTTCGCGGGGTGGCGTTCGAGTTTCGCTGGCGCGACGATGCCCACCGCAAGTTCTGGGACGCGGGGTTCAGTTTCGGCAGCTTCGTCGCCGCGCTGGCGCAGGGGATGATCCTGGGCGCGCTGCTGCAGGGGATCGAGGTCACCAACCGCGCCTATAGCGGCAGCTGGTGGGACTGGCTGACGCCCTATACGCTCCTGACCGGGGTCGGCACCGTGGCGGGCTACGCCCTGCTGGGCGCGTGCTGGCTGGTGTGGAAGCTCGACGGCGAGGTGCAGGATCGCGCGCGGCGGCTGGCCCGCTGGGCCACGGTGGCGACCGTGCTGCTGATGGGCGCGGTCAGCCTATACAATCTCGGCCTGCGGCCCGAATATGCCGACCGCTGGCTGTCTGCGCCGGAGATCTACTACGCGCTGCCCGTACCCATCCTGACCGCGGTGGTGACCGTAGCGCTGCTCGGCTCGCTGAAGGCGGCGCGCCATTCGAAGCCGTTCTGGCTGGCGCTGGCACTGTTCTTCTTCGGCATGGCCGGGCTGGGCGTGACCATGTGGCCCTATGTCGTGCCGCCGGGCCTGACCATCTGGGACGCCGCGGCGCCAGAGCGCAGCCAGGTCTTCATGCTGGTCGGGGTTGCGATCACGATGCCGCTGATCATCGGCTACACCGCCTGGGCCTATTGGGTGTTCCGGGGCAAGGTCGGGGCGGAGGGCTATCACTGATGGGGCCCGAACGGTCCGAGGCGGACGATGCGCCGCTCTGGCGGCGGCTCGCCTGGATGGTCGCGATCTGGGCGATGAGCGTCGCGGCGCTGGGCGCCGTCGCCTTCGTCCTGCGCGCATGGATCAAGTCCTGAGCCGATAACAGCGCCATTGCCGACCCGCGCGGCCCGCACTAGGGCCGCAGCAATGAGCGACAAGAACGAACACGATAGCCCCATCGGCGACCGGAAATTCTACAAGGCGCAGGAAGAGGCGCAGTTCTCCGAGAAATCGCCGAGCGACACGCCGCAGACGCGCCATCCCGCCTATCGCCTTGCCTTCCAGGACCGCGACTTCCTGCTGCGCGAGGAGCTTCGCCCGGTCCGTTTCCAACTGGAACTGCTGAAGCCGGAAATGCTGCTGGAGGAAGCCGGGGTCGGCTCCACCATCGTCATGTACGGTTCGGCCCGCATTCCTTCGCCCGAACAGGCCGAAGCCGCCGTGGAAGCCGCGACCGAGGAGGAGAAGCCGGTGGCCGAGCGCCTGGCGGCTAAGGCGAAATACTATCACGAGGCCTATACGCTGGCGCGCATGATCACCGAGAAGGCGATCATCGAGAATGGCAAGCGGCAGTTCGTGGTGTGTTCGGGTGGGGGCCCGTCGATCATGGAAGCCGCCAACCGCGGCGCGAGCGATGCGGGCGGCGAATCGGTCGGCCTGAACATCGTCCTGCCGCACGAACAGGCGCCCAATCACTACGTGACGCCCTATCTCAGCTTCAACTTTCACTATTTCGCGCTGCGCAAGATGCACTTCCTGCTGCGGGCGAAGGCGGTGGCGGTGTTCCCCGGCGGTTTCGGCACGTTCGACGAGATGTTCGAGCTGCTGACCCTGATCCAGACCGGCAAGATGAAGCCGATGCCGATCCTGCTGTTCGGCAAGGACTTCTGGAACCGGGTGGTCGACTTCGAGGCCCTGGCCGACGAAGGGACGGTCTCCAAGCGCGACCTCGACCTCATCACCTGGTGCGAGACGGCCGAAGAGGCGTGGGCGCATGTCGCCGAGTTCTACGACCTCGACCGGTAGGGCTGCCCGGCTGGGCGTAGTCAGTCGCCGCGCACCGCCTGATGGCCCAGCGGGCCATGCCCAGCGCCGAAACCCGGCGCTTTCTGCAATGCCTCGCGCACGAAGCGTCGCCCGAGCCGCACCGCGTGTTCGAGAGACTGGCCATGGCCCAGCAGCGTCGCGATCGCCGACGACAGCGTGCAGCCGGTGCCATGCGTATGGCGTGTATCGATCCGGGGATCGTCGAACGAAGCGAAGGAGCCGTCGGCATGGACCAGCCGGTCGATCACGCGCGTGCTCTCGGCATGACCGCCCTTCGCCAATACCGCACAACCGTAATCGCTGGCGAGCCGGGTCGCGGCCCCGGCGATCTGGTCCGGGCTGTCGCAGGGTAGGCCGGTAAGCGCGGCGAGTTCGGGCACGTTGGGCGTGGTGAGCGTCGCGCGCGCCATCAGCTGGGAAAAGGCGGCTATGGTATCCTCGTCCGCCAGCACGGAGCCGCTGGTCGCGACCATGACGGGGTCGAACACCACCGCACCGTCGAAGCTGTCGAGCCGCTCGGTCACGGCGCGCGCGATGGCGGGCGAGCCGAGCATGCCGATCTTGATCGCGTCCGCACCGATATCCTCGAGGCAAGAGTCGATCTGCGCGCCGACGAGATCGGCGGACAGCACTTCGACCGCCTGCACCCCGCGCGTGTTCTGCGCGGTGATCGCGGTGATCGCAGTCATGGCGTAGCCGCCCAGCATGGTGACGGTCTTGATATCGGCCTGAATGCCGGCCCCACCGGAGCTGTCGGACCCGGCGATGGCGAGGATGCGGGGCGGGATGCTCATGCCTCGAACCGGCGCTGCGTAGAAGCCGGGTACTTTTCCTGCACGGTCTTCGCGCGGGTCGGACGGTCCATCATTTCGCCGCCGCAATTGGGGCAGAGATCGTCGAGCGCGTCGGCGCACTGCGCGCAGAAGGTGCATTCCATGCTGCAGATGAAGGCTCCCGGAGCTTCCGCCGGAAGATCGACGCCGCAGCGCTCGCAATCGGGCCGCATCTCCAGCATCAGCCGGCCGCCTCGCGCACCGCATCGCAGATACGCGTAACGACGGCCTCGACCTGCGCCTCGTCGTCGCCTTCGGCCATTACGCGGATCACCGGTTCGGTGCCGCTCGGTCGGATGACGAGGCGGCCCTTCTCGGCCAGCTCGGCCTCGGCATCGGCGATCGCGGCTTTCACGCTGTCCGCCTCGAGCGGGTGACCGCCGGCATAGCGCACATTGTGCAGCACTTGCGGCACGCGCTCGAAGCGGTGCAGCACCTCGCTCGCCGGGCGGCCCTCGCGCACCAGGCTGGCCAGCACGCGCAGGGCCGCGACCGTGCCGTCGCCGGTGGTCGCGTGATCGAGCAGGATCATGTGGCCCGACTGCTCCCCCCCGACATTGAAGCCGCCCGCGCGCATGCGCTCGAGCACGTAGCGGTCGCCGACCTTGGTCCGCTCCAGCGACAGGCCGCGCTCGGCCAGATGGCGTTCGAGGCCGAGATTGCTCATCACCGTGGCGACCATGCCGCCGCCGGTAAGCTCGCCCTTTTCCGCCATGCGCGTCGCGATCAGGGCCATGATCTGGTCGCCGTCGACCGCCTGCCCCTTCTCGTCGATCACGATCAGCCTGTCGGCATCGCCGTCCAGCGCGATGCCGATATCGGCGCCTTCCTCGATCACCTTGGCCTGCACGGCGGCGATCGCGGTGGAGCCGACCCCGTCGTTGATATTGGTGCCGTCGGGATCGACGCCCAGCGTCACGATCTCCGCGCCCAGTTCCCAGATCGCGCTGGGCGCGACCTGATAGGCCGCCCCGTGGGCGCAATCGATCACCACCTTCAGCCCGTCGAAGCTGATATCGTCGCTGACCGATTGCTTGACCGCGTGGATGTAGCGCCCGCGCGCATCCTCGATCCGGCGGGCACGGCCGATATGGGCCGCCGGCACCAGGCTGGGCTGCTGCTCGATCAGCGCCTCGATCGCGGCCTCGGTATCGTCGTCCAGCTTGAACCCGTCCGGGCCGAACAGCTTGATCCCGTTATCGCGGTAGGGGTTGTGGCTGGCCGAGATCATCACGCCCAGATCGGCGCGCATCTCGCGCGTCAGCAGCGCGACCGCCGGGGTGGGCAGGGGGCCGGTCATGATCACATCCACCCCCATGCTGGTGAAGCCCGCGACCAGCGCGCTTTCCATCATGTAGCCCGACAGGCGGGTATCCTTGCCGATCACCACCCGGTGGCGATGGTCGCCGCGGCGGAAATGCGCGCCCGCCGCCTGCGCCACGCGCATCGCCATCTCGGCGGTCATCGCCCCGGTATTGGTCTCGCCCCGAATTCCGTCGGTGCCGAAGAATTTGCGTCCCATCTGCAATCCATTCCCGCATTGCGCGCATGTGTGTTGTTTGCCACCCGTCTGTTACGCGTGATCCGCGCGATGTGAAGGGGTGGGTGCATGGCCGTAACCGAAAGCGAGAAAGACCGCGATGCCGACGGCGGGCTGGTAAGCATCCGGATTCCGGTCTGGTGGACGCTTGCCGGGCTGGTCGGAGGTCTGCTGGTCGGCTCGCTGCTGGCGGGCACGCAGTTAGAGGAGGCCGTGCTCGCGATCACCGCCCCCATCGGCGCGATGTGGCTGCGCGCCTTGCAGATGACGATCATTCCTCTGGTGGGCGCGCTGCTGGTGATGGGGATCAGCCAGCTGGTGGAGGCGGCGCGGGCGGGCGCGGTGGCCCGGCGCATGCTAGGCTGGATGGCGCTGGCGCTGGTGCTGGGTAGCGTGGCGAGCGCGGTGCTGATGCCGCTGCTGCTCGACATTTTCCCGATCCCCGCCGCGGCAAACGCCCTGCTGGCGGCCGGAGCGAATGGCCCGGCGCAAGAGGTTCCGGGGGTGGGAGAGTTCATCGCCTCGCTCGTCGCGCCCAATCTGATCGCGGCCGCCGCGGAAACCGCGATGCTGCCGCTGACGATCTTCTTCGCGCTGTTCGCGGTCGCCCTGTCGCGCTTGCCGCGCGGGCAGGGAGACGTCCTGCGGCGGTTCTTCCGCGCGCTCGGCAATGCCATGCTTGTCATCATCGGCTGGGTGCTGTGGGTCGCGCCGGTGGGCGTCTTCGCGCTCGCGCTCGGCGTCGCGGTCAGGGCGGGCGGGAACGGCGCATTCCTGACGCTGCTGCACTACATCCTGACGGTCTCCGCGATGGGGGCGCTGACGCTGGTCGCCGCATATCTGCTGGCCTGGCTGGCGGGCGGGGTCGGCCTCGCGCGTTTTGCCCGCGCGGTCCTGCCCGCGCAGACGGTGGCGCTCTCCACCCAGAGCTCCCTCGCCAGCCTGCCCGCCATGCTCGAAAGCGCGCGGACCCTGCGCCTGCGCGAAGAGACGAGCGACTTCGTCCTGCCGCTTGCCGTCGCGATCTTTCGCGCGACCAGCCCGGGCATGAACATGGCGGTGGCGATCTACGTCGCGCATCTGACGGGCGTGGCCCTCTCCCCCGGCCTGCTGGCGGCGGGCATCGCGGTCGCGCTAGTCATATCGGTGGGTTCGGTCAGTCTGCCCGGAACGATCAGCTTCGTCATTTCCATCGGGCCGATCGCGCTTGCCATGGGCGTGCCGATAGAGCCGCTCGCGCTGCTGGTGGCGGTCGAGATGCTGCCCGACATCATGCGCACGATCGCGAACGTGACCATGAACGTGGCGGTGGCCACGGCGACCGATCGGGAAATTGAGCGCTAGCTGCAACTCTCGCCCGGCCCATGCGTTGGTGGGGCGAACGACACGATTTTCCAACATGCAACGGGAGAATACCATTGGCATTCGAAGTCACCCCCCTGCCGTATGACGACGGCGCGCTCGCCCCGGCCGTTTCCGCCGAGACGCTCAGCTACCATCACGGCAAGCATCACAAGGCCTATATCGACAAGACCAACAAGGCGATCGAGGGCACCGATCACGAGGGCAAGAGGCTCGCCGAAGTCGTCGCCGCCGCGCGTGGCAGCGACCAGGGCCTGTTCAACAATTCGGCGCAGAGCTGGAACCACGGCTTCTACTGGCACTCGATGGTCGGCGAAGACGTATCGCCCAGCGACGAGCTGAAGGCGATGATCGACGATGCCTTCGGTTCGCTCGACGATCTGAAGGAAAAGCTGCAGGAACGCGGCGCCGGCCACTTCGCCAGCGGTTGGGTCTGGCTGGCCGAGAAGGGCGGCAAGCTCTCGATCGAAGAAACGCATGACGGCGATACGCTGGCCGACCAGGACGGCATCAATCCGCTGCTCGTGATCGACCTATGGGAGCACGCCTATTATCTCGACCACCAGAACGCGCGGCCGGAATATCTAAAGGCGCTGACGAAGGACAAGCTCAACTGGAAGTTCGCGAGCGACAATCTCGCGCGCGGAACGACCTGGGAATATCCCGCCTGAGCGGCTGATCCGATTATTCGAGAACGTGGAAGGCCCGCCGTTATGGTGGGCCTTTTGCTTTTCCACGGACCCTCGTCAGGTTTCGGCCGCTTCCTCGTCCGGTTCGTCGGCCATGGCGCTGGCATCGAACAGCGGCTCGCCGAAAATGAACCCCACCAGGTTGGGCCGTCCGACATGATCGAAGAACGCGGTCAGCATCAGCAATAGCGGGACCGACAGCAGCGCCCCGAGCGCACCCCAGATCCAGGTGAAATACGAAAACGCGATCAGGATCATCACCGGGTTCATGGTGAAGCGCGCGCCAAGGATGGACGGGGTGACGATGTTCGCCTCCGTTGCATGCAGGCACAGATAGGCGGCGGCCGGCATCAGCCCCCAGAACACCGTTTCGGACGTACCGATGCCGAACAGGGCGAGCAGCGTCGTCATCGCCAGCGGGCCGATATAAGGGATGAAATTGAGCAGGGCGGCGAGGCCTCCCCACATCATCGGGGCACTGACGCCCAGGATCCACGCACCCAGCGTAACGATCACGCCGATCCCGAGATTGATCCAGGCCACCGTAAGGATATAGGCCGCCACCCGATCCTGCACCTCGCGCATGACGCGGGCCGCCTTCAGGCTGGTGCCGAAGCTGCTGCGCCCGAACAGCAGGTTGCGCCGCATGCGAATGCGCGCCTCGACCATGAAGAAGGTCATGAGGAAGGTCAGCAGCACCTCCAGTACGACGCTCGGCGCGCCGATCGCCAGTTCCTGCACGAAGGAAGGGCTGGCGAGCACGACGCGGTCGCTCCCCTCCTGACCCAGCGCCTCGTTCAACACCGTGTTGGCGCGTGCGAGCCAGCCGAACTGGCTGCGCAGCTCGGCGAAGCGTGCGCCCACCTGCTCGATCAGGGCGGGCAGGGTATCGAACAGCGAAATGGCGGGTTGGAGGATCACCGCGAAGGCGATCGCCAGCACCCCGATGAAGAACAGGATGGCGAGAATGGAGGCAAGCGTGTTGGGTACGCCCCAACCGGACAGGCGATCCGCCAGCGGAGCGAGCAGGATCGTGAAGATGATCGCGGTTGTCACCGGCAGGAAGACGACCGCCCCGATCGAGAGGACGAAAGGCAGAGCCAGGAAAAGGCCCGCCCCCAGGATCAGCACGAGCAGGCTGATCAGCCGCAATTCCTGGTCGGCGAACGTCATCTGCCGCGCAGGAGCGGAAACGTCCTCCTGCACTTCGAGCGGATCGGTGGACGGCGACCGCTCCGCCCCCTCCGGCGTCCCCTCAGGCGACATCGTTTCCATGGTCAGCCCATACCATAGCGCAACCTCGCGAACGAGTGTTCACGCGGCGCGCGCAGAAGTGCCTATTTCCGCCCGAGGGTGGGTTCGGCCATGCCGTTGCCCGCCGCGACATCGTCCAGCTCTTCCAGGATAGCCCGGTGGGCGCCGTCGTCCGCGCGCGAACGTTGGGGAATGGACCCGTCAGCCAGCATCGCGTTGAGCGCCGAACGCGCGCGGCCCACGCGGCTCTTGATGGTGCCGACCGCGCACCCGCAGATCGTCGCCGCCTCCTCGTAAGAGAAGCCGCCCGCACCGACCAGCAACAGCGCCTCACGCCGTTCCGGAGGAAGGGTCAGCAACGCGCGGTGCATGTCCGACAGATGGATCGGCTCCTCCTGCCCCGCTGGCGCGGTCAGGATTCGTTCGGCCACCGTCTCGTCGTAATCGCCGCGAAAGCGGTTGCGCCGCATATCGGTGAGATAGGCGTTGCGCAGAATCACGAAGGTCCATGCCCGCATGCTGGTGCCCGGTTCGAACCGCTCCTGCGCGGCCCAGGCTTTCAGCAGCGCTTCCTGCACCAGATCGTCGGCCATATCCGGCCGTCCGCACAGACCGCGCGCGAAAGCGCGCAGATGCGGTACGACTTCGGTCAGCTCACGCTTGAAATCGGCCTTTTCGGCGGCCGTTCGTTTCGTCGAACTCATCCCTGCCCGTCTTTCGAACCTTCGCTGTCCTTGTCGAGCTGCGACAGCAGGTCCTTGAAATTGTCCGGAAGCGGCTCGTCGACAACCGAATCGTATAGTCTGCGCAGGCCCGACGACCAATCGGGTCTGCCCTTGCCGGATGCATGCGCGGTCGTACGTGCCTGACCCGCCCCAGCTTTTTTCGTCTCGTCAGATGTCATGCCGTTATCGAAGAGCTCCCTCCAGACGAGAGGGCAGTGTGTGCCCCCAAAAGTCCGCGATCCCATGAGAAACCGAGGAACGAATTTCATCCCATGTGGTTCCCCAACGCAGAGTTGGCAAGTAGCCGGTGTCCCTTCCGGCAATGGGCAAGCATCAATTGAATCCGGAACCTACTACTCATCTGCGCCGGAACAGCCGCTGGCTGATCCGATTCCCCCGCGCTTTGCCGCTCGCAATCTTCATGCTGATTGTCGTGATAACCTTGGTCAGCGTGTTCGCCATCGAACGGGGCGAACAGCGCCAGGAGCGTGCCCAGCTCAACGAAGCGGCCCGCTCGATCGCTTCCGCCCTCGATCGCCGCGGCAACACATCCAGTTCCTATCTGCGTGCCGGAGCCGCGCTGTTCGGGTCGGTGGACGCGGTTCCGGCCAGCCTGTTCCGCCGCTTCGTAAACGAGCTGCGAATCGATTCCGATTATCGCGGGGCAGAGGGTATCGGCTGGGCCCAGATCGTGCCGCGCAATCAGATCGGCGCCTTCGAAATGGCGATGACCGAACAGGTGCCGGGCCAGATGCGGGTGCATCCGCTACCCCCGCCGACCCAGCCCTTCGCCGTACCGGTCACGTTCCTGAAACCCGATACCGAGCGCAGCCGCCGTGCGCTGGGCTTCGACATGTATTCCGAAGCGACCCGCCGGACGGCGATGGACGAAGCGGTTCGCACGATGCGTCCCACCGCGAGCGGTCCCGTAAAGCTGATGCAGGAAGGTACCGGGAACCATGCGGGTTTCCTGATCTACATGCCGGTCTTCCAGATCCGCGGCGGCAGCCGGGTGCTGATCGGCTTCATCTACAGTCCCTTCGACGGCGAGGACTTTCTGGAATCGGTCCTCACGCCGGAGGTATCGGACGCTCGCGGTATCCGGCTGTACGATGGGACGCCCGAGAGCGGCACGTTGCTGGCGACGCACGCGCCTGAGTTCAGGACCGGGCGCTATGTTACCGCGCAGGTGCGCGTCGCCAACCGCCCGATGACCGTGCAGGTGGAAAGCCAGCGAGGAAAACTGCTGTCGACCCTGTCGATGATCACGCTGCTGTTCGGCCTCGCCGTCGCCACCCTGTCGATGATCGTCGCGCGCCTGCTGACGAAGCAGGCGTACGAGGACCAGGCCTCGCTCGATTTCTTCGCCGAGCAGAATTCGATCCGCAATTCGCTGACCCGCGAATTGAACCATCGGGTCAAGAATACCCTCGCCAATGTGTTGTCTATCGTCTCGCTGACCCGGCGGCGGGCAACCACGCTGGAAGAGTTCGCCAACGGCCTGGACGGGCGCATTCGCGCACTGTCGGCAACGCACGACCTGCTCACGAATTCGGAATGGGGCACCACGCCGATCCGCGCGGTGGTGGAGACCGAAATCGCCCCCTATGCGCGTTCGGACGAAACCATACTGACTATCGACGGTCCGTTGGTGGAGCTGGCGCCCAACGACGCCCTGTCGCTGGGCCTCGCGATGCACGAGCTCGCCACCAACGCCGCCAAGTATGGCGCGCTGTCGGTAGCGGGCGGCCACCTCAGCGTAACCTGGTCGCTGGTTCGCGACGATCTGGCGCGGATCGAGTGGGTGGAATCGGAAGGGCCGAGCGTACCCGCCGATCGCAAGCGCGGATTCGGCACCGATCTGGTGGAGAAGATCGTCGCGCACGAACTGAAGCATCCGGTCAGTCTGCGCTTCGAACGGAGCGGCGTCGAGTGCACGCTATCCGTGCCGGTCCGAAAGCCGAGCGAGTTCGCCATGCGCGCCCGCCGGCAGAAAGACACCAGCACGATGGGCGACCTGAAAGGCTGAATATCCGGTCAGACTGGCCTATCGCCAGCCAGCTAGCCTAGATCTCACGCAAAGAAAAAGCGCCCGACTGCCAGTGGCGGTCGGGCGCTTCGCTATTCGATATGCCGGACGGATCAGTCGATCGGACGGCTCGAATTGAAGAACAGGGCCTGGCTGATCGCCGCGCGCACCGTCGCTTCCTGGAAGGGCTTGGTAACCAGATAGGTCGGTTCCGGTCGGTCCCCGGTCAACAGCCGCTCCGGATAGGCGGTAATGAAGATCACCGGCACACTGCCCATCGCGAGGATGTCGTCCACCGCATCGAGTCCGGACGATCCGTCGGCGAGCTGGATGTCGGCGAGCACCAGGCCGGGGGTCTGTTCCGCGACCACCTGCTGCGCCTGCGTGCGCGTGGCGGCGGTGCCGCAGATGTCGTGACCAAGGCCGCGCACCAGATCCTCGAGCTGCATCGAGATCAGGGGCTCGTCCTCGATGATCAGAACCGACGTGGCCGATTCCCGATCGATTTCGGCGATGGCATCCTGCACCATCGCTTCGACATCGGTCTCTTCCATGTCCATGATCTCGGCCGTTTCCGAGATGGAGAAATCTTCCAGCGTGGTCAGCAGCAGCGCCTGCCGGTTGAGCGGCGTGACCGCCTTCAACCGATTGTGCGCGGCATTCTCGTGCTCGCCGGAGCCGGACGTATCATCATCGTCCTGCACTTCCATGTAGGCGCTCGACCACACCTTGTTGAAGGCGCGGTAAAGCGGCACCCGCCCCGATTGGAGCGATTGTTTGAGATCTTCGTCTTCCAGCGCCGCTTCCAGCGTGGCGCGGACGAAGGCATCTCCTGTCTGCTGCGAACCCGTAAGTGCGCGCGCGTAGCGGCGCAGATACGGAAGGTTGGCGGCTACTTGTTCTCCGAGCGACATGAATCCCTTTCCCGTTTGGACGCGCGATAAACGAGCGGTCCGGAGGTCGGTTCCGTCCCTGCCGATTGGAGGGAGGTTTGACAAGCAGGATGGGGGGTTAGTCCCTTGGTCCAAGGGCCTGCGAAAATTTTTTCGGCTCCGCTGGAACCCCTTTCCGAACGGGGCATTATGTCCTTGTCACCGCCGAGACCCCCCTCCCGTCCAAGCGGCAGGTGATACGATCCCGAAAGGCCTCCGCTCGAAACCGAGCGGAGGCCTTTTTTTCGTGCGTGATCCCTTTCGTGCGAAGCGGATGCGACTGTGGGACGCGCGGCATCGCGCGCCGGACCGGGGGAAAGGAGTTCGAGCGCCCTAGCGGCGGAACAGCGCCAACAGACCCTTGCGGCGGGGTGCGCGGGCGTGGGCTACTAGCTCGGAAAAGTCGTAAGGCTTTTCCAGCACCGGGCCCAGTTCGGCGATCTCTTCGGGAATGGAGTCGGGTGCGCCGGTGGAGAAGATGATCCGCGGAGGCTGCGGTCCGATCTGGGCGACCAGTTCCGCAATCGCCCAGCCATCGTCGCGATCGGCGAGGTGCACGTCCAAGATCAGAAGGTCGAACTTGCTGTCGCGCAACTGGTCGAGCGCCGCCGCAGTGGTAGCGACGGTGGTCACCTCGCTCGCGCCCGCCTCGCGCAGGCTGTCCTCGGTCGCGAGGGCCAGCACCGCGTCGTCTTCCACCAGCAACACGGAGCCGAGCGGGCCCGCGCCGTCGCCCGACCGGGGCTCTCCCGCTTTGCCGTCCGCTGATTTCATCTCGATGCGGTTCCTCGACTGGTGCCGCGGCCTCGCGCCGACGTGCCCTGCAACAACCCCGATCGCCGTTCTAACGTTCCCGCGTTGCTCCGCTTGCCGGCCCGCGCTTCCCGGTCACAGATCCCGGCGATAGATCAGATATTCGCGGTTGATCCGGCTATCGATCGTTTCGGCGATCGCGACCATCCCGCGATTGTCCTCCAGGATCCAGCCGATCTCGCCCCGCTTCGAGCCATAGCGTCGCGTGGCCTCCTGCCTGATCGATTCGATCATCATGAAGGCGAGCTGGCTGGCGAGGCGCGAGTTCTGGAACTCCTTCAGCACGCCCATCAGCGGCACGCGCATGTCGGCGCCGGTCGGCTTCTTCAGCCATCGCAGCAGACGAATCCAGCCGAACGGGAACAGCTTCCCTCGGATATCCTTCAGCACGGCGTTCATGTCCGGGATGGTCATCATGAAGGCGACCGGCCGCCCTTCGACCTCCGCGATGCGGTTCAGCGGCGCGTGGATGATCGGGCGCATTTTCTTGCCCGCATAGGCGACTTCCTCGGGCGTGAACGGCACGAAGCCCCAATTGGTCGACCAGGCATCGTTCAGGATCGTCAGGATGATCTCCATCTCGCTCTGGTAATTGGCGAGGTCGACCGGGCGCACGGTGATGCGCGGATTGCGTTCCCCCGATTGCACGATCCGCTGCACCAGCGGCGGGAATTCCTGCGTGATGTCGAGATCGTATGTCAGGAGCGATTTCGCCTTCTCGTAGCCGGCCGCTTCGATCCAGGCCCGATAATGGGGGGGATGATGCCCCATCATCATGGTGGGCGAGTGATCGTGCCCCTTCACCAGCAGGCCGGGCTCTTCCCAGATCGACATCGAGATAGGTCCCAGCACATGGGTCATCCCCCGCTCGCGCAACCAGCCTTCCGCCGCCGCGAGCAGCGCCTTCCCGACCTCTTCATCGACCGCATCGAAATAACCGAACATGCCGGTCCCGGGGCCCATGCCCTGTTCGACGGGAATGGCGAGGGCGAGATGATCGATCTGCGCCGAGATGCGCCCTACCGCCTCCCCACCGCGCCGGGCAATGAACAGCTGCGCCTCGGCATGACCGAAGAACGGGTTCCTGTCCGGGTCGACCAGCTCCAGCTGTTCGGAGCGCAATTGCGGGACCGAGTTCGGCACCTGGGCGGCGAAGCGGCGGCCGAGGTCGACGAATTGCGCCCGGCCTTTCTTGCCGGATACGGGTTCGATCACGATCTTTTCGTTGGTCACGGGTGGTCCTGTTCAGGCGCGATTAGCGGTTGGCGCGCAATAGCGCGGACGAACAAGCCAGTCGATCACTCTCGCCAACAGCCTGCATTTGCCGATCGGTTGCGCAATCCCTACATAGCCACCGGAAGCAGACAGCCGAACACAGATATGTCCCATACCCTCGATCCCGCCACCACGACCGGCGCGCCCACCGCGCAGCCGCGCGCCATGCGCGTTGCGGACGACATGGCGATGTTGCGCGCCGCCCGCGACCTGACGAAGGATCTCGCGCAGGCGCGCCCGGCTATCTACTGGCCGGACATGCTGGGCTCCGCGCTTTTGGGTTACGCGGCGCTCGCGGGCGCGATCCTGGTCGATAGCACGCTCGCTGCGCTCGCCCTCGGCCTCGTGGCGGCGCTGGCGCTCTACCGGGCGCTGCTGTTCATCCACGAGCTGTCGCATATCCATCGCGACGCTCTGCCCGGGTTCCGGCTTGGCTGGAACCTGCTGGTCGGTGTGCCGATGCTGACTCCGTCCTTCATGTACGAAGGGGTGCACACGCTGCACCACAAGCGTACGCAATACGGTACGGTGGAGGATCCGGAATATCTCCCGCTGGCGCTGATGAAGCCGTGGTCGCTGCCGCTCTTCGTCCTGATTGCAGCGTTGCTGCCGGTGGCGCTGATCGCGCGCTTCGCAATCCTCGTCCCGCTGGGCGCGATCCTGCCGCCGGTTCGCCGGCTCACCTGGCAGCGTTTTTCCGCCCTCGCGATCAATCCGGCGTTCCGCCGTCGTCCGCCGGAAGGCGAGCTGCGCCCGCGTGTTCTGTGGCAGGAGCTGGGCGGCTTCGTGTGGTCGTGGGCGCTGATCGGCAGCGTCTTCGCCTTCGGCTGGCATCCGCTGCTGGTCGCGCTGGCAACCGTGTCCTTCGCCGCGGTGCTCAACCAGTTGCGCACGCTGGTCGCGCATCTGTGGGAGAACGAAGGCGAGCAGATGACGGTGACGGCCCAGTTCCTCGATTCGGTGAACGTCCCGCCGCCGGGTGTGGTTGCCGAGCTATGGGCACCGGTCGGCCTGCGCTATCACGCGCTACACCATCTGATGCCGAGCATGCCCTATCACGCGTTGCCCGAGGCGCACCGGCGGCTCGCGACCGAACTCGGCACGGATTCGACCTATCACGGTGCCAATCACCCCGGCATGGCCCGGCTCGTGGGCCGGATCGCGCGCAGCACCATGCGGCTGCGCTAGGCGCTATTCTTCGGTGCGGATCAGCACCGTTTCCCCGATCAGGAAGAACAGCAGGAAGGGTGCCCACGCCGCCAGGAACGGCGGGTAGCCGCCGAAATTGCCGAGTGCCAGCGCGGCGTTGTCGATCAGGAAGAAGGCGAAGCCCATAGCCATCGCGATCACCGCGCGCAGGAACAGCTGCCCCGATCGTGCCAGCCCGAAGGCGGCGATCGCCCCCAGCAGAGGCATGAGCAGGGCGGCGAGCGGACCGGAAATCTTGTGCCACCAGTTCATCCGCAGTTCCGCGGTGGAGCGGCCCGCCGCCTCGTATGCGGCGATGGAATCCGACAGTTCCCACAGGCTCTGGGTTTCGGCCTTCACGCTTTCCAAGGCGATTTCGGCCGGGGTGATACTGGTCCGGATTGTCTGGGCAGGCGCGGTGGTGGTTGCCGCGGTCGCAACGTCGAAGTTCTGCGCATCGACGAGCCGCCAGCCATCCTGCGTCGGCTGGGCCAGCCGCGCCCGCAGCTGATCGTTGATCTCCCCGCCGGGATTGCGGGCATACCAGGTCACGCCGGACAGGCGCATCGCCGCCCCGGCTCCGCTGACGGTCTTCGCCATCAGGATGTTCTCTCCATCGGAGACATAGACGTTGGAGCGAGTGTCGGATGTGCGCGGGATCGGCCCGTATTCCACCGCCTGCCAAGCATTCAGCGCCGCCGTCGCGCGGGTCACGACCCGTTCGTTGAAGACGAAGGTGAGGGCGGAGACGATCAGCGCGGTCAGGAACAGCGGGGCCAGCACCTGGTGCGCCGAGAGCCCCGCCGCCTTCATCGCGATCACCTCGCTGTTCTGGTTCAGTCCGACCAGAGTGATGATGGTCGCCAGCAACACCGAATAGGGGAGGAAGGTCTGAACCAGCTGCGGGATGCGCAGCGAGACGTAATAGAGCAATTGCCCCTGACCGTTGCCCTTCACCGCCAGGATGTCGCCGCTGGTCGACAGCAGGTCCAGCATCATCAGCACCAAGACCAGCACCGCGAGCATGGCGATGATGCGGGTCACGAACATCTTGCCGAGATAGAGCGTCAGACGCCGCGAGGGGAAGAAATCGAGCTGCATCCTAGGCGCCACTTTCCGCAAGATCGTCTTCGTCTTCTTCTTCGCCCAGCATGGTCTGCCCTGCCGCGCGCTTGCGCCGTTTGCGCCAGCCGAACAGCTTTCCGAACCGTTTGGAGATCTTGCCGAAGACACGCTCCAGCGCGCCGATCGGCTGGCCGCCCGGAACATGGGCGAGCTGGTAGTACATCCATACGATCAGCAGGGCGAAGATGGCGAACGGCGTCCACAGTGCCACGACGGGGTCGATCCGGCCGAGCATCGCGACATCCTCCCCATACTGGTTCACCTTGTGATAGGCGACCACCAGCACGATCGAGACGAACACGCCGAGCGCGCTGGTGGAGCGTTTGGGCGGCACTGCCAGGGCGAGTCCCAGCAGCGGCATCAGCAGCATCATCACCACCTCCACCAGGCGGAAGTGGAAGCTCGCCTGGCTTGCGTCGCGGGTATCGGGGGGCTGGGTATCGGCCCAGCCGATCCGCAGCAGTTCGGGGAGGATGAATTCGCGCTGGTCGTCCCCGCGCGTGCGGAATTCCTCCACCCGCGGCAGATCGATCGGCAGGTCGTGGCGGCTGAAGGTCAGCACGCGCGGCGTTTCGTCGCCGCTGTCCTGTACGATCGTGCCGTCTATCAGCCGCAGGATGATGGTGTTGGGATTGTCGGTGGTGGCCAGGAATGCGCCCTCGCGCGCACCGATCGACAGCACCTCACCCTTCTCCGTCGCGATGCGGGCGAAAATGCCCATCAGTCGCCGCCCCTTGTCCTCGCTGCGATCGATGCGCAGCGCCATGCGATCCGCCAGCGTGGTGAATTCGCCGACCTTGATCGATGCGCCGAGCGCGCCCGATTGCAGCTCGTACTGCAATTCCTCGTAGGTGTAGCGCGCCACCGGCTGAATGTAGAACACCAGCGCGACGTTCACCGCCATCAGGATCGCCGCCAGCGCGTAGGGCACACGCAGCATCCGGCCGTAGCTCATGCCCAGCGCGCGCAGCACGTCGAGTTCGCTGGAGGTGGCGAGCTTGCGGAAGGCGAGCAGGATGCCGAGCATCAGCCCCAGGGGAATGGCCAGCGCAGCGTATTCGGGCAGCATCGCGCCCAGCATCTTGAACACGACCCCGACCGGGCCGCCCTCCACCGACACGAAGTCGAACAGCCGCCGCATCTTGTCGAGCAGCAGCAGCGAGGCGGCGATGGCGAACACACCCGCCATCGGAACGATGGTCAGCCGCAGGATGTAGCGGTCGATGGCGGGGAGGAATTTGAACAAAGGCGTGACGGCTCGCTGGGGCTGTGGTGCCCGGCCTTAACGGCAAATCGGCGTCAGGTCATGCCCGCTTTGAGAGCGCGCGCGAATATCAGGCCTTTTCCAGCGTGCATTGCAACGGATGCTGGTTCTCGCGCGCGAAATCCATCACCTGGTTCACCTTGGTCTCGGCGACTTCGTAGGTGAAGACACCGCACACCCCCACGCCGCGCTGATGGACGTGGAGCATGACCCGCGTCGCCTCCTCCATATTCATGCGGAAGAAGCGCTTGAGCACGATCACCACGAACTCCATCGGGGTGTAATCGTCGTTGAGCATCAGCACCTTGTACTGGCTGGGCTTCTTGGGGCGGGTGCGCGTCTTGGTGGCGATGCCGATCTGGCTGTCGCCATCGGTCCCGCGCCGGTCGTCGTCGCCCGCACGCGGGGCGATGGCGGTCATGCTGGTGGGGGCTGGGCAGGTCCGGGTCATCATGGCGACAATATCGTAAGGCGCGGCGCAAAGGCAAGGTGCGCCGGGGCTATCGGGGCGGTTTCGGCATCGATCGGCCGCAAGCAAAAGGGCCGAACGGCGCCATGCCGTCCGGCCCTGCTAACGGATCGGATCAAAGAGGAGAGAGGAGAGCCCGGTCCGTCGAAAGCGTTCGCTTAAGCAGCGGCAACCTTGTCGGCGGCAACGCTCATGCGGCTGGAGATCGGCGCGAAGGTGTCGTTCGCCAGCTTCATCCAGCTTTCGGTCGCCTTCGAACCGAACGCGATCGCGGCATCGAAATTGCGGCGCGCGATATCGCCCTGCAGCTGCACGAGTTCGGTCGGGCTGGTGACCTTGGCCATGTCCTTGGCATCTTCGATCATCTGCTCGGTGGCCTTCTTGCCGTCTTCGGCGACCATCTGGCCCATGTCTTTCAGACCGGCGTAGTAGATCTTGCCGGATTCGATCATCGCCTCGGCATTCGCCTTCTGGAACGCGACCATCTCGCCGGTCATCTCGGTGCCCTTCTCATAGGCACCCTTCATCTTGGACTGGACGGTGCCGGCGACATCCTTGGCGGTGTCGGTGAAGGTCTTCTTGGTGGTGGTAGTGGTGGTATCCATGATCGGTGTTTCCTTGAACTTCGTATCGGGTTTGGTGAACTTCGGCGCCTTGGCCTTGGCCTTCTGCGCCGGGGATTTCTTCGCCAGCTTCTTCGCTGGAGCCAGCTTGTCCATAGACGCGACCGGCTTAGGCTTTGACTTGGCGGGAGCCATCTTCGCAGGGGCGGCCTGATTGGGCGCCTCCGGCTTGGGCGCGGTCTTCGCCTCGTAGGTCTGCGCGATCGCCTTCTCAGCCGAGGCCGCCTCGGCGGCCTCGTTCGCGCTCACTTTTGCTTCGTCCTGATCGGCCATGCAATATGCCTCATCTTCTTGTGCAGTGCACAAATAGATGCTGCGACCGCGAAACGCAAGGCTTTTTGTGCAGTGCACAATAATGAAGAGACGGTACTGCTAGCGGAGCACCGAAGGTCAGCGCGTCATCACGTACCGTCCCGGCGCGTCCTCGATCACCGTATCCGCGTCGTTCTTCCCCGGAACGCGCTTGCCCTTCGCCGCGACTTCCTCGCCGTCGTGCCCCTCGATCCATTCGATCCAGTCCGGCCACCAACTGCCGGGATGCTCGGTCGCGCCTTCGCGGAACTGCGCCAGGGTGCGCACGCCGTCGTCTTCGTTGATCCAGTATTGATATTTCCTGGCCTCGGGCGGATTGACCACACCTGCGATATGGCCCGACCCGGCGAGGACGAAGCGCGTCGGGCCGGAGAAATGCTCACGTATCTTCCACACGCTCTCGGCCGGGGCGATGTGATCCTCCCTCCCGGCCTGGATATAGGCCGGCGTCTCGACCCGCGTGAGGTCGATCGGGGTTCCGTCCGCCGACAGCGCGTCGGGCTGGACCAGCAGGTTGTCGCGATAGAGGTCGCGCAGATAGGCGCGGTGCCATTTCGCGGGCAGGTTGGTGACGTCGCCGTTCCAGTGCAGCAGGTCGAACGCCGGGTAGCTTTCGCCCAGCAGGTAATTGTTGACGACGTAGTTCCAGATCAGGTCCGTGCCGCGCAGCATGTTGAAGGTCGCGGCCATGTAGCGCCCGTCGAGATAGCCGTCGGTCTCCAGGTTCTCGATCGCCGAAAGCTGCTGGTCGTCCACGAAGTTGAGCAGTTCTCCCGCCTGCCGGAAATCGACCTGGGCAGTAAAGAAAGTCGCGCTCTTCACCCGGTCCGCCTCGCCGCGTCGTGCCAAGATCGCCAGCGTTGCCGCCAGCGTGGTGCCCGCGACGCAATAGCCGATCGCATGCACGGCGGGCACCTTCAGCCGGTCGCGGACATGGTCGATCACCTCGATCTGCGCGCGGATGTAATCGTCCCACTCGATGTCGGCCATGCTCGCATCGGCCGATTTCCAGCTGACCACGAACACCGACAGCCCCTGCTCGACCGCCCAGCGGATGAAGCTCTTCTTCGGGTTGAGATCGAGGATGTAGAACCGGTTGATCCATGGGGGGAAGATCACCAGCGGCACCGCCAGCACCTTCTCCGTCGTCGGGGTGTACTGGATCAGCTGATAGAGCGGCGTCTCGTACACCACCTTGCCCGGCGTCACCGCGATATTCTCGCCCAGCGTGAACGCGCCGCTGTCGGTATGCGTCAGCTGGCCTTTGCCTAGATCGGCCAGGAGATGCCGCATACCCTCGACCAGGTTCTCGCCCTTGGTCGCCATGGTCCGTTCCAGCACCACCGGATTGGTCGCGGCGAAATTCGCGGGGCTCAGTGCGTCGGCCATCGCCTTGGTCGCGAATTTCAGCTGCTCGCGCTTGTCAGGCGTCAGGCCCTGCAGCTCGTCTACCATCGCCTCGACCCGCTCTACCAGCAGCAGATAGGTCTGGTGGATCAGCGCGAAGGCGGGCTGGGTGCGCCAGCGTTCGTCGGCGAAACGGCGATCCTTGCGCGGCAGATCGGGTTGTTCGCCGGTATCGCCGGACATTCCGGCCCACACCGACTGCCACAGCGCGACGCTGTCCTGCCACAGCTTCTGCTGCGCCTCCATGTCGGCCGCGAAGGGGAGGCTCTTGGTCCAGTTCTCCACCAGCGCGAACCAGCGCGCCGGATCGCCCGACAGCTCGGGGGCGGCCTGCGGCACGGCATGGTTGCCCTGAAATTCCAGCCACATAGCCTGCAGCTTGCCCGCATTCTCCGCCCATTCGCGCATCTCTTCCGGGTCGGGCAGCTTCGCCGGGCCATCGGTGCCGCCGATCATCGGCTGCGCCATGCCGTGCGCCAGCTTCATCTGCGCCTCCAGCATCGCTGTGAACGGATCGTCGCGGCGCGTCTCTTCGGCCATCGGGCCCTCCTCGCAGTTCCTCTCCGGTATTCAATACATGACGCGCGCGCTATATCCCCATCGATATTTTGTTACCGCGGCAATTGCGGCGGCTGGCGGAATGTTTCAGAATCGCCGCCGATCACCCGTCACTTTCTCAGGACCACGATGGAAACCGAATTCTACCGCATGAAACGCCTGCCGCCCTACGTCATCGCGGAGGTGAACGCGATGCGGCACGCGGCGCGGCGTTCGGGCGAGGACATCATCGATCTGGGCATGGGCAATCCCGACCGCCCGCCGCCCCAGCACGTGCTCGATAAGCTGTGCGAGGTGGCGCAGAAGCCCGACGCGCACGGCTATTCCCAATCGCGGGGTATTCCCGGGCTTAGGAAAGCGCAGGCGAATTATTACGGCAATCGCTTCGGGGTTGATATCGATCCGGAGCGCGAGGTGGTGGTGACGCTTGGGTCGAAGGAAGGGCTCGCCAGCCTCGCCAACGCGATCACCGCGCCCGGCGACGTGGTGCTGGCACCCAATCCGTCCTACCCTATCCACACCTTCGGCTTCATCATCGCGGGCGCGACGATCCGCAGCGTACCGACCACCCCGGACGAGGAATACTGGCGTCAGCTCGAAAGCGCGATGGCCTATACCGTGCCACGGCCCAGCGTGCTGGTGGTGAACTACCCCTCCAATCCGACCGCCGAAGTGGTCGATCTCGCCTTTTACGAGCGGCTGGTCGCCTGGGCGAAGGAAAACCAGGTCTGGATCCTGTCCGACCTCGCCTATTCGGAGCTGTGGTACGACGGCAATCCGACCCCCTCGATCATGCAGGTGCCGGGCGCGAAGGACGTGGCGGTCGAGTTCACCTCGCTGTCGAAGACCTATTCGATGGCGGGCTGGCGGATCGGCTTCGCGGTCGGCAACCAGCAGCTGATCGCGGCGATGACGCGGGTGAAGAGCTATCTCGACTACGGTGCCTTCACCCCGATCCAGGCGGCCGCCTGTGCCGCGCTCAACGGCCCGCAGGACTGCGTGGAGGAGAACCGGCGCATCTATCACAAGCGGCGCGACGTGATGGTGGAGGCGTTCGCGCGCGCCGGCTGGGATATTCCGCCGCCGCCCGCCAGTATGTTCGCCTGGGCTCCGCTGCCGCCTGCGCTCGCCCATCTGGGCAGCCTGGAATTCTCCAAGCAGTTGCTCACGCATGCGCAGGTCGCGGTCGCGCCAGGCGTCGGCTATGGCGAGGAGGGCGAAGGCTATGTCCGCATCGCGATGGTGGAGAACGAACAGCGATTGCGGCAGGCGGCGCGCAACATCAAACGCTATCTTTCCGCGCAGGGAATCAACACCGGCGATCGGCGCGCTGCGGGTTGAGCGGTCGCCCGCATCGGGTTTCGCCACCACCTCGATTAATATTATTATCACCTGCTAGACAGCGCCCCCGAATTGCGCGACGGCGCGATACCTACAGGAGATACAAGCGATGGCGGCCATTCCTCTTTCGACGAACGACCGCGTTGCAGTTTCGCTCGATGACGATGGCGTGGCTCAGGTCCGCCTGACGCGGCCGGACAAGATGAACGCGCTCGATCGGTCGATGTTCGACGGCATCATTTCCGCTGCCGAATCGCTCGACAAGATGCGCGGGCTGCGCGCCGTGGTCCTGTCGGGGGAAGGGCGGGCGTTCAGCGCCGGGCTCGATACCGCCAGCTTCGCCAACATGGCCGATCCGGACGAACCCCCGCTGGAAGAGCGCACCTACGGCATCGCCAACCGGTTCCAACAGGTGGCGACTGCCTGGCGCGAGCTGGCCGTGCCGGTCGTCGCGGCCATTCACGGTGTTTGCTTCGGCGGCGGGCTGCAGATCGCGAGCGGCGCGGATGTCCGGATCGCGCGCGCCGATGCTCGTCTTGCGATCATGGAAATGCGCTGGGGGATCGTGCCCGACATGGGCGGCTATCGCCACTGGCGCGGCCTGGTGCGCGACGATGTCCTGCGCGAACTGGTCTATACCAACCGCGAGATTACTGGCGAGGAAGCGCAGGTGATGGGACTCGTGACCGAGATCGCCGACGATCCGTTGGCACGGGCTCTGGACCTCGCCGGAACGATCGCCATGCGCAATCCGCATGCGATCCGCGCGGCCAAGCGGCTGTCCAACGCCATGGCCGATACGGACGGTGCGGCGCTCCTGCTGCGCGAGAGCGAGGAGCAGGCGGCGATCATTCGATCGTCCAACCAGGTCGAGGCGGTGCTGGCCGGCATGGCCAAGCGGATACCTGTTTTCAGCGACGTCTGACGGCGCCCTCTGACAAGGGCCTGCGGTCAGCCGAAAATCGCGACCAGCTGCTGGCCGGCGACCACCTGCCGACCGTCGGCATCCCACATGCGCAGGCGCTCGGTCGAGTAGCCATCGGCAGCCTCTACGCTGGCATTCTCCGTCAGGAACCAGCCGTCGCGCGTTTCCGGTGCGGGGTCGAGGAGGTTGAACGTCCAGTTGATCGAACTGAGGGGGCCGGGCCGCTCCATCGCCCGCATCGCGCCCGGGGGCAGGGTATCTCCCATCAGCACGATCCGGCTGGTGGGGTCCAGCCCGTTGCCATCCTTCAGCCGGACCCAGCGGCGGATGACGGGCGGACCGGACCAACCGCGATCCTGCGCCCGGCGGACCTCGTAATTGTTGGCGAGGAAGGCCGGTGCCTGATCGATCGCGGAATCGGCGTTCTCCTCGGGACTGCCGGGCCACGGCTCGGCGCGCGGCGCGCTGTGCCGCGCATTCGCCTCGCGGGCGGTGCCGAAGAGGAAGAATGCGGTCAGCGCGACCTCCCCGTCGACCAGTAATTCGCTGCGCACCTGCGCCACGTTTCGTCCCTGGCGGATCATCGCGACCCGCGTCGTGACCGTTTCCCCGATCGGCGCGACGAAGCCGACCTGGCCGCTGCGCAAGGGCGGAAGTTCGGGGAAGCGGCGGACGGCTGCAGTATAGGCGACCAGGGCGCTCGCCCCGCCATACAGGGTGCGGCCCTGCATCCACGGATCGGCGGGCAGGGTGATGGTGGCATCGCGGTCGGTCACAGGGGCGATCAGGTCGAGTGCGGACATGGCAGCGCCATGCCATCCTTCGCAACGCCGGACCAGCCTGCGGGAGTGCGAATCCAAAACCGTTGAATTGCGATCGGGCGTCGGCTAGGGGCGCTGTTCCCGCGCGACTGTCTGCCAGCCGCGCGGGCGGCGGCCCGATGGCGGAGTGGTTACGCAGAGGACTGCAAATCCTTGCACGCCGGTTCGATTCCGGCTCGGGCCTCCATCTTCCGGTCGCAGCGGCAAATTCCGTTGCGACCCGTCGCCCGCGCGATTAAGGCGCGGTCCGGCAATGCCGCTTTAGCTCAGTTGGTAGAGCACATCATTCGTAATGATGGGGTCACGTGTTCGAGTCACGTAAGCGGCACCAGCCCACTTTCGCGAACACAACGTTCAGGCGTCGGGTGTGCCTACCTTCAGGCTTTAAACGAGAAAAGCCCCCGCTCTCCTGATGGAGGCGAGGGCTTTCTGCATATGCTGGCTGATTAGTTGGCGCCGGTACCCGTCGGGACGCGTGCACCTTGCTTCAGATAGACGCGGTTGTCGTCGAGCTTCTCGACGTCGTCCAGCGGGATGAAGTGGTGCGATCCGTCGCTGGCATCGGACTTGGTCAGCTTGATACGATCATCCTTGACCTCGTCCACCGTGCCAACGTGCTGACCGTTGGCGTCCGCGACTTCCATATGCTCCTTGATCCGCAGCTTCTCGAACATGAATTCTTCCTTCCTTTAAAGTGTCTTATACCATACCAACGACCATCGCTGTCGCGCGTTCCGCAACTCGTCGCGAGTTGGAAACGGGTCGGTGCGGGGGAAGGATCACTCGCCGTTCTTCGCGCCCCGATCCGCCTTCGCCTTGCTGTTCTCGTCCGCCCCGGGCGCTTCCATATCGCCGTCGGATTCGGAGTAGCTGTCGTCCTCGGCATCGGCGGCGATCGGGTCCCCATCGCCGGGGCCGCCTTTCGCGCCGGGGGGAAGTTCGCCGTCCTCGTCGATCGTTTCCGGCTGGTTGACCGCATACTGGTCGTAGCGCGGATCGTCGTCGCCGACCGGGTTCTCGATCGCGTGGCGGTGCGCCTCGTCCTTATCCTTCGCCATCGTCCTTGCGCTCCTCTTCTTCGCGCCGTTTCGCCTTGGCGCGCGCCGCATCCTCGCGCGGGCCGGTGCGTTCGGGTTCGAACGGCACGTCGGACTTCGCATGGGTGAGATCGGGGCTGTTGTCGGGTTCGAGCTTGCCCATCGCGGGGCTCCTTTCGTTTCGCCTGTGTGAGGTAAAGCGCACCGCCCGCCCCCACAGTTCCGCGCCGCACGCGAATTATCCCCACCCGATCCTGCGCGGGCATTTTGGCAGCGCGAGACACACCCGCATAATCCGATCCCGACGCGCCGGGGGCGAACCGATTCGCAGCTGTTGCCGATGGGACTCATCCCCCACAGGCGAGAGCGCCGCCCGCCACACGGCGATTCACATTTCCGCCCACAACCGCTATATGTTGTGGGTCACACGAACCGGAGCCGCAATCCATGTCCCTTCTCGAAGCCCGCAAGACCTACAAGCCGTTCGAATATCCGTGGGCCTACGACTTCTGGAAACGCCAGCAGCAGGTCCACTGGATGCCCGAGGAAGTGCCCTTGGGTGAGGATTGCCGCGACTGGGCGCAGAAGCTCACCGAGCATGAGCGCAACCTGCTCACGCAAATCTTCCGCTTCTTTACCCAGGCCGATGTCGAGGTGCAGGACTGCTATCACGAGAAATACGGCCGGGTGTTCAAGCCGACCGAGATCAAGATGATGCTCGCCTCCTTCTCCAACATGGAAACGATCCACATCGCGGCCTACAGCCACCTGCTCGACACGATCGGCATGCCCGAAAGCGAATACGGCATGTTCCTCGAATACGAGGAGATGAAGGACAAGCACGACTACCTGCAGCAGTTCGGCGTCGACACGGACGAGGATATCGCCCGCACCCTCGCGGCGTTCGGCGGCTTCACCGAAGGCATGCAGCTGTTCGCCAGCTTCGCGATGCTGATGAACTTCCCGCGCTTCAACAAGATGAAGGGCATGGGCCAGATCGTCAGCTGGTCGGTGCGCGACGAAAGCCTGCACTGCGAAGGCATCATCCGCCTGTTCCACGAATTCGTGCGCGAGCGCGATTGCTACACCAAGGCGGTGAAGGAAGACATCATCGACATCTGCCAGAAGTCGGTGCGGCTGGAAGACAACTTCATCGACCTCGCCTTCGAGATGGGGCCGGTGTCCGGCATGACCGCGAAGGAGATCAAGAAGTACATCCGCTACATCGCGGACTGGCGGCTGGGCCAGCTGGGCCTGCAGCCGCTCTACATGGTCGACGAGCACCCGCTGCCCTGGCTCGCCCCGCTATTGAACGGCGTGGAGCACGCCAACTTCTTCGAACAGCGCGCGACCGAATATTCGAAGGGCGCGACCAAGGGCGACTGGAACACGGTGTGGAGCACCTTCGACAAGCGCAACAAGGCCGAGGCCGCGAACGAGGTCGACGGCGCCGAGGACGACGGCCCGGGGCTGTTCGGGGATGATGCTGGGGGCGCTGCGACTGAAGCGGCGGAATAAGTAGTCCGTTGACTTGCCAGCATCTAATGCGACCAATACGAAGTCTCTATGACTGATATTTACGCGCGTCGACAAAGCGAATGCGAATCGAGAATCGATGATCTGCGGAAGGATTTATCCGGTCGAGTTGATGGACTCGAATTAGAGAGTAGGCACCCAAAGCTCGCGATATATGCTACGGGATCTCTGGCTAGGCGTGAAGCAAGTATCCATTCGGACCTCGACGCGTTCTTTATGTTGTCTGGGGAGTCCGATGGCACGCCGATGGGCCGAATTCAGGATGTAAAAATCTTTAATGCCGTGCTGTCTGCGGCCGAGGCTGGAGGCTTCCCTGACTTTTCGAACGATGGCGAATATCTTAAGTTTATCCACATTGAAGACGTGATCACTGCCCTCGGTAGTCGTATTGATGATTACAAAAACACATTCACTGCCCGTATGCTGCTTATGCTCGAGAGTGAGTGGCTTTATGGGAAGGATTGCTTCCAAGGTTTTCGCAAACAGGCTATCGAGGCATATTTCACTGACTTTCATGATCATTCTGAAAATTTCCGCCCCCTGTTTTTGATGAACGATATTCTTAGGTTCTGGCGAACACTCTGCCTTAATTACGAAAACTCGCGACAATGGAAGAACGTGGAAAGTGCCGAGAAAAGTGCGAAAGGTCATTTAGGTAATTTGAAACTAAAGTTCAGCCGGCTTCATATTTGTTTTTCTTTTATCGCTCATCTTCTATCAAAGGGGCAGCATTTATCTGTTGAAGACGCAATCAAGACCTCTGAAACTATTCCTTTTGAGAGATTGCAAGAGATTGCGGGTAATCACCCCGCGATATCCGCCGATGTAGATATACTCTGTGCCGAGTATGCTTGGTTTTTGGATGCGACTGGTCGCTCGAAGGCAGAGACGCTCTGCTGGATTTCCGAACAGAAGAATCGTGATGAGGCTTTCGCGCATGCCGGTAGGCATATCGATGCGTACGGCCGATTAGTGCGACACGTAGCTGAACAACACGGATATCTGAAGTTTCTCATTGTATGAGCGAATCCGAGAAATACTTCGTTTTCATGTTCCCAGCTAAATCTGAGATCCGGGACTTACTAAACCTAGCGGTTTTCATATTAAATCCTAGGGAAAAGTGGCCGGCTCATATCACGGTCGCCGGGCCGTTTCGCAGGAGGCCTAGTGCGCGAGCGCAAGCAAAGTTCAAATCGTCGGCTTTTTCGCTCGGGGCTTGGAACTTTTTTAGCGAAGGGCGCTCCACAGTCTACTTAAAGGCTGGAGTGCCCAATATTCGGAAATACTGGTCCAAGCCAGACTTTATCGGAAATCCTGTTCCACATATCAGTATCTATAATGGAAAAGATTTAGATACCGCAAAAAAGATATTTCACAAAATCGAACCGTTGCGATTGATTTTTGGGTTTAATATAGAAGGAATCGAGATCGTAAGATCCAGCTCGCAGCGGCAATTCGACCTTCGTAGTAGTGTGAACTTGGAGGTAATGCCTGGCTTGCAAGGGATGAAACTTGATGATGCGGCTGCCTTGTCTATCGAGGATCGTATCGACTTTGCGGCTGAGGCTCTCGCGAAGTGCAAGCCAAGTCCGCCACTTCAGCAAGATTTGCCTTTCAAGTTTTAGACCTTGTTTCCTCGACTCAGTCCTGTTGGGGGCAGGCCCCTTCGTACAGGCGCTTAAGAGGGCAATTCCTCGATGATTTGCTGGATCGCGCGCGCGACCGCTTCGGGATCGGCCATCACCTCCGCATTGGCGAAATGCAGCACGGTGTAGCCGCGCGCCCGCAGGTCCGTGTCGCGGTGCTCGTCGCGCTCGGGCTGGACATCGTGGCTGAAGCCCCGTCGAGCTCAATCGCCAGCTTCAGTTCGCGGCAGAGAAAATCGACATACCACGGGCCGACCGGCATCTGGCGGCTGAACTTCGCGCCAAGAGCCGATCTCGCGAGGTAGGGCCACAGCTTGCGTTCGGCCGGGGTGGCGGCCCGGCGCAATTCCCGGGCGCGCTTCGTGTTGCGGGGGTTCCAGTCCGGCATCTGTGTACGGTTTGCCCACCCCCGGCCCCTCCCGCAAGCGGGAGGGGAGAAGAAGGGCGCTACGTGGTCCCCCTCCCGCCTGCGGGAGAGGTTAGGGGTTGGTCTGGAACGACCCGCTAACCACTCGCTCACCATTCCGGCGGTATCGCCGCCTGATGGAAGACACGCTCGCCCAACCGCCGGCGTTGCTGGCGCTTTACGCGCTGATCGCGATGAATTTCGCGACCTTCGTGGCGTTCGGCCTCGACAAGGCGTGCGCGGAGCAGGGGATCCGGCGGGTGCGGGAATCGACGCTGCTCCAGCTCGCCTTCTTCGGTGGGACCATCGGTGCCTATGCGGGCCGGGCGCTGTTCCGGCACAAGACGCGCAAGCAGCCGTTCTCCGGCAATCTCCACACCATCGCCCTGCTGCAAGTCGCGGCCTGCGTCGGGCTGGCGGTGTTCTTCCTGCTCTGACCCGGCGAACGGGCGGATTTTCCTACTCCGCAGGGATTTGCTTGATAGGCGGCGATGCGCGCGCACCGCTCTCTTCCGACCTACGCCTTCTCGAACGGCGCACGGTCTTTTTCCGCCTCGCCCCTGGGTGTCACCCTGCCGCGTCCAAGTGAAAAA
Organism: Erythrobacter sp. LQ02-29; assembly: GCF_022576075.2. Classification (NCBI taxonomy): domain Bacteria; kingdom Pseudomonadati; phylum Pseudomonadota; class Alphaproteobacteria; order Sphingomonadales; family Erythrobacteraceae; genus Erythrobacter; species Erythrobacter sp. LQ02-29. The sequence continues at coordinate 498,511 of NZ_JANCNT010000001.1, read as the reverse complement.
CGCTTATCGCCCAAGGGCTTGCCGCCGCGGGCGAAAGTGACGGGGTGTCATTTTCGTCACCCGCGCGGCCGTGCCGATCGCGCCCGCTTTTCCGCGTCAGGACACTGTTCCATGTGTTCCATCCTGTTGGATTTCGCGCCCCTCGTTCAGCACCAGTCGCGGCGGAAGCCTTGCCATTCCTCGGCCAGCCCCTCGCGCACCAGCGTGTCGCCCAGGCTCCTGCCGTTTCGGGTCAGGATGCGCAGCTTGCGGTGGTACTTGTCCGTATCGCGGCCATCGGGGTTGGGCTCGATCGAAAAGGCGCCATCGTTCAGCAGCGCGGTCATCCGGGCGGTGGCGCGTTCGCCCAGGCGGCGCTCGTAATCGCAGTCCGGGTCGCTCACCTCGGGCGTGTTGATGTCGGCGATGCGAATCTTCTCGCCCCGGTACCAGATGGTGTCGCCGTCGATCACGCAGGTGACGCGGACCGGACCGACGCAGCGAGAGAAATATGCGCTCTCGCTGTCGCTGCCATTTGCTCGCGACCCGGCCTCCGCCGTCGGAGGGCCGCTCAGCAGCCAGACAGCGGTGAAGGCGGCGAGCGGCGCTGCGACCAGTATCGGGCCGAGCCCGCGCGCGGCGGCGAGCCAGCCGTCCCCACCCGCGCGACGCCGCTTCGGCACGCCATAGGCGGCGGGGCGCGCCCAGTCGCGGCGCGTTCGCTTCGTACGGCGGAAGGGCGGCAGGTTTCCCATCGCTGCGCAGTCTGCGCCGCGAGCGGTAAACGAACCGCCAATCGGGGCATCGGGGAGGGCGCGTGGGCGTGCCCTGCCGCAAGGACGCGGCGGCTCGCCGCTTTCGGAGAAGCGCTCGGCTCGCGCACAAGTCTTTGTTATCGAGTGATAAACTCGCACATTCCGCGACGAGCCGAATGTCTGTCGCGACCGGCCCCCGGCACCCCAATCGCGCGATCGTGCGTTCTCCCGCCCACCTACAGACGCAAGGAAGGAGAGAACCCATGCGCAAGATAACGCTTCTCATCGCGAGTGCCGGTGCTGCGATCGCAGTGCCCGCCGCCGCCCAGGTCAATGCCGGGGCAGGCGCGCAGGTCGATACCGGCGAGGTCGTGGGCCAGACCACCGATACGGTGGGCACCGCGGCGCAGGATACCATGCAGACCACGCAGGATACGGTCGATCAGACGGCGCAGATGATGGCCGCCACCCCGGCGCAGGTGACCGCGGGCGTGTCTGTCGCCGATTCCACCGGCGCGCAGATCGGGACGGTCAGCTCGATCGATGGCGACATCGTCACCGTGAGCGACGGGGATGCGACCTACCGCCTGCCCATGAGCTATCTCTATGCCGATGCCGAGGGCGCGGTGGAAACGCTCTATCTGGGTGCGACCAAGGCCGAGCTCGATGCGGCGGTCGCAGCGCAGGCGGATGCCGGAGCCGGTGCGGAAGCGGATAGCGAAGCCGAGCCGGAAGGCTAGGCCCGAGTGGTGGTGCGGGCGGGGTGTGGATTATCCCCGGCCGCGCCCCGCCGATGCGCTGATCCGTCCGCGCGGGCGGGCCTCGCTCGTTCGCTTGGCTTCGCTCCCCTCGATCTCGGCGCGCACGGGGGCGTGGGCCAGCAGGGCAAACAGTAGCGCGCCGCCGACGATGTTGCCGAGGAGGGCAGGGATCAGAAAGCCGAACAGCCCCTCTCCTATTCCGATCGCGCCGCTCAGCACGGCGACCCACATCTCCGCGCAACCGACGATGGAATGCGCGACATTACCCAAGGCCATCAGCCAGGTGATGATGGTGATGATCAGGATTTCCTGCCGCTCCAGATTGGGCATGGCCCAGACCAGCGCGGCGATCATGAAGCCCGCGGGAACGCCCCGCTGAAACGCGTCGGGCATCAAGATGTGCATTTCTTCCACCGAATGGGCGACAACTGCCGCACTGACCTGCGGCATCCCACCGAAGTCGAAGTGGTTGAATAGGGCGAAACCCAGCGTGCCGACGACATTGCCGGCGATGACGATGCCCCACATGCGCAGCGTGCGCAGCAGGTTGCGCCGGTTGCGCGTCGTCGCCAGCGGGAGCACCGCGGTCAGTGTGTTCTCCGTGAACAGCTGCATGCGCCCGGCGATCACGGCGATGAAGCCGACCGAATATCCCAGCGCGACCAGAACGCCCTTGTAACTGCTGTCTGGCAGCGAAACGGCCAAGATCCCTTGCGCGAAAGGGGAGAGTCCGATCACGAAGCCGCAGCCGATCGCCGACCACAACAGGGCGAAGAACGGTTTCTCCAGTTCGGCGATACCGCGCAACCGAATGATCTCGTGCACCAGCTTCGCACTCGCGACCTCGTGATCGCGGATGATCTCCTTCTCGTTCCGGTCGAGATTATCGAGCTTGTCGTCGCTCTCGGAGTTCTTCAGCGCCTTGGGCCGTTTCTCGTGCTCGGACTCGCGATCTGTCATGGACTAAGGACCTTCCGCGGGCAGGGCCGTTCCCGCGCCCGCGTCCGGCGATCCGCGCTACGCATTCAATAATGCTCGCGGTGGCCGAAGATCCATTGCTTCATGCTCATCCGTTCGTAGCGTTCGAACATCCGGCTATCCTTGTGCTCGGCGAACTGGGCATAGTTCAGCACCGCGACGAAGATGATGCCGCCCAGCGTGTTCCCGATCAGGACCGGGGCGACGAAGTTCGGCCAAAGTACCCAGAAGTTCACTGTCGGGTCGGCGAAGGCGATATAGAACGCCTCCACCGAGGACGTGATGACATGGAAGAACGTTCCGACCCCAATGAAATACATCAGCACATAGATCACCAGCGCGCGACCTATCGAATCGCGCATGGCATGAACCAGCCACACCATCGCCGCCACGATCCAGCCGGCGATGATGCCGCGGTAGAAAATCTCGAGCCACGGGGTTTCGATCGCGTGATGGCCGATCTCCATCGCCTTCGCCGCTCGTTCCGGCGTAAAAACGTTCGAATAGGCGATAGCCGCCGCGAACGCGATCGCACCGACCATGTTGCCGACGAAGACGACGAGCCACAGCCGCAACAGGTCGCGCAGGCTCGCCAACCGGGTCAGGACCAGCACCACCGGAGTCAGCGTGTTCTCCGTGAACAGCTGGTAGCGGCCGAGGACGATGATGAGGAAGCCGACGGGATAGAGCAGGTTGCCAAGCAGGCCCGGCTCGATCTCACCGGCACTTTCGGTGAATATCACGCGCGCGAGGAAGGTCAGGCCCAAGGCTCCGCCTGCACCAAGCGCGCTCCAGAACAGGTAGAAATTGCTGACGTCCAATTCGTGATCGGCGGTCGACAGAACACGTTTGAAAATCTCGGTGAAACCGAAGTAATCGGAGACGGCCTCGCCCTCCTCGGGCGGGTGGGACACATCCTCCCCCTCTTGCCCTTCATCGTCCTTCCCATCCTGCGGGTGGTTGAGGGGATGGCTATTCTCGTCCGAACCGGGCTTTCCGCCCGTTCCGCCGCGCTGGGCACCGTGAAGGTCTTCGGATCTGGTCATGGCACTCCCCTGCTTAATAGAGGTGAGACTGCCGATGTGCCTTAGCGTTCCCGCACGGGGCATTCGCGCTTCTTTAACCGGCGCCTGCGTAACGCCTCTTTGTCATGCTGGTGAGGCAAAAGGACATATTTCGGAGTCGGTGGAAGGCGCTGATCTGGGCGGCTGGCATCCTGCTGACTGCCTATTGCAGCGTGCCATCGCTCGATGAGGCCACGAGCGATGGCAAGGAAGCCCACGGCAGACACGAAAGCAAGCAGTCCGCTAATCCTTGGGCTCTCGAGGCTCAGAACCATGACAAGCGGAACTGAGCGGGCCAGCTAGAGCGCGGAACGGGTGTGTGCCGCTGTCGTTGATTGATCGAACGGGCCGACCGCGCCCGCTCCATTTTCCAACCATTCCGATAGGAGCCCATCATGTCCGACCCGGTCCCCGATAGCACACCGAAAACCCGCTGGATCTGGGTTGCCTTGATCGTATTGCTCGCGGTCGGTGTGGTCGCGATCTATTTCAATGCCGACGGCGATACCGACGATGTCGAACTCGCCGATTCCGCCGTGACCACGCAGCAGGAGCGGCTCAATCAGGATCTGCCGCAACCGGGCGAACCGAACGCCACGGAGCAGCAGATGGATCAGCCGGTCACCGCTGCCGAAACGCCTGCCAACTAAGCGGCGGCTTTCCCCCATCGCGGCGAACCGCTAAGCGCGCCGGCGACGCGACGCGGAAGGAATGCATGCGATGAATGCGAACGGGAACGCGGCCATGCTCGCCAAGGCCGAAGTGCTGATCGACGCGCTGCCCTATTTCCAGCGCTATGCCGGTCGCACTTTCGTGGTGAAATACGGTGGCCATGCCATGGGCGACCCCAAGGCCGCGCGTGAATTCGCGCAGGACATCGTGTTGCTGAAGGCGGTCGGCATCAATCCGGTGGTCGTCCATGGTGGCGGCCCGCAGATTGGTGCGATGCTGAAACGGCTGGGGGTGGAAAGCACCTTCGTCGATGGCCTGCGCGTGACGGACAAGGCGACCGCGGAGGTCGCGGAAATGGTCCTCTCCGGGGCGATCAACAAGGAACTGGTCGGCTGGATCGCGCAGGCGGGCGGCAAGGCGATGGGCATATCCGGCAAGGACGGTGGCCTCGTCACGGCGACCAAGGTGCAGCGCACCACGCGCGATCCCGACAGCCAGATCGAGCAGGTGCTCGACCTCGGCTTCGTGGGCGATCCGACACATGTCGATACCACCATCCTCGACACGGCCAGCGCGGCGGGGATGATCCCCGTGGTCGCGCCGATCGGTGCCGGGGAGGGTGGCGAAACCTACAACATCAATGCCGATACCATGGCAGGCGCGCTGGCCGGAGCGCTGGGCGCGGCGCGGTTGTTCCTGCTGACCGACGTGGCGGGCGTGCTGGGCGGGGACGGCGAATTGCTGACCGACCTGACCCCGGCTGGTATCGCGACGCTGCGCGAGGAGGGTACCATCACCGGCGGGATGATCCCCAAGCTGGAGACGTGCGTTTCCGCGGTCGAAGCAGGGTGCGATGCCGCAGTGGTGCTCGACGGACGCGTGCCGCACGCCATGTTGCTCGAATTCTTCACCAGCCGTGGGGCAGGGACGCTGGTCCACAAATAGCGCCCAATCCCTTGAGCGAGCGTCGCAGGTGTATTACTTCGCCAAGACGCCCGCCGGATACAGGAACCGATATGCAAGCCCTTCTTACCCTCTACGATATCGTCGCGATGCTGACGAACGTGTTCGTCATGCTGATCATCGTCCAGTTCGTGATCGGTCTGCTGTTCGCGTTCAACGTGATCAGCCCGAGCAACCAGTTCATGTCGCAGGTCTATAACTCGATCAACGCACTGCTCGAGCCGCTGCTGGCCCCCATCCGGCGACGCATGCCTGCAACCGGCGCGATCGATTTCTCGCCGCTGGTGCTGATCATCCTTCTCCAGATCATCCTCATCGTCCTGCGCGGTCTCATCGGGGGTGTCGCTTGAGCGCGGACATCATCGACGGGAAGGCATTCGCGGCCAAGCTGCGCGAACGGGTCGGTGCCGTAGCCGCCGATTTCCAGACCGCGGCGGGGCGCAAGGCGGGCCTCGCCGTGGTGCTGGTGGGGGATGACCCGGCAAGCCAGGTCTATGTCCGCAGCAAGGGGAAGGCGACGCTGGCAGCGAACATGGACAGCTTCGAGCACCGCTTGCCGGACGATACCTCGCAAGCCGCGCTGGTCGCTCTGGTCGAGAAGCTGAACGCGGACGAGGCAGTCGACGGTATCCTGGTACAGCTTCCTTTGCCCGGCCACATCGATGCGCAGGCGGTGATCGCCGCGATCGATCCGGACAAGGACGTGGATGGCTTCCACGTCATCAATGCGGGTCGGCTCGCGACCGGCAGCACCGGTTTCGTGCCATGCACCCCGCTGGGCTGCATGATGCTGCTGACCGACCGCTTGGGCGATCTCTCGGGGCTGGAAGCGGTGGTGATCGGCCGCTCCAATATCGTGGGCAAACCGATGGCGCAGTTGCTGCTCGACGCCAACGCGACCGTCACTATCGCGCATAGCCGGACGAAGGACCTGCCCGCAGTCGTGCGCCGCGCCGATATCGTCGTCGCTGCCGTCGGTCGGGCGGAGATGGTGCGGGACGATTGGCTGAAGGACGGCGCCACCGTGATTGATGTCGGGATCAACAGGCTCGCGCCTGCCGCTGGCGAGGAGAAGGGCCGCCTGGTCGGCGATGTCGATTTCGCAGGAGCGAGTGCCCGGGCGGGCGCGATCACGCCGGTGCCGGGCGGGGTTGGTCCGATGACGATCGCGGTACTGCTGCGCAACACGCTGGTCGCCGCACATGCCCATGCAGGGCTCGACGCGCCGACGGATCTCTAGAACCGGGGGTTACGATGAAGCCGACTGCCGCTCTCGCCTGCCTTGCCGCCGCGCTCGGCCTTTCCGCCTGCGCCACGTCCGGCATGTCGCGCGACCGCTACGATCGACTGGTCGGCGATGTCGCCAATCCGAGCAAGGTGATCGCGACCGAGCTCGCCTTCGCCCAGGCCGCCCGAACCGAGGGGCAGTGGACCGCGTTCCGCGAATATGCGGGCGAGGGGGCGGTGATCCTGGGCCTTGGCGGGGCGATCGCGGCAATACCTTGGCTCAAACAGCAGACCGATCCCGCGCAAGCGGTTTCGTGGGAACCCTATGCCGTTTGGAGCAGCTGCGACGGTTCGCTGGCAGTAACGCGCGGAACCTACAGCGAGCCGGGCGGGGTGCAGGGGACGTTCGATACCGTCTGGCATCGCCAGAAGGACGGCGATTATCGTTGGGTGCTCGATTTCGCTTATCCGGATGCCGCAGAGGAAAAGCCGGAGATGATTGCCGCCAAGGTCGCCGATTGCGGTGCGCCTGCGGCGCAGCTCGTCGCCGATCCCGCCACCACACGCATCGCTTCGGACGACAATACGCTGGTGGTCGATTACGCCGGGTCTGCCTCCGGTGCCCGGCAAGTCACGGTGGGCTTCCTGACCGATGGCGCGATGCAATCGGTGGTTGACGACGCGGTGACGACGAACGACTGACCGCCGCCGTGCTGAACCTCTTCATCTCCGCCTTCATCACGCTGTTCGTGATCGTCGACCCGCCCGGTTGCGCCCCGATCTATGCCGGGCTGACCAAGGGAGCGAGCGCGGCCGAAGCACGCAACATGGCGATCCGTGCTTGCGTCATCGCGGCAGGCATCCTGCTCGTCTTCGCATTGTTCGGCGAGCAATTGCTCGGCGCGTTGCATATCGAGCTCGACAGCTTTCGCATCGCGGGCGGGCTGATGCTGTTCTGGATCGCGTTCGAGATGGTGTTCGAGAAGCGCACCCAGCGGCGCGAGGAACGCGCGGAGAAGGTCCTGGCCACGCCCGAGGTGGAGGATGTCTCGATCTTCCCGATGGCGATGCCGATGCTGGCCGGACCGGGCGCGATCGCTGCGATCATGCTGCTGACCAACAATGCCCGGGGGGTGCAGGGTACGCTGGTGGTCCTTAGTGCACTCGCAGCCGTGCTGGTCATCACGGCTGTCGCGCTGATCGCCGCTGGCCCGATCATGAAGGTCTTCGGCGCGCGGGTGGAAGCGGTCATCACCCGCCTGCTCGGTGTGCTGCTCGCCGCATTGGCCGCGCAATATGTCATCGACGGCCTGAAGGGCTCGTTCGGGATTTAACCGCTACTGCAAGGTGACGCGGTCGTCGCCGCCATCGTGGCGGCCGAAGAACTGCATCAGCTGAATCAGCAGTTCGCATCGGGTGCCGAGATCGGGTGCCTCCAGCAGCGCCTGTTTCGCAGCCGGATCGAACGGCGCGATCTGGCTGACCCCGTTAATCAGCGACTGGTCGTCGAGCCGTTCCACCGAATCCCAGTCGACCGCATAGCCTTGCGAATCGGCGAAACGGCGCGCCTCCTGCTCGAACCCTGCCCGTTCGACGCTGGACAGCACCGCGTCCTCGTCATCGTCTATCAGCTCGCCTTCGACCTGCCGGAACGCGGTGGTGACATCGAGCTCGCGCACCAGCCGAAAGCGCGATTCCCCTTCCAGCACCAGGTTGTAGCGTCCGTCGTCGAGCGCCTCGACCTCGCCGATCCGCCCGACGCAGCCAACCTGGAACAGCGGTGCGTCCTTCACCGCCGGGTTGGGCTGGATCATAGCGATCCGCCGATCGCGCGCCAGCGCATCGCCGACCAGCGCCCGGTAACGCGGCTCGAACATGTGGAGCGGCAATTGCAGACCCGGGAACAGGATCGCGCCGGACAGGGGGAAGATCGAAAGACGCACGCGCCTGCTTATCCGAACAGGATCTTGCTGAGCCGACGCCGTGTGGTCACCACCCAGGGATCTTCCAGCCCGATCGCCTCGAATATCTTGAGCAGACTGGTGCGTGCGGCACCATCGTTCCATTCGCGGTCGGTCTCGATCATCTGCAGCAGCACATCGGCGGCCTCGTCGCGATGTCCTGCCGCAAAGGCGGCCTCGGCGAATTCGATCTGCGTTTCCGGAGCGTTGACGTCCGCCGCCAGGCGCAACCGGTCGAGTTCGGCTTCGTCGACTTCGCTACCGGCGAAATCGAGCGCGCTGCGCACCTGATCGATCTGCGGGTCCTTGGCCACGTCGTCCGGCAGCGCGGCGAGCGCAGCCTGCGCTTCCTCGACCCGGTCGGCCGTTACCAGCGCACGAATCAGCCCTGCCTGCGCGGCCACATTGCCCGGCTCCATCTCGATCACCTGCTGGAAGATACCGGCGGCGCGCTCCGCCTCGCCATCGGCAAGCACCTGCTCGCCCATCGCGACGAACTGCGCGATATCCTGCTGCTGCCGGCCTGCCTGGCCCGGCGCCGCATCGTCATCGCCCGCTTCGATGGGCAATTGGGCGAGAATCTGGTCGAGCATCTGCTTCAGCTGACTCTCAGTCCGCGCGCTGGTCAGATCGGCGACCGGCTGGCCTTGGAACAGCGCGTAGACGGTGGGGATGGATTGCACCTGGAACTGGCTGGCGATGAACTGCTCCTTGTCCACGTCGAGCTTGGCCAGCACCACGCCCTTGTCCGCGTAATCCGCAGCGACCTTCTCCAGCACCGGGGCCAGCGCCTTGCACGGGCCGCACCATTCGGCCCAGAAATCGAGGATCACGAGCTTCTTCATGCTCGGTTCGACCACGTCCTGCCGGAAACGGTCGACGGCTTTCTGTTCGTCCAGATTGAGACCCATGCTGGCCAATTTGCTTCCCCTATCAATTCTCGGTGTGCCCGCAACGGCGGGCTCGATCGCGCTGCCCATGTGGGCGCTGGAACGGACAAAGTGAAGGGGCACGCAGGCTTCGCGAATTTTGCCCTTGCGGCGAATCCGGCACACTGCTAGGCGCGCGCTTCCCCGACGGGCCTGTCCATCAGACCCGGTCGAGCGTCAGTGAGCGGGCGTAGCTCAGGGGTAGAGCACAACCTTGCCAAGGTTGGGGTCGGGCGTTCGAATCGCCTCGCCCGCTCCATTTTCCTTCCAGTCGAAACGGTACCTGCGGGTACGAGCGTGTGCGCGGCGGTCATTTGCTGTTGCAATTCCGGTCGCCCTCTGTTTAACGCGCCGTGGAATGTTACCACATAACATTTAGGGCGAAGCGTTGGGTCTTCGCCGATCGGTCACACTCGTTAAATCAAGGATTAAGCTCACGATGCAAATCGCTCGCTCCGGCACACTTTCCCTTTTCGCACTCGCCGCCGGACTGGCCGCGACGCCGGCGTTCGCTCAGCAAAGCGACAGTTCGGACAGTGCGCAAAGCGAAGAGAGCGCCACCGACTATGGCCACGTATCCGAGCAGAGCCGTCAGGTAGAAATCATCGTCACCGGCGTTCTGGAACGGCAGCGGCAGGATTTCCTGTCCGGCGTTTCGGTGGTGGACGGAGAAGAGCTGACGCAGGCGATCCGTCCGTCCCTCGGCGAAACGCTGAACGATACGCCGGGTGTTTCGGCGACTTCGTTCGGCCCGAGTGCGTCGCGCCCGGTCCTGCGCGGTTTGCAGGGCGAGCGGGTCCGCGTGCTTACCAACGGCCTCGGCTCCGTCGACGTGTCGAACACGTCCGTCGACCACGCCGTCGTCGTGAACCCGCTGACGGCGGAACGGATCGAGGTGCTGCGCGGGCCGCAATCCCTCCTGTACGGTTCCTCCGCAATCGGCGGGGTGGTCAACGTGATTGACAACAGCCTGCCGACCACCGTTCCGGCTGACCGGATCAAACTGGGCGCCATCGCCACCTATGGCTCTGCGGCGAACGAGCGTTCGGGCGGGGCATCGGCCGATTTCGCGCTGTCGGATCACTTGGTCCTGCACGCCGACGGTAGCTATCTCAAGACCGACGATCTCGACATCGGGGGCTATGCGTTGACCCCGGAACTGCGCCGCCAAGCGCTCGCGTCGGCCACTTTGCCGGCCGATCCCACCGCGGAAGAGCCGATCGACTTCGCTGCCAATGCGGCGGTCGAGGGCACGCTGCCCAATTCCGCGTCCGAGACGTGGACGGCAGGCGGCGGCGTTGCCTACATCAACGACGGCGGCAGCTTCGCGCTGTCCTACAAGCACTATGACAGTCTCTACGGGGTGCCGATCCGCTTCGCGACCGAGCCGGGTCAGGAGCAGGAAGGGCCCCGGCTGGACCTGAAACAGAACCGCGTGGACGCGCGGGCGGAAGTGAATGTCGGCGGCGGCTTGCTGGACAAGATCGGCGCCCGGTTCGGCTACGCCAAATATCGCCACTTCGAACTGGAAGAGGATGGCGAGGTCGGCACCGCGTTCTACAACCAAGGCATGGAAGGGCGGCTGGAGCTGACCCAGGCGCAGAAAGGCGCTTGGCGCGGCGTGACCGGCGGCCAGTTCTACATCCGCGATTTCAACGTCGAGGGCGAGGAGGCTTTCCTGCCCAAGAACAGCACCGAGCAGGTCGGCGCGTTCACGCTGCAGCAGTTCGATTACGGGGCGTTGAAGTTCGAAGCGGGTGCGCGCTACGAACACACCAAGCTCCAGGGTCAGCCGCTCCCCGATCAGCCGCAATTCTTCGATGGCAGCCGCAGCTTCGATGCCATTTCCGGATCGGTCGGCGCATCGTATGGCTTCGCGGACGGCGTGCGCTTCGGTGTGAACGTCTCGCATAACGAGCGCGCTCCGGCGGCCGAGGAACTGTTCGCCAACGGCCCGCATGCGGGCACGCAGGCGTTCGAGGTCGGCGACCCCGACTTCGGGCTCGAGAAATCATGGGGCGTGGAGGGGATCCTGCGGGCCGGCGGTGACGGTTATTCGCTCGAAGCCTCGGCCTATTACACCTGGTTCAACGACTTCATCTATGAGGACCAGACCGGCGAGATCGAAGATGGCCTGCCGGTCTATCAGTTCCGTCAGTCGGACGCGCGCTATTACGGCTTCGAAATCCAGGGTTCGGCGACACTCGCACGGTTCGGCACCACCTCTCTGGCGGTCGATGGCCTGGCGGACTACGTTCACGCAACCATCGAAAACGTCGGTCCGGCACCGCGCATCCCGCCGCTCCGCCTGCTGGGCGGCGTGACCGTGAAGACCGGGAATTTCGACGTTCGCGGCGAAGTCGAGCATGCGTTCGAGCAGGACCGAATCTCCGACTTCGAGACCGCGACAGACGGCTACACGCTCGTCAACGCCGAGGTGAACCTGCACCCGTGGGGAGCCGGTAGCCCGCTCAGCCTGGCCCTGTCGGCGAACAACATCTTCGACGTGAACGCGCGGCGCCATGCGTCATTCCTGAAGGATTACGCACCGCTGTCGGGTCGCGACTTCCGCGTATCGGCCCGCTTCGACTTCTAATCGGTCGGACTGTCGTCACGCTGCGGGCGCGCATCGGTCAGGCCGGTGCGCGCCCGCTCTCGTATCAGTCGTGGCGATGAGCGGCTTCCGCACCCTCGGCCCGCCCTTCTGCGCGCGCCGCCCGAAGCTCGGCTTCTCGCGTACGGTTGCGGTCGCGATAGTAGTCGAGCGAGCCGCGTACCTGGCCGAAGGCGAACACCATCAGCAATCCCCCGGTGATGGCGAGGTTCTTGAGCGCCTGTGTGCCCTGCTCGTAATCGCCGAACTGGTTATGCACGAAGAAGATGGTGCCCAGCGTGAATATGGCGAGCACCAGTGCGACAAGCCGGGTCAGCAGGCCAAGCGCCAGGAGCAGCCCGGCGACGATTTCGAAGATGCCGATCGGCATGGCGAGATTGGCGGGCAGGTTGGTGGATTGCAGCAATTGCTGCACCGGTTCGGGTGCGAGAAGCTTGTTGGCTCCCGACACGACGAACAGCGCGGCGATGAAGATACGGCCGATGACGGCGGCGATTGTGGACATTGATCGGGCTCCCACACCCGCCGCGCGCACGCTTGCTCACGGCTCTCGAGCAGTTCATCGCTCGAAAGACGATACGGTTCCGTGCGTCAGAGGCGGGGGAGGGTCACGCCGCGCTGGCCCATATATTTGCCGGCCCGGTCCGCATAGGTCACTTCGGGCCGTTCATTGCCTTGCAGGAACAGGAACTGGCACGCCCCCTCGTTGGCATAGATGCGCGCAGGCAGCGGCGTGGTATTGGAGAACTCCAGGGTCACATGCCCCTCCCACCCGGGTTCGAGCGGGGTCACGTTCACGATGATGCCGCAGCGCGCATAGGTGCTCTTGCCCAGGCAGATGACCAGCACGTCCTCCGGCACGCGGAAATATTCGACCGTCCGGGCGAGCGCGAAGGAGTTGGGCGGGATCACGCAAACGTCGGTCTTCCGGTCGACGAAGCTGTTGCTGGCGAAATCCTTCGGATCGACCACCGCCGAATCGACATTGGTGAAGATCTTGAACTCGTCCGCCACTCGGGCGTCGTAGCCGTAGGAAGACAGGCCATAGGAGATGCAGCCGTCGCGCCGCTGCGATTCCTCGAACGGTTCGATCATGTCGCGGTTGCGGGCCGCGTCGCGGATCCATTTGTCGGAAAGAATCATGGTGCGACGATTCCCCAACACGCGCGGCGGAGCAATCCGCATCGCGCCCTTATCCCCCTCGGCGAGGGATCAGATTTGCGGCGCGTTAAGCTGCGGATTGATCCGCGCGAGATAGTTCAGCCAGTGCGTCGGCTTCTTTATAAGGCTCGGCGGATAGGCGACCTTCAGGCCCGCGATCTGCGCGAGTGCGCCCACGAAATGCAGGCAATTGCGTTTGTTCAGGTCGTAGGATTTCACCGGATCGGCGCGCCAGCGCGCGACTTCCGATCTGATCTGCCAATATTGCGCGTCGGTCAGCGCAACGGAGAAATGTTCATTGGTGCGGTCGATCTGATCCTGCTTCTCGACGAAGATCATCGAATCGACCGGGCCGACCAGAATCGCGGGAGAGATGCTCTTCGCGGTGAAGCCGTAGTTCTCGTCGATCGGCTCACCCGTCTCTTCCAGCGTGCCGTCGAGCACAACGAAAGTGTGCGGATAGCGACCGAACAGCACCGAGCCGTTGAACGAATGGAAATGGATCGTGACCTGCGCGAACGCCGCCTGGGCCCAGCACAGGGCGACAATCGCCAAAAGCAGCTTGCAAACCCGTCCCATGGGGTCGCTTCATAGCCGATCCGCCCGGTGCTTGTAACCGGGCAAATCGGCCATGGATTAGCTGCCTTGCGCCAGTAGCGTGGCGTTGCCCCCCGCCGCGGTGGTGTCGATGGTTACGACCCGCTCGACCGCGAAGCGATCGATATAGTGCGGCCCGCCCGCCTTGGGGCCGGTCCCTGACAGACCCTCACCGCCGAAGGGCTGGCTGCCCACGACCGCGCCGATCTGGTTGCGGTTGACGTAGAAATTGCCGACCTTGATCCGCTCCTCGACGAACCGGCGCGTGCTGTCGAGACGACTGTGGAGGCCAGCCGTTAGCCCGTAACCCATGTCGTTGATATCCTCCACCACCTGGCCGAGCTCGCTCGAATGAAAACGCGCGACGTGCAACACGGGCCCGAAATTCTCGCGCCTCAGGTCGGAGATCGAGCGCAGTTCCATGATCGTCGGTGCGACGAAGCACCCCTTGGACAGCTTGCGCGGCAGGCGGCGGCGCCAGATCGTGTGCCCCGCCTTCTTGCGCCGAGCGACGTGGCGTTCCAGCGCGGCCTTCGCGTCAGTGTCGATCACCGGGCCGACATCGGTGCTGAACTCGGCGGGGTCGCCGACTTCGAGCACCTCGAAGGCACCCCGGATCATCTCCAGCATCTCGTCATAGACGTCGTCCTGGATGTACAGCATCCGCTGGGCCGAACAGCGCTGACCCGCGCTCTGGAACGCCGAGGCGACGACGTCGCGCGTGACCTGTTCGGGCAGGGCGGTCGAATCGACGATCATCGCGTTCTGACCACCGGTCTCGGCGATCAAGGTCGCAATCGGTCCCTCGCGCGCGGCCAGCACGCGGTTGATGGCCTGCGCGGTGCCGGTGCTGCCGGTGAAGCACACGCCAGCGAGGCGCACGTCGTTCGTGATGAACTGGCCCACTTCGCCGGAGCCGGGCAGGAGTTGGAACGCCTCGGGCGGGATACCCGCCTCGTGACACAGCTTGACCGCGAACGCCGCGACTAGCGGCGTCTGTTCGGCCGGCTTCGCCACCACGGTATTGCCAGCAGCGAGCGCTGCCGCCGCCTGGCCGGTGAAGATCGCGAGCGGGAAGTTCCATGGACTGATGGTGGCGAAGACCCCGCGGCCCGCCATCGTCATCCGGTTTTCTTCACCGGTAGGGCCGGGGAACGGCACCGGATGTTCGAACTTCTCGCGCGCCTGATTGGCATAATAGCGCAGGAAATCGACCGCCTCGCGCAGTTCCAGCACGGCATCGAGGATGGTCTTGCCCGCCTCCCGGCGGCACAGGCTCAGGAATTCGTCGGAGTGTTCCTCGAACATGTCGGCGCACGCTTCGAGCAGCACCGCGCGTTTCTCGCCGCCCAGCGCATTCCAGCCGGGCTGGATGTTGCGCGCCTCGGTGATGGCGAAGGCGACTTCGCCCTCGGTCGCGTCGCGCCGCGTTCCGACTTCGTCGCCCAAATCCTGCGGCGCGTTGATCGGTGCCATTTCGCCCGGATCGTTGCTGGGGAAGGTGGGGCCGGCGAACCAGTGTTCGCTCTCCAGCTTCCTCAACCGGTCGAGCAACGGCTCGCGCACCAGCGGATCCGAAAGATCGATCCCGGCGCTGTTGATCCGGCCGGGGAAGATGTCACGCGGCAGGGGAATTTCGGGATTGCGCTTGGGCTCCATCGCGGCGAGCTTCGCCACCGGATCCTCCGCCAGCTCCTCAGCCGGAATATCGGAATCCGCCATGCGGTTGACGAAGGAGCTGTTGGCCCCGTTCTCCAGCAGGCGACGCACCAGATAGGCGAGCAGATCCTTGTGATTGCCCACCGGCGCGTAAATCCGCACCGGCGTGCGTGCATTGCCTTCCTTCTCGGCCAGCGCGGCGTAGAGTTCTTCCCCCATGCCGTGCAAGCGCTGGAACTCGTAGGAAGCCTCGTCCTCGTTCCGGCGTCCGGCTGCGCCCGCCATCGTCTTAATCGCCGCGATCGTGTAGGCGTTGTGCGTGGCAAAGGCAGGGTAGATCGCATCCTGCGCCTCCAGCAGCGCCTTGGCGCAGGCGAGGTAGGATACATCGGTCGCGATCTTGCGGGTGAAAACGGGGAAATCGGTATAGCCGCCGACCTGGCTCACCTTGATCTCCGTATCCCAATAGGCACCCTTGACCAGCCGGCACATAAAGCGGCGATCATGGCGACGGGCAAGCTTGGCGACCCATTCGCACAGCGGAACGCCGCGCTTCTGGTACGCCTGAATGACCAGGCCGAACCCTTCCCAGCGCGTGCCGTCCTCGCGTTCGAACAGCGCATCGTCCGCCGCCAGCGTCTCGAACACGTCGAGCGACAGTTCCAGCCGCTCGGCTTCCTCGGCGTCGATATTGAAATGGATGTTGGCGTCGCGCGCCTGGCTGGCGAGATCGGTCAGGATCGGGATCAGCGCATCATGCGCCGCGTCGGCGTGGAAGAAATCGTATTTGGGATAGAGTGCCGT
Organism: Erythrobacter sp. LQ02-29; assembly: GCF_022576075.2. Lineage (NCBI taxonomy): Bacteria > Pseudomonadati > Pseudomonadota > Alphaproteobacteria > Sphingomonadales > Erythrobacteraceae > Erythrobacter > Erythrobacter sp. LQ02-29. The sequence continues at coordinate 482,387 of NZ_JANCNT010000001.1, read as the reverse complement.
CAGCTTGACCGAGATGCCCGGGCTACCGGTGACGGTGCCGTCGCTCTCGTTCGCCAGCCGCTCGATCGCGTCCTGATAGGCGAGGCGATACCGCTCGGCGTCGGCGAATGTCATCGCCGCCTCGCCGAGCATGTCGAAGCTGTGGGTCAGGCCCTTTGCGCGTTCGGGTGCGGCGCGCTTGAACGCTTCGCCCATCGTACGGCCGAACACGAACTGCCCGCCGAGGATGCGCATCGCCTGTAGCGTAGCAGTGCGGATGACCGGTTCACCCAGCCGATTGACCGTCTGGCGCAGCGTCTTGCGCATGCCCTTTTGCGAAACCTTCGGCTTTTCCAGCACTTCGCCGGTCAGCATGAGGGAAAAGGTCGCGGCATTGACGAAGGTGGAGCTCGATTCGCCCAGATGCTCGCGCCAGTCGATTTCGCCGATCTTGTCGCGGATCAGGGCATCGGCGGTGGCGCCGTCGGGCACGCGCAGCAACGCCTCGGCCAGACACATGAGGGCGATGCCCTCCTCGGTTGCAAGGCCATAGGTATGGAGAAACGCGTCGATTCCACCGACATCGCGGCTGCGGGCATTCTCCACCAGCGCGACCGCCAGCTTCGACGTTTCGGCATGGCGATCATGCGCCGCCTGCGCTTGTCGCAGCCGTTCCTCGATGCAGGCGTTCTCTTCCATCCGGTATGCTTTGCGGATGCGGGTACGGTCGAGCGGCAAGGGTGCGGACATGAATTCCTTATGGGGTCGGAGGTGTGCGGAGTCGCACTGACAATCCCCATCACATGGCCCCGTTCCATGCACAATCAAGCGAAGTCTGGATATTGCTCCTGGAACCAGCGCTCCACTCGCTCGATCTCTCCAGCCGTCAAATGCAGGCCGAGCTTGGATCGTCGCCATAGCGCATCCTGCGCCGTCCGGGCGAATTCATGCTCCGCCAGATAGGCGAGTTCGGCGGCGTAGAGATCGCCGCCCATGCGCGCGCCGAGGTCGGCCATGCCATGCGTCTCGCCGAGCCAGCGGTGCATCCGATTGCCATAGGCGCGGGCGAGCCGCAGCCGCATGCGGGGACCCATCCAGGGATAACGGCGGGCCGCATCGGCCACGAATGCGTCGAAGCCGTCGGGCATGCGTCCGCCCGGCAGGGGCGCGTTGCCCGTCCACTCCTCCCCCGAAACGGTGAGATGCGCGGCCAGCTTCTCCAGCGCATGTTCGGCGAGCCGGCGATAGGTGGTGATCTTGCCGCCATAGACTGACAGCAGCGGCGCGGCGCCATCGGCCGCATCGATCGCGAAAACATAGTCGCGGGTGACCGTCGAGTTGCTGGCCGATTCGTCTTCGTAGAGCGGGCGGATACCGGAATAGGTCGAGACGATATCGTCCGGGGTGACCGGGTCGGCAAAGTATTCGTTCACGGCATCGAGCAGATAGGTTTGCTCGCGGGCGCTTATCTCGGGATCGTTCCGGTCCCCTTCGAACAACTGGTCGGTGGTGCCGATCAGCGTGTAATCGTGCTCGTAGGGAATGGCGAAGCAGATCCGTCCGTCGCCGTTCTGGAAGATATAGGCCTGCTCGCCCTCGAACTGACGCCGGACGATCAGGTGGCTACCCTTCACCAGCCGCAGGTGCGCCTCGTTCACGCCGCCCATCGCGGCGACATCGTCCATCCACGGGCCTGCCGCGTTGACCACCGCGCGCGCCGCGATTGTCTCGCCGCTCGAGAGCGTCGCGTGCCAGCCGTCCGCAATCCGCTCCAGCGCGATGCATTCGGTGCGCGTGCGGATATCCGCGCCGCGCTCGGATGCGTCCATCGCATTCAGCACGGTCAGGCGGCTATCCTCGACCCAGCAGTCCGAATATTCGAAGCCGCGCTTCAGCCGGTCCTGCAGCACGCCGCCGTGGGGCGGCTTGCTCAGGTCGACGCCGCGGCTGCCCGGCAGGGTCCGTTTCCCGCCGATCCGGTCGTAAAGGAACAGCCCGACGCGCAGCATCCAGCGCGGTCGCAGGCCGGCATCGTGCGGCAGCACGAAGCGTAGCGGCCAGACGATATGCGGCGCGATCCGCAGCAGCACTTCGCGTTCGGCCAGCGCTTCGCGTACCAGGCGGAACTCGTACTGCTCAAGATAGCGCAGCCCGCCATGGACCAGCTTCGTGCTGGCGGAACTGGTGTGAGCGGCCAGATCGTCTTTCTCGACCAGCGTGACGGCGAGGCCACGACCCGCCGCATCGCGTGCGATCCCGGCCCCGTTGACGCCCCCTCCGATAACCAGGATATCCTGCATGGCCCGCCCATACCCTCTCGCGCGGTAAGAGGCGAGGGCGCTATCCCCGCAAGGCATTCCAGGTTTTCGGGCCCGCGATACCGTCTGCGCTCAGCGCGTGTGCCTTCTGGAAGGCGCAAACCGCGGCGCGGGTGACGGGGCCGAAAACGCCATCGACCCGCGCGGCAAGGCGACGCTGCAGCGCCCTGACCGCGTCGCCGCGCGCTCCCATCGCCAACGTCCGCACCGGCGGTACCCCTTCTCGTGCGTAAGCGGTGGCAAGCTTCTCGTCGTACCGGTTCCGGCGATAGGCTGGTCCGTTGTACCCGCGTGCGAACGCTGCCCAGTCATGGCGTCGTAGAGCAATGGCGAGCTCGCTACTTTCGACGAACGCGGCAAATGCCGCGAGATGTGCGTCTTCCCCCTCGCACATCGCCGCGACGAATTCCTCGATGCTCGGGAAGCCGCAAATGTCGCAATTGTCGCCCATGATCTGGAACGCGCCCCAACTGGCGGAGCGCAGCGCGGCCGCACGGTCCAGTTCCATCGCATCCGCCAGACGTCGGTATTGCGAATTGGTCGGCCCATATCCACCGGGCCGGGAATGGCTGACCCCGCGGGCAAGGCTATCGAACCGGCCATTGGTCAGCCGATGGAAATAGTGCCGCTCGAACAGGATTACGGGACGGCCCGAGGAGTCGAATCCCCCGCGGCTTTCCACGGCGATCACGGCACGGATCGCGGTTTCTTCGCAATCGAGGCGGGCGGCGGTCGCGCAAATCGCGCCGGCGCTCATCGCCCGCGCGGCGCCACGGAAGCGGTCTGGAATGGGGGTCGGCACGGATGTCTCCTTCGCGGCTACGCGAATCCAACAGGCCGGACCCGCGCGCAGCCTTGCCACGACGGCGCGAAGTAGGAAAATCGTGGTTCGTCAGCCGCAGCTGTCGCGAACCACCAGATTGACGGGCACGCGCGTTCCCGCACCGCTGTCGCCCAGAGCTTGCGAGACAAGCATTTGCCCGGCGCGGGCGAAATCCGGCTCGATCGTGGTGAGCGCCGGACTGGTATGCACCCCGCTTCCCAACCCGTCGAAGCCGACCACCGCGACGTCCTCCGGAACCCTCGCGCCGCCCTGTGCCAGCCCCTCCAGCACGCCGATCGCGATTGCGTCGCTGGCGGCGAAGATGGCGTCGGGTCGCGCAGAGCCTTCGAGCAGCGTCTTCGCGGCGATCCGGCCTTGGGCCAGTCGATCCTCACCGGTGGCGTCCAATACCTCGATCGGTGCTAGTCCGGCCTCCGCCACCGTCGAACGATAGGCCATCAACCGCTCGCGAAACTGCGGGTGGAGTTCGTCGACCGCGCCGACGAACGCGATCCGGCGGCGACCGCGCGCTATCAGGTGCCTGGTGGCCATTTCGCCGCCCGCCGCATTGTCCGCCCGCACCCACACCAGTTCGGGGAAGGGGGCGCCCCATGTCACGAGCGACCCGACATCGCGCGCCCGGGCGAGGTTCAGCCAGGCAGGTCGATTGAGGCTGGTCCCCATCGCGATCAGCGCGTCGGCTTGGCCCTCCGCCCGGTAGTGCCAGAAAAAATCGTCCGGCTCGCTCTGAAAGGATACCAGCGAGCGCAGCCCCCGCTGGGCGGCGGCGGCGCAGGTGCTGCCGAGCAGGGCGTAATGGAACTGGCTTACCGCCAGCGGGTCTTCGCCCGCCCGCCCCACAACCACGATCGCGATGGTCCCCGTCTCGCCCTTGCGAAGTTGTGCCGCACGGCGATCGACGTGGTAGCCGAGCTGGCGCGCGATCTCTTCCACCCGGGTGCGCGTCGCGATCCCGATCGAGGGGGCACCGGAAAGCGCGCGGGAGACGGTGGATTGGCTGACCCCCGCCGCCTCCGCGACGTCCAGTGAGGTGACGCGCTTGTCCGTCACGCTCACCCCGTCAGTGAACGGATGCGGTCGCGGGAGGGGTGATATCCGTGCGGCCGCGCCCGGCCATCAGCGCGAATAGCGTCAACATCACATAGCAAATCATGGGGACGATGAACGCGCTCTGATAGCCGGCGGCATCGGCGACCGCGCCGGTCAACGGCGGTATTGCTGCGCCGCCAACAATGCAGGTGCACAGGAAGCCGGAGGTTGCGGCCTCCGATGCGGTGGACCGTTCGAGCGTGATAGTGAAGATCACGGGGAACATGATCGAGTTGAACAGCCCGATCGCAAGCGCGGCATAGCCGCCCGGTACGCCGCCGATCGACAGGACGAACAGGCACAGCGCCGCCGCGACGACGGTTCCGGTAGCCAGCAGCCGGGGGGCGGGGACGACCCGCAACAGCGCCGACCCGGCGAAGCGCCCGACCAGCGCGCCGCCCCAGTACAGGCTCACGAAATAACCCGCGTCCTGCAGCGGGATGCCCCACACGGAATCGTCGTGCAGAAACAGCACCATCTGTGTGCCGATCGCGACCTCGGCCCCGACATAGAGAAAGATCGCGAGCCCGCCGAGGAGCGCCCAACGCGATCCAGCGACTTGTGACAGCGTTGCGCCGATGGATAGCGCCTTCGGCCGCATGGGAGAGGCGGCGGAGATTCGCTTGCGCGACCAGAAGATGAACGCGCCCAGCGCCAGCAACATGGCGGCAATGATCAGGAAGCTGGTGGTGATCGACCCCAGTGCCATGGTTCGCGCCGCGCCGGTCAGGACGGTGTCGTGCGTCTCCACCCCTTCCAGCAGCAGTTTTGCACCGAGCAGCGGGCCGACCACGGTGCCGAGCGAGTTGAACGCCTGGCTGAAGGTGAGGCGGAAGTGGCTGGTCTCGGGCGGGCCGAGCGACGCGGCCAGGGGGTTCGCCGCGACTTGCAGGATCGTGATGCCCGCAGCGAGCACGAACAGCCCAGCCAGCACGCCGACATAGGTCGCGACATTGGCGGAGCCCATGATGACGAGGCAGGCGAGAATCATGAAGGCGATCGCCAGCATGATCGATGGCGTGGCACGCAGCCGGGCGACCAGGAGGGAGGCTGGAATCGCAAAGAAGAAATACGCGATGAAGAACGCCGAGGCGGTCAGCTGCGCCTCGAAATTCGACAGCGTGAAGATGCTCTTCACCGCCGCCACCAGCGGGTCGACCAGCGACGTGATCAGTCCAAATGCGAAGAACAGCGTGGTCACGCTGGCAAAGGCAGCCCTGGTATGGCTGGGTGCGTTCATCGGTTTCTCTCCCATCGTGACCGCCACGAAGCGTTCGGCGATACCGTCAGCCGACGATGCACTCAAGCTGCGCCATGAGCTGGATGTCAATGCGTATGGGAATTCACCGGGGGTTTCCCCCTGACGGTCAGATCATCACCGAGATATCGAGAGCCTCGTCCCCGCGGCGAACGAAGACGCTGGTCGCCGGACCCATCTCCCGCACATCCAGATCGACGCTTTCCGCACCGCAGGTCAGCCGGTCGAGCGACAATTGCGACATGACCTCGGGCAGACGCGGTTTGCGGAAGCGCACCTGGTCGGGGGCCTCGATCGACATTCCGAGCATCGCCTGGATCATGTAGATCGGCGCGGCGCTCGACCAGGCCTGCGGTGCGCAGGCCACGGGGTATAACGTCGGCCCGCGACCGAATTTGCGCCCGAAGCCACAAAACAGTTCCGGGAAACGCTGCTGGTCGAAATAGAACGATGCCTCGAACAACGCGCTGAACACCTTATTCACGGCCTCTTGCAAGCCGTAGCGGGCGAAACCGGCGGCGATCAAGGCGTTGTCGTGCGGCCAGATCGACCCGTTGTGGTAGCTCATCGGATTGTACCGCTTTTCGCGCCGCGACAGCGTGCGGATGCCCCATCCGGAAAAACAGTCCGATTTCAACAACCGCGCGGCCACCGCCTCGGCATGTTCCTTGGTCGCAATACCCGTCAGCAATGCATGTCCTGCATTGGAGGAAACCACCCGGCACGGTTCCTTCTCCCCATCGAGGGCGAGAATATAGCAACCCATCTCGCTGTCGAAGAAGGTATCGGCGAACCGGCTCTTCAGATCGGCGGCCCTGTCCCACCATTCGCCGGCTGCGGTTCCGCCACCGCGGGCAGCCGCGAGGTCGCCCATTGCCTGCCAGGCACCATAGACATAGGCCTGCATCTCGACGAGCGCGATAGGCCCCTCGGCGAGGCGGCCGTCGGCATGCGAAATCGCGTCGTGGCTGTCCTTCCACCCCTGATTGCGCAAGCCGTTTTCATTACGGCGCCCATATTCGAAGAAACCGTCGCCATCGCGATCGCCGGATCGATCGATCCAGCTTGTGGCCGCCTCCAGATGGGGCCACAGGCGATCGATCGTATCCTCGTCTCCCGTCCGGCGAAAATATTCCCCCGCCAGGTGCACGAACAGGGGCGTGGAATCGACGCTGCCGTAATAATGTCGAAACGGCACTTCGCCGGTATTCGCCATTTCGCCGTGCCGCGTTTCATGCAGGATCTTGCCGACTTCCGCATCGGCCACCGGATCGTCGGTTCGTGCCTGGAGCTCGGCCAGCCGCAACAAGGTTCCGCGCGCCAGAGAGGGGTCGTACCAGAGCATTTGCAGCGCTGTGATGAGCGAATCCCGCCCGAACAGCGTGCAGTACCAGGGTATGCCGGCATAGGCGGCGGGACCCTGGGGCGTCTGCGTGGTCAGCGTGGTCACGTCCGCGATGCTGCGCGCGACCATCGTGTCGAAAGAGGTGTTGGAAGAGCCGATCACTGGACGGCTCTCCAGCGCATCGCGCCGTCCTTCGCGCAATGCCCGGTACGCCTCCAGATACGCGCGGGCCGGTTCCTCCAGCTCGGCATCGCCAAAAGCGGCCATCGTATAGAAAATCTTCCGTTCGCCCGGCGCCAAAACGACTTCGAAGCGCACCCGGTGAGAGCTGACCGCGTCGGGAACCGGATCGAAGGATAGCGCGGTACGGCGTATGATATCGTCGAGGCCGGTGTAGGCATATTCCACCGATGCCTCACTACATCGCGGTTCCTGCTGCTTTCCTCGCTTTTCCCGGTGCGCTCCTCGTACTTCGAACATGTCGCGGAAATCGGATCCCAGGGTGAATTCGATGCTGAAGCAATGTTCGCAATCGTCGAAATTGCGCACTGCCAGCCGCTCGTATGCCTTGCCGTCGTGCAGAAACTTGATCCTGCCGAAATGAAGCACTTCCTTTGGAATGCGTTTCCCGGCGCGGTTAGTGAGGTTGCCGTTCGTAAGGTCCACGATCAGCGCGTCGACCCGGTCGTCTATCGCCGACCCGAGCAGCATCGGCGTGCGACCGCATATGGTCATCCGCCAAAAGGAGAGGTGACGCGTATCGCGATAATAGACGCCCTCCGGCGCGGTCTCGTCGGCTGCGATATCGCCGTGCTGGTCGAACAGGGCAAAGGCGTCGCCATGCTTGACCGCACGGAGTTCCTGTTCCTGGATCGAGCTTGCCGATTGGACCTGATGTTGATCCTCAGGGCCGGCAGGTTCTGGTTGTGAAAGGATAGCGCGTTCCTCCATCGGCGCTCACGCCGCGGTTTCGATACCTGTAACGTCTCTCGCCCTGCCGGGGGTGTAGGGATGCTCGCCCCGCGCGCGACCCGCACGTAATCCCCCGGGCACGGGCGGTGCCTGGCGCAGCTTCGCGGTCACCAGTTCCCTGTAGATCCGAACGTAGTTTTCGGCCATCCGCGCTGCGGTGAAGCGGGCGTCGAACCGCGCGCGGACCTCCGCACGGTCGAGAGCGAGCACTTCGTCGACCGCCGCGACGGCCTCGTCCATGCTGTCGACGATGCGGCCGGTGACGCGATCTTCCATGACCTCCGGAACCGACCCGTTACGCCATGCCACCACCGGTGTGCCGCAGGACATCGCCTCGATCATCACCAGACCGAACGGCTCCGGCCAGTCGATCGGAAACAGGAGTGCGCCGGCATTGCCCAGCAGCTCCGCTTTCTGCGTCTCGTTGACCTCACCGATATATTCGATGGCGTCGTGCGCCTCGACCAAGGGGCGGATTTCACTGTCCCAGTATTCCTGATCGACCGGATCGATCTTCGCCGCGATCTTCAGCGGTTTGCCACTACGCACCGCGATCTCGATCGCGCGGTCGGGACGCTTCTCCGGCGATATGCGTCCCAGGAAAACGAGATAGTCGCCGCCCGCTGGGTTGAAGGGCAGCATTTGCTGCGGCAGGCCGTGATATACCGTGTCCACCCAGTTCACCGGCGGCAGCGGCAAGCGCTGGTGGTCGGAAATGGACACCAGCGGCACGTCCGAGAACATGTCATAACAGCCATACAGATCGGGAATGTCGAGCCGGCCGTGCAGGGTGGTGACCGTAGGCGTATGCCATCCCATCACCGCGGGATAATGGAACAGGTCGATATGGAAATGGACGATATCGAACTCGTCCAGCCGGCGACGAACTTGCTCCACCATGCCTACGTGATGGGGGACGAGGTTGTGGGCCCCATCGACCAGACGCAAGGCCTGCGGAACGCATGGCACCAGCTGCGCTGCGGTTTGCGAATCGCCGGATGCGAACAGCGTGACCTCGTGACCCTGTCGCACGAGCTCCTCAGTAAGAAAGTGCACGATTCTCTCGGTGCCGCCATAGAGTTTGGGAGGGCAGCTTTCCGCAAGGGGAGCGATTTGGGCAATGCGCATGAAGACCCTTTCTAGGCGTCGATGGACATCAACGTGCGAAGGCCGATTGTTACGCAGCATCCTTTCGGTGTGATGAGGCAGGTGGTTTCATACGCGCGCCGAAGCGAAATCTCGCGACCAGTTCGTCGCCCGTACCCGCAATGGCCTATTGCTGTTTCGCCTCGCTTGCGAGGCGGGCTCCGAGCCGTTGGGAGAGCGGGGTGGCGCTGACTCCGTGCAGGATCACCGAGACAAATATGACCAGGCTGGCGATCGTCCAGAGGTCATGAAGGCCGGTATCGCGCTGCCCCAGCAAGGCGTAGTACGCGGCAGCCACGCCGATCGGGCCGAACCAGCCTGCAAACAGGGCTTCCTCGCGCCGCTTCAGACTGGCGATCCACGGCTTGAGCAGCAACCACCAAGGTAGCCGCTTGAGCGCGACCAGCGCCAGGGCCAGCGCCACACCGCGCCAGCCAAGGTCCATCCAGCCGCTCCACGGCAGTAGCACCCCGATGAGGACGAAGACCGGCAGGTCGAAGAAACGAGTGATGGCGCCGTGGAGGTGATGCTGGCGCGTCTCTATCTCCGAGATGCCGCGATTGAACATCAGCCCGGCGACGAAGACGGCGAGAATGCCGTCGCTGCCGAGCAGTTCGAGCCCGGCCAGGACCGTCAGCGACAGCGCGACGCCGATGGTCAGCAGGGATTCGTCTTCCGAATAAGGTTTTTTCTTCGCCCAGACGAACAGCTTCCCCGCCGCCCAGCCGATGGCCCCACCGATCAGGATCGCGCCCGCCACCTCCCATATCAGAACGTGCACGAGCCAGTCCTTTATCGCGACGTCGGGCGATTTGGTCAGCAACAGGATCGGCAGCATGACGAACAGCAAGCCCAGTCCGTCGTTGGCCGCGCTTTCGGCCGAAATCAGGTGCCGGAGCGGGGCGGGCACCTTTTCGTCCGCCACTCGGCTGCTGACGATCGATGCAGCGACGACGGGATCGGTGGGCGCTACGATCGCGCCGATGAGAAGGGCGGGCAGTACGCCTACGCCCAGAAACAGCGCCGCAAACGCCGCGCCCGTCAGCCACATGAGGACCAGCCCGATCATCAACACCACGGCGAGGTCTCGCCAGTAACGACGCAGGAACGAGAACGGCAGGCGCAACGCGGTTCCCATGACCGCGATGCCCAGGGTTATGCGCGCGACCTCCTGCAAGGTGCGATACTGATCGTTTCCGAACAGCTCGCTCTTCGCCACGTAGTTCAGCAATGGTCCGATCGCGGCCCCGAACAGCAGGCACAGGGTTACCTCGGAAATCCATGTCCGGTTGCTGATGAGGCCGGCCAACAGACCCATCACCAGCACGATCCCGCCGATGGCGAGGAGCAGGAGGTCGAGAGCTATCGCATGTTCCCTTTGGTTTATTGTCGCCGGGTGCAGCTCGATAGCGCGGTAGGGTCGGAGGGGGTTCCGGGACTGAGGAAAATAAAGCCTTCTTGGTTCGCCCGTCGTATTGCCAGTGGTCCGGACGGTCGGGTCGACCCGGACGGGGCGGACCTTATCGCGAACGACCGGACCCGGCTTGCGACCCACTGCTGGCCGGGTCGGAGTGTCCCTCCGTCGGCGAAGGCTCGGTGGGAGCCAGTTCGGCATCGATCGCCCCGGCGGTGCTGCGGATGTTCTTTTCCGCCTTCTCGTAGCGTTCGTCGAAGGTCGGCTCCGAATGGCACGCGGACACGGCGACACATGCCACAGGCAGAAGTAGGGCGAGGGGTCGCATCAATAATTCTTCCGATAGCGCACATTGACGTTCGTGCTGCCCGAACCGCCTGCCTGGCTCAGGATCGACAGGGCCGGTGTCAGGCTGATCTCGAGCTGGGTCGCGGTAAAGCCGCGCGCGTCGGTGATGAATTCGACGTAGATGTCGTCGGTGATATATTTGCCGGCTGCGATCGCGGTGCCGCGCCCCTGCGTTTCGTCGCCTCCCAGGATCCGCAACCGGTCGACGCCGGTGGCTGAGCGCAGCTTGCCCAGCGGATTGAGCCCTCCGCCCGAACCCCGCAAGGAATTCAGCGAAGCGGCGAGCTGCACGGCCTGGATGGTCGACAGATTGCCGATCGAACTGCCGAAGAGGATGCGCGAGAGGATCTCGTCTTGGGGCAGGCCGGGGGTGCTGGAGAACGCGATCTGCGGGTTCATGGCCCGGCCGGACACGTTCACGTTGACCGTCACATCCTCGATATCGTCGCTCGCAGTCAGGGCGATGACGGGATCGATGGTGGTGCCGCCGGTAAAGCGCACCCGGCCTTCGGTCAGCTCGAACGAGCGGTTGGCAAAGCCCAGCGTACCGCGCACCAGATTGACGCTACCCGACAGGCGCGGCGCAGTGCTGGTCCCCCCAAGCTTCAGATCGGCTTCCCACTCGCTTTCCAGCCCCATCCCGGACACGTAGAGCCGTTCGGGTGCGGTCAGTGCGATATCGAGCCGCAATTGGTCGAACAGCCCCGCGGAAGGCGTTGCCGGTTCGTCGCCGGTAATCCGCTGCGGACCCTTGGGTGGCTTGAACCGCACCCCGGTGAGTTCGGGCACCTCCGCCGCACCCTGGCGGATGATCTGATAGCGGGTCTCGGGCAGGCGGATCTGTCCGGAAATCAGCGCGGTCTGCCCGGCGGTCTTCTGCAGGCGCAAATTGCCCGTCGCCGTGGCAGAGATAGCATCGCTGCGCGCGAGCCGCGCATCGTCGAGCGTGACGCGCACGTCCATCGGATAACCGCTGTCCGATGCCAGACTGACAGAGCCTTGCGCCTGCACGGTCCCATCGCCGGCGGTTGCCCTCAGCTGTTGCAGTTCGATGCGATCGCCGGAGAAGCGCCCCTGGATCGCCATGTTCGACAGCCGCGTGCCGTAGGTCTGGTTCTCGTAAGTAAGGCTGTTCGCGCGAATGATGCCCGACAGCTGCGGCTGGCTGACACGGCCGGAGAAGTCGGCGGCGACCCCGATCGGACCGGACAGCCGCTGGTCCGGCTGACCGGCGAAGGAAAACAGCGTATCGGCGGGGCCGTTGTAACGGATGCCGCCCGAAAGCGGCGCCTCGAGCACACGGGTGACCCAGCTTCCCGAACCGGCGGATAGCGGACGCAGCGAAGTGACCAGGCGACCGATCACGGTGCCGCCGCGGCGCATCACCGCCCGGGCCTCCCCGCCATCGGCCAGCAGCTTCCCGACGAAATTGATGTCGATCGGCTGGCTGACCGACGCGGCGGTCGTGCGCGTGAAGCCATTGATCGAAAGGCGGGCATCCGCACGCGGGAAAGCGGTGGAGCTCGCCTGCGCGAAATCGAGGCTGCCCGTCGCCTTCCCTGAAACGCCCAGGCCCGGGACGAATGCATTGACCAGCGACAGATCCAGCCGGTCGAGACGGCTCTGCAGCTTGATCCCGTTGCCGTAGGTTCCGGCGAGGCGAATATTCCCCTGGCCGAAATCGATGCGGGTGGGCAGCAGTTCGTAGCTGCCGCCGCGCGGTATGATGCGAGCCGGAGAGGTCGTGCGGAAATCGATTCCGCGCGCGCGCCCGTTCAGCGCGGCGCGCCACAGTTTCGGCGTCAGGTCGGCGTTTGCGGCGATCCGGAAGGGTACGCCGCTGACACCTTCGGCTAGCACCTTCGCAGTGCCGCGACCGCCCCGGTAATCGACCTGCGCACGCGCGGCGGTGAGGTTCAGGCTCCCCAGCGTGGTCTGCGCCAGTTGCGCATCGGCCACGACATAGGGCGTGTCGTAGAGCACGACCCGCGCGTCGACGATCGCCGATCCGATCGAAAGCTGGGCCGGCCCGGGCAGGACCGTATTCTTCGCCCGCAGATTGACCAGGGCCTCCTGATACTTGCCCTGCGCATCCAGACGGACGACGCCGCCCAAGCCTTGTCCCTCGGCTGTCAATTGCCCGGCAAACGGCCCAGCAGGCGTCTGCCGCAGCGAGCCGGCGAAATCGATTCCGGCCAGATTGGCGCTGTTGATGTCGACCGTCAGCTGCCGACCGGTCCCGAGCACGACATCTGCGGTCAGCGGGCCGTAATCGGTATCGGCCGTCGCATCGAGACGATACCCGTTACGCGCGCCCGTGATTCTGGCGCGCAGATTGGCGATCCCGATGCCCAAGCCCGGCCGCTCTGCGGTGATGGTCGCTTGCGGATTGCTGATCGTACCGGCCACCCGCACACCCACTCTGCCATAGGCGTCCGTGAACCCGTCGGCGTTCAGCACGATGCGTCCATCGGGGGAATAGGAGCCGCTCCCCCCCGTGATCCGCGCGGCCGGGGCGGACAGGGTCAGCCCGGTGAACCGCACCGTCCCATCGGTTCCGTAGCGGATATTGGTCGCGGCGACCGCATTTCCGCCGAGGAAATTGCGCACGCTTTCGTTGAACAGGCTGGTGGAGCGCACGCGAACGCGCCCAGCCAGCGCCCAGCCGCCATTCGCGGCGGTTTCCAGGTCGACGTCGGTCTCGATGTTGAAGATGCCCACGCTCTCGACGCGGTAATTGTCGATCCGGCCGTCGATCGCTCCGGTGTAGAGACCCGTGGCGGTATCGGCGAGCAAGATCACCTTGGCATCGATCCGGTCCGAGCGGATGCGCATGTTGTCCGACAGGATTCGCGTGCCGTCGATCGCCACATCGCCGTTGAGCCGGACATTGGCCAAAGTCCCCCCGGCCACCGTGTCGAGACCGGTGATACGGCCCACACGCGCGGAAACGGGGATCAGGATGCGGTCGGAATTGACCGTGGCGCTGCCGCTCGCGGTCAGGTCGACCAGCCCCATGTCGTTCATCGACACTTGCGCGGCGTTGATCACGTAATCGACGGAAGGGGTGGTGAATGCGCCGTCGAGGGCCAGCCGCGCTTGCAACCCGCGCCCGGACAGGTTCGGCGCGATTGCCGACGGTTCGAGCAAGGTGAATTGCAGCTTCAAACCGTCGAACGCGCTCTCGCCCAGATCGACGGTGCCTTGCGTGTCGAGCCGGAAGGCGTCGCTGGATACGCCGCCGCGCAAGTTCGCGCGCCGCTCGTTCAGGGCAGCGGTCAGATCGACATTCAGCACCGGCCCCAGCAGCGTCGCGGTGGGCCCTTCGAACAGCCGCGCGATCCGCGTCGGACCGCGAAGGCCGAAGGTGCCGTCGCGAGCAAGCAATCGGAGCCGCGCGAACTCGCTGCCCGCGAGGTTGGCATCGAGCCGCCCGTTCCACTGCTTCCAGTCGCCCGATCCGTTAATCCGTACGCGCAGCGGATCGGTCAGCCCGGCCAGCGCCGCGATGACGCCGTCGGCGGGCGCATTCAGATCGAGATCGAGAGCGAGCCTGTTGTCTTCCGGCACCGCATCGAGTTTCAGGGCGATGCGGTCGCCTCCCGCGCTTCCCTGCCCGGCGATCGTCGCGCCGTTCAGGGCGACCTGCGCGCGACCATCGGCGATGTGCGCGTTTCCGGCGATGCTCGCGACCCGCCTCTCGCCGCTGACCGGAGCTTCGGCAACGAAGCGGTCGATCTTGAGCTGGTTTATGTCGATATCGAGGTCGGGCAGCAGCGGCTCGTCCGAAGGCGGGGTCGGGTTGAACTCGGGCAGGCGCTTCAGCGTCACCAGACCGGCGGTCAGCGACCGGATATCGACATGGCTTCGCGCGAAGGCAAAGGGTCGCCAGTCGAGATTTACCTGCGGCGAAGACAGGAACTCGCCCTTAGGATCGCGGATCGACAGGTTCCGGACCGTCATCTCGCCATAGATCGATCCCTCGATCTCGCCGATACCGATCTGCATCCCGTTCTGGAACTCAAGCCCCTCCACCTGACCGGCGATGAAGCGATGCCCGGGTGCGGTGTCGAGGAACACCAGTGCGGCTCCGACCAGCAGAACCAGGCCGGCGAGGACGATAGCTGTCCACTTCGCGATCTTGCGCAGGATCGGCCCACGCTCGCGCTCAGGCCCGCTGTGCTCTTCGGGCTGCGCGATCGGCTCCTGATCTTCGATCTCGGTCATCAGAACGCCTGCCCGATGGAGACATAGACGCTGATCTTGCTCTCGCCCGGCTGGCGATTGATCGGCGTCGCGATGTCGAACCGGAACGGCCCGAAATTGGTGTAGTAGCGCGCGCCGAGCCCCACGCCGAAGCGAATGTCGGAAAGCTGGGGCAGGCTCTGTTCATAGACCTGCCCCGCATCGACGAAGCCGACCACGCCGAAATCGCCGAAGCGGTAGCGCACTTCGGCCGCCGCCTCGTTCACGCTGCGCCCGCCGATCGGCCGGATGAGGAAGGGCGAGTCCTTCTCGTCCGGGTCGGTAGGATCGAAATCGGGATTGGGCACCTGCGCCTTGGGTCCCAGTTCCTGATAGCCGAAGCCGCGCACCGATCCGCCGCCACCGGCGTAGAAGCGCCGCGACGGGGCGAGGTCGAACCGGTCGATCCCCTGGATCGTACCGAACCGCACCCGGCCGGCCAGCACGATCGAATCGGTCGGGCTGATATAGGCCGACGCGTCGAGCAGCGCGCGGACATAGGGGGTGAACCCGCCTTGCAACGAGCCCTCCGGCTCGACCAGCAAGGTCGTTCGGAAGCCCTTCGTCGCGTTCAGCAGGCTGTCGGTGCGATCGATCCCGACCTGGCCGGTCAACCCGCCGATGAAGAAGGTGCGCCGGCGCAGGTCGGCGGTCGCCGGGTCGTAGTCCTGCTCGTTGGTGCCGATCAGCCGGACACCGTAGGCATAGGTGAACGGCTTCTGCCAGATCGGCGTGGAATCGTAGCTGATCAGGGCGGAAAGCTGGCCCGTGAAAGCCTCGTAGGCGTCGTAATCGCTATGCAGCGCCTGCGCTGTTACCTGGAAGGTGCGGTCGCGCCTGCCTGCGTTGGACCGGCGGAACGTTCCGGTGACGGACTGCTCGCGCGTGCCCGCGACGGCGGAGCCGATCAGCGCACCCTCTGGCGGGAACAGGTTGCGATGGGTCCAGCTGCCCTCCAGCCGGAAGCCCTGACCGGTCCCGTAGCCTGCGCTGCCGGCGATGGTGCGCGGCGGCCCCGCCTCCTGCTCCACCAAAATGGTGGCATATTCGGTTCCGTCACCCGCATCCTCGCCGCTGCGCTCGGGCGTGACCGATACGGTGTTGAACAGGCCGGTCGCGACTAGCGCCTGGCGCAGATCGTCGACATCGCGGCTGTCGTAGAGCTCGCCGCGTTCGAAGCGTGACAGCACTTCGACATGGTCGGCATCGAAGGCCAGGTCGCCGGTGGTTTCGATCCCGCCGAAACGCGATCGCGGTCCGGTATCGATCGGGAGGGTATAGATGCCATCGCCCGTATCCTGATCGAGCAGGATGTCGCGCTGCCCGATCTCGGCGAAGGGATAGCCGTTCTCCGGGAGCGTGACGGCGAGCTTTGCCTCGGCCCCCTGCACGCGTTCGGCGACGATCGGTTCGCCCACCTGAATCGCGAAATTCTTCTCCAGCAGGTCCGGTGGCTGCACCGGCGGGGCGTCGAGATTGATCTGCGCGAAAGTGAACCGCTTGCCCGGCACCACATCGAGCACCGCGGTCAACGGCTGTCCGTTCACCTCCTCGGACCGGTCGACCCGGGTATTCACCGCCGCTTCGTACCAGCCTTCGGAGGCCAGGATGCGTTTGAGCAAAGCACTGTCTTCGGTCAGCCGAGCGGAAACCTGCGCGACATTGGCAGCTTTTCCGTCGGCATCGCGCAGCGCGGAAAGGTCGTCGAACATTCCGGTAAGATCGGTCGCCGCTTCCTCGTCGGCTTCCTCCAGTCCGTTGACCTGTACCGAATAAGCCACCTCGGTGACTTCCTGATCGCTGTCGTCCTCGGCGATCTGGACGGGCTGGACATCGAACTCGCCCAGCGGAGGCAGGGGCGCGGCCAGTTCGGCATCGCGGATCGGCGCGTCGCCGATTTCCTCGGTCGTGTCCTGATCCGCCAATGCGGGATCGCCCAAGGGAGCCTCTTGCCCTTCGGCGGGAGCGGCATCGGCCTGCTCGGCCGCGACCCGCCGCTCGAATTCGTCGATCGATTCGAGCGGCGCATCGAGTTCGGCATCGTCCGCCGGATCGAGCTCGGGTATCTCTTTCTGGAATTCCTCGTCGGAAATCACCGGCTCGACAGCGGGCAACTCGACACCCGGGGGTGGGGCGGGAACCTCGTCTATGACAGGGTCCTGCCCGGCCGGACGGTCGGCAGCGGAGTCTTGTGCTGCCAGCGCCTGCGCAGACATGGCCAATGCCAGCACGCTCGCCACGCTGAATCCACGAGGGAGCAGGGCACCAAGGTCGCCCCAGGGCATTAACTTTACCATCGACCTGCGCATGCACCTTCCAGAAAAAGGAGCTTCCCTTGAATACGGAAGTACGACCCCAACCTGCCTCCCGCCAAGACGCTGAGTCTGCGGCGCAAACCGGTAAAGCTGGACATTCGCCGATAAATGCACCCGGCGCAACTGCTACTTCGCCGCTAGCGATGCCGTGGAAGGCATGGAAGAAGATACTGAAGCGCACCTATACCATGTGGGGATTTCACAATCTCTCCCTGCTCGGGGCGGGTGTCGCTTTCTTCACCTTCCTTGCGATCACCCCGCTCATCGCGGCGACCGTGATGATCTACGGGCTGGTGGGCAATGTCGGCATGGTCCAGCGCCAGATGGGCGCGTTCACCGGCGTTCTGCCCACCGATGCCCGGACGCTGCTGGAAGATCAGCTGGTATCGGTCGTCTCGGCGAATTCCGGGGTAACGGGCCTCGCCCTGATCGTGGCGCTGTTCTTCGCGATTTACGGCGGGATGCGGGCGGCGAGCGGTTTGATCGGGGCGCTCAACATTATCAACGAGGAGCACGAGACGCGCGGTATCGTGCCGTTGACGTTGCGCGCGGCGGCTCTGACGCTGGCGGCGATCCTCGTCGCGCTGACCGGTATCGTAAGCGCCGGTGCCTTCGCGTGGCTCCAGACGCAGGCGGGCAACCTGATCGGTGCGGGTCTGGACCTCGTGCTGAAGGTGGCGGCATGGGCTTTCTCCTTCCTCCTCGGCAGCGCGGGGTTCGCGCTCATCATGCGCTACGGGCCGGATCGCAGCCCCGCCCGCTGGCGCTGGCTTGCACCCGGCGCATTCCTGGCCACCCTGCTCTGGATCCTCATCAGCTTCGGCTTCTCTCTCTATGTGGCGTATATCAGCGACTACAACGCGACCTACGGTTCACTGTCGGCCATCGTCGTATTCCTGATGTGGCTGTTCCTGAGCGCCTATGCCGTGCTGGCGGGCGCGCTGATCAACGCCGAGATAGAGCGCCAGACCACCGTCGACACGACCACCGGCACGCCTCTTCCGGCCGGAGAGCGCGGTGCCGTGCTGGCCGACCTGGTCGAGGGCGATCTGTCGCTAGAGCAGTGGTTCGAGAAGAGCCGCCGTCGCGCGGCGCGACGCGAGCTGCGAAAAATCGGAAAGAGAGAAGGCCCGAGAAGCGAAGGAAGCTGAGTAGGTCGCTCTGCCGTCTATCAGGGCGCGTCCTGCTGGCTCGCGAGCTCCGGCGAATGCCGTTCGTGGCGTTCGCTGTCGCGCTCCGGCAAAGGCAGCGGGGTGCCTGCCATGGCGGCGGCGAGGCGGTCCTTGTCCAACGCCTTCTCCCACTTCGCGACCACAATCGTGGCAACCGCGTTGCCGATGAAGTTGGTAAGCGCCCGGCACTCGCTCATGAAGCGGTCGACACCCAGGATCAGCGCCATCCCCGCGACCGGCACCGACGGCACGACCGAGAGGGTCGCCGCCAGGATCACGAACCCGGCACCGGTCACGCCCGCCGCGCCTTTAGAACTCACCATCGCGACGAGGACCAGCGAGAGCTGTTCGCCAATCGAGAGATCTATGCCCAGCGCCTGTGCGATGAACAGCGCGGCCAGCGTCATGTAGATGTTGGTGCCGTCGAGGTTGAACGAATAGCCTGTCGGCACCACGAGCCCGACGACGTTGCGGCGGCACCCCGCAATCTCGAGTTTCTCCAGCAGACTGGGAAGCGCCGCTTCGGAAGACGAGGTGCCCAGCACCAGCAGCAGCTCCTCGCGCAGATAGCGGATCAGCGCGAAGATCGAGAAACCTGCTGCCCACGCGATCGCGCCCATCACCACGATTACGAATAGCAGCGAGGTGAGGTAGAACGTGGCGACAAGCCCCGCGAGCTGGGCCAGCGTGCCGATCCCGAAACTGCCGATGGTGAACGCGATCGCGCCGAAGGCCCCGATCGGTGCGAGTTTCATCAGCATGTGGACGAGCTTGAACACCACCTCGCCGGCAGAGACGAGCGTATCGAGCAGCAGGTCGCTATGCGGGCGGGTGAGCGAGATCGCCGAGCCGACGAGGATCGCGACCAGCAGCGCCTGCAGGATGCTGCCGCTGGTGAGGGCGGAGATAAGCGTTTCCGGAATGATCGCCAGCAGGAAGCCCGCGAGCGTCTGCTCGTGCGCGGTTTCGGCATATTGCGCCACCGACTCCGCATCCAGCGAAGCGGGATCAATGCCAAGGCCAGTGCCGGGATGTACGAGGTTTGCGACCGCAAGTCCGACGATCAGCGCCAGTGTCGAGACCGCGAGGAAATAGACCAGCGCCTTGGTCGCGACGCCGCCCACGCGCGACATGTCCTTCATGCCCGCTATCCCGGTCGCGACCGTAATGAAGATGACCGGGGCGATAATCATCTTGACCAGCGCGATGAAGGCATCGCCGAGCGGCTTCAGCTGGGTGCCGACATCGGGAAGAAAATGCCCCAGCAAAGCGCCCACCACGATCGCGGCGACGACCTGAAGATAGAGTTGCCGATACCACGGCTTGCGCTGCGAGGTCGGGGCGGTGCCCGGCACTGGGGATCGCATCCCGTCTCTCCCATCAAAAACTTGCAGTCTCGTTCCGAGGCTGGGCCCGGATTAGATGCTGACGATGGAATGTCGAAAGGAAATTTCGCCGCTTGTTTTTGGGGAAATCCGCAAGCTTGCCCTCTCGGAGGGGCGATCCCCGCTGGCAGGATGGCTTACGAACTCTCGCGCCGGTCGGCCCGCCGGGCTCGTGTCCAGAAAGCTTGCGAAGAATATCTGGTGCGGTCGAGAAGACTCGAACTTCCACGGGCTTTCGCCCACAACGACCTCAACGTTGCGCGTCTACCAGTTCCGCCACGACCGCACACAGTCCGCATCGGGGGCGTCGGCCCCCGCCGGTAGGAGCGCGCCCCTAGCAGTGCGGTGGGCGGGCCGCAAGCGGGTTTAGCGCGGGCGGCGGGCGGGGGTAGCGCTCAGGACGGGCTCCAGCCGATTTCCGCGAACTTGGCCGATTTCGGCACGTCGCGGATCGCCTCGTTCACGGAGATGCGCTCACCCGGCTTCAGGCTCCGCCGGGTGGGAGGGATCTCCCAGCTGAACACCTTGCGATTGCGCTCGTCGTACAGGACGATCAGCACCGGCGGCACGGTTCGCGTCTCGCGTCCGACATTGCTGATGGAGCCGGTGACGCCGAAATATTCGCTGCCATCGGGCAGCGTGCCACGGTCCTGTTTGCCGGGCGGGAAATCGAGCACGAGATCGGGCTGGTCGACACCGAAGGTCGGGCGACTGACCGGCATCCAGTCCGGCACACCCCAATAGCTGATCGCGGCGATCCCGCACAGCGCAACCACGGCGAACGCCGCGGCGGCCATGGTCCAGATCTTCAGCGGATTGCGGCGCGGGCGGAACGGCGGGGCGTAATCGTAGGGCGAGGGTTCGTCCCCGGAGAAATCTTCGCGACCGAAATCCTTTCGGTCGAAATCATCCTCTCCGAAAGCAGCGTCAGGTGCCGCGCTGCGCACGGGCGGGTCCGGATCGCGAGAGGTCGCGATCGCTCCGGAATCCGGATCCTGCGGCACTGCATCCTCTTCCACCGGGCTCGGTGGTGGCGGAGTTTCGGGCGAGGGCACCGGCTCGGGTTGCGGCGGAGCGACGCTGGACGCTTCGGACTCGGCTGGTCGCGAAGGTAACGGCTCGCCGTCCTGGAACCAGCTGTGCCGGCATTTGGCGCAGCGCACCGTGCGGCCGTCCGTCCCGATGGCGGTATCGGGTACCGCGTAGCGGGTCGAACAGGCGGGGCATGAAATGATCATGGTGAGCCGCTGTGTAGGCCCGGCTGCGAATCGCTGGCAAGTCGCGGGGACCGCGCGCGCGTCGCATCGCGCCTTTTTTCCACATGGAAGGGTCGCTATAGCCCCTCGCGCGATGGCGTATCGGGCAGGGCAATAAAGCGGGTGGCGCAGGACAGCACCGGTTCGGAGCGCGCGGTCGTGGCTTTCGATAATGTCGGTCTGCGTTACGGCACCGACCCCGAAGTGCTGAGCGACATCTCCTTCGCGCTGTGGCCGGGCAATTTCTATTTTCTCACAGGGGCTAGCGGAGCGGGGAAGACCTCGCTCCTCAAGCTGCTCTATCTCGCACAGCGTCCCTCGCGCGGGGCGATCCGCATGTTCGACAGCGACGTGATTACCCTGTCGCGCAGTCGGCTTCCCGGTTTCCGCCGGCGGCTGGGCGTGGTGTTCCAGGACTTTCGCCTGGTGCCGCACATGTCCACCTTCGACAATATCGCCCTGCCGCTGCGCATCGCGGGTGTGCCCGAAGGCGAACTGGCGCGGCCCGTCGCCGAGATGCTCGAATGGGTCGGGCTGGGTCATCGCGAGGACGCCCGGCCGGAAACGCTTTCGGGCGGGGAGCAGCAGCGGGTGGCGATCGCGCGGGCGGTGATCGGCCGGCCCGACCTGTTGGTCGCGGACGAGCCGACCGGCAATGTCGATCCGGAAATGTCGGAGCGATTGCTGCGCCTGTTCGGATCGCTCAACCGGTTGGGAACGACGGTCGTGGTGGCGACGCACGATCTGCAATTGCTTCCCCGCATGCCGGAGGCGATGATCATGCGGCTCGACGGCGGGCGGCTGTCGGATCCCACTGGGGCCCTGCGCTATCCCCCGCGCGGCGGGCGGCAGCGCGAGGCGGAGGCCGAAGCGTGGCATACCCTGTGAGGGAAGCGCCCCCGGCCGGCGATACCCGCAAGGTGACCGGGCTCGCCCGGTTTCGCGGCGCGCGTGCGGCGCAGTTGCTGCCCCGGACACGTCTGGCCGGACCCGTTCCATGGGTCATCGCCATTATGGTCGCGCTGACGGTGGTCGCGGCCGCTGCGGCGCTTGCCCTGTCGCATCTGGCGGGCCGCGTCGGCGGCGACCTCGCGGGGGGCGCGACGGTGCAGATCGTGCAGGCGGATAGGGGCCAGCGCGAACGGCAGGCCGTTGCGGCGCGCGACGCGCTGACGCGAAGCGCGGAGGTCGCCACGGTGCATGTGGTGCCCGCAGAGGAAGTCGAGCGTTTGCTGGCCCCCTGGCTGGGCGAGGACGGCGCGGACAGCGAATCGGTTCCCATCCCTGCCCTGATCGACGTGACACTGCGCGGGGCCGCCACGCCCGAACGGCTGCGACGCCTGCGCGTGGAACTGGCCGCCGTCGCTCCCGACGCGCGGATCGACGCCGCATCGCGCTGGCTGGAACCGGTCGTCGATACCATCGCATCGCTGCGCTGGCTGGCGATCGCCCTGATCGCATTGCTGGGCGCGACCAGCGCGGCGGCGGTGTTCCTTGCCGCCCGCAGCGCGCTGGGGGGCAACCGCTCTACCATCGAGGTGGTGCATCTGCTCGGCGGCACCGATACGCAGATCGCCCGGGTGTTCCAGCGCTCGGTACGGATCGACGCCGCCGTCGGAGGCGCGATAGGGTTCCTCGTCGGTCTCATCATCGTGCTGACGCTTGGCAGCCAGTTCGCCGGGCTCGGCAGCGGGCTGGTCGGGGGCGGCGTGCTGCGCTGGTTCGACTGGCTCCTGCTTGCTCTTGTCCCCCTTGCAATGATCGGGCTGGCGATGCTTACCGCGCGCTGGACCGTCACCGCCGCATTGAAAGCTCTTCTGTGATCCGTCGTATTCTCGCCGCCATCGCCATGCTGTGGGCGCTGGGCTTCCTCGTGTTCGCCACCACGCTGCCGCGCCCCGCGGGCGACGAGCGGACCGACGCGGTGATCGTGCCGACGGGGGCGGCGGGCCGGATCGGTCGCGGGCTCGAAATCGTCCGGTCCGACCGGGCGCGCCTGATGCTGGTCACCGGGGTAGATCCGAACGTGAAGCCGAAGGAGTTTGCGGCCGAGTTCGGCGTGCCGATGGACGTGATGGAATGCTGCGTCACGCTGGGCTTCGATGCGGTCGATACCCGCAGCAACGCGGCGGAAACGCTCCGCTGGGTGGAGGACAACAAGATCCGCAGCCTGCGCATCGTGACCTCCGACTGGCACATGCGCCGGGCCGCGGGCGAGTTGCGCTATCGCCTGCCGACCAATGTCGAGATCGTGGAGGATGCGGTCGCGACCGAACCGTCCTTCGCGATCCTGATGATCGAATACAACAAATGGCTGGCCAGCACGGTCTCGCACTGGCTGCCGAGCGCATGATCTCCGTCCTTCGCAGCCTGGCCTTCTACCTCGTCTTCTACGGCGGCAGCGTGGTCTATGTGCTGACCGCCGTGCTCCTGGCCTCGCTTGGCCGTGACAAATTATTCCAGAAGGCGGTTCGCGGCTGGAGCCGGTTCCATCGCCGCTGCGCGCGCATCTTGCTCGGGATCGAGGTCGTGTCCGAGGGTGCGCCGCTGGTCGAACCGGCGCTCTACGCGATCCGGCACGAAAGCTTCTTCGAAGCGATCGATGCGCCGATGGTGTTCGACCTTCCCGTGCCCTTCGCGAAGGAGGAGCTGTTCGCCATCCCGGGCTGGGGCAAGGCGGCGTCCGCCTATGGATTGGTGCCGGTCGCGCGGACCCAGGGGGCCGCGACGCTGCGCCGCATGATCCGCCAGGCGCGCGACCGCGCGGCGGAGGGGCGGCCGCTCATCATCTTTCCCGAAGGCACGCGGGTTCCCCATGGCCAACGCGGCACGATCCAGTCGGGCTTTGCGGGAATCTACAAGATGGTCGGACTGCCGGTGGTGCCGGTCGCGGTGAACAGCGGGCCGCTCTATCACCGCAAGGCCAAGCGTAGCGGCCAGATCACCTATCGCTTCGGCGCGCCGATCGAGCCGGGCCTGCCCCGGGCCGAGATCGAGGCGCGCGTGCAGGAGGCGATCAACGCGCTCAACGGGTGAGAAAACGCGTGTCCATGCCGATGGACGCTGCGCCCGTTTGCACCTAAAGCTCGCGACCATGAGCGAAACGGTCTCCTTCGGCTACGAGGACGTGGCCCCGGACGAGAAGACGCGGCGCGTGGGCTCAGTCTTCTCCAATGTTGCGGCCAGCTACGACATCATGAACGATGCGATGTCGGGCGGCATGCACCGATTGTGGAAGGATCGCTTCGTGCGCCGGGTGAAACCGCGGCCGGGCGAGGCGGTACTCGACATGGCGGGCGGCACCGGCGACATCGCGTTCCGCATGGCGGCGCGCAGGCCCGAGGTGACGGTCGCCGACATCAACCAGGACATGCTCGACGTCGGCATCGAACGCGCGATGGAGCGTGGGATCACCGGGCTTTCCTGGTCGTGCCAGAACGCCGAGGAACTGAGCTATCCGGGCGGCGTGTTCGACGCCTACACCATCGCCTTCGGCATCCGCAACGTCACCGACATCCCCCGGGCGCTGCGCGAGGCGCGGCGCGTGCTGAAGTTCGGCGGGCGGTTTTTCTGCCTTGAATTCAGTACGGTAGAGTGGCCCGGCTTCAAGGACGTGTACGACGCATACTCCGAACATCTGGTGCCGAGGTTGGGAGAAATGATCGCGAAGGACGAAGCGAGCTATCGCTATCTCGTCGAATCGATCCGCCGTTTCCCACCCATGCCCCAATTCGAGGGGATGATCCGCGAGGCCGGCTTCGCCCAGACGAAGGTGGAGCCGATCATGGGTGGCCTCGTCGCGATCCATTCGGGCTGGAAGATTTGAACAATGAACGGGAGCGGCAGCGACCCAAAGCGCGACTGCGCGCCGCCCGGTAGGGCGAGAGCCAAGCGAACGGATGTAAGCGCCCGGCGCTTGAGGGGTCTTCAAAAAACATGACCCGCCCCGCGACCCATATCTGGCGGCTCCTGAAATGGGGCCGCACGCTGGCGCGGTATGGCGCGTTGCGCGGGATAGAGCGCGATCCGCATACGCCCGCGCCGGTCCAGCGGCTGGTCCGGCTCGCGCGCTTCGGCACGCGCCAGCCGGCGGTGCCCGACTATGCCGGGGCCTTCCGCGCCATCGGCCCCGCGGCGATCAAGCTGGGACAGACGCTGGCGACGCGGCCCGATCTCGTAGGCGAGGACGCGGCGCACAATCTGCTGGCGCTGCAGGACGATCTGCCGCCGGTGCCCTTTTCGCAGATCGAGCCCGATATCGCGGCGACCTTCGCCCAGCCGCTCGACACGCTGTTCGCGCGGATCGATCCCGACCCGGTCGGCGCCGCTTCGATCGCGCAGGTCCATCGCGCGGTGACGACCGATGGCCGGGAAGTCGCGATCAAGGTGCTGCGGCCCCATATCCGCGAGCATTTCAAGCGCGATCTCGCAACCTACGAATGGGCCGCCGCCCATGTCGAGGCGATGGGCGGCGAGGCGTCGCGGCTGCGCCCGCGGCTGGTGATCGCCAATTTCAAGCGCTGGACCCAACGCGAGCTCGATCTCAGGCGCGAGGCCGCCTCCGCCAGCGAACTGGCCGAGGCGATGAAGGGGTTCGAGGGGTATCGCATTCCCGCGATCGACTGGGACCGGACCAACGGCCGGGTGATGACGATCGACTGGATCGACGGCATCAAGATCAGCCGCCGCGACGACCTGATCGCCGCCGGGCACGATCTGCCCGCGCTGGCCGAGCGGCTGGTGATCGCGTTCCTGACGCAGGCGATCAGCGCGGGTTTCTTCCACGCCGACATGCATCAGGGCAACCTGTTCGTCGAACCCGATGGCACCATCGTGGCGATCGATTTCGGCATCATGGGCCGGATCGACCGGCGCGCGCGGCAATGGCTGGCGGAGATCCTCTATGGCCTGACCACGGGCGATTATCGCCGCGTAGCGGAAATCCATTTCGAGGCGCAATACGTGCCGAGCTACCACTCGGTCGACGAATTCGCGACCGCGCTGCGCGCCGTGGGCGAGCCGATGCGGGGCAAGCCGGTGAAGGACCTGTCGGTCGGCCAGATGCTCGACGGTCTGTTCGCGATCACGCGCGATTTCGACATGCAGACCCAGCCGCATCTGCTGCTGTTGCAGAAGACCATGGTGATGGTCGAAGGGATCGCGACCCAGCTCGATCCCGAGATCAACATGTGGGACGTGTCCGCCCCCTTCGTGCGCGGCTGGATCCGCGACGAGCTGGGGCCGGAGGCGGCGCTGGCCGACCGGTTGCGCGAGGATGCGAAGACGCTGCTGCGCCTGCCCGATCTGGTGCGCCGGATCGATGCCGCCTTCCCGGCGAAGGGGGCCGCGCCCGAGCCGCCGCCGCTGGCCGATGTCGAACTGATCTGGGAACGCCGCCGCCGCAAGGGCGGTCTGCTCGCCCGCTGGCCCGGCTATCTGCTCGCCGCGCTGGTCGGCGGCGGGGCCGCGATCGGCGCGATGGCGCTGGGCTGGGTAGGCTAGAGCGGCTCGACCGGCTCGACCGCTTCCGGCTTCACCGGTTTGCGCGCGAGCCACGCTGCACCGAACGCGCCCAGCGCGACCATCAGCGCCTCCACCGTCATCGGTAACAACACGTCGTGGGTCGCGCCGTCCGCCAGGATGCCGACCAGCCGCCCGAAGAACGCGATCCCGAACAGCGCCATGGGCACGGCGAGCGCGAGCGCCCGCTGACGGATCGCGGCGTAGAGGAATCCCCCGCCCGCCAGCACGAAGAACGCGGTCATGTCGGCCCGCAATGTCGAACGTCCGAGCGAACCCGCCGCCGCCAGCCCCAGCGATGCGCCCTGCTGTTCGGGTGCGAACAGGAAGGCAAGGCCGAGATAGGTGAAGAACAGGCCTGCCAAACCCAGCAGGATGCGAAGAAGATTGCGCATGGGCGAAACGATGCCTCCTGGCGTGAAGCACTAGCCTATCGCGCGCCCGCTCGCTAGGCGGGGCGCGAGGCAAGAGGCGAGGCAGGCGCGTGGCAACCCATTCCCCCGACGGACCGCATATCCTGCTGATCGTGGGCGGCGGCATCGCGGCCTACAAGGCGTGCGAGCTGGTGCGCCTGATCCGCAAGCGGGGCGGCACGGTCACCTGCGTTCTGACCGAGGGGGGCAGCCACTTCGTCACCCCGATGACGCTCGCCGCGCTGAGCGAGAACGCCGTCTACACGACGCTGTGGGACCTCAAGAACGAAGTCGAGATGGGGCATATTCAGCTCAGCCGCGAGGCCGATCTGGTGGTCGTCTGCCCCGCCACCGCCGATCTGCTGGCGAAGATGACGGCTGGCATCGCGGACGATCTCGCCACCACGCTGCTGCTCGCAACGGATACGCGCGTGCTGGCCGCCCCGGCGATGAACGTGCGCATGTGGGGCCACGCCGCGACGCAGGCGAATGTCGCCACGCTGCGCCAGCGCGGCGTCACCGTGCTCGACCCCGACGAGGGGGCGATGGCCTGCGGCGAATTCGGGGCGGGGCGCCTGCCCGAACCCGAGGCGATCTGGAACGCCATCGAGAGCGCGCTGGGCGGGGCCGATCCGCTGGCCGGGCAGCCGGACTTTTCCGATGACCGGCACCGCGCGCTCTACGGTCGCCACGTCCTCGTAACCGCCGGTCCGACGCACGAGCCGATCGATCCGGTGCGCTATATCGCCAACCGTTCCAGCGGGCGGCAGGGGTTCGCGATCGCTGCTGCCGCTGCCAATGCCGGTGCGCGGGTGACACTCGTGGCCGGGCCGGTGGCGCTCGACACGCCGCCGGGCGTCGATCGGGTCGATATCGAAAGCGCGCGCGAGATGGCGGCGGCGGTGGAGAATGCGCTCCCCGCCGATGTCGCCGTGATGGTGGCCGCGGTGGCGGACTGGCGCGCGGCGGACAGCCATCCGCGCAAGCTCAAGAAACAGGGCGGGGCGCCGCCCCCGCTCGAACTGGCGGAAAACCCGGATATTCTTGCCGGCCTCGCCAAGTCCTCGCAGCGGCCCGGCCTGCTGATCGGCTTCGCCGCGGAAACCGACGACGTGCTCGCCAATGCCATCGCCAAGCGGGAGCGGAAGGGGGCCGACTGGATCGTCGCCAACGACGTTTCCGGCGATGTCATGGGCGGCGAAGAGAACGCGGTCCACATCGTGTCGGAACATGGTGTGGAGGAGCTGCCGCGCGCGGCGAAGGGCGATATCGCCCGTGCGCTTGTCCAGCGGATTGCGAGCGCGCTGGAGGAAAGCGAATGAGCGAGGTCCCGGTGAAGCTGAAGCGGCTGCCGCACGGAGAAGGCCTGCCGCTGCCCGCCTATGCCACCGACGGCGCGGCGGGCATGGACGTGGTCAGTGCGGAGGACGTGATCATTCCGCCCTGTGCGCGCCATGCGGTCGCGACCGGCTTCGCGATCGCCATTCCGCCGGGGTACGAGGTGCAGGTGCGCCCGCGTTCGGGCCTGGCGCTGCGCCATGGGATCACCGTGCCGAACGCGCCCGGCACGATCGACAGCGACTATCGCGGCGAGGTGAAGGCGATCCTGATCAACCACGGGACCGAATCGTTCGCCATCGAACGCGGCGACCGGGTGGCCCAGCTGGTGCTCGCCCCCGTGACGCGGGCGGTATGGCAGGAGGCCGACGATCTGGATGCGACCGCTCGCGGCGGCGACGGGTTCGGCTCCACCGGCGGGCATGCCTCGCTGTCCTGACGCCTGAAAGGAAACGGCCCGCCATCCGGTGGGGATGACGGGCCGCCTTTGGCCCAACAGGAGAGACGGGCACTTAACAGGTGATCAGGCCGCTTCGGCCTCTTCCATCGGGTCGCGCAGCACGTAGCCGCGACCCCAGACGGTCTCGATATAGTTCTCGCCACCGCACGCATGGCTGAGCTTCTTGCGCAGCTTGCAGATGAAGACGTCGATGATCTTGAGTTCGGGTTCGTCCATCCCGCCATAGAGGTGGTTGAGGAACATTTCCTTGGTCAGCGTGGTGCCCTTGCGCAAGCTGAGCAGCTCCAGCATCGCGTATTCCTTGCCGGTCAGGTGGACCCGCGCGCCGTCGACCTCGACGGTCTTGGCATCGAGGTTGACCGCCAGTTTGCCGGTGCGGATGACCGACTGGCTGTGGCCCTTGCTGCGGCGGACCACGGCGTGGATACGCGCGACCAGCTCGTCACGGTGAAACGGTTTGGTTACGTAATCGTCGGCACCGAAGCCGAAGCTGCGCACCTTGCTGTCCATCTCGGCGATGCCGGACAGGATCAGCACCGGCGTCTGCACCTTGGCGACGCGCAGCTTCTTCAGCACGTCGTAGCCGTGCATGTCGGGCAGGTTCAGGTCGAGCAGGATGATGTCGTAATCGTACAGCTTGCCCAGATCGAGGCCTTCCTCGCCCAGATCGGTCGAATAGACGTTGAATCCCTCGGTCGTCAGCATGAGCTCGATCGCCTTGGCGGTCGTCGGCTCGTCCTCGATCAGCAATACGCGCATGGGCGCTCCCCTTCGTTAGCCCCTGATATGCTCGGGTAACCGTATCGCAGCTACGGTTGCTATCTATTAACCACCCCGTTTCTCACCGAAAAAGGTTAACAAGCGGTTTAACACGTTAAGGCTTTTTCATGAGTCTTTAATGCCACACGGCTCAGGCGGGGCGATTATCCGGCCGCGCGCAGCTTTTTCGCGCGTCGGCGTTCCACGCTGGACCCTATCCCCGCGGCCTCGCGATATTTCGCGACCGTGCGGCGGGCGATGTCGAACCCTTCCGCTTTCAGCAGATCGACCAGCTTGTCGTCGGACAGGATCTTCTTGGGATCCTCCGCCTCGGTCAGCGCGCGGATGCGGGCCTTGACCGATTCGGCGCTCGCCCCGTCGCCATCGGCGCTGCCGACCCCGCTGGTGAAGAAATACTTGAGCTCGAACGTCCCACGCTCGCAGTGCAGGTACTTGTTGCTGGTGACGCGGCTGACGGTGCTTTCGTGCATCTCGATCTCTTCCGCCACCCGGCGCAGGGTCAGCGGCTTCAGCTGGCTGACCCCCTTGGCGAAGAAACCGGCCTGTTGTTCCACGATCTGCGCCGCCACCGCCAGGATGGTCCGCTGGCGCTGGTCGAGCGCCTTCACCAACCAGCGCGCGTCGGCCAGCTTTTCGCGCAGCCAGCCGCGGCTCGCCTTGTCGCGGCAATCCTCGCGCAGCTCGACCACATATTCGCGGTTCACCACGACGCGCGGAAGGCTGGCGGGATTGAGCGCGATCTTCCAGCTTCCGGCGCGGTCGCGGGTCAGCAGGATGTCGGGCACCACCGCGCCCGCCTCCGCCGCGCCGAACGCGAGGCCGGGCCGGGGATCGTAGGCGCGCAGCTCCGCCAGCATGTCGGCGAAATCCTCGTCGTCGACGTCGCACATGCGCTTGAGCCGGGAGACCTCGCCGCGCGCGACGAGATCGAGATTGTCGATCAGCCGCGCCATACACGGATCGTAGCGGTCCGCCTCCTTCGCCTGCAGGGCGAGGCATTCGCCCAGATTGCGCGCGCCGACCCCGGTCGGCTCCAGCGCCTGCACCACTTCGAGCGCGCGTTCCGCCTCGGCCAGCGGCACGCCCAGATCGCGCGCCACTTCGGCGAGATCGCTGCGCAGATAGCCCGCCTCGTCCAGCAGGCCGATGATGTGGCGCGCAAGGAATTCCTCGCGCACGTCGCCCGCCACCGCGCCGACCTGCGCATCGAGATGCTCGGCCAGCGTCTCGCCGCTGGTGTGTCTTTCCTCGATCCCCGGCAGGTCGTCCGCGGCACCACCGGGGGCGGACAGCGCCGAGCCCCATTCGCCGTCGCCGGTGTCCCGGTCGTGGTCGAGCGCGCCGGGATCGATGTCGAGCGCCTCGTCCCCACCCGCGCTGTCGGCCTCGTATTCGGACGGGGCCTGCGCTTCGCCGGGCTCGTCCCCGCCATCCTCGCGCCGGACCTCGCCCGCTTCCAGCAGCGGATTGGCCTCCAGCGCCTCGCCGATGAAGGTCTCGATCTCGAGATTGGAGAGCGCCAACAGCTTGATCGCCTGCTGCAGCTGCGGCGTCATTACCAGCGATTGCGACTGGCGCAGGTCGAGGCGGGGCGCGAGCGCCATCAGTGCGTGACCCGGCTCCAGCGGAGCTGTCGCCTCGCGCGGTGCCGGCCCCGGCCGCCAACCCTTGCCCCTCGCGATTGCGTCGCAAGAGGCCGGATAATCACAACGTGAACCCCTCGCCCAGATAGAGCCGGCGGACATTGGCGTCGGCGACCAGTTCCTCGGGCGTGCCGGCGAACAGCACCTGTCCGCCATAGATGATGCAGGCGCGGTCCACGATTTCCAGCGTCTCGCGCACGTTGTGGTCGGTGATCAGCACGCCGATGCCGCGCGTCTTCAGATCCTTTACCAGGTCGCGGATGTCGCTGATCGAGAGCGGATCGATGCCGGCGAAGGGTTCGTCGAGCAGCATGATCGAGGGCTTCGCCGCCAGCGCGCGGGCGATTTCGCACCGGCGCCGTTCGCCGCCCGACAGCGCCATGGCCGGGCTGGTCCTGAGCCGAGTCAGGCCGAACTCGTCGAGCAGCCGGTCGAGCTCGGCGGCCCGCGTATCGGCATCGGGCTCGACCATTTCGAGCACGCAGTTGATGTTCTGCTCCACCGTCATCCCGCGGAAGATGCTAGTTTCCTGCGGCAGATAGCCCAGGCCCAGGATCGCGCGGCGATACATCGGCAACTTGGTCACATCCTCCCCATCCATCAGGATGCGGCCCGAATCGGGCTTCACCAGTCCCATGATGGAATAGAAGCAGGTCGTCTTGCCCGCGCCGTTGGGGCCGAGCAGGCCGAGCACCTCGCCCTTGCCTACGGACAGCGAGATATCGGTGAGGACCGCCCGCTTGTCGTAGCTCTTGGCGATGGACACGACTTCGAGCCCGCCCTGCGGGATCGGCGGGGCCGCGCTGCGCTCGACTTCCTCGGCGGCGGGCGTGTCGTATTCGGCATCCTGTGCGCTCATGGGCCAACCTCTAGCATCCGATCGCGCGGTTTGAACCCCCGATCGATCGATTTGGCAGGGTCCGTGCATGCAACGCACGATAGTCGCAAACTTGCGTCGAACCGGACTCTCTGGAATAAACCTTGCCAGGAGAAGGTGGGAGAAGAGCGTGATGGATCAACAAGCGCACAGGATCGCCAATCGGCACGAGGCCGCCATTCCGGCGAAACGCAACTGGCGCAGGAAGATGAGCGATCACGTCGCCAGCGCGCTGCTCGTCTATACCGGCCTGCAGATTTTCGTGACGGTGCAGGCGATGGCCGAGGGGCTGCCGTCGATGCTGCCCTATCTGGCGCTGGTCATCCTGGTCGCGGGCATCATCCCGGCCTGTCGCGCGTTCGAGCGGCGCTGGGCGAAGCTGGACGATGCCGCCGCCACCGACCCGGCGATGAGGGGGCCATTCGTGCGCGATGCCATCACCTTGTGGGTGATCGCGATCGGACTGCCATTCGTCATCACTTTCGCCTTCAAGCTGGCCTACACGCTGTTTTGAGGCGGAACTCCACGCCGGTTCGCCGCTTGAACCGGATGATGGGATCGCGGTCTATCCTGAAGACATTTCTCTCGGCACTGGCCGCGCTGGTAGCGGTCGTGACCCTGCCGGGCATTGCCAGCGCGCAATTGCCGACCGCGAGTGCGTCGCCGACCCCCACCGTTGCCGCGCCCGCGATCGATACATCCACCGATCCGAATACCGATACGCGGATCGCGCAGCGGCTGCGCGGTATCTTCGGGGAACTGCCGGCCTACACCAATGTGCAGCTACGGGTCAGCGACGGGGTCGTCACGCTGAGCGGTAGCGTCGCCGATGCTGCCGATATCGACCGGGCGGAGGCGATCGCCAGCCGGGTCGAAGGCGTGGTCACGGTGGAGAACGGTCTCACCCGCGACGCTTCGCTGGGGGAGGGGCTGAACGCCATCGGAGCGCTGTCGGGCAAGCTGCGCGGCCTCGTGAACATGCTCCCGCTGATCGGTCTCGCGCTGGCCGTGGCCCTGCTGATCGCGATGGTGGGCTATCTGCTCGGCGGGTTCGGGCGGCTCTGGCACCGGATCGCGCCGAACGGCTTCCTCGCCGAACTGATCGGCAGCGCGGTGCGTTTCGTGTTCGTCCTGCTCGGCATCGTGGTGGCGCTGGACATGGTCGGTGCAGGCGCACTGCTCGGCGCGGTGCTGGGCGGCGCGGGCGTCATCGGCATCGCGCTGGGCTTCGCCATGCGCGACCTGATCGAGAACTACGTCGCTTCCATCATGCTCAGCGTGCGCCAGCCCTTCCGAGCCAACGATCACGTCCTGATCGACGATCTGGAAGGGCGCGTCATCCGGCTGACCAGTCGCGCGACCGTGTTGATGACGCTGGACGGCAACCATTTGCGCATTCCCAATTCCACCGTCTTCAAGGCGGTGATCGTCAATTACACGCGCAATCCGCAGCGCCGCTTCGACTTCGCGCTGGGGGTGGATGCGGACGACGATCCGCGCGCCGCCCGGCGGCTGGGGCGCGACACGTTGGCGGGCCTGCCCTTCGTGCTGGCCGACCCGGCCCCGGAGGCGCGGATAGAGGAGGTCGGCGATTCGAACATCGTGATCCGCTTCCTCGCCTGGATCGACCAGACCGAGGCGGATTTTTTCAAGGCGCGATCGAACGCCATTCCCGCGGTGAAGGACGCGCTGGAGGCGGCCGGGTTCGGCCTGCCGGAGCCGATCTATCGCCTGCGCTTCGACCCGCGCTCGGCCAAGCTGCCGCTGGAAACCGAAGCGATGGCTGAAACCACATCGGCGGCAACGATACCGCCCCCGGTATCACCGGCGCCGAAGCCGGCAGCGCATCCGGACGAGGACGTGACGCCCGCCGACGAGATCGCGGGCATGGTGGCGGCGGAGCGGCGCGCGGAAACGAAGGACAAGGACCTGCTCGATAGCGGCAGGCCGATCGAGTAACGTCCGCGTCGCGCGGCGGCTCAGCCGTTCTTCTTCGCCGCCTCGCTCTTCGCCAGTTCGATCGCCTCGAGCACGACCCGGCGCGCTTCGGCCGCATCGCCCCACTGCCCGATCCGCACCCACTTCTCCTTCTCCAGATCCTTGTAATGGGTGAAGAAGTGCTCGATCTGCTGGAAGATGATGCTCGGCAGATCCTTGGTCTCGCCGACGTCGGAGTAATAGGGGAAGGTGGTGTCCAGCGGCACGCAGACCAGCTTCTCGTCCCCGCCATGCTCGTCCTCGAGATTGAGGACGCCGATCGGGCGGGCGCGGACCACGCAGCCGGGGATGAAGGGGCTGCGCGCGATTACCAGCGCGTCGAGCGGATCGCCGTCGGGGCTGAGCGTGTGGGGTACGAAGCCGTAATTCGCCGGATAGCGCATCGGGGTGTGCAGGATGCGGTCGACGAACAGCGCGCCCGATTCCTTGTCGAACTCGTACTTCACGGGCTCGCCGCCGGTCGGCACCTCGATGATGACGTTGAGTTCCGCGGGCGGGTTGGGCCCGGTGGGGATCAGGTCGATACGCATGGGGGTCTTTTTTTCCGTATTCTCTAGAAACGAGGACGCGCGACGGGGCCTAGGCAACCGTCGCGCGCATCGCAACGCATTTTGTGCGGCGCGGCAAAGCCTGCCCCGCCGCCGCGCCGGGCGGGCTCAGCCGCCGGTACGCGGTGCCAGCAGCCGGTCGAGCCCGTGCTCGCCCTCTCCGGTCTTTTCCAGATAGGGATAGCGCAGCCCGTCGTGGTAATCGATTTTCACGGTGCGATAGGCATCGCCGCGTTTCACCATCAGCTCGATCGGGTCCTTGGTCCCCTTGGCCGCGGTGATCGCGTCCATGATCGCTTCCTTCGAATAGGCGGTGCCGTTCACGGCCAG
The DNA here is from genome assembly GCF_022576075.2 of Erythrobacter sp. LQ02-29. Lineage (NCBI taxonomy): Bacteria > Pseudomonadati > Pseudomonadota > Alphaproteobacteria > Sphingomonadales > Erythrobacteraceae > Erythrobacter > Erythrobacter sp. LQ02-29. Next base: position 447,394 of record NZ_JANCNT010000001.1, on the reverse strand, counting down.
GATCTGGCTGCCGTCGACCAGCCCGGCATCGAAGGCCGGTCCGTCCCACAGCGTGGAGCTGACCGTGCCGTTATCCGTCAGGTTGACCCCCAGCGAGTAAGTAAGGCTGGTATAGTTGTACCCGCCCATGCGCCCCTTGTCGTAGCTGTTGGGCTCTTCCTTCCAGACCAGCTTGTATCCGGCCATGTTCAGGCCGCGGAGCGGTGCGGGCTGGTTGACCCCGTACAGGCGGGTGGTGAGGAAGTTCGCCCAATCGTAGGGGTAAACGCCATTCAGAGTGGAGACGACCTCGTCGAAATCGTAGGGCAGTTCGCCCCAGTCCCCGTCGCGCACGCCGAAGAACGCCTTGGCGAAATCGTCCAGCCCCTTCGCCCCGTTCGTGCCTTCGCGGATGATCTGGTCGGCTTCGAGCCAGACCAGCGCGCCCTCGACGTAATAGTCCTCGCTGCGGCTGAGCGAGGAATAGGGCAGCGGCGCGCGCGAATTGATGATCGGATCGTGGGTCGTATCCTCGACCGAGCGATAGGCGCGGCCCGGCTGCCCTTCGGCATAGTTCGCGGCGTAGGTCGCGAAGGCATCGAGGAAGGTCTGCTTCTTCTGCAGCCCGCTGCGCGCGGCTAGGACCCAGCCCCAGAACTGGGTCTGCCCCTCGTACACCCACAGCAGCGTGTCCTGCATCGGGGTGCGATAGTCGGGCGTCCACAGGTCGGACGGACGGCGGAACTTGCCGTTCCAGCTATGCACCAGTTCATGGCTGACGACGTTGTGGTCCCAGTCCATCGCGTCCCAGTCGGTCAGGGCGGTCGGCTCGTACTGGTTCTCGGCAGAGCGGTGATGCTCCAGCCCGATGCCCCCCATCGTGTCGGTCATCGCCAGCAGGATGTCGTAATGGTCGAAATGGCGCGCGCCGAACAGCGCGTCGGCCTCGTCGATCAGCTTCTCGAAATGCGCGAGGTTTTCCGGCGCGAGATCGAGATATTTCGGCTTGTCGGCGATCGCGTCGAGCTTCACCGCGGGATCGAGCTGCCACTGCTTGGCATATTTGCCTGCGAAGATCGGCGAATCGACCAGCGTCTCGTAATCCACGGTCTGCCAGGTGACCGTATCGCCGCTGCGCCTCTGTCCATCGAGCGCGGTGAAGGCGGTCCATCCGGCCGGGAACTTCACCGTCGGCTTGATCGCGATGCGGCGGGTGTAATGGCCGGCGGGGTAGAAGCTCATCTTCTCCCACTGCAGGTTCAGCATTTCGGGCGTCATCGTGATCCGCCCCTCGCTGCCGTCTACCGGCGAGGTGTGGACGAAATTCGCGACCACGTTCTTCGCCCCCTGCGGGACCGAGACGATGATCTCGTACACGTCGAGCGGATTGCGGGTCCATTCCAGCGTCTTCCCGCCGGAGGTGAACTGGAACCCGCTGACGAGGTTGATCGGGCCGCGCGCGGCGTGATTGCCGGGCAGCCATTCGGGGAACAGCAGGTGCAGCTCGCGCATGCCGCCGGTCACCGGGATCGTTTCCGTCACGCGGTAGATGCCCCGCACCGTATCGGTCGCATCGATGTCGAGCGAGATCGTGCCGCCCGGCCACGCCGTGTCGCTGGGCAGCGGGGTCTGGTCGGCCAGCTGCTGTTCGACCGGCGCGGAATTGCCCGCGGGCCGGATGTCCTGCGCCGATGCGGGGGCGGAGAGGGGAAGGGCGAGGAGGGCAGCGGCGAGCGCGGTGCCGAGAGAGAGGTGCTTCATGATCGCATCCCATGCGCGGATCGGCGCGTCCATGCAACGGGGTATCATGCTTTCGCTTCGCCGCCCGCCGCGCTAAGCGCGCGCCCATGAACAGGATTTGGGCATGAGCAGGAACACACCGCAGGCCATACGCGGCACGCAGGACATTTTCGGGGCAGAGGCGGAGGCCTTCGCCTTCGTGGTCGAGACGTTCGAGCGCGTGCGCAAGCTCTACCGCTTTCGCCGCGCCGAAATGCCGGTGTTCGAGAAGACCGAGGTGTTCGCCCGTTCGATCGGCGAGACGACCGACATCGTCTCCAAGGAGATGTACTCGTTCGAGGATCGCGGCGGCGATTCGCTGACGCTGCGGCCCGAATTCACCGCCGGGATCGCGCGCGCCTTTCTGACCAATGGCTGGCAGCAGCATGCGCCGTTGAAGCTCGCGACGCACGGGCCGCTGTTCCGTTACGAGCGCCCGCAGAAGGGCCGCTATCGCCAGTTCCACCAGATCGACGCCGAGATCATCGGCGCAGGCGAACCGCAGGCGGACGTGGAACTGCTGGCCATGGCGGACCAGTTGCTGCGCGAATTGGGCATCACCGGCGTGACGCTCCACCTCAACACGCTGGGCGATGGCGACAGCCGCGAGGCCTGGCGCGCCGCGCTGGTCGAGCATTTCCGCGCCGTGAAGGACGAACTTTCGGAAGATTCGCAGGAACGGCTGGAGAAGAACCCGCTACGCATCCTCGACAGCAAGGACCGCCGCGACCAGCGCTTCGTGGCCGATGCGCCGAAGATCGACCAGTTCCTGTCGGACGACGCGCGTGCATTCTTCGATGCCGTCACCAGCGGTTTGGACGCGGCGGGGGTGAAATGGACCCGCGCCGAGAGCCTGGTGCGCGGCCTCGACTACTACCGCCACACCGCGTTCGAATTCGTCCCCGACGAGGGCAGCGATGCAGCAGCGAAACTCGGCAGCCAGAGCACGGTGCTGGGCGGTGGGCGCTATGACGGACTGATGGAGAGCCTGGGTGGCCCCGTTACGCCAGCAGTGGGCTGGGCCGCCGGGATCGAGCGGCTGGCGATGCTGGTGGGGGAGAAGGGGGAAGAGCCCGTTGAAGCCATGCTCGTGGTCGAGGATGAGACGTATCTTGCAAGTGCTACCCGGCTCGTGAGAGAAATAAGGGGTGAAGGATATACTGCTGAACTGTTTGCCACCGGCTCCCCTCGGAAGCGTTTCGACAAAGCCGTGAAGCAGAACCCGCAAGCTTTACTGGTGGTCAAGCCGGATGGTTATTGGGGCGCAACCGATGAAGGCGCGCTCAATCCTGCCATCGGTAAATTGCTACGATCTTTCGGTCCATCGTCACCCCGGACCTGATCCGGGGTGGTGCTATTCCTCGAGCGCCGCGCCAAGTAAGCCCGATCCCGGATCAAGTCCGGGATGACGACATTAGAGAAAACCAGTGACCATCCCCCCCGAACGCCTCGACCAGATCGCCAACCGCTTCGCCGAGATCGAGGCGCGGCTGGCTTCGGGTACGCTCGAGGGCGACGCGTTCGTGCAGGCGAGCCGCGACTATGCCGAGCTGGAGCCGGTCGCCCGGATCGCCGCCGAGGTGCGCAGCGCGCGCGAGGAGATTGCGGGGCTGGAGGAGATGCTCGCCGACCCTGAGATGCGCGCCATGGCGGAGGATGAGCTGGCCGCGATCCGCGAAAGCCTGCCGGAAAAGGAGCGCCAGCTCGCGCTCGCCATGCTGCCGCGCGACAGTGCGGATGCGAAGCCCGCGATGCTCGAAATCCGCGCGGGGACCGGCGGCGACGAGGCGGCGCTGTTCGCGGGCGACCTTTATCGCATGTACGAACGCTTCGCGGGCGAGCAGGGCTGGAAGGTCGAGCCGGTCAGCATGAGCGCGTCCGAAGTCGGCGGCTTCAAAGAAATCGTCGCCAACGTCACCGGCACCGGCGTGTTCGCAAAATTGAAGTTCGAAAGCGGCGTCCACCGTGTGCAGCGCGTGCCCGAGACCGAGAGCGGCGGGCGCATCCACACCAGCGCCGCGACCGTCGCCGTGTTGCCAGAACCCGACGAGGTGGACGTACAGATCGACGCGGGCGACCTCAAGATCGACACCTACCGCGCGAGCGGCGCGGGCGGGCAGCACGTCAACACGACCGACTCCGCGATCCGGATCACGCACCTACCCACGGGGCTGGTGGTGACGTGTCAGGACGGGCGCAGCCAGCACAAGAACCGCGAGAAGGCGATGCAGGTGCTGCGCGCGCGGCTTTACGAGCAGCAGCGCGAGGCGACGCAGGGGGCCGAGGCCGAGGCGAGGAAGGCGATGGTGGGTTCGGGCGACCGCTCCGAACGGATCCGCACCTACAATTTCCCGCAAGGGCGCGTGACCGATCACCGGATCGGGCTGACGCTGCACAAGCTGCCCGAAATCATCGCCGGGCCGGGCCTCGCCGAACTGATCGACGCGCTGACGGCGGAGGACGAAGCCAAGCGGCTGGCGGCGCTGGATGGGTGAGATATGTATCCTCAAATCCGCTCATCCTGAGTTTGTCGAAGGATCGCATTTTCTTCGGAGCGGCACACCGGAAGTGAAAGGCGGTGCTTCGACAAGCTCAGCACGAGCGGTTTGTTTTCGTGACCGTTTCTGAAGCTCTACGCGAGGCGACCGCGCGCCTTTCCGTCACCTCGGACACCGCGCGGATCGATGCCGAGCTGCTTATGGCCCATGCGCTGGGCGTCTCGCGTTCGGTTATGCTGCTGCACCACATGCGCGATCCTCCGCCCGAGGGGTTCGCGCCGCTGTTCGCGCGGCGGCTGGCGCACGAACCGGTCGCCTACATCACCGGCAGCGCGGAGTTCTACGGGTTGGAGCTGCAGGTCACGCCGGCCGTGCTTATCCCGCGCGGCGACAGCGAGACGCTGATCGATGCCGCAAGGGAGCATTTTGCCGATGGTGAATCGCCGCAGCGCATCCTCGACCTTGGTACCGGGTCGGGCGCGCTGCTGCTGGCGGCCCTGGCGCTGTGGCCCGAAGCGCAAGGGGTGGCGCTGGACGCGTCGATGCCCGCGCTGCGGGTGGCGCAGTGCAATGCGACGAAGCTGGGGCTGGCGGAGCGGAGCCGCTTTCTGCGGCGCAACTGGCGCAAGGGCGACTGGCAGCGCGATCTGGGCACGTTCGACCTTGTCTTGTGCAACCCGCCCTATGTGGAAGATGACGCTGCACTCGACGCCTGCGTCCGCGAGCACGAGCCCGCAGAAGCGTTGTTCGCCGGGGCGGACGGGCTTGACGACTATCGCGTATTGGTGCCGCACCTCGAATCGCTGCTGACCCCCGGCGGCGTGGCCGTGCTGGAAATTGGCGCGACGCAGGCGGGGGCGGTGTCCGACCTGGCCGTTTCCGCCGCTGCCACGGTAAAGGTGGCACGCGACCTTGCCCACAGGGACCGTGCGCTTATTCTGCGCTGGGGTCTTGGCAAAGGCGAATAGGCGCGCTATTTCGCTGTCAAGACCGGCAGGAAGCCGCGTGGCGCTTTCGCGGTCTTGATCCAACATTTGCGCAGAGGTTCGGGCGGAAGCCGCTTGTCAGCAACGCAAATGACGGTCGCGCCCTGAGAATGGTGTCGGCGCGACGAGGGGTCGGGACGGGCACCCCTTTTCTATCAGCCCGAGTGTGAGGAAGATATTTCCTTGAACAACAACAATCGAAACAATCGGCGTCGCGGCCGCGGCAATCGCAATCAGAGCGGCGGTGGCAACAACCAGAATCGCATCGACAGCCGGGCGCGGGGCAACGCCCCCCAGCTGCTCGACAAGTACAAGAAGCTGGCGCAGGACGCGCAGCATCACGGCGATCGCGTGCAGGCGGAATACTACCTGCAGTTCGCCGACCATTATTTCCGCGTGATCGCCGACAACAAGGCACGTCAGGACGAACAGCGCGCCAAGCGCGACGATCGCGAGCAGTCGAACGACGACAACGATGGTGACGACGAGGACGACGATCGGCGCAGTGCGCGCCGCCAGCCGCGCCAGCGCCGCGACGACGGCGACGACCAGCAGCACAGCCCCCGCCGCCGGTCGCGCCGCGACCGGGATGGCGACGACGGCGAGGACAATCGCTCCGACGATACCGATCGCTCGGCCGATCGTGCTGGCGGTCGCAACTCCGGCGACGATGCGGAGCGGGAAGAAAAGCCGCGCAAGGCTCGCAAGCCGCGCACCCCTCGCGCCAAGGAAGGCGAGAAGGGTGTCGAGGGCGAAATCGACGCGACGGTTCTGCCGCCCTCGATCGGTGCCGACGGCGACGCCGCGCCTGCGCGCAAGCCGCGCCGCACCCGCAAGGTGGCCAAGGATAGCGACGATCAGGGCGACGACGGCAGGATGAGCGCGGTCGGCTGAGCGACGACCGCGAGGCGCGCCGTATCATGGCCCGGCTGACCGATCGAATTCTGCTGCGCTATCCGGCCTGGTCGATGCTGGCGCTCGGCGCGCTGGCCGCAACCGGGTTTCCGCCGCTCGGCCTGTGGCCGGTCGCCCTGCTTGCGATGGGCGCGGCGGGCCATATCCTTCATCGCAGCGGCAGCATGCGCCGGGCCGCCTGGCTCGGCTGGCTGTTCGGCGTCGCGCATTTCACCGTGGCGGACAACTGGATCGCCACTGCGTTCACGCACCAGTCGAACATGCCGGCCATCCTCGGCTGGTTCGCGGTGCCGCTGCTCTCCCTTTATCTCGCAGTCTATCCCGCCCTTGCCGCCGCGGCGGCGCAAAGGCTGTTCGGGCGCACCCGCACGCTGCCCTTCGCGCTCGCCTATGCGGGGCTGTGGACCATTACCGAATGGCTGCGCAGCTGGGTCTTCACCGGCTATGCCTGGGGGCCCTTCAGCCTGTTGCTGCTCGGCCCGATGGACCGGACCGGGTTGGCGGCGCTGCTGCCGTTCATGGGGACCTACGCCCTGTCGGCCTGCGCCGTCCTCCTCGGGCGGCTGCTTTTCGAATTGCTGGAGCGGCGCCATTGGGCTGCGGGTGCCGGCGCTTTTGCCGCCGTGGCGCTGGGCATGTATTTCCCTGCGCCGGCGCAGCGCGACACGGACCTGCGCTATACGCTGGTGCAGCCCAATCTCAGCCAAGACCAGCTCGTCGATCCGCGCGAATACGAGCCCGCCTTCCTGACCATGGCCGGGCTTTCCGCGCGGCAGCAGGATGACGGTCGGCGGATCGTGCTGTGGCCGGAAAGCGGCCTGCCCGACTATCTGCGGCCCGGCTATCCGCAGCGCTATTACGACGAAACCACAGCCGGGCGCGATCCGCGATTCGCGCGCAAGCGGCTCGGCCAGGTGATCGGCCCGGACAGCCGCTTGCTGACCGGCAATGTCGATCTGGTGATCGATCCGGCGCGCCAGCGGGCCATCGGTGCCTACAACGTGGTGACCGCGCTCGATCCCGACGGCGACATCGTCGGCAGCTATCGCAAGGCGCATCTGGTCCCCTACGGCGAATATCTGCCGCTGCGCTGGCTGCTGGAGCCGCTGGGCGCATCGCGGCTGGTCGCGGGGGCGTTCGATTTCCTCGCCGGGCCGGGCGCGCGTACGATCGACCTGGGCGACTACGGGAAGGTCGGGGTGCAGATCTGCTACGAGATCGTGTTCTCCGGCGAGGTCGTCGATCGTGCCCACCGGCCCGATTACATCTTCACCCCGTCGAACGACGGCTGGTTCGGCGCCTGGGGCCCGCCCCAGCATTTCGCGCAATCCCGCATGCGCGCGATCGAGGAGGGGCTGCCGGTGCTGCGCTCCACCGTGAACGGGATCAGCGGCGTGATCGACGCGAACGGCGTGGTCCGCCAGCACCTGCCGCATGGCGTCGCCGGGCGGCTGACGGGGCTCGTCCCCGCGGCGAAGGCACCCACGCTCTTCGCCCGCTTCGGCAACGCGCTGGCACTGGCATGGGCGGCGGCGTTCCTGCTCGCCTCGCTGGTTGCCATGCGCCGGAGGCCGCGCTAACAGACGGGGACATAAAGCTTTCTTTATATCCCTCCAAAGAGGTCCCATGCGCGCCAATTACATCTTCACCTCCGAAAGCGTTTCGGAAGGCCATCCGGACAAGGTTTCGGACCAGATTTCCGATGCCATCGTCGACCTGTTCCTGTCCAAGGATCCCGAGGCGCGCGTCGCCTGCGAGACGCTGACGACCACGCAGCGCGTCATCCTGGCCGGCGAAATCCGCGGTCAGGGTATCATGGACACGGACGGCAACTGGGCCCCCGGGATCGAGGACGAGATCGAGCGCACGGTGCGCGAGGTGGTGCGCGACATCGGCTACGCGCAGGATGGTTTCCACTGGGAAACGCTCACCTTCGACAACCATCTGCACGGCCAGAGCGTCGATATCGCGCAAGGCGTCGATGCGGGCAGCGACGGCTCCAACAAGGACGAGGGCGCGGGCGACCAAGGCATCATGTTCGGTTTCGCCTGCGACGAGACACCCGACCTGATGCCGGCGACGCTCGATTACAGCCACAAGGTCCTGCACCGCATGGCGCAGGACCGCAAGAGCGGCGCAGCACCGTTCCTGGAGCCCGACAGCAAGAGCCAGATCACGCTGCGCTACGAGGATCACAAGCCGGTCGCCTGCACCGCGGTGGTAGTGAGCACGCAGCACAAGCCCGGCTTCGACGAGGGCGAAAAGGAAGCCCAGCTGCGCGACTATGTGAAGGGCGTGGTCGCGGATATCCTGCCCGACGGCTTCCTGTCGGACGAGACGAAGTGGCACATCAATCCCACCGGCACGTTCGAGATCGGCGGGCCGGACGGCGACGCCGGACTGACCGGGCGCAAGATCATCGTCGATACCTATGGCGGCGCGGCCCCGCATGGCGGCGGCGCGTTCAGTGGCAAGGATCCGACCAAGGTCGATCGTTCCGCCGCCTACATTACCCGCTATCTGGCGAAGAACGTGGTCGCCGCCGGGCTGGCGAAGCGCTGCACCATCCAGGTCGCCTACGCGATCGGCGTCAGCGAGCCGCTGTCGCTCTATGTCGACACACACGGCACCGGCACGGTCGAGGACGACGCGCTGGAGGCGGCGATCCGCAGGATCGGCAAGCTGGGTGGGCTGACCCCGCGTGCGATCCGCACGCATCTGGGCCTCAACAAGCCGATCTATCGCAAGAGCGCCGCCTACGGTCATTTCGGCCGCGATGTGACCGGCGAATACTTCCCGTGGGAGCGGACCGACCTCGCCGACGACCTGAAGGCGGCGCTCGCTTAGGTGAGCCCGTCAGCCGCCGGGCGCGGTTCCGGGGCGCAGATACGCGAACATGTGGGCGACGTAGTCGGCCTTCCCCAGTTCGACGCCTTCCTTCCGCAGGATCGCGTATGCGGTCATCAGGTGGAAGTAGAACTGGGGTAGTGCCCAGTCGCGCGCATATTGCTCGCCCGTCAGGTCGAAGATCATGCCCATGGGCAGGGCGTGCGCGATTTCGGCGGGTGCATCGGGCGCGCTGTCCGGCACCGCCTCGTCCAGGAAAGCGAGCGTGTCAGCAATGCGGGTTTGCGCTTCGGCAAGCGTACCGGGCCGCTCGCCCGCTTCGCGCCCTTCGTTCAGCAGCACATCGACCACCGGCGGAAAATCGGTTTCCAGCAGGCGGCACACCCCTTCATAGGCCTGCACGCAGGCGAAGCGGACTTGCGTGGCGAGCGGGAACATGTCCGGCGCGAGCCGCGCCGCGAGGAGGGCCGCGCCCTGATCGCCTGCCGACTGCTGTTCCACCTTCGCCAGCCATTGGGACAGCGCGGTCAGCATCTGGCGATAGGTCGGGGCCAGCCATTCGATCGGTTTCATTGCAGGTCTTTCCATTGCTCGGGCTTCAGCCGTTATCCTCGTGTTCGCCCAGCCGGGGCGAGGGGTGGTCGAGCGCCAGTTCGGCGTCGGAGAACCGGAACGGATTGCGCACGCCGGGAATGCCGTCCAGCTCCACCTTCAGCCCACGCGCGCGAACCTGCGGATCGGCGAAGACGTCGTCCAGCTGGTTGATCGGTCCGGCGGGGATGGCCGCGGCGGCGCAGGCGCGCAGCAGCTCGGCGCGCTTCCAGCCGCGCGTCTCGCCCGCCAGCATCGCGTTCAGCGCGTCGCGGTTGGCGAGCCTGGCGGCGTTGGTGGCGAAACGCTCGTCCGAGAGCAGGTCTGACCGATCGAGCACGTCCAGCAGCTTGCGGAAGAGGCCGTCATTGCCGGGGGCGAGCACGACCTCGCCATCGGCAACCGGATAGACGCCATAGGCGCTCACCTGCAGATGCTGGTTGCCCATGCGCGGCGGGTTTGCGCCGCTGGCGAACAGCGCCATCGCCTGATTGGCGAGCAGCGACACCGAACAATCGAGCAACGCCATGTCGACATGCTGCCCGGTGCCGGTGCGCGTCCGCATCAGCAGCGCCGCCTGGATCGCGTTCGCCGCGTAGATGCCGCAGAACAGGTCCGAGATCGCGAGCCCGTGCTTCATCGGTTCGCCCTCGGGCTCCCCCGTCAGCGCCATGAAGCCGCTCATCGCCTGGATGACGAAGTCGTAACCGGGCTCGTCGCGGCGCGGCCCGTCCTGCCCGAAGCCGGTGATGGAGCAATAGACGAGGCGCTCGTTCGCTTGCGCCAGGGCCGGGTAATCGAGCCCGAAGCGGGCGAGCTTGCCCGGCAGGAAGTTCTCGATCACGACATCCGCGCCCGCGGCCAGATCCTTGACCCCTTCCAGCTGACCCTCGTCCCGGAAATCGGCCACGATCCCGCGCTTGCCCCGATTGCAGGCGTGGTAATAGGCGGCCTCCGGCGTGCCATCCGCGCGCTCGATATAGGGTGGGCCCCATTGCCGGGTGTTGTCCCCGCCGGGGCTTTCCACCTTGATGACGTCGGCCCCCAGATCGGCCAGCATCTGGCCTGCCCAGGGGCCCGCCAGTACCCGCGCCAGTTCCAGCACTTTCAATCCGGCCAGCGGTGACTGCGGATTGCGCGGATTGTCCAGCCATTCGATGCTCATTGCGAAACCTGCCCCAGATTGCGTTTCAGGAACGCCACGCTGTCGGCCAGCACTGGGGCCTTGTCGCGAAACGGCGTCGACAGAGCCATCACCACTTCTTCGTGATCGATCGGCCCGTAATTCCTCAGCTCGACCGGTGCGCCGAGATCGCGCAGCTGCGCCGCAAGCCTGTCGGCATTGCGGTGCCGCACCGTCTCGTCACCGTTCGAGGTTACCAGCAAGAGCGGCGGAGCGTCGGCGCGGGCATAGGTGATCGGCTGCGTTTCCAGCGGGCGGGGCCAGCGGGACATGGCATCGATCGAACGCTTCGTGTCGAAGGGGTAGAAGTCGTATGGGCCGGACAGGCCGATGGCGGCCTTCACGATGGCGGGATCGACTCCGACTTCGCGCAGCCATTTCCCGTCCAGCGCCAGCATGATCGCCTCGTATGCGCCTGCCGAATGCCCGGCGAGGGCAACACGGTCGGGATCGCCGCCGTAGCGGGCAGCATTGTCCCGCGTCCAGCGCACCGCCTCGGCCCCGTCCTGCAGGAAGGCGGGGAAGCGCACTGTGGGCACCTTGCGATAATCGGGGATGACGACGAGGAACCCGGCCTTTGCCAGCGCCCGCCCGGCAAAGGCATAGGCGGCCCGGTCCCCCTTCACCCAGCCACCGCCATACCAGAACATCACCACCGGCAGGCGGACGGAGGCAGATGCGTCTTCGGGCCGCCAGACATCCAGCGTCTGGCCGTGGCTGCCGAAGGGGACCGCTTTCGCCACCTTGGTCGCGCCGCGATCGCCGCCCCATGCCCAGTCGTAGCCGGACAGCAGGCTGGGCGGGGAGGTGGTCGCCAGCACCGCGCCCACCGCCAGCGCGGCGATCGCCAGGCCCGCGAGCGCGATCCGCCCGCGCATCAGGCGGTGTAGTGCGCGGTGGTCTGCGCGGCGACCTCCTCCGCCGTCACGCCCGGGGCCAGCTCCTTCAGCGCGAACGGGCTATCGTGATCGGGCCGCTGGAATACCGCGAGATTCGTCACGATCATGTCGACCACGTTGGTGCCGGTCAGCGGCAGGGTGCATTCGGGGATGAATTTCGGGCTGCCGTCCTTGGCGGTGTGGTCCATCACCACGATGATCTTCTTGACCCCGGCGACAAGGTCCATCGCGCCGCCCATGCCCTTGATCATCTTGCCCGGGATCATCCAGTTGGCGATGTCGCCGTTCTCGGCCACTTCCATCGCGCCCAGAACGGTCAGGTCGATATGCCCCCCGCGGATCATCGCGAAGCTGGTCGCGCTGTCGAAATAGGCGCTGTGCGGCAGCTCGCTGATGGTCTGCTTGCCCGCATTGATCAGGTCGGCGTCCTCCTCGCCCTCGTAGGGGAAGGGACCGATGCCGAGCATGCCGTTCTCACTCTGCAGCGTCACCTGCATCCCTTCGGGGATGTGGTTGGCGACCAGCGTCGGGATGCCGATGCCCAGATTGACGTAGTACCCGTCCTGCAATTCCTGCGCGGCGCGGGCGGCCATCTGGTCGCGGGTCCAGCCGGGGGCGGTATCGGTCATAAGTCAGTCTTTCTGCGGTTGGAGCGGCGGGGGGACGAGGAACCATCCCCGCCCGAGAAGCGGATCGAGCGCATGGGCCGCGTTCGGATCCTTGAGATAGTCGAACAGCTGGTCGAAATCGCTGCGGGTATCCCCGAGGATCGCGACCGTGCAATGGCTTGCGGCGAGTTCTTCGCGCCGCGCCTGCTTGCTGTCGCCCGGGCGGCGCATCAGCAGCAGCGTATCGGTTCCGGCGGGATCGAGGCCGCTTTCTTCGAGCGCGGTGCGAAGCTCGCCCGCGAAGCCCGCGCCGAGTCGCGAGATCCAGGCGATATCCGCCCCCCGGTCGCGGGCATGGGTGAGAACATCGGCAAGCGCGCCGTCGCCGCCCAGCGGCCGGTCCATCCGCAAGGGCTCGCCTGCGGGATCGAGATCGACCAGCACCGCAGGCGGGCGCGATGCGCAATCGGCGCGCTCGGTCCCCATCGATCCGGGATCGGCCAGGGTCGCGGACAGACGCTCCTCGCCCGGGCCGGTGCGCGTCTGCGCCGCGAGATAGGTGTCGAGGACGGCATAATCCGCCCGACCGCCGACCGGCTGCGCCATGGCAGGTCGCGCGTCGCTCGCCCCCGCGCCGCCCGGCGCGACGGCGGGAATGCGCGTCTCCGGCACAGTCTCGTCCAGGCCGACCTTATCAGCGGTACGCGGACGCTCCGTCTTGGGAGCCGAGCGGGTCGAGCTTCCGACGTCGAGCAGGCCGGTCTCGCGCCCCGCGATCGCACCCCCGGCTGCGACCGGGATCAGCGCCGCGGCGACGCAGCCCGACAGCGTCGGCAGCACCGCCAGCGCGAGGAGGGACGCGCGCAGCCTCATGGGTTGGGCGCGTCTCCCGCGATGCCCGGCTGCCAGCGCGCGTCGGGCGGGAAGACATCGCCCACATTCCCCTTGATCGAGTCGCCGTAAACGGGGTTGGGCAGCGCGAACCAGCCATTGCCCCACAACTGCGCATAGCGCCCCCGCGCGGCGAGTTCGCGGCGGGCCTGCGGGGCGAGGCCGCTGTCGTTGAAGACGTCGGCGAAGTCGCCGAGATTGTCGCCTGCCAGCGCCACCACGCAATAGCGCGCGGCGATCGTGGCGCGGCGACCGTCCTTGCGCCCGCCCATGGCATCGTCCCCCTTCAGAAACAGGGTGTCGAGATGCGTCGCCGGGCCCAGGCCCGCGGCGGCGATCGCGGCGGCGGTTCCCTTCGCATATCGCGCATCGCGATTGGTGTTGTAGACAAGCGCGATCCCCGCATCGCGCAGGCGGCGCAGACCGGTCACCGCGCCGGGGACGGGTGCCACGAACGGCGCGCCGTTGGCGGCCCATTCATCCCAAGACTTGCTGTCATAGGGATGGCCGAGCGCGGTCCAGTATTCGAACCCGCTATTGAGGATCACTGTCTCGTCCACGTCGAACACCACGGCGGGCTGCTTGGCCGAGCCGTCGGGCATGCGGCAATCCACCGTTCCGGTTCCGCCATCGGCATCTGGCAGACCCATCTCGACCGACCGCGTTGGCTTCGCCGCAGCAGCGCCGATCGCGTAATCGGCAAGCATGCGATAGGCCTGGATGGAGGCCCCGGCAGCTTCGCCCGAACCATAGAGCCAGCGCATCGAATCGGGCGCGGGCTGGTCGAGCGGATCGGTCGCCATCATCGCTTCCGGACGGGCTCCATCGGTCGTCCCACCCAGCGCGTCGTCCCCGCGCAGGCTCGCAACCGGCTGGCTCGCCGCCGCGCGCGCATCGGCCATCAGGCTGTCGCTGGTTGAGACGCAGCCCGACAGGCCTGCGCTCGCCAGCAGCGCCGCGACGACCGCGCGCCGCATCATGCCGCCTCGCGCTCGCGTGTGGTCACGAACTCGATCTTCTTGTCGTAGGGCGCGCCCACGATCATCCGGTTCACGAATACGCCGGGCAAGTGAATCTCGTCGGGGTCGAGCTCGCCCGCCGGCACGATTTCCTCCACCTCCACCACGCACACCTTGCCGCAGGTCGCGGCGGGTACGTTGAAATTGCGCGCGGTCTTACGGAACAGGACATTCCCGGTCTCGTCCGCCTTCCATGCTTTCACGATCGAAAGATCGGCGAAGATGCCGTGTTCGAGGATGTAATCCTCCATCCGCCCATCGCGATCGGCGAACTGCTTCACTTCCTTGCCCTCGGCGACCTGGGTGCCGACGCCGGTCTTGGTGTAGAAGCCGGGAATGCCCGCGCCGCCCGCGCGCATCCGCTCGGCCAGCGTGCCCTGCGGGCAGAATTCCACCTCCAGCTCGCCGGAGAGAAATTGCCGCTCGAACTCCTTGTTCTCCCCGACATAGGAGCTGATCATCTTCTTCACCTGCTTCGTGCGCAGCAACATGCCGATGCCTTCGTTGTCGATCCCGGCATTGTTGCTGGCGAAGGTCAGGTCCTTCACGCCCGATTCGCGGATCGCGGTCAGCAGGCGTTCGGGAATGCCGCACAGGCCGAACCCGCCCGACGCTATCAACAGACCATCATGGAGCAGCCCCTCCAGGGCGGCGGCGGCGTCGGAATAGAGTTTCTGCATGGGACTCCATCGGTATGGTTCGGCTGGTCGGGAGTGCCTTAGGACCGTTCGACGCATCTGTCATCCGCATCCGGCCTTCATACGGGGTCCGCCAACGACCATATTTGTGCGTCGCAACATGGCAATGGTAGCGCTATCCGGAAAATATGACTACCAATATCAATGCCTTGCGTTTATGTTGCGTTTCTTGCAAGGTTCCGTGTCTATTTCGCACTTGCGAGATGCGGTTGTGCAGTGCACTTAGAGCGTGCCTTTCAGGCATCCTCTCCCAAACTTTTCAGGCCCGGCCGGTTTATCCAGCCGGGCCTTTTTCTTTGCCGCGTTCGCCCAAGCGACGTGCGAAGTGATGCCGTATCGTCGGCCATGCCGGACCCATGTCCATTCTCGCTCATTTGAATGGTGGACGGGCGCTCCCTACCTCGTCCCAGCCGATATGGCATTCAAGCACGAGGAGTTTTCCCGCCCATGGCCGAAGCCGACGTCGCCACCGAAGAGCGAACCGTAAAATTGCAGGTCGCGGCCGCCCGGCAGGAGGAAAGCGGGCAGGGTATCGCCCGCATGCCCCGCGCCGCCTTCCAGGCCCTGGGCGTGACCGAAGGCGACGTGGTGGAGATCACGGGCAAGCGGACCACCGCCGCCATCGCCATGAGCGCCTATGACGAGGATCAGGCGCTGTCGGTGGTGCGCCTCGACGGGCTCCAGCGCGGCAATGCCGAAGCGGGATCGGGCGAGCATGTGAAGATCGTCGCCGCCCAATCGCGCCCTGCCACGCGCGTGGTCTTCGCCCCCGCCAGCCGCGAGATGCGCTTGCAGGGGCCGACGCAGGCGTTGAAGCGCAATTTCTTCCGCAAGCCGCTGATGGCAGGCGATCTGGTCGCGACGACCGGCCAGCAGCCGGTCCAGAACATGCCGCCGGAGGTGCGCCGCATGTTCAACGCCCCGGCCTATGCGCTCACGCAGATCCGCCTGCGGGTGATGTCGACCGTGCCCAAGGGCATCGTCCATATCGACGAGAATACCGAAGTCGAATTGCGCGCCGAGTTCGAGGAGCCCAAGTCGGGCCGCGCGGTGGTCAATTACGACGATGTCGGCGGCATCGACGAGACCATTCAGCAATTGCGCGAAATGGTCGAGCTGCCGCTGCGCTACCCCGAACTGTTCACCCGGCTCGGCGTCGATCCGCCCAAGGGCGTGTTGCTGCACGGCCCGCCCGGAACCGGCAAGACGCGGCTGGCGCAAGCGGTCGCCAACGAGTCCGATGCGGAATTCTCGATCATCAACGGGCCGGAGATCATGGGCTCCGGCTATGGCGAGAGCGAGAAGCGGCTGCGGGAGGTGTTCGAGAAGGCAAGCCAGAACGCGCCCGCGATCATCTTTATCGACGAGATTGATTCGATCGCCCCCAAACGGGATCAGGTGACCGGTGAAGCGGAAAAGCGCCTGGTCGCCCAACTCCTCACGCTGATGGACGGGCTGGAAGCGCGCGCTAACGTGGTCGTGATCGCCGCCACCAACCGGCCCGATGCGATCGACGAAGCGCTGCGCCGTCCGGGCCGCTTCGACCGGGAGATCGTGATCGGCGTGCCGGACGAGAACGGGCGGCGCGAGATCCTGGCGATCCATACCCGCGGCATGCCGCTGGGCGATAAGGTCGATCTGAAGGAGCTGGCCAAGGTCACGCACGGCTTCGTCGGGGCCGATCTCGCCGCCCTTGCACGCGAAGCGGCGATCGACGCGGTGCGTCGCATCATGCCCATGCTCGACCTCGACGAGCGGACCGTGCCGCCCGAAGTGCTGGAGAATCTGCATGTCGGGCGCGAGGATTTCCTCTCCGCGCTCAAGCGGGTCCAGCCCTCCGCCATGCGCGAGGTCATGGTGCAGGTGCCCGATGTCGGCTGGGACGATATCGGCGGCGTCGACGAATCGATCGAGAAGCTGAAGGAAGGCATCGAGCTTCCGATCAAGAACCGCGCGGCGTTCCATCGGCTGGGTATTCGACCCGCCAAGGGCTTCCTGCTCTACGGCCCACCGGGGACCGGCAAGACGCTGCTGGCGAAGGCGGTCGCGCGCGAGGCGGAAGCGAACTTCATCTCCATGAAAAGCTCCGATCTGCTGTCCAAATGGTATGGCGAGAGCGAGCAGCAGATCGCCCGGATGTTCCGCCGGGCACGGTCGGTGGCACCGTGCGTGGTCTTCATCGACGAGATCGATTCGCTCGTCCCGGCGCGCGGTTCGGGTGCTGGCGAGCCGCAGGTGACGGGCCGGGTGGTCAACACCATCCTGGCCGAGATGGACGGGCTGGAAGAACTACAGTCGGTCGTCGTGATCGGCGCGACCAATCGCCCGACCTTGGTCGACCCTGCGCTGTTGCGGCCCGGCCGGTTCGACGAACTCGTCTATGTCGGCACGCCCGACCAGACGGGGCGCGAGCAGATCCTGGAAATCCACACCGATGCGATGCCGCTGGCCGACGACGTGTCGCTGGTATCGATCGCGCAGAAGACCGAGCGCTTCACCGGGGCCGATCTGGAGGATGTGGTGCGCCGGGCGGGGCTCAACGCGCTGCACCGCGCGGGGGCGGATGTGCGCGAGGTGAACGCGGCCGACTTTGCCGCGGCGCTGGAGGATTCGCGCGCGACCGTCACCGTGCAGATGGAAGAGGAATACAAGAAGATGCGCGGCGAGCTGAAAAAGCGCGCGGCGGAAGCGATGCCGATCGGCTTCATTCAGGAAGGCATGGTGGAACCCACGCGCGAACAGAAGCACGGCTGACGGGCCGTAGACCGGCGGGCGGGCCTGCTAGATGGTTGGCCCGTCCGCCCGCTCGTTCGCGTGTTCGACTTCCATCCGGCGGCGGATCAGCGCCTCGGGCTGGTTCTCGCGCAGCCAGCGCAGCATGTGTTCGCGCAGGTCCCAGCCGAGCTGAAACAGGTCGCCGATCGTCAGCGCGCTGACCGACAGGCGTAGCGTGACCGTTTCCGCCCGCGCGTCGCTGATCACCGCCTTCGCGGTGCGCTGGTCCCACAATTCGTGCGTGGCGACCCAGCGCAGGAATTCCTCGCGGATCGGATTGATATCGGCGATCGGATCGAGATAGAGGAAGATCGGCGCGGTCAGCTTCTCGCTGCTGCGCGACCAGTTTTCGAAGGTGTTTTCCAGGAACCGGTTGGTCGGCACCACCGCCAGCCGCTCGTCCCAGGTCCGCACCAGCACGTAACTCATGCGGATTTCCTCGACCCGCCCCGTATGCCCGTCGATCACCACCAGGTCGCCGATCCGGATCGGCTCCGTCAACGCCATTTGTAGCCCTGCAATCAATGACTTGAGCGCCGGCTGCGCCGCCGCGCCGATGGCCAGCGCGGCAAGGCCGGCCGACGCCATCAGGGTGACCCCGACTTGACGCACGCCCGGTATGCCGATGAGCACTAGCGCGAGGGTGATGATAATGACCACCACCGACGCGACCCGGCTGAAGATCGAAATCTTCGTTTTGCGGCTGCGCGCCGCGATCGGATCCTCCCGCTCGTCCAGCCGCTGTTCCATCGCGTCCGCCAGCCCGCGCACCACGGCGAGTGCCAGCCAGCCGAGCAATGCGGGGACGACGAAGCGGGCGAACGCTTCCCACGGCACGGCGACCACGCGGTCGTGCCGTGCCACGATCCCGACCGCGATCGCCACGCCAAGCCAGCGGGTCGGCTTGTAAAGCCGTTCGATGATCAGATTGTCGGCTTGAGTATGGGTCCCTCGCACCACACGCCGCATCAGCGAGAACGCCAGCCAGTGCAGGGCGAGCACCACGACCACCGCGATCCCGAGCGCCAGTGCGGCGATCGCCCCCTGTTCGGGCGAGACGTTCCAGTTGCGGGGGTCGATACCGTCGAGCATGGTGCGCCTCTATCGAATGGCGATGCCCCCGATCAAGTCGTGGCGGTGCCAGCCTGTTCGTGTTCGGCCGCGTTGGGGAACGCGATTGCAATTGACATGCCGGTGCCGGTGAAAGTGCGCTCGATAGTACCGCCCAACTGGCGCGCGGAGCCTTCCATCAGCGTTCCGCCGAAGCCCTTGCGCTCCGACGGCTCGACCGGCGTGCCGCATTCCTCGAGCCATTCGATCCGTACGGTCTCGCCATCTATCCACCAGCGAACCGAAAGTTCTCCCTCGCTGGCCCAGCAGCCATACTTGACGGCGTTGGTCGCGCACTCGTGCAGTACCAGGCCGAGCGGGGTTACCTGTTGCTGCGACAGCCTGACGTCGGGCCCATCCAGCGTGGGTTGGTCCGCCTCGTCGCGATAGGGTTTCAAAGTCACTTCGAGCAGGTCGCGCAAGGACGCCCGGCGATGCCCCGGCCGGCCCTGGGTCACCTCGTGCGCGGAAAGCAGGGCGCGAACGCGATTGCCGACCTTTTCCAGCACCGGCTTCGCCTCCGGCGAGTCGCGACCGCTCATCTGCACCAGAGCGAGGACGATGGCGAAAATGTTCTTCACCCGGTGATTGAGTTCGCGCGCGAGCAGATCGGCACGATCGCGTGCTTCGGCCAGCACCTGGGCCTGCGCCGCTTCGGCCTCTGCCCCGGCGACGCGCGCCAGCAACCGCATGCCCAGCAGCAATGCGACCAGTAGCAAGGCCAGCAGACCGCCGATCAGCGGAAGCATGCGCGCCTCCACCTGCGCGGTCTTCTCCGCCCGCACTGCCAAAGCATGCGCTTCGATCCGCTCGAACTGGCCGATGGCACTTTCGAGGCGTTGCATCGCCTCGATACCGTCGCCGGTCAGGATGCGCGTGCGCGCGTCGGCCAATTCCCGATCGCGCATCTTGCCGATGGTTTCGTCCAGTTCGGCGAACTTATCGTCCAGCGACAGGCTGATCTGATTCAGCAGTTCGCGTTCGGGTTCGGTGGCCGTGGGGCCGATCCGCCGTTCCAGCCGGCCAAGGGCGGTGCGAGCGCGATCATGTGCGCCCGTCCACGGTTCGAGATAGCGGCGGTCGAGCGTGATGTAATAGCCGCGCTGCGCCGTTTCCGCGGCAAGGGCCAATCGCTCGATGTCGCGCAGGTCGTTCATCGTCTGAGTCGTGCGTTCGACCTGGGCGCGCTCCATCCTTTCGGCAGAAACGGTCTGGAAAATAAGCCAGACGGACGCGAACAGGGCGAGCGCCACCAGCGCCAGCACCAGCCAGCGGGTCGACCGCCCGGTCATCGCGAGGGATGTTTTGCCGATCAGTGTGCCGCATCCCAGCTGGAGCCGGTGCCGATCTCGATACCCAGCGGAACGCTGAGCTCGACGGAAGGCAGCGCGGCCTCGGCCATTACCCGTTCGATGATCGGGCTGGCCGCGGCGATATCGGCTTCGGGCAGTTCGAACACCAGCTCGTCATGCACCTGGAGCAGCATGCGGACTTCCTTCAGTCCGGCATCGGACAGCGCCGGGCCCATCCGCACCATCGCCCGCTTGATAATGTCGGCGCTGGTCCCCTGGATCGGCGCATTGATCGCCGCGCGCTCGCTGCCCTGCCGTTCCGCTTGGTTCTTTGATCCGATGCGCGGGAACCACGTCTTGCGTCCGAACAGCGTTTCGGAATAGCCGCGCTCGCGCACCGTCTCCAGAGTCTGCACGATGTAGCGCTGGATACCCGGAAAGCGCTCGAAATACCGATCGATCATCGCCTGCGCCTCGTCCGGCTCGACCCCCAGGCGCCCGGCGAGGCCCCAGCGGCTGATCCCGTAAAGGATGGCGAAGTTGATCGTCTTCGCCTGCGCGCGGGTATCGCGCATCACCTCCCCGTACATTTCGCGCGCGGTGCGGTTGTGGATGTCCTCGCCCTGGGCAAAGGCCTCCTTCAGCGCATCGACATTCGCCATGTGCGCGGCAAGGCGCAGCTCGATCTGCGAATAGTCGGCGGCCAGCAGGACGTTACCCTCCTCGGCCACGAAAGCCTCGCGAATCTGTCGCCCGATCTGGGTGCGGATCGGGATGTTCTGCAAGTTCGGGTCGGTCGAAGACAGCCGCCCGGTCTGCGCGCCCACCAGACTGTAGCTCGTATGGACCCGTCCGGTATCGGGGTCGATCGCCTGCTGCAGCGCGTCTGTATAGGTCGATTTGAGCTTCGCCAGCTGGCGCCATTCCAGCACCTTGTTGGCGATCGGCGCGCCCTGGTTTGACAGCTTTTCCAGCACCGCCTGGTCGGTCGAATACTGGCCGCTCTTACCCTTACGCCCACCCTTGTAACCCATCTTGTCGAACAGGATGTCGCCCAGTTGCTTGGGACTGCCGACCGTGAATTCCTGCCCCGCGATCTCGTGGATCTCGCCTTCCAGCCGCGCGGTTTCCGCCGCGAACTCCTCCGAGAGCTTGGCGAGACGTGCCCGGTCGACCTTGATCCCGTGTCGTTCCATTTGCGCGACCACCGGGATCAGCGGCCGGTCGACCCGCTCGTACACGCGCGTGCCACCCTCCAGCGCGAGGCGCGGATGGAGATTGGCGTGGAGCCGCCAGGTCACGTCCGCATCCTCGGCCGCGTATTCGGTCGCGCGGTCCAGCGGCACCTCGCCGAAGGGGATCGCCTTTTTGCCCGTCCCGCAGATATCTTTGAAGGTCAGCGTGGTATGGCCGAGATGTCGCTCGGACAGCTCGTCCATCCCGTGCCCTCCACCGATCCCGTCGAGGCTGCGCCCGGCGTCCAATGCGAAGCTGATGATCATCGTATCGTCGATCGGCGCGACGTGGATGCCGTGCCGGGCGAGGATCGTGAGGTCGTATTTGATGTTCTGGCCGACCTTCAGGACGGCGTCGCTTTCCAGCAGCGGCTTGAGAACCGCCAGCGCCGTTTCGCGCGCGATCTGCTCGGGGCGCTCGGCGAACATGTCGTCGCCGCCCCCGCCGACGTTAAAATGGAGGAAGGGGATGTAGCACGCATCATTGGGGCCGAGCGCCAGGCTGACGCCGGTCAGGTCAGCCTGCATCGCATCGAGCGCGCTGGTTTCGGTATCGACGGCGACCAGGCGCGCGGCGAAGGCGCGTGCGACCCAAGCCTCCAGCCGGTCGAGCGTCTGGACGCATTCATAAGCGCTGCGATCGACCGCTGGAAAATCGGGCAGGGGCTGGCGATCGCCGCCGGGCGCGGCGTTCGCGCCCTTCGTTTCGGCCTTCGCCGGATTGAGCTGGGTCGGCCGGTCGGGGCTGCCGCTGCCCGCATCGAGCCGCCGCAGCAGGCTGGTGAACCCGTGCTGTTCGAGGAACGCGGCGAGCGGCTCGGGCGGCACCGATTTCAGCGCCATATCCTCCAGCAGGATCGGCAGGCCGCAATCCTCTTTCAGCGTGACCAGCACACGGCTCAGTTCCGCATCGGCGCGGTTTTCCAGCAACCGCTCTTTCAGCTTGGACTTCTTCATGTCCGCAGCCGAATCGAGAGCCGCGGTAAGCGAGCCGTTCTCCGCGATCAGCTTCGATGCGGTCTTCGGCCCGATGCCGTAAATGCCGGGGATGTTGTCGACGCTATCGCCCATCAGGGCCAGCACGTCGCCGACCAGCTCGGGCGGGACGCCGAATTTCTCGATCACCTCGTCGCGCCCGATGCGCGCGTTCTTCATCGTGTCGAGCATGTCGATGCAGCCGCCTTCGCTGACGCCGTCCTCCAGCTCGTCGTCGGCGCATTGGCCGATCAACTGCATCAAATCCTTGTCGGAGCTGACGATGGTGACGTCCCACCCCTTGCGCGTCGCGGCGCGGGCGTAGCTCGCGATCATGTCGTCCGCCTCTACGTCCGGTTCCTCGATCATCGGCAGGCTGAAGGCACGGGTGGCGTCGCGGATCAGCGGGAATTGCGGGACCAGATCCTCAGGCGGTTCGGGGCGGTTGGCCTTGTACTGGTCGTACAGCTCGTTGCGGAAGGAGTGGCTCGACTTGTCCAGCACCACGGCCAGATGTGTCGGCCCTTCCGCCTTGTCGAGATCGTCGGCCAGCTTCCACAGCATCGTGGTGTAGCCATAGACCGCCCCGACCGGCGTACCCTGAGGGTTCGTAAGCGGGGGGAGGCGGTGGTAGGCGCGGAAGATATAGGCGGAGCCATCCACCAGGTAGAGATGCTGTTTATCGGCCATGCGTCCTGCTAGCAGCGGCGGGCGGCAAAGACAGCCACTTGTTTACAAGGGTAGCTGGGGGCTTCGCATAATTAAGGCGAAATTGGGCAGATAGTTCTTGCCCTGCCACATTCTCGCCATTATTTGTGACTGCGAAGCCGACCCGTGAGAGGGGGTTTCGCCTCGGCCCCCGGGCCAGGCTTGGTTCTCACAATCAAGGAACTGCCTTTATGCGTAAGATCGTTCTCGCCGCCGCCGTTGCCGGCGCCGCTCTCAGCCTCGCAGCCTGCTCGGAAAAGACCCAGGACGCCGCCGAAACGACCGCTGATTCGGCTGCTGCCGACACCAACGCCAACATGGAAGCCGCCGGTGATGCCGTCGACAACGCCGCTGCCGATGCCGGCGAAGCCGTCGAAACCGGTGCCGCTGCCGCCGACAACGCCGGTGCCGCTGCAGAGGCGACCGTGCAGGACGAGTCGACCGCGGAAGCGCAGGCCGACTAATTCGGTTGCCGCCATCGCAGGATGGCGAACGACAAAAAGAAAGGGCGCGGTCGATGGCCGCGCCCTTTTCTTATGTCCGGTTGTCTTTTGACGCCTTTGGCAGGGTTCGCGGAGCGGAACCGAGGCCGGTTTCAATGCCCGCCGTAAGTCGCTGCGGTATAGTGCGTTGCGGGAGAACGGGCTGCGTAGCCATCGTAGAGCGCCCGGGCGATGGAGGCGATCTTCGCCTCCCGCGCCGAACGCGAGCCCTGACCGGTGACGTAGATCGCCAGCGCGAAGGCGCGCCCGTCGGGCATGCGGATGATCCCGACATCACTCGACGTATTGTTGAGCGAGCCGGTCTTGTGCAGCACCTGCGCCGAGGACGGGATCAGCTTCGGAATGCGGCGCGTACCGGTGCGCGTGCGGCTCATCGCCCCGAGCAATACCTTGCGGCTCTTGTCGGACAGGAAGCGTCCCTGCTGCAACCCTGTCAACAAATCGATCATGGCAAGCGGGGTGGCGCTGTCCCGGGCATCGATCTGGTAGGCGGGATCGAATTCACCGTCGTCGCGTACCAGCGTGGCGATATCGCGCGTCAGGTTGAACTCGCGGATCCCGTTGCGGCGGACCCAGGCGTTGACCGCTTCGGGCCCTCCAACCGCGCGCAACAGCCCATCGGTCGCGTAATTGTTCGACCGGGTGATCATCTGTTCGATCAGGTCGATCGCGGGCATGGCCTTCCCCTCGCGCACGGGAGCGCGGGCACTGGAATATTTGCCCGAGCTGACGGGATAGAGCATCGGAAATTCGCTGTTGAGCGTCCATTTGCCCTGCTCCACACCTTCCAGGAAAGTGCAAGCAATGGCGATCTTGCTGGTGCTCGCCATCGGGAAGCGTTGCTCCCCCAGAACGGAAATCTGCTCGCCCGTGGAAAGATCGACCGCGGCAACCCCGATACGCCCGTCGGACGCATTCGCCAGCTGAGCGATGCGACGCGCGAAATCGGTATCGTAGACGGCCTCGAAGCTGCGCGGAGCGCGAACCTCGGTTCCCAGCATGCTGTCGAACGACGCCTCGAGATTGGTGGTCTGCGCTGCTGCGGGTACTGTCCCGATAGCGAGGGCGATCCCGGCCACCGCGAGCGAAAAGAATTTCGAAACCATAATCCCCGTCTAACCCCTGCATGGTTGTCAGAGCCTTAACGGCCCCGCGATCCGTAGGCGCATCATTTTGCCTCCTTAACCGGATGGCCAACCGCAATGCGACAGGCGACTCCATACACGCGACGAACTGCCGGAACAGGTGCGACCATGGCGATCGAACGGCCCGCTCCGATGGGAGCGAGCCGCCGAAATATGCGAACTTTATGGGGTTCGATCTGCCGCCCTTTTCAGACGTCGGCGGCACGATCAATCATCGATCGGCTCAGGCGGCGACGATCGCCTGCTCGATCTTCGCAAGGGGTTCGCTGGTAAGCGCCTTGTCGATCTCTCCGACCAGACGGGCTTTCAGTTCCTTGTGATAATGGCGGCGCATTTCGCCCAGCGTCTTGGGGTCGGCGATCACGAGCAGATCCTTGATCTCGTTCTCGAGCACCTTCCCGTTAAGCCATTCGGCCGCAGCTGCCCCATGGGCCAGTTCGTTCAGATCGGTTTCACCGGTCCGCTGGCTGGCCGAATCCTGATGTCGCACCCCGGCGCTGAAGTTCGTGCCTTCGATTTCAGGCGTATCGGTCGCGGTAAGCTTGGGTTCGAAGATCGCGCCGCTGTTGCGCAACATCACGAAACGCTGGCCATCGACCAGTGCGACATGGGCATTCTGCGGTAGTTTCATCGAGGTCTCCTCTCTTGTTGGATGGTATGTCGTGGAAACGGGTGAAACGCCCCGCGGGTCCATGCGAGCGGTTCGGATGTGCGGAAGAACGCGAAAAAAGGCCCGGCGGATCGCTCCGCCGGGCCTTCTTGTCTGTCGGCTGGTAGGCCGGATGAACGGTCGGCTTAGAAGCCGCCCATTCCACCCATTCCGCCCATGCCGCCCATATCGGGCATGCCGCCGCCGCCGGACTTCTCTTCCGGGATCTCGCTCACCGCCGCTTCGGTGGTGATGAGCAGGCCGGCGACCGAGGCTGCATCCTGCAGCGCGGTGCGCACGACCTTGGTCGGGTCGACGACGCCGGCCTTGACCAGATCCTCGTAAGTGTCGGTCTGCGCGTTGAAGCCCATCGATTGGTCTTCGCCATCGAGCAGCTTGCCCGCGACGACCGCGCCGTCGTGACCGGCGTTCTCGGCGATCTGGCGAAGCGGTGCCTGCAGCGCGCGACGCACGATGTCGATGCCGCGGGTCTGATCGTCGTTCTCGCCTTCGAGACCGCTCAGCGCCTTCGTGGCATAGAGCAGGGCGGTGCCGCCGCCCGGGACGATGCCTTCTTCCACCGCGGCGCGGGTCGCATGCAGCGCGTCGTCGACGCGATCCTTGCGCTCCTTCACCTCGACTTCGGTGGCACCGCCGACCTTGATCACGGCAACGCCGCCGGCCAGCTTCGCAAGCCGTTCCTGTAGCTTCTCGCGATCGTAGTCGCTCGACGTGTTGTCGATCTGGGTGCGGATTTCACCGACCCGGGCCTGGATGTCCTCGGCCGAGCCCGAACCGTCGACGATGGTGGTGTTGTCCTTGTCGATGGTGACGCGCTTGGCTTCGCCCAGCATGCCCAGCGTGACGTTCTCGAGCTTGATGCCGAGATCCTCGCTGATCATCTCTCCCTTGGTCAGGATCGCGATGTCCTGCAGCATCGCCTTGCGACGATCGCCGAAGCCGGGAGCCTTGACCGCCGCGACCTTCAGGCCGCCGCGCAGCTTGTTGACCACCAGCGTGGCCAGAGCTTCGCCTTCGATGTCCTCGGCGATGATGAGAAGCGGACGACCGCTCTGCACCGCCGCTTCGAGCACCGGCAGCATCGACTGCAGGTTCGACAGCTTCTTCTCGTGGATCAGGATGTAGGGGTTATCGAGCTCCACCTGCATCTTTTCCGGGTTGGTGATGAAGTAGGGGGAGAGATAGCCGCGATCGAACTGCATGCCTTCGACGGTCTCGAGCTCGAATTCGAGGCCCTTCGATTCGTCGACGGTGATCACGCCTTCCTTGCCGACCTTGTCCATCGCTTCCGCGATCTTCTCGCCGACTTCCTTGTCGCCGTTCGCGGAGATCACGCCGACCTGGGCGATCTCGGAAGAGCCGGAGACGTCCTTGGAACGGCCCTTGAGGTCCTCGACGACCTTGCCCACCGCGATGTCGATGCCGCGCTTCAGGTCCATCGGGTTCATGCCGGCGGAAACCGACTTCATGCCTTCCTTGACGATCGACTGCGCCAGCACGGTCGCGGTCGTGGTGCCGTCACCGGCCTTGTCGTTCGCCTTGCTGGCGACTTCGCGCAGCATCTGCGCGCCCATGTTCTCGAACTTGTCCTTGAGCTCGATTTCCTTGGCGACGGAAACGCCGTCCTTGGTGATGCGCGGCGCGCCGAAGCTCTTGTCGATCACGACGTTGCGGCCCTTCGGCCCCAGTGTCACTTTTACCGCATTGGCGAGCGTATCCACGCCCTTCAGGATGCGTTCGCGCGCGTCGCGCGAAAATTTCACGTCCTTGGCTGCCATTTTCGTTTCTCCTGGAATTTGAGTTTAGTTGAGGAAGTACAGACGGAGAGATCGGCTCAGCCGATGATCCCCATGATGTCGCTTTCCTTCATGATCAGCAGGTCTTCGCCGTCGAGCTTCACCTCGGTGCCGGACCACTTGCCGAACAGGATGCGGTCGCCTTCCTTGACGTCGAGCGGAGTGACCTTGCCGTCTTCGGCCTTGGCGCCCGAACCGACGGCGACGATTTCTCCCTCGCTCGGCTTTTCCTTGGCGCTGTCGGGAATGATGATCCCGCCGGCGGTCTTTTCCTCGGCTTCGATGCGACGGACCAGTACGCGGTCGTGCAGCGGACGAAATGCCATGTTGTGACCTCTCAGATTACGTTGATGAATATCCGTTGGCACTCACCGGTGGAGAGTGCCAGCAGGGCGCATATGTGTGCGACCCACATGGTCGTCAAGCTGTGTTCATCAAGAAATTAGGGGCCGGTCGTGCCTCCTCTACGCCGGGTCGGCGGGCGCGTCCGTCGCGGTCAGTCCAAGGTCCCGGCGTCGCGCCCAGCGCCATAGCAACAATGCGGCCGCGACGCCCAGGCCGGTCGCCAATCCGATCCACACGCCCGTACCACGCAATGGCGTGTAAAAGCCGAGGAACAGCGCCGTGCCGAACCCCGGAACCCAATAGGCGAAGGCGGCAATCGCCATCGGTACGCGCGTGTCCTGCAGGCCGCGCAGCGCCCCGGCGGCGACCGCCTGGATACCGTCGACGAGCTGAAACGCGGCCGCGACCTTGAGGAATCGCAGCGCAAAGACCACAAGGCCCGCATTCGCCGCTGCGAAGGGGTCGATATAGATCGCCAGCAGCGGCACGGGCGCCAGCAGCATCGCCAGCGCGGTCGCCACCATGAAGCCCGCTCCCAGCGCGATCCCGCTCCACCCGGCGCGCCGGATCCCGACCGGATCGCGCGCCCCGTAATGATAGCCGACGCGAATGGTCGCCGCCTGGCCGATCCCGAACGGCACCTGGAAGGCAAGAGCTGCGATCTGCAGGGCAATGGTATGCGCGGCGAGCTCGGTCGCGCCGATCCGGCCCATGAGGAACGCGGCGGCGCCGAAGATCCCCGCCTCCGCCGTGATCGTCAACCCGATGGGCGTCCCGATGACCACGATCTGGCGCAACCGCTGCCAGTCGGGCCGCCAGACATTGCCGAAAATGTGATAGACATGCAGCCGGGGATCCAGACGGATGGCGACGATGTAGGCAAGTGCGGTCACGATACCGGTCGTGATGGTTGCCACCGCCGCTCCCGCCAGCCCCAGTGTCGGGGCGCCCCAGTTTCCGAAGATGAAGGCGTAATTTGCCAGCGCGTTCACCCCGATCCCGCCCGCGGTGATGACGGTCGCGAATAGCGGTCGGCCCAGGGCGGAGACGAATGTCCTGAGCACGTTGACGATCAGCATCGGGATCATCGACCAGATCAGCACGCGGTTGTACTCGTTCGCCAGCGCGATGATCGCGGGCTCCTGCCCCGTCGCGCGCATCAGGGTGGGCAGTGCCAGGCATGCGGCCATCCCCAGCGCACCGGTGATGACAGCCAGCCACAGCGCCATGCGGGTCGCCCGGCGCACGATGCGCAGCGCCGGCGCGCGCGCGCCCAGCGCCTCCGCAATCAGCGGCGCGACCGCGCCGGTCAGGCCTGACAGCGCCCACAGCACCAGGCCGAACAGTGCCACCACGATCGCCGATGCGGCCAGCGGCGCTTCGCCCAACCGACCGATGAAGATCACGTCGACCGCATAGGTCAGCATCTGCAGCAGGTTCGCCGCCGCCAGTGGCCAGCCGAGGCGCAGCGTCGCAGCGAGCTCGCCGCGCCATGAAGGCGTCTCCACGACGGATGAAGAAGGTCGCATTGGTCGATCCGATACCGGCTGGGCAGTCCGTTCCCGCTAAGGAAGGCGCGTCGCTGCGGGCCGGTAGGACGCGCTGGCGACGTTGAGAACCCTCAAACCGGCGTTTCTCGCGAGGCGAATTGCCTCGCTTCTTGGGCCCGTCCGGTTCGATGTATTGTTTTGGAACAATTCTTGGCGGACCCCCAAAAAAACGTATCCAGCTGTCGCAAACTCGTCTATTGGTTAAACGTCATTTAACTATACTGCCGCGCTGGGACGGCTTTTCCCGACCTCGCTGAATGGCGGTATCGGGCGAATGAGGGGAAACGAAATGAAGCGTACTTTTGTGGCCGCACCTGCGTCTCTGTTTGCCTTGGTCGGTATGGCGGGGTCGGCAAACGCCGCCACCACGATCGACGTCGATTACGAACCGACCGTTGACGGAACGCCCATAACGATCGGAGGCGCGTCCAGTCCGCAATATACTTTCACTCTGAACGAATTCTCATTTGACGGCGAAAACGTCTTTCGGAAAACTTACCTCAATGCGAACGGGACAGCGAGGATTGGCGAACCCGGACAGCCTGCTACCCAAACCGGTGTTAATACACAGAGTAACTTCTCGGGACCGCCCACGGGAGGCGATTACTCGCTTCTCTTCGATATTGGCAACACGCGTTATTCGGGAACCGCTACAGTCGATCCGAGTGGTTACCATCTAACGCAGATCAGCTACGAGGCGCTGGGTGCAGGCGGCGTGCCGGAACCTGCGACCTGGGCGCTGATGATCCTGGGCATGGGTGCCGCCGGCGCTGCGATGCGCCGCCGCAATCAGGCCGCTCCGCGCCCCGCGATCGCGTAACGACATTGGATTGAGGGGAAACCGTTTCATGAAAGCTTCGACGATCGCCAAACCGGCCGCCTTGTTCGCATTCGCGGGCATGGCGGGCCAGGCCCATGCCACGACCACCATCGACGTGGATTACGACGCGGACTATGATGGAACTCCGATAACGATCGGGGCTGCCTCCTCTCCACAGTACACGTTCGGGCTGCGAGACATTTACTTCGATGATTTCTATCTCGTCGACACCAAGCCCTATCTGAGGGCAAACGGTACGGCTAGAATAGGCGCGCCAGGGCAACCGGCTACCGCGAACGGCGTCGATACCGAAGGCAATCAGGACTACTCGCTCCTCTTCGATATCGGCAATTCTCGTTATTCGGGTACTGCCACGGTAGATTCGACAGGCAGGAAGGTCACCCAGATCAGCTACGAGGCGCTGAACGCGGGCGGCGGCGTGCCGGAGCCGGCGACCTGGGCGCTGATGATCCTGGGCCTGGGGGCCGCGGGTGCGGCGATGCGCCGTCGCCGTCAGGCCGCGCCGCGCCCCACGATCGCGTAATAGTAATTCTCCTCCGTCCCGAGATGCTCGGCCCCCGTCCTGCGGGCCAGGCCGAGCGTGTCGCGGTTGTCGTGCGCGCAATCGAACAGGTACCAGTCGCAGGTCGATTCCGCGCCGGTGCGGGTGGTTTCGGTCAGCACCAGGACATTCGCCCAGCCACCTCGCACTTCGGGTGACACGACGGTACAGATGATCTCGCTATTGTCCCCGTCGGCAAGACGCCGGGTGAGCACCGCGCCCGCGACCACACCGTTGATTTCGAGTACGCGGCTGCGGTCGAGATCGATCGCCGAGCGCCGCGTGGGGTCCTTCAGCGCTTGCGCAATCCATCCGCCGATCGCGGGGGACGCGCCGCGCACCTCGCGCCGCACCAGCGCCGCGACCGCCGCCGCATTGTTTCCGTCCAGCCGGACGCATGTCGCTCCGTCGGGAATGCGGTCGTGACGGCGGAGGCGATCGAGAATCGAGACGAGATGCGCGTACAGCCTCTGCGCATCGCCTCGGAAGCGCAACTGGCGATACCGGGGCTCCATCCCCATGGCTTTCGCGAAGGCGGGGGCGGGCTCCCCCTCAACCAGCGGGCGGATCGCCCACAGCGCCGGTGCCTCCCCCTGCGTCCGCTCGATCAGCGCACGCGCCAGCGCGCGGCCCACGCCCGCCCGGCGATGATCGGGCATGACATGAATCCACGCCGGGAAGCCGGGCGGGTCGCCCCAGCTCTGCCAGCCGATGCCGCCAGCACCCAGCACCGCGCCATTTCCGTCGCGCGCGACGAATGCGACGATCTGCGTTCCGGCAAGCGGTGCCAGCAGGGGCAGGATCTCCGGCATCTGAGCATCGCCCGCGCGTTCGATCGAGACATCGTTCATTGCCGCCTGCTATCACGGTTGTCATGAGCGCAAAACTCCTCGTTCTGGGCCTCGCCGGGCTCGATCTCGATACGCTCGACGCGGCGATGCGGCGCGGGGCGTTGCCCACCCTGGCCCGGCTGGCCGGGCGGGCGCAGGTGCGACCGCTGGTATCGCCCGTCCCGCCGCTCTCGATCGCCGCGTGGGCCACGCTGTCGAGCGGCGTCATGCCGGACGAACACGGCCTGCTCCTGACCGAAGAACCCGGTCCCTCCGGGCTCAGGCCGGCTGGCAAGGCTTCTTGGCGGATCGCGCCTGTATGGGAGCGGCTGTCCGATGCGGGTATGCAGACCGCCAGCCTCGGTTGGCCCGGCACGCTGCCGGGTGCGGCATGGACGGGGACGCATATCGACCCGCGCTTCGGCGAGGCGGAAGGGCTGGGACGCGACGACTGGCCCCTGCCGCTGGACATCGCGCCGGATTCGTTTCGCCAGACGCTGCGCGAATTGCGCGTCCACCCGGCGGAGCTGCCTCGCCAGCTCCTCGCGCCGATGCTGGCGGAAGTGGGCCGCGATCCCGAGCAACGGTCGGCGGGCGCGGGCAAGGTGGCGCTCGCGATCGCGCGACTGGCGTCCCTCCATCCGGTCGCGACCGAACTGCTGGATACGGCGGGGGCCGAAGCGATCTTCCTGTACCAGGACTGGTTCGAGGCGGCATGCGCCGCGCTGGGCGTCGACAGCCCCGCCGATCTCCCGCCCGCGGCGTGGTTGCTGTTCGACCAGACGCTGGACCAGATTCTGCGCCTGGTGCCGGACGACTGCACCGTGATGGTGCTGTCGCCCGGAGCGCGATCGGCCGGTTTCCTGATCGCGCGTGGAGAGCGCTTTCCCCAGGGAACGCGGGCGGCAGGTCTTTCCACGCTGGGGGTTCCGGATTTGGTCCTTGCCGAGTTCGGTCTCGACGCATCGCGCGGCGGTTCGTCCGGGGCCGACGAGAGCGCGGCTGCCCCCATCACCAGCCGCAGCCTCGACGATCTGCTCGCGCTGGCCCCGCTGCATCAGTCCCAGGTGCGTGCGTGGCATATGCGCTACCGCCTTGCCGAAGCGGAGCTGGCGCTGGCGCGCGACCCGGCGCGGGCGGCGGAGCTGGCGCGCGCCATCTTGGCGGAAGAGCCGGACAACATCCTCGCCTGCGGCATCCTCGCCTCCGCCCTCGTCGCCTTGGAAGAGGGCGTGGCTGAATTGCCGGAGCTGGCGGCACGCATCGCCCGACAGGCACCCGACCATGTCTGGGCCGACCTGATCAAAGGGGCCTATTACGCGGCCAGGGGCGATGCGCGCCGCGCGGAACCCCATCTCGACCGGGCGAGGCGAAGCCCCTCTCCCGACGATCGCCTGCGCGTGGGTCTCGCGCGGCTGATGCTGGGTCAGGGCGAACGCGCGGCTGGGCTGTTCCGCGCCGTGCTCGACGAAGCGCCTTACAATGCCGCCGCACTGCAGGCCCTGCTGGCCACGGAACTGCCCGATGCGGACGAGGCGGAAACCCTGCTCGCGCGCCTGCTCGCAATCATGCCGGACCATCCGCAGGCCCGCGCCGCCTGGACCCAGCTGGCACAGGCGCGCATGGCGAAGCCGATAGCTCGCTAGACGCGGGCGCGCTTGCCTCGTCACGGGGTCGCGCTAGGAAGGCCAAACCGCGGGGCGCGGGGTAGCGGCGAAAGAGCACGCATGGAACACGGCGAACAATCGATGCTGGCGAGCGGGCTGGTGCTGCTGGCGGCAGCGCTGGTCTTCGTGCTCCTATTCCGCAAGCTGGGGCTGGGCGCGACGCTGGGCTATCTCGTCGCTGGGGCGGTGGTCGGCCCGCAGATGCTGGGCCTGGCGGGTGACGGCGAAGACATGATCGGCTTTGCTGAGCTCGGCATCGTCCTCCTCCTCTTCATCGTGGGTCTGGAGCTGGAGCCTAAGCGGTTGTGGCGCATGAAGGAGGCGATCTTCGGCCTCGGCCTCGCACAGGTGGCCTTGTGCGGCGTGGCGCTGGTCGCGGTGATCTGGCTCGCGGCGGCCTACCCGCTGACGTCGGCGATCGCGCTGGGCCTGCCGCTGGGCCTCTCCTCCACCGCGCAGGTGCTGCCCATGCTGCAAAGCGCGGGGCGGCTGCGGACCCCGTTCGGCGAGCGCGCCTTTGCCATCCTGCTGTTTCAGGACCTGTCGATCATTCCGCTCATCACCATCGTCGCCGCGCTGGGGGCGCAGGGGGCGGAGACCGGACCGCCGGGCTGGCTGCTGGCGGTGGAAAGCGTGGTCGCCATCGCGGTGCTGATCCTGGCCGGGCGATACCTGCTGCGCCCGCTGTTCCGCCTGATCGGGCGGCTGGGCGAGCGCGAGATGTTCGTGGTCGCGGGCCTCTTCACCGTGGTCGCCGCCGCCGCCATCATGGAGGCGCTGGGCCTTTCCGCCGCGCTCGGGGCCTTCGTCGCCGGGGTCATGCTGGCGAGCACGCCCTACCGGCACGAGCTGGAGGCGGATATCGAGCCGTTCCGGTCGATCCTGCTCGGCCTGTTCTTCCTTTCCATCGGCATGATGCTCAACCTTGCCGCGATCGGGCGCGAGCCGCTGTTCGTGGTCGCCATGGCGGTGGCGCTGGTGACAACCAAGACCGCGATCATCACCGCGATCGGGCTGGTCTTGAAGATGAGCTGGCGCAGCGCGCTGGCGCTGGGTCTGCTGCTGAGCCAGGGCGGCGAGTTCGCCTTCGTCCTGTTTACGCAGGCGCGCACGGGCGGGGTGATCGATGCCGACACCGCCAGCCTGTTCGGCGCGATCGTGACCCTGTCGATGGCGACCACGCCGTTCCTGATGATGGTCACCGCGCCGCTGCGCCGGGCTGGGGCGGACGAGCGCACGCGTGAGGGGCCGAGCGCGGACGGCGCGCGGGCGCTCGTGATCGGTTTCGGCCGGTTCGGGCAGACGGTGGCGCAGATGCTGCTGCTGGGCGGCATCCGGGTCTCCCTAATCGACCGGCAGGTGGACCAGATCGACGTCGCGGAAGAGTTCGGCCACCGGGTGTTCTTCGGCGACGGCCTGCGCATGGACCTGCTGCGCCAAGCGGGTGCCGACGAAGCGGCGCTGATCTGCTTCTGCATCGACGGCGACCAGTTGCAGCCCGATTTCCTCGCCTCGGTGAAGGAGGCGTTTCCGGACGCGGCGATCATGGTGCGCGCCTTCGACCGCCGCACGCTGATCCGCCTCGCCCCGGTAGAGGTGGCGCATGTGGAGCGCGAGGTGCGCGAGGGCTCCATCGCCATGGGCCGCGCCGCGCTCGACTGCCTGGGCCTGGGCGGGGAGCAGATCGACCGGTTGGTCGAGACCTTCCGCGAGAACGACGCCGCTCGGTTGACGGCCCAGATCGAGGCGGGCGACATGCATGCGGGCAACGAGCGGACCCTGCGGGTGATGGCCCCGGAATGACGGCCCAGTGACGCTGCTGGTGGAACACCGAAGCGGGTGTTTTGAAAAATAGCAAGCGGCCGCGAACAATCGCGATTTCAGATGTTTACCGCCCAATGGGCCTGTTTGCGTGTCAACTTCCGCGCTCCCGGTGCAGAGAGATGCGATTGAGCGACATGCGCGCCGCAACCGAAGGCAACGTTATCGCAGGCGGCGAGCCAGGCAGACGATTTGAAAGAGCGGCGCCAGGGTAGCCGATTGGCGCGAGGTAGGAAAATACGGGGCCAAGGCAAGATGTCCCGAACCGGAGAATGCGGCCACGCGGGCCCCGGTTGCCCCGGCCATGAAAAGGGGAAAGCGGTCAGGCCGGTACTTGGTGCATCTGGAACGTGAAACGCGTTCCATCGGCATCCGACTTCACCGCTATGGTACCACCATGCGCGCGCGCGATCTCGGCTGCTATGAAGAGCCCGAGGCCCAACCCTTCCTGCGAGGGTCGCCGTTCCTCCCTCACGAATGGTTCGAAGAGACCTTCCCGAACGGCTTCGGGAATAGGCTCCCCCGAATTGCTTACGGAGATTTCCAATCGGTTGCCCCCGCCGCGAGCCTTCAAGGTGATGGGCGCACTGACGTCGCCATGGGTCACGGCATTGGCGAGCAAATTGGATGTGAGCTGACTCACTCTAGCGACATCGCAGCGAACCGGGGTGTCGATCGCAATGTCGGACCGCAGCCGGGCCTCGGGATGGGCCACGGCGATTTCCTGCAGGACTGCCTCAAGCGCGCCCGACAGGTCTGCGCTGTCCTCCAATTCGAGCGAGACCCCGCTTCCGAGCCGCGACCGTGCAAAGTCCATCAGGTCGTCGATCATGTCGAACATCCGCTTGATGGACTTTTCGCTTTCGGTGATCACCAATCTGCCGCGATCGCCGAGCTGTTCGCGGGACAGCATTCCGATTCCCGCGCGAAGCGCCGCGAGTGGGTTGCGCAGATCATGACTGAGGACGGCTATGAATTGCTCGCGCAGCTCCGCCTGCTCGACGCTGGTATCCAGGGACGATTTGGTTTCCTTGTCGTCGCTGATGTCCCGCGCGGTGCAATAATAGGTCGCGCCTTCCGGGATCGCGTTCCACGACAGCCAGACGTAACTTCCGTTCTTGTGCCGATATCGGTTCTCGAAGTGCAGCGCGGCCTTGCCAGCTTGCAGGTCATGAAACGCGCTCATGCTTGCCTGCGCATCGTCGGGGTGCAGAAAGTCCGTGAAGCTGCAACTTTCCACCTCGTCGGGTCTCCATCCCAGAACGGAGAGCCATGCCGGATTGGTACGCTGAAAGCGCCCGCTTTTGTCGAGGATGCCGAACAGGTCGGGCGCCACGTCCCAAATTCTCTCCGGCCGGACTTCTGGTTCGGAACGTGCGATATCGTGATCCCTTCAACCTTGCGACAATACCGCAATGTGCTGCCAAAGTCATGACAATGTGACGAAGTTTCTCGATCGCTACATGATGAAGGCCTGCGATGTCGGATCGATATTCGACGCCACACGAAAAAGGGCGGCACCTCGCGGTACCGCCCCTTTCGTTTGTTCGAGACCCGGATCGGATCCGGGATAACGGTGGCGAGCCGGGGGCCCGCCAACCCGTTACTTGAGCTCGACCGTGCCGCCAGCGGCTTCGATCTTGCTCTTGATCTCTTCGGCTTCGGCCTTGTTGACGCCTTCCTTGAGCGGCTTCGGCGCGCCTTCGACGAGACCCTTGGCTTCGGTGAGGCCCAGGCCGGTGATGGCGCGGACTTCCTTGATGACCTGGATCTTCTTGCCGCCGTCACCGGTCAGGATGACGTCGAACTCGTCCTTCTCTTCGGCGGCGGGCGCATCGCCCGCGCCACCGGCGGCAGGCATCGCCACCGCGGCAGCGGCGGACACGCCCCACTCTTCCTCGAGAGCCGAGGCGAGCTCGGCGGCTTCGAGGACGGTCAGCTTCGACAGTTCTTCAACGAGAGCCTTGATATCGGCCATGATGCATTACTCCAAATTTAGGCGGGGTGCATGCTGCGCCCCAGTTGAATGTTTGCGTATTGGAAAAACCGCTTACGCCGCGTCCTTGGCGCCATAGGCACCGAACACGCGGGCGAGCTTGGCGGCGGGGGCGTTGACCACCTGGGCGACCTTGGTCGCCGGGGCGTTGACGAGACCCACCAGCTTTGCGCGCAGCTCGTCGAGGCTGGGCAGTGCGGCGAGCGCCCTGACCCCTGCTTCGTCGAGCATCTGCCCGCCCATCGATCCGCCGACGATTTCGAGCTTGTCGTTCGTCTTGGCGAAATCCACCGTAGCTTTCGCCGCGGCGACCGGGTCTTCCGACCAGGCCAGCGCCGTCGGGCCGGAGAGATACTCCTCCAGCCCTTCGTAATCGGTGTCCTTCAGGGCGAGCGTGGCAAGACGGTTCTTCGCAACCTTGTAAGTCGCACCCGCTTCGCGGACCTTGCTGCGCAGATCGGTGGATTGCGCCACCGACAGGCCGAGGTTGCGGGTGACAACCACCACGCCGACCTCTTTGAAGACCGCATTGAGCTGGGCGACCGCTTCGGTTTTCTGCGAACGATCCATGCCGTACTCCTTCACTAATGGCCGCACCTGCCCGGCATGGGCACGCACGACCGGCTCACACGTCCCGCGCCGTAGCCGGCACGGGGCTTGGTCCGTTCGATCAGGGAAGGAGGGATGCGATCCCGGGCCATGGCCGAGGGATGCGCGGTGGCACCGGGCGGGCCGGGCCTAAAATCTCGTTTCCCCGTCTAGGCCGGAAATTAAGAGGGACAGATTTCCCTCACCAGCTGTCTCGGACGGATGACCGCCGAAGCGATCGGGCGCGCCTTTCGCGCAATGGCAGGGGAATGTCAAGGCAGGGCGCGGGCATGCGCCGCCCGGACCTGTCGTTCCCTCATACGAAAAAGGCCCGCCGTTGGGCGGGCCTTCTCCGAACAATCGATCCCCGCCGCTGGGGCGGGGAAGGATCGAATGGCTTACATCGCCGCGTCGGTCGAAGCCGTGTCGGTCGGGGTCGCGCCGTCGGTCATCGCGCCGTCGGTCGGGGTCGCGGTGTCGGTCATCGCGCCGTCGGTCATGGTGCCGTCGGTCATCGTGGCGTCGGGCATCGCGGTCTCGGTCGGGGTCGCCATCGTGGTGTCGTCCATCGCGGTCGTGTCTTCGGCCGGCTTCTCACCGCAGGCGGCGAGGGCGAAGGCGACGGGCAGGGCGGCGATCAAAAGCTTCTTCATAACGAATCTCCTAGGTGAGGTTTCAATGCCTCAATGCGGCCATAATTCGATTCGTTCCGAATTGGGAGCGAAAAATTCATCCGATGGAAAGGTTGGTTACGCTTTTTCCGGGCCGTAGGCCAGCAGGTCGCCGGGCTGGCATTCCAGCTCGCGGCAGATCGCCTCGAGCGTGGAGAAGCGGATCGCCTTCGCCTTGCCGGTCTTCAGGATCGAGAGGTTGGCGAGGGTCAGGCCGACGCGATCGGCCAGCTCGGTCAGGGTCATGCGCCGCTCGTGCAGCAGGTCGTCGAGCTTTACCATGATGTTGGCTCCTTCCTCCGCGGGCATCACACGGTTCCTTCCAGATCAGCGCGCATGGCGGCACCTTGCCGGAACACGCGAGCGAGGATGAACAGGACGACGACCATCACGATACCGCTGAAATCCAGGCTGGCATCGACATGGATCCAGTCCGTCTGCGAACCCTCCGGCTGGGGCATGTCGCCTGCGAAGAGCATTCCGATCGCACCGATCGGCAGGGCAAGCAACTGCACCGCCAGCATCTGCCACGCCATATTGGTGAGGCGCGTCGCGTTGACGGGCAGGAACGGATCGCCCTCTCCCACCGTGTCGATGATGCGGCGCAGATTGCGCAGGAACAGGTAGAGCAGCACGAACGCGACCAGCGCCAGCAGCAGCACGGCGATGGCGGGCAGCAGGGGGAAATCGGCGGTCGGCACGCCGGAGGCGGTCCGCAGCTTTTCCTCCACCGTGTCGCCGACGAAGGGCAGGATGGCCGCGACCACCCCCATGGCGAGGATCGCGATCGCCATCAGGGTTTCCCCGATGACCACGACGATGCGCGCTATGGTGAGCAGGGGATCGGACTTGGTGGCTTTCATGATGGCGAACTCCGGGTGAAGGCGGGGCGGGCGGGCTCAGGCAAGCTGCGCGGCGGCGGCGGGCTGGCTCGCGACAGGCGCGGCGGGGATCGCGGCCACCTGCTGGAACGTGGCGAAGGTCAGCAGCACGGCGGTGGCGAATGCGAAGAGGCGAGCGGTCATGATTGTGTTCCTTCCATGTATCGAATCACGATGATGTCGATATCGCTAATCGATAAACAGAACCGCCCATATCGTCAATCGATAATATCGAAAAACGATAATCCATTGATACCGCTCGCATTTGCCCGCCCCGTGTCCGCCCTCACCCGTTGACTTCGCGCGGCCTCCCGCCTATCTCGCACCCAACCGCCGGCTTCGAGCAAGGACGGTCCTGCGCGGGGATCGACCTAGGAATGGAAGCGGCGCGCTCCATAATCGCGACGTTCTGACTGGCTGCAGCTGTCCACCGGACCGGTGGGCGATTCGCTGCGGCCTTGCAGCGTCTGCGGTGGAGCCTGTCCCACACGCGAACATCACGGCGATCCGGCGCGCGCGTCCCGCGGCGTCCGGGAACACGAAGAAAGAGGTACTCTCCTCCATGGCGACCAAGGCGAAGGCTCGGGCCAACACCGGCACCGCGAAGCGGCGCATCCGCAAGATTTTCGGCGACATCCACGAAGTGGTGCAGATGCCGAACCTGATCGAGGTCCAGCGCGAGAGCTACGAGCAGTTCCTGCGTTCCGACAAGGAGATCGATTACGTCTCCGGCCTCGAGAAGACGCTGCGCAGCGTGTTCCCCATCCGCGACTTCGCCGGCACCGCCGAGCTCGACTTCGTCAATTACGAGCTCGAGCCGCCGAAATACGACACCACCGAATGCCGCCAGCGCGGCATCACCTACGCGGCCCCGATGAAGGTGACGCTGCGCCTGATCGTGTTCGAAGTGGACCAGGAGACTGAGACCCGCTCCGTGCTCGATATCAAGGAGCAGGACGTTTACATGGGCGACATGCCGCTCATGACCGAGAACGGCACCTTTATCATCAACGGCACCGAGCGCGTGATCGTGTCGCAGATGCACCGCTCGCCCGGCGTGCTGTTCGACCACGACCGCGGCAAGACCCACTCGTCCGGCAAGCTGCTGTTCGCCGCGCGCGTCATTCCCTATCGCGGTTCGTGGCTCGATTTCGAGTTCGACGCGAAGGACATCGTCAACGTCCGCATCGACCGCAAGCGCAAGCTGCCGGTCACCAGCCTGCTCTACGCGTTGGGTCTCGATAGCGAGGCGATCCTCGATCACTTCTACGACACCGTGACGTGGGAACGGGCCAAGGACGGCTGGAAGATCCCGTTCGTGCCCGAGCAATGGCGCGGCGTGAAGCCGGGCTTCGCGCTGGTCAATGCCGACACCGGCGAGGAAGTGTTCGGCGCCGGCCACAAGATCAGCCCGCGCGCTGCGAACAAGGAGGCCAAGGACGGCCTCACCACGCTGCTGCTGCCGACCGAGGAAGTGTTCGCCCGCTACGCCGCGGCGGACATGATCGACGAGTCGACGGGCCGCATCTACATCGAGGCGGGCGAGGAAGTGTCGCCCGAAAACCTCGAGGCGCTCGACAATGCCGGGATCGACCGCATCCAGCTGCTCGACATCGACCACGTCAACACCGGCCCGTGGATCCGCAACACGCTGCAGGCCGACAAGGCCGAGAACCGTGAAGAAGGTCTGGAGGCGATCTACAAGGTGATGCGCCCGGGCGAGCCGCCGACCAAGGAAACCGCCGAGGCGCTGTTCGAAGGTCTGTTCTTCGATGGCGACCGCTACGACCTGTCGGCCGTCGGCCGCGTGAAGTTGAACATGCGTCTGGAACTGGACGCCGAAGACACCGTCACCACGCTGCGCAAGGAAGACATCCTGGCGGTGGTGAAGGAGCTCGTCGGCCTGAAGGACGGCAAGGGCGAAGTCGACGACATCGACAATCTCGGCAACCGCCGCGTGCGTTCGGTCGGCGAACTGCTGGAGAACCAGTACCGCGTCGGCCTGCTGCGCATGGAGCGCGCCGTGAAGGAGCGCATGAGCAGCGTCGACGTGTCGACCGTGATGCCGAACGATCTCATCAACGCGAAGCCCGCCGTCGCTGCGGTGCGCGAGTTCTTCGGCTCCAGCCAGCTGTCGCAGTTCATGGACCAGACCAATCCGCTGTCGGAAGTCACCCACAAGCGCCGCGTCTCGGCGCTCGGGCCGGGCGGTCTGACGCGTGAGCGCGCAGGCTTCGAAGTCCGCGACGTTCACCCGACCCACTATGGCCGCATCTGCCCGATCGAGACGCCGGAAGGCCCGAACATCGGTCTGATCAACTCGCTCGCCAGCTTCAGCCGGGTGAACAAGTACGGCTTCATCGAGACGCCGTATCGCCAGGTGAAGGACGGCAAGGTCACCAGCGACGTGATCTACCTCTCCGCGATGGAGGAGCAGAAGCACACCGTCGCGCAGGCTTCCGCCGAGCTGACCGAAGACGGCAGCTTCGTGGAAGAGCTGGTGTCGGCGCGCCATTCGGGCGACAACCTGATGGCCCCGCGCGAGCAGATCACGCTGATGGACGTGTCGCCCAAGCAGCTCGTCTCGGTCGCGGCCTCGTTGATCCCGTTCCTCGAAAACGACGACGCCAACCGCGCGCTGATGGGTTCGAACATGCAGCGCCAGGCGGTGCCGCTGGTTCGCGCCGAGGCGCCGTTCGTGGGCACCGGCATGGAAGAGACCGTGGCGCGTGACAGCGGCGCGGCGATCACGGCCAAGCGCGGCGGCATCGTCGATCAGGTCGACGCGACCCGTATCGTGATCCGTGCGCAGGGCGATGTGGAGGCCGGCCAGTCCGGCGTCGACATCTACACCCTACAGAAGTTCCAGCGCTCCAACCAGAACACCTGCATCAACCAGCGTCCGCTGGTGAAGGTGGGCGAGACGGTGGAGCCGGGCGACGTGATTGCGGACGGTCCCAGCACCGATCTGGGCGAGCTGGCGCTGGGCAAGAACAGCCTCGTCGCCTTCATGCCCTGGAACGGCTACAACTATGAGGACTCCATCCTCATCTCCGAGCGCATCGTGAAGGACGACGTGTTCACCTCGATCCACATCGAGGAATTCGAGGTGATGGCCCGCGACACCAAGCTGGGCCCGGAAGACATCACCCGCGACATTCCCAATGTGGGCGAGGAAGCGCTGCGCAACCTCGACGAGGCGGGCATCGTCTATATCGGTGCCGAGGTGCACCCGGGCGACATCCTGGCGGGCAAGATCACGCCGAAGGGCGAAAGCCCGATGACGCCGGAGGAAAAACTCCTCCGTGCGATCTTCGGCGAGAAGGCCAGTGACGTGCGCGACACCTCGCTCCGCCTGCCGCCCGGCGTTGCCGGCACGGTGGTCGAGGTGCGCGTGTTCAACCGTCACGGTATCGAGATCGACGATCGTACCCGCGCCATCCAGAACGAGGAAATCGAGCGCCTGCGCAAAGACAGCCAGGATGAACGCGCAATCCTCAACCGGGCGACCTACAACCGGCTGCGCGACATGCTGATCGGCCAGACCGCTTCGGCTGCGCCCAAGGGTGTGAAGAAGGGCACGGAGATCAGCGAAGAGCTGCTGGACGGCATCGACCGCCACGAATGGTTCAAGTTCGCGGTGGCCGACGACAACCGGCAGGCCCAGCTGGAAGCGGTCAAGACCCAGTACGACGAGGCCGTGAAGGGCATCGATCACAAGTTCGAGGACCGCAAGGAGAAGCTCGAACGCGGTGACGAGCTGGCCCCGGGCGTGCTGAAGATGGTCAAGGTCTTCGTCGCGGTGAAGCGCAAGCTGCAGCCGGGCGACAAGATGGCCGGCCGTCACGGCAACAAGGGCGTCATCTCGCGCATCCTGCCGCAGGAGGACATGCCGTTCCTCGAGGACGGGACCCCGGTCGACATCGTGCTGAACCCGCTTGGCGTGCCCTCGCGCATGAACGTCGGGCAGATCTTCGAGACCCACCTCGGCATGGCCGCACGCGGTCTGGGCCAGCAGGTCACGGCGGCGCTCGACGAATGGCGCAGCGCCAATCCGGACCCAGAAGCCGCCGCGCCGCCCGAAGCGGTCAAGGCCAAGCTGAAGGAGGTCTATGGCGACCAGTACCACGCCGACATCGACGCCCGTTCGACCTCGGAAATCGTGGAGCTGGCCGGCAATCTGCGCATGGGCGTACCGATGGGCACTCCGGTGTTCGACGGCGCGCGCGAGAGCGACGTGACCGACCAGCTCGAGAAGGCGAACCTGCCCGGATCGGGCCAGGTCACGCTGTTCGACGGGCGCACCGGCGAGGCGTTCGACCGGCAGGTCACCGTCGGCTACATCTACATGCTGAAGCTGCACCACCTGGTCGACGACAAGATCCACGCGCGTTCGATCGGGCCGTACAGCCTCGTCACCCAGCAGCCGCTGGGCGGCAAGGCGCAGTTCGGCGGCCAGCGCTTCGGCGAGATGGAGGTCTGGGCGCTCCAGGCCTACGGTGCGGCCTACACGCTGCAGGAGATGCTGACCGTGAAGTCCGACGACGTGGTCGGCCGGACCAAGGTCTACGAGGCGATCGTCAAGGGCGACGACACCTTCGAGGCCGGAATTCCGGAAAGCTTCAACGTGCTCGTGAAGGAAATGCGCAGCCTCGGCCTCAACGTCGAACTCACCAGCCTGGGTGAGGACGACGAGGACGGCGACGGCCTCGCGATAGCGGCTGAATGACGATGGCGCGGGCGGCTCCGGTCGCCCGCACCTTCGCCCAGGATTTCTCCCCCCAAGGGATTTGAGACATGAACGAACTGACCAAATTCACCAACCAGCTGGCCAAGCCGGAAACCTTCGACCAGATCCAGATCGGTCTGGCATCGCCGGAGCGTATCCGCAGCTGGTCCTTCGGCGAGATCAAGAAGCCGGAGACGATCAACTACCGCACGTTCAAGCCCGAGCGTGACGGCCTGTTCTGCGCGCGCATCTTCGGCCCCGTGAAGGACTACGAGTGCCTGTGCGGCAAGTACAAGCGCATGAAGTACAAGGGCGTCGTCTGCGAGAAGTGCGGCGTCGAGGTCACCGTGACCAAGGTCCGCCGCGAGCGCATGGGCCATATCGAGCTGGCCGCGCCGGTCGCGCATATCTGGTTCCTGAAGTCGCTGCCGAGCCGTATCGGCCTGCTGCTCGACATGCAGCTCAAGCAGCTGGAGCGCGTGCTCTATTTCGAAGCCTATATCGTCACCGAGCCCGGCCTGACGCCGCTGGAGAAGTTCCAGCTGCTGACCGAGGACGAGCTGCTCGAGGCGCAGGACGAGTATGGCGAGGACGCCTTCTCCGCCGGGATCGGCGCGGAAGCGGTCAAGTTCATGCTGATGGATCTGGACCTCGAACAGGAGAAGGCCGACCTTCTCGAAGAACTCGAGACCACCAAGTCCAAGCTGAAGCCGGCCAAGATCATCAAGCGGCTGAAGGTCGTCGAAAGCTTCATCGATTCGGGCAACCGCCCCGAGTGGATGATCCTGGAAGTCGTCCCCGTGATCCCGCCCGAGCTGCGCCCGCTGGTGCCGCTGGACGGCGGTCGCTTCGCGACGTCCGACCTCAACGACCTCTATCGCCGCGTCATCAACCGCAACAACCGGTTGAAGCGGTTGATGGAACTGCGCGCGCCCGACATCATCGTGCGTAACGAGAAGCGCATGCTGCAGGAAGCGGTCGATGCGCTGTTCGACAATGGTCGCCGCGGCCGTGTCATCACCGGCGCCAACAAGCGCCCGCTGAAGTCGCTGTCCGACATGCTCAAGGGCAAGCAGGGCCGCTTCCGTCAGAACCTGCTCGGC
The DNA here is from genome assembly GCF_022576075.2 of Erythrobacter sp. LQ02-29. Lineage (NCBI taxonomy): Bacteria > Pseudomonadati > Pseudomonadota > Alphaproteobacteria > Sphingomonadales > Erythrobacteraceae > Erythrobacter > Erythrobacter sp. LQ02-29. The sequence goes on along the minus strand of NZ_JANCNT010000001.1, from coordinate 402,729 downwards.
AAGCGCGTCGACTATTCGGGCCGTTCGGTCATCGTGACCGGTCCGGAACTCAAGCTGCACCAGTGCGGCCTGCCCAAGAAGATGGCGCTCGAGCTGTTCAAGCCGTTCATCTATGCCCGCCTCGACGCCAAGGGTCTGTCCATGACCCTGAAGCAGGCGAAGAAGTGGGTCGAGAAGGAGCGCAAGGAAGTCTGGGACATCCTGGACGAGGTGATCCGCGAGCATCCGGTGCTGCTGAACCGCGCGCCCACGCTCCACCGCCTCGGCATCCAGGCGTTCGAGCCGGTGCTGATCGAGGGCAAGGCGATCCAGCTGCACCCGCTCGTCTGCTCGGCCTTCAACGCCGACTTCGACGGCGACCAGATGGCCGTCCACGTTCCGCTTTCGCTGGAAGCCCAGCTCGAAGCGCGCGTGCTGATGATGTCGACCAACAACATCCTCTCGCCTGCGAACGGCAAGCCGATCATCGTGCCCTCGCAGGACATGGTGCTGGGCATCTATTACCTGTCGATGGAACGGCAGGAGCACACGCCCGAATATATCGAGGAAAAGGACGGCACGAAGATCGAGAAGCTGCCGCGCTTCGCCGACATGGCCGAAGTGCACCAGGCGCTCGAGATGAAGGCGGTTTCGCTCCACTCCAAGATCATCGCCCGCGTTCCGCAGGCGGACGAGGACGGCAAGACCGTGATGAAGCGGTTCGAGACCACCCCCGGCCGCATGCTGATCGGCGAATGCCTGCCGAAGAACCACAAGGTTCCCTACGACATCATCAATCGCCTTCTGACCAAGAAGGAGATCGGCGACGTCATCGACCAGGTCTATCGCCACACGGGTCAGAAGGACACGGTGCTGTTCGCCGACGCCATCATGACGCTGGGCTTCCGCCACGCGTTCCGTGCCGGCATCTCGTTCGGCAAGGACGACATGATCATCCCGCACGAGAAGGACGGGATGATCGAGCAGACCAAGGAACTGGTGGCCGGTTACGAGCAGCAGTACCAGGACGGCCTGATCACCCAGCAGGAAAAGTACAACAAGGTGATCGACGCCTGGAGCCGTTGCGGCGATCAGGTGGCCGACGCGATGATGGAGAAGATCAAGTCGCAGCCGATCGACGACGACGGCAAGCAGGCGCAGATCAACTCGATCTACATGATGAGCCACTCCGGTGCACGTGGTAGCCCCGCGCAGATGAAGCAGCTCGCCGGCATGCGCGGCCTGATGGCCAAGCCGTCGGGCGAGATCATCGAAACGCCGATCATCTCGAACTTCAAGGAAGGCCTGACCGTCCTCGAATACTTCAACTCCACCCACGGCGCGCGCAAGGGCCTGGCGGACACGGCGTTGAAGACCGCGAACTCCGGTTACCTGACCCGCCGCCTGGTCGACGTGTCGCAGGACTGCGTGATCGTCGAAGAAGACTGCAAGACGCAGAACGCGCTGGAAATGCGCGCGATCGTGCAGGGCGGTTCGGTTATCGCCAGCCTCGGCGAGCGTATCCTGGGCCGGACCACGGCGGAGGACATCGTTCACGCCGCGACCGGCGAGGTCATCGTGAAGGCGGGAACGCTGATCGACGAGCCGATGGTGAAGGACATCGAGGAGGCCGAGGTGCAGGTGGCGAAGATCCGTTCGCCGCTGGTCTGCGAGGCGGAGCAGGGCGTTTGCGGCACCTGCTACGGCCGTGACCTCGCTCGCGGTACGCCGGTCAATATCGGCGAAGCCGTCGGCGTCATCGCGGCGCAGTCGATCGGCGAGCCCGGCACCCAGCTGACGATGCGGACCTTCCACATCGGCGGCGCGGCGCAGATCAACGAGACGAGCCACCTCGAGTCGGTCTCTGACGGTAAGGTCGTCTATCGCGACATGCCGACGATCAACGACAAGAAGGGTCGTATCCTGTCGCTCGCCCGCAACGGCGAACTGGCGGTCATCGACGCGGAAGGTCGCGAGCGCGAGATCCACAAGGTGCCTTACGGTACCGTCCTGATGCACAAGGACGGCGAGAAGGTGAAGGAAGGCGATCGCCTGGCCGAATGGGATCCGTTCAGCCTGCCGATCATCACCGAGCAGTCGGGTGTCGTGCGCTTCCAGGACCTGCTCGAAGGCACCACGCTGGAAGAGCGGGTGGACGATGCCACCGGTATCGCCCAGCGCGTCGTGACCGAGAACCGGGCGACGGGTCGCAAGAAGAACGAGGACCTGCGGCCTCGCCTGACCCTGCTGAACGATGCGAACGACGAGACGGAGGCCGCGCGCTACATGCTGGCGCCGGGCACCACGCTGTCGGTCCAGGACGGCCAGCAGGTCGACGCGGGCGACATCCTTGCCCGTGCCAGCCGCGAAGCTGCCAAGACGCGCGACATCACCGGCGGTCTGCCGCGTGTTGCCGAGCTGTTCGAAGCGCGTATTCCGAAGGACAACGCGATCATCGCCAAGATTTCGGGCAAGATCGAATTCGTCCGCGAATACAAGGCCAAGCGCAAGATCGCGATCGTTCCGGAAGAGGGCGAGGCAGTCGAGTACCTGATCCCCAAGACCAAGGTGATCGACGTGCAGGAAGGCGACTTCGTGAAGAAGGGGGATACCCTGATTTCCGGTTCGCCCAACCCGCACGACATCCTCGACGTGCTGGGCGTGGAGGCGCTGGCCGAATATCTCTGCACGGAAATCCAGGAAGTCTATCGACTGCAGGGCGTGAAGATCAACGACAAGCACATCGAGGTGATCGTTCGCCAGATGCTGCAGAAGGTCGAGATCACCGACAGCGGCGACACCGTGCTGCTGCCGGGCGAACAGGTCGATCTGGAGGAGATGAACGCGGTCAACTCGAAGCTGGGCAAGGGCAAGAGCCCGGCCCAGGGCAAACCGATCCTGCTCGGGATCACCAAGGCTTCGCTGCAGACCCGTTCGTTCATCTCGGCGGCTTCGTTCCAGGAGACCACCCGCGTGCTGACGCAGGCGGCGGTCGAAGGGAAGAAGGACACGCTGATCGGACTGAAGGAGAACGTGATCGTGGGCCGTCTCATCCCCGCCGGTACCGGCGCGGCGATGAACCGGGTGCGCATCACCGCCTCCAGCCGCGACGCCGCGCTGCGCGCGCAGTGGAAGAAGGCGCAGGAAGACCTGATCGCCGCCAACACCGCCGCGGAAGAGCACGAGGCGGAGCTGGAGCAGGGGCCGGAAGCGGCCACCGGCGACGATCCGATCGCGCGGATGGAGGGCGAAACGCACGGCACCGATGCCGATGCGGGCGAGTACCTCCAGACCTCCGACGAGGGCCAAGCGAGCGACCCCGCCAGCTGAGCCGTTCGATCCGTCGAACCGAAATGAAAGGCCCCGCCGGAGCGATCCGGCGGGGCTTTTTCTTGCGCAATACGGAGCGGTCAACACGCTACGGCTGGCGCAATGCCCCGCACTCGGCGTTCCCGAGCCGTCGACCGGAGCGTTGCTCACCTCCGGCTCGCGCGATTTCGCGCGATCGCCGCGCGGCGAGGGCATTCGGTCACGCTCTTCTCGCAATGAAGCGGGCGCCGCGCTAAGCGACGTGGCATGACCATCACGCGCTTCGCCCCTTCGCCCACGGGGCGCCTCCATGTCGGCAACATCCGCACCGCGCTGCACAACTGGATGCTGGCGCGAAAGGATGGCGGGCGGTTCATGCTGCGGATCGACGATACCGATGCGGAGCGCAGCCGGGAGGAGTATGTCGATGCCATCCGCGCCGATCTCGCCTGGCTCGGCCTCACGCCCGATGGCGAGGAGCGCCAGTCGCTGCGGCTCAACATGTACAGCGTCGCCTTTGAGCGGCTGCGCTCCGCCGGGCGGATTTACCCGGCCTACGAGACTGCGCAGGAGCTGGAGCTTAAGCGCAAGATCGCGCTGGGCCGCGGCCTGCCCCCGATCTACGACCGGGCGGCGCTGGCGCTGACCGAAGACGAGCGCGCGGCGAAGGAGGCGGAGGGGATCGCGCCCCATTGGCGCTTCCGCCTCGATCACGACCGCCCGATCGAATGGGACGACGGGGTGCGCGGGGCCCAGAAATTCGATCCGGCGCAGCTGTCCGATCCGGTGATCCGCCGTGCCGACGGCTCGTGGCTCTATATGCTGCCGAGCGTGCTCGACGACATCAACATGGGCGTGACCGATGTCCTGCGCGGCGAGGATCATGTCTCGAACACCGCCGCGCAGATCCAGATGTTCGAGGCGATGGATGCGCGCCCGCCCCGTTTCGCGCACGAGGCGCTGCTGGTCGGGAGCGAGGGCAAGCTGTCGAAGCGGCTCGGCTCGCTCGGCTGCGACGCCTTTCGCGAACGGGGGATCGAGCCCGAGGCGCTGGTCGCGCTGCTGGCGCGGCTCGGCACCAGCCAGCCGGTCGAACCGATCGCCGACCGTGCGCGCTTGCTGGACAGCTTCGATCTGTCGACCTTCGGGCGCGCACCGGCCAAGTTCGACGATGCCGAGCTCGATCGGATCAATGCCGCGATCGTGCATCAGCTCGATTTCGCCGAGGTCGCCGACCGCTTGCCCGCCGGGATGGACGAAGCGGGCTGGCATGCGATCCGGCCCAACCTGTCGCATGTCGGCGAGGCGGGCGACTGGTGGCGGCTCGTCACCGGACCGATCGAGCAACCCGATTTCTCCGACGAGGACCGCGTGTACCTGGCGGAAGCAGCCGCTGCCCTCGTGTGGTCCGACGATCCGTGGCATGCGCTCACCGCCACTCTGAAGGCGCGCACCGGACGCAAGGGCAAGCAGCTGTTCCTGCCTTTGCGCCAGGCGCTGACCGGCATGGATCACGGTCCCGACATGGGCGAACTGGTCCCCCTGATCGGCGAAGAGGAAGCGCGCGCGCGGCTCGCCCGCGCGGCGGGAGGCGGCCGATGAGAGTGTTCTCCGATCCCGCGCAGGCCGAGCATGCGCCTACGCGCGAGCTGCACAATGGCGGATGGATGGACTATGCGGAGGTGCCCGCGCGGCTCAACTCGGTGCTGGATGCCTGCGGTCCGGGCGAACCGGCGCGCGATTTCGGGATCGAGCCGATCCTGGCGGCGCACGATCCCGCCTATGTCGCATTCCTGCGCGATGCGTACCGCCAGTGGCGCGCCGCCGGGCGGGAGGGCGATGCGATGGGATACGTCTTTCCCATCGTCGCACGGCGAAAGCTGGAGCTGGAACGGATCGATGCGAAGATCGGTGCCTATTCCACCGACGCGTCGACCCCGATCGCGGCTGGTACGTGGGACGCCGCCTATGGCGCGGCGCAGAGCGCGCTGACCGGGATGGACGCCGTGCTGACGGGCGACCGCGCCGCCTTCGCGCTGTGCCGCCCGCCAGGCCACCATGCCGGGGCGGATTACATGGGTGGCTATTGCTACCTCAACAATGCGGCTGTCGCCGCCCGCGCTGCTCAGGCGCGGGGCGCAAGCAGGGTGGCGATCGTCGACGTCGATTATCACCACGGCAACGGCACGCAGGACATCTTCTACGATGATGGAGAGGTGCTGTTCGCCTCCATCCATGCCGATCCGAAGACCGACTTCCCGTTCTACTGGGGCCACGCGGACGAACGGGGCGCGGGTGCGGGAGAGGGCGCGACGCTCAACCTGCCGCTGCCGCAGGGCACCGAATGGAGCGGATACGCCCCCGCGCTGGAGAAGGCGCTAGCTACGGTCCGCGCACATGGCCCGGACTTGCTGGTGATCTCCTACGGCGCAGACACCTTCGCCGGCGACCCGATCTCGCAATTCCGCCTGCACCGCGATGATTACACCGCGATGGCCGGCATGATCGCTGCCCTCGGCGTGCCGACGCTTATCGTGATGGAAGGCGGCTACGCGGTCGACGCGCTGGGATCGAACGTGGCGGCATTCCTGGCCGGATTGGGCTAGGAACGCCGCGATAGCGAACCGATCAGGCGGTCAGCGGAGCGTTCCGCGGGCGCCGCTTGGCGGAGCGCATCATGCCGCCGATGAGGCCGAAGCCGAGGACGAGCATCGCCCAGGTCGTGGGCTCGGGCACGCCGCCGGCGGCCGGATTGAATTCGCCGCCTAGCACGCCGAGATGGACTTCGCCGTTCTGCACCGCGCTCTTCACGACGGTGCTGCCCTGGATGAAATTGCCCAGCGTCGCCGCGGCATTGGGGGCCAGGACCGAGCCGTAGAAGGCGGTGCTGTTGCGAATGGTGGTGGCCTGGTAGAAATTCCACAGCACATTGGTGCCCAGGCCATTCGAATTGCCCAGGAAGTTGTCGTTCAACACGATGTCCTTGCCGGCCACATTGATGACGACGGTTTTCGCACCGTTGAGGTTGAACTGGATTTCGCCGATCGAATTGAGCTGATCGCCCGTGATCGAGAAGACTGCCTGCCCCATCGAATCCGGCAGCACGTTGAAGGTACCGCGATTGAAGGTGAAATCGGCGATATTGGTCGCAGTCATGCCGGACAGGTCGGTCGAAAGCGCGCCTAGCGACTGGGTCAGCGCGTTGCCCTGCGCCGCGAGGCCCGCGGCAAAGGCCGGATTGGTTCCGTTCAGATTCTGGTTCACGGTGTTCTGGTTGACGTTGGTGTTCTTGACCGCGCCGCCCGCGTTCACCGTCTGCGCCGGACCGTTCAGGTTGAAGCCGCTGTTCACCGTTCCGCCGACATTGGCACCGCCCTGCAGGTTCTTGGTGCCGCCATTGACGTCGCCGACTACGGTCAGGCCGGGCGTGCCATTGCTCGACGGCGCAACCTGCTTGATCTGATAGTTCGAAGAGTTTCCGTTGAGGTTTCCGCCGACGAAGGTGCGCCCTTCGACTTCCGAGCTGGACTTCAGGTCGCCCAGAACGATCAGGTTCCATTCGCGCATCGCATCGGTGCCGGTGATGACCGGGGCTGCGGCGGCTGGCGTAGCGAGCAGTGTGACGGCGACGGACGCCATGGCCGAAAAGGCGATCTTGCGCATGCTTGGAAACTCCCTGAACGACCCGCTAACCATAGATGCGCGCGCAATTACATCCACGCGGCCAGCTCGGCAAGCGCGTGAACGCCGCCGATCCCGGAATGGCACAGTTGTCAAGGCTCGAAGGCGGGCGGTATCGTATCCGGCCCGCCGATGGGCGCGCGTTCCTTATTCCGCGTGCTGGTCCAGCTCGTTGCCGGTCAGGGTGACGACGTGCAGCAGATTGGTGCTGCCCGGCGTACCGAAGGGAACGCCCGCCAGCGCGATCAGCTTCGCGCCGGCTTGGCCGAACCCATGGCGCAAGGCCATGCGCTTGCCCTTGGCGATCATCTCCTCGAAGCTGCCGATGTCGCGCGTCGCCACTGCGTGTGCGCCCCAAAGCAGGGCCAGCCGACGGGCGATCCGGGTCGATGGAGTCAGCACCAGCATCGGCACCTTGGGCCGTTCGCGCGCCACGCGCCGGGCCGTGCTGCCCGATCCCGTGAACACCGTGACGGCCCCGATCGGCACCGTATCGGCGATGGTCATGCAGGCATGGGCGAGGGCATCCGCCGTGGTCGGATCGGGCGCGGTTTCGAGGAAGCGCACGCGGCCGAGATAGGCATCGTCGTTTTCCACCTGCCGAGCGATGCGGTGCATGATCGTGACCGCTTCCTCCGGCCAGTCGCCCGCCGCGGTTTCCGCGCTCAGCATCACCGCATCGGCGCCATCGTAAACCGCATTGGCGACGTCGGACACCTCGGCGCGGGTCGGGGTCGGGCTCTCGATCATCGATTCGAGCATCTGCGTCGCGACGATCACCGGCTTGCCCGCCAAGCGCGTGTCGTTGACAATGCGCTTCTGCAGCGGCGGGACTTCTTCGGGATCGAGTTCGACGCCAAGGTCCCCGCGCGCCACCATCACGCCGTCGGACAGCTCGATGATCTCGGCCAGGCGGCGCACCGCCATGGGTTTCTCGATCTTGGCGCACAGCGCGGGTATCTGCGCACCGCCGCCCATCAGCTTGCGCGTTTCCGCCAGATCGTCGGGCCGCTGGACGAAGGAGAGACCGATCCAGTCCGCGCCCTGCTCCACCGCGAAGGCGAGGTCGCGCCGGTCCTTTTCGGTCAACGCCGGAATGGGAATCTCGGCATCGGGCACGTTCACACCCTTGCGGTCGGAGATGACCCCGCCGACCTCGGCCGAGCACAGGATCTCGTTCTCGTCCGCGCGGATCACACGCAGCTTGATCTTGCCATCGTTGATCAGGAGGCGCTGCCCCTTCTCCAGCAGGCCGAACAGTTCGGGATGGGGGAGCTCGACCCGGGTTTCGTCGCCGGGTTCTGGATTGCGGTCGAGCGTGAAGTGGCCCGAATGCCGGATCACCGCCTTGCCGTCCTTGAACGTGCCGACGCGCAGTTTCGGCCCCTGCAGGTCGCAGAAGATCGCGATCGGGCGGCCGAATTCCTTCTCCACCTGCCGGATCGCGCGGATCGTCTCCGCGTGCGTCGCGTGATCGCCATGGCTCATATTGACGCGGAAGGCGTCGGCCCCGGCCTTGTACAGCTTGCGCAGCATTTCGGGGGAGCGGCTGGCGGGGCCGGTGGTGGCGAGGATCTTGACCTTGCGGCCCCTCGGGTCGAACTTGGGCGGATCGAGCTTTTGCATGGAGCAACGCTATGGCACAGGCGCGTTGCAACTCAAGGACGAAGCCGAAGGACCCCGAATGGATACGAATGCACCCGACCCGCTCGATACGCTGGACGATGCGACCGCCGCCGCCGCCTTCCGCCGGCTGGTGCGCCATCTGCGCCACCGGCACGACGCGCAGAACATCGATCTGATGGGGCTTTCCGGCTTCTGCCGCAATTGCCTTGCCGACTGGATCCGCGATGCCGGGTACGAAGGCGACAAGGCCCAGGCGCGGGCGCTGATCCACGGCATGCCAGCCGATGAATGGAAGGAGCGGCACCAGTCGCCCGCCACCCAGGAGCAGCTGGAGCGGATGAAGGCCAGCGTCGCGAAGAACGCGGCGAATTAATCTTTGCGCCAGGGTTCACCACCCGCGCGCGGCTGGCTATCGAGCCGCCAACCGATTCTGATTTTTGCCGGAGAACACCCAAGATGGCCGAAGCCACCGACGACCGCCTGCGCCTGCTGATCGAGCGTATCGAACGCCTCGAGGAAGAGAAGAAGGGCATCGCCGACGATATCCGCGACGTCTATGCCGAGGCGAAGGCCACCGGCTACGACCCGAAGATCATGCGCCAGATCGTGCGCCTGCGTAAGATGAAGCCGGACGATCGCAGCGAGCAGGAAATGATCCTCGACACCTACAAGGCCGCGCTCGGCATGGGTTGAGCTGTTGCCCCGCCGCGACGGGCGCATCGGAACAGGTGCGCGGGCCAAGTGGTTGATCTTTCGAACCTAAAATCGAAGGACCGACCATGACTGAACAGGCTACCGGAAGCGCCGACGCGAATTTCATCCAACCCATCAGCGAAGAGCCCCGCATGCCGGGGCACGAATCGCAGATGGACGACAAGCCCGACTGGCGCCCGCGCTATCCGGGCTCGGGACGGTTGGAGGGCAAGGTGGCGATCGTCACCGGCGCCGACAGCGGCATCGGGCGCGCCACCGCGGTGCTGTTCGCGCGCGAGGGCGCGAATGTCGCGATCGCCTATCTGTGCGAAGACGACGATGCCGAGAAAACCCGCGAGCTGTGCGAGGCGGAAGGCGCGCGTGCCTTCACCTTCCGCGGCGATCTGGGCAAGCAGGAAACCGGTGCCAAGCTGGTCGAGAAGACCATCGAGACGTTCGGCCAGCTCGACGTGCTGGTGAACATCGCGGGCGAGCAGCATCCGGACGAGGATATTCGCGACATCACCGCCGAGCAGCTGCAGCGCACGTTCCAGACCAACATCTTCTCGCAGTTCTATCTGGTCCAGGCCGCGCGGCCGCATCTGAAGAAGGGCGCGGCGATCGTCAACTGCACCAGCGTGACGATGTACCAGGGGCAGCCGATCCTGCTCGACTATTCGAGCACCAAGGGCGCGATCACCGCCTTCACCCGCTCTCTGTCGGAGAACCTGATCGAGGACGGCATCCGCGTGAACGCCGTCGCGCCGGGGCCGATCTGGACGCCGCTCAACCCCTCGGGCGGGCAGCCGAAGGAGAACATCCCCGACTTCGGCGAAAGCACCCCGATGGGCCGCCCGGGCCAGCCGAACGAGGTCGCCCCATCCTTCCTCTTCCTTGCCTGCGACGACTCGTCCTATATGTCGGGGCAGGTCCTGCATCCCAATGGCGGGTCCGTGATCAACGGCTGAGAAGGAGAGAGCCACCATGGCAGGCCCCTGGAAAGACGCGCGCGACATCACCGTGACCACAACGCCCACGATCGAGGGCAAGCCGATCCAGGACTATCTGGGCATCGTGACCGGCGAGGTTATCGTCGGCGCGAACCTGTTCCGCGACCTGTTCGCCAATATCCGCGACATCGTGGGTGGCAGATCAGGGAGCTACGAACGCATCCTGCGCGACGCGCGCGAACAGGCGATCCAGGAACTGCAGGCCGAATGCGGCAGCCGCGGCGGCAACGCGGTGGTGGGCGTCGACCTCGATTACGAGGTTATCGGCGATACCGGTTCGATGCTGATGGTGAGCGCGAGCGGGACGGCTGTGCGGGTCTGACTATTGCCAAGCGCTTGGGCGTGGCTATCCCGCGTAGTGCGCTAGCTTTCGGCGTGACTTTTGCCGCCATCTTCCTGGTTGGCTTCGGACTCGAATATGCTGGAGCGCCATAAGATGGCCAATCGGGTCTCGGCGCATTTATCACCGCGCTGCTTGAGTGGCCGGTGGTCGCGCTTTTGGTCCTTTTCTTCTCCTTTTCTCGCTCTGAGAAATTAACCGAGCGGGCATCGCTGGATTCGTTGATAGTCTCGTAGTTGCCCCCAACCGATCACCCGGTGTAAGGCGCTCCGCACAGCGGGACCCCGCGTTGGGGTCCCCAAAAAGTACCACTTTTTGGGGTAATCATGGCAGGCCATTCCAAGTTCAAGAACATCATGCACCGCAAGGGGGCGCAGGATAAGAAGCGCTCCAACCTGTTCTCCAAGCTCAGCCGCGAGATCACCGTCGCGGCGAAGATGGGGATGCCCGATCCCGACATGAACCCGCGCCTGCGCCTGGCGGTCAACGCGGCCAAGGCGCAGTCCATGCCCAAGGACAACATCCAGCGCGCGATCGACAAGGCGAGCGCGGCGGACGGCGACAATTACGAGGAGGTCCGCTACGAAGGCTACGGTCCCGGCGGCAGCGCGATCATCGTCGAGACGCTGACCGACAACCGCAACCGCACCGCTACCTCGATTCGTACGGCTTTCAGCAAGCACGGCGGCAATCTCGGCACCGAGGGCAGCGTGGTCCACGGCTTCGAGCGGCTGGGCTACATCATGTACCCCGCCGATGCGGGCGGCGAGGACAAGGTGCTCGAAGCCGCGATGGAAGCAGGCGCGGAGGACATCACCAGCACCGAGGATGGCCACGAGATCTGGACCGCGGCGGAGGACCTGCACCAGGTTGCCTCCGACCTCGAGAAATCGCTGGGCGAGGCGCAGGAGGTCAAGCTCGCGTGGAAGCCCAACCTCACCGTCGACATGGACGAACAGGGTGCCTCCACGCTGCTCAAGCTGATCGACGTGCTCGACGATGACGACGACGTGCAGACCGTATGGGGCAATTACGACATCTCCGACGATGTGATGGAGAAGGTGGAGGGGTAATGTGGAGCTTCATCGCCAAGGCGGCGCTCGCCGGGGTGATGATCGCAGCCATAGCTGAGATCGGTCGACGCCTGCCCGCGACCGCGGCGATCGTCGCGTCGTTGCCGCTCGTGTCGGTGCTGGGGATGATCTTCCTGTGGCACGCAAGACCCGATGCGGAGAATATGGCGGTCCATGCACAGGCGACCTTCTGGTACGTCCTGCCCAGTCTGCCGATGTTCCTGCTGATCCCGGTCCTCCTTCGCTCGGGGACCAATTTCTGGATCGCGCTGCTGGCCGGATGCGCGCTGACCGTGGTGCTGTATCTGGGCATGAGCGCGATCGGACCGCGGCTCGGGCTGAAGCTCTGAGCGCAGCTTCGCCATGGTAATACTCGGCCTCGACCCATCGCTCAGCTGCACCGGTTGGGGCGTTATCCGCGCCGAGGGCAGCCGCATCGCGCATATCGCCAACGGCCAGATACCGACGCCGGCGAAAGCTCCGATGGCGCAGCGCCTCGCGGCGCTGCAAGCGGCGCTCGGCGCCGTGATCGCCGAGTACCGGCCCGACCGTGCGGCGGCGGAGGAGGTGTTCGTCAACAAGAACCCGCAATCGACGCTCAAGCTGGCGCAGGCGCGCGGCGCGGTACTAGCCGCGTGCGGCACGGCCGGCCTCGACGTCCGCGAACACGCCGCACGCCTCGTGAAGAAGGCGGTGGTAGGCACCGGGGGTGCGGACAAAACGCAGGTGCAGGCGATGCTGAAGGTCCTGCTGCCCGGGGTGAAGGTAGCCGGCACCGACGCCGCCGACGCGCTCGCCGTCGCCATCGCGGATGCGCACCTAGCCCCCCGCTAGGTCCGTGGCCAGCTCGCGCGCCGATGTGCTAGGCAGAGCTGCCAGATTCCCTGCCGCAGGTCATGCCCCATGATGAAACCCGCCCTGCCACTCGCCATCCTGCTCTCGGCCTCGACCGCGCAGGGGTACGCCTTCTCCGGCGACCAGGCCTTCATCCGGGATCGCGACCTGACCCGTTATCGTATCGCCCACGCCGATCTCAACGACGATGGCAGCGACGAGACGCTGATCTACGCCGAGGATCAAGGAAGCGACGGAGACGGCCTTTTCTGTGGTAGTGGCGGATGCACGCTATTCGTGCTCGCGCACGATGCCAGCAACTATCGTGTTGTAACGAAAACCACGATCACCTGGGCGCCGATCCGCGTGCTGCCGGAGACGAGCAATGGCTGGCACGATCTCGGCGTTCATATCGCGGGTGGCGGCATCCTGCCGGGATACGATGTCAGGCTGCGGTACGATGGGGCAAGCTATCCAACCAACCCGAGCGTCCCGCCAGCGGTAAGGCGTCGCGGGTCGGGCGGGACAACGGTCATTCCGCCGATCGAAGACGAGACTTTTCACCAGATTCATGGGTTGATCCGGCATCTCGACCTTTCTTCCTTCCGCAATTCCACCGGTCCGCGCCGGGAAGCGGGTAAGACGAGTTTCGCCGATTACGGCTTCACGCGGGTGGAGGAGGAAGCGAACGGCGCTACGCTTTACGAACCCGACTTCGGCTGGCTGATGTCGGTCCGCATCCTCGCCCGTGAAGGGAATCGCATGCGGGTATGCTTTTCCGATCGCGGTATGGGGATGGCACGCTATCGTGCGCAGTCCGCGCTCACCGTCGATATGTCGGGCGAGCGCTGGACCGCGAAAGAGGTAGAAGGCGGCTTCGAAGGGTGCGTCAACGACCCCCGCTGAGTGCCTCGGGCGCGTAGGTCCTAGCCCATCGCGGTATCCGCGATCACCCAGATGCCGATCGCCAGGAACAGCAGCGCGGCGATCGCGCGCACCCATTTGAGCGAGACGCGTTCCACGATGGCGTGACCCAGCAACACCGCGGGCACGTTCGCCAGCATCATGCCCAGCGTCGTGCCGATCGTGACCAGCGTCACGCTGGCGAATTGCGCCCCCAGCGCGATGGTGGCGACCTGCGTCTTGTCGCCGATCTCCACGAGGAAGAACGCGACCAGCGTGGTCAGGAACGCGCCGTGGCGCGACGGCTTGGGTGCCTCGTCCTCGTCCAGCTTGTCGGGAACGAGCGTCCACGCTGCCATGGCGACGAAGCTGGCGCCTACGGCGTAGCGGAACCACGCCCCTTCCAGCAGGCTCGCGATCGAATGGCCGAGGAAGGCGGCAATCGCGTGGTTGGCGAGCGTGGCGAACAGGATGCCGAGGATGATCGGCACGGGCTTGCGAAACCGGGTGGCGAGCACGATCGCCAGCAGCATCGTTTTGTCGCCGATCTCGGCGAGCGCGACCACCGCGGCGGATGTAAGGATGGGTTCCATGAACAGATCTCCGGGCCGGGCGAAACGAGACGGCAACGACATCGCACCTCCCGCCCGGCCGGGCGAAAGCGCGATGTCATTGGTCTCGCCCGGGACGGTCCGACCGTCCCCGCCGCGCCATGACCTCTCGGCCAAGTATGTTGACGCGGGCGCACCGCCCGATGATCGGGTGGCGGGCTACTCCCCAGATGACGGGGCGGCGCTAGCAGGCCAGGCCGCGTGGCGCAATGCGCCGCGCACCTGTCCTACGTCCCGCCGAGGCGCTAGGGCGGGTTCATGACCGCGCAACATCAACCCGCTAACCCGTCGGCCGATGCACCGCCAACCGGCGGTTCTTTCGCCGCCAGGACACTGTTCCATGTGTTCCATCCTGTAGGATTTTCCGCATGATCACCCTTTACGGCATTCCCAACTGCGACACCGTGCGCAAGGCGCGCAAATGGCTCGACGCGAAGGGGCTCGCCTACAACTTCCACGATTTTCGCAAGGACGGCGCGGACCGGTACAAGATCCATGCCTGGGTCGACGAGAAGGGCCTGGGCACCGTGCTCAACACCCGCGGGACGACCTATCGCCAGCTCAGCCCCGCGCAGAAGGCGGAGATCGACGGCGGGGGAGCGGCAGCGGTGATGGCCGCCAATCCGGCGATGATAAAGCGCCCGGTGGTCGAGCATTCCGGCGGGCTGCTGGTCGGCTTCTCCGAAGATCGGTGGGAGTCCGCGCTGTGCTGAAATGGCTGGTCGCGCTGGCCCTGCTCGCCACAGCGCAAGTCGCGCCCGCCCAGGCGCAGGGGCAGGGCGGGGCACCGATCGTCATCGCCCATCGCGGTGCGAGCGGGGAGCGGCCCGAGCACACGCTCGCATCCTACGAACGGGCGATCGATCAGGGCGCGGACTATATCGAGCCCGACCTGGTGCCGACCAAGGACGGCGTGCTGGTCGCGCGGCACGAGAACGAGATTTCCGGCACCACCGACGTCGCCGATCATCCCGAATTCGCGGATCGCCGCCGCGCCAAGACGGTCGATGGCGAGCTGGTGAATGGCTGGTTCGTGGAGGATTTCACGCTGGCCGAGCTGCAGACGCTCCACGCGCGCGAGCGGCTGCCCGGTCTGCGCCCCGCCAATGCGCGGTTCGACGGGCTCTACTCCATTCCCACATTCGCCCAGATCGTGAAGCTGGTCCGCGCGAAGGAAGCGGAAACGGGGCGCAAGATCGGCCTCTATCCCGAACTCAAGCACCCGCAATTCCTGTTGCAGGATGCGGGCATCGACACAGTCGACCTGCTGCTGCTGGCCCTGAAGAAGGAGGGGATCGAACCCGCCGACCCGATCTTCATCCAGTGCTTCGAGGTCGAGCCGCTTCGGCGGCTGGCGCAGCGCAGCGATTACCGGCTGGTCCAGCTCGCCTCGGCAGACGGTGGCCCGGCGGACATGCCGGGTACGACCTATGCCGAGATGCTGACCCCGGCGGGCCTTGCCGACATCGCGAAATATGCGGATGGCATAGGTGCGGAAATCCGGGTGCTGCTCACAGACGGCGGCAGCCCGACGCCCGTCGTCGCCGCTGCGCACGCGGCCGGGCTAAGGGTCCATGCCTGGACACTGCGGCCCGAGAACGCCTTCCTCCCGCCCGCGCTTCAACAGCCGAGGGGTGAAGCCGCGCCGGGCAATATGGCAGCGCTGCAAAAGCTGCTCATCGCGGCCGGCGTCGATGGCATCTTCACCGACGTACCAGGGCAGGCGATCGCCGCGCGGGCCGCGAAGTAGCGTTTCAGGCGCGGCGCGCGGCGAGGATGTAGTTGAGCGAGCTGTCGTCCGACAGGTGCAGCCCCTTGTCCGGACGCCAGGCGATGCCGCGGGTCTCGGTCACTTCCAGCCCCGCTGCGGTCAGCAGGTCGGTCAGTTCCTGGGGCGTGACGAAGTCGTCCCAGTGATGGGTGCCGCGCGGGATCAAGCCCGTCAGCTCCGCCCCCTCGACCAGCAGCAGCTTCGATTGCGGGGTGCGGTTCGGGGTGGAAAGGATCAGCAGCCCCTCGTCCGCCAGCGCCAGCCGCAGCGCCGCGATCAGCGCAGGCTTGGATGCCACGTGCTCGATCACTTCCATGCAGGTGACGAGGTCGAATGTGCCGAGCTCGAGTTCGCCCAGTTCGCCCGCATGGTACGCGATGTCGAACCCGGCCTTCGCCGCGTGGTCGCGCGCCACCGCGATGTTCTCCGCCGCCGCGTCGACGCCCGTCACCTCCGCGCCCAGCCGTGCCAGCGGCTCGGCGAGCAGACCGGCACCGCAGCCCACATCGAGCGCGCGCTTGCCCGCCAGCGGGTGGAACCCGGCGACGTCCTTCGCCCAGTGCCGATCGATCGCGGCGCGCACGAATTCCAGCCGCACCGGGTTGAGCCGGTGGAGCATGGCGGAGCTGCCACGCGGGTCCCACCAGTCCGCCGCCAGCCGACCGAAATGTGCGGCCTCGCTGGCGCGGATGGTTGCGCCGTCCGAAGATTTGCTATTCGCAGCAGATGTTGCATCGCCCATGCGCGCTTCGTAACAGCGCGGGCGCGCTCGCACCAGCGGAGAGGATGACGGAGGGACCGTGGCCCGCATCGTGATGAAATTCGGCGGCACCTCCATGGCGGGGACGGAGCGCATTCGCCGCGTGGCGCAGATCGTGCGCCGCCAGGCCGCGCCCCGGCCCGACGGTACGCGCGACGAGGTGGCGGTGGTCGTTTCCGCGATGGCGGGGGAGACCGACCGCCTCGTCAATTTCGCGCGGGAGGCGCACGCGCTGTACGACCCGGCGGAATACGACGTCGTCGTCGCCAGCGGAGAGCAGGTGACCGCCGGCCTCCTCGCCCTTACGCTCCAGTCCCTGGGGCTGGAGGCGCGCAGCTGGCTCGGCTGGCAGCTCCCCGTCCGCACCATCGAATCCCATGCCAAGGCGCGGGTCGAGGCGATCGACAATGCCGCCCTGCTCGACAGCATGGGCCGCGGCTCCATCGCCGTCATCCCCGGGTTCCAGGGCCTATCGGGCGAGGGCCGCGTCACCACCATGGGCCGCGGCGGATCGGACACCAGCGCGGTCGCGATCGCGGCGGCGGTGGGCGCGGACCGGTGCGACATCTACACCGACGTCGACGGCGTCTACACCACCGATCCCCGCATCGTCGCCCGCGCGCGCAAGCTGAAGGCGGTGACGTACGAGGAGATGCTGGAGCTCGCATCCGTCGGCGCCAAGGTGCTGCAGACCCGCTCGGTCGGCCTCGCGATGAAGGAGGGGGTGCGCGTCCAGGTCCTCTCCAGCTTCGTGGGGGAAGACGCGGTCCCGGCGGACGATCTGCCCGGCACGATGATCGTGTCGGAAGCCGAAATGGAAGAACTCATCGAAGGAGGCGAAATGGAACGCCAGCTGGTCACCGGTATCGCGCACGACAAGAACGAGGCTAAGATCATCCTCACCCGCGTGCCCGACAAGCCGGGCGCCGTGGCCGAGATCTTCGAGCCGCTGGCGGGCGCGGGCATCAATGTCGACATGATCATCCAGAACGTGGGCCGCGACAAGGGGGAGACCGACGTCACCTTCACCGTGCCGCAGACCGATCTGCCGCGCGCGCAGGCGCTGCTAGAGGACCGGCGGCCCACCATCGGCTTCAACCGCATCATCACCGACAGCCACATCGCGAAGATCAGCGTGGTGGGCGTGGGGATGAAAAGCCACGCGGGCGTCGCCAGCACCATGTTCCGCGCCCTGTCCGAACGCGGCATCAACATCCAGGCGATCTCCACCAGCGAGATCAAGGTCAGCGTGATGATCGACGAGGACGAGACCGAGCTGGCCGTGCGCGTGCTCCACACCGCATACGGGCTCGACGCCGGGGCCGACGAGGCGGCGTAGGCCGAACCCCTAAGAAATTCGCCATCAGGGTGACGAAGGTGACAGTGCGTCACTTTCGCCGCCGGCGTGTATCTACCTGACATAAGGCGACAATTCCCCGCACACGCCCCCCGGACGGACAGGTGGGCGGCGCGCGGACGCACGCCTGTGCGAAGGCGCGCGCCTGCAAAAGCACCGATCGCATCATGTGCGAGGGGAGGGGGCGAACCCGTCATCCCCCCGCTGGTAGCGCGCGGCGGGCGAGTAGGAAAATCGCGCGGTTCAGGCCGCCATCAGCGTTTCGATCCGCTCCAGCTCACGGAAAAATTCGAAACAGAGCTGGTCACGCTCGTCGTCCGGCAGCCAGCGGGTCATCTGCGGGAACACCACCTTGTTGTAGCGATAGGTGCGCTGATCCCACAGATTCTGCGCCGTCACCGCGCGCGCCGAGGCCAGGATGGCCTGCGCATCCTCGCGCACCTCGTCCGGGTGGGGGAGCCAGCTTTCCTCGGCCTTTTCCTCGGCAAAGCCGAAGCCGAGCTGCGCGGGACCGGTTGAAGTTTCGTCCATTTTCGCTTCGCATTCCGCCTGCGCCAGTTGCATTGAGTGGCTGGCGCGATACCAGAGTGGTATCCGGGAGGGGGCGCGCGTTACAAGCCATGTCTGTGCAAAAACTTGTGGGGGAATTCGGCGCAGCGGCGAAGCCGAAACTGGCGGCTGGCGGACAGCCGGAAGACCAGCTTCGCGGCCCGCTGGAAAACCTGATGCATAGCCTGGCCGAACTCGCTGGCCTGCCGAAGGGTGCGCTCGTGATGACCGGCGAGAAGTCGCTCGCCGATCTGCGCACACGGCCCGATTACGGGGTCGAGGTGCAGCAGGCGCTGGTCGGCTTCATCGAGGTCAAGGCACCGGGAAAGGGCGCCGATCCGCGAAATTTCACCGATGGCCATGACAAGGCTCAGTGGGAGCGGCTGAAATCGCTCCCCAACCTGATCTATACCGACGGCAACGCCGTCAGCCTGTGGCGCAATGGGGAGCGCGTGGGCGATATCGTCCATTTCGATGGCGACGTGCGCTCGTCCGGGGCGAAGCTGAGCGCGCCGCAAAAACTGCTGGCGCTGGTCAACGACTTCCTCACCTGGCAGCCGATCGCGCCGAAGAACCCGGAGCAGCTGGCCGAGACGGCGGCGCGGCTGTGCCGGTTCCTGCGCGACGAAGTGCTCGAGCAGCTCGGGAACGACAACGTCGCCCTCGCCGATTTGCGCGAGGATTGGCGCACGCTGCTGTTTCCCGATGCCGACGATCCGACATTCGCCGACGGGTATGCGCAGGCGGTCACCTTCGGCCTGCTCATGGCGCGCTCGCGGGATATCGCCCTTACGCCCGACCTGGACGATGCGGCGAGGGAGCTGAGCCAGTCGGCGACCTTGATCGGCACCGCCCTGCGTCTGCTGACCGAACAGACCCTCCGCAACAGCCCCGCGCTGAAAACGCTGGCCCGGGTCCTCGACGCGGTGTCGTGGGCGCAGGTGTCCAGGGGCGATCCCGAGGCGTGGATCAATTTCTACGAGAACTTCCTGAGCGTTTACGACAATGCGCTGCGCAGGAAGACCGGCTCCTATTACACCCCGCCGGAAGTGGTGCAGGCGATGGTGCGGCTGACCGACGAGGCGCTGAAGGCACCGGGTCGCTATGGCCTCGCGCGCGGGCTGGCCGACACCGCCGTGCATATCGCCGATCCGGCGGTGGGGTCGGGCACCTTCCCGCTCGCCATCCTGCGCAGCATCGCCGCTACGGTCGAGCATTTCGACACCGCCGGTGCCGTGCCCGGCGCGATCACCGAGGCGGCGAAGCGGCTGTATGGCTTCGAACTCCAGTTCGGCCCCTATGCCGTGGCCCAGCTCCGCCTGCTGGCGGAAATGCAGACGCTGGGGGCCAGCGGCGCTCCGCAATTGTTCGTCACCGATACGCTGGCCGATCCGTTCGCCGACAAGGAGACGGGGCAGGGCATCTACAAGGAAATCAGCAAGTCGCGATTGGCAGCCGCCAAGGTCAAGCGCGAGGCCCCGATTACCGTGGTGATCGGCAACCCGCCCTACAAGGACAAGGCCAACGGCAAGGGCGCGTGGATCGAGAATGGCAGTGGCAACGAGCCCGGCAAGCTGGCCGACTGGCAGCCGCCCGCCGAATGGGGCGTGGGCGCGCATGCCAAGCATCTGCGCAATCTCTATGTCTATTTCTGGCGCTGGGCCGCGTGGAAGGTGTTCGAGCAGGGCGCTGGCGATGCGGGCGAGCGCGACGGGATCGTCTGCTACATCACCGTGGCCGGATTCCTGAACGGCCCCGGTTTTCAGCAGATGCGGGCGGACCTGCGCGCCAAATGCGACGAGATCTGGGTGATCGACTGTTCGCCGGAAGGCCACCAGCCCGCAGTGGCGACGCGCATCTTCCAGGGGGTGCAGCAACCGGTGTGCATCGTGCTGGCCTCGCGCTCCCCCGATACGGATGGGAAGACGCCGGCAACGGTGCGCTATCGCGCGCTGCGGGCGGGCCCGCGCGAGGGTAAGTTCGCCGAACTGGCAAAGGTGACACTGGAAGGCGCGGAATGGGCCGAGTGCTCGCCCAACTGGCAGGCCCCGTTCCTGCCCGCTCGGGGTGGAAGCTGGGCCGATTTCTGGCCGCTCGATAGCGTGATCGGCGATGCCGGATCGGGCGTGATGCCCGGGCGGACATGGGTGATCGCCCCCGATGCGGAATCGCTGAAGCGGCGGTGGGAGCGGCTGGTCGGAGAGAAGGACAAGGCGAAACGATCCGACCTGTTTCACCCCCACGAGGGCGGTGACCGTACGCTGGACAAGGCGGAGAAGAGAGGTCTGCCGGGTCAGCACGAGGAACTGTCTTCGATCGAATATGGAATTGAGCATAGAGGAAGCTCGGACCCCGCCTTCGCCTCCAATGCAAAGGCGGCCTTGCGGGTCAGGCAGGGCATTCGGTACGGATTTCGCTCATTCGATCGCCAATGGATCATCCCGGACAAGCGCGTCATCAACCGGCCAAACCCAGGATTGTGGGAGGGGTTTAGTAAGAACCAAACAATTCTCACTGCTCTTACTAGGCTATCTCCGCAAAATGGACCGGCGATCTCATTCTTAGGCCACATTCCGGACCTCGACCACTTTCACGGTCGCGGCGGTCGCGTCTTTCCGCTGTGGCAAGACGCGGATGCTACCCGGACCAATATCGCGGCGCGGGCGGTCAAGGCGCTCTCCGCCGCGCACGGTGGAGCCATCGATCCGGTCGATGTCTTCGCCTATGTCGCGGGCGTCCTGGCGCATCCCGCCTTCACCGCCACGCACCGCGACGATCTCGTGCGCCCCGGCCTGCGCGTGCCGCTGACCGCCGACAGGGACCTGTTCGATCGTGCGGCGAAGCTGGGGCGCGAGGTGATCTGGCTCCATACCTTCGGCGAGCGGATGGCCGATGGGAAACCGGCAGGCGAGCCGCGCCTGCCACGCGATCGCGCGCCGACCATCCCGGCCGCGCATCCGATCCCGACCGACCCCGAGAACTTTCCCGATACGCTTGACTACGATGCGGGTACGCATACGCTGATGGTCGGAACCGGGCGGGTCGAGAACGTGCCGCCCGAGGTGTGGGAATACGAGGTGTCGGGCAAGAACGTGCTGCGGCAATGGTTCAGCTATCGCAGGAAGGACCGCAGCCGCCCTGTCATCGGCGACCGCCGACCGCCCTCAGAGCTGACGAAGATCCAGCCCGACCACTGGCTGCCCGAATATACCAGCGAGCTGATCAATGTGCTCAACGTGCTCGCCATGCTGGTCGATCTGGAGCCGAAGCAGGCGAAACTTCTGGAGGAAATAGAGGACGGGCCGTTGATCGATCCGCCCCGCGACACCGCCAGCCAGGGCTGACTGCATCTCCACCTACGCTATTGCGAATGATTATCATTGACACCGTGCCCGCTCCCTCCCTAGGCGGCGGGGCATGTCTCCGCGGCGAATCCGGTTCTGGTTTGTGCTCCATAAATGGAGCGGGCTCGTGCCCACCGCCTTCCTGCTGCTGCTGAGTCTGACCGGGCTGCCGCTGATCTTCCATGACGAGATCGATGCCGCCTTCGGCACCGATTACGATGCGACGCTGGCCGGGCCGCCATCGGCCGACATGGCGGCGAATGCAGGGGGCGTCGGCCTGCCGCTCGATGCGATCATGGACCGCGCGCTGGCGAGCCATCCGGGGCAGGTGCCGCTGTTCATGGCCTTCAGCCAGGACAGCCCGCTCACCACCGTGACGCTCGGCCCCCGGCCCGATGCGGGCGCGGGCGAGATGACGCTGCTCAGCTACGACCGCGTCACCGGCCGCGCGCTGGGCGCGATCGATGGGGACGGGGTGATGGACGTGATCCTGGGCCTGCACACAGACCTGCTGCTGGGCCAGTGGGGGATGTGGTTCCTGGGCGCGATGGGCGTGCTGTTCGTGGTCAGCCTGATCTCGGGCGCGGTGCTCTACGCGCCGTTCATGCGGCGGCTGCGCTTCGGGCGGTTGCGCGGGAGCGGCCCGGGCGGGCGCAGTGCGAAGCGGCAGCTCGACCGGCACAACCTCGTCGGGATCGCGACGCTCGGCTGGGCGCTGGCGATCGGGGTGACGGGCGCGATCAACGCCTTCGCCGACCCGCTGACCGACAGCTGGCGCGATGGCGAGGTCGCGGCGATGACCGCCGCCTATGCGGCCGAGGCACCGCTTGCCCCCGCCGAATACGGCTCGCTCGACACCGCCATGGCGAGCGCGCGGGCCGCGCTGCCGGGGCGATCCCCGCAGTTCATCGGCTTCCCCGGCGGCGGCTGGTCGAGCGGGCATCACTACGCGATCTTCTTCCAGGGCGACCGCCCGCTGACGCGCAGCCTGCTGACGCCCGCGCTGGTCGATGCGCGCACCGGGCGGCTGACCGATGCGCGGACCATGCCCGCCCTCAACCAGGCGCTGATGCTGTCGAAGCCGCTGCATTTCGGCGATTACGGCGGGTTGCCGCTGAAGCTGGTATGGGCGGCGCTCACGCTCGCGCTGATCTGGGTGCTGTGGAGCGGCCTTGCCCTGTGGCTGCGCCCCCGGCGCGGCGGGCGCGAGCATCGTATCCGCACCTGGCGCGCGCTGGCGAGTGCGCCCGCATGAGCCGCGTCCGCCGTGCCCCGCAATCGCTCGCCCGCGTGTTCGCCTGGCCGCTGGCGCTGTTCGCCGCCAGCCTCGCCGGGCTGGTGCTCGGCCTGACCGGAGACGGGTGGGAGGACGTGCTTGCCGTCGCCCTGCTCGCCGCCGCCCCCTTCGCCATCGCCGCCGCCTGGCTGCGGCGCGACCGACCCCGCCATTCCCTACAAACCGAAAGAGACCGATGAAACTGCACCGTTACGCCCTGCCGCTGCCGATCCTCGCCGCCGCGCTCGCCATGCCCGCCCAGGCGCAGGAGGCGCTGGAGCCGGGCCTGACCCCGAACGAGATCGTCGTCATCGCGCAGCGCATCAATGCGACCGAGGTGCGTAGCGGCGGCGATCTGGGCGTGCTGGGGGACAAGGATTCGCTCGACGTGCCCTTCGTCGTGCGCACCTTCGACGAAAGCCTGATCCTCAACCAGCAGCCGCTGACGCTGGGCGAGGTGCTGGAGAACGATCCTTCGGTGCGCACCACCTACGCCTTCGGCAATGCGGCGGAGCAGTTCGTCATCCGCGGCTTCCCGCTCTACGGCGACGATGTGGGCATGAACGGCCTTTATGGCATCACCCCGCGCCAGCTGGTCGCGCCCGAGCTCTATTCGGGCGTGCAGGTGCTGAACGGGGCGAACGCCTTCCTCAACGGCGCGGCGCCGGGCGGCACCGGGATCGGCGGTAATGTGACGCTGCAGCTGAAGCGCGCGGGCGAGCGCCCGATCACGCGCCTGACCGCCAGCTATCTCTCGGGCGCGCATTTCGGCGGCAGTGCGGACGTCGCCCGCCGCTTCGGCGCGGACGGGCAGTTCGGCGTGCGGGTCAACGGCGCCTATCGCAGCGGCGACGTGGCGGTGGACGACGAATTTCGCCGCACCATAGTGGGCGGCGCGTCGTTCGACTGGAGCACGGACAATCTGCGCGTGACGCTCGACGGGGCGTACCAGCGCTACGAGGTGAACCGGCTGCGCCCGCAGGTGGTGATCGGCAACGGCGCCATTCCGGAGGTGCCGGAGGCCGATCTCAATTACGGCCCGTCCTTCGCCAGCACCGAACTGCGCGATATTTTCGGCCTGGCGCGGATCGAATACGACGTGGCGGACAACGCCATGCTCTACGTCACCGGCGGCGCGCTGGATGGCAACGAGCAGGGGACCTATGCCGGTATCACGGTGACCGACGCCGCGACCGGCGCGGCCACGATCAGCCCCTCCATCATTCCCGCGCGCATCAACAACGAGGCGGTCGAGGCGGGCCTGCGCGTCCGGCTGGGCGAGGCGATCACGCACGAGTTCAATTTCGGCGGCAACATGAACTGGCAGCAGTTCCGCACCGCCTACGATTTCCGCAGCGGCTACGCGACCAATCTCTACGCGCCGGTCGACGCGCCGATTTCCGGCACCAGCACGTTCTTCAGCGGCGATCTGGACGATCCCAACCCCAGCGCGCGCTCGATCCAGCTGAGCGCCTTCGCCTCCGACACGATCGGGCTGTGGGACGACCGCATTCTGCTGACCGGCGGGCTGCGCCTGCAGGAGATCACGCAGAAAAGCTACAACGTCGCGAACGGCGACCTGACCAGCCGGTTGAGCAGCGACGCGGTGACCCCCGTCATCGGCCTGGTGGTGAAGCCGACCGAGCGCATCTCGCTGTTCGCCAACCGGATCGAGGGGCTGCAGCCCGGCACGCCCGCGCCCGTGAGCGGGATCGATCCCGACAATCCTGGGGCGGGGCAATTGCCGGTGACCAATGGCGGCCAGGTGCTCGCGCCTGCGCGCTCGGTCCAGTACGAGGTCGGCGGCAAGATCGGGTTCGACCGCTTGCAGGCGAGCCTCGCGCTGTACCAGATCGAGCAGCCCAGCTTCTACCTCGCGGCCGATCCGGACGTTGCGGGCAGCCTGCGCTTCGGCAGCTATGGCGAACAGCGCAATCGCGGGATCGAGCTGTTCGTGACCGCCCAGCCGGTCAACGGCCTGCGCCTGATCGCGGGCGGATCGGTGGTCGATGCGAAGCTGCGCCGCACGCCGGGCGGCGCGAACGAAGGAAACGATGCGCTGGGCGTGCCGGACTATACCCTCAACGCCAATGTCGAATGGGACCTGCCCTTCGTGCCCGGCTTCACGCTGACCGGCCGGGTGATCCACACCGGGGAGCAGGCGGCGAACGTGACCAATACCAGCTATCTGGACGACTGGACCACGCTCGATCTGGGCGCGCGATACGTGCTGGCGACGGGCGGCGTCCCGCTCACCCTGCGCTTCGGCGTCGACAACGTGACCAATGAGAGGTTCTGGAGCTCGTCCTACAGCGCCTTCGCATCGGGCGACACCGCGCGCCTTCTGCAAGGGCGGCCGCGCACCTACCGGGGATCGGTCACAGTCGATTTCTGATCGACGGCTCGCCGGTAGGCGCTAGCCATAGCGCTCGAACCGGCGGGTGAAGGCGCCGCGCCGGTAATCCTTGCGATAGGCCTTCCAGTCGCGCTTCATCCGGTCGACCGCTTCTTCCGCGAAGCAGGCGACGTCGTGGATGAACAGGTGGTGGGGTGCCATGTCTTCCAGGATGGCGGGCTCTATGTCGTAATCGATCGCGCCCGCATCGTCGCTGCGCGCGTGGGCGAGCGCAAGGGCGCGGCCGCAGGCGTGGGCGTAGTCGCGCCAGCCGTCGTAATCGAGATCGCTCTGATCGATATCGTCGCGGAACGGCGCGCGTTCGCGGGTCATGTAGCTCTCGCCGTCGATCTCCACCGCGCCGTAGAACACGTCGCCATTGGGAATGTGGATCCGCTGCCCCTCGGCCACGCGGTGAGCCCGCGCACCGGTATCGAGATCGCCGTGCGGGGCGAGCCCGTCGAGCGCGGAGAGGCGCGACAGCTTGAATTCCACGATGAGGTCGTCGGTGCCGTCCTTCTCCGGCCCCTCGATCATGATGTGAAACCGCGTCAGGCCGAGCGAGGCGCACCCTTTCCCGTAGACATGCGCGACGTCCTTCACCCGTAATTCGCCGAAGCGGCCACCGGGCTCGATGCCGTTGCGCTCCGCCAGCTCGTCGAGATAGCCCTGGAATTCGTCGCGCCCGCTGGTGACGGGCTCGCGCGAACTGCTCGGTGAGAAGCCCTTGCGGGTCTCGTTCTGGTGATCGTCGGCGAGCCAGTCCGCCCGGTTTTCCATCGCGTCGTCGAACAGGTCGCAGATTATGGGCGGCGCATTGTCCATGCGGAACACGTCGTCGTTGGGGTCGGCCCCGTCGGCGAAGTGCTTCATCCCGGTGATATAGCCCTTGGCGAAGCATTTCGCGACGCGGCGGCGCTGCTTGCGCTTCAGCCCGCCGGCGCATTTCGCGGCCAGGATGAAGCCCGCCGCCCCCCGCTTCAGGTCCCAGCTATAGGGGCCGTAGGCGACCTCGTCGAAATCGTTGACCGAGAATATCGGAACGTTGTCGGCATTGGGCATGACGCCGAAATTGCCCGGGTGCACATCGCCCAGCAGCAGCACCTTGGGCCGCGCCGCGTCCATCCCCGCCATGTCCCGGTAGAAGCCGAGCGCGGTACCGCGGAAATATTTGTAGAGGTCGCCTGCCAGCTCCTCGAACTTCTCCTGCGTCCCCTGTGCGCGCGCGTCGATCCGGGTGGCGTGATCTTCCAGAATGCAGGCGCGCACATGCTCGCGCCGGGCCTGGCCGTGGAGGAAGGTGGGCAGCGGGATCGCCGCGCCGCTGGCGAAGCGATCCGCCAGCTGGGCATAGGCGTCGTGGCGCGATCCGGGCTTGCCGGGGCTGAGCGCGTGATCGTCGCCACCCGCGGTGTCTTCGGCGTCGCCGGTGCCGTTTTGCTTGCCAGCCATGAGAACAGATACGCGCTTCGCCGCGACCCCGTTCCCGGCGAGTGATGTGGCGTCAGCCCAGATCGTCCGCGCTGAAGGGGTACGGGCGCGGGTCGTGCTGGACGGAGATCCAGCGCGTGGTGGTAAAGGCGTCGATCGCCCAGCGACCGTTGAAGCGCCCGATGCCCGAATTCTTCACCCCGCCGAACGGGGCGAAGGCGCTGTCGTTCACCGTCTGGTCGTTGATGTGAGTCATTCCCGCCTCGACCCGCTTCGCAAAGGCCAAGGCGCGACCTTCGTCGGCACTGAAGACCGCGCTCGACAGGCCGTAACCGGTGGCATTGGCGAGTTCGAGCGCGTGCTTTTCGTCCCGCGCTCGCTGGATCGGGGCGACGGGGCCGAAGATTTCCTCGGTGACGAGGCAGCTGTCCTCCGGCACGTTGGTGAAGACGTGCGGCGGCAGGACGAGCCCGTCGGCATCGCCGCCCAGCGCGAGCTTCGCGCCCTCTTCCTTCGCCTTGGCAATCAGGTCGGTGACCTTGTCGAACTGGTCGCGATTGACGATCGGGCCGATGAAGCAGGCCGGGTCCTCGCGCTTGCCGACCGGCAGTTGCCGCACCCGCTCCACGAACCCTTCCACGAACCGGTCGTAGATCGCGTCTTCCACCACTATCCGGTTGGCGATCATGCAGATCTGGCCCTGGTGCATGAACTTGCCCCACACGCTCGCCTCGATCGCGCGGTCGAGATCGGCATCGTCCAGCACGACGATCGGCGAATTGCCGCCCAGCTCCAGCTCGACCGGCTTGATCCGTTTGGAATCGAGCGCCGCCTTGCCCACACCGCGCCCGACCGGGGTGGAGCCGGTGAAGGAGACGACCGCGGGGATTGGATGGCTCACCAGCGCTTCGCCGACCGTGGAGCCGCCGCCGGGCAGCACGCTGACGAGGCCGTTGGGCAGGCCCGCTTCCTGGCAGATCGCGGCAAAGATCGTGCCGCCGGTGACAATCGAGTCACTCGCGGGTTTCACGACCACACCGTTACCCACGGCGAGCGCGGGGAACAGCGTGCGCGCGGTCAGCTGCAGTGGAAAATTCCAGGGCGAGATCAGCGCAACCACACCCGCCGGCTGGCGGTAGGCGCGCGATTCCTTGCCCGGAATGTCCTCGGGCAGGATCGAGCCCTCGACCATGTAGGGCAGCGCCGCCGCGCTCTTGGCCACCGCGGTCGCCAGTTGCAGCTCCAGCGCGGCCTTCAGCCGGGTGCCGCCGACCTCGCGCACGATCCACTGGGCGACTTCGTCCTTGCGCGCCTCCAGAATGCCGGCGATCTTCTGCATCGCCTCGGCCCGCGCGGCGGGCGGAGTGGCGCCCCATTCGGCCTGCGCCTCGGCGGCGGCGCGGCAGGCGGCGTCGACCTGCGCCTCGCTCGCGCCCTTCACGGTGAAGATCGTGCTTTCGTCCCACGGGCACAGATTGGTCATTTCGTCGCCTTCGCCAGCGGTCCATTCACCGGCGAGGAACAGGCGGTCGAGCGTTTCGTAGGGCTGGGTCATGCCGTTCGAACGGGGCGCATCGCGGCGGGTTCCGCTTGCCGGGTGCAGCCCTGCGTAATAGGGCGCGACCCCATGAGCACCTATCCCAAGACAGACGCGCTGATGGCGCGCGGCGTGGAATTCCTCGGCAGCGAGCACGCGATCCTGTGCGGCGCGATGAGCTGGGTGAGCGAGCGCAATCTCGTTTCCGCCATCTCCAACGCAGGCGGCTTCGGCGTGATCGCCTGCGGCGCGATGACACCCGACCTGCTCGATACGGAAATCGCGGAGACGAAGGCGCGGACGGACAAGCCGTTCGGCGTGAACCTCATTACCATGCATCCTGACCTGTTCGACCTGATCGCGGTGTGCGAGCGGCATGGCGTGACCCACGTCGTGCTGGCGGGCGGCATTCCGCCCAAGGGCAGCGTTGAAGCGATCAAGGGCGGCGAGAACCCGGCCAAGGTGATCTGCTTCGCGCCGACGCTGGCGCTGGCGAAGAAGCTGCTGCGGTCCGGGGCCGACGCGCTGGTGATCGAGGGGATGGAGGCGGGCGGCCATATCGGCCCGGTTTCCACCAGCGTGCTGGCGCAGGAAATGCTGCCCGAGCTGGCCGAAGAGCACCTGATCTTCGTCGCCGGCGGCATCGGTCGCGGTTCGGCGATCGCCGGTTATCTCGAAATGGGCGCTTGCGGCGTGCAACTGGGCACCCGCTTCGCCTGCGCCACAGAGAGCATCGCCCATCCCGATTTCAAGAAGGCGTTCTTCCGCGCCAATGCCCGCGACGCGATCGCCAGCGTGCAGGTCGACGGGCGTCTGCCGGTGATCCCGGTGCGCGCCCTCAAGAACAAGGGGACCGAGGCGTTCACCAGCACCCAGCGCGAGATCGCCGGACGGCTCGACCGCGAGGAAATCGCGATGGCCGAGGCGCAATTGCAGGTCGAGCATTACTGGGCCGGGGCGCTGCGCCGCGCGGTGATCGACGGCGATGTCGAGAACGGATCGCTGATGGCGGGGCAGAGCGTCGGCATGGTCAAGGCGGAGGAGCCGGTCGCCGACATCGTCGCCACGCTGATGCGCGAAAGCGAGGACGCGCTCACCCGGCGCTGATGGCGATGGCGGGCCCGCTGATCCTGACGCTCGACTGCGCCGACCGGCCGGGCCTGACCGCCGAGGTCGCGGGCTTCCTGTTCGAACGCGGCGGCAATATCCTGGAGGCGCAGCAGTTCAACGACCGCGCCGCCGACCGTTTCTTCATGCGGGTCGAGTTCGACCCGGGCGAGCGAAACGCGGAAGCGATGCGCGCCGCCTTCGCCCCGCTGGCGGACCGGATCGGCGCACGCTGGCGGCTGGTCGGGCGCGACCGCCCGCGCCGGGTGCTGCTGATGGTCAGCAAGTTCGATCATTGCCTGGCGGATCTCATCTATCGCTGGCGCATCGGGGAGCTGGCGATGGAGCCGGTCGCGATCGTCTCCAACCACCCGGCAAGCGCGCTCGACCACGCCAATATCGGCGACATCCCGTTCCATCACCTGCCCGTGACCGCCGAGACGAAAGCGCAGCAGGAGGGGCGGGTGCGCGCTCTGGTGGAGGCGACGGGGGCCGAGCTGGTGGTGCTGGCGCGCTACATGCAGATCCTCTCGGACGAACAGGCGGCGCATCTCGCGAGGCGCTGCATCAACATCCACCACTCCTTCCTGCCCGGGTTCAAGGGCGCGAAGCCTTACCATCAGGCGCACGCGCGGGGGGTGAAGATGATCGGCGCGACCGCGCATTACGTCACCGCCGATCTCGACGAGGGCCCGATCATCCACCAGGACGTGGAACCGATCGACCACGCCGACACGCCCGACGAACTGGTCCGCAAGGGCCGCGACATAGAGCGGCGCGTACTGGCCGAGGCGGTGCGGCTGCATCTGGAGGAGCGGGTGCTGCTGAACGGCAGCCGCACGGTCGTCTTTCGCGGCTGACGCCTTGCGCCGTTCGCACCTGTCCCTATGCTCTGGCGCGGACGAGGCGAAGGAGAGACGAGCATGTGCGACCAGACCGATCTTGCCCGGCTGAAGGGACTCGATCGCCGCCGTTTCGGCACCGGTTCCATGGCTCTGGGCGGCACTGCGGCGCTGGCCGCCTGCACCGGGATGAACGACCGATCGGGTGGTGACGGCGAAAGCACCGCTGCAGGCGGTTCGGACGGACTCACCCGTTCCAACGTCACCATCGACACGCCCGACGGGAAGGCCGACGCCTTCTTCGTCCATCCCGCGTCGGGCAACCATCCGGCGGTGCTGCTGTGGCCCGATATCGCGGGGCTGCGCGAGGCGTTCTACCGCATGAGCGCGCGGCTGGCAGGCGAGGGTTACGCGGTGCTCGCGGTCAATCCCTATTACCGCGACGTATCGGGCGAACAGTTCGCCGATTTCTCCGCCTTTGCCGGCGACAACGGGTTCGAGAAGGTCGGGCCGTGGCGCGAGAAGCTGACCGCCGACAATATCATGCGCGATGCGAGTGCGTACATCGCGTGGCTCGATCGGCAGGACGCGGTCGATACCGGCAAGGGCGTGGGGACGCAGGGCTATTGCATGGGCGGACCGTTCACCGTGTGGAGCGCCGCTGCCGTGCCCGAGCGGATCCGCGCCGCCGCCAGCTTCCACGGCGGCGGACTGGTGCGCGACGGTGCGAAAAGCCCGCACAACATGCTGGGCCGCACGCAGGCGAGCTATCTCTTCGCCATTGCGCAGAACGACGATGCAAAGGATCCGGAGGCAAAGACCACGCTGCGAGAGGCGGCGGCCGCCGCGAACGTGCCGGCCGAGATCGAGGTTTACCCCGCCGACCACGGCTGGACCGTGATCGACAGCCCAAGCTACGATAAATCGGCAGCGGAGAAGGCGTGGTCGCGCCTGATGGCCCTCTACGGCGGGACCATTGCCAGCGATTGATGCGGCAAGCGCCGCTCAGGCGAGCCGCTGGATCGGCGATGCCGCCTCGCTGCCGTCGCAGTGAGCGATCGCGACGCGGTTCCGCCCCTCCTTCTTCGCGCGGTACAGCGCACGGTCGGCGGCACTGACCAGCGCCGCGACCGATCCGCGCGCGTCGCAATAGGCGATCCCGACCGAAACCGTAATGTACTGGGCCGACGGGCTCGCCGGATGGGCGATCGCGGCGTTCTCCACCGCCGCGCGTAGCCGCGCACCGATCAGATCCAGCGAATGCGGGGGCGTGTCGGGTATGACGACCGCGAATTCTTCCCCGCCATAGCGGGCGACCAGGTCGTTGTGGCGCGAAACCCGCTCGAGCGCGGCTGCGACATGCTTCAGCGCTTCGTCGCCCGCCTGATGGCCGAGCGTGTCGTTGAACGCCTTGAAATGATCGATGTCGATCATGGCCAGAGCGACCGTCTCGCCTGCGGGAGTCTCCGCCATGACGGAAGCCAGCACGGCGTCGAACACACGCCGATTGGACAGGCCCGTCAGGAAGTCGAGAGCGGAAAGTCGCTCCAGCAGCGCGTTCTGCGATGCCAGCGCGTGCAGCCGCCGCTCGTCGCGCTGGCGGGAGAGGAAGCGCAGCCGCTGGCCGCGATCGAGCACCACATTTCCGAAAAGCCCGACTCCCACCATGGTAAGCGACAGCCCGGTGACCAACAGGAACAGCTTCGGCGTGGTGAATGGGGCGAGGGCGAGGGCGATGCTCTGGGTCAGCACGATAGACGCGGCCAGCGCGGTCGCCCAGCGCGGGGGCAGGCCCAGGATCAGGAGCGCGAATACGATCGTGAGGTTGTTGGCGGTCATGTAGACCGGGGCGAGGGGGCTGGCTGAAGCGGTCACCAGCATGCAGGCAAGCGTGCCGTAGGCGATCGAGACGGCGCAGTAGGTCGACTGCACGATCGCCAGCGAACGCCGGTGCCGGTTCACGAGGATGCATGCGGCGATACCGAGCGGCAGGGCGATCCCCAACCGCACGATAAGCGAAAGCCAGGACACGTCGGGAATGACAATCAGGTCGATCGGCACCAGGCCGCACATGACCAGCGTCGCCATGATCATCTTCGGCAATGCCGTGCTGCCCTGGATGCGTGCGCGAAAACCGGCGTAGTCGCTCGCCAGGGCACGCGGGATCGACACGGTGCGCCACAGCCTGTCCACGATTTGCAACACCCGACCCATCAGATCATTTTTTCTTCCGCCGCGGCGCACATCACGCGCGTCGCGTGCGCCTAGACGGGGCGGCTTAACATCTCCCTACATCCGGCTGGCGTTTTTGCGTGTCGCGCGGCCCGGTTTTCCTTGCCCGCCCGCCCCCCGGCGCTACGATGCGAAGGAGAGAAGGGACGGTTTCCAATGGAATATATTCTGATCGCGCTGGTCGCGCTGCTGGTCATCTTCCTGCTGATGGCGGTGCGCGTCGTGAAACAGGGCTACGTCTATACGATCGAGCGCTTCGGCAAGTTCACCAAGGCGGCCGAACCGGGCCTGCACATCATCACCCCGTTCATCGACCGCATCGGTCACAAGATCAACGTGATGGAGCAGGTGCTCGACATTCCGGGGCAGGAGATCATCACGAAGGACAACGCCATGGTGGGCGTCGACGCGGTGGTGTTCTTCCAGGTGCTGGAAGCGGCCAAGGCGGCCTACGAGGTCTCAGGCCTGAACAACGCCATCATGGCGCTCACCACCACCAATCTGCGCACCGTGATGGGCAGCATGGACCTGGACGAAACCCTGTCGAAGCGCGACGAGATCAACGCGCGACTGCTGTCCGTGGTCGATCACGCCACCTCCCCTTGGGGGGTCAAGATCACCCGGGTCGAGATCAAGGACATCCGCCCGCCGATCGACATATCGGAGGCGATGGCGCGGCAGATGAAGGCGGAGCGGCTGAAGCGTGCCGAAATCCTCGAGGCCGAAGGCGACCGGGCGTCAAACATCCTGCGCGCCGAGGGCGACAAGCAGTCCGCCATCCTGAAGGCGGAGGGCAAGCGCGAGGCCGCGTTCCGCGATGCCGAGGCGCGCGAACGCGCCGCCGAGGCGGAAGCCAAGGCGACGCAAGTCGTGTCCGATGCGATCGCTTCGGGCGGGAACGGCGCGATCAACTACTTCGTGGCGCAGGAATACACCAAAGCGATCGGCAAGTTCGCCGACAGCCCCAATGCCAAGACGATCCTGTTCCCGGTGGAGGCGACGCAGCTGATCGGTTCGCTGGGCGGCATCGGGGAACTGGTGAAGGGGATCACCGGCGATAGCGACGTTACGACCCGCGCCGATGTGGGAACGCCGCTGCCGCGCGGGCGCGAGCGGGCGAGCGTGCCGCGCACCGGCGACCGGGGCTAGGAAAGGCAAGCGGCCATGCTCGACGGGGTCGAACCCTATATCGTCTGGATCGTGATCGGGCTGGTACTCGCCACGCTGGAGCTGGTGGTGCCCGGCGTCTATCTGATCTGGCTTGCCGTCGCGGCGCTGATCACCGGCGGGCTTGCCTTCATCTACGATGTCGGCCTCGCGTTACAGGTGGTGGAGTTCGTCGCGCTGGCGCTGATCTCCGTCTATTCGGCGCGCCGCATCCTGTCGGACAGCCCCATCGTCAGTTCGGACCCGCTGCTCAACAAGCCGACCGGACGCATGGTGGGGCAGACCGCGGTCGTCACTCAGGCGATCGAGGGCGGCAGCGGCCGGGTGCGTTACGCCGACGGCGAATGGATGGCGCGCGGCGTCGACATGGAGCCGGGCGAGCGCGTGCGGATCACCGGAACGGAAGGCTCCGTGCTGCTGGTGGAGCCGGTGAACCTCATCACCCAGGGGGAGGCGCCGCAGGTCTAGCGGCCGGCTAGCACCCTCTCAGTTCGTGCCGGGTGCGATCCCCGTCCGGTCGGCGAAACGACCGTGCTTGCGATAGCGGACCATCATCCGGTCGAGGAACAGCGACAGCGGCTTGGGCTCCACCCCCAGCTTCGCCAGGCCGGGATGCTGGCCGCTGGCGACATTGCCCGCCTTCAGCAGCTTCCATTGATCCGGTCCCATCGGCGAGCCGGGGAGGGCGGAGAAGAAGCTGCCGACCGCATCGGGCATCGGCGCGAACAGCCGCTTGCGGCGCTGCGCCTCGGCGATGCGGCGGTTGAGTTGCATCATCGTGACCTTCTCCGGTCCCGCCAGCTCGTAGATCTTGCCGCCATGCGTTCCCGGATCGACCAGCGCCGCCGTGATCCCTTCCGCGACATCGTCCACATGGACCAGTTGCATCGGCGCTTCGGGCGCGAACACCGGGAGGACCGGCATCATCTGGATGAGGTCGGCGAACATCTTCACGATCCCGCCATCCTCGCCGAACACGACCGAAGGACGCATGATGGTCGCCTCGGCAAACGCCGCGCGCACCTTTTCCTCGCCCAGCCCCTTGGCATAGGCATATTCGCTCTCGGCCTCGAGGTCGGCCCCGATCGCGCTGACCTCGACGAACGCCCGCGCGCCCGCTTCCTTCGCCGCGCGCGCCATCATTCCGGCGGCATCGCCCATCAGCTTTTCGAGATTGCCCTCGAAGCTGCCGACCAGGTTCACCACGCCATAGGCCCCGTCGACGCAGGCGCGCACGTTGCGTTCGTCCAGCACGTTGCAGCGCACGAACTGCAGCTGGCCGAGATTGGCGAGCGGCTTCAGCGACCAGGCCTCTTCGGGATGCCGGCTGGCCACGCGTAGCCGGGCGCCGCGCTCCAGCAATTGCTGGGCGAGGTGGATACCGATGAAGCCCGAACCGCCGAAGACGGTGACGAGCTGGCCGTAAAGGGGATCGCGTGTGGGCATGGGCCGGTCCTGCGTGCTGCGGTAAGTGCCTGCGCGCCATGCCGCATGGCGTCGCCGCTCGCAAGCACCTGCGGCAACCGCGTCGAAGTCCGTTGACAGCCCCCGGTCACCTTCGCTAGTGGCCCGCGCCTACCCGCGATCGGCGTTGGAAGACCGGATCGCGATTTCGTGCCCAGATGGCGGAATTGGTAGACGCACCGTCTTCAGGTGGCGGCGCTCGCAAGGGCGTGGAGGTTCGAGTCCTCTTCTGGGCACCATTTGTTCTTCTCACGTTCTCCCAAATAATCTATAAAACCCGCAGAAATCCTAGGGATTTGGCCCTTGGATCGTTCCGGATCGTCCCGCCTGTTCTCGGGGGTTCCAGACACTTTTGTGGGCCTTTTGAGGCCGTTTCGCAAAGGCCCAGATGAAAAGGCCCCCACATGCCGCTGACAGATACTCGCCTCCGCGCACTCAAGCCCAAGGATAAGCCGTACAAGGTAACCGATGAGCGCGGCCTATATGTTGAGGTCACGCCGACCGGCGGCAAACTTTGGCGATTCCGATACCGGATCGGCGGCGCACAAAAGAAGCTCTGCATCGGCAGCTATCCAGACATCAGTCTCAAGCAAGCGCGAGACGAAGCCTACGAGGCACGACGAACTGTTGCTTCTGGCGGCGACCCGGCCTTTGAGAAGCGGAAGCGGAAAATCCGCGCCGAGTTCCTTTCTGCACAGACGTTCGAGGCAGTCGCACGTGAGTATATCGAACAGATGATGGTCCAGAATGGCCGTGCCGATGGCACGATCGTCAAGGCCAATTATTTCCTCGACAAGCTTGCGCCTGCCATCGGGAACAGACCCATCAACGAGATCGAGCCGTTCGAAGTCCTGGCTCCTCTCAAACGACTGGAAGCCACTGGCAAGCACGAGACTGCGAAGAAATGCCGCTCGTTCGCAGGCCGCGTGTTTCGCTACGGTGTCGCTACTACCCGCTGCAAATCCGATCCGACCAGTATGCTGAAGGGTGCTCTCGTAACGCCGAGAGCCACGCATTATGCAGCCATCCTTGAGCCCACCGAGTTAGGCGGGCTGCTGCGCGCAATCGACGACTTCACTGGCTACATGGTGACGAAGTTAGCTTTGCAGATCGCGCCGCATGTGTTCGTGCGCCCCGGCGAACTCCGGCACGCCGAATGGCATGAGATCGACCTTGTCGATGGGGTCTGGAAAATTCCTGCCGGTAAAATGAAAGCGCGTCGAGCGCATGCTGTCCCGCTTTCCAAGCAGGTTAGAGGCTATCTTACTGATCTGGCCGAGATGCTCGGCCGCGAAGGTTATGTCTTCCCGTCTGCGCGCAGCTCCAAGCGTCCCATGAGTGAAAACACGCTCAATGCCGCATTCCGTCGCATGGGATATTCGAAGGAAGAAGTCACCGCGCACGGACTCCGGGCGACAGCATCGACATTCCTGAACGAGTCGGGACTCTGGAATCCGGATGCGATCGAGCGCGCCCTGGCACATGGCGACAGCAATGTCGTGCGTGGCATCTACCATCGCGGCAAACATTGGGACGAGCGGGTGCGCATGGCTCAATGGTGGAGCGACTACCTCGATGAGCTCCGGACAGGAGGAAAGGTCATCGTGGGAAAGTTTGCGAAGGGTTGATCGGAAGAAGGAATTTTTTCTCAGCCAATGCAGGACCGAAGGCTCAGGACTAGCCCTATCAGGGACACTGACGCGAGCAAGGCGAACTCAATTCTGATGCCCCAGACTTTAAGCCAATTCCGCATCGTGCTGAGCCTCAGCTCGTAGGGCTTTGGCAGCTAAGCTGATCGAAGCGCTCAGCAACAGTCTTCCACGTTGCTATGCCTGCTTCGTCCCCTTCGTTGAATAGCCGCTCGATTTGCTGCGCGATATACGCGGGTCCCTCTTTGCCATGGTTCTTTTCGACCCAGAGCGCGACCGCCCACAATTCCTGGTCGCGGTTCAGCACCATGGTTCACGTCTCCCGGTCCAGGTTCGCGCCAAGCCTTCGCTGACCAGCTGATCGCCAAGCGAGCGGCCGCCGCGCGTAACAACCCGCAATTTGCGACCGTACTGATCCTCATCTCTGTTCCCGATGGTCCTCAGTTCAAAGGGCCCGGCATTCAGCAACTCGACAAGGCGGTGCGTCGCACGCATGCCGAGTTGGTACTCATAGTCGCAACGAGGCTCGCTGATCTCGGGAGTGTCGATGTCGGCAATGCGGATCTTCACGCCATCAAGCCAGAAAGTATCTCCATCCACGACGCATGTGCGCCGGATCGATCCGCAGATGTCGAATTGTGGGGAGCTCGCTTGCTGGAATAAAGCCTGCGGCTGCTGATCGTCGTTAGCAAGATTGGCATCATGGACTGGCCAGGTGAATGCCAGCATCCCTCCAGCAAATACAATCGCGAATGCTCCCAAACCCAATGCGATCTCCTTTCTCAGCTTCCGGCGCTTTTGTGCCTTCAACGCCTTGCGAAAGTCGAACGGCTCACCGGGGGTCTCACTCACTAGCGTTGTCCGTCTTCATTCCGGCACATGATTTCAGACAATAGCCGGAAATCAGGTAGTTTCGTCAATTGTACGTACCAATTGCTTGCCAACGTCCCAACACAGTCCGGACATATTGCGGCGTTTCACCATTTTTCGGAATGCCGCGTGATCGGGAGACGGCACCAGGGCCCGCATTGTAAGCAGCCAAGGCCAGGTGGACCGCGTCGAACCGGTCCAACATGTCGCGAAGGTACCTGGCGCCACCGTCGATCGATGCAAGAGGGTCATGACGGTTCCGGACGCCCAGTTCTCGCGCCGTGGCTGGCATAAGCTGAGCAAGCCCGGCAGCACCAGCTGGACTCACAGCCATCGGATTGAAGCGGGACTCAGCCCAGATAAGAGCACGAAGCAGGTTGGTCGGAAGCCCGTAGCGGCGTTCAGCCTCGGCTATCGCCGCTATATACAGGCCTTCCCGGTAGGATACGTCTGCTGGCCCGGCCGGGTAGATTGCAGGAAGATATTGTCTAGCCGGCTGCTGGTCCGTCTTCGGCGGAACGATCGCGTGCTCGAACAGGGTGAAATCCTGGGCGCGGACTTGCTGGGAGGAGGTCGCGATCATCCCCAGGCAGGCGACCGCTATCGCGGTCCGACAATTGAGAGAGGTCATCTCGAGTGGTGCTCCATTGATTCGAATCACAATGGAACATAAAGAGAACATATGCCTGTAGGAAACCTGTGGATGCCTGCCTTCGGGAGAGGAGAGGAACGCTGATGAGGGGGCCACTTTGCATGCTGAGGAGCTCGCATGTCCCTATCTGTCCAAACTCATCCCAACCGGTCGCTTGCCGAGACCGCCCGTCGCATTTGCGAATCGCGAGGGGGCAAATGGTCCGGCACAAAGGGCATGGCCTGTTGCCCCGCGCATGATGACCGCACGCCGTCACTCGGTGTGTCGCTCGGCCGACAGGCCATCCTCTTCCACTGTTTCGCGGGATGCGATCAGCAGAGCGTGCTGGCTGCTCTGGCGCGTGAAGGTTTCGAGGCACCGGCGCTTTTTTCAGGTTCTGCGATCACCAACGAACCCGAATCGACCAGCACCCGCAAACCCTCGGCGGTAGCGCTGAGGATCTGGCGCGATGCACAGCCACTGCGTGCCAGTCCGGCAAAGGCATATCTTGAAAGCCGCGGCATCCTCGCCGCATCTCCGGCGCTCCGCTTCCATCCACGAACGCCGCTTGGTCCGAAGGGACGCACTCGCTTTCTGCCCGCCATGATCGCGGCAGTCAGCCTCGACGAGGGCTCGATCGCCATCCACCGCACGTTCCTGTCGAGCGAGGCCTCAACCAAGGCTGGCTTCGACAAGCCGAAGCGCGCGCTCGGCGCGCTTGGTGAAGCTGCTGTCCGCCTCTTCGCTCCGGCATCCGGGAAGCTCGGCCTCGCCGAGGGTATCGAGAGCGCGATGTCGGCTTATGCCCTCACCGGCATCCCCGTCTGGGCGACCCTGGGTAATGAGCGCTTCGGTCTCGTCAGCGTGCCTGAGAGCGTGACCGAGCTTCACCTCTTCGTCGATCACGATGCTGGCGGCGAGCTGGCCGCGTCGCGTGGCCTGGCCGCTTATGCCCGCGATGGGCGGACGATCCACGTTCGCAAACCACACTCACGCGACACCGACTGGAACGATGAACTTACAGCATGGCTGCGCCGCAAAGCGGCGCGGTAGAGGAGAGAGAGCTTCTCGAATTCCTGATCCGGCAGAGGGCGTGTCCCGATGCCCTCATCAGGAGGACGAATCGCCATGTTTCAATCAGACCTGTTTCCCGCCGGCGAGCAACAGTCGTCAGTGCCATTGGCTTACGCCGTCGGCGCCAGGATTGCCGAGCTTCTCGCTTCGGGACGTCACCTTTCCCGCGCCGATATCGCCGGCCTGTTCGCCGAGGAAACCGGCGTCATGGACTGGGGAAGCGCCTGGACCATCGATGACTACAACAACGCGGTCGAGATCGGCGCACTGCTCTGGCTGCGAGAGTCCTCACGGATCGATCTGGCGACGAACGTGCACGAAGCCGAAGCGCGGTTCGACTGGCTCAAAGCAGCCTTACCGCCCCGGCATGTTCGCAGCGAGGCACAGGTCGAGCTCCAGCAGTTCTCGACCCCGCCAATGCTGACCTGGCTGATGGCAGGGGCCGCAGCTATCTCTGCGCACGACACGCTGCTCGAACCGTCCGCCGGCAATGGTGCGCTTGCCCTATGGGGCAGCGTCCGGAAGGCCTCGCTGCTCCTCAACGAGATCGATCCGGCAAGACGAGACAGCCTAGGCCACATCTTCGCTGCGGCCCCGATCACCGCGCATGACGGGGAACTGATCGCCGACCTGCTTCGCGGCCCTGTTCCGTCGGCCGTGCTGATGAACCCGCCATTCGCCCGCAGCCAGGAACGCGGCAGGGATGGTGAGACGGCGCAGCGCCACCTGCGCAGTGCAATTCGGGCGTCAGCCGCTGGGGCGAGGATAGTCGCGATCATGCCCGAAGGCTTCGACGCTTCAACCTTCGCCAAGGAACAGGACGAAGCATCGCTCCTGCTCAATGTCCGCTTGCAGCAGATGTTTCGTCGGACAGGGACGGGGATCGCCGTTCGTCTGGTTGTGTTCGATAAGACGCCGACTGCGTCCTCGCCTGCGATCACCGAAGATACTGCCGACCTCATCTCGCTCCACGAGCTTATCACTGCGCTTCCGCCGCGCGTACAGACCTCCGCCAACATCAATCGCCTGCCGCTCGGCAAGCCAGTGCGCCTCGTTTGCAAGACTTCGACCCAAAGCGCGCCGGTTCGGCCGGTGGCGCCGTTCGCCGCGACACCAGCAGCCAGGGCGAATGCGACCAATCTTGCCTATTCGGTCTTGGCCGACCCCGCGCCGGTACCCGAACAGACCGGCATCTACCTACCTTACCGGCCCAGTCGCATCACGTTCGAAGGCGCGCCGGTCCATCCCACTCCGCTCGTGGAATCGGTCGCCATGGGCTCGGTCGCGGCGCCCCAGCCGGACGTTCGCCCGCGCCTTCCCGCAGGCTGTCAGGCCAATGGCCTCTTGTCCGAAGCGCAATGCGAGACACTGGTCTACGCTACCCAGGCATTTGCGCGCGATCTTCCGGGTCAATTCAAGGTCAGCCAGGAAGGCACCTCGCTTGAGCTTGCCAACGACGGCCACGCCTACCGCCAAGGCTTCTTCCTCGGCGACGGGACAGGAGCGGGAAAGGGACGACAGATCGCCGCGGTCATCATGGACCGCTGGCTCGCCGGCGAGCGTCGCCATATCTGGATCACCAAGAACGAGGCGCTGCTCGAAGATGCACGCCGCGACTGGGAAGCACTTGGTGGGCTGCCGCTCGACATCCAGCCGCTCTCCCGCTGGAAACTTGGCCACCCTGCAACGATGTCCGAAGGCATTCTCTTCGTCACCTATCCGACGCTGCGCTCGGGCCGCGCCGAGGATACGCGGCTCGACCAGATCCTTGCCTGGGCGGGCGAGGATTTCGATGGCGTGATCGCTTTCGACGAAGCCCACGCCATGGCCAATGCGCTCGGGGGCTCTTCAATCCGCGGCAAGGTCAAGGGCTCCGAACAAGGGATGGCGGGCCTCAGGCTGCAGAACCATCTCCCGCGCGCCCGCGTGCTCTACGCGTCTGCCACTGGCGCTTCGGATATCGCCAACCTCGGTTACACCTCACGGCTTGGTCTCTGGGGACCCGAGACCGCTTTTCCGACCCACGAGGCGTTCATGACCGAGATCCGCGCTGGCGGCGTCGCGGCGATGGAGCTCGTCGCCCGCGACCTCAAGGCCCAGGGCCTCTACCTTGCCCGTGCGCTGTCCTTCGCCGGGGTCGAGTACGAAATCCTCGAACACAGCCTGACCGAAGCGCAGGTACGGATCTACGATGCCTATGCCGAGGCCTGGG
Source organism: Erythrobacter sp. LQ02-29 (assembly GCF_022576075.2). NCBI lineage: Bacteria > Pseudomonadati > Pseudomonadota > Alphaproteobacteria > Sphingomonadales > Erythrobacteraceae > Erythrobacter > Erythrobacter sp. LQ02-29. The sequence goes on along the minus strand of NZ_JANCNT010000001.1, from coordinate 361,002 downwards.
CAATCATTCACCGCAATCTCGAAGCGGCGCTCGAAGCAACCCGCGTGGTCGACGAGGACAGCGGCGATACGCTCAATCGCAACGCTAAGGCGGCAGCGTTGTCGATCTTCGAAGGCACCAAGCAGCGCTTCTTTGCCCAGCTCCTGCTTTCGATGAAACTGCCGAGCCTGATCCCCGCGATGGAAGCGGCGCTTGGCGAAGAGCATTCGGTTGTCGTGCAGCTGGTCTCGACCGCCGAGGCCATGCTCGACCGGCGCCTTGCCGACCTGTCCGACGAAGAACGCGAAGCGCTCGATATCGATCTGTCCCCGCGTGAATATGTCATCGACTACCTTTCGAAGAGCTTCCCGGTGCGCCTGATGCAGGTCTTCGCCGACGACGACGGCAATCTCCGCTCTGAGGCAATGAGCGACGAGGAGGGCAATCCCGTCTTCTGTCCGCGCGCCGTGGCCGCGCGCGATGCGCTGATCGAACAGCTTTGCGCGCTGCCGCCCATCGCAACAGCACTCGATGCGGTTATCGAGCATTTCGGAACCGAGGCTGTGGCCGAGGTTACGGGCCGGACCCGAAGGCTGGTATCGGGCCGCGATGGCCAGCAGCGCCTCGAACGGCGTAGCCCCAGCGCCAATGTTGCCGAAGCGCAAAGCTTTATGGAAGGGACCAAGCGCATCCTGGTCTTCTCGGATGCGGGCGGGACGGGGCGCTCCTACCATGCCGACCTTGGCTGCCGAAACCAGCAGCGCCGGGTTCATTTCCTGCTCGAGCCGGGCTGGCGCGCCGACAACGCTATCCAGGGTCTTGGACGTACCAACCGCACCAACCAGGCCTCGGCCCCGCTCTTCCGGCCGGTAACCACCGACGTGAAGGGCGAACGCCGCTTCATCTCGACCATTGCGCGAAGGCTCGACGCATTGGGCGCGCTGACGCGCGGCCAGCGCCAGACCGGCGGGCAGAACCTGTTCGACCCGGCCGACAATCTCGAAAGCGATTACGCGCGCAACGCGCTCAGCCGCTGGTTCCAGCTGCTCTATGACGGCAAGCTCGAGGCCACGAGCTTCAGTAACTTTGTCGAGCGCACCGGCCTCCGGCTCGAAAACCCCGATGGCGGGCTGACCGACAATCTCCCCACGATCCAGCGCTGGCTCAACCGCATCCTCGCCCTGCCGATCGCGCTCCAGAACGGAATCTTCGACGAATATCTCGGGTTGGTAGAGGCGCGGATCGAAGCCGCACGCGAAGCCGGAACGCTCGACCAGGGACTGGAAACCGTCAGGGTCGATCGCTTCACGGTCCTTGCCGACGAACTTCTCCGCACCGACCCCGTGACCGGAGCCGAGACACGCCTCGTCTCGCTCGAAGTAACGAGGCACCTTCGGCCTCTACGCTTGCAGCGCCTCGTACGCATGCACGAGATCGGCGGCCCGCGCGCGATCCCGATGCGAAATGCGCGCTCGGGCAAGGTCGCACTGTCGGTTCCGGCCCGACGGCTCATCGCCGACGACGGCGCCGTGATCGAACGTCGGCGCCTGCTGCGCCCGCTCAAGTCTGCAAACTGCACGCTTGAGGCACTCGCTGAAAGCCATTGGGAAGAAATTGGCGTCACCGCATTCACGAGGGCCTGGCGTGCCGAGGAAGAGGAAGCGGCCAAGTCACCGGTGACCGAGCGCGTCCATCTTGCTACCGGCCTATTGCTCCCGGTCTGGAAGCGCCTGCCCGGCGATCATGTTCGGGTCACCCGGCTCGTTGCCGAGGACGGCCAGTCGATCATTGGGCGTGAAGTGCTCGATATCGATCTCGCCGCAATCGCCGAGACCTTTGGTCTTTCCGGATTTACCGGACCGGCGCCTGAGCAGATCGGCAACCTCGTCATCGCCAGCGGCAAGCCGCTGGGCCTCGCAAGCCACGATGCCTTGACCGTCAAACGATCGCTGGTCGGCGGCGAACAGCGGCTTGAACTGACCGGGTTCTCGCCCGATCGGCTCGACTGGTACAAGGGCAAAGGCTGCTTCACCGAGATCATCCGCTACCGCACGCGCCTGTTCGTCCCGGTGTCGAATGCCTCGTCGGTTCTCCCCGCGCTTGCCGCCTGATCCCTCGGGCAGACCCCAATCTCAGAATGAGAGTGGAGGGAGCCCTTTGGGCTTGTGGGCCTCGTGATCCTCACCTGCGCCTTCATTCCATCAGGAGAACACCCATGATCCAGTCGATTCCCTTGAAGAAGCTCGTCCCGAGCCCGCGCAACGTTCGCAAGTCGAGCGACGTGCTGGCCGACCTCCAGCTGCGGGCAGACATCGCCGCGCGCGGCCTGCTGCAGAACCTCGTCGTGCGCAAAGGAAAGCGCGGCAAGTTCGAGGTCGAGGCCGGCGGTCGCCGGCTCGCTGCACTGCAGGCGCTGGCCGAAGATGGCGCCTTGCCCGAGAACCACGAGGTCACCTGCCTCGTCATCGAAGGCGAAGAAAGCGAAGTGCGCGAAGCCAGCCTTGCCGAAAACTTCCAGCGTCTGGCGATGAACCCGGCCGACGAGGCGCAGGCCTTTGCTTCCATCATCGAGGCGGGGGCTACCTCCGAAGACGTGGCGCGCCGCTTCGGCCTCACCGTCCGCTTCGTCGAAGGACGCCTGCGTTTGGCAAGTCTCGCACCCTGCGTCTTCGAAGCACTCGCCGAAGGCACGATCACGCTCGACATGGCCAAGGCCTACGGCGCGATCTCCGACGTGGAGCGGCAGGCGCATGTCTATGCCGAGTTGCAGGATGCCTGGTATCAGATCACGCCTGATACGATCCGCCGCATGGTGCTTGATGCCACGGTGCGCGGTTCCGATCCGCGAGCGGTTCTCGTCGGACGCGATGCCTACCTCGCCGCAGGTGGGCGGATCGAACGCGAACTGTTCGACGACGATGCCAGCGAGAGCTGGATCGATGTCGCGCTGCTCGAAGACCTCGCGCACAAAGCCATGGAAGAAGCAGCAGAAAAGGCCGCGCTCGAATATGGCCTTGCCTGGGTGCGCCCGACGCTTGGCAACTACGTCAGCCATGACCTCGTCGAAGGTCTCGGCCGTCTGCCATGCGAGCCTGCGCCGATGACCGAACAGGAAGCGAAGGAACTTGGCGAGCTCGAGGCCGACTACGACCGCGTCGCCGCAGTGCTCGAAGACGAAGACAGCGACGAAGACGAGGTCGCCAAGGCCGAACAGGAACTCGTGGTGATCGACCGCGCCATGTGCGCGCTCAATGATCGGCCGCCAGTACTCGCCGATGAGCTGAAATCCGAGGCTGGAGCTTTCCTCGTCCTCTCGCGCAATGGCGAACCGACTTTGGTCCTGCAGTTCTATACTCAGACCGAAGTCATCGCTGACGAAGGTGTGGTCGAGGCAGTCGAGAACATTGGAACGGTGAAGACTAAAGGGAGCTCGCTGTCGCAGCGCCTGCTCGACGAACTGGCCATGCAGCGCCGCGACATCCTGGCGATCCATCTCGCCAACGATCCGGCATTGGCGCTCGACTTCTTGGTCTTCACGCTCGCCGATGCCGATGGGCATGACTGGCGCGCCAAGAAAGCGTCGACACTGGTCGGCTCGGTTGCTTCCGGCCCGGTTACCGGGTTCGAGGCCAAGGATGCGCCCGCGAGTGCTGCTTTGGCCGAGTTTGCCGGGTCGCTCGATGAAAGCTGGCGCTCTGGCGAAAGCGATGTTGAGCGGTTTGCCAGGTTCCGGGCACTATCCGACGAGGGGCGCTCGGCCTGGCTTGGTCATGTCGTCTCGCGCACGCTTGTCGCGAGCCTGGCCTGCGAAGGCGAGCGCTCGGTACCTATGCATGAGGCTCTGGGCTCGCTCCTGGAAATCGAGACCGCGCATTGGTGGCGTCCCACGGCGGCCAACTATTTCGACCGCGTGGCCAAGGCCCGCACGCTCGAGGCACTCGATGCTGCCGGTGGTCCCGAACTGGTCAGTCGCTACGCTGCATCGAAGAAGGCCGAATTGGCGAGCGCTGCCGAGCGCATCTTCTCCGGCAACTTCATTGGCGAGTCTGAGGTCAAGAAGCGGGCGCAGGCTTGGGTTCCGCCGATCATGCGTTTCGCCGGTTCCGAAGAAGGCGAATTGTCCGACCACGAAGAAGACGAAGCGGTCAACGCAGTAGAAACTGACGAGATTGCCGAGCAGGCTGCCTGACCCCTCCTGACAGGTCCAGGTCACTCGGCGGGCGGTCCGTCCCTTCCGGGACGGGCCGCCTTTTCAATGTAAGATTTTGGGCCACTTGCTGACCGTCTCGTTTGGGAAAGAACGAGTAGCAAAGCTGCCCTTTCGTCCACATCATCGATTGGGGAAGAGCACGCAAGAATGCTGGTCATTTGGCTTCCCAAGAACCCTTCCGACTCTTGAACCCCGGAAGGCTATTGCACGCGACGGCGCGTTCAAATCCGATCAACCTTGCAACCGCCTCACAGCGCTCATCATCAATCCTCATTCGACCATCTCGAAGGGCGAGATAGACGGCCTCGATATACGCCGAAAATATCTGGGCGACGCTCGACAAGGTTCGCGATGCGGTTCCCGATCTCTTTCTGGTCCATGGCGGCGACGGCAAGGGGGCCGATCGTCTGGCAGCGAGCTGGGCCGAGCGCCGCGAAGTCCAGCAGTTGACCTATTCGCTCGATCGTCGGCTTGGTGCCCGCGCCGGCTTCAAGCGCAACGAACAGATGCTCTCGCTCAATCCGCGTTACGTCGTCGCCTTTCCGGGGAATGGCGTCACCGAACGACTGGTGATCGATGCCAAGACGCGCCGGATCACCGTGGTCGATCGCAGGGCCGTCACGTCCCGATCCAAGACTAAGGGATAATAGTCTGTTGGTCGCCGCAGCATTTCTATGATCGGTTGGCTGCGGCGACCATCTCAGACAATCGACGTCGATTGCCTTTTCGTTTCAAGGAGGGATTTCTTGGAAAGTGTGGTCATTGCTGCCTATGTGATCTGGCAGGGCGTCACTTTGTTGCCTCGCACGGTGCGGCTCTTGATGGGTGCGGTGCCGGACGAAAGCGAGTTCGATCGCATTGTGAGCGACCTGCGTGACACAGAAGGCGTGGCCGACGTCCATCACGTCCATGTCTGGAGCATCAGTGAGCATTATCGCGCGCTTGAGGCGCATATCGTTCCTGCCGAATCTTCGCTGCAGGCTTTCGAGGATGTGAAGGCGCGGGCTCGCGGTATGCTCGAGACGCAGCACGCCATCGCCCATGCTACGTTCGAAGCCTGTCTCGCGGCGAACTGTGATCCCGACATGATCCCGGACCATCAGGTCGAGAAGAACCATCACCACAACCATGACCACGACCATTGACAAGCGCGGCGATCGGGTCGGTCGCTGTGGGCAAGCAGCTTGACAGCGCACGACATGAACCGCCCTGCAACTCGTAAAATGAGGACCAAGGAATGAAAGCATCCGATCTCATGGTCGCCGCACTCGAAGCCGAGGGCGTCGAATATGTTTTCGCCGTTCCAGGCGAAGAAAACCTGGATCTTCTGGAATCGCTGCGAACTTCCGCCATCACGCTGGTTCTGGCCCGTCACGAACAGGGCGCTGGCTTCATGGCGACGACCTATGGCCGCCTGACCGGCAAGGCAGGTGTGTGCCTGGCGACTCTCGGGCCTGGGGCGACGAACCTGACCACACCGGCGGCCTATGCCGCGCTCGGGGCCTTTCCGCTTGTCATCATTACCGGACAGAAGCCGATAAAGACATCGAAACAGGCCCAGTTCCAGATCGTCGATGTCGTTTCCCTGTTCACTCCGCTCTGCAAGGCTTCGACCCAGATTGTGAACGGCAACCGCATCCCCTCTCTCGTTCGCGAAGGTTTCCGCCTGGCGCAGGAAGAAAGACCCGGAGCCGTCCTCCTGGAACTGCCCGAAGATATCGCTGAAGAGGAAACGATCGAACCGGTCATACCGCCGCATGACAGGCGTTATGCGGTCGCCGGAGATGCTGCGCTCGACGAAGCGGCCGAGCGCATCATCGCGGCTGAGCGGCCATTGCTCCTGATCGGTGCCGGAGCGAACCGCCGCCGCGCTTCGAAAGCGTTGCGCAAATTCGTGTCTGATACCGGCTTTCCCTTCTTCGACACCCAGATGGGCAAGGGCGTGGTCGATGAAGATAGCGAGCTCTATCTGGGCACCGCGGCGCTATCGTCGGGCGATTATGTTCACTGCGCAATCGAAAAGGCCGATCTGATCGTCAATATCGGTCACGACGTGGTGGAGAAGCCGCCCTTCTTCATGGAGCCGGGCGGGCAGACCGTCATCCATATCAATTACAAGGCAGCCGAAGTCGATCAGGTCTACTTCCCGCAGCTCGAGGTCATCGGCGACATCGCCGGATCGGTCGAGCGGCTGGGAAACCGCCTGGATGGCAAGCTGCAGTGCGACCGCAGCTATTATACCGCCCTGCATCACGAGATTGCATCGCACATCTCCGAGACCAGCGACGACGAACGTTTTCCAATGGTCCCCCAGCGCGTGGTTGCCGACGTACGCAGCGTAATGGCGCGCGATGATATCGTTGCGCTCGACAACGGCATCTACAAGATCTGGTTCGCCAGAAACTACATCGCCCACGAGCCTGGCACCATCCTGCTCGACAATGCATTGGCGACGATGGGTGCTGGCCTTCCATCCGCCATGATGGCTGCGATGCTGGCGCCGGGGCGCAGAGTGCTCGCGGTATGCGGCGATGGCGGGTTCATGATGAACTCGCAGGAACTGGAAACGGCCGTCAGGCTTGGACTGAACCTTGTCGTTCTCGTTCTGAATGATGCAGCATACGGGATGATCCGCTGGAAGCAGGACCAGCTTGGCTTTCCGGACTACGGCCTGACCTTTTCCAATCCCGACTTTGTCACCTACGCACAAAGCTATGGAGCGACCGGCCACCGTGTCGAGCGAAGTGCGGATCTGGTTTCGGTCCTGAACGCCGCATTCGAGGCTGGCGGCGTGCACCTTGTCGATCTGCCCGTCGACTATTCCGAAAACAAGAAGGTGCTGATTGATGAACTCGGCGCAAAGGTGTGTGAGCTATGAAAACGATCGTTCACAATCCTTTCGACCGCTCGCCGATTGCAGAAGTACCGCTTGTTGGCTGGGCTCAAATCGATGAATGGCTGAATGAAGCGCAGTTGCTCCACCGCGACCGCCATGGCTGGCTTGCCGTGCACGAGCGTGTCGCCATCCTCCGGCGGGCTGCGGATATCATGCGCGAACGAGCCGAGGATCTGGCTCTCCAGATCGTCAGGGAGGGCGGCAAACCCCTGGTCGATGCGCGCGTGGAAGCCGGTCGCGCGATCAACAGCGTCGACTTGTGCGTTCAGGCGCTCAGCGATGGCGGCGGTCACGAGATCCCCATGGACCTGACAGAAGCGGGTGCGGGAAGGACGGCATATACCTTCCGCGAGCCGATCGGTCCTGTCGTGGCGATCTCGGCATTCAATCACCCGCTCAACCTGATCGTCCATCAGGTTGGACCGGCGGTAGCAGCCGGGTGCCCCGTTCTCATCAAGCCTGCGCTGGAAACGCCTCTTTCATGCCAGAGCTTCGTGGGCATTCTCCATGAAGCCGGCCTGCCCGGGGCCTGGTGCCGGTTCGCTCCGTGCAGCAACAATGTCGCCGAAAGAATGGTAACCGATCCGCGCACGGCGTTCTTCTCATTCATCGGTTCTGCGAAAATCGGCTGGATGCTTCGCTCGAAGCTGGCGCCGGGAACCCGCATTGCTCTCGAGCACGGCGGTGCGGCGCCGGTAATCGTGGACAGCGGCGTGGAGCGCGCAGCAGTGATCGCCTCGTTGCTAAAAGGCGGGTTCTATCATTCGGGTCAGGTCTGCGTTTCCGTGCAGCGCGTATTCGTCCCTGCTGCAGAATTGAAAGACTTCGCCAATGACTTAGGGCGAGCTGCCGAAAAGCTGGTCGTGGGCGATCCCGCCGATGCTGAGACCAATGCGGACCCCTGATCCGAACGGAGGAAGTTGACCGCGTCGAACGCTGGGTCGATGAAGCCATCGCAGCAGGAGGCACCCTGGTGTGCGGGGGAAGCCGTCTGAGTGACACTCTTTTCTCCCCGACCGTCATTGTTGATCCTCCGGAAAGCGCCAAGGTATCCCAGGAAGAAATCTTCGGCCCCGTGATCTGCGTGTATGGCTATGACGATATCGACCTGGCTATCGAGCAGGCCAATGCCCTGCCTTACGCCTTTCAGGCCGCTGTATTCAGCGATCGGCTGTCAATCGCCAATCATTGCACCAGGTCTCTGACGGGATCGGCGGTGATGGTGAACGACCATACGGCATTCCGCGTCGACTGGATGCCTTTTGCAGGGCTGCGCCGCTCCGGGCTTGGCGTCGGCGGGATCGCCTACACGATGGAGGATATGAGCATTGAAAAAATGGCCGTCTGGAACTGGCCGACAGCAGCATCATAACCCGTTCGACAGACCCGGGATGGCGACACGGGCAGCTTCGCACTCGTCGGCCTTTCCCGAAGTTAAGTCTCTTAGGGGCGGCGGACAAAAGCCGTGCATCGGCGAGCCTGACCGAACTGGCGCACGAGGCGCGGGCATCAAGGCTCGGTGGTACCGGCAAGTGCATCGATGATGCGACAATCGCCTACCGTGTCTTGCTCGCAGGCAGCGATCATGCGCCCAAGCTCCGTCCGCAACGCCTCCAGGCTGGCGATCTTGCGCTCGACTTCGCCGAGATGGCTTCTGGCCAGAGCGTCAATGCCCGCGCAGGACCGGTCGGCATCATCGGAGAGATCGAGCAATTCCCTGATGCGTGCCATCGAGAAGCCGAGATCACGCGCGCGCCGTATGAAGTTAAGGCGCGCTTCCTCTGCAGGTCCATAGTCGCGATAATTGGCCTTCGTGCGCGGAGGGGCAGCGAGGATACCTTCGCGCTCGTAGAAGCGGATTGTTTCGGATTTGACGCCGGTTATCCGGGCAAGTTGACCAATTCTCATGACAAAGGCTCCTGCGGCTTGACCTTGTAGTTACTACAAGGTGCATAGGGCGGATCGACGCAAGGAGTCGAGTAAATGGGAAAGACCTGCTGCGGTCCCGATGAGGGCGGTGCAAACAACAACGATCCGACATGGCGGCGCATTCTGTGGATCGCGCTGGGCCTTAATGCAATCATGTTCGGTGTGGAGATCGTGGCAGGCATTGCTGCGGATTCGCGCGCCTTGCAGGCCGACGCGCTCGACTTTCTCGGTGATGCGGCAAACTATGCTATCAGTCTCGGCGTAGCGAGCATGGCGCTCGTCTGGCGCGCGCGTGCGGCTCTCGTAAAGGCGGCGACCATGCTGGCTTTCGGCCTGTGGGTGCTCGGCTCGGCCATCTGGGGTTTTTTTGTCGGGGCGTCGCCCGACCCGGGAACGATGGGCGCCATCGGTTCTCTTGCTTTGGCGGTAAATCTCGCCGTCGCCGCGATGCTGTTCCGGTATCGCTCGGGCGATGCGAACATGCGCTCGGTGTGGATCTGTTCGCGCAACGACGCGATCGGTAATATCGCCGTGCTGGCGGCAGCGATTGGCGTTTTCGGCACCGGCCGTGCGTGGCCCGATCTGGTTGTGGCGAGCATCATGGCAGGACTGGCGGTGTGGGGAAGTGCCGAAGTCTTCAAACAGGCACGTGGCGAACTGCGCTCTACCTAAACTCCAGAATATGCCCGCGATTGCGGATTGAGGGAAATACGTTTCCGTCTTGACCCTGCTATTGCGAATTAATTGCAACAGATATAGAGACCCCTCATGCATCGCATCGTCTCCGCCACCGTCCATCCGGCACTGCGGCTCATTCTGCTGGCGCTTGCGCTGTGTCTGTCCGTCACCGCGAACGCGGAAGAACCCGATGTGCGAACCACCTGGCGTCTGCTCGATTATATCGCGGTCGACTACGCCTCCGCGGTTTCCGAGGGACGTGTTGCCGACGAATTCGAATATCGCGAAATGGTGGAGTTTTCCGATGTCGTGGCGCGGCAGGTCGCTGCATTTCCGGACACTAAAGACAATCAAGCACTCATCCGCCGATCGGACCAGCTGCGAGCTCTGATCGCCAACAAGGAACCTGCCGAGCGAGTTGGGCGCTTCGCGCGCGCGCTGGCAGCCTCGTTGCTGACAGCCTACCCGGTTCCGCTCGCCCCTTCGCAGGCGCCCGACCTTGTCCGCGCCCGCACTCTCTTCGCGCAGAACTGCGCATCGTGTCACGGCGCCGCCGGAAGTGCGCCACCGGCCGCAATGCAGGCGCTCGATCCCCCGCCGATAGACTTTACCGATATCGACCGGGCACGGCAGCGCAGTGCGTTCGGGCTTTACCAGGTCATCACGCAGGGGCTTGAAGGAACGTCCATGGCCAGCTTCGCATCGCTATCCGACGAGGATCGCTGGGCGCTTGCATTCTATGCCGGCAGCATTGCTTTTGAAGATGTGGCCAAAGGCGAGCGTATCTGGCGGGAAGATGATGGCATACGCCAGCTTGTCCCCGATCTCGAGACGCTCGCCGCGCTCACACCGGAAAGTCTGGCCGAGGAGATCGGCGAGGACCGTGCGCTCGCCGTCATGGCCTATCTTCGCGCCAATCCCAATGCGGTGGGACAGGCAAATGACACAGGTTCGCTCGCCTTCGTTCGCGATACGCTCGATCGCAGCCTGTCAGCCTATCGGGCTGGCGACCGTGAAGAAGCGCGGCAGCTTGCCCTGTCTGCCTATCTCGACGGGTTCGAACCCCTGGAGGCCCTCCTTGCAACGCGCGATGGCGGTTTGATGCGCGAGGTAGAACAGGCGCTCGGGCAATTTCGGGCCGGAATAGAGTCCGGTGCGGATCCATCCGAACTACAGCAACTAAGGGCTCGCATCGATAGTCTGCTGGCCAGAGCCGAGGGAGCGTTGGCTCCTGAGGCGGCCAGCGAAATCTCGACCTTTCTCGGGGCGTTCACCATCCTGCTGCGCGAGGGGATCGAAGCACTTCTGGTTGTGATCGCCATGATCGCCTTTGTGAAAAAGTCGCAGCGCTCCGAGGTATTGCCCTATATCCATGGTGGCTGGATCGCTGCTCTTTTCGCAGGTGTCGCCACCTGGGTCGTAGCAACCTACTTCGTAAGCATCAGCGGGGCGAGCCGCGAGATGACCGAAGGGATCGGCGCGCTGCTTGCGGCTGTCATTCTCGTATCGGTCGGGATCTGGATGCACGGCAAATCCCAGGCCGAGGAGTGGCGGCGCTATATCCAGGAAAAAATGGGCAAGGCGCTTTCGCGCGGATCGGCATGGTTTCTCTTCGGGCTCGCCTTTGTCGTGGTCTACCGCGAAGCTTTCGAGACTATCCTGTTCTACGCTGCCCTGTGGAACCCGCAGAGCAGCGGCATCATACTGTTAGGTGCCTTGTCGGCAGTAGCGCTGCTGGCGCTCATTGCTTGGGCCATGCTGCGCTACAGCCGCAAACTGCCGATCACCCAGTTCTTCCGCTACAGTGCTATCCTGATTGCGATCCTTGCGGTCATTCTCGCGGGCAAGGGCGTGGGCGCTTTCCAGGAGGCCGGAGTTCTTTCCGCCACTTTCATCGCCGGCTTGCCGCGCCTCGCCGAACTCGGCTTCTTCCCGACTGTCGAGACGATCGGCGCGCAATTGCTCACGCTGCTGGCCCTGATTGCCGGATTTCGGGTAAGTCGATCACCATCGGGACCGCAGCCGGCAGCTGTCGAGGGATAGGAGATCCCGGTTTGCGATCAGCGGGGTCCGGTGCCGAGACGGCGCGCGAGCCACAAGGTGGCGGTGGGAACCGCGACCCACATCACGATCGGTACCAGGCCGATTTTGGTCCCGGGCACAAGCGGCATGATTGCACTATAGGACCACCCCCAGTCGGCACCGACAGCCAGCACTTCGACCATGGCAGTAATGGCCAGGCCGATTCCCAGGAACACGACCAAACGCGAGATCGGCCAGTCTACGAGCCACGGCGTTTTACCACTGCCGACAGAGGCGCCGAGATAAGCGGCCACCATGATCCCGGCATCGCCGAACGAGGCCAGGCCGCAGCGACGTGCTGCCTCGGCAGGCGACAGACCTCCCGACTGGTAGAAAGGAAGCTGAAGCATCTCCCAGGCGAATGCGATAAGAATTCCGAATATCGCGATCCAGAGGGCTGGATGAGCACCGCGCCATTCGCGCGATTCCTCAGAGATTTGGTCCTGATCCTGCATCGTCTGATTCGTCACTCCTGCGATCTCCGTCCCGTCCCCATCGCTCAGGTATCGAATTTGGGAAGAGCGAGGCCGCGCAGGCGCAGGGCGTTGCCGATCACCGATACCGAAGACAGGCTCATCGCTGCGGCCGCGATCATCGGGTTCAAAAGCAACCCGGTCCATGGATAGAGGACACCTGCTGCGACCGGTATGCCGAGCGCATTATACGCAAAGGCAAAGAACAGGTTCTGCCTGATGTTTCGCATAGTGGCCCGAGACAGGACGAGCGCCTGAACAACGCCGACCAGGTCGCCGCGCACCAATGTCACGCCCGCGCTTTCGATCGCGACATCGGTACCCGTTCCCATCGCGATGCCGACATGCGAAGCGGCAAGCGCGGGTGCGTCGTTTATGCCGTCGCCGGCCATAGCGACCCGGCGACTCTCGCTCTTCAACTGCTCGATCTTGCGATGTTTGTCCTCGGGCGAGACGTTCGCTTCGACTTCGTCGATACCGACCTGGCTTGCTACCGCACGCGCGGTGGCTTCGCTGTCGCCGGTAAGCATTACGATTTTGATGCTGCGCTCATGCAGCGCGGCAATAGCGGTGCGGCTGGTTTCCTTGATCGGATCGGCGACAGCGATAAGGCCTGCCGGTGCCCCGTCCACGGCCACGAACATCACCGTCTGTCCGAGGCTTCGGCCTTCGTCCGCCGTTGACCGCCAGCCTTCTTCGAGCGCCCCTATACGCTCCATCATCTTTTCATTCCCGATCGCGACCCTGCGCTTGTCGACATTTGCCTGGATGCCTTCGCCGGTCACGGACTCGATATCGGAAGCGTCGAGAATGGCAGCGCCCCGGTTTTGAGCCCCTTCCACGATCGCGTGGGCGAGCGGATGCTCGCTTCCTCTCTCAACGGCAGCGACAAGGCTCAGCAACTCCTGCTCGTCGAAATCTGACTGCGGTTTTACGTCGACAAGATCGGGCTTGCCCCGGGTCAGTGTGCCGGTCTTGTCGACAACCAGCGTATCGATCTTTTCCAGCGTTTCGAGCGCTTCGGCGTTCTTGATCAGGATGCCGTGCTGGGCTCCCTTGCCGGTGCCGGTCATGATCGACATTGGCGTCGCCAGTCCGAGCGCGCAGGGACAGGCGATGATCAGAACGGCGACCGCGTTGACGAGCGCGTAGGCAAGGGCCGGTGCCGGTCCCCAGATGGCCCAGACGACAAAACTCACGATAGCGACAAGGACGACGATGGGCACGAACCATCCGGTGACTTGGTCGGCGAGCCGCTGGATCGGTGCCCGGCTGCGCTGCGCCTCCGCCACCATCTGCACGATCTTCGAGAGCATGGTGTCCGCGCCGACCTGCGTCGCGCGCATGGTGAAGCTGCCGGTCTGGTTGACAGTGCCCCCGATTACCTGATCGCCCGCGCTTTTCTTGACGGGAATGGGTTCGCCACTGATCATGGACTCGTCGATGGCGCTGCTTCCATCCTCGAGCGTGCCATCGACGGGGACCTTGTCGCCCGGACGCACGCGCAGCAGGTCCCCAGACGTCAATTCATCGAGCGGTACTTCGCGCTCGTCTCCGCGACCGAAAATCTTCATCGCGGTCGGGGGTGCGAGTTCGAGAAGCGCTCGCAAGGCGCTCGATGTCGAACCGCGCGCCTTGAGTTCTAGGACCTGCCCGAGCAGCACGAGGGTCGTGATAACCGCTGCGGCCTCGTAGTAGACGCCGACCCGGCCCGCATGATCGCGGAAAGCCTCGGGGAAGATGTCCGGGGCGAGGGTGGCCACAAGGCTGAACAGATAAGCGATGGCAACGCCGAAGCCGATCAGGGTGAACATGTTGAGGTTCATGGTCCGGACCGATTGCAGCGCCCGGGTGAAGAAGGGCCAGCCGCCCCAAAGCACCACCGGAGTGGCCAGCAGGAGCTGCAACCACTGCGCGAAAGCGGGTTCGATGACCTGATCGAACGGTCGCGACGGGATCATGTCGCCCATCGCGTAGGCGAAAAGAGGCAGGGTGAAGAGCGCGCTCCACCAGAACCTTCGCCGCATGTCGACGAGTTCGGGATCGGGGCCCTCGTTCAAGGTGACCGTTTCAGGTTCGAGGGCCATCCCGCATATCGGGCAAGAGCCCGGCCCCGGCTGCCGGATCTCCGGATGCATCGGACAGGTGTATATCGTACCTTCCGGGACATCCTCGACAGCATCGAGGTGCGCCTTCGAAAGATACATCTCCGGATCCGCGCGGAACTTGTCGAGGCAGCGCGAGGAGCAGAAGTAATGGTCGCCACTCTCGTGTCGATCGACGAAGCGGGCGCCGTCCATCTTCACGCTCATTCCGCAAACGGGGTCGGTCGCCGTGCCCTCGATCGTATTGTGCCCGTCGCTCATCTGTCGTTCTCCCCTAATTGGCCGTGACCACGAACTGCCCCATCATGCCTGCGTCCTCGTGCTCGAGGATATGACAGTGATACATGTAGGGATTGTCGGGATCGGTATTCTCTTCAAACCGCAACAGCAGCCTGACCTGTTCACGCGGGTTGACGATAACGGTGTCCTTGAAGCCCGCCTCTTCCGCCCGCGGAGGCCGACCGTCCCGGTCGAGCAAGCGGAACTGCACGTTATGAATATGAAAGGGATGGGCCATCATCGATGCGTTGGCGATTTCCCATATTTCCCACTGACCCACCGGTACGCGCTGATTGATGACATCCATGTTCATGGTCTCGCCGTTGATCGACATGCCCCGACCCATCATGCCCATGTCGAGTACGAAACGGCGGCTGCGAACGGCGAGCGAGGGGTCCGGCGCGGCAAGCGCGGCCAGGGTGGGCGGAAGCATAACTGAAGTCGACGCGCCGGATGGGCGCATTTCGAGGATCGAAAACGTGCGGCCCTGCCTCCCGCTGGCGGTCCGGTTTCCCATCATTCCGCCGCCCATCATACCCCGGCCTTCCCCGCCCATCATGCCCATGGCGTTATCCGGGCTGCTGGCAATCAGCCGGAGCGGGCGCCCTTCGGAAAGGTCGACTATCACTTGTGCGCGCTCGCCTGGCGAAAGGGTAAGACTGCGAATCTCGCGGGGTGCCGCAAGCAGGCCGCCATCGCTTGCAATGAGTTGCATCGGACGATCACCTTCGAGCGAGAAGGTGTAGAACCGCGCATTCGATCCATTGAGAAGCCGCAGGCGCAGCGGACCGGCGGCGGCCTCGAAAACGGCATTGGCCGTTCCGTTCACATAGATGCGCTCACCCATCACCCCCATCATCCGCGAGTGCATATCGAGCGGGTAAACAAGGCGGCCCGCGCCGTCGATCACGCGATCCTGCACGACGAGCGGTATGTCATCTACACCGTACCGGCTCGGCAGATCGAGGCGATCCTCTTCCTCGTCGCGCACGTAGATCGGGGCAGCAAGTCCGGCATAGACCTGCGGTCCGGCCCGGCGATGCAGATGCGAATGATACCAGTATATTGAAGCGCGCTGGCGTATTTCGAAGGACGGGCTCCAGTGCTCGCCGGGCCGTATGAGCTGGTGCGGTCCGCCATCCGCTGTGGCGGGAAGTTCGAAACCATGCCAGTGGACGGTCGCATCTTCGGCAAGCTTGTTGTCGATGTGAAAGCGAACCTGTTCGCCGCGGCGCATTTCGAGGGTCGGCCCGAGATAGGATGCGTCGATACCGATCGTCGGAGACGGAGTGCCGGGCACGAATTCTTTCTCGCCCGGTGTCAGGGACAGGCGAAAGACACGCTCGCCCCGTTCGATCGTTCCTGCCTGTAGCCGAGGTATGGCAAGAGGATTGCTTTCGCCTCCCTGATCGAGCGACATCCTGCTTTGCGTACCGCAACCCAGCAGCGGCAGCGCCGCGAAACCCGTCGCCGCGAGGCCGGCGCTCTTGATGAAGTCGCGGCGATTCTGAAAGTTGGGGCTGTCGATACCGGGCATATTCACCTGTTTTTGCGTGGGAGGCACCGGCGCAACCGAGCGCCTCCCACCCATCATGCTATCGCGGCGTTACCGAGGTAACGACGCTGCCTTCGGTTCCAGTACGAAATTCAAAGGCTATTCCCTCACCGACACTGACCTGTTCGAGGATTTGTTCGTCGGCTTCGAAGGCCATGGTCATCGCCGGCCATCCGATACTTTCGACCGGACCATGCTCGATGGTCACGGTGCCCGCCTCGGGATCGATGGCTGTTACCGTCCCCTCCGCGCTGGCGCTCTGCTCGCCGCCGGTCTCCTCCGCCATCGGCATTTCGCCTGACATTGGCATACTGTCCGAGTTCGCCATCTCGTCAGACATGGGGGTCCCGGTGCTGTCGTCTGCAGCGTCGCAGGCTGCAAGCGCCAGCGGTGCCGCGAGCAGGATCATGTAGGTTGGGGTACGCATTCTTCTTCTCCTTGAGGGTTCGCAGGTTTCTCCGGACGGGGGCGCCGCAACAACAGATAAGCGGCGGGAAGCAGGAACATGGACAGGAGCGGGGCGGTGATCATGCCGCCGACCATCGGCGCGGCGATGCGGCTCATGACTTCCGAGCCCGCGCCGGTGCCGATCAGGATCGGAAAGAGACCCGCAAGGATGACTGCGACAGTCATTGCCTTGGGCCGCACGCGCAGGAGCGCACCTTCCCGGATGGCCTCGTCCACTTCTTCGGCGCTCAGGTCAGCTTGCCGTCGCTCCAGTGCGGCTTTCAGGTAGATCAGCATCACCACGCCGAATTCGGCGGAGACGCCGGCAAGCGCGATGAATCCGACCGCCGTCGCTACCGACTGGTTGTAGCCCATCAGATAGAGCAACCAGTATCCGCCCGTCAGCGCGAAGGGCAGCGTGCCCATGATCAGCAAGGCTTCGTCCCAGCGCCGGAAAGTGAGATAGAGCAGCAGGAAAATGATCGCGAGCGTCGCGGGAACCACGATCTTCAGTCGCTCATAGGCGCGCGTCAGATATTCGAACTGGCCCGCATAGGACAGGCTGACGCCGGGAGGCAGATCGACGCCCGCGGCGACGGCCTCCTGCAAATCGGCGACCACCGAGGTAAGATCGCGGCCCCGGACGTCGACATAGATGTAGCTGGTCAGTCGGCCCTGTTCGCTCTTGAGCATCGGCGGACCGTCGCTGACGGCGATACGGGCGACAGTGCCGAGCGTAATCTGTTGGCCGAACGGCGTCAGAACCGGCAGGGCCCTGAGTTCATCGACGCTGTCCCTGATTTCGCGGGGATAGCGCACATTGATCGGATAGCGCGCCAGCCCCTCGACGGTCCGTGCGACATTGGCACCGCCAACTGCACCAGAGACGATCTGCTGGATGTCGGCAATGTTGAGCCCGTATCGCGCGGCCGCCATCCGGTCGATATCGACATCGACATAGCGACCGCCCGACAGGCGCTCCGCCAGGGCGGAACTCACGCCAGGCACGGTCTTGGCGATACGCTCCACATCGAGTGCAACGCGTTCGAGTTGATCGAGATCGTCGCCTGAAACCTTGACCCCGATCGGGCTCTTGATCCCGGTCGCGAGCATGTCGATCCGGTTGCGGATCGGCGGCACCCAGACATTGGCGAGGCCCGGCACCTGAACGACCCGGTCAAGTTCCTCGACCAGCAGATCGGGCGTCATTCCCTCGCGCCACTCCTTGCGCGGCTTGAAGCGGATCGTCGTTTCGAACATCGTCAGGGGAGCCGGATCCGTCGCTGTATCGGCGCGCCCCGCCTTGCCGAACACCGTTTCCACCTCGGGGACCGACTTGATCAGGCGATCGGTGCGCTGCAGCAGCGCCGAAGCCTCGCCGGGCGAAAGCCCGGGCAATGCGCTCGGCATGTAAAGCAAATCGCCCTCATCGAGCGGGGGGAGAAACTCGCCGCCAAGCCGGGTGAAGGGGATCGCGGTGGTCAGGAAGATCAGCGCCGCGATCACCAGCGTTGCCTTTGGGCGCCGCATGACCCAGTCGAGCCCCGGACGATAGATTTTCGTCAGCCAGCGGTTGAGAAAATTGGAATCCTCCGAAGGGATCTTCCCACGGATCAGCCATCCCATCATTACCGGCACCAGCGTTACCGACAGAATGGCCGCGGCCGCCATGGCATAGGTCTTGGTGAAAGCGAGCGGAGCGAACAACCGCCCTTCCTGCGCCTGCAGGGTGAAGACCGGTAGGAACGACAGCGTAATGATCAGCAGACTGAAGAACAACGCCGGTCCCACTTCCTTCGATGCATCGGCGATGATCCGCCAGCGTTCCTTCACCGCGAGCACGGTATCGGGATTCTCGTGTTTCCATCGCTCGAGATGCTTGTGCGCGTTCTCAATCATGACGACGGCGGCATCGACCATCGCACCGACCGCAATGGCTATTCCACCCAGCGACATGATGTTGGCATTGACGCCCTGAAAGCGCATCACGATGAAGGCCGCGAGCACGCCCAAAGGCAGGGTGATGATGGCGACAAGTGCCGAACGCGCGTGCCAGAGGAACAGCGCGCATACGAGCGCCACGACGATAAACTCTTCGATGAGCTTCGTGGTGAGGTTCTCTATAGACGCATCGATGAGCTGAGAGCGATCGTAGGTCGTGACGATCTCGACGCCTTCGGGAAGGCTTGCCTGCAAGTCGTCGAGTTTCTGTTCGACGGCCTGTATTGCGCTTCTTGCATCCGCACCCTGACGCAGAACGATGATGCCCCCGGCAACCTCGCCTTCGCCATTGAGCTCGGCGATGCCACGGCGCAGCTCGGGGCCTACCTGGATCGTCGCTACGTCGCCAAGCGTGACCGGAACGCCGCCGCTCGCGGTACGTAAAGGGATTTGCCGAAAATCATTGAGGTCGCCGAGATAGCCCGAGGCGCGAACCATATATTCGGCTTCGCCCATCTCGACGATCGAGCCGCCCGCTTCCTGGTTGGCAGACTGGATGGCGCTCACGATCTCGGCGTGGGTCACGCCCAGCGAGGCCATCCGGTAAGGTTCGAGCACCACCTGGTACTGCTTGACCATACCGCCGACGCTCGCGACTTCGGCAATGCCGGGGATCGTCTTGAGCTCGTAGCGCAGGAACCAGTCCTGCAGGCTGCGTAGCCCGGCAAGGTCATGACCGCCGGTGCGATCGACCAGCGCGTATTCGTAAATCCAGCCGACCCCCGTGGCATCTGGACCCAGCGTGCTCGTCACACCATCGGGCAGACGGTTCTGCACCTGGTTGAGATACTCGAGCACGCGCGAGCGCGCCCAGTAGAGGTCGGTTCCGTCCTCGAAGATGATATAGACATAGCTGTCGCCAAACATCGAGTAACCGCGGACGGTTTTGGCTCCGGGCACGGAGAGCATGGTCGTTGCCAGCGGATAGGTAACCTGGTCCTCGACGATCCGGGGGGCTTGCCCCGGATAGTTGGACCGGACCACAACTTGGACGTCGGAAAGATCGGGCAGCGCGTCGACCGGCGTCGTGCGCACTGCCCAGAAACCGCCTAGCGTTACCGCGATGGCCGCCAGAACGATGAACAAGCGGTTGGCGATCGAGGCATCGATGATCCGAGCAATCATTGTCCGGCCCTCCCGATGGTCTCGATCCGGGGGCCCTCATCCTCCTGGATGAAGGTGAAACGGACTCTGTCTCCCTTCTCGAGCCCGCGCATCTGCGCCGCGCTCTTCGTGCGGAAGGTCATCGTCATGGCTGGCCAGTCGAGCCGCGGGACGGGCCCGTGGCGCAGCGTCACCGAGCCATCGGCGATTTTCTCGATTATTCCAATCGCACTGAAAGTCGTTGCTTCGTCTTCATCTGCCTGCTCCCGGCTGACCTGTTCAATCGGGCGGACATCGAGCCCGGCCAGGCTTGCCTCGGAATCGAGCAGGAACTGACCCGATGTCACGACCTGTTCGCCGGCGGAAAGTCCGGCCAGCACTTCGGTCCTTCCACCCGCTTCGCGGCCGATCCGAACCTCGGCGGGCATGAAACCGCCCTCGTCCTGCCTCACCATTACGATGGTTCGACGTCCGGTCCTGATAACCGCTTCGGACGGTACCAGCAGCGCGCGGCGTGTGTCCGGGGTCAGCGAAACCTGCGCGAACATGCCCGGTTTGAGGCGTCCGGATGCGTTGGGCAGCTGCGCACGAACGGTGATCGTCCGGCTCGCATCCTGTGCACTCGGCAGGATGGCGATAATGCGCCCCGCGAACCGTTCGTCGGGAAACGCGGTCAGGTTCGCGCTGACAGGCTGGCCAACCCGTACATTCGCAGCCTGCGTTTCAGGCACCGCGGCTTCCAGCCAGATCGGCGAGAAACCGGTGATCTCAGCGAGCGTCTGTCCGGCCATGACCGTCATTCCCGGACGCACGCCGAGCGATGTGATCGCCCCGCCGATCGGCGCGGTAACAGTGATCGTCGAATGCGGTCGTCCGCTGCGTCCCACCGACGAGATCAGGCCTGGAGACATGCCCAGAAGGCGCATGCGCTCGCGCATCGCCTGCGCAAGTTCTTCATCACCGCTATTCAGGACGGCCAGATATTCCTGCTGCGCTCCGCCCCATTCGGGAACCAGGATATCCGCAAGCGGCGCGCCCCGTCCAATCACGTCATCCGGCGCACGACCGTAAGTCCTTTGAACATAGCCCCCGGCGCGGGGCTGGACGATCGCGACGTCGCGTTCATTATAAGCGAGCACGCCAGTGACGGTTATCTCGGGCTCGAGAAGACCGTACTCTGCTTCGGCGGTGCGAATGCCAAAATTCTGGACCAGGCCCGCGTCGATCTGAACGCCAGCGGTCGCCTCCTCGCCTGCACATTTGGGCACCAGTTCCATGTCCATGAACGGCGATTTGCCCGGTTCGTCGAAGTGCTGTCCGGGGACCATCGGGTCGTACCAGTAGAGGACATCCTCGCATTCTGCGCCCGACGTTCCGCTGCTCTCGGCCGTTCCTGCGCCATCTTGGCCAAGCTGCGAGAGGCCATATCCGGCGGTAACACTGATGAGGGCAACCGTGGCTGCCATCGTCCAAGACTTCTGGCGTGGTGACAATCTGTCCCACGCAGCTCCCATTGCGGCTCTCATAGATGGTGTTCCCTGTATGTCAGTCGTAGGTTGGCGGCAGCTTCGACAGTCGCTTCCTCGCGTTCGAGAATATCGATGCGAAGCAGCGCCAGCGCCTTGATGGCTTCGATCACGTCGAGCAGTTCCGCTCTGCCCGCCGCAAAGCTGGCTCGTTCGAGTTCGGCTCGGCTTTCGGCCAATGGAAGCAACTCCTCCGTCGCGCGCTGCCATTGTCGGAAGGCGCTGCGCCACGCGGCCAGATCAGCCTCGAATTGCGCCTCGAGCGCGCGCAGCTCGTCGAGCTGCGCCTCACGTGCCGCAGCCGCTTCCGACCGCGCCGCAGCAATGCGTGGCTCCTGCCTTTTCTTGCTGAACAGCGGCAAGGTGACCGTCCCCATAACCGAAAACAAATCACCATATTGGCGCTCCCTGACGCCGTAACTGACCCCGACGCTGAAATCCGGGCGCAAGTCCGACCGCGCGAGGTCGATTGCCGCGTCAGCCTGACGGACTTGAGCTGCCGCCAGAATAATCTCCGGGTTGTATTCCAGCGTAGCCCGCAGCCGCTCGGCTTGGATATCGACCGGTGGAATTTCGCCCGAAGCGACCGCATTCTCGGCGCCAATAAATCGGCCGAGACGAGCCTGCGCGGCTTCGCGCTCTGCCGCGATCCGCGTCCGCGCGTCTTCCACTTCAAGGACGGCTCGGCGGATCTCCAGACTTTCGCCAGGCCGTGCAGTACCCGCCGCAACCGAACTGCGCGCAAGGGGTACGAGGCGTTCGATCTCGTCTAGTGCTTCGCCAACGACCAGATCCGCGCGCTGGGCATAGGCAAGCGAGATCCACGCGCGTCCAGCGCCCAGTCGTGCCATGTGCCGCGCATGAGCCAGTTGGGCCGAAGCAAAATCGATATCCGCAGAAGCGATGCCCGCACGGGCACGCCGTTCGGCAAGGTTGGGAAAGTCCTGCTCGATCCCGATCTCGACCATGGTCATCATCGTGGGATCGAGAATGTCCGGCCCCGTCACCGGGAGGTTACGAATGCCGCCGCGCAATTGCGGATCGGGCAGTTCGTCAGCCGCCTCGGCGATCTCTCGCCGGGCGTCGAGCCGTAGTTCGCTGGTGCGAACCTGGGGCTGGCCGCTGACCGCAGCCTCTAGAGTTTCTTCATAGCCCACCGATTGGGCGTGACTCGCCGGCGCGATAGCCAGCAGGACCGGAAGCGCGGTCCAGCATATTCGTTTCATGACAGTAGGATTCCGCTAAAGGGCGCGGCGAGCGCGCGTTCGAGACAGTTCGCGCACATCCTTCGCGCGCGCAAAATGTCCAGCCATAGCCTGCAGAGCTATATCTGCATCAATTCCAGGTTTCTAGGCTTGCGGAGGGGGCGGTTCCGGCCCTGCGCCGGTGCCAGTCAACTCGAAGAAAGCGAGATCGGTAAACTGGCTAGCGACCGCCAGCGGTACCCTCACAACCGCGAGGTCTTGAGTCATGACAAGCGGCGGAATGCAGCCAAGGGCAACCAGGCAATCGAGCCGCAGGTCGGCGCACGGCGATCTTTCAGCCTCGTCGTCGGTGGTGTCCATGACCATGTCGTTGCAATTGCGCTCGACCATGCTCGGCTCCTGGGGAAGCGCCGACGCATGAGCTGCCGTTTGAACAAAGAGTCCAACGCCAACCAGGATAAGGCCGAGAGCGCGCAGCATCCGCATCATCCCACAATACGGAAACGAGCCGTCACCGGCAAGCGCAGGTTTGCCGCCACCGCGCGGCGCCCCATCGTTCTATCCTGGCGGACTATCGTCATAGCGTTTGCATTGGCCTTATAACAGAAGGGTCCTGCCCCGCAGGTTCATGCGGGGCAGGTGGGGGGACTGGTTGAAGCGTCAGACATACTGGAACTCAGGCTTCAGCCTGCTTCGCCTTGCGCCATCTGCTCGCGCTTCTTTTTCATCATTTCATTGCAGTTACGCATCATTTCCATCATCTCGGCGCGCATCTCCGGATCGTTCATCATGGCCATCATGCCGGACATCTCCCTCTCGCTCATATCGCCTTGCATTCCGCCCCGCATTTCTGCGCGCTGCTGCTCCTGCGTGTTTTGGGCTCTGTCGGGACGGTGATCGACCTTGGGCTGCGCGACGGCCGTCGTTGCGAGGCCAACCGTCGCGAGCGCGCCGAGTGCGGTCATCTTAAAAGTGTTCATATGATCTTTCCTTTCAAATTATTGATGCCTTTGGCTTCGCTCCGTCCTTCATGCTTCGGCGCACGAGCGAATTCGGCACGGGTTTTCAGGTTTCGGTCGACGTTCCGCTCTTGCGCATGCACATGGCGACCATTGCCAGGCAGGGCAGTACATAAAGAAACGGAAGAATGGCTGCGAAGCCCAACCACATCGAGCCAAGCGCCAGCGCGGCCAATGCCAGAACGACACCAAGGGCGAGCATCCACTTGCGCTGTCGGCCTTTACCGGCAGAACAGAGGCCTTTCGCATCGGTATTGGAGCGTGCGGAAATGGCGGTGACCGGCACCAGGGCCCGGGACGACGGAATGTTCATTTCTTTTCCTTCATCGAATCAACCAATACGAAGAAGATAGGGCTTCCCATCATTGGAAGGTCAAGGCATTTTGTGGAGATTTTCTCGGCTTTCAGCCAGCCACCTTGCATTCCCATCATTGGAAGGTTAAAGCGCCCGCATGAAACATTCACACACGATTGGCGAGGCGGCTGCAGCGAGCGGGGTTTCTGCCAAGATGATCCGACATTATGAAAAGATCGGTTTGATCGAGGCGGCGGACCGGACCGATGCCGGGTACCGCCTCTACACTCCGGCAGATATTCATACACTCCGGTTTGTGCGGCGCGCCCGCAATCTGGGCTTTTCGGTCGACGATATCTCCGAACTGCTCGATTTATGGAAAAACGACACCCGCGCGAGCAAGGACGTGCGCCGAGTGGCGGATGGCCATCTTGCCGCCCTGCGGTCGAAGGCTGCCGAAATCCATTCGATGATAGACGCGCTCGAACATCTTTTCGAGAATTGCACGAATGACGAACGTCCCGACTGTCCCATCCTCAAGGACCTCGCGGACGATGCCAATCCGGCTCGTCCCAAGGACGTTGGTCACAAGTTTGGCTTCGAGCGCGTTTGCTAGGCTTCGGACGGTGCTCAGTATCGCGCAAAGACGCTCGTGGCACCATCCGCTCTTACGCCCGTAATCGTCCACGTGCCTGTCTTGGCACCGCCCATGCCCGGCGAACCTGCAGGCATGCCGGGAAGCGTGATGCCTGAAATCCGCGGACGTTCCTCCAGCAGGCGGTCAACGCTGTCGGCCGGCACATGTCCATCGACGAAGTAGCCGCCGATGAGCATCGTATGGCATCCCTCGAGCCCGGCGGGCACACCCTGGCGTTCCTTGATTAGGGCGAGGTCGTGGGTCGCGACCATCTTCACCTCATATCCGCTGGCTTCGAGATAGTCGCCGTAGCTTTCACAGCAACTACACTGAGGGTTCTTGAAGATCGTGGCAAACGGTCTTGCTTCCTGTGCCGCCGCGGCCGAGGGCAGCAGCGCGAGGGCCGAAAACGACATCAAGACCTTGGGTAACAAACGCATCAGTTTTTCCTTTCTTTCAGTTAACTTGAATGGTGGCCATCATTCCTGCGGCCTGGTGTTCGAGAATATGGCAATGGAACATCCAGTCGCCCGGGTTGTCCGCTACGAATGCGATCTCGACGCGCTCTTCGGGCGCCATGAGCACGGTATCCTGCCACTCGCGATATTGTGTCGGCTGTCCATTGCGCGACAAGACACGGAAACTGTGGCCATGCAGATGGATCGGGTGCCACCACGCAGTCTCATTGGTCATGTCGAGGAGAAGCGTGGTCCCTCGCGCGGCGGAAATAATCGGATCGTGAACATGGCCGCTCGCCGAAACACCGTTGACGGTCCAGCCCATCATTCCTCCGGACATCATTCCCGAACCTCCCATCCGCTCCATCATCATGCCGGAGCCGGTTCGTTGTTCGTTCCTCGCGTCAGAGCCGCTGGCTGTTCGCCCCATCATGCCCATCATCCCGCCACCGAATATGATCCGGTGACGCTCGGCCGTTGCCAGTTCGGGTTCGGCGAGAGCGTTGGGCGGTAGCGGCGCGGGGTCGGGCAGGCGTCTTTCCCTGACCTCTTTGCCCTGACACTCGAATGTGGTGAGTTCGTATTCCAGTCCATCATAGAACACATCGCGCAGTGAATGCCGGGTCCCGGCGGGATAATCGAAATCGACGATCAGGTCCGCCCGCATTGCCGGCCCGAGAAGCAGGGGCGCGCTTAGGCGGTGAGGCTCGACGGGCTGGCCGTCGAGCGCGACGACCATTGGATCGAGGTCACCGAAATCGAGCCCGAAGATGCGGGCATTGGCAGCGTTCACGAGCCGCAGCCTGATCCGCTCATTCGGCCTCGCGATCAGTGGTGCCGCCGGCTTTCCGTTGATAGTGATCGTGTTGCCGATCCGGCCTGCCATCATCGCGTCGTGCCGACTGCCGAACCCTCCACTTATTTGCCCCTGGTCATTGAGCCTCCAGTCGTCGAGCATCCAGACGAGGTCGCGATCGACCTGCGGCGGCTCTGCCTCTTCGATAATGAGCGGTCCGTAGAGGCCGCGACCGACCTGCTCGAAGCTGCGCTGATGGGGATGGTACCAGAAAGTGCCCGCATCCTCCGGCGTAAAGGCATATCTGAACCTTTCGCCGGGCTCCACGGGGGGCTGGGTGAGGTGGGGAACGCCATCCATCGCGTTGGGAACACGAACGCCGTGCCAATGGATGGTTGTCTCCTCATCCAGAGCGTTTTCCAGCAGGACCTCGAAGGCCTCTCCCTGCCCAACCCTGAGAGCAGGACCCGGTACCGAGCCATTGTAACCCCACACCGGTATTTGAAAGGCTTTGTCGATAAGTGGCGCGCTGGTCGTTCCGGCCTTGAGGACGCGGCGACCGGCGGGTGTGCTGGCACCCACCGGAGTTCTACCTCCGGCTCCCAGAACGGCGGCCAATCCACCGCCAATGGCCAGAGCACCGGAACCGGCGAGGACCGCGCGGCGCGTCAATCGTGATTCTTTTGATTGCATAGAAAGCATCTCCGCATCGCCAGATTAAGGTTCGACCGACAATGTAGTCCTTCCCATCATGGGAAGGTCAAGGCCGCCTATTGGACATAGACCGTTAAAGGCACGGAAGACCCCGAAACTTCTCTGTATGAAGGACGCGCAGGCAGGTGCAGGACAATTATCCTCCACCCCGAACTTCGCGCCTACCGTCCGCCGGGTCCAGCGCCGTTTCTCTTGATATGGGTATTCAGAGTTGGCGCTCGTTCAGATCCCGTTAGCTTCTTGGCTGCTGCGATTTCTTGGCCAGCTCTTTCCAGCGACCGGGGCGTGGCAGCAGCATTGGAACCTTGCGCATATAAGCGCGATACCCGTCGCCAAATTTACGGATCATGCCGCGTTCTTCCTTGCGCGCGAGAAGATAGTAGGCAAGCACGATCACCGGGAAGAGAGCGACCGAAAAGATTGTCGGCCAATGAATGACGCCTTCTCCGAACAGGGCGAGAAACAACCCGGTATACTGTGGGTGCCGTACGAAACGATAGAGTCCATCGGTGACAAGCCGTTCGTCGCGACGCGCGCTATAGACCGCGCGCCATCCGTGAATGAACATTCCCACGCCGATGAAGGCTAGCGAGTAGCCTATCAGCATCGAGACAAACATCCCGGTTTCGCCCAGACCCACGAGTGTCGACCACAGATTGGCGCTGACATATTCCCGATCGATCCCGAATAATCGTATGAGAAGGTATACGGTCAAAGGGAAGCCGAACATTTCAGCGTAGAGGGCGATGATGAAAGCCTGCACGAGGCCGGCGCCGGTCCATTCGCGCCATCCACGCGGAGCGAAGTACCGGTAGAAAATCCACGATAGGATGACGATCATGATCGCCGCCAAGCCCCAAGCCATCGGTTCTTCCCCTTTGCTCGCCTGTGTCGACAGGGTTTCCTGTCTTGCGCAGTGCAGCCCGCTGCATCCAGTTCACGCATCGCCGCAGACCGCCGATACGCTGCGGCTCATTCCGTAGCTCCAGACCGAACAGCCTGCGACGATCCACTCTCTGGGGCCCGGCACCAAGGTGCGGCTTGCCATCGTTGGAGGGTCAAGAGATATTTGCATCAAGCACGAATACAGGTCTCGATTGAGACAAACCCATGCTTGGTCGTTACAGCCTTGGGCCAAGGAAACGGACCCGGCACCAAATTTGTTGAAAGTCTGGAATCTCGCGAGCCGGCCTTGACCTTCCCATGATGTCAAACATTAGGTTTGTTGGACCCGACGATTCGATGCGGCGGTCACGTCCTCCATTTGCTTAGGCGGAGATGGCTTCCCATCGAACGGAACGCCAAACTTTTGGAGAGACAAATGAAAACCAGCGAAATTATGACTAGCGATCCGGCATGCTGCAAGGAAGACCAAAGCCTGCAGGACGCTGCCAGGCTTATGGTCGATAATGATTGCGGGCAAATCCCGGTCGTCGACGATGAGGGTGGTCTTGTCGGCGTGATTACGGATCGCGACGTGTGTTGCCGGGCCGTCGCTGAGGGAATGTCGGCGGAGACACGCGTCGGAGACGTGATGACCCGGTCGGTTGTCAGCGTTACACCCGACACCTCTCTGGAAGACTGTCTAGCATCGATGGAGAAAAACCAGGTTCGCCGTGTCCCGGTTATCGACGATGATGGGAAATGCTGCGGCATGGTTTCGCAAGCCGATGTCGCCCGTACCGGAAGCGATGCGAAGACGGCCGAGCTCGTGCAGGAAGTTTCCCAGTCACGCGCAGATGGGAAATCCTCCGGCTGTTGTTAGGGCGGCGACATGCAGCAGCCGCTCCTTGAAGGGAGCGGCTGCCGTCTTCATCGTACCGAAGTCGAACATCTTCCGGCTACCAAATCGAGGGCACTCCCATGGACAAGCGTATCGTTCTGATTACAGGCGCGAACGGATATATTGGGCGCGCGCTGACGCAGCGCCTCGGCAGGACATATCGCGTGATTGGTCTCGACCGGTCTCCCGTCGAGGATAATCCCGATCTCGCCGCTTCTTATTCGATAGATCTCGCCGATGACGCGTCCGTGTCTGCTGCCCTCGAAAAGGTCAGGGACGATTTCGGAGACCAGCTTGCCGCCTGCATCCACCTGGCCGCCTATTTCGATATCACCGGCGAGCCCAATCCTCTCTACGAGACGGTCAACGTCGAGGGTTCACGCCGACTGATCACGGAGCTGCAGGCCTTCGACATCGAACAGTTCATCTATGCAAGCTCCATGCTTGTTCACGAGCCCAAACCGCTGCCGGGCGTACGTATCGACGAATCCAGTCCGCTTGGACCGACCT
This sequence comes from Erythrobacter sp. LQ02-29, assembly GCF_022576075.2. Lineage (NCBI taxonomy): Bacteria > Pseudomonadati > Pseudomonadota > Alphaproteobacteria > Sphingomonadales > Erythrobacteraceae > Erythrobacter > Erythrobacter sp. LQ02-29. The sequence goes on along the minus strand of NZ_JANCNT010000001.1, from coordinate 332,321 downwards.
GGCCTTACCCTCAATCGAAGGCCGATGCGGAACAGGTACTGCGCGAGAACCGTGGCGACATTCCGGTTGTGTTCCTGCGGTTTGCCGGGGTCTACGACGACAAGGGGCACTCCGCCTTTCTCGCCGAACAGATTGCCGGTGTCTATGAGCATCGCGTGTCGGCGCATCTGTATCCGGGGATGCTTTGCGCTGCGCAGTCGGCACTGCATCTTGACGATCTGACCAAGGCGGTCGAGCAGACTATCGCTCATCGCACTGACCTCGAGGGCGAGATGCCGATACTTGTCGGAGAGCCCGAAACGCTTGGATACGCCGAGATTCAGGACATCGTTCATTGCCAGATCCACGGCGAGGAATGGACGACAGTGCGCATTCCAAAAAGCGTGGCGAAACTGGGCACGTGGATCGAGGAAGAAGTCCTCGGTCATGACGGATTCGTCAAGCAATGGATGGTCGATGACGCAAACGCTCACTACATTCTCGATATTTCACGTGCCCGGAACCTGCTGGGGTGGGAGCCAGAGCACTCGCTCCGCGAAACGCTTCCGACCATCATCGACGCGTTGCAAGCCGACCCGCAGGACTGGTACGAAACGAACAAGCTGAACACGTCCCGCGTGGCCTGGCATCCAAAGAGTTCGGATGCAGCGAAGACCGAACCGGCGCGACTACCATCGCATGACACCGACATGGCTCATGCTGGGCACCAGATGGACGGCAACATGCACGACATGGACGGCCCCCAGCGCGGTACCCGTTGGACGCAGTTTGCTGTCATCGGGCTTGGCCTGTGGCTTGCTGCAAGTCCTGGTGTTTATGACGTCGTATCCGCCGATACTGCGCGTGCTTCGGTCGTAGCGGTCACTCTCGAGCGGGGTTTGCCGTCGATCGAATGGCGGGCCAATGCTCTTGCCCTAAGCGATATGCTGAGCGGGATCGCATTGATGATCTTCGGCGCGATGTCGCTTTCGAAGCGCACCGCCTGGTTGGGGCAGTGGGCGACGGCCTTTGTCGGCATCTGGCTGCTTTTCGCGCCCTTGTTCTTCTGGAGTCCGAGCGCGGCCCAATATCTGACCAATCTCCTGGTTGGTACATTGGCGATCGCATTCTCGGTGCTGGTGCCAATGATGCCCGGCATGAGCATGGAAGGGATGATGGACAAGAAGTCCATCCCGCCCGGGTGGACCTACAGTCCCTCGACCGATGCCCAGCGATTCCCGATCGTGGCGATGGGCATCATCGGCCTTCTGATATCGCGCATGCTTACCTCCTACCAGCTTGGCCATATCGATGTGGCGTGGGAGCCGTTTTTCTCCGGATCGCTTGGCGATCCCAAGAACGGCACCGAGGAAATCATCACGTCGGATGTATCCAAGGCGTGGCCGATCCCGGATGCCGGACTAGGGGCGGTCAGCTATGTGCTCGAGATCCTGATGGCGGTCATGGGAACCCGCACGCGCTGGCGCACGATGCCGTGGATGGTTACCTTCTTCGGCATTCTGGTCATTCCGCTCGGTGTGGTCAGTATCTATTTCGTGATCATTCAGCCGATAATGATCGGGACGTGGAGTACGCCGGCTCTGATTGCTGCGCTTGCGATGCTCATCATGATCCCGTTCTCGCTCGATGAAGTCATCGCCATGGGACAGTATCTCTACTGGTCGAAAAAGGAAGGCAAACCGCTTGTCCGTACCTTCTTCAAGGGCGGCGCAGTGTCAAACGGTGAAATCGACGATACCGACTATATGACCGACGCGCGTTCGATCTGGACGAACACGGTGCGCGGCGTGACCTTCCCGTGGACCCTGGTGGCCAGCACGGCTCTGGGAGCGTGGCTGATGCTGACAAGGATAACGCTTGGCAGCGAGGGGGCGATGGCCAACAGCGATCACGTGGTGGGTGCTTTGGTGATTACGGTGGCAATCATCGCGACCGCGGAAGTCGCGCGCGCCCTGCGCTTCATCAACGCTGCATTCGGTGCCTGGCTGGTCGCAGCGCCCTTCATGCTTGCAGGGGCTTCGGCTGCCGGAACGGTGGCCTCGGTTGGGGTCGGACTGCTCTTGATCGGACTGAGCCTGCCTCGCGGTAAGCGAAGCGGTGAGCATTATGCGGGCTGGGATCGGTTTGTCGTATGACCGGTTGACCCGAGCAAAGCGGATCTGGCGCTCTTCCTTTAGGAACAGGATGAAGACGAGGTCGGACCCGCATTCTTCTCAGAGCATCGCTAGAAATGTGCCCTGAGTACCCACAAAATAAGCAGGAGTATTTTACATGACCCTTTCAATTGGCTCGACAGCCCCCGATTTCACAGCCCAGACCACACAAGGAAACATTCACTTCCATGATTGGATGGGTGACAGCTGGGCAATCCTCTTTTCCCATCCCAAGGCATTTACACCGGTTTGCACGACCGAGCTTGGTTATATGGCCGGGCTTGGCGAGGAATTTGCCAAACGCGACACCAAGATTATTGGCCTTTCGGTCGACAGCAGCCAGGATAATCGCGATTGGCTTCCCGATATCGAGGAGGTGAGTGGAAATAAGGTCAACTATCCCGTGGTCGGCGACAACGACCTTCAGGTCGCCAAGCTTTATAATATGCTGCCGGCCGACGAAGCGGGTAATGCGGAGAGGCGAACCGCAGCCGATAACGCCACCGTCCGCGCTGTCTATATCATCGGGCCAGACAAGAAAATTCGCGCCATGCTGCTTTATCCGATGAGCAGCGGGCGGAATTTCGATGAAGTGCTCCGGCTGCTGGATTCGGTGCAACTCACCGAACGCAAGGGTGTAGCGACACCGGTTAATTGGCAGAAGGGTGATGATGTGATCATTCCGCCTTCCTTGTCGGACGAAGATGCGAAAGCCAAATATCCCGATGGCTGGGACGAAAAGAAACCGTATTTGCGTGTGATCCAAGAACCGATCGACTAATTGCGCGAGCAGGTTGCCAGCAATTGCATGTCGGCGTGAATATAGCATGCTCATGCTAGGATTTGAGCGCGTCGCCACACCTGCGAGTGGATCTCTCTGTTGGATGTAGATTGGCAAGAAGCGTAAGCGATTAGGTGTACGGTAAAACCAAATCCGGTCCCGATCGGTTTTCTCCTCGTTAATCGAATGGCGGCCCCACCTCCCCCTGAACCCTGCGGATCGCAGGTGTCCCGGGGCCGTTCAGGAACCCCGCGCTTCACCCAACCCTGGCGCGGGGTTCCGTCTTTCAGGTACAATAGCTGTTGAGCGCGGCTATGTTGGTCAAAGGACTGCGGCGTCCGCCGAGCTTGGACACCTCAGCTGCGTGACGGGGTTGAGGAGCTGTCAGAAAGTTTGACGCAATTGACCTCGACCTTCATTTGGTGGAGGGCTATGCCACATCCGCGAAATACAATGAACCCTCGCGTGGGAAGCCTCTGTTCGGAAGAGTACTATGGCAGACCTATTTGAAGACTTCATATGGGTAAGGGCCGTCCGTGGTTGCTAGTCGCTTGATGGCCAAACCGACTCATGCTGTCGAACCACTACCTTTGCACGACGGCAAGACGAGCGTTGTTAGCATCATAAGCAGTTCGGCTGCTGTTTTGGCAGCTTGCTCTTGCTGCATTCTACCGATGGTGCTGGTTGCCGCCGGGCTGAGTGCGAGTCTGAGCAGTGTTTTGGCACCTCTGGGTTCGCTCCATTGGCCAATGACCGCATTTTCGATGATTGCGGTGGCGGCTAGTTGGCTCATTGTTCTGCGCAAGTATCGGCACAAGAGTCATTGCCACTCCCAGGTCGCAGTTAGATGGCTCAAGAACCGTCAGATAATTATGCTCCTGGTTGCAACCGTGATGAGCTTCATCGCGGCCGCCTGGGGTTATTTCGAGCCAACTCTCATGAAAGCATTTATGTAATCCGAGGTTCTGAGAGAACGACACTCGGATTGGCTCCTTTTACCGCGATAGCGAAACTTTGCGGGGGCCTATAAAGCGCCACCGGACAATGAGGGTTCAGACGATCTTCTGCGCGCAACGTCCTACAGACAAATGCGCCTTGGCAATGTTCGAGGGGAAGCATTTTCGGAATCGAGCGAAAACAAAGCGGTCATAATTGCGACAGGTTCAAAAAAGCCCCCCAATCCCGAAGGACTCCAATTCGATTGTCATCCCGGTGTGGTTCTGATGATAGCCTCCCGGTTCGATCAAATGATTGGGAATACGGATAGCGCGCAATAGCCCGCACATGGCTCTGCGGTGGCCAAGGCAATCCAACCTATCCCTGCGGTGATTTCCCGCCGAGCTCGTGCAGTCGCTCGACAGCATCTTCAGAGCAATTTCCGCATTTCAGATTGGTAGGCACGGCCACGTCGATTTTTTCAAGGTAGGGCAGGTCCAGCACGGCCCTGATCTGCTGGAATTCGAAAAAGTGAGACATCGCCATTCAAGCGGGGGTTGCGTTTGCCTGCCTGTATGATCGTCGAGACGCGCCCCCCTGCACAATCAAGCGCAGGATAGACCAGCGTGTCTTCCGGTAGGCCAAACAGCTTTCGCGGACGGCCCTGAAGGGATCGCGGGTTGGCCATTTTCGAGGTTTTCCAGCTTTTTAGCCCTGCGCGTTTGTCCATGCGCCCATGGAGCCCAGATAGACGTCGAGGTGTTTGAAGCCTTGGCTTGCGAGCCAGCCCGCTGCTACGCTCGCCCTCATGCCGCTGGCGCACATCAAAGTGTAATGACGGTCGCGATCGAGCTCTTTCCAGCGGGTGTTGAGCTCGCCGACATAGACATGTTCGGATTCATCGATGCTGCCTTGCTGCCGTTCGTCAAGGGCGCGCACGTCGAGCAAGGTCCAATCTTCGCTGTCCTCAGCGAGCCTGCGTGCGACTTCCTCGGTGTCGATCATGGCAATACTTTGCATCGCTTTGCCCTGTGCGGCGGCTGGGATCACGCCGACATAACCGCCGACAATATTATCGAGACCAATGCGCACCAAATGCGCCATAGCTTGAGCGAGCTCGTCTTCTTCGGAAGCGATTAGGGCTATCGTGTCGCCTTCGCTGATGAACCACCCGGCAAAGGCGGGTATCATTCCCACTGGAAGGCACACGGCACCCTGCATATGACCGGCGGCATAGGCGAGCGGCTCGCGTACATCGACCAGGTGATCGGCGCCGCTCTCGCCGAGGTCTTCCAGCCCCAGAAGCCTTGGCCGCATGACTCGCGGCGCGGCATTGGCGCCTTCGAGATTGAGCCGCTCCATTAGCCGAAAATAAGGTGGCTGGTAATGATGCTCTTCTACCTTCGCCTTGATGAACTCGTCGCGGTCAGCAATGCGCAGCCGCGGGTTGTTGCGCCGCTCATGGCCGATTGTCGAGAATTCCCGGTCCGCCATTCCCGAGCCGCAGACCGATCCGGCACCGTGCGCCGGGTAGATGATCGTCTGGTCACCCAGAGCGCAAATCTTTTGCAATGAATCGTACAGGAGGCCCGCGACCTCCCGCGCGCGCTCGGGATAGAAATCGGTTCGGCCGACGTCGCCCACGAAGAGCGCATCGCCGGTGAACACGCCGATCGGTCCTTCGAAATAATCGTCGTCATGGAGGACGAAGGCGAGATGATCGTCGGTGTGACCGGGAGTTTCGAGCACCGAAATCCGCAACTTCCCGATCTCGAAAACGTCGCCCTCTTGCGCGGTGTCGGCGAAAACAATCTCGTCCGCAGAGTTTGGACCGTGCAGAACACGGGCACCGGTCATTTTCCCCAATACCGGCGATCCCGTGATGAGATCCTCATTCCTGTGCGTTTCGAAAATATGCGTGATCTCCAGCCCTTCGGCGCGGGCACGCTCGACATAAATCTCGCAGTCGCGGCGCGGATCGATGACCGCTGCCTTGCCTTGCGAACCGATCAGATAGGAAAGGTGCGAAAGACCGGGGGTCTTTATCTTTTCAAGCAGCATGGTTTACCTCGTTGTGGGGGTGTTTCCGACCGATGAGATTAGTTTAGCCGATACCGAGTTCGGCCTTGAGCGCCGAGACGTTCTCGAAGCGGTCTTCTTCTGGCCGGGCGATAGCGGGCTTGGCATTGATCCAGGTGTTCTCGCAGACGAATTCGAGCATGGCTGCCGCAAGGTCGGCGTGCCTGCAACGAAAGCAACCCTCGGCAAGACGCTCGTCAGTAATGACGGCTTCACCCGTATAGGGTTCGTCCAGGAGCCAGCCCGGTCGCGCAGCCGTCCATTCCACGCCTGTCGCGCGCTCCAGGAGATCTTCCATGGCGCGCATCTGTTCGAGAATATTGTGCAAGGCTGGTCTTGCTGTGAGTTCGAACCACGCCGGAACGCTGGGCTGCGGTTCTACAAAAGCCGCCGATATCACGACGATCCGGGAAATGCCGGTCGTCGACATCGCTTCCACCAGATTGCGGGTTCCCTCCGTGTAAAGCGGAGGCGAATCGATCGTCGTGGATGGACTGAACCCTATACCGAGTGCGGAAATGACCGCACGACAACCTTCAAGCTCGCTGCTGAAGTCGTCATTGAGAACGTCGCACTGGAAATACTCGACATTGTCGACCCTGTCCGATGGTTCGGGCAGGGTGTGTTCGAACGCTCGTACCGCGATGCCCTTGCGGACCGCATGGCGCAATATTTCCGTGCCGGTCTTTCCTCCGGCACCGAAGACCGCAAGGGGGGCTGCATCGGTCACAGGTTCAGCTTCCACTGTCGTACCTCATTATGAATTCGGCGGCGCGTGCCGGGCTGATCGTGATCGTGGAGCGGGCACCGCCGGACGCTGGCACCCGCTCGCTCGCCTTCACGCCTCGATGTTGCCGCAGGTCGTGTAACCCCAGAACCCGAACTCGTCCTTCATCCGGGGGCCGGCGACGATGAGTTCCTGCATCTGCAGGCCCGCGTCTCCTTCGTCATCGAGAAGGCGCGTGCGGATACGAAGCTCACCATTCGCATACTCACCCGAGGCGCTTGCCGTAACAGGGATCAGCTTGCCGTTGATCTTGATCGCCCCGCGACCGCTGTTGTCGTAGACGAACGACGGAAACGCGACCTCGGTCAGGCGAAACTGACACGTGTTCTCGGCTCCCAGCGCGGCGAGGTCCGCCTCGCTCATCGTCTCGGGCAGCATGAGGCCGGGGCTGAGATTGGCAAGAGCGCTCGCAGCACTCTCTATCGGCGCCGCCGTTGCCGGAGGATCGAGCTGTGCTTCGCGATCATTGCCGACCGCGGTATTGGTGTTGCAGGCCGCCAGCGGGAGGGCTGCAAGCGTCAGAATTGCGATCTTGTTCATTGCTGCATCTCCTCGGGCAGACGTTCCTCGGTGCGCGGACCGTTCTCCTCGATATCCTGGATGAGATATTTCATCTCGGCGATCTCGCGCCGCTGCGCGACGATGATGGCCTGCGCGAGTTCGCGAACCCGCGGATCCTTCAGGCTCGCTCTCTCGCTGGTCATGATCGCAATCGAGTGGTGCGGAATCATCGCGGCCATGTATTCGGTATCGTCCACCGTGGTCTGGCTGCGTACGAGCCATAGCGCGAGCGCGAAGACGACGGCTCCGACACCCAGGATGATGAAGTTCTTGGTCCGGTCCTTGTACATGCCCCACATGAAGAGAAGCATGACCACCATCATCATCGCGCCCATGACGAACATCATCCAGAAGCGCGTCTCGCTCCAGAAAACGTCGTCCATGTCGAAGCTGTTGGCATACATCAGGAAGAACATGATCACGGTCGAGGTCGATACCATGGCCATGAACCGCCAGTAGTTGCCGCCCCCTCCCTTATCCGAGTGGCATGTGCTTTCAGTCATGCGTTTTCTCCTTCCTTCATCATGGTCCAGAACAATTGTGCCGAGCAGCTGATGAGCGCGAAGCCGGTCAAGGCTTCGACGCCGACAATGACGCGCAGGTGCTCGGTCGGGTAGATGTCGCCGAGCCCCAGCGTGGTCACGTTGATCAGCGAGAAATAGAAATAGTCCATCGCACTCATCGCCGGCGTCTTGTCGAACCCGCCGAGGTCCAGTTCCGCGCCCAGCCAGAAACCGCCAGCGAAGAGCGTCGCGACAAGCAGGTGCGATGCCAGGACGAGAAGCGCGACCCCAAGCTTGGCGGAGAAATTTCCGGGTGCGTCGAGCAGGCGATGCCCGGCGCCGAGGATCGACAGATGCATGCCGACTGAGGCCAGGAAAAGTGCAATGGCGAGAATTAGTGCGGCGATCATCGATGATCTCCATCGTGTGTGGCGGGCATTTCACGCAGCGCAGAATTCCGACGGAGATAGAACCATTCGGCTCCGAACACTGCGGCAATACCTGCGACCGCATAGGCGACGACCGCAGGGTCGGTTTTGAGCTTGGCGAGGGCAAAAGCTGTCAGGACTACGCCGTCCGCCATGAGCGCCGACCAGAGGATCCAGGCACGCGCGCCTATCTCTTCCCGCAAACCGCGCAGCACGCCCCAATGCACGAGCATGTCCATTACGAGATAGAAGAACGCTCCGAGCGAGGCGATCCGCGAAAGATCGAACAGGACCGCGAGCGTGCCGGCGACCACGACGGTATAGACCAGCATGTGACTGCGGATCGGTCCCTTCATCCCAAAATGGCTATGCGGGATCATCTTCATTTCGGTCAGCATCGTCAGCATTCGCGAAACGGCGAAAACGCTGGCGATGACACCCGAGGTCGTGGCGGCGATCGCGATTGCGACTGTGAAATAGAAGCCAAGCTCTCCGAGCGCGGGGCGCGCAGCCGCCGCAAGCGAGTAATCGCGCGCCTCAGCTATTTCCGAAGTGCTGAGGCTGGCTCCGACCGCCACCGCGACCAGAAGGTAGACGACCACGCATACTGTGATCGAAATGATAATGGTTCTGCCAACATTTCGGTGCGGATCGATGATTTCGCCGCCGCTGTTGGTGATGGTGGTGAAACCCTTGAACGCGAGGATCGAGAAGGCGACCGACGCGAGCAACGCGTCGAGACCCGAAAGCGCGACTGGCTCTGAGAAGGCGCCGCCCGAAAAGCCGCTGGCCCAGATCGCCGCAATCGCGAACAGGGCGATGCCGCCGATCTTGATCGCCGACATGACGAGAGAGAAACCGCTGACCGATTTGTTGCCTGCCGCATTCACGAAATAGGCGAAGACGATGAGCGCCAGTGCCGCGACGGAAACCAGAATGCCGCTGCTCTCGAGCCCAAAGGGCCGCAAGGCATAGGTCGCGAAGGTCCGAGCGACCAGGCTTTCGTTGATGACCATCGACAGCGCCATCAGGAGCGATGCCGATGCTGCAACAACACCCGGTCCGTAGGCCTTCTGAAGAATCATCGCGATGCCGCCAGAGGAGGGCCAGCGGTTCGACATCTTGATGTAGCTGTAGGCGGCTAGGGAAGTGACCAGGGCGCCGACTATGAAAGAAAGCGGAAATAGCGGTCCAGCCAGTTCGGCAATCTGGCCGGTCAGTGCGAAAATACCAGCGCCGATCATGACGCCGGTTCCCATTGCGACACCGCCAAGCAGCGTTATCGATCCAGCACTCTTCCCATGTTGATCGTTGCCATCTGTCTGCAAGTCTTTCCCCTGTCGATGTCCTCCCGTCCGAGAAACATCACGACAAGCAGTACGTTGCGAAGCGGCTCACCCCTCAAAAAATTTTCTGGCGGGGCATGAGCCATCCTTGGGCTGGCCCCGGAATCGCGTTGAGCTATCGATTTCCGGCGGCGCGCTCTTTCTTCCTGCAGCGATGCCGATGGCGGCGCGTCAAGGCACGGCAGTCCACGCTGAGTGCGCCTAATATTCAGCGCGTCAAATCAGGAAAACCGGGCCTGGAAAAACCGGTGCAGCGGGACCGCGATGAGTGCGATGTACCAGCCGTAGAGAAAACTGCCCACCGCTCCTGCGAGAAATCCCGACAGGGTCAGCCATTCGAACCATGGCAGCAACGGAGCCCAGGCTTGGTGCATGTGAAACCGCTCGGGTGCGAGGACTCCGAAGGCAATGCATAGGAGGTAGCTGACAAGCAGGAACACGCTGAGCGTCCAGCCCCATGCGAATATCGAGTTCTTGATTGATCCTTTTACCATCGCATTTCTCCCACTTCGTGCGTCCTAAAATTATGCAAACGGAAGGGTCCGGGACCGTCGGGGCAGCCGGCCCCGGACCCAGCGGGATGATCGACAGGCATCTTAGCGCCCGTCCCGGTGTCCCGGGCTTCTGTGTTATTCCCGCGCGATTGTTCTTCAGCGAGACATCGCCCTTATTTCTCGCGCGGCCACTGGCGTCAGTTCCTTACAATCACCGATAAGATGCGAAGACGCTCTGTCCGGTCGGACCAAAGGCGATGACCTCATAGGGCTGGATCCGGTTTCCGGCCTCCATGCCGGGCGATCCCAGAGGCATTCCCGGAACCGCTAGACCGGCAACGCCGTCGGGCCGCTCGCGCAAAAGTCGGGCGACGGCTTCGGCGGGCACGTGACCTTCGATGATGTATCCATCGACCTCCATCGTGTGGCACGACCACAATTCTTCCGGTACGCCGCGCGCTGTCTTGATCGCCGCCATGTCGTTGCTATCGACCGATGCCACCTTCGTGTTCATCCCGTCTTCGACATGGCCTGCCCAGCTGAGACAGCACCCACATCCTGGATCCCGGAACATCGTATAGGTCGCTGCCTGTGCCACGTTCGAACAGGCTGCCAGCACTAGCAAGGCCGCGCCGCTAATCGATCGCCGGAACAGGGCAGGCTTTTTCCAGATCATTGTGCAATTCCTTTCTTGTATCCGCGCCATAGCGAGATCGTCCCGGTCACCGTCGGGAACCGGTGGAGCAGGCATGGCTCGGTGAAGATTTCGGCGAACAGTTTTTCGACCTCGCCGTCGGCGCTGGGCTGCGTGTCGCTTACGCCGTCAAGCGACTGGACGGTCGCCCGGAAGAGGCTCCGCATGAGTGGGCTATCCTGCTTCATATAATCGGCGATCAAGACGGTTCCGCCTGGCACGAGCAAGCTTTCGATGGTTTCCAGGATTGCCTGCTTCTTGCGCAAGGGAACCTGGTGAAGGACGAGGCTGCTGACGATCTTGTTCGGCCGCCACCCTGCGGGCAGCTCGAGGCTTTCGAGAAAGCCATTGTGCCATTTCACGAGATCGGCTCCCGCGCCAAACTTGCGCCGCGCAAGCGCGAGCGCCTCCTGGTCGGGTTCGACACCGATCAGACCCGCTTCCGGACAATCCGTCATCAAAGCCTTGAGAAGAGTGCCGGTTCCGCTGCCAACATCGATCACCCGGTCTCCGGGGACAAGGTGCAGTTCTTCGACAATCCTTTGTCGCCAGAGATGTTCGCGGGTGAACAGACCGATCGCCCGGTCGTAAAGGGGCGTCAGAAAGCTCTTGCCAAGAAGAGGCGTAAATTCGCCGTGATCTTCAGGTGCGGTGATATTGTTCACGAGCTGGTTCCCATTCATCCCGGCTTCGACCCGATTCTGACAGACCCGTCTCGATTACGTATGGTGGTGGACATTCCCTCAAAAAAAGAAGTTTAAGGGATTGTGCAGGCGAGCGCGTATAGGACACGTGCAACCCACAGGAGTTTTTCGGATGCGTGACAATCACTCTCTTGATGCGGTGCTCGGAACCCTTTCCGCCACCGGCACCAGCGAGGTCCCCGCCGACTTCATGGATGGCGTTTGGCAGCGCGCCGGACAGCTTGGCGAAATCGCCGACCGACGCCGCCGGACGGCTCTGTTCGTCGGTCTGTTCGTCGTCGGGCTTGGAGCTGGCGCCGGAACGAGCGGTTGGCCCGGCGGCTATGGCACGTCTTCCGCGTCATTTGGCGAGAGTCTTATCCTCGGCGAACAGCTGTCCCCATCGGCGCTCCTCCATGTGGAGCAATAGGGTTTGAAGACGACGCATATCGTTCTCGCGGTGCTTCTCGCAGCACTTGCAGGATGCCTCGGCGCGATTGCCGCGGACCGCTGGGCCAATCACGAGGCTGGCTCCGGCCTCCACGATTTCGTGCACGACGAACTCACCCTGACGGCCGACCAGGAGCAGCGTCTCGATGCGCTCGAGGCTCGTTTCGCTGTCGAAAGGGCACGGCTCGAAGGATCGGCGCGCGCAGCCAATGCCCGGCTCGCCCAGGCGATGGAAAATGAGCACGAGTACGGTCCCGAGGTCTCGGCCGCGATCGACGAGGTGCATGCGCGTATGGGCGATCTGCAGAAAGCAACGGTACGGCATGTCTTCGACATGCGTGAAATTCTCGAACCCGAGCAGCAACGCCAGTTCGATCGCAAGGTCTCCGACGCCCTGACCCGCGACCCACGCGACTGAAGCGCCATGTCGGGGGCGGGCGACAATCCGGATGAGGCCCTTGTTTCGCAGGCGAGGGCCGGAAGCAAGCGGGCTTTCAGCAAACTCGTCGAGTATGAAACGGGTCGGCTTCTCGCGCTCGCGACACGCATGCTTTCCTCTCCTTCTCAGGCCGAGGACGTTGTTCAGGACAGCCTCGCTTCGGTGTGGCTGACGCGCCATCGGCTCGATCCGGACAAGCCGATCGGACCCTATCTGACAACCGTCGTCCTCAACCGCTGCCGGGACCGTTTGCGCAGGCGCAAGGTCGCAGGCTTTTTCGGACTGTCAGGCGATGCCGAACTCCATTCCATCGCCGACGATTTGCCGGGTCCTGAAACGTCGGCCGTTTCCAGGGAAGAGCTCAATCTCGTTCAGGCCGAGATCGCGCGAATGCCTGTAAGGCTGCGCGAAGCCATCGTGCTCGTGACCATCGAGGGGCGTAGCCAGGCCGAGGCGGCCGATCTTCTCGGAACGACCGAAAAGGCGATCGAAACCCGCGTATATCGCGCGCGCAACAGGCTGAAGGAGCGCTTCGAAAAACTTTGAGGGGTTGGCTGGGCGCGCGCGTAAGTAACGGTAAACGCCAAGTCAGGAGCCCTTTATGATCGCCGTCAATCGACGCAAGTTTCTCGGAGCCGGAGCAGGAGGAATGGGTCTGCTCGGCCTTGCCGGGGCGATGCCTGCCTGGGCACGCGGCGCGGACATCCTCGCAGGTAACGCCCGCAAGGGGCTGGACGAGATATCCGGCCCCAATATCGACCTCACCGTTGCCCGATCGGCCTTCGCGACCGGCAACAGGCGCGGCGGCGCGATCGCCGTCAATGGCACGATCCCCGGTCCGCTGTTGCGATTGCAGGAAGGCACGACCGTCCGGCTCAATGTCCATAACCAGCTCGAGGAAGATACCTCGATCCACTGGCACGGTCTGCTCGTGCCGTTTCAGCTCGATGGAGTGCCTGGCGTGAGCTTTCCCGGCGTCAAACCGGGAGAGACCTTCACCGCCGAATTTCCGGTTCGCCAGTCGGGTACCTACTGGTGGCACTCGCATAGCGGCCTGCAGGAACAGGCCGGGCATTACGGCGCGATCGTGGTCGACCCCGCCGGACCCGATCCGGTCCAGGCCGACCGCGAATATATCGTGGTGCTGAGCGAATTCAGCGAAATGTCGCCCCACACGATTTTCGACAAGCTCAAGAAGGGCGAAGGCTACTTCAACTACAACCAGAACACCTGGACCGACGATTACCCGCTTTCGGGCGAGGATCGCCGGATGTGGGCGAAAATGCGCATGATGCCGACGGACATCCTCGACGTGTCGAGCGCGGCTTATACCTATCTTCTGAACGGCCATGGCCCGCTCGACAATCTGGAATACCTCTTCCGCCCGGGCGAACGCGTGCGGCTGCGCTTCATCAATGCCGGCGCCATGACCTTCTTCAATATTCGCATTCCCGGCCTGCCGATGACCATCGTTCAGGCGGACGGGCAGAACGTCGAGCCGGTTGAGGTCGACGAGTTCCAGATCGGTGTGGCCGAGACATACGACGTCGTCGTGACGCCGGGCGCGCAACAGGCCTACACGCTGGTCGCGGAGTCGATGGACCGCTCGGGCATGGGTATTGCCACACTCGCGAGCGCACCCGGCGCTCGCGCAGCCATTCCGCCGCTGCGCGATCCGCCGCTTCTGACCATGGCCGACATGGGCATGAGCGGCATGGACCACGGCTCGTCTGGCGATGCCGGCATGTCGGGTATGGACCACGGAAGTGGCGGCGACATGGCAGGGATGGATCATGGTTCCTCCGGCCAATCCGAGATGGCAGGCATGGCCGGCATGTCGGGCATGCAGATGCGCGACACCTCGCTTCTGCCGCCCGATGTGAAGGTCGGGCCCGGTCTCGACATGGTGTCGATGAACCCGGTCGACCGCATGGGCGATCCCGGCATCGGTCTCGCCGATGTCCCGCATCGCACGCTCGACTATCGCAAGCTGCGCGCTCTGACGCCGCACCGCGAGGGCCGCACGCCGTCCCGGCGAATGGAAATTCATCTGACCGGCAATATGGAGCGCTACATGTGGTCGTTCGACGGCAAGAAGTTCTCCGCCGTCTCAGACGAGCCGATCCGTTTCGCCTATAACGAGCGCGTGCGCGTGAAGCTCGTCAACGACACGATGATGGCGCACCCCATTCACTTGCACGGTCATTTCTTCGAGCTGGTCAATGGCGCGCCGGCCGATCGTCAACCGCTCAAGCACACGGTAATCCTGCAGCCGGGTGGCAGCGCGCAGTTCGACCTGACGGCGGACGAGCCGGGCGACTGGGCCTTCCACTGTCACCTTCTCTACCACATGCATGCCGGGATGTTTCAGATCGTCACGGTCGCCAATCCCGACGGGAGCGAAGCATGAAAATTCGTATTGTCAGCCTGCTCGCATCGGTCGCAGCCGGCTCAGTTCTCGCCTCCCCCGCGGCGGCGCAGCATGCCGGTCATTCGCCGGCGGAGCCGCAGCAAAGCGCCGAGGCGCAGGCTGACGCGAAGACGAAGTGCGAGGAAGAAGCCGAGCGCCATCGCGCGATGGGGCATCCGGTTGCAGATGGAGCATGCGAACCGGCTGCTCAACCTGAAGCCGCCATGGACCGCTCGCAGATGGATCACTCAACCATGGATCATGGTGCGATGACCGCTCAGGATGGCCATTCTGGCATGACAATGCCTGTGGACGCTGCCCGTCCACAGGCATCGCCCGAAAGTCATGAAGGAATGGATCACGGCTCGATGCCGCAGGGCAAGCCCGCCGAAGGCGCGATGGATCATTCGCAGATGAATCACGGCGAGATGGGTCAGGCGGAGGCCAGTTCGTCGATGGACCATGGGCAGATGGATCACAGCCAGATGAACCATGGGGAGACGCCTTCGCAGGACAGGCAGGGCATGGACCATTCGGCGATGCAGATGGGCGCGGACGACGATATCCCGCTGCTGCCGCCTCCTCCAGAAGCAGGGAGCGGCCCAGCGCGCGCGGCGGTCGCCATCTGGGGCGAGGAAGCCATGAACGAAGCGCGCCGCGAGCTTGTCCGCGAGACCGACGGAGGAATGCGCCTCTGGTTTCAGGGCGATCGGCTCGAATACCGCGCCCGCGAGGGGAAGGATGGATATCTGTGGGACATCCAGGGCTATTATGGCGGCGACATCGACAAATTCTGGTTCAAGTCAGAGGGGGAGGGCAGCTTCGGCGAACCCATAGAAGGCGCCGAGGTCCAGGCGCTCTGGAGCCGCGCCATTGCGCCCTTCTTCGATTTCCAGGCAGGTGTTCGCCAGGACCTGACCGGTCCGGAGCGCACCCATGCGGCGATCGGTATCCAGGGTCTCATGCCGTACCGCTTCGAGGTCGATGCCGCGGCCTTCGTCTCCACCAAGGGCGATGTGACCGCGCGGATCGAGGGCGAACTCGACCAGCGCATCACGCAGCGGTTGATCCTCCAGCCCAGAGCCGAACTCGCGCTTTCTGCGCAGGACATTCCCGAGCTGGGCATCGGAGCCGGTCTTGATCGGATCGAGGCGGGCCTGCGTCTACGCTACGAGTTCGCGCGCGAATTCGCACCCTATGTCGGCGTTTCGCAGGAATGGCGCATCGGCGACAGCGCGGATTTTGCGCGGGCCGCCGGAGAGGATCCGAGCGTCACCAATTATGTCGTCGGTGTGCGATTCTGGTTCTGAAACCTCAAAAAGGATAAAACTTCCATGACCAAGACTTTGACGCGCATCGCGGCGACTTCGTTTGTTGCCGCGCTGATACCGCAGCCAGCCTTCGCGCAGCAGATGGACCACTCTTCCCATGCGAACCATCAGATGCACGCGATGGACGCTTCGGCGGAGGATGTCGCGGGCGCTGAAGAAACCCTCAAGGCCTATCGCACCGCTCTTGAAGCGCGCGACGCGCAGGCAATGCGTGCGCTCTTCGCCGAGGACTCGGCGATCTTCGAGAATGGCAAGGCGGAAGGAAGCTTTGCCAATTACATGGAGCACCATTTGGGCCCCGAGCTCGACGCGATTGTGAGCTTCACCTTTACCGACCCCACGCTGACCGTCACCCGGATGGGGCACATGGCCCATGCTAATGAGACGTATGGCTATCGCATCGAACTTACCAATGGCCGGGTGATAGAGCGCGACGGCGTGGCGACATCGGTGCTTGCTCACGATGCGGACGGCTGGAGAATCGTCCAGTACCATTCCTCGTCGCGCGCGCCGCGCAACTAATTACGGCTTTCGAAGAGGTAGCACCGGTTGGCAACGCCGTCGCTGAAGCTGCGCCTGCATGTGCTCGGCAGCAAGATCCACAAATGGCTGACGATTTTCGTCGGTGTCCAGGTTCTCTTGTGGATGGGAACCGGCGCCCTCATGTCGTTTCTCGACCTGGAAGAAGTTCGCTCCGAACATGTCGTTTCGCGTGAACAAGAGGCGCTGCCCGCCGATGCCCCGCTCCCGGCCTGGGTCGCAAATGACGGTACTCTTGCAGCGGTAACGACGCGTTCGCTCGACGGCGATGCCGTGACCGAGGTCCGAAAGGTTGACGGTAGCGTGAGCCTTCACGATCCGGTGACAGGGCGCAAACTCTCCCCCATCTCGGCTCCGAAGGCAAGATCCATCGCCTTGCGCGCATGGACCGGACCGCGCACGACGATCGAAGGCGCGCGGCTCGTTCACGAACCGGTGGGGACCGAGTTTCGCGGCCCTTTTCCGGCCTGGCAGGTCACCTATGCTGACGAGGCTTCGACGCGCCTCTACATCGATGCCAGCAGCGGTACCCTCGGGGCGGCGCGTAGTGATACTTGGCGCCTGTTCGATTTCATCTGGGGCCTGCACATCATGGACTGGACCGAGCGCGATCGCATCAACAGTTGGTGGCTTCTGCTGTTCGGCATTGGCGGTACGATCATAGCCCTGTCGGGTTTCGTCCTGCTTGCGAACCGGATGCCGCGGCTGCGTCGTCGCACAAAGAAGAGCAAACTCGCCTGAGCCCATGGGGCTAATGCGCGTGGGCGAACGCCTTAACCCCGTTCGTCAGGCCGAACGGGGCCAGGAGCCGAGTGCGTTCGACAATCGCGATGGTGCCGCCATCAGACGTGATACGGCGGACGCACATCTGTCGCGCCAATACCATCAAATTAATGTGAGGGGCAGGCGGCTGCGGTGCGTATCAGGCACATAGGTCGCACTTTAACTGCAGGGTCGGGAGACATACGAGACATGAAAGCCCCCTCATTCTTGGCGCTGCTCGCCGCAAGCCTGCTCTTCGTCGGACCCGTTCAGGCTCATGGCGACGAAAAACACGGCGAAGAGGCGAGCGCCGCGCCTGCTGCCACCAATGGCGATGTGCACGACCAGGCGGCCAGGGCACAGATGGGCGAGACTGCGGATGCTGGCGAATCCTCCGGCGCGCACGATGAAGCGGGCGGAGGTCATGACGAGGCCGGTGGCCATGCGAATGAGGGCGAAGCCGGCGTCATGGCCGTACTGAAGAAGCTGCATCCGGCAACGATCCATTTCCCGATCGCCTTGTTTCTCATGGCTGCGGCCACCGAATTGTTCGTGATGCGCCGGAAAGGAGCGGGCCTGGAAAGTGCGGTACGCGTGCTTGTCTACGGCGGGGCCATCGGCGCGGTGGTCGCAGTCCTGTTCGGATGGATTCACACCGGCCTGTGGTTCGGCGGCGACACCGTCATGCAGGTGCATCGATGGAACGGTATGCTGATCGCCGTTCTGGGTATTGCGATGGCCTATCTCGCGAGCCGGCCGAGCCAGAGCCGCGCATGGTTGCGCGCGTCGATATTCTCCATGGCGGCGCTCGTTCTCATCCAGGGCTTCCTTGGCGGCGAGCTCGCGCATGGGCCGAACCACCTCGGTATTTCCTGGCTCTGAAGGAGTTGAAGAGCATGCGTACTTCCAGATTGAATGCAGCGATCGGGTTTCTCGCGATCGCGCCCTTGATGTCCGCTCTTGCTGCTTGCGACGAGGCGCAGGAGAGCACACCGATCACCGAGGTTTCGCCTATGGGCCAAGCTGCAGTGGTGGCTGGCACGGCTCCCGGGTCGGGTCTTGCCGATCCGGCAGCCTCTCCCTCCGAAGATGAGGCAGCGACCGCTCGGGAGGACGCTCTTTCGACAATTGGGGCCGCCACGCCCGCCTCACGGCACGCTGCCTCCCCCGCATCACGCTCAACTGCCACACCCGCAGCGCCAGCAGCGCGCACGCAACCCGCGAGCGAAGCGACCCAACCCGCCGATCCCCATGCGGACCATGACATGTCCTCGATGGCCGATCACGACATGGAAGGTATGTGATCGGACGCGTTTCCCGGTGACCCGGCAATTCAGGAGATATCCTCGGCAAGAAATCGCAACGAACAACGCAAGATCAGGAAAGGACGGCCCCGCCTCCCCCCGAAGCCCTGCGGGTCGCAGGTGCCCCCAAGGGGCCGTTCAGGAACCCCGCGTGAAGACCAACCCGCGCGGGGTTCCGTTTGCCCGGCTTCGCTGTCGCCGTGCGAGGCGCATCCCGGCAGGGCTTTGTGCTATGTGAGCAGCGTGCAGACGATCGCCTCGTTGGTTATGAAAGGAACCGCATATGTCGGAAACGGGAAAAGCCGGGGCGCTGTCGCGCTGGGAGGACGAAGGCGGGGCCTTGCCCTGCGGGCCGCAGGAAGCGCTCGCTGCCGATTGCGAGAAATGGGATATTCCGCCGCTTTCCGATGCCGAGATCATCCAGCTACGCATCAGGGTGATCGCCCTTGAGAACATGGTGCTCGGCCTTCTGTCGAAGGCCAGCGCCGATCAGCTTGCAGCAATCGAAGAAATCGCGGAATTCATATCCCCGCGTGCCGATACGAAGCCGCATCCGCTTACCTTGCATGCCGCCACCCAGATGGAGCACTTCGTCGAGCGCGCCCGGCGGCTTCGCGAGCAACCCACCGCTGATTGAGCGACGCATGACCGGGCCACGAATGCTGGCCTTCCTCGCCACGGCCCGACCGATGATCCGAAAAGAGTGCGATGGACCTCGATACGCTTCTCATCCGCTATTTTGGCACTGCCGATCCTGGAGCGACTGGCGCAGAAACCTTGGCCTCGGGGATCGAGCGATGCCAGGTCGATCTCGGTCTGGAGCAGGACCGGGGAAAACGCTTTGCCCTGTGGGCCATGCTCTACCTGCTCGGGTCTGCCCCCGACCTCGACGTGGCCTTCGAGAGCGAGGAAGACCGGGAAGCAGCCCGCAACTTCATGGATCTCCTGGCGGCATCGGAAGGCAATGAGGTAAGCTGATTGCAGCAGGGTCTTGGCACCTTCAGACCCGCACCCGATACCCATCCGGCTTTCTTCGCGAACAGTCCTGAACCAGGTCAGCTGAGGAGCCGCAACCCGTTCCTTTCCGGCCGTGTTGGCGGCTTCGCCGCCTGCCCGCACCACCCGTCATGAACAGGTTTCCCTTCGGCCCTTCAGGCCTGCGGTGCAGTCCTCCCATGCCCTGCTTCTTCTGAATGTTCGCAAGCCGGAGATGGTCTCCGGTTTGAGGAACTGAAGGAACTTATCTCATGACCAATATCGCAATCCTCACCGGCCGTATCGCCCGCGATCCGGACACCCGCGAAACCAAAGGCGGAACCAGCGTTACCGGGATCACTGTCGTCACCGATCGTCCTGCACGCGACAAGGACGGCAAGACCTACAAGGACGAGAACGGCTACACCGCCAAGGACAGCGAATTCCACCGTGTGACCTGCTTCAACGGCCTCGCCAAGACCGTCGGTCAGTACTGCTCGAAAGGCCAGCTGGTCTCGGTCCAGGGCCGCATCCACTACACGCAGTGGGAAGACCAGGACGGTGTGACGCGGTATGGCTCGGAGATCCTTGCCGACAAGGTCGATTTCCTCTCCCGCGGTAACGGATCGAGCGACGAGGGCGACAACACCGACGCGCCCGAGATCGACTGACATCGATCCCGATCGTCCCCCTTACGAAGAGGCTCTGCCGCAAGCGGCAGGGCCTCTTCTTCTGTGGTCACTGGGTTTGCGGCGCTGCATTCGAAGCACGGGTTGCACCACACCCAGTCAGCTTCTCGATTGCGGCATCCTCGCCGAGTTTCCCGAGTTCTTTGGCAACCTTCCTCAGGCCCTTCTTCGAGAAGCTTTCGAGGCCGCTTCCCAGGATGATTTCGCCGAGTTCTCTGGCCGCTTGTACTTCGAGCTCGCGCTGTTTGGCGTCGAGCGCCTCGCGGTCTGCTTCGAGCTTTTGCAGGGCTGCTATCGCGCTCCTGTTTCGGGGCATGTGTCTTGTCCTTTTGTCCCCCTCGGATCTGCTCCCCGGTTGTTTCCATGCTCGCGTTATCGGCGTGTAGGAAAGGCAATTCGCACGCAGCAGATGTTCGATATTGGGCGGAGGTGGTGGGTCCTGGCTCACGGTTCTCCCAGCATGATGGCCTTGCGCCTCCCGCCTCAAGGACGGCGGGGCCCCACCATTTTGCCCGCCACCGGATTGCATCCGGCAGCGAACAAAATCGTTACCCCCACCGCCGCTTTCGCGGTCGCCCATACGGGCGATCCCTGACCCGGGATGCACAAGACCATCGCGCGCACCTCCTGTCGTCTCACGACAGAAATCAGGAGGATTATCATGGCTTATTCGATGCATTGCGCCGTTGCGTCCCGGAGCTATTTCGAGGCCCTGGAAACAGCCGAGAAGAGAGCGCTGCACAGCTTCTTCGATCAGCACGTTATCGAGGATGACGAACTCGGGTACTTTGCCCTCGACGAGGGTGACTACAACATCTTGCCAGCACATCTCGCAGCGCGGGTGGTCCACACGGTCCACGGCGGCATGCTCGACGAGTTTTGAGACTTCCGACAGGGCGGGAACCGGGGACGGTTCCTGCCCTTTTTTCTTGTTCGCCGGGTATTCCAATCAAGCACAAGAACTCGGTTCGGTCGGTTACTCTGCCGACCGCCCACCGCAATGCGGCGGCGCCCGATAAATGGAGCGGGGCTGTGGACGCACTCTGTCCCGCGCATCTTGCGATGCGCTCCTGAGGGTGCGGCGTAATTTGTTCTTGGGCCCCGCGCGCACTTACGAACCGGCATCGGGTCGGGCGGCGGGAAGCTAGGGCACGCGACATGCCCCGCTTGCCTTGCTTCCCACGCGCCCTTTGCCGCTGCCTCTTTCGCCGGTGCTGTCGTTGGCTGGAGGCGTCGAAATGCTCTCGATTTGCATGCGATCAGCTGCCAGGCCTGGTTGCTCGCGCTCCAACGTGGAGATCGGGAAAGGTCGTCCTCGGTCAATCCTCCTTACTCTCTGGACCACCTCGCGCACTTGGGAACAAGGGAGCACACCCTACGCCGCCATGCGGCAGAAAGAGATTGTTAAGCAATAGGTTACGCGAAGTTGTTCCTCTACAAAGAGGAGCAAGTCAATGCAAGCAAATGGCTATCTGCTACCAGCGAATGGAGCCACGAATCATGCTCAAGCCCGATCCGCTGACGGGCGTGGGAGTGGCGAAAAGGCAAAGCCGTCCAACCGGGTTAGGCTCAACGGCAATATCGTCCGGCGCAAACCGGGCAAGCGCATCCGCGAGTATTGGGATATCGACCTGCCGGGCTTTGGCCTGCGGGTAAATCCCGGCGGCAGGCGGACGTGGTTCGTGCTGTTCCGCCAGCGCGGCAAGCTGCGGCGGGTGTCGCTTGGAACTTCCCGCGACATCTCGCCCGCCACGGCCCGCCGCTTCGCGCGGGCGAAGCTGGCGGAGGTAGCGCTGGACGGCTTGCCGACGCGCAAGAAGGCTCGCGCTCCGCAAAAGAGCGATGCCCCCTTGCTGCACGACTATGCCGAGCGATTCTGGGCTGACTACGCACGGCACTGGAAGCCATCGACCCGCAAGCGCAATGAGAGCGCCATCTTCAAGGAAATCCTCGGCGCGTTTGGCGACCGACGGATTGACGATCTGACGAAGGGCGACATCCTGTTCTGGCGCGACAGCTTCGTCGAGCGCCCCGGTGTTTTCAACCGCACCCTGCCGGTGTTCTCTGTGATGATGGGCTATGCCGAGCGCCTTGGTCTGCGTCCGCGCGGCTCGAACCCCTGTAAGGGTACGCCCCGTTACAAGCGTAAACCGATGGAGCGGTTTCTGTCACCACAGGAGTATGCGCGGCTTGCCACGGCATTGCGGGACTACGAGGCAGAGCAGCCGCTCTATGTCGCGGCGATCCGCCTGTTGATCTACACCGGCGCACGTTGCGGTGAGATCGAGCAACTGCGCTGGGAATGGGTGCAGGAACCGCGCCTGATGCTGCCGGACAGCAAGACCGGCGCGAAGATCGTCTATCTCAATCGACAGGCAATTGATGTGATTGCATCGCTTCCAGACCGAAAGCCAACAGGCCTGCTGTTTCCCTCGTTCCGCAATCCCGATAAGCCAATCACGCTCGGCATCCATTGGTCGAAAATCCGCAACTGCGCGGCCCTGCCAGATGTGCGCCTGCATGACCTGCGCCACAGTTTCGCGTCAGTCGCAATCCGCGACAATATTTCCCTAATGGTGATCGGCAAGCTGCTGGGACACGCGCTAGCGGAAACCACGACCAGATATGCGCATCTGTCCGACGAGATCGTCGCCAATGCAGCGGAGCGCGTATCCGGCTCCATCGCGCGCCTGATCGGAGTCGGGCAATGAACGCGCTGACCCTAAGGGGGATCGTCGCTGAGGAACTGGGCAGTCTCCGGCTCCATGTTGTCGGCAAGTGCGGTGGCCTGGGTGAACTGCGCAAAACCTGCTGGACGCGTGAACTGCCGGGGTTTGGGACGCGATACTACGCCAGCGGGCGCAAGGTCTATATTGTCCAGGCACGGATGGAAGGACGCACCCGCACGGTGACGATCGGCAACGCCAAGGTACTGAGCCGTGCGCAGGCGATGGATGTGGCGCGCCGTGTTTTGCTGCGTGCCCAGACAGGTGACAATCCGGCAGAAGAGCGCAAGCGGCTGCGCAAGATGCCCTCCTACCGAGATTTCCTGAAAACCTATTGGGAGCGGGTTTCACCCAAATGGAAACCGTCCACGCTTTACACCCACCGATATTACAAACGGAAATATCTCGACCGGGCATTCGAAGGCCTGTTCCTCGATGAGATCGAAGAAAGCCATGTGCAGGAGTGGTTCAACCGGATCACCAACACCGGCGGCCCCGGTGCTGCCAATCGTTGCGGCGAAATTCTGCGCGCCATGTTCAACAAGGCCGAGCAATGGGGCGTGCGGCCCGAAGGTTCGAACCCTTGCCTCTATATCCGCAAGAACAAGGGACGGAAGTGCGAACGCTTCCTCTCCGATCAGGAGTTCAGGCGAATTGGCGAAGTGCTCGACCGTCACCGCAAGGCTTTCCCGCTGCATTGCGCAGCGATCAGCCTGCTGATCCTGACTGGCTGCCGGAAGTCGGAGATCACCTGCCTCAAATGGAGCGAAGTGCGAGGGAGGCGTTTGCTGCTGACCGACAGCAAGACCGGCCCGCGCACAGTCTGGCTGGCCGAAGCGGCTGCAACGATTCTGCACGCGCTGCCGCGCCGTGAGAAGCAGCGCTTTGTGTTCTGGAACCCGACCACCCAGCGCCCGATCACAGACATCGGCAATCTGTGGAGCAAGCTGCGTGACGAAGCGGGCCTTCCCGGCGTCCGCATCCACGATCTGCGGCACAGCTTTGCCAGCCATGCCGCCGCCCATTCGGAAACTCTGCCGATGATCGGCAAGCTGCTGGGCCATGCCGATGTTCGGACCACGACCCGATATGCCCATCTTGACGATGGGCATATCATCGAGGCAGCGCAGCGTATCGGCGACCTGATCGAGCAAAACATGAGCGGCTCATATTCATTGAGCGGTAACACTAAGTATGATAGTGGGCCGTTGCTGCATGACTGAGACCCCGCGCATCCGCATCTACGCCAACCGCTGGTTCGCCAAGTTCGCGGCAAAGGAAAAGATCAGCGATGCCACGCTTGCTGATGCCGTGCATCGGGCCGAGACCGGCCTGATCGATGCCGATCTTGGCAGCGGCCTCATCAAGCAACGCATTGCGCGCCAGGGCGGAGGCAAATCGGGCGGGTATCGCTCGATCCTGGTCTTCCGCTCGGGCGAACGGGCCATATTCGTGTTCGCTTTCGCCAAGAGCGACAAGGCGAACCTGAGTGCGGCGGAACTGAAGGTCTATCGCAAGGCCGCCAGCATCATGCTGGAGTTGGGCGATGACCAGATCGAAACGGAAGTTGAAGCGGGCCGATTGGTCGAGGTGAAAGACGATGAGCAAGACTAGGGCAAAGACCTACAAGAGCGAGGCGATGGCCGCCGTCCACGAGATGATGGAAGGTCTTCACGACGCGGGCAGCATCGACAAGCGTACCATGCGCGAGTTTGATGAAGCCTGCCTTGCGCCTGCGCCGGTTCTGTCACCCGACGAGATCAAGGCCATCCGTGAAGCGGAGCATGTCTCGCAGCCGGTGTTTGCGCGCTATCTCAACGTATCGAAGAACCTCGTGTCGGATTGGGAACGCGGGGCAAAGAAGCCCGGAGGTCCGGCTTTGCGGCTGCTGTCGATCATTCAGCGAAGTGGATTGGATGCGGTGGCTTAATCGGGGCCACGTTTTGCCGGTTTTTTCCGGATAGGGGATTTCGGAAAGCTGAAATTCAAAGTGCCGGAGCATTGCTCATTGCAAACTACAACTACAGTGGCACTCTTCATTTATGGTCAAAAATTCGAGACTTTCAGATAAATCTGCGCACACACTCTTATTCAACTAGCCTATGCTTAGAGAGCCGACAGAGTAAGCAGTCAACTCACTCGAAAGTCAGATCTTGCCTCGCCTTGATAAAGCAGCGACCGTTGTAGGAGACGAAGGAGTCATAGAACGGGTAATCCTTCACACCCTCGGTCTCCTGTTCCTCAATGCCTTCCCAAAATTCATCCTCGTCGTCTACGCCTACATCGTCGATGTGCGATTCCACCTCTGTGTTGATGCTACCGACCCTGCGGATCGAGTTTGGAAGGTGCACAACCGAATCGAGATAGAGCCTTATGCTTTCGACCGTTTCGACGCCTTCCGGAAGTTCGACGTATCCGTCGTAGGAGGCATCCACGGTTCCGACCGTTCGCAAGCTGGCGGGCAATTTCACGACGGGATGATCGGAGACATCGATTTCGCCGATCTTCGCAACTCCCTCCGGTATCTCAATACCGGCGTTGCGTTCCAGTTGGATTCTGCCGATTTCCCTGAGGCCTGTCGGATAGGCAGCGACGGTTGGCCACTGCATATAAAATTCCTGAACGAATTCAGCTTCGCAAATTGATTGCGGGTCGGTCCTTCGTATCGAGAGTGGGGGATCTGGGAGTGGCAAAGGGTCTGGAGAGTCTTCTTCCAACCAAAGCGCGAGACGCTCGACAGCCCACTGATGGGCCACTGCATTTTCATCGTCAATCTCGTCCGGCTTTGCGCGTTTACGGTAATCCATCCCCAAATAAGCGAGCAGAGAAAGCGCAGCCCATTCTGCCCAGATCGCCCATGCCGAACCGCGTACCCTAGGATAATGCCAACTCGAAAAATCCTGCGCGGCCCATTCTGCGCTCGCATAAAAGCCTTTCGGCGCGAACCAGCCGGCCCAAGCGGCGAGCCCCTCTTTGTAGGCTCGCGTCCATCCGCTCTCATCCAGTTCGCTCGATAAAAAAGACCTGGTTGCGATGATCGACTTTCGTGGACGGTCGTCCGTTGGGCATTCTTCCTCGAAGCTGAGTAGGGCTCTTGTGGCGCAATCGTTTATGAAGCCCGTCAGGCGATCCTTCACGACAGCATCGGTCTGTGCCACCCGCGCTATGGGAACTAGGAGTTGACGAACGCTTATCGGCTCGCTGAGTGATGAGGAGGCATCGCGCATTGTAATGCGCTTCTTGGTAGACCCCCCGGTAAGCGCAAGCAGAACGGGTCGTATCTCATCCTTATAGAGAACGCACATATCCAAGTTGTCGAGGTCTGCGATCGAAAGCGAAAAGTTCGACGCCTTTGACATTCGCGGGGTACCTTTCAAAGTTTCATCGACAAAGTGAGATCACTTCCACTCTGCAAGCGATAATAATCTCTGGTTGTCGATGCGGAACCTTTCATCTTGATAGAACAAGCATCGTAACGCTCGGTTAGGTACTACTTTCGGAGACATCCGTGCAGATTCTGTGATGCTAATAGGTTCTTCCCTCTCTCTTAGAACTGAATAGACAGCGTTAAGAAATACTCTCTGCTCTTCATGTTTGAGATCAATATCGCGATCATTGATTCCCCAAGTCTTTGCATCTAACTTAATAAGAGGATGGACGACATGGAATTGCATTCCTTCATTAATGCCACGTACGGCGACCAAACGCTGGCGCAATTCGGATGTTGTAATCGGGGATCCTGCATCCTTAACAATCGCGATGACGGCTTGCCGAATGTCCACACGCCCACTCGACACAGTGTCGTCCCCGTCAGACCAAACCATCCTACCAAATGACTGCAATTCTGCAGTTTGCTTCAGAGCGATATCCAACTGATACTTATCGAAACAGGACGGCAAATCTATTTCGCGTTCAGTTAGTGCTAGAAGCAGCTCTGAGGCGTGCCATTGTCGACCACGTTCGCCTTCGTAAACAATATCAATTGCCTCTGCTGCGAAGCTCTCCCAATCACCGCGTTCTACAGCCATATGTCGCAACGTACCGTAAGTTCCCGGCCCAAAAAGATATCCAACTTCCGCCGCTGCGTTATGAACTCGCCTTTCGTCTATCGCCTTCCCCAAGCGCTCTTCAACGATCAGAGCGATTTCGGAATAGTGGAGAGGCTGCTCTGCATCATGCAAGACCGCTTCGACCACCTGGTCGGCTCCATTACCGTAAGAAATTAGCACCTCCTCGCCTTCCTCACCGGCAAAGTGGCACCTCCGTGAACAATGATCCCAAAGCAGCCCCCTAAATTCGGTTGAAGCTGCCGGCAGGAGAAGCCCGACTTGGTATTCGCATTCTGTCCTAGCCCAACAATCTTCGGCGGCGCCAACCAACATCTGTCGGGCGGATTCAATAGCCGTCGCCCAATCGTGCTCTTTTAGAAAAGTTAGATACTCGACACCATCAATTTCCAGAACTGAAACTCCTGCGTCGCAAAGCTTTGTAATCAAATATCTCGCCACCGACCCGTACTCGGAAAGGCCAGTGAACCAGGGATCAAGTGCTGCGGCACCAATAAGAGGCAGCGGATATTTTCGTTCAGAAAGAAGATTCTTCAGTTTCGCACCTAGAAGATCATCCCATATCTCCTGTCTGATTATCTTCTTAATTGTCTTACTTTCGATTTGGCGAATTCGCTCACGAGATACGCTGTAGTCAGCACCAATCTCTTCCAGAGTCTCTGGTGGGCGCTCCCATCCCATTCTTCGCTTCAGGATGTCTGCCTCGCGCGGCTTCAAGCCAAGGAAGCAATTTTCCACCGCTTCGACCAGACTCTGGCTGGCGATTCCACATTGGTCAGTGGGCGCGTCACCACTTTTTATAGCTGCGATAAGTGCGTCATGTGATGGGGTTGGACCCGCTTCAATCGCCAACATCAAGCTTCGACAAAGATCGCGACAGGATGTTCGTCCAAAATTCTGGAATTTGAAGAGATCATCCAAGGTGTGTCGGGCCAAGTCAGATACCGTATCGATACCGTTTCGCCGAAAAACGTTGTCGAGCCTCACTGTGAGTTCAAACTCTGAGAAACTGCGGGAACTCAACCATGGCGGGACTGATCTTGCTATCTCGGTAGGGTCGCTTTTGCCGAGGCCCAGCAATTTTTCAGAACGATACTTTCCCAGCTCGGCACGCAGCTTAGCAGTCAATCGCCCTTCGTTCGCTACGTAAGTTTCTTCATTGAATATCTCGCTCGCAAGCAGTTCAGCTTGGACACCGTCGTGCTCAAAAATGAACTCTCTTACCCACCCCGACGCTTCCGGATCTTCAGCAGAAACATCCACCACAGGGTCCTCGATCGTGTAGCCCCAGCCATCCAGCGCTAGATATATTGGTTCTCCCTCCACATCACCAATGGCTTCGGACGATGATTTGTAGCTAGAAGGTAGAGCTCCGCGCGCCCCTGGCGTTAGTAGAAGTCGGCCAGCCTGTTCTTGCGCGATCGTTTCGAAAGACCTTGCATCTCGGCGATCAAAGCCGACGTGCAATACTCCGCAGTGAGAGTTCGGCATTGCCCGGTCCCAAGCGTCGACAATTTCATTGAGGCCGTGGAACACGCCGATGGTCCACTCGCCATCATTATCACGTATTAGCAGGAAAGCCCTGAGTGAAGTTAACATTTCAGCTCTGCTTAGCTTTGACCTGCTCCAGCAAACCTACGAAATCAATTTCGCCGGTTGTGGCTTGCGAATAAAGCTCGTTCACGCCCCAATCAGCGAGACGCTCAATCAACCGGTAGACAGTAGTCTCAGACAGGTGCTCGGGCATTAAGCATTCGACAGAGCGTCTAAGCATCTGGTCTGGGTCGAGTGATCCGACATTGTATAAATTCACTCGCTTCGTGAGTTCAGTTGGTGCTGCGCCTTGTGCGAGAGCGAGACTAATCCCAAAACGGTACCCATCGATTTTATCTGCGAATACGCCCATCTCCTTAAGTTCGGCTAGCTTGTCATCTGTGGATTCAGATAGTCCGACGTTGATTATATCGGTGGTCACAAACTTACCCTTTCAACGTTCGATTGATTCTCGGATACTTCGTTAATCCGATAGCTTGCACCGATCTTCGCCTTAATCGAAGCAAGGTCTGTCTCAGGACGTATCTCTCCGCCATGGACTAAGAGAACGAATTGGCTCGTGACGGTCGGTAGATAACGGAGAATGTTATCGCGGTGATGTGGGTCAAGCCTTCCAAACGGTGTATCCATAACGACCGGTCCAATTGAACGGCCCGTTCGATTGAGGCCATCAATCAACGACAGCGCTACTACTTGCTCTGCACCGGCACTCCGAATGGAGACAGGATGACCTGCGCTATCAATGATGCTGAGGCCATAATTCTCGTTGATCTGCAATCCACGATACGATTTCTGCGTGGTCATTTCCTTGAAGGACTTGCTAGCAAGATCTTGAACTCGTTCCCGCAACTTATCACGCAGTCGCTCGACACTTGCGGCAAAGCATGCCTCCACTTCCCCTGCTACCCGTGCCTTGACCGTACTCCTTTGGGATCTAGCTCCTGCCAAGCCTTCGATAGACTTGCGAGCCACTGCCAAGTCCTCGTTCGTTTTAGCGATCGTCTTCTCGCCAAGCTTTATCGCTTCAGTCAGTCGACCTTCTTCTTTCAGCTTTTCCTGATGTAGTACTCGTTTCCGGGCTAACTCAGCTGTATCGTGGCCTGCAATCTTCTCGTGCGCTCGCTCGATATCATTTTCAGCACGCTGCAATTTAACTTCAGCGGCTCGAATATCTCGATCGATGTCCGCGATCCTGTCTCGCGCATTGATACCTCGGATTTCGTCGAGCAATGCCAGTTCCGAGGAACTGTCGGAATGATCAGATCCTTCGGCACACAGTTCACTATGCTGACCTTCCAATTGCCCCAACTGAGTGCCGAGCTTCGCTCGATCTTTTTCAGGGAATGGCTGAAAACAGGTGGGACACTCTTTTTGATCGAGAGCGCGCTTTATATCATCGATCTTATCTTCAAGTCGGATTCGCTGTTTGAGTAAATCGCTAGCTTTCTTTTGGTGATCACGAAGAACCTTGCGCCTTGCATCCAACTTCGCGTCCAGCATATCTCGCCAAGCGGACGAAAGTATCGCGTGCCTCTCTTGTCTTTTTTGCTTTAGAGTATCGCTAGCTTCTTCTGCTGATTTCCGCCCGGCATCGAGATTTGCTTTGTGCGCTAGCAACGACGCAGCTTGCTCGAGATCATCCTCTAGGCTTGCGCGCTCGTCGCGAGTCTTCGCCATTTTCTCGACCAGTCCACTTAGGTCCTTCTCCTGACTTTCGAGAAGCGTGGTCAAGCTGCTCATGTTCGCTGCTGAGCGTTCCAAGCCCTTCACATGCTGCATCTCTTGGGTTTGCTTCTTTGTCGCTGCCTTTAAAATTGCACCTAGTTCTGCCCGTCCGTTGGTAAGCGCGGGCACTCCCAGAACTTGCTCGATTGCTTCTTTTATCTGCCGACCTTGCTCGCTACCCTCAATCAATAGCTCTTCATATTCACCGAGCAACTCACCATCAAAAAGGAAGAAGCGGGCAACCTGTTCTGGGGCAAACTTGTTGATTTCGGCCTCGACCTGATCGCCCGCAATCACAACTCCGTCACGCGTGAGGTGCGTCGCCACTATGAAATCTTCTGGACGATTGGGTGTCGCGACATGCGACCGCCTCGTCGCTGTCCGCCTGAGTTCGTATTCTCGACCGCTGGCCTCAAACCTCAGGAATACTTCTACATCCCAGTCATCCATTCTTGCGCCATCTCGGTTAACGAGTTTGTGCAAAGGAATTGGGCGCGAATGTCGTCCCATTGCTTTTCCGTAGAACCCCCACCGCAATGCATTCATCAATGAGGTCTTGCCGCGCATATTGTCGCCGAACACCAGCATAACATTTTGATGATCATCGGTCGGAAAATCGATCGTGACGGGATCACGATAAGGCATGAAGTTCCTTGCTTTCAGAGTATGCAGCTTCATTTGCTGTCAGTGCCCAGTACGAGTTTATCTACTGCTTCATCGATAAGCCTCTCCATAGCGACCGAAGGTTGCGACCGCTCTGGGTTGAACTGATGTTGCCTTTGTATTTCATAGCATGCCCGAAGAAGCTCCGGATCAAGCTCCGGTGCGATTTCTTGCCGCACGTCCAGTAGCGTTTGAAGCGCCAGATCGTCGCTCTCAGTCATCTATTTCATCACCCTCTTCTGGATCGAAATCGTCAGGATCGATGCCCATCTCGATCGCTATCTCTCTAAGATTCGCCGCTGCCATTTGGTTGATCGCATTTTTCGCGAATTCAACCGAGCGGACAAGCTCTGCCCTGAGCAAACCCATCTGGTCCTCTTCCTCGTCTGGGTTAACTGGTGTGACAATTGCGTCATGGATAACCGCAATATCCTTTCCAGGAGATTTTCGGAGCACGCGTCCGCGTCTCTGAATAAATTGACGAGGGTTCTGAGAGGAGGCAAGAATTAAAGCGTGCGATACGGCAGGTATGTCTACGCCTTCATCAAGGCACCGTATGGAAACCAGTATGCCGCCGAATCTTCTAAACCAATCCATCGTGGCTTCACGATCGCCCTCCATGGAAGAGTGGTATTCGATTGGATCGAGGCCACTTTCTCTCAGTGCATTCAACACTTCTGCAAGCTGGTCTCCATCTTCGCAGTAGACGAGCCAGCTCTGACCCGGTTCAAACTCCTCGACCATCACACGAGTTGCCAATGAAACTTTAGCGGCCGCTTTCTTGGCGATTCGAGCGCGTTTGATCAGCATCATGCGCGCGCGTTCGCTTAATACCTTTCGACCCTCATTGTCGCACTTAGACCTAGCGATTTCCTTGCTAATTGCTCGGGATTGGATGAGCCAATCCTCAGCCTCGGTAGCCGAGAGATGCACCGGGTGAGGGTGATATTCGTAGCAAACAAGTCGACCGGCATCGACTGCGTCCATGAGGGTTATCTTCGGAAGCACTATCGGACCAAAGTATGAGAAGATCCTTTCGGTGCCTTCTGAATCGCCGTAGCGCTTTGGAGTCGCGCTAAGCCCAAGCCGAGCGCCTGCTTCGGTCGCAAGGAATTTCGAGTTTTCTCTGCTACCAATCTGGTGCACTTCGTCCGCCACCACTAAGAGATGATCACCAGCGGTCACATTGGCGCGAAACTCCTCGGACGCAGCCGTTGGCATCGTCGAGATGATTATTCTCGGTCCAAGGGAAACGTCGGCGTCCGTCATCGCCGGAAGTCTACCCGAACCTCGCCATTTGTTGTTCCCGGCACCAGCCAACAACAGCGCTGCCTCTGGGATTTCGTCCGCTACTTCGTCCGCCCACTGCGAGAGGAGAAGTCGACTAGGCACTAAGATGAGCGCCGGTTTACCCTCGAGTATGTGCTGTCTGATTGCAGTTATTGCGGTGAATGTCTTACCGCTGCCTGTCGCGTGCTCAAAGATCCCGCGCCTCCCGGCCTTAATCCAGCGTTCGATCGCATTCGCCTGGTGAGGCATAGGAACTCTGCGAGGCATTTTTTCGATCGTCTCTTCTGATGGCAAAGAGGCCAAATCTGGCGAAGCGAATTTCTCGAAGTATTCTTTGGCTGTTTCTGGCAGGGAGCAAACTTCAATGTCTTCGTCCTTGGCGCTCCAAAGTCGATCAAAATGAGCATCATGCTTGTCAATGCGGTCAGCCTCAAGGCCGCCTCGCCAGCTACAGAACACCTCGATAGATTCGAAATTGCCGTCGTTGCTCCAACCGCTCCAAGTTTCATTTGCGGATCCCTTAAAGCTCACTCGGTTACCCTGCGCATCGGAAAAGATTCCGATCTTTTCGTGGTAGATCCCTCGCCGATCTCGCCGCATGGCGATCTTCAGATCGAGCGATCCAACCGCTATCAGTGTGGCAAGCGTTTTTGCTCCTAGCGCGGTTTGTGGATTAGCAAGCAAAGTATCAAACTGCTTGATGAGGATCGATGCTAACTCCGAACCCCGCTTCGCGTATCCTTCAGTAATCCTTTCGACATCTCCAGCGTCGAGCGCCGGGGAGCATATCAGTTCGATCCTTCCGCCTTTTCGGACGAACGAGATAATGGCTGGACCGACGACCAGAAATACACTTGATCTGAAGTATCCGGCAGCTCTGCGATACAGTTTGGCTTCCCTGAGGCAGCACGCATAAAACTTCTCTACAGGATCGTCTTTGAGCGAACGGTATTCGGTTTCGAGATCCAGGGATGCCAAGTTCCCCGAATATCCATTCGAGTTCGATGACAGCGAGGTTGCCATCACCATCCTTGCTTCCGCCGCATCCTGAAACTCGAAGGGCAATCGTTCATCCGCCTTGCCCAATCAGGTCCATGAACCGCCCTTTAGAGCCTTCCACATAGTTTGCATCAGCTTCTACTGAAATCCAGCGGCGCCCCAAGCTCTCGGCCACACTGCCGGTCGTGTTTGACCCCCCAAAAGGATCAAACACAAGGTCATTCTCATCGGTCAAAAATTCGATAAAAAATGCTGATAAGGCTGGTTGCATTCTGGCCGGGTGACTCGGAAGGTCGTTATCTTTGCAGTACCTGCGATAACCTGCGTCCCAACCTGTTCCGGTGTACTTTAGCAAAGCCTCGGGATAGTGTTCGCCAGTTAGATCAAGTACATTTGGCCCTATTGAGCCGCCATGATCTTTAAGAAAACCTGTTTTAGAGATCACGTGGCCAGATGGTCTCGTTCCGGCATTATAGGACTGTCGCTTCAGCAGCTTCTTCATGTCCTTGCTGTAGGGATTTAGGACCCGTCGGTTGTCCGCCTTGGGGAACTCAGCTTTCGACAGCCACCAAACATGCGTGAATGAATCTTTGAGTCGAGCTCGCTTCAAGTTTACCCATGCGGCTGGGCTGGGAAGTCTCGCGGGATTGTGGCAGATGACATGCTGACAGAGATTTAGATTTGCGGCTCGCTTGAACGCCATCAAAGCTTCGAGCGGGAGTGTGGACATGATGGGCGCACCTTGCTCCCAAGCGTTGCCAATTTCGATGACTATGGAACCATCATCGGTGAGCATATCGGTGAGGGGTTGAGCCAGTGATTCTATCCAGCGCAGATAAGCTTCACCTGTCTCGTTTCCGTAACGCTTCTTACGCACAAGGGGGAAGGGTGGCGAAGTGACAATTAGGTTCACGTTGCCCCGCTGCTTGCGCAGATATGAGGAATCGAAGGCATCCTCGATCTTGCTGTGGAGCATGATGCCCATCTCTGTCGTGTAGGCATTCTGCGTGGCAGGCTTCTTGCGAGCGGTCACTGAATCTTTTCTTCCCGCCTTCACGGCAACATGCCCCAATCGCTCTTTCGCGGCGGATAGTCGCGTTCTTTTCTTGCAAACGCACCGCCATTTACTGCAAAATTCACATCGCATGTTCCGCGATGCTCTACGTTTTCGGATCGACCTCATCTTTCCGCCCTATCGGTACACCAATAATCTAAAATTTGCTTTCCGCAACCGACGCTTGCCTTCGAAAATTTTGCCACGAGCACTTCGTCGTCTGTGCCTTCAGACCCGCCCCCGATACCCTTCCGGCTTTCTTCGCGAACAGTCCTGAACCAGGTCAGCTGAGGACGGCAACCCGTTCCTTTCCGGCCGTGTTGGCACGCCCTTTGGCGCGATTGCGGACGCAAAACCGGTTCCCACTTTTGCTGCAATCGCTGGGGCGCGCTTGCCCGCACCACCCGTCATGAACAGGTTCCCCTTGGAGCTTTGCTCCTGCGGTGCAGTCCTCCCATGCCCTGCGTGTTTGGCAAGTTCGCAAGCCGGAGATGGTCTCCGGTTTGAGGAACTGAAGGAACTTATACCATGACCAATATCGCAATCCTCACTGGCCGCATCGCCCGCGATCCGGAAACCCGCGAGACCAAGGGCGGCACCAATGTCACCGGGATCACCGTCGTCACCGATCGACCTGCGCGCGACAAGGATGGCAAGGCCTACAAGGACGAGAACGGCTACACCGCCAAGGAAAGCGAGTTCCACCGGGTGACCTGCTTCAACGGCCTCGCCAAGACCGTCGGCCAGTACTGCTCCAAGGGCCAGCTGGTCAGCGTCCAGGGCCGCATCCACTACACCCAGTGGGAGGACAAGGACGGGGTCACGCGCTACCGGCGACGCCTCGAGCGTCTTGGCCTTCCTGTCAACGCGAGCATGGGAGGCCAATCCCATGAAGCATAATCTCCTGAACTTCACCCGCGGGAGCCAGCTGCTCGGCCACTTCGGTTTCATGTTTGCAGCGGGCCTGAAGGGTCCTCTGATTGTCACCGGCTTGGTTGCCGTCGGCACCTGCTATTGGGAAGTGCGGTCAGCTCTGAGCGATCACCAGATCTACCTTGTTTGGATGCATATCTACGCCAGTCTCTATGCCTTCATGGAGTTCGATCCGGCCAAGCTGGTCAACCTTGAATTGCTTGACGGCGAAAGGGTCGGCCTCCCGTTTGGCATCGTTCGCGAGTTGCCGAGGGATTCATCGCCCGCGAGAAACGGCTCCTAAAGCCTGGCCAGGGTCCGGCGGCAACGACGCTCCAAGCAAAACCGGGTTCGAAACCGAATGACGAGCATCCCGCCTCGAACGATGACGGTGCTGGTAAGCCTGTCGATTTAAGGCAGCTCAAACTCCACCTGGAGGGGCAGCGCCGCGTCGCCGATCAACTGCAGGATCGGCAGGAGCTTGTGCCGCTTGAAAAGTTGAACGCAGGGCGCGCTTCTGGTGATCTCGGTGCCGAAACCCGCTCCGATGCTCATCTGGATGCAGGTCCAACGCTACCTCTCGCCGCATTAAGAACCGGTGAGGATGCACCAGCAGTAGGCGCGGAACAGCATCTGTCCGAACCAGGAACCGCCAGTGATGACGCAGGTGAAAAGGATGGTTCGAAGCCTCAAGCCCGTTCGGCTGCCAACGGGCGCCAGCCTCTCACACCGGTCGAAAAAGACCTACGCGAAGGCGCGGTCGCAGATCCTCCCGAAAAGGATTTCGGCGAGTTCGAGCCCGACATGTGAAGACGAAATGGGGAGGGGTTTACCGGCCGCGGGGGGAGCCGTGACGAGGACCAGGCAAAATGCTTTCAGTCGCCAATGTGCGCTCCCCTTCGGCTGCTGCGAGCTATTTCGCGGCAGACAATTACTACACCGGCGCCGATGCCGATCGTTCCGGAACCTGGGTCGGGAAGGGAGCGGGACGACTTGGTCTCGAGGGCCGCGTCAGCGCCGAGCAGTTCGATGCCTTGCTGCGGGGAGAACTTCCCGGTGGTATCCAGGTCGGCAATGCGGGCCAAGCCCACAGGCCGGGAACCGACCTCACATTCTCACTGCCGAAAAGCTGGTCGTTGCTTGCGCTGGTGGGTGGCGACCAGCGGATAATCGATGCCTATCGGACGTCGATCTACGCGTCGGGACGGGCCTTACGGTCTGCGGTTAACGAGGCTGTCCAGCGCGGACTCAAGGCCAACGGCGAGCTCGGCCCACGATCGGGCCGGCTGACCGTTCATTCTCGGGTGAATGTGACGCACGAGGAGTTGCGATACCTTCGCACATATCAACCGGGCATGGTTCTCAATTTCCGCTCGCGCGACAGCACCCAGAAACTCTCCAAAGGCGACTACACCGTCAAAACCATCGACCAAGCGCGCAAGCAGCTCATGCTTGAGGACAGGAAGGGGCGTCTGCTCAAGTTCAATCCTGCGCGTTTGCGGCCGGGCGTAGCCGATAGTCGGCTGTCGCTCTTTGACCGCAAATCGCTATCCATCATCGAGGGTGACAAGATCCGTTGGACCGACAACGACCATAAGCGCGGGCTGTTCAACGCCGACCAGGCGAGGATCGTGGCCATCGACACAAAGGGCGTCTTAGTGGAGACATCAGCGGGCAAGGAGCTCCGCCTGAGCCGCGGCGACCCCATGCTCAAACGCATGGATCTCGCCTATGCCCTCAATGCGCATATGGCGCAGGGACTGACCTCTGATCGCGGCATCGCGGTGATGGACACCCGCCAGCACGGCAAAGCGGTTGCGTTGCCGCAGGTAGGTCTGCGCCTGTTCGTGCGCGAATTCTGCTCGCATGGTTTGCCTCCCTCAGCCCGCCAACAGGCGGCAGTGGGAGGGCGGCGTGGCTTTCAGCCCGAGAAAGCTCCCGGGCAGATACCAGTACGCAGCATGCACCAGTGCCGAACCGGCGCCGCGTGCCTTTGCCTTCCGCAAGGCAAGCCAGGCCCCGGCGGCCAGGCCGATACCGATGAAGATGTGCTGCGAGAGAATGCCCCAGGCGAAGGGAATGAGGATCCCTGCAAACTCGTCGATGGTCCAGAAGCCGATGAGCTCCGGGTCGTCGAGCCGCCGTGGAACGAGGTACCTGTCGGCCATGCCGCCCTCCTGTCGTGACCGGATCCGCTGATCAGATGACCGCGGTCACGACCGAGGTGACGATCGGTACGCCGGTGCCAACACCGATCCCGACGCCGACCGGTACCGCGACCTGGCCGAGCGAGAAGCGCCCGGAGGCAAGGCCGATCAGACCGCCTGCTAGGCTGAGCACGGTGATGATCTTGCCGCCCGAGCCTTCGAGGAAGTCGGTGAACTTGGTCAGCGCGGGATCGAAGGTGGTGTCAGCGCCGGCAAATGCGGCACCGGTGCAGGCCAGTGCCACGCAGGCCGGAAGAATGTAGTCGCGGCCACGGGCGCGGTTGAGCGTGCGCTGCTGGACCGGAAGGGCAGTCTTGGTGGTCATGGATGGAAACTCCGAGGGATTGAACATCAGCCAGCGATGCGTTCGCTGTATGTTCTTTCCTCTCCCCGGAGCCGGGCTGTAGGAAATCGGGAACCGGATTTTGGGGCTGCAGGCCAAGCAAAAAGCGACATCTGGAGCTGCGATGGACGGGATTCGCGCAAGTTGATCGCGGATCAGCGCCGACTGTGCCGAGTTTAGCGCGAAGCGTGCCGCGATGCGCGTGAACACGGCCGGAATTCGCGCGAATCGTCGAAGGAAGCTGATTCGTTCCTTCCTTTTTGTTCTCTAAATGTTCTTTTCGTTTTCCTACAGGCTTCCTTCGGGGTTAGCCGGTGAGTCGATCACTTCTAGAGATAAGGATTCGTCGATGACCAACATGACGCTCTTCGCCGAACAACAGGTTCGCGCCGACCTCGCCCGGCTTCTCTTGGCCGCCGTCGAAGCCAGCGGCCGTGCCCGCTGCGACATCGCGCGCGACGCGCAGATCCATAAGGATGCCTTGCGCCGGGTCCTTGCCGGCGAGCGCTCGGCCAGCCTCGGCGAAGCCTTGCGCGTTCTTGCCGCGAGCGGCGTCGCGCCGCACGCCCACCTGCTCCTGTTCCTCGTCAGCAGCGGCGATCACGCGATTGCGTGGCTGCAATCGGACCTCGCGCAATTCTTCGAGGACTTTTCCGGAGAGCTGCCTTCGGCGCTCGAACGGGTTCTTGGAAACCAGGTTCATGACGTGAAGCCGCGTTGGGCCAAGGGCACCGCGCACCGGGTTGCGCGCCTGCTCTCCGACCACATCGATGAGCTTGAACGAAAGGATGCGCTACTCGGCGATGTCTTTGCCAGTGTCGAAGGAGGCCATCGTGGGTGAAGAGGTCGATAAAGGAGCGACGGAGTGTCGCCGGGTGACGCGGCTCATTCGCTTGCCCGAGGTTCAGCACCGTGTCGGACTTGGCCGTTCGACGATCTATCGCTGGATGAGCGAAGGTAAATTTCCGAAGCCGGTACAACTCGGCGGCTATGCGGTAGCCTGGGCGGAGGATGAAGTGGAGGCCTGGATCACTCGAAAATTGGAGTGATCGTTAAGGGCCGCGAAGGGAACTGGTCACTTTTGGCAAGAAAGCGGATAAGCCCGCAGTCTAGGATTGATTGGCAATATCAAAACGACCGAACCGCAACAAGGTGGCTATTTCCGCGTCCCTTTTCGAAATCATTGCAGGGAAGCCGTACGTACTCGGAAGCGTCTGATTTCGATGATCAGAAATCTAGAGAGTAGCTAATCATCGATTATTTTCGATAGGAATTGACGCTGCTGCAAACCATCGATAATTACCGATGCGTGAAATCCGCTGCAGCACTCGCTTCTCTCTCTGCCCTCGCACATCCCACACGCCTCGACGCGTTTCGCCGTCTCGTCCGGAGCGAACCCGGTGGGCTTTCCACCGGGCAACTGGTCGACGCGTCGGGCCTCAGCCAGAGCACCTTTTCCAGTCACCTCGCCATACTCGTCGGAGCTGGTCTCGTCGTAACCGAGAAGCGGGGACGGCAGATGATCCAGCGCGCGAGCATCGGCGCATTGCGCGAGCTGATGCTGTTTCTCGCCAAGGACTGCTGTGGGGGTCGCGCGGAGCTTTGCGAACCGCTCATCGCCGAACTTTCCCATTGCTGCTGATGGAGCCGACAGTGCCTGACCAACCTTACAATGTCCTGTTCCTCTGCACGGGCAACTCGGCTCGCTCGATCCTGGGCGAAGCGCTGATGAACAAAATGGGCGGAGGCCGTTTCCGTGCCTACAGCGCGGGCAGCCAGCCTAAGGGCGACGTGCACCCGATGTCGCTCGAAGTGCTCGAGAGCTTCGGTTATCCGACCGAAGGCCTGCACTCGAAGAACTGGAGCGAGTTCACCAAGCCCGGCGCACCCGAGTTCGATTTCATCTTCACCGTCTGCGACAATGCTGCGGGCGAGAGTTGTCCGGTATGGCCAGGCAAGCCGCTCACCGCGCATTGGGGCGTCGAGGATCCCGCCGCAGTCGAGGGCGATGGCCAGCGGCAGGCTTTCGTCGATGCGCTCAGCTATCTCAAACGTCGGATCGAGCTGTTCCTGATGCTGCCGCTCCAAAGCATCGACGAAATGTCTGTGCGCAGCAAGCTGGCCGCCATCGGCCGCGAAGAAGGCGCGAGCGCCAAGGCCAAGAAATCCTGAATGACCACCGACATCGTCATCTATCATAATCCCGAATGCGGGACCTCGCGCAATACGCTGGCGATGATCCGCAACGCCGGGATCGAGCCGCATGTTGTCGAGTATTTGAAAACGCCGCCCTCGCGCGCCATGCTCGAAAGCCTGATCGAGCGCGCCGCAATCAGTCCGAGGGACCTGCTGCGCGAAAAGGGCACGCCTTATGCCGAACTGGGGCTCGGCGATGAGAGCCTGAGCGATGCAGCGCTGATGGATGCGATGATGGAGCATCCGATTCTGATCAACCGTCCGCTTGTCGTCTCCCCGCTCGGCGTCCGCCTGTGCCGTCCGTCCGAGGCGGTGCTCGACATTCTGCCAAGTCCCCAGCAAGGGGCCTTCACCAAGGAGGACGGCGAACAGGTCGTGGACGCGGCGGGCGAGCGTATCGCCTGATGCTGCTGGCGATCGCGATCTTCGTGGTCACCATCACGATGGTGATCTGGCAACCGCGCGGGCTCGGCATCGGGTGGAGCGCGATCGGCGGAGCACTGCTCGCCCTTGCCACCGGCGTCATCTCGCTCGCCGACATCCCGGTGGTGTGGGACATTATCTGGAACGCGACCGGCGCTTTCGTCGCGGTGATCCTGATCAGCTTGATACTCGATCGTGCCGGGTTCTTCGAATGGGCTGCGCTGCATGTGGCGCGGTGGGGACGCGGCGATGGTCGCTGGCTGTTCGTGCTGGTGGTATTGCTGGGTGCAGGCGTTGCCGCGATCTTCGCCAATGATGGTGCGGCACTGATCCTGACCCCCATCGTGATCGCGATGCTCCGGGCGCTGGGATACAACGCCAAGGCGACGCTGGCTTTCGTCATGGCGGCAGGGTTCATTGCCGATACGTCGAGCCTGCCCTTGGTCGTGTCCAACCTCGTCAACATCGTGTCGGCTGACTTCTTCGATATCGGCTTCGGCGAGTATGCGCTGGTCATGATGCCGGTCGATCTTGCCGCCATCGCAGCCACTCTGGCGGCGCTGCTGCTGTTTTTCCGCAAGGACATTCCCGCCAGCTACGACGTCACCCAGCTGCGCGCTCCCGCAGAAGCGATCCATGACCGCGCGACCTTCCGCGCCGGCTGGGTGGTGCTGGCCCTGCTGCTGATCGGGTTCTTCGTGCTCGATCCTCTCGGCGTGCCGATCAGCGCCGTCGCTGCGGTCGGCGCGCTGGCGCTGATCGCCATCGCAGCGCGCGGCCACGTCATTCCCACAGGCCAGGTGATCCGCGAAGCGCCCTGGCAGGTCGTGATCTTCTCGCTCGGCATGTATCTGGTCGTCTACGGGATGAGCAATGCAGGGCTTGCCACCATGCTAGCCGGGTTGCTGGAACGTTCCGTCGAGGGGGGCGTATGGGGCGCGGCCTTCGGAACGGGCATTCTGTCCGCCGTGCTTTCCTCGGGCATGAACAACATGCCGACCGTCCTCGTCGGGGCGTTGTCGATCGATGCTACCAGTGCCACGGGCCCGGTTCGCGATGCCATGATCTACGCCAACGTGATCGGCTGCGACCTCGGGCCGAAGATCACGCCGATCGGTTCGCTCGCGACCCTGCTGTGGCTGCATGTGCTGGGACAGAAGGGCGTGAAGATCGGTTGGGGCTATTACTTCCGCGTCGGCATCACGCTGACGACGCCGATCCTGCTGGTGACCCTGGCGGCCCTCGCCCTGCGATTGAGCCTCGCATGAAGCTGTTGCTCGTCTATCCGCTCGCGGCGCTGTTCGAAATCGCCGGTTGCTTCGCATTCTGGGCCTGGTGGCGGCTGGAGAAGAGCCCCCTGTGGCTGCTGCCCGGGATGGTGTCGCTGGCCCTGTTCGCCTGGCTGCTGACGCTCGTCCCGACCGACGCTGCCGGTCGCGCCTTCGCGGCCTATGGCGGGGTCTATGTTGCCGCATCGCTGCTGTGGTTGTGGATCGTCGAGGGCACCACGCCTGACCGCTGGGACTTCGTCGGCGGCGCGGTCGTGCTTGCCGGTGCTGCCATCATCCTGTTCGGCCCACGCGGCTGATTATCCAGGTCTGGAGATCCTTTTTGTCCCGAGTTCGTCTGTTGCCCGATCCCGACAGCTTCCCCGCGCTCGATCCGGCCTTCGTCCATGCCCGCCCTGCCGAGGGCCTTGGTGCCGACCCGTCACCGCCGCGTATCCTGTTGCTCTACGGCTCCCTGCGGGAGCGCTCGTATTCGCGCCTCGCGGTCGAGGAAGCCGCGCGACTGCTCCAGCTGTTCGGCGCTGAGACGCGCATCTTCGATCCCTCCGACCTTCCGCTGCCGGATCAGGTCGGCGGTGACGACCATCCTGCCGTTCACGAACTGCGCGAGCACGCCTTCTGGTCCGAGGGCATGGTGTGGTGCAGCCCGGAGCGGCACGGCCAGATCACCGGCATCATGAAGACCCAAATTGATCACCTGCCGCTCAGCATCGGAGGCATGCGTCCCACGCAGGGGCGGACGCTGGCGGTCATGCAGGTGTCGGCGGGCTCACAGTCCTTCAACACCGTCAACACGTTGCGGCTGCTTGGCCGCTGGATGCGGATGTTCACCATCCCCAACCAATCCAGCGTGCCCAAGGCCTACGAGGAATTCGACGAGGCGGGGCGCATGAAATCTTCCGCGCTCTACGACCGCATTGTCGACGTCATGGAAGAACTCGTCCGCTTCACGGTGCTGCTGCGCCCGCATGCCGAACAGTTGGTCGACCGGTATTCGGAGCGCAAGGAACGGAATATTCCGGTCCCCACGCCTGCCGACGCAGCCGGCGTTATCGCAACTGGGCGGCCGGGTGCGAGGCGAGAATGAAGGGGACGGTACTGGATCGGGTAAAGGCATTCATAGAACGCCTCCGGCTGGAGCACGATCTGGATTTTCGGTCCAAGTTCTCCTCGAGGCAATGGACAGGATCAACATGCGAGCGTTGCCGCAACCCAATTCAAATCGCTCCCGCCAGGCTTTCAACCACAGGACAGCAACCATCTGGACTGCTGTCGCACCGCGATACGAGAGTTGCCAGGGCTGATTCCATTTTCCGAAGGTCAACCAGCTTGGCACGGACATTCGACAGGTGCTGCGCCGCGATAGCCTGTACTTGGTTGCAATTCTCGTCAGGCTGTGGGGCGAGGTCGAGCAGGGCCTGAACCTCTTGCAGCGAAAAGCCGAGTTCGCGGGCACGCTGGACAAAGCGAAGGCGCTCGAGGTCAGAGGGGCCGTAGTCGCGATACGAACCCTTTCGTGGCGGTGGTTCGATGACTCCGATCCGTTCGTAGTAGCGGATCGTCTCTATGTTGCATCCACTTCGCCGCGAGACTTCGCCGATCTGCACCCGTAAACCCCTTGAGTCTGTAGTTGCTACAGACTGTAGATACGGTCGCGACTCGAGTTTTGCAAAAGGACATCCAATGCGCAGCCCTGGCACATGGTGGAACGGTTTGGCGACGGGTGGCGGCATCGCTGCGGCTTTTGGGGCAGCTGCCTGCTGCGCTCTTCCTCTCGCTCTCGCCTCGGCCGGAGTGGGTTCGGCCTGGCTGGGCAGCATCGCCCCGATCGTCGGCCCTTATCGCACGCCCCTGATTGTTCTGGCTTCGGTTCTGCTGTTCGCCGCGGCCATACGTCTCCTCTGGCAATTCCGGCAAGCGCGAGCTTGCCCGACCGATGCGGCATGCGGTTCGTCGACCTATCGGGCTCTTACCGCCGCCGGCATTGTCATTGGTGTCGTTCTTTTGGTCGGAGCATTCCTCTATGGCTGATCCGATCCTGATCTCCCGCCTGCGTTGTCCCGAATGTGGGCACGAGAAGGACGAGGAGATGCCGACGAACGCCTGCATGTTCTTCTACAACTGTTCGGGTTGCGGCGTGCGCCTCAAGCCGGTGCATGGCGATTGCTGCGTATTCTGCTCCTATGGCACGGTTCCCTGTCCACCGATCCAGGAAGGCGATTGCTGCGATGGCTGAAGCGTTCGATTTTATCGCGATCGGATCGGGAACGGCAGCTCAGGTCGCTGTCCATCGTATGGCCGATGCAGGCAAACGCTGTGCAGTGATCGATTACCGCCCCTACGGCGGGACCTGCGCGCTGCGCGGCTGTGACCCCAAGAAAATGATGGTGAGCGGCGAGGAAGCGCTCGCGGCGTTTCGCCGGATGAACGGAAAAGGCATTCGAGGGTCGGCTTCGATCAACTGGGGTGGGCTTCAGGCCTTCAAGCGCAGCTTCACCGACCCGGTGCCCGGAAAGCAGGAAGCGCGTTATGATCGCAAAGGTATTGCGACCTTCCACGGCGCAGCACGGTTTACCGGTCCTGATCGGCTCGCGGTCGAGGATCAGGAAC
Source organism: Erythrobacter sp. LQ02-29 (assembly GCF_022576075.2). Taxonomy (NCBI): domain Bacteria; kingdom Pseudomonadati; phylum Pseudomonadota; class Alphaproteobacteria; order Sphingomonadales; family Erythrobacteraceae; genus Erythrobacter; species Erythrobacter sp. LQ02-29. The sequence goes on along the minus strand of NZ_JANCNT010000001.1, from coordinate 287,918 downwards.
TGCAGTTCAGCCACGCCCTGATCGCAACTGGAGCGATCCCCCGCCCGCTGGGAATTACAGGTGAAGAGTTGCTCACCCACAGCGATGCTTTTCTCAACCTCGACACACTTCCCGAGCGCATCGTATTCGTAGGCGGCGGATATATCGCTGCGGAATTCGCGCATCTGGCCGCACGCGCAGGCTCAAAGGTCACGATCGTTCAGCGCGGGCGCATCCTCAAAGCTTTTGATCCCGACATCGTCGATTGGCTGATGCCAAGTTTCGGACAACTCGGAATCGAGATCGTTGACGCTGAGGTCACTAGCCTGAGAGCCGCGGGCGAGACCCTGGAGGTCGAAGCCGGCAATCGGGTAATCGAGACGGATTTGGCTGTGCATGCCGCGGGTAGAGGTCCGGCACTCGGCAAGCTCGATCTGGAAGCGGGAAATGTGGCGAGCGACGATGAACGCTTGCTTCTCACTGCGCAGCTACGCAGCCAGAGCAACGATAAGGTGTTCGCCGCTGGCGACGCGGCGGCGAAGGGACCGCCTTTGACGCCGGTATCCAGCCACGATGCGAAAGTCGTGGTGGAGAACATCCTCGATAACGGCGATCGGACGCCGAACTACGACGGAGTGCCCAGTGCCCTGTTCACCGAGCCGCCGGCAGCCAGGGTCGGCATGTTGGAAAGCGAAGCGCGCGAAGCCGGCCTGGAGTTCAACGTCAACGCCGGATCCCACCCCGAATGGTTTTCGGCGCGACGCCTGAACGCACAGATTTATGGGCACAAACTTCTAATCCAGGTTGGGACGGGACGCATACTCGGCGCCCACCTGGTCGGTCCCGATGCAGACGAACTGATCAACGTCTTTGGTCTTGCTATCCGGCATGGCCTCACTGCAGACGACATCAAGGCAACAATGTTTGCCTATCCGACGGCTGCGTCCGATGCGGGATACATGGTCTGACGAGATTCCCAAGTTCGATGCCCGAAAAAGGCATCGAACCAATGCATTAGACGGCTTTTGCGGGCCTTTTGCGGGCTCTTTGCATAAACCGAATTCCCTAAATAGCTGAAAATAGATGGAAAAATAGGCCGAATGTGATGCCTCTTCTGGCACCATTCTATGAGATCGCCGGAAAGGTGATTCTCAACCTCGGCATTGAAAAGCTCGGATACTGGTCGGCTCGTCGGACGGGCGCGTCTCTGCGAAGAGTCGTTCGCGTGGGCTGGCCGATAGCGGCGCAATCGATCCTCTCCGAGATTATCGATCGCGCCGCAGCCGTTTCTGATGGTGTCGGACCGCGCCGCCTACCTCTCCGGCTTGGCGAGGCGGCGGTGCATCTGGGCGACCAGTTCGTCCGGCAGGATACCGGCAAACACGTCCTGCACCTTGTTCATGAAGCCGCTGACTTCCTGCGTTTCGCCCTTAAGCAGCGCGTCGTATCCGTCGCGCGCGACCTTGGCCGGATCGGCCTTGCTGTCGGACTGGCCCGCAGCGGTATCTTCCATTCCTGCCCGGTCGAAGAATTCGGTGTCGGTGACGCCGGGCATCAGGCAAGATACGACCACCTGCGTGCCCTTGAGTTCGTTCGCGAGCCCGACGCAGAAATCGTTCACGAACGCCTTGGTCGAATTGTAGACCAGCTGATAGGCACCGGGCATATCCCCGGCGATCGAGCCGGTGACGAGGATCCGGCCCGCATCGCGCAGGACCATCTGCGCGCCGATCTTGTGAACGAGCGAGACGGTGCCCTTCACATTCGTATCGATGACATGGGCGATCTCGTTCCATTCCTGTTCGAAGAAGGCATGGCCCAGCCCGTGTCCGGCATTGGCGATCAGCGTATTGACCTGCCGCTCGCCCACCGTTCCGGCGACGGTATCGATCCCGTGCTTGGTCCCGAGATCCACTTCGAGCGTTTCGACCGAAGCCGCGCCGCACGCTTCCACCGCACCCTTGGCCGTCGAAAGGTCGCGATCGGCGACCAGCAACAGGTCGCATCCGTCGGCTGCTGCCAGCTTGGCGAGTTCGAGACCGATCCCGCTCGATGCACCGGTGACGATGCAGAAGCCGGAGAGTTTGTCGATCGGGTTCTTGCTCATGCTGCCTTCTCCTGCATATCCTGGCCTGGCTTGAGGACCACCTTGGTCCATTCGTCCTGTTCGTCGTGGAAGCACTTGTAGCCGCGCGCCGCGTCTTCGAGCGGCAGGCGGTGCGAGATGAGGAAGGTGGTATCGAGAGTACCGTCCTCGATCTTCTCCAGCAGCGGTTTGGTATAGCGCTGGACGTGGGTCTGGCCGGCGCGCACCTGCAATGCCTTTTCCATCATCGCGCCCAGCGGGAACTTGTCCGCCATGCCGCCATAGACGCCGGGGATCGACACGCGCCCGCCGGGACGCACCGCGAGCAGTGCCTGGCGCAGCGCCGCGGCGCGATCGGCACCGATACCGATCGTCTGCTTCGCGTAATCGAGGATGTTGTCGGGCGCGAAGCCGTGCGCCTCCATCCCGACCGCGTCGATCACGGCATCGACGCCGATCCCGCCGGACATTTCCATCAGCGCCTCGCGCACGTCGGTCTTGCGGAAATCGATCACTTCCGCGCCCATCTGCTTCGCAAGCGCGAGCCGGTTGGGGTAGTGATCGATCGCAATCACCTTGCCCGCACCCATGACGATGGCGGATTGCACCGCGAACAGGCCCACCGGCCCGCAGCCCCACACCGCCACGGTGTCGTCGGGCTGAATCTCGGCGTTCTCCGCCCCCATCCATCCGGTCGGGAGGATGTCGGACAGGAACAGGACCTTGTCGTCCTCCAGATGGTCGGGGATCACGATCGGCCCGACATCGGAAAACGGCACGCGGACATATTCCGCCTGTCCGCCCGAATACCCACCGGTCAGGTGAGAGTACCCGAACAGCCCGGCCATGGGATGGCCGTAGAGCGTGGCGGACATGTCCTGCTTCTCCACCGGGTTGGAGTTCTCGCAGCAAGAATATTGCTGGATCTTGCAGTGGAAGCAGCCGCCGCAGCTGATCGTGAAGGGAACGACGACGCGCTGCCCCTTCTTCAACGTACTGTCCTTGCCCGTTTCCACCACCTCGCCCATGAATTCATGGCCCAAGACATCGCCGGCCTGCACGCCGGGAATCACTCCGTCGTAAAGATGGAGGTCGCTGCCGCAGATCGCGGTCGAGGTGATCTTCAGGATCGCGTCGCGCGGGTTGATGATTTCAGGATCGTCGACGGTATCGACGCGCACATCGTGGGTGCCATGCCAGGTCAGGGCTCTCATCAGTTCTTCTCCTGTTGCTTCGCCGCCCGGGTGTTATCCCGACGGTGCGCCGAAGTGGCGATTTCGCCCGTTTCCATCAGCATCTTGAATCGCTTGAGATCATGGCGTGCCTGCACCTCCGGTTCGCGCAGGAACAGCTTGGCGGCGAGCCGCCCGAGTTTGCCCATCGGCGGATCGTACTCGATCACCAACGAGACGCGCGTCCCGCGATCGCCTGGCGCGTCCGCGAATTCGACAAAGCCGGTGGTATCGATGTCCGATCCCTCGACCGAGCGCCACGCGATGCGCTTGCCCGGCTGATCGTCGGCAATCTCCGTCTTCAGATCGACCGTCGTGCCCGCGGGCGCCTTTATCGTCCAGACGTGGTGATCGCCCTCGGCGCGGATCCGTTCGACGTTTTCCATCACCTGCGCCAGGTTCTGGAAATCCTTCCAGAAACGGTAGAGCTCGTCGCGCGGTTTGCCGATCGTGACGGTGCGACCCACCAGTGCGTTCTCCGCCCCGGACTGCCTGCGCGTGCGCCGGGGCGCATCGTCTCCACCGCCGGAGCGGCGCTGCGCCAGCAATGCGCCCAGTGCGACGCCCCCGACGGTTAGGCCCACCCCGGCCAGGGTACCGGCAATTCCGGCTTTTGCGTGTCGTGTCATGGCATGTTCCTTTCGAGCTTTGCGCCTCAGTCCTGCTTCACGCTCTCGCGGTCCCAGAAACGCAGCGCGCCGCATTTCTCGATGAAGCCCTGCGCCGCGGAAGCGCCGCCCGACACATCGACGAAGCCGTCGTCCATCCAGTTCCAGACGCCGGCGGTTTCGAACAGGGGCTGCACCGCCGGGACGTAGGCCACGAATTTCGCATGGGCGAAGGCGTCGTTGACGAAGTCGATGCTGGGCTTGTCGGTGTTGTACCGCTTGGCGGAATCCTCGCTCATCACCACCGCGACCGCGTCGTATGCGACGGACGGCCCGCCATCGATCTTCTCGTCGGCCTCCATCATTTTGCCATCGGACAGCTTGGCCCCCGCGACGTGCGGAGCGATGATTTCCGCCATCGCGCCCGCTCCCTCGGCCGCGTCCTTCAGCGCCGCCACCACGCCGGCATCGGCGCCTTCCGCGATGTAAATGCCCAGCTTGCGGCCCTTGAACCCGTCGGGCCCGTTCTTGATGATCGACAGGGCCGGGCTTTCGGGCAGGTCCATGATCGTCTCGCGCGCGGCGGGGACCTTGTCCGGCATCTCGGTCAGGCCGAGACCGTCGGCGACCTCCTTCGCCAGGCCTTCATCGATCCGCAGGAGGTGACCCACCATGCGCTCGCGAATGTCCGCTCGTTCCACCTTGGACAGTTCGAAGGTGAGCGCATTCGCCATATGCGTCTGCTCGACCGGGGTTTGCGAGACATAGAACTGGCGCGCCTGGCTATAATGGTCGGCAAAGGTTTCGGAGCGCGTGCGCACCTTCGGCCCGGTTACCGGTGCCTCGTAGCTGGTAAAGCCGTTCATCGGGCAGGCACGCGGACCGCGATCCTCCCCGGTGCCATCGCCCCAGGAATTCGGCTCGTAATTGGCGCGGCCCTTGGGATTGGTCATCGCCATGTGCCCATCCTGCTGGAAATGGCGAACGGGGCACTTGGGCGCATTAATCGGGATATGCGTGAAGTTCGGCCCGCCCAGGCGCTTGAGCTGCGTATCCAGATACGAGAAGTTGCGCCCCTGCAGCAGCGGATCGTCGGAGAAGTCGATACCGGGGACGATGTTCTGGGTGCAGAACGCCACCTGCTCCGTCTCGGCGAAGAAGTTGTCGACATTGGCGTCGAGCGTCAGCGTCCCGATGATCTCGACGGGCACCTGCTCTTCGGGAATGATCTTGGTCGCGTCGAGCACGTCGAATTCGAACTGGTCGGCAAAATCCTCGTCGAAGGTCTGGATGCCCAAATCCCATTGCGGGAAATTGCCGGCGTCGATCGCGTCCCACATGTCGCGGCGGTGGAAGTCGGGATCCGCGCCGTTGATCTTCAGCGCCTCGTTCCAGACCACCGACTGCATCCCGAGACTGGGCTTCCAGTGAAACTTCACGAAGGTCGCCTTGGACTTCTCATTCACAAGTTTGAACGTGTGGACCCCGAAACCCTCCATGAAGCGAAAGGAGCGCGGGATCGTGCGGTCGGACATGATCCACATGATCATGTTCATCGATTCCGGCGTAAGGCTCACAAAATCCCAGAAATTGTCATGTGCCGTCTGGGCCTGCGGAAAACCGCGGTCTGGCGCGGGTTTGGCGGCATGAATGAGGTCGGGAAACTTGATTGCGTCCTGGATGAAGAACACGGGGATGTTGTTGCCGACGAGATCCCAGTTTCCTTCCTTGGTATAGAACTTCGTGGCAAAGCCGCGCACATCGCGCGCGAGATCGGGAGAGCCCTTGTTCCCCGCGACGGTGGAGAAACGGGTGAATGTCGGCGTCTTCTCACCCACCTCGTTGAAGATCGCCGCGCGCGAAAATTGCGGGATTGCTTTCTTCAACTCAAAGTGGCCGTGTACGCCATAGCCGCGCGCATGCACCACCCGTTCGGGAATCCGTTCGTGATCGAAGTGGAAAATCTTCTCGCGCGCGATGTGATCTTCGAGGAGCTGCGGGCCGCGAGGACCGGCGGTGAGCCAGTTCTGGTCGTCCGCGATCGGCGCGCCTTGCGCCGTCGTCATGATGTCGTCGTCACCCTTGGGCTTCTGGTGGTTGGCTCCGCCTTCGGATAGTTCAAATTCTTTCGCCATGAGGTCGCTCCGCGTTCGAGGGGATGATCACCCAACGGCGCGACTTCTAGTTTTGTTGCATGGCATCGAAAAAGAATCCGCCAATCAAGCCCTTTGTTAACAGATGTTATCTTCAGAAAGAAATGGGAAAGGAGAGTGGGCAAAGTAGAAGGCAAAAGCCCCAGTTCTGCCCTTTCTTGGCCGAGCGTCTAAAGTGAATAATAGCTAATACGCTTCGCAGTAAAACTAACGTAAGTTAAGGTCATCGCGAAGAATTAGTCGGAACCGTCTTGCCGTATCGGACTTTCTGGAAATGCCCGTCGCTGTCGCCGGGCGATGCGATATCGTACATTCGCGAGGGAGACCGATATGTCTGCGCCTGCCAATCTCACGGACTGCTACACCGAAGAGCTTTCCGATCTGTGGTCGGCGAACGACCAGATGGAGAAGGTCGTGCGCGACCTTGCGGAAAAAGCCGGGGACCAAAAGCTGGCCGACCGCCTGTCCAGGTCCGCCGACGGCATCCAGAAGCATACCGAGACGATCCGCAAGCTCCTCGAAGAGTGCGGGGAGGACGAGAAGGAGCACTGCAAGGGCATGGAGGGCCTCGTGAAGGAGGCGCGCAAGCATGCGCTCGACGCCGATATCGAGGACGACGACGTTCGCGACGTGGTAATTATCGCTCAATATCAGCGGATGTGCCATTACGGCATTTGCGGCTTCGGCACGGCCAAGGCTTTTGCCGAGGCGCTGGGCAAGAGCGATCATGTCGCCAAGCTCGATAAGATCACCGGGTCGATCTACGACGCGGATGAGAACATGTCCGATCTTGCCGAACGCAGCGCCAATCTAGAGGCGCGGTAATCCGGTCCGACGCTCATGGCATCGTACCAGATGATCAGGGGAGAGCCCGTCGCGGCTCCCCCCATACTCCCCGACCTCCTGCAAGCGGCCCCTTTTGCGAACAGGGCGCTCTGCCTGCGGCAGATTTGTACGCTGGCCGGATCGTTCGACTATGCCGTTGCGGTGCCCGTTCGCAACGAGGCGGCATTGCTCGGCAGGATGTTGTCGGCGCTGGGTAGCGCGATAAGGCAGGTGCCGCAGCGCGGTGCGGCTGTATTCGTAGTAAACGATACGCAGGACGATTCCGTAAGCTTAATAATGCAATGGGCGCGTTCGCATGCGATATCGATTGCACTGGTCGACACCGTATTCGCGCCCGAAATTCGCAATGCACCCCATGCCCGCCGCCTGGCTCTCGACCTCGCGGCCTATATCGCCCCTGAAGGTATGCTATTGACGACCGACGCCGATAGCCATGTCGGGCCCGGGTGGGTCGATACCTATCTCACTCGTCTCGCCATGGGGGCCGATTTCGTATGCGAAGATGTGCGACTGGACGAGGACGAGCTCACCCGCTTGCCCGACTCCGTTCGCCGCGTCGGGGAGATCGAACGGGCCTATTTCAATGCCAGCGAGCAACTGTGGCATCGCTGGACTGGGGGCCGTGCCGGCCCCTTCGCCATTCGCGCATCGGGAGCGAGCATGGCGATGCGCACCGCCGCCTATCTGGCAGTGGGGCGGCTGCCGACGCCGATCAGCGGCGAAGACAGCGCTTTGTGCGCCGCCATGCTCGCCGCCGGTCTATCCGTGGAATGCCTCGCCGATATCGGCACGCGCACATCGGCTCGGCTGGAAGGGCGGACCACGCGCGGATGTGGCGATGCGCTGGCGCAAAGGGCCCGATTGGCAGATCCACCGTGCGATGCAGCGCTAGTCCCGATCGCGACGCTGCGCAAGCGCGCGCTGGCATTCACTTGCTGTACCTCCCAATCGCTCGAGTCCCCGCTGTATCCTGCGGGGAACGCCAGGCCCACCCACGACCGTTCGCGACCGATGCTGGCAAGTGAGCTTGAAAGTGAGCTCGAACTCGCGCTGACCATGTTGCGTATGCCAGACAACGTGAGTGCCGATGCCTGACCCCAATACTCCGCTCGAAGCGATTGCGAGGCGCGCGGCGGGAGAGGACCGGCCGGATGGCGATCTGGCACCAGACATCGCGATCTTGCACAAGCTCGGCTGGCTCGTCGCCTGCCTGCCCCGCTCGTCCGGCGGGCAGGGATGGGGCAGCGAACCGGCGGGCGCCTTGCCGGCGCTGGTGGCGTTGCGTGCGATCGGGCGCGCCAATCTCTCCGTCGCGCGCCTGTTCGAAGGGCACATGAATGCGGTCAAGTTGATAGAGGCCTACGGGTCGAACGCATTGCGCGCGCAGATCGCGCAACGGGTGGGCGAGGGATTGCTGCTGGGCGTATGGGGCGCGGACGACCCGGCCTGCCCCTTGCGCTTCACCTTCACCGCCGATGGCCTGCTGCTCGAAGGGGCCAAACGGTTCGCGTCCGGCCTGGGTGTGGTCGGGGCGGCTCTGGTCACCGCAGGTGGGCGCGGCGAGCCTACGCAATTGCTCGTCGTCGATGTGGACGATCCTGCGCGCGCCGACGCCACTGGCTGGACGATGGCGGGGATGCGGGCGACACGCTCTGGACGGTATGAATTCAGCGGTGTGCGGGTGTCCGGTTCCCGTCTGGTCGGCAGCACCGGGGATTTCGAGCGCGAGCCGCTCTTCGAAGGGGGCATATGGCGCTATTGCGCCGCGCACCTGGGCGGGGCGGAGGCGCTGTACCATGCCATGTGCGAGACACTGGTAGCGCGCGACCGGGCGGTCGATCCGCATCAGCAGGTGCGGGTGGTCTCCGCCGCCACCGCGCTCGAAACCGCGCGGCTGTGGCTGGCACGTTGCGCGGAAGAGGTGGAAGCCTCCGGCGCCGGTGCGGACAAGGCCAACCTGTCGCTGCTCGCGCGTGAGGTCACCGCGAATGTCTGCCGCACCGTTCTGCACGAGGTCGACGCGGCGCTGGGCATGGCCGCCCATGTCGAGGGTACGCCGGTCGAGCGCATCGGCCGGGATCTGTCGCTGTTCCTGTGCCAAGCCGCCCCCGATGCGAAGCGCGCCCGCGCGGCAGGCGCCCTGATCGACGGGTGCAGGCGGATCGAGGCGCTATGAGCGTTCCGGCCACTGCCGAGGGCGCCCTGCTGCGTCATGCAGCGAATGCGTCGCGTGTCGACATCGCCCGGCTGGCACCTCCCGGTGCGCTGCTGGTGGTGGTGCCTCATCCCGATGACGAGACGTTCGGTTGCGGTATGGCGCTGGCGGCGGCGGGAGACAGCGGACGCCGGATCGTCGTCGCGTTGCTGACGGACGGCGAAGGATCGCACCCCACCTCGCGGCTCTTTCCGCGCGACAGCCTGGTCGACCTGCGGGCGCGCGAATTTACCGAGGCGTTGCGTATCCTGGTTCCCGATCAGCAGGTCTCGGTCGAGCGGCTGCACCTTCCCGACGGGAGCAGCCGGATCGATACCGGCACACTGGACAGTTTGACCGCGCTCGCGCGCCAGCACGATGTTCGGGCTATCTGGGCGACCTGGGCGCAGGATCCCCACTGCGATCACGAGGTCGCGGGGAAGCTTGCGGCGAAAGTCGCCGAGCGGCTCGGCAGTCCCTCATGGTCGTTTCCCGTATGGGGCCGCTTTGGCGAGCGTGGTTTGCCGGACGGGATGGCGATCTTCGCGGACCCGGCGATGAATATCCGCAAGCGGGCGGCGATGGCCGTGTACGCGTCGCAGACGACCGCTCTCATCGACGACGATCCGAACGGTTTCATCATGCCACCAGCGCTGCTCGATCATTTCGCCACGCATCCTGAGATATTCATCCGTGGCTGAAGCCATGTCCGAGCGCCGCCGCGGGTTCGAGAGGCTGTTTACAGACGATGCCGATCCATGGCGCTTCGACACCAGCCGATACGAGCATGACAAGCGCGAGGCCACGATGCGGGCGCTGGGGCAGCGCCGCTTCGGCAGGGCGGTCGAGATCGGTTGCGCCACCGGCGCGTTGACTGCACAGTTGGCGACCGTTTGCGACGAATTGCTTGGGCTCGACCTGTCGGAAACGGCGCTAGCCCATGCTCGCGCTCGGCTCGCGGAGACACCCAACGTTCGGCTTATGCGCGGGGAGGTACCCGGTGACTGGCCCGGGGGCACCTGGGACCTCATGGTCTTCTCGGAAGTCCTGTACTTTCTCAGTGCAGAGGAGATCGCGGAAGTCTCCCGTCTCGCCCATCGGACCCTGGACGCGCAGGGCATGTGCCTGCTGGTCAATTGGACGGGGCCGAACGACTTGCCGGTGGACGGACGCCACGCCGTGGAAATTTTCCGCACCGCCGCCCCTTGGGCGCAGGACGAGACACGACCGGCGCCTCGTTACCGGATCGACCGCTTTACGAGATCATAGTCGCCAGGCGAGCGGGTCTAGGACTTGCCGCACAATTAGCCGGTAAGGACGCAGAAACCGGATGCCAGGCCGTCCTGGAGTGCCGGACCAAGAAGTTCTGCCGATCGATAGTGCGAAACTTCGGGAAGATGCGGCTCGCTTGTTCCAGCCCTCCCAATTCGACTTGACAAACTTGCTCGAAAGCGTGAAGCGAACGTTCACATTTTGACGTACGCCGGACAACCGGCGGCGATTTGCAGGGAGGATACTATGACTGGCATCGGGAAAAATGCGTCCGTCCGCTTTCTGAGCGGCGTCTCCGCGCTCGCCTTGCTCGGGCTTTCTCAGGCCGCCTTTGCGCAGGAGGTCATTCCCAACGGCGCGGACGCGGGCGATCCGTCCGAAGTCGGACTGAACGAAGACAACGTCATCGTCGTCACCGGAATTCGCGCGAGCCTCGCCGAGTCGCAGCGGATCAAGCGTGACGCGCAGGGCGTCGTCGATGCGATTTCGGCCGAGGATATCGGCAAGTTCCCCGACACCAACCTCGCCGAGTCGCTGCAGCGCATCACCGGCGTTTCCATCGATCGGCAGAACGGCGAAGGTTCGACGGTCACGGTCCGCGGGTTCGGCCCGGAATACAACCTCGTACTGCTCAACGGTCGGCAGATGCCGACATCGACGCTGGGCGATGGTGCCAGTGCCCCGTCCACGCGATCGTTCGATTTCGCCAACCTCGCGTCCGAGGGCGTTGCCGGAGTGGAGGTCTACAAGACCGGGCGCGCGTCCGTTCCATCGGGCGGCATCGGCTCGACCATCAACATCAAGACCCCGCGCCCGCTCGATACCATGGGCTTGCGCGGCAGCGTCGCCGCCAAGGCCGTGCTCGACACCTCGCGCAACGGGAAGGACGAGGTGACGCCCGAATTTTCGGGGATCATTTCCGATACCTTTGCCGACGAGCGCTTCGGCGTTCTCCTGACCGGTTCGTATCAGCGCCGCAAGGCGAGCAACAACTCCGGTAGCGTGGGCTTTCGCGACGGATTTATCGGCTCGGAAAACAATTGGGGGACGCTGCCGCAACCTGGCACGCCGGGGGCGCAAAACGTCACCAATCGGCCGGGCCCGGACGACGTCTATGAAATTCCCCAGAGCGCCGCTTACGACCTGATCGATATCGACCGCGAACGCATCAACGGCCAGTTGGTGCTGCAGGCGCGGCCGACCGATACCCTGACCGCCACGGTCGATTACACCTATTCCCGCAACAAGATCGAAGTGCGCGATAGCAGCGTCGGTATCTGGTTCAATTTCGGCGATACGTCGAGCGAGTGGACCGATGGTCCCGTGGCCGGTCCGGTGTTCTATTCGGAGAACTTTGCACCTGGGAAGGACCTTTCCTACAGCGGCGCGCTGTCCGCGAACCAGAGCGAGAACAAGTCGCTCGGCGGAAATCTGGTCTGGGAAGCGCCCGGTAACGTGACGGTGGTGCTGGACGCGCACCACTCCACCGCGGAATCGAAGCCGACCAACAAATACGGCTCCAGCACTTCGATCGGCAACGCCATCTTTGGGGTGCAATCGCAGACGATCAATTTCGAGAACGACCTGCCCGTACTGTCCTACAACATGTATCCGGGCATCGATCCGCTCGACGCCTCGCTCATCACTCCGACCGGCAACTCGTTCCGCAACGCCTATTTCCGCGATGAGATCAACCAGGTCCAGTTGACCGGGCATTACGACCACGGGGGCGACATCCTCGACAGCATCGACGCCGGATTCTCCTTCGTCGATAACAAGGTGCGCTCTGCCTACGGCTTCATCCAGAACGAGACTTGGGGCGGCGTCGGACCGGCTTCGGATATTCCCGACGATCTCTTCACCCTCGTCACCATTCCCGACAAGTTCGATGGTTTGAGCGGGGCGGATGCCGGCATCATCCCGGCATTGTACCAGTTCGACTTCGCGAACTACGCTGACTTGCTGGAGAGCCTATATCAGGTTTGCAGCCAATCGCAGACGGGATCGGTCCAGCCCGGAACCTGTCTGGCCGACTATACGACGGACCGGACGATCAGCGAGAAGACGATCTCCCCGTTTGTGCAGGCGAATTTCGCCTTCGACGTCTTCGACCGGCCCGCGCATATCATCGCAGGTCTTCGCTACGACCAGACGACCGTCGCTTCGTCTTCGCTCCTGCCGATCCCGGTAGGAACGCGCTGGACGGGCAACAACGAATTCGCGTTGATTCTTGGCGATACCCAGACGCTGACGAGCAAGGGCAGTTACCAGAACTGGCTGCCGAATATCGATTTCGACATCGAACCGATACGCAATGTGAAGCTGCGCGCATCCTATAGCCACACTATTACACGCGCCAATTACGCTGATTTGCAGGGTGGGCTGGAACTGGCCACGAACCCTACCATTTCGCAGGGCACGGGCAGTCTCGGCAATCCCAATCTCGTTCCATTCAAATCGAAGAACATCGATCTCTCGGCCGAATGGTACTACGGGCGTGCCAGTTACCTCTCGGTGGGCTTCTTCAACAAGGACGTGAAGAATTTCATCAGCGTCGACCAGATCAATCGGACCGCGTTCGACCTGCGTAATCCGGCCGATGGGCCGCGTTACCAGGCAGCGGTAGCGGCCCTGGGCACCACGGATGCTACCCAAGTCCGTGATTACATCCTGCGCAATTATCCGGGCTCATCGACCGTCACGGGATCGACTGTGATTGACGGGGTAACCTACCTGCAGGGCGACATCTTTGGGCTGCCAGAGGACAACCTGTTCAACTTCCAGATCGCGCAACCCTTCAACAATGACCGGACTGCCAATATCCATGGCTGGGAGTTCGCGATCCAGCACCAGTTCTGGGATACGGGCTTCGGCGTCATCCTGAACTACACGATCGTGGATGGCGATACCGATTACGACAACGCTCTCAACCCGAATATCGGGCAGTTCGCGCTGACCGGGCTGAGCGATAGCGCCAACGCGGTCGCGTTCTTCGACAAGTATGGGTTGCAGGCTCGCGTCGCTTACAATTGGCGCGACGAATTCTACGCCGGCGGCTCGTTCGATCCGACCTATGTCGAGGCCTATGGGCAGATCGATGCGAGCGCGAGCTACGAATTCACGAACGGTCTGTCGGTATTCATCGAGGCGATCAACCTGACCGGGGAGGGTCGGCGCGGCCATCGGCGGTCGGACAACTTCGTGACCTTTGCGCAGCCCGGCTACGCGCGCTACTCGGGGGGCGTACGTTTCACCTTCTGACCAGGGAGGCGCGACCCTCCCTGGCTGAAGACGCGGCAGGGTTTCAGCGCGTCCGGTGTGAGAGCGATCCGCACCGGACGTGCCGCACGCGAGGGGTGATGATTTGGCCAGATCGATCCGGCAGATCGTGATCGTTGGGGGCGGCACAGCCGGATGGCTGGCCGCCTGCCGGATCGCCGCGCATCTCTGGCGCGAAGCCGCACCGGTCGTGACGCTGGTCGAGGCACCGGATATCGCCCCACTCGGCGTGGGCGAGGGCACCTGGCCCACCATGCGCGGTACGCTTGCCCGGATCGGTATCGGTGAAGCGGAATTCCTCCGCGCCTGCGATGGCTCGTTCAAGCAAGGCTCTCGTTTCGACGGTTGGGTGACGGGCGCGCCCGACGACACCTACCTCCACCCCTTCACCGCTCCTCCCGAAGGCGTGGCCGACGATGTCCTCGCAGGCTGGAGCGCCGTGCCGGACCGTTCCTTTGCGGAGGCGATGACCGCGCAGGCGCGCATCTGTCGGCTGGATTGTGCGCCCCGCCAGCCGGGAATGCCCGACTACGCCGGAGCTCTGAACTACGCCTATCATCTCGATGCGGGCAAACTCGCGACCATGCTGCGGCAGCGGGCGGTCGACGTCCTGGGGGTGCGGCATGTGCGCGACCGGGTGACCGATGTGGTACCCGATGCAAGCGGCGGCATTTCCCGCGTCGAGACGAAGGCGAACGGCCCGATCGAGGGCGATATGTTCATCGACTGCACCGGGCGGAGCGCCAGATTGATCGGAGACGCCTTGCAGGTCCCGTGGATCGATCGCAGCGAAATCCTCTTCAACGACCGCGCGCTCGCGGTTCAGGTCCCAGTCCCCGATGGCAGTCCCATTGCCTCGCAAACCGTGGCGAGCGCCCACAGTGCCGGGTGGATTTGGGACATCGGCCTGCCTACGCGACGCGGCATCGGCTGCGTGTATTCCTCGCGCCATATGAGCGATGAGGATGCCAACGCGCAGCTTCGCCGGTATGTTGGGCAAACGCTCCCGGATGCGGCGTTGAAGCCAGACGATGTACGGCAGCTCGCCTTTTCCAGCGGGCATCGCGGGCGTTTCTGGCAAGGCAATTGCCTCGCCATCGGCCAGTCGGCCGGTTTCATGGAGCCGCTCGAGGCGTCGGCCATCGTGATGATCGAACTCTCGCTCGACATGCTGCTCGACAATTTCCCCGCCACCGACGGTTCGCTGTCGCTTCATGCCGAACGGTTCAATCGTCTGTTCTGCTATCGCTGGGACCGGATCGTCGATTTTCTCAAGCTGCATTACGTGCTGAGCCACCGAGCCGAGCCCTATTGGCGCGATCATCGTGATCCGGCGAGCACGACGGGCAGTCTGGCCGATCTCGTGGCGCTCTGGCGCGACCAGCCGCCTTCGGCTTACGACTTTCCCCAGCGCGACGAGGTATTCCCCGCCGCTAGCCATCAGTACGTGCTCTACGGGATGCGCGGGCGCCCGGAGAACGATCGAACCTTGCACACTCCAGCCGGCGCGGCGATGGAAGGGACCATGCAGCAAATCAATCAGCGGGGAAGGGCGCTTGCGTCGGCCCTTCCGACCAATCGGGCCTATCTCGACGCGCTCCGCGATGCGGAACCGAGGGAGGCCGTAGTAGCGGGAGCGGATCGATGAGCAGTCACGCAATCCTCGACAGCGCGACCCATGCGGATTTGCGCATCCACACCGACGCATCACGCGAGTTGGGCGATGCGATCATGTCCTGCCCCGTGATGCCGAACGAGTTCCGGCAGGTTCAGGCGCATTATCCCATCCTGTTCCGCCTCGACACCGAACGTCAGAGCTTCACCGCCCATGCTTTGTTCGGGTTCGATACCGGAGAGAACCTGTTCTTGGACGAGGGCGATTGGGATGCGCGTTACCGGCCCTTGGCAATGGCGGTGCAACCTTTTCTGATCGGACGCTCGCCCGAGGGGGAGGCCGCCCAGGTCCATATCGACATGGCGCACCCGCGGGTCTCCTATGGCGACGGCGTGCGGGTGTTCGACGAGGATCGGCAACCGACCCCCTATCTGGAGCGGACGTCCGAACTCCTCGGCGCACTGGACGAGGGCTACCGTGCGAGCGGAGCGTTTTTCCAGGCGCTTCAGCGGTACGAACTGCTCGAACCCTTCTCGCTCGAAGTGGAACTGGGGGATGGATCGAAGAACCGGCTGGTCGGCTTCCACGTAATCGATGAAGATCGGTTGCGGGCTCTCGATGCGGCGACGCTGAAGGAACTGCACGCGCAGGACCATTTGCTGCCGATCTTCATGGCTCTCGCATCGCTGGCGCAGATCGGCGCGCTGGTCGATCGCAAGAACCAGCGGATCGATCATGGCTGATGCCGATCCCCGCCTGCACGACCGCCTGCCTGCCATCGTGGAGCGTAGCTTGGAAACGGCGGCGGAACTGGATTGGCTGTTGCAGGACAGCCGCGAACCCTTCGTGGTGCGCGGTCTGGCGTCTCAGTGGCCGCTGGTCGCGGCGGGGCAGGAATCGAACCGTGCGGCGCGCGAATATCTGCTCGCCCGGGCGAAGGACCGTCCCTTCGTCGTGTCGGTTGGCGCGCCGGGTGACGGCGGGCGGCTGTTCTACGACGAGCGGATGCGGATGAATTTCCAGAGCGGGCGCGCGCTCTTGCCGGAGGTGTTTCAGGGAATCGACGCGGCGGAGGGGAAGCCGGACGCCGCCACGGTCTATCTCTCCTCGATCGACATGCATGAATTTTTCGATGGCCTGTACGAAGACAATCATATCGATCTGGGTGACCGAAAGCTGATCTCCAGCATCTGGATCGGCACCCGTACGCGCATCGCGGCGCACAACGATTTTCCCCACAATCTGGCCTGCTGCGCCGTCGGTCGCCGTCGGTTCACGCTGTTCCCACCCGATCAGTTCGCCAATCTCTATCTCGGCCCGATCGACAACACCCCGGCGGGCCGAGCGATCAGCATGGTCGATTTACACGATCCCGATTTCGCCGCGCACCCGCGATTTCGGGAAGCGCTGAAGCACGCGGTAGTGGCGGAACTGGAAGCGGGCGACGCGCTCTACATCCCCTCCATGTGGTGGCACCATGTCGAGGGGCTGGACGACTTCAACGTGCTGGTAAATTTCTGGTGGCGCGATACGCCGCGCTGGATGGGGCAGCCGCAGGACGCGCTCAATCATGCGATCTTGGCGGTGCGTGACTTGCCGGATGCCGAGAAGGATTTGTGGCGACAGCTGTTCGCGTATTACGTGTTTAAGAACGGACCGGAGGTCACCGACCATATCCCGCCGGATGCGCGCAGCGTGCTGAATCCGCTGACCGCGGAGAGCGCAGGGCGGCTCCGGGCGTTCCTGCTGCGGTCGCTGAGCCGATGAAGGTCCGAGGCATATGAAGATCGAGGGCGACCGGCCTATCCGCATCGTGATTGCCGGCGGCGGCACCGCAGGCTGGATGGCGGCTGCCGCCATTGCGCGGACCATGGGTCGCGCGGCCGAGGTGACGCTGGTCGAATCCGACATGATCGGCACCGTTGGCGTTGGCGAAAGCACCATTCCGCCGCTCGTCACCTACAACCGCCTGCTCGGCATCAACGAAGCCGATTTCATGCGCGAGACGCGCGCGACCTTCAAGCTGGGTATCCAGTTCGACAATTGGCTGCGCGAGGGCGAGGGATATTTCCATTCCTTCGGCCTCACCGGCAAGGATCACTGGGCCGCGGGTTTCCAGCACTTCTGGCTGGAAGGGCGCGAGCGCGGCCATTCCGAGCCCTACGATGACTATTGTCTGGAACTTATGGCCGCCCACGCGGGCAAGTTCGCGCATCTGCCCGACGACCGCATGAACTACGCCTATCAGCTCGACAGCGCACGGTACGCCGCGTTTCTCCGGAGAATGGCGGAAGCGGAGGGGACGCACCGGCGCGAAGGGCGGATCGCGCAGGTGGAGCTCGATTCCGAAAACGGCGACATCCACGCGCTTTTGATGGAAGGTGGCGAGCGTGTGGAGGGCGACCTGTTCCTCGATTGCACCGGGTTTCGCGCCCTGCTGATCGAGGGGGCGCTGCACGCGGGCTACGACGACTGGTCGCATTACCTGCCTTGCGATGCGGCGATCGCGGTGCAGACTCGCTCGGTTCGCCCCCCGCCGCCCTTCACGCGGGCGATCGCGCACGATTCAGGGTGGCAATGGCGCATTCCGTTGCAGCATCGCGGCGGCAACGGCATCGTCTATTGCAGCCGGTATCTGGAGCGGGACGTGGCGCTCGACCGGCTGTTATCGACGGTCGAGGGCGAGGTCCTGAACGAGCCCAACATGTTGCGCTTCCTCACCGGCGCGCGGCGGCGGCAATGGTATCGCAACTGCGTGGCGATCGGACTTTCCGCCGGGTTCATGGAGCCACTGGAATCGACCAGCATCCATCTGATCCAGCGCGCGGTGCTGCGGCTCATCCGGATGCTGCCCGCGCGCGAGGTGAGCGAGCGCGACATCGCCGAATTCAACGATCAGCAGATGACGGATATGTTGCAGATCCGCGATTTCCTGATCCTGCATTACAAGGCGACCGAGCGCACCGACAGCGCCTTCTGGCGCTATTGCCGGGCGATGGACGTGCCCGACAGCCTGGTGCAGCGCATCGGCCTGTTTCGCGAAACGGGCCGCGTTTTCCGCAAGAACGAGGAGCTGTTCGCCGAGAACAGCTGGGTGCAGGTGATGATGGGGCAGGGCATCGTGCCGCAGAACCATCACCCCATCGCGGGCAAGCTGACCGACGACGAAGTCGATCGCCTGTTGCAGACCCTTCGCACCGGGGTTTCGAAAACGGTCGCCTCGCTGCCTTCGCACGACAGTTACCTCAGGCGCTATTGCGGCGCGCAGGATACCGCGCCGGGCTCGCATGCCGATGCGGTTGGCGGATGACGGTGTAGGCGGCTAGAGGCTGCGGCACTGGAATGAAGGATTGAATTATGGCCCGGCGGCGGGACGCGGTTACCATCAAGCATGTCGCGGCGGATGCGGGTGTCTCGCTGCAGACCGTCAGCCGCGTCATCAACAAGGAACCCAGCGTCCGGCCCGTCACCGCGCAAAAGGTTCAGGCGTCCATCGACCGGCTGGGCTACGTGCCCTCGATCGCGGCGCAACGCATGCGCGGCCACCGGTCCTACATCATCCTGGCGCTGAACGACCGCGAACGCACGATTTCCGATTGGCAGGAGCGGCAGGGTGCGGACTGGGTCGACCAGATGCTGCTTGGCGGAATGCTCAAATGCGCCGAGCACGGCTATCGGCTGATGTTCGAACTGGTCGACACGCACAGCGACCATGTGGAGCGAGAGCTCGACGCGGCGCTCGCGGCGCTGCAACCCGATGGCGTGATCCTGACCCCGCCGCACTCAGACAATCCGCTTATCCTGCGCCTGCTGGAAGACGGCAAGATACCGTTTGCCCGGATCGGATCGGCCGATACCGAGATGGGTATCACGCTGACCATGGACGACACCGGGTCCGCGAGGATGGCGACGGAGCATCTTATCGAACTGGGCCATCGCCGGATCGGGTTGATCGCGGGGCCGCCGGAGTACGGCCTCAGCGCGTGGCGTATCGACGGCTGGCGACAGGCCATGACCGCTGCCGGATTGCCCACCGAAGGTCTGCTGGAAGCTGGTGATTTCGGGTTCGAGACCGGCGTGGTCGCGGCTCGCAAATTGCTGGAGGGGGCTCAGCCGCCGAGCGCGATCGTGGCCAGCAGCGACAAGATGACGCTGGCGACCCTGGAAACCGCGCGAGCGATGGGGCTCGAGGTACCCAAAGACTTGTCGCTCATCAGTTTCGACAACACTCCGATCGCGCGCTTTACCCATCCGCCGCTCACCGCGATAGACCAGCCGGTTGCCAAGACCGTCGCGCGCGCCGTGGAACTGATCATCGCGGCACAGGGTCGAAAGGATTTGCCGGAAATGCCGGTCGTGATCCCTGGATCGCTCGTCCAGCGCGATTCCACCACGCGATCGCCAGCGACCAGCCCGAATGGCAGCTGATCCGACAAGGGCAGCCGAACCGGCCCAATCGCTGCGTTTCCTGTTGCTGTACGCGCTCGCCTGGGCTGGCGGGGCAGTGGCCTACGTACCCTTCCTCACCCTGTTCCTGCCCGTTCGCGTGGCCGAGATTTCGGGCTCCGCGGCGGTCCAATGGCTGGGTTACATGGCATTCGGCGGAGCGGTCGCCGCCAGCGTCGGGGGTGTGGCGTTCGGCTGGCTAAGCGACCTGTATGGGAAGCGGTGGGGTTGGATCCGCGCTGGGGTGGTAGTCAATGTCGTCCTCTTGCTTGTCATGGCCCGGATCGAAACGCTTTGGCTGCTGATGGCGACATTGCTGATATGGCAATTGGGCCTCAACATGATGCTATCTCCACTCGCCGCGCTGGCCGGCGATTGCGTGCCCGACCATCAGAAAGGGCTGTTGGGCGGGCTCCTTGCCTTCGCCCCGGCTGCCGGCGCGGCTGCGGGCGCCCTCGCGACTTTCATCGGCATCATTCCGCGCGGTGGCATGCCGCTGCAGGATCAGATGTCGATCGTCGCTGTGATGATCGTGGCTTGCGTCGGGCCGCTTCTCCTCTTCGGCAAGCCGCGTCCGGTTCCCGTATCGACCGGAGACTCGGTCGAACGAACCCGCGAACCGCGCCGTCTCGATCGCGCCATCGTGCGGATGTGGCTAGCGCGCCTCGCGGTGCAGATCGCTGAAGCGACGCTGTTCGCCTATCTACTGTATTATTTCCAGTCGCTCGACCCGTCCTTCCGGGCGGTCGATATCGCGCGGATCACCAGCGCCGTCCTGGTCCTTTCCATACCGCTCTCGCTGTTCGCGGGGAGATGGGCGGACCAGAGCGGGCGAGCCATCCGGCCCCTGCGCCTCAGCGCCGGTATCGCCGCGGTCAGTCTGGCACTGATGGCTTTGTCGGACAGCATCGCCACCGCGCTTTCCGGCTACATCCTGTTCGGCGTATCGGCGGCAGTGTTCCTGGCCCTCCACAGCAGTCAGACCCTGCGGGTTCTGCCCAGTCCGACCCGGCGCGGACGCGATATCGGGCTCTTCAACCTGGCCAATACCGTGCCCTCGCTGATCATGCCGTGGCTGACGATCGCGATCGTCCCTACCTATGGTTTCGCGCCGCTGTTTTGGCTGCTCGCGCTTCTCGCAGGGCTCGCGACATTCCTGATGATGAGCATCGAAGCCCTTCCTAAATCCGCTTGAACTTTCCGGCGGCGCGTGCAATTTCTTGAATGATAACGTTCACTGCAAGAGGCGGGAGAGGCCATGCGAACGATCGGTAAGGCACTGGGCGGGGCAGCTTTGCTGCTTCTCGCCACGACCGGATGTACCCAGCTAACCCCTGTATCCAGCGCTTCCCAGGAAGCGGTGGGCGGGGCAATGGCGAACGCGGAACTATGGCCTGCCGCCCACAGTCCGCGGGCGATCACCAGTCCCGAGACAGAAGCGAAGATCGACCGTATCCTGCGCGCGATGACCGTGCGGCAGAAGGTCGGACAGGTGATCCAGGCCGATATCAGCACGATCACCCCGGCCGATCTGGCGGACTATCCCCTCGGCTCGATTCTCGCGGGCGGAAACAGCGGCCCGTATGAAAACGAGCGCTCCAGCGCCGCCGACTGGGATCGCCTCGTGAGAGAATTCCGCGCCGCCTCGATGGCATCGCGCGCCGAAGGCGTGGCCGTTCCGATCCTATTCGGGGTCGATGCCGTGCACGGACACAACAATATCCCGAACGCGACCCTGTTTCCGCACAATGTCGGCCTAGGGGCGGCGCACGATCCGGAGATGATCCGGCGCATAGGCGCGGCGACGGCGGCGGAGATTGCGGGTAGCGGCATCGAATGGACCTTCGCCCCGACCCTCGCCGTTCCGCAGGATCTGCGCTGGGGCCGCGCCTACGAAGGCTACTCCTCCGATCCCGCGCTCGTTGCCTCCTATGCCAGGGAGATGGTGCTGGGTTTGCAGGGCGAACTGCGCGAAGGGCAGGAGCTGGCCCGTGACCGTGTCGCCGCGACGGCCAAGCATTTCTTGGCCGATGGGGGTACGCAGGGCGGCCGCGATCAGGGCAATGCGAAGATTTCCGAGGCGGAGCTGATCGCCACCCATGCGCAGGGCTATCCCGCCGCGATCGATGCCGGCGCATTAACTGTCATGGCCAGTTTCTCGAGCTGGAACGGCGTAAAGAACCACGGCAACCGGTCGCTGCTGACGGACGTGCTGAAGCGCCGCATGGGCTTCCAAGGCCTGGTCGTCGGAGACTGGAACGGGCACGGCCAGGTGGACGGCTGCACCGTGACCGACTGTCCGAAGGCGCTGGAAGCCGGGCTGGACCTGTTCATGGCGCCCGACAGCTGGAAGGGTCTGTTCGACACCACCCTGCGCGAGGTGCAGGCGGGCGAAATTCCGACGGAGCGGCTCGACGACGCGGTTCGTCGTATCCTGCGCGTGAAGGCGAAACTTGGGCTGCTCGACAATCCGCCAGCGCAGCGGCGCGACTATTCCGCTATTGGTGCGCCCGACCATCTCGCACTGGCGCGCGAGGCAGTGGCGAAATCCCTCGTTCTCCTGAAAAACAATGGATCGGTTCTGCCGATCAAGCCGGGTGCGCGGGTACTGGTCGCGGGGCCGGGCGCGGATGACATGGCGGCGCAGGCTGGCGGCTGGACGATCAGCTGGCAGGGGACCGACGTCACGCATGCCGACTTCACCAATGGCCAGACCATCTGGGAAGGCAGTAGCGCGGCCGTGAAGCAGGCAGGGGGCACCGCGAAACTGTCCGCCGACGGCAGCTTCGACCAGGCTCCCGACGTTGCCATCGTCGTGTTCGGCGAAGCACCCTATGCGGAATTCCAGGGCGACGTTCCGACCCTCGATTATCAGCCCGGAAAGGCTGGCGATCTCGCCCTGCTCAAGAGGCTGAAGGACGCGGGAATACCTGTCGTCTCGGTCTTCCTGTCCGGTCGCCCGATGTTCACCAGCCCGGAAATCAACGCTTCGGATGCGTTCGTGGCGGCGTGGCTCCCCGGGTCGCAGGGCGCGGGTGTCGCGGACGTGCTGGTGGCGCGCGCGGACGGCACGGCGGCACGCGACTTCACCGGTCGGCTGTCCTTTCCCTGGCCCGCCGACGCTCGTTCGCCGATCGACAAGCCGCTATTCGCCATGGGGTACGGGCTCGATTACGCTGCGAAGAACAGCCTTCCCCAGCTTTCGGAAGACCCCGGAATGGACGTGGCGGCCGCGCTGAACGTCGCCAATTTCTTCGCAGCGGGCCGGGCACAGGACCCATGGAGCATGACCCTGACCGATGCCGGTGGCGCGCGCGCGGTGGGGCCGGGTACGACCACCAGTGCCCGCAATAGCGTGGTCGCCAGCCCAGTCGATTTCGCGGCGCAGGAAGATGCGAAGGCGATCGTATGGTCGGGCGAGGGAGCCGTCAGTATCGACGGGCCCGCGGCGGATTTGTCGCGACAGCTCAACAACGCGTTCGCGCTGCGGATCGATGGGAAGGTCGACAAGCAGGGGCCCGGGCGCGTCCTGGTGGCGCTGGGTAACCGTAATTTCGACGTTACCGACCTGCTGGCACGCATGCCGATCGGCCAGCCGATGACGTTGAAGATCCCGCTGCGCTGCTTCGCCGATGCCGGTGCTGATCTTTCGCAGGTCGGCAATGCGCTGCGGATCACTGCGGACAGCGGATTCGCCATGACCCTAGCGGGGGCGAAGGTCGAAGCGGTGGGTGAAGACCTCGCCTGTCCGGTGCCGGCGCAATGATCGGGCTGGCGCAAGGCAAGCGTGTGGCTCCGTATCGCAAGACCGGTGTAATCCTGGCCGCGCTCTTTCTGACGACGGGTTGCACCACGGTATCAGCTGGAGCCAGCGCAGAGCGCTCGGCGCCCGGCACGCTGTTCGTCGACCAGTTCGATGGTACCGCGCTCGATCGGAGCAAGTGGAACGTCGAGGGGCCGGAGTTCTGGGTGAACAACGAACAGCAGGCCTATGTCGATTCACCCGATACGATCCAGCTTATGCGGGCTGGCGCGATATCCGGAGCCGAGGACGGGGTGCTGGTCCTGAAGCCGCAGTTTCGCAAGGGCTTTCGCACGCCGTCTGGCCGAACCGCCGATTTCGTGTCCGGGCGTATCAATACCCGGGACAAGTTCGACTTCACCTACGGGACGGCATCAGCGCGGATAAAGATGCCGGATGCCGCGGGGGTTTGGCCGGCCTTCTGGCTGCTGGGATATGGCGATTGGCCCGCCTCGGGCGAGACCGACATCATGGAATATGTCGGCGAGAAGGACTGGGTCGGCGTGGCAATGCACGGACCTGGCTATTCCGGCGAAACGCCGCTGGTGAACAAATACTACTTTCCCGACGACACCGACGTGACGGACTGGCATGTCTATTCGGTCGAACGGTCGCCCGACCAGCTGCTGTTCAAGATCGATGGCAGGCCGATCTACCGCGTGACGCGCCCGATGGTCGAACATTACGGCAAATGGGTCTACGACCGGCCCGAATATATCATCCTGAACTTCGCGCTCGGCGGGGCTTACCCTTTTAAGATAAACGGCGTCGAACGGCCCTATAACGGGCTCCCGGCCGAGACGGTCGAGCGGATCAAGAATGGCGACATCGCGATGTATGTCGATTGGGTTCGCGTGACTGGAGAGGCAGCCGACGCCGAGTGAGGGCAGTGGGGCGTTGCCGGTCGAGCCGCCGGCGCGGGGCTACGCCGTGCGCTTGTCCGCCGGCAAACCCGCAACTTCGCCAAGCACCCGCTCGGCATGTTCGGGGCGGCAGATGAGCAGGTCCGGCAGGTAAGTATCGCGCTGGTTGTAGACCAGCGGGCTGCCGTCGATACGCGAACAGTGCAGACCGTGCGCCAGCGCCACGGCGACCGGCGCGCAGCTGTCCCATTCGAACTGACCGCCCGAGTGGAGATAGATGTCCGCCTCCCCGCGAATGATGGCCATCGCCTTCGCTCCCGCGCTGCCCATCGGTACCAGTTCCGCGCTCAGGCGTTCGGCCACCGCCGTCGCTTCGGCGGCAGGTCGGGTCCGGCTGACGGCCATACGCAGGCGCTCGGGTGCAGATGCAACCACCGCCGGTTGATCGCTGCGCAGCACCGCGTCGCAACCCGGCAACGCGACCGCGCCGACGCTTGCTACACGGTTGATGGAAAGGCCGACATGCACCGCCCAGTCGGCGCGCTTCTCACCGTATTCGCGCGTGCCGTCCACCGGATCGACGATCCACACACGTTCGATATCCAGCCGCTCGGGCGTATCCTTGCTTTCTTCGGATAGCAGTCCGTCGCCGGGCCGCTGCTGCCGCAAAGCATGGACCAGGAACTGGTTCGCGGTCTGGTCGCCCGCCTTGCCCAGCGCCTTGCCTTCGAACATCCCGCTTTCGCGCACCGTCAGGAGAATGCGACCCGCCTCGCGCGCGAG
This sequence comes from Erythrobacter sp. LQ02-29, assembly GCF_022576075.2. Taxonomy (NCBI): domain Bacteria; kingdom Pseudomonadati; phylum Pseudomonadota; class Alphaproteobacteria; order Sphingomonadales; family Erythrobacteraceae; genus Erythrobacter; species Erythrobacter sp. LQ02-29. The sequence goes on along the minus strand of NZ_JANCNT010000001.1, from coordinate 262,760 downwards.
ATGGGCGGCCAGTTCGGCATCGGTCATCGCAGTCCGGTTCCCTCTTGGAGCGTCGCCTGGCGATCGGCAGGGGGTGCCTCTTCGACCGGTTTCTGGAACCCCCAGTTGACCCCGGCCCAGGCTCGCTCGTGCAGATAGTAGAGCACCATCTTGGTCAGCACCTCGGTCCCTGCGATGGCCCCTGCGGCACGTGCGCTGCCTGTGAAGATGAACCCCAGGATGAAGGTGTCGAGACTGCCCAACAGCCGCCAGCTGATCGCCTTGACCAGTGAGCGGGAATGGGCTTCCCTACCTTTGAAAAGAAACATGTCGCCCCCTGCTATCGGCCGCTATTTAAGCGGCATGAGCCGCTGCACGATGTAGTCTGCGGCTTCTTCCGCCGACATCTCAACCGTGTTTACCGTAATATCGGGGGTCTGTGGCTCCTCATACGGGCTGTCTATGCCGGTGAAATTCTTCAACGTCCCGCTTCGGGCCTTTTTATAAAGGCCCTTCTCGTCGCGCGCCTCGGCCACTTCCAGCGGCGTGTCGACAAAGATTTCGACGAACTCGCCATCGGCCAGCATCTCTCGCACCATCTCGCGCTCCGCACGGAACGGGCTGATGAAGGCGGTCAGGACGATCAACCCGGCATCGGCCATCAGCTTCGACACCTCGCCGATCCGCCGGATGTTCTCGATCCGATCCGCCTCGGTGAAACCGAGGTCCTTGTTCAGCCCGTGGCGGATATTGTCGCCGTCGAGCAGGAAGGTGTGCCGGTTCATCAGCGCGAGCTTCTTTTCGACTTCGTTGGCGATGGTCGATTTGCCCGAGCCCGAAAGGCCCGTGAACCAGAGGACCTTGGGTGTCTGGTTTTTCAGGTTGGCGCGCTCGCGCCGGGTAACGTCGGTCGGCTGCCAGTGCACGTTCTGCGCGCGGCGCAGGCTGAAATTGATCATCCCCGCCGCGACGGTCGCATTGGTGATCTTGTCGATCAGGATGAAGCCGCCGAGCGCCGGATTGTCCTGATACGGCTCGAACACGATCGATCGGTCGGTGTGCATCTCCGCGACGCCGATCGCATTGAGAGACAGCGTCTTGGCGGCCAGTTGGGCCATGGTGTTGACGTTGATCTCGTATTTCGGCTCCTGCACCGTGGCCGAGACGGTCTGCGTGCCGAGCTTCAGCCAATAGGCGCGCCCGACATGCAGGTCTTCGTCGGACAGCCAGACGAAGGTCGCTTCGAACTGGTCGGCGGTCTGGGGCGGATCGTCGGCATCCGCGATCACGTCGCCGCGCGAACAGTCGATCTCGTCGGCGAAGGTGATGGTGGTTGATTCCCCCGCCATCGCTCCGTCACGGTCTTCCGAGCTGTCGGCATCGGGCATCGCCACCACGCGCGCGACCGTGGTGGTCTTGCCCGACGGAAGCACGCGTACCCTGTCGCCCGGCGCGACGGTGCCAGAGGCGACGAGGCCGGCGAAACCGCGGAAGTCGAGATTGGGTCGGTTTACCCATTGAACCGGCATGCGGAACGGCTTCGCCCCTTCCACCTCGGAACTGACCTCCACCGCTTCGAGATGCTCGATCAGGCTCGGGCCATCATACCAGGGGGTGTTGTCCGATGGTGCGGTAGTGATGTTGTCGCCGCGGAAACCGGAGATCGGGATTGCGGTAAAATTCTCGATCCCGATGCCTTGCGCGAATTCGGCGTAATCGGCGCGGATCTGTTCGAAGGTTTCCTGCGAATAGTCGACCAGGTCCATCTTGTTGACCGCCAGCACGATGTGGCGAATGCCCAGCAGGTGGCACAGATAGCTGTGGCGCCGGGTCTGGACCAGCACGCCCTTGCGCGCATCGATCAGGATCACCGCCAGGTCCGCGGTCGACGCACCGGTAACCATGTTGCGCGTGTACTGTTCGTGTCCCGGGCAGTCGGCGACGATGAACTTGCGGTTCTCTGTATTGAAGAACCGATAGGCGACGTCGATCGTGATGCCCTGTTCGCGCTCGGCGGCGAGGCCGTCGACCAGCAGGGCGAAGTCGATGTCCTGTCCCTGCGTACCGACCCGCTTGCTGTCGTCCTCCAACGCGGCGAGCTGATCCTCGAAGATCATCTTCGAATCGTAGAGCAGACGACCGATCAGGGTCGACTTGCCATCGTCCACGCTGCCGCAGGTGATGAAGCGCAGCATGGTCTTGTGCTGGTGCCGCTCGAGGTAGGAATCGATATCCTCGGCGATCAGCGCGTCGGTCCGGTAGATCGGCTCGCTCATGTCAGAAATAACCCTGCTGCTTCTTCACTTCCATGCCGGCACCGCCTGCATCCTTGTCGATCGCGCGGCCCTGTCGCTCGCTGGTGGTGGTCAGCAGGGTTTCCTGAATGACTTCGGACAGCGTGGCGGCGGTGCTTTCGACAGCACCGGTCAGGGGATAGCATCCGAGCGTGCGGAAGCGGACCGAACGCATCACGGGCTCCTCGCCATCGTTTAGCGGGAAGCGATCGTCGTCTACCATCAGCAGCATGCCGTCGCGCTCCACCGTGGGACGCTCCGCCGCGAAATAGAGCGGCACGATCTCTATCCCTTCGAGCTGGATGTATTGCCACACGTCCAGCTCGGTCCAGTTGCTGATCGGGAAGACGCGGATGCTCTCCCCCTTGTTCTTGCGCGCGTTGTAGAGGTTCCACAATTCGGGGCGCTGGCTTTTGGGGTCCCAGCCGTGGCTGGCTGTACGGAAAGAAAAGATGCGCTCCTTCGCGCGGCTCTTCTCTTCATCGCGCCGCGCGCCGCCGAAGGCCGCATCGAAGCCATACATGCTCAGCGCCTGCTTCAGCCCTTCGGTTTTCCACATGTCCGTATGCAGCGAACCGTGGTCGAACGGGTTGATCCCCCGCTCCTTCGCTTCCGGGTTCTGGTGCACCAGCAATTCCATCCCGGTCTTTTCGGCCATCCGGTCGCGCAATTCGTACATCGCCCGGAATTTCCAGGTCGTGTCGACATGCAGCAGCGGGAACGGCGGCGGGGCGGGGTAGAAGGCCTTGCGGGCGAGATGCAGCATCACCGCGCTGTCCTTGCCCACGGAATACAGCATCACAGGCCGTTCCGCCTCGGCGGCGACTTCGCGGATGATATGGATCGCCTCCGCTTCGAGGCGTTCGAGATGCGTGAGCGGCCGGATCGCGGTCATGGCCGCGGAAAACTTGCGTCGGGCATGGACCGGTTCGGTACACATACGTACCTCGACCGTCACCAGCAAACGAGTATCAGTCCCGAAAGCGCACATTTGCCGCGCGCCGGGTTAACCGCCCACGCGATTGCAAATTAGCGCGACGCGGTTCGAACCGTATGAAAATCGCCCCGGTCGAGCGAGGCCAGTGCCTGAAGCGCCAGCTTGCGCGAATCGACCCATTCGCCTTCCGCGGTTTCCAGATCATACCGCTCGGCTCGCGCAGCGCGGGTGAACAGGTCGCGAGCACGGTCGGTATCCCCGGCACGGGCATAGGCAATGCCTAGGTTGATGAGCCGCGCGGCGCTATCTTCCATCCCGTCGTCGATGCGTTCCATCTTGCTGATAGCGGTGGCGTTCCGGTTCGCGGACAGTTCGTCATACGCGACCTCGATACGGTCGGATCCGCTGCCGGCCGCCTGTGCCAGCAGCATCGTAGCTACAACAGAAGTGATCATCATCTTTCTCCCACGCTTTATCGAAAGCGAAAATGACTCTCCTGACCCGCAACTGCAACAAAAACGTCATGATGTCATAAATACGTCATTGACGGCGCCCGGGCTCGGCTTTGGTTTCCCGCAACTTGGCGGGGGCGTTCCGAGTATCGGGGTCGTAACGGCCATCCCGCTGAAACTCGGGCGTGTCACGAATGTCATGTTTTTGCCGGAAAAATCTTCGGCGGCGCGGTCCATTCGGAAAATAAACTGTCACAAGCCGCGCCTAGTTCACGGAGATGCGGCGCGAGCGCTGCGCCTGTCGAGTCCTTCGACCAATTGAGGGGAATCCAACCGTGAAGCATATCAAACGCACTATCGTGCTCGGCTGCGGCCTCGCTGTCTTGACCGCGTGCGGGGCCGACGAAGTCGCCTCGCCGGGCACTTCCGGCAATGTCGACATCGACATTACCACGCCCGCACCGCCGCCGCCGCCGCCGCCGCCCACCAGCACGCTGGTGACACCGGCAGGTGCCTGCCCGACCCTGACCAACGATGGCAGCGTGGTCCTGGCCAATACCGGCACGATCACCGGCCCGACCGGCGAATATCGCAAGTGCGAACTGCCGAGCCGTATCGGGAAGAGCGTGACGCTGCCCAAGATCAACGGACTGCTCTACGTCATCCCCGGCCGCGTCGACGTCGGTTGCGACGGTGGCTTCAGCGCTCCGACCGCGGCTGCGCCCTACACCTCGACCACGATCGGCTGCACCCAAGCGCCGCTGACGGCCGACACCAACGTCACTCTGACGATCGATCCGGGCGTCATCCTGTATGCCAGCAGCGGCCAGGCGTGGATCGCGGTCAACCGCGGCAACAAGATCAACGCCGTCGGCACCGCAACCCAGCCGATCGTCTTCACCAGCCAGGACAACGTGGCCGGTCTCAACATCGATTCCTCGATCGGCCAGTGGGGCGGTGTGGTGCTGCTCGGCCGCGGTCGCATCACCGACTGTACGCAGGGCTCGGTGGCTTCCAACACGTGTGAGCGCGGCACGGAAGGCGCGGTCAACCCGGCCCTCTTCGGCGGCAACGACGATACCTACAACGCCGGCACCATGAGCTACTTCCAGATCCGCTATTCCGGCTTCGTCCTGTCTGCGGACAAGGAATTGCAGTCGCTGACCCCGTCGGGGATCGGTTCGGGCACGCAGCTCGATCACTTCCAGTCGCACAACAGCTCCGACGACGGTACCGAGTTCTTCGGCGGTGTGGTCAACATGAAGTATTACGTCGCAACCGGCGCCGACGACGACAGCCTCGACGTCGACACGGGCGCACGCGCCAACCTGCAATACGTGCTGCTGTGGCAGCGCCCCGGGCAGGGCGACGCGCTGATGGAAATCGACTCCAACGGGCTCGAGGGCGATACCCCGCGCACCGATCTCAGGGTCTCGAACTTCCTCGGGTACCAGCCGCAGACGAGTGCCAACAATGAAGGCGCTGACAAGGCGAGCGTGCTGTTCCGCGGCAATGCGGACGTGACGCTCTACAACGGTGCGATCATCACGCCGAACAACGAGTGTATCCGGCTGACGTCGAACACCAGTGCGGCCAACCGGGCGACTCTGACTGCGCGTTCCGTGGTCCTGCAGTGCTCGGGCACCGGTGACGCCAAGTTCATCGGCGATGGCAGCGGTGCTGCGCCGTACACCGCAGCGCAGGTGGCCACGGCCTTCGGATCGGGTTCGAACAACAACAATTCGGACTTCACCAACTCGCTGACCGGCTTCGTGAACGGCGCGAACGAGAACGGCGTGACCACCACCGATCCCGACGCGCTCAACACCACGCTGAGCGGTTCGAGCTTCTTCTCCGCCATGCCGACTCCGTATCGGATCGGTGTCGCCTGGGACGAGAACAACAGCTGGTACACCGGCTGGACCTGCAGCTCGTCCTACGCGAATTTCGGGACGAGCTCGAGCGCCTGCACCTCGCTGCCGACCACCTGAGGTAGCCGCCACTGACCCCGGGGGCGGCCGCCAGCGTGGCTGCCCCCGGTTTTCGTATCGAATGAGGGGAAACCAGATGTCCACCACATCGCGGGTCGCGGGCGTGCTGCTGCTGACCACTGCCTTGACGTGTCCGGCTCTTGCGCACGCGCAGACCGATCCGGCCACCACCAGCTCCGCCCCGCAAGCGGACATTCCGACCGATCAGGGCGACCAGCCCGAGCCTGTCCCGCAGGACGAGGAAGTCGAGGTTTCCGTACCCGGTCAGAGTAACGTTATCGTCGTTACCGGTCGCCGCGACCGCAACGTCATGCGCTCGTCGGACCAGGTGGTCTCGATCCTTTCCAGTGCGGATATCGCGCGAACCGGCGAGGGCGACATCGCGGGCGCGCTCAGCCGCGTGACCGGCCTCAGCGTCGTCGGCAGCGGCTTCGTCTACGTCCGTGGCCTGGGCGATCGGTATTCGCTGGCCCTGCTCAACGGTTCGCCCCTGCCGAGCCCCGAGCCGCTCAAGCGCGTCGTCCCGCTCGATCTGTTCCCCACCGGGATCGTCGCGTCCTCCCTCGTGCAGAAGAGCTATTCGGCGAACTTTCCGGGAGAATTCGGCGGCGGCGTCATCAACCTGACGACCAAGGCTACACCCGACGAACCCTTCCTCACCATCGGCGGCGGCATATCGGGCGACACCTACACGACCGGCAATCTCGGCTATACCTACTACGGTAGCGACAGCGACTGGACCGGGTACGACAACGGCAACCGCAAGGTTCCGCCGGGCTTGCAGGACTATTTCGACCAAGGGCTGCTGTTCGGCACCGATCCGGTCGATTCCACCGCCATCGCGCGCCAGCTGATCACCTTTAAGAATACCGTCGTTCAGAAGATGAACGATACCCCGGTCAACGGCTCCGCCAGCCTGTCGGCGGGCAAGACTTTCCCGGTCGGGGCGATGGACCTCGGTGTGATCGCGGCTGCGGGATACAGCAATTCCTTCCTTACCCGTACGATCCGGCAGCAGCGTTCCTCGAGCGCGAACCTCGCCTCGATCGAAAGCGATTTCCTGAACGTCACGACCGATCAGAAGACGACGATCAACGGCCTGCTCGGCTTCGGTCTGGAATTCGGCGACAGCCGCGTTCGCTGGACCAATCTCTATATTCACGACACCATCAAGAAGGCGGGCCTCTCGCTCGGGCAGCGACCGGCCCAGCGCGGCGACACCGACTTCCTGCGCCAGCGTACGGCATGGTACGAGCGTCAACTGATCGACACCCAGCTGGTCGGCGAATTCCGCCTCTCGGAGATTTTCGGCCTCGAGGTTCGCGGCGGCTACGCCAACACGCAGCGCGAAGCGCCGGACGAGATCACCTTCGAATACGACCGTTCGAATGCCGAGGCCGATCCGTTCGGGCAGTATTTCGTCAACCGGCTCAACAACGGAAATGGCGGCGATGGCGAGATCGCCTTCTCCGACCTCAACGAGGATCTGTATTCCGGCGGCCTCGACCTAACCTACAACCTCGCGCCGAGCGTCACCATCACGGCGGGCGGTGCTTATTCCGATACGAAGCGCCGCAGCTCGCGCCGCAATTTCCTGCTCCTCGCGCCCAACACCTTCCTTGGAGATGCGAACGTCATCGGCGGTATCGGGCTGCTGCGGCCCGATCTGCTGGTCGCGACACTGACAGATCCCGCCTTCGTCGATGCGAATAACGGGAACGGGCTGGAACTGATCGAGACCGATCCGGGGACGCCCGTCTTCGATGCGGAGCTGGAAATCGCGGCCGGTTACCTGAAGGGCAACTTCCTGTTCGGCGATACGATCTCGCTCGATGCCGGCGTGCGCTACGAAGACGCGACGCAGACCACCACACCGGTCGAGACCTTCGTTTCGGTTCCGCCTTCGATCCCGCCGACGCAGCTCGATCGCAGTTATTGGTTGCCGGCCGCGACGTTGACCTTCGACCTAGACGGCGGCAAGCAAATCCGTCTCAATGCGTCGAAGACGATCGCCCGTCCGCAATTCCGCGAACTGATCGCGCAGCCCTACTACGATCCGGAATCGAACCAGCCCTATCTCGGCAACCCGCTGCTGGTGGACAGCCAGCTCTACAATGCCGAGGCACGGTTCGAATGGTATTACGCGCCGGAGCAGCGATTGTCAGTGTCCGGTTTCTACAAGCGGATCGAGAACCCGATCGAGGCCTATGTCAGCTTCTTCGGCGGGGATTTCGTCGTCTCTTACGCCAATGCACCCAGTGCCGACCTGTACGGGGCCGAGCTGGAGCTGGTGAAGTATTTCGACCTCAGCGAGATGGGCGGAATGCTCTCGACCCGGCGTGCGGTGGTGATCGGCAACTACACCTATACACAGTCGAACATCTCGGTTGAGGCCGGAGATACGACCGCGATTTACGGTGCTGCGTCGAGCAATGCGACGGACTATTTCCGCGACGGCTCGCCGCTGACGGGCCAGTCCGATCACATCGTGAACTTCCAGCTCGGACTGGAGGACGAGGACCGGCTGTCACAACAGACGATCCTGCTGTCCTATGCCAGCAACCGCGTGGTTGCGCGCGGGCTGAACGGCAGCACGCCCCAGCCCGACGTGATCGAGAAGCCGGGCCTGCAAGTCGATTTCGTATGGCGCGAGGGATTCAGCGTTTTCGGCACCGAGCTGGAGGCGAAATTCGAGGCACGCAACATCTTCGGCACGGACCACGAAGAGTTCCAGAAGTCCGAAGATGCACGGATAGAGTACAACTCTTGGGACGTGGGCACACGGCTTGCGTTGTCCCTGTCGGCCAAGTTCTGAAACCGGCGCATCGACCGGCGCCGGAGTGGGTTCTTTCCCCGCTCCGGCCCGGTCGATCGCGACGCCTGGCTAGCTGGCGTCGAAGACGTACCCGACCGAACGGATGGTGCGCAGCGGATCGCCCGCACCGGCTGCCTTAAGCGCCTTACGCAGCCGACCGATCCAGACATCGACGGTTCGTTCGTCCAGCGGCTGTTCTTGTTTGCCCAGCCCCTCTATAAGCTCGCGCCGGGTGAGGACCCGGTCGGCGTTCTCGGCGAAGAAGCGCAGCAAGCGAAACTCGTTGGGCCGCAGCGCCAGCCGCGTGTCGTTCCAGCGGGCCATCATCGCGACCCGGTCGATGGTTAGCGGGCCGAGCTCCACGATCTCGTTGCCCGAGCGATGGGGCCGCGCCGATTGCAGGGCCAGGATTCGGTCCAGCACGCCGTTGCGATCGAGCGGGCCGACCACGTAATCGTCGGCCCCCGCGGCCAGCGCCCGGCGCCGGTCGTTCTCGTCGTCCTGTTCCAGCACCATGGTGACGTGCGCGTCGCGCAGCCGCCGGTCGGCACGGACCCGGCGGCACAGTTCCAGGCCGGACATGGTCGGCAGGACCCAATCGATGAAGGCGAAGACGGGACCGTCCGCGAGCTGCAATGGTCCACCCCCGTCGAGCGGAGCGAAATGGAACCGCGCATCGTCGCTTTCGAAATCGTTCGCTGCGGAGGCCAGCGGCCCGGTAACGAAGATATTGACGGTACGCATCATCCGGCCCCTCTGACGGCGATGGCGTATCGCCGCCCGGTGACAGGACCGTGACAAAATCCGCTGCCTGAAGTGTTCGCGCCTGGCTGGACGGCGACAAGTTCGCTTGCACATATAACGATATCTTTATATGTGCCGTTGAATGCGGATCGAGGCCATCATGCGCGCGCTGGGCGATCTTACCCGATTGCGGACCATGCGGCTGCTCGGCACGATGGAACTCGCGGTGGGCGAGCTGGCGCAGGTGCTGGGGCAGAGCCAGCCGCGCGTTTCGCGCCATGTCGCGATCCTGTGCGACAGCGGCCTGGCCGAGAGGCGGCGCGAGGGAAGTTGGGTGTTCCTGCGTGCGCGGCTTGCCGATAGCGGGGATTTCCCGCTTGGTTCCGCCGTGGCCCGCCTGCTCGCCACCGCCGAGCGCGAGGACGAGGCCTTTGCCGTGCAATGCGAAGAGGATCGCCGGCAACTGGCCGCGATCCGCGCCGCGCGCGAGGATGCGGCGCAGACCTGGTTCGAAAGCTACGCCCGCGAGTGGGACGAGCTTCGCCGCCGGCACAGCGACGACGCGACGGTCGAGGCCGCGCTGGCCGACGCGCTTGCCGACGCGCCACTGGGCGAAGTGCTGGATATCGGTACCGGTACGGGCCGCATGGCCGAAATCTTCGCGCCCGAGGCAGAGCGGATGGTCGCGCTCGACAAGAGCCTCGAGATGCTGCGCGTCGCGCGCGCGAAGCTGCAGCATCTGCCGGCCGAAAGCGTCGAGCTGGTGCAGGGCGACTTCGCCGCCCTGCCGTTTGCCGCGCGCAGTTTCGATACCGTCCTGCTGCATCAGGTGCTGCATTTCGCGCAGGAGCCGGAGGTCGCGCTGGCGGAAGCGGCGCGGGTTTTGCGCCCGGGCGGGCGGATCGCGATCGTCGATTTCGCCGCGCACGGGCAGGAGGATTTGCGCGAGCGGTTCCAGCACGCCCGGCTCGGCTTCACCGACCGCGTCGTGCGCGAGATGCTGCAGCAGGCGGGGTTTCAGCCCGCCGAACCGATGGCGCTGGAAGACGGGGCGCTGGTGGTGAAGATCTGGCTCGGCACCCGCCGTGGCGGACCGGTCGCCGCGCCGCATGACAGGAAGGTAGCCACTCGATGACCACCCGCGCGCCAGCTCCGCTCGATCCCGTGCACGAAACCGATACGGCGCATGGCGATCCGCTGTTCTCCGGGCTGCCCGGCGATATCGAGGTGTCGTTCGAGTTCTTCCCGCCCAAGACGGAGAAAATGGCGCAGACCTTATGGGAAAGCGTGGAAACGCTGGCCCCTCTCGGCCCGCGCTTCGTTTCTGTCACCTACGGCGCGGGAGGGTCGACGCGCGAGCGCACGCACGAGCAGGTCGTGCGCCTCAACCGCGAGACCGCCATTCCCGCCGCCGCGCATCTCACCTGCGTGGAGGCGACGCGCGAGGAGGTGGACGAGGTCGCGCGCCATTACTGGGAAAGCGGCATCCGCCACATCGTGGCGCTGCGCGGCGATCCGCCCGACGGGGGAAGCAGATACACCCCCCATCCGGGTGGCTATGCCAATGCGGCGGAGCTGATCGCAGGCCTGAAGGAAGTCGGCCCGTTCGAGATTTCGGTCGGTGCCTATCCCGAAGTCCACCCGGACTCCGCCGACGAGCAGGCCGATCTCGACAATCTGAAGCGCAAGTTCGATGCGGGGGCGACGCGCGCGATCACGCAGTTCTTCTTCGAACCCGACTGCTTCTTCCGCTTCCGCGACCGTGCCGCCGCGGCGGGTATCGACGGGGAGATCGTGCCCGGCATCATGCCGGTGATGAGCTTCGCCGCGGTCGAGCGCATGGCCGGGCTGTGCGGGACCGCAATTCCCGGGTGGATGGCGGGCCTTTTCGACGGGCTGGACGAGCGGCCGGCCGCACGCCAGCTGGTCTCCGCCACCATCGCCGCCGAACTGTGCCGCCGCCTGTATGCAGGGGGCGAGCGGCAATTCCATTTCTACACCCTCAACCGTGCTGAGCTGAGCTACGCGATCTGCCACATGCTCGGCCTGCGTCCGAAGGAAGCGGCATGACCACCGTTCGCGAGACCTTGCTGGCCGAAGCGGCCAAGGCGATCCTGATCAAGGACGGGCCATACGGCACCGCGATCCAGCGCGCGAAGCTGGGCGAGGAGGGGTATCGCGGCACCTACGACCTGAACCGCGACCAGAAGGGCAACAACGACCTCGTCAATCTGACGCAAGGCCAGCTGATCGCCGACATCTGTCGCAGCTACGTCGATGCCGGGGCGCGGGTGCTGGCGACCAACACCTTCAACGCGAACCGCATCAGCCAGGCCGATTACGGGGCGGAGCATCTGGTCGGCGACATCAACCGGGCCGCCGCGCGCATCATCCGCGAGGTGTGCGACGAGGCGACGGCGAAGGACGGCCTGCCGCGCTTCGTCGCGGGCGCGGTCGGCCCGACCAACAAGACCCTCTCGCTGAGCCCCGATGTCGAGGACCCCGGTTTTCGCGAAGTCGATTTCGACACGATGAAGTCGGTTTATCGCGAGCAGGCCGAGGCGCTGATCGAGGGCGGGGCGGACACGATCCTGATCGAGACCGTGTTCGACACGCTGAACTGCAAGGCGGCGATCATGGCGGTGAAGGAACTGGCGCGCGACCTGGGGAAGGACGTGCCGATGATGATCTCGCTGACCCTGACCGACCTGTCGGGGCGCAACCTGTCGGGCCATACGGTGGAGGCGTTCTGGAACGTCGTGCGCCATGCCGACCCCGTAACCATGGGGCTCAATTGCAGCTTCGGCGCGGACCAGTTGCGCCCCCATATCCAGCTGCTCAGCCAGATCGCCGATACACTGCTGATGGCCTATCCCAATGCGGGCCTGCCAAACGAGTTGGGCGAATACGACGAGGAGCCGGAGACCACCGCCGCGCTGGTGCGCCAGTGGGCGGAAAACGGGCGCGCCAACATTCTCGGCGGGTGCTGCGGCAATACGCCCGAACACATCGCCGCGATCGCGAAAGCGGTCGAGGGTCTGGCGCCGCGTCAGGTCCCGGATCGGCAGGACCGCATGCGCCTCGCCGGCCTCGAACCCTTCACGATCGCCGCGTGACTTGCTGGATAGAATGACCGACCAATCCGCCTCCTCGCGCTTCGTCAATATCGGCGAGCGTACCAATGTGACCGGCTCGGCCCGGTTCAAGAAGCTGATCATGGCGGACGACTATGCGACCGCCGTGGAGGTCGCGCGCGACCAGGTCGAGAACGGCGCGCAGGTGATCGACGTCAACATGGACGAGGGGCTGCTCGACGCGAAGCACGCGATGACCACCTTTCTGAAGCTCATCGCGGCGGAACCCGACATCGCGCGCGTGCCGGTGATGATCGACAGCTCGAAATGGGAAGTGATCGAGGCGGGGCTCAAATGCGTGAGCGGCAAGCCGATCGTCAATTCGATCAGTATGAAGGAAGGCGAGGGGCCTTTCCTGGAACACGCCCGCAAATGCCTGGACTACGGCGCCGCGGTGGTCGTGATGGCCTTCGACGAGACGGGCCAAGCCGATACGAAGGACCGCAAGGTCGAAATCTGCAAGCGGGCCTACGAGCTGCTGACCGGAATCGGCTTCCCGGCGGAAGACATCATCTTCGATCCCAACATCTTCGCGGTGGCGACGGGGATCGAGGAACACGACCGCTACGGCCTCGATTTTCTGGAAGCGGTGGAGGAAATCAAGGCCGCCTGCCCGCATGCCAAGACCAGCGGCGGCCTTTCCAACCTGTCCTTCAGTTTCCGCGGCAACGAGACCGTGCGCCGCGCGATGCATTCGGTGTTTCTCTATCACGCGATCCCCGCCGGGCTCGACATGGCGATCGTCAATGCGGGCCAGCTCGACGTGTACGACGCGATCGACCCGCAATTGCGCGAGGCGTGCGAGGACGTGATTCTGATGCGGCGACCGGACGCGACCGAGCGGCTGATCGCGCTGGCCGAAAGCTACAAGGGCAAGGACCCGCGCGCCGAGAAGGAAGCGCAGGAATGGCGCGGCTGGCCGGTCGAGCGGCGGCTGGAGCATGCGCTGGTCAAGGGCATCGACGCGCATGTGGTCGACGATACCGAGGAAGCGCGCCAGGCCCTGGCCGACAGCGGTGGACGCCCGATCGAAGTCATCGAGGGCCCGCTGATGGACGGCATGAACGTCGTCGGCGACCTGTTCGGCAGCGGCAAGATGTTCCTGCCCCAGGTGGTGAAATCCGCGCGCGTGATGAAGAAGGCGGTCGCCCATCTGATCCCCTTCATCGAAGCGGAGAAGGACAAGCTCGCGCCTGAAGAGCGCAAGGCCAAGGGCAAGATCGTGATGGCGACCGTGAAGGGCGACGTTCACGATATCGGCAAGAACATCGTCGGCGTGGTGTTGCAGTGCAACGGCTACGACGTGATTGACCTCGGCGTAATGGTGCCGTGGGCGACCATCCTGGAGGCCGCGAACGAGAACCACGCCGACATGATCGGCCTGTCGGGCCTCATCACCCCTTCGCTGGACGAGATGGTGACCGTTGCCGAAGAGATGAAAACGGCGGAGATGTCGATGCCGCTGCTGATCGGCGGCGCGACCACCAGCAAGGTCCACACCGCGCTGCGCATCGACCCGGCGTACGATGGCCCCGTGATCCACGTGCTCGACGCCAGCCGCGCCGTCGGCGTCGCCAGCCGCCTGCTGAGCGATACCCAGCGCGACGGCTTCGTGTCCGACACGGCGGGCGAATATGCCAAGGTCCGCGACGCGCGCGCGGGCAAGGGGCAGTCCGAACTCCTGACCCTGGATCAGGCGCGTGAGAACGCGGCCACGGTCAATATGGCGGACAAGCCTGCGGCTCCCGCGCAGCCGGGCCTGCATGTCTATCACGACTGGTCGCTGGCCGAGCTCGTCGATTACATCGACTGGACCCCGTTCTTCCGCGCGTGGGAGCTGCACGGCAACTACCCCGCGATCCTGGAAGACGAGGTGGTGGGCGAGGCAGCAAGCAGCCTGTTCAAGGACGCGCAGGCCATGCTGGAACGGATCGTGGAGGAGAAATGGCTGACCGCGCGCGGCGTCGCGGGACTGTGGCCATGCCACCGCGATGGCGACGACGTGGTGATCCACCATCGCCATACGCAGGACCGGGTCAGCGCCGATGGCGGGACCTACGGCAACCAGCCGGTTCCCGATCTCGACCGCACGAACGAGGAAAGCGCGCGCGTCCCCTTCCTGCGCCAGCAGGTGAAGAAGAGCCGCGGGCGGGCCGATTTCTGCCTCGCCGATTTCATCGATCCTGCCGGCGACTGGATCGGGGGCTTCGCGGTCGCGATCCACGGGATCGAGGGGCCTTCGCAGCGCTTCCTGGCGGACAAGGACGATTACTCCGATATCCTGCTCAAGGCGCTGGCCGATCGCTTTGCCGAGGCGTTCGCCGAACGGCTGCACCAGCATGTGCGGACCGATCTGTGGGGCTATGCGCCGGGCGAGCAGCTGACCAATGCCGCGCTGATCAAGGAAGAATATCGCGGTATCCGACCCGCGCCGGGCTATCCCGCCTGTCCCGATCATTCGCTCAAGCCGATCCTGTTCGACCTGCTCAATGCGCCGGAGAATACCGATCTGACGCTAACCGAGAACTTCGCCATGCTGCCGACCGCGGCGGTCAGCGGGTTCTATTTCGGGCACCCGGAATCGCAGTATTTCGGTGTCGCCCGCATCGGCCGCGACCAGCTGGAGGACTATGCGGCGCGTCGCGGGGTCGATATTGCCACGGCCGAACGATGGCTACGGCCCAATCTCGACTAAGCGCGCTGCCCGCGCATCGCCTGCCATGGCTCGGTGGGATCGGGCTGCTCGTGCTCTACCTCGCCTTGTGGGCGATCGTCCCGGTCGATTTCGACCTGCTGCGCGCGCTGCGGTTCCTGCCCGGAATCGGTGTGCTCGGCGCGATCATCGCCAACACTTCCGGCACCGGCGGCGGCGTTGTCTTCGTCCCCGTCTTCAATGCTATGCGCGACCAGGGGATCATGGGGCTCGACCCGCTCCAGATCGTCGGGGTCTCGATGGGCATCCAGAGTTTCGGCATGACCATGGGGGCGCTGCGCTGGACCGACCGGCTGCTGCATCAGCCAGCCATCGCGCCGCAGGCTGTCGAAGCGGCGGTAAGGCCGCGCGATTACGCCACCGTAGTCGTCGCGACCCTCGCGCTTTCGCTGCCGACCATGCTGCTGGTCCAGCGCGCCGTGGCATTCGACCCGCATGTCGTTCTGATGGCGTACAAGGCCTTCTCGATCGCGCTCGGCCTGGCGCTGATCGCCAGCACCTGGACGGTCAACCGCGTCCGGGCGGAGCAGGGGCGGCTGCTGCACCTCGATCTCGCGGTGGTGATGATGCTGGCGATACCGGGCGGGGCGCTGACCGCGCTTTTCTCCGTCGGTGTGGGAGAACTCGTCGCGCTCTATCTCTTCATCCGCCATTATCCCGTCCTGCTGTGCACCGGGGCGGCGTGCGTCATCTCCTCGGTCAGCGTGATCGCGGGCAGCCTCTGGCATATCGAGGCGGGCACCATGCAGTGGGAGGTCGTGTTGCTGGCCGGGCCGGGCGCGGCGCTGGGCGGTTTTCTCGCCCGCCCGATCGCGATAAAGCTCGGCGCGAAGCGGCTCAAGACGCTCGACGGGACGTGGATCGTCTTGTCCGCCTGCTATCTCCTGTGGCTCAACATGCGTTGACCCTTCACGCCGGATTGACCGGACCGGCGGAATCGCGCAAGTGCCGGGCCACGTCGCCGGGAAGCGATTCCCGGCCGTGCCAGCGGGAGAGTTCGTGCAGGAAACTGCCCGGCGCCGAAGGAGCAACCGCCCCGGAATCTCTCAGGCAAGCGGACCGCGGCACGGCAGACACTCTGGAAAGCGTCCGCTATGCCTGTCGGCGTGTCGGGCCACCGAAGGGGGAAGCGCGGGCGAAAATCCGCGCGATGCTCTCAGGTTTCCTGACAGAGGGGGCAGGTGCAGGCGCTTCATCCCGGAGCCGCCGCGCTGCCGTGTCGGGGACCCGCTGAATGAGCGACGATAACAACACCGAAACGCTGCCGCTGGACGCCTGGCATCGCCGACAGGGCGCGCGCATGGTGCCCTTCGCCGGATACCAGATGCCGATCCAGTATCAGGGGATCGTGACCGAACACGAATGGACCCGCCAGCACGCGGGGCTGTTCGACGTCAGCCATATGGGCCAGCTGATGGTCACTGGCGAGAATGCCGCGTCCGCGCTGGAAGCGGTGTTGCCGGGCGATATCACCAGCCTGAAGCCGGGCCGGGTGCGCTATTCCCTGCTGATGGCGGAAGATGGCGGCGTGCTGGACGATCTGATGGTCACCAACGCCACGCCGTGGATTCCGGCCGAAGAAGACGAGGACGGCAACGTCGTGGTCGAGGGCCGATGGGGCGATCCCGCCTATTACGTGGTCGTGAACGGCGCGATGAAGTGGGACGACATCGCCTATCTGCGCGAACACCTGCCCGACGATGTCACGCTGACCCACCTGGAAGACCAGGCGTTGATCGCGCTGCAAGGCCCCGCGGCCACCAACGCCCTGGGCCGGGCGATGCGCGGCGTGCCCGAAGAGCTCACCTTTATGCAGTCGATGCACTACGATTTCGGCGAACTGCCGCTGCGCATCTCGCGCTGCGGCTATACCGGCGAGGACGGGTTCGAGATTTCGGTGCCCGCCGAGCAGGCGGAAATTCTCGCCAATCGTCTTTGCGCGGAGATCGAGGTACGGCCCGCCGGGCTCGGCGCGCGGGACTCGCTGCGGCTGGAAGCGGGTCTTCCGCTCTATGGCCACGACCTGACGGCGGAGATCGACCCGGTCAGCGCCAATCTGACGTTCGCGCTGTCTAAGAAACGCCGCGAGAGCGGTGGCTGGATGGGCCACGCGCCGGTGATGAAGGCGCTCGACGGTGGTTCGACACGCTTCCGCGTGGGCCTCACGCTCGACGGGCGCTTGCCCGCGCGCGAGGGCGCACCGATCTTCGTCGGCGACGACCAGATCGGCGTCGTCACCAGCGGCGGCTTCTCGCCCACGCTCGGCCACCCGATCGCGATGGGCTATGTCGATGCTGCCCATGCCGATGAGGGAACCGGGCTGGAGGTCGAGGTGCGGAACAAGCGCCTGCCCGCGCGCGTCACCTCAATGCCTTTCGTCCCCCACAACTATTACCGAGGGAGCTGATTTCGATGGCCCGTTACTTCACCGACGAACACGAATGGATCGACGTCGATGGCGACACCGCCACGGTCGGCATCACCGATTATGCGCAAAGTCAGCTCGGCGACATCGTGTTCGTCGAACTGCCCGACAGCGGCGCGGAACTGACCAAGGGCAAGGACGCCGCGGTGGTCGAGAGCGTCAAGGCGGCGAGCGACGTCTACGCCCCGATCAGCGGCGAGGTGATCGAGGCCAACGGTGCGCTCGACGATGACCCCTCGCTGGTCAATTCGAGCCCCGAGGAAGCGGGCTGGTTCTTCAAGCTTTCGATCGCCGACAAGGGCGAGCTCGACGGCCTTATGGACCAATCCGCCTACAAGAGCTTCTGCGACGGGCTGTGAGGACGAGCGCCGCCTTGATCGGTTCGGCGATACTGTCCGCATGTTCCGCCCCGCCCGAGCCAATTTCGGTCGGAAGGGCGAAAGGCAACATCGTGTTTTGGAACGGAGATATTGTGTCCGTCGATGGATGGCTCGGCAAATGCGAGGGTTTCGATTGCGCGCTTTTTCCTTCGCGGGCCACGATGGAGGAGATGCGCAGCAACCTGCCGAGCTCCGACGAGGCGCTTGATGCTTACGAACAAGCTCTCGGTATTGGCGCTGATGCTCGCTTCGATGAAAAGGCTAAGGCCTATCAGTACCGCCACGTACGTATACGCGGCCGCCTCGATAGCACTTGCACATTTCATACGTGCTTCGACCGCGTGACTGATCTTCATCCCATGGATATCCAGCCTCTTAAGGCAACCTCAAAGGCCGACTGAATGCGCTACCTCCCCCTGACCGATAGCGACCGCGCCGCGATGCTGGCAAAATGCGGCGCGGAGACCATCGACGATCTGTTCGCCGACGTGCCCGAGGCGGCGCGGCTGTCCGGCCCGATCGAAGGCCTTCCGATGCATGCGGGCGAGATAGCGGTCGAGCGCCACATGCGCGCGCTTTCGAAGAAGAATCTCGCGGCGGCCGACGCGCCCTTCTTCCTGGGCGCGGGGGCCTATCGCCACCATGTGCCCGCTACGGTCGACCACATCATCCAGCGCGGCGAGTTCCTGACCGCCTACACGCCCTACCAGCCCGAGATCGCCCAGGGCACGCTGCAGATGCTGTTCGAGTTCCAGAGCCAGGTCGCGCGCCTGTATGGTTGCGCGGTGGCCAATGCGTCGATGTACGACGGTTCGACCGCGTGCTGGGAAGCGGTGGCGATGGCGGCGCGGATCACGAAGAAGAAGCGCGTGGTGCTCTCGGGCGCGCTCCATCCGCATTACGCCGAGGTCGTGCGGACCATGGCGAAGTTTACCGACGACGAGATCGCGGGCGCGCTCCCGGCGATCCAGGCGCAGCCCGACAATGCCGGGTTGATCGCGCGCATCGACGATCGGACGAGCTGCGTCGTGGTGCAATATCCCGATATCCTCGGGCGCATTCCCGACCTCGCCGAGATCGCCGAGGCGGCGCATGCGAAGGGCGCGCTACTGATCGCGGTCAATACCGAGCCGGTGGCTCTCGGAGCGATCAAATCGCCTGGCGAGCTGGGCGCGGACATCGTGGTCGGCGAGGGGCAGGCACTGGGCGTAGGCCTGCAATTCGGCGGGCCGTATCTCGGCCTGTTCGCGGTGCGCGACAGCAAGCACGTTCGCCAGATGCCCGGTCGCCTGTGCGGCGAGACGGTCGATGCCGAGGGCAAGCGCGGCTACGTGTTGACGCTCTCCACCCGCGAGCAGCATATTCGGCGCGAGAAGGCGACCAGCAATATCTGCACCAATAGCGGGCTGTGTGCACTCGCCTGCTCCATCCACATGACGCTGCTGGGCGAGCGGGGCCTGCGGCAACTGGCAGCGGAGAACCACCGCCTCGCCGTCAAGGCCGCCGACCGGCTGGCGCAGGTGCCGGGGGTGAAGATCTTGAACGATACCTTCTTCAACGAGTTCACGATCCTGCTCGACCCCGGATCGGGGTCCGGGGCAGGCACGGACGCGCGCGCCGTGGTGCGCTCGCTCGCGGACAAGGGCGTGCTCGCGGGCGTGTCGCTCGGGCGGCTCTTCCCCTCGCACGACGAGTTGAAGGGCGGGCTGGTGATCGCGCTGACCGAGACGACGAGCGAGGAGGATATCGAGACCCTCGCCACCGCGCTGGCGGAGGAACTGGCATGAGCAATCCCAACGCATCCGGCTGGAAACCCCAAAGTCCCGCGCAGCACGAGGGCGCGCATGACGGCCCGCCGACCGTGACCGGCAACCGCGCGCTGATGCTGGAAGAACCACTGATCTTCGAGATCGGCACGACAGAGACGACCGGCGTCGATCTGCCCGAAGAGAGCGGCGAGGTCTCCTCGCGCCTCGGCGGTTTCGCGCGCTCCGAAACCATCGGGCTGCCGGGCCTGTCGGAGCCGGAGGCGGTGCGGCACTACACCCGCCTCAGCCGCCAGAACTACGCCATCGACCTCGGGCTCTTCCCGCTTGGGTCCTGCACGATGAAGCACAATCCGCGGCTCAACGAGAAGGTCGCGCGCATGCCGGGCTTCGCCGACGTGCATCCGCTCCAGCCCGTCTCGACCGTGCCCGGCGCGCTGGAAGTGATCAACGAACTGGCGCATTGGCTGATCAAGCTGACCGGCATGGAAGGTGTCGCGATGAGCCCCAAGGCGGGCGCGCATGGCGAGCTGTGCGGCATATTATGCATCCGCGCCGCCCTCGAAGCGCGCGGCGATGCGCGCAAGGTCGTGCTGGTGCCCGAAAGCGCGCACGGCACCAACCCCGCCACCGCCGCCTTTGCGGGCTACGAGGTGGAGGACATTCCCGCGACCGAGGACGGCCGGGTCGATCTTGACAAGCTGAAAGCGCGCCTGGGGCCGGATGTCGCCGCGGTGATGATCACCAACCCCAACACCTGCGGCCTGTTCGAGCGGGACATGAAGGCGATTTCGGACGCGGTGCACGCGGCGGGCGGCTTCGTCTATTGCGACGGGGCGAACTTCAACGCGATCGTGGGTAAGGTGCGTCCCGGCGACCTTGGCGTCGATGCGATGCATATCAACCTGCACAAGACCTTCTCCACCCCGCATGGCGGCGGCGGACCGGGCTCGGGCCCGGTGGTGCTGTCGAAAGCGTTGTGCCCCTACGGTCCGCTGCCCTTCACCGCGAGGACCGAAGACGGGGTGGTTCATCTGGTCGAGGAGGAGAATGCGGAGGAATTCGACCACCGCGACGCCTTTGGCCGGATGACCGCGTTCCACGGGCAGATGGGGATGTTCACTCGCGCGCTGACCTACATGCTCAGCCACGGCGCGGACGGGCTGGCGCAGGTTGCGGAAGACGCGGTGCTGAATGCGAACTACGTGCTGCGCAGCCTCGAGGACGTGCTCGACGCGCCCTTCGGCGGCAGCGGGCCGTGCATGCACGAGGCGCTGCTGAGCGATAAGACGCTGGCCGAGGACATCTCCACGCTCGACCTCGCCAAGGCGCTGATCGACGAGGGTTTCCACCCGATGACGATGTACTTCCCGCTGGTGGTCCACGGAGCGATGCTGATCGAGCCGACCGAGACCGAAAGCAAGGCCGGCCTCGACCAGTTCATCGGTGCACTGCGCTCGGTCGCGGAGCGGGCCAAGGCGGGCGACGAAAGCCTGAAGGCCGCGCCCTACTACGCGCCGCGCCGCCGGCTCGACGAAACGCAGGCGGCGCGCAAGCCGGTGCTGGCTTGGCAGGGCGAGATCGCGCCGGGCGGTCGTCCGGTGCCGAGCGAGGTCGGCGGGCAGTAGCGAGGCCAGCCTTGCGGATCATCTTCAGCCGCAAGGGGTTCGACAGCGGATCGGGCGGCGGATCGTCGCCGATCGTCGACGGCGTGCCGGTCTCGCTGCCGATTCCCGACAGCAAGGGCATCGCGAGGACGACCTACGGCGACCTGGGGCTGGGTGACCATGCCGCGAGGGCGAGCAGGGGCGCGTATGGCGCGGATTCGCTCTGCCATCACGATCCGATGTTCACGCGCGATGGCCGCTGCATCTTCGGGCAGGTCGGCGCGGCGCAGACGCACCTCGTCAACAACGGCGTCGGCGTGGGCGATACCTTCCTGTTCTTCGGCCTGTTCGCGAGCGAGGACGGCGAGCGTCACCATCGCATCTTCGGCTACCTCCGCGTCGCGGCGGTGCATCGGCTGGCCCAGGGGGTGCCCGAGCATCTGGAGGATAGCAGCCACCCCCACGTGCTCGGCATGCACGGCAGCAACGACACGATCTACGAGGGCGAGGGGAGGCAGGCGCGCTTCGCCAGCGAGGCGCTGCGCCTCACCGTGCCCGGCGGTCCGCTTACGCTGTGGGAGAGGCCTGCGTGGTTGAAACCCGGCGGGCTGAGCTACCACGACCGGCGCGATCGCTGGTTGCGCGGCGGTCGCCTGCGCAGCGTCGCACGCGGTCAGGAATTCGTCGCCGATGTGGGACGCCGCAAGACCCCGCGCGAATGGCTGGAGCGGATTCTCGAAGAATTCTGATCCTCCCCGTATGCGCTGGCGCGAAAACGAGGAGGATTGCCGGTTACTTGTACGTCTTGATGATCGCCGAGAAATCGAGGCCGTCATTGCCCGCGCCCGAGAAATCCTCGTACAGGCTCGCCGCGCGTGCGCCCAGCGGCACGCCCGCGTCGACCTCTTCCGCCGCCGCCATCGCGAGGCGCAGGTCCTTGAGCATCAGCGCGGTCGCGAAGCCACCCTGGTAGTCCTTGTCGGCAGGGCTCTCGACGCCCACGCCGGGCAGCGGGGTGTAGGCATTGAGGGACCAGCAATAGCCCGACGACTGCGAGGAGATCTCGTAGAACTTCTGCGGATCGAGCCCCAGCTTCTGCGCCATCTGCATCGCTTCGGCGACGCCGATCATCGAGATCGCGAGCAGCATGTTGTTGCAGATCTTGGCGGTTTGGCCCGCGCCCGCATCGCCTGCATGGATCACCGCCTTGCCCATGCCTTCGAGGATCGGCTTGGCCGCCGCGAACGCCTCTTCGCTGCCGCCGACCATGAAGGTCAGCGTGCCGCCATCTGCCGCCGCGATTCCGCCGCTGACCGGCGCGTCGACCATCTTGTAGCCCTTGGCGGTGGCCATCTCGCTCACTTCCTTGGCGGTGGCGACATCAATGGTGGAGCAGTCGAGCAGCGCCGCGCCTTCCGGCGCGTGGCCGATCACGGCGTCGGAATAGACCGACTTCACGATCGCGCCATTGGGCAGCATCGAGACAACCGCGTCGACGCCCTGCACCGCTTCCTTCGCATCGGTGAAGGTCTCGCAGCCACTGCTCTTGGCCTTGGCCAGCGCGTCCTCCGACAGGTCGAACGCGCGCACTTCGTGGCCGTTCTTGACCAGGTTCGCGGCCATCCCGCCGCCCATGTTGCCGAGGCCGATAAAGGCGATTTTCATATTACTCTCCGAATTATCTTACCATCAGCCAAATGCCGAGACCTATTAAAAAGGGCCCGCCCATGATCAGTGCAGAAAGCTCGGTCCACGAATTGAACCGAACCATCGCGCGATTTATTTTCCAGTGGCCGAACGCTGCCTGATAACGTTTCGAGAATTTACCTTGCTGGTTTTTTACATCTCGAACGTCCAAGGCCGCCATCCATACAGTAAGCAAGCCCATGAGGATACTTCCGATCCCGAAAACGACAGGCCAAGGCTGGTCTGGAATCACCGCCCCTTCCACTGTCCGTCGCGCTTCTCGATGAAGGCTTTCATGCCCTCGGCCTTATCCTCGCTCGCGGTGAGGATCTGGAACAGGCGGCGTTCGTGGAGCACGCCCTGGCCGAGGAAGGTCTCGTAGGCGGCGTTGACCATTTCCTTGTTCACCATCGCGGCCAGGGGCGGCATTCCGGCGATCGCCTGGGCGGTCTTCATCGCCTCGTCCATCAGCGTGTCATGCGGCACGACGCGCGCGACGAGGCCGCTGCGTTCGGCTTCCTCGGCGTCCATCATCCGGCCGGTCAGGCACATCTCCATCGCCTTGGCCTTGCCGACCGCGCGGGTGAGGCGCTGCGATCCGCCCATGCCCGGGGCGACGCCCAGCTTGATCTCGGGCTGGCCGAACTTGGCCTTGTCGCTCGCGATGATGAAGTCGGCCATCATGGCAAGCTCGCACCCACCGCCCAGTGCGAAGCCGTTGACCGCCGCGATCCAGGGCTTGCGCACCGCCTCGACGATGTGGCTGGTCCACTTGGCAAAGAAATCCTGGAGGAAGAAATCCGCCGCGTCCTTCTCGCTCATCTCCTTGATGTCCGCACCGGCAGCGAAAGCCTTGTCGCCCGAGCCGGTCAGGATCGCGCAGAGCTGGCTGTCGTCCGCCTGATAGGCCTCGAATGCGCCGATCAGATCCTCGAGGACCTTGCTCGACAGCGCATTGAGCGCCTTAGGGCGGTCGAGCGTGATGAGCGTGACAGCACCGTCGGTTTGCGTGGTGATGGTTTCGTATTCGGCCAAGGGTATCTCCCAATTGACGGTAAAGAGCTAGGCTAGCGGCGTCCATTCTTCGTCCGCCGGGAGCGGGGCGAAGATCGCGTCGATCATCGCCTCGTCAACGCCTTCGGGCGTGGGCGGGTCCCATTTGGGATCGCCGGTCTTGTCGACGATCACCGCGCGCACCCCTTCGGCGAAATCGGGGCGGGTGAGGACGCGGCTGCCGATGCGGTATTCCATCCGCATCTCGTCGGCGAAATCATCCAGCTTCGCGCTCTCGACCAGCTCGCGCAGCGCGACCTTGCAGGTCTGCGGGCTCTTGGTGCCCAGCGTATCGCGCTCCTTCGCCGCCCACTCGCTGCCGTTGTTTTCGGCCTCGGCCTCCAGGCTGGCGAGGATGTCCTCGTAGGTGTCGGAGGCGAAATGCTTGGCGATCTTGTCCGCATTGTCGGCGATGCGCGCCGGGGGCGGGGTCCCCACGGGTTCGGAGAGGATGCCGCCGATGCGATCGGGGTTGTCGAGAATCCGCGCCTTCACCTCGGCCAGCTTGTCCGATGGCAGATAATGCGTCGCGAGGCCGGTCCACAGGCATTCGGACCCGTCTAGTCGCGCGCCGGTGAGGGCCAGAAACTGGCCCAGCCGCCCGCCGAGGCGCGACAGATACCAGCCACCGCCTACATCGGGGAACAGACCGATGCCGCTTTCCGGCATGGCGAAGCGCGTGTTCTCCGTCGCGACGCGGAACTTGCACGGCTGCGAGATGCCCACGCCGCCGCCCATCGTGACACCGTCCATGAAGGCGACGATCGGCTTCGCGTAGGTGAACATCTGGTGGTTCAGGCGGTATTCGTGGAGGAAGAACTCGCGCCCAGCCTTGCCGCCATCGTTCAGCGCCGACTGGCGCAGCAGGTTGATGTCGCCCCCGGCGCAGAAGCCGCGCCCCTCGGCATGGTCGAGGATCACCGCCTCGATTGCATCGTCCTCCGCCCACGCCGCCAACGCCTCGCTAATGGCGAGACACATGTCGAGCGTCAGCGCATGCAGCGCCTTGGGCCGGTTGAGCGAGATATGGCCGACCCGGCCATGGGTGTGGATGTTGATATCGTCTCTCATAGGTCTTTCGTTCACTGGCGCAGCAGGTCGCGGCCCACGATCATGCGCATTACCTGGTTGGTGCCTTCCAGGATCGAATGCACGCGCAGGTCGCGCCAGAATCGCTCGATCGGGTAATCCTTGAGATAGCCGTAGCCGCCGAACAGTTGCAGCGCGTCGTTCACCACCTTGCTGCCATTGTCGGTCGCCAGCCGCTTCGCCATGGCGGAGAAGCGCGATTTGTCCGGCGCCCCGTCGGTCACCTTCGCCGCGGCGAGATAGAGCAGCGCGCGCGCCGCCTCCAGGTCGGTCGCCATGTCGGCGAGCATGAACTGCGTATTCTGGAAGTCGGCGATCGGGGTGTCGAACTGCTGCCGGTCCTTGGTGTAGGCGACCGCCTCGTCCAGGCAGCGCTGCGCCCCGCCGAGGCTGCAGGCACCGATATTCAGGCGCCCGCCGTCGAGCCCCATCATGGCGAAGCGGAAACCTTCGCCCTCGTCGCCCACGCGGTTCTCCACCGGCACGCGCGCATCCTCGAAGATCACCTGCGCGGTCGGGCTGGCATTCCAGCCGAGCTTCTTCTCGGGTTCGCCGAAGCTGACGCCCGGCGTGTCCTTGTCGATCACGAGGCAGGTGATGCCCTTGGTCTTGTGCTCGCCCGTGCGGACCATCGTTACATAGACGTCGTTGACGCCGCCGCCAGAGATGAACTGCTTCGTGCCGTTCAGCACGTAGTGGTCGCCATCGCGCTTCGCCGTGGTCTTCAGCCCCGCCGCGTCGGAGCCACTGCCCGGTTCGGTCAGGCAGTAGCTGGCGATCTTCTCCATCCCGACGAGATCAGGCAGGTACTTCGCCTTCACCACATCCCCGCCGAAGCAGTCGATCATCCAGCTCGCCATGTTGTGGATCGAGATGAACGCACTCGTCGTGGGGCAGCCATAGGCCATCGCCTCCATGATCAGCGCCGCTTCCAGCCGGCCGAGGCCGATGCCGCCCGATTCTTCCGAAACGTAGATCGCTCCGAAGCCGAGCTCGGCGCTCCGCTTGATCACGTCGCGCGGAAAATGATGGGTCTGGTCCCACTCGCCCGCATGCGGAGTGATGTTGTCGGCGGTGAAGCGCTGCGCCATGTCCTGGATCGCGCGCTGGTCGTCTGTAAGCTGAAATTGTCCGGTCATGGGATGGGCCCTAGCACCCCTTTTCGAGTCCTGACCACCTCTTCGCCGCGCCCTGCCCGGAATTGCCGATTGACCCTCGATGCGCTCCAAAGGAATGTGAGCGGATGGGCGGCCACGGCACCGAATTGATCCTAGTTTACAACGCCGATGGCGGCGTGTTCGACAGGCTGTTCGACGCGGCGCACAAGATCGTCTCCCCGTCTACATATCCCTGTTCGCTATGCGCGCTCACCTACGGTCCGGTCGCGATGCGGCGGCGGTGGAAAGACTATCTGGACAGTCTCCCCCTCACGGTGCGCTTCCTCCATCGCGACGAGCTGGCCGGGCGGAGCGACCTACCCGAAGCGGAGTTGCCCGCGATCTTCCTCCAGGAAGCCTGCAACCGACCAGGATTGCTAATCGCGGCCACGGAACTGGCGGCGTGCGAAGGGCTGGACGATCTTACCACGCTTCTCGACCGCAGACTGGGCGAATGCGCCGCAGCCGGGCGCGATCAGCCGCAATAGATGCGGGTGATTGTCATGTCCGCGTCGTACATCACGTTCACGCGGCCCTGTCGGAAATCCATCGTGAACACCGCACCCGGCGGGCCCCAGCGCAGGCTGTCGGCACCGGTGCGGCCGAGGATTTGCGTGCCGGTTTCCTGGCTGGCACGCTCTCCCAACATGGTCTGGACGCCGTCCGCATTGCACGACCCCTCGGGCAGGGCAGGCAGGCGGTCGGGCTCGCCAGCTGTGGGCGCGGTCGCACAACCGGCCGCAAGGGGGGCGAGCGCCAGTGCGAGAACGGCCATCCTCATGTCGCGCACCGGGTTCGCGGCATCGGCTTGTGATCGGCCGGTGCCTGTGCATCGCTGGGTGTAAGAGTCTTGCCGTCGGCGCTCAGGTCGAGCCGCTGTGTCGTGGTCCATTGTTCGCCTTCTCCAGCCATGGCGAGGACTACGATGATCCCGTCCTTGCCGCCCGGTTTCACCGCCTTCACCGTACCTTGCGATTCGTAATAGGTGATCGTCCGCGGTCCGACTTCCATGCGCAGGTCGGATGCCGGATGGCAATTCCCCCCGCTGTAATCCCACACCCCACGGTATTTCTGCGGAATGGTGTCCGCCTGTACCACCATCGGTGGTCCTGCCCCGGCACCCGTGCCGCCGTCGGGCTCGACCGGAATCGCGGTGGCGGTGGTCGCCACGTCTTCGCTCGGCGGATCGGCATCGACCTGGCAGGCCGCCATGGCCAAACCTAGCGCGACGATAACAGCGGTGGTGCGCTTACGCATTCTAACTCTCTCCCAGTTTGCAGACGGGGTGCCGGGCCGATCGTTCCGCCGCCTCCAGCTACTCTTGCGTTGGCGGAAGGTGGAGAACCCGCGCCCGGAACAGGGCGGACAGCACCTTGGTGTCGTTGCGATCGTACCACCGCGGGGCGGGCAGCCCCTTTTCCCACGCTACCATCTCGATCAGCGTTCCCTGCGCCGAAGGGGTGTCGTAGCGCGCGGCCTCCGCCGCGATCTGATCGGCGTAGGCGATGTCGGGTGACACGATGGTCCACCCATCGGATCTGAGCGCCGCGATCAGATCGGGGAGGAACAGCGAGGCCAGATCGGTTTCATGCATCAGCATCACATGGACCGGCGACCGCCCGATGGCCCGCCGCGCGAGATCGTCGAAGAAATCAGCCGCGCCGACATGGCTTTCGACATAGAGATCGCGCAATGCCGCGCGGTCGATCGGCTGCCCGGCATCCTTGGCATCGATCGTCGCCTGTTCCAGCCACCAGTCGGACGCATCGGCGGTAACGTACCCGTCGGAAAGGCCGCGACTTGCCAGCCCCGCGCGCACCGCGTCACGCTTGGCCTTGTCCGCGCGCCCCTCGTCCAGATAGGGGTAGCGGAACCAGGGGCGATAACCCTTGCGACCCTCCAGCCAAACGCCTGCTGCGTCGATATCGGCCAGATAGAGTTCTGCCGGTGTCTCGCTGAGGCCCGGATGCGTGTTCGAATGGTTGGCGATCAGGTGCCCGGCCGCAGTATAGGCGGCGATCCGACGCTCCGCCCCGGGACGCTCGGCGATATGGCCAGGGTTGACGAAGAAAGCGACCTGATCGACCCCGGCCTCTCGCAATGCGGCGATGATCCGCCGCGTGCGCTCGTCGGGCGTCAGGAACGCCCCGGCGGCTCGCGGGACATCGTCGAAGGTAAGCGCGATGCGCTTGCCGTTGTCGACCGGCGTCACCTCCTTCGCCGGAGGCGGCGTTGCGCAGGCGGCAAGCACAAGCGCCAGGAGCGCGATCACGAACTGCTTCACCGACAAGCCCTCCTGCTATGAGGTCACCCCATGGTGGGGATGACGAATGCGTTGGAGCCGTCGCCACCGCCATCGGGCCAGCGCTGGGTGACCTTCTTGGTCTTGGTCCAGAAGCGCAGGCCTTCCTGGCCGTACTGGTCGATGTCGCCGAAGCCGGAGCGCTTCCACCCACCAAAGCTGTGATAGCTGACCGGCACCGGGATCGGCACGTTAATGCCGACCATGCCCACGTTGACCCGGTGCGCAAACTCGCGCGCGGCGTGGCCGTTGCGGGTGAAGATGGCGACGCCGTTGCCGTACTGGTGCTCGCTCGGCAGGCGCACCGCATCCTCGAAATCCTTCGCGCGCACGATCTGGAGCACGGGTCCGAAGATCTCTTCCTTGTAGCTCTCCATGTCGGTGGTGACCTTGTCGAGCAGGGTCGGGCCGACGAAGAAGCCTTTCTCGTGGCCCTGCAGCGTAAACCCGCGCCCGTCGATCACGACCTCGGCGCCTTCCTTCTCGGCGGTATCGATCCACTGTTCGATCCGCGCCTTGTGTTCGGGCGTCACCACCGGGCCGTATTGCGCATCCTTGTCGGTCGAGACGCCGACGCGCAGCGCGTTGATCGCGGGGATCAGCTTCTCGCGCAAGGCGTTCGCGGTATCCTCGCCGACCGGCACCACCACCGGCAGCGCCATGCAGCGCTCCCCTGCCGAGCCGAAGGCCGCGCCCGCCAGATCGCCCACCACCTGATCGAGATCGGCGTCGGGCATCACGATGCCGTGGTTTTTCGCGCCGCCGAAGGCCTGCACGCGCTTCCCGTTCGCGGTGCCGCGCGAGTAGATATACTGCGCGATGTCGGACGAACCGACGAAGCTGATCGCGGCGATGTCATGATGGTCGATGATCGCGTCGACCATTTCCTTGTCGCCGTTCACCACCTGCAGCAGCCCCTCGGGCGCGCCCGCTTCCACGAACAGCTCGGCGAGCCGGATCGGCACCGAAGGATCGCGCTCGGACGGTTTGAGGATGAAGGCATTGCCCGCCGCGATCGCCATGCCGAACATCCACATCGGGATCATTGCGGGGAAGTTGAACGGCGTGATGCCCGCCCCGATGCCGAGCGGCTGGCGCATCGAATAGACATCGATGCCGGGGCCGGCCCCTTGCGTGTACTCGCCCTTCAGCGCCTGCGGGATGCCGCAGGCATATTCGATCACTTCCAGCCCGCGCTGCACATCGCCATGCGCGTCGTCGACCACCTTGCCGTGTTCGCTCGAAAGCAATTCGGCCAGTTCCTGCTTGTTGGCTTCGACCAGCCGCTTGAATTCGAACATCACCCGGGCGCGCCGTTGGGGGTTGGTCGCCGCCCATTCGGGCTGCACCTTCTTCGCCGCTTCCACCGCGCGGTCGAGCAGTGCCGCATCGCCTAGCGGCACCCGCGCCTGCACCTCGCCTGTGGACGGGTTCCACACATCATGGGTGCGGTCCGCCGAGCCGCCGGTTCCGCCGCTGATGAAATGATCGATCTGACGCATGTAATTCCTCTTCCCGAGTGTTTTGGTGGGCCTTTTACCCCTTCAATGGCTCAGAACAAGCATGGGTCCGGCGACACGGGCCGCGCACAAGGCATATTGACCGCGAGCCTCCCTCCGTGGCAAGCGCGCCGCCTGCCCAGACGCGGGTGTAGCTCAATGGTAGAGCAGCAGCTTCCCAAGCTGACGACGAGGGTTCGATTCCCTTCACCCGCTCCAGCGCATGCGTGCAGATTTATCCTGCAGGGTTTGCGCACGCCAACGAATAGGTCTCTGCGTGCGAGCGGACCTTTTGCCTTTCGTCAGGATGTCGAAGAGACGCGCCGGAACAACCCGTCGACATCGCGGTCACAAAGCTCTCTACCACCCGAACCTGACCGAGGCGCGGAAGTTGTAGCCGATCTTGCCGAACTGTTCTTCTGCGCCGACATCGGCACCGATAGTGTAGAAACCGTTGCCGCCATAACCGCGCAGGCGCGCGAACCAGCCGCTCTGGCGCTCCTCGGGGACAAGCAGGAAGTCATCGCCGTCGGCATAGTGCGCGCGCGTGGTGCCAAGGTCGCTCGACAGCAATTGTCGCCAGCCGCCTTCGCCTTCGATCCGCAGCCAGAACGGGTCGCGCCGCTGCATGCCGAACAGGTCGACCCCGGCCGCCGTGGCCAGATCGAGCGCCAGCTCCTTGCTCGTCCGATCGCCGATCGTCAGGTTCAGGGCATCGCCGCCGCCGGTTTCGACCGACCCGTCTTCCTTCAGGCGGAGATAGTCGAGCGCGATCGACGGGCGGAAGAAGAAGAACTGCGATCCCCCTTCCAGCGATACGCCTCCGGTCGCCGAAACGAAGTCGCCCGACCAGTCGCGCCTGATGTCGAACGAAACCGCGTCCTCGCCAGCGCCGCCCTGGAAGCGTCGGCTGCCTTCGAAATCGGACCGTCCGATCCCGACTCGCGCGAAGCCCGCGAGGGGGCCGAAGGTACCGCGCCAATGCACCCCGCCTTCGTAGCTAGTGTCGTCGACCTTGTTGTCGAACGGGGCTTCGTGCTTGTTCCACAGCCAGCTGCCGGTCAGGCCGAACGCGCCGATGCCGGTGAGATATTCGACGCCGCCGCGCAGGCCCGATCCGTCGAGGTCGTAGGCCATGGAGTCGCCGCGATCCTTGCGCGACTTCCAGCTGGCGAAATCGGCCACGATCCGGAATTTGCCCTGCTGCTCGATCGGCCCGATCGGATCGGTCAGATGGCGGTCGAAAGCGCGCAGCGCCTGGCTCAGTCCCTCGAACCCGCCGCCCGCGTGATCGGGCAGGGTCGTGCCGACATAAGCCTGCAGCGTCTGCGCATCGGCGATGTTGAGGAAGATCTTGGCCACGTCGTCGTCTTTGGCGAGCGCTTCGTACAGTCCGTCGAAGGCTGCCGCCTCTGAACGGTTCAAACCGAGTTCGTCCGAATCCTTGCGATCGATGTCGACGTTGACCGTGTTGCCCGAAACCGCGAGCGCGGCCTTGAACATGAAGGGGAGGAGGGCGTCGGTGGTGGCAAGCTTGTCGGCCCCGGTGAGCGTGCCGGCGCTGATGAGCCGGTAGCTTTCGCCGAGCGTCGGCAGTTCGCTCAATGCGATGCCGATCTTCGCTCCCTGGGCGAAGTTGGCAGCGCCGTTGGCCACGATGCCGCTGGCGGCGGGATCGCTGCCGAGCGTCACGCCGACCACGCCCGTCGCCCCGACATCCAGCGACCTGACCGTGGCGGGGGCATTTACGAACAACGACCCGCCGGAAACCGTCACCGCGGTGTTCTGCGTCCCGACAAGCTTCCCGGCGAAAGTCGCCGTATTGGCGATCGACAGGGTTCCGGTTCCGCCCGCGAAATCCGCATTGCCCGAATAGATCGCATCGCCCGACAGCTTCAGCCGGTTGTCGCCCGCCCCGAACGCGACGTTGCCGATCACCGTGCCGTCGGCGATATCGAGCAGGTCGGACCCCGCGCCGAAACGGATGTCGCCTTCGATGCGGGGTGCCTGCGCGCCCTGCGCGGCGACGGTCTGCTTAATCTGGCTGTCGCCCGTGCGCTGCGAAAGGTCGATGGCGACATTGCGGCCTGCGCCGGCCTTCGCGCCTCCGGCCAGGATTGCGCCGCTGTTCTCGACGCTCGAGAGCGTGCCGCTGCGGTCGAGGATAGCGTAGGCCGATCCCTCGGCGATCGTCACCGCCCGGATCACGCCGCTGTTCTTCACGAGCGGCAACGATGCATTCGCATCGACCAGTAGCGCCGCCGACCGTCCGCTGGTGCCAGTGACGGCGGCGGCTATGGTACCGGTGTTTGCGACAGTGGGAAGGACGGTGCCGTTCCCGACCAGCAGCGCGGTCGCATTGGCGTTCTTGGCCGCGCCGCCGATGCCGCCGTCGTTCTGCAGGCCGCCCGCCACGGTAACTCCGCCGCCGCGACCGCCGAGCGCCATGCCCGTTCCGGCAACGCCGGTATAGACGCCGTCGCCGATCAACTCGCCCTTGAAAACGATGCCGAAGCCGTTGCCGCCACCCTGCGTCGCGCCGATCGCGATGTCGCGGTTCGTCGCGCCGATGGCGACCGCGGGCGCGGAGCCGTAGGAAGAGATGCGGGCATTGCCTTCCTTGTCGTCCTCGATGCCGTCGCCATCCTCGTCCTTGTCGTCGGGCTTCGTGTCCCTGGGCGCGACATCGAAGACGATACCCTTCGCCACGTCGCCTTCCACAATCAGCGCGCCGCCGCCCTGCAGCAGGTCGTCCGCGTCGAGCTTCGACACATCGCTGGGCGCGGTCGTGCTGCGATAGCCGCTCGCGGTGACGACGCCCTGGACGACCAGCGCCCCGTCGATATCGCCCGAGAAGCGCGCGCCGACCGAACCTGCGCCGCTCGCGCCGACCTGCCCAGCGAGGCGGACATTGCCAGTGACATCTTGTGCCGCGACCGCCACCGACTGGTCGCCCACCACGGTGGTCCTGCCATTATGGGTGAAGGCACCGATCAGAGGTCCGTCGATGGAGATACCGGCCGACTGGTTACCTTCGACGGTGATCGTTCCGGCCTGGGCCACGTTTCCGGTGAGCGCGCCGCCGACGCGAATTCCGGTGCGCCCGGTCCCCTTCGCGAAGCCACCGTCGAGGTCGCCGTCCTTGTCGGTGTCGGTCGGGGTGTAGGTCTCGTCGATCGTGATGGTGCCGTTGTTCACGATGTCAGCGGTGCGCGGCCCGACCACCACTATGCCGGATGCCCCGTTCGCATCGGTGACGGTGATCTTGCCATCGTTGGTGACGTCGTTGTCGCTGTCCACGGTGACCGCATTGCCGCCGGTTGGCTTGATAGTGCCGTTGGTACCGATCTTCAGGTCGTCGCCCTGTCCATTGCGCAGTTCGGACGTCTTCACCGGCGTCGTGCGCGCGTTGTCGATCGTGGTCTGGGCGGCGAGCGGGGTGGCGAGCGCCGCGAGCGCGGTGCCGGTGAGAAGCGTGCGGTACATGATTGTCCTCCTGGTCCTTGCCGGAAAGACGGAGCCACCACGCCGCAGCCTTGGCGGAAAATGAAATTTCTTTCCGACCGCGTTCAGAACCGCGCGTCGAACCCGATCCGCACCGTTCGCGGCTCCAGCGGCGTGACCTGCTCGCGCCCGGTGGCGAACGGCGTACCGAGCGCGAAGCGATTGCCACGCGTGTCTGCTAGATTGTTGATCGAGGCGGTCACGCCGAACCGGTCGCTGCCCACGCGCACCACCACCCCGGTGTCGAGATAGTCGCCCTGCAACTCACCCAGATCGGGACCCACGCCAAGCCGTGACGGGCCGATATAGTTGACCCGCCCTCTCGCATCGAGCCGCAGATCGTCCGTCAGATCGTGGCTCCATTTCAGGGCGAGGCGGCCCGAGAAGCGCGCGATATTGGGGATCTGGGACAGGCGCGCGGCGTTGGCATAGACCGGCTCGTCAACCCGGCTGTCGTTGTAGCTTGCTCCGAATTCCAGCTTCAGGCGCGGCGCGAGGCGCGCTCCACCCGAAACGCTCACCGCCCAGATCCTTCCGTCGCCGACATTGGCGGTCGTCGGCAGGCCGGTGATGTCGATGAAGTCCGCTTGGATGTTCTGCCAGTCGGTATAGGACAGGTTGGCGGCCAGATCGAACGTGCCCCGACCCGGTTCGCCGATGGCCCCGCCGATCTCCATCGTGGAGACATGATCGGACCGGAACCGGCTGACGAACGCCCCCGCAACTGCCAGGCCGCCGGGCCGGAACCCCTCCTGGTAACGCGCATATATGCGCCCGCGGGGTGCCACCTGGACCAGCAGCGAAGCCGACGGAAGATAAGCGGTCTCGTCGCGGCGCGCCGTGATCTCGCGCCCGGCGAGCGCGAGTTGGGGGGCGACGTCCTCGCCCGCCCCGCCAAGGTGCGCCCGGGTCGCGCGCAGTCCGGCTGACGCGATGACCGGACCGAACAGGCGCAGGCTCGCCTCGCCATAGCCGGTCAGTTCGTCGATCGTATTGAGCACGCCTGTGCTCACCATCGACGCACCGTCCGTGCCCAGCGAGCGGGTCAGCTGGGTACGGTTGTGCAGGAAGCTGCCCCCGATCAGCCAGCCGAAGCGCTCGCCGAGCGGCTGCCAGACGCGGGTCTCGTTCGCAATCATCCGGGTGTCGTTGTTCTGGACGAACAGCCGCGCCGGGTCGCCCGGAGTGGTGGCGTCGTAGCGTTCGCGCAGGTTCTGCCCCGCCACGCCCGTGGACGATCGCAGCCTGACCGCGCCGATCCGCCCGGAGATCACGATCTGGCCGTGGCCGTAGGTCGCGCGTGCCCCCTCCTGCACGCGCGCGGAGCTTACCAGTCCGGCACTGTCGCGGTCGGCATACTGGCTGTCGCGGGCATCGGTATCCTGCCCCAGCGCCAGCAGGTCGATCGTCCAGTCTGGAGCCAGTTCCACGCGCAGGGCCGCCCGACCTGCCGCGATCCGTGTGCGGTCCACATCGCGCCGACTCAGATAGGGCTTGTCGATATAGCCGCCCTGCGAAACCAGATCGCCGTTCAGCCGCAGGGCCGCCCCCGCGGCCACGGGCAGGTTCAATGTCGCATGTGTGTCGAACCCCGGCGAGCCGTGGCTGACCGCCGAGCCCCCGACGATCGCGGAGAAGGTCGTCTCGCCGAATTCGGGGGCATTGGGGACCAGACGGATGATGCCGCCGAGCGACCCGGCCCCGTAAAGGGTTCCCTGCGGCCCCTCCAGCACCTCGACCCGCTCCATGTCGGACAGCCGCAGGTCGGGATCGGGCGCGTTGTAGCTCAGGCGCAGATCGCCCAGATATTGCCCGACCGTCGCCTGGGTGGGGCCGGTAAAGCTGGAATCGGCGATGCCGCGAATGAACAGCTTGTTGCGCCCGCTGCCCAGATAGGTGGAACTGACGGTCGCGATCCGTTGTGCGATCTTCTCGGTCCCGCCGACCCCACCCAGTTCCAGGCTCTGACCGTCGAGCAGGGAGACCTGCCCCGGCAGATCGCGCAGGCGCGACTCGCGCTTGCTGGCGATCACGATGATCGGTGGGCCTTCGGTAATCTCCTGCACGATGGGCGGAGGAGGTGGCGGCATCTGTTTGCTGCTCTGGCGAGGCTGGCGTTTCGCCGGGGGTGGGGGATCGCGGGCCTCGAGCCGCCATGCGTTCGTTCCGACCCGGACCGCTTTCAGGCCATTGCGCCGTGCGATGGCGTCCACCGCGGCGGCTGCGTCCATCCGACCGTGCACCCCCGCCACCCTGCGCCGCGCCACCGCGCGGTCGGCGATGACGATGCTGCTGCCGGTCTTGCGCGCGACGGCGATCGCGACCTCGGACAGCGTTCCGCCCGGGACGGCCAGGTCGGCCTCGCGCGCCATGGCAGCCGTGCTGCCGAGCGCCACCGGGGCGGCGCACAAGAACCAGATGCAGCGCAGTCTCACTCTGCCGAAAGCTTCCAGTTCTGCCCGTCGCGTGTCACGCGGATACCCAACAGGGGCTCGAGCGCGCGCGGATCGTCGCGGACCGGCTCGACCAGGATACTGCCGGAAAGCCGAAGCTGCTTGGTTTCTCCTGCCGCCGTGAAGGGTGTCCCGGTGGCGCGGGACAGGTCGGCCGCGATCCGGGCGAGGGTCGCCTCGTGGAAGGTGATGCGACCCTGCGCCCATTCGCCGACTTCGCCTGGCGCGAACGCGCTGACCGTGTACGTATCGTCGATGCGCGTCAGGTGGCGACCCGCGGCAAGCTCCAGCCGCTGACCGGTCGGATTGACGATTACCGCACCTTCGGCAACGCCGACCTCCAGACTTTCCGGACCGAGCCGCACATCGAACACCGTCCCGGCATCGACCAGCGTATCCTTGCCGGCAAGCACGCGAAAGGGGTTGGCCGCGTCGTGGCGGATGCGGAAAAGTGCCTGCCCGTGATCGAGCCGGGCGGCGCGCGCATTCTCTGCGTCGAGCGAAACCTGCGTGTCCCCCGCGAGTTCGATCGTGCTGCCATCTTCAAGCGCGATCTGCCGCGTCTCGCCCGGAGCCGTAACGTAGAGCTGGTCCCCGCTTTCCGGTCGTTGCCAGAAGCCGAAGAATGCCACCACCGCGAGCGATGCGGCAAGGGCGGGCGCGAACCAGCGGCGCTTCCAGACAGGCGCTGTGGGGCGATCGTCGTCATCGTTGGCCGCGACGATCCCCGCGTCCTCGCCGTCCGGCCCATCCCGCAGCGCCTCGGCTGCCGCGTCGAGGTCCGCGGCAATCGCGTCATAGGCACGCGCGTGGGCGGGATCGCGCTCCAACCACAGCGTGAAGCCGTCCCAGTCCTCGAACCCGGCGTCGCGGGTCCGGATCGCCCAGTCCAGGGCAGTCTCGCGCATCTCGTCGTCAGCCTGCATGGGCGGCTCCTCCTGTACGCAATACGGAGACGATCGGCTCACCCCTCATCGATTTGCCTCCTGACGTCCAGGATGGCGCGGCCCGCGATCCGCATGTCGCTTTCCACGGTACTGAGGCTGATCGCGAATTCGTCCGCAATCTCCCGCTGCGAGACATTGTCGATGCGGTGGCGGCGGAACACGGCGGCGGCGCGCGGCGAGATTGCGTTCAGCGCGGCTGCGACCAAGCGTGCGTGCTGGCGACTTTCGATCACGCGATCGGCGGACGGTTCGGCGCTGGTCCGTTCGGCGAAACCGGGTTGCGAGGCGGCCCAGCTCGTATCGCGAAGCACCGCCTGGCGCGCTGAACGAAAGCGATCGATCATCAGGCGATCGGCTGCGCGCATCATGTAGCCGAGGGAAGCGGCCGCCGCCGGGTCGCCCGTTCGCGAAAGCTTCAGCCACAGTTCCTGGACCAGATCTTCCGCTGCGTCACCGGCCCCTCGCGCAACGAGGAAACGCAGCAGTTTGGCGCGATTGGCTGCGAATTCCGTCTCCAGCGCTGATGATCGAGACATGGGCGCACGCGGATAGTGGGATGAGGGGCGGATTTGGGTCGCTGCCCAATAGCCATTTGGCGGGCGGGTCGGAATAGCAAATTTCGGCGCGCCGGTCGCGGGTGCTTTGATCTTCTGTACCCGGCCTTTCCTTTCGGGTGCTCGAATGCGAGGGAAGGGGGCATGGCACAAAACAAGGCATGGCGCTTCGCGATCGACCGTGGGGGGACTTTCACCGATGTGGTGGCGACGACGCCCGGTGGGCGGCTGGTCACGCACAAGCTGCTGTCGGAAGACCCGGAGCCCTACGACGACGCGGCGAGCGAGGCGGTCCGGCGGCTGATGGCCGAACACGGCGAGGGTCCGATCGCGGAGCTGCGGATCGGCACCACCGTCGCGACCAATGCCCTGCTGGAGCGGGAGGGGGAGCGTCTGGCGCTCGCCATCACGCGCGGTTTCGCCGATGCGCTGCGGATCGGCAACCAGGCCCGGCCCGATATCTTCGCACGCCACATCGTCCTGCCGGAGCAATTGCCCGAAACCGTGATCGAGATCGCCGAGCGGGTGGGTGCGGACGGAACGGTTCTGGAAGCGCCCGATCCGGACGCGGTGCGCACGCAATTGCAGGCGCTGCGCGATGACGGGTTCGACGCGCTCGCCATCGTGCTGATGCATGGCTGGCGCTACACCGATCACGAGGGGCTGGTAGCGCGGATCGCGCGCGAGCTTGGCTTCGCGCAGGTCAGCGTCAGCCACGAGGTCGCACCGCTGATCAAGCTGGTGCCGCGCGGCGATACGACGGTGGTCGACGCCTATCTCTCGCCGGTGCTCGATCGCTATGTCGACGGGCTGCGCGCAGGACTGCCCGAGCACGGGCGGCTTGCGTTCATGCAGTCGAATGGCGGGCTCGCGGCGGCCAGCGCGTTTCGCGGCAAGGACGCGATCCTGTCGGGTCCGGCGGGCGGCGTGGTCGGGATGGTCGCTTCGGCGCAGGCGCTGGGGTGTGGTCGGCTGATCGGCTTCGACATGGGCGGGACCAGCACCGACGTATGCCATTACGCGTGCGAGTACGAGCTGACCGGGGACGAGGTAATCGCGGGCGTGCGGGTCGCGGCACCGGCGATGAAAATCCATACCGTTGCGGCGGGCGGCGGCTCGATCTGCGCCTATGACGGCGCGCGGTTCCGCGTCGGGCCGGGTAGCGCCGGGGCCGATCCGGGGCCGGCCTGCTACGGCAAGGGCGGGCCGCTGACGGTGACCGACTGCAACCTGTTCCTGGGGCGGTTGGACCCGGCTTTTTTCCCGCAAGTGTTCGGAGAGGATGGTGCATCGCCGCTCGATCCGGCGGCCTCGCGCGCCCGGCTGGAGGCGATCGCGGCGACTATGGACGAACCGTTGCCGCTGGAGGAGATCGCCGAAGGGTTCCTCGCCATCGCGATCGACAACATGGCCAACGCGATCCGCAAAATCAGCGTCGCGCGCGGGCACGACGTCACCCGCTACGCGCTCGCCTGCTTCGGCGGGGCCGGCGGCCAGCACGCCGCGCGGGTGGCGGACGAGCTGGGGATCGACACGGTGCTGGTCCACCCGCTCGCCAGCGTACTGTCGGCCTACGGCATCGGCCTTGCCCCGGTGAAGGCGATCCGCGAGCGCAGCGTGGTGCGCCCGCTGATGAAGGGCTTCGATGCCGAGCGCACGGCTCTGGAGGGCGAGGCGCGCGCGGCGCTGATCGATCAGGGCGTGCCCGAGGATGCGATCGAGCTCACGCCCAAGGCGCGGTTGCGGTTCGAAGGCAGCGACAGCACGCTGACGCTCGACTGCACCGATCCGGCCCACATGGACGCGGCGTTCCGCGACCTGCACCGCGCCCAATTCGGCTACAGCGATGCCAACGCGCCGATCCTGCTCGAAGCGCTGAGCGTCGAAGCGGCAGGCACGGTCGGCGGCCTCGCCGGGCTGGAGCCCGAAGCGCTGCCCGTCGGCGGTCAGGCAAGCGGCGAATGGCGCACGGTCGAGCGCGCCG
This sequence comes from Erythrobacter sp. LQ02-29, assembly GCF_022576075.2. Lineage (NCBI taxonomy): Bacteria > Pseudomonadati > Pseudomonadota > Alphaproteobacteria > Sphingomonadales > Erythrobacteraceae > Erythrobacter > Erythrobacter sp. LQ02-29. Next base: position 223,295 of record NZ_JANCNT010000001.1, on the reverse strand, counting down.
ACATGGCCACTGGCGATCCCGTCGTCGGCCCCGCGCTGGTGGTCGATCCCGGCTCCACCACCGTGATCGAGCCCGGCTGGGAAGCGCGGCTGGCCCAGGACAACAGCCTCGTTCTCGCCCGCGTCGCGGCACGACCGGACCGGCGCGCGGAAGGCACCGCCGCCGATCCGGTTCGGCTGGAGATCTTCAACAACCTGTTCATGGTCATCGCGGAGGAGATGGGGCTGGTCCTGCAATCGACCGCCACCAGTGTGAATATCAAGGAACGGCTCGATTTCTCCTGCGCCCTCTTCGACGCGGAAGGGGCGCTGATCGCGAACGCGCCGCATATCCCGGTGCATCTGGGCAGCATGGGGGATTCGATCCGCCGCATCATAGAGGCGCGGGGCGACGCAGCGGACGGGCGCGGAATGCGGCGCGGCGATGCCTATGCGCTGAACGATCCCTATCGCGGCGGCACGCACCTGCCCGACATCACCGTGATCGTGCCCGTATTCTGGCGCGACGAAAGCCATACGCCCGATGGCTTCGTCGCCGCACGTGGGCACCATGCTGATATCGGCGGGATCGCGCCGGGCTCCATGCCGCCAGAAAGCACGCGGATCGAGGAAGAGGGCGTGCTGATCGACAACCTGCTGATCGCGGAGGATGGCGAACTGCGCGAGGACGCGATCCGCGCCGCACTGGCCGATGCGAAATGGCCGGCGCGCCAGCCCTCGCGCAACCTGTCGGACCTGCGCGCCCAGCTCGCGGCCTGTACCCGTGGCTCGCAATTACTGGGCGGCGCTGCGAACGAGCACGGGGCCGAGGTGCTGACCGCCTATATGGGGCACGTACTCTCCAATGCAGAAGGATCGGTGCGTCGCTTGCTCGGCGGGCTTCGCGACGGCGAATTCACTTACCCGATGGACAACGGCGCGCAGGTCAGCGTGGCGATCCGCGTCGATGGCGAAGCGCGTTCGGCGGTGTTCAATTTCACCGGCACCAGCGAGCAGTTGCCGGGCAATTTCAACGCCCCGCGTTCGATCACCCGCGCCGCCGCGCTCTATGTCGTGCGCACGCTGATCGACGATACCATCCCCATGAACGACGGCTGCTTGCGCCCGATCGAGCTGGTCGTGCCGGAAGGGTCGATGCTCAATCCCCGACCGCCCGCCGCGGTGGTCGCGGGGAATGTCGAAACCAGCCAGGTGGTCACCGACACGCTGTTCGCGGCGACCGGCCGCCTCGCGCCGAGCCAGGGCACAATGAACAACTTCACCTTCGGCAACGAGCGGCACCAGTATTACGAGACCATCGCCGGCGGATCGGGCGCGGGTCCGGACCATGACGGAACGGCGGCGGTGCAGACGCACATGACCAACAGCCGGTTGACCGATCCCGAAATCCTCGAGACGCGGCTGCCGGTGCGGCTCGACCGCTTCGCCATCAGGCGCGGCTCGGGCGGCGCGGGCAGGCACCGGGGCGGCGACGGGGTGGAAAGACGCGTGACCTTCCTCGAACCGATGCGCGCCAACATCCTCGCCAACCGTCGCGAGATCGCGCCGCGCGGGCTCGCGGGAGGCGGCAACGCGCAGCCGGGCCGCAATTGGGTCGAGCGCGCCGATGGTTCAGTGGAGGAACTGGGCGCGACTGGTTCGGCCGAGATGCAGCCGGGCGATAGCTTCGTCATCCTGACCCCAAGCGGCGGAGGCTTCGGCGCGCCCGATAGCTGACGCGAAACCAATCCCGCGTTGAATCGCTGACTCCCCGGCAAGAACAGGGGACGACCATGGCGGCACGCGCATATTGGCAGGGGCAGATCAGGCTGGCGCTGGTTTCGATCCCAGTGGAAATCTACTCCGCCGCGAAGTCCGGCGCGCGCGTCTCGTTCAACCAGATCCACGAACCGACGGGCAAACGCATCTCCTACGAAAAGGTGGTCGAGGGTGTCGGCCCGGTCGATCGCGACGACATCATCCGCGGGTACGAGCTGTCGAAGAACAACTACGTCCTGCTGGAGGACGAGGAGATCGAATCGGTCAAGGTCGAGAGCAAGAAGACGCTCGAACTCGTGCAGTTCGTGCAGAGCTGCGAGATCGACCCGCTCTATTTCGAAAAACCCTATTTCGTCGTCCCCGCCGACGATCTGGCGGAGGAGGCGTTCATCGTCCTGCGCGAGGCCCTGCGCGGCGCGGGCCGGGTGGGGCTCGGCCAGTTGTCGGTGCGCGGGCAGGAGAAGCTCGTCGCGCTCAAACCCTGCGGCAAGGGTATGTTGCTGGAAACGCTGCGTTATGCCGACGAGGTGCGGAAGGGCCAGTCCTTCTTCGGCGAGATCGGCGACGACAAACCGGACAAGGAACTGCTCGACCTGGCCGAAACGCTGATCGAGAAGAAGACCGCCCCCTTCGATGCGAGCGAGTTCCACGACCGCTATGCCGACGCCCTCAAGAAGTTGATAGACAAGAAGGCGAAGTCCAAGACCAAGAAGGCGATTATCGAAGATGTCGACGAACCCGGCTCCGGCAGCGGCGGGAACGTGATCGACCTGATGGCCGCGCTCAAAAAATCGGTCGACGACGACAAGCCGGCGAAGAAGAAGAAGGCGAGCGGTTCCTCGACCGGAAAGAAGAAGAGCGCCTGATGGAACTCAATCCGCCGATCCTTTCCGGCTGGTTCGATGCCAATCTGATCGCGCGGATCGCAGTCGCGGCGGTACTCGGCCTGCTGCTGGGGCTCGACCGCGAATTGCGAGGGCATTCGGCCGGGATGCGGACCCACGGCCTGGTCTGCGTCGCGGCTTCGGCGATGACGGTCAGTGCGATCGGGCTCTACCACACGCTGGGCGGGGCGCGGATGGACCCGCTGCGCGTATACGAAGCGACCGGGGCCTTCGTCGGCATTATCGGGGCGGGTCTGATCGTGTTCAGCCGGGGGCGGGTCCACAACCTCACCACCGCCGCCAATATGTGGCTCGCCGCGGTGATCGGCATCGCTTGCGGGGCGGGCCAGTGGCCGCTGGTGATGGTGGGCGCGGTCATTAGCCTGATAATGCTGACCCTGCTGCGGCTGGTCGAACCGCTGGGCCGCGAACGCCGCCGGTTGAAGGACGAGCGTAATGGCTAAGGCCGACCCGCTCGCCGAATACAACAGGAAGCGCGACTTCCGGAAGACGCGCGAGCCGAAGGGCGAGCGGGGCAAGGAGGCGGGCAATCGCTTCATCGTGCAGAAGCACGACGCGACGCGGCTGCATTGGGATTTCCGGCTGGAAGTCGATGGCGTGCTCAAGAGCTGGGCGGTGACGAAGGGGCCTTCGCCCGATCCCGATATCAAGCGGCTGGCGGTCAGGACCGAGGACCATCCGCTGTCCTACTCCGATTTCGAAGGCACCATTCCCGAGGATGAATATGGCGGCGGCGCCGTGATGCTGTGGGACCGCGGGACGTGGGAACCGATCGCGGGCAAGAGCGCCGCCGATCTGGAGGACGGTCACCTGCATTTCGTGCTGCACGGCGAGCGGATGAAGGGCGAGTGGCTGCTCGTCCGGATGAAGCCGCGCGGGAACGAGAAGCGCGAGAACTGGCTGCTGCGCAAGATCGGCGACGAACATGCGGGTGAGGGCGACGCGCTGGTCGATCGCGAGCTGACCAGCGTCGCATCGGGCCGTTCCATGGCGGAGATCGCGGCGGACGCGGACGGGGAGTTCTCGCTGGAGGACAAGAGCGACGAGGCCTTCGACGCGCAGATGAAAAAGGCCAGCCGGAACACGAAGGCCAAGACCGCGAAGTCTTCGCGCAAATCCGGCAAACCGCCGAAATTCAGCAAGCCCCAGCTCGCCACGCTGGTCGACACCGTGCCGACCGGGAACGGCTGGATGCACGAGATCAAGTTCGACGGATACCGCGCCATGATCGCCGCTGCGGGCGACCAAGTCACCGTCTATACCCGGTCCGGCAAGGACTGGACCGACAAGTTCGCCCCTCTGGTCGAGGCGATCGCCGCGCTCGACCTGCCGCCATGCCTGATCGACGGCGAGATCGTGGCCACCGATGCGAAGGGCAACCCCGATTTCTCCACGCTGCAACAGGTGCTGAAGCGCGGGCACGGTTCGCAAGGGGAAGACGACGCGCTGGAACTGCACGCTTTCGACCTGCTCGAACTCGATGGCGAGAGCCTGGCACCGCTCAGCAATATCGAGCGCAAGGAGCGGCTCGAGGCGCTGCTGATCGACGCCAAGCCGCCGGTCCACGTCGCACAGCATGTGATCGGCGCGGGCGAGAAGCTCTACCGCGCGATGTGCGATGCGGGGCAGGAAGGCATCATCTCGAAAAAGGTCGAGGCGCGCTACTCCGGCAGCCGGACGAAGGCCTGGGTGAAGGTCAAATGCACGCGGCGACAGGAATTCGTGATCATCGGCTACAAGGCGAGTTCGGCCAAGGGGCGGCCCTTCGCCTCGCTGTTGCTGGCGCAGCACGAGGACGGCGAGCTGACCTATCGCGGCAATGTCGGCACCGGTTTCGACAGCGACACGCTGGAGGAACTGGCGAGCAAGATGGGCCGGTTGGAGCGCAAGACCTCGCCCGCCGAGGTCGACAAGGCGAGCAGCCGCAAGGTCACCTGGCTGACGCCCAGGCTAGTGGCCGAAATCGCCTTTGCCGAATTCACCGCCGACGAGAAGGTCCGCCACGCCAGCTTCCTGGGCCTGCGCGGCGACAAGGATGCGCAGGACGTGACCCCCGAGAAGCCCTCGTCCGCGCCCGACGAGGCCGCCGGAGTGGAAATCTCCAGCCGCGACCGGGTGATCTTCCCCGATAGCGGAGAGACGAAGGGCGACCTTGCCGACTATTACGAGGCCGTCGCGTCGATCATGCTCCCCTTCGTCGGCCGCCGCCCGGTCAGCCTGGTGCGCTGTCCGCAGGGCCGGGCGAAGAAATGCTTCTTCCAGAAACACGACAGCGGCGGCTTCGGCGACGGGGTGAAGCATGTCCCGATCAAGGAGAAGGACGGCGGGAGCGAAGATTATCTCTATGTCGAGGACGCGCGCGGGCTGCTGCAATGCGTCCAGATGGGGACGATCGAGTTCCACGGCTGGGGCGCACGATCCAGCGCGGTGGAGAAACCCGACCGGATGATCTTCGATCTCGATCCCGACGAGGGCCTCGATTTCGAGGAAGTGAAGCGCGCCGCGCGCGACATCCGCGACCGGCTGGCGGAGATCGGGCTGACCAGCTTCGCCATGCTTTCGGGCGGCAAGGGCGTGCATGTCATCGTGCCGCTCGCCACCGGGCATTCCTGGGCGGCGCACAAGGATTTCTCCAAACGCTTCGCCGAGGCACTGAGCATGGCGGAGCCCGATCGCTTCGTCGCCACGATGAGCAAGGAGAAACGCAAGGGGAAGATATTCATCGACTGGCTGCGCAACCAGCGCGGCAGCACGGCGGTCGTGCCCTATTCGGCTCGGGCGCGGGAGAACGCACCGGTCGCCGCGCCGATCGCGTGGGGCGAACTGAAGGAGACCAAGACCGCCGCGCGCTTCCATATCGGCGATGCGAAGGTGCTGCTCGACCGTGCGCAGTCCAAATCGCTCGCGGGCTGGGGCTTTGCCGATCAGCACCTGCCCGATATCTGAGCCCGCATGTCATCCTTCCTGTTCGGGTTCGCCGGCGTGCTGCTGCTGTCGCTCGGCGCGCGCGATCAAGTGCTGGTCGCGCGGCTGGCGGGGCGTACCGGCCCCGCCGTACTTGTCGCGGGCTGGATTGCAGCGGTCGTCTCCGCCAGCGCGATGGCGTGGGCGGGGGCCGCGATCGCGGACCGGCTGGCGGGACCGAGCAAGCCGATGCTGGTCGCCTTCGCGCTGGTCGCCGCCGCATTCGAACTTGCCTGGCCCAACCGCGAGCACGGGCCGAAGGAGCCGACGCATTCCGCCTTCGCCGCCTTCGTCGTGCTGCTCGCGCGCCAGATCACCGATGCGGGCCGCTTCCTCGTGTTCGCGCTGGCCGCGGCGACCGCCTTGCCGTGGCTCGTCGCTGCGGGGGGCGCGCTTGGTGGCGGGCTGGCGCTGACCGTCGGCCATATCGCGGGCGCCAATTTGGAGCGGGCACCGCTGCGCGCGATCCGGCTGGTGTTGGCCGGGCTGGTTCTGCTGAGCGCCGCGGTGATCGGATTGTCGGCGCGTGGAATGGTGTGACAATCGATTGAGGCGATTGAACTCATTATCGCTCTGCATGAAACGCGATCACCATCCGGGCGTTCTGAAGGTGTAAATTCGACGGGACGCAATCACATACGAAAAAGGGAAACCGACATGGCCGCAGCAGGCGACAATTCGCGCAAGGAACTGGCGGAGGAGATGAACCGTCTTCTCGCCGATCACATCGCGCTATTCATCAAGACCAAGAATTTCCACTGGCACCTCGCGGGGCCGCGTTTCCGTGACCTCCATCTGCTGTTCGACGAGCAGGCGATCGAAATCCGCGACCAGATCGACGTCGTGGCGGAGCGAGTGCGCAAGCTGGACGAGATTACCCTTACCTCGGTCGGGTCGGTCGCCAAGAACACGCAGGTGAAGGATCAGGACGACGTCACGCTGGACGCGGACACGATGGTCAAGGAACTGCTCGCCGACAACACCGCGATGGTGAAGCGGCTGAAGGGCCTGAAGGACCTGTGCGACAAGGCCAACGACAATGCCACCGACGGTCTGCTCGACGACTGGACCGACATGGCGGAGGAACGCTGCTGGTTCCTGCGGCAGACGCTCAAGTAATGCTTTGCACCGCTGGTAAAGCGATTGGCCGCCGTGGGGATTGCCCCCGGCGGCCTTTTGCCGTCTAGGACGCGGCCATGACCACTCCCGACATCATCGGCGGCGCGACGCCGGAAGAGATCGCACGCTGGATCGCCCGTCGCCTGGCCCGCGAGCTGGAGCGCGACGGCGCGCCGATCGCGATCACCGTCCCCGGCGGCTCCACCCCGTTTCCGATCATGGAAAGGCTGGTGACCCACGATCTGGACTGGTTGCGCGTGACAGTGTGGCCGAACGACGATCGCGTGGTGGCGGAAGATCACCCGGCCTCCAACACCGGCAAGCTGCGTGCGATATTCGAGCCGGTCGGGGCCGAGGTGGTCACGCTCACCGTGATGGAGCAGGTGCCGCGCTTCGCGCTCGCCTGGCTCGGCATGGGGGCGGACGGGCACACCGCGTCGCTGTTCCCCAATACCGATCCCAAGGTTTCGGAAAGCGCCCCGATCCGGCGGCTGACGCCCGATCCGCTGCCGCCCGAGGCACCGTTCGACCGCGTCACGCTGACCCTGCCGAGCCTGCTGGCGAGCGAGGAGATCGTCTTCACGCTGGGTGGTTCGGCGGACAAGCGGGCCGTGTTCGAAGCGGCGCTGGCGGGCGAGAACGATCTGCCGGTCGCGCGCCTGCTTTCCGCCGCGCGCCAGCCGGTCACGTGCTTCGCCTGATCGAGAACCTGGCGGGGCGGGTCCTGCCCGCGCCGCTGCACCGGCTCGGGCTGCGCGTCGCCTACCGCATCCGGCGTATCTATCGCCGCGTGGCGAAGCCCGACCTGAACGGGGTGGCGGTCATCGTCCTGAACGATGCCGGCCACGTCCTGCTGGTGCGCCATACCTACGGCTCCGGAGACTGGGCCGTGCCCGGCGGCGGCATCGACAAGGGTGAACCGCCTGCGGATGCGGCGCGGCGCGAGATGCGCGAGGAGTTGAAGGTCGATCTGGTCGACCTGCGCGAGATCGCCTGCACGCAAGAGCACCTGGCGGGCACGACGCATACCGCGCATATCTTCGCCGCCCGGGTCGACGGCGCGGTGTCGCCCGACCGGCGCGAGATCGCCGAGCATGCGTTCTTCCCGCTCGCAGGGCTGCCCGAACCCATGTTGCCCCTGTCGAAAGCGCGCCTGCGGCTCTATCGCGAGCGGACCGCGCCGGACTGAGTGTAGCTTACAATAGCGAGAGCTGCGCATCGTCGCGCTTGCGCTCCGTGGCTTCCGCCCCCGCATCGCGTTCCAGGTTGGACAGGGTCAGCCCCATCAGCCGGATCGGCAGCGGCAGCGGCAGTTGCGCCTCCAGCAAGTCGCGCGCCACGCCCGCGAACTGCGCCTTGTCCGCCACATAATCGCCCAGCGACTGCGCGCGGGTGATGATGCGGAAATCGGTGTATTTCAGCTTCAGCGTCACCGTGCGACCGCGCGCTTTGTTGTGCTCGATCCGGTCCCATACGATCTCGATGATCCGCTCCAGCGTCTCGCGCAGTTCGTCCGGATGCGACTGGTCTTCGGAAAAGGTCCGTTCCCCGCCCACGCTCTTGCGGATGCGGTTGGTGCGCACGGGGCGCAGGTCGATGCCCCGCGCGGCGCGGAAGAGATAGTCGCCGAAGCTGCCGAAATGGGCGCGCAGCCAGGCGGTGTCCTTCTCCGCCAAATCGGCCCCGGTCGCGATGCCGAGCCGCTGCATCTTCTCCTCCGCCCGCGGGCCGACGCCGTGGAAGCGCCGGATCGGCAGCGACTGGACGAAGGCCGCGCCCTCGCCCGGGCGGATCACGCAGATGCCGTCGGGCTTGTTCTGGTCGCTCGCCAGCTTGGCCAGGAACTTGTTGTAGGACACGCCCGCGCTAGCGGTCAGCTGCGTCTCCTCGCGGATGCGGCGGCGGATCGCCTGCGCCGTGCGGGTCGCGGTGCCGAGACCCTGCAGATCCTCGGTCACGTCGAGATAGGCCTCGTCCAGGCTCAGCGGTTCGACATGCGGGGTGTAGGCGTGAAAGATCGCGCGGATCTGGCGGCTGACCTCGCGATAGGCGTCGAAGCGGCTTTTGACGAAGATCAGGTCGGGGCACAGCCGTTTGGCGGTGACCGATGGCATCGCGCTCTTCACCCCGAACTTGCGCGCCTCGTAGCTGGCAGCGGCGACCACGCCCCGCCCGCTCGACCCGCCGACGGCGACGGGGCGACCGCGCAGCTCTGGATTGTCGCGCTGTTCGACGCTGGCGAAGAAGGCGTCCATATCGACATGGATGATCTTGCGCAGACCGTCGGCCTCGCGCTCTTCGTCGTCCTCGTCGTGAATAGGCTGCGGATCGCTCACATCCGCGTTCTAGCGCTCGCACCGAGATGGTGGAAGAACCGCCGCTTTATGCTGCACCTGCGAAAAGGGGTTCCCACACGCGGTTTGCGGGGGCAAGGGCAATGGCATGGCGACCCTCCCCGACACCCGCATCCATTCCTCGCTCGGCACCGGCCGGTCGATCTCGCGCGGCATGTTCGTGGTGCTGATGGCCAGCCTCATGAGCCTCAACGCGCTGGCGATCGATTCGATGCTGCCCGCCCTGGACGAGATCGCGGCGGCTTTCGACGTTGCCGATCCCAACCAGCGTCAGCTTGTGGTCGGGGTGTACCTGCTCGCCAACGGGCTGGGCGCGCTGGTGCCGGGCAGTTTCGCCGACCGGTACGGTCGCCGCCCGGTGCTGTTCGTATGCCTCGGGCTCTACGCGTTGTGCTCGCTCGCCTGCGCGGTTGCGCCCAGCTTCCCCGCATTGCTGGCGCTGCGCGGATTGCAGGGTTTTGCCACCGCCGGGATCGTGGTGCTGCCCGCCGCGATCATCCGCGACCGGTTCGAAGGCGACGCGATGGCGCGGCTGCTCAGCCTGATCTTCATCGTCTTCATGGTCGTGCCGGTGCTCGCGCCCAGCGTGGGGCAGGCGGTGCTGGAGGTGGCGGACTGGCCGTGGGTGTTCGTGATGCTCGCCGTTCTCTCCGCGCTGATCTGCGGCTTCGCGGCGTGGCACATGCCCGAAACGCTCAGCCCGGAGGATCGCCAGCCGATCGATATCGGCAGCGTGCTACACACCCTCCCGCTGACGCTGAAGACGCGCGCCGCGATCGGCTACGTGCTCAGCAGCGGGCTGACCTTCGGCGCGGTGTTCGGCTACATCAATTCGGCCCAGCAGCTGATCGGCGAGCATTTCGGTGCGGGTGAGGCGTTTCCGCTGATCTTCGGCGCGACCGCCTCGACGCTGGCCGTCTCCAGCTTCGTCAATTCGCGCATTGTGGAGCGGTTCGGCGCGCGGCGGGTGAGCCACACCGCGCTCGTGACCTTCATTGCCATCGCCTGCTTGCAGCTCGCCGCCGCCCTGCTCGCGCCCGGATCGCTGTGGCTGTTCGTGCCGCTGATGGCGGGCAATCTGTGCCTGCTCGGCTTCACCGGTGCCAATTTCGGCTCCATCGCAATGCAGCCTTTCGAGCATACCGCAGGGTCGGCCAGTTCGGTCCAGACCTTCATCCGCATGGTGCTGGGCGCGCTGCTCGGCATCGCGATCGGGCAGCTCTACGATGGGACCGCGCTGCCGCTCGCCATCGCGCTGGTCGGTTGCAGCGTGCTGAGCCTGTTCCTGGTGCTGTTCAGCGAGCGCGGAAAGCTGTTCCGCCGTCCGCGCGATGCGAGGAAATACCTTGCGGTGCACGACCAGCTGCAGGGGTAGGAAACGCTCTACCAAATCCCGCTCACCCTGAGCTTGTCGAAGGGACGTACTTCGCTTTTGGCGCCGCACTCGACGTAAGAGCGGTCCTTCGACAAGCTCAGGACGAGCGGGTTTGAATTACTCCCCGCCCGGCTCCACCACCGCCAGCACCGCATCCACCTGCACCTGCCCGCCCTCGCTGGCGGAGAGTTCGGTCACGGTGCCGTCGAACGGCGCGGTGAGGGCGTGTTCCATCTTCATCGCCTCGAGCACCATCAGCCGCTGGCCCGCGGTCACGCTGTCGCCCTCCGACACATCGACCGCGATGACCTTGCCCGGCATGGGAGCGAGGATCGCGCCGTCGGCGGCGGAGGCTGCTCCGGTGCCGTCGAGACCGCGCACGGTAAACCGATACGTCTGACCACGCTCTGTGACGAAAATCTCGCCATCCGGTGTCATCGTCGAGCAGACGCCAAATTCTTGGCCGTAATTCAGCGTGCTGCCGGAGACCGCTTCTCCGGATGACGTAAGTGTCACATCAGATTTGGCGGCTGAGTTGAGGCGAAAACCGAAAAGACCGTAACGTATATCGTTCGAACGAAAGCCGTCCCAATCGAGGAAGTCGCCACGGTAACGCCGCGCGGCAGCGTCGATCGCGTCTTTGCTCGGGCTGACCGACGGTAGCAGCTGGTCGCCCTTGTCCGCGATCAGTCCGGTGTCGAGATCGCCGTCCCGGAATTCCGCCATGCTAAGGCATTCGAACAGAAAGCCCTGATTGGTATGGAGCGGCGAGACATAACTTGCATCCAGAGCCGCTAGCAGCTGGTCTATAGCATCGTCGCGGTCGCTACCGTGCACGACGAGCTTGGCGATCATGGGATCGTAATTTGGACTGACTGTATCGCCCTCTTCTACGCCGGTCTCGACGCGGATCCGGTGAGCAAGTTCTAGGTCATCAATCCTTCCGGGGCTCGGCAGGAATCCCTTCGCCGGGTCCTCTGCATAGAGCCGCGCCTCGATAGCCCAGCCGTCGATGCTCAGCTCTTCCTGCTTCTTCGGAATTGCCTCCCCGCTTGCCACGCGCAGCTGCCATTCCACCAGATCGACCCCGGTGATCTCCTCGGTGACCGGATGCTCGACTTGGAGCCGGGTGTTCATTTCCATGAAGAAGATGCGGTCCGCGCGCAGGCCTTCGCTGGCGTCGGCGATGAATTCGATCGTGCCCGCGCCCTCGTAATCCACGGCCTTGGCGGCGCGCACGGCGGCGGCGCACAGATCTTCGCGGGTAGCCTGGTCCATGCCGGGGGCGGGGGCTTCCTCGATCACCTTCTGGTGGCGGCGCTGGAGCGAGCAGTCGCGTTCGAACAGATGGACGTGGTTGCCATGGCTGTCGCCGAACACCTGCACCTCGATATGGCGGGGGCTGGTGATCCACTTCTCCAGGATCACGTCGTCATTGCCGAAGCTCGCCTTCGCCTCGCGGCGGCAGGATTCGAGCGAGGACAGAAAGTCCTCCGCGGCATCCACCTTGCGCATCCCTTTGCCACCACCGCCGGCGACCGCCTTGATCAGCACCGGATAGCCGATCGCGTCGGCCTCCTGCTTCAGCCGCTCGGGGCTCTGGTCGTCGCCGTCATAGCCGGGGGTGACGGGCACGCCCGCCTCGCGCATCAGCTTCTTGGCGGCGTCCTTCAGCCCCATCGCCCGGATTGAGGCGGGCGGCGCGCCGACCCAGATCAGCCCGGCGTCCTTCACGGCCTGCGCGAAGTCCGCGTTCTCGCTCAGAAAGCCGTAGCCCGGGTGGATCGCCTGCGCCCCGGTCTCTTTCGCCGCGGCGATGATCTTCTCGCCCACGAGATAGCTTTCAGACGCCGCCGAGGGGCCGATATGCACCGCCTCGTCCGCCTGCCGGACGTGCAGCGCCCTGGCGTCGGCGTCGGAATAGACCGCCACGGTGGCGATATTCATGGCGCGCGCGGTGCGGATGATGCGGCATGCGATCTCGCCGCGATTGGCGATCAGGAGCTTTTCGAACATGGCACGCTGGCTAGCCCGCCCGCGCGCCGGTGTCACCAGCCCTTGATCGGCCGTAGCTCGCCGCGTGTGTATTCGGGCCAGGTGTGCGGCGGGCGCGGGCGATTGACCAACGCCTCTCCGAAGGCGGCCAGGAGATGCCGCAGCTTGCCCGGCTTGCCGATGCGCGTGCGGCTGTCCCAGGCGAGCTGGCCGCGATCGCGCACCTTGCGCCCGATCGCGCCGTAGATGCGCGCAGCGGCGAGCACCGCCCAGCGCTGGCGGAAGCGCAGCCGCGCAGCGCCCAGCCGGGCGGAGGCCTCGTAGGTTTCCATCAGGTCGACCAGCCGCGCCGATACCGCCGCCAAGGCGAAGCGGTTTTCCGGCTCCAGATAATTGTCCGGCGTGAGCCCTGCGTCCTCCAGCCATTGTTCGGGCAGGTAATTGCGCCCCGCCGCCCCGTCCTGCGCGATGTCGCGGGCGATATTTGCGAGCTGGAACGCGATGCCCAGATCGCAAGCGCGGTCGTAGACGAAGCTGTCGTCAGGCGCGCGCATGACCCGCGCCATCATCACGCCGACCGCGCCCGCGACGTGATAGCAGTAGCGCAGCATGTCCCGCTCGCCCTTCGCGTCGAACCCGCCCGCATCCATCGCGAAGCCGCCGATCACGTCGTCGGCCATGTCCTTCGTGATGCCGGTCTCGCTCGCCACCTGGCCCAGCGCGTCGAACGCGAAATCGGCGGTCGGCTGGCGTTCGAGCGCGCGGCGCGTGAGCACCCGGATCGCCTGGACCCGGTCCTCAATATCCTTCTGTTCGCCGAGGTCGCCGCCCATGTCCTGATTATCGGCGAGATCGTCGCAGCGGCGGCACCAGGCGTACAGCATCCACACCTGCTCGCGCGTGGTGCGGTCGAACAGGCGGCTGGCGGTGGTGAAGCTGGCCGATCCTTCTGCGATCGCGGCGCGGCTTTTTTCCACCAGCCGGTCGCGGTCGCGCCCGCCGCCCGCCGCCGCCGGCGTGCCGCGCACGAAGCGCGAGGGGGCAAGGGGGCGCGGCTGGTTCAAAGGTCGTCGGCCTTCATACTGAAGATCGGGGTGTGCGGTTGGTATTCGTCCATCGCGTCCAGCAGATCGGGCAGGGTGTCGCGCGCGATCAGGATGTTCTGGTGCGCGGGGCGGACGAAACCGACCTCGGCCATGTGGCGGTTAAAAGCGATCAGGTGGTCGTAGAAACCGTGCGCATTGTAGAGCCCGACCGGCTTGGCGTGATAGCCGAGCTGCGCCCAGCTCATCGCCTCCCACAGCTCGTCCATCGTGCCCACGCCGCCGGGGATGGTAACGAAGCCGTCCGACAGGTCGGTGAAGCGCTGCTTGCGCTCGTGCATCCCGCCCACGGTGTAGAGCTCGGTACAGTCGCGATTGGCGACCTCGCTGCCCGCCAGCGCATCGGGGATGACGCCGATCACCTCGCCGCCCGCGTCCAGCGCGGCGCTTGCCACCGCGCCCATCAGGCCCAGCCGCCCGCCGCCATAGACCACGCCGATGCCGCGCTGCGCCAGCGTGCGCCCGACCTCGCGCGCGCAGTCCATGTAGCGGGGGTCGGCGGGCGTGGCCGATCCGCAATAGACGGCAAGGCGTTTCACTACAGCATATCCTCCAGCATCAGGCCGGCGGTCGCCTTGGCGCTGCCGACCACGCCGGGAATGCCGGCGCCCGGGTGGGTGCCTGCCCCGACAAGGTAAAAGTTTCGTATCGTGTCGTCGCGGTTGTGGCCGCGGAAATAGGCGCTCTGGGTCAGCACCGGCTCCAGGCTGAAGGCGCTGCCCAGATGCGCGTTGAGATCGGTCGCGAAATCCTTCGGCGCGTAATGGAACTTGGTCACGATGCGATCGTGGATGTCGGGGATCAGCCGCCGCCCGACCTCGTCCAGGATGCGCTTTTCGAAGATCGGACCGATCTCCGCCCAGTCGACCGCCAGCTTGCCCATGTGGGCGACCGGGGCGAGGGCGTAGAACGTGCTCTTGCCCGGCGGCGCCATGCTGGGATCGGTCACCGTGGGATGGTGGAGGTAGAGCGAGAAATCGGCCGGCAGCACGCCGGTCTTGTAGATATCGTCGAGCAACCCGCCATAGCGTGGCCCGAACAGGATCTGGTGGTGCGCGATGCCGGGCCAGGTTCCCTCCAGCCCGAAATGGACCACGAACAGGCCGGGGCTGAAGCGCTTCTTCGCCAGTCGTTTGCCCATGCGCCAGCCGCGCTGGCTGCGCCCGAGCAGGTCGCGATAGGAATGCATGATGTCGGCATTGCTGGCGACCGCGTCGAAGCGTTCGCGCCAGCCGCTCTTCGTTTCCACCTCCTGCGCGCGGTCGCTTTCGACATGGACGCGCTCGACCGGATCGGCGAGGCGGATCGTGCCGCCCAGCCGCTCGAAATGACGCACCATGCCGGCGATCAGGCGATTGGTGCCGCCGCGCGTCCACCACACGCCGCCATCCATCTCCAGCTTGTGGATCAGCGCATAGATCGCGCTCGTGCTCATCGGATTGCCGCCGACCAGCAGCGTGTGGAAGGACAGCGCCTCGCGCAGCTTCTCGTTCTCGACGAAGCTCGACACCATCGAATAGACGCTGCGCCAGGCCTGCTTCTTCGCCAGTGCCGGTGCCGCCTTCAGCATGGATTTGAAATCGAGGAAGGGGACCGAGCCGAGCTTGAGATAACCTTCCTCGTACACACCCGCGGAATATTCGAGGAAGCGCTGATAGCCCTGTACGTCCGCCGGATTGAGCTTCTCGATCTCTGCGAACAGCTTCTTGTGATCGTTAGAATAATCGAAGTTCGTGCCGTCGGGCCAGTTGAGCCGATAGAACGGCTTCACCGGCATCAGCTCGACATCCTCTGCCATGTCGTGGCCGGTGGCTTCCCACAGCTCGGTCAGGCAGGCCGGGTCGGTGACCACGGTCGGCCCGCCATCGAAGGTGAACCCGTCGCGTTCCCAGTAATAGGCGCGGCCGCCCGGCTTGTCGCGGCCCTCGACTACGGTGGTCTGGATGCCCGCACCCTGCAGCCGGATGGCAAGCGCCATCCCGCCGAACCCGGCGCCGATCACGCAGGCGGTCTTCGTTCCCCCACCGTTCGATGCGGTGCCATTCGAAACAGCGTTCATCCGGTCGCGATCCCTTGTTGCGGAATATCCAGTGACTTGCCCGACCGGGCAAGTGCGCGAAAGGCGCGGTGGAGCGGCACCGGTGGAATGCCCGCCAGCACGCGAAACTTGTCGGTCGGGGTCGGCCTGGCGGCATAGAACCGCTCGATCAACCCCTCCGGCAGCGTATAGAAGCGCTCGAACACGCGGTAGCGTTCCGCCGGCTTTGCTGCATCGAACAGCAGGTGACCCAGGAAGCGGTAATGCGAGGTGCGGTCCCACACGCCTTGCGCATGCTCGGCCAGCAGTTCGGCCATGTCCGGGCCGGCCAGATCGGCATTGCGCGCGACCAGCAGCGCGGTTTCCGCCGCCAGCGGCAGGGTATAGCTGGTGAGGGGGTGCGCGATCAGCGCCCGCGCGCCCGCCAGCGCCACGCCGGGCACCGCGATCTCGCGCAGATGCGCCTCGCGGTCGCCGCCGGTCACGACCGGCAGCACGCCGGTTTCGCTGCCGAGCGTCTCGCCGCACCAGCCGCTTCGCTCGCAATAGCTGTCGAGCCGCGCGGACAGCGCCGCCCGGTCGAGTACCGGCTCGTCCTGGTAATAGGTATCCTCGACGAAAATCTCGTCAGGGCCGAGGGGCAGGACATAGACGAAGCGATAGCCGCCCAGCTGCTCCACCGTCGCGTCCATGATGACCGGGCGTTCCACCCCGTGCGGTCGGTCGGTGCGAAGATGGCGGCCCATGAACACCTGCCATCCGCCGGTCAGATGCCGCGAGGCCGAGAAACCCCGCATGTCGATCACCGCGCGTGCACCGATCCGCTCGCCCCCGTCCAGCGCGACGCCGCCGGCCTCGACCGCTTTCACGTGCGAGCCGGTCCGGATCGTCTCCTGTGCCAAGTGCTGCCGCAGCGCCGCGTCGAAGTCGCGCGATGCGAGCGAGAGATAGTCCGCATCGAGCCTGCGTTCGTAGCGGGGGAAGCGCACGATATTGCCGTCCCACCGGGCGGTGCGGAACGGCTCCAGCAGCGCCCCTCGCGCCGGGTCGAGATCGCTCGCGAACCAGCTCCACCGGTGATTTCCGCCCAGCGTGTCGCCTGCCTCGACCAGCGCGACAGAGACGTCGGGGCGCAGGATACGCAGCGCGAGCGCGGTCAGCCCCCCGGCCAGCCCGCCGCCGACGATCGCGATATCGGTTCGGTTTTCGCTCATTGCCGGGTCCGCGTTAGGGCGCGTCGCACCGCGCCGCAATCGGCGATCTGCGATAAGGTGCGGCGGCGTGGAACGTGATCGCGCATCTGCGCGTTGTGATGGGATAATCACATGAGGGCATCGATGAAATTCCATACCATACTGGGCGGGGGCGCTTCGATCGCCCTTGCCATGGCCGCTCCCGGGTACGCGCAGGATGTGGACGACCCAGGCGCTGCCAGCACCCCCCTGCCGGAAGAGACCGTGTTCGACGGCGACTATCTGACCGTGGGCATCGGCGCGGGCTACGCGCCGAGCTATACCGGGTCGGACGATTACGTGGTCTTCCCGTTCCCCGCCGTGCAAGGTTCGATCGGCGGGATCGATATCAGCCCGCGCGCCGCCGGCGTGGCGGTCGATTTCATTCCCGACCGGGCCGGACCGGGTGCCAATTTCTCGCTCGGCGTCGCGGCGAAGCTCAATCGCGACCGCGCCAACCGTATCAAGGACCCGGTGGTCGCCTCCCTGGGCGAACTCGATACCGCGGTGGAAGTCGGACCGACTGCCGGGGTGAGCTTCTCCCAGGTGCTCAATCCCTATGACAGCCTCAGCTTCACCGTCGATGCGACGTGGGATGTGGCGGGCGCACACAAGGGCATGGCGGTCACCCCCGGGGTCACCTATTTCACGCCCGTCAGCCGCGCCGCCGCGGTTTCTCTGTCCATCGGTGGCAAGTTCATCGACGACGACTATGCCGACTACTACTACACCGTGACTCCGGCGCAGAGCGTGACGACGGGCGGTGTGCTGCCCGCCTACAAGGCCGATGGCGGGTTCGAGAGCCTTGGCGCCACCCTCTTCGCGGGCTACGATCTCAACGGCGATCTGACCGATGGCGGCTTCGCGCTGTTCGGGGTCGCGGGCTATTCGCGGCTGTTCGGCGATGCGAAGCGCACCCCCTTCACCAGCGTGCGGGGCAGCGCGGACCAGTGGCTGGTGGGCCTGGGCGTCGGCTACACCTTCTGACCCGATTGCGACCCCCTGCCGGTTGGCGTAGGCATTTGCGACACGTCATCCGACAGGGGGTTTTAAAAAATGCACTCGATTCGCTTCGCGCTGCTCGCCGCGGCGGCCATCCCTCTTGCCGCGTGTGCGACCGTGCAGGACTCGGCAGGGCCGAACGCAATGACGGTAGCAGCCCAAACTGACGCTGCTGCAAAAGCCGATGCAGCCGCCTCCGAGGCGCACGAGCGCCTGTTCGCGATCTTCGCGGCGGCCGACGAGGCGGAGCTTGCGAACAACCCGATCAACGCACTGTTCCGTGGCGACATGCGCTACGCCGATACGCTCGGCAATTACCTGACCGACGCGTATAACGACACCGAGCGGTCGAACGCGCAGGACAACCTCGCCAAGTTGGAGCAGATCGACCGGGCCGCGCTGGATGAAACGGACCAGATCGCCTACGATGTGTTCGCCTACGACCAGCGCGAGGCGCTATCCAACCTCACACCCGAAATCCTCGCGCTTACCGATGTGCGCCCGATCAACCATTTTTTCGGCTTCCACACCTTCTACCCCACGCTTTCGAGCGGCAAGAGCGCGGCTCCCTACAAGACGGTCGAGGATTACGAGAACGGCCTGTCGCGCAACGCCGGCTACGTAAAGCTGATCGACCGCTCCATCGCCAAGTTCCGCGAGGGGATGGATACCGGCGTGCTGGAAACCAAGCTGACCATCGGCAACGTGATCGAACAGCTGGAGACGCAGGACGCGCTCAAGATCGAGGAATCGCCCTATTGGGGCCCGATCGAGGCCATGCCCGATGATTTCAGCGCCGCCGACAAGGCGCGCCTGACCGCCGCCTATCGCGCCTCCATGGCCGACGTCTATGCCGCCAATCGTCGGCTGCACGACTTCCTGAAGAGCGAATATTATCCGCAGGCGCGCGACAGTGTCGGCCTCAGTCAGATGAAGGGCGGGGCGGCGCTCTACCAGCAGTTGATCGAGCAGACGACGACGCTGCCGCTGACCGCCGACTATCTGCATAATCTGGGCCTGTCGGAAGTCGCGCGGATCAAGGGCGAGATGGAGAAGGTGAAGGCGCAAGTCGGCTTTACCGGCTCGCTCTCCGAATTCTTCGACTACATCCGCACCGATCCCCGGTTCAAGCCGAAGAGCCGCGAGGATCTGACCCAGCGCTATTACGACATCGGCAAGGAAGTGGAGGGGAAAATCCCCGCCTTCTTCTCGGTGACACCGAAGACCGAGCTCGAAATCCGCCCCTACGAACCCTTCCGGGAGAAGTTCGAGGCGGGCGGCTCCTACCAGTCGGGTTCGCCCGACGGATCGCGCCCCGGCATTTTCTATTTCAACGCCTACGACCTCCCGAGCCGGACCACGCCGGGCGAGACCACGCTGTTTTTGCACGAGGCCGAGCCGGGCCATCACTTCCAGATCAGCCTGGCGCAGGAAAACGAGGCGCTGCCCGCCTTCATGCGCTTCGGCGGCAACACTGCTTATGTCGAAGGGTGGGCGCTCTATGCGGAAACGCTGGGTTACCCGATGGGGCTCTACGACGATCCGTACCAGCGCTTCGGTACGCTCGACGACGAGATGCTGCGCGCGATGCGGCTGGTGGTCGACACCGGTCTCCATGCGAAGGGCTGGACCCGCGACCAGGCGATCGAATACATGCTGGCGAACAGCGGCATGGGGCGGACCGATGCGACGGCCGAGGTCGAACGCTACATCGCCATTCCGTCGCAGGCGCTCGCCTACAAGGTCGGCGCGCTGAAGATTCAGGAGCTGCGGGACAAGGCGAAGGCCGCGCTGGGCGACCGGTTCGACATCAAGGCGTTCCACCAGCAGGTGCTGGGCACCGGCGCGCTGCCGCTTCCGGTGCTGGAGCAGAAGATCGACCGCTGGATCGCGGAGCAGAAGGTGGGGTAGGAGAGGTCAGCCGAACGGATATCGACGGCCCGAGAACTTCTCCACCCGCCGCGGATATGCGCCTGAGTGCCGTAATTTAACGTCGCGCGCGGGGTTTCATTTCCAAGAGGCCGTCAATCGCGCAGAAATAAGCGCGTGCGTGCGGCGGGGGGCGAGGAACCTCCGCTCTCCGACCGCATTCCTTCCTCATGATCAAACTCGCCATCATCTGCCTCGTCGTCGCGCTCGTCGCGGCTATCCTCGGTTTCGGCGGAGTTGCGGGGACGTTCGCCCATATCGCCGTCTGGCTGTTCGTCATCGCGCTTGTGCTGGCCGCGTTGTTCTTCGTCTTCGGCCTAATGGCCGGGCGCAAGATCAAGAACGAGATTACGCGGCACTAGCCGCCGCGCCTAGCGCGGCTTCATGACCGGGGCTGGGCGAACCAGATCGTGTGGCGTGGCCCCTTTCCGTTGCTGCGCGCGCGGACGGTTTGCTCGTCCACGATGAAGCCTGCATCGCGTAACCGCTTGGCGAAACGCCCATCGGGTGCCGCCGACCAGATCGCCAGCACGCCGCCGAGCCTGAGCGCCGCCTTCGCCGCCGCGAGTCCCTCGCGCGTATAGATCCGATCGTTCTCATCGCGCACCAGCCCGTCCGGGCCGTTGTCAACATCCAGCAGAATCGCGTCGTAGCGCCCGCGTCCCTCGCGGATCGCGTCGGCGACATCCCCCATGCGCAAGACCGTGCGCGGATCGTCCAGACACCCGTCGGTCAGCGCCGCCATCGGCCCCTTCGCCCATTCCACGATCTTCGGCACCAGCTCGGCCACCGTGGCGCGGCCCTGCGGTCCCAGCCGGGCGAGCGCCGCGCGCAGGGTGAAGCCCAGGCCGTAGCCGCCGATCAGCATATGCGCGGACGCAGCCTGCGGCCCCAGCCGGTCGAGCGCCATCTCGGCTAGCGCTTCCTCCGACCCGCTCATCCGGCTGTTCATCAGCTCGTTGCGATCGAGCTGGATCATGAAGTCCGCGCCGCGCCGCATCAGCCGCAGCTCGTCGCCGCCGGGGACCTGCGCGGTGTCGATATGTTCGAGCGGTATCATGGGCCCGCGCTACCCCCGCGCCGGGGTAAAGGCCAGCGCCGCTTGCGCAAGGGACCGCCCCGGTGCCAAGGAGCGGGGATGAGCCCGCCCATCGTCATCGCCGACTGGATCGCCTTCTTCGCCGGGCTCGGCGTACTCGCCATGGCGGCGGGCGAATGGCGCTATCCCGGCGGGTGGGAGGCGATGCTGGCCGAGATGCGCGACAGCGCGGCGCTGCGCTTTTCCGCCGGGCTGGGTACGCTGGCGATCGGGGCCGCGATCCTGCTCGCCGCGCCGCTCCGCACCTACGATGCGCTGTCGCTGCTGCTCGCCGCGATGGGCGGCATCGCGGTGGCGGAGGGGCTGGTGCTGCTGGCCGCCGGGCAGCCTCTGCTCGATTTCGCGCATCGGCAGATGCAGCGGCGCAGCGAGCTATTCGCCGCCGGGGCGGGGCTGGTCGGCGTCGTGCTGATCGGGCTCGCGCTCGCCCGCATCGCCTGACCGCAACTATCGACAGCGGACCTTGCGCCGCCTATGCTGCGCGCATCCCCGGGGAGCCAGCTATGGCTGAGAGGGGCGCGTAGCTGCGTCCGACCCGTCGAACCTGAACCGATTAGCATCGGCGGAGGGAGTGGACCGGTCGCCGCCAACAGACCGCTCCGCCTCCGCCAACCGGAGAGCAAGCACATGGCCGACATCAATTCCCCGCTCGAAATAGGCGTCACCACCGGGCCGATCCGTGGGTCGAAGAAGGTGCATGTCGGCGCGCGTACGGGCAGCGGCGTGCGCGTCGCGATGCGCGAGATCGCGCTGGAGGGGGGCGAGCCGCCGGTGCGGGTCTACGATACCAGCGGCCCCTACACCGACCCGGATGCGACGATTGATATCCACGCCGGCCTGCCGCAGCTGCGGCGTGAGTGGATCATGGCCCGCGGCGATGTCGAGGAATACGACGCGCGCGCGGTGAAGCCGGAGGATAACGGCCAGCTCGGCCCGGATCGCAGCGGCGGCGTCCCTCCCTTTCCCAACGTGGTCAAGCGCCCGCTGCGCGCCAAGGTAGGCCAGAACGTCAGCCAGATGCACTACGCGCGCCAGGGCATCATCACGCCCGAGATGGAATATGTGGCGGAGCGCGAGAATCTGGGCCGCGCCGCGCTGGCCGAAAAGCCCGAAGGCAACAGCTGGGGCGCGGCGATCCCCGAATTCGTGACGCCGGAGTTCGTGCGGGACGAGATTGCTCGGGGCCGTGCGATCATCCCCAACAACATCAACCACCCCGAAAGCGAGCCGATGGCGATCGGGCGCAACTTCTTGGTCAAGATCAACGCCAATATCGGCAACAGCGCTGTCGCGAGCGATGTCGCCAACGAAGTCGACAAAATGGTCTGGTCGATCCGCTGGGGCGCGGACACCGTGATGGACCTGAGCACAGGCCGCAACATCCACGACACCCGCGAATGGATCATCCGCAACAGCCCTGTCCCCATCGGCACCGTGCCGATCTACCAGGCGCTGGAGAAGGTCGGCGGCATAGCCGAGGACCTGACGTGGGAGATCTTCCGCGACACGCTGATCGAGCAGGCCGAGCAGGGCGTCGACTATTTCACCATTCACGCGGGCGTGCGCCTCCCCTACGTGCCGATGACCGCCAAGCGCGTCACCGGCATCGTCAGCCGCGGCGGCTCGATCATGGCGAAATGGTGCCTCGCGCATCACAAGGAGAGCTTCCTCTACGAGCGCTTCGACGAGATCACCGAGATCATGAAGGCCTACGACATCGCCTATTCGCTGGGCGACGGCTTGCGCCCCGGCTCCATCGCCGACGCCAATGACGAGGCGCAGTTCGCCGAGCTCTACACGCTGGGCGAGCTGACCAAGCGCGCCTGGGAACAGGACGTGCAGGTGATGATCGAGGGCCCCGGCCACGTGCCGATGCACAAGATCAAGGAGAACATGGACAAGCAGCTGGAGGCCTGCGGCGAAGCGCCCTTCTACACGCTCGGCCCGCTCGTCACCGATATCGCGCCGGGCTACGACCACATCACCAGCGGCATCGGCGCGGCGCAGATCGGCTGGTACGGCACCGCGATGCTCTGCTACGTCACGCCCAAGGAACACCTCGGCCTGCCCGACCGCGATGATGTGAAGGTGGGCGTGGTGACCTACAAGCTTGCCGCCCACGCCGCCGACCTCGCCAAGGGCCACCCGGCCGCCAAGGTCCGCGACGATGCGCTCTCCAAGGCCCGCTTCGAATTCCGCTGGCGCGACCAATTCAACCTGTCGCTCGACCCCGACACGGCCGAGCAATACCACGACCAGACCCTCCCCGCGGAAGGCGCCAAGACCGCGCACTTCTGCTCGATGTGCGGGCCCAAGTTCTGCTCGATGAAGATCACGCAGGAAGTGCGCGACTTCGCCGCCAAGCAGAACTCGGACAGCTATCTGGCGAGCGAGAACATTAAGGGCGAAAACACACCGCAGGAGCGCGCCGAGAACGAGAAGGGCATGGAGACGATGAGCGAAGTCTACCGCGCCAAGGGCGAGCGGCTGTATTTGCCGGAGGGGTGAGAAAGTCCTTGAAGATCGAAAACCGTACCTTAAATGGCTGCCAAACCACAACACCCGAGGAAGCTGATGGCAGGGGAGCCGAAAGAAGAGTTTGCTCCCCTGCTGCCTGTCGGCTTTCACGAGTTCGACATCGCCGCGTTGCGAAGGCTCTGCGTTGACAGGTTCCCCCAATCGATAACACGCACTACGATCATGGCTGGGCTTGAATCCGTGCTGGATTTGCTGAACCAAAACGGGATGCGGGGTGATGTGTGGATCAACGGCAGCTTCACGACCGAAAAGCTGAATCCCGACGATTGCGATTTGATCTTCATGACGACGATGGACGCTGTTCGTGCGTTTACGCCCGCGCAGCGGCAATTCTACGAATGGTTCAATCGTACCAGCTTGAAGGCCTCCCACCGTTGCGACAACTACGCGCTGGCGCAGGACGAAAACCATCCGGCGAACGAGTGGTTGGTCGCTTACTGGCTCCGTCAGTTCGGCTTTAGCAGAGCAGATCACTTGAAGGGTATGGCGATCGTGAAGATCCCGTTCTTGGTGTCGGCATGAGCAGATTCCAAAAACTGATCGACAATCTTAGCGGCACAGATGAACTGCTTTCTCGCCTGCTTGAGCAGGGAGAAGATGAGTTCACGCGCATTAACAGCCTATCGGTAAAAAGGCGAAGAAATGAGCTTGCCGCTGATTTAGATGAATACCTAGCAATTAAACAGCGGTCGTTCCTAGTCTATAGGATAATGCGTTCGGGAGAGCAGCGATACCCGGCAAAAGCCGTGGGGGGTGCGCTCGAGGCCTTCCAAGATTTGCTTACGTCTATCTACGATGCATTAGTATCTGGACCTAAAAAGAGGTTTCGACCGGCTCTAGAGAGTGTCCAAGAAACGATGCTAGAGTTCGGAGGGGCAAGCGCAGGTTCGGTGAAAATCTTTTTGGCTGTCGATGAAGATAGAATGTTGATTGATGAAACGAAGTTTCAGCGTGCTCTTCAGCTAGTCGAAAAAACACTTAGTGCGCAGAACACTGACGACCTTACTGATCTGTCAAAGCAAGTGGGTGTTGCGTCGATCTCAAAAGCTTTCACGTGGGCGCAGCATGCGTCACAGAATGGCTTCACTACCGAGCTTTCTTGGGGGCAGTCTCTCAGCGAACGGAATGATATCACCATATATCGTGAGGAAGCGGAGCGCATTCGAGCTTTGATAGCAGAGCGTAGTGACGAAGAGACTGACCTAGTAGACGAGGTTGGAGTTCTTCACGGCTTCGACAAAGATTCCTCTTATTTTCATTTCGAGGTGTTTGGGCAAAAGGAACATATTAAAGGAGAAGTATCTCCTTCTATGTCTCAAAGGATTACCACCGGGGTCTCGTATAAGGCAAGGATGGCAATGACAACTGTTACCGTTTTTGCGACCGGTGAAGAGAAAGTTAAGTGGATGTTGCTTTCACTTGATGCGCCGAGCGATGGAATGGAATTGGGGGTCAAGGGTGACTAGGGCGACATGGTCTAGCCCATCGCCTCCAGTACGCGGTCCAAGAGGAACTTCGGGGATAGTATACTGAATCCCTTACGCTTGCCGTGGGCTTACGCGCACGTTATAACACGCGTATGAACAAGCCGCTCAAGATCAGCAGGATCGGCAATTCCGCCGGGATCGTCTTGCCCAAGGAAGTGTTGGCGCATCTCAATGCGGAAATCGGCAATCTGACGTGCTCCCCTGATTGTTACCATTCAGAGGTAGAGTCTCGCACCTTCATGATTGATGTTTGATGGGATGGCAACGTGTCTGGGGGCATGCCCCCAGACACGTTCGCCGGCGATCTCGGCGGGGGTCTTCCCGCCCAGTTTCGAGTGTGGCCTGACCGTGTTGTAATCGTGCCGCCATGCAGCGAGCACGAACCGGGCATGAGCCAGAGAGGTGAACAGCGTCTCGTTGAGGCATTCGTCCCGGAGGCGGCCATTAAAGCTCTCCACGAAGCCGTTCTGCATCGGCTTGCCCGGCGCGATGTAGTGCCACTCGACCCGTCGTTCCTGCGACCAGCGCAGGATGGCTGACGAGGTCAGTTCGGTGCCATTGTCGCTGACAACCGTGTGCGGCCTGCCGCGCATCCCGATCAGGCTGGTCAGTTCACGAGCCACCCGTGCGCCTGACAGTGACGTATCGGCCACCAGCGCCAGGCATTCCCGCGAGAAGTCATCAACCACGCACAGGATACGGAAGCGCCGACCGCAGATCAGGCTGTCGGAGACGAAGTCGAGCGACCACCGCTGGTTCGGCCCATCCGGCAGCACCATTGGTCTGCGCGTGCCCAGTGCCCGTTTGCGACCGCCACGACGACGGACCCGGAGGCCTTCCTCACGATAGATGCGCAGCAGCTTCTTGTGGTTCGGTCGCATGCCTTCCCGCGCCAGCAGGTAGCCCAGGCGGCGATAGCCGAACCGGCGACGCTCCGCCGCCAGCTCGCGCAACCGTTGCCGCAGTGCCCCGTCATCCGGCCTCGTCGGCTCGTAACGGATCACCCTGCGGCTCACGCCAACCAGACTACACGCCCGACGCTCGCTCAGCCCGTGCTGTTCACGGGCATGGGCGACGGCTTCCCGCTTCGCGCCGGGCGTTACCATTTTTTTGATGCCAGATCCTTCAGCACAACATTGTCGAGCATCGCCTCGGCCAGCAGCTTCTTGAGCCGACTGTTCTCCTGCTCGAGCGTGCGCAGCCGCCGAGCATCGGATACCTCCAGCCCGCCGAACTTCGACTTCCATTTGTAGAACGTGGCGGAGCTGATCCCGTGACGGCGGCACACCTCCGCCGTCGCCATGCCAGCCTCCTGTTCCTTCAAAACCGCGATGATCTGCTCTTCGCTGAACCTGCTTCGTTTCATTGTCGTCCGACTCCTTTGCGTCGGACTCTACCAAAAACCGGTCACATTTCAGGGGAGCACGTCAAATCGTTTGAACTTTGTTCGCACGTCTCGCGGGATCGAGATCAGTATGCTTGATCCTGAATTTGGCGAGCAAGTCGAAGTAGCCGCGGAGGTAATGGAGCGGCGGCATAAGGCCATGTTGGCGTTGGCTAACGAGATAATGGATCAGGACCGCGCGATCTTGGCGGCGCTCGCGAAGAAGTAGCTGGACCCCGGATCAAGTCCGGGGTGACGGTAGATCAGGGATGATCGCCGACTGGTTCCGCCAGCACCTCGTCGCGGTCTAACGCATCCCCACCAGCACCCGATCCAGTGCCTGCAAGAACCGCGACCGATCCGCCTTACCGAACGGAGGTGGGCCACCGCCGATCCCGTCTATTCCCGCGCGCAAATCCGCCATGATCGCGCGGGTCGCTACGGCGCTGCCGATGCTGGTGGCGTCGAACTCGCGCCCGTCGTGTTTCAGCACCCGCGCGCCAGCCTTCAGGCAGCGTTCGGCCAGCAGGATGTCGGCGGTCACCACCACGCACCGCTCGTCCGCGTTCTCCGCAATCCAGTCGTCCGCCGCGTCGAAACCGTCGCTCACCACCACGCGCTTGACCCGCTCGCTCACCGGCACGCGGAACGCGCTGTTGCTCACCACGCGGACATGCGCGCCGTAGCGGTCCGCGACGCGGTAGATTTCCTCCTTCACCGGGCAGGCATCGGCGTCGACGAGGATGGTGACGGGGGCGCTCATCCAGCAATGATTAGGCGTTTGGCGGCCCCCGTGCTACATGCTCATCCGCTGACGTCGAAATTTGCGACGGACTTCGGCTTTTGACTACGCCGCTTGCCCCTTCCTCCCGGTCGGGGCCCCGGCGTTAACCAGACGGCGACTTCCTTTCTTCGGACGACCTTACGCACGACCGCGCGGCATGTCGCCGTGCGGCAACCAATCGTTCTCGAAAGGAACACCCCATGGCCAAGACAGGCACAGTCAAATTCTTCAACGGCGACAAGGGCTACGGCTTCATCCAGCCCGACGACGGCTCGAACGACGCCTTCGTCCACATCTCGGCCGTGCAGGCGGCCGGCATGCAGACGCTGCAGCAGGACCAGCGCCTCAATTACGAGCTGGAGCAGGGACGTAACGGGAAGGAAAGCGCGGTCAACCTTTCGTCCGCCGACTGACCCCTTCCGCCGCGCGCCGCTCCCTTGGGGGGTCGCGGCGCGCGGCACTTGCCTTCCCCTTCCCACGACGCCGGAGCACGCCATGAGCATGAATTACGAATATTGCCGCGCCCGCGCGGACGAGGCGGCGACCGAGGCGAAGGCGGCTGAGCTCGACAATGTGCGCCAGCGGGCGCTGCGGTCGGAGAAGACCTGGCGCGGGCTGGCCGAACAGGCGCGCTCCGTCGCCGAAAACCGCGAACGCGTCGAACGCGAAAAGGCCGCGGAACGCGAACGCGCCGCGCAAGGCTGACGCCGCGGTCCCTCGCGGATAGGGCCGGAACTTTCCTACTCGGCGAAAATCTGCCTTATCCTGCCGGATGAGCAAGCAGACGCGCCCATCCGCCCAAACCATCACCCGACACGACGGCTGGTCGCTCGACCGACAGGCCGCCTTTCTGCGGCAGCTATCGGCGACGCATTCGGTCAGCGAGGCGGCCCGGTCCGTCGGGATGAGCCGCCAGTCGGCCTATCGCCTGCGCAGCCGGCTGAAGGGGCAGGCGTTCGACCTCGCCTGGGAAGTCGCCTTCCACCATTCCTACGACGTGCTGGCCCACGCCGCGCTGGAGCGCGCGCTGAACGGGGTGGAGGTGCCGGTCTATTACCAGGGCGAGCTGGTCGGGACCTATCGCCGGTATGACGAGCGGCTGACCGTTGCGCTGCTCAATTCCATGACGTCGGGCGGCAACCCGGCGCTGGGCCGACTCAACGCCAGCGCTGAACGGCACGCCCGGGATTTCGAGGCGCTGCTGGCCCGGCTGGAGGCGGGCGAAGCGGTGGAAACCGGCGCGCTCGGCCCGGAGGATGCGGGCGAGATCGAGACGATGCGCGCCGCGATCGGGCCGCACGACCCGTTTCGCGCGCCGCCCCGCTGTCCGTCCGCCCTCTCCGACGAGGAGATTATGGCTCTGTTTCAAGAGGATGGAGACGAATAGCGAAAGTGACGGGGTGTCACTTTCGTCGCCCGCTCACGAATTGATCGGCGACCCGAGGCGGGCGGGGCCGTTTCCTCCTACGGCGCGTTGTTGCAGTGCAGCATTGCGCTGCCGGAGACGATCATGACCCCCAAACGCGACAAGACCCCGCCCGAATTGCTGTTCGATACCTGGATGCTGGCAAACGAGGCCGCCTTCGTCATGTGGCTGCGTGGCTGGCGGATGATGGCCGGGGGGCCTCTGGCTGAACGGGAGGCGAACCGGATGGTCAGCGAGAAGCTGACCGCGGCGGCGCTGCTATGGCCCGCGCTGCTGGCGGGCGGACCGTTCCAGAGCGGCACCGCGGTCGGGGAGCGGATGGTCGAGCATTATCGCAAACCCGTGCAGGCCAATCGCCGCCGCTTGTCGCGCGCGACACGCTAGGCCGACGTCCGGGGTTGCGGTGGTGGCGGGTTTGGCAGAGGAAGTGCCCATGGGACACTATCTGCTGACTTACGCGCTTTCACCCGACTATCTCGCTCGGCGCGCCGCATTCCGCGACGAACATCTGGCGCTGGCGTGGGAAGCTGCCGAGCGCGGCGAACTGCTTCTCGGCGGGGCAACCGACCCGGCGGACCAGGCCTTGCTGCTGTTCACAGGGGACGGGCCTGAGGCCGCCGAACGCTTCGCCTCAAGTGATCCCTATGTGGCCAATGGACTCGTGCAAGACTGGCGGGTCGTTCGGTGGAACACGGTGGTGGGCGAAACGGCCGCAACGCCGGTACGCAGTAGCGCATGAGAAGCATTCCTCCGCTGCCGCGCGCTCTCAGCTTTGCCGGTCTGCTGCCGCAACTCGCCTGTGTCGCCGCGCTGTGGCTCGGTCCGGAGGGCTGGCGCTACGCCGCGCTGGCGATCGCATGGGGCTATGCCGCGCTGATCTTCAGCTTCCTCGGCGGATTATGGTGGGGGATCGCCGCCAGCCGCATTCGCGAGGGGGAACGCGTTCCGGGCTGGCTGTGGGTCGCCTCCGTCCTGCCCAGCCTGGTCGCGCTGGCGACCTATCTGCCGTGGGTGTTCGGCGAGGAATGGCCCCGCCCGTCGCTGGTGGCACTGGCGGTCGGTCTGGTCGCCAGCCTGTGGGTCGATCGCCGCATCGCACCCAGCGCGCCGAGCTGGTGGATGGCGCTGCGGGTACCGCTCTCCATCGGGCTGGGCGTGGCGACCTTGCTGGTAGCGGTGAGCTAAGCGAGGGCGTGCGCCACGATGCCGAGCCCGCGTTGCATGGTCGCCAGCTCCATCGCGCCGGAACCGCCGGGCGGGCCGTCTGCCATGCCCGCTATCGCCGGAAGGTGGAGGAACAGCACACGCGTGGAAAGACCCGCGCGCGCGACATGATCGAGGGCGAGCCAATAGCTCCGGTTGCACACATAGGCCCCGGCGTCGTCCGATAGGTATGCGGGAACGTCCGCCCGCCGCAACCTATCGACCAGCGCGGCAAAATCGACCGATCGGTTCGCCTTCAGCGATACCGGATCGCGAAACTTAGGAGGTGTGAAGCCGCTCGCATCGGCGTAAACCGGGCTGCAGACGCTGGTCGCACCTGTTTCGAGCTTGAGACCGGTCGCGATCCGCGAATAGCCCGTCAGGATCAGCGCGGCGGGCTCATCGGCGAACAGTTTGCCGACCGTGCGGTCGAGGTCGGCGTAGACGGTGTCGAGCAGGTGAAAGATGGGCTGGATGGAATGCTGCTGCGCCCATGCGGTATCGCCCCGCAGGCTGTCGATCAGGGTCGCGCTCGGATTGGTCGGCACGCCGGGAAAGGGGCGAAAGCCGGTGATGGCGACCCGGGACTTGCTCATGCGGGTGAAACGCGTGGGTCTGCCGATCTATCCGAGCGGGAACCCGGCGCTGCCCGATACGCTGTCTTGGCCATGAAACGCGCGATACCTTTCGTTCTTCTCGTTCTGCCATTGGCGGCATGTGCCCCATCGTCGGAAGAGGCAGGCGACACTGCGCCTTCCGAAGTTGTCTCGACCGGGCAGGCACCGGCGGAAAGCCCGGCCGAGCGTTCTGCTACCCCGGTGAACGACGCGAAGGTCCTCTCTCTGGAGGGTCTCGGTGCGCTCAGGATCGGGCAGCTGGTTCCCAAGGACTCGGGCTGGGCCCAGCGCGGTGCGCAGGTCGACCCGGAAGGCCCTTGTGGAACGGTCTCTTCTCCCGACTACCCCGGTGTTTATGCGCTGACCGAGAACGGTATCGTTCGACGCATTACGATCGGCAAGAGCTCGGATGTGAAACTTGCCGAGGGGATCGGCCCGGGTGCCAGTGAGAAAACAGTGCGACAATGGTTCGGGGGTTTTCGCGAAGAGCCGCATAAATATATCGAGGGCGGCAAATACTTGACCGCCCCCAACGCCAGCCTCGGCGAAAGCGCGCTGCGCTTCGAAATCGGGGGAGACGGAAAGGTCGACCTTATCCATGTCGGCACCATGCCACAGCTTGGTTATGTCGAAGGCTGCGCCTGACCTTTGCCCAGTTGCGCGACCGGAGTAAGGGCAGGCAATGCGTATTTTCCTTTCCGTACTCGCCCTGGTTGCAGTCTCCGCCTGTTCGTCACCGTCGGATGAAGTAACGCCGGATACAGCGCCGCAAGGATTTCGGGGCATCGGCGAAGCCGAAGTGATCACCTTTACCGGTACCGAGCCGTTCTGGGGCGGCACCGTCCGCCGCGATACGCTGGTCTGGCGCACGCCGGAAAACACGATGGACGGGGCAACTGGGCAAAGTATCGATGTCGAACGCTTCTACGGGCAGGGCGGGATCGCTTTTTCAGGGCAGCTCGACGGGCGGCCCTTCGACATGATGGTGACCCCCGGGGCGTGCTCCGACGGGATGAGTGACCGGACTTATCCCTATACCGTGACGGTGAAGGTGGGTGACCGTCAGCTGGAAGGCTGCGCGTCGACCGACCGGCAGCCTGCGACAGATAAGCCTTAGCGGTTCACGCCCGCCCGTTTCAGTTCCGGGCCCAGCCGCCCACTCAGCCAGAGCGCCCACATGCGGAAATCGGCCGCGAGGCTCCATAGCGGATAGGTAAATGTCGCCGGTCGGTTTTTCTCGACAGTGAAATGCGCCAGCCAGGCGAAGAAATACCCGGCCAGCGGAAGGGCGAGCAACCACCACCAACGCTGGGTCGCCACCGCGAACAGCGCGATCGCCACTACCAGCGTGGTCCCGATATAATGCAGCGCGCGGGTGCGCGGCCGACTATGCTCCCGCAGGTAGAAAGGCCAGAACTCGGCGAAGGTTGCGTATTCGCGTTGGGCCATGGGTCGGCACTCCCTTGCAATCGATCAGTAGGCACCGGGCACGTCGCGCTCCAGGGTGCCGGGCTGGGCAGGTTGCAGCACGCGCATTGTTGCCTTCGTGCCCGCGGTGGTTCGCGCCGTGCTGCTGCCCGTGATCGGCGTGCAACTGCGCCCCGCGAGGAAGTCCAGAGCGGTCGCAACCGAAGCTTCCGTGGGATCGCCCAGCGGCTTCAGATAATCGTCGGTCGCGCGGCACGTCACCGGGAAGACGCTGGCGAGCCCGCCGTAATAGTCCCCCTGGTCGTTCGCATTGGTGGTGCGGAAAGCAATCGCGCGCAGTCGATCATCGCACGCCTCGCGGTCCAGGGCGATCTGGCCGACCGGCTTGCCATAGGTGTTGGAGCCGATCAGCGCGGTGTTGTTTCCGAGATAGGGAATGAAGGCATTGGCTACCAGTTCGCTTGCCGAAGCGGTGCTGCCCGTACCGATGAAGGCGATCTTCATCGCGGGGATGGCATTCGGTTCGGCCGAAAAATTGACGGTTTCGTTGTACTGCGCCAGCGAATTGCGGAAGACGGTATGGCTGAATACCTTCCCGACCTGATCCGCGCCCAAAAGGCTGCCGAAGACTTCGGCCACGGACGTCAGCCCGCCGCCATTATAGCGCAGGTCGACGATCACCTGCGTTATGCCCTGGGCCTTCAACTGACCGAACGCTGCGCGCAGCTGCGGCGCGGCATCGGCGACGATGAAGGTGCGAAGGTTGATATAGCCCACCTTCGTACCGCCATTGTCCAGAATCTTGACGCCATAGCGATCCGAGATCGGGTCGAGCGAAAAGACCGTCTTCGTGACAGAGACATCGCGGGTCATCCCGTCGGGTTGGCGGATGCGGAACTGAACGGTCAATCCGGGGGTCGAAGGCCCAAGCTCTTCGTTGATCGTTCCGTTCGACAGCAGCTGCGCCACCGACTTGCCGTTGATCGATATGATCTCTGTCCCCCGGTCGAGACCTTGCGGATAGGCGGGGCCGTTCTCGAAGGCTTCGAGCACGTAGAGCCGATTGCTCGAACTCAACGCGAAGCGCACGCCGAAGCCAGCGCTCGCGCCCGAATTGATCAGCTCTTCCTCTTCCTGGATCGAAGTGATGTAGGTGAGGCCGGCGCGTTGCAAGGGTCCGCCGGTCGGGAAGACGGACGGCGCAACGAGCGCGTCGATATAATCCTGGACCGTGGCATAGGCACCCGGATTTAAGTTACGTGCGAGCTTGTCGGGGAACAGATAATATTGGTCGAGCTGCTCGAAAACCCAGTTCTGTCTCGCTGTGAGCGAACACGTGCCGCTCGCCGAGCCCCAGCCTGAGGTTCCCCCGCCGGAGCTGCCACCACCGGTATTTCCGCCAGACGTCGGTCCCGAACCGCTGCCACCCGATCCGCCCCCGCCACAAGCGGCCAGAGCGCCTGCCAGCGCAACCAAAAGCGACGTGCGACCCATACCCATCCTGCTCTCCCCAATGGCACACCTGCGCGACGCTCGCCGCGCAAGGCCCCCAAAAACCCTGTTCTATCCGTTTCTTACGCGACAATCGTCGCGGGGCAAGTCGCCTGCGTCGGGAGGTGCGGTGTTCCTGGGCGCGTTTCCGGCGCCATCTGTTGAAAAACCGCGTCCGTTCCCCTCGCCAAACCCGGATCGAAAGCTTAGCACGCGGCAGAGGAAAGGTGACGATATCCATGGCCGACTGGCTCAAACGTTTTTTGCCCGAGAACTGCCCCCCGCGCGCAAGCCTGGCGCTGGCGCGTTTCGCTGCGGAAGCGAAAATGAACCGGGGCGGTTTCGCGATTTCGAGCGCGGCGTTCGAGAATGGCGGGGAACTCGATCCTTCCTTTACAGCGGAGGAGGAAGACGCCGTCGCCCCGCCGATGGAGTGGACAGCGCCCCCTCCGGGTACGCAGGAGCTGGTTCTGGTAGTGGAAGATGCCAGCACCGATCCGCCGGATTGCCATTGGCTCGTGTGGGGCCTGCCCGGGCAACGCGCGAAATTGCTCGAAGGCGAAGCGCCACCCAGGACCGGAAAGAACGCACGCGGGAATTCCGATTGGCTGCTGCCGGCGCTGACGGAGGAAGGGTGGTCGCACTGGTACGTGTTTCAGCTGTTCGCGCTCGATCTGCCGCTGACTCTGATGCCGGGGGCGAGCAAGGAGGAATTGTTTGCCGAGATCGACGGGCATGTGATCGCCGCAACCGTTACGACCGCCAGCTTCCGTCCGACGGCGGAAGAGGATTGGGTGGAGGATGATTTCGAAGAGCCATGAGAAAGGAACGATAATGGCTGGAAAGAACAATGCACTGCAGAAGCCGGTGAATGTTTCGCCGGAGCTGGAGAATGTGATTGGCAAGGGTCCGATGACCCGTGCCGAGGTTACCAGCAAGGTGTGGGATTATATCAAGAAGCATGACCTGCAGGATGCGCAGGACAAGCGAATGATCAATGCCGACGACAAACTGGGCGCGGTGATCGGCAAGGAGCAGATCTCCATGTTCAAGATGACTGCTGCGGTTTCGAAGCACCTTAGCTAGTCCGATGGCTCCCGGCGGCGGAACGGCCAGTCCGTCACGCCGCCGGTCCACAGGGCGAGCCATACCAGCACGGGCTGCGCGAACATGCGAGGTACGTGATAGACAAGGCCCCACCCATGGTCAGGGCGCGCCATGTCCAGAACGAAATGATGAATGTTGGCGGGGAAAACGCCCACGGCGTAAAGGGCGAGCCCGATACCCGCTGCGTTTCGTAACCTTCCCGAGATAGGCTGGACCAATCCCGCCGCACCCAGCAGCTCGGCAATCCCGGTGAGCGCAATCACCGTATCTGGATAGGGCACCCAGCCGGGCATGATCTTCATGAAATCATCAGGCGTGGCGAGGTGAAAAACGCCTGCAGCCGCGTAGAACAGCGCCAGCAAAGTCCGAGCCGTTCCCCTGCCTGTCATAGCCAGTATCTCCGTCCCGAAACGACCAGAAGCACCCAACAGTGCGCTTGAGCGGAGCGTAAGCCGCCGGTTCCTCCCAAGAGGCTCCGGCGGCCAGTGCTAAATCAGCGAACGCGGATGGGAATGTATTGCGCCGGTTGGCCCCGACGCAGAACGCGCAGCAGAACAGCTTCGCGACCCGATTCCTTTGCTTCGGCGATGACCGCTTCGAGCTGATCGACGCTTTCAAGCTTCTTGTAATTCGCCGACAGGACGATGTCGCGCCGCTGGAGACCCTTGCGGGCGGCGTCCGAATTCGGATCCACGACCGTGACTGCGAGGCCGGTGGTGTCCGCTGACACGCCGAGCTGCCGGGCGATCTGCGGGTCGACCGGCACGACGCCAAGGCCCAGTGCCTTGCCCACGATCTCACTCGTCGAACCGTCGGGTGCCATCTGCTGGTTGTCGCTCTCGTCCCCCCCGAACATCTGGCTTTGCCGCAGTTCCTCGTTGGTCGGGCGCTTGCCGACGGTGACGCGAACCGCGCGCTTGCGCCCGTCTCGGATGAGTTCCACCGGCACGGTCTGTCCAGGTTCGATGTTCGCGACGAGGAAGGACAGCGTCTGGTCCGGTGTCACTTCCTTACCGTCGACCTTGGTCACGATGTCGCCAGCCTGAATTCCGGCCTTTTCCGCCGCCTCGCCATCGACCACGGACTGCACGAACTCGCCGCGATTTTTCGGAAGCCCGAGCGAGTCAGCGACCTCGTCGGTCACCGGTTGTATCTGTACTCCGAGATAGCCGCGCTCGATCGTCTCGCCGCTGCGCAATTGCTCCACGATCGGGGCTGCGGTCTCCGCCGGAATGGCGAAACCGATCCCGACGCTGCCCCCCGAAGGCGAGAAGATCGCGTTGTTGATGCCGATGACGTTGCCTTGCATGTCGAACAACGGCCCGCCCGAATTGCCGCGGTTGATGCTCGCATCGGTCTGGATATAGCGATCGTAGGCACTGCCGGACCCGGTGTTGCGATACACCGCCGAAACGATGCCGGCGGTCACCGTGCCGCCGAGACCGAACGGGTTGCCGATCGCGATCACCCAATCGCCGACACGGGCCTGCGACGAATCGCCGAACTTGACGAAGGGGAAGGGCTTGTCGGAATTGATCTTGAGCACTGCGAGATCGGATTGCTCGTCCGATCCAACCAGCGTCGCGGCGTATTCGGTGCCGTCGGGCGTGGTGACGGTGATCTCTTCCACCGTCGCGCGTCCCTCCGGGCTGATGACGTGGTTGTTGGTGACCACGGTACCATCGGCGGAGATGATGAACCCGGAACCGAGCGACACACCTTCGCGCGTCTGCGGTTGCGACCCGGAGCCGCGCTGGCCGAACAGCCCTTCGAAAGGAGTGCCGGCGAAGGGATTGGTGTTCTGGACCTCAACCCGCTGACGAGTGGAGATGTTCACGACCGCGGGTGCCAGCTGTTCGGTGAGATTGGCGAAACTGTCGGGCGCGCCCGCGCGCGGAACCGCGTGCTGCATCCGGCTGTCGTCGTTCTGGGCCACTTGCGCGCCGGCCGGCTGGCCTGTGACAAGCGAGATGGTGGCGCCACCAACCAGCAGCGCGGTGGTCAGACCGTAGGCATATCGCACAGGTTTCACGTCCCTTCTTTTCCTTTTCAGCTAGCTTCGTCGGGGAACTGCCGCGGGCGAGCGGCGCGACGATTGCGCAGCCCATGAACCGCCGGCGCTGAACCTCGATTTAACGTCGATCCGAATTACCGCTGGCCCCGGAACTGGCGAAGATATTCGTTGTCGGGCGACATGATGATGGAGCTTGTTCCCTCCCCCGTTTCGAAGGTGGTGCGATAGCTCTGCATGGCCCGGTAGAAGTCGTAGAAATCCGGATCCTTGCCGTAGGCGGCGGCGTAGGTCTTGGCCGCTTCGGCTTCTGCCTCCGCGCGAATGATTTGCGCGTTCTTGCGCCCTTGCGCGCGGATGGTCTCGGCCTCTTCCTGCCGGTCGGCTTCCATTCTCGTGAAGGCCGATTCGAGCGGCGTGCCTTCGGGCAAGTCGGCGCGCTTAATCCGAACGTCGATGACCTGAGCACCGTACTGGCGCGCCTGTCGGTCGAGCGCCTCGCGGATATTGCGCATCGCTTCGCCTCGGTCGGCGGTAAGCAGCGCCGCGAATGGACGACGGCCGAGCTCTTGCCGCAGGACCGAACTAAGGATCGGCTGCAGCTGCATCTCGACGTTTTCGGTCGTGCCGGCGGTGCGCACCATCCGCACGGGATTCACGATCCGAAACCGCGCGTAGGCATTGACCTGGAGACGCTGCTGGTCGCTCGAAAGGACCTGCTGCCGCTCCATGTCGAGGTCGAGGACACGCTTGTCGATCTCCTGCACCCGTTCGAGAAACGGTATGCGCAGTACCAGCCCTGCGCCCGTGTTGCCGTAAGCGGCATCTTGGCGGAACTGGTTGACCACACGGACGGGTTCACCCGTTCGCACGATTACCGCCTGTTTGGTCTCCGGTACTTCGACGACGCTCATCGCCAGCAGAACCAGCGCCACGCCGATCACGATCAGGACGAGCTTGTATTTCTCCCAGAGCGTTTCCATCACTGGCCCTCCTGCGGTGCGGCCGGCTGGTTGCGGCGTTTCAGTTCGGGCAGCGGGAGATAGGGGGTCACGCCCGGCGCCTCGACGATCGTCTTGTCCGTTCGGCCCAGCACGCTTTCCATCGTTTCGTAATACATCCGGCGCCGCGTCACCTCTGGTGCGAGGCGATATTCCTCATAGATCTTGTCGAACGCGGCGGCATCGCCCTGTGCACGGGCCAGCACCTGCTGCGCATAGGCGCGAGCGCGATTGACGTCGGTCTCGGCGTTCTGCTGCGCTGCCGAAACGTCCTTGAACGCCTCGATCACCTGCTTGGGCGGATCGGCTTTCTCAATTTCGACACCCTGGACGGAAATCCCCGACTTGTACGCATCGAGCGTCGTCTGCATCCGATTGCGCACACGCTGCTCGATATCGCCGCGACCGGCACCGGAAAGCACCGCGTCGAGTTCCTTTTCCGCAACCGAAGCGCGCATAGCGAACTCGGCCACTTCCTTCACCGTCTCGATCGGATCGGCGAGCTGGAATTTGAACTGCTTCAAGTCCGAGATATTCCAGCGAATGACATAGGAAAGATCGACGAGGTTCTGGTCCCCGGTCAGGATCAGGTTCTCTCCGTTGCCACCCACGGGTTCCGAGCGGAATGTGCTGACATCTTCCACATCCACCTGCTGGATCGGCCACGGCCAAGTGAAGTTCAGCCCCGAACTGAGCGTGTTCGAATACTTGCCCCCGGCCCAGGTAACGATGCCCTGTTCCTTCGGCCCGATCTGATGGGGCACGGTGAAGATCAGCCACAATCCGACGAGCACGGCCGCCAGCAGAGGCAGCCAGCTTTTTCCGCCGGAGCGTTGGGGCAGGCGGAAATTGGGTCCGCCCCCACCGGGGCCCGTGCGCCGCGGCCCCTCCGGCCCGCGGTTCTTGAAGATGTCCTCTATGCTGGCGGACCGGCGCGGCTTGTCATCGCTCGGCGGCAGCCACGGATTGCGGGGACCTTTGCCCCCGTCGTTCGAAGGCGCGCCCTCCGGCCCACCGCTTTCCCCCGAGCCCGCATTCCCGTCGTTCGATCCGGAATCCGGCTTCCCCCGGGGCGGGCCCCAGGGGTTCTTACCGGCCATCGCGAGCGCGACCCTGTTCCTCAACCCGTCCAGCATGTCCATCGGATCGTTATAGGGAGGCAATCTCGCGAAAAACAGGGGTTGCGACCGCAATTTTGCTGCTAGGGCATCGCCGATGGACGAGAAGGGTATCAAAGACAGGCTCCCCGCCGGGCTCGCGGCGCGGATCGCATCGCTGCGCATCGATCAAAAACGGCTGACGCTGGTCTTGAACGGGTCAGGCCTTTCCGCTTCCGACCGCGAGGCAACGGAAGCGGCGATCCGGCAAGCGTCGGAAGGTCTAGAAGGTATCGAAAGCGTGGCGGTCGCGATCATGGCGGAACGCACACGGCGCCGCATCGTCGCGATCGGATCGGGCAAGGGCGGGGTTGGGAAGTCCACCCTTACCGCAAATCTCGCGGTGGCGCTCAAGCGTGCAGGGGTAAAGGTCGGCGTCGTCGATGCCGACGTCTACGGTCCGTCGCAACCGCGTCTGCTCGCGAGCGAGAAGAAGAAGCCCCAGGCGAAGGACGAGCGGTTGCAGCCGGTTACCGGCACCTTGGACATTCCGATGCTGTCAATGGGGCACCTCGCCCCACCGGGCAAGGCGCTGGCCTGGCGTGGACCCATGGCAGGCGGTGCGTTGACCCAGCTGGTGGATGCCGACTGGGGCGATACCGAACTGTTGCTGATCGATCTGCCCCCCGGCACCGGGGATGTGCAACTCACCATGGTGCAGAAGCACAAGCCCGATGGGGCGGTCATCGTCTCCACCCCGCAGGATCTGGCGCTGATCGACGCGGCGCGGGCCGGGCAGTTGTTCGAAACGGCGAAGGTGCCCGTCATCGGGCTGGTCGAAAACATGGCCGGTTACGCCTGCCCCCATTGCGGGGAGATCAGCGATCCTTTCGGTCAGGGCGGAGTGGAGAAGTTTGCCGCAGCGCTCGACCTGCCATTCCTGGGGCGTATCCCGCTCACGCCATCGATTCGGGTGGCGAGCGACGCCGGTACCCCGCCCGCAGCCGGTGATGGCGATGAGGCGGACGCGTTTGCAGCGATAGCGCGCCAGCTGGCCGAGTGGCTCGAGGCGCAGGGGTGAAGGTCAGCCGTCGCGGCGTGCTGGCCGGGACCGCGATCGGCGGTGGGCTGGTCGTCGGGTGGCTGTTGCGTCCCCGCAGTTTCGCCGATCCCATGTTGCTGGGCGCCGGCGATGCCGCTTTCGGTGCGTGGCTGACGATAGCGCCCGACGGGGTGGTAACCGTGGCTCTCCCGCAGCTCGAAATGGGGCAGGGCGTAAGCACCATTCTTCCGCAAATCGTGGCGGAGGAACTGGGCGCGGACTGGCGCCAGGTTGCGGTCGAACCGGTACCGTCGAGCGGTGCCTACCCCAATCTCCCGCTGGCGGCCCGATGGGCTTCGCTATGGATGCCGTTCGCCGCAGGTCTTGCGAGCGACCCCACCGATCTCCTGACCCGGCGTTTCGCCGAGGGTGCCCGCTTCGATGCAACCGCCGCCGGAACGACCCTAGACGCTTACGAGACGTCGGCTCGCGAGGGCGCGGCGGTGGCGCGGACGATGTTGATAGAGGAAGCGGCCGAGCGCTGGGATGTCCAGCCCGATGCGTGCGACACGCGCGCCGGGTTCGTTCTTTGTGGTTCGAAGCGGCTGTCGTTCGCAAATCTCGCTCAGGGCGCGGCGCGGCGCTCGGTTCCGGACATACCGATATTGCGAGCATCAGCGGCTCAGGAAACCCCGGTACCGGCAGGTCAGGAGGTGGAAATCCCCTTCCCCAGACTCGATCTGCCGGCAAAGGTCGACGGCGGATGGCGTTTCGCCGGCGATGTTCGCCTGCCTGGCATGGTACATGCCGCGATCCGTCACGGGCCGGTGGGTCCCGCCGCTCTCGAGCATTTCGACATCGGCGCACTTCGCGGATCGAAGGGTGTAACCGGTGTGGTGCGCGGGCGCGACTGGATTGCAGCGATGGGGGAGACCTGGTGGGTTGCGGAACGGGCGCTCGCCGCGATGGAGCCCGTCTTCGGCGGCGATGGCCGCTGGGCCGACAGTAGCGCCATGGACGCAGCCTTGGACGAAGCAGTGCGCC
Source organism: Erythrobacter sp. LQ02-29 (assembly GCF_022576075.2). Classification (NCBI taxonomy): domain Bacteria; kingdom Pseudomonadati; phylum Pseudomonadota; class Alphaproteobacteria; order Sphingomonadales; family Erythrobacteraceae; genus Erythrobacter; species Erythrobacter sp. LQ02-29. The sequence continues at coordinate 182,763 of NZ_JANCNT010000001.1, read as the reverse complement.
ACGGCGACGCGCATGACATCGCCACGCGAGGAGGCGGAGCCGAAGGGATCGAGAAGCCCGATCTGATGGTGCGCTACGATATCGCTCCAGCCGTGCATGCGCCGATAGAAACCGCAAGTGCAACGGCGTGGCTCCACGACGACCGGCTGGAGCTGTGGGTGGCGTGCCAGGTTCCGGAAAGCGCGCGGGCTGCGGCGGCCGAGGCGGCCGGCGTGTCCTTGTCGAACACGGTCATCTATCCGATGCCTGCCGGGGGCAGTTTCGATGCGCGCCTATCCTTCGGCCATGCGATAGAGGCTGCGGTGATCGCCCGCGAGACCGGACGGCCAGTGCAACTGACTTGGTCCCGCTGGCAGGAAATGCTGGCGAGTTTTCCCCGAGCCCCTGCCGCGGTCATCGCGAGCGCGCGGCTCGGCCCGGCGGGCTCGCTGGAGGCGCAGCGGACCCGCATCGCGATGCCACCCGTAATGCGGCAACTGGGCGCGCGTCTGTTCGACAACCGGACGGCGCAGGGAGCGATAGCGCGCGTTTCGGGAGAGGCGGACGCGCTCGCCTGTGCGGGGGCGATGCCCGCCTACGACATCCCCAACGTCGCGGTGCAGCATGTCCCGGTCGATCTGCCTTTACCTGTCTCGCGCATGCGGGGCGGGGGCGATGCGATAATCGCCTTCGTCACCGAAAGCTTCGTCGACGAGGCGGCAGCGCGGGCGAAGCGCGAGCCGCTGTCGTTCCGGATCGGGATGCTGGGGCGGGATCCGCGGTTGGCCGAATGCCTGCAACAAGCGGCACATCTTGCACAGTGGGGCTCCGAAAGCGGGCAGGGCGTGGCATGCCACCGGATGGGCAATGCGCAGAGCGGCGGCCGTATCGCCTGCATTGCGACCGCTCGCCGGGGTCAGGGCGGGGTGCGCGTCTCCAGCCTGCATGCGGTGATGGATATCGGGCGCATCGTGAACCTCGACATCGCACGCCAGCAGGTCGAAGGCGGATTGATATTCGGGACCTCGCTCGCGCTGGGCAGCAGTACCGAATACGAGACGGGGTTGCCCCGCTCGGCACGCTTGGCCGATCTGTCGCTGCCGCTACTCGCCGATAGCCCGGAGATCACGCTGAAGTTCGTAGCCAGCGATGCGCCGCCGTTCGATCCGGGCGAGATCGGGACTGTCATCGCGGCACCCGCCATCGCCAACGCGCTCTTCGCTGCGACCGGGCTGCGGCTAAGACGCTTGCCCCTGCTCTCCGGCGGGTTGTAGGGCGCGGACGCAATGACCTGGCAGCCGCAATCTCTCCCGAACGACCATCCGCCGGTGCACAGCGGCGGCATCGGCGTGCTGCTGGTCAATCTCGGCACACCCGACGATCCTTCTCCGGCGGCGGTGAAGCGCTATCTCGCCGAATTCCTGTCCGACCGGCGCGTGGTCGAAATCCCCCAGATCGTATGGCAGCCGATCCTGCGCGGGATTATTCTGAACACTCGCCCCAAGAAGAGCGCGCATGCCTATGGACAGGTGTGGAGTCCTGACGGATCGCCGCTGGCGGCGATCACGCGAGCCCAGGCGGAGAAGCTGCAGCGCGCTTTGGGCGATGGTGTCCGGGTCGATTGGGCGATGCGTTACGGCAATCCGTCGATCCCCCAACGGCTGGAGGCGATGCGCGCGGCCGGATGCGAGCGTATCCTGTTCGCCCCACTATACCCCCATTACTCCGGTGCGACGACCGCGACCGCCGTGGACAAGGCGGGCGATGCGCTGCGCGCCATGCGCTGGCAGCCGAGCCTGCGAACCCTGCCGCCCTATCACGATCACCCGGCCTTTCTCGACGCGCTCGAGGCCGATATCGCGCGGCAACTCGACGCGCTCGATTTCGAGCCGGAAGTGCTGCTGCTCAGCTATCACGGCATGCCGGTGCGCACACTCGAACTGGGCGATCCCTATCACTGCCATTGCCGCAAGACCTCGCGGCTGCTGAGCGAGCGGTTGAAGCGGTCGGGCCTGCGGATCGAGACGAGTTTCCAATCCCGCTTCGGCCGTGCGCAATGGCTGGAGCCCGCCACCGATGCCGAATTGATGCGCTTCGCCCGCGAAGGCGTTCGCCGCATTGCGGTCGCCGCGCCTGGCTTCTCCGCCGACTGCCTTGAGACGCTGGAGGAGCTGGCCATTCAGGGTCGCGATCAGTTCCGCGACGCCGGGGGGGAGCAGTTCGCCGCGCTGTCCTGCCTCAATGCAAGTGACGCCGGGATGGATATGATCGAGACACTGATGCGACAGGAATTGTCGGGCTGGATTTAACGCCGCGGCTTATTTACATCGATGTCAGGAGGAGGACTGTCCATGGCATCCGTCGCGACCGCTCACGCACCTGCACCCTTGCGCTTCGCCCATTGGTCCGACCGGCTACCCGCCGGTGCGCTCGAACATATTCCGGGCGAAGCGGGCTGGCCGGTTGTCGGCCACACCTTCAATCAACTCGCCGACCCACATGCTTTCGCCCGGCGGATGATCGAAACCTACGGCCATATCTACAAGGTGCGCACGATGGGCGCATGGCACGTCGCATTGATCGGTGCCGATGCGAACGAGCTGATGCTGTTCGACCGGGACAAGGTGTTCTCCAGCGAGCAGGGTTGGGGGCCAGTACTCGACAAGCTGTTCCCGCGCGGCCTGATGCTGATGGACTTCGACCATCACCGGGCGGACCGGCGCGCGCTGTCGATCGCGTTCAAGCCGGGGCCGATGCGCCACTATGCCGATGCGCTGGATCGCGGCATTGGCACCCGCATGGGCGAATGGGGCGCGGGCGAGATGCAGTTCTACCCAGCGATCAAGCAGCTGACGCTGGACCTCGCTGCCGATAGCTTCCTTGGCCTGCCACTGGGCGAGGAAGCGGAAGCGATCAACCATGCCTTCGTCGAGATGGTGCAGGCTTCCGTTGCACCAATCCGTCGCCCGTTGCCCGGCACGCAGATGCGCCGCGGGGTCGAGGGCCGCGCCTTCCTGGTCGACTGGTTCACCCGCGAGACCGAGCGCCGCCGGGCGGGCGATGGGTTAGGGCAGGACATGTTCAGCCAGTTCGCCACTGCTGAGATGGAAGACGGTACGCCGATGCCGGTCGCCGCGGTGGTCGATCACATGAACTTCCTGATGATGGCAGCGCACGACACCATCACGTCCAGCGCGACCTCGCTCATCTGGCTATTGGCGCGCGAGCCGCACTGGCAGGACCGTATACGCGACGAATTGGGCGGACTGACTGGCGACCGCGGCAGTCTTTCCTACGACGATATGGCCAAGGCCGAGCTGACCGAGATGGCGTTCAAGGAAGCGCTGCGCTTCATGCCGCCGGTTCCCTCGATCCCGCGTCGTGCGCTCAAAGATTTCGAATTTCTAGGCTACCGCGTTCCCGCCGGAACGCCGGTCGGGATCAACCCGCATTACGTTCATCACCTGGCGGCGCACTGGCCCGAGCCGCAGCGCTTCGATCCCGAAAGGTTCTTGCCCGAAGCGGTAAAGACGCGACACAAATATGCCTGGGTGCCGTTCGGCGGCGGGGCGCATATGTGCCTGGGCCTGCACTTCGCCTACATGCAGATCAAGATCCTGCTGGCGCAGATGCTGACCCGCTACCGGGTTGAGATTGCGGAGGGTTACGTACCCGAATGGCAGGCCTGGCCGATCCCGCGCCCCAAGGACGGGCTGCGGATCAGCCTGCACGCGCTCTAGCTGAAATCGATCGCGATCCCGTCCTTTACCCAATCGCCGTAGCGGGTGGGGGAAAGGCCGCGCGGGTCCTTTTCCGCGGCTTCGATCGGTTTCGGTTCGGGCACCGGCTCGTTCGTCCAGTGCGCAGGCTTGGTGAAGCCTTCGGGCCGCTTGGTGGCGCGTTCGGTCATGTTACGAAAATGCGCGCTCTGGCCTAAGGTTTCAAGCGCGGCTAGCGGAGTGGACATGGCAGACCAATCCCAACCCGCCGGGCTCGGCGCGCGCCGCGCTGCGCTGAAGCTTCTCGATGCCGTGCTACGCCGGGGCGAAACGCTCGACCAGGCGGAAGGCGTCGCGGCGCGGGGCCTGGCACCGGAAGACCGCGCTCTCGCCCGCGCGATCGCCAGCGAGGCGTTGCGCTGGCTGGTCGATCTCGACGCGCTGATCGACAGCGCGACCAAGCGCCGCCTACCCGACGATGCGAAGCCGCGCATGGTGCTGCGGCTGATGCTGGCGCAGGCGCTTCGGTTAGAGACGCCACCACATGCGGTGATCGCGACCGGATTGCCTTTGCTCGCGGGCGGGCCGCGCAGATTGGCGCACGGGGTCTTCTCGACGCTCACTAAGCGCGGCGCGGCCCTGCCTCCGGTGCCGACCTTGCCCGATGCCGTCGCGGCGCGCTGGGGAACGCGAGCAGAGACGATCGCGATGGGTCTGTCAGAACCGCCCCCGCTCGATCTAGCGCTACGCGATGTTCACGAAACGGACGCGTGGGCAGAGCGACAAGGCGGCATGAGCCTGGCGCCTAGCCATATCCGGTTGTCGCGCGGATCGCGGATAGAGGAATTGCTTGGCTTCGCCGAGGGGGCTTGGTGGGTGCAGGATCTCGCCGCGTCGCTACCTGCACGCCTATTGGGGGAGGGCGCCGGCCGCCGCGTGCTCGATCTCGCTGCTGCACCGGGCGGGAAGACATTGCAACTGGCAACCGCCGGGTGGGACGTCACCGCGCTCGATATCAGCAAGCGACGGATGGAGCGGCTGAAAGAGAACCTCGCCCGCACGGGCCTCTCCGCGCACACAGTCATTGCCGACGCGCTGCAGTGGCAGCCGGAACGCGCTTTCGACGCTATCCTGCTGGATGCGCCATGCACCGCGACCGGCACCTGTCGCCGCCATCCGGACGTTTTGCACCGCATCGGCCCGCGTCAGATCGAAGAGCTTGCGGAACTCCAGACCGCGTTGCTCGACCGTGCAACCGAATGGCTCGCGTCGGGGGGCACGCTGATCTATGCGGTCTGCTCCCTCGAACGGGCGGAAGGTGAGGAGCAGGCGGAGCGTGTGCAACTGACGCCGGAACCGATCCGTGCCGACGAACTGCCGGCGAATCTTGCCGCGACTACCGATGGCTGGCTCCGGACCGATCCCGGCATGCTGCCCGATGTCGGCGGTCTCGACGGATTCTTCATCGCCCGCTGGCGAGCCTAGTCTCCGCAGCCTTTGCAGGTCGGGTCCTTCGGGATAGCGAAGCTGCGCATGCCGGGCGCGAGACCGTCCATTTGAAACACGGTTCCCCAACGCGGATCGCCGAACTGGCTCACGCCGCGCAGCAGCACCTTGATCGCCTGCATCGCGGCGAAGGTGCCGACCCAGCCGACCATTGCGCCCAGCACTCCGTCCTCAGCGCAGGTATCGCAATCCTCGGCATCGAAGGCGTCGCCGACGAAGCAGCGATAGCACGCGTGATCTGGGAGGTGCCCGGCGAATGCGCCGGCCTGTCCCTGGAACCGGCCTACCGCAGCCGAGAGTAACGGAACGCCGGCCGCGACACAGGCATCGGATACCGCTAGCCGGGTGGCGAAATTGTCGGTGCCGTCGATCACCAACTCGGCTCCATCGATCATCGCTCGCGCGTTGCAGGGTTCGATCCTTGCGTCGCTGATATCGACCTCCAGAACGCGATCGAAATCGGCCAGCCAGCCGCGCGCGATCACCGCCTTGCCATGGCTGATGTCGCGCTCGGTGTAGATGGTCTGGCGCTGGAGATTGCTCGCCTCGACATCGCCGCTATCGATCAACGTCAGCCGCCCGATCCCGGCCCCTGCGAGATATTGTAGTGCCGGGCTGCCGATACCGCCTAATCCAACGATCGCGACATGCGCTTCGGCCAGCCGCGCCTGCCCCGCGCCGCCGATCTCGGGCAGCACGATATGGCGCGCAAAACGGTCGAGCCGGGCTGAGGACAGCTTGGTGGAGGATGCCATGGCATGCCTGTTGGCAGGCTGTGCAAAGGCTGTCGACAGCCCTGTGCGCAAGGCTGTCGATCTATCCGGCAACGGCGGTGGATGCGCTGTCTAAATCAGCTTTCGAGCTGGCGTAGCAGGCTGCGCACATCGCCATCCATATCCGCGTCGCGCTGGCGCAGGTCCTCGATCAGGCGCACTGCGTGGATAACGGTCGAATGGTCGCGCCCGCCGAACTTGCGTCCGATCTCGGGATAGCTGCGCGGGGTCAGCACTTTGGCGAGGTACATGGCCACCTGTCGCGGGCGGACCACAGCGCGCGCACGGCGCTTGCTGCTCATTTCCGAGCGGTCGATCCGATAGAACTGGCATACCGTGCGCTGAATCTCGTCGATCGTGATCCGGCGGCGATTGGCCGACAGGATATCGGTCAGCTGCTCCTCGGCAAGCTGCAAGGAAACGACCTGCCCGGTGAGCTGGGCATAGGCGATCAGCTTGTTGAGCCCACCGACCAGTTCGCGAACATTGCGGCTGACGGTCCGGGCGAGGAAATCGATCACGTCCTCGGGCACGTCGAGCGGTGCGAACTTCGACAGCTTCGATTCGAGGATCTTGCGGCGAAGCTCCAGATCGGCTGCCTGAATGTCGGCGACGAGGCCCATCGACAGGCGCGAAAGAAGGCGTGGTTCGACTCCGTCGAGCGCCTGCGGTGCGCGGTCGGCGGCGAAGACCAGCCGCTTGCCCTCGGCCAGCAGCGCGTCGATCGTGTAAAGCAGTTCCTCTTGCGCGCTCGCCTTGCCGATGATGAACTGGATGTCGTCCACCAGCAGCAGGTCGAAACTGCGCAGGCGTGCCTTGAACTCGATCATCCGATTCTGCTTCAGCGCCTGGACGAATTCCACCATGAAGCGTTCGGCGCTGCAGTAGAAGATACGCGCGCGCGGATGGTTGGTCAGATACTGATGCCCGATCGCATGCAGCAGATGGGTCTTGCCCTGGCCGGTCGCGCCCTTGAGATAAAGCGGGCTGAACTGGGGCTGCTCGTTGGCGGACATCCGCTGGGCGGCGTTGCACGCCAGGATGTTGGCTTCACCGGTAATGAACGCAGCGAAGGTGAGTGCGGCATCCAGACCGACGGGCGCGGTGAAGCCGCTATCGGCCATCCCGCCGACGCCATGGACCGTGTTACCGAAATCACCACCGTCATTCGCGGCGCGGCGGCCGTCGCCCATCGCCAGCTCGGCAAACTTGCGGCGGCCGGGATGAACCTGAATGCGTACGGTGCGGACTTCGCTACGGGCGATCTTCCAGGCGAGGCTGAGGCGATCGGCGAAGCGGTCCTGCACCCAGTTGGCGGAAAATTCGGTCGGCAGGTAAAGGTCGAGCGTTCCGGTGTCCTTGCAGAAGCCGCCGAGCTGGATCGGCTTGATCCACTGGCTGTGAAGCTGGTGGCCCAGATCCTTGCGCAAGCCCTGGCTGATATCAGCCCAGTCCGCCGCCAGGTTCACCGCTTCGATATCTTCCATTCCCTCGCCCTTCATATCCCGCGCGGTGGTATCACGAACACTCATTCTCAACCTCCCACGTCCTCCCCGACCCGGAAAGCAGACACTTCCGACCGGTTCCACCACGCTGACAAAGCTATCCCGTCGCCCGGATCGAGAAAGACCCGAGCGCCCCCTTCGTCACTCACGATATTTAAGTCCGGTACGACGCTGACCGGGTGAGATGAGAGTTAGACCGCTCTCCACCGATTCGCTCAAGGGGCGCGGACGTAATTTATTTGAAATAATGAAGTTGACAGCGCGCAAGCCCGCAGGCCTGCGTCCAACCCAATGTTATAGCTTGGTTTTCGACCGAAATGCCGTGCGAATCGTGGGATTCCGGCGCTTCATATCCATCCGCTCGGGCCAGGCTCCGGTAGCGCCATATGACAAACGCGCCGGACCGAGGCCCGACGCGTTCGAGAGTGCTAAATCGCAGCTAAAAGGCCGCCGTCGCGGCCAGGCCTTACAGCGAAGCGACGCGCTTCGACAGGCGGCTCATCTTCCGCGAGGCCGTGTTCTTGTGCATGACGCCGCGAGAAACGCCGCGCGCCAGTTCCGGTTGCGCATCCTTGAGAGCGGCTTCCGCCGCCTTCTTGTCACCACCGGCGATCGCGGTCTCGACCTTCTTCACGAAGGACCGGATGCGGCTCATACGGGCGCCGTTGATCTCGGCGCGGTTGGCGTTGCGGCGGATGCGCTTCTTGGCTTGCGGCGTGTTGGCCATATCGTCTTGTCTATCCCAGTCGTGGCAGAGGGCGGGAGCCGCCTGCGAGAATCGCTCGAAACATGTGAAAACGGGCGCCGGAGCGCCGGAAAGGGCGCGACATAGTCGTGGATGGGCGAATCGTCAAGAAACTCGCGCATCATCGCTGACAGCGGGGGCAATACCATGTGCTACGCCCGCCCTGAACGATGCGTCGTACCACTCCCCCATCGGCACGGTGACAGGATTCGCCGTCCCGCCCATAGACGTGGAAGCGGGTGGCGAAATAGCCGAGTTCGCCATCGGGCTGAGCATAGTCGCGCAGGGTCGAGCCGCCGTCGCGGATCGATTGCTCCAGCACTTCGCGGATCGCCGGAACGAGCCGCGAGAGCGCTTGGCGCGAAACCCGGCCCCCGGCTTTGCGCGGATCGATCCGTGCCTGCCACAATGCCTCGCAGACGTAGATGTTGCCCAGACCCGCGACGATACGCTGGTCGAGCAGGCAGAGCTTGATCGCCTGCTTGCGGCTCGCCAACGCGGTGCGCAGGTGATCGACGGTCAGCCTATCGCCCAACGGCTCGGGTCCCATCGCCGCGAAGCTCGGCCATTCGTCGATTTCCTGGGTGGCGACGAGGTCGACCCAGCCGAAGCGCCGGGGATCGCACAGGGCGAATCGATGCCGGTCGGTTTCGAGGAGCAGATGATCGTGCTTGTCCGCTTCCACCGGGTCGATCCGCCAGCGGCCGCTCATGCCGAGATGGAAAATCATGGTCTGATCGCGGTCGGTATGGATCAGCCCGAACTTCGCGCGGCGACCAAGGCCGGTCACGCGCGCGCCGGTGAGCGACTGTACGAGGTCTACGGGGAAGGGGCGACGCATATCGGGGCGATTGACCCGTACGGTGATCAGCCGTTCCCCCTCCAGAACGCGGGCGAGCCCGCGCACAGTGGTCTCGACTTCGGGCAATTCGGGCATGACTAGTCCCGGTTGTCGATCGCGTGGTCGGAGCGGCCGAAATCGGCGCGTTCGTCGTCCTGACCCTGTTCGACGATGGAACGGCGGATCGCGCGCGTGCGGGTAAACAGGTCGAACAGCGTATCGCCGTCGCTATTGCGGATCGCGCGCTGAAGCGCGGTCAGATCCTCGGTGAAGCGGCCCAGCATTTCCAGCACCGCCTCGCGATTGGCGAGAAAGACGTCGCGCCACATGGTGGGATCGCTGGCGGCGATCCGGGTGAAATCGCGAAAACCGCCGGCGGAATATTTGATGACTTCGCCGCGGGTCACCTCCTCCAGATCGCTGGCGGTACCGACGATGGTGTAGGCGATGAGGTGCGGCAGGTGGCTGGTCACGGCGAGTACGCGGTCGTGATGAACCGGATCCATGATCTCGACAGTAGCGCCGAGCGACTCCCATAGCGCGGAAACATCGGCCACCGCTTGCTCTGGCGCATCAGGGGCCGGGGTGAGAATGCACCAGCGATTGCGGAACAGACTCGCAAAGCCTGCATCCGGTCCGCTTCGCTCGGTCCCGGCGACGGGATGCGCCGGAATGACCAAGTGATCGGGCAGCGCGCGGCCCAGCGCCTCTCCGACGGTTGCTTTCGAGGAGCCCACATCGCTCACGATCGCGTGCTGAGGCAAGGCATGCGCCATCTCGCGTGCGGCAGCTTCCATCGCGCCTACGGGGACGCACAGGATAACGAGGTCGGCGTGCTTAACCGCTTCGGCCGCGCTGGCGCAAACAGTGCCGACAAGTCCACGCTCGGCAGCTTGCTCTCGCACGGACGGATCGGCGTCGTAACCGGTGGTCGCGACCTGCGGCAGGCTTTCCTGCAAAGCGAGCCCGACCGAGCCGCCGAGCAGACCGAGGCCGATGATAGCAACGCACTGGATCATGCGCGCTCCGCCCTTTCCCGGATCGTGGTCGCGATCGTATCCATGTCCTTGGCGGTTCCGACAGTGATCCGCAGTGCATGCGGAAGACCTTGTCCGGGCAAGTGTCGTACCGCGTAACCCGCCTCGACCAAGCCGTCGCGCGCCATTTCTGCGGTGAGGTCGCCCTCGAACAGTACCAGCACGAAATTCGCCGCGCTCGGAATGGAGCGGAGGCCGTGATTGCCGAGCGCGCGCATCGCCCCCGTGAAACGCTCACGCTCGGTCGCGTTGTGAGTACGCGAGTGTTCGACGAAATCCGTATCGCCGATCGCCGCACATGCCGCCGCCTGCCCGCCGGTGGAAACGTTGAATGGCCCGCGCAGGCGGTTGAGCGCATCGACCAGATGCGGTGCGCCGGTCGCCCAGCCAATCCGCTCCGCCGCCAGCCCGTGGACCTTGGAGAAGGTGCGCGTGACCAGCACGTTCGCGGCCTGTGCGGCAAGCTCCAGCCCCGCTCTCGCTGCCTGCGGGTCGCCATATTCGGCATAGGCCTGGTCCAGCACCAGCAGCGTGGTCGGGGGCAGCGCGGCGTGCAGACGCTCGACTTCGGCATCCGAGAGGCTGCTGCCGACCGGATTGTTCGGATTGTCGAGCAGCACGACCTTCACCCGCTCGTCTAGCGCGGCGATCATGGCGTCGACATCGGCACCGTAATCGACCGGCTCGGCCATGATCGCCTCGGCCCCGACCTTCGCCGCCAGCAGCGGGTAGAGCGAGAACGAGAAGCGCGAGAAAAGCACCGCGTCGCCGCGCCCGGCATAGGCTTGCACCGCGCAGCCAAGCAATTCGCCGGAGCCGGTGCCGCACACGATGCGGGCCGGATCGATGCCGTGCGCCGCGCCGATCGCTTCGCGCAGGGCGGTCGCATCGGGATCGGGATAGCGCGCCGGATCGTGCGGCCGGGCGAGCGCCTCGCGCGCGGCATCGCTGCAGCCCAGCGGGTTCTCGTTCGCCGACAGCTTGACCAGCTCGCGGCCGCCGGCGCCGGTCGAGCGACCGGGGACGTAGGGGTGGATCGCCTCGATCCACGGCTTCAATTGCGGGCGCTGGTCCATCGGGTTGCGGCATCTAGCGGCTGGCGCGCGCGATTGACAGCCCGGACGTTCGCCCCCAAGCGAACGCGGCCATGGCGCCCGATTTCCGCCCCCAGACGCTCGCGCTGCCCGGTCCGCTCCAACTCGACAGCGGGCAGGCGCTGGAGCATGTCGAAATCGCTTACGAAACCTATGGCGAACTCAACGATCGGCGCGACAACGCCATCCTCGTCTGTCACGCACTGACCGGCGACCAGTATCTGGCGAGCGAGCATCCAGTCACCGGCAAGCCCGGGTGGTGGGAGCGGATGGTGGGGCCGGGCAAGTCGATCGACACAGCGCGTTTCCACGTCATCTGCGCCAACGTCATCGGCAGTTGCCTCGGCAGCACCGGCCCGGCGAGTATCGCGCCCGACGGTGCTCCCTATGCCATGCGTTTCCCTGTCATCACCGTGCGCGACATGGTGCGGGGCCTCGTCGGGCTGCTCGACGGCCTGCGCATCCAGCGGCTGCATGCCGTGGTGGGTGGCTCCATGGGCGGGATGCAGGCGCTCAGCCTCGCGGCGAACTGGCCGGAGCGGGCGGGGCGGGTGCTGGTGATCGCTTCCACCAGCAGGCATTCGGCGCAGAACATCGCCTTCCACGAACTGGGGCGGCAAGCGATCATGGCCGATCCCAACTGGCGCGGCGGGGACTATTATGGCGACCAGGGCGCGCCCGACGCCGGTCTCGCCGTGGCGCGGATGGCGGCTCACATCACCTATCTGTCCGAAGATGGGCTGACCGAGAAGTTCGGCAGACGTTTGCAAGACCGGGAAGCGAAGAGCTTCGGCTTCGAGGCCGATTTCCAGGTCGAGAGCTATCTGCGGTACCAGGGCAGCGGCTTTACGCGCCGGTTCGACGCCAATTCCTACCTCTATATCACCCGGGCGATGGATTATTTCGACCTGGCCGAGGAGCATGGCGGGCGGCTGGCCGATGCCTTCGCCGGGTCGAGCGCCCGGTTCTGCCTCGTCAGCTTCGACAGCGACTGGCTCTATCCGACGGCGGAGAGCCGCCACCTCGTCCACGCGCTGAATGCCGCCGGGGCGGAGGCGAGCTTCGTCGAGCTATCCGCTCCCTTCGGGCACGACAGCTTCCTGCTCGACGTACCCGCGCTCGACCGGGTGGTGGCGGGGTTCATCGAATGAGCCAGGCAAAGCAGTTGCGCCCCGACCTCGCCGCGATCCTGGAGCGGGTCGATCCGGGCACGCGCGCGCTCGACGTAGGGTGCGGTGATGGCGTGCTGATGGCGGCGCTCAGGGCCAAGGGGGTCGATGCGCGGGGGATCGAGATCGATCCGGCCTGCGTCGCGACCTGCGTCGGGCAGGGGCTGTCGGTGGTGCAGGGCGATGCCGACCGCGACCTGACCTTCTATCCCGATGGCGCTTTCGATTACGCGATCCTGAGCCAGACATTGCAGACCGCGGCGCGGCCCGACCGGATGCTGGAGGAGCTGCTGCGCGTGGGCGCGCGCGCCTTCGTTTCCTTCCCCAATTTCGCGCATTGGCGGATGCGCTGGGCGCTGCTGCGCCATGGCCGCATGCCGGTGACGCGGCACCTGCCGGTGACTTGGTACGAAACGCAGAACATCCACCATGTGACCGTCCGCGACTTTCGCGAGCTGGCACGGGCCAAGGGCGGGCGGATCGAGCGCGAGTGGTTCTTCGCCAGCGAGACGCCGGTCGGTGCCGCGGGCGCGAACTGGCGCGCCGAATACGCGCTGTTCGAGGTAAGCGGGCGCGGGTGACGAAAGTTACACCCTGTCACTTTCGCGCCGGTGGGTTAAATCACTGATATACATGAAAGATTGGCCTGCCGCCGTACGCGGACGGACAGGGGGCGGGGCGCGAAAACCTCGCGCGGGGCGATCCGGCAATAGGAAAGAGCGGCGCGTGTCTAGCGCCGCGTCGTAGTGTAGGAAAATGCCTCGCTTTCCCGGCAGGCGCGTCGCCCAAAGGCGCTCCCCCAGCCTGGGGTGACGACATAGAGCCTCAGGCTTTTAGCCGCTCCGCATGCCAGGCGACATGTTCGGCGAGGAAGGTCGAGATGAAGTAATACGAGTGATCGTACCCCTCGTGCATCCGGATTTCCGCTTCGATTCCTGCATTCTCGCATGCCTCGCGCAGCAGGTCGGGGCGCAATTGCCCTTCCTCGAGGAAGTTGTCGGCGGTGCCCTGGTCGACCAGCAGGTTCGGCAGCCGCGCGCCGTTCCCGATCAGCGCGACGGCATCGTATTCGGCCCAGGCCGCGCGATCCTCGCCGAGATAGCTGGTGAACGCCTTCTCCCCCCACGGCACCTGCGCCGGGGCGCAGATCGGCGCGAAGGCGCTGACCGAGCGGAACCGGTCGGGGTTGCGCAGGCCAAAAGTCAGCGCGCCGTGCCCGCCCATCGAATGGCCGGTTACCGATTGCCGGTCCATGTCGACCGGAAACTGTCGCTCGATCAGCGCGGGCAGTTCGCGCTCGATATAGGAGCGCATGCGGAAATTGTCCGCCCACGGGTCCTGCGTCGCATCGAGATAGAAGCCCGCGCCCTGGCCCATGTCGTATCCGTCAGCATCGGGCACACCCTCGCCGCGCGGGGATGTGTCGGGTGCGACGAAGACGATGCCGTGTTCGGCGCAAGCGGCACGGTATTCGCCCTTTTCCGTCACGTTGGCGTGGGTGCAGGTAAGGCCGGAGAGATACCACAAGACCGGCAGTTTCGTGCCCGGATCGTGATCGGGGACGAAGACCGAGAACGTCATCTCGGTCCCGGTTTCCCGGCTATCGTGCGAATAGACGCCCTGCGTCCCGCCGTGGCTCCGGTTCTCGCTGACGGTTTCCATCACGATGCGCGGTGGAGCCCGCAGATCTTGTGGCCGTCGGGATCGCGGAAATAGCACAGATACATCGAGCCCATGCTCGCTTCCCGCAGACCCGGAGGGCCCTCGATCGATGTCGCGCCGTTGGCCACCGCGACATCGTGGAATTCGGTCACTTGTTCGGGCGAATCGCATTTGAAGCCGATGGTCATCCCGTTGGCGCATTCGGCCGGTTCGTCGTTGATCGGCTGGGTCAGCGCGAAGACGTCGCCATCATGCATGTAGAAATAGCGGACATGGCCGCTTGCCGCGACGTTCTTCATCGGCTCGCGCACGCCTAGGGTGGCGAGCACGGTATCGTAGAATTTCTTCGACTTCTCGATGTCGTTCGACCCGAGCATGATGTGATTGAGCACGTCGCTTTCCTCTTCCTTCAGATGGGTGTGGCTACCGTAGCCGTAGCATGGTCTCCGGTGTTTGCAGTGCCACTCGGCTCGATGATCAGTAGCTTCGCCTCGCCATGGCGCGCGACCGGTCGATGCTCGACTCCACGCGGCACCACGAACAGTTCACCAGGGCCAAGCTTTACGGTGCGGTCGCGCAGTTCGATTTCGATCTTGCCTTCCAGCACGAGGAAGAGATCGTCGGTCTCTTCGTGCGTATGCCAGACGAATTCCCCTTCGACCCTCACGATACGGATGTCGTTATCGTTATATTGACCAACGATACGCGGCGCCCAATGCGCCTCTATTCCTTCGAACTTGGCGGCGAGATTGACCGGGTCCTGCACGGTCGGCACTCAGTAGATCACGACGCCGCGGATGCTCTCGCCCTTTTCCATCAGGTCGAAGCCGTGATTGATCTCGTCCAGACTGAAGCGGTGGGTGATGAGCGGGTCGATCTGGATCTTCTCGTCCATGTACCAGTCGACGATCTTGGGCACGTCGGTGCGACCCTTCGCCCCGCCGAAGGCGGTGCCGCGCCAGTTGCGCCCGGTCACGAGCTGGAAGGGGCGTGTCTCGATCGTCGCGCCCGCCTCGGCCACGCCGATGATGACGCTGGTGCCCCAGCCCTTGTGACAGCATTCCAGCGCCTGGCGCATCACGTTCGTATTGCCGATGCATTCGAAGCTGTAATCCACCCCGCCGCCCGTCATCTCGATGATCTTCGCGACGACGTCGTCCGTCTCCTTGGCATTGACGAAATGGCTCATGCCGAACTTGCGGCCCCATTCCTCGCGGTCCGAATTGAGATCGACGCCGATGATCATCCCCGCGCCGGCCAACTTCGCGCCCTGGATGACGTTGAGGCCGATCCCGCCCAGGCCGAACACCGCCACGGTGTCGCCGGGGCGCACGTCGGCGGTGTTGACCACCGCGCCCACGCCGGTGGTGACGCCGCAGCCGACATAGCAGGTGGTGTCGAAGGGGGCGTCCTCGCGGATCTTCGCCACCGCGATTTCGGGCAGGACGGTGAAGTTCGAGAAGGTCGACGTGCCCATGTAATGGTGGATCGTCTGCCCCTTGTACGAAAAGCGGCTGGTCCCGTCGGGCATCAGCCCCTTGCCCTGCGTCTCGCGGATCGCGCTGCACAGATTGGTCTTGCCCGACAGGCACATCTTACACTGGCGGCATTCGGGGGTGTAGAGCGGGATGACGTGATCGTCGGGCTTCACGCTGGTGACGCCCGGGCCGACTTCGCGCACCACGCCGCACCCTTCGTGGCCCAGGATGGAAGGGAACAACCCTTCCGAATCCTTGCCCGAGAGGGTGTAGAGATCGGTGTGGCAAAGCCCGGTCGCCATCAGTTCGACCAGGACTTCGCCCTCCTTCGGCCCCTCGAGATCGACCTCGACGACTTCCAGGGGCTGCTTGGCTTCGAACGCGACGGCGGCGCGGGTTTTCATGCACGGGTCTCCATTGGCGGGACTGGGAAGGGAATGATGGCGGCGATTAGCCTTCGTGGATGGTCTTGGGAACCATGCACGCCATCACACCCTCGCGGCCGTCCTCGCTCCCGTGGCCGGACCACTTGACCCCGCCGAAGGGGGCGTCGGCCGCGCTGACGCCGCCGGTATTGATCGCCAGCATCCCCGCCTCGACTTCCGCGGCAAGCCGGCGGCGGCGGGCGACGTCGTTGGTCCAGGCATAGGCCGCTAGGCCATAGGGCAGGCGGTTTGCCTCCTCGATCATGGCGTCCTCGCCCTTCATCGGGTTGAGGATCGCGACCGGGCCGAACGGCTCCTCGTTCATGATCTCGGCATCGGTCGAGACTTCGGTCAGCACCGAAGGCTCGAAGAAATTGCCCAGATTGCCGATCCGTTCGCCGCCCAGCGCCAGGTTGGCGCCCTTGTCCTTCGCATCGGCGATCTTGGACGCGACGCCGTCCGGCCCGCGTTCGCTCGCCATCGGGCCCATCTGCGTGCCGTCTTCCCAGCCGTTACCCACCTTCACTGCCTTCGCGCGTTCGACGAAGCCGTCGCGGAACTTCTCGAAGATGTTCTCTTCGATCAGGAAGCGGGTCGGGCTGACGCAGACCTGCCCGGCGTTGCGGTACTTGTTGGCGACCATCGTATCGAGCGTCTTGTCGAGATCGGCATCCTCGAACACCAGCACCGGGGCGTGTCCGCCCAGCTCCATGGTGGTGATCTTCAGATCCTCGGCCGCCAGCTTCGACAGGTGCTTGCCCACCGCGGTGGAGCCGGTGAAGGTGACCTTGCGGATGATCGGGGAGGCGAGCAGATGGCGGCTGACCTCGTCCGGCACGCCGAAGACGCACTGGACCACATCGCCCGGCACGCCCGCGTCGAGCAGCGCTTGCACCAGCGCGATGCCCGCAGCCGGGGTTTCCTCGCTCGGCTTGACGATGGTGGAGCAACCCGCAGCGAGCGCGCCGCCGATCTTGCGCATGACGTTGAGGACGGGGAAGTTCCACGCCGAGAAGCCCGCCACGGGGCCGACCGGGTGATACTGCACCTCGGCCCGCGCGCCTTCGGGGCGGACCAACGTGCGGCCGTAGATGCGCTTGCACTCGCCGGCATAGAATTCGAGCAGCATGGCCGAATACATGGTCTCGCCCTTGGCCTCGGCCAGCGGCTTGCCCTGCTCATAGGTCAGCGCCTCGGCGATGTCGCCCGCGCGCTCTTTCAGGAGGCCCGCAGCCTTGCGCAGGATCGCTTCGCGCTTGTCCGCGCTGGTCTTGCGCCATTCGTGAAAGCCCTTCTCGGCATTTTCCAGTGCCTGGTCGAGATCGGCGGTGCTGGCCGAGGGGAGGGCGGCGAGCGTCTCGCCATTGGCGGGATTTTTCACCTCGATCGTGTCGCGACCGTCGCCGGTGATAGCGCTACCACCGATCAGCATCTTCAGTTCGGGATAATTGCTCATGTGCAGGTTCCTCCGTCCGGGGTTCGAAATTCTCTGCGGCCCGTTGGCGCAGGTTAAGTCTCGTGGCACTAACGGGCCGGGATGGCCTTTCGTTTCCAAGCAGTCGCGGCAGCGCTTATCGCGGTCTCGCTCCCGGCGCAAATCGCCGCGCAGGCATCCGCGCCGCCGCCCGCAATCTCGCTCGAGCAGCGCACGCTGCTGCGCTGCGCCGCCGCCTTCGCGCTGGTCGCGCACGATCAGGCCGCGGGCGACCCCGGGGCCTCGAAATGGCCGGATTTGCGAGAGCGGGGGCGTGAGTTCTTCGTCCGCGCCTCCGCCCAGCTGATGGACGAGGCCGGCCTGACCCGCGCCCAGGTCGCCGCGCTGATGGAAGAGGCGGCGCGCGATTTCCGCCAGCAGGACACGCTCGACCGCGCGATGCCGCCCTGCCTGCTGACGCTGGAGGCATCCGGCATCTGACATGGCGGACGTCTGATTTAGCCGGGTTTTTGCACGCGGCCCCGTTTACCGCGCCGCGCCCATGCGGCATGGGGAGGTGCCATGTGGATGCTTCACCAGTTCCCGCTCTGCCCCTTCAGCCGCAAGGTCCGCCTGCTCATGGGGGAAAAGGGCATCGGCTACGAGCTTGTCCGGACGGACCCGTGGGATGCGGGGGACGATTTCTGGGCCGCGAACCCCGCAGGCCGCGTCCCTGTGCTGGAGGATCGCGAGCGCCGTATCGCGCTGTGCGACAGCCGGGCGATCTGCGAATATCTGGAAGAGACGGTCGACAAGAGCCCGCTGATCAACGGCACCGCCGCGAACCGGGCGGAAATCCGCCGGCTGGTCGCGCTGTTCGATGAAACGCTGTTCGGCGACGTCACCATGCCGCTGCTGCACGAGCGGATGAAGAAGCGGCTGGTGCTGCGCGAGCCGCCCGATTCGCGCGTGTTGCGCGAGGCGATGAAGCTGGCGCACGCCCATCTCGACTATCTCGACTGGCTGGTCGACAATCGCAGCTGGCTGGCCGGATCGCAGATGAGCGTCGCCGACCTGGCCGCCGCGGCGCATATCTCGGTCGCGGATTATCTGGGCGGGATCGACTGGAAAGGGCACGATTCGACGCGCGGCTGGTACTACGCCTTCAAGAGCCGGCCCAGTTTCCGCGCCCTGTTGGCGGAACGCATGGACGGAATCCGTCCGCCCGAGCAGTACGCCGATCTCGACGGATAATTGCGGCTTTCGCGTTGGGCCCCATATGGGAAACCGACGCGAAGGAGAATGCGATGACCGACAAGCTGGAACTGACCGACGAGCAATGGCGCGAGCGCCTGAGCCCCGAGCAATATCACGTGCTGCGCGAGGCCGGTACCGAGCGCGCCTTCACCGGCAAGTACGACAAGAACAAGCAGGCGGGCGAATATCACTGCGCCGCGTGCGGTCGCCTGGTTTTCGAGAGCGAGGACAAGTACGACAGCGGATCTGGCTGGCCCAGCTTCGTGCGCCCGGCCGATGGCGACGCGGTGGAAGAGCACAGCGACACCAGCCACGGCATGGTGCGGACCGAGGTCGTCTGCGCGAATTGCGAAAGCCATCTGGGGCATCTCTTCCCCGACGGTCCGCAGCCGACCGGCCTGCGCTATTGCATCAACAGCGCCGCGCTCCAGTTCGAACCGGAAGAAGCCTGACGTCGCCACCTCGCCCTTCCGGCTTTGCCGTTCACGCCGCATTACGCTAGGCGCTGGCACCGGTCCCGTTCGGATCGTATCGGATAGCGGCGGGTGACACCCCGCTGGAGGGAATGAATGGCGCAACGGCGCGGCGGTAGCGGCAACCGCAAGGGCAAGGGGCGCAAGCCACAGGCCAAGCAGGGCAGCGGGTTCTGGAAATGGACCCGGCGGCTGGTCGGCTGGGGCGCGGTGCTGGCGGGGCTCGGCGCGCTGTTCCTGGGCATCGCGGTGCTGTTCGCGGCCAAGGAGCTGCCCAGCTTCTCCCAATTGAAGGCGACCCAGAACGCGCAGACCATCGTCGTGCGTGCCCGCGACGGGACGGAGATCGTGGAACTGGGGCCGAGCTACGGCAAATGGCTCGACAGCTCCGAAATCCCGCAGGTGATGAAGGATGCGATGATCTCGGTCGAGGACCGAAGGTTCTATTCGCACCCCGGCGTCGATCCCTACGGCCTGGCGCGTGCGCTGTACGTGGCGATGACCGGAGACAAGCGCATCGCCGCGACATCGACCATCACCCAGCAGCTCGCGCGTAACATCTTCCTCAATTCGAACCGCTCGCTCGACCGCAAGATGCGCGAAGGGGTGCTGGCGCTGGCGCTGGAGGCGAAATTCTCCAAGCAGCAGATCCTCGAACTCTATCTCAACAAGGTCTATTTCGGCGGCGGAGCATACGGCATCGACAGCGCCAGCCGGAAATTCTTCAGCCATCCCGGCACCGAGCTCAACACCGCCGAGGCGGCGATCATCGCCGGACTGGTGAAGGCCCCCAGCCGCTATTCGCCCACCGCCGACGTCGACGCGGCGGTCGACCGGGCGCAGGTCGTGCTTCGCCTCATGCGCGAACAGGGCCGGATCAGCGCGGCGCAGGCATCGGTCGACCCCTCGGCGGTCAAGCTGAAGAAGGACGCGAGCCAGAACTCGGTGCGCTATTTCACCGACTGGGCGCTGCCCCAGCTCGATGTGCTGTTGCCCGAAACGTTCGAACCGATCGAGGTCTGGACCACGCTCGATGTCGGGATGCAGCGGGCGGCGACCGCCGCGGTGAAGGCGAACGCGCCCAAGGGCGCGCAGGGCGCGCTGGTCAGCCTCGATCGCGACGGCGCGGTGCTGGCGCTCGTCGGCGGGACCGATTACGTGAAAACGAGCTTCAACCGGGCGACCGATGCGCAGCGCCAGCCCGGCTCTGCATGGAAGCTGTTCGTCTATCTCGCCGCGCTGGAGGCGGGCTACAAGCCCGACGACCGGGTTGTGGACGGGCCGGTCACGATCAAAGGGTGGAGCCCGAAGAATTCGGGGGGCGGCTATGCGGGCGAGATGAACGTGCGCAGCGCCTTCGCCTATTCGAAGAACACCGTCGCGGCGCAACTGGGCAACGAGGTCGGGTTCGACAATGTCGCGGCGATGGCCCGCCGGTTTGGCATCACCACCGATATATCCACCTATCCGGCGATGGTGCTGGGCAGTTCGACCGTGCGGCTGATCGACATGACCCGCGCCTTCGCCGGGATTTCGGCGGGCGGCAAATCGGTAGAGCCCTATGGCATCGTGAAGGTCACCACCGCCAGCGGGCGCACCGTCTATGAACATGAGCCCGAGCGGCAGGTGAAGCTGGTGGCGGACTATATTGCGATGGAGATGACCGATCTCCTCCAGACGGCGGTCGCCACGGGCACCGGGCGCGCGGCCCAGATTGGCCGGCCCGTAGCGGGCAAGACAGGCACCACCAGCTCCAACAAGGATGGCTATTTCGTCGGCTTCTCCAGCGGGATCACCACCGGCGTATGGATGGGGCGCGACGACAACCGGGCGGTCGGCGGACTGTCCGGGGGGCGGGCCCCAGCACAGGCATTCTCCGCCTATATGCGGTACGCGGTGAAGGATCGACCGGTGGAGGAATTCGAGACCGACGTGGAATTGCCCGAATGGCAGACCGAGCCGGACGACGAGTTCTATTTCGGCGATCCGGACGAGTATTACTACATCGACGAGCAGGGCAATCTGGTTGAACCGGGGCGGCGCGCGCCGGACGATAATGGAAATGCCTCACCCGCAGTGCCCACGCCCGGCGCACCCGGCTCCACCCAGCGTCGCCCGGACATGGGCGAGGACGGTGCCCCGCAGGCGGCGGGCGACGATTTCCTGGAACGCGCGACCGGGCGGCGGCTGCCCTCCTCGCCATCGCCGCGTCCCGCCCCGCGCCCCAACCCGAGTGCGCTGGAGCCTGCACCCGGTGGACGGGAGCCGGTCTCACGACCCGACGGCAGCGTCACCTACCGTTCTCCCGCACCGCAATAGGCGGGGGAGGGAAGGGCGTGCACGCCCGGACGACTTAATCGTCGTCGTCGACCTTATCGGGCAGGCCTTCGCGATCGGTGGAGGCGTAATCCTCCAGCTCGTCCTCGCTCATGCTGTCGTACATCTGCTTGGAGGCGCCTTGCAGGTCGGAAACCTTGGTGTCGCCGCGCTTCGCGGACAGGGCCGCGCCTGCGGCCTTCTGCTGTGCTTTCGATTTTGCCGGCATCAGTCCTGCGCCTCCAGTTCGGATCCGCGCTTCAGCACCTCGTCGCCATCGTCCTGCTTGATCAGATATGCGGGGTTGTCGGAATCGCCGTCCTTGGTGATCTCGCTGCCCTGCAGGGTGCGAGTCACCTCGCGCTCGAAGCGCTCCTTGATCTGGCCCTTGCCGATGCCGTTGCCCCAGTTCCACTGGACATATTGCCCGGTCTGGAAACTGTTGGAATTGCTCATCGAATACCTCCTTCGCCGCTCCTCGACGTCATCCGAAACGGCGAGGGGGAGAAGGAGGTTCCATCAGAAGCGGATCAGGTCGCGGGGGTTGTAGGATCGTTGTCGATCACCTCCAGCCCGTTATCGAGCTGGTTCTGATCCGTCGCCACGCCTTCGCCGGCATCCGCCCCGTCGCCGACGATGCTGTCGTCGTTGGCCTGCGCCTCGATATTGCCGGATGCGGTAATCTCTTCTTCCTGGTCGCCCTGCGTCAACGCGCCGGTCATCCAGATGACGGTGAGGAGCACGATCGCCAGCAGGGTGCCGATGATCAGTACCCAGCGGACCACACCTTCCTTGCTGCCGCCGCTGGCGCGGGTTTCGTCGATATGCGTGTTGTCGTTACGGTCGGCCATGATCGTGGTCCCCTCGGATTGTATGCCGGTCATAAGCGCGCGGCATGTAAGCATGTTCCCTGGCAGGCTGCGCGTCAATCGCGCAGCAGCTCGTTGATACCCGTCTTGGCCCGCGTCTGCTCGTCGACCGTCTTCACGATCACCGCGCAGGCAAGCGACGGCTTGCCCGCCTCGCCCGGCAGCGATCCGGGTACGACCACCGAATAGGGCGGAATATGGCCGCGGATCACTTCGCCGCTATCGCGATAGACGATCTTGGTAGAGGCGGTAATGAACACGCCCATGGCGACCACGCAGCCCTCGCCGACCTGCACGCCCTCGACGATTTCGGACCGCGCGCCGATGAAGCAATTGTCGCCGATGATCGTGGGATTGGCCTGCAGCGGCTCGAGCACGCCGCCGATCCCGGCCCCGGCGGAGATATGGCAGTTCTCGCCCACTTGCGCGCAGCTCCCGACGCTGGCCCAGGTGTCGATCATGCTGCCGTCGCCGACATGGGCGCCGATATTGATGAAACTGGGCATCAGCACGGTGCCCTTGCCGATATGGCTGCCCCGGCGCACGATCGCGCCCGGCACGACGCGAAAGCCCGCCTCGCGAAAGCGTGCCTCGTTCCAGCCGGCGAACTTGCTGGGCACCTTGTCGAACGCGGGCGCGCCGACCGCACCTTCGATCACGGCGTTGTCGCGCAGGCGGAAGGACAGCAGGACTGCCTTTTTCAGCCATTGATTGACCTGCCAGCCGCCGGTTCCGTCGGGCTCGGCGACACGGCGTTCGCCGCTGTCGAGCAGGGCGATCGCTTCCTCGACCGCCTGCGCGACCCCGCGGCTGTTGGGGGTGACGTTCGCGCGATCTTCCCACGCGGCATCGATCGCACTCTGGAGCGCCTGTGTCATTCCTGCGGGTACCTCGTGTCGCTTTTTCGGGCTTCGCGCGCTGCTAGCGGGGGCCCGGGCGCGAGACAAGCGGGGGTATCTACAAATTCCCACCGCTCCGGCAGGGCGATATTAACCATATCGATAGCATCGTGATGATAGACAATCGACCACACCGCCATCGAGGACTGACCTTTCAGGGATCGCACATGACATCGACCAATAATCGGGCCCGCCTCGGCGGTGCCGCCGCCATAGCCGCGATGGTTACGTTGAGCGCATGCGGCGGCGGTGGCGATGGTGGGGGCGGGGTGATCAGCACTCCCGCGCCGCAGCCGCCGGTAACCCCGGCACCGACGCCTCCTCCCCCTCCGCCCCCGCCGCCGCCCCCGAACTTCA
Source organism: Erythrobacter sp. LQ02-29 (assembly GCF_022576075.2). Classification (NCBI taxonomy): domain Bacteria; kingdom Pseudomonadati; phylum Pseudomonadota; class Alphaproteobacteria; order Sphingomonadales; family Erythrobacteraceae; genus Erythrobacter; species Erythrobacter sp. LQ02-29. The sequence goes on along the minus strand of NZ_JANCNT010000001.1, from coordinate 159,245 downwards.
ACACCGCGGAATATCGCCGATCGGACGGGCCGGCCTATCACAACGCGATCACCGCGTGGCAGCAGGGCGCGACCGGCAAGGATACCGCGATCGCGATCATCGATACCGGGATCGATCAGGACAATCCCGAATTCGCCGGCCGCATCCTCGCCGGCTCCGGCGATGTAGCGGGCAATCGTTCGCTCGATGGGGAGGACGATCACGGCACCAATGTCGCGCTGGTCGCGGCGGCCGCGCGCAACGATACCGGCGTCGTCGGCATTGCCTACAACGCCAATCTGCTGATCTATCGCGCCGACACGCCGGGCACCTGCGCCGGTCCGGACGATCCCGACGATGTCGAGTGCACCTTCTCCGATCGCGACATCGCGACGGGGATAGACCGCGCCGTCGCGGCAGGGGCGCGGGTGGTCAATCTGAGCCTCGGCGGGGGCAGCCCCAGCGAGCAATTGCGTACCGCAGTCAATCGCGCGGCCGCCGCCGGGGTCGTGATCATCGTCGCTGCCGGCAACGATGGCGACTCGACCGAACCCGATCTCGATCCCGACAACCCCGATCCCTTCGGCCGCGGCATCCTGCAGTCAGGCAGTGGTTCGGTCATTATCGTCGGCTCGGTCGATGAGAATGGCGAGTTTTCGGACTTCAGCAACCGCGCGGGTGCGGAAGCCGCGTCGTTCCTGTCCGCGCGGGGGGAATCGATCTGCTGCGTATACGAAGACGGAACACTGAAGGTCACCAATCGCGACGGTCAGCAGTTCGTCTCGCTGTTTTCAGGCACCAGCTTCTCCGCCCCGCAGGTTTCGGGCGCGGTCGCACTGCTGGCGCAAGCCTTCCCCAACCTGACCGGGCAGCAGATCGTCAAGCTGCTGCTCGATACCGCGCGCGACGCAGGCGCGGCGGGCACGGACGCGATCTACGGGCGCGGTATTCTGGACATCGCAGCAGCCTTCGCGCCGCAGGGCCGGACCACGCTGGCAGGGACGGGCACCGCGTTCGCCCTGGCGGACGATATGCTGGTCGGTTCGGGCGCGATGGGCGACGCATTGGCCACGAGTTCGCTCAAGACCGTCATGCTCGACAAGTACGATCGCGCCTACGGTATCGACCTGGGCGCCGCAGCCCGGGGGGCGGCGGTCGAACGTCGCCTGCGGGCCGCAGTCGGCACATCGACCCGGCGCATCGTTGCCGGCAATGCGAAAGTCAGCCTGGCCTTCACTGTTGCGTCGTCCGGCGATACCATGCCCCTGTCCAACCCCCTGCGGCTCGCGCCCGGCGATGCGGAGAAGGCACGCGTGCTCGCCGGACGGGTCGCCTTGCGGATAAACCCGGAAACGCAGCTGGGCTTCGCCTTTTCCGAAGGTCCCGAAGGGCTGGCCGCGCACATGCAGGGGCAGGATCGCCCCGCCTTCATGATAGCGGGCGATGCTGCCGGTGACACCGGCTTCGAGAAAAGCGAGGGTTCCGCCGTCGCACTGCGCCGCTCACTGGGCCGCACCAGCCTGACGCTGACCGCGGCCGGCGGCGATGTCTGGCTGGGCAATTACCGCCGCGGGATCGACGTGACGGGTGCGCGCCGCGAACGCTATCCGTTCAACCGCTTCGGCGTGGCGGCGGATCGCCAGATCGGCCCGGTCGCGACCACCATCGGCATCGAATGGCTGCGCGAGGATCGCACCGTGCTGGGGGCCTATCTGAACGACAGTTTCGGGTCGCGCGGGGCCGACAGCCTGTTTCTCGATACCTCGCTGGGGCTGAACCTCGCGAGCGATCTGCGGCTGGGCGCTTCGCTGCGCCAGGGCATGACCCGCGCGCATAGCGGTGGGCTGGTGGCGGGCGGATCGACCATGCGCAGCGGTGCGTGGTCACTCGATCTGGTCCGGGAGAACACCCTTCGCCCTGGCGACGCGTTCGGTTTCCGCTTGTCGCAGCCGCTCAGGGTGGAGGCAGGCGGGCTCTCGCTCAACCTGCCGGTCGGTTACGACTACGCCAGCCAGGAGACGACGTTCGGCATTCGCACCCTGTCGCTGGCGCCCAGCGGACGCGAGGTGATGGGCGAGCTCAACTGGCGCACCCCGCTATGGGGTGGCGGGCTCTCGGCCAGCGCCTTCTACCGCCGCCAGCCGGGCCATTATGCGCAGGCCCCCGACGATCAGGGTGTGCTGGTGCGTTTCAACCGCGATTTCTAACCCTGCGCGAGGGAAGGCCGGTCAGTCGAGACCGGCCTCCTTCGCGAAGTGATAGGCATTGGCGACGAGGGGTGCGACACGTTCGCTCATCTGTTTCGCATGCGCGGAGCTGGCGGTGCCGTCGATCACCCGCTTCTTGATCCCCTGCATGATGCCCGCCAGCCGGAACAGGTTGTAGGCGAAGTACCAATCCATCGGCGGCACGGGATAGCCGGTGCGCGCGACGTAGCGTTCCACCGCTTCCTCGCGCGTCGGGATGCCCAGCGCGGCATGGTCGAGCCCGCCGATCCCCGCGCGCCCGTCGGGCGGATTGACCCAGTTGAGCATGAAATAGGCGAAATCCGCGACCGGATCGCCTAGTGTCGACAGCTCCCAGTCGAGGACCGCGATGATGCGGTTTTCGCTGGCGTGGAAAATCAGGTTGTCGAGCCGGTAGTCGCCGTGCACGATGCCGCTGGCGTGCTGCGCGGGAATCGTCTCAGGTAGCCATTCGATCAGACGGTCCATTTCGGGGATCGTGTCGGTCTCCGACAGTCGGTACTGCTTGCTCCAGCGCGCGATCTGGCGCGCGCAGTAATCCTGCGGCTTGCCGAAATCGCCCATGCCGATCGCCTGCGGGTCCTTCAGGTGGAGGTCCGCCAGCGTGTCGATCATCGCGTGGTAGATCTCGCGCCGCTGGTCCGGTTCGTAATCTGGCAACGCACCGTTCCACAGATTGCGCCCATCGGCGAGGTCCATGACGAAGAACTTGGCACCGATGACCTCGGTATCCTCGCACAGGCCGTAGGTCCTGGGCACCGGAAATCCGGTCGGACCGAGGCACCTCATCGCGGTGTATTCGCGATCCACAGCGTGAGCGGAAGGGAGCAGCTTGCCGAAGGGCTGGCGGCGCAGCACGTAGGTGCGGCCGGGCGTCTTCACCTTGTAGGTCGGGTTGGACTGCCCCCCCTTGAACTTCTCCAGCGAGATCGGCCCGGAAAACCCCTCGACGTTATCCTCGAACCACGCCGTCAGCGCCGCCTCGTCCAGCCGGTCGCGTTCGGGCACCTCCACGGTGCCGACCATCTCGCTCTCGTAATCGATCTTCGCCATTACTCGAACACCACCACGTTGCGGGCGCTGTGCCCCTCTCGCATCCGGTCGAACCCTTCATTGATCTGTTCGAGCGGAATGCGGTCGGCGATGATGGTGTCGAGATCGAGCAGGCCGCGCAGGTAGAAATCCACCAGCCGCGGCAGGTCGACCGGGAAACGGTTGTCGCCCATGAACGCGCCCTGCAGTTTCTTGGACGCAAGCAGGTCGAGCGCGCCGAGGCCCACCTTGCAATCCAGCGGCATCATGCCGAGCACGGTCGCGGTGCCCCCGCGTCGCAGGACCTTGATCGCCAGCGCGGCGGAGGCTTCGCGCCCCACCGCCTCGATGGCGTGATGGACCCCTCCGCCGGTGATCTTTACCACCTCGTCCGCCGCGGTATCGCTCAGCGCATCGATCGTGTGCGTTGCGCCCAGCGCTTCGGCGAGCTGGCGCTTCTCCGGCAGCGGGTCGAGCGCGATCACCTTGCCCGCGCCCGCGATCTTCGCGGCGTTGACGGCGGCGAGCCCCACGCCGCCGCAGCCGACGACCGCCACGCTTTCACCGGGAACCAGTTTGCAGGCGTTGAAGATCGCGCCCGCACCGGTGGTGACGGCGCAGCCCAGGATCGCCGCCCGGTCGAGCGGCATGTCCTTGTCGATCGCGACGCAGGCATGTTCGTGGATCAGCATCTGTTCGGCGAAGGCGGACAGGTTCAGCATCTGGTTGACCGCCTCCCCGTCCTCGAAGGTGATGCGCGGGTCCGCGTCGCGGCTCCGTCGCACGTCGCGGCTGATGCACAGGGCAAGACGGCCCGTGGTGCAGAACTCGCAATGCCCGCAATAGGCCGACAGGCACGACACCACGTGGTCGCCCGGCTTTACCGTTTTCACCTCCTGCCCCACCGCGCGGACGACGCCCGCCGCTTCGTGGCCGGGAATGGTCGGCAGAGCGTGCGGATAATGTCCGTCGATGAAATGCAGGTCCGAATGGCAGAGGCCGCACGCCTTCACATCGACCAGCACCTCGTGCGGGCCGGGTTCGGCCAGCACGACCTCGCGGATGACGAGACCTTCGCCGGGCTTTTCGAGAATTGCTGCCTTCGTCATCAGCGCGCTCCGCCGGCCGCGGCGCTACCCGCGCTGGCCCGTGCCGCGCCGCCGGTGCCGAGACCGCTCTCGTCGGGCTCGGGGGCGTGCTTGCCGAACTCCATACGCGCGATGGAGCGGGCGTGGACCTCGTCCGGCCCATCGGCCAGGCGCAGGGTGCGCTGGTGGGCGTAGGACTTGGCGAGACCGAAATCGTCGCTCACGCCCGCGCCTCCATGCGCCTGGATCGCGTCGTCGATGATGCGCAGCGCCATGTTGGGTGCCTGCACCTTGATCATCGCGATTTCCTGCTTCGCGGCCTTGTTGCCGACCTTGTCCATCATGTCGGCGGCCTTCAGGCAAAGCAGGCGCGTCATCTCGATGTCGATACGGGCGCGGGCAACGCGCTCTTCCCAGACCGAATGCTTGTACACCGGCTTTCCGAACGCCTCGCGCGATTGCAGGCGACGGCACATCTTCTCCAGCGCTTCCTCGGCGGTGCCGATGGTGCGCATGCAGTGGTGGATGCGACCAGGCCCCAGGCGACCCTGCGCGATTTCGAAGCCGCGCCCTTCGCCCAGCAGCATATTGGTGGCGGGGATGCGCACATCCTTCAGCTCGATCTCCATATGGCCGTGCGGCGCATCGTCGTAACCGAACACAGGCAGGTGGCGCAGGACGGTGACGCCCGGCGCGTCGAGCGGCATCAGCACCATCGATTGCTGCACGTGCCGCTGCGCCTCGAAATCGGTCTTGCCCATCACGATCGCGACCTTGCAGCGCGGATCGCCCGCGCCCGAGCTCCACCATTTGCGCCCGTTGATGACGTATTCGTCGCCGTCCCGCTCGATGCGGGTTTCGATATTGGTCGCGTCGGAGCTCGCCACGAAGGGTTCGGTCATCAGGAAGGCGGAGCGGATGTCGCCGTTCATCAGAGGTTTAAGCCAATCCTCCTTCTGCTGCGCGGTGCCATAGCGGTGTAGCACCTCCATGTTTCCGGTATCCGGCGCAGAACAGTTGAAGACCTCGCTCGCAAAGCCGATGCGGCCCATCTCCTCGGCGCATAGGGCGTATTCGAGATTGGTGAGGCCGGGGCCTTCGAACTCGAAGCTCTCGTCGACATGGTGATGGCTGTCGTTGCGCGGCGGCATGAAAAGGTTCCAGATGCCCTGCGCCTTCGCCTTGGCCTTCAGATCCTCGACCACGGGGATGACTTTCCATCGCTCGCCCTTCGCATCCTGCTCGCGATAGGTCGCGACCGCCGGGCGAACCTCGGCCTCGATGAAGTGGCGCACGCGGTCGCGCCAGTGCTGCTGCCGGTCGGTCGGTTGGAAATCCATGGGCTCGGTCCTCTTCTCTTTCTTTTCGGTCTTTTGAAAGCGATGTGTTTTCAGGGCGTGATGGTCAGATGTTCGCGATCGGCGCGCGCGGCTGCGGCGAGGGCGGCGACCCGTGCCTCGTGCTCCGCCCGTCCGATTGGGAAGCGGCCCAGCCAGAAGGCGGTCAGCGCGACCAGCACGCCGCCGATGCCGACATAGAGCCAGATCAGCGTATCGAGGGTGGAGGCGGGCACAGTGCCCGGCTGGGCGTTGCGGACCAGCTGCGAAGCGGCGATGACCTGTCCGGTCACGAAGATGCCGACGCCGGTCGCGCATTTCTGGATCAGCCAGTTGCCGGAGAAGAACGCCCCCTCCGACCTGCGTCCGGTACGCTCCTGATGCGCCTCCACCACGTCGGCGATCATGCTGCTGGCGCAGATCACTGTCGTGATCGCCAGCGCGTTGCCGATAACGAGAAAACAGAAATACAGGGCGGTGGAGACCGAGAACAAGCCCAGCACCGTGGCCGGCGCGCCCGGGTCCGGCCAGACGCCGAACTGGAACAGGTAATAGGGCCCGATCGCGATGACGTAGCCGGAAAGGGCGCAGATCATCGCCCCGCGGGGTTTGCCGAACCGCTTCTGCACCGGGTTGGCGATGACGAACATGATGATCGCGCCCAGCAGCAGCGCGGCGGGGAAGGCGTTGAGCGCCGCGCGGTCGAACTGCCACACGAACAGGTTCAGATATTGCGAGATGGAGAAGGTCATGCCCTGGAACACGTAGGCGGCGAGAGCGCCCGCGGCGAAGATCAGGAACGCCCGCTCCGAGAATGCTTCGCGGATTTCGGTGAAGGCCCGGCCGAACCTGAACGGGGCAGGGCGCTCCGGCGGCAGGTGCGCCAGCAGGCAGTGCTGGCCGAGAGCGGAACCAATGACGGAAACCACCATCAGGACCGCGCCGAAAATGCCGAAGGGCAAATATCCCTCGGCCTGCAACAGTCCCTCCGGCCCCGGCATGAAGACGCCGTATGCCATCACCATCATGATCAGTCCGCCCATCCAGCCCAGGAGGAAGCGATAGCGGAACAGCGTGGTACGCTCGTCGTAATCGGCGGTCAGTTCGGGGACGAGGCTGATGGACGGTACTTCGCAGGCGGACAGCAGCAGGCGAACGCACACCGCGATGCCGAACAGTTCGAGCGCGCTCGGCGCCGATCCGCCGGGCGGGGTCCACAGGAACACCCAAGCGATCGCCAGCGGGATCGGCGCGATGTACAGCCAGGGCAGGCGGCGCCCCCACCGCGTATAGGTCCGGTCGGAAAGGTTTCCGATCAGCGGATCGACCAGTGCGTCCACCAGCAATGCAGCGAGCAATACCTGCCCCACGGTGCCAGCATCCATGCCCAGCGCCTGGTTGTAGAAGATCAGGAGGAAGAAGCTGAAGCCGTTGTCCTTCACCCCGAAGGCGACTGCGCCGAATCCGTGCGCGAGCTTGACCCGCATGGGCAGCCTGCCGGTGGTAACGGGGGTGATCACGCGCGCGCAATGCCTCGGTCCCGCGCTGCTCGCAAGCAGGCGCGAAAGGCGCAGAATCGCGGGGTCGTCCTCTCCATCGACATTGCCGCCACATTAGGCGCACCGCCGCCCCCGTCAACGCGCGACGAGGTGACGCTACGGCATGGCGGAAAGGGGCGAAGCCGCTTGATCGCGCCGCGGATTTCCTCATATTTCGACTCAACGAAAGGCGCACAGGCGCCACCTTTGAGAGGAGCGAAAAGCGACCATGTCCGACCTCGAACAATTCCGCGCCGAAACCCGGCAGTGGCTCGAAGCCAATTGCCCGCCCGAGATGCGCGAGCCGGTGCGCGACGAGCGCGACATCTATTGGGACGGCCGCGATGCCGAGTTCAAGGACGAGGCGCAGAAGGCGTGGTTCGAGGCGTGCCGGGACAAGGGCTACACCGTGCCGAGCTGGCCGAAGGAATATGGCGGCGCGGGGCTCACCCCGCCGGAGGCAAAGGTGCTGCGCGAGGAAATGGCGCGGATCAATGCCCGGCCGCCGCTGTCCAGCTTCGGCATCTGGATGCTCGGCCCTGCGCTGCTCCAATTCGGTACCGAAGGTCAGAAGCAGCGCTTCCTGAACGAGATCGCGCGCGGCGAAATCCGCTGGTGCCAGGGCTATTCGGAGCCGGGCAGCGGGTCGGACCTCGTCAGCCTGCAGACTTACGGCGAGGACAAGGGCGATCATTGGGTCGTCAATGGGCAGAAGGTGTGGACCAGCTACGCCGACCAGGCCGACTGGATCTTCTGCCTCGTGCGTACCGACAAGACGAACAAGTACCAGGGCATCACCTTCATGCTGTTCGACATGGCGAGCGAGGGATGCAGCACGAAGCCGATCAAGCTGATCAGCGGCAACTCGCCCTTCTGCGAAACCTTCATGGACGATGTGAAGGTGCCCAAGAGCTATGGCGAGGACGTGCCGGCCTATGTGGGCGAGGTGAACCGCGGCTGGGACGTCGCGAAATATCTGCTCGGCCACGAACGCGAGATGATTTCGGGCGCGGGCGGGAGCGACCGCACAAGCGCGATCGGCGCGGCGATGAAACGCATGGCGGGCGAGCTGGACCCGGTGCTGCGCGCCGAGCTGGCGATGTTCGACGTCGATGCGCTCGCGTATGGCTGCATGGCGGAGAAGTTCCTCGACGAGGCGAAGGTGGGCAAGGCGCATCCGGCGCAGCCCAACATGATGAAGTATTCCGGGACCGAGCTGAACAAGCGTCGCCACGAGCTGATGATGGCGGTCGGCGGCTCGCGTAGCCTGGAATGGGACAGCGAGGAAACCGACGGGGGCACGCCCGCCCGCGGGTGGCTGCGGACCAAGGCCAACAGCATCGAAGGCGGCACCAGCGAGGTGATGCTGAACGTGATCGCGAAGCGCATCCTCGAACTGCCGGGCGGTTGAGGAGTTACGAATAATCGCCACCCCGGCCCGAGCCGGGGGCCCGCTTCCCGCGCGGGTGAAAGCTGCGGGATCCCGGATCAGGTCCGGAATGACGAAATCAGGGAAGAGGAAACCCGATGCCACTCTATCACGACGACGATCAGGCGATGCTCGCCGACAGCGCCAGCCAGTTCATGGCCGAAGAAGGCGCGATCGAGAAACAGCTGCGCCATTGGCGCGACCGCGAGTGCAAGGACGGCTTCGGTCATGGCTTGTGGGAACAGTTCGCCGAGATGGGTTTCACCGGCATGCTGGTGGACGAGGACGACGGCGGCCTGGGCATGGGCCATGTCGAGGCCGGAATCGTGCTGGAAGAGATCGGCCGCAATCTGACCCCGTCGCCCTTCCTCACCAGTTCGGTGATCGCGGTGACCGCGCTGAAGGGTGCCGACGCCGCGCTGAAGGAGCGCTATCTGCCCGGCCTGATCGAGGGTAAGGCGGTCTATGCCGTCGCGATCGACGAAGGGGCGAAGCATCGCCCCGAGCGAATCGCTTGCACGGCGGAGCGCTCCGGCAACGGTTTCAAGCTGTCGGGCCGCAAGGATTTCGTGATCCAGGGCGCGAGCGCGGACATGTTGGTGGTTGCCGCGCGGACCTCTGGCAGCGACGGCGACGAAGATGGCGTCACGCTATTCGCGGTGCCGAAGGATGCGGCGAATATGAGCCAGGATCCGGTGCGGCTGGTCGATAGCTCGATGGCGAGCCATGTGAAATTCGACGGGGTCGAACTCGATGGCGATGCCGTGATCGGCGAGGTCGATGGGGGGCGCGAATTGCTCAACCGCATGCTCGACGCCGGGCGCGTCGGCGCGGCGGCGGAGGGGGTGGGCGTCGCGCGGGGCGCGATGGATCGCACCGTCGACTACCTCAAGCAGCGCAAGCAGTTCGGCAAGCTGATCGGCGAGTTCCAAGCGTTGCAGCACCGCGCCGCGCATCTCTATGCCGAGGTCGAGATCGCCCGCGCCGCGGTGATCAAGGCGCAGCAATTGCTGGATGGCGGCAGCGAGCGTGGCAGTCTGATGGCCTCGGTCGCGAAGGCCAAGGTCGCGCGCACCGCCGCGCTGGCGGTGCAGGAGGGCGTGCAGATGCACGGCGGCATCGGCATGACCGACGAATACGATATCGGCCTGTTCATGAAGCGCGACCGCGCGCTCAGCGAATTTCTCGGCGATGCATATTACCACGCGGGCCGGGTGGCCGACCTTAGCGGATATTGATGAAGTCTCCCCTCCCGCTTGCGGGAGGGGGCGGGGGTGGGCATGGGCCGACCGGAGGGAAGGCCCACCCCGCTACGACTAGGACTTGCGAGGCAAGCCCAAGTCTCGCTGCTCCTTCCGCAGGCGGGAGGGGAAGAAAGAGATATTTATGAACCTCAACGACCTATTCACGCTCGAAGGCCGCGTCGCGCTCGTCACCGGCGGCAGTCGCGGCATCGGCAAGATGATCGTCGAGGGCCTGCTCGCCGCAGGCTGTGCGCGCGTCTATATCGTCGCGCGCAAGCAGGAGCAGGTGGAGGAGACGAGCGCCGAGTTCGGGGACAAGGTCATCGGTCTGGTCGGCGACTTGTCGCAGATGGACGGGATTCAGCAGCTCGCGGACGAACTTTCTTCGCGCGAGGACAGGCTGGACATCATCGTCAACAATGCGGGGGCCGCATGGGGCGAACCGTTCGAGGAGTTCGGCGAAGGGGGCTGGGACAAGACGGTTGATCTCAACCTGAAGACCCCGTTCTTCCTGACTCAAAAGCTGCACAAGCTGCTGAAGGCAGCGGCGACGAAGGACCGTCCCGCCAAGGTGCTGATGATCGCCAGCATAGACGGGATGAAGTCGAACCCGTGGGAAACCTATCCCTATCAGGCGTCCAAGGCGGGTCTCATCCACCTGACCCGCCGGATGGCCGCTCGCCTGATCGCCGATAATATCGTGGTCAACGGAATCGGTCCGGGGGCCTTCCCCAGTGCGATGAACCGCGCCGCGCGCGACAATGCCGACAAGGTGGAGAAGGGTATTCCAAGCCGCCGTGTCGGTGTTGCCGAAGATATGGCGGCTGGCGCGATCTATCTGCTCAGCCGGGCGGGCGACTATGTCGTCGGAACCACAATCCCGATCGACGGCGGCGTGGTCAATGCCAATATCGGCGCGGGCAATTTCGTCGATCCCAGCGGCGACTGAAGCGGAACCGCAATCCTTCGCGATGCTTTGCGTGAGTGTAGAATCGCGAAGGGATACGACAATGCAACTGCTCGCCGCTTTCATCATCATCGGCGGCGCGGTTTCGCTTGTCGCCTGCTCCGCGAACGACGAACCGCAACTTGATCAGCCGCGTCCGACGGGCGAGGTTGCGAAGGCCGAAAGCCCCGCGACCCCGGTGTCGAACGGGGGAGATGCGGGTGATCTGGGGCTCGAGAATGGCGTCTACGATGTTGTGGCGGGCGATGGACAATGCACCACCGAGCCGCCGCTGGCGACGGTCAATACTTTCGATGGCAAGGGCTTCGGCACCCGAAACTTCGGCACGTGCGTGTTCACCTGGGATCGCCACGAGGGTCGGACCTATACCGGCTCGCAGACCTGCACCGACAGCCAATCGAAGGAGCGGGTCACGGAAGAGCTGGCGATCACCGTGCTCGGCCCGACGCGCTATACGCGCGCTGGTGGTGGTAATGCCACCGCCACCTATGGGCGCTGCACGGGCGTGGACGAGAGCAGCTACGGCCTTTGAGGCCGTAGCCGCTCGCCATCCTCACGCGTCCTCGCGGACCTTGCCCTGGAAGCTCTTGCGCAGCTTCATCAGCTTGGGCGGGATCACCGCCATGCAATAGGGGTTCCGCTGGCCTTCGCCTTCCCAGTAATCCTGGTGGTAGTCCTCGGCCGGATACCACGTCCCGTCCTCGATCGTAGTCACCGCCTCGCCTGGATTGCTCTCGTTCCAGCGCGCGATCGCGGCCTCGGCCTCCTCGCGCTGCTCGTCCGATAGTGGGAAGATCGCGCTGCGATATTGGGTGCCGACATCGTTGCCCTGCCGGTTGAGCTGGCTGGGATCGTGGGTACCCATGAACATGTCGTAAATCTCGGCCAGCGAGACCCGGTCCCGGTCGAAGGTCAGCCGCACCGCTTCCGCATGTCCGGTATTGCCCGAGCACACCTGCTTGTAAGTCGGGTTCTCGACGTCGCCGCCGATATAGCCGCTTTCGACTTCGGTCACGCCGATCACGTCCTTGAACACCGCTTCGGTGCACCAGAAGCAACCGCCGGCGACGATCACGGTTTCGCTGTTTGCCATATCTCTTGTCTCCTTTGATCCCGCATGTAGGAACCGCGTCGCCCTTTGTCATCGCGCAGCGGTGGGCTAGATGGGGCAGAAGCAGCAGGAGAGAGACATGCGCCCGATCACGATCGCCTTCGCCGCCCTGGCCCTGGGCGCAACCGCCCCCGCTTTCGCGCAGGCCGCGCCCGATGCGGCGATGCAAGGCGCGCTGGCCCAGGACAACCGCGCCGACGATCGGGCCCGCGACGAATGGCGCCATCCGGCCGAAACGCTGGAGTTCTTCGAAGTGGAGCCCGGCATGACTGTGGTCGACTACATGCCGGCGAGCGGCTGGTACACGCGCGTGCTGGTGCCCTATCTCGGCAGCGCGGGGCGCTATGTCGGGATCATGCCCGACCCGGCCAGCGCCGACGTTGAGGGAATGGCGGGCTATTTCGCGAAGCTGCCTGCGGCCTTCGCCAAGGACAGCCCCGGCTGGAACCTGGCCGGTGCCCCGGTCGCCGCCTACGCATCTCAGGACGTTCCCGAGGCGCTGAAGGGCACCGTCGACCGTGCGCTGATCTTCCGCGAGATGCACAACCTCTACCGCTCCGGCGCGCTGCGTGCGGAGCTGATGCGCCTACGCGAATTGCTGAAGGATGACGGCATGTTGGGCATCGTCCAGCATCGCGCGAAGCCGTGGGCGGCGGGCGACTACACTGACGGCAGCCGCGGTTACATGCGCCAGAGCGACGTGATCGGCCTGGTCGAGGCGGCGGGTTTCGAGCTGGTCGGCACCAGCGAGGTCAACGCCAATGCCAAGGACAGCGCCGATCACCCGAAAGGCGTCTGGGAATTGCCGCCGTCCCGCTCGACCAACCGCGCAGAACTCGACGCGATCGGCGAGAGCGACCGCATGACCCTGTTGTTCCGCAAGCGCTGAGGCCCCCTTCTTGACCCGTTCCGTTACCGTCGCAGCGCTCCAGCTGGCTCTTGCTAGCGAGGACGAGCGCGAAAACGTGGATGCCGTTTCCGCGCTGGTCGAGGAGGCGGCGGGGCAGGGCGCGCGGATCGTGCTGCCGCCGGAACTCTTTGCCGGACCCTATTTCTGCAAGAGCGAGGACGAGGCGCTGTTTGCCCGTGCGCGGCCTACCGCCGAACACCCCAGCGTGCTGGCGATGCAGAAGCTTGCGGCGAAGCTGCAGGTCGCAATCCCGACCAGCTTCTTCGAACGCGACGGGCACCATTATTATAACACGCTGGCCATGATCGACGCGGCTGGCGAAATCCTGGGCACCTATCGCAAGAGCCACATCCCCGATGGGCCGGGCTACGAAGAGAAATACTACTTCCGCCCCGGGAACGACGGGTTCAAAGTATGGGACATCGCCGGTACCCGGATCGGCGTGGGGGTATGCTGGGACCAGTGGTATCCCGAAAGCGCTCGGGTCATGGCGCTGATGGGGGCCGAGCTGCTGTTCTATCCGACCGCGATCGGTTCCGAGCCCTACGATGCCGAATTCGACACCAGCCGCATGTGGCGACGCGCGATGACGGGCCACGCGGTGTCGAACTGCATGCCCGTGATCGCCGCCAACCGCATCGGGACGGAGGATGGCCAGACCTTCTACGGCCACAGCTTCATCACCAACGAATGGGGCGACATGCTGGCCGAGTTCGGGCGCGACGAGGCGGGCGTGCTGGTCGAAACGCTGGATCTCGACACCGCCGCGAAGCACCGCGCGGGTATGGGCTTCTTCCGCGATCGCCGTCCGCAGCTCTATTCGCGCATCTGCGAGGACGTCTGAACGCGCAGCTCTACCTGATCGCGCTTGGTTCGAACCGGCGGCACAGACGTTACGGTCGGCCGCGCGAGATAGTGCTGGCGGCGATGGAAGAACTGGCCGCGCTCGGTACCGTGACCGCGCGCTCGCCGGTGATCGACAGCGCGCCACTGGGGCCTTCGGCGCGCACTTTCGCCAATGCGGCGGTAATCGTCGAAAGCGCGCTTGCACCGGATGCGATTCTAGCCGAACTCAAGCGCATGGAGCGCGCGTTCGGCCGCCGCTGTGCGCGCCGCTGGGGTGCGCGGGTGCTCGATCTCGATATCGTGCTGTGGTCGGGCGGGATGTGTGCCGCGCCCGATCTTGCGATTCCGCACCCCGCCTTTCGCGAACGCGCCTTCGTCGTCGGCCCCGCTGCGTCGATCGCGGCGCACTGGCGCGATCCGTTGACTTCACTGACGCTGCGCCAGCTGCGCTTTCGCCTCTCCAAACCGCGACCCGCTTGACCGACCCGCGCCCCCTGCCTAGGGCACCGCTTCGGTGATGGGCCCTTAGCTCAGTCGGTAGAGCAACTGACTTTTAATCAGTAGGTCGCTGGTTCGAACCCAGCAGGGCTCACCATCCGTCGACACGAGCAGGAGCTGCCGCATGTCGGACGATCGACCGGAGATCGGGACGAGGCGGGCTTGGCGTCATATCGGCCCCGGCATTGTCGTCGCCGCGACCGGCGTGGGTGCGGGCGATCTCGTCGCGACACTGATCGCCGGTTCGCGCTACGGCTACGCCTTGCTGTGGGCTGCGGTGATCGGTTGCGTGGTGAAGATAGCGCTGTCGGAAGGCTCCGCGCGCTATCACCTCGCCACCGGTTCCACGATCCTTGCCGGATGGCGTTCGCTGGGGCGCTGGACCGGCTGGTATTTCGGTATCTACGTTATCGTCTGGGGCTTCATCTACGGGGCCACAGCAATGAGCGCGAGCGCGCTGCCGCTCGCCGCGCTGTTCCCTGCGGTTCCACTGAAAGCATGGGCGGTCGCGTGCGGGCTCGGCGGCTTCGCATTCGTATGGTTCAACCGCTACGAGACTTTCGAGCTGGTGATGAAGCTGCTGGTCGGTCTGATGTTCGTCATCATGGTCGGCCTTGCCATACTGGTCACGCCGAGCCTGCCGGCCCTCGCGGGAGGGCTCGCGTTCCAGCTTCCGGAAGGTTCGCTGTTCTACACGCTCGGCCTCATCGGCGGGGTCGGAGGAACCGTGACCACCGCCGCCTATGGCTACTGGACGCAGGCGAAGGGCTGGCGCGGGCCAGGCTGGGTGCCGGTGATGCGGCTCGACAACGCCGTAGCCTATTGTGTGACCGGCATCTTCGTGATCGCAATGCTGATCGTCGGGGCGCAATTGCTGAACGCCGCGGGGATTGCGCTGGCCGACAGCGATAAGGGGCTGCTCGGCCTGTCGGACGTGCTCGAAGCGCGCTTCGGGCGGGCCATTGCCGTGCTGTTTCTAGTTGGCTTCGCCGCGACCTCGCTCTCCTCCCTACTCGGCGTGTGGCAGGGGATGAGCCTGTTCTTCTCCGATTGGTGGTATCAGCTGCGCGGGCGAGAGGAGGGCGGGCACGAGGGAAGCGCGGCCTATCGCTGCTACCTCGCCTGGCTTACCTTCCCGCCGATGCTGCTGCTGTTCGCCGACCGGCCGTTCCTGCTGGTGATAGCATATGGTGCGTTCGGAGCGTTGTTCATGCCCTTCCTTGCAGTGACGCTGTTGATCCTCAACAATTCCTCGCATGTACCCCGGCAGGCCCGCAACGGACCGCTGGCCAATGCCGTGCTGGTCGCGGCGACGCTGCTGTTCGCCGTACTCGCGATACAACAGGTGGTTGCGCTCTCGGGCTGAGGGCGTCGGTATCAGGTTGCAAACAGAAACTTTGTATCAGGCGGCCCTTTGGGGCTTCGCAGGTGCGAAGAAGCACGATAGGGGGCCACGCATGGTGGCACGACTTATCAGCCTCGCGGCGCTGCTTTCGCTTGCAGCCTGTTCCAAGGGGGAAGAGCAGCAGGCTCCTCCCGCCGTGCCCGTGCAGACGGTCACGATCAGTACGCATGAAGTGCCCAACGTCATCGAATTGCCCGGGCGGGTCGAGCCGGTGCGCGAGGCGGAAGTTCGCGCCCGTGTCGACGGTATCGTGCAGCAACGCCTGTACGAGGAAGGCACCTTCGTTTCGAAGGGCCAGCCTTTGTTCAAGATCGATCCGAGCGAGATGCGGGCCGAAGTCCAGCAAGCGCAAGCGAGCCTGCAACGCGCGCAGGCGACCCTCGCCAACGCTTCGGCGGTGGTCAGCCGCTATCGCCCGCTGGTGAAGGAAAACGCCATCAGCGGCCAGGAATTCGACGCCGCGGTCGCTGCGGAGCGCGAGGCGCGGGCCAATGTCGCGCAATTGCGCGCTGCCGTGCAGGCTGCGCAGTTGCAGCTTAATTATACCACCGTTCGCTCCCCGATTGCGGGTCGCGCGAGCGCTGCCGACGTCACCGAGGGTGCGCTGGTTTCACGGACCGAGGGCACGCTGATGACGCGTGTCCAGCAGATCAACCCGATCTACGTCCGCTTCGCGCAGAGCGTGACGCAGCTGCAGGAAATCCGCGACGAAATCACGGCGGGCAATATCGACCTGGGCGACAACGATCTGGTCGAGGTGCGCCTAAGCTTCCCCAGCGGTGGCAAGTATCCCATACCCGGCTATATCGATTTCCTTGATTATTCGGTCGACCAGCAGACCGGCACTGTCGCCGTGCGCGCCGAATTCTCCAACCCCGACAGCCAGTTGCTGCCCGGCGAGTTCGTTCGCGCGACCATTTTCGCGGGCAAGCGCAAGGGCGGGATCACCGTGCCGCAGCGGGCGGTCAACATGACCGAGCAGGGCGGAACGGTATTCGTCGTCGGGCAGGACGGGAAGGTCCAGCCGCGTCCGATCAAACTTGGACAGATGGTCGATGGTGAGTGGATCGTCACCAGCGGGCTGAAGCCTGGCGATGTCGTGGTGACGAGCAATCTGCAGAAGATGCGCCCTGGTGTGGCGGTGCAGCGTGCAGACGGGAAGGGTGCGGCGAAGAAGGGTGGTGCGCCGCAGCAAGGCACGGCGCAGGCCAAGTCGGGGGCGACGGACCAGACCCAGCAGGCGCGCTGAGGTGCTTTCACGCTTCTTCATCGACCGGCCGATCTTTGCCTGGGTGATTTCGATCGCGATCCTGCTCGCCGGGATCATTGCGCTGCGCGCATTGCCGGTCGAACAATATCCGACGGTTGCGCCGCCCTCGCTGTCGATCAGCGTGACCTACCCGGGTGCCGACGCCGAGACGCTGGAGCAAAACGTCACCCAGGTGATCGAGCAACAGCTCAACGGGGTGGAGGGCTACCTCTACATGGACTCGTCGAGCCAATCGAACGGCACCGCGCAGATCACGGTCACATTTGAGTCCGGCACCGATATCGATATCGCGCAGACCGAGGTTCAGAACCGGCTGAGCACGGTACAGGCGCGCCTTCCCGAGGACGTCCGCCGCCAGGGCATCGTCGTGCGGCAGGCCAATACCGGCTTCCTCGAGATCGTCGCGCTGACCTCGCGCAGCGGCGAATTGTCCACCACCGACCTCGGCAATATCGCATCGACGCAAGTCATCGACGAACTGCGCCGTGTGCCGGGCGTGGGCGACGTGCGTCTGTTCGGTTCGGAATACGCGATGCGCATCTGGCTCGATCCCGAGCGACTTGCCAGTTTCTCCATCTCGCCGAGCGAGGTCATCGCCGCCGTTCGCGCGCAGAACAGCCAGACCGCGGGCGGCTCCATAGGTGCTTTGCCGAATACCGACGGGCAGGAAATTACCGCCACGATCGTGCCCGGCGGCCGTCTGACGACGCCGGAGGAATTTCGCGAGATCGTGCTGCGCGGCGATACCGGCGGTGCCACCGTGCGGCTGGGGGATGTCGCGCGCGTGGAACTGGGCGCCCAGAGTTACGCGACTTCCACCACTCTCAACGGCAAACCGATGGCCGGCATGGCGATCCAGCTGGCGACCGGTGCAAACGCGTTGTCGACCGATACCGGTGTGCACGAGCGCATGGAGGAGCTGGGTTCACAGCTGCCGGCCGATGTCGCGTGGAGCATTCCGTATAATACCACACCGTTCGTGCGCATTTCGGTCGAGGAAGTCGTCAAGACGCTGGTCGAAGCGATGATCCTCGTCTTTCTCGTCATGTTCCTGTTCCTGCAGAAATGGCGCGCCACGCTGATCCCCGCGCTGGTGGTGCCGATCGCGCTGGCGGGCGCGTGCCTCGGCCTGTGGCTCTTCGGGTTCTCGATCAACGTCCTCACGCTATTCGGGATGGTGTTGGCGATCGGTATCCTGGTGGACGATGCGATCGTGGTGATCGAGAATGTCGAGCGGATCATGCGCGAGGATGGTCTCGAGGCCAAGGAAGCGACCCGTATCGCGATGGACCAGATCACCGGTGCCATCGTAGGTATCACGCTGGTCCTGATCGCCGTGTTCATTCCGATGGCGTTCTTCCCCGGTTCCGTTGGCGCGATCTACCGTCAGTTTTCGGCCACACTGTCGATTTCCATCTTCTTCTCGGCTTTCCTCGCCCTTTCCCTGACCCCCGCACTGTGCGCGACCTTCCTCAAGACGGAGGAAGAGGAGCAGGCCGAGATGGATCGGCTCGAGGCGAACCGGGAGAAGGGTGGCATCAAGGGATTGTTCGCGAAAGGTGTTAGCCTGCTCCGGCGCGGACTGGAGAAATTCAACGCCTGGTTCGATCGGATGACCGAGCGCTACGTCAATGTTAACGAGAAGATCCTCGCCCACACCATGCGCGGCCTCGCGGTGTTCGCGCTGCTGATCGGTCTCGCCGTGCTGCTCTTCACCCGTTTGCCAAGCGCCTTCCTGCCGACGGAGGACCAAGGCTATCTGATTACCGCGATCCAGGGACCGCCGGGCGCTACGCAGGAGCGTACCAATCAGGCGATCGACCCGATCGTGAAATACTGGATGGGCAAGGACGTGGTCGAAAACGTAGTCGCAGTCCGCGGCTTCAGTTTCTACGGCAGCGGCCAGAACGCGGCGATCATCTTCACGCCGCTGATCGACTGGAGCGAGCGGACCGGCGACGGCGAATCCGCGTCCGCGCTGATGGGCCAGGCGATGGGTCAGTTTGGCCAGTTCGACAGCGCACAGGCGTTCGTGATCCAGCCGCCCGCGATCCGCGAGCTCGGCAATGCCAGTGGCTTCTCCATGAAGCTGGAAGATCGGGCCGGTGTCGGGCGCGAAGTGCTGACTCAGGCGCGCGACCAGCTGCTCGGCCTTGCATCGCAAAGCGACATCATCGGAGAGCTGCGGCCCGAGGACCAGCCACCCGTCCCGCAGCTCGATGTGAACATTGACCGGGTTCTGGCAACCTCACTCGGATTGTCGATCACTGATGTGAACACGGCTCTGTCTACCGTTTTCGGGTCGGCCTATGTGAACGACTTCAACCGCGAAGGCCGCGTGCTCCAGGTGCTGGCGCAAGCGGATGCACCTTATCGCATGACGCCGGAGGATGTGCTGGCCCTGCGGGTGCCGAACGCAGAGGGCAATCTGGTCCCCTTCAGCGCCTTCGCGACGGTGGACTGGACCGCCGCCCCACCGAGCCTCGCGCGCTATAACGGCTATCCAGCCATGACCCTGTCGGGCTCCGCAGCCCCCGGCAAGAGTTCGGGGGCTGCGCTGGCGGAGCTGGAGCAGCTTGCGCAGCAACTGCCCGATGGTGTTGGCTTCGAATGGACCGGTATCTCCTATCAGGAGAAGCAGTCGAGCGGACAGATCGGCTTGCTGCTGGGGCTGAGCTTCGTGGTCGTCTTCCTTGTGCTCGCGGCGCTATACGAGAGCTGGGCGGTGCCCATCGCGGTGCTGCTGATCGTGCCGCTCGGCGTACTCGGAGCGGTCATCCTCTCGATGCTGCGCGGATTGTCGGCAGACGTGTATTTCAATGTGGGACTCATCACGATCATCGGTCTGGCAGCGAAGAACGCCATCCTGATCGTCGAGTTCGCGATCGAGGAAGAAGAGCAAGGCAAGAGCCCGATAGAAGCGGTGAAGGAAGGGGCACGCCTTCGCTTGCGCCCGATCATCATGACGTCGCTGGCATTCATTCTCGGGATGGTGCCGCTGGTCCTGGCAAGCGGGGCGGGCGCGGCCAGCCGGATCGCGGTCGGCACTGGCGTTATGGGTGGGATGATAACCGCCACCGCGATCGGCATCTTCGTTATTCCGCTGCTTTACCTGCTGGTGCGCAGGCATCTTAGCCGAGGCCAGCCCAGCGCGGCGGGAACGATGGACAGCGCGCGCCCTGAAGAAGCGCAAGACGAAGGGACGTCGTCGTGAGGGGAACGAGACTCGGCGTTTCGGCCAGTGCTCTGGCGCTTGTGCTGACCGGCTGCGTCAACTTGGCGCCCGCCGACGAGCGCCCGCCACTGTCCGTGCCGGGGGCGTATGAGCTTACCTATCGACCGAACGGAGAGGTGGTCGCCGCCACCCTGTCCTATCGGCAGTTCTTCGTCGATCCGCGGCTCAACACGCTGATCGGCACCGCGCTCTCGAACAACCGCGATCTCGTCGCGGCGACGGCCCGCATCGCGCAGGCACGCGCGCAGTACCAGATTCAGACGAGCCAGCGCCTGCCCACCATCGCTGCCACAGGCAACGTCACGCGCAGCCGTTTCCCGACGGGCTCTGCCGGATTCGCCGGAACGCCTGGCACCGGAGTGCCCGGAACTGGCGGCACGGGGGGAGCGACGACCGGCGAAGGCGCGATCACGACCAATCAGTTCCAGGTCGGCGTGGGTGTGAGCGCGTTCGAACTCGACTTCTGGGGGCGCGTTGCCAACCTGTCGGCGGCGGCGCGGGCGCAGTATCTCGCATCGGTCGCGGCCCAGCGCTCTTTCTATCTCTCGCTGATCGCCGATGTCGCCACGACCTATTACGAGTTGGTCGAAACGCAGGAACAGATCGAGCTGGCGCAGGCCACCGCCGAATCGCGGCGCGAAGGGCTTCGTCTGGCGAAGAGGCGGCTGGACGCGGGGGTCGATTCCGCGCTTCCCTATTATCAGGCGGAAACGCTGCTGACCCAGGCGGAACAGCAATTGGCGACCGAGCAGCTCTCCGCAGCGCAACTTCGCAACCAGTTGCTCGTGCTGGTTGGAGGCAAAGCGCCCGCCGAGCTGCCGCCGTCCCTGACGCTGGAGCAACAGGAGAACCAGCTTCGCCTCGATGCGGGTCTATCGTCCGATCTTTTGCTGCGGCGCCCGGATATCGTGCAGGCGGAAGAGAACCTGACTGCGGCGCGCGCCAATATCGGTGCTGCGCGGGCGGCGTTCTTCCCCTCTATCTCGCTCACGGGGCGGGCGGGGCTTACCTCTAACAGTCTCGACGGCCTCTTCGACACCGGTAAGTTCTTCTATTCGATCGGGCCGTCGATCGATCTGCCGATCTTCGACTGGGGCAGGCGTGAGGGGCAGCTCGACCTCGCCCGCGCGCAGGAAACCGAACAGGTCGCGACCTATGAAAGGGCGATCCAGACCGCGTTCCGCGAAGTATCGGACGGGCTCGCCGGGCGCGAATATATCGCGCGACAGGTCGCGGTGCAGGAACAGGCTGTGCGTGCGCAGGAAGACACCGCGCGGATCGCGCGGCTGCGCTATCGCGAGGGCGTGACCGATTACCTTCAGGTGCTCGATGCGGAACGCAACCTGTTCAGCGCGCGCCAGCAATTGCTGATGACCCGGCGCGCCTATCTCCAGAACCAGGCGAACCTGTTCGTGGCACTAGGCGGCGGGTTCGAGAGTGGAGGCGCGGAAATTCCGTCGACCGCTACCGTGCCGGTGCGCGCCGACTCGTCGCAATAGCCACACACGCCAAAGGACCCGACAGTTTCCTGCCGGGTCCCCGGGATCGGGTCGTTGAAGGACCGCGGTCTTAGCGCAGGAGCGACAGGACGTTCTGCTGGCTCTGATTGGCCTGCGCGAGCATCGCGGTCGAAGCCTGGCTAAGGATCTGCGACTTCGCGAGGGCAGTCGTTTCGGCCGAGTAATCGGCATCGACGATCCGCGAACGCGCGTCGGCGAGGTTGGTCGAGTTGGTGGTCAGGTCGTTCACCACCGAGTCGAGCCGGTTCTGCGACGCACCGAGCGTGGCGCGAGCGGTGTTCACCGCCTTGAGGCCGTTGTCGACATTGGTCATGGTCGTCGCCGCCTTGGTCGTGT
This sequence comes from Erythrobacter sp. LQ02-29, assembly GCF_022576075.2. Taxonomy (NCBI): domain Bacteria; kingdom Pseudomonadati; phylum Pseudomonadota; class Alphaproteobacteria; order Sphingomonadales; family Erythrobacteraceae; genus Erythrobacter; species Erythrobacter sp. LQ02-29. The sequence goes on along the minus strand of NZ_JANCNT010000001.1, from coordinate 137,254 downwards.
CGGTCACGTCGAGACCGGTGGCGCTGAGGTTCGTCGCGTCGATCTGGACCTTCTCGATGGTCACGGTGTCCCCCGAATTCGGGCCGACCTGAATATCGAAGTTCTCGGCGGCGGTGGAAGCAGTGCCCGTGTTGTTGAACAGCGCGTTGCCGTTGAACTTCGTGTTGGTGAGAACCGAGTTGATCTGCGAGGTAAGCTCGGTGACTTCCTTCTGCATGTTACCGCGGTCGGTAGCGTCGTAGGTTTCGTTCTTCGACTGAACGGCCAGCTCACGCACGCGCTGAAGCATATTGGTTACTTCTTCCAGCGCGCCTTCTGCGGTCTGCGCCATCGACATACCGTCGTTCGCGTTGCGAATCGCCTGGCCCATGCCGCGGATCTGCGACGTCATGCTGGTTGCGATGGCGAGGCCGGCGGCGTCGTCCTTCGCGCTGTTGATGCGCTTGCCGGTGGAAAGACGCTCCATCGCGACGCCCATCATCTTGTCGGCGCGGACCGAAGCGTTCGATGCCTTCAGCGCGCTAATATTGGTATTGATAACAGCCATTTGAAAACTCCTGTCGTGGCTTCATCAACCCGACCCCGTGTCGCGGCTGACAGGGGGAAGAGCGACCGACAGGATCGAAAATTAAGACCCGCAGCAAAATCCGATCCGTTCCCGGACATGGTAGTACTACCGCCCCTAAAATTACCGGATGGTTGGACGTAAGGCTGCAAATGGCCCCCTCGGGAAAGATGATTAACAGGGGTCTCGGTAAATGCCGCAAATCCACTTTCATGCGGACGTGGAAAAAATTCACGCGCCACTTTGCGAGAGGGTCTCGCGCGCCTTGTCCCGCCTGCCCGGCAAGGGAACGATCGTCGTGTGCGATGTCGCTTCTCCGGCCCCGGCTCGGCGGGGCGACGATCTGCTGATCGTACTGGAGCGTGGCGAGGAACAGAATCTCGCGCCGCTCGGTGCTCGTGGCTTCCGCCTCACCTACGCCGATCCGACGGGAGAGACGCCGATCGCTGCGCTGTTGGCGGCAGCCGATACCGGTGTGACCCCGATGTGCGCCGATCCAGCGAGCGCGGCCAACCTCATGCTGGCGGAGCGCGTAGCGCTCAGCGACGTACCCGTGCTGATCGAAGGTCCGTCGGGAACCGGCAAGGAAGTGATGGCGCGCTTCATTCACCGCACCAGCGAGCGCCGCGACGGCCCCTTCATCGCCATCAATTGCGCGGCCATGCCCGAGGCTATGCTGGAGGCGATGCTGTTCGGTCACAAGAAGGGTGCGTTCACCGGCGCGACCGAGGCAGCGGAAGGCTTCTTCCGGGCCGCGGACGGTGGCACGCTGCTCCTCGACGAAATCGCGGAGATGCCTCTGGCTCTGCAGGCGAAGCTGCTGCGCGCGTTGCAGGAAGGGGAGGTGGTTCCCATCGGCGCGACCAAGCCCGTCGCGGTGGACGTGCGCGTGATCGCCTGCGCCAACCGGGATCTGCCGCAGGAAGTGGCCGAGGGACGCTTCCGCCCCGACCTCTATTACCGCCTCAATGTTTTTCCCATCCAGTTGCAGGCGCTGCGCGAGCGGCCGGGCGACATCGCCCCGCTGGCTTTCGCGATGATGCTGCGCCACGCGACGCGCCCAGGCGAGCCCGGTTTCGTATCGGCGGCGGCGCTGGCCAAACTGCGGCAGCACCAGTGGCCGGGCAATGTGCGCGAACTGGAAAACGTCATCCGGCGCGCGTTGGTGATGGCGGACGGGGAACGCGAGATCGGCGCGAGCCACATCGTATTCGACCGGGTCGCCCGCATAGTGACGCCTGGCGATCAGTCGGTTTTCGAAGGACTCTCGAGCCAGGCCGCCGCGCCCGTTTCAGCCGAAGCGACGGACGTTCTGCCCGCAAAGGGCGGGCGGCTGTCGAACATCGTGCGCAAGATGGAAGCGCAAGCGATCGCCGACGCCCTGGAAGAAACCAACGGTAACCGGGCGGCCACCGCCCGCCGGCTCGGCATCAGTGAGCGTACGCTGCGCTATCGCTTGGCCGACATGCGCGAGGCCGGTCTCGCGGTCGCCGGAGCTGGCCGATGAGCGGCATCGGACCCACCTCGGGCGTGCAGCAGGTGATGGACCTGCGCCGCCAGATCATGGAGCGCTCCGACGCGCTCAAGACGCTCAACGAAGCGACCGGTAAGGAGGTGGCGCAGGCTGCCCCTACCGGTACGGCCCCGGTCGGGGGCGGGTTCGCCGACGTGCTGAAAGGCGCGGTGGAATCCGTCAGCGCGACGCAGACACGCGCATCCGACATCACCGCCGCGTATGAACGCGGAGAAGTTACCGACGTCGCGCAGGTTATGCTGGCGCGGCAGGAAGCCGGAATAGCCTTCGAGGCAACCCTGCAGGTCCGCAACAAGCTGTTGTCGGCCTATCAGGACATCATGCGGATGGGTGTGTAATCAATGGCAGACCTCGTTCCTTCCGGCGCGGGCGGCACCGCTCTCGCCGTGTCGTCGCCCACTGGCGCAGGCGCATCGCGCGCGTCGCTGCTGGGTGCCTTTACCGATCCGACATACGGCTCCTTCGGGGAGCGGCTGAAGGCGTTCACCGCGCAGCCCGCGATCCGCAAGAGCCTGCCCGCGATCGGTGTGCTCGGCGGCCTGTCGGCGCTGGCGCTGCTATGGGTCGGGCTGTCGCAGCCCCCCCAGCGCGTGCTGTATGGCAGCCTGTCCGATTCCGAACGGGCCGAGGTCGCCAGTGCGCTCGACACGGGTGGCATCGACTACACCATCGACAACACCACGGGTATGCTGACCGTGGGCGAGGACGATCTCTATCGCGCGCGGATGCTGGTCGCCAGCAACGGCGCGCTGGCCGCGCCCGAAAGCACCTCCGAAATGCTCGACGCGATTCCCCTGGGATCGAGCCGCACGCTGGAGGGCGAGCGCGTGCGCAACGTGCGTGAGCGTGAATTGATGATGACGATCATGGAGATCGACGGGGTCGAGGCGGTGCGGGTGCATCTTGCCACGCCCGAACGGTCTGTTTTCGTGCGCGAACAGTCCGCGCCCAGCGCCTCCGTCATGGTGCGCATGGCGCGCGGTCGAAACCTGTCTCCGGATCAGGTTGTCGCGATCGGCAATCTCGTAGCCGCCTCGGTTCCGGGGATGAGCGCCGATGCGGTGCGTATCGTGGATCAGCACGGCAAGCTGCTGTCCAACCGATCGACCAGTGACGGTTCGGTCGGGCTCGACCTGCAACGCCAGTTCGAGGAAAAGCTCCGTGCGCAGATCGCGCAGTTGCTGGTCCCGATCGTGGGCGAAGGCAACTTTTCGAGCGAGGTCCAGGTCGAACTCGATCTCAACGAAATGACTTCGGCCCAAGAGAATTACGACAAGGACGGCGCCCTGCGCAGCGAGACCCAATCGCGCTCGCAACAGAGCGGTGCCGGCCCCGCGGGCGGTGTGCCCGGCGTTCTCGCCAATACGCCGCCAGCGCCGAACGTTCTGGAGGAAGGGCCGCCGCAGGATACGCAGGTAGCGGGCAATCCCGAGACTTCGGGTGAGAGCAGTGCACGCCGCACCTACGAGCTGGGCCGCCAGGTCCAGGTGACCACGACCACGCCGGGCGCGGTGCGCCGTCTGTCCGTTGCGGTCGCGCTCAGTTCCGAGGCGCTCAAGACAATCAAGCCCGCCAGCGTCAAGCAGATCGAAAACCTCGTGGCAGCGGCGGTCGGCGCGAACCCGGATCGCGGCGACAAGGTTACGGTGATTTCCAGCGCGTTCGACCCCGCCGTCACCGAAGCGCCACCCTTCTACGAGACCGCATGGTTCGGAACCATCCTGCGCAACGGCATCGCGCTCCTCGCGGTCATACTCGGCCTGATTTTTGGGGTGCGCCCCTTGCTGCGCAATCTGCGCCGCGACCGGGACGAGGATGAGGACGCGGACGATACCGACAGCCCGGAACAGGACAGCGAATCCATGATTGCGCTGCGCGGTGCGACGACGCAGGCCAATCTCACGCATGAATCGGTGCGCGAGCAGGTCGAGCTGGCGCGTCGGCTGGCCGTCGAACAGCCCGATCAGGCCGCGGCAACGCTGCGCCGCATGCTGGCCGCTCCGGTGGAGGCGGGACGATGAGCTATCCCCTTCCCGCTAGCGATTTCGATCGCGCGGCGATCATCGTGATGCTGTTCAACGAGGACGAGGCGGCCGCCATTCTCTCGCGGCTCGAACCGGAAGAGCTCCATCGCCTGGGCCAGGCCATGTGCGCCCTGGGCGAAGTGGATGCGCCCGGTATCGCTTCTGCGCTCGACCGCTTCATCGTCGAGGCCGCGCGCGAGACGTTGCCGGTGAAGGATCGGCCGACCCAAGTCCGCGAGCTGATGTCGCGCGCGGTGGGGTCGGACAAGGCCGGTCACCTGATGGACCGTATCGCGCCGAACCAGGTCAATCGTTCGCTGGAGATCGCGCGCTGGCTGGCCCCACAGAGCCTGCTGACCCTGATCGAGGACGAACCGCCGCAGGTCATCGCGGTGCTGCTGTTGCTGCTCGATTCCGATTCCGCCGCGAGCCTGCTGGCGCAGCTGCCGATGGACAAGCAGCCGCTGATCGTCGAGCGGGTGGCCCGGTTGGGCAAGGTTCCCACCCAGGCCATTGTCATGCTGGACGCGATGCTGACGCGCCGCATCAGCGAACGCTTCGGCCAGACGCCGCTCAGCATGGGCGGCGCGCGCGAAGCGGCGGAGCTGATCAACCGGGCAGAGGGCAATATCGAAAAGCTGGTCATGCCGTCGATCAACAGTCGCGATGCCGATCTGGCGCGGGAGATCGAAGCCGAGCTGTTCACTTTCGACATGCTGCTGAAACTCGACGCCATGTCGATCGGGCGCCTCCTGCGCGAAGTCGAGAACGACGTTCTCATCGATGCGCTGAAGGGGTTGGACGAGGATGATCGCGAACCGATCTTCGCCGCCATGTCGTCGCGCGCGGCGGACGGCGTGCGCGACGAGATCGAACTGCGCGGCCGCATCCGCAAGGCGGATATGATGACCGCCCAGCGCAGCATCATTGCCACTGCGCGCCAACTGGCGGAAAGCGGCGAGATCGCTCTGGGACAAAGCGATGGCGAATATGTTTGAGTCGCTGTCGCACGCGCCCGCCGGACGGCCCGCATGGCTAGCCGCGTTCGAGCGGGAGGCGAACCCGTTCGTTCCCGACTCCCGGTTCGACGGGACGATGGTCGTCCTCGCACCGCCGATCGAGGAAATCACGGAAGCCGATCACGCTGCGGCGCTCGAGGCCGCGCGCAATGATGGCTTCGCCGCCGGAATAGCGCATGCGAGCGCGCAGGCGCAGATCGAAGCCGAGGAAGTAGAGAGATCTCGCGAGAAGCTCCGCCTCTCGTTTCAGCGGCTCGACGAGACCGCACGGCGCGAGCTGGCCGATCGCCTGGCGGAGACCGTGGCGGGGCTGTGCGAGGACGCTTTGATGCCCTTGATGCTGGACCGCGAGCGGTTGCAGCGGCGCTGTTTCGACGCGGCGGAGCGGATCGGCGAAGCGAAGGAAGCGCTGACGCTGATGCTGCATCCCGACGATATTGTGGCGCTCGATCCCGAATTCGCGGTGGGCTGGACCATAGAGGCCGACCCGATGCTGGAACGCGGGGCGTTGCGGCTGGAAGGCAGTGACGGCGGGGTCAGTGACGGGCCGATGGAATGGGCAGCGGCCCTGCGCGCCGCCTTTGCCGCGTGCTGAACCTCCTTTCGCGTGAACTCGAGGGCCTGAAAGGCGCGCAACCCAACCTGGGTAGCGTCGCCCATGGCCGCGTCCATTCGTGCAATGGCGGGCTGATCGAGGTGTCCGGACTGCCGGCACCGATCGGGACGATCGCGCGCGTGGAAAGCGAAGCTGGGGGCGACGAAGCGCCAGCGGAAGTCATCGGCTTTCGCGGCGGATATTCGCTGATGATGCTACTGGGCGACACCACGCGATTGAAGCCGGGCGCCCGCGTCCGCGCCGAAGGCGCGCCCGGAATGGTGCAGGTGGGCGAGGAATTTATCGGTCGCGCGGTCGATGCGCGCGGTCGCCCGATCGACGGAGGCCCACCGATCAGGGCGCGCAAGGCGTGGCCGCTGGGTGGGCACCGCGAGGCGGCGCTCGAACGCGCTTCCGTAACCGATCCCTTCGACACCGGCATTCGCGCGATAAATGCGCTCACCACGATGGGCGTGGGGCAGCGGATGGGGATCATGGCCGGATCGGGTGTCGGCAAGTCGGTCCTGATCGACATGATCGCCGACGGTGCGCAATGCGATGTCGCCGTGGTCGGCCTGATCGGCGAGCGCGCGCGTGAGGTTTCCGATTTCGTAGCCCGCCACATGCAGGGCGAGCCACGCGAGCGCACCGTGGTGGTCGCCGTACCCGCCGATCATGCCGCGAACCTGCGCCTCAGGGGCGCGCGGTTTGCCACTTCCCTGGCCGAATATTTCCGCGCGCAGGGAAAGCGGGTGCTGTTGATCCTGGACAGCCTGACCCGTGTCGCGCACGCCGCGCGTGAAGTCGGGCTGCTGCTCGGCGAACCGGGTGCCGCCCGTGGCTATCCCCCTTCCGCCCTTGCCACCATAACCGGGCTGGTGGAGCGGGCGGGCAATTCCTCGACCTCGGGCGGAGCCGTCACCGGGCTCTATACCGTGCTCGCCGATGGCGACGACCATAACGATCCGGTGGTGGATACCGCACGGGCGATCCTGGACGGACATATCGTGCTCTCGCGCGACCTCGCCCAGCGGGGTCAGTATCCGGCGATCGACATTCCCGCTTCCCTCAGCCGGGTGATGACCGCGGTGGCGGATGAGGCGCATATCGAAGACGCGCGCCGTTTTCGCGCTCTGGTTGCGGATTACGAGGCGAACCGGGATCTCGTCCTGATGGGAGCCTATCGCCAAGGTGCCGATCCCGCGGTCGACCGGGCGATGCAAATGCACGAGGCTCTCTCGGCCTTCCTGTGCCAGCGCGCGAGCGAGAAGAGCGATCTGGCGCAGAGTGCGCAGGCTCTCTCCAGGATCATCAATGGCGATGGCTAGGACGGGGCGGTCCGGGCGGCTGGAACGGATCGCACGGCTGCGCGCGGTCGACCGTTTGCGAGCCGCCGAAAGCGTCGCCACAAGCGGAGAGCAGTTCGATCGGCTCGCGCTATTGGCGGAACGCAGTCGCCAACTCGTCAACGATTACGATTCACCGGAAAAGAGCGTGACTGGGGGGATGCTGACCTCCCACCTCGCCTTTCGCGGGCAACTGGCTGCCCTTTCCCACCGCACACGTGACGATGCGCGGGAAGCAGAGCGCAGGGTGGAGGCAGCGCGCGGCGACCTCGCCGCTGCCGATCGCCGCAGCGAAATCGTGGACGAACGCCTGCGGATTGAACGCCGCAATCAGTTTGCAGCGGCGGAGCGGAAGGATTGGCACGGAACTTGAATAACACTCGGTATCCTTAACGCCGAACGACGGGTTACCGATGCAGCAAGTTTCATCCAGCGCTACCATTTCAATTGCCGAGTGCATCGTTCCCGGCTTTGCCAAGTCCGTTCCGGCGGATGGTGCGCAGGGGGAATCCGCGGTTTCCACCTTTGCCGTGCAGCTCAATTCCGCAATGTCCGTCGCGCCCGGGAAGGTGGCGCTGCTACCCGTCACCGGCGACGTTGAAAGCGACGCTTTGCTGGGCGAAGCGGCAACCGGCAAGGAACAGGAAGAGACCGGCAATATCTTGCCGGTTCAGATCGGCAACGCCTTGCCGATGCCGGTCGATGTCGCTGCGGTCGCCCCGGTCGTTACCGCGACCACAGGTTTCGTCGAGGCGGAAAGCGGCGCTGCGCAACATGCGGGCACTATCGGCCTGCCGTCGCAGACAACGCCGCCGTCTCGGCCCAGCGCCCTGCGCCAAGCGCCGGAGGCCCCGGTCGCGACCCTTCGCCAGCAGCCCGCAACTCTGCAAACGCCGCGCGGCGCGGCTGTCGCCATCGCACCGGCAACGCCAAGCCAGCCGCAAGCGGTCGATGCGCTTGTCCAGACGAGCGGCGTCGCGGTTCCGGCGTCGGCAGGCACCGCGTCGCAGCCCGTTCCGGCAGCAACGGTCACGCCAGGTCCGGCAAGCGCACCCATTGCGCAAATGACAAAGCTGGCTCCTGAAACCGGCAATCCTGCTCCCGCTACTCCCGCTGCTCCAACGCCGGAGCAGCCGACTACCAAGCCGGTAAAACTGGCCATGGCACCTGTCGCTATGGAACGCGGCGAAGCGGGCTCGCGCGGTCGCCCGGAAGCCGAGGCGGAAACCGCACAGGAAAACCCGACGCCGGGCGCGCGTGTGGCGCAGGACCACGGGGATAAGGCGCAGGCGACGAGTGCCCGCTTTACCCTCGCATCGACTGCTTCCACCGCTCCGACCCAGCAGCCAGGGCTGACCGAGGTACGCTCGGCCATCGGCCAGAACCCTATGTCGCTAGCGCCCGCCAGCGCTCCGATGCCGCACACCGATATCTCGCAGATGATCGACCGGCTGGTGGAGGCGCGTAGCGCGGCCCGCTCGGGCGAAATGCAGATGGCGGTGAGTAATGCCGACTTCGGCAAGGTGTCGGTGCGTCTGGAAACCGGGATCGCGGCGGGTGCGCTGTCCTTCTCGCTCAGCAACGCCGATCCTGACTTCGGACCGGCGGTGCAAGCCGCGCTTGCTCAGACCGCGCATTCCGACCGTTCGGTCACGCACGGCGAGAGCGTGCGTGCCGATAGCAGTTCCCTTCGTCATGACGGTCAGCCCGCGGGCCACAACGCGCACCAGGGCCAGACACCGCCCCAATCGCAAACCGCGACCGACCAGCAGCGTTCGCCTGCACAGGGCACGCGCACGCGCGCAGACCAGCAACATAACGGCGAGAACGCCGAGACCCCCACCGATGCTTCGACCAGAGCCCGGCCTCGTGGTCGCGGCATCTTCGCTTGAATGCACGATCTGACAGGAACCAAAGACGATGGCTAAAAACCAAGACCAGACCGAAAAACCCAAGAAAGGCGGCAAGCTCAAGATGGCGGTCGGCGCACTGGCACTGACCGGCGCGGGTGCGGGCGGTGCCTTCGCCGCAGTGGAAATGGGCTTGCTGGGCAAATCCGCCGCGGCCCACGAGCCCGACATGCCCAAGCTTCTGCGCAAGGGTGAGGAGGATCCTTACGCCCCTGCAACCAAAGGTGGCGAGCACGAGGCCGAGATCGTCGATGGTGAGGGCGGGAGCGAATACCGGACCAGCTATTATCAGTTTCAGGACAGCTTTACGTCCAATCTGAAGGCTTCGCCGGCGCTCATCCAGGTAACCCTGGCCGCGTCCACCCGTCGGGACGGGCGCGTGCTGCAATGGCTCGGAAAGCACGACCTTGCCCTGCGCTCCGCGATGCTGGTCCAGCTTGCCGAAACCACCGAGGAACAGGCGACCAGTGCCGCGGGCAAGAAAGACCTGCAGCGCCGCCTGACCAAAGCCGTGAACGAGGTCCTGACCGAGCGCGAAGGCTTCGGCGGCGTCGATAACATCTATTTTCTCGGCTACCTCGTCCAGTGAAGCCGGAAAGCTCTTTCGACCGCGCGCGCCCGGTGGCGCGGCACTGCGCAGAACTCTTTCGCGCCGATTCCGGGAAGGACGCGGATGGCGAGGGTTTCGCGCAATTCGGGGCCGATCTCGCCCGCGCACTGGCACCGGGCCTCGGCGCTCTGCTCGGAGCGACCAAGTTGCGCGTGTCGTGCGCGGCGCCGACCGTCCGGCCGGTGGCCGAACTGACCGGCGGTGCTAACGGCATTTCCACCGCAGCGACGATCGTCTTTCCCGCGGTCGGGGCGCAGATCGTTTCGACCCTCGATGCGAAGACGCTGATCGCTCTGACGGACCGGCTGTTTGGCGGGGACGGAATCGATGCCGATGGCGACGAGCCGGTCGAACTGCCGCTGATGGCGGATTTGGTCGCGACCCAGTTCCGCACGCTGCTGGGCGATGCCATGCAACGCGCGCTGCCGTCGCTCGGCAAGGCACAGATCGCGGACAATTCGCGCCATTCGGCCTTCGACACGTTGGGTGCCGACGAAAGCTGCACGGTGCTGGAGTTCACCGTGGTGCAACCCGATGCCCCGGATTGGGTGCTGGGCCTGGCGCTGCGCAGTGGTGAAAAGTCCCGCTTCGCCGTGCGGCGGACGCACGCCGATCCCACCGCGCGCAAGCGGACGAACGATCCCCTGTCGGGCGCGCTCGCCGAGACCCCGTTCGACCTGGTTGCGGTGGTGGCGGAAACCACGCTGCCGCTTTCGCGCGTGTCGGCGTTCAAACCGGGCGACATCGTTCCCCTGCCGATCGCACGCCAGGTGCCCCTGCGGGTCGGCGACCGCGTGATTGCACACGGCAGCGTCGGCAGTGTCGATGATCGCGTCGCCCTGCGCGTCAGCACCCTCTCCTGAAATTACCCTTCCAGAAAGGCCCTTTTGCCATGACTACCCGTTCCCTCGATCTCCTGCGCAATGTCGACGTTCGCCTTTCGGTCGAACTCGGCCGCACGCAGGTCAAGCTGAAGGACGTGCTCGCGCTCGGCCCGGACAGCGTCGTGCCGCTGGACCGGATGACCGACGAACTGCTGGACGTCTACGTCAACGGGCAGGCCATCGCGAAGGCCGAGATCGTGACTCAGGGCGATCGCTTCGCGCTGCGGATCGTCGAGATGGCGGGCGATGAAGACAACGACAACCCCGTTTCGGCGGAAGAGGCCGCCTGATGGCTTGGTACGTCGTCAAGCTGATCCTGATGCTCGCCCTGCTGGGCGGGATGATCTGGGGCAGCCTGTGGCTTACCAAGCGGCTGCAAGGGCGCTTCGTCCCGGCGGGCCGGACAAAGGCGGCGCGTCTGATCGAAACGACGATGCTGTCGCCCGGCGTGAAGCTCGCGGTCATCGAATTCCACGGTCGAGAAATCCTCGTGGGCAGTTCTCGTCACGGCCTGACCCGCCTGGCAGAGGCCGAAGCGCGCCCGTCGGTGGAGCCCGACGATGCGTAAGCCGCTGAAGCATGCTGCGTTTCTGGCATTAGGCTTGGCACTGGTGACCTTCGCCGCCGAACCGGCCCTGGCCGCCACCGCTGGGTCCGTCGGCGGTGCCCTAGAGCGGGCGCTGGGCGCGGCGGATGGGCAGGGGCAGGCACCGCTGACCCTCTCGCTGCAGCTGCTGCTGATCATGGCGCTGCTGACGGTGCTGCCCGCGCTGGTTCTGATGATGACCAGCTTCACGCGCATCATCATCGTGCTGTCGATCCTGCGCCAGGCGCTCGGCCTGCAGCAGTCCCCGCCCAACCAAGTGCTGATCGGCCTGTCGCTGTTCCTGTCGCTGTTCGTGATGGCTCCGACCCTGACCACGGTGAACGAACAGGCGTTGCAGCCCTATTCGGCCGGTACTTTGTCCGCCGATCAGGCGATCGCCAATGCGGGCGACGCCTTCCACGCCTTCATGATCCGACAGACGCGCACCGCCGACATCACCATGTTCGCGGACATCGCCAATTCGCCCAAGTTCGAATCTCCGCAGGACATTCCGTTCTCGATCCTGCTGCCGTCCTTCGTGACCAGCGAACTGAAGACCGCGTTCCAGATCGGGTTCATGCTGTTCCTGCCGTTCCTCGTCATCGACCTCGTGGTGTCGAGCGTGCTGATGAGCCTTGGTATGATGATGCTGTCGCCGACGATCGTGTCCCTGCCGTTCAAGCTGTTGCTGTTCGTCCTGATCGACGGGTGGAGCCTGCTGATGGGCTCGCTCGCGATGAGTTTCGCCTGACAAGGATGCACTGATGAACGATTCCGCTTCCCTTCTCGCGCTGGCCGACCGGATGCTGTGGACGACCGCGCTGGTCGCCGCGCCGGTGCTGCTGGCAGCCCTCGCGGTGGGCCTGTTGGTCGGTATCATCCAGGCGGCGACCTCGGTCAACGAACAGACGCTGACCTTCGTCCCCAAGCTGGCGATCATTGCGCTTGTGCTGGTCCTTTTCGGCGCGTCGATGATGGGTCTCATCAGCGATTTCGCGCGCGAGATATTCCAGCAGATCGCGGGGATCGCCAGCTGATGCTGCCCGATTTCGGTTTCGGCAATATCGAGGCGGAGTTGTGGAAGCTGATCTTCATCAGCGCCCGCATCGGTGCCGCGCTGGTTGCCGCGCCGATCTTCGGCGCGACCAGCGTGCCCGTGCAGCTGCGGATCATCATTGCCGGTGCAATCGGCGTGTTCGTACAGATCTGGGTGCCGGTAACGACGCCGGCCGACCTCTTCTCGCTCGCCGCGCTTATCGCGCTCGTCAGCGAAATCGTGATCGGTCTGGCCTGCGGTTTCGTGCTGCAGTTGAGCTTCGCCGCGCCGGTCCTCGCGGCGGAGCAGATTTCGGGCGCGATGGGCATGGCGATCGCCACCGCCGCCGATCCCAACACCGGCGGCCAGTCGACCGCGCTGGGACAATATTTCACGCTTGTACTCACGTTGATCTTTCTGGCGGTGGGCGGGCACCTGCTGTGGCTGCGGCTCGTGATCGAGAGCTATCGCGCGCTGCCGCCGGGGGGCGAATGGATGAGCGCGGACCAAGCGCTGGTGATCGCCGCTTTCGCCGGTGAGATGTTCGCCACGGCGGTGGCGATCGCGCTGCCGGTCACGCTCGCGCTGCTGCTGGTACAGATGGTCACGGGCGTGCTGAGCCGTTCGGCTCCGTCGCTCAACCTGTTCTCCTTGGGTCTGCCCGCCGGTGTGCTGGCGGGTATCGCTGCCCTGATCGCGGCCTCGCCACTCATCACCGACCAGTTCGTGGCCCTGTCGGCGCAGGCGATCGATCAGGTCGGGAGGATCGCCACTCCATGAGCGACCAGGCCGGTGAGAAGACCTTCGCCCCGACGGAGAAGCGCCGCCGCGATGCGGCGCAAAAGGGCGATGTCCTGCGCTCCAAGGAAGTGGGCACGGCGGTGTCCGTGATGGTGGGCGCGGTGTGGCTGATCGTGGCCGGCCCGTGGCTGTTCGGCGCGATGGAGGAGGGTGCGCGTAGCAGCTTCTCCTTCGACCGGGCGCAACTGGCCGACTTCACGCCGGGCGATCTGATGCTGGACCTGCTCATGTCGATGCTGCCGCCGGTGCTGGCGTTCGGCGGCTGCATCATGCTGGCGACGCTGGTGTCGCAGTTGCTGCTGGGGGAGGGCCGCTTCCTGGCGGGCAACCTGAAACCGAAGGGATCGCGCATCAACCCTGGATCGGGGCTGAAGCGGATGTTCGGAATGCAAGGCCTGATCGAACTCGGCAAGAGCCTGCTGAAGATACTGCTATTGGGCTCGATCGCCTGGTTCTGGGGCGGGGCGCATGTGATGGAGGTGCTGAGCCTCGGGCGCGGCGATCTGGTCGGCCAGCTGTCCACCGCGTGGGATGCAATCGCGCGGCTGCTGCTGCTGCTCGCCGTCGGGCTGGTGCTGATCGCCTTCATCGACTGGCCGATCCAGTGGATCCGGCGGATGGGCCGGCTCAAGATGACGCATCAGGAAATGCGCGACGAGCACAAGCAGAGCGAGGGCTCTCCTGAAAAGAAGGCGGCGATCCGCCAGCGGCAGAGGCAGCTCGCGCGCGGGGGCGTGGCGAACGCGGTCAAGGACGCGCAGTTCATCCTCACCAATCCCTCCCATTTTTCGGTCGCGATGACCTACGATCCCGCTCTCGCCGCCGCTCCGGTGGTTCTCGCGAAGGGTCGCGGAGAGAAGGCGCTGGCGATGCGCGAACTGGCCGCCGAACACGGCGTGCCGGTGATGGAATATCCCGCCCTCGCGCGCTCGGTCTACTTCACCACAAGGGAAAACCAGATGGTGCGCGAGGAGCTCTACGCAGCCATCGCCAGCGTGCTGGCCTTCGTAATGTCGCTGAAGCGTGGGGATCGCGTTTCCCGCCCGACCATCACGGTGCCATCGGCGTTGCGATTCGATGCCGAAGGACGCCCGCAAGCGGCTTAAACCGGGCCCGACCCAGCCGTTCTAAAAGCCATGGACAATCCCTCCTCCTCCATCCTTTCCGCACTGGGCGGCGGCAGCGGCATCGACATGGCGAAACTCGCCACCGATCTTTCCACCGCGAAATATGCGGCGCAGATCGAGCAGTTGAAATCGCGCAGCGATTTGATGGAAACGCGCATTTCGGCGGCTGCGGCACTGAAGGGGCAGTTGTCGCAACTGGCGAGCGCCCTGGGTGAACGCGTCCGCACCGGCGATCTCGCCGCCAGCGCCGCGACCGCCAACCCCGCGGTCGCTAAGGTATCGGTGGCGGGCGGCGCGCGTGCCAATGGCACCTATTCGCTGGAGGTGACGCAGCTTGCGAGCAGCCAGACGCTCGTCGGCAAACCCTATGCCACGTCCGACAGTCTGGTCGGGGAGGGCACCCTGACCTTCGATTTTGGCACGGTTTCCGGCGGTTCGTTCTCAGCCGATGGCGGCACTGCCCCGCTTTCGATCGAGGTGACCGCCGACGATACCCTGAGCACGCTTGCGAGCAAGATATCCACTTCCGGCAGCGGGCTTACCGCCTATGTCGTCTCCGGCAGCTCCGGGGCGCAGCTGGTGATCAAGGGGGAACAGGGCGCAGCCAACGGCTTCACGATCTCCGGCAGCGGCGCGAGTGCGGGCGGGGGCGCCTCCGCGCCCGGCAATATCGATTTTCTCGACTGGTCGCCCGCGACCGACGGGGGGCAGCTGAAAGCCACGGCGAAGGATGCCCGGCTGGTTTTCGACGGAGTGGAGGTAACCAGCGCCACCAATACCGTCACCGGCCTGCCCGCGGGCCTGTCGCTGACCCTGACCGGCACGAATGCAGGGGCGCCGACAGAGATTTCGTTCGACCGCAAGGATGGGGCGATTACCTCTTTGATGGAGGATCTGGTCGCGGCGCTGAACGACGTGACCGGGCAGTTGAAGCAAACGGCCAGCCCGCTCGGCGGGGAACTCGGAAACGATTCCGGGGCGCGCGCACTGAAGCGCGAACTGGCGGCGCTGGCGGGTACGGTCATCATGCCCAATGCCCCGGCGGGAGCGCCGCGAACGCTCGGGGATCTGGGCCTGACCGCCAGCCGGGAGGGCACCTTTCGCCTTGATGCCGATCGGCTGAAGGAAACGCTCGCAAGGGATCCGGACGGGGCGGCCGGGATGTTCACGTCGGGGCTTTATGGCGTCTTCGCCACGATGGACAAGCTCGCCCGCAACCTGGGCAGCACGACCGATCCCGGTTCGCTGGGCGGCTCCATCGCACGTTACGAACGGCAGCAAACACAGATCGAAAACCGCCTGGAAAAAATTGCCGAGCAGCAGGAGAACCTGCGGGCGCAACTGGGCAGGTCGTTCTCTTGGGCGGACCGCCGGGTCACACAATCGCAATCGACGCTGTCCTTCCTGAAGTCTCAGGTCGCGCTCTGGACGGCGAAGGACTGATCCATGCTGCAAGCCATCGCCCCATCCGAAGCCTATCGCCGGGTCGAGATCGACGCCTACATCGTGGGTGGCGATACCGGCCAACTGACCCGCCTGTGCCTGGCCGAGGCGATCGGCGCGATCAATCGCGCGCTGTGCTTCGATACCTATGCGCAACCGGGGAAGCGTTCGACCGCCGTGCTGAAGGCGCTCTCCTGCGTTCAGGCGCTGAAGCTGGGCGTCGACGTGTCACAGCCGTTGGGGGAGGCGCTGCTGGTGGTATATGGCGATGCGTGCGCCAAGCTGGTTCGCGGCAGTTCCAGGTTCGACCGCGCGGAGCTCACGGCGTTGCGGGACGATTTTCTAGAGATGGAGCAGGCGTTCGCGGAAACCGGGCGCCGACCGGCCTGACGCGGCTCAGGCGGGATCGAAGAGCCGGCTTTCGATCGAAATGCGCACCGCATCGCTGGAATTCGTAACCTCGATCTTTTTCAGCAAGCGGAGACGATGCGCTTCGATGGTACGGTGACTGACGCCCAGCCCGGCCGCGATCATCTTGTTCGATTTCCCGTCGGCAATGGCGTGCAGGATATCCCGTTCGCGGCTGGTGAGAGCGGCGAGCCGGTCGCGGGCCTCGCGGGTGCGGAGGCGGAGGCGATTGACGGGCAGGAAGGTTTCCGCATTGCGATGCCACCACGCCTCGATCTCGGTCAGGTCGAAAGGCCACGCCCGCAGGTCGAGCGCCCCTAGCCGTAGGGCCTCGCACGCGTTCGCGTAATGCGGATCGGTCGAATAGACGATCGTCTTCTGGCCATGGACGGTGGATCGCAAGCTCTCGAGATCGTCGCGAAAGGCACCATCGGCCCGTTCGGCGAGCAACAGCAGATCATAGTGCCGCCCGGAGTCCGCGAATTCCTCCACATTGTCATAAGGTGCGCAAGAATGGCCGATATCGGAAAACTGCATCACCACGTCGGCCTTGCGCCGCATGTCGTGGTCCACCACCGCGAATTTCAGCATTGCCTGTCTTAACCCGAGACCCTGTTAACGTTTGCGAAGCGAAAAGCCCACCGGTCCGGCCAAGCCCGCCCCGGCGTCTCGCTTCACCCTGCCCGCTACGACTTTAACAATGGTTACTCTGGCTGCAACTCTTTGCGGACGATCTTCAGCGCTTGCGCTTTCAGCTGATGGACTCGCGGTACGCTGACCTCGAGAACCTGGGCGATTTCGGCGAGGTTCAGCTCTTCGACGAAGTAGAGTTGGAGCACCGTCTGCAGGCGTTCGGGCAAGGCGGCTACGATCCGGCCGAGCCGTTCGCTGTCCTGGTGCTCACTTAGAAGTTCGAAGGGGTTGGGGCGATCGTCCGCGAACATATCGCTGGTGTCGTCGTACATGGTGTCCAGCGATGCGGTGCGCATGGGTTCCGCTTCGAGATCGGACAGACTGCCGCCAATCTCCACGATCTCTGCCGCGAGCTCGTCCGCGCGCGGTTCACGGCGGAGCCGGGCGCGAAGCCGGCTCGTCGCATGCTCGACCCGTCGGCGGCGCGCGCCGCTGCCCCTGCTGCCCGGAATGGTTCGCCGCACATGGTCCAGGATCGCGCCGCGCACCCGGATTTTCGCATAGGCGGCAAAGCCGTCTTCCGTGGGGCCGGCATGGCGTTGGGCACATTCTGTCAAGGCGATCAGGCCGACCTGGATCAGGTCCTCCACATCGAATTCGTTCATCGCGCTGCCATGGATATGCCACGCGGCCTTTCGCACCATCGGCACGAACCGCCGCACGCGGTCCTCGATCAGGTCCACCGATCCATAGGCGGCGGCTGCGTTGAATTGCGATTGGTCCAGTTTCATGCGGCAAGCACCTCCGGCGTGGCTGAAGCGAGTTGCGGGGCAGGTTCGGTTTCGCCGATCACCGCGACGACTTCGATCGGCTGGGTGGGCGGCAGTTCGGTGATCGACAGCACGAGGCAGGACGGCGCGCGGGCGCGCAGCAGATCGGCGAGCGCGCGACGGGCGGGGGGCTGTACGATGAGCGCGGGACTGCGCCCCTCTGGCGCCTCGGCACAGATCTGCCCGATGCGCATGCCGATCATCTGGGCGCAGTCCGGCTCGATGATCGGCTGACCCGTCGCGGGGTCGCGCATGCCGCCCAGCACCGCGCTTTCCAGCGCCGCGTCGAGGGTGATCACGGCCAGCTTCGCGTCAGGGGGGCAGATGCGACCCACCAGCCAGCCGCCCAGATCGGCCCTCACGCGGTCGATGAGAGCGTCGAATTCCTGCGTATGCTGGAGCGCGAGTGCGATGCTGGACATCACCGGTCCGGGATGCGCCAGCGTGATGCCGTCTGCCATCAGCGCGCGCAGCAAGCGGGTAAGGGCCGCCAGCGAGAGCGGCTCCGGCGTGATCGCCTCGATCACACCCGGCGAACGCTCGCGCAGCGAATCGACGATGGTGCGAACTTCCTCCGGCCCGAGCAGTTCCGGCCCCCGCTGGCGCAGGAGCTGGTTGAGGTGCGTTGCGACAACCGTGCCGGGATCGACCGTCAGAAATCCTTCCGCGACCGCCTGATCCCGCTCGCCCGGCGCGATCCACAGGGCCGGACAGCCGAAGCTGGGATCGGTCGTGGGGGTACCATGGATACCGTGCTGGGGCATGACGTCCCCGGTATCGATCGCCAGGACCTGGTCGGACAGGATCTGTCCGCCACCAACCGGCGTGCCGCCGATGGTGATACGATAATCATTGGGTGCCATCTGCAGGCTGTCGCGCAAGCGGAATTGCGGCACCACGAAGCCGAATTCCTGGGACAGCTGCTTGCGCACCCCGGTGATGCGCGCGACCAGCGACGATCCGCGCGCCTCGTCGACGAGATGTACGAGGCCGTAGCCGAGCTCGACCGTCACCAGCGTGTGGTCCGATACGTCCTCGATAGTGAGCGCCTCGGGCTTCGCAGGTTCGATCGTCTCGGCAACCGGCTCGGGGCGAGCGGCCCGGCGGCGCAGGACGAAGTAGAGCCAGAACGCGCCCGCCGCGGCGGGCAGGAAGATCGATTGCGGCATCGCCGGTATCACGCCCAGGCCACCCAGGACCAGCGCCACCGGCAGCCAGCTACGCGGATCGGCGAACTGGCCGCCGATCTGCCCCGCCAGGTCGCTCTTGTCGGTAACGCGGGTGACGATCGCGGCGGCGGCGATGGAGAGCAGCAGCGAGGGAACCTGCGCCACCAGCGCGTCGCCGACGGCGAGCGTGATGTAATGCTGCGCCGCCTCGGCCGCGGTCAGCCCGTGGCTGATCATGCCGAGGCAGAACCCGGCGATGATGTTGACCGCCAGGATCAGCAATGCGGCGATCGCGTCGCCCTTCACGAACTTGGAAGCACCATCCATCGCACCGTAGAAATCGGCTTCGGTCGCGACCTCGGCGCGGCGCGCTTTGGCTTCTTCCGCGGTCATCAGCCCGGCGGCGATATCGGCGTCGATCGCCATCTGCTTGCCCGGCAGGGCGTCGAGGGTGAAGCGCGCCGAAACCTCGGAAACGCGGCCCGCGCCCTTCGTGATCACCACCATGTTGATGATGAGCAGGATCATGAAGACGAACAGGCCGACCGCGAAATTGCCGCCGATCAGGAACTCGCCGAAGCTCTCGATCACCTTGCCCGCAGCGCCCGATCCGTTGTGTCCGCCGACCAGTACGATGCGCGTCGACGCGACGTTGAGCGCGAGTCTAAGCAGTGTCGCGAACAGCAGGACGGACGGGAAGGAAGAGAAGTCGAGCGGCTTCGCGGCGTTCATCGCGACCATCAAAATCGCTATTGAAAACGCGATGTTAAGGACGAAAAACGCATCGAGCATCATCGTCGGGATGGGCAACACCATCAGCACGATAAGTACGAGGATTGCCACCGGAAGTGCAAAGGCACCCGGGGAAAGTGGGGTTTTCCCGGTCATAGTCCGAACGCCTTCAGCTTGTCATAGGCCGCCCGGACATGACCCCGGTCGCCTCCGCTCGCATTGGCCAAACCGAAATTGTCGCGCAGCGTATCCGACATCGACGGCGTGCCGCGCATCGGGGCAGGAGCCGCCGGTGCGGCCCCGCCGAAATTGCCGGCCGAAGAGGGCGCGCTTTGCCATCCGCCGCGGGCAAGGGCGAATTCGCCTTCCAGCGTCGACGGACCGGGCAGGCCGCCACCGTCGGCGGCCATGGCGCGGGCCATCTTGCTTTCCATCAGTTGCATCACGCCGCGCAGGCTGCGGGGCGCGCCGCCGGGCGCGTAGAAGATAGAGCGGTTGGCCCCGGCGGCCTGGGGCAGCAGCGCGGCGGCGGACTGGTCGGGATTGGCAGCGAGGGCGGTGAAGAAGCGGGTCGCGCCGCCGGTCCCCAGGAAATGCGCCATGTAGAGTTCGGTCGGCTGCGGCTCGCGCCCCAGCACCGGCAACAGCGCCGCGCGGTTCTGCTGCGCGAGCGCGCCCGCCATCATGGAGGACACGTCCGGATCGTTGCGCAGGCCCATGATCTGGCCGCGCAGCGCGGGATTGTTCACGAAGCTGCGCCCGCCGCGCGTGTCGATCGCCCCGGCGATGTGCGACAGGCCGTAGCTGTCGCCGTGCCGGTCGAGCGTCGCCAGCCAGGTGCTGTCGATGAACTGGTAGAGACCGCTCGCGGAGGAGGTGGGGGCCCGGGCGGAGGGGTTGAGGCTCGATTCGATGCGCGCCTGCGCGAGCAGATAGGAAAAATCCGTACCCGTCCGTTCGGCGGCGCGCGCGATCGCGGCGCGGGTGCGCGCATCGCCGCCGCCCATGGCGGGTGCCGGGCGGGTCGCGCCGGCCACGCTCGCCGGAATGGTCGAAGTATCGCTCAATGTCTGTCACCTGGGCACATGGTCCCACGGGTTCAGCAATAAGCGTGCCAGATTGCTCCGCCGGAGCGCCCCGATCGTGGGCCTAGGCGCGCACGACCGCGTAGGATGCGTTGGCCGCGCCCGCGCGGTAGGTGCCCGCGCCGCCGGTCAGCGCGTTGAGCCGCGCGGCGACGTTCGCCGCCATCAGGTTGCGGACCCGGCGGTTGACCTCGTTCGCGTGCCGCGCCATCTCCAGCAGGCTGCGGCACTCGGCGTCGAGCGGATCGGCGCTCCCGCCCTCCAAAGTTCCGCACAGCATGTGCTTTTCCTGCCCGGCGAGCGACAGCGCGTCGATGTCCATCGCGGCAAGCGCTTGCCGCTCTTCTTCCAGAACGGCAATCATCTGCCGCAGGGAATCCGCCAGGGTCTTGGTTTGCGTCATTTCCGGTCGCTCAGCATGAATTTCGCGGCGATCATCGCATCGGCCACGCGGGTTGGGGACAGGGGATAGGTTCCGTCGCTCACCGCCTTGCGGATCTCGCGCACGCGGTCGTTGTCGACCGGGGGCCCGGATTCGGCGAGGAGCGCCTTCGTTTCGACCAGCACCCCGGCTTCCTGCCGACCGGACTTGACCGACGTCTGCGGCATCGAACCGGTGTCGGACTGGCGCGTCTGATCGAGGCGCGCATCGCTGGCGCGGATGATACGAAGCGGGTTGATATCGAGGGACATGGCGTGCTCCATCGCTTACAAGGAATAGAACGACGCCTGTCACGAAAGTTTAAGGACTGGACGGCAGAAAGTTGCCGGACCCGGCAAAGTTGTTGAAAAACAACGTTATGACATGGGGATAGTGACGAGGCCCGGGCGTTCGACACGCGCGCGCACCGGTTCTTTCGCGTTCTCGGGCTTCACCCTGATCCATTCGCCTTCCGCGCCCGCTTCCATCGCCTCTCCCGAGGCGGTGATGGAAAAACCGCGGCCGCGCATGACCACCGAAACGTTCTCGCCCCGCTTGACCACGGGGGCGGCGGCGGCCTGCATCGCGGCGACGTCGCGGCGGACGGGCACGAACAGCTTCCACCCGGAGGCATCGGTGCATTCGACCCGGACATTGTCTCGGGTGGTGCCGTACCATGCGAGGGCCAGCGGCCCGCGGCAGGCGTTCAGCCGCAACCGGCGATCGACACCGCGCAGGGCCCCACCGGGCGTGCCGATGGAGCTGCCGGTGAATTCGGCCACGGCGCGGTCGATCGCGGCGGGGTCGGTATAGGCGCTCTGCGCCGCGGCGGGCACGACGGCACTGGCAGCCGCGATGGCGACGACAAGACGGGGGACGAAACGGCGAATGGACATTGATGTCTCCTGCTGGCGGGCGGTGGTCCCGCGCGAAATCCTTTATCGGCCCTGGGCCGGTGTGCCCGATCTCTGCAAGTTGCGTGCCACGGCTGGATCGAAGGCGAACACCGCGGCCACGTCGTCCGCCTCGCCCGGCTCGATCACGATCCGCGGGGCGAGGCCCGCCGCATCCGCCTGCCGCGCCAGCGCCTCGGCCTGCGCGCGGGTGCGGTCGAGCCCGCCTGCGCCATAGCGCGCGACGATGGTGAGCTGCTCGCGCGGGTCGGTGGGACGTTCCGCCAGCCAGCTGGTCAGGTCGGTTTCGCCGGTGGGGCGAAACACCGCGACCGGCTCCGCCCGCGCGGCGAGGCCCTGCGCCGGGGTGGGGGCCGCATCGGTGTCGATCGCCGCGGCGGTGACGATGAACAGGATTAGGGACAGGTCGGCCAGCATGATCTGCCAGCCGCTGGTGAGGCGCGGGATCATGCCGCGCGCACCCGGGATTGGCTGGAGCCGCCCGGGATCGCGTCGCGGACCTGTTCGCTCAGCCACTCGATCAGCCGATCGCGCTCGCTTTCTTCGTGCGCGCCGCGCCGCTCGATCAGGCGCGCGACCGGATAGATCAGGACGTGCGCGGTGACGAGGCCGTACAGCGTCGTCAGCACGGCGGTGCCGACCGCCGCCAGCAGCCCGGTCCGGTCGAGCCCCGTGGCCGCGAGCTGGCTGAGCGCGACGAGCGTTCCGGCAAGGCCGAACACGGGCGCGAGTTCGCCGGCCTGGTGCAGCAGTTGCAGGGCGTCGGCGCGCTGTTGCTGGCGGGCCTGGCGATGGCGGTCATGCGCCTCGATCAGGGCGGTGACCGACCGGTGATGGATCAGCGCGCCGGTCGCCTCCGCGATCTCGCGGTCGTTGGAGGGCGCCGGGCGGGCGCGCAGCACGCCGTCATTGCGGATCCCCTCCACCTGGGGGGCGATTTCCGCCCGCGTGCGCGCGTAGGAAAAGCGCGGGCGGGTCAGCCGGGCCAGCACGTGCGCGGTCGCGCGCCATTCCTGGCGCCCGGTCCGCAGCACCGTGGCGATTATCGTGCCGCCAAGCACGATCGCCGCACCGGTCGGATCGATCAGGTTCGCGAAATCCATAAGAAAGCTCCTCGAGACTGGAGAACGTCCCGGCGATGGAGGGCTTAAGCAGGTGGCCGAACATTGCCGGGAGCGGCAAGAACTTGCCGCAACGGCGCCGGGCGCGGTCCCGAAAGGTGGGGCTGTGAAAACTGGCACGCTTGTTGCGTATGGTCCTGCGAGCGCCTGACACGAGCGCGAAAGGACCGATTATGAGCGAGACATTGTTCGGCATTCACGGAGCGGCGCTGGAAGTGCGCTCGCGGCGCATGGAAATGCTGACCTCCAACATCGCGAACGCTTCCACTCCGGGCTACAAGGCGCGCGACATCGATTTCGGTGCCGCGCTGCAGGCGCGTCTGGGCGGGACCGACGGCTCTTCCGCCATGGCGGGCGCGACCCGCTACCGCGTGCCGACCATGCCCTCGCTCGACGGCAACACGGTGGAGCTCGCCAACGAACAGATGGCCTTCGCCGAAAACGCGGTTTCCTACACCGCCACTCTGTCCTTCCTCCAGGGCCGGGTCGAAACGCTCACCCGCGCGATCAAGGGGGAATGACATGCCCGCCCCGATGAACGTCTTCACCATCGTCCAGCGCGGGATGTCCGCGCAGATGGTGCGCATGAACGCCGCCGCCTCCAACCTCTCCAACGCGGGTTCCGTCGCGGGCAGCGAGGACGAGGCCTATCGCCCGGTTCGCCCCGTCTTCGGCGAAGAGCTCGACCGCGCGAGCGGTAACTCCACGGTGAAGCTGAACGGCATCGCCCGATCCGACGCGGCGCCGGTCAAGCGCCACGATCCCGGCCACCCGCTCGCCGACGAGAACGGCGACGTGTGGGAAGCGCCCGTCGATGAGACGGCCGAGATGGTCGAGATCATGGAAAGCGCCCGCCAGTACCAGAACCTGGTCGAGGCGATGCAGACCGCCAAGCAACTGATGCTCGAAACGATGAGGATGAAATGACCGTCATAGCCAACCAGCCCGCCGGTGCCACCGGTGCCACCGGTGCCGCCCCGCCGACCGCCCCCGCGGCCCCTGCCAAGAGTGGCTTCGCCGCGCTCGGCAGTGGCGATTTCCTGCGCCTGATGATCGAGCAGCTGAAGCAGCAGGACCCCACCAATCCGGTCGATAACAAGGAAATGCTGGTCCAGATGGCGCAGTTTACCGCGCTGTCCGGCACGACCGAGACGAACGCGACGCTGCAGGCGATCGCCGACAAGCTCGACTCCCTCGTCGCCGCCCAATCGAGCCTGCAGGACATGCTCCAGCCCGGCGCCTCCGCCTGATCTCCATCCGAATTTTCACGAAGGAAACCCTACCATGTCTTTCTATACCTCTCTCAACGGCCTCAAGAACGCACAGACCGACCTCGGCGTCATCGCGCACAACATCGCCAACGCGGAAACGACCGGCTTCAAGAAGAGCGATACGCAGTTCGCCGACCTGGTTTCGGGCGGCCCCAATACCGAGCCCAAGATGATCCGCGGCATCGGCGCGACCGTGGTCTCCATGACGCAGAGCTTCACCCTCGGCCCGATCGAGCAGACCCAGCGCGCGACCGACCTCGCCATCAGCGGCGACGGCTTCTTCACCCTGCGCGGCGGGGAAACCGGCAAGACGGTGTTTACCCGCAACGGCGCGTTCGAGATCGACGGCCAGGGCTTTCTGCAGGACGGGGCCGACAACCGCGTGCAGATGATGGCGGTCGATGCGAACGGTCAGCCGACCAATCCGGGGACCACGCTCGACGTGTTCATCCCGCAGCAGAACGCCGCCGGTGCCGATCTTTCGGGCGTCACGGTGCAGAAGGACGGGCGCATCCGGGCTGCCTATGCCGATGGTACGGTCGATACGATCGGCCGCGTGGCACTCGCCAGCTTCATCGCGCCGACCGGCCTGCGCCAGCTCGGCTCCTCGCAGTGGGAAGCGTCCGGCACCTCGGGCACCGCGTCCTACGGCGTGCCGGCGGTCGGCCGCTTCGGTGAACTGCAGTCGGGCGCGCTCGAGCGGTCCAACGTCGACCTGGCGGAGGAGATGGTCGGCCTGATCACCGCGCAGCGCAACTTCCAGGCGAACGCCAAGGCGATCGACACCGCGACGCAGCTTTCGCAGACGATCATCAACCTGCGGAGCTGATCGCGATGGACCGGATGATCTACACCGCGCTGACCGGCATGGATGCGGCGATGACGCGCCAGCGCGCCGTCGCCAGCAACCTCGCCAATGCGCAGACCACCGGCTTTCGCGCCGAGACCTTCAGCGTCAAACCCCTGACGCTGAAGGGCTCGCCGCTGGAAGTGCGGGTCATGGCGCAAGGCGCGGTGCGCGGGGCGGACATGTCCGCCGGCAAGGTGATCACGACCGGTCAACCGCTCGACATCGCGGTCAAGGGCGATGCCCTGATCGCGCTCCAGGGGAAGGACGGGGCGGAAGTCTATTCGCGCCGCGGCGATCTCTCGATCGGGGTCGGGGGCGTCCTCGAAAACGGCGACGGTCGCCCGGTGCTGGGCGAGAACGGGCCGATCACCGTCCCCGCCGGTCGCCAGGTCGCGATCGCGGGAGACGGCACGGTCACCGCCGCCGATCCCGCGACGCCCGAACTGCCGCCCGAAGAGGTCGGCCGGATCAAGCTCGCCAGCCCGGCGGGCAGCACCATCATAAAGGATCTCGACGGGTTCATGCGCGTGCCGAATGGCGGCGTGCTGCCCGGCGATCCGACCGCCGAGGTCGAGGTCGGCGCGCTGGAGCAGTCCAACGTCGATACGGCGGGAACGCTGATCGACATCATCGAGGCGCAGCGCAGTTTCGACCGGCGCGCCAAACTGTTCACCACCGCCAGCGATCTCGATCGCGCCGGTTCCCAGCTCATGAGCCTGCGCGGCTGACGCGCGCTTTTTTCCGCACGAAGGACCACCCACCATGCCCATTTCCGCCCTTCACGTCGCCCGCACCGGGCTCGAGGCACAGGACGCGCGGATGCGCGTCATCGCCAACAACCTCGCCAATATCGGCACCACGGGGTTCAAGCGCGACCGGGCGAACTTCGCCACGCTCGCCTATCAGGAGGCGCGCGTCGCCGGACAGCAATCGACCAACGAATCGCAATATGCGGTCGGGCTGAACCTGGGTACCGGCGTGGGGCTGCAAGGCACCAGCCGGATCGAGACGCAGGGCACGCTCGACACCACCGGCAACACCTTCGACCTGGCGCTGGACGGCGCGGGCTATTTCCAGGTGCAGCTCCCCGGCGGGCAGCTGGGCTATACGCGCGCCGGCAATTTCACCCTGTCCGCAGAGGGCCAGCTGGTCACCGCGCAGGGTTTCGCGGTGCAGCCCGCGATCGC
Organism: Erythrobacter sp. LQ02-29; assembly: GCF_022576075.2. Classification (NCBI taxonomy): domain Bacteria; kingdom Pseudomonadati; phylum Pseudomonadota; class Alphaproteobacteria; order Sphingomonadales; family Erythrobacteraceae; genus Erythrobacter; species Erythrobacter sp. LQ02-29. Next base: position 111,153 of record NZ_JANCNT010000001.1, on the reverse strand, counting down.
CGTGCCGCCGGGTGCGCAGTCCATCAGCATTGCGCCCGACGGCACCGTCAGCGCGCTGGTCGCGGGCGATACCGATCCGACCGAGATCGGCCAGCTCACCGTCGCGCGCTTCGCCAATGCGGCCGGCCTGCGCCAGAGCGGCGACAACTTCCTGCTCGAAACCGCGGCCAGCGGCCCGGCGGAGCTGGGCGCGGCGGGGACCGAGGGGCGCGGCTCCATCCGGCAGGGCATGCTGGAAGCGTCCAACGTCAACGTGGTCGAGGAAATGGTCGCGATGATCGAGGCGCAGCGCGCCTACGAGATCAATTCCAAGATGATCAGCGCGGTCGACGAAATGCTGCGCAACGCGAACCAGACGCTGTGAGCCCCATGATGAACCGCTTCCGCCTCGTATCCGTCGCCGGTCTCGCCGCTTCGCTCGCCGCGTGCGGCTCCACCGCGCCCGCGCCCGGTTTCCACGCCGCGCTGCCGCCGCCACCGCCGGTCGCCCCCGCGCGCGACGGCGCCATCTTCCAGGCCGCGAACGGCTATGCCGCCTATCACGAGGGCACCCGTGCCCGCGCGGTCGGCGATGTGCTGACCATCGTCCTGACCGAGAGCGTGGTCACCGCCAAGAGCACGGCGGGCAGCACCAATCGCAACGGCAGCGCGTCGATCACGCCGCCCAGCGCCGGTCCGCTCGACTTTCTCGACCCCGAAGCCCTTAAAGCTGCGGCCCAGGCGTCGTTCAATGGGAAGGGCGATGCCGCGCAACGCAGCACGCTCAGCGGTGCCATCGCCGTCACCATCGCAGAAGTGCGTCCCAACCGGACCGCTCTGGTCCTAGGGGAAAAGAAGATGCTTCTGAGCCAGGGCGACGAGTGGGTGCAGTTCGCCGGCATCGTGCGCCTCGCCGATATCGATATCGAGAACCGCGTCCGGTCGACTTCGGTCGCCGACGCCCAGATCATCTATTCGGGCAATGGCGCGGTGCAGCAGGCCAGCCGCCCGGGTTGGCTGTCGCGCTTCTTCGGCGCGATCAGCCCGTTCTGAGGGAGAGGCGACGATGAACCGGCTTTCCATCCTTTTCATGTGCGTCGCCGCGCTGTTCGGCGTGCTCGCACCGACCCCCGCCGCCGCCGAGCGCGTGCGCGACCTGGGCGGGTTCCAGGGCGTGCGGACCAACCAGCTAACCGGTTACGGTGTCGTGGTCGGCCTGCAGGGCACGGGCGACGACAATCTGGAATATGTCACGCAGGCGATGAAGGGCGTGTCGGGCCGGTTCGGCCTCACGTTGCCGCCCGGCGTGGCCCCGGGCCTGAAGAACGCCGCCGCGGTGATTATCACCGCCGAGCTGCCGGCGTTCTCCAAGCCCGGCCAGCGGATCGACATCACCGTATCGACGCTGGGCAAGGCGAAGAGCCTGCGCGGCGGCACCCTGGTCCTGAGCCCGCTCTACGGCGCCGATGGACAGATCTACGCGATGGCGCAGGGCAACCTCGCCGTCGGCGGACTGGGCGTGAGCGGACGCGACGGCTCCCAGCTGTCGGTCAACGTGCCTACCGTCGGCCGTGTGGCGGGCGGGGCCACTGTGGAACGCGACGTGGCCACCGGCTTCGATGCCGGCAGCACGCTGCGCTACAATCTCCACGACGCCGATTTCCTGACCGCATCGAGGGTGCGCGACGCCATCAATGCGCGCTATCCCGAAACCGCCCGGATCGTCGACGGCGTCACGATCGAGCTGCTGATGCCGCTGGGCAGCGACGCGCGTTCGTCGCTGATGGCCGCGATCGAGATGCTGGAGGTGAAGCCCGCGGAAAGCGCGGCCAAGGTCATCGTCAACAGCCGCACCGGAACGGTGGTGATGAACGGCGCGGTGCGCCTGTCGCCTGCCGCCATCAGCCACGGCAAGCTGATCGTCCGGGTCGAGGAGGATCCCCGCATCGTCCAGCCCGAGCCGTTCAGCCGCGGGGTGACCGCGGTGGAGGATGCGAGCACCATCTCCGTGGATGAAGTGGGCGAGCGCGTCGTGCTGATGCAGGGCGGGGCCGACCTGTCGGAAATCGTCGATGCGCTCAACACCCTGGGCGTGGGCGCATCCGATCTCGTCGTCATCCTCGAGGCGCTGAAGCAGGCCGGTGCGCTGCAGGCCGAAATGGTGGTGATGTGAGCCCGCTCTCCGCCATCGGCCCGGCCACCGGACCGGCGACACCCGAGCTGTCGCCCGAACGCGCAGAACTGCGCAAGGCCGCTCGCGGGTTCGAGGCGATCTTCGTGCGCCGCATGCTGGAGGCCGCCCGGGCGGCGGATTTCGGCGGCGATGACGTGATGGGCGCCGGGGGCATGGAGCAGTTTTCCGCGATGCGGGACGAACATCTCGCCGATATCGCAGCGGAGCGCAGCAGCTTCGGCATCGCGGACGCGATCGAGGCGCAGCTGTCCGCGCGGCTGGATCACAAGGAAGGCTAAGGCGCGATGTCCGGCAATCTGATTACCATCGGCAAGAGCGGCGCAAGCGCGGCGCGCGCGGCACTGGAGCTGACGGGCCAGAACATCGCCAATGCCGGCAACGCCACCTATGCCCGGCGCACGCTGGGCCAGTCGGAAGTCGTCGCGACCGGCGGGATCGGGCTCAGCGCGTCGTCCGCGCTCAGCGGCGTGCGCGCGGACGGGGTGCAGCGCACCCAGTCGCTGTTCCTGCAGAACGAGGTCCGCCGGACCAACAGCGACGTCAGCCGGGCCGACGCTGAACTGCGCGGGCTCAAGAACGCCGAAAGCGCGATCGAACAGGCGGGCATCTATCCCGCCATCGTCAATTTCGAAGCCGCGCTGTCGCAGCTGGTATCCGATCCGCTGGACGGCGCGCTGCGCGCCAATGCCCTGGAAAGCGCCAATACGCTGACGCAGACCTTCGCCATCGCGACCGAGGGCATGGGGGTCGCCGCGGACGAGCTGCGCTTCGATGTCGAAGCCGGGGTGACCGAGTTCAACACCCTGTCGGCGGAACTGGCGCGGACCAATATCGGCCTGGCCCGCTCGCAGGAAGGCAGCGCGAACAAGGCGGCGCTGCTCGACCAGCGCGACGCCCTGCTCACCCGCATGTCGGGCCTTGCCAATCTGTCGACCGAATTCGACAGCGTCGGGCGGGTGGCAGTCCGCGCCGGGGGCGCAGGGGGGCAGACGATCGTATCGGGGGCACAGGCCGCCTCGATCAGCGTCGCGTTCGATGGCGCGGGCAATACCGAATTCTCGGTCGGGGGCACCCCTCTGGTGCTGGGTTCGGGCTCGCTCGCCGGACAGGCGCAGGGCCTGCGCCATATCGCCGACCTGTCGAACAAGCTGGACGGGCTCGCCGCCCAGCTGATCGAACGTGGCAACACCGCCCAGGCCGCGGGCATCACGCCCGCCGGGACGCAGGGCCAGCCGCTGTTTTCCGGCACCAACGCCCGCGACATCGGGATTGCGCTGACCAGCGGCGCGGGTCTTGCGACCGCGCCCGCCGGAGCGAGTGCCAACAGCCGCGATACCGGAAACCTCACCGCCTTCATCGCGGCGATGGACGACAGCGGCCCGGCCAAATCCGCCGACCGTATCCTGTTCGAGCTGTCGAGCGCGATCGGCGGGCGCACCACCACGCGCGATGCGCTGCGCACCATTGCCGACACCGCGGGAATCGCCCTGAGCGCGGAAACCGCGGTCGATCTGGATGCGGAGGCCGCCAATCTCCTGCGCTTCCAGCAGGCCTTCCAGGCGAATGGCCGGATCATCCAGGTCGCCGCCGATATTTTCGACACGTTGCTGGGGATTGGATGACATGCCCGGTCCGGTAAATTCCACCCTCGCGTTCTACGACCGCTCGACCATGCAGATGGGCTCCATCCGGCGTGAGGCGGAGCGTCTGCAGGAACAGCTTTCGACCGGCAGCAAGCTGTCGCGGTCGTCCGACAACCCGGTCGCGGCCTCGCGCCTGCGCCAGCTCGGCCGCATGGACAAGCTCGCCGCGATCGACAGCGCCAATGCGGCGCGGGCCAATGACAGCCTGTCGCTGGCGGGCAGTTCGCTGCAACTGGTGGCGGACGACATAGTGCGCGCGCGCGAACTGGCGCTGTGGGCGGCCAACGCCTCCTCATCCCCGCAGGAGCGGTACTCCATCGGGCAGGAACTGGCGCAGATGCGGCTGGGCATCCTGGCCACCGCGAACGCCCGCGACAGCAGCGGCAACGCGCTGTTCGGCGGGGCGGCGACCGGCGATGCCTATGCGTTGGATGGCAATGGCGATGCCACCTATGTCGGCACCGCCGCCGCGGGCGAGCTTTCGCTCGGCGACGGACAGTCGGTCTCGCGCGGCGTCACCGGACCGAGCTTCCTCGATTTCCAGGCGGGCGGCCAGAACACCGATCTCCTCGCCTATCTGCGCCAGCTCAGCGACACGCTCCTCGATCCCACGGTGGATGACGCCATGGCCAAGGAAGTCGCAAGAGGGGCGGCGAAGGATCTGGATGGGTCGCTCGATTCGGTCGTGCGCACCCAGACCGTGATCGGTGCCCGCCTGGCCTGGGTCGAGACGGTGCAGGGCCGCCAGGAAACGAAGGCGCAGGTCCGCACCGCCGAATCGGGCGAGATCGGCGGGATCGATTTCGCGGAAACCATCGCAGAACTGCAGCAAATGATGACCGTGCTGGAAGCAAGCCAGGCCGGGTTCTCGCGGCTCGCTTCGCTCAGCCTGTTCAACTCAATTTGATTTACGGGAGTAATTGATCATGTTTCCGGCCATCGGGATCGTCATCCTGCTCGTCATGGTATTCGGCGGCTTCGTGCTGACCGGCGGTGCGATCGGCCCGGTCGCGGAAGCCGTGCCGCACGAAATGCTGATCATCGGCGGTGCCGCGATCGGCGCGCTGGTGGCGGGCAATTCGATGCACGAGCTCAAGGCGCTGGGCAAAGGGCTGCTGCGCGTGTTCAAGGGCAACAGCTACACCAAGCAGGATCATATCGACGCCATCGCCCTGTCGGCGAAACTGATGCGCTCGCTCAAGACCGAAGGGCCGGTCGCGCTCGAAAGCCACGTCGAGAACCCGCAGGAATCGACGATCTTCGCCGAATATCCGCGCGTGCTGGCGGACGAGGCGCTGCTCCACCTGATCTGCGATACGCTCACCCTGCTGGTGGTCTCTTCGGGAACGCTGGACACGCACGCGGTGGAAGAGGTGATGGACAACGCGATCAAGACGCATTTCCACGACATGGACGAGCCCGCCCATGCGCTGCAGAATCTTGCCGACGCGCTGCCCGCGCTGGGGATCGTTGCCGCGGTGCTCGGCGTGGTGAAGACGATGGGTTCGATCGACGAGCCGCCGTCGGTGCTGGGCGGCATGATCGGCTCCGCCCTGGTCGGCACGTTCCTGGGCGTGCTGCTCGCCTACGGCATCGTGGGGCCGCTCGCGACCCGGCTGAAGCAGATCAACATCCACGACCAGCAGATATTCCTGTCGGTCAAGCAGGTGATGATCGCCAGCCTGCACGGCCACCCGCACGCGCTGGCGGTGGAATCGGCGCGTTCCGGCCTGCCGCACATGCTGCGCCCGCAGCTGACCGATCTGCTCGACGTCCTGAAGGGCCGCTGAGGTGGCCAGCGCGCCTCTCATGGACAACCCGCCGCCCGGCGGGGAGCGGCGCGCGCCCACCGTGGCAGCGAACGAGGCGGAGGCGCCCCGGCCGCTGATCGTGAAGAAGATCATCGTCCAGGAGGCGGGCCATCACGGCGGCGCGTGGAAAGTGGCCTATGCCGACTTCGTCACCGCGATGATGGCGTTCTTCCTCCTGCTATGGCTGCTTGGTTCCACGACCGACGATCAGCGCAAGGGGCTGGCGGACTATTTCACTCCGACGCTGGTCAAGCTGAAGGAGCAGAGCGCCGGGTCCAACGGGCTGCTGGGCGGCAGTTCGATTACCGATGCCGACAGTTATCCGAATGCCGCGGGTCAGACCGGGACGCGGGCGCTCACCATTCCCCGCGATGCCACCGGCGGACCGCGCGAGGGCGCCTCGCCCGCGCCGAGCACAGCGCGGGCCGCGCAGATGCAGAAGCAGATCCAGGATCGCCTGGCGCAGACCGCGCGCCTGCGCAGCCTGGCGGGGCAGGTGCGGGTGATGGTGGTGCCCGAAGGTATCCGTATCGACATGATCGACGACGCCGATTTCTCCATGTTCGCGCTCGGCACCACCGTACTGACCGGCGACGCGCGCGAATTGCTGCACGTCATCGCGGACGCGGTGGCGGAGGAAGCCGCGCCGATGATCGTGCGCGGGCACACCGATGCGGTGAAATGGAAGCCGGGAACGGTGGCGAACAACTGGTCGCTCTCCGCCGGGCGGGCGGAAGCGACGCGGCAGCAATTGATGCGCGACGGCCTGCCCGAAAAGCGCTTCAGCCGGATCGAAGGCGTCGCGGATCGCGAATTGCTGATCGCCGACGATCCCACCGATCCGCGCAACCGGCGGATCTCGCTGCTGCTGCTGCGTTAGGGGCTGTTAACCGCCGGATCGGGGGCGGGGCGGCCAGCCCGCCCGCCCGTCTCGCTTTACGGCGTATTACGCACCGAAGATGCTGGTCGAAATCTCGACGCTTCCGATTTCTCCGAACGAAGCGGTGACCTGCTGACCGGCACCGACCTCGTGAACGCCGGTGATCGCGCCGCTCGAAATCCACCAGCCGGAGCGCGGTTCGATACCGCGATCCGCCAGGTTCTGCAGCAGGAAGCAGGCCGCACCGAACGGCCCGTCCAGCATGTCCGCCGTCGTCGCCTTGCCCACGACCGTATCTTCGACACGAACCGAAACGGGCACGGAATCGAGCGCGTCCCACATTTCTTCCGGGACGGTTTTGCCCAGCAGGATCCCGGCGTTGTTGCCGTGGTCCGAAATCGTGACGCATGGCCCATCGGCATTGATACCGGCATAGGGCGACGAGGCGATTTCCATTCCGATCCGGACTTCGTCGATCCAGCGCAGCGCCTCGCGCGGCGTTTGGGGAAGAGGTTCGTCTAGGGTTTTCAGGCGCAGCATGAACTCGGCCTCGACCGCGGCGAAGCCCCCGTCGAAAATCGCGAACTGCGCAGGCTGGTCTTGTTCGCGCTGGACGCTGTCGGTGAAGATCGGACCGGCCAGCCGATTGGCGCCCAGAGCCTCGCTGTCGGGCGGATTGATCTTCCCGACTTTCCAGCCCGCCACTTCGCGATCCCACAGGGACAGCGCCTTGTCCTGAACGCGATACGCCGCCGCCAACGTGGTGGGCCGCTCGCCCGGGTATTCCTCGATCGGACGTCCGGATTTTCGCGCTTCCACGAACGCGCTCGCGATGTCCCTCGCCATTTCCATCAAACCTCGCCCCGTCATTAAAGCACTGTGGATACCGCTTGGCGTATAACGACACCGGTGTCAAAGCGGTTTGGCGGAGAACCCGTAATCGGCGTCCGAAGCGCTTCGCATTATGCGCAGGGTCGTCTATCCCTTGCACAACCTGTCATTAACGCGGGAAGCAAATGCCTGACGCCACTCAAAAACCGACGATCAACGATGTGGCACGCATGGCCGGCGTTTCGAAGAAGACCGTCAGCCGGGTGATCAACCGCTCGCCTCTCCTGAAGAAGGAAACGCGGACCAAGGTGGAGGGCGTGATCGCCGAGCTGGGTTATCGGCCCAACCCGCAGGCGCGGGCTCTGGCCATGGGGCGCAACTTCCTGATCGGATTGCTGCACGACAATCCCAATGCCCAGACCGTGCTGAATTTTCAGGTCGGGGTGCTCGACGCCATTCGCGATACGGAATTTGCGCTGGTCGTGCGCCCGGTGGACCGGCAATCGCCGCATATGCTGGAAGACATTCGTTCGTTTCTGGAAATTCAGCGTCTTTTCGGGGTGCTGATACTGCCGCCGATATCGGAGAACGACGATCTCGCCCGGCTGTGCCGCGACATGGGATGCGGATATGTCCGGATGGGCTCGGCCCGACTGGACGACGACGAGCATCTGGTTCAGTCGAACGACCGCGAATGTGTCGAGAGCGTGATCGACCATCTCGTGGCGCAAGGGCATCGCCGGATCGCGATCATCAAGGGGCCGGACGGGTTTCGATCCGCCAAGGAGCGCTACGAGGGTTTCGCTGCCGCCATGAAGAAGCATGGGCTGGACATTCCCTCTGCTGCGATCGGGAGCGGCAATTATCGCTTCGATTCAGGTATCGCCGCGGCCGAAACGCTGATCGATACCGACTATCGGCCGACCGCCATATTCGCCAGCAATGACGAGATGGCGGCGGGCGCGTTCCACGCGGCGCGGGCGCGGGGGATCGACGTGCCGACGCAGCTCTCGATCGTCGGCTTCGACGATTCCCCCATCGCAGCGCATATCCTGCCGCCGATGACGACTGTCGGCTGGCCCATTCGCGAAATGGCCAAATCGGCCGCGCTCAAGCTGATCGAGCCGACCAATCCGGCGGCGGACCTTTCCACCTTTCCCGCCCGCCTGGTGGTGCGCAACTCGGTAGCGGCACCGCGCGATTAGGTGGGGGCGGTTGCAATTTCGCCCGCTACCGTCGATAACGAATTATGACACCGGTTACCGTAACGCGATTCGATGCGTTTCCGCGGTGGCCCCAATCGATCAAATCATAGAGAGGTGACCCCCATGAAAATCGCGCTCATCAACGAAAACAGCCAGGCCGCCAAGAACGGCATCATCCACGACGCGCTGACCACGGTGGTCGAGCCGCTGGGGCACGAAGTGCACAATTACGGCATGTACACCGCCGACGACGAAGCCCAGGTCACCTATCCGATGGTCGGCCTGCTGACGGGCATCCTGCTGAATTCCGGCGCGGCGGATTTCGTCGTCACCGGCTGCGGCACGGGGACGGGCTCGATGCTCGCCGCGAATGCGATGCCGGGCGTCTTCTGTGGATTGATCATCGATCCGACCGATGCCTTCCTGTTCGCGCAGATCAACGATGGCAACGCGATCGCCATGCCCTATGCCAAGGGCTTCGGCTGGGCGGCGGAGCTGAACCTGCAGGATTGCTATCGCAAACTGTTCGAGGGCACGCCGGGCGAAGGCTATCCCAAGGAGCGGGCGCAGATCATGGCGAAGAACCGCGGGGTGCTGTCCGATCTCAAGTCCAAGACCTGCTACGACATGCTGACGGTGGTCAAGAACGTCGACCAGGACCTGCTGAAGAGTGCGATCGCGGGGGAAAAGTTCGACGAGCTGTTCTACGCCAATTCGACGGACGAGCAGATGAACGACTACCTGCGTAGCCTCTGATCGCGGGCGGAGGGATACGAAGCTATGAGCGCGAACGCTTTTGACCTCACCGGGCGGACCGCTGTGGTGACGGGTGCGAACACCGGAATCGGGCAGGGTATCGCCGTTGCTCTGGCGCAAGCCGGGGCGGATGTGACTCTGGTCGCCCGCCGGGACCCGTCCGAAACCCGCCGCATGGTGGAAGATACAGGCAGCCGGGCGCATGTCGTGATGGCGGACCTGTCCAGCATCGAACCGTGCGAACGCATCGTGGGCGAGACGGTGGACACTTTCGGGAAGCTCGATATCCTCGTAAACAACGCGGGGATCATCCGGCGCAACGATGCCCTCGATTTTTCGGAGGAGGACTGGGACGCGGTCATGGATGTGAACCTGAAGGTTTTGTTCTTCCTCAGCCAGGCGGCCGCCCGCCACATGAGCGGCTGGTCGAAGCAGGACGAAACCCGTGGCAAGATCGTCAACATCGCCTCGATGCTTACCTTTCAGGGCGGCGTACGCGTGCCCAGCTACACCGCATCGAAGAGCGGTGTGGGCGGGCTGACCAAGCTGATGGCGAACGAATGGGCGCCCAAGGGCATCAATGTGAACGCCATCGCGCCCGGCTATATCGCGACGAACAACACCGCCGCGCTACAGGATGACGAGACGCGCAATCGCCAGATCCTCGAACGCATTCCCGAAGGGCGCTGGGGCGATCCGAGCGATATCGGCGGGGCCGCCGTATTCCTGGCTAGCAAGGCGGCCGATTACGTGCAGGGCCATATCCTCGCCGTCGACGGGGGCTGGCTCGCCCGATGAGCGCGACGGTGGGGGGGCATGTCGTCTGTTTCGGCGAGATGCTGCTGCGGCTGTCGCCGCCCGCCGGCACGCCGCTGGCGCGGGCCAACGCGCTCGACCTGCATGTCGGCGGGGCGGAAGCCAATGTGGCAATGGCGCTGGCGGGGATGGGGCATTCCGCCCGGATGGTCACCGCCCTCCCGCCGAACGGCCTCGGGCAGCGGGCCATAGCCGCGCTGGCGGAAGCCGGGGTCGACACGCGCGCGGTCGTGCGGTCGGCGGGGCGCATGGGGACGTATTTCTTCGAATATCCGTCGGGACCGATCCCGGGACGCGTTACCTACGACCGCGAGCATAGCTCGTTCGCGGTGGTCCGCCCGGAAGACTTGCGGTTCGATGACGCTCTCGACGGTGCCGCGCTGCTGCATATGTCCGGAATAACGCCCGCGCTCGGCCCGAACGGTGTAGCGTTGGCGAAGGCGGCGGTCGATGCCGCACGACGTCGAGAGGTTCCGATCTGTTTCGACGGGAACTATCGCGCCAACCTCTGGAGCGCATGGGACGGCGATGCCCGCGCGATTCTGAACGATCTGGTCTCGCAGGCAACCATCCTGCTCGGCAACCACCGGGATATCTCGCTGTTGCTGGGGGAGGAGCTGGAGGGGTCCGGCCCCGAACGCCGCCGGATCGCAGCGCAGCGCGCATTCGATGCCTATCCCAACCTCGAACTCATCGCGTCCACCGCGCGCCATGTCGAAACGGGGCAGGTCCACCGGCTGGCGGCGCGCGTCGATCGCCGCGAAGGCTGCTCGCAGACCGACGAAGTGCGCATCGCGCCGATCGTCGATCGGGTCGGCACGGGCGACGCCTTTGCCACGGGCATCCTGTGCGGCTGGCTCGAAGGGGTGGAGCTCGCCCGGATGGCGCAGCTCGGGCTCAAGCTCGCGGCGATGAAGCATGGCCGACCGGGCGACGTTCTGGCGGTCACGCCCGAGGAGGTCGAGGCCTTCGACCTCTCGGGCGGCGATGTCATCCGCTAGCCTGGCCGCGGGCCGGGAAGGATTACTTCCCGGTCTGCCGCATCTCCCGGTCCCGCGGCGACAGATGCTCCTGCGCGCCCGCCTTCTGTCCGGGATATAGCCCGGCCTTCGGCGCCATCGTCTTCAGATCCCAATTCTTCTCGACGAAGGGCGCGCGGCTCGGCGCGATCTGCGGATAGCCGCCGACTTCCTCCTCGGAATCGATGACGTGGCCTCGGCCCTCGGCAATGTAGAAGAGGATGCGAACCTCCTCGTCGCCGCGGTCCCAGGGGCGGGCACCGGCGGTAGCGAGCAGCGTGGTCTCCACATCGGAGGAGGGCATGATGTCGTATCCCTCCAGCGAGGCGAGGGGTCGTTCCGCCGTGATCAACCTCGCCGCGGTATCGCCGTAGCGGCCGAAATCCGGCAGCTTGGTGCCATGGCGATCCACCGCGACGTTGTCGCGACCGTAATAGGCAAGATCGCCCACCCCGCCCAGCATCAGGAAGGGGAGCTCGGGATCGGTGCTGTTGCCACCGCGCATGACGTTCCCGACCGCGGTGATCTGGCCCGTCACCGGTTCGTGCCCGGCCCATTCGAGATCCATGAGATTGTAATGCACCGCCCGGTGCATCGGGTCGTAGATGAAGTTGTTGACCATCAGCACCTGCGCGCCGCCCTTCACCAGCGGGGAACGCTCCACATTGTGCGCCCAGATGTTGCGGTCGAACACGATCCCGGTGGTGTTGTCGTGAACGAGGGAGCCCTTGGAATGCTCGCCCTTGGGATGGCTGGCATCGGCCAGGCCCTCGGCGGCGATGTTGAGGCGGAAGACGATGTCGTGGCTGGTGCCCGCGCGCCAGTCGGCCACCGTATCGCCGGTGAAGCGGGGGCCGCTGGCCGACATGTTCTCGTCGATCGCCCACATGAAGGTGTTGTTTTCGATCACCACGTCATGCGCCGCGACCGTGGAAAAGGCGTCCGCCTCCCAGCCGCTGCGCTTGGCCTGCCCGTCGACCCCGGTGAGGACGCGCAGATGGCTGATCTTCACGTCGTGGGTCGCGACGTCGATCCCGCCGCGCAGCAGGGTGATGCCGGGCGAAGGCGCGGTCTGCCCGGCAATGGTGACGTAGGGCTGGTCTATGCGCAGGGACGATCGTTCCAGATCGATCGCGCCGCCAACCTCGAACACGATGATACGCGGCCCCTTGCCCGCCAGGGCTTCGGCCAGGGATCCCGGTCCATCCTTGGCCAGCGTGGTGACGCGCACGATCCGCCCGCCTTCCCCGCCATTGGTGGGATCGGCCGGATGTGCGCTCAGGGCGGCGGGTGTTGCCAGCGATAGCGCGGCACCGGTAACGAGCCCGATCAGGGTGCTGGAAAATTTCATATTTGCTCCTCTCCCGGCGAACTTGACAAGCTTGCGGCGGCAATGCAATGCCGAATGACACCGGTTACCAAAAAATGTGAAGAGCCGGGGGGAGAGGAAGAGAGTGGGCCTGGATCGCCGGTCATTGCTTGCAACCAGTGTGGCTCTGGCGGCGTTCGGAGGCGGTGCCGCGAGCGCCGCAGCCGCGTCGCCCGGCGGCGCGACGGCGACGCTCGATCTCGCAGGCGTGTCGGACACGATCGCTCTTTGGCCCCAGGGCGCTCCCGGCGATCTCGATCCGAACCGGGTCGAGCAGATGGTCGAACGTAGCACCGATACCGGTATCCGCGACCGTGCGATGAGCGGCATCTCCAACCCGCGTATGCTGGTCGTTCGTGCGCGGCAGCCCAATGGGGGTGCGCTCGTCGTCATTCCCGGTGGCGGCTACCGGCATATCGTCGTCGACAAGGAAGGGCTGGAGACGGCTCGCTGGGCGGCGGAGAACGGCCTGACGGCCTTCGTACTGTTCCACCGCCTGCCCGGCGAAGGCTGGGCGGACCGTGCGAACGTCCCCTCTCGCGATGCACAGCGCGCGGTGCGCCTGGCCCGCGATCAGGCCGGACGCTACCGGTTCGATCCTGCGCGGATCGCGATGATCGGATTTTCCGCCGGTGGGCACGTTGCCGCCGAAGCGTCCGTGAACGCCGCTGGCGCGGCCGCGCCGGTCGATGCCGCGGATCGGGAAGATTGCACGCCGGCCTGCACCGCGTTGCTTTACCCCGTCATTTCGATGCGCGAACCGCTGGCCCATGCCGGTTCGCGAAGATTGCTGCTGGGTGAGCGACCCACGGCAGCAGCCGAGAACGCGCATTCGCCGGATCGCAATGTTTCTGGCAACGCACCGCCGTTCTTCCTCGCGCATGCCGAAGACGATGGGGCGGTTTCGGTGCAGAACACGCTGGCGATGCGCGACGCGCTGAAGGCGAAAGGGATCGCGGTCGACACTCACCTGTTCGCGGAGGGCGGCCACGGTTTCGGAATGCGCAGGATCGATCGCGGCGCGCTGTCGCTCTGGCCCCAAATGTTCCTCGCGTGGCTTAAGGAGCACGGGATCGCATGACCGGTACGCCGACTGCCGATCGCCGCGTCTTCCTGAAGGGTGTGGCTGGTCTCGGTGCGTCCGCGTTTCTGGCCGGCTGCGCGCCCAAGCTCGGCGGCATGCTGACCGCGGCCGACGCGCACCCGGAGAACTATCCCACGGTGCAGGCGGTGCGATACATGGGCGATCTGCTGTCCCAATGGACCGGTGGCCGCCTCGGCATCAAGATATTCGCGGGCGGTCAGCTCGGCAGCGAAACCGACACGTTGGAAATCACCAGCTTCGGCGGTCTCGATCTCACCCGCGTGAATTTTGCGCCGCTCAATTCGATCGAGCCGACGACCCTGCCGGTCTGCCTTCCCTTCATCTTCAATTCCGTGGCGCATATGCGCAAGGTGGTGGACAGCGACGTGGGCGAGGAAATCCTCGCCTCGCTCGAACCGCATGGGCTGATCGGTCTGTGCTATTACGATTCCGGCGCGCGCAGTTTCTACAACAAGCGCAACCCGATCCGCCATCCCCGGGACATGGCGGGACTGAAGCTCCGCGTGCCACCGTCGGACCTCTATGTCGCGATGATCAATGCGCTGGGCGCGAACGCGGTGCCGATTCCCTTCGGCGAGATTTACCAGGCCCTGACGCAAGGCGTGATCGACGGTGCGGAAAACAACTGGCCGACGCTGGTGGGGGAGCGGCATTACGAAGCCGTCAGCTATTTCAGCCTGACCGAACATCTCTTCACCCCGGAGGCTTTGGTGATGAGCAAGGCGAGCTGGGACAATCTGGCGGATGACGATCGTTCGCTGGTGCGCCGGGCGGCGAAGCGATCGGTCGTCGAGATGCGACGCCTGTGGGATCTGCGCGTCGCCGAAGCGAAACGGGTTATCGCCGCGTCCGACGTGAAGGTGAACACGGTCGACAAGGCCCCTTTCGCCGAGCTGATGCGGCCCGTTTGGGACCGGTTCATCGTGACGCCGACCCAGAAATCGCTGGTCGATCGCATCGTCGCAATGGGGCAGGGCTGACATGGCGCGCACGGTTTCCGCCTGGCTGGTCCGCCTGGGATCGGTCGGCCTGGTCCTGATGGCCATCATCGTGGGCTGGCAGGTGTTCGGGCGGTTCGTCCTGCAATCGAGCCCGTCCTGGACCGAACAGGCCTCTCTGGTGCTGATGATCTGGTACGTGATGTTCGTGACCGCCGCGGGCGTTTACGAGGAATTCCACATCCGCATAACCTTGCTGGAGGAGCGACTGGGCGACCGGGCGCTGTCCGTGCGACGCGTGGTCGCGCTGGTCATTTTCCTGCTGGGTTTGGTGCTGTGCATTTTCGGTGCGCAGCTGTGCTGGTCGGTGCGCGATAACGTCATCGCCTCGCTCGGGATCAGCCGGTCGGTCGCGTATTTCCCGATGCCGGTTTCGGGTTTGCTGATGGCGCTGTTCGCCTTGCCCCGGGTTTTCACCGGCCTCCCTTTCGAACCTGATCAAGAAGACGACTGATGGAATTGCTGGTTCTTTTCGTGGTCCTCTTCGCCCTGCTGATCCTGGGCGTGCCGGTCGGCTTCGCCCTGCTCGGTTCCGCCATCGCCTGCTTCGCCGTGATGGACATTCCGCTAATCGTGGCCGTTCAGCGGACCGCCGCGGGGATCAGCGTCTTCACCCTGATGGCGATTCCGTTCTTCATCTTCGCCGGCGATCTGATGTACCGCGCCGGCATTGCCGACCGTCTCGTGCGCGTCGCCGATGCAGCGGTTGGGCGGGTTCGCGGCGGGCTCGGCCTGGTCGACGTGGGCGCATCGATGATGTTCGGCGCGGTGTCCGGGTCGGCCATCGCCAGCGCCTCCGCGATCGGTTCGACGATGGTCCCGCTGATGAAGGACAAGGGCTATCCGCTCGATTATTCGGTCAACGTGACGGTGACCGCCGCCATCGTCGGCCTGTTGATCCCACCTTCGCACAACATGATCATCTATTCCGCCGCGTCAGGCATCGGGGTTTCGATCGGCGACCTGTTCATGGCGGGCGTGCTGCCAGGCTTGCTGACCGGGGCCATGCTGATGGCGACGGCGTGGTTCGTCGCCCGCCAGCGGCAGCTTCCCAAGGGCTATTTTCCCGGTTGGCGGGCCCTGTCGCGCGCGGTTGCAGTCGCGCTGCCCGGGCTGATGACCGCGATCATCATCATGGGCGGTATCTTGAGCGGTATCTTCACGCCGACCGAGATCTCGGCGATCGCGGTGATCTATACCGTGCTGGTCGGCACGCTCGTCTATCGCAGCCTCGGGTGGAACGAATTCTGGGGCGCGGCGCGCAAGTCGGCGCGGACCACGGCGATGGTCCTGTTCATCATCGCGACCGCCACCGCCTTCGGCTTCGCGCTTGCTCTGCTGGAGGTGCCGACCGAGCTCGCCAGCCTGATCGCGGTCATCACCGATAACCCGGTCATGACGCTGCTTATCATCAACGTGATGCTGCTGGTGCTGGGCACGTTCATGGACATGGCGCCGCTGATCGTGATCACCACGCCGATCTTCCTGCCTGTCGCCATGGGTGTCGGCGTCGATCCGGTCCACTTCGGCATCATCATGATGTTGAACCTGGGGATCGGGCTGGTAACGCCGCCGGTCGGTTCGGTGCTGTTCGTGGGGTCTGCGGTGGGCAAGATTCCGGTGACGAAGCTGGTGAAGACGATCTGGCCGTTCTACCTGACGCTCATCGCCGCGCTGGCGCTGGTCACCTACGTGCCCTTCCTGTCGCTCTGGTTGCCCTCGATATTCGCCGAGTAGTCTTCACGGCCACGGAGATGGCAGGTGCCCTCCGGGAGGCTTAGCGATACCGAAGGCGGATCGGTCAGTCCGCGGCCCAGCCGCGGGTGATGACGTTGCTCATCTCTTGCACGGTCATGGCCGGTCGCCAGGCGATCCCGATCTCTTCGCGACGCGCGCCGGGGCCGGTGGACCCCGTTTCCCAGAAGCGCGAGTCCTGCGGGCGGAATATATCGGTCTTCGTGCCGTCGCGCGCGGTTCCCGCCATGCTCGTCCAGTGGGCCGGCGCGATATGCGCATCCATCCAGCAATCGGCGAACACCGCCATGCCCACCGCCCGGGGATCGGCATAGCGCCCGTCGGGAAAACGGGTCGTCGGATGCCACGGCCGCGCCAGGGCCACGCTCCCATCTGGCACGCCGTCCTCTCGCGTCAGCCGACAATTGCGGAACACGATCCCGACCGGCTGCGAGAGCTGGGTGGAAGGGGCGGCAATGTAGGACTGGAAGCCGTCGCTATCGACGCCGCTGCGCGGGCGCGAACGGATTTCGCTATCCTCGATCAGCAGCTGCCCGTCGCCGAAGATGAAATCGACATTTCCCGCGATCAGGCTGTCGCGCACGACCGCCCGGCCGCCATGGGCGAACAGCGTATCCTGATAGCCGAGCAGGGCGACGTCGCGCAGCAGCACCATGTCGCTGGTCTCGTCGAGCAGGACGGCGAGTGCCTGCGAATTGCCGATCTTGCGCGGGTCGGAGTCCGGCAAGGCATCGTTGGCGAGGTAGTCGAAGCCGTTCTCGATCGTCAGTCCGGCGATGCGGATATTCTGTCCGGCCAGCGTGAGGGTCGCCGATCCCGCCGTGCCCCAGCCGTCGCGATGATAGGGACCGGCATTCTCGGCGACGAGATCGTTATGCAGAACGGTCGAGTCTCGGCCGGCACCCTGGATGGTGAGGTTGGATCGCCCGATCACGACGCGTTCTTCATATTCCCCGGGACCGATATTGATACGCACCGGGGCGCTGTCTGACGCATCGACGGACTGGAGCGCGCCGGTGAGGGTGGCAAAGCACGCGGGCCGCGCTCCGCAATCCTTGCTGACCTCGATCCTAGCGGCGGAGGATTGCGGCGGCAGGGTCGTGCAGGCAGCGGTGCACAGGAGCATTGCCGTGAGCGAGGAAAGGCTGGTGGTGGTCTTCAATTGATCATTCCTCGGCTTGCGATGGGCGCGCGGGCGGCAGGTCCTTCAGGAAGCTGTCGATCGCTTCCACGACCTGTCCCAGATAGGGGTCGAACAGCCAGAAAGTGTGCGGCAGTCCCGCGAAGTGGACGTGGCGGACCGGAATGCCCTCCGCGGTGAGCGTGGCGATAACTTCGTCACGACCGGCGGTGAACCGGTCATCCTCTCCGCTCACGATGAGAGTAGGCGGCGAAGCTGCGCTCAGATGGGTAGCCGCGCTCGCCTCTCGCCAAGTTTGCGGCGCGGTTTCCATCGATCCGCCAAGCCAGCGTGCGGCGGCGGAGTCCTCGCCTGCGGCGTTTTCGTACCGCAGCGCGAGTGGCGTGGTGAAATCCAGCACCCCATCCAGATCGATCAGCGCATTGAGGCGCGGCGCATGCGCCGCTCCGCCCGAGAACAGTGCCGTTCCCCCGGTATAGGCGATGAGCGAAGCCATCTGCCCGCCGGACGATTCCCCGCCGATCGCGATCCGCCGGGGGTCGATCCCGAAGGCTTGGGCGTTTTCGATCGTCCATCCGACCGCCGCGTTCACGTCGATCAGTCCGGCAGGATAAGGGCTTTCCAGCGCCAGCCGGTATTCGGGTATGACCACCGCGTAGCCGCGCTGCGCAAGCAGGTTGGCCATGGCGTAGAAATTGGACTTGTTGCCCGACCGCCAAGCCCCACCATGCACCAGCACGATCGCCTGCGCCGGTTTGGCGGCAGGGGCGGGGAGGAACACGTCGGCATGCAATTCGCGCATTCCGCGCTTTGCGTAGAGACGATCGAACATGATCCGGCGTCCGTCCCCGAGGTCAACGGTGGGCATGGCCAGTTCGGGGTGCGCAGGACTGTTCGCTTCGAAGCGCTGCGACACCGTATAGCTGTCGTCCAGCAAACGCGTCCGTTCATCGGTGGCGCTGGGAGAGAGCGGCGCACGGGGTGCATCCGCGGCTGCGGGGAGCATACACCCGGAAAGGGGTAAAGCCATGACGGCGGCAACCAGCAAGGTCACCGCCGTCCTTTGTACAAGATACTGTTTCAGCACGTACCGGCTTCAGTAGGTGTACCGGGCACCCAGGAACCACTGCGCGCCGGTATGGCTGTATTCGCGCGGAAGGTATTGGTCGCCATAGCCCGTGCCATAGATCAATTCCTTCTCGTCGGTGATATTTATCCCTTCGAGGGTCACCGCGAACTTCTCGGTCACGTTGACGAAGGCCGAGAAGTCGACATGCGTCGGGCCGTATTTGCGCTCCTGCACATGGCCGTTTCCGCCCGGTTCGCTCAACAGATAATCATCGCGCTTGTTGACCGACAGGCGCACGCCGTAATCCTTGTGATCGTAATAGAACGTGGCGTTGTAGGAGTTGGGCGACAGTCCGGTGGAATCTTCGGCCGACACATGGGTGTAGTTGGCCGCGACACCGAAATACTGGAGCATGCCCGGGAGGAAGGTGAACGGCTGGTTCACGGTTACCTCGATACCTCGGACCCGGTTGCCATCGTCGCTGTTTACCGGGATGTAGAAGGTGTAGGGCACCTCTGCCGGATCGGCATTGTACGACGGATCGTAGACCGGATCCGCGTAGATGCCGGGCCAAAACACCGGATCGATCATCTGTTCGACCACGTCGGTCTTGAGTGAGGTCACGATGTCCTTGTTGAACAGCGCGACCGCCACCAGGCCGCCATTGGGCGTGTAATATTCGAAGGACAGGTCCAGGTCGTTCGACTCGTAGGGCTTCAGGGCAGGATTGCCGAGATTGCTGACGGTACGGGTGGTGTAACCGAAGCTCGGCCCGGCGATGTTGAGCGAGCCCAGGCCCGGCCGCGTCATGCTGCGCCCGTAGGCGAAGCGCGCGACGACATCGGGCGTGATCTCCAGCGCGAGGTTCAGCGACGGGAGGTAATTGTCGTAGGTGTTGCCCTGCTCGACATTGGTGCCGTTGAGGACCGCTTCCGACGTCACCTTGGTCCGCACATAGCGAACGCCGGCATTTGCCCGCAGCAGCATGGAGCCGATATCGAAATCGGAATTGATCTCCACATATCCGCCTAGGGTTTCCTCCGAAACCTTCCAGCCGCGTCCGACGTCGAGAGTGTAGCCCGCGGGGAACCCGCCAGCGGATCGCAGTGCGTCGAAATCAACGACTGCAAATGGAACCAGAGTTTCGTCCAGCCCACGACTGAAATTGTCGATGGGGAAGGGGATGATGTAATCGAGCGGCGACTGGGAAACGGCATCGCCGTAGCCTTCCTCATAGCGAACCGACCGGTCGTTATAGGCCGCGCCGAGCAGGACGCTGAAGCGATCGCCGTCGTACACGAAGTCACCTTTCGTGGTGAAATTCTTCTTGTCGACGTTGTTTATGCGGTTGCCCGAAGTCTGCGCGTTGATGAAATTGTCCGGGTCGTTCGGATCCCAGCCTCCGTAGTCCACTTGCGCGACGTACGGGTTGTCCCGGAAATCGTAGCTGTAGAAATGAGGCGCGGAGCGGGTGTAGAAACGCAGCTCGGTACGGTCCGCCTGGTCCGCCGCATATCCGACCAGACCACTAAACGTGATGTCGTCGCTGACGTCGTAGTCGGCATTGAAAATGTACTGGTTGAAGGTGGATTTCGAATACTGGTAGCGGCTTTCGAACCAACTGGTCACATCGTCGAACGACGCTGCGATCAGTTGCTTCCCGTCCGGCCCGACCACGAATTCGAGAGGGGTCTGCCCCGTGAAATCGCCAGGCTGGCCGTGCGTGAGCAGCCACTCCATCGAGTTGTAGCTGCGCCGGTCGTTCTCCAGTTCCGAATGCAGCCAGTCGAACGAAAGCTTCAGCCCATCGGCGGGCGCGAGCTGAACCGAGCCGGTCAGCCCAAGCCGCTTCTGATCGTTGCCGAAGTAGTCGGCGCGCGGCAGGCGGGGGGCCCACAGGCAGTCCAGCGGATCGACTGCGCCGCAGCTGCCATCGACCGTTCCGATGACGGTCGGGTTGGTATCGGCCCAGCTATCGCCGGTTTCGTAGGGCGAGGTATAGCGAACGGTGCCGAAGCCTTCCTGCCGCACGGTGCGCTCCGAATATGCAGCGGAGAACAGAACGCCTATCAGGCCGTCCGCGAACGTATCGCTGACCAGCGCGGTGAACCGGGGGTCGATCTTGTGGCTGAGCGAATTGTAGCCGGCCTGCGCCGATCCCACCACGGTCAGCCCCGGATAATCGAAGGGGTGCGCGGTATAGAGGTCGACGGTGCCGGCGATGCCGCCTTCTTCGGTCGAGGCGCGTTGCGACTTCTGAACGTCGATCCGGTTGAACAGCTCGGACGCGAAGATGTGGAAGTCGAAAGAGCGCCCGGCATTGATCGTGAAGCCACCGGAATCGAGGCCGTCGGAGCTGGCGGGCACTTCCATGCCGTTGAGCGTCGTGCGGGTAAAATCGGGTGCGAAGCCGCGCAAAGTAATGTTGCGACCCTCGCCGCCCTCGCGCGAAACCGCGACGCCGGGAATACGCTGGATCGATTCGGCGATGTTCAGGTCCGGCATCTTGGCGATGTCTTCGGCCACGATGCTGTCGATGACGTTGACCGCCTCGCGCTTGATGTCCTGCGCTTCCTTCAGCGACCCGCGAAAGCCGGTGACGATGATGACATTTTCGTCGATCGCGGTTTCAGGCTCGGCCTGGGTCGCGGGATCTTCTTCGGCGGCTTGTGCATGGGCGGCCGTGCAGGGCAGCCCGATTCCCGCCAACAGCACAACACCCATCGCCGATGACGACAGCGTGCGCGAAACCAAGCCAATCCGACCTCTCAGCATTCCTCTCTCCCATCTTTTTTCCGTTATCGCCGTTCTGATGCGGCTTTGATACCGGTGTCAACAATCACACCGACCTAGAAAGGTTTGATACCGGTGTCAATGCGGCCGGTGGGCAGTGCGCTGGTCGAGCCAAACGTGAGCTTTAGGACGATCAACGGGGGACGCGGCGGGGCAAGTCGGGCCTGAGGACACAACCTGGCGCTGCCGACTTCACGCACGCTGCCTAATATACATGTGGGGCGGACACCCGAAGGTATCGAGGGATTGCGCGGCAGCGAGAGGAGACCGAGGGATTGCGCGGCAGCGAGAGGAGACCGGTCTCCCTCCTGTCGGAACGCGGCACGTCTCATTTTACCCGGTGCTGGAGCTTGACCCGTTAGGCGTCGCGCAATTGCATGTCCGCGAGCATATCCATCAGGACGTGAAGGTGCTCTACCCCGATGCCGTCCCTCCCGAAGTGACGGCGAGGACGCAGGATGGCGAATGCGTTGTCGAATATCGATCGCACCGGCCGCTCGCGCATATCGCATGCGGCCTCATCCGTGGCTGTCTCGAGCATTTCGGTGACGGACGGTCGATCGAATGGGTAGACTGCAGCGACAGCGGTGACGCCGCCACATTCAGGATCGCAGCGTGATGGTAAACTCGGTTCTGATCGTCGAAGACAGCGCGTCCATCGCGCTCGGTTATGCGGCGCAATTGCAAAGCGCGGGACACAAGGTGGATGTCGCCGAGACGCTGGCGGACGCGAAGGCCGCTCTGCGTGGGGGCGATTTCGACGTCGTGCTGCTGGACCTGCAATTGCCCGACGGCAACGGCATGGACCTCCTGAGCAGCAGCGCGTCGGGTGGAAAACCGGCCCCTGCGTTCATCATCGTTACCGCGGACGGCTCCCTCGCCCGTGCAATCGACGCGATGCGGTTGGGTGCTTACGATTTCCTGGTCAAACCGGTGGCTGGCGAACGGCTACTGACCACGGTGCGCAACGCCGCCGAACGGGGCCGCTCCGCGCGCAAGGCACAAACGCCCAAGAGTGTGGACACCGCAAACGGGTACCACGGCTTCATCGGCAAATCGCCTGCCATGCAGCAGGTCTATGAGGCGATCGAGAATATCGCGAGTTCCAAGGCCACCGTCTTCGTCACCGGCGAGAGCGGAACGGGCAAGGAAGTGACCGCCGAGGCGATCCACGCCGCAGGTGCGCGCGGCAATGGCCCCTTCGTGGCGATAAATTGCGGCGCGATCCCGGAAAGCCTGCTGGAGTCGGAGCTGTTCGGCCATGTGAAAGGCGCCTTCACCGGCGCGGTCGAGAACCGCATCGGCGCCGCCAAGGCCGCGGACGGCGGCACGCTGTTCCTCGACGAACTTTGCGAAATGGAGCTGAAGCTGCAGGTCAAACTGCTGCGGTTCCTGCAAACCGCGACAGTCCAGCCGGTCGGCTCGAGCAAGGTCGAGCCGGTCGACGTGCGGATCGTGTGCGCCACCAACCGCGATCCGATTGCCGAAGTGGCGGCGGGCCGGTTCCGCGAAGACCTGTTCTATCGCCTCAATGTCATCCCGCTAGAACTGCCGCCGCTGCGCGCGCGTGCCCAGGACGTGCAACTGATCGCCGAGCAATTCATGGCGCGCTTCGGCAAGGAAGAGGGGCGCGAGCTGACTGCATTGAGCGAGGAAAGCCGCGCCGCGCTGTACGAACATCCATGGCCCGGCAATGTCCGCGAGTTGCAGAACACCGTTCGCCGCGCCGTCGTCGTCGGGTCCGGCCCGATCCTGGACCTCGCATTGCAGCGGCATCCCGGCGCACCGGCCCAGCAGGGAGCGCCTGCCAGCGAGGGCCAACCCAACGTCGCCACTTCAAGCGCGCTCGTTGCGGAGAAACACCCTGTGCCGCAGGATGTGTGGGAAGGGATGACGCTCAATCAGATCGAGCGCATGGCAATCCATGCGGCGATAGAGCGATGCGGCGGTAATATCACCAAGGCCGCGAAGGCCCTCGATGTCGGCCCTTCCACCATCTATCGCAAGCTGGAAAAGTGGGGGGCTGCGATCAGTTGAGCGGTCCCGGCTTCGAGACGTTGCCATTCCTGATGCGCAACCGGGTTCGCCGACAGCCGACAACAGCTCAGTAATTAACTGCCTATTCCGTTCAGCGTGGCCACGGCCTCCGCAGGCAGGTGGAGATTGGCTGCCGCGACGTTCTGGCGCAGATGCTCGACCGAACTCGTTCCGGGAATCAACAGGATATTGGGCGACCGCTGCAGCAGCCAGGCAAGTGCGACCTGCATCGGCGTCGCTTCCATATCCCGCGCGACATTCTCCAGCGTGCCCGATTGCAAGGGATCGAACCCGCCGAGCGGGAAGAACGGGACATAGGCAATCCCGTCGTCCGCGAGGTGATCGATCAGATCATCGTCACCGCGATTGGCGAGATTGTACATGTTCTGCACGCAGACGATCTCAGTCATTGAACGCGCCGCCTCGACCTGTTCGGGCAGGGCATTGCTCATGCCCAGCGCACCGATCCGGCCGCGTTCCTTCAGCGCGATGAGGGGTTCGAGCATCGGTCTTACGTCGCCGGGAGTGGGCCCCGCGTCGCCGCCGCCAAACATCAACCGCAGGTTCGCGATCTCGATCCGCTCGATCCCGAGATTGTCGCAATTGCTTTCGACCGCATCGATCAGTTCCTGCGGCTCCATCGCCGGTAGCCAGGCGCCTTCGTCATCGCGGCGTGCGCCGAGCTTGGTCACTATCGTCAACCCTTCGGGAAAAGGGGCGAGCGCTTCGCGGATCACGCGGTTGGTGTGGTGCGGGCCGTAGAAGTCGCTCGTGTCGATATGGTCGATGCCGAGCGCCACCGCCTCGCGCAGCACGGCGATCGCGCCCTCGCGGTCGTTCGGCGGGCCGAAAACATGCGGTCCGGCAAGCTGCATCGCGCCGTAGCCCATCCGGTGCACGGTGCGGTGGCCCAAGGCGAAGGTGCCCGAATTGGCGATGGCGTTGTCTGTCGTAAGCATTGGCAATTCCTTTATGCGTGATTGGTTTGGGGGGCCGGAGCCAGCGCGGCCGCGAGTACTTCGCGCAGCGGTGTGGGTTGGCGGCCGAGGAGGGTTTCGAGCGTCGGGTCCACCGTGCTGAAATCTCCCATGCGCGCGGCACGGAAGGTGCCCAGCAGCATTTCGGCGTAGTGTTCGGGCACGCCGGCATCGACCTTCGCCGCCTTCCATTCCGCGTCCGAAACGACGGTGTGGCGAATCTGGCGGCCGGTGATCTGCGAGGCGAGTTCGGCAATCTCGGCCATGGTCCAGGCGCGCGGCGCCGTGAGCGGCGGGGTCGCCCCGTCGAAGGTCGCCGCGCCCGCGAGGAGTGCCGCGTCCGCCTGTGCCAAGTCATCGCGGGCGGTCCAACAAACCGGGCCATCCTCTGGCACGCGCAATTCGTTGCCCTTCAGATCCTCGCCGATCATCTGCAGGCAGCTCTCGGCATAGAAGCCATGCCGCAGCGCCGTGAACGGCGTGCCGCTTGCCTTGAGGTCCGCTTCGCTCCTGGCGTGCTGGTCGGCGGGCGGAAAGGACGATCCCTCGCGCGCGCCGGCATGGGACGTGTAGAAGATGCGTTCGACGCCTGCGTCGCTGGCCGCGACGATCGCATTGCGGTGCAATCTGCGTGCTTCCTCACCGAGCTTGTCGACCGAGACAATCTCGATCCTCTCCATCCCGGCAAAAGCGTCGGGCAGGCTGGCCGGATCGGCGAAGTCTGCGCGCCGTACGGCGACACCCTCGGGCGGCGAGAGCGAATCCGGATCGCGCGAAGCAGCGATAATCTGCGCCGGTCCTACGCGGTCCGAAAGATGTTCGACGATACCCCGGCCAAGGTGGCCGTTGGCGCCTGTGACGAGGATCATGACTGGGCTCCTTCCGGTGATATGACCTATTCGTTATCAGTGATACGCAATCGGCGCTATCATTGTTCCCGTATCGTCGATAATGATTGGTCATGACGATGGACGAAGCCACCGACACCGATACCGATACCAGGCGGGCAGTGCTCGATGCTGCTGCCGAGCTGATCGCAAGCGGCGGAACCGCTGCGCTGACGACGCGCGCGGTCGCCGCGAAGGCCGCGATCCAGCCGCCCACGCTCTACCGCATCTTCGGCGATAAGCGCGGCCTGCTCGACGCCGTGGCGCAAGACAGGCTGGCGCGGTTCGTGGCGGAAAAGGAAGCCGATCCGCCGCATCCCCATCCGGTCGAGGAGCTGCGGCGGGGGTGGAGCCGCTATGTCGCCTTCGGGCTCGAGAATCCGGAAGTATTCGCGATCATGAACGAGATCGGTTCGCCCTTGGCGCAGTCGCCTGCGTCGCTGGCCGGGATGGCGGCCCTGCGCCGCCGCGTGGCGCAGATCGCGCAGGCTGGCCGGCTTCGTGTCGCGGAAGAGCGGGCCATCGCGCTGATCCATGCCTCCGCGGTCGGCATCGTGACCACGCTTCTGGCCTTACCGCCCGAGGAACGTGACGAGCAGATGCTCACCCTCGCCCGCGATGCGGCGATTGCTGCGATCGTTGATGAGACGGCAGCTTCGCAAGAATCCGGGCCGGTTCCCCACGCCATCGCCCTGCGCGCGCACCTCGACGATACGGCAGGGCTTTCTATGGCGGAAAAATCGCTACTGCGTGAATGGCTGGAACGCCTAATAGAGCTTTGAAGCGCCGACGCCCGTTTTGCCTTCGGGCGCGCGGCGATCGGAGCCGTTAGCTCCACCGAACCCAGGCAGATTGAGTGGGCACAATACCATCCCGTTCGCACAAGCCTTTATGACGCTCGAACCGCGAAGCAAGACCTGCAAAGCGCTCCCAATTCAAAGTCCGGAGGCGTTCCCATAAAGCCAATCGGACTGTGCCGGATCGGAAGGGACGCATGAGGACCCGAATTACCTCGTAAGCCGCAGGAAACCGCGGCTTTTCTCGACCATCGATGGATCGTGGCGAACAGGGTAGTGGCGGAGACGGAGGGATTCGAACCCTCGATACCCGGAAAGGGTATGGTTCCTTAGCAGGGAACTGGTTTCAGCCACTCACCCACGTCTCCGTATCACACGCGCGGCGGCTAGGGGCGGCGCTATAGCGAGGGTGTCGGGGCTGGGCAAGGGGATCGGCGCTGGCTTTCGATCCGACTTCCCTCTAGCCGCTGCCTTCGCATCCTGGCGTGTTTTGGATTCGGTTCGTCGCGCATTCATTGCCGCTTCAGCGGCGGGGGTCTCATCTGTCGCGACGGCGGGTTCGTTCCGGACCCGGAGACGGGGAAGAATTTATGAAAGCGTTCGCAGGTTTGTGGGCACGGGTCCTGATTGCCGCGACCTCGGGGGCGATGCTGATCGCCGCGCCCGCAGCAGCCCAGCAGATGGAGACGGTCGATCCGAGCGCGATCGATGCCGACCTCGAAGAACAGCCCGGCGAACCGCCGGTTTATGGCGAGCCCGCTCCACCGACCAACCCCGCCCCCTCTAGTCAGGAGGAGGTCGCGCCGAACTGGTCCGATCCCGCCTCCACCGCGCCGGTTTCGTCGCCTGTGGGGAGCGAATCGCGTACTGGCGCGGAAGCCGAAGCGAGCCGCGCGGCGGCCGAGCCGTCGGACACTTACAAGTCCGACGACCTGATCGGAGCTGCCGAAGGGCTGTTCGGTAAAGGCGCGGAAGGCGTCGCGCGCATGATTCAGGACCTGCTGGCGAAGCAGGGGGAACCCAACGCCTACATCGTGGGGCGTGAGGCCAGCGGCGCGTTCATCTTCGGCGCGCGCTATGGCTCGGGCACGTTGTTCCACAAGGTGGAAGGGCAAAAGCCGGTCTATTGGACAGGTCCATCGATCGGGTTCGACGCGGGTGCGAACGCGGGCAATACCTTCATCCTGGTCTATAATCTTTACGATTCCGAAGATCTCTACGAGCGTTTTCCGGCCGGGGAGGGCCAAGCCTATGTCATCGGCGGGCTGACCGCGAGCTACATGCGCAAGGGCGATGTCGTGCTGATCCCGATCCGCGTCGGGGCCGGGCTTCGGCTGGGCATCAATGCCGGCTACATGAAGTTTTCCAAGAAGCAGCGCTGGCTGCCGTTCTGACACCGATGGGGCGCTGAACGACGCGCACCGACCGGCCGCGCCGATTTTCGGCTTGCGAGCGGGACGCGGGACCGGCATGGCCCGCCCCATGCTCGACCGCCTGCAAGCCCAATCGCCCGACGCGCTGCTCGCGCTGATCAAGATGTTCGCCGCCGACGAGCGGGAGGACAAGATCGACCTGGGCGTGGGCGTCTATCGCACCGACGAGGGCGCGACCCCGGTCTTTGCCGCCATAAAGCATGCCGAGCGTCGGCTCGTCGAGAGCCAGGAGTCGAAGGCCTATCTTGGGCCGGAAGGCGATATGGGCTTCGTTCATGCGCTGATGCCTTACATCTTCGGCGAGAATGCGACGCGCGGCGGCCGGATCGAGGGTATGCAGACCCCTGGCGGCACCGGCGCGGTGCGGCTTGCCTTCGCGCTGGCGCGGCAGGCGGGCGTGAGCCGCGTGTTCCTGGGTACGCCCAGCTGGCCAAACCACGCGCAGATCCTCGCCGATCTGGGGCTCGAGGTCGTACCGTTTGCCCACGCCCGCAGCGATGGGGAGGCAGACCGCGATGCAGTTCTGGCGGTCATCGACGATGCCAGAGAGGGCGACGCGCTGCTGCTCCATGGTTGCTGTCACAACCCCACCGGCATCGATTATACGGCCGAAGGTTGGGAGGAAATCGCCCGGCGATTGGCCGACAGTCCGATGCTTCCCGTGATCGACGTCGCCTATCAAGGGCTGGGCGAGGGCATCGAAGAAGACGCGGCGGGTTTGCGCAGCGTGATCGATGCGGTGCCCGAGGCGCTGGTGGCGTATAGTTGCGACAAGAATTTCGGGCTCTATCGCGATCGGGTCGGTGCGTTCTACGTGCTGGCCAAAACCCCGTCGGAAATGAGCACGATCCTTTCGAACGCGAACGCCCTGGCCCGCGCGACCTGGTCCATGCCCCCCGACCACGGGGGAGCGGCCGTGCGCGAGATCCTGCGGGACCCCGAGCTGACCGATCTCTGGCTGGACGAGCTGGCAGATATGCGCAGCCGGTTGCGCGCGGTGCGCGAGCGGCTGGCCGCCGCGGATAACGAGGTCGGCGGGCTCGACCTCGCACCGCTGGGCACGCAGAACGGGCTATTCGGCATGCTGAAACTGGATGCCAATCAGATACGCCGCCTGCGCGAGGATCACGCCGTGTATATGGCGGGTAGCGGGCGTATCAATATCGCCGGGCTGACCAAGGGGAACATTGCCGGGTTTACCGCCGCGCTGGCGGCGGTCGCCGACAATAGCTAGGTCCCGACGTCGGTCGGTCGGCGCGTTCGGCGGCGGCTTTTCGCGCGCCGCCTAGACGGCGACCGACGCTCCCCCGTTTTCGGCGCTGCGATAGATCGCCTCGATCAGGCGGATGTCGCGCAGCCCCATCTCGCCGGGCGTCCGGTGGGCCCGCCCCTCGCGAACGGCGCGGGTGAAACCATCGACCTGATCGGCGAATTGTCGTGCCGGCGGTCCGCTCTCGATGGCGCGGCGGCCGTTCCCTGCGCGCAGAACCAGCTCGTTTTCGTAATAGGTCGTCGCCGGGTCCATCGTGATGGCCCCTCTCGCGCCCAGATAAGCCTGTCGGCTGACATAGGGCTGGTAGCAGTAGGAACTGGAGCCGGAGACGACCGCGCCGCTAGCCATCGCCATGCGCCATTCGACGCCGCCCTCGACCTCGGCGAAGCGCGGATCGTCCTTGGGATAGGCATACACGCCCGCAACCGAAACGGGTCGATCGTCCGGCAGCATCATCTGCGCGGTGTTCAGGCCGTAGATCCCGATATCGTACATCGAGCCGCCACCCGCCAGCGCTTTTTCCAGCCGCCAGCGATGCGGCGGCCAGCTTTCCGGCGTCGCATCGAAGCCGTGATCGCAGCGGATGTGGCGTAGCGGACCGAGAGCATCGCCGGCGATCATGTCGAACGCGTTGCGATTGGTCGGCTCGAAATGGATGCGGTAGGCGACGCCCAGGCGGCGATCGTTCCTGCGCGCGGCCGCGATCATCGCCTCGCATTCCGCACTGGTCGAGGCCATCGGCTTCTCGCACAGCACATGCTTGCCCGCATCCAGGGCGCGAATGGTGTATTCGGCATGGAGGCCCACGGGCAGGGCGACATAGACGCAGTCGATTTCATCGTCCTGCGCGATGCGGTCGTAATCGTCGTACGAGTAGAACCGGTCCACGCCATAGCGCTGGCCCAGCATCTCCGCCTTCGCCCGATTGCCCGAAATGAACGCCGTCATGCGCGACAGGTTCGCATCGACGAAGCCGGGCATCACCTGTCCGACCGCGAAACTGCCGAGGCCTACCACCGCCCAGCGCATGCGCTTTTCCATCGGTTCGGGCAGGTCGGGATTGCCCATCAGAGGCTGACCTTCCGCCTCCTGTCCAATGGCCTGTCCGACCCAGAGCGCTGCGGAAACACCGGCCCCGGCCGCCAGCAGATGTCGCCGCGATACCGCGATCCGATCGTCCTCGTTCATCCGCTATCTCCCCCCGCCAAGCAACTTTACTGTGCCGAGAAAGGTAGCGCTAACACCGAGGCGTGCCAAGCTTCTCGCGCGCCTTTAGCGCTGGATCGGTAGGCAAGGCGCTGTGGTGTCCGGGATCAGAACGGGATGTCGTCGTCCAAATCGTCGTAATCCGAGCCGCCGCCGGACGACGCACCGCCACCCGATTCACCGCCTTGGCCGCCACCGCCCTGGTTCCAGCCGCCCCCGCCGCCAGAGCGTTGGCCCCCGCCGCCATAATTGCCGCCGCCACCCCCGCCGCCGCCTTCACCGCGGCCGTCGAGCATCGTCAGCGTGCCGTCGAAGCCGCGCAGCACCACTTCGGTCGAATAGCGGTCGTTGCCCGACTGATCCTGCCACTTGCGCGTCTGCAGCTTGCCCTCGATGAAGACCTTGCTGCCCTTGCGCAGGTAGTTCTCGCATACGTGGATCAACCCGTCGGAGAAAATCGCGACCGAATGCCATTCGGTCTGTTCCTTGCGCTCTCCGGTGTTCTTGTCCTTCCAGTTCTCGCTGGTGGCGATGCGCAGATTGCACACCCGCCCGCCGTTCTGGAAACTGCGCACTTCCGGGTCCTGCCCCAGATTGCCGATCAGCATGACCTTGTTGAGGCTGCCTGCCATTCCTTCGATCCTTCGCTAGAGTCCGAGCGCCACGGCGCTCCAATAGGTGATTCCGGCGAAGAGGTAGGCCAATCCGAACAGGTAAGCCAACATGAAGGCGGGCCATTTCCACCCATTCGTCTCGCGCCGTGCAACCGCGATGGTGGAGAGGCATTGCGGCGCGAACACGAACCAGGCGAGGAAGGCGAGCGCGGTCGGCAGGCTCCAGCGTTGCGACAGCGTGCTGGCGAGACCCGTTGCTTCCGCCTCTTCATCGGGCGCATCGACGGCGTAGGTGGTGGCAAGCGATGCCACCGCCACTTCCCGCGCGGCCATCGCCGGGATCAACGCGAGGCTGATTTCCCGGTTGAAGCCGATCGGTTCGAGCACGGTATTGAGCCCGGTTGCGACGTGCCCCGCGATGCTGGCGTCAAGCTGGCTCTCGCCCGGTTCCGCCTGGGGAAAGCTGAGCAGGATCCACAGCACCACGGTGGCGGTGAAGATGATCGTGCCCGCGCGGCGCAGGAACACCCAGGCGCGTTGCCACAGCCCGATCAGCAGGTCGCCCGGATGGGGCCACTGATAGCGGGGAAGCTCCATGATAAAGCCGCTTGCCGCGCCCGCCGTAACCGACCGGCGCAGCACCAGCGCGACCACCATGGCACCGAGGATTCCCGATACGTAGAGGGCGAACAGCACCAGCCCTTGCAGCCCGATCCCGCCGCCAACGGTGGTTTGCGGGATGAAGGCGGCGATGATGACCGCATAGACCGGCAGCCGGGCGGAGCAGGTCATCATCGGTGCGATCAGGATGGTGGTCAGCC
Organism: Erythrobacter sp. LQ02-29; assembly: GCF_022576075.2. Classification (NCBI taxonomy): domain Bacteria; kingdom Pseudomonadati; phylum Pseudomonadota; class Alphaproteobacteria; order Sphingomonadales; family Erythrobacteraceae; genus Erythrobacter; species Erythrobacter sp. LQ02-29. Next base: position 79,744 of record NZ_JANCNT010000001.1, on the reverse strand, counting down.
GGTCCTTCGGGTCCGCTATCGACCGCGTCGCCATGATGCCGGGAATGGCGCAGGCGAAGCTGGAAAGAAGGGGGATGAAGCTGCGGCCCGACAGCCCGACGCCCTGCATCAAGCGGTCCATCAGGAATGCGGCACGGGCCATGTAGCCGCTCGCCTCCATCACCAGGATGAAGGCAAACAGGATGACGATCTGCGGCAGGAAGACGATGACAGAACCGACGCCGGCCAGCGCGCCTTCGGTCACGAAGTCGCGAATCAGCCCGGATGGGAAGGTCGCCACGACCCAGTTCGACAATCCGCCGATCGCTCCGTCGAGCGCGTCGGCGAAGGGCGTCGCCCAACTGAACACCGCCTGGAAGATCACGAACAGCAGACCGAACAGGATCGGCGGGCCGAGCCATGGATGCAGCAGGACCCGGTCGAGACCCGATTCGATCCGGTGGCGCGCGGATCGGGACAGGATTGCGGCGCGCGCGATGGCTTTCGCTTCCAGCCGCCGCTCGGTGATGTCCAGATGCGGGCGTTCCTCGACGGGCTCGGTGCGGGCGAAGGCTTCGCCGATAGCTTCCAGCAGGGGCTCGATCCCGCGGCGGCGCACCGCGACGGTCGACACGACCGGCACGCCGAGCGATTGCGACAGCGCATCGGCGTCGAGCAGCACGCCGTCGCGCTCCGCCAGATCGACCATGTTGAGCGCGATCACCACGGGGCGGCCCAGCGCGATCACCTCTTGCGCGAAGACGAGATGCTGTTCGAGATTTGCGGCATCGAGCACGATGACCAGCACGCCCGGCGCGGCCTCGCCCGGAAATTCGCCATGTACGACCTGGCGGGTGACCTCCTCGTCAGGACTCGACGCATCGAAGGCGTAGGCACCGGGCAGATCGACCAGTTCGACCGGTTCGCCCGATGGCAGGACGATCCGCCCCGCCTTGCGCTCCACCGTCACGCCCGGATAATTCGCGATCTTCTGACGCGCACCCGTCAACTTGTTGAAAAGCGCGCTCTTGCCGGCATTGGGATTGCCGACCAGCGCCACCTTGCGCAACTGGCTCATGCTTCCTCCGCCTGCTCCTGACGAATGGAGATGGCGGCGGCGTGCACGCGTCTCAGCGCGACGGTCATCCGGCCCAGCGTGACCGCCAGCGGATCGGCCCCTCCGAAAACGCCGCGATGGGCGACGACGACGTTCGCGCCTTCCTCGAAACCGAGCGCGCGCAGTCGCTTCCCCTCGCCGGCGGGCAGGGCGGCCCAGTCGATTGCGGTGATCACCGCAGGGCGCCGGCGCGGGAGATTTTCGAGTTTCATCGCGTGCGGGCTGACAGATCGCGCCGGTTATTGCAACTTATTATCAATAAAGCGTCAGGTCGCTGGATAACGGAGGCGCCCGAGGAAGCGCACGACGCTGAATCCTTCGCGCTCCCTGCCCAGGAACTGCGCCTTCACCTTTTCGAATTTCATCACCCCGTCGATCCGGCGATCAAGGAAAGCGCGGGTTTCGGCCTTGTTCTCGCTCTGGTCGTCAAGGAATACGGTGAGCGTAGCCCCGTAGATTCCCGCGAGGATCGCTCGCTTGGTGTAGTGATTGTAATCGGTCGCGGTATCGCCCGCGAGCCGCCACATCACATCGGCGCTGTGCCATCCCGTGCGCAGCGCCGCCGCGGCGTTCTGAGGCATGGCCATGATTGCCAGGGCACGGCGCAATGCCTCTTCTCGTCCGGCCACCGCGTCCAGCCGGTACTGGATGAGCGTTCGTATCCGCTCGCGGATCTTCAGTTGAGCGAGCCGTTCGGGTGGCCATTCCTGCGCCATTGCGCGATCGATGCTCTCGATCCACGCCTCGATCATAGCCATCTGGCCCTTTTCGAAGGCGAGACGAGCTACGTCGGGGTCGACACCTTCCATTTCGGCGGCCAAGGTCAGCGCCTCGTCGCTCCAGCCGTCGAATACCGCGTTGTCGGCGATCGCGGGGGCGAGGGCCGGGCGCAATTCGTCCAGCGTGAGGTCGGAAGCGTTTTCGATCATCGGTTACTCGTTGTCAGGTTCGGCGGCCCGGAGGTCACAGGCTCGGCCCATAAGTCTCGGTATTGCCGGAGGCGCTCGCATCGTGCGCCGCGAAAGCTTCCAGCAGGCGTCGGTTGTCGTCCAGCCGCGCGTAATCGCGGGCGCTGCGGCCCGAATTGTCGGACCGGTCGGGATTGGCCCCGTGGTCGAGCAACACCTTTGCTAACGCCGGGTCTCCCAGATGGGTCGCCACGATCAGCGGGGTTTCGCCGGTGTCGTCGCTATCATTGATCCGCGCGCCGCCATCGAGCAGGGCCGACACACTAGGCACGTCGCCGAAGCGGGTCGCGATCATCAAGGGGCTTACCCCCTTGTTATCCGAGAGGTTCGGATTTGCGCCACGCTGCAAGAGGAAACGGATCCACGCCGCATCCCGGCGCTTCGCCGCGATATGCAGTCCGGTTTCCCCGCTGGAACGGTCGCGAGCGTTGACGACGGTGGAGCCGGGCTGGGAAAGCAAATCGCTCGCCTTCGTCGCGTCGGCATCGCGCACCGCCTTCAGCAACTGGTAGCCATCGGAAAAGTTCTGGGCCGCTGCCGGCACGCCGACCGAGGCAAGGGGGAGAACGGCCAGCAGGGCGGCAAAACCGGCGAGAAAGCGCTGCGACACCTTATATACACTCCGTAAATCGACTATGGCGGATTGCCCGCTCTTCCGACCCCACCAGTTAGCAGAGACTGAACGTCGATTCCATGCCCCGCCCTTTCCCGATGATCGTCCTTGCCGCAATCTCTCTCTTCCTCGCGGCATGCGGACCAATTCAGACCGCCACGCCGATCGATGAGGCCCCGCTCGCCGGGGCACGCATCGGTGGTCCCTTCGAACTGACCGGGGAGGACGGGAAGACCTACCGCTGGAGCGATTTCGACGGCGAATATCGCATCGTCTATTTCGGCTACACCTATTGCCCCGACGTGTGTCCGACCGACATGCAGCGCACGATGGCGGGCCTGAAGAAGTTCGCCAAGGCGCAGCCGCAGCTCGCCGAAAAAATCCAGCCGATCTTCATCACCGTCGACCCGGAGCGCGACACGCCCACGGTTCTGACGGAGTTTACCGACGCGTTCCATCCGCGCTTGCTCGGCCTGACCGGCCCGCCCGAGAAGATCGAGGAAGTGGCGAAGAAGTTCGCGGTTGCGTACTCGAAGGGCGAAGAGCAGCCGGGGGGCGGCTATCTGATGAACCACCAGTCCTTTGTGTACCTGTTCGGGCCGAAGGGCGAGCCGATCGCAACTCTGCCGGCGGACCAGGGTGCTGATGCCGTGGCGGCCGAATTGACCCGCTGGGTCCGCTGAGGCGAACGCATGCGCGATGCCTTCTGGGAATTGCCGCTCGACCGGCTGGATGCGGGGGAATGGGAGGCGCTGTGCGACGGCTGCGGGCGCTGCTGCCTGCACAAGCTGGAAGATGCGGACACTGGCGAGATCGAGGACACGAACGTCTGCTGCAAGCTGCTCGATCCCGAAACGGCGCGGTGTAGCGATTACAAGCATCGCAAGGCTTTCGTACCCGATTGCCTGCGCCTGACCCCGGGCATGGTGTCCGGCCTGTCCTGGTTGCCAGAGACTTGCGCCTATCGCCGCCGATCGGAGGGGCGGCGGTTGCCCCGCTGGCATTACCTCATCTGCGGCGATCGCGACGAAGTCCATCGCAGCGGCGCGGGTGTTGCGGGGCGGGTCATCAGCGAGACGAAGGCCGGTCCGCTCGAACACCACATCGTCGACTGGGGCGATGAATGATCGACTGGCTGCGCCGCGACCCGGCCACGCCGTCGACGGTGCGGTGCGGCGATCGCGACGTGCCGGTCTCGATCGTGCGCCACCCGACCGCGCGGCGCATCATCCTGCGCCCAGCCGACGACGGGCAAAGCGTGCGCGTCACCCTGCCGCGCTGGGGTCGCACCGCCGACGCTCTGCGTTTCGCGGCCGAGCGGAGCGATTGGCTGGCGGCGCAGCTCGCCCGCATTCCCGAGCGGCGGCCCCCCGGCCCCGGCGGCAGCATCGCCTATCGAGGTGAAACCTGCGCCATTGCCTGGGATGCGAACGGTTCGCGCGAGGTGGCGCACGAAAGCGCGGCGTGCGTCATTCGCATAGGCGGGCCACGCGACCTGCTGGAAGCGCGCCTGCGCCGCTGGCTGCGGGCGGAGGCAAGCCGCCTGCTCACGCAGGATTTGGCCGACTATTCCCGCCGAGCGGGTTTGCCGCCCGCACCGCTGGCTCTCAGCAATGCGCGTCGCCGGTGGGGAAGCTGTTCCAGCAAAGGGACGATCCGGCTCAACTGGCGGCTCGTGCAGGCACCCGACTTCGTCCGCCGATCGGTCGCGGCGCATGAGACCGCGCATCGCGTCCATTTCGATCACTCGCCACGCTTCCACGCGCTGCTGGGCGAGATCTTCGAAAGCGACATCGGCGAAGCGGATGCGTGGTTGCGGGCCCACGGGCGATCGCTTTACGCGGCGTTCGGCTGATACGTCCGGCTGGCCGGACTGGCGCGGGGCGGGCAGAACGCCTATCTTGCGCCCATGCGCTTCTTTTCCCGTCTCAACCCCGCTTCGGGCATGCGCGATTTCTGGCAAGAGTTCAGCCGTCCGCAGCCTTATCGCATCCCGATCCTGCTCGTTTCCGTCGCCCTGACGGGCGGGCTCCTGCTCGCATTCGGAACCGAGAAGGTCGATGTGCCGCCGGAGAAGCCGGACATTATCTACATCACCACCTTCGCGCCCGACCGGACGGAGGCGGAAATCGTCGCCTCCAACATCGCGAACCAGAAGAAGAAGGACATCATCGCCGCCGAACTGGCGCGGCGCGAGGAGGAGAAGCGGGACCTCTATCGTACGCTGGGCAAGATGAGCGGCATGGATACCGACAAGATCGAAGCGCAGGCCGAGAAGGAACGCGCGGCGGAAGAGAAGAAGCGCGAAGCCTATATCGAAGAGGTTGTGGGCAAGGGCAGTGACGCCCCCGCCCAGTGATGCCGACTGGCTGGCCGCCGCTGCGCGCCTGTCGTTGAGGGGAACGCCCGCAAGCCGTCCGAACCCGGCGGTCGGCTGCATTATCGTGAACGGCGCAGCGGTGGTCGGGCGCGGCTGGACCCGAGCGGGCGGCCGCCCCCATGCCGAGGCTGCAGCCCTGGAGACGGCGGGCGCGAAGACGCGCGGTGCGACCGTTTATGTGACGCTGGAGCCATGCGCGCATCGATCGGAGCGCGGACCGGCTTGCGCCGATCTATTGGTGGAGGCGGCTCCGGCCCGCGTCGTGATCGGGATCGAGGATCCTGACCAGCGCACCGCAGGGGCGGGAACGGCGCGCCTGCGCGCGGCCGGCATCGAGGTCGTTTATCGCGAGAGCGAAGCCGCCCGGCGCAGCCTCTCCCCCTATCTCACCCGCCACCGATATGGGCGTCCGATGGTGACGCTGAAGCTGGCGATGTCGCTCGACGGGCGGATCGCATTGACGGATGGGCGGAGCCGCTGGATCACCGGCGAAACGGCGCGCGCGCACTGCCACATCCAGCGTGCGATGCATAACGCGATCCTAGTGGGCGGCAAGACATGGCGCGCGGACGCGCCGCGGCTCGATGTCCGTCTACCGGGCCTCGAACGGCGGTCGCCCGAGCGCTGGGTCCTGACCTCGAAACCGGTCGAGGGCGCACAGGCGATCGCGGCCCCCGGCGATATTGCCGGGTCGGACGCACTGTCGCTTTACGTCGAGGGCGGGGCACAGGCCGCGGCGGCTTTTCTTGCCGAAGATCTGGTCGACCGCCTCGACATCTATCGCGCGCCAATCGTGATCGGCGACGGATTGCCCGCAATTGGAGATATCGGGCTGGGCGAACTGGCGGAGGCGCACGATCGCTGGATGCTGCGCGAACGTCGCCAGCTTGGCAGCGACGGGTACGAATCCTATGAGCGGCGGCGTAACTGAGGAGAAGGCATGTTCACTGGGATCGTCACAGCCATCGGAACGATCGAACGGGTCGAACAGCGCGGAGACACGCGCGTGCGGATCGCCTGTCCGTACGATCCGGCGAAGATCGCGATCGGCGCGAGCATCGCCTGTTCGGGCGCTTGCCTGACGGTGGTCGAGCGGGGCGGGGAGCCCGGCGCGGCGTGGTTCGACGTCGACATGTCGGCGGAAACGCTGGCGCGTACCGCCGCCCGCCACTGGCAGGCTGGTGAGCGGCTGAATCTGGAGCAGGCGCTGCGGCTGGGCGATGAACTGGGCGGGCACCTCGTCACCGGCCACGTCGATTCGGTGGGAAAGGTCGTGTCAGCGGCGGAAGAGGGCGGCTCGGTCCGCCTGACGATCGAAGCAGATCGCGAGATCGCGCCGTTCATTGCGCAAAAGGGTTCGATTACCGTGGACGGCGTATCGCTGACGGTGAACAAGGTGGAAGATACCGCCGACGGAAATGTCCGGTTCGGTCTCAACATCATTCCGCATACGGGAGAGGTCACGACGCTGGGCGAGCTTCGCACCGGCGATACGGTCAATCTGGAGATCGATACGATCGCCCGCTACCTGCAGCGCATGCAAGCGCTGGCGAACTGACAGGCGTTCAGTCGGCCTTTTTCAACGCGGCGAGAGCATCGGCCAGCGGCCCACGCGGCGTCTCGTCGCTTTCAATACCCGCCACCGCGCGTGCTTCGTCGGCCCCGGACCCTTGCGCGTAGGGGTCGATCGCCAGCGCCAGGGTCTGCGCCACCGCCTCGCCCAGATCGATGCTGTCGCCTTCGTATTCGACCTCGTCGCAGTCGTCCGAATCGAGTTCGATCTCGATCTCGATCTCGTCACCCTCCTCGGGTGGTCGAAACGATCCGGCGGGGACGAAGCGCAGGGCGAACTCCTCCTCCACCGGAACCGGCAAGTCGTCGCCGGACACCGCACAGGACTGCACGATATCGGCTATCATCGTGCCATCCACAATGACCCGGTCGCCGTCGCGGATCAGGGCGATTTCCGCTTCCAGCCGGTCGATCGCGCGAATGCCAAACCGCCGCGCCAGCGCGGCGCGCTCCTCTTCGGTCGCGGTGAGCGAAACCGGGCGCGAATCGATCTGCCTGAGGCGGACGGGTCGGCTGAATTCGGGTCGGCTCATCACCAATCGGCCTTCAGTACGCTGGCATAGTCGAGCGCGGAGAGTCGGTCGGCAAGGGCCATCAGCCCCCGGGCGACACATGCGGGGGAGCCCCCGTCTTCCAGGAAGGTGACGTTGCGGGCTGCCGCCGCCGTCATGGCTTCGTCGTTCCGTTCGGTCAGGGCACTGCGATAGGCGCCCATGCGACCGCCCAATGCGCTCATCAGGCGACCCACTCTCTTGCCGACCGCCGGGTCGCCGAAGCCCGCTTCGCGGAGCTGACCCTCCATGTCTTCCACGAAAAGCTCGGCCAGCCGGGCCGCGTCCTGCGCGTGCGCATCGCCTTGCTCGGCCCGCAGCATCGCGATGGCGAGCACGCTGGACACCATGTCGAACCGTCCATCCAGCGTGTCGGCTACTCCGCATTCGGCATACCAGTGCGGATCGCGCGCCTCCGCCACGACCCGGTGCCATAGCGGTCGCAAGGCCTCGCGCGGGTCCCGTTCCAGTCCGAGCAGGCGGGAGAGAAAGGACATGGATCGATCTTTCATTCAGCGGCAATTCAAGGCGGCGTGGGCAGCGCGGCCTGGGCGGCGTTGCGTCGCCGCGCGCGAGGCCGTAAGGCTGCGCCCGATATAGCGATCCAGACCCTCAGATGAAGGGGGTGGGATCGGAACGATACGTGAAGGACGGTGGTACCGATGACGAAGGCAAGGGCGACGGGCTGGATGGCGCTGGGTGCGCTGGCTCTGGCGGGGGGCGGTTGTAGCTCCATTACCGAACAGCGCGGTTATGTCTTCGACGATACGCTGGCGAGCACGATCCAGCCCGGGATCGACGATCAGCGATCGGTCGCAGCGACGATGGGGCGCCCCAGCTTCACCAGCGAATACGGGCAGCCGACCTGGTATTACGTTCATAACGCCACATCGCGTGGGCCGCTGGTCCGCGTACGGATCACCGACAATCGCGTCCTCGCCGTTCGCTTCGACGATAGCGGCAACGTGGCGTCGATCGATCGCAGCGGGATGGAAAATGTCGTCCATCTCTCGCCGGATGGCGACAGGACGCCGACGCTCGGTCGCGAACGCAGCTTCCTCGAGGATCTGTTCGGCAATATCGGCAGCGTAGGCGCGGGGCAGGGCCCGATGAGCGGCTCGAACACCGGGCCCTAGGACTGGCGAACCTGCGTCGCGATGGCGGCTTGATCCCTATCGGCGCGGCCCCATATTCCGCGCCATGGATAATGGATCGGCGAGCCACGGCCTGACACAGTGGCACGGCACCACCATCATCGGGGTCAAGCGCGGCGGCAAGACCGTGATCGCGGGCGATGGCCAGGTCTCGATGGGCAACACGGTGATGAAGCCCAATGCGAAGAAGGTCCGCCGCATCGGCGACGGCGGGAAGGTCGTTGGCGGGTTCGCCGGTGCGACCGCCGACGCCTTCACCCTGTTCGAGCGGCTGGAGCGCAAGCTGGAACAATATAGCGGCCAGTTGACCCGCGCCGCCGTCGAACTCGCCAAGGACTGGCGCACCGACAAATATCTTCGCAACCTCGAAGCGCTGATGATCGTGGCCGACGCCGACACGCTGCTGGTGCTGACCGGCAATGGCGACGTGCTGGAGCCCGAAGGCGGGATCACCGCGATCGGCAGCGGCGGCAACTACGCGCTCAGCGCGGCGCGCGCGCTGGTCGATTACGAAGACGACGCGGAGAAGATCGCCCGCCGCGCGATGCAGGTCGCGGCGGAAGTGTGCGTTTTCACCAATGACAGCGTGACCGTCGAGACGGTCTGAAGTCCAAACTTTCCGGATACAAGTACCATGACCCAGGCCCTTACTCCCAAGGCGATCGTCGCCGCGCTGGACGAGCATATCGTCGGCCAGAAAGACGCCAAGCGCGCGGTCGCCGTGGCGCTGCGCAATCGCTGGCGGCGCCAGCAGCTCGAACCCGAGCTGCGCGACGAGGTGACGCCCAAAAACATTCTGATGATCGGCCCGACCGGGTGCGGCAAGACCGAGATCAGCCGTCGGCTCGCTCGGTTGGCGGAGGCCCCGTTCGTGAAGGTCGAGGCGACCAAGTTCACCGAGGTCGGCTATGTCGGCCGCGACGTCGAACAGATCGCCCGCGACTTGGTCGAGGAAGCGATCCGGCTGGAGAAGGACCGTCGGCGCGAGAGCGTGCGCGAATCGGCCAGCAAGGCGGCGATGGAGCGACTGCTCGACGCGCTCGTCGGCGACAGCGCCAGCGAGGCGACGCGCGAGAGCTTCCGCGAGCGGATCGTGCAGAACGCGATGAACGATACCGAGGTGGAGATCGAAATCGAGGAAAGCCCCTCCATGCCGTTCGACATGGGCGGCATGGGCGGCAATGTCGGGATGATCGACCTGTCCGACATGATGGGCAAGGCGCTGGGCAAGAAGCCGACCAAGCGGCGCAAGCTCAAGGTGCCGGACGCGTGGGACAAGCTGGTCGACGAGGAGGCGGAAAAGCGCCTCGATCAGGACGACGTGGCCCAGGTCGCGCTGCGCAATGCCGAAACCAACGGGATCGTCTTCCTCGACGAGATCGACAAGATCGCGATCAGCGAGGGGCGCAGCGGCGGCTCGGTCAGCCGCGAAGGGGTCCAGCGCGACCTCCTGCCCCTGATCGAGGGGACCACGGTTTCGACCAAGCACGGGCCGATGAAGACCGACCATGTGCTGTTCATCGCGAGCGGCGCGTTCCATGTCGCGAAGCCCAGCGACATGCTGCCCGAACTGCAGGGCCGCCTGCCGATCCGGGTCGAGCTGCGAGCGCTGGAGGTGGAGGATTTCATCCGCATCCTGAGCGAGACGCGGGCCAACCTGGTGTCGCAGTACAAGGCGCTGATCGGCACCGAGAAGGTGACGCTGGAGATCACCGACGACGCGATCCGCGAAGTCGCGACCATCGCCGCGCAGGTGAACGAGAGCGTCGAGAACATCGGTGCCCGCCGCCTGCAGACGGTGATGGAAAAGCTGCTGGAGGAACTCAGCTTCGATGCCGAGGACCATTCGGGCGAAACGATCACCGTCGATGCCGGCTATGTGCGCGACAAGCTCGACACTCTGGCGAAGGACACCGACCTCAGCAAATATATCCTGTAGGCGTCTTGCCTACGGATGCGGGGCAAGCCCGATTTCCACACCGGTCTTGTCGGTCAGCGCGTAGCGATCGACCAGGTCGGTGCTGGCGCGGTTGAGGCCGATCACCTGCACGCTGCGACCGTTGCGGCGCATGCGTTCCACCACCTTGTCCAGCGCGCCTACCGCGCTGATGTCCCAGAAATGCGCGCCGGTGACGTCGATCACGACGTGGCTGGCGGGATCGGCGCGTTCGCTTTCGGGGCCGAGCGCCGCGGTGAAGCGGTCGACGCTGGCAAAGAAGATCTGCCCCGTCGCGGTGTAGGTCGCGGTCTCCCCCTCTCGCGTGCGCACGACGGAGAACATCCCCATCACCTTCTGCGTGAAGAAGATGCCGGACAGGATCACGCCCGCCAGCACTCCCAGCGCGAGGTTGTGGGTCGCGACCACGACGACCACGGTGGTCACCATCACCACAGAGCTTTGCCACGGATGCTTCGCGAGGTTGGGGATGGAGTTCCAGCTGAAGGTGCCGATCGAAACCATGATCATCACCGCGACCAGTGCGGGCATCGGGACCTGTCCGACCACCGGGCCGAGCACGGCGAGGAAGATCAGCAGCGCGAAGCCCGCGACGAATGTCGATAGCCGCCCGCGTCCGCCGCTGGTGACGTTGATGACCGACTGCCCGATCATCGCGCAGCCGCCCATGCCGCCGAAGAGGGCCGCGACGATATTCGCCGCGCCCTGGCCCGCGCATTCGCGGCGCTTGGCGCTGCCGGTGTGGGTCATGTCGTCCACGATCTGCGCGGTCAGCAGCGATTCGAGGAGGCCGACCGCTGCCATGGTCAGCGAATAGGGCGCGATGATCCGCAGCGTCTCCAGCGAGAAGGGCACGTCGGGGAAGACCACGCTCGGCAGCCCCTCGGGCAGCTCGCCCATGTCGGCGACGTGGAACACCGGCGCGTCGATCCACCATCCGACCAGCCCCAGCACCACGATGGCGACGAGGGGGGAGGGCACGACGGTGGTCAGGCGCGGCAGCCCGTAGATGATCGCAAGGCCCGCCGCGACCATGGCATAGGTTTCCCACCCGACGCCGGTCAGCTGCGGCAATTGCGCCATGAAGATCAGGATCGCCAGCGCGTTGACGAAGCCGGTGATGACCGAGCGGCTGACGAACTGCATCAGCAGGTCGAGGCGCAGCAGCGCGGCGATACCCTGGAACACCCCCATCAGGATGGTTGCGGCGAAAAGGTATTCGACCCCATGTTCGCGCACCAGCGGCACCACCACCACGGCAACCGCCGCGGTTGCGGCGGAAATCATGCCCGGTCGCCCGCCGGTGAAGGAGATGACGATCGCGATCGCGATGGAGGCATAGAGCCCCACGCGCGGATCGACCCCGGCGATGATCGAGAAGCCGATCGCCTCAGGGATAAGCGCGAGCGAGACGACGATCCCGGCAAGGACGTCGGCGCGGATGTTGGACAGCCAGTCGCGCCGGAACGCGCTCGGCCTCGCTGCGGTAGCGGCCATGATCTTTTCTCTCGATTTCGGGGCGCGCCGCTCCCTCAGGTGGAAGGGCGCAGAAGTGGGCACAGCCTACGCAATGGTGCACTGCAGCACAACCCGCAGTCCGGAACCTGGGGCGGCGCCTACTCGGCGGCTTCGACCGCGTCGTCCCCTTCGGCCTGCTGACGCGACCACATCTCGGCGTAAAGTCCGCGCTTGCGCAGCAATTGCGTGTGTGAACCGGATTCGGCCAGCTTCCCCTGATCGAGCACCAGGATGCGGTCCGCATCGGCGATGGTGGACAGCCGGTGGGCAATGGCCAGCGTGGTGCGGTCGCGGCTGACGCGGCGCATGGTGGCGAGGATTTCCTGCTCGGTGCGCGAATCGAGTGCGCTTGTCGCCTCGTCGAACAGCACGATCGGGGGATTTTTCACCAGCGTGCGCGCGATGGCGACCCGCTGCTTCTCTCCGCCCGACAGC
>NZ_JANCNT010000001.1:0-62500 GCF_022576075.2 Erythrobacter sp. LQ02-29 | reverse complement strand
CCAAGCCTAAATACTCGTGCATGACCGATAGCGAACACAGTACCGTGAGGGAAAGGTGAAAAGCACCCCGATTAGGGGAGTGAAACAGTACCTGAAACCGGATGCTTACAAGCAGTTGGAGCCCCATAGGGGGTGACAGCGTACCTCTTGCATAATGGGTCAGTGACTTAATTTATCATGCAAGCTTAAGCCGTTAGGTGTAGGCGCAGCGAAAGCGAGTCTGAATAGGGCGACTGAGTATGATGAATTAGACCCGAACCCCGGCGATCTAGGCATGACCAGGCTGAAGGTGCGGTAACACGCACTGGAGGGCCGAACCGTTGCATGTTGAAAAATGCTCGGATGAGTTGTGTTTAGGGGTGAAAGGCCAATCAAGCCGGGAAATAGCTGGTTCTCCGCGAAATCTATTGAGGTAGAGCGTCGGATGTATGCCGATGGGGGTAGAGCACTGGATGGGCTAGGGCTGCGCGAGCGGTACCAAACCTAACCAAACTCCGAATACCATCGAGTCTTATCCGGCAGACAGACGGCGGGTGCTAAGGTCCGTCGTCAAAAGGGAAACAGCCCTAACCTACAGCTAAGGTCCCCAAGTCATATCTAAGTGGGAAAGCATGTGGGAATCCCAAAACAACCAGGAGGTTGGCTTAGAAGCAGCCATCCTTTAAAGAAAGCGTAACAGCTCACTGGTCTAAATAAGGGTTCCTGCGGCGAAGATGTAACGGGGCTAAAGATATGCACCGAAGCTTAGGGTGTACAGTTTACTGTACGCGGTAGCGGAGCGTTCCGTAAGCGAGTGAAGCCGAAGGGTAACCGACGGTGGACGTATCGGAAGTGCGAATGCTGACATGAGTAGCGACAAAGAGGGTGAGATGCCCTCTCGCCGAAAGACCAAGGGTTCCTGCGCAACGCTAATCGGCGCAGGGTGAGCCGGCCCCTAAGACGAGCCCGAAGGGGGTAGTCGATGGGAACCACGTTAATATTCGTGGGCCTGCAGATGTGTGACGGATTGCGGAAGTTGTTCGATCTTATTGGATTGATCGGGCAGCCAAGTTGTCCCAGGAAATAGCCTCTGCATATAGACCGTACCCGAAACCGACACAGGTGGTCAGGTAGAGTATACCAAGGCGCTTGAGAGAAGTATCCTGAAGGAACTCGGCAAATTGCCTCCGTACCTTCGGAAGAAGGAGGCCCTGAATCGAGGCAACTCTTTTCAGGGGGCACAGGCCAGGGGGTAGCGACTGTTTATCAAAAACACAGGACTCTGCTAAGTCGGCTTCAAGACGACGTATAGGGTCTGACGCCTGCCCGGTGCTGGAAGGTTAAGAGGAGGAGTGCAAGCTCCGAATTGAAGCCCCAGTAAACGGCGGCCGTAACTATAACGGTCCTAAGGTAGCGAAATTCCTTGTCGGGTAAGTTCCGACCTGCACGAATGGCGTAACGACTTCCCCACTGTCTCCAGGATATGCTCAGCGAAATTGAATTCTCCGTGAAGATGCGGAGTACCCGCGGTTAGACGGAAAGACCCCGTGCACCTTTACTGCAGCTTCAGAGTGGCATTAGGAAATGACTGTGTAGCATAGGTGGGAGGCTTTGAAGCGACGGCGCCAGCTGTCGTGGAGCCATAGGTGAAATACCACCCTGTGATTTTCTGATGTCTAACCACGCACCGTTATCCGGTGTTGGGACCCTCTGTGGCGGGTAGTTTGACTGGGGCGGTCGCCTCCTAAAGAGTAACGGAGGCGCGCGATGGTAGGCTCAGGACGGTTGGAAACCGTCTGCAAGAGTGCAATGGCATAAGCCTGCCTGACTGCGAGACTGACGAGTCGAGCAGAGACGAAAGTCGGTCATAGTGATCCGGTGGTCCCTCGTGGAAGGGCCATCGCTCAACGGATAAAAGGTACGCCGGGGATAACAGGCTGATGATTCCCAAGAGCTCATATCGACGGAATCGTTTGGCACCTCGATGTCGGCTCATCACATCCTGGGGCTGGAGCAGGTCCCAAGGGTTTGGCTGTTCGCCAATTAAAGTGGTACGTGAGCTGGGTTCAGAACGTCGCGAGACAGTTTGGTCCCTATCTGCCGTGGGCGTCGATACTTGAAAGGAGTTGCCCCTAGTACGAGAGGACCGGGGTGAACGTACCTCTGGTGTACCTGTCATCCTGCCAAGGGTGCCGCAGGGTAGCTATGTACGGACGGGATAACCGCTGAAAGCATCTAAGCGGGAAGCCTCCCTTGAGATTAGGTATCTTCGAACCGTCATAGACCATGACGTTGATAGGCCGGGTGTGGAAGCGCAGTAATGCGTGGAGCTAACCGGTCCTAATAGTTCTTTTCGCGCTTGAGAATTCCACACCATCAATGACAGTCCTGAATGGATCTGTCCGATGGGGAGGATCCTCCAGCCGGATAGCCCACTGACTACGACCCGAAAGGGTGCATCGATTATACACCGCACGCCGGCTTTATTGCTTGGTGGTCTTAGCGCCTGTGACCCACCCGATCCCATCTCGAACTCGGACGTGAAACCAGGCAGCGCCGATGGTACTAGTGCCTAAGCACTGGGAGAGTAGGTCGCCGCCAGGCATTATAGCCGGCGGGCGTGTGCAAAACCCATTCACGATTTCAAAAGCCGCTGCCGGAGCGATCCGAGCGGCGGCTTTTTCGTCTCCGGGCTCAACGCGCGGAGGCTGGTCCCGGCCCGCTGGGTCGCGTGGCCGATCGGTCGAATAGCGTGACCGTGAAATCGGCGAAGGCAGCCACGGAACTCGTTTCCGCCGGCATCCAAGGCCGAACAGGTACCGCGGGGTGGAGCAGTCCGGTAGCTCGTCAGGCTCATAACCTGAAGGTCGTTGGTTCAAATCCAACCCCCGCAACCACCGTTTCCTTTATCGATCTGAATGACATTGGCCTCGCTGGTTCCAGCGAGGCTTTTTGCGTTTGGGCCAGGGATAAAAGTGGGGGATTCGGGCGCCCGACAGTTGAGAGTGTTGACCAGTCTGAGAACGAACAGGTGAGGGAGAACTCGGCGCCCGGCGCTGACCGCTGCAGACCGGGTTTCAAATTACCCATGCACGCTTGAGATGTTGCGGTCGGCGGTTGCCTAGTACCCCGGTGCTCGACATCGGTCGGCGCGGCGCAATTTTCGAATGGGTATCGTTCGTCACGCTCACATCTTGCCTGCAGGGCACCCGGGACCTAAGATGTGATGATGTTACATCAGCGTACCGGGCCAGCCAATCCAGCCAATCTCCCGAGCGCCCGGTTCTTTGCCGATGTCGGGATTACTGCGAACATGCGCGTGCTCGACGTGGGATGCGGCAACGGCGATCTCAGCCGGATGATAGCCGAGCTGGTCGGTCCGGACGGCGAAGTCGTCGGGATCGACAGGAGCGAGGCGGCGTTGGCAGCGGCCCGCGGTATGACGCCCACTGCGGAGGCGGCGCCAATCAGCTACCAGGCCGTCGACCTCAGCGGTGAGTTCCCGGACCTTGGGGAGTTCGACGCGATCGTGGGGCGGAGGGTGCTGATGTACCTTCCCGATGCCGCGGCCACGCTGGCCCGGCTCGCGAAGCTGTCGAGGCGCGGGACGCTGATGGCTTTTCAGGAGCATGCGCGTGCCGACCTGCCGGGTGGCCCGGACGAGCTTCCCGTGCATCGGCAGTGCTATGACATGATGTGGGACACGGTTGCCGCGGAACAGGGTGACGTAACACTTGGCTATCGATTGGCAAATCTTATGCGCGAAGCGGGTTTTGCGATCGAGCAGGCGCGCAGCGAGGGTATCCTCTTCCATCCCTGGGAGGAATCCTTCCTGCCGACACTCGCCCGTTTGATGCTTCCGCGCATGATCGAACGCGGGGTGGTGCGCGACGGTGAGATCGACCTGGACGGGCTCGCCCGGGCCATCGACGACGAGCGCCGTGCGGTCAAAGGCACGATCTTCTGGGACCTCGCCTTTCTCGTCTCCGGCCGCTTCCAAAGCGCGGAATAGCCGCGACAATCGGCTGCGAGTTGGAACATTGCGCTAAAGCCAGGTTGCTGCGCGACGCCGCGACGCACCCTCATGTCGGTCGCAGGACTATCTGCTGCGCGCCAACCAACAGCCAGAGCCGTGACTTCCGACCGCTAGGGTGCGAGGGGACCCAGCGCGGCTCTCAGATCGCCGAGCCAGGGTTCATAGTCCTTCCACGCATTCTGGCCGCTGCGGTTGAGCGGGCGCCGGACCTGCTCGCTGCTCGCGGTTCGCACCGCGCGCTCGGTCTCGTGGAACGCGAGACATTGGTCCTCGAACGAGACCCCGATGAATTCCAGCATGCGCCGCGTCTCGCCCTCCAGATCGTCGAGTACGTCCTCGTGCTGCACGCGCAGCACCTTGCCCGGCAGGACTTCGTCCCAGTGCGCCATCAGGCCGACATAGTCCCGATAGTATCGCCCGATCTCCGTCAATCCGTAGGTGAATTCCTGCCCTTCGGCGAACAGCTGCTTGAAGCCAGAGAAGCAGCAATCCATCGGCGCGCGGCGGGCATCGATGATCTTCGCGTTCGGCAGGATCAAGTGGATCAGGCCGATATGGCGGAAGTTGTTCGGCATTTTGTCGATGAAGAACGGCGCATCCTGCCGGTGAATGCGGGTATCCGCGATATATTGTTGGCCGAATTGACGGAGCTGCTTGCCCGTCAGCTCGTGCAGGACCTGCGGATAGCGCGGGGCGCCCGCCTTCCGCCCGCGCAACCGGTGCGCGAGCGCGAGGATATTGGGCAGCTCCAGCGTGCCATCGATCCGGGAATGGCTAGCGAGGATTTGCTCGAGCAGCGTGGAACCGGCGCGCGGCAGGCCGACGATGAAGATCGGATCGGGTGCATCATGCCCTTGGCCTGCATGGCGCGCGAACAGTTCGGGACCGCAGGCCTCGCGCTGGCGGGCGAGTTCGGCGGTCATCGCATCGGCGCTGTAGCGGGTCTGTGCGCGCTTGAGGTCGTTGCCCTCGCGATAGGCGGCAAAGCTGTCGGCGTAGTCCGCGCGATCCTCCAGCGCCTTGCCCAGCGCGAAGGAGAGATGGACCCGATCGGCGAAGGCGAGATCGGCGCGCGCTGCGTGTTCGCGCAGTGCGGCGATCTCTTCCTTGGAAAAGCGGTAGGTTTTGAGATTGGCCAGCGCGTACCACGCGTCGCCATGGTCTGGGCGCGCGGCGATGGCGGCCCGGTAGCTGGCGATCGCATCGTCCTGCGCGCCGGTGGTCTTGAGCGCATGACCGCGGCTGGTCAGCGTTGCGGGGTCGCGCGGCAGTTTCTCCAGCACCGCGTCGAACAGCGCGAAGGCCCGGTCGTAGTCGCCCGTCTGCATGCTCTCGATCGCGAGATGCGACTGGAACAGAGGATTGCCCGGCTCGCGCTCGTGCAGTGCCTCGGCCTCTTCCAGGGCACGCTCGAACTTCTGCCGTCGGCGCAGGATCTCGATATAGTCGAGCCGCAATTGCAGATTATCGGGATCGAAGGCGACTGCGCTTTCCAGCAGGAATTCGGCATCATCGAGCACGCCGAAGCGCTTGCCGATCTCGGCGAGCAATCGCATCCCCTCGACATCCTTGGGGTGAGCGCGCAGGTGATGGCGGCAGATTTCCTCCGCGCGCAGCAGCCGACCTTCGTAGAGGTGGTGCATCACGGCGACGAGCTCGCGGGGCAGGGCCTCGATCCTGTCCGCCTGTGCGCGGGCTCCGCCCGCTTCCCCGGTTTCCCCGCGTTCGGCGTGCAGCGTCTCCAACGCGCGCCAGCTCGCGATCAGTGCCGGATTGTAACGGGTCGCGCGAGCGAAAGCCGACAGCGCCTCCCGCGACAGGCCCTCGGCACGCGCAAGGTGCCCCGCCTCCTGCCACGCGCGGCCGTATTCGGGCACCGCGACATGGAGCCGCTGGAGAAACCGGCGCGCATCGACCGGGCGATCGAGATAGCGACATGCGACGGCCGCCAGATAGAGCGCCTCCCCATCGTCGGGCGCGTGGGTGAGCGCGCTTTCGGCCAGCGTTAGCCCGCGCGCGAAATCGCCCGCCTGCAGCGCCGCCTTGGCCGCTTGTGTGCTCTCTTCCTCGCTCGCCATGGGTCCTGCCTACAACGCAAGACGGCGGAGGCAAGCCCGCCATGGGCTCGCCCCCGCCGCCGGATTACGCTCGCGCGCTTCGATCAGTAATCGAAGGAGACGCGCATCCCGACCGTGAGCGGCCGGTTGATGTTGATGCGCGGGCGATCGTAGTAGAAATCGCCCGAAATCTGCGCGCGCTCGTCGAACAGGTTCTTGCCGTAAACCTCGAACGTCCATTGATCGCGGCTGACGCCGGCCGAAAGATCGAAGACCGTGTAATCGTCCAGCCGCAGGCTGTTGATCTGGATGATATCGGTGTTCTTGGCCCCGGAATAGGTAACCTGCGGCATCACGAACGCGCTCAGCGTATCGCTCAGATCCCATTCGTAGCGGGCGCGCAGATTGCCCTGGAACGACGGAGCATAGGCGAGGTCGGATCCCGCTACGACATCGTCGGTCGGGGTAAGCACCTCGGTAATCTCGGTATCCAGGATGGAGAAGGCACCCGCCAGTGTCAGGCCCGGCACCGAATAGGGTGCGTAGGTGAAGTCGCCCTCGACCCCCTTGATCTCTGCATTCGCCGCATTGTCCGAGAAGAACAGGTTGGTGATGCTGGGATCGAAGATCGTCGTCTGCAGATTGCTGATGTCGACATAGAAGGCGCTGACGTTCAGCCGCACCTGACGATCGAGGAATTCGGTCTTCGCACCGATCTCGTAGTTCTGCACCTCGTCGGTTTCGAGTTCGAACGGCACGTTGAAGCCGTTCGGACCCTGTGCGCCGCCGGGGCGGTTGAGCAGGCCGGGCCGGAAGCCTTCCGAATAGGTGGCGTAGAACAGCAGGTCGTCGGTCGGGGTGAAGTTGACCGTTCCCTTGAAGATCACGCCGCTGGTCTTCGCCTCGTTCGGCGCGCGGACCGCGTTGTAAACCTGCTGCGCCTGCCCGGCGGAGAGGCCGGCGTTCTGGATGTCCTGCAGGCTGTCGTCCATGTCGAACGTCTGGCGCAGGCTGGCGTCGCACGATCCGATGAAGGTGTACTGCCCATCGCCGTCGTACAGGTCGGAGATGTTGGTACCGAAGGCGTTCTGATCCTCTGCCGCGCCGGCGTTGCAGAACGATCCTGTCGCGCTGCCCTCCAGATCGACCTGGACGTCGTAATACCGCAGGCCGCCCGTTACCGAGAGCAGGTCGGGTACGACGTCGAAGCTCGCCTGTCCGAACAGGCCGAACTGCTCGTCGGTCCGCTTCACGTCGTTGCGGAAGATCGCCGAGGCGGGCAGCGGGCCGGGATCGGACTGGTATATACCCGGAAACGGATAGTTGGGTGCGAAGCCGCCGAACGGCGCCGCGGCGATGTTGCCCGGATAGTTGTAGTCGTTGCGCTCCTTCAGGATCGTCTTGGCATAGAATGCGCCTGCGGTGACGCGGAAGCGGTTCTGTTCCGGCGTGCTGAAGCGCAGCTCTTGCGTGAACTTGGTCAGATCGCTGTCCGACGTGACGTAGTTGTTCGGTGCCTGGCAGGTGCCGCTCGGATCGTTGCCGTCGCCCGGATAGCTGACCGACCCGTCGCAGATATAGTAGGGCAGGTACTGACCGGCGAACAGGTAGTCCGAATAGTCGACCTTCTGCTCGGTCTCGCGGTCGGTGTAGGCGCCGTTATAGACCAGGTCGAGCATGCCGAGCCGCCCCTCGAGCGACCACGCGGTGTTGGAGAAGCTGTCGTCCAGCCGCTCGTCCTGATAGCGCTGGATCGAAGGATCATCGAGGTCGAGCGTGGGATCGGCATAGAACACGCCATCGCTGTCGAGCGACTGCCGGCTATGCGAGACGTCGAGCCGCCAGTCCGGACCGAATTCGTAGCGGCCGCTGATGCGGAAACCCGAATATTGGGCGTCGTTGAAATCGTCCTCTACCAGGCCGGAATTGTCGGCCGGAAGGAAGGTCACGTCCGACAGGTCGGCGTCCGACTGGAAGCCGGCGCGGGCGGCCGAGACGGGCACGCCGTTGTAGCGGACGGTGCCTTCAGGGCGGAACCGTGCGCTCTGGCTGGCGTCGAGGGTGCCCGGGACGTTGTCGATATAGCCGCCCTGATGGTCGAGATAGACCACGCCGCGCAGCGCGAAATTATCGGTCACCGGCAGGTTCAGCATGGCTTCCGCCTTGTAGCTGGCGTCGCCGTTCTTCGTGAACGAAGTCCCGGCGGTGAAGCCGGCGTCGAACCGGCCCAGCTCCGGCTTGTTGGTGATCAGGCGCACGACGCCTGCCTGTGAGCTCGCGCCGAACAGCGTGCCCTGCGGCCCCGACAATACCTCGATCCGCTCCAGATCGGCGGCGTATACGTCGAGATTGCGCCCCGGCTGCGAGAGCGGCTGCTCGTCGAGATAGAGCGAGACATTGGGGGCGAGGCCTGCCACGCCCGCAGTCGTCAGGTTGGGCGTGGTCGAAGCGAGCCCACGAATATAGATCGTGCTCTGACCCGGTCCGCCGCCGCCGCCCGAGGTGACGGTCGGTAGCTGCTCCAGATAATCGTCGAACGTGTTGATGTTGAGCTGCTTCAGCTCCTCCTGGCCGATCGCTTGGACCGAGATCGGCACGTCCTGCAGATCTTCGCTGACGCGCTGTGCGGTGACAACGATGACGTTGACGCCGCCCTGGCGTTGCTGCTTGCCTGCCTGCTGCTGCGCGGGCGCCGGTGCCGCGTCCTGCGCGATGGCCGGCGTGGATGTCATGGCGATGGCCAACGCGCCGAGCGACGCGCCGCCTACTAGAGTCTTCATAAGGTTGCCCCTTGGTTGCGAGCTATGATCGATGATCGAACCGAGCGACGAAGGCGCTCGGCCAAATGCGGGGGATAGGTTCGATGAGAACCGCCTGCGGGCAGCCACCTAGCAATGGTGTCGGGCAATCTACAGGAAACCGGGCGCGAAACCGGGACACAAGCAAAATGTGTTGTAATTTCGCAACGAAAAACGAGAGAGATTTTTGTGTTGTCCGGCCTCTGCTTGGCTTCGGGAATGATTTGTTTGCCTAATTAAAAACTCAAAAGAGACATCGAAAAATAGATTATCTAGATCAAGAGTGCTTCAATAATAAAATTACAGGTCGAGTAATTCTTCTAAAAATATAATGCTATTCGTAAGGTATTTCGTGCGCTCAGCTTGGGCCGAGGGCACGGTGACAAAATGGATGGGCCGATACTCTCACGCCGGTGCGGCTCGGGTGGCCAGCGGCGAGGCTAACCGAATGCGATCGTCGATAGCCGTGAGATGTAGGCGTGCCAGCCTGTACGCAATCACGGGTATCGTTCGGATGCACCAAACAGGATCGGCTCGCGTCAGTTCAGACACGCGCTCGCACGGCTCTCACGCAACCTTCATGAACGACACCGCGGTCGATGATGTCGAATGTTCCTGGCACACACGGTTACGCCCCGCGCCCTTGGCCCGGTAAAGAGCCTTGTCGGCTTCTCTCAGGGCGGTCTTGACGCTTCGCCCCTGGCCGAAATCGGAAACCCCGAAGCTTGCGCTGAGTGCGGTCTGCTCGCCGATCGCATCGTGCCTGAACCGGTGGAACTCGGTCCGGATCATGTCGGCGATGACGACGGCATCGTCGGGCGCGGTATCGATCAGGAGGATGCCGAATTCCTCCCCGCCCATGCGCCCCACGATCCCGCCGGACCGGGACAATATGCGGGCGAAACCCTGGAGGACGTCGTCGCCGACATGGTGGCCGTAAAGGTCGTTGACGGCTTTGAACCGGTCGATGTCGCACATGACGACCGAGCCGGCTGCGGCCCCCGCCCCTTCGGCTCTTTCATCGAACGTGCGGCGATTGAGCAAGCCGGTCAGGTCGTCATGCTCCGCCCGGTGCCTGTGAACGCCGATGACGTTGGCCACGATCCTGGCGATGACAAGCACCGCCAGCGCCGCGGTCAGACCGCCGAGCGCGTCAAGGAAAACTCCCTCGAACGTCGCGGCGTCCATGACCGGGAAAGGTGTCGGTTCTCCTACCAGGAGGGGGAACATCGGTGCGCGAATCGCCAGGCCGATCATCGAGCCTGCGCTCAGCGCGAGCAGTCCATTGTCGATCAGCCCACGGCGCTGCCGGCGCGCCTGAATGCGGATTGCATCGTAAAGGATGTAGACGCCGGCCAGCTGAAACGGAATACACTGATAGAATACGGGCGCGCCCGCAGCGAGCAACAGCAACGACAGACCGACGAGACCACCGAATATCCAGCTCTGGGCACGCCCTGCGCTCTCGAGATGGAGGCTCTGCCTGATAGCGTTGCCGGCGCAAAAATAGGCGAACGGGATAAGCAGGCTGATCGCCGCCAGACCCGGGATTGTCGGGGTCGCGTAGCGGAAGACGAGCGTTTCCATGCCAACGCACAGGAGGGTCGCAGCGAGCCAGGCCAGCGCGGAACCGGCCTTCAGCGCCACATGAGCGATAGCGCAAATCGCGGCGAGCGCGCTGAGCAAGCAGAACACGACCAGGTGGAGGTCCACCAGAATTTGCATCGATTTCCTTCGGACAGCGCAGGCGGCAAGCGAGTATCCTCGTTTAACCGAAAATACTGAAGGGTTCGTTTCGCTCACCAACCTGCCCGCAACGGCCCTACTTTCGGTCGCGGCTGGACCCGGTCATTAGGAAGCAGGCTCGCTTCAGGGCATCGCGGGCAGCTCTGCCATCAGCGATCGCGACAAGGCGGACAGGCGTTCGCGAACGTCCGGGCGCTCTTCCGGGCTCCACCTTTGGACATATTCCTCGAGCCGGCGGCGGTAATGCTCTGCCAGCCTTTCAACGACATCCTTTCCCGCCGGGCTCGGGAGCAATGGTCCATCCGAAACTGGCTCGAGCAAACCCTTGTCGGCCAGCCCCCTGGCGATCGCCGCGAGGGCGACGGGCGAGGGGGCGAAGTTCGCAGCGAGTTGATCGACAGAGGTCGGGCGGGCGGCGGTGCAGACCTGCGCGAGAAGCCACATCTCGTCCGGAGCCAGATCCACCCCGCTGCGTTCCGCGATCCGCGTCATCGTCGACCAGCGGTTCTCGCGTGCAACCAGTCGATCGACGATCGCCGTAAGCTCGTCGAGCGAGTTTGCGGTTTTGGGAACGGCGAAGCTATCGCCGATGCTTTCCGCTCTCGCGTCCTCGCGCAGGGGCTGTTCGCGCAGCAGCCACGCGATCGCGAACGCGAATGCGGCGATCGCCGCGGCTGACAGGAATACCGGATGCAGCGCAGCGGTAAACGCCTCCAGATAGGGCGCACGCATGGCTGAGGGCATGGCGGCAATCGCAGCGGGGTTCATCGCTGGCGCGCCCTCCGGTCCCTGGCTCAGCGAAGCCGGGAGCCGGCTGGCCAGGCCGGCGGCGAAAATCGCGCCGAACAGCGAGACGCCAACGGAACCGCCGGTCGATCGAAACAGGGTCGTTCCGGAGGTTGCGACCCCGAGATTACGGTAATCGACGCTGTTCTGCACCGCCAGCACCAGCACCTGCATCACCATTCCCAGACCCAGCCCGAGCACCAGCATGTAGCCCGAGGCCACCCAGGTGCTGCTCTCCACGTTCAGTGTCGACAGCAGGAACAGGCCGAGCGTCATCAGGGCAGTGCCGCAGATCGGAAAGATACGGTAGCGGCCCGTGCGGCTGATGATCTGACCGCTCGCGATCGAGGTGACCAGCACGCCGCCCATCATGGGCGTGAGTTGCAACCCGGCGGTGGACGGAGATACGCCTTTCACAACCTGCAGGTAGATCGGCATGTATGTGACCGAACCGAACATCGCGAGCCCGACGATGAACCCGATCGCACAGGAAATGACGAAGGTGCCGTTGGCGAACAGGCCGAGGGGCAGGATCGGTTCTGAGGCGCGACTTTCTATCAGGATGAAACCTGCCAGCGCCACTAGCGAAACGGCTATCAGGCCAAGTATCGGAAACGATCCCCAGGGCAGCGTGTGACCGCCCAGGCTCGTGAACAGCACGATGGCGGTCAGTGCGATGGCGATCAGCGCCGCTCCGGCGAAATCGATGCGGGGCTTTGCCTGCCGTTCGGGCGCGGTGAAGGCCCAGCCGATCACGATCACGGAAATCAGGCCGAGCGGCAGGTTGATGTAGAATATCCAGCGCCAGGAAAGGTGCTCCACGAAGAAGCCACCGATCAGCGGTCCGATCACGGTCGAAAGCCCGAAGACCGCGCCGAAGAAGCCCTGATACCGGCCGCGCTCGCGCGGGCCGATGATGTCGCCGATCGCCGCCATGGTGGTGACCATCAGTCCGCCGCCGCCAAGCCCCTGGATCGCGCGGAAGGCGATCAACTGGCCCATCGAGTTGCTGAGCCCGCACAATGCAGAGCCGGCGAGAAATAGCAGGATCGCGCTCTGCAGTACGATCTTGCGACCGAACAGATCGCCCAGCTTCCCATAGAGCGGGGTGACGACCGTGGTCGCCAGCATATACGCCGTGACGATCCACGACAGATGCTCCAGCCCGCCGAGTTCGCCGACGATGGTGGGCAGGGCGGTCGACACGATCGTCTGGTCGAGCGAGGCAAGCAGCATGACCAGCATCAGCGCGCCGAAGATCACACGAACGGGCTGGGTCTGAACCTTCTGAGAAGCCTCGGTTTCGGGAGAGCGTTCACCGGCGTTCAAACGACATTCTCCAGTTGCAGGTCGCATGGGCGCGCTTTCGAGACCGGGGCGGATACCGATTGTTCCTCTATGCTCTCCAACTGCGCGGATAAACAGGGCTTCGCCTCGCCGTCGAACTTTCGTCAGGCGGCGCGAGAGCTGCGTTCGCTATCTCTCAATGGGTGGCTTGCACCATGGGCCAGACCAGGAAGGCGGAGGTCACCACGAAGCCGAGCAGGCCGGAGGCCAGCGCGTCGCGGTGGTTGTGCCACCAGCGGTTCCTACCCTTGTTCATCGGCATTCTCCGGTTCGATCGACCAACCGCCGCCCAGGGCGCGGAACACCGCGATCTGCTGGCGCGAGACATCGGCATCCTGATCCGCCAGGGTCGCGCGCGCCTCCGCCAGTGTTCGTTCGGCGTCGAGCGTGTCGAGCGAGTTGATCAGCCCCTCGCGGTTCTGGGCCCGCACGATCCGGGCCGCCCGCTCGGCCGACTGGACCGCCGCGGTCAGGATGCGCCGCCTTTCCAGCGAGCGGGCATAATTCGACAGCGCCGTTTCCGCCTCTTGCAAGGCGACGAGCACTGTGCCGTCGAAGGCGGCGAGCGACCCCGCCGCATCCGCCTGCGCCGCCTCGATCCGGGCATAGACCGGCTCGCGATTGGGGAAGGCCCAGTCGATCAACGGACCGAGCACGAATCCCAGCGGGCCGCCGGTAAATAGGTTGCCCAGGCTGGAGGCGTTCGATCCGATCGATCCGCCCAGCGTGATGCGCGGGTAGAGATCGGCGCGCGCAATTCCTATTCTCGCCCCCTCGGCCAACGCACGCTGTTCCGCTGCGCGAACATCGGGACGGCGCGCCAGCAGTTGCGTCCCGTCGCCCACCGGCAGCGGGGCCTCGATCTCCAGCGGCACGTCGCGCTCGCCGATATTGGCGGGCAGCGCCGCCGGTGCGCGACCGGTCAGGGTGGCCAGCGCGAACAGGGCCGCGCGACGCTGCGCATCTATCGCCGGGATCGTCGCCGCGCGCTGTTCGAGCAGACTTTCGATCCGCGCCACGGCCAGCCCGTCGGTATAGCCCGCATCGTGGCGCTTGCGGGTCAGGCGCAGACTGTCTTCGAGCAAGCCGACGATGGATTGCGCCACCCGCAGCCGCGCGGTGGCGCTGGCGGCATCCGCATAGGCGCGCGTGGTGTCCGCCACGACCATGACCCGGACCGCATCGGCATCGGCGCGAGCGGCGGCCACATCGCCACGCGCGGCGGCGATACCGCTGCTGACCCGGCCGAAGAGGTCGACTTCATAAGCGACATCGGCACCGATGGCGAACTGGCCGCCATCGCGATCCTGCCCGGGCAGGGTCTGGGCTTCGGATGTGCGCCCATAGCCCGCCGAGGCGGTAAGCCCGACCTGCGGAAGACGATCCGCCCGCGCCCCGCGCAGTTGCGCGCGGGCGCGCTGGATGCGGGCTGCGGCCTGGCGGATGTCGGTGTTCGCCGCGAGCGCATCGGCCACCAGACCGTCCAGCACAGGGTCGTCGTACAGGCGCCACCAGTCGCTCGGCAGCGGCGCAGACGATACGACGCCAGCCTCTGCGGAAAGGAAGGGGCTGGTTTCCACATCGGGAGTTGGGGCAGAGGAAACGTGGTCCGGCCCCGCCGCGCAGCCCGCCAGGGCGAGCGCGGAAACGGCAGGTAAGAGAAGTTTGCGAATTTGCATGGTGACGATCCTATTCGGCCGGCTGCGGGGTGGGGCGCGCATCGTCGCCACGGCGCGAACCCCGCAGGGCCGCGATCCGGTCGCCGAGCGAACGGCAAACGACGTAGAAAGTGGGGGTGAAGACGAGGCCGAAACCGGTCACGCCCAGCATGCCGAAGCACACCGCCGTGCCCAGCGCCTGCCGCAGTTCCGCGCCCGCGCCGGTGGCGATCACCAGCGGCACAGAGCCCAGGATGAAGGCGAAGCTCGTCATCAGGATCGGCCGCAGGCGGGTGCGCGCCGCCTCGATCGCCGCCTCTACCGGCGACAGGCCATGGTCGCGCTCACCCTGCCGCGCGAATTCGACGATCAGGATCGCGTTCTTCGCCGACAGCGCGATCAGCACGATGAGCCCGATCTGGGTGAGGACGTTGTTGTCCATACCCCGCAGGTTCACGCCGACCATCGCCGCGAGCAGGCACATCGGCACGATCAGAATGATCGCCAGCGGCATGATCAGGCTTTCGTACTGCGCGGCGAGGACGAGGAATACGAGCACCACGGCCAGCCCGAAGACATAGATGGCGGTGTTGCCGGTGGTTGTCTGCTGGTAGGCAATCCCGGTCCATTCGGTGGCGTAGCCCTGAGGCAAGGTCTGTGCCGCGACCTTCTCCATGGTCATCAGCGATTGCCCGGTCGAGCTGCCCGGTGCCGTATCGCCGTCGATCGCGACCGCGGGCTGCAGGTTGTAGCGCGAGACGCGGTACGGCCCGGTGGTGTCCTCGAACGTCGCCACCGAACCCAGTGGCACCATCGCCCCGGTGTTCGACCGGGCGTAGAGTCCCGCAATGTCGGTCACATCGTCGCGATAGGGCGCATCCGCCTGCGCGGTGACACGATAGGTCCGTCCCAGCAAATTGAAGTCGTTCACGAACGCGCTGCCGAGATAGACCGACAGCGTGTCGAAGATATCGGAGGGCGCAACGCCCAGGATCTGCGCCTTGTCGCGGTCTATGTCGGTCTTCACTCGCGGGGTGCCGGTGTCGAAGAAGGTATAGACGCCGGCGAGACCCTGTTCGCCGTTCGCTTTGGCGATCATCTGGTTCGCGACGCCCTGCATCGCGCGATACCCCTTGCCGGAGGTGTCCTCCAGCATCATCCGGAAGCCGCCTGCCGAACCGATCCCCTGGATCACCGGGGGCTTCACGATCATCAGCCGCGCCTCGTTGATGTCGGCGGTCGCCTTCTGCGCCTCCGCGATCAGCGTATCGATGTCGAGCCCCTTGGCCTGGCGGCTCTCGAAATCGTCGAGCACCCAATAGGCGGCGGCCGAACTGGCGGATTGCGTCTGTGTGGTGCCGTCGAACCCGGACAGCATGACGGTGCCCTTGATACCGTCGAGCTTCAGCACACGCTCGGCCACCTGCTTCATCACCGCATCGGTTCGCGTGGTCGCGCTACCGGGCGGCAGCTGGATCACGCTTACGAAATAGCCCTGATCCTGCTGGGGGATGAAACCGGTTGGGGTGGCGGACAGCGTCAGGCCGGTCAGTCCGATAAGCACCGCGTAGGCCAGCATCATGCGCCGTGGCATGGCGACGAAGCGGGCGGTCCATTTGGCGTACCAGTCGCCGAACCGCTCGAACGCGGAGTTAAACTTTGTGCCCGCGGTCTCGATCGCGTGGCGCCAGCGCGGCGCGTCGGCGGGCAGATGCTCGTGCGGCCTCAGCAGCAGCGCCGAAAGCGCGGGCGACAAGGTCAGCGATACGATCAGCGAGATGACCGTCGCGGCGGAGATCGTCACGGCGAACTGCTTGTAGAACTCGCCCGACAGGCCGTTCATGAACAGTGTCGGCACGAACACCGCGCACAGCACCAGCACGATCGCGATCAGCGCCTCGCCGACCTCGTCCATCGAACGGCGCGCGGCTTCGAGAGGGGAGAACCCCGCTTCGAGATTGCGCTCCACGTTCTCCACCACCACGATCGCGTCGTCGACCACGATCCCGATCGCGAGGACCAGCCCGAACAGCGACAGGTTGTTGAGCGAATAGCCGAACATCGCCAGCACCGCGAAGGTGCCGACCAGGGAGATCGGGATCGCAAGGACCGGGATGATCGACGCGCGCGCCTTCTGCAGGAAGACGATGATGACGACCACGACCAGCACGACCGCTTCCAGCAGGGTATGCAGCACCGCGTCGATCGATTGCGAAATAAATTCCGTCGGGTTGTAAACGATGCGGTACTCGAGGTCATGCGGGAACGACCGGGACAATTCGTCCATCGTCGCCTTGACCCCCTCGGCCGCGTCGAGCGCGTTGGAGCCGGGTTTCTGGAAGACCGGCAGGATCACCGAATCGTCGCCATTCAGATAGGCCGAGGTGGCGTAGTCCGCCGCGCCGATTTCCACGCGGGCGACGTCGTTCACGCGGACCTGGCGACCTTCCGCATCGGTGCGGATAACGACCTGGCCGAACTGCGCGGGATCCGTGAAGCGCCCCTGCGTTTCCACGTTGAGCTGGAAGGCGGCATCCGGGCTGGGCTGCTGGCCGAGCGTGCCGGCCGCGACCTGCACGTTCTGCGCCCGCAAGGCGCGCACGATATCGCTGCCGGTCAGGCCCAGCGCGGCGGCGCGGCCCGGATCGATCCAGACGCGCATGGCAAGCTCGCGCTGGCCGAACAGCTGGACGTCTCCCACGCCCTCCAGCCTGGCGAGGCGATCCTTGATCCGGGTCTGCGCGTAGTTGGAGATGTATTCGCGGTCGAGCGACCCGTCGGGCGAGACGAGGTTGACCACCATCAGGAAGTCGGGCGTCGTCTTGCGGGTGACGATGCCGAGCCGCTGGACCTCTTCCGGCAGGCGGGCTTCGGCAATCGCCACGCGATTCTGGACCAGCACCTGCGCCTCGTCAAGGTCGGTGCCGGGTTTGAAGGTGACGGTGATCGTCATCCGCCCGTCACCGGTCGACTCGCTCGACTGGTAGAGCATCCCGTCGACGCCGTTGATTTCCTGCTCGATCGGATTGGCGACCGTATCGGCCACCGTCTCCGCCGAGGCACCGGGATAGACCGCGGTGACGGTCACGGTCGGGGGGACGATGTCGGGATACTGGCTGACCGGCAGGAAGAAGTACGAGATCGCACCCACCAGCGTGATGACCACGGCGATGACCGCGGCGAAGATCGGGCGGTCGATGAAGAAGCGGGACATGCGCATCGAGCAGACTCCGGGCGTCGTTCGGTAACGAGCCGTTGAAAAGTTTGGGTTTTAGCTGGCGAGCGTGGCGGAGGCCGCGCGGGAGACGGGTTGCGCCTCGGGCGTTCGAGGCTGCGGTGCGCTGGCCTCGATCCGGCCCGGCTGAGCACGGACCTTCTGGCCGGGCATCGCCATCTGCACGCCCTTGATGATCACGCGGTCGGTCGGCTTCAGCCCCTTCTCGATCACGCGCAGGCTGCCGACCTGGGGACCGAGCTCCACCGTGCGTGCCGCAACCGTTCCATCCTTGGCGACGACCAGCACCTGCTTGCGCGTCTGATCGGTCGTGATCGCGGTATCGGGCACCAGCAGTGCCGATCGGGTTCCGCCGGTGGCTAGCCGCATCCGGCCGAACAGGCCAGGCGCGAGGACGCCGCCCTGGTTCGCGACCACGGCGCGCGCGCGGATCGTGCCGGAGTTCGCATCGAGACCGTTATCGGTGAAGTCCAGCTTGCCGTGCCAGCGATAGTCGGGCTCGTCCGCCAGCCGGATTTCGACATCGTTCCCTTTCGACAGGCCCTCGCGCTGCGCCTTCAGATACAGCGCCTCGGACCCGGTGAACTCGAAATAGACCGGATCGACCGCGTTGATCGTGGTCAGCAGCGTGGCGCTGTCACCCCCGCCACCCGACACCAGATTGCCGGCATCGATCCGGCGATCTGAGATACGGCCCGAGATCGGCGCGCGCACGGTGGTGTAGCCGACGTCGATAGATCGCGCCGCGGTGGCGGCCTGCGCCGCCTGCAGCGCGGCACGATTGCTGCGCACCTCCGCCTTGAGCCGGTCGATCTCGGTCGCGGCGATCGCGTCTTCCGAGATCAACGCCTGGGCCCGTGCCAGATTGGCCTGGGACAGGGAAAGCGCGCTGGAAGCCCGCGCCACGTCGGCCTGGGCCTGGGCCAGCGCGGCGCGGTAGGTGCGACCATCGATGGTGAAGAGCGGCGCACCGGCACGGACATATTGCCCGTCGGTAAAGTGTACGCGGACGATCTGGCCCGAAACCTGCGGGCGGACCTCGACGGTCTTGGTAGCCTTGAAGCGGCCCACGAACTCGTCCCACTCGGTCACCTGCTTCTGCAGCGGCGCGGCGGCGGTAACCACCGGGACCGGCATCGCGGCGGGAGCGGGCGTTGCGCCCCCGATCAGCCACCAGGAACCGACTGCGGCGATCAGGATGAAGAGCGCGATCAGCCATCCGCGCCCGGAGCGGCCCTGTTTCGGAGCGGCGTTCCCAGCGGGTGCGGGAGCGACAGCTGCGTCGTCGAAATCATAGCTGTCGACTTCCTCGGACCGCGCGGTGGCGGGCAGATCGTCGTAGCGGTCGAAAGGCGTATTGAACATTGTACCATCCCCGAACAGGCAAGCGTGCGTCATCGCTTCCGGAAGCAAGGTGCCGCCGGATGATCGCGTTCACGGTGTGGAAGGAAGGCGCAGCGCGCCCACCACGCGAGCCGGCTAAGCCGACCCGACCGCGATATGTACCGCTAAGTATGTAATCTGGCGTTCAGGTCAAGCGGTATTTTCATACCGACCGATACTTTTTTCGCAGCGCAGCAAAAAACGACGCTATTTCGAGGGCCACGCAGCCAGTGCAGCTTCGGATATTTCCATCAATTCCTCGCGCGTCGCTCCCGATTGCGCCTGCACCGAAATGCCCTGCATGAGCGCGAGGAGGTAACGCGTGATGGTTTCGGCCTTGGTCGGAACGACGAATTCGCCTGTATCGATCGCCTGCTGCATGCGCTCCACGATCAGCGCCTTGGCAGCTTCCGCGCGCTGGTTGACGTCGTCGCGGATGGAGGGCTCCACGCTCTGGCAGGCGACCGTCGCTATGACGCCCATGCAGCCCCGGCATTCCCCGCCGGTCGCGGTATCGACCGCACCGTGCAACATGTACTCGGCCACCGCCCGGGCGGTCGGCTCGCGCATGGCCTCGCCGATATAGGCCGTCTTGTCGCGCTGATAGAGGTCGAGCGCCTGCCGAAACAGCGCTTCCTTGTTGCCGAACGCGGCGTAGAGGCTGGGACGTGTGATACCCATCGCATCGGTCAGATCGCTGAGCGATGCGCCTTCGTATCCCTTGGTCCAGAACACCTGAAGGGCGGAAGCGAGCGCCTCGTCGGGACAGAATTCCCGCGGACGCCCTCTGGTGGCGAGCTTTTCCATACCTGTAGGTATAGAACGAAATTGGCGATTTTCAATGGTAAGCTGTTTCCGCGTGCGGCCGAAATCCGGCAAAAACGGGCGGGGCGACGTCTCCGCCCCTTCCGGCCTGCGAGACCAAGCGCTACCCTGCGCGTCAACTCAAGGCTTTGCCCTCTATGCCGAGGCGCAGCGGGGTGATCGTCGCACAAGCCCGGGGAGGGGTAACTTTGCGTAATTTAGCACTGGCAATCATGGCATTCGCCACCGTTTCATGCACGTCCATGGGGGACATACCCGTATCGTCGGTGCAGCCGGGATCGCGATATGTGGCGCTGGGATCTTCGTTCGCCGCCGGTCCGGGGCTGGGCTCTTACAGGCCGGGTACGCCGCCCCGATGCACGAGAGCGCTAGGGAACTACCCTTCGCTGGTGAGTGAAAGCATGAACCTGGTGCTGGACGACCGAACGTGCAGCGGTGCGACCGTTGCGAATATCCTTGGTCCATGGGGCGAGCTCCCGGCGCAGATCGACGCCGTGGACGGTGCGACGCGGCTGGTGACCGTGACCGTGGGCGGCAACGATCTCGATTACGTGGGAAACCTCGTCATGTCGGGATGCGAACCGGGCAGCTCGGTCAGCTTCGCAGGGCGCAGCTTTCCCTGCACGAAGCCGGTTGCACCTGCAGAGGAAACCTACGCGACGCTGGAACGGAATTTGACGAAGCTGGCCGACGAGGTCGCTCAGCGCGCCCCGGAGGCGCGCCTGGTGTTCGTCCAGTATCTCACCCTCCTGCCGCAGGAGATGTGTGCGCAAACGCAGATGTCCGCTGCCAACGCGGCACTCGCCCGAGAAACCGCCACGCGGCTGGCGGCGATCACCGACCGGGTGGCCGCAGCGACGGGAGCTACGGTCATAAAGTCCGACAAGCTGTCGCGCGATCACACCGCCTGCGATGCGGAGCCGTGGTCGCAGGGCAACGTGCCCTCCGCCCTGCCGGGCGGGGCTGTGCCCTGGCACCCGAACGCGGCAGGGCATACCGCGATAGCGCAAGCGCTCGCCGTGAGGCTCGGCTGGACCGACTGAGACGGGTCGCGCTCGCCATACCCAGCCGGTCAGCGAGGAAGGTCAGTCGCCTTTCTCGATCAGTTCGAGCTGGTGCCCATCCGGGTCTGTCAGAATCGCCATGCGGGCACCGCTGAAATCGACCGGCCCGAACGTCACTGTCGCGCCGGCTCCCTTCATCTGCTCCATCGTGCTATCGAGTTGCCCGACATAGAAGCCGACCGGGCCATGGGCATTGCCGTTTTCCAGTGCTCGCCCGTCACTCCATCGGCATAGCACCAGTGCGGCCCCGGTTTGTGCCGGGATCAGAATCACCTCCTCGAACGGCCCCGCGTCGACGCGCCGCTGTTCGCTGAAGCCGAGGCATTCGGCGTAGAAGGTCGCCGCGCGATCGAGATCGGCCACGAATATCTTGTAGAAGGCGGGGCGGGTCTGTTCCATCGTTTCACCTTTCCTCATTTTCCATCACGCCGAACCGGCGGTTGCCGTAGACGAGCGAACGCGCTTCCTCTCCCAGCGACACCGAAGTCACGCCGCAGGCGAATACCCGGTGGGTTCCGATCGGGTGAGACTCCAGCACCGCACAGTTGAGGCACGAGACTGCGCCGCGCAATTGCGCAGGCTGCCCCGCGCCCAGCTGCCATTCGCCGAAATCGAAGCGCGAGCGACCGTCCAGTTCGATCATTCCGGAAAATATCCGCGCGAGTTCCGCTTGATCGGGCCGCAGCGTGTTGAGGCACATTCTTCCGCCTGAGACGATCGCGTCGTGGGCGGAGGCATCCCGATGGATGGAGATCAGGATGGAAAGCGGTTCGGTGGACAGCGACATGGCGGCGGTCGCGGTCATTCCGTAATCGCGTCCCCCGCTATGGGCGGTCACGATATGGACCGCGCTCGCCAGCCGGGCCATGGACTCGAGGAACGCGCTTCGAACGTCCGGCGTCGCAGATACGGCGGTGATCACGGCGCTCCGCCCGTGGTTGCCCAATATGGCGCGCGCATTGCGCCGCGTAACACCTTGCCCGTTTCCGACTGCGCGATGTCCGCGACGAATTCGATGCGACGCGGCAATTTGAACGATGCCAGCCGTTCGCGCAGATAGGCGATCAATTCCCGCTCGAGGCGTTCGCCTGTCTCTGTGCCGTCCTCCACCATGACAAGGCTTAGCACCTCCTCCCCCCATTCGAGGCTCGGTACGCCGATGGTGCAAGCCTGTCGTACCGCAGGGTGAGCGGTCAGCGCGTCGTCCACTTCCTGGGGGTAGATGTTCACGCCGCCGCTGATGATGACGTCGGCGGACCGGCCGGTCAGGAACAGATAGCCCTCGTCATCGACATATCCCAAGTCGCCCACGGTGTAATATGCGCCGCCGAACACCTCGCCATTCTTGTCGGGCGCGTTGTGGTATCGGGGACCGGTCGCGGGGTCGTGCAGGAAGGCCACCCGGCCGATCGTTCCGGGCGGGCACGGCTGCCCCGCTTCGTCGAGAATACGGGTGCGTGTCGCATCCGGCAGGCGACCCACGCTGCCGGGCTTGCGCAACCAGTCCGCCGAAGCGATGCCGATGCCGGGCGATGCCTCGGTCGCGCCGTAATATTCGTATAGGATCGGGCCCAGCCAGTCGATCATGCGCCGCTTGATGTCGGGCGGGGTGGGGGCGGCCCCGTGGAAGACACGTCGCAGGCTCGACAGATCGGCTCCGTCGCGCACCTCCGGTGGCAGGGTGAGCAACCGCTGGAACATCGTGGCGACCATGTGGGTGTGCGTGACCCGATGCCGCTCGATCATCGCCAGGACCTGCGCCGCGTCGAATTTCTCCATCAGCAGGATCGGAATGCCCGACGCTATGGGAAAGGCGAGGTCGAAGGTGAGCGGCCCGGCGTGATAGGCCGGTCCGCACAACAGGTTGAGGTCGCCGTCGCGATAATCGCACAGCGTGCCACCGCGCTGCGGGGCGAGCGCGATGGGCTTGCGGCGCAGCACGCCCTTGGATCGACCGGTCGTGCCCGAGGTGTAGAGCATCATGGACCCCAGGCGGGGATCGGTCGACGCGTGGGAAGGTTGCGCGCCCAGCGCCTCGCCATAGCTAGCGAACGGGCCGCGAGCCGGACCCGTGGCGAGGCGGGTCAGGACGCCCGCTGACGGTATCGCGGCAAATTTCTCTGCCAACTCGCCCTGGATGATCCAGGCGCGCGCCTCGCAATCGGATAGGATATAGCCCGCCTCGCTGCTCGTTAGGTGCCAATTGACCGGCGTCAGCCGCAGCCCGCCACGTTGGCACGCGAGATAGGTTTCGACGAATTCGGGGATGTTTCCGCACACCATGGCGACACCGTCGCCTGCGCGAAGCCCCACCGAGTGCAGGTGATGCAGCAACCGGTTCGCGTTCGCGTCGAGTTCGGTGAAGGACCGATTGCCGCGGCGAGAAAGGATCGCGGGTCGGTCTCCGTTCCGACCCGCCCAGTAGCTGAACAGTGTGCCCTTGGCGGCAAGCGCGAGGAGCGCCTCGGGCGAAGCGATGGTGCGATCCATGGTGCGAAAATGAAAGGCCGGAGGTGGACGGTGCGCTGGGCGACCGACCTCCTCCGGCGTGGTGGAATCAGGCCGCCGCCATTGCGGGGCTGGATTGATACTGCATCATCTCGTCGTAATTGGTCCGGTAGAACATGTCCTTGGTCTTCTCGTCCGCTCCCTCCAGGGTGCTTTCGAACTTACCGACCGGATCCTTCGTCCCTTCGGGATGGGGGTAGTCGCTGGAGAACATGAACAGCTCCGCCCCGCCGTCGCGGATCATCTCGCCGACATCTTCGCCCGGGAAAGGCGTGAACTTCACCGCGCGGCGGATGAACTCGGACGGCAGCATCTCCAGTTCCTGGACATAGGGATCGGTCCGCTTGAACGACTTGTACGCATAATCCAGCCGCCGGAGGAAATCGGGTACCCACCCGGCGCCGGATTCGATGACCCCGCCGCGCAGTTGCGGGTGACGCTGGAACACGCCGTCATAGATCATCGCGGTCAGGAATTCCTGCGGCGCGAAGCAGAGCGAGGTGAAATCGGCGAAGCGCAGATTCTCGCCACCGCCGTGCAGGTCCGGCGCGCGCTCGCGCCCGTTGTTGTGATAGCCCTTCGGCTGCGTTTTCGTGCCGGTGCCGATATGCACCATGAAGGGTATCTTGCGGTCCTCCAGCAGCTGCCAGAAAGGCTCGTGATCCGGGTGACCGGGCGACATCTCGCCCGACGGCATCGGCGCGACGCCAACCGCGCCCGCGCCCGCCTTGATCGCACGCTTGGCCTCCTCATACGCCAGCTTGGGATCGTCGAGCGGGATGTACGCGACATTCACCAGCCGCTCGTCACCGTCGCAGAACGCCTGCTGCGCCTTGTTCGCAGCGCGCGCGATTGCGTATTTCTCCTCTGCGTTGTCGGCTTTTCCCATCGCCGCCAGGCACGCCGTGGTGAAGACCAGCTGGCTGACGAAGCCGTACTGGTCGAGCATCCGCTTGCGTTCGGAAGCGTCGAACGCACCGAAGGCCATCCAGCCCTTGTCGCCCGCGATCGGGTCCTTCGCGGCGGCCGCGTCGGCTTCCGGATCGTCAGCCCGCGCTTTCGCCTTGTCGATCATTGCCTTCATGCGGCCGGTCTTGTCGCCCGCGAACAGCGTCCCGTACTTCTCGCGCAAAGCATCGCTCTCGAAGTAGTCGTAGACCCATTCGCTTGTTTCCATAGTGTGACTGTCAGCGTCGTTGATCACACGTCCATATGCGTATTCCATGCGTCATCTCCTGATTCGTTCTCTGATCGGGGATTAGAGTAATTATTAATCGGTGTGGCTGTCAATAAACCGCGCGGACTTCCCGTGCTATCCGGTAACCCCGCGCGCTGCGCCGCTTACTGACCGAGCCGGACCCGCAGCATTAGCCCGCCCTGCCGCTCGCGATAGCGCGAGGTGAACTGCGAATAGCCGCCCATCGTATCCGCGGCGTTGGGGGTGATCAGGGTGGCGAATTTCTGGTTAGTGATATTGCGAACGTAGGCCCGCAGCTCGAACAGCCCGCCCCCGAAAGACAGTCCGGCGGAGGCATTCCAGATTCCGTAAGCCGGCTGGATCGTCAGGGGATCGCCATTGGCCGAGAACTGCTCTTCGCTGCGCCACGAATAGTCGGTGTCGAACAACAGACCGACATCGTCGCTCAGTTGCCGTTCGTAGCTTGCCAGCAGGTTGAACTTGAACTCGGGCGCGTTCGCCAGGCGATTGCCGTCCGCGCTGATGATCGGACGCCCGTCGACGAGGCGGCAGCCATTGCTGGGCGTCGGAACGGTGAAGGCGTAGGGGCAGGAAAGCCCGTCGAGATCGCGATAGCGCGCATCGACATAGGCACCGGCGGCCGACAGGCTCAGCCCCTTGATCGGCCTGATCGACAATTGCGCCTGCACCCCCTTGCTGGTCAGTCCGCCCGCATTGGTGGTGCGGAAGCCCGGTGGATTGGTGCTGGTATCGTAGATCTGCGTCTGGAAATCCGTGAAGCGTTCGTAGAACAGCGCCGCGTTGAAGGTGGCGAGCCCGTCAAGGAAGCGCGACTTGATCCCGATATCGTAGGCCATGACCTTCTCGGGCCGGATCAGCGGGCTGACATCGGGCTGGATGATGCCGCTAGATGCGAGGCCCGGCCCTTTGTATCCGCGGGCGACGTTCGCATAGACCATCACGTCGGGCGCGAGGTCGTATTCGCCGGTCAGCTTCCACGAGAAGTTGCTCGTGCCGCCCGTTTCGGTGGTGTCGCCCACGGGGCTGCCGATGATGGCGGAGGAACCGGGGAGGGCACCCGGCAGGTCGTAGGCGATCCTGCGGGCGCGCAGTTCGTCGCGGGTAAAACGTCCGCCCGCACGCAGCCGAAGGGCATCGGTCGCGTTCCACGTGACCGATGAGAATCCGGCGTAGCTCTGCGTGGTGAAGTCGGTTTCGATCACCGCCACGACCAGGGGGCGCGGGGCGGGGCCGAGCAGACGTCCGCCCGCGCGGTAGAACACATCGTTGTCGCCGCGGAAATAATACAGGCCCGCCACCCATTCGATGGTGCCGCCGGGAGCGGAGGCGAGCCGCAATTCCTGGCTGAACTGCTTGTAGCGATAATCGCCGCCATTGTAGTCGAAGCGGTCGAGCGGGGTCTGGTCGCCGTCGAAATCGAGAATGTAATGGTTGTTGCGCAGGCCGGTGATGGAGGTCAGCGACGGGCCGCCGAGATCGATGTCGATCTGCCCGGTCACGCCCTTGTAGCGGCGCAGCGGCGCGCCTGGAAAGGTGCCGACCGGGCTACCCAGCACGGTGGAGAGATTATCCTGTCCGGGCACGATGCCGTAACGGTTGAAGTAATTGGCGAGGTTGGCGTTCTGCCCCAGCTTCGTCGCGGTCAGGACGCAGCAGACCGCGGTGTCCTTCGCGTAGTCGCCGGTGACGAGAACCCGCACCGCATCGGACGGTTCGAACAGGATCTTTCCGCGGAAGCCGTAATTCTTCTCGCCATTGTAATCCTCGTTCAGGAAGAGATTGCGAACGTAGCCATTGGTGCGGTTCCTGAAACCCACCATCCTCACCGCCAGCGTGTTGCCGATCGGGATGTTGATCATGCCGTTGTCACGAAATTCGCCGTCGGTTCCGATCGTGGCCGACAGGTCGGCCGTCAGTTGACCGAGGCGGGGGGAGTTCGTGACGATGTTGACGAGGCCGGCGGAGGCGTTCTTGCCGAACAGCAGCCCCTGCGGTCCCTCCAGCACTTCGACCCGCTGAATGTCGACCAGCGACGCGGCCGATTGCGGCTGGCCCAGCACGACACCGTCGACCACGGTAGACACGCTCTGTTCCACGGTCGTGGAGAAGGTGGAGGTGCCAACGCCGCGAACGGCGAAACCCGAGGACGTCGTATTCGGGTTCGGGCGGAAGGTCAGGGCAGGCGAAACACGCGTGAGATCGCTCGATTCGACGATCTGCAATTCTTCGAGAGCATCACCACTTACGACCGTGATCGATTCGGAGACGTCCTGAACATCCTCTTCCCGCTTGCGCGCGGTGACGATGATCGTGCCGTTGTCAGGGCCGGCGGTACGGGCCTGCGCCGCGTCTGCAGTCTCAGCCGCGGCGAGGGGGGTAGTGGGGCACAGGCAAGCAGCCAGAACAACCGCAAGCGCCGTGGTTTGCCCGTAGGCAGCCTTCGTCATAACATTCTCCCAATCACGGACACCTTTGGTGCCTCGTGCGCAGACTGCGCCTCATATAGAGCGCCTGTCAACAAGTTTGAGCGCACAGCTACCTTGCTGTCGACTTGGGTGGTTGAGAGTGGGGCTGGTTATGGAGTTTGCGTCAGATCCCCGGGTAAGAAACTGCTGGGAAGTTGTCGCGCCATGGCTCGTTTCGGCAGCCGGTAGCTGCGAAAAAAGAAATGCCGATCCTCCTCCGTCTTCTGGAAAGCCCCGATCGTCTTCGAATCTGCGGCAGCGCTCCACCCGCGGTCGTTTTGCCCGACACGCACTTCGCGAGGATTAGGTCCGCGTGAATTGACTTGACACCCGCTCCATAAATGACCGAGGTCAGGGATGTGACGGAGTACAAACAGCTCCGCGCGCAAGAGAGAGGATGAAGCCATGGCGCGATTTCGCGAGGCGTCCGGTTCCGGCGTCGACGACGACCGGCGAACGCAGAAGGCAGGGGCGGGCACCGATCCTCGCGATGCGCCCATCCCTCTGCTCGCACAGTTTTCCTATGGTTTCGGCTCCGTATCGACAGCGGTGAAAAATGCGGCTTTCGCGTATCTCCTGCTGTACTACAACCAGGTCGTAGGTATTCCCGCGACCATCGTTTCCACCGCCATCGCCGCCACCCTGTTCGTGGATGCGCTGGTCGACCCGTTGATCGGTCGATGGTCGGATGTAACGCGCAGCCGGATCGGACGGCGCCACCCCTTCATTCTCGGTTCGGCGATCCCGACCGCCGTGTTCTTTCTGCTGATCTGGTTGCCGCCGGAGGGGCTGTCGCCGTTGCAGACGGGCCTGTGGATCTTCGCGGTCGCGTCGATCACCCGCGTGGCGGTGAGCGCTTACGACGTGCCTTCCACCGCCATGGTGCCCGAACTGACGACGGATTACGGTGGACGCACCCGACTGTTTTCATTGCGTTTCTGGTTCGGGTACGTCGGCACCTTCATCTTCGTCGCGCTAAGCCTCACCTTGTTCTTCGTCGCCACGCCTGAACATCCGGTGGGCCAGCTGAATCCCGACGGTTACGTCAAATTCGCGATTGCCGGGGCGGTGGTCATGGCCGTCGCCATCTTCGTCTGCGGCTTCGGTACGCTCGGTCAGGTTCCCCGCATGCAGCAAGCGGAGGATAACGGCAGGCCCGGCGGGGGATGGATGTTCCATGTTCGCGAAACCTTCGTCGCGTTCCGGCATCGCGGGTTCCTGGCCATCTTCGGGTTCGGCGTGCTGAAATTCACCGCGATCGGGCTGGCCACGGCGACCGCGCTCTATTTCAATACCTATGTGTTCGACCTGAGCGCGAAGCAGATTGCCGTCCTAGCGCTGGAGGCGGTGACGGCGGCGACGCTCGCGGCGCCGCTGGCACCCAAATTCTCGCGTCGGTTGGGGAAAAAGCGCACGGCGATGCTCATGGCGTTCGGGGGAATCGTGATCACCCTCTCGCCATTGGTTCTCACCTATTTCGACCTGTTCCTCCGCCCGGGCGACCCATTCCTCGTACCCGCGCTGTTGCTGGTCGGCACTTTCGGCGGCGGAATGATCGCGATTTCGCTCATCAATACGAGCTCGATGCTGGCCGACGTGGTGGACGACTACGCCGTGCGCACCGGACGGCACGCTTCGGGTGTGTTCTTCTCCGCCTCCAGCTTCATGCAGCAGTGCTCGGCCGCGCTGGGCGTGTTCGTAGCGGGCCTGGTGTTGAGCGCGTCCGGATTCCCGGAGAAGGCCGAACCTTCGCAGATCTCGCGTGCCGCGGAACTGTCGTTGATCGCGCATTACGTGCCCACCGTACTGGCCCTCTGGCTGGTGGGCGTGCTGATCCTGTTGTTCTACGATATCGACCAGGTGCGGCACCGGTCCAATGTCGATCGGCTGCGCGCCCTTGCCGCGGAGAAGCGGGCGCGGGAGAAGGAGAATCTCGGCCTCGATCCCGCAACGCGCTGAGCGTAGCGGGATGAGCGCCGGCGATGGGGAAGGGGGCCGGACCTTCCCAGGATCGATCCGCGTCATTATGATCGCCGGATGACGGTGACGAAGCGGAGGGAAAAGGCCACCGGCCGGATGCGCGCGGAGGATCGATCCGCGTCGATGGTGATAGAGGCCGATCGACAGATCAACCTCAAGCGCTCGGCCCGCATCTCTCCCGGCGACATCGCGACCGATCTGGGGACCAGCCGGTCACTGGTCTATTCCTATTTTCCGGACCTGAACGCGCTCATCGTTGCGGTCCTCGATCGCCATGCGGACTTGCTTTCCAAGGCAGGGATCGAGCGTGCCGTGCGGGAGGCGGCGCTTATCGACGCCGCTACCGAATGTGCGACAATCTACCTGCGCCATGTGCTGGAACATGGTTCCGCGATCGAATTGTGCTTCCGCGAGAAGTGGCTTGCGCGTCACTTGGATGGCCGGATGAAGCGCATGACGAAGCGGATCATCCGACAGCTTGCGACCCTCATCCAGCGCGAGCTCGAATACGGCCCGCATGATGCCCTGGGCGTGGTGCAGATCCTTCTGGCGATCCCGGAAGAAGGAGCGCGCCTGGTCCGTAACGGGGAAATCTCCCTCGAGATGGCGCTTGCCCTTTGCCGCAGGCTTACCGTCGCCTCGCTGGAGGAACTGCGTCCTCAGCACCAATAGGTGTCAGTCGGCGGCTTGTGCGTTGCTGCGCATGCAGCCCATCACCATCGGCAGGCACAGGCGGACCCCCGCCGCCGTCGAGAGGCTGCCGTTGGATACGAGGCGTCCGGCGCGCAGGGCAATCGCGGTGATCAGCCAGTTGCTGGCGAAGGCCTCTTCCTTGCTCATCCGATAGGTGTTGGAAGTCGCCTCGACGATCGCATCCGACACGAGCGCGCGGGTCGCATCGCGTTCGCTGCGAAGCACTTCGCGCACTT
The DNA here is from genome assembly GCF_022576075.2 of Erythrobacter sp. LQ02-29. Taxonomy (NCBI): domain Bacteria; kingdom Pseudomonadati; phylum Pseudomonadota; class Alphaproteobacteria; order Sphingomonadales; family Erythrobacteraceae; genus Erythrobacter; species Erythrobacter sp. LQ02-29. The sequence goes on along the minus strand of NZ_JANCNT010000001.1, from coordinate 32,485 downwards.
CCGTTTCGAGCAGGATCGCCTGCAACAGCGCGCCGCGGCGGCCCGCTTCGTCAAGGTAGTTCACCGTCGACAGCACGACCTGGGCGAGGCGGTCGCGACCCCGCAGGACGATCCCCTTGCGCGACCGCTCGAATTCATCGACTTCCCGCCGGGCGAGTTCCGCGAGAAGATCGATCCGCCGGGCGAAGCAGTTATGGGCCTGCGCTTCGGATATCCCCGCCTCGCGCGCGACGCGATTGAGGCTGACCTCGTCCACGCCCTCTTCCGCCACGATCCGGGCGGCGATGTCGAGCAATTGCGCACGACGATCCGCCAGCGGCAATCGCGAACGGCGTGCGCTTTTCTTGCGCGGGGCGGCTTGGGAAGCGGGTGCGATGGCGTCGAACTCGGGGCGGGCTTCGAGCCGCTCGCCGGGCGTCATCCGCCAGTAATTTCGCTTCGGCCGCGGTATTCCCAGCCGATCGCACAGCTTCGCCAACCCGCCGGGGGAAAGGTGGTAGGCGTTCGCGATCTCGCTCAGCGGAGCCGACCACACCGCCTCGAACAGCTCCATCCGGTCGATTTCGGCATCGGGTTTTCTCATTTCCTGCCGGTCCCAATTATCGCCAGCCCCTGCGACCTCGGCGATCGTCGGCCAATGCAAAGAACGAAACTGGCGCTCAGTAAGACACGCCCGTCGGAACGGCGTCAATCTCGGCGTATCCTCATGAGCGCGCGGCGCTTCGCAAGCATTGCATGGTTTGGTCCAGCAGCTTCTGGAACTGCCCCCTACCGAATGGCGCGACCCCAATGGTGTGTTGCCACGCGGTGCGGTGCCGGTGCACAGCCGCGGGGATGGACGATCGCTCGCTTCCGGTCCCGAGAGCTTGTTTGACGACCATCGGCAGGCGCTGATCGATGCCCCAGTTGGTTCTCGATGATGTTCGCAAGCGTTTCGGCGCTATCCACCTATTCGACGGGCTGAAGCTGTGTGCCGAGGCTGGCGAATTTCTCGCGGTCGTCGGGCCTTCCGGCTGTGGCAAGTCCACTTTGCTGCGGTTGATCGCCGGGCTGGACCCGCTCGACGGCGGGACGATCACACTGGGAAAACGGCGGATCGATACCCTGGACCCGGCAAAGCGCGGGGTGGCGATGGTGTTCCAGTCCTACGCTCTTTATCCCCAGATGAACGTGCGCGAGAACATCGGCTTTCCCTTGCGGATCGGCGCGCGCTTCATATGGCGCAGCGGGTCGCGCAAGGCGACCCGGTCTCGCGCGCGGCGGCACTGGGTGACATCGTAATCTTTGATCGCGAAGGACAGGCGCTGATGCTCGATGCGGGGTGATTGCCCGGTTTGGTGGAGGCGGTTACATACCGCGTGAGGAAGGGCGGGATCGATGGTAACAATCCGTGACGTAGCGAAGCATGCCGGTGTTTCTATCGCCAGCGTCTCGCGCGCGCTGAACGGCCAGGACAATGTCCGGGCGAAGACGCGGGAAAAGATCGAGGCATCCGCGAGGGAGCTCAAATTCGTACCCCATAGCGGGGCGCGGAGCCTGACCAATCAGAGGACACATACGATCGGGGTCATCCTGCCCGATCTGTTCGGTGAATTCTTCTCCGAGATCATTCGCGGGATCGACCGCATCACGCATGGGGCCGGGAAGCAGATGCTGCTCGGCAACATGCACGGCAGCCTGCACGAGACCGCCAATGCGATCCGCTCGATGCGCGGCCGGGTCGACGGGATACTCCTGATGCCGCCGAACGGCGTGTCGGAGCCGCTGACGACCGAGGCGCTGGGCTTCGTGCCCACGGTATTGCTGAACGTGGAACCGGGTGCGCACACGCAACCCTTCGTCACCGTGGACAACTACCACGGCGCTCGCAAGATGACCGAGTATCTGATCGGCCTGGGATGCAAGCGGATCGTCCACATATCCGGCCCCCGGCACAATCGCGACGCGTTCCAGCGCCAGCGTGGCTTCCTCGATGCGATGAAGCAGCATCTGCATGAACGCCAGCCGCTGGTCCTGCCGGGCGATTTCAGGGAACAGTCGGGAGAGGACGCGGTGCGCATGCTGCTGGCGGACGGGGCGCCGGTCGATGCGATCTTCGCTGCCAACGACGTGATGGCGGTGGGCGCGATTTCGGCTTTGCGCGAAAGCGGCATCGCTGTGGGAGAGGACGTGCTGGTGGCCGGTTTCGACGACATTCCGATGTCGCGCCACATGGCGCCGGGGCTGACCACGATGCATTCCGACATCGCCCGGCTGGGATCGACGGCCGCGATGCTCCTGCTCCGTATGATGGGAGGGGAGGCGCTGGGCAGTGAGGATGGCCGTGTCCTGGTGCCAGAGATCGTGACGCGCGGGTCCACCGGTGAAGCCGAGAGAGGTTCGCTGGGCAGCAAGGCGACTGCCACGCTGCCCGGTGCATGAGACCGGCCATGGCGAGAGCGGCCTTGGTATGGCCGGAGAATGCTGTCCTATTCGATGCGCCTGGCCGGCGAACTGAGCGGAAGCGCCAAGGGATAAAGCTGGAACAGTCGGTGCCGTTTGGTGGAAAGCAAAGCGCGGTGCTCGACCGGGAGAATGTAGTATGAGGTTACTGATCGCTTGTCTGTTCGCGCTGGCACTCTCCGCTTGCGCCCATTTGACGGGCGTATCGCAGGGCGATGCATCGCGCGGCGAGCCGCTCACGGCGATGACATACAATATCCGGCTCGATCTGGCGTCGGACGGGGCCAATGCCTGGCCGAACAGGCGCGATATGGCGATCGCGCTCATCGGTCACGAGGCGCCGGACGTCATCGGAATGCAGGAGGTCCTGCTTGGCCAGATGAACGACCTTAGGGCAGGTTTGTCCGGATACCGGCTGGTGGGGGTCGGGCGCGACGACGGGGGCGAGGGCGGCGAATTCTCGCCAATCGGCTGGCGCGAGGATCGCTTTGTGCTGGTCGATTGGGGTACGTTCTGGCTTTCCGATACGCCTGCTGTGCCCGGTCTCGGCTGGGACGCGGCCTACCCCCGCATCGCGACCTGGGCACTGCTGCGCGATCGGCGGAACGGACGTGTTCTGCGCGTCCTCAACACCCACCTCGACAATACTGGCGAGACCGCGCGCGCGCGGGGTGCGGCGTTGATCCTGCGCTGGGCGCGTGAGGGGGAGGGGGCGGACAGCGACACGCCGACGGTGATCATGGGCGATTTCAATGCACCGCCCGGCAGCACGCCCTATTCCATCCTTACTGGCGCAGGGAGCGACGGGCTGCTCGACAGTCGCACCGCCAGCGCCACGCCGCCCTACGGACCCGGAGGAACCTTCAACGGCTTCGATATCGAAAGCGATAGCGGTGCCCCTATCGACCACATCTTTGTCTCGCCCGGCATTGCGGTGGACGGCTATTCCGTGATGACCCAGCAGTGGGGCGGGCGGCTCCCTTCCGATCACTACCCCGTCAAAGTGCAGCTTCGCCTACCCGCGAGGTAAGAGGGCGCGCACTATTGCTGCGGTTGGTCGAGCCACCCGCCGGTAAAGCCGATCCGCTCCAACCCACGCCGGATGTGGGGGTTTTTGCGCATGGTGCGCCAGACAAGCCCGCTGCGATGGTTCTCCATCATCGCCAGGATCGGGCCCTGGTCGATGCCGAGATGGTCGGCCGCAACCCAGCCGAGCTTGGGGTCGACCGGGCCGGTGCGCGAATCCGCTTGCGTGAAGGTGAAGCTGGGATTGAACGCGTCCTTGAAGCCATACTTGTCGTACACGCGTTCGCCATATCGATCGCGCATCGCCATCAGGGCGGGGATCGTGACTTCGGGTGCGAAGGGGATGGAGCCCCCAGCCGCCGTGGGGACGATCGTGCCGTCGTCGACAACCCGGACCGAACTGACACCGCGCGCGGTATAGGTGAAGAAGGTTCGCAGCTTGCCGTTCACGGCATACTCGTCGCGCGAATATTTCGGGCCGTCCGAAGCGGTCCAGCCCCACAGGTCGCCGCTATATTCCTTCCAGTCGTTGGGATTGTCGATCCCATAGGCGCGCTGGCTCAGCGTGGCGCGACGGCTGTTCTCGAAATAATCGATGCCCTTACCGCGCATGAATTCATCCTGGATGCCGCGGAAATCGACCCAGACATGGCTGTATTGATGGCCGAAAAGCGGCTCGAACTGGAGGTGTTCGTAGCCGTAGAAGCTGCCCCAATCTTCATCCAGCCGGGCGGCCCATCCCTTGTCCCAGGCGGCCTTGCCGACCGGGTGGGTGGGGGAGCCGAGCGCCAGGATATAGACGAGCATGCCCTCGTTGTACCCGACCCAGTCGGCGGGCTGCCAGCCATCCTCGGGCTTCCAGCCCATGGTGATGCCCTGCGATGCGGGATAATTGCGCGCTTTCGTTCCGGTGCTGCCGCGCAGGGCCCAGTCCCATTCGACCCGGCGGTAGATGCGCTCCGCGAGATCGCGGATTTCCGCCTCGACCGGATCGTCACGATCGTAATAGCTCTGCGCGAACAGCGCACCGCCCAGAAACAGGGTGGTATCGACCGTGGAAAGCTCCGTGGTCGCGTGCCGCGTCCCGTCGTCGTATTTCAGGAAGTGGTAGAAGAAGCCCTTGTACCCGGTGATGTCCTTGGCCGCCGCACCCTGCGGCGCGTCCCAGTAGAATTTCAGGCAGTCGCGGGTGCGCTTCGCCGCTTCCTCCCGGGTGACGTAACCGCGCTCCGCCCCAATGCCGTAGGCGGTCAGCGCGAAGCCGGTCGCCGCGATCGAGGAAAAGGTAAGACTGGGCCAGCGATCGGGCGCAAGGCACATCCGGGTGTCGGTGGTTTCCCAGAAATAGCGGAAAGTCCGCTGGGTGAGATCCTCGGAAAAGGCCTCGACCGCTGCGGGCGCCGGCGGCGGTGGCACGTGGCGGGGAGGGGATACGCCCAAGCAACCGGAAGCGAGAAGAGCGAGAACGGGTAGAAAGCAATTCCGGCGCATGCGTGCTCCGCAAAAGAAATTCGCCGCCGCCCCCAAGAAGAGGACGGCGGCGCAAGGAGGAGCTAGAATTCGAACCCGGCTGAAACCTTCAGCGTGCGGGGAGGGCCATCCGTGCCCAAGCCCGTGCGCGAAAGGTAGTTGGTAGCCGTCGGATTAGTCACGTAATTCGAATAGTTACGATCGTTCAAAGCATTGATGATATCCGCGCGAAGCTTGATCCGGGTGCGGTCGGTCAGGAAGCCGAGCGGGATATACTTCGTGATCGCAAGGTCGAGCTGCCGGAAGCCCCAACGATCACCGTTGGACGCCGCCTCGTTGGAAATGACGTCGCGCGTGGGGTTCGCACCCCCGGTGCTCACGAAGCTCTGGATATAGGGCGGCGATGCGATCTGGAACTTGCCCGACAGCGTCACCGCGATGGGAAGATCCACTGCACCGGCAATTACCAGGCGATGCTTGCGCACCCCTCTGGAGGTCACGAACGGATAGTCCGCTGTCGAGGGGAAATCGAGCGCGAACGTCTCGTTGAAAGCACGGTTTTCCGAAGCATCGGTATAGGTATAGGTCGCCGTCAGGTTCCAGGGCGAGAACTGCGTGTAGCGCTTGACGAGCTTCAGATATCCGCTGTCGGAGCGTGTCTCCAGCCCGTTCGTACCGATGATGATCGAACCGAAGCCCGGAGGTGCGAAGCCAAAAGGTGAGTCCGGGACCCCGGGAGCAGGCGGGAAGAAGCTACCGTCGGGACGCCTGTTGCCCAGCAAATAGGCGAAGCCATCCTTGCTCTCGATATGGGTATAGCCGACTTCGGCTTCGAACATGGATGCGAGCTGACTACGCAGACCCAGGCTGAACTGGTCGGAGTAGGGAACCTTCAGATCGTTGTTGATGAAGCGCAATTCACGCCCACCGCCGAACCCGGCTTGCTCCACCAGCTGTTCCCGCCCTTCCGGCGTAAGATAGATCGGATCGAACGGCAGGCAGGTCGCACCGGGGGAGCAGGTGTTGAACTGGTCACCCGTGATGAAATTGAACGTCCGTGTGGTGAACGCCCCGACGCTGATCTCCTGCTGCAGGAAGTCGAACTGGTTGCGATCGTAGGACCGACCGTAGCCTCCGAAGACCACATAACGCCGATCGGCGTCCAGAGCGTAGGAGAAGCCGATGCGAGGCTGGAAAGCCCCTTTGAAAGGCTTGCGCTGGGTTCCATCGGTGATGAAATCGTTGATGTCGTAGTCCGCGTTCACCAGATTGGGATAATTCTCCGGGGACACCGCCGCCCGCGCGTCCGCAGGGGTGACGTAGTCGAGATAGGCCGGGGTTTCCTCGTAGTCCCAGCGGATACCCAGATTCAGCGTAAGCCGGTCGGTAACGTCCCAATCGTCCTGAATATAAAGGCCGAGCTGGAAGTTGCTCGATTCAACCACCGAAGAGCCGGGACCGTTCTGGAAACCGAACTGGACGCGGTAGGGTATCTGATCGTTGAAGAAGCTACCGTCGGTAATGTAGGCACCGGTCGCTGGATTGAAGACAGAGTTGAACTCGTAACGCGGATTGAAGTTGCTGAGCTGAAGGGAGTTCAGGTCGACCCATTTGGCCTTTATACCGGCCTTGATCGTATGGTTCTCGAAGCCGATCCAAGTGAAATCATCCTGCAGGCCGACGCCCTTCTGACCCTTGTCCTGGTAGTTCGACCCGCCTCCGACGCGCAGGATATTGTCCGAACGGACTGCCATTGTGGGATCGGTCACGTCCGGCGCAGCATAATTGAACTGAAGTGAATTGCCGAACTCGGCCGGGGTTGGAGCCCACTTCACGTCCTCATAGGTCGCCTTGAACTCGTTGATGAAATTATCGGCGCTGTACTCGTAGCGCAGCAGACCGCGGAACTCCTTGACGTCCTGAAAGCTCAGGGTCGAGCGCGCATTGCTGCCGTTCCCGAGAAAATCGCCGCTTTCATCACGGTACTTGCCCGATACCTCAATCAGATGCCCGGATGCAGGCAAGAGCGAGATTTTACCGAAATAGAGGTTCTCGTTGAAGGTCGAATTGGTCGAGCCGAATACGTCCTGATATTCATCCGGGAAGAAGGTCACGGGCAGGCCGAACCCTGGCGTGATCTGGATCGGATTTTCACGCCGCTTGCCTTCGTAGGTAACGAAAAAGTGCATGACGTCCGGAATGATCGGACCGCCAAGCGCCCCGCCGAACTGCATGTCGCTGGTTTCGACCTTTTCACGACGCGGAATGCTAAACTTCTCCAGCGGTGTCATCTGGCGCAGGCTCTGATCGGTATAATCGATGAACGCTTCGCCATGGAATTCGTTGGTGCCGGATTTCGTGCCCGCCGTGATGGCGACGGAGCTGACCTGGTCGAATTCCGCCTTGTAGTTGGAGCTGATGACCCGGTATTCGCCCACCGCCAGCTGCGGAAACGGATTGCCTTCGGAGGAATCCTGGCCCGTAATGCCGTTCTTCAGCACGTAGTCTTTCTGACCCACGCCATCGATGAAGACGTTGACGGTACGGCTGTTCTGCGCGCCGCCTTGGATACGCGACTGGCCGTCGGGATTGACGAACTGCACACCCGGCGCAAGGTCCGCGAAAGCTAGGAAGTTGCGGTTGTTCTGCGGCAGCTGCTCGATCTCGCGCTGCGTGATGTTCACGCCGACTTCGCCGCCTTCATTGGTCTTGATGCGACCCGCTGTGACGATGATCTCCGCGCCGGTCGTTTCACTGGGTGAGGTCGTATCGCCGGGCGCGGGGGTCGTCGGAGCCAGCGCGATGTCGTCGAAATCGAGGACCGCGTCCTGCGCGATCAGCAGGGTGAACTCGTCCGTCTGGCGCACGCCGTTCGGCGTGGTGATTTCCAGCCGGTAGGTTCCGGGGCGCAGCTGCGCGAAGTTATAGGTACCGTCTGCGGAAACGGGAACGGTGCGACGGAACCCGGTATTGACCTCGACCGCGGTGATTTCGCTCGCGCCCTGGACGTTGCCGCGTAAGGAGGCGCTGGATTCCTGGGCGTGGGCGGGAACGGCGGTCGCCACGGCGATTGCGCTGCCTGCGACGCCGAGCGCGAGAGCCGCGGCCAGTCGACGTGCCGAACGGCTGCCGGTCCCGAACGAGCCGGCGGAAAGGTTGAAACCCCTCATGTACTTCCTCCCCTGTGCGAAGGTACCGGCTTCAGCGCCGGCTACCTCGAATCAAATCGTTATCGGCGGGCTTGTAACCGGTTTCAACTGGCCTGTATAGAGGACATCGAAATCAGCGAATCCGCGCGGGCCGAACCGCGCCAGGCCGATTCTGGGGGAGTAGGAGAGTTATGCGTCATATCAGTCTCGCCGCTTTGGTGGCGGTCAGCCCGGTCGTTCTCGGTGCCTGCGCGACCGTGCCGGCGGAGCGGGTCGGCAGCGCCGCCGGCCAGTCGACGAACGCGGCGTCCACCACCGTGCCGGTGACGCAGGCGCAGCCCGCCTGGGCGAAATCCGATCCGGAGATGGACCGGTTCATTGATGACCTGATGGCGCGCATGACTCTGGCGGAGAAGGTCGGTCAGCTGACCTTGCTGACAAGCGACTGGGAATCCACCGGGCCGACCCTGCGCGATACCTATCGCACGGATATTCGCGCCGGCCGGGTGGGGGCGATGTTCAACGCCTATACCGCCGGCTACACCCGCGAATTGCAGCGGCTAGCGGTCGAGGAGACACGGCTCGGCATTCCGCTGCTGTTCGGGTACGATGTCATCCACGGCCACCGCACGATCTTCCCGATTTCGCTGGGCGAGGCGGCCAGCTGGGACATGGAAGCGATCGAGCGCTCTGCCCATGTGTCCGCAGCCGAAGCTGCCGCGGAGGGCATCCAGTGGACGTTCTCTCCCATGGTGGACATCGCGCGCGATGCGCGGTGGGGCCGCATTTCCGAAGGGGCGGGAGAAGACGTCTATCTCGGCAGCCAGGTGGCCCGCGCCCGCGTCCACGGCTATCAGGGCGACGACCTGCGGGCGACCGATACGGTGCTGGCAACGGTGAAGCATTTCGCCGCCTATGGCGCTGCCGAGGCCGGGCGCGACTACAACACGGTCGACATTTCCCGTCGCACGCTGCGCGACGTGTATCTGCCTCCGTTCAAGGCGGCGGTGGACGCCGGGGTCGCCAGTGTCATGACCTCCTTCAACGAGATCGACGGGGTTCCGGCATCGGCCAGCGAGTACCTGTTGACCGACGTGCTGCGCGACGAGTGGGGTTTCGACGGCTTCGTCGTCACCGATTACACCTCGATCAACGAGATGGTGCCGCATGGCTATTCGAAGGATCTGGCGCAGGCCGGGGAGCAGTCTCTGAACGCTGGTGTCGACATGGACATGCAAGGCGCGGTTTTCATGGAAAACGTGGCGAAATCCGTGGAAGACGGGCGCGTGGACATCGCGACCGTCGACCGTGCGGTGCGCCGCATCCTGGAGGCGAAGTACCGGCTCGGCCTGTTCGAGGACCCCTACCGCTATGCCGACGAGGCGCGGCAGAAGGCCACGCTATACCGTCCCGATTTCCTCGAAGCGGCGCGCGATGTCGCCCGCAAGTCCATGGTCCTGTTGAAGAACGAGGATAACGCCCTCCCGCTCGCCGCTTCGGCTGGGCGGATCGCCCTGATCGGGCCGCTGGCGGACAGCAAGCCGGACATGATCGGCAGCTGGGCGGCCGCGGGCGATCGCGGAACGCGCCCGGTAACGGTGCTGGAGGGCCTGCGTGAACGTGCGCCCGAGGGCGTCTCGATCGATTACGCCAAGGGCGCGAGTTACGAATTCGATGCCGCCGGATCGACCGACGGCTTTTCCCAGGCTCTGGCGCTGGCAAAGCGTTCCGACGTGATCGTCGCGGTCATGGGGGAAAAATGGGACATGACGGGCGAGGCCGCGAGCCGCACCTCGCTCGACCTACCCGGCAATCAGGAAGCCCTGCTGGAGCAGCTAGTGGCGACCGGCAAGCCGGTGGTGCTGGTGATGATGAGCGGCCGACCCAATTCGATCGGCTGGGCCGACGAGCACGTCGCGGCCATCCTGCATGCCTGGTATCCCGGGACGATGGGCGGCAAGGCGGTCGCAGACGTTCTGTTCGGCGACTACAATCCGTCGGGCAAGCTGCCCGTCACCTTCCCCCGCACGGTCGGGCAGGTGCCGATTTACTACGATGCGAAGAACACCGGTCGTCCGATCGAGCTGGGCGCGCCGGGGGCGAAATACGTGTCGCGCTATCTCGATACGCCCAACACGCCCCTGTATCGCTTCGGCTACGGGCTCAGCTACACCGATTTCAGCTACTCGCCCGTCACCCTGAGCGCGCCGACGATGAGCGGAAACGGCTCCATCACCGCCAGCGCGACGATCACGAATACCGGTGATCGCGCGGGCGAGGAGGTCGTGCAGCTCTATGTCCGCGATCTGGTGGGTTCGGTCACCCGGCCGGTGCAGATGCTGAAGGGCTTCGAAAAGATCATGCTGCAAGCGGGCGAGAGCCGCACGGTCGAGTTCACGATCAGGCCCTCCGACCTCGCCTTCACCCGGCAGGACATGAGCTATGGGTGGGAGCCGGGCCAGTTCCGGCTGTGGATCGCGCCGCGTTCGGGTGCCGATGCCGCTACGCCGGTCGAATTCACCGTGACGGAGTAGCGGGCGATGCAGCTGCGTCTGACCCTGGTCGCGGGATGCTCGTTCACACTGGCAGCTTGCGCGAGCGTGGCGCCCGGCAACGCGGATGGCTACGCACCGCGTTCGCCCGCCGCCGAGGCGAGCGCGATCGAACGGCCGGCCACGGCGCAGCGTCCCAACATCATCTTCATCATGTCGGACGATCACGCGCAGGCGGCGATATCGGCCTATGGCTCCGATATCTCCAAGCTCGCTCCGACGCCCAATATCGACCGGATCGCCCATAACGGCGCACTGTTCGAGAACAGCTATGTGGTGAACTCGCTGTGCGGGCCGAGCCGGGCGACCATGCTCACCGGCCTGTTCAGCCACATGCACGGCTTTACCCAGAACGGGCAGAAGTTCGACAATGGCATGTGGAACTGGGTTCGCGCGCTGGGCCAGTCGGGCTACGACACCGCGCTGTTCGGCAAATGGCACCTGAACTATTCGCCGGTAGGGGCGGGGATCGGCACCTGGAAAGTGCTGGACGATCAGGGCAAGTACTACAATCCCGACATCATCACGCCGGAGGGGCGTAGTGTCGTCGAAGGCTACGCCACCGATATCGTCACCGACTACAGCCTCGACTGGCTGAAACGCGACCGCGATCCGGACAAGCCCTTCGCCCTGCTGGTGCATCACAAGGCACCGCATCGCAATTTCATGCCCGCGATACGCCACTTGCAGGATTATCTGGGCACCGAATTTCCGGTCCCGACCAATTATTTCGACCATTACGACGGTCGCCCTGCCGCCGCGGCGCAGGAAATGAACATCTACCGCGACATGTACGAAGGTCACGATCTCAAGATGACCACCGAGGTCGGTAGCCGCGAATTGCGCTACAACCCGTGGAAGGACGATTTCGCGCGCATGACGCCGGAGCAGCGCGAGGCCTATTTCGGCGCGCTGCAGCCGAGCAACGACGCCATGAACGCCGCCGATCTGGACGAGCGCGAAATGGCGCTGTGGAAATACCAGCGCTACATGAGCGAATATCTGGGTACGGTCGCGGCCGTCGACGACAGTGTCGGGCGGCTGCTCGACTGGCTGGAGAGTTCCGGCCTCGCGGACAACACGATCGTCATCTACACCTCCGACCAGGGTTTCTACCTTGGCGAGCATGGCTGGTTCGACAAGCGGTTCATGTACGAGGAATCGCTGCGCACACCGCTGCTGATGCAGTATCCCGGCCATATCGCGGCGGGCTCGCGCGTGAGCGTGCCGGTGCAGAACATCGACTACGCTCCGACTTTCCTCGACTATGCAGGTCTGCCCGAACGCGAGGCGATTCAGGGGCGGAGCCTGCGTGATGTGGTCGATGGAAAGCCCCCGGCCGACTGGCGCGAGGACATCTACTACCATTACTACGAATATCCCGGCTTCCACTCGGTGCGGGCCCATTACGGCGTGAAATCGAAGCGCTACAAGCTGATCCGTTTCTACGGCGATATCGACGAATGGGAGTTCTACGATCTCGCCACCGACCCGGACGAGATGCACAACCGGATCGACGATCCGGCCTATCGGGCGAAGATCGCGGAGCTCAAGGACACGCTGGTGGCGCTGCGGGCGCAGTATCACGACAGCGACGGCCCGGCGGTCGATGCGCCGCTCGATTCCGAAACCGCGCGAGACAAGGGCCGCCGCGATGCACACGCCGCGGCTGGCACGCACCACTAGTTTCGGGCGCTTGCGCTAGTTTGCGGGTCGCAGCGACAGAGCGAAGCCGCCGCCGGCCATCATCTCGACGGGTAGGCTGTCTCCACCATTAATTCGGCGCGTTTCGCGCACCATTGCGAAGCGGTCACCGTCGATGCCGCCGCCCGGGCCGTCGCGCCAGATCTCTGCGATGTAGCTTCGCCCGACGGGAAGGAAGGGCAGATCGAGCGAGACCGTACGCGCTTGGCCGTCGGTCACGCCGCCGACCCACCAATCCGCACCGCCGCGCCGCTGGCGAGCGACCACGGCATATTCGCCGATCCGCCCCTTCAATACGCGCGTCTGCTCCCAGTCGACCGGCACCTGCTTGATGAAGGCCAGCGCATCGGGCCGCTTCAGATAGTTCTCCGGCAGGTCCGCCGCCATCTGCAGCGGGGAGTAGATCACGACGTAATCCGCCAGTTGCCGCGCGAGCGTGTTGGGGATGGGCCGTCCGTCGCGGCCTTCCAGGCTGACGATGCCGGGCGTCAGGTCGAAAGGACCCGAAAGCATCCGGGTGAACAGCAGTGTCGGCTCGTGCGACGGCGGGTTGGGCGGTTCGCCCCACGCCATGTATTCGAAGCCGCGCGCGCCCTCGCGCGTCATCATGTTAGGATAGGTGCGGCGCAGCCCGGTGTCCTTGATCGGCTCATGCGCGTCGACCGCGATGTGGCGCCGCGCTGCCGCTTCCGCGACCAGCACGTGATGGCGTGCCATGAACTGGCCGTCATGATATTCCCACTGCTCGGTCCCGTCGGGATCCTCGCGCAGGATGCCGCCCGCATCGGCCACATAACCGGTCTTGACCGAATGGATGCCGTGGCGCTCGTAATAATCGAGCGCCTCGTCCAGCTGGCGTTCGTACAGACCGGCATTTCCGGCGGTCTCGTGGTGGCCCATGATCTCCACCCCACGTTTTTTCGCGTAGGCGGTGACGCGATCCATGTCGAAATCCGGGTATGCTTCGGCGAACTGGAAATTGCGTCCGCTCTCGCTCCACCAGCCCTTGTTCCAACCCTCGACCAGCACGGAATCGAAGCCGTGCGCCGCCGCGAAATCGATGTAGTCGAGCGTGTGCTGCGTCGTGGCACCGTGCTTCGGCCCGTCGTTCCAGCTCCACTTGTCGAGATGCATCGCCCACCAGATGCCGACATATTTCTGCGGCTTCGCCCACCGAACATCCCCCAGGCGATTGGGCTCGTTCAAATTCAGGAGAATGTCGGACGCGGCGTAGAGGCCAGGGGCATCGGTCGCGATCGTGATGGTGCGCCAAGGCGTCGTGAAGGGGGCCGCGCGGTGGACCTTAGACCCTTGCGAGGACGGTGCCAGAAACGTGCGGAAACGGAGCCCGTCGATCCGTTGCAGCCAGAACGCCGAATAGTCCGCCAGCGCCGCCTCGTGGATCGATATGTGCAGACCGTCCTGTCGGCGGAAGGTGATCGGGGAATGGGCCATGCCCACCTGGTTGGCGGGTGTATGGTGATAGAGGTACTCGTAGCGGTTCCACTCGCCGCCCGGTATCCACCACGCGTCCGGCCCGGCATCCCCGCCCGGGGCGAGATTGAACTCGGTCAGTTCCTCGTCGATCCTTACGTCTGCTAATTGCGGCTGATCGGGAAATTCGTAGCTGAAGCCGACCCCGCCATCGAACACGCGCACGACCAGGTCGATCACCCGCTGGGCGCGCCCCTGTTCGACGATCGGCACACGCATTTCGTTATAGCGATCGCGGACCAGCCGGTTCTCGCCCCAGGGCTGTTCCCAGGTCTCGTCATGGCTGGCGCGCGTGGCTTCACCCAGTTCCATGCCGTTCTGCCATTTGCCCCCGCCGTGCAGTTGGAAACCCAGCTTGGACGGCACGATCACCGGCGCGCCTTCGCGGTCGACGCGATAGGTCGCGATCCCACCATCGATGGCGAGGGCGAAGCACAGCTTCCCGTCGGGCGAACAGGCCGTATGGTCCGGATCGCCCTGCGCGACCGCGGCCGAGGGAAGGGCGAGCAGGAGCGCGGTGACACCGGCCAACGCCGCGTGCGTCCAGCGGGTCGGCAAACGCAAGCGCGCGAGCGGCATCTTGATAGGCATGTGGACTGTCTCTCCCGGGATATCGCGCGTTCTTGTGCCGACGGCCTTCTCCTGGCGTTCTGCTCCATGCGCTTTTCGGGTGCAACCGGTTACATCGCGGTTTTGCCGATCCCTGGTGGGAGGCGGCCGCGAGACCGCTCAAGGTTTCGATACGGCAAGGAGTTCTTGGGCAGAAAGCATTTGAGGCGGAAATATGCTGGAACGGCTCTCGGTGAATAGTCGGTCAACGACCTTAACTGGTCGAACGCACCGACCCGGCCGCTGAATCAAGTATTGCCGCCGCGTTTACCGCGTTTTTACCCTCCAGTCCTATCGCTCGGTCTGAAACTATCGGCCATGCGAATGACGCGCAAGAACAAGCCAGCCCTTACCCCAGGGAAGACGGCGCTCCGGTTGCTCATCGCAGCCGCGATCGTGGCCGCGTTGAGCGCGCTAAGCCTGTTCAAGCCGGTCGATAACTTCCTTTACGCCGTCCAGTATCTACACGCACCCAGAGACGCTTCGGGGAAGATTGTCTTCGTAGGACTGTCCGAAAACCCGATGGAACCGAAGAACGAGGCCGCACGCCGCGAAGTTGTAAATACGCTGAGAACGCTGGACGCGGCCGGGCCTAGCGCAATCTTTGTCGACGTACCGGTTCCAGCCTCACCCTTTCGTGGTCTGGATAAAGAGCTTTCCGAAGTTGTACGGCAGAACGCATCCCGTGTATTTTTCATCGATCGCCGTTATGATGATTTTGAAGGCCGCGCCCGCCAGCGCGTGACCGATCGCGCTATTCGGGGTCCCGCAAGAGCCGTTCTGAATGAGCGATACCATGATTTCATGGGTTATAGCTGGGAAGCCCCCCGGTCATTGAGTATCGACGGCAAACCGGAGTGGGCGGCTGCTCCTTCAATCGCAGGTGTGAAGCCTCGGTCGACCGGTTCGTTCATCATCGACTATCGCTATCGGCTTCCAAGCATCGAAGCCCTGGACCCCTCGCAATTAAGTGATCTGTCTCAAAGCGCCCTCTCAGCACGTGTGCGGGGAAAAGTCGTCGTATTGGGAGCGATGGGTGAGACTGAAAGCACGCCCGGGCACCTCGATATTCCTGCTAGTTTCATCACGATCCTTGCAGCCGAAACCCTTTTGGCCGGTCCGCCGGTCTTCGTCACTGCGTGGTATTTGGTACTCCTGCTGGGGGTAGTCATCGCCTTTGCTGTATCGCGGGGGCAACCTCGCCTAACACGCTGGGTCTTTCTCGGCTGCGTTTTAGCGACGATTGTGCTCCCCTTGCTCGGTCCGCAAGTCGGGCTCCTCATCCGCATGGGGGGCCCGCTCATGTATCTGCTCGTCGCAGGCGGAATGATCCTTCTCAACGCCCAGCGTCAGAGCGCGCGAAAATTCGATCCGCGTTTCAATCTGCCGACGTTCGAGGCGTTGGAAGACGAACTGGCCGACGCGCCTCTCGACAGCGCACTCGTCGTGGCGAAGGTGCAGAACTTCGACACTGTGCTCGCCGCAGTGGGGTCGAAGGAGCAGGCCGAATACGCGAAGCGACTGGCGGATCGCTTCCGCGTGATCGATCCCCGGATGCCCGTGTATGTTTCGGGCAGCCATTTCGCATGGATCTCACCGGCGATGCTTCGGGAGGATCTCGAGAGCCATCTGCTTGGGCTTCGTGCGCTGTTTTCCGAACCGATCAAGGTGGAAAACGTACCGATCGACATCGGTGTCACCTTCGGCATCGATGCGACCTCCGAAGCGAACCCATCCGCCAAGATCGCCCAGGCACGCTCTGCGGTCAATGCGACGAACCAGGCCGATCTGCCGGTGGTATTCGCCGAAGCGAATACCTCGCCCAATCGTATCTGGAGCCTCTCCCTTCAGCACAAGGTCGACAAGGCACTGGCGGAAGGACGTATCTTTCCCGTCTATCAGCCGCAATTCGCCGGCAGCGATCATCGCCTGCACGGCGTGGAGGCGCTGGTCCGCTGGATCGACGAAGAACGCGGGGTGATCTCCCCGGGCGAATTCATCGGCCAGTGCGAGAAGGCGGGCCGGATGGAGGCTATCACCCAGACCGTCCTGCGCCAGTCGATGCGCGAGATGTGCGAGGCCAATGTCGACGGCCTCCAACTGTCGGTGAATGTGTCGGCCACGCTTTTGCACGACCACCGCCTGGTCAGGATCGTACGCGATACTCTCGACGAAAGCGGCTTCCCCCCATCTCTGCTCGTTCTCGAAGTTACCGAAAGCTGGCGCATCATCGATGAGCGAGTCGCTCTTAGCGTCATGAACGAGATCGCCTCGCTCGGCGTGCGGTGGTCTATCGACGATTTCGGAGTTCAGTCGGCGACGATGGAGACGTTGCTGAAGTACCCCTTCAGCGAGGTGAAGATCGACCGGGTCTTCACGCAGGCCATCTGCACTTCGAAGAAGGCATTGGCCATGGTGCGCATGATTTGCGCTTTCGGCAAGGAACTGAATATCGACGTGGTCGCCGAGGGGGCGGAGGATCAGGCGACCCTGCGCATGCTCGAGAAGGCGGGATCCCCCCGCGTTCAGGGCTTCGTGCTAGCTCGGCCAATGGGTATGGACGAGGTTGCGCAAAGGTGCGTTGTGGCGAAACCATCGGTTTTAGGAGCGCAGCAGATCGCAGGGTGAATGGGATAGATGAGCACACGCTGCGAAAGGTTAACACTTTACAAACCGAAATGGTAAACATAAGGTAAATCCTCACAACAGGAGGATTTGCTATGCTTATCGCCATTTTCGATATCTGGGATTACCTGTTCGGTGGTCGCCGTAAGGGATAAGCCCTTCAAATGATACGATTTGCAAGGGCCCCGTTAGGGGCCCTTGTTCGTTTCGGAGGTTGCGAGTTTGCGGTTTTAGGTGCGATCCAGACCGATTCGGTCGATGCTTCATTAACGACCGATTGCGTTAATCAAGGCGGCCGAGCTTCGCGAAATCTCCCTCGAGCCAGCCCAGCGGCTCGGCGGGCTCTTGCGTATCCCCACCGATCACGCGCTCGACCGTACCGACGAACATTTCATGGGTGCCGAACACCAGCGTTTCGTCAACGCGGCAGAAAAGGTTCGAGCACGCGGACGTCAGATATGGCATCCCCTCGGCGAATCCCCATTCGTCGGAGCGGAAACGCTCCTCGCGCAGCGTGCTGTCCGAAAACAGGCCGACGAAGCCGGTCTGCGAAGTGCCGAGCAGGTTGATGCAGAACCGCCCGGCGCGTGACACCGCGCCGTGGGTCGTGCTCATCCGATTGATCGCCACCAGCATCGATGGCGGTTCCATGCTGGCGGGGATGACCGCCGACGCCACCATTCCCGCCGGGTGGTCGCCCTGCGGATCGCAGGTCGTGATGAGCGACACGGGACCGGGCAGGCGGCGCAATGCCGAGCGCAGGCGCCCGGCGAGGTCCCGATCGTCCCTTATCGTATCCATCTCGTTGCCCTGTGCGGGAGCATTCTCGTCCATCGGACACAGGGTAGGGCGCGCCAGGGCCGGCGGCAAGACCGGCTACCCCGCGTAGGGCAAATACCCCCGTTTCAGCCAGACCGATTTCCCTTGCGTAATGTCCATGCGATGCGACACTTGCACATGTCCGGAGCGCGCGGGGCTCGCGCGCCGTTGCCAAGAGGTTCCGCTTGCCATTCCCCTTCTCCGCCATCGTCGGTCAGGATCGCCTGAAGCACGCGCTGCTGTGCGCGGCCGTCGATCCGAGCTTGGGCGGGGTACTGGTGATGGGCGACCGGGGCGCGGGCAAATCGACTGCCATTCGCGGGCTGGCGGCGCTTCTCCCTGAGCTCGAGGCAAACGCCGACTGCCGGTTCGGCTGCGCCCCGGCGCCGGTTTCCGCATGGTGCGAGGAATGCCGCGAGCGCAAGCCGACGGAGACGGTCTCGCGACAGGTCCCGATGGTCGATCTGCCGCTGGGCGCGGGGGAGGAACGGGTCACTGGCGCGCTCGATCTGGAACGCGCTCTGGGCCACGGCGAGAAGGCGTTCGAGCCGGGCCTGCTCGCGCGCGCGCATCGTGGGTTCCTATATATCGACGAGGTCAACCTGCTGGAGGATCATCTGGTGGACCTGCTGCTCGACGTGGCGGCTTCGGGCGAGAACGTGGTCGAGCGCGACGGTCTCTCGGTGCGGCACCCGGCGCGCTTCGTGCTGGTCGGCAGCGGCAATCCGGAAGAGGGCGAGCTGCGCCCGCAGTTCCTGGATCGCTTCGGAATCTCGGTGGCGATCAGCACCCCAACCGACCTTGCCGACCGGATCGAGATCGTGAAACGCCGCGACGCCTACGACCGCGATCCCGACGGGTTCGCCAAGGCATGGCGGCGCAAGGACCTGGCGGTGCGACGCCGGATCGTGAACGGCCGCGAGGCGCTGGCCGATATCACGATCCCGGACGAGGTGCTGGAAGCGGCGGCGAGGCTGTGCCTTGCGCTCGGTACAGACGGCTTGCGCGGGGAACTGGTCCTGATGCGCACCGCGCGCGCCTCCGCCGCGCTGGCAGGCAAGGGGGAGGTCACCGTGAGTGATCTGAAGGGCATCGCGCTCATGGCGTTGTCCCACCGGATGCGGCGGGATCCGCTGGAGAGCGGCGACCCGCAGGCGCGGATCGAGCGCGCCATGGCCGAAACACTCGCGTGACCGATCGCGGGCCTGCCGGCGAGAGGGCGTGGCGCGACGCGATGATGGCTGCGCGGCTGATGGGCGCGGGCCTGCGTGCGGTGGTCGTGAGGGCGCGGCCGGGCTTTGCGCGTGACGCTTTTCTCGAGCGGGTGACCGGCACCATCGGGCGCGAAATCCTGCGTCTGTCGCCCGAGAGCGATGTGGCCGCGCTGGCGGGCGAGGCGGATGTGTTCGCCAGCCTCGCCGCGGGCCGCGCGGTGCGCCATCGCACCCTTGCCGAGCGGGCGCGGGGCAAGCTGCTCCTGGTGACCGGTTGCGAGCGCCTGCGGCCCGACCTCACGGCGTTGCTCGCCGCTACGCTGGAACGGGCGGACGAAGACGCGCGGACTGTGCTGATCGACGAGGGCGGGGAGGGCGACGACGCGGCATTGCCGCCATCCCTGGCCGCTCGCGCGCCGGTGTTGCTCGATCTCCATCGCGTCGCGCTGGCGGACATTTCCGGCGGAGAACCCCCATCCGCACCGGGCGAAGTGAGCCAGTCCGACCTAGAGGCACTGGCCGATGCGTGCGAGCGGCTGGCCATCCGCGATCCGCGCGCCCTGCTCCACGCCTGGAATGTCGCGCGCGCGGCGGCGGCGCTGTGGGGCCGGGCGGAAGCGTTCGGGTTCGTTGCCCGCACCGTCCTCGCACCGCGCGCCACGGCTTTGCCCGAGACCGAAGGCGAACCGCCGGAGCCGGAACCGCAAGAGCAAACCGACGACGCGGGCGGGTCACGCGAAACCGACAATGACGACGAGATGGCACCGCCCGACGCGGGCGAGATCGTGGTCGAGGCGGAGGCCGCGGCACTGGCATCCGGCATCGCTTCCGCGCATCGCGGCGGATTGCGCGGAGCCGGGGCGGGCAGCAGCACGGCGAAGAGGGGCATGGCGGCCGCGCGCGGGCGCCTGGGGCGCAGCCGCAAGGGGTTGCCGCGCGACGGGCGCCGGCTCGACCTGCTCGGCACGCTGATCGCCGCTGCGCCGCGTCAGGCGCGAGGCGGGGGTGAGAGGCTGCAAATCCGGCGCGACGACATCCGCTATCGCGAGCGCCAGCCGCGCCAGCGCAGCGCAACGGTGTTCGCCATCGATGCCTCGGGCTCGGCGGCGCTGGCCCGGCTGGCCGAGGTCAAGGGTGCGGTCGAGCAATTGCTCGCTGAGAGCTACGTCCGCCGGGACGAGGCCGCGCTGGTCGCCTTTCGCGGGGCGCAGGCCGAAACGGTCCTGCCGCGCACCCGCTCGCTGGCCCGCGCGCAGCGCCTGCTGGCGGGGCTGGCGGGCGGAGGGGGCACGCCGCTCGCCGCGGGAATGCGCGAGGGATTACGCGAAGCGCTGGCCGCGCGCGTGGCGGGCCGGGCGGTGCTGCTGGTCGTCGTTACCGACGGCGGCGGCAATATCGATCTGGAGGGTCGGCCAGACCGTGCCCGGGCGCAGGAAGACGCCTTGGCGGTGGCGGAGAGCGTCGCACGGTCCGGCATTCCGGCACTGGTGGTCGATTGCGGCGCGCGCAGCCGCCCGGTCGTTCGCGAGCTCGCGGCGGCGATGAAGGCCCGGTACTACGCGCTACCCCGGCTCGACCGCGAGGCGCTTTCTGGCGTTGCCAGCGAGGCTCAAGCTCGGGCCCGCGCCGCATGAGCCGCCCCGACTGGCAGCGCGAGGGCCGCTCATGGCCGAACCGCGAGGCGAGTACGTTCGTCCGCGCGGGTAGCCATCGCTGGCATGTCCAGCGCGGCGGCAGCGGTCCGAACATGCTGCTGCTCCACGGCACCGGCGCGGCGACGCATAGCTGGGGGCCGATCTGGCCGCTGCTGGCGGAACGTTTCACCCTGCTTGCGCCCGATCTGCCCGGCCACGGTTTCACCAGCCCGCGCGCCAGCGGTATCCTGTCGCTGCCCTATGTCTCGCGCGCCGTGGCGGACCTATTGCGCGAAGAGGACTTCGCCCCGCACTATGTCCTCGGCCATTCGGCGGGTGCGGCAATCGCGCTGCGCATGGCGCTGGACGGATTGATTGCGCCGGAGCGGATCGTGGCGCTGGCGGGGGCGATCCTGCCGATGGGCGGCGCGGCGCGGCACCTGTTTCCGGCCGCGGCGAAGCTGCTTTTCCTCAACCCGCTGGTGCCATCACTGATGGCATGGCGCGCGCGCAGCACCGGCGCGGTGGACCGGATGTTGGCGCAGACGGGCTCGCGGATCGACGCCCGCCAGCGCGACCTTTACGCCTCGCTGTTCCGGCATTCGAGCCATGTCGATGCCGCCTTGGCGCTGATGGCGAACTGGGATCTGGAGGCACTGGCGCGCGACCTGCCGCAGTTGGAGACACCGCTAACCCTGCTGGTCCCGGAAGGCGACGGCTTCGTCCCGCCCGCCCAGCAGCGCGAAGTGGCGAAGGTGGTCGAAGGCGCCGAAGTACGGGCGCTGCCCGGCCTGGGGCATCTGGCCCATGAAGAAGATGCCGAAGCGGTCGCGCGGGCAATCGAGGGAGCGGTGGCTGACGCGATCGGGGAATGACCTCTGTCGACCCGATCCCGCAATCAACCGTCGTTTCGTTCTTCCACCATGGCGAGCAGCGTAGCGACCACGTCATCTGCCGGGCGAGGTTTCGCGATCACCGGCGCGTCGATATTCCGCAAATGTTCGCCGACCCGGTCGAGATCCCCGGTATGCAATACGAAGGGCAGACCGAGTTCCAGCAGCCGATCGGCTGTCGGATTGCATGTCTTGCCCTTTCCCAGGCTGACATCCAGAATCGCGCCGGAGATGGTCTTTTCTTCAATGCAGGCCAGCGCTTCCTCGTTGTCGACCGCGGTTACGGCGTCGTGCCCCGCATCGGTGAAAGCGAACTTCAGGTCCATTGCGATCAATGGTTCATCTTCGAGAACAAGAAAAGTTTTCATGCCTTACCTTATTGAATCGGAACGGTAATCGTGGCCGTCAGACCGCTTCGGTTCCAGTCGCGTTCCATCGTGCCCCGCGAGTGAGCCAGGAGCGTATCCGCGATGTCGAACCCGGTCCCGGTACTGGCGGGCGGACCGTCGACCTGCGGCCCACCGCGTTCGGTCCAGACGATTTCGAGCGAATTGCGCCCGAGCTTGTCCTTGATATGCGACCACGCCACCTCGACCCGTCCGGTCTCGTTCGAAAGCGCGCCATACTTGGTCGCATTGGCCGCCAGTTCATGGAGCGTGAGGCCGATTGCCGAAATCGCGTTTGGCTCCGTACGTGTGCCGTTACCCGCGAACTCGAAGCGGTCGCCTTCCGGATCGTAAGGCTGCAACACCGCGCGTATGGCCTGACCGACCTGGATCGTGCCGAGCACGGCATCGTCCAGCGTCGGTTCGTACGACCGCCCCAGGGCCTGCACCCGATCGTTGATCTTGCGCGCGACGTCCCGCGCCTGCATCGACCGCCCGGTGATGTTCACGATACCGCCGATCACCGCGAAGACGTTTTTCATCCGGTGGGATATTTCGCGGGCCAAGGCCTTTGCATGGCGTTCCTCGGCGCGCGACTGGTGGATATCGGTCACATCCCACTGGCTGCCGAAGAAATAGGTGAGCTTCCCGTCGGCGTCGTAGATCGGGCCGAGGTGCAGGGTGTTCCAGAAGCTGGAGCCGTCCTTGCGATAATTGAGCAGCTCGACGACCACGACCTCCTCGCTGTTGATGGCATCGCGGATCTTGGCGACCTGCGCCTGGTCGGTATCCGGCCCTTGCAGGAAACGACAATTGCGACCCACGATCTCGTCGCTTCGGTAGCCGGTCAGCTGTTCGAACGCCTCGTTGCAGAAGACGATCGGATCATCGGGCTGGCGCGGGTCGGTCAGGCACACGGCCATCCGCGTCTGCGCCATGGCCTGTTCGAACAGCAGCCCGCTCGCCCCTTCGAAGCCGACGCCCTTGTGGCGAACGGGAGAGATCGCGCGGTGCGCCTGTCCCGAAGATCGAAGCTTGCTGGTATCGCCATTCTGATCGGCCATAATTCGCCTCTAGACTGAAAGAGCTAACACGCGGTTTGAACCCGCCGCCTCGTATCGGCCTGCCGCACTGGCTAGGCCATGCCGACCGCAGGTGATGGAGTTGGAGATGCGAGGCCGACATAGGCCAAGGGCCGTTTGCGAGAAGGTTGCGAGGCCGGGATGAGCCGCACCGGGCGGGCGAAATGAAGGCGAGGTATCGCGCGTCGTCCCCGCGCCGTCAACTTCTCCATCGCAACCGTGCAGGCCACCGGTTGGAACGCACATTTTCCTACATCCCCCGTTCGCCTTAAGGAAAGGCGTTTCGTTACGAACGGTTCCGTTTTGCGCTCTCGTCCCCCTGTCCGTCCGCCAGCTGTCGGAGGCATCTTTGTTATTTCGTATAATGATTTAGGAGAGATTCCTGAAGGTGACGCCCTGTCACCTTCGTCACCCCTCCGGCGGGCGCCAGACGATCGGCCAGGGAACGCGCGGCTTGGTGCGGCGCTCGGCGATGCGGGGCATGCGGTAGGGGAGCATGAACTGCACCGCGCGGCTGCGCAGGCGGTTTAGCGAAAGGCTTTCGTGCATCGCCTCGACCTCCTCGCCGAACAGCTGGGTCTTCAGCCGGGTACGGGCGTAGAAGGGCGTGTCCTCCAGAGTCTTCGTTACCTGGGGGCGGGCACCTGCATCGGCGCGGGTGCGGCGGCCCATCAGCCACATCGTCGGCGGCAGGTCGGCGGGGGCGGGCAGGTCGATCTCGGTCACTTCTGCGGCCGGGTCGAATTGCACCGCCAGGCTGGTGGGCGATCCGTCGCGGGGATAAAGATCGTAGAGCACGACGGTGCGCCCGTCCGCCAGCGTCGCCCGGCTCCAGTCCCACATGGAAAAGCCGTTTTCGATCGGTTCGGCCCCGATATTCATGTCGAGATAGCCGGTCCCGCTCCATCTGAGGGCCGGCTCGGTCAGCTCGACCTCGATCCGGGCGCAGGGGGCGATCGGCCACCAGAAATGCCGCTCGGTCCGGCCCAGCGCCAGCGGGCGGTCCACCAGTGCC
Source organism: Erythrobacter sp. LQ02-29 (assembly GCF_022576075.2). Lineage (NCBI taxonomy): Bacteria > Pseudomonadati > Pseudomonadota > Alphaproteobacteria > Sphingomonadales > Erythrobacteraceae > Erythrobacter > Erythrobacter sp. LQ02-29. Next base: position 8,371 of record NZ_JANCNT010000001.1, on the reverse strand, counting down.
TCGGGCCATACCTTCACGGTGCCGCGCACCCGGCGGCGCAGCCACGGGGTGGTTTCGGCGATGTCGATATGGAGGTGGTCGCCGCGCCACTCCATCCCGCTCGGCCCGATGGCGAGCCGGTCGGCGCTGCGATGGACGCCTTCCGCGCCCCGCTCGGTCATGGTCCAGCGCGCAGCCGGGCCATAGAGCGCGACGTTCATCGCGGCATGGTCGAGCGGCTCCGCACGGTAGCCGTGGGCGTAGTAAGGGGAGAAGACGCTGCCGAGGAAACCGATCAGCGTCAGGCCGTGGCGCCGGTCCTCGCTGAAGGCGTCGATATACCACCAGGCGTAGCCGCCTTGCGGAAGGTCGATGTCGAAGCGCGGTCCAGGACGAGTGCCCGTACCGCCGCGCGGCCCGACAGCGCGGCCATCGGCACGCCCGCGCCCGGGTGCACGCTGCCGCCCGCGAGGTACAGGCCAGGGATCGCCGTCCGGGCGCCGGGCCTGCGGAACGAAGCCATCCACCCATGCGAAGCCCGGCCGTAGAGCGCCCCGCCGGTCGCAGGAAAACGGCGTGCGAAATCCGAAGGTGTCGAGATCGAAGGCGGGGCGGCCATCTCGATCGAGAGGCCCGCGCGGGCCATGGTCAGGAGGGCGTTGTTCGTACACCGGTCGATCTCCTCGGCAGAATAGGCATGGCGGTCCCCGTCGGCGGGCGCGTTGAGGACCAGCAGAGCGCGCTCCGGCCCGGTCGGTGGCGGGGCACCCTCGACCCGGTCCTGGAAACAGGCATAGACGGTCGGCTCTTTCGGCATCCTCCCGGCAGCCAGCGCATCGAATTCCGCGCGGCTGTCCGCAGAGAAGAAGACCGTGTGATGGGCCGGTGCGACACCCTTCAGCCGCGCGTCGAGCGCGACGGTGAAGGCGGAGAAGGACCGGTCGCCCGCATCGAAAGCGCGCGTGCGGCGGGCTGGGGCGTCGCCGAACAGCCCATCGGCGAGAGCGGCTGCATCGGCGTTCAGAACGACCTGTTCGGCCTCGATCCGCTCACCGCCGGCCAGCGTAACCCCTTGCACATGGCCGGCACGGGTCTCGACCCTCGCAACCTCGCAATCATAGGCGAAGCGCACGCCGAGCGCCCGCGCCGCCTGTTCGAGACCGCTTGCGACCGCCGCCATCCCGCCCTCGATCCGCCACACGCCGCGCCGCTCCACTTCGGCGATCAGCGCCAGGGTGGCGGGCGCCACGAAGGGCGAGCTACCCGAATAGGTGCTGTAACGCCCGAACAGCTGGCGCAGCCGCGGGTCGCGGAAATGCTCGCCTACCATTGCGGCCAGGGGCCGATACGGATCGAGCCGGGTAAAACCGGACAGTCCCGAAACGCCGCCGCGCAGCATCAGGCTCAGCGGGTTCGCGGGCCGGTCGTGAAACATGAACGTATCGCGCAGCGCCTGATATATCGCTCCGGAGGCTTCGCAGAACGCACGGAACCCGCGTTCTTCCTGCGCCCCCGCAAAGGCGCGGATCGCGGCCGCGCTTTTCTCGATATCCGAATGGAGCGAGAGCGAACTGCCGCCCGGCCAGTAATGACACGCAAGCTCGTCGAGCGGGACCGCCGTCACGAAATCCTCACGGCGCAGCCCGGCGCTTTCGAACAGCTCGTCGAACACTTCGAGCAAGGTGAGGACGGTGGGGCCGGCGTCGACGCTCTTCCCGCCGACCATGGCGGTTGCGATCTTGCCCCCAGGCGCGGCGGCTCGTTCGAGGACGAGAACGTCCAGTCCGCGTCCGGCGCAGTCGACCGCGGCGGTAAGCCCGCCGATTCCCGCGCCGACGATGATAACCTGCACTTCGTTCATCGACGGGGAGAGTGCCACTCCACGCCGTGCATGTCCATTGCATTGGACAGTCAGCACTGTCAAAAAGCAGGGATGTCGTTCGGGTTGGCCCATCTACGATACTGGCTCCTCGGAAATCGTGGGCGTCGCCGCGCGCTCGAACGTCTGCCTTTCGGAGGATCGATCGCGGAGCGCCACCGCCGCGCCCTGTTCGATGAGATGGCCGGGGCCGTGCGTTCTCAGACGCTGGTCGCCTTTCTGGAAACCGGGCTGTTCGATGTGCTTGCCGATGCGCCATCGTCTGTAGCTCGGATCGGTTCGTGTCTGGATATCTCCCCTCCCGCCGTGGCTCGTCTGCTAAGCTTGGGTGAGGCGTGCGGGCTGATCGAGCGCCACGGCGAATTGGTTGCCCTTACCACGCGCGGGCTGGTCGCTGCGCGCGAACCGGGCGTGCGGGCGATGATCCGCCATGGCACTTTGCTGCACGCCGATCTCGTAGGCTGGCGAGCGGTGCTGGAAGGGCGGGGCGAGGGTGAGCTGGCTCGGTTCTGGCCATATTCGGGAGGGCCAGGACGGCCAGAGGAATACAGCCAATTGATGCGCGAGTCGCTGTCTTTGGTGGCGGAGCCGCTGCTCGATACGGTCAATTTCGATCGGTTCGAAACGATCCTCGAACTGGGCGGGGGGGACGCGTCGCTCGCAGTCATGATCGCCCGGAATTATTCGAAACCCTCGATCCGCGTCCTCGACCTCCCGGCCGTTGCGCCTTTGGCGGATGCGCGCATCCGTGCGGCAGGTCTAATCGAGCGAGTCACGTTCCAGGCAAGGGACAACCGCGCGCCGCAGCTGGCGTCCCACGACTGTGTGCTGATGCTGCGCCTACTCCACGACCTGGATGATGGAGCAGCCATTACCCTGTTGCGGCAGGCGAAGGAATCGCTGGCGCCCGCCGGTATCGCCATCGTGGGGGAGCCGACCAGACGCGCGGGCCGCGATGCCCAATCCGCATATTTCACCGCCTATTTCGGTGCGATGGGATCGGGCCGTTTGCGTACCCGCGCGCAGATCGAAGATCTCGCCAACCAAACCGGCCTGACGCTCGTGCGCAACCGCCGCACCGGGAATTCACTACTGACCGTTCTTGAGTTTGGACACCACTAGCTGTCTGTCAAAATTGACACGGCTCAAGCAAAGTGTCATTCTCCACGCTGACTCGGAATTGGGAGAGCGAGATGCGCACTACTGCCGCCATGCTATCCAAGCCCGGTCATATCAGTCTTGCGGACCTCGCCCTGCGCGATCCCGCCGAAGGCGAGGTGGTGGTCGAGATCGACCACGCCGCCATTTCCACCGGAACCGAGAAGCTGCTGTGGGACGGCGCGATGCCGCAATTCCCCGGCATGGGTTATCCGCTGGTGCCCGGCTACGAGGCTGTCGGTTGCGTGGTGGATGCGGGCGCGGGTGCCACGTGCCGGAACGGCGACCGGGTCTTCGTGCCGGGCGCGCACTGTTTCCCCGATGCGCGTTCTCTGTTCGGGGCCAATGCGCGCCATCTGGTGGTGAAAGCCGACAGGCTGGTCGACAATTCCGCGATGGGCGACGAACGCGGCGTCTTGCTGGCTCTGGCGGCGACTGCGCATCATGCGCTCGCGGCGCGTGACGCCCGCGCGCCTGAGCTGATCGTCGGCCACGGCACGCTGGGGCGGCTGCTCACCCGCATCGCCATCGCCAGGGGCATGGCCTCTCCTGTCGTTTGGGAGAAAGACCCGGCGCGCCGCGCGGGTCGTTTCGACTATTGCGTCACCGACGCCGAGAGCGACGAGCGCCGCGATTACGCCGCGATCTATGATTGCAGCGGCGACGCCGCACTCCTGCCCGAATTGATCGGACGCATCGCCAGGGGTGGCGAGATCGTGCTTGCAGGCTTCTACCCCGGTGCGGTCAGCTTCCCCTTCGCGCCAGCCTTCATGCGCGAGGCGCGCTTTCGCATCGCGGCCGAATGGGCGCCTGCCGACATGGACGCCGTGCTGCGCCTGATCGCGGACGGGCGCCTCTCGCTAGACGGCCTCATCACCCATCATCGCCCGGCGCGCGAAATCGCCGCCGCCTATCCACAAGCTTTTGAGGGCCCTGCCTGTCGCAAGATGGTCCTCGACTGGGGAGACGCATGACGCTCGACCAACCCATCCGCCCGGAACGCGATCTGATCGACTGTTCGGAAGCCATCGACGACGATGTCGCCGCGAAGAAGGAAACGCAGATCATCGCGATCTACGGCAAGGGCGGTATCGGCAAGAGCTTCACGCTGTCGAACCTCAGCTACATGATGGCGCAACAGGGCAAGCGCGTGCTGCTGCTCGGTTGCGATCCCAAGAGCGACACCACCAGCCTGCTGTTCGGCGGCAAGGCGTGCCCCACCATTATCGAGACATCTTCCAAGAAGAAGCTGGCGGGAGACGAGGTCCGGATCGAGGACGTCTGCTTCAAGCGCGATGGCGTGTTCGCGATGGAGCTGGGCGGGCCGGAAGTCGGTCGCGGGTGCGGCGGGCGCGGCATCATCCACGGTTTCGAGACGCTGGAGAAATTGGGCTTCCACGACTGGGGCTTCGACTACGTCCTGCTCGATTTTCTCGGCGACGTGGTGTGCGGCGGCTTCGGCCTGCCGATCGCGCGCGACCTGTGCCAGAAGGTGATCGTCGTCGGCTCGAACGACATGCAATCGCTCTACGTCGCCAACAATGTCTGTTCGGCGGTGGACTATTTCTCGAAGCTGGGCGGCAATGTCGGCGTCGCCGGCATGGTCGTGAACAAGGATGACGGTACGGGCGAGGCGGCGGCCTTCGCCGAAGCGGTCGGCATTCCCGTGCTCGCCGCGATTCCGGCGGACGAGGATATCCGGCGCAAGAGCGCCAACTACCAGATTATCGGCAAGCCGGGCACGCCGTGGGCACCGCTGTTCGAACAGCTCTCCGAAAACGTCTCCACCGCCCCGCCGATCCCGCCCAAGCCGCTGGAGCAGGACGAACTGCTCGGCCTGTTCAGCCCGGAGGATACGGGCGGCAACGTCACGCTGCAGCCGGCGAGCCAGGAGGACATGCACGGACGCCCGATCCCGCAGAAGAAATCGCTCGAGGTCATTTACGAGGAGTTGCCGGCGTGAGCCTGGACGCACCTCTCGATGCACCCCAGAGCACGTCCGCGGCCGATCCGGCGGAAGGCATCGGCTGCCATGGCGACGCGGCGCAAGTCCGGGCCGATGCCGCCGAACAGGGCGCGGGCGAGATCCTGGACCAGTTCGCGAAGGATTATCCCACCGGCCCGCACGACCAGCCGCAGAGCATGTGCCCGGCCTTCGGGTCCTTGCGCGTCGGCCTGCGCATGAAGCGGACCGCGACGATCCTGTCGGGCAGCGCCTGCTGCGTCTACGGCCTCACTTTCACCAGCCACTTCTACGGTGCGCGGCGCAGCGTGGGCTACGTCCCGTTCAATTCCGAAACGCTCGTCACCGGCAAGCTGTTCGAGGATATCCGCGACGCTGTCCACCAGATGGCGGACCCCGACAAATACGATGCGATCGTGGTCACGAACCTGTGCGTTCCTACCGCGAGCGGCGTACCGCTGCGCCTGCTGCCCAAGCAGATCAACGGCGTGCGCATCGTCGGTATCGACGTCCCCGGTTTCGGTGTGCCCACCCATGCCGAGGCAAAGGATGTGCTGGCAGGCGCGATGCTGGCCTATGCACGCAAGGAGATCGAGGCGGGGCCGGTCATGCCGCTGCCCGACCACGACAGCGGCAAGCCGACCGTGACCCTGCTGGGCGAGGTATTCCCCGCCGATCCGATCATCATCGGACAGATGCTGACACCGCTCGGCCTCGCCGCCGGCCCGAGCGTGCCGACACGCGAATGGCGCGAGCTCTACGCCGCACTCGATTGCGCCGCGGTCGCAGCGATCCACCCCTTCTACACCGCCAGCGTACGCGAGTTCGAAGCTGCGGGCCGCGATGTGGTCGGAAGCGCCCCGGTCGGTGTCGAGGGTACGCATTCCTGGCTCGCCGCCATCGGCGCGGCCTGCGGTGTGCCGGGCGAGAAGATCGCCGTGGCGCAGAACGCGATGGGCGGCGCGATCAGGGGCGCTCTGGCGCAGGTCCCGATCGAGGGTCGCATCACGCTGTCGGGCTACGAAGGCTCCGAGCTGATCGTCGCGCGGCTGCTGGTGGAGAGCGGGGCGGACGTCCGCTATGTCGGCACTGCCTGCCCGAAGACGCGCTTCTCCGCCGACGACGCGGCCTGGCTGGAAGCGAAGGGTGTCGCGGTAAAGTTTCGCGCCGCGCTAGAGGACGATCTCGCTGCCTACGAGGCGTTCGAGCCAGACCTCGCCATCGGCACCACCCCAGTCGTCCAGCATGCGAAGGAGCGCGGCACCCCGGCGCTTTACTTCACCAACCTCATCTCCGCCCGTCCGCTGATGGGCCCCGCCGGGCCCGGCGGTATCGCCGAAGTGGTGAACGGCGCGATCCGCGGGAAGGACCGGATGCAGACGATGCGCGCCTTCTTCGAAGAGGAGGCCGCCTGATGCTCGTGATCGATCACGACCGGGCGGGCGGCTATTGGGGCGCGGTCTATTGCTTCACCGCGCTCGACGGGCTGCAGGTGGTGATCGACGGGCCGGTCGGGTGTGAGAACCTGCCGGTCACATCTGTTCTCCACTACACCGACGCATTGCCACCGCACGCGTTGCCGATCCGCGTCACCGGCCTGTCGGAAGACGAACTGGCCAAGAGCGGGACCGAGCAGGCGCTGGCCCGTGCGGGCGCAACACTCGATCCGGACCGGCCCGCCATCATCGTCACGGGTTCCATCGCCGAGATGATCGGTGGCGGGCTGGTGCCCGAAGGTTCCAATCTCAAGCGCTTCCTGCCGCGCACGATCGACGAGGATCAGTGGCAGGCGGCGGATCGCTCTCTGCTGTATCTGTGGACCGAATTTGGCGGCAAGGTTCGCCCGCGCAAACGCAAGGATGGCGAGCGGCCCAGGGTCAACATCATCGGCCCCGCCTACGGTATGTTCAACCAGCCGAGCGACCTCGCCGAGATCCGCCGCCTGGTCGAGGGGCTGGGGGCCGAGGTGAACATGGAGTTCCCGCTCGGCTCCTCGCTGAAGGACGTGAAGAAGTTGAACGAGGCGGATGCGAACATCTGCCTCTATCGCGAATACGGCCGGATGCTGTGCGAAGCGCTGGAGCGGCCGTTCTTCCAGGCCCCGATCGGGATGCATTCGACGACCGCTTTCCTGCGCTCGCTGGCGGCGGAACTGGGGGTCGATCCCGAACCGTTCATCGCGCGCGAGAAGAAGACGACGCTTGCTCCGCTGTGGGACCTGTGGCGCTCGGTAACGCAGGATTTCTTCGCCACCGCCGATTTCGGGATCGTCGCGAACGAGACCTATGCCCGCGGCGTGCGGCAATTCCTGGCCGACGACATGGGCATGCCCTGCGCCTTCGCGGTCAGCCGCAAGGCGGGCGAGAAGCCCGATAACGATGCCGTTCGGTCTCAGATCACCGAACGCGCGCCGGCGATCGTGTTCGGATCGATCAACGAGCGGATCTATCTTGCAGAAGCGTGCGCGAAAAGCGCCTACATCCCCGCATCCTTCCCCGGCGCGGTGGTGCGGCGGCATACCGGTACGCCGGTGATGGGTTACGCAGGCGCGATGTGGCTGGTGCAGGAAGTGTGCAACGCGCTGTTCGACACGCTGTTCGACATCATTCCGCTCGCCAGCCGCCTCGACCGCGCCGATCCCACCCTCGCCAGAGAGGGCGGCGACAGTTTCGAATGGGACGAGGAGGCACGCGCGCTGTTCGAACGCGCCATCGCCCGCGCCCCCGTTCTCAGTCGGATTTCCGCCGCCAAGACCCTGCGCGATGCCGCCGAAGCCGAAGCCCGGCGTCGCGGCAGCCGTACGGTCGCGGCCGAAATGGTCGATCTCGCCACGCAAGGGAGTGCTGCATGAAGCCGCTAGCGAAAGATATTTGGGCCGCACCCGAGGCCAACCGCGATGCGCGCGCATCGCGCCCCTTCGCCAACCATCCCGGGTGGGAACGGCACGACATGGCCATTTCCATCATCGCCTCTGCGTTTTTTCCAGCCTGCCTGGCGAGCGGGCTGGTGCGGCGCGGGCGGGATGCACCGGGCCAGCCGCTGGTGCGCGACGCCTATGCCCGTGCGCGCAGCTCGGCGGCGATGATCTACCAATTGCCGGGCTGAATAACCGCCCGGCTCGATTCTTGGACGAAAAAAGACTGCAAGCGAAAGGAGACTACCAATGGCTGATCTGAACGACCCCCACCACCACGAGAGGACGAGCCTGTCGGGCCTGACCGAGGCCGAGGCGCGGGAATTCCATTCCTATTTCACCAAAAGCTTCCTGGCGTTCCTCGCCGTCGCGATCGTCGCGCATATCCTGACCTGGATGGCGGCACCCTGGGGCATCTGAGCCCTCCGGTCGCTTTCTTAAATTAAGGAGATTTCGCCATGAAAATATGGCTCATTTT